>CBDIDK010000002.1:0-3889559 GCA_965277575.1 Edaphobacter sp.
TCGCTTTTGGAAACCGATTTAGTCACCGCTGCACTCCTTGGAAAGCTGTCTAGTCAGTCATTTAATATGGAAACAAAAACTAAGCCAGGACACGCCATAGCGCCTCGAAGCCGTCTTTGCAATGTTTTCTCGCGTGGGTTGAGTCCTGAGCCATAAAGTCGATCGTCGCCTCCGCCATGGAGTTCATGATTGCTACAACGAACCCCATCGGAACCTTGCGCATGGGGCCGTTGATGCGGATGTGCTCCAACAATTCGGCGATGCCTGCCATGGTTTTATGGGCCGCCGCATGGGTTTCTGACGTAATCTCGTCAGAAACACCAAGCTGCGCAAGCGCTCGGCGCTTTTCGGGGTAGCGCACAGCCCAATTCATCCAGTGCTGCCAGAGGTACAACATCTGCTCGCGAGGCTCTGCATCGGCGGGAAGGTCTTTCAGAGCCGCTGACCCCATCTCCGTTTTCAACTCAAGATAAAGCTGGTTGAAGAGGTCTGTCTTGGTCTCGAAGTAGGTAAAAAGCGATCCATTGGCAACGCCGGCCTCCTTCGCAATGCCTGCCGTCGGTGCGCTCAGCCCTTGCACAACGATGATGCGCGTTGCCGCTTCCAAAAGTGCGCTCCTCTTTTCGTCGCTCTTCGGTTTAGGCATAGAGTCACTCTATACATAAGCGTCCAGTCAGTCAACTATGACCGAGCAATCGTGACTGTTGCACGACCGCTCATACCGGAGGCCGCGCGAATACGTTCGATGTCCTGCATGGGAGGGATGCCAAAGAAGCGACGATACTCCCGGCTGAACTGGGAGGCGCTTTCGTAGCCAACGCGCCGGCTTACTGTGGCTGCATCAAGCGCTTCCGAAAGCAGCAGACGACGAGCATCCTGTAGACGGAGCTGCTTTTGATACTGTAGCGGGCTCATGGAAGTTACGGCGCGAAACCAGCTATGCATGGCGGAGGGGCTCATCCGCATCTCGCGAGCAAGCTCTTCCATCCTAATTGGGCGCGCAGCATTGCGCTTTAGCCATGCCAGACCGGCAGCGACGCGCTGCATCTTGCCGCTGTCGGCAACCATGCGGCGTAGCAGTCCGCCCTGTTCGCTCAACAGAAGCTTATAGAAGATCTCCCGTTTGACGAGAGGCGCGAGTACGGCGATTCGGTCAGGCTTCTTGAGTAGGGATGTGAGTCGTGTGATTGCGTCCAGCAGATCGTCATCCATCGAGCCCACCATGAGGCCGGGTCGCAGAGGCGAAGCGGTCTCGTGAGGCAGGTCTGCTTGGCGCATGAGCGAAGCAATCTCATCGAAGTCGAGCACCAAGCTGAGCCCCAAAAATGGCTTGGAGCGGCTGGCTTCCTCGACCTGTCCCACGAGGGGCAGGTCAAGCGAGACAAGCAGATACTTATTGGGATCGTAAACGAATCGCTGTTCGTTCAGCAGAACAGACTTTGCCCCTTGTGCCACGACGCACAATACGGCTTGTTGCAGCGACGTTCGCGGCACCTCTGTCGTGGAGTATCGGGTGATAAACAGACCCTCAATCCCGGTCGCGTGAGAACCCTCTCGTGAACAAATTTCGTACATTAGCCGGATCAATGGAGTCATGGTGCGCATTTGATTCCTCTCTCATTGGACGCCAAAGCGGAACTCGTGATCCATCATTTTGTCGGAATAGGCAATACTTCTGTCGGATCGTTCAATTCGACACAGGCTGCCAGATCGTCTAACACTCAGGTTGGAAGGAGCGTCACGAATGGGAAAGCTGGACGGGAAGATCGCACTGATCACAGGTGGAAGTGAAGGAATGGGCTTCGACACGGCAAAGGAGTTCCTGCGCGAGGGAGCTTTCGTGTTTGTCACGGGACGCAGGAAGCCCGAGCTGGACAAAGCTCTCAAAGAGCTTGGGGAAGGGGCAGCGGCAATACAGGCGGACTCCGGGAAGCTGGAAGATCTCGACCGAATGTATGCCGAAATCAAAGAGAAGAAAGGCAAGCTCGACGTGGTGTTTGCGAATGCTGGCATTTACGAACAGATGCCCTACGACAAGGTGAACGAAGAGTTCTACGACAGGTGCGCCGATATCAATGCGAAAGGAGTCTTCTTTACGATTCAGAAGGCGATCCCGCTGATGGACAAGGACGGGTCCATCATCCTGAATGGCTCGTTCATCGGGAGCGCGGGATTCCCCGGCATGGCTGTTTACGGAGCGACCAAGGCCGCTGTTCGCAGTTTTGCGCGGACCTTCACAGCGGAGCTGAAGGGCGTGGGCCCGCGCGTCAACGTCATCAGTCCCGGACCGATCGATACTGCCGGCAATGCGTCGACACTCGGTAACATCAAGGAGGTGCGCGAATACGTGACGGGAATGGTGCCGCGTGGGCGCATCGGCGCTGGAAGGGACATTGGCAAGGCAGCCGTCTTTCTTGCGTCCGACGCATCGAGCTTTATCGCTGGAGTCGAGTTATTTGTCGACGGTGGCGTCAGCGCCATCTAAGCAATGGTTAGCACTTCGAGAGTTGGGTAAGGAAGATAGTCCCACTGAAATGAGCAGGTGTGAGGAATCTATGCAACTAACAGATCGTTGTACCCTCGGTAGTTCCGGACTGCCGGTGAGTGCCCTAGCGCTCGGCACGATGACGTTTGGGAATACTGGATGGGGATCTCCAGATGATGTTTCAGAGGCCATTTTCAACACATATGTTGATGCGGGCGGGAATTTCGTCGATAC
Organism: Edaphobacter sp.; assembly: GCA_965277575.1. Lineage (GTDB taxonomy): Bacteria > Acidobacteriota > Terriglobia > Terriglobales > Acidobacteriaceae > Edaphobacter. The sequence goes on from CBDIDK010000002.1 coordinate 2,720, forward strand.
GGCCGATGTTTACAGTAAGGGGCGCAGTGAAGAGTTGCTTGGCCGCTTCATTGCCTCACGTAAGCTTCGTGACGACATTGTTCTTGCAAGCAAATACAGCTTCAGCGGAGGGAATGGGCGCAAGAATCAAAGACGCAGCATAGAAGCTTCGCTGAAACGATTGGGCACGGACTACCTCGACTTGTACTGGATGCATATCTGGGATGCCGTCACGCCAGCCGAGGAAATACTACAGTCGATGGGCGACCTCATACGGGAAGGAAAAGTTCGCTACTTCGGTCTTTCCGACGTACCCGCTTGGTATGCCACTCGGATGGGAACTCTCGCTCAGGTTCATAATGTTCCGGGCCCAATCGCACTGCAACTGCCCTACTCGCTTGTCGAGCGTGGGATCGAACAGGAACATATGCCCTGCGCGCGAGAGCTCGGCATGGGACTTGTTCCTTGGAGTCCTCTGGGAGCTGGATTTCTAACTGGCAAATACAGCCTGAACTCTGACGGTACAGTTCCAGCGGCAGGCGGACGACTCGATACCGACAATCAGCCCTTCCGCATGTTCAAAGAGCGGAACTGGAAAATCCTTGACGAACTACGAGCGATCAGCGCTGAAGTAAACAAACCCGCGTCGCAGGTAGCACTCGCCTGGGTCTCATCCCGCCCTGGTATCACTGCCCCAATCTTTGGTGCTTCATCAGTGGACCAACTTCGAAGTAATCTCGCGTCCTCTGAGGTGGAGCTGACTTCCGTCCAACTTGAACGCTTACAGCAGGTGAGCTCATTTGAGCCAGGATTCTATGACCTTTTTCAAGAGAAGATCAACAGGAGCATCTTCGAAGGTAGGAAGGTTACTGACGGAATGCTCGATTCTTTTTCTCTTCGGAAGAGTGCCGAGTCGGCTAAGTCAAAGGAACGCGATAGATGAAGAAAGCTTCAGATTAGCAGTTCGCATTGGCGCGACAGACGGCAAGCCGCTCAGAGCCAAGAAAGATGACGGTCCAGGCGCGTTCTGCCGCGAGTGTTGATGGGATTCTGAAGGCCACTGTTCAGGTTTTGCTGAGGGTCGGGGAAAGGTGCAGGAGGAGGAACTTGACTCCTGCCGCGCAGCCGGCGAGCGAAGGCCGGAACGCAGGCGGGATGAGGGTGCAGGGAGAAACCAGCAAGGGTTCTGCCTGCGATTTTTCTAACGATTGAACAGATGAGGGGCGGCCTGGGCCGTCCCTCCCTGCATTTGTTATTAAGCTACCTTCTTTGCAGCTTTGGTTGTGGGTGCTTCCGTCGTCTTGACCTTTTCCTTGGCAGCGTACTCCTGCTTCACCTTGAGGGCGATGGCATCGGTGTCCACCTTGTACGCGCTGGCAGCATCACGAAGTACCGTCGCCGGATTCGAGCGCGAGGCCGCCAGTAGAATACTTGTCTCCACCACCAACCGGGAGAGTGTGCCCTGGTCGGCTCGATGAATGAAAGCAGCAAGAGTTTTCTTGATGCCTCCATCCTCGCGCTTCTGCCGAATGCCATGCTGCCGCGCCAGCATCTCAAGGCGATTCTCTTCCATGAGACTTACTAGCCTCTCGGTAACGAAAAGCAGGTCACGCTTCATGAGGCGAACCGGAACCGCACTGCCGATAGCAGCGAGGACACGAAGGCCGGTCGCGTTGACGATGGCCTGCTCCTTGCGCTGCTTTTCCTGCTCAGCCTTGTGACTCTCATCGTTGCGGCTGGTTGGCTGCTTCGGATGATGTATCGAGCAGGACAGATTGGCGCACACCTTATGGATGCTGCCGACATCGCCGCCTTCCGCGATGATGGCGTCGGTGGTGAACTTGCACACCCTGTACTCAGGCCGCTTTGCTTCGTCCTTCGACTTCGGTTTGTCCTCCCGAATCGCAGTGTACTTGTTGCGTGGAAGTACCGGGCTGCCTTCCTTCTGCGTCCCGTAGGCGGTGCTGATCTGCATCATCTCCGGCTTGGCGGCGATAGTCTTGGCAACATGCGCCGCGACTTTGGATTGGTAGCACGTTGGGTCGGTGCAGCGGTCGCCCTGCCTGCCAAGGTCATCGCCAAACAGCAGCTTGTTGTGTCCCGTCCGCTTGGGGCAGTCGGCACAACTGCCAGCGGCGGGAACAAGCTGCGCGTCCCGTTTGTCGAAGGGCGCATCCTTGAGGACTAACAGGATGTTGCTATCAATCCAGAATTGCAGGTTGCGGACAGGCAGCAGGATACGCGCTGGCTTCGATGCTCCATTGTTGTATACCTCTTTGAAGCAAGCCGAGAGCGCCGGTACCTGCTGGTCGGCGGGCAGCTTCGCCAGCAGCAGCGCGTGTCCGACACCGATTTCACCGGCATAGAACGCATCGACCGCTGCCGGAACAAGGTCGGCCAGTTTCAACCTCGATGCCACGAAGACGGGCGATTTGCCCACCTTCGCCGCGATCTGCTCGATGCTGTACTTCGGCTCGTCCAAGTCCAGCAAGGCGCGGAATCCCTGGGCTTCCTCCATCGGGTGAATTTCGGAGCGAATCAGGTTCTCCACTAATTGAGCCTCTAACGCTGCCGCGTCGGAGAAGTTGACAATGCGAACAGGCACGGTCGGAACTTCCACCATCTGCGCGGCGCGGTAACGCCGTGCCCCAGCGATGATCTCGAAGCCGTTTTCGGTGAGTGGCCGCACAAGCAAGGGCGAGAGAACGCCCTGGGACTTGATGCTTTCGGCCAGTTCCTTCAAGGCAACTTCCTCGAAGGTGCGGCGCGGATTGGTCTTCGACTCATTCAGCAGAGAGAGCGAGACATTGCGGTATTCGGTAGCGTTGACGATTTGGGTTTCCATGATGGTGTGCTCCTTTCGAGCGGTTGAGGGTGAAGGTCACGGAGCGGTACACGTTGGGCGTGGTTCCGCTCCACGGTGGAGCGGACTAGCCGCGAATGCACTTGTCCGTGAAAGCCTCTGCGAAACCCTGCAATCGCAGGTTGTTGTCCCATGTCTTTGCGAAACTCTGGTGTTGCTCATGCAAAACAACCAGGTGGGCGTAGTTGCCGCGCACCATATTCCGGCTCCACTGCTCCACGCCGACATAATCGTTGCGGTAATAGAAGGCAGATAGATGCGCTCCCCCAGCAAGGCCAAGCTCGAAACACATCTCCGGGTCGCGCATGGCATCGCCGTTCTGTTCGCCGTAGTGGCAAACTGAAATTGCAGGGAGTCCCATCGGGCCGGACTCATCCATCGCTTCGATGACAAGCTCCATGTAGGGCGGATTGTCGATTTTGAGGTACAGGCCGGGGTGCCACCCTCCGGCCTTCTGGATGATTTGAAGGATGGTCTGCATCACGCCACCTTCGCCAGTTCTGCATCGGCCATCGTCTCGGTTGCGGACGATTCCAGTGCGGCAAGGATGACGGCGGAGGTCTGCTGGATGACTTCGAGCGATTCGGCCAACAGTGAAGCGTTACCGTGGTAAAGCTGGATATAGTCGGCGGATGCGGTTCCGGTGTCGAGTCCTACGGCTTTGCCAATCACAAAGGCGATAGCCTCGGCCTCCGTCTCGCGGACAACTTTCGTTGTTGCCGTGCGCCGCTCGGCCTTGTGCAACATCTCATGCGCCAGTTCATGTACGAGCGTCGAAAACTCCTCAGCCTTCGACTGTCCGGGGAGGATGGCGATGCGTCCGCCGTAGCTCATGCCAAGCGCGGGGGCGATGTTCTCCGTAAAGACAAGCTGGATGCCCTGACGCTCGATGAAGGAAAGCAGACGGTCGCGGTTCTCTCCCACGTCGCCGCTGATCTCGCGCAACTCGGGAAGCTCCGCGCCTTCGGTCTGCGAAACATCGAAGACATAGGCGGAACGGAACCCCACCAATACCGCCGTGTTCTGTTTGGTAATGTCCTTGTTGGCTTCCTCGTCCTTCTTGCGGCGAACGCCGATGATGGGAGCAAGGATGCGGATGCCCTTCTCGCCCTTCTTCACAGAACGGCCAAGCTCTTTCCATTTCCAGAACCCGGCCACTCTGATCGCATCGGGCTTCTGTCGCGCTATCTCCAGAATGTTGCCGAGGCTGTAATTGTGAAAACGGCTCATCGCATTCAGGTAGGCGGTGAGGGCGTCGGATTGTCCTGCCTCTAACTGCTCGATGAGGCTCTGAACGTTGGCGGCGATTACTTCTTTCGCCGTCTTGGGCTGGTTGTTGCTGCTGGTGGTGGCTGTGTTGCTCATGGCGTCTGCTCCTTTGGTCGGCTTTTGCTTTTGCACGTCCGCGTTGAACGCGGCATGTACATGCCGAACGCCTCCTGGCGAAGGCGGGGGTAGCAAGGCGCAACGGGGAGGGGTCTCCCCATCCTTGGAGCGGAGGCTTTAGCTGGAGCGGAAAGGACGAAGCGCAGCGGAGGTCTGCACAAGCGAAGCGCGGAAGATTGGGGATGCCCCTTGCGCCGCGCGATCGGGGCAGCGCCCCTTAGCGAGGCTTGTCTTCCTTATGCGTGCGCGTCAGCGCACCTGATTTTCAGGGTCGCGTTGCGGCAGGAACAGGCCGCAGAGGTGGGAAGCGGAGAACGCAAAGCGGTCGCAGCGCGGGAGGAGACCCTCCCGCAACTGAGAGCGATGTCTTAGCGAGACACAGGGAGTGTGGAGTAATCCTTGAGAAGACGGGGATGCCCACCTTCGTTGCGCATCACCTTGGCTTCCAGTGCGGTGGAAGTTTTCAAACACGAAGAGAACACGGTGCCATCGGAAAACTCAATACAGATTTCCGGGCCGTCGATACTGTCCTCATAGATGGTGAAGCTGCTAATGATCTTTCCAATGAATTCGTGACAAACGACCATGCGAAGTCCTCTCTATGCACTGCGATGGTTGATGGGGCGGTGCGGACGCGAATTACCTGTATCGCTCTATACCAACCGGAGCCACCCGCAAGCATACCTGTGGCATTCGGGTTATGGGCGATTCTCCGCTGGAAGGAAGCGAGGTGGGCAGGGATGCCGGCGCGAAGGCAAGAAATCTTGCTGAACAATGTATGTTGTTCGGAGCACGACGGCGTCTTGTTGGGTATAGGAGAAAACAACGGAATCTCCTCGAACGGGTAAGGGAGCAAAACATTTGCGGTGCGCCCCCGCAAATAGCCCTAAAAACCCGTGATCGGGGAGTTGGAAAGCCGAACGAAGCACGGCTCCCGTGACCTTTAGCTTTAGGGGCCTGGACATACGTCACAGGCTCCCCGACCGCAAAGGCGTAGGGAATCTTCAGCACGCCAACAGCGTGCCTACAGCTTCGTTTGGGGTTTCCACACCCCAGGACGGTGCGTACCCGTCCCGCGTCCATGATTTCGGAACGGGGAGCAAAAAGCAACTGAGATAACGAGTGACCTCAAAAGGTCAAGGTTTAATGGCTATCGAAGAGATTTACTTGCTGATTGGTTATGGGCGACTTCTCGATGAGCGTGGCGTGGATGTCATCGGAGTCAAGAACGCGAAGGAGATGTACAGGCGGACGCTCGGCGGATTGTAGATACTCCGCATAGTCGCGTGGTTGGAGAAACGTGGTCATGCGGTCATGAATGGAAGCCATGAGTTCGTTCGGCTCGCCGGTGAGGATGGCGAACGTGCGCTCCCACCGATCTGTCTTCGGGTTTTTCCAGAGCCTCCAAACGCCAGCCATGCCGAAGGGTTTCTGACCGGGCAGGGTGAATTCGTATTTGGGCTTCTTTTGCCCCTTAGGCATCTCTTTCCACTCGAAGATCGCATCTGCCGGAACGATGACTCGGCCTGTGAGAAAGGCATCCCTCCAAAACTTTGAGGTCTCGATGCCCTCGGAGCGGGCGTTGAAGAGAAGACGGTCGGGCAGCTTGAACCCCCATCGCATGAGTTCGATCCGGCGTTCGCCTTCGGGAGTGAGGGAGACGACCGGCTGTACGGAGCCGGGCGCAATGTCGTCCTCGGGAGCGAAGTCGATTTCATCCAGACCGGCGCTCACCTCGAAGGCATTCGCGATGCGTTGCTTGTCGGATTTGCGACGGTAGCGGCCACACATCAAATGAGTGTATTCCGGTCGAGAGTCCTAATAAAACTAACTCGCATCGCTGCAACAGTTTAGAAGTTTCCTGCACAAGTAACAGGTCAAGTGCTGATTGACAGACCCCGGTACGCATAGGCGAACATAAGGCGAATACACTTCTATGCACTCGTCTACCGCAATTCGTCTTCAGATCGAAACAACACTGGCAAACCGGGTGCCTGCTGCACTGACGCTCAAGATCAAGCAGGCCCCGGAGCTGTTTGCGACTGGCATTGTGGAGGTCGATGCGGTTCTGGACGGCGGCATTCCACGCGGCTGCATTACTGAGGTTGCGGGTGCGGCATCGACGGGTAAAACCTCGTTTGGTCTATCGGCCATCGCCGCGATCACACAGACCGGCGCTGCCTGTGCCTGGGTCGATGTCAGCGATACGCTTTCGCCCGAGTCGGCGGCGGCGGCGGGTGTGGAGCTGAAGCGATTGCTATGGCTCCGCACCTCGGCAGAGCGCAAACAGAAGATCACAAACAAACCGTGGCCGCATCTCGAACAGGCACTGAAGGCGACCGATTTACTGCTTCAGGCCGGAGGCTTCGGAGCCATCGTCCTCGATATGAGCGATGTGCTCCCACAACACACCATGCGGATTCCTCTGGCGACGTGGTATCGCTTCCGTCTCGCGGCAGAACAGGCCCGCACCGCGCTCATCTTTCTTTCGCAAGCGCCCTGCGCTCATAGTTGTGCCGCTCTCGCTTTACGTTGCGAACCGGCCAGCATTCGCTCTTTCAGCAGCAACGGTGAGACGGCGCTCTTTGAGCATCAGCAATACACGCTGATACGAGAAAGGAACCGCAACGAAAGCTCTGTCTTCCTTCAGAAGAAACCACCCCTCCGTGCGGCATGGCACGCCGAAACGCTGTGGTCGCGGGTGCGGTGATGTATGCCGTCCTCCATCCTCCGAACTTCTATGCACAGGCGGCGGCGCATCCGCGCCCGGAATTGCGGAAACGCCCGTTTGCACTGCTTGACGGTGAGCCACCGGCAGAGTTCGTGATCGCTGCGAACAAGGCCGCACGCGCTTTGGGAGTCGAGGAAGGCATGACGCGCCTGCAAGCAGAATCGTTCCCTGAAGTCGCGGCGCTCTCACGGACGCCAGCAGACGAAGCCTCGGCGCACACAATTCTTCACAACGTCGTGTGCCTGTTCTCTCCGCGCATCGAGCACGTTGAAATCTACCCCGGCACGTATGCACTCGACATCGACGGTATGAATCGTCTGTACGGCGATACCGCGCAGCTTGCGGCCAGGCTTCGTAAGAGGACGATGGCCGCTGGTTTCCTTGCCAACGTAGCCGTGGCAGAGAACTTCCATGCGGCGGTCTGCCTTGCATTGGGCAGAGCTGGCGTCTCGGTTGCAGTGTCGGGCCATGAAGCGGAGGCGCTGCGGAATCTTCCCGTCCCCGTGCTGCCTCTGGAGCCTGAGCAGGAACAAACATTACGGTCGTGGGGCATCCGCACCTGCGGCGAGTTGGCTGCGCTCCTTGAGACTGACCTGATTGCACGTATCGGTCAGTCGGGCAAGAAACTTCATGCGCTCGCTCGTGGCGCATGGCCCCATCTGATTTTCCCGATGGAGCCGAGTTTCGAGGATGGCCTGAGCGAACGCATGGAGCTGGACCATCCGGTAGAGGAGTTGGAACCATTACTCTTTTTGCTCTCTCGCATGACGGACGGATTGCTAGGGCGGGTGAAGGAAAAGGCCCTTGCGATTGCTTCGTTGCGCGTCGTGCTGCATCTCGACGGCAACAAGCTGCATGAGCGTATTGTCCGGCCAGCATTACCGCTTCAGGACAAACCGACATTGCTCAAACTGCTGCAACTTGATCTGGAGACGCATCCGCCAAGCGCCGCGATTCTTCGTCTCGAACTGCACGCACAATCTGCCGCGCCGTATCGCGCACAGCATGGCCTGTTTCTGCCGCAAGCGCCGGAGCCGGGGAGATTGGAGGTCACGTTGGCGCATTTGAAAAAACTCCTGGGCGATGAACGTGTGGGTTCGGTGGAGCTGAAAGACGATACCAGACCGAATGCGTTTCGCATGGTTCCGTTCGCACCACCCCCACCGGCAAAGAGCGAGAAACAATCTCTGTCAGTGCCTACGGCTCTGCGCGTCTCCCGGCCTCCGCAGGCGGTAGGCGTCGTTCTTACAGACAGCAGGCCCACGCGAATCTTTTGGGACGGGCAGAGATACGCCGTCCGTGAGATCGCCGGGCCGTGGCGGGTCAGCGGTCAGTGGTGGTCGGAAGCCAACTGGTGCCGCGAAGAGTGGGACGTTCGGTTGACTGCTGAGACCGCAGAACGAATCTGCCGCATTGCCTTCGATCCTCGTTCCCGCTGCTGGTATGTGCAGGGAACGTATGACTGAGTACATCGAACTGCACGCACGCTCCGCATTCAGCTTCCTCGAAGGCGCGTCGATGCCGGAGTTCCTGATACAAGAGGCCGCTGCGATGGAGATGCCCGCGATGGCGCTGTTGGATCGCAACGGTGTCTACGGTGCGCCGCGCTTTCACATGGAAGGCCAGAATCAAGGTGTGCGGGCGCATATCGGCGCAGAGATTAGTGTGAGCGATATGGGAGAGCGATTGCGGCCTGCATCGTACCTGCCGCACCAGCATCCCATCGAACCTGTGCGGCTGCCGCTCCTGGCCGAGTCGCGCACCGGCTACAAGAACCTCTGCCGCCTCATCACTCGTTTCAAGCTGCGCGAGAGCAAAAAGGCCGAAGGCGCTGCGCTCACGAACGACTTTGAGGAGTTTGGCGAAGGATTAGTGTGTCTCACAGGTGGGAGTGAGGGGCCGCTGGCCGCCGCGTTAGCGAGCGGCGGATATGACGCCGCGCAAGAGAGCGTCGAGCGGCTGGTGCGTCTCTTCGGCCAGAACAATGTCTATGTCGAGATACAACGCCACTTCAACCGTGAGGAAGAACACCGCAACCGGGCGGCGATTCGCATTGCACGGTCGCTGAACCTGCCGCTGCTGGCTACGGGTGGTGTGAACTACGCAACACCGTATGAGCGCGAAACCCTCGATCTCTTCACTTGCATCCGTCATGGGACGACGCTTGATACCGCAGGCCGATTGCTGACGGCGAATGGAGAGCGGCATCTCCGTTCCGCACGCGAGATGCAGAAACTCTTCTACGACTATCCCGAGGCCATCGCCAACACGCGAGAGCTGTCCACGCGACTGCAATTTGAATTGACCGGCCTCGGCTATGAGTTTCCGGCGTATCCCGTACCGGACGGGCAGACGATGGACTCGTTTCTCCGCAAGCGGGTGGAGGAAGGTATCCGCAACCGCTATCTGCCCAAGAATGACCCCGCGCTCTATGCCAAAGCCGTCAAGCAGGCAGAGCGCGAATTGAAACTGATTGAGACGTTGGGGCTGGCGGGATACTTCCTCATCGTGTGGGACATCGTTCGGTATTGCAAGGACAATGGCATTCTCATTCAAGGCCGCGGTTCCGCCGCAAACAGCGTTGTCTGCTATGCGCTCGAAATCACCATCGTTGATTCGGTGGGTCTGGACCTGCTCTTTGAGAGGTTCTTATCCGAGGAGCGGGGCGAGTGGCCGGACATTGATCTTGATTTACCAAGCGTGACCGACCGCGAGCGGGCCATCCAGTACGTTTATCAGCGATACGGCGAATTGGGAGCGGCCATGACTGCGAATGTCACGACCTACCGTAGCCGCTCCGCGTCCCGCGAAGCGGGCAAGGCGCTTGGCTTCGATAAAGAGACGGCTGGACGGCTCTCTGGATTGGTGAGCGCATGGGAGTGGAAAGGGCCAAGCGATACGCTGGAGAACACCTTCCACGCAGCGGGCTTCGATATGCGGAATGCCCGCATTCGGAAGTATCTGGAGCTGTGTGGGCGAATGCAGAACCTTCCACGCAATCTCAGTCAACACTCCGGCGGCATGGTGATCTGCCAGGGGTATCTTGATTCGGTCGTGCCGATTGAACGCGCCTCCATGCCGGGCCGCACCGTCGTCCAGTGGGATAAAGACGATTGCTCGGACATGAAAATCATCAAGGTCGATCTGCTCGGCCTTGGCATGTTGGCCGTGCTCGCAGACTGCCGGGAGCTGGTGCCGAAGCATTATGGAAAGACGCTCGACTATGCCCAACTGCCACAGGATGCCGAAGTATATGAGGGCATCCAGAAAGCGGATACCGTTGGGCTGTTTCAAATCGAGAGCCGTGCTCAGATGTCCGCGTTACCACGCACGAAGCCGAAATGCTTCGCTGATCTGTCCATGCAGGTAGCCATCATCCGCCCTGGGCCAGTGACGGGCAAGTTCGTCAATCCGTATATTGAGCGCCGGTTGGGCAGGCAGCCGGTCACATACCTGCATCCGTCCTTTGAGCCGTTCCTTCACAGAACGCTCGGTGTCCCTCTCTTTCAGGAACAGGTCATGAAGGTGGGGATGGTCGCTGCGAATCTGACAGGAGGCGAAGCGGAAGAACTGCGTAAGGCGATGGGCGGCAAACGATCGGATGCCATTCTCACCAGGATGAGAGAACGACTGATTGCAGGCATGACCGCTAACGGCATCACCCCGGATGTGCAAGTTGAGATTCTGCGGATACTCTCGACCGTGCGAGAGTTCATGTTCCCCGAATCGCACGCGCATAGCTTCGCGTCGATTGCGTATTCGAGTGCCTATACGAAGTTTCACTATCTCGCGGCCTATACCGGCGCTCTGCTGAACAATCAGCCGATGGGATTCTACTCGCCGTCCACGATCATCAACGACGCGAAGCGTCACGGCCTGAAGGTTCTGCCCATCGACGTACAGCACTCCGAATGGAACTGCACCCTTGAACCGCTGAGTGAAGTCGAGCACACGAAATACGCCGATCCATTCGCACTCCGAATCGGACTCCGCTATGTGAAGGGACTACGACAGGAGACGGGAAACGCCATTGCTGAGGCGAGATTGAGTGATGGACCTTTCGCATCGGAATACGATCTCAAGCGGCGTGTGCCTGCCATCCGCAAAGCGGAGCTGGCGTTGTTGGCGAAGGCTGCCGCATTCAACTGGACGGGCAAGAAACATGACCGCCGCACGGCACTGTGGCGGGCGGAGCGTGCTGGACAGAGTGCAGGGCCGCTCTTTGAGAACATACCCGATGAATACGAAATCAACGATTCGTCACCATTGTTGAGCATGACCATAGATGAACGGTTAGTGGCGGACTTCTTCATCACAGGCTTTACCATCGGGCCGCATCCGATGGCTTATCACCGGACGGAGATGAACGAAAGCGGCGTCCTGAGTGCCGTTGATCTGAAGTCCATTCCTGACGGGACGTTTGTTCGGGTGGCTGGAGCTGTCATTGCGCGGCAACGTCCCGGCACGGCAAGCGGTTTTATCTTCCTGAGCAATGAAGATGAGACGGGCATCTCGAACGCCATCATTCACCCCAAGCTCTATGAACAAAACAGGGTGGCCGTAACGCGAGGCAAGTTCCTCATGGTGGAAGGAATCCTCCAGAATCAGGACGGTGTTATCTCAGTGAAGGCGTCAGCCGTTCGCGTGCTGCAACTCAGTGAGGTCGATGTGCGGTCCCATGATTTTCATTGATGGGCTCATGTCATGGGGCGTTATGAGAGGTAACCCGCAGGTGGAAAGCGGAGAACACGCACGCGGTCGCAGCGAGGGTAGACTTTCTATATGACTGATCGAATGCTCCTTGCAAAACGCATCAACAATGGACAATCTGAGGTCTGGTTCAGCGCCGAACCGGAGAGGCGTCGTGTCGTCGCCACCAATGGGATTGTGTACCCCATCCGCACTCTTTGTTCATCAGAAGAATCGAAAGCCTTTCATGAAGCGCTCGCTGGCGGACAAGCCTCTGTTCCGCTATCCATCATGGGCAAGCTGATCGCGGATTTAGGGCTCGACGCCTAAAAGGTGACAGGGTAGCTAGTATCGAACGAGGATTCGCCACACATGTCGAATGAGCTTAAGAAACATCTGATCCGCTGTGAGCAAGCAATGCAGTCCGTGAAGCCCATTCTTGGCAAACACGGATTTCCTACCGATGGTCGGACTCTTACTGTTATCGGCTTTATCTCATGGCTTATTGAGCATCACGAATCGATTCTGCTCTTGGTGATGCATGACATGGTGGGGTCTGCATCTGCGCTTTTGAGACCCGTCGTCGAAGGTTCCTATCGGGCGCTCTGGATAAACCTGCCTGCGACGGATGCGGAGGTAAACAAATTCAATGAGAGGGACGAGATTGACTTGCGATTTGGGGAGATCGCTGCGGCCCTCGACACCGCCTACGGCATGGAAGGTTTCTTCCAAAATCTCAAAGATCGAACATGGAAGCACCTCAATAGCTATACGCACGGCGGAATGCAGCAAATTGGACGGCGTTTTGTTAAGAACGAGGTTGCCAACAACTACAGCGAAGCTGAGATATACGAGATGACCACAACGGCCACGACGATCATCCTGCTCACAGACTCGTTGTTCCTCAAGCGGCATGGATACATGGATTCCGGGGACGAGATTCAGAGCTTCTTAGAGACCTATGGTGCAAACGCCGATGGCAAGAAGACAGAGGCGCAGTACGAGGTGAGCGGATAGCCTGGCGTTGATGACCTCTGCCCTCCGTCTCGGCGGCTTCGTGCGGGAAGAGCCTTCTTTCCGGTATAGTTCAGGAGCATCCTCTGCGAAGAGAGAAAATCCCTTTCCTTGAAAGCCAAGCCCGTATCATTGATGCTATGGCCGAAGAGAACGTGGAGCGTCAATTCCTGAATGTGGCGTTGCGACCGCGACAGTTCCGCGTCGCTTTTTTAATTGATCCGTCAGGAACACCCCTTGCATTGCTCGACGCCATCTTCGAGTTTGCCACTGGCGTATGGGGAGGACGGCTGTTCCCCATTATTCCAGTCATCAACGGCGACATTTCGCCTGCTTACTGGCATCTATTGCTGACCTACGACCCGGATTCGATCTATACATACACAACACTTCCCGAGGCGTTGATCGACCGGATTGAATCGGAGATTGATCCACTCCGAATTGAGAGACATCCCGAGTACCTTCTGCAGGGCGATCACCCGCATTTTTCGCCGCACCATCTGGACCATTTTGTTCCAGTGGAGAGCCTCATCCCTCTGGAGATACGACCGCATTGGTTCCGCAAGCCGGTTCTGGCTACCTATGAGGACCGTGGAGGCAGTCAGGCCGATCCGTTGATCGCTCGAAATTTCGGGGTACTGCAAAAGGATCTGCGATCGCGTCCGATTCCCGAAGGTGTCGCGCAAGTGAGTTTCACTCGCGAAAACAACTTTGCGTCTTTTCTCGAACTTGTAACTGCGGCCCAGCCAAACACTGTCGTCTTTCCCTTCCATCTAGCCGCGGCACGCTGCACATTGAACGTCGGCCGAGAGGGACACGAGACGGGCTACGCAATCTTTGTGGGGGAGAGTGTCGAAGACTGGATCGCTCATTGGAACCATATCTTTACAGTGAATCCCGAGGGGCGAACAGGTTGGAAAGCACTCTGCCTGCCGATCGCCCAGTTGAGTGACCCCAGTTTTCAACCGGCACTTCTCGCCTTCTTGCGCAAATGCACTCACCGAAATGGACAACATCCGCCGTATGTCACCTGGAGTTTACGAGTGCTGTCTGAACAAGAACTCCGAGACCTGAGTGCTCCCTATCGTGTGAAAACGTTGGACGCAGTCTTTCGGTTTGTGCAACGGGCGGAGTGGGACTTTCCCATGCTTCAGCCAAACGATGCGATCTCCTATGGGCTGCCCAACATTGCGTCCGGCGACCCTGACCAGATTCAGACCAGCATCCAGCAGATTCCGCGAGAGGGAGGGTTGCTGAATCCGCCACCACTCCCGTTTCGTTTTCACGGCGACGGACGTTGGATGCTGGATGTTCGCATTCAATATCTGTCCAAATATCCGTTTTACGGTAATGAAGAAGTGACCTACAAGCTACCGCGTAGAAACGGAGTGGCTCGTGTATTTTCGCAGTTTCCCGGACGGATTGTTCTTCACGGCGGTCTGGCCTTTGAGATGCGGCGGCAGATGCCTCTAGGGATACGGATTCCCGACGACCGGGACTTGCTCTTGGTAGCGATCGGTTGCGGGACACGCAGCGGGCACACTGCTGACTTAGAGTGGCGACAGCTTCCTCCTGCATATCAAGATCACGCACCCTCGGACAAGGCGAAGTATTGTCGAGGCGTCATTGACCTGTTTGAAGGGCTGCAGACGGCAAGCCAGTATTTCAATTCCCGCTTCTGGAGACGAATGTTTAACGAGCTGGCTGGCGCTGAGATTAAGCACCTCAGAACAGTCGCGGCCAACAAGATCAATAAGCATCCTGAGCGACGGACACTCGATTCTGCTTTGGCAGATGAGGCCAGTATTGAAAGGATTGCGAACCACGTCGTGCGGCTGTTACAGCATGTGAAGTCGCAGGACGGCGAGATTACGCTGAAGTACATGGAAGAACAATTCGCGCTGGAGCGCAAGGAGTTTTACGAAAAGAATCCAGAGTTCAAAAGTACGGAGGAAATGTCCGAAAAAGAGCAGGCACAAACGATCCGTCTGGACTTGAAACGTAATCTGCAATGGTTCGTGGATCGCGGTATTTTGCAGCAGGGGGTTGTATCGAGGTGCTCCCACTGCGGATCGCGTTTATGGCGAGAACTTACAAACATTGCGCAGAGACATCCCTGTGACGGTTGCGGTGCGGAGGTTCATACTCCAGTGGATACGCAATGGATTTATCGAGCGAATTCCCTGGTGCGCGGGGCCATAGCGCATCATGGCACCGTGGCTCTGCTCTTAGCATTGGCGAAGCTCCGGGAACAGGCGAGAGATAGCTATATCTATAGCCCGGGCATACAGTTTTATGAGCGCTACGAAGACAGAGACCCTGCCGTAGAGGTCGATTTGGTTTGTGTTAGCGACGGCAAGATCGTGGTGGGAGAGGTAAAAACAGATGCGGGTGAATTCAATCGCACTGAAATTGACAAGTTGGTTGCGGCTGCCAAAAGACTAGGTGCCGATCAAGCCTGCGTGTTTGCCCTCGATGGGAGTCAGGAGAAATTGGCGAAACTATGCGCTGCGGCCAAAGCGGAGAATTGCCCCGTTGATTTACTCCATGTCTGGCCGAGCCAGCGCGCATCTGAAGCCGCTCTCCATGTCTAAGCCATACTGGCGTTCGCCACTACTTAGGAAGTCTTAGGTGGCAGAGTGTTGTTGATTTTGTCGATCCGCTCACCCGTGCGCCAACGGTCCATGAGGATCGCTATGCCGGTTTCGCCATCGTCGGTGAAAGGCGCGCGCGGCCATTCGACCTTCTTAGGCATGTTCGGATAAATCTCGATCAGACGTTCATCGCAGATCGTCGGCGGCGGGGTGATGAACAATGGCTGGTCACTGACATAAGGCGCATGTAGATGCTCCGTTACGGTCTGTACAACGAAGTGCCCAGCGTAGATCGTATTGACGCTTCCTGTCCCCAGCCGGGTCTTTCCACCATTGGCTACGATGGTAAAGTCAGTGCCATGACAGCCGATATGGGAGCCGGTCAGCGACCCGATCCAGACTCTCGTTCTCTCAGGGATGGTGCGGCTTTCGCGCATGGCAATGCGTTCGTCGCGGGTAAAAAAATTCTCATTGTCATTGCGCGGCTTGATGGAATCGGAAACCATCGTGGTCTTCACGGCCCATTCCGTCAGGAGCTTCATGCCTCCGCGATCCAGCGTGATCGGCGTATTGAGAAGCATGGCCTTGAGCCGCGCAACGTTCTTCTGCTCAAGCTGGCTCATCCAGCCGTTGTTGCAGGTGCCGCAGACTGTGTTGATGGTGACTTCGGGATTTTGTCCGACGAGGACGTGGGCACTCCCTTCCTGCCTGTTAATTGGAGCGAAGGTAATGAGACGATGCATCCAATCGGGCCACAGATGTTCTTTGCTGCCGGATTGGTTATCGCAGAAGATGCACGGCGGAAGCATGACCGGAGTATAGGACAAGGCCGCACCGACGTACTCGAAGACTTGCCCTTATCGGGCAATCGAAGCGACATACTCACGGAGCGCGGAAGATTCCAGTAACCCGGCTATGGCCCGGATTGCAGGCTATTTCCTAATATGTTGTCAGAATTCGATTCTGCCTTGAAAAGCAATCATGCGAGGCGAGCTGTCTCCGCCGAGGCCGACGCCAAGTAATCCGGTCGGTGGTGCGATGGTGCTCTCCAGGGTTCCAAACCTTGACGGCACGGAACCGGGCACACCGGCCTCCACTTCACTCGGCAGCGCGAAGTTCGGATGATTGAACGCATTGAACATCTGGGCATCGAAGCGGAAAGAGATTCCTTCCCGGATGGGGAATGTCTTCGTGATGTAAATGTCTGAGTTCGTGTAATGCGGTCCGCGTACAGAGTTGCGTCCCGAATTCCCGAACTGGCAGATGGCCGGATTATCTGGATTGCCCGGAGTAGCGCCGGTGCAGTCTCCGGTCGTGGGATCGACGGCGGAAACGAATGCGTCGGGATTCAGCCATTGTTTGGTTCCGGCGACCGTGACTCCGGGATATAGGGTCTTGCGATATACGGGCACACCCAGCACCCGGTTGGCATATACGGGCGCATTGAACTGGACGGTGCTGGCACCATTCGCTTGGAAGACCCCCTGGCCGTTGGCGATATACGGCTGGCTAAGCACACTAAACGGCAGAGCGGAGTGCAGGAAGGCCGTCTCCGAGAATGACCATCCTCCAAGCATCTGCCGCAGCACGGCATGTTTGGAGTGAAACGGTATCTGGTAGAGACCGAACGCCGAGATATTGTGGCGCACGTCATAGTCGCAACTGGCATACTGCCGCCGCAGCTCGCCGGGCAAAGGAGACAAGAGAGCTTGCGTCGAGAATCCCAAAAGGCCGCCGTTTGAGACCTCATCCAAGCAGTGGCTCAGGGTGTAATTGCCGCGTAGCGTCAGTCCGCCCCATTGCTGTGTGTAGGCTGTCTGCAAGCCAGCGTAGTTGCTGTTGGCATCGGTGCGGAATTCATTCACATTGCCGAACCGCTGATCGAGCGGGCGCTGATAAGGAAAGGGAGCGAAGCATCCATCGCACACCGTCTGATAGCCATTGAGTTGAACCTGGTATGGCTCATGGAGGCCGCGTGTGCCTACAAAGTCCGTTCGCAGATTACCGCGCTTGCCGATCTGCTGCTCGATTCCGACGTCGTACTGGTAATAGTAGGGAGTTTTGAGCGTGCCGCTTGGGAACGTGTTGAGGCTCACCGCCAGCGGGCATGTCGGAGCGCCCGGCTGAATCCCGGCGCACGGCGCACCGCCTGATCGGAACGAAGTCTGAAATGCTTGATTGGCGCTCACAGCCGCATCGAGGGCGCTACCCGGAACGCCTGGAGCCAAAGCAATTCCACCGACTTGTCCGGCGATTCCCCCGACGAAGGTAGGATCATTCGGCGCGTTCATCGAAGCAAGATCGGCGATCTGCATCGGAATGATGTCATTGAAAGCGCCAAAGCCGCCGTGGACAGCCAATCGAGGGGCCAACTGGTAGGCGAAGGAGACGCGCGGTTGATAGACAAACAACGGTGTTGCCGGAAAGAGAGTATGCACATCCCCGAGGAGAGTCTGATCCAGCGCTTGGTTTGTGTCATGCGTGGCATCCAGAAAGGAACCGGCGGGACGGGCGAACAGATCCTTTTTGCTGGTCACATTTGTATTCCAGGTGACGCGCATACCGAGAGTGAAGGTGGCCTTTGGCGTCGGCTTGTACGTGTCCATTGCGTAGTATTCAAGGTTGCCGGAGGACACACCCTCTTTGAGCGACACCGGGAAGCTCTGGCTTGCCGTATAGGCCGCCCCATAGGTGAATTGCGCAAGGTCGTTGACGGTGACGGTAGGCACCGTCCCTTCACCGAGATCGTAATTGCTTACATCCAAACGCCGCGTGTTGATTCCGAATTTGAACGTGTGTTTGCCGCGCGTCCATGTGAGGTTGTCATTGATCTGCCACTGCGTGACTTTGCGGCCTTGAGGATAGGTATTGTTGTTGCCGCCGATGGTTGTGAATGGAACGCTGTCGCTGCCTGACGCAAGCACGATGGGAAAGGTCTGCTGCACCTGCGGGTAGTTGTTCGGCTCGAAGATACTGGCGTACCAGCTCGCGCCGGGATTGAACTGATTGACCAGCGCTGGACTGAAGATGTGCGTGTAACCGACCACGAACGTGCGCTGCGGCTGCGGCGAGTAGCCATCGAAGATCGGATTGATCGGGTCGGTATAGGCTGCCTGAAGGCCAGTATCCTGCTGAAAGCGATACCACACGCTGTCTTTGGGATTGATCGTGTGGTCAATCTTGACGACGATAAGATTTTCGCTGTCCGAGTTGGTGAGCGATTGCTGCCGCTGTACGGCGCATCCTGCACCGTTTGATACCGTACCGGATGGTGGCGTGGGCAACAGGTTTCCATTTCCATCTAACGGGCAGGCATTCACGCTGACCGGAGACCCGCTCACAGTCGGTAAGAGCGAAAACATATTTCGGTAGAACGGAATTTCCGCGGGCTGTGCTGGAAGGCTCGTTCCCGTAACTGGGTCGGTGCCTCCGGTTGCCAACTGTCCGAGGACGTATTGCTGGTATGCCGTCGATGGCAAGGTGATCTGCGAAACCAGAGGCAGAGCGATGCGGATGCCTTCAAAGTGCCCGAAGAAAAACAGCTTGTCTTTGCGGATCGGGCCGCCGACGCTCACCCCGAACTCGTTGACGGTCGAGCGGGGTTTTTTGGCGATGTCACCCTGTGAATCATTGGCATGAAGGAAGTAATTTTCAGCGTTGAACAACGAGCCGTTCCATATCTCGTACACGTCACCGTGGAAAGCGTTCGTGCCTGACTTGGTGAAGTAGTTGACCTGCGCGACAGCATAGCGCCCCTGATCGACCGAGAATGAATTGGTATTCACGGTGGCTTCTTGTACTGCGTCGAGGCCGATCACGAGGTTGGTGGAAAGTCCGATATTGAGGCCGAGCCAAGGGTCGTTGGTGTCGTAACCATCGAGGATGTAGCCGTTCGACGTTGCCGGTAGACCGTTGAACTCGACATTGCCATAGCCGCCCGCAGCCTTCGCGTCATTGGAGGAACCGGCGGTATTCATCAGAGCGCCCTGCGCGAACTGCGCAAGGTACGTCAAATCCTGGCCCGGATTCGGCAGATTCTTGATCTGCTTCGCGTCGATGGTTGTGGTTGTATTGGGATTGTCGAGACTGAGCAGGCCCTCCTGGGCTGTCACTTCGACGGTCTGATTGTTCGATTGAACCCTAAGCGGGAAATTCAGTGCGACCGTTCGACTGACACCGACAGCGGTTGGTTCCGACTTCAAAACAGCGAAGCCTCTGGCCTCGACAGTGACCTGATACGTGCCTGGGTTGATCTGGGAAAAGAGAAAATGTCCGCCTGCGTCTGTTGCGCCGGTACGAGTGGCTTTCGTGTTTACGTCGGTAACGGTGACTTTTGCGTTTGGAACCGCTGCGCCGCTGGGGTCCGTTACCTCGCCGGAGAGGGCGCTGCTGGTCCCACTTTGTGCGTGGAGCAAACATGGATTAACCGTGGTTAAGACCGCCAAAAGAATGAGGTTGTATTTCCATGCTCGAATCGAGTGCATCATTGGTCTCCGATTGTCCTTTGGTGTTTTGCCTCGGCGGGTTGTCTACGAGGCTCCCGCACATAATTTAGGCTTACCTAAATCTATTAGGTACGCCTAAAATAGAAGTGTGTCAAACCTAATGAGTGGGAGACCCCGCATGACAACTCGCCGTGTCAACCTGAACACGGAGTCAGTGGACAACTACCTGAAAGCGATCTTTGCTCTGGGTGGAATGGAAGAGGAGCGTGTGACAAGCACCGCTTTAGCAGAGCGGCTTGGGGTCGCTCCCGCGTCGATTACGAACATGCTGCAAAAGCTCGCATCGACCTCGCCTCCGCTTGTGCAGTATGAACGCCACAAAGGTGTTCGCCTGTCATCTGCGGGCAGGCGTCGGGCGCTGGAGATTGTGCGCCACCACCGGCTGCTTGAGGCGTTTCTGTATGAAGTGCTGGCCTATCCTATCGAGGAAGTACACGACGAAGCAGAGCGGCTGGAACATTTCATCTCGGAACGATTGGAAGAGAGGATTGATGTAAAACTTGGACGGCCTAAGTTCGATCCGCATGGACATTGCATTCCGGCTTTGGACGGGCAGATGCCGAAGCAGAACTCAATGCTGTTGACCAGTGCAGGAGAGGGAGAGAGTTTCTATGTCGATAGCATCTCTGATCGGGATGCGTCTACATTGAAGCTACTCAAGGCCAAGGGTATTACCCCCGGGAAACGGTTGCAGGTAAAGCGGCGAAATGGTGACGGCACCTATGCCGTTGCTATAGGTGACTCATCGAAGGCCCTGAGCATCTCGCACCAAGTGGCTACAGCCATCAGAATCACTGCGTGAGGGAGTAGCCCACGGGGTAAACCATAGCCATATCTGACCTCAGAGCAGTAGCAACGGCCAATTTGTCCTGACTAGATTTATCCTTTTAAGAAGAACATGGATCGTTCCATTACAACACGGGCCTACGTTATCGCATGGCTGTTGTGCGTGGTGTTGTCTTGCTTGGCAGTTGATTCACCACGTTGCGACCGTTGTGATGGACCAATCCTTGCGTTCTCTTCTTCGCCATCTCAGGCCAGTCACCAACAAACCATTCCACCGGATACATGCAATGGCATCTGCTGGTGCTGTGGCTTTCATGGTCTGCCGAATCCGCTTCCAGCACTGTCATTGACGGCCAAAGTCACGATAAGCGCGTGGCCTGATCCGTCCTCTCCTCTGCTTGCTCCGCGCTTGACGATATTCCGGCCTCCCCGCATCGCAGCCTCCGCGTAGTTCCATCTCATCGAACTTTCGCACGGACGACACAAACCTACAACGTCATTCTGGAGATACTGATGCGTCCTTATGGATTCACGCTCGCTGGAGCGTGCCTGTTGCTGTTTTTCTCGCTCTCTATTCACGCGCAGAGTTCCGCGCCAACCTCTTCGCGTCACTGCCATGAAGCCGGAGAGGACAAAGACCCTATCGCCATCGTCGAGCTTGGCGCGGCAACAAGCTGGAACTTCAACGGAGGATCGGCCACGTTCGCGCCGAATCTGGCAGCAGAAGTGACGCCGATTGAAAACTGGCTGGAACTGGAAGCGGGCGTATCGCCGTTCTACACTCGCAACTCGACGGAATGGGATACCGATTTGTTGTTCAAAAAGCCGTGGACGCTATCGAAGACGGCGGAGTTTATGTTCGGCGTCGGTCCCGAATGGGTTCATCTCCGGCAGAATGGCAAGGTGAGCAATTCGATTTCAGGGGAGGTCGCCGGAGACTTCATGTTCTGGCCAGGGGGCAAACACCGTTTCGGCTGGTATCTCGAACCTGCCTATGATTACAGCTTTGCAGGAAGTCATCAGCAATCTGTTGGAATGAGTGCCGGTCTTCTCATTGGTATTCGCTGAATACAGAGTCGTAGACTGAAAGAAAGGGCGTTCCGTATGCCAACAGAAGCAGTTTCCGAAAACCCGCTCCAGACACGCGTCCTCTCTCTCCAGACGGTCACGCTCGTCTGGATGGTGCTGGAGTGTTCGGTTGCATTGTTTGCGGCCTGGAGAGCCAGAAGCGTTTCGCTCCTGGCCTTCGGGAGCGATAGCTTTGTCGAAATACTTTCGGCAACCGTCGCCCTGATTCAGTTCACCCCGTGGTTGCACATCTCGCAGTATCGAGCTGCGCGGCTCTGTGGAGCATTGCTGTACGGATTGGCTGGTGTTGTGGCGGGCATCGCAATCGTAGGGCTGTTGCGCCACAGCGAAGCAGATTCGAGCGTCCTGGGTATGGCTATCACTGCCGGAGCCTTGCTGGTCATGCCGTTACTGGCTCGAATGAAGAGCGAAACCGCCGCGCAGACGGGAAACAAGGCGCTGCGAGCCGATGCCGTGCAATCAGCGACCTGCGCCTATCTTGCTGGCCTCACGCTTGCGGGCCTTCTTCTACGGCGCATCGTCGGCGTCCATTGGATTGATCCGCTGGCCGCATTACTGGCCGTTCCCGTCCTGATCGTGGAAGGCAAGCGTGCCCGGAAGGGTCAGACCTGCGCTTGTTGCTAGTTATCACTGCGAACCTTGTTCATGGCCTAGCTTGAACGGGCAACTACAATTGCTTCCATGGGTATTTTCAGCATCGAACTGAACGCAACAGATGCGCTCCTCTACCTGGAAGAAAAGGCCAAAAGCTTTTTCGGGAAGGATGCTGCAGCGGTCGAAGCAGCAAAGTGGCTGAGTAGTCTACAAAACACCGCGCTTGTCCAGACTCGTGCCGTTCAATGCGTCGGAATGCATAAGCCCGTCCCGTTCGACGACATCTATCAACCCACGTCCCTCGTGATTAAGGGAGTGCCCCAGAAGAAACAAGAGACCTACGCCTATGAAACCAGCGCTTCTCGCTCCATCGTTGCGAGTCGGGTTTCGAGCTACCGCGCGGTCAACGTCGAAAATTTCCTGACGAGCCCCGACGATGCGGTTATTTTTGCAGGTCCAGGCTGGGGCAAATCAACATTTCTCCACTACATCTTTCGCCGATTCCTCGACTCCTCCAACGTGTTCCCCGTGTTGATCACATTGCGGCGTCCGACAGCAGCCGATGATCTCAAACGATTTGTAGAAACAGTCGAGAAGATCGCAAAGCGTCGTAAGGATCACGAGATCCTTCTATTGGTTGATGGGTATGACGAAATAAGCCTGTCTCAACAGAGGATGGTATCCGAAGCGTTGCTTTGCTTCCAAGGCTATAAAGTTGGGAAATTCTACCTAACATGCCGGGAATATTACGACGTCATCAACCTGAATGTGCCTGAAGTCCGCATCGGTGGTTTCAGTCTTGAAGAAAAGCATAAATTTGTCGCTGCTTTTCTCAAGGCGTTCGAGTCGGGTCTTGATGCTAAGAAAGTAGTGAATGAGTTGGAGGAGCGCGGGTTCGGAGATTTCCTAACGCATCCGCTCCTGTTGGCGCTGGCCTGCATTGTGAAGACGAGCACGGACAGAGTTCAACCGCGAAGTGCCCTAAGACTCTTGGAACGAGCTATCGAAGTTCTTAGCGAACGCTGGGATGCCAGCAAGGGCCTGGTACGCGCGACTGCCACATCGCTCGACGGGCGAGATCGCATTCAGATGTTAAGACGACTTGCCTATGTAGCTTCATCCACTTCGCTTCCCAAGAACCGCGCCGAAGTCGAAGCGCAAAAGCAGATTGATCTATTGAATATAGATAAGGTCGATGCTCGAAAGGCCCTTCTGGAGACCGCGAAGTTCTATGGAATTCTGGTGCCTACCGAAGATGGATGGGAGTTTGTGCATCGCACTGTACACGATTATCTCGCTGCGTCTTATTGGGTCGAGACTGGGGGATTCGCTTCAGTCAAGAAGTACCAGTGGACGGCACGAACCGCCTATGCGGCCTGTCTCACCCAGGATGCAACGAAGATTTTCCAAGCCGCCCTTCAAGCACCCGATGGACTCCCGGCAGTTGCCGAGATGCTGAGTAACGCAGCTCCGATGGACGCGAAAAAGGTTGCGGAATCGCTTCGCACTTACTTTTCAAAACCGGGATGTTCTTCAATTATGAGCAAGGCGGAGAGCGGGGTTTATACCGTCACGCTTGCGACTGATTTCATCAGCGGAGCCAGCTCACGACTGTTGGATCGTCTCGTTGAGGAGTATTCCAAGACCCGGACACCGGCTACGGACGCGATTGCTGCCTACTGTCTGGTCGAACTTAAAGACCGCGGGATCAAGCTCGACTATGTGACGTATGAAGCGTTGAAGACGGGCTTTCAAAGCGAGAAGCTGGTACTCCATGTCCAAGGAGTGGGGAGCGTGGAGATCGCGGAGATGAATCCCGCAGCCGCAAAGGTGCCTGCTCTCTTAGCCAGTAGCAAAAAGACAATCGGAAGCAGTCGGATGCATTCGTAGCTTATTCGCATCCTCAGCAATCCGATTCGTCAGAATCGAATAAACCAGCTCCGCGCGATTTACCATCGGTGTATGGAATCAGCCAAGCTGTTTATACGTGACCCGCGAGAAATCCCCTTCTTCCGCGATCAAGCAAGGATGATCCTCGCACTAGCGGATGAGTGCTCCAGAGGAGTATCGGTTCGTGAAGACGATGACTTCGGCTTTATGGCTATGCAATTTCTCTATAAGCAGATTCAACACGCCGAATCGCTGCTGGCTTTGGAACCAAGAAGGGACGCTGGCCTAATAGCGCGCACGATGATTGATGGCCTATATCAACTGCTATGGACATCGCACGATCCTGAAGCACGGGCGCAACAATGGAGGTCATTCTCAATCATTCATGACTGGCGGCTTATCCAAGGCAGACTGAGAGAGGGTATCCCGGTCGAAAAGTCCGTCATCAAGAACAATGAGGAGCGCCTGAACGCATTCGGACGCTTGCATCTTCTCAAAAAGCCAAAGCCAGGATCATCAGATCTGTACCAGAGGAAATGGCAAGGTGCTGTCACTCTATCGGAGATGGCTGAAGTTGTTGGGAGAGAGTTGTACGATGGGCCGTGCGCAGAACTTTCCGATTGGGAACACTGGGGCGTTAGTGGCATTGGCGAGTCCATCTCGCGGAATGACAACCACCTAATCGTCGATACCCACTCGGAGCGGATAGCCGGTCTCGCACTTCTTGCGCTGTTTCAATGCCTCGTTCAAACGCTTGAAGTTGTTGACGTACATTTTGCGATGAATCTTGCCGAGAAGCTCGACGGGATTACTGCCAACTTTCGAGCCACCATCGACTCGTTTTATGAAGCGCGAGTTTTATGAGGAGCAAGGATTGTGAGCCGGCTACTCACGGAGAGACACGGAGGATCGAAGCGCAGGGCGACAACTTCGGTCATGGCTCCCATCGCACCTGTCCCAAACGCGAAAGCGAGGTTCTGATGTCGCCTGCATCGTCCTTCAACGAATTCGGCTATAAACGCCTCACCTTGGAGAACTGGCTGACGGTCGATCCGGCATGGTCTGGAGTGGCGATGTCGTGCTCACGGTCCGACCCTTCCGAGGCTTGGGTGCATGACCTCATTCAGACCGAACTTGACTCGACAGTGCCACTTCCAATCCGCAAGCTCTTTGAGATAGCACGAGGCACCTTGGTATACAGCCTGATGTTTTATCCGTTGCTCACCCTCGGGACCGAGCAGATGTTCCGGGTATTCGACGCAGCCGTATCCGCGAAATGCAAGGAGATGAAAGCTCCGTCAAAGGTTCAACGCTTCGCAGACAAGATCAAATGGCTGGGTGAACGCGCCGTCATCCCACCCGAGCAGCAATCACGCTGGAACGCAATTCGGCATCTACGCAACGAGGCTTCCCATCCGGCAGACCAAAGTATCCTGCCGCCCGGCGAGGCATTGAACGTTCTCGACATAGCAGTCGAATTGATAAACCCGCTATTCGCTCCGCCAGCTCCAGCGAATCCATAACAGATACCGAGCCTTCAGCGAGGGACGGCGAGAGCCGAGTAGGAGTATCAGCGAACTATGGGCGAATATCAAATTGCAGGCAGCTTCAAGTTGATCGGAGCTTTTTGGAAACCGGGCCAACCGGATGCGAGTTTTACTGGAACGCTGACTTCCCGTAACGGAAAGGTCGAAGCACTTTCTTCCCCTCTCTATACAAACAAGCTGGGAGAAGAGGCTGTCCGTGAAGAATTCAAGGCGCTTTTCAGTGACCGCGATCTGAAACGGATTCCTGCACTTCAAGGCTTCACAACCGACAATCGCTGCACGCTCCTTAATGTCTTGGTTTTAGAAGGTGGCGGCAACACTAATTTCCCGACTGGGCAAAAACTCAGTGCCCTACGCTATATTGCGGCGAGAACAGTCATGGGGTTACACCTAGGGGCTGCGGATGAAGAATCGCTGGATTCAGGTTCTCTCTATTTCACGAAATTCCATCATCTTCTGCCAACGCCTTGGTTGGCGCAGACGAACAGCGATAGCACTTCGTACAATCTTCCCCATCAATCGAAAGAGGTGTTCAAGTTCACGAGTGCGGAGATCGACGCTGAGGTCAGCTGCGAGGTCTTTGCCGGTGGCAGCTTGAAAGCGAAGAAAGGGGCCTCTATCAGACCGGTTCCGCGCATCCGAATTATCCCGAAGACACCACGGTCAGCGGATTGGTTTGCCGCGCTCGCATTTCGGATCGAAAATTTCATCAGTCTGTTCCTTGGAACATCCCTCAGCGTCAAACGTATCCAGCTCTTTCGCCGTGATGAGGAAGGATGGGTTGTTCAGAAAATCAATCATCGAGAAGAGAAGGTCAGTCTCCAAATGTGGGTGCGTACCACTTACGGAGTTATGGCAGATGCTCTTAAGAGGTGGTTGGCGGTGCCGGTCGAGAATCGCCCGGTCGAGCTTACCGTGCTGGGCATGTTGAGAAAGAGCACCCTCTTCGATGAAACGGAGTTCTTATGCCTTGCTCAAGCACTTGAGGGATTTGGTCGCATACGCTTTACCTCTGGAAACAAGAAGAAAGTCACATACGCATCTCTTATTGAGCAGAGCCACGACCTGCTCAGTGTCGATTTCGCAAAGCAGCTCTTAGGGGAACGAGCAGGGTTCGTAAAGAAACTCGTTCAAACGCGCAATTACTACACCCATTTAGGAAGCCCCAAGGGGGCCGCAGCAACACAGGACGGCCGAGAACTATTTCTGCTAAACAAACGGCTCCAGGCATTTATTCGATGCGTCATGCTTATTGACCTGGGTGTACCCGAGCAGCATTTGAAGGAACCAATACTCTATCAATCGACTCGATGGCGACTTTCATAAGAGATTCGCTCCGTCACTCGTCGCCTTCTCTTGCGTGTTTGTCGATGACCATTTCAAGCCACGGTTCTGGCAGAAAGGCATTGGCGGAGCTAGGGCCGCCGTATTCACCGAGGATTACGATGCGGTCTCGAAGGAAATTCAGGTCGAACGTGTTTCTCCAAACGCAACTGCAATAGTCACAGGTAAAGACTTTCTCATCGGGCATCAACTGTGCGGCCTTCGCTATCGGTGGCGTAATACCCGCTTTACTGTATGGTACTTCCTTCACACGGCTTGCATAGCGCCGTTGCATCTCTTCGGGCACACAATCTTCTCAGTCATGGCACAGATCTCATCTCTAAGTGAATTGGAGAAACCTTTCCATCGTTGCACCGAAATGAACTCCGCTCTATTCTGACGAAGCAGTCTTCTTTCGCAGGAGACTCAGAAGCAAAAGGCTATGCAGCACACGGTCCGCGACAGGCTGATTGAATCCTTCGCCAGGCACTAGCCCATGCGAGAGGTCATTTCTGAGATTCATACCGCGCCTGTCAATATAGAGGACTGTTAGATACATCCAGACATTTTCGGTCAGAACCTGCTGGACTCTAGGGTCACCAAGAGCGTCATTCATGTTCTTAACGTCGGTGATTCCAGGGTGCCGGGGAACACTTTTTTGCGGAGGTATACCCATAAGCGCAAGCAGGGTTCGCAACATCTCTTCGATTTGTGGCACAAGAACGTGAATCCCCTTCAAATGATCTTTCGACAAGTAAGCGGAGAGGCCATCCCGCAGGATTGAGCGCCGACTTTCGAGAAAGAGTGGAGACTGGTACAGGACAGCGAGGATGTCATCTGCGGTCGGTTGGAATTCAGTTACAACCGCCTCGATTACATACGACAAGAACGGTTGATAGAAGCCGATCGTTTGAGCGAGGTGCTGGAAGATCCTCCCCTCGGAGCCGTCATCGTCTGTCCCGATCTTCGCCAGGGCGCGCCCAGTAGTGTCCACCATAGTGATGGGAATCATGCTCATCAACGGGGCAACAGTCTTCAATTCCTCAACCGTCTTTTTTGCGCTGTCTACACTGGAAACGAAGTAGTGAGCGATATTACTCAGTGTGGCTCCAAGATCATTTTTTACCAGCAGCTTCTTTACCAGATCATCGTAATCTTGTCTCGTCGTTTTTGCCTCGACGGAGTAGTGCTTCATGTCTGAAGCAATGTTCTTGCCTTTCTCAATTTGTATTAAGCGCAGTTGCTCGGCTTCATCTTTCATGCCTTCCTGCTCGTATCTTTCGATAACCGGCTGCAACCATGCCATCGCAAGCATCGGGTTTGCCCCGGTTGCAAGAGTTCTGAATGCTTCGCCGTATGTCTTTAGAACACGCTCGACATTTGCTGTGTCACCTTGCTTCTTGTAGTGCCGTGCAAGCCTCTCCGCAGCCGCCTGTGCTCCGAATGGATCGAAGTAGTTGGGTTCTCCAACCACCGAGAGTTTTGCCAGCATCGCCTCAAGGTCGGCGATGATATGCGCCTCCTGCGCAGCCGAAATCAGTTTCTTTTCACCATAGAGATTGTCGAAAAGGAACACCCAGACACCGATTAGCTTCGGTTGTAAGGTCGCTTGATAGAAGGAGAACATCGCATCCACAACCTTCTTGATGCGTTCAGTGTCCCCAACACTTCTCGCAAGATGAAGGGCACGAACGAGCCACTGAACGCCCTCGTTCTCCCATTTGTAGAAATGTCGAGCGGTCGCGTCGGTGTAGCCATCAATCGCTAAGAGAGCACATTTATAGTCCGGTTGACCGTTCGCAATCGGCTTTGCGAAATCCCATGCCGCATCGGCATACCGCGCCTTCATAACGGGATTTTTCACTTCCGACGCTCGGTGCTGCCAATGAGCAATGGTTTCAGCGTCGAGTTGAGTAATATCGGGGTTGCGGACAACGCTTTGTCCGTGTGTAAACTCGGCCATCGGACGGAAGTACGTTCCCCATACGCTCTCTCCGTCGCCACCTTCGCCGAAGAAGAACACACTGTACTCGGCGATATACCCTTTCCAGTCTTCCTCACTAAGATCGCCATGTTTAGCCCGCTCATTCGACAGGGACTCGGCGATTTCGAGTTCGCTGTGGGCGTCTGTCTTTCCGTTGAAGTTGTCAAGGATCACTTGAACCCAGGATGGGACGTTCATTTCGATTTCTCCGTTCGGAACCGAACCGTTGCACCACACCAAGTATGAACACGTTGACGGAATTTGCAAATACGATGGCTCTGGAGTGCTTTGTCAAAGAGCTAATCCGAGTCCCGCCGCTGGCACCTTCTTTAATGTGGCAGCCTGTTCCAATCCCACGCCCGCAACCGGAATCTTGCCGAAGTCAATCGCAGACGCTTTGGAGACATTCCGGCTCAGACTCTCCGCGAGATTGGCCGCATCATTCGTGAAAATCTGAGCGTCGTGAGAAGCCCGCGAAACGGAGACATACGCAAAGCGCGGGTTGATGAGTTCGTGGTGAACCTCAGTATCCATGTTCACCAACACGCGCTCCGAGGTAAGGCCCTGCGAACTGTGCGAGGTCACGGCGTAGCCGTGATCGAAATGCCTCATTTCGCGGGGGTCGAAGGTAATGGTTTTCTCTTTATCACCATCCATGCGAACCGTGATTTTGCCGCTCTCGTCGATCCGCTGAAGCGTGCCGATGTCGCGGTTGGCAACACCCAGCTCGCGGTTCGGTGCGGTCAGTTGTATCCGGTCGCTGATGGCAAACTCGCGCTCGATCTCGCGGTAGGCAGAGATGCCGCGCAACCGTGACGGGTCATAGGTCACTTGCTCTCCGTTCTCTTTCCGCACCGTGACAAGATTCTCC
The DNA here is from genome assembly GCA_965277575.1 of Edaphobacter sp. Lineage (GTDB taxonomy): Bacteria > Acidobacteriota > Terriglobia > Terriglobales > Acidobacteriaceae > Edaphobacter. The sequence goes on from CBDIDK010000002.1 coordinate 32,565, forward strand.
TTCGGGTCAGTAGCAACCACTTGGGCATAGCTGCCGCCCTCGATGCCGTGCTCCCTGCTGCCGCGAACGTAATGCAGCACATCCCCGGCTTGATAGCGAGCGGCCCACGCTCGATCCGCGCCGGTCATATCGGAGCGAGGCGTGAGCACGCGCATGGCGTGGTCTTCGTTGCCGAGCGTGCCAAGCGCCTGCAACTCCTGACGCACCGCCTGATTGATGGCGCGGCGTGAGGCGTTATCTGGGGAGACGATGATGGTGTTTTCGGGGTGGGCAGCGTAAGCCTTCGCTATCGCAGCGATGCGCTCCTGCGGGTCTACGATCTCCGTCACGCGCCCCTGCTGCTGAAGCATCTGGGCGCCGATCTCCGTCTCATTCTTCGACAGATGCTCGACCGCTTTCAAGAGCTGGGGATCTCGCTGCCGAACGATCGTATCAAGCTGGGCGGTCTGCATCCCCGCCTGTTGCAACTGCTCGAAGGGCTTTCCTGCATCGACACCCTGATGCTGGCGAATGTCTCCAATGAGCAGCACCTTGTCCTGCGGACCAATTTTGCGAAGGAAATCCCGCATCTGTTGTGTCGATGCCAGCGACGATTCATCGACCATATAGAGGTGTTTCGCTGCCGGGTCGGTGTCCCGACTGCGGACAAGAAACCCCTGCAAGGTGTCGGCGGCAATGCCCGCATCGCGGAGCTGGCGGGCGGCACGGCTGGTGGGGGCGAAGCCCTCGACCACATAGCCGCTCTGCTCCGCGCCCTGGCGGATGCTCGCCAAAGTCGTTGTCTTACCCCCGCCCGCAACGCCCTGTAAACCCTGTATCCGGTCGTGGGACGTAAGCGCCTGTTCGATGGCTGCACGCTGCGCCGGATTGAGCTGGGGACGCGCCTCGGTAAGCGGAATAGCTTGCTGCACGGACATGAGCTGCGGAGCGCGGCCCTGGCCGTCCTGCATCGTCTTCACGATCTCACGCTCCGCCCGAATCGTCTCCGCCGTGGTGAACTGGCGGCCTGCATCATGCTTTTCACCAGCCACAGTGCGGAACTCGCCGGAGGCGACGCGCGCCTCGAAGCTGGCGCGGACCTCCGGGTACGTCGTCTCTCCCATTCCGCGGCGCATAGCATCGACAAAGATAGCGCGCTCATCCATGACGGCCTCCCGCTCAAAGCTGCGGTCGCGGGCAAAGGTCAGCGCGGCGTGCGCCTGCCGCTGGCGCTCGTCCGCCGGTCGCTCGTGTGCCTGGCTCTGCCGGCGCGCGAGAGCTTCGGCCACTACCTTATCGGCCTGATTGCCGAACTCGACGGCGATCTGACGGTGTGCGGCCATCACCTCGGAGGGAGAAAGAATCTGTTTGCCGTCGCGGGTATTATGGGCGGCGATCTGTGCGGCCTCCGGGCCGCTGAAGCCGCTCCGGGCGACGGCCTCGACGATCTGCTGACGGCGCGGACTGGAGGCGTCAAGGTACTCCTGCGAATAACCTCTGATCTCCGGTGCGCCGCTCCTGCCGGACTCGATCTCGTAGCCGAGACTGCGGAGCTGGTAGGTAAGGTGCGACTGATAGATGGCGGTCGCATAGCTCTGGGACTCGAACAAGCTGCGTTCCTGAAGCGCCCGCATCTGCCCGTTTTCCCGCTCGGTCATATTAAAGATGACGACGTGCGTATGGAGCTGAGGAGCAGCGTAGCCGTCCACCGGGCGCGCTGTATCGTGCTGGAACTTGGCGGCGACGAATTGCCCGGTCATCTCGGCAGGGCGGTTGCCTCCGATGCGGGCCTGCGTGTACCGCTCCAGCTCATTCAGAGCAACATTCACGGCCTGCTGGTGGGCCTCGCGCACGCGCTCATCGCCGCCGACAAGCGCGGTCAGCGATACCGATTTTGGCGCGCTGAAGGTCGCATCCCAACCGGCGCGGTGTTCTACCGGCGCAACCGTTCTGCCGTCCTCGGTCTGGTATTCATGCACCTTACGGTGCCGAACCAACTGCTCGCCGGTCTGTGGATTCTGACCTTCGGAGAGACGGGCGAACTCCACGGCTCCGACGCCACCGGCCAGGGCGAACTTGTCGGTCAGCCTGCCATGCCACTCGCCCTGAACGGTGTCGCCCTGCTTCCAATAGTTCTGCTCGGCGGCGGTGAACTCCTTGGCATGGTAGGTCTGTGCCTGGGTAGCGGAGAGCGGTTTCGAGATGGTCAGCATGACAGGTTCACCCTCGCAATATCAGGTCTTGGCGGTCGTCGGTATCGGGAGTAATGGCGGGTTCTGGCTCGATCTGCTCGACCGCCGAAATCCCATCGGTCTGTGTGGGAACAGGGGCCTCCGGCACCTGCTTCAGTTCCGCAGGTGCCGTCTCCGTTGCCTGCATACGCTTCGGCTCGTAAGGCAGCTTGTCGTCCTGCCGCTCTCGCAGCTCAAAGCCATTCGCCACCACCGGCATATCGAAGTACGGGAACGAAAACCGCGTGACATAGTTCTGGTACTTCATATAAGCGTGCAGGTCCGCAAGGCCGGAGATTTCGGACTCCAGCACCAACGGTTCCACCTGCCGGTCGAGAGCAAAGTTCCGGCCTGCGCGGGTGCCATCGAAGTGTGTCTCGCGCAGCCGTTCGACTTCCACCTTGCCGATGAACTTACTTACCCACTCTCCGGCGCTCGGCTCCTTGGTTGTCAACCAAACACTTGTCGCGGGCTGTGACAGCATGACCTCGGCCAGATGCCCGTACAGGTACTCAAGCTGGGCCTTGCCCTGGAATCCAAGCACTACGGGGTTCTTGCTCTTGCGCGCCTCGGTGATAGCTGTATGGAGCTGGGGAAGTTTCTGCAAGCTCGCCAGCTCGTCGATGATGAACCACACGCGCTTTTGCGCCTCGGTCGGCTCATTCAAAAGTCGCAACACCAGCCAGTCAATCCATAAACTCTGCAAGGGACGAAGCGCCTCTCGCTCGGCGGGCAGTGAGGTAAGGAAGATCCAGCCCTGCCGTTTCTCAGTCCACTCCGTCGCCGTCCATGCCCCGTTGCTCTCGTCTCTCTTCGGTAACAGACGGAGGCTGTCGGCGACCAGGCCGAGAGAGGCCAGAACACCCGCACGTTGCTGGTGCGCTTTCGGGTCTATGAGGTGCGCGTGTTCGGTGCCCTTGAGCCTGCGGTCGATCTCTTCCGGGTTGGACATCCACTGCACCAACTCGTCCGGGGTAGGGCCATAGGCCATCAGGAAGGCAAAAATCTTCTGCGGGCTTTCGATGAAGAATTCGCCCTTCTTGTCTTGCGGCGGCTGGAACAAGGACGACGCAAGCGCCTTGGCTTCGGAGCGGCTACGCAGTTCCTCGGCTGGCCCCCAATAGGGGCAGCGTTTGTCCAAAGGATTCAGGATCACGTCGCCACGTTCCGGGTTGTAAAATCGCCGGACGTACTCACGCGCCGGGTCGTAGACAATGGCGGAATCACCCCGGCTCTGTACCTGACGGAGCACCTGGAACATCAGCGCGGACTTGCCCGCGCCCGTATCGCCGATGATCTGCATGTGCTGGGCCTCGGCACGCGCCGGTATGCGAATCATCTCTTTCATCTCGTCGGTCTTGAACCCGATACCGTCGCCCTTGACGGTCTTGTTGAACTGGCGCGGCGTCAGCATCTCCGGGCCTTTCAACCTGCGTCCATACTTCAACTGCTTCTGCCGTTGCACGTCTTTCATCGCTGCGAACGGGAGGAAAATGAGAAACACCGCCGCGCCGCCGAGTACCGGAGGACGGAAGAAGCCGGAGAGCGACGTGCCATACACAACGGCTCTCAGATAGGCGCTCAATCGTGCATCCACGTAGCTGCGCTGCGCGCCACGGAAAAGGAACAATCCGCCGTGGTGTTGTGTCTCCTCAGAGAGCGCCAACGGAATCGACGTGCCACCCGGCTCCTGCGTCCGGCCAAGCATTACATCTTCATTCAAGGCAGGACGCGGCGTAATGCCACGGCCACTTACAAACAACATTCGGTAGCTGCTCCGGTGCGTCGAAAAGAACGCGCCTACTGTGGAGGCGCGTTCGTAGACTGGCAGGTAGTATCGCTGCAACGGCGTAGCCAGGCGAATCCGAATGCACTCCCCTACGAACATCACAACGACGGCGAGGAAGATGGTGCCGTAGGTGTAGATGGGTACATGGCGCGGCCAGATGATCGTCTCTTTGCGGCCCCAGGTAGTCTTTGCCATCGTGCTATCTCCGTTTCTCGGACGCTAGTTTTCCAGCCAGCTCATGCTTCGCCGTGCTGATCTCGTCCAGCAGTTTGTCGAACGCTTCAGGCGCGAGACGCTGACCGGCGGCGAGCGGGCGGAGCACATTCACCAACAGCAACCGCACGCCTAAAATCTCCGCCAGCGGAGCATTCTGGAGCGACACGCCACGCAGCTCGGTCAGGATCACGTCGCGTATCCACTGCCCCCGCGCAAGTCCCTGCGACCGCGCGAACTCAGTCACGGCTCTGCGCTCCTCTCGCGTGAGCTTGGCGGTCACAGGAAAGACACGCAATGTCTCACGGTCGCCGTCGGCTTTCGTATCGGGTTTTGTTTTCAAAAGCGCCATCCAGACCCCGCATTTCTCGGGTGCACCCAAGTGCACCTGAAATCGCTATGTCATTGCAGCCGCAACAAGTGCACTACGGTGCACCTGCACGACCCTGCTAGGGATGGAGTGTCGAAATACACCCGGTGCGCAGCACCGTTCTGGTACTGCCACGGATGTAGAGGGCGCATCATGCTCTCGAACCCGCCACAACTGCCGGGGTTTGGGATGCCGATGATGCAGCGGAAACAGGCTTCTTTGCCGATGCTTCCGCGCCATCATTGGCATTGCCGCGACGCACGCGCAACGTCGGCGTAATCCGCTGCGCTTCAGGAGTGCGAAGGTACTCCTGAAACTCGCGGTCTTTGGAGAAGACATAAGCGAGCGCCTGTTCCACAACATCATTTGCAGAAGCATGGATGAACGCGGCGTATTGATCGACCTGAGTGGCGGTCGTATCGGTGAGCCGAATAGAGGCGCTGAGGTGGCGGGTTTGGACGACTTCAAGTAGCGGCATTGCATTCTCCTTTGGGTGTGAAATCAGGCGGACTTTCTGTGGGCAATCATGCGTTGCGCCGTGGCCGCAATCTCCCGCGCACGAGCGGAGCAAAGTGCGGCGGAAAGCTCGAAGCGACGGCGGGATTCAAGCATGGTGATTACGTCATCGAAGCGGATGCCTTCGATAAACCACAGGCGAGCCGAAGCGACATCAACTGTGCGCTGCGCGTAATAGAGAGGATTGGGCTTGTCGGAGCGGCGCGAAGCAAGCTCCCGCGTCAGTTTGACGGCATCTTTACCGTGGGCAAGCTCATGGGAGACCCATGCCCAATCGCTCTCCGAATTACTGTGCTTCGACGGCGATTTGCGCGGCGTGGAAGTAGCCGCGAAGAGCATGGCATCGACTGCGCCTGCGTCAAGCTGGAAGTCATCGGGAGTCCAGACAGAATCGTCGCGATATTCGACAGTGACTTTGTAGGGCGGATCGTACTTGCGATTCAGGAAACCGGGGACGCGAAGGACACGGTTGCAGTCGGTACAAGCGATGTCCGCACCGAACCCGATGGCGAGCAACTTGAGCGTCTGTTCCTGCCGTACAAAGTCAAACTCTTCGACACGCCAAAGCACCTGATATTTGCCGGGAGAGGTGGACAAGATGGAAGTCGGCGGCGGCACCATATCCGATGCCCGCAGCGCAGCGAGACGGCCATCTCCATCCGTGTCGATGTCTATATATAGATGGCGAACGGATGCGATGCTATCTTTCGTTCGTTGGCGGCTGCCGGGGCGAAGCGGATTGGCTGCGACATAGATATTGTTGCGACCGTGTTGATTCTCATAGGAGAGCCACGCCATATACGGCGTCTCCAGAACTTGATCCAATCGCACGACCCGTTGTCTGGGAGCTGCGGCATCCTGTCCGCGAAGCAGGATCGCAAGGGTCTCTTCCGAGGCGAAACAACGTCTGAGAAAGCTGGCGGCAATTTGACTCATAGAGGTACCTCTTGCGGGTGCGATCATGCGGGCCATTAGCAGAAGAGAAGCCCGGCTTTCACCGGGCTTCCATGGTGAGGAGCTGGCCTATGCGGCCACGTACTCTTCGGCGATCTCATCGAACTCTTCCTCGGCGGCAACCCGCTCTGCACGGTCGAGCTTGAGGATGGAAGTTACCCGGATCGTGTCGGTCTTCACACCCTTGTATTCGGAGTGCTGAATCTTGCCCTCGATCTGGATGTGAGCGCCCTTCTTGAGCTTGGCTGCGAACTCGGCCAGCTTGCCGAAGACGATGAGGTTGTGCCATTCGGTGCGCTCGTTGTACTTGCCGGTCTCTTTGTCCTTATAGGACTCCTTGGTTGCAAGGGAGAGCGTGGTGAACGGCTTGTTGTTTTTGCCGGTGCGAACGACTGCATCGCCGCCGAGGAAGCCCATGAGGATTGCTTTGTTCAGGTACATGATTGTGTCTCCGTTTTGAAATTCCCGATCTGCTCGGGTCACACCTGGCGAAGCCTAGCGAGTGGGTCCGACTCCCAAGGCCGAAGTTCTGCATTTACGGAGGGTCCGTCGCAGATGGAAACCGTAACCGAAGGCGGCGCAAGCCGAAGCAGAAGAACGAGCCTGCCGCCGGGCGTCGGTTTGACCCCGAAGCAGTGACCGTGCAGAAAGCGGGATACATACGGGAGATACCCGCCTGAACAATCCTCTCCATCCGGTTCCTGACGATGCTACGTATCGACAATCGCGGTTCACTCATTCCCACCAAGAGCTGCGCAAAGAGCCGCAAGTCCGCCCGAACACCGAATGTCTTTAGGCGGCCTGCGCTATGCTCAAGCGCACACCTTCCAGTCGAACGATTCAGCTCCGGTTTGTGGGTGAGAAGCACCATAACGATTCCGGTTCCATCCGCGTCTCATGCCGCCACTGCCGCAGAGGAAGCGCGGTAGATGTCCTCTGTCTCGAAGGACTGCTCTGCATGGCTATATCCCTTCACGGCAATAAGCTCGCGTACTCTGCGTCGGCCCGCATGGTCGCGCTCGCAATACAGAACAAAGTCGATGGCTTCCGCCGTCTCCGAACGAATAAAAGAGTGATTGAGATTCGGACGCGCACTAAGGGCGAGATCCGATAGCCGGTTGAGAGCGTCCCATGCGCTCTTTGCGTGGATGGTGGAGAGCGTTCCACCGTGGCCGGTATTCATCGCTTGCAACAGGTCGTACCCGCATTCATCGCGTATCTCGCCCATGATGATGCGGTCTGGACGATGGCGCAGCGCAGCGGCCACAAGTTGGCTCGGCGTCACGGCAACCTGGCCGGGTATGGCCTCGACGGCCTCCCACCGAACGGCATTGGGATGGGTTATCTTTAGCTCGGCGGGCTGCTCGATCACGATGAGCCGTTCCTGGAGCGGCACATGATCCAGCAAGGCTTTCATTAGAGTTGTCTTCCCACTGCCGGTTCCGCCGCTGATGATGCCGTTCTTCCGCTCTGCAATGAAGCTCACAACCGCATCCCGAATCTGCTCCGGCAGACTGCCCGATGCAATCAGTTCCGCAGACGTGAACCAGCGATTGAATTTCCGCACGGTGAACGTCGGTCCATTGATTGAGGATGGCGAGCCGACGACGGCGACGCGGGAGCCGTCCGGCAGGCGCGTATTGAGGATAGGATTCTGGCTGGTCAGGTCTTGTCCGAGGATGCGGGCGACGCGCTCAATCGCAGCCTGCAGGCGGTCGTTGCTGTAAGGTGCGGAGAGCGTAATCTGTTCGACCACGCCGCCCCGATCCGCATAAACGCCGGTTGTTCCGTTAATCATCAGGTCGGAGATAGACGGGTCCAGCAACAGCGCCCGCAATTCTTCGGGAAAGAACGGCAGTATCAGCTCGAAGCTCACCGTATCGCTCCTGTCGTTGGCGCGGCGATTCCAGTCGTGGCCGGAACCGAAGCGCCGGGGGCGATAGGATCGACGGAGACACGATTTTCGTGAAACTCGGTGATGGTCAATCCAAGGGGATTGATGAACTCATATTGCGGGTAAATCTTGGCCTGATCGCTGACCTGCTTGGGATTGAGGTAGTACGTGATACTGAGCATCCAATGCTCAGTACGCGGCTCCCGCGAATGGTTGGGAGAGTAGAGCTTGTCCAAGGCCAGCAGCGCCGTTCCTCGGGCCATGACTGCGCCCTGCACGGTCTCCTGTGACATGGACGTGATGGTGACGTCCTTCACCTCCACGTCGCTTTGCTCGATCTGCCCGCCGATAACTTGCGAGACAAGGTGATTCTGATTGTCTTCTGTCATCAACTGCGAGGCGAGATTGCCGGACAGGAAGTAGTAGTTGAGGGGGTATTTCTTTGCGATGGTGTCGCGGCTGATGGTATAGCGGTAGTTTGTCCAATCGGTGAGATAGGTACGAATCTCACCCTCACGCGGACTGTAGTTCAAGTCGCTGTATTGGATGGCCTGGGCGCGGCCCATCTCATCAATACGAATGTAGCGATTTACGAGCGGGCGGCGGGCAAGAGAGAAATTGAGCCACATGGAGCCGCAAAGCAGGACTGTTCCACAGGCGAGGATACCGCGGTAGGCTTTTCGTTCGGCATAGTGAGAGGCATAAACTTCGTTGCCAATCTGGTCTGTGAGCAATGTTTGCTCTGGCGTTATGTGCTGCTCATGGACTACTGGGTGCATGGACATGGGGAGGGCGACTCCTTTCGTTGACCGCATGAAAGACTGCGAAAGCATAGATCAATCCGGCGATGATCGACCCGAGTAGGAGAAGCAACAACAATGGCCGAATGATTCTTGATGCTCCGGTAGCTCGCGCGAATAGAAACCCTAATAAAAAATTCCACATGCTCATCCTCCCGATTTGATCGCCAGGGCAACCGCTCCGCCAGCGAGTTGCGCGGGCGCTCCAGTAAGCCCGGCAGCCCCGCCGAAGATCGCTTGTGTCATGCTCGGAATAAAGAGCATGTTCACAATGAATGCGACGAATACCATGATGCACGGAATCAGGTTCGCAAGCCACATTTCCATCGAGTAATTTCCGTTGAAGGTTTGCTGAATAAAGGCATTCATAAAGCCGCCCCAAACGAAGATGAATGCTGCGGCCACCGCACGAATCATGGCGAAGCTGATAAGAAGGTCAAGGAAGTGAAAGAACTTTGCGCGAAAGGTCTTCGTCATCAGCAGCGGAATGAAGACAGGACCGAACAATGCGGTTACACCATAGAGAATGAAGGCGCTGCAATTAATCACGAAGAGGATCGCGGATGAGATGCCAAGAAGCGCCTGCACAACGAAGTAGCAAAGGATCTGAACGGGAGCCATGAGTGACGGCATCGCGGTACTGTCGCCAGCGGTCTTGAGAAGCTGAAGCAAGTTATCGAGCGAGTTTTGGTCGAAGGCCGCGACCATCGCTTGTGCGATGTAGGAAAAGAAATGATTGATACCGAAGCTCGCGCCGGGGAATGGATTCACCCAATAGTTTTCAAGCAGGCAGCAGATGATGAGCCGTAATAGAAAATTGACCAAATCGCCCGCGTGGACAGGCTGGGCGTGAAAGCGAAAGGTCATGCTGGTGGTATTCCAGTTGATGACCAGGCTGATAAGGGTGAAGAGAGAGATGCACGCAAGCTCCATCAATCCAAGCTGAGTGAGCGCCCCGCCGTTCTGCGTGGTCAAGTTGGTGAGGTTATTGGTGAACTGGTACAACCAATCGACGCCCGAACTTGCGCTCGGCAATGCTTGTGCTAACAACGCTACAGAAACCATATCGTTACTCTCCCTCGGTCACATTTAGGGGATGTACTTCTGCCAGGTCTTGCCCTCGTTAGCGGCGGCGGAGTTGTGCTTCTTCTTATCTGCTTCCACCCGCTGCCGAAACGCTTCATCCTCGGCCTTTCGTTCCTCGGTCTCCTTCTGCTGTTGCTGAAGGATGGCCGCAGCTTTGGCGGCGGCAGCGGCGGCTTTCGCCGCCTCATGCCGCTGGTAGGTAAGCGCGCCACCAATCGCGGTGAGAGCCGCGAGGATGGCGAGCAGGATTTTGGTATTGATCGCTTTCAGCATCGCAGTCTCCGTTATGGCAGGTAGCTGTTCCAGGTGCTGCCTTCGTTGGCGGCGCTGGTGTCGTTGGCCGAACGCTGCTGCTGGACGAAGACGGCAGTGTTGAGGTCTTCGACGTGAGCATTGCGGCGCTCCATGTTGGCAACCGTCATCTGCGACGCAAGGCAAGCCTGTAGCGTGCCCTGCGACTGCATCTCTGCCGTCTTCTGCGCTTCTGCTGCATTCAACAGATTGAGTTGTTGGACTTCGCTATTGGTGCTGTCGCTGCCGTCGAACTGCTGTGAGAGTAGCGAGTTGTTCGCCGTCGCGTTGGTGCTCCGATCGCTCCGATACTGGCCCACAGCCGTAAGGCAATCGGGCGATACAGCATCAGACGTTTCAATCAAGGCAAGCTGTGACGTGCGCGAGCTACCAAGAGACTGGCTGGCCAGGTAGGTCGGGGCGCTGCCGTTCATAGTCACGTTGGCGGCCTTCCATGCAGTCGAGGACGCAGACGGCGAGTTGGTATTGAGGGCAATGCTCATGCCCGCCGTCTCACCGAACATATTGGCGACATTCACATTTTCGAGAGCATGGAGCGTCGTCTGCCACTGCTGCTTCGCTGAGAAGTGCGTGATGTTGTTCTTCAGCATGTTGTACTGCATCTGAATGGTCGTGAGCTGCTGTACGAGGCTGGCGTAGCTGGTGGGGTCGAAGACAATATCCCCGATGCCGAAGAGAGCAAAGCTCGGTGTTGCCGTGAGCAACAAGGCCGCGCCTGCTCCGATGAGCCACTTGCGCCGGTGGGTCAGTGTGACTTTCATAAAGCCTCCTGCGGTTGGGTTGAACTACATGCACTGCGGGCAGGTTGGGTCCAACCTGTCCAGGGAAAACGTGTGGATATGTGTTGGGTTTGTCATGGTCTCGGTGGACTGGAGGTAAATCCACGCAAGAGTGCTTCTGCCGGTCGCTGTCCCAATGAACAGGAGAGCGAGCAGAATGGCGGCGATGATTCCTGAAACTTGATAGAAGCGATGGAGCGGAATTGTCTGCATGGCTGTCATTCCTCCTCTGCAAGCTGGCGGGCCACCTGCGGAATCACCGCTACCCAATCCCCGCCGCTGCGGTCGATAGCCTCGGCAATTGTGTAGTCAATCTCGGCCAGCCAATCGGCACGATTGAGGACAAGCGCCACGGCAACTTTCTCGCCGGTGGACTGCACGGTCCATGCGTCATGCCCTCCACGCTTGGCGTCACGCGACTTGCGGAGCAGATGTTCGTAACGGTCATTCACCGCAAATGCTCCTTTTCCTACAAGGTGGGATCGACGCGATGCTCCGCATAGGCCGGAATCAACAGGTCGGTGCCGATGTACACGCGAGCACGGGAACCTTCCTTGAGCGTGATGATGGGCAGGCGATTCAGGAAGTGGTTGAGTACCTGTTCACCCTCTACGGCGGACTGTTCGGAGATGCCGTTGCGAATCTGCACGGAAGGATCAAGAACACTGCCGCCATTTCCAATCTGCGCGAGACCGCCAAGGCCGCCGATAGCGGCTGCGGCGGCGAACGCCTGCAAATATCCGTGGTCTACTTTGGTGGCAAGGCCGGTCGTGCCGATCTGGTCAAGGCCGATGTACTTCGCAAACTCCAGCGAAAATCCATCCGGGCAGATAGCACGATGGAAGGTGACGAACATCTTGCGCTGTTGTGCATTGCCGACGCTCTGCACGTCGCCTAACAGCCGCGTGCCCTGGGGCAAGAGAAGCTGCTGATGGTCGTGGGAGTACAGATCAGTCGTCAGCGAAACCATGATCGGGCCGCTAAATCCGCCGTCGAGATGGTTGGTCACGACACCTTCCAGTACCGTTCCCTCGAAGACACGATAGAGACGGCCATCGTAGGTATCGAAGTCGTATCCGGCCATCGGGTTCTTTTGCGTGTCAGGCTTTGCAGTTGTACTTACTGGCTTGGACGAAACCGCGCCGCCGGCTGCGATAGCAGCCGTCTCCTGCGCGGCCTCTGGCGTGACTGCCGGACTGGTGCGCTCAAAATCAATCGCTACGGTGTCGCTGTCGATGGCGTCCTGCTGCTGCTTTTCTTTCGCAAGCTGTTTCTGCTTGGCCTCGGCCTGGGCCTGAGACAGATTGGAGGTGCGCTGCGGCGCATTGGGACTGTCGCCGTAGATCGCCGAACGCTGCGCGGCGGTCATCGGCGGTGCGCCCGCGGCCTCCGGGCCGGGAGCACCCTCAGTCTGCTGAAGCTGCTGGAGGGCGGCGGCAAGCTCCTGCTGATGCTGCCGCGCCTCGGCGTCACGCTGCGCCTGCAACTGCTGCTGCGACTCGAAGTTGTTTACCTGCTGGGCGTTCGGCGCTGCCGGACGCATCGGCATGGCACTGACCGGAGCATTCCTCTTATTGCCGCTCAAAAGGCTGGAGAGATTGGCGATACCGATAAGCCCGATGATGACAACCAGGGCAATCACCACCGGCATACTCTTCCGTAGCGGAGGCTTGCTCTCTGGCTGTTCGGGGACGGTCGCAGGGGCGGTCTGGTTTGGCTCCGGCATGGCTACCTCGCTTCCTCGGTGCGGTGAAACTCCACTTTCTGCTTGCCGATGGCGAGGTAGCCGTTATCCAGCTCCTTCGGGACGGTATAGAGGCCGTTCGCGAAATCAAAGTTGATGAGGGAGGGTTTCTTGTCTTTCACCTCATATAAGGCCGGGGTTTCCTGAAATTGCCCACGTAAATACGTGAACTTGTCATCGCGCCAGATTGCCTGCAAGCCAAGCTCTTTACCTTTCGACTTGTCCCAGGTGTAGTCAAAGTGCAGCGAGCCGGGATACCGGCTGCGATATGCCTCTTCCTGCGACTTCTCGGACTTCAGCGTCGCGGCCTGGGCGGCCTGCGCCGCCGCCGCTTCCTGCTTCACCTTGTCCAGCTCGGCGGCGGGCACGAAGATGGGCAGCTCGGCCAGCCGATCTTTCGCGGCCTTGTCACCGGGGGCAATGAAGATTTTGGAATCGAAGTGCGGATCGTCGTCGCCGGAGACTTCACGCAACTGCAAGGTGTACTCGTTGCCGTGATCGGAAACGATATGCACGTCGGTCGTGCTGTTCGCCAGTTTGGGCTTGATGCTGATAAAGCGGCTGGCGACATGGCCGCCGTCGAACACCCAATCCACGGTGTCTCCGGCAAAGACGTTCGCAACCTTCTCCTGATCGGGAAGCAGAATCAGGGTCGATTGCAAAAGCCCGGCGCGGACCACAGGCGGCGTGTCCGTCTCGGACACGGTGATGGTGCGGGGCGCGTTCGGTTGAAGGTGCTTCTGATCGGGACTACCGGGGCCCGAGGCAGAGGCAGCGGTTGCCGCGAAGGTGAGTCCACAGGCGACGAAGATAAGAATAGGTGGTTTCATTTCTCTCTAATCCTTTCGGTTATGCAGTCTCACCCTGAGCGAATCGCGTAATGCCCTCGGTGAGTCCATACTTGGCAATCAGCTTGGACCGGCGCACGCGGTCTTTGGGTTTGGTGGAGAACGTCGCGTAGCTGCGCCCGTCGAGATTCAGGCGAACAACTTTGGTGAGTCCATCGCGGCGCATGTACAGCGCCTCGCGGTCCTGCAAGCTCTCAAACAGTGCGAGTTGCTGTTCGGTCATCTTGAACAGCTCCGCGTAGCGTTTCCGGTTGAAGGTAGCGTCCTTCAGGAACAGGAAAGACGTGCAGGAGTTCACGATGCTGTCGGCGTTCTCGCCCAAGTCTTCTGCGGACTGCCCAATCATCGTGACGCCGCCAAGATTCTTGCGGACGGTCTTGATGGACGCGAGCGCACCTTCGAGCAACTGGCGATTCTTCATCGAAGAGAAAATCTCCTCGATCAAAATGTGCTTGGGTACGCCAAGATTGGCGGGGTCATACAGTACGTCGTTGATGCGATGGAGTAGCCACACCATCAGAGGCTCTATCAGGTCGGCGTATTGCTGGTTGTTGACGCCCTGGAAGTCAAAGCATTGCAGACGGGAGAGCGATAGGCTGTCCTCTACGTTGTCGAAGATGGCGCTATAGATGCCCCTTCCAACCCATTTCGACAGGTAGCGGTCGAGCTTCTTGGGCAGGAAGAGATTGGAGAGACGGCGATTCTCCGCGTCAAGGAGATAGATGTCCTGCACAGCCTTGTGGATCACATCGTCGTCTTCCGGTTCCAGCTCCGCGCCGCCATTGGTGAGCAGCAGCTTGATGAAGCTGTATAGGAACTTGATGTTGCTTTCAGTCGGCTCCAGAGAGAACGGCGCAGCACGAGGGCCGTCTTTGCCGATACGGTCAACGCGCCCGCCATACAACTCCACCACGCTTTCATAGCTGCCGCCGATGTCGAAAATGTAAGTGAAGCCGCCGTACTTCTGCTCCAGCGCAACGGTAGCGTTGCCAATCACGCTTTTGCCCGAGCCTGTAGGCCCGATGATGAGCGAGACGCGCACTCCCTCCACGTACACGTCTTGGAAGAATGGCGTCCTTGTGCGTGTCTCAAAGACATTCAGGTACTCGGAGTCCAGGTCTTCAGAATGTGGGTGGCCGATGTGAGGGACGAACACGGAGGACAGCCGAGCGTGGTGTTCTTCACTGAGCCACATCGGAAAGACATTGAATTTTCCGTTGCCGGGGAACATGGCATAGAACGCACAGAGATTGCCAAGCGTCTCCTCGACCACCTGCGCCCGCGCATCGACGAAGATCCGATGCACGGCTGGCGCGGTGTCGCGTAGCTGCTCCGCACTGTTGGCGGCGAGCAGCAAGCGCAGCGAGTATTCGCCCTGGGCCTTCTTGTCCAGTTCGCGGATGACAAGGCTCAAGTCATCGACGCTGCTGTTGGCGGCCTTCGCGCCCGCTCCGGTTTCAAGTGATGCGGTATCGCGCCCGCTCATTACACGAGTCAACACACCAACCTTGAAAAAGGAGATGAACTTCTCTTGTGCGTCGATCTCGCTGCGGGCTGCGGTAGTGGATTTGGGCCGCCACGTCGAGCAGAGGATGCTATCGCAATCGAGGGCCAACAGGCCGGAGAAGAGGCAGGGCCGCGATGCCTCCGGCGTGGTTTTGAGGGAATACATCTGCACGTAGCGTTTGCCCACGCGGAGATGATCGCTGTGCCATGCAACCGGATTGCTGACGATCTGGCGGTCTACGCCCGCATCGTCGCGGAGCTGCGATTGCGAAGCCCACTCTTCGAGATTGAACAAATACGAAAAGAACTGGAAGGTGCTTTGCTTATTCAGTAAGCGCAGCCCCAATAGACTGCTGAGATGACCTTCCAGAATCGTTGCCGACTTCTGAACCTCTGACAGCATCCGCGATGTGTCGGCAGAGTTCTCCTGTGGCTTGCGTTCGAACGCTTTCATCTTGGGCGGGTCCAGCGTGAGGCACCAATGAAGGTCAATACGACGGAATCCTGCCGAGTTCTCAAGGAATGTCAGCCGGTCGTCAACAAAAACCTGTGTGACGGGGTTGCTGTACGTCTTTTGGCGTGGCAGCTCGTAGCCCGACATGATGCGCGTGTACTGGTATATACACGCGCCTTCGGGAAGGCCACGCAATGCGCCTTCAATCGAGCGCATCCGTGATTCAAGCTCCTGGTCGGTCAATCCCTCTTCATCAATCCCTGTCAACGCAAACAGGCATCCGTAGCCGCCGCCTTTCAAGGCGAAGATACTGGGGCCGATAAAACGTGCAATCGGAACGATGCTGCACGCGGCTCCGGCCTTGGCGAACCACGGAACGAATTTGGCTTGCTCAGTATTTGCGCGGGTCATAATAGGACTTCTGGTTGAGGCTTAGGCCCCACAGTTGAAACATCTTCGGGTGTTTGCGAACGATGAGCCATGCACTCACGGCAAGCGTGGGGAAGGCCACCATCGCCAGCAGGCGAAACCCAACGAGGAAAACCGTTACGCAGACGAAGACAATCGCCATCCATGCGCTGAGGTCCAATCCGAGCTTGGCTCGTGGCCTATTAAGCGCCTGATTGATCGGTAACGGCTCTCCCCGCTTGGCCATGTCGATGCACCTTCTACATCGACTGCCCGGTCAGGCTGCCTATCCATCCGGCTCCCCAACCGAGCACTCCAGCGCCAAAAAGAGCGCCGAAAAGCCCTGGGATTGCGTCTTGAAATCGCCCGCTCATCATGCGGATTCCCGCGAAAATGAGCCCGCCAAGGCAGATGACGGCCCCAGCGTACATGGCGAAGGTTTTGAACGTGCCCATTAATGTTTGCGCCCCAGAGAAATCCATCGTTCCCTGGGCATGGGCAACCCCGCTTCCAACGCCTGCAAAGAGCAGGGCTGTCAGAGTTGGCCCCATGACATGAATTGCGCTGCGAAGTTTTTGTTTGGAGAAGTGTTCTGCCCACCATTGGGCAGGGAAATTGGACGACCGATTGAGAGGCTTTTCCAATCGGAATGCACGGCGTATTCTGAGCATCTTTGCACCTCCGCTGACCTGGTGTTGTCAGCTAGGCGCAACGCTAAGGGCACTCTCCGGATACGTCCAATGACTTTTTGAGCGAGCGTCATTCCATTTTGGAATGACGACCCCGGATTGATGCGGCCTTATAGCTCGTAATTGTGGAGGGTCTCGGGCGTTCCTACGCCCCCCCGAAATTGTGCAACAAGCCGTTGCACAATTTTCTTTGCTAAGTTGTGCTGTGAGTACCTTTAAGCGCGTGCTAATCTCCATTTGAGGCTTCTGGGAGCATCCCTGCCGCAAAGCATATTCCCAGGGCAAAGAACAAGAAGCGGCCAGAGATGGCCGCTTCTTGGTGTCAATCGTGTCGTCTCATTCCTCTTCGAGCAGGGCCGCTTCATAGTCCTGGCCGCCATAGAAGACTCCGATGATATTGACCCGGTCGTCATCCACATGGAATGCGATGGCGACGCGCTTTCGATAGCCGGTCAAGCGGAGGCCAGGGCGAATGTCATCGCGCCGGTTTCCACGGGCAGGGAAGGTACTCAGGCTCTCGCAGTACGTCACAATGCCGTCGGTAAAACGTTCAGCGATCTCAGGAGATGCTTCCGCAGCAATGTACCCGTACAGCTCAGTGAGCTGCGCTTCGGCCTCGGGCGTGAAGACGACAGTGTAGGACATTACCCCTTCTTGGCAAGCGCCTTCTTATGTGCGTTGGAAAGAGCAGAGCGGACGTGCGCGGCCGACATGGCGCGAGAGGGGTCTGCCTTGAGCGCGTCGTATGCGGGTGCTACTTTTTCCCGTAACCAGTCTTCGACGGCACGGTCGCGGGCGAGAAGGGTCCGCAGACCGTCACGGATGACTTCGCTTTCCGTCGCGTATTCGCCTGTGGCCACCTTCGCACGAATAAGATCGGCCATCTCATTGGGCAACGTAATGCTCAGTTGTTGGGTCGAGCGCATGGAAACCTCCGATCTGGAATAGGACTGAATCCTATTCCATCCTACTCCTTTTGGGAGCATCGGGTCCACGGCTTTGAAAGGAGCTGACATTCAGTAGACCTCGCTCAGGGCAGAAACGGCGTCTGTATCTCACTGAAGACATAGCGACATTTTCCATTGAGGGTGCTTGAGCACCCTTCCGCACCCTCGCAAATGTGCAGGGCATCGCTTTGAGCTAGACCTCTGCCTTAGTCCAGAATGCTGCCTATGTACGGCAGAGGTCTAAACGCCCTACGGCTCGAATTGGGCGTATTTTCGAGGGTGCTGGCGAGGGTGCTGAAAATCGAAATTCGCGTTTTTCCCAGTGTTTATGAGTGCTCAAGGGTGCTGTAGTTAGCCATCAACGCCCATGAAATCATTTGTTTACAATCACTTAGCATAACTGTCACGGCAGAGGTCGCGGGTTCGAGCCCCGTCGTCCCCGCCACTAAACCTTAGAAAATCAAGGGTTTGTGGCACTAGACCAAAGTGACAGTCACGAAAGAGGGTGCTGGCGAGGGTGCTGAACATCAGAAGGCCCCTTTCGGAAGCATTTCCACATTCATATCGCCAGTGATTACGCCTGCCTCTAAAACCGTTGATAAGGTGTGCGAGGGTGCTGGCGAGGGTGCTGAAATCGTCTTCCGCCCCGCCTCCAACATCATCTGCATGACCCGGTCATTGGCTTCCCGCTTCGTTGACGAAATGGCCCTCGTGTAGACCTCAAGCGTGATCCGCGAGTTGGCGTGACGAAGAAGTTCCTGGGCCGTCTTCAAATCGACTCCAGCGGCACGAAGGTTCGTGGCGAGCGAATGGCGGAAGCTATGCCAGCCGATCACCTTGTCCTCAATACCGGCCCGGTTCAGTGCCGGGCGAATGATCTTCTTCAATACCATGTCGGGGGACACCGGCTTCTTGCCATGCAACCGTTTTGAGGGAAACACGAAGTCGCCGTCCGCTGGGTAGGGCGTCTCTGCCCTCCATACGGCCAGTGTCTTCGCAACAGACGGGTGGAGCGGAACCGGCTTGCGGCTCGCTTCGGTCTTGGTATCTCCGAAGTGGTTCCGCACGCAGGACCGGCGAACGTTGACCTGCATGAGTTCGAGATCGATGTCGCTCCAAGTGAGCGCCACCAATTCGGACCTGCGCAGGCCGGTGCTGCCAGCCAGCATCACCATCGCCTTCTCCCGCAGTTCGAGCTCTGGTATTAGAGCGGCGAATTCCGCGGGGGTAAGAATGTCGGTCTCGCGCAGGCGCTTCGACGATGTTCTTACTTTGGTGATGGGGTTGCGGTCGATCCATTCATGGCGCATCGCGTGGTTGAACAAGGCGGACATGATGTTACGAATCTTGCTGCGGGTTCCGGGGGCGTAATTGAGGGAGTGCAGCCACTTCTCTACGTCCACGGTACGGATTTCCTGAAGCCGCTTCGATCCCCAATTGGTTTCGACATGCCGCTTCAGGTAGATTCCGGTCGCCTGGATGGTAGCGAATGCTTTCCGTTCCGGGACGAGCTCGTGCTTTCGATAGTGGGTTATGAGATCGGTGACCGTTTCCGGTACCCGAAGCTCGGAGTTGATGTTGCGCCTGAACGCCAAAATGGCCCCTTCCGCAGCGTGCCGTGTCGGGAGCCGGTCAACGGTTCCAATCACGGTCTTGCGGTACTTGCGTTCACCGTTGCTTTCGTCGTACCAACGGAAAACCCAAGCGTCAGGGCCGGTTTTGCGCTTCAGCCTCAATAGACTTCCTTCCTGAATTCGGCTCATGCAGATTTCCTCGCAGGAGCACGGATGACTGAGTCTATGCTACGCGCCGGAGGCCGTTTCTGGACCTGTGAACGTTTCTCAAACCAGTCGAGAATCTCGTCCTCAATGAAGCGCCAGAGGCGGCGTTTGCCCTCCCCGAGCGGGTGCGCAGGGACGTAGCCTAGCCGCGCCCAGCGGATCAGGGTTCGGGCATCCATCCGCATGATGGCGGCGGCCTCGGTAGCGTCCAAAATCTTGAATCTGCGAACCGCGCTTCGCGGGTCTGCGGCAGGATTGTCCGACGAACTGATCGGTTTAATTTCGGAAACGCTCACAAAAGGCCCCTGTTCTTCTTGGTTTGGCAAAAAAACCTTCTTATAAGCATGGGTAACCATCTTGGTACACGTCCAATCAAATGTCGTAGCGGCGTTATTCCTGCAGGTTATGAAAGCGCACGCAGTAACCTGATGGTCTGGCCGCTGTCCATGCAGAGAAGCGAGGACGGGCCCATGACGAACGAAATTGACCTACGCCTTTTGCGGGCGGCCACTGTGGTCGCGGCCGAATTGCACATCACCCATGCGTCCGAAAGGCTTGGCATTACGCAGCCCGCCCTCACCAAGCAGCTCAAGGAGCTTGAGGATCGAGTGGGCGCGGTGCTGTTCGACAGGGATACGCAGAATGTTCAACTTACCGATGCGGGCCGGGCGTTCATGCCGGATGCTGAACGCTCTCTCTACCACCGGGAGCAGGCAATTCAGGCGGCGCGATTAGCTGCGAAAGGGGCGGAAGCTCAACTGAGGGTTGGAATGTCACCCTACGTCGACCCGTTCCTTAGTTCCCTTATGGGTTCGCTTCACTTGTCGCGGCACCCAACACTGCGGATACAGACGTTTAGCGACACGTCACCGAACCTTGTGAGGAAAGTATCGACAGGCGAACTGGATGTGGCCCTCGTGACGGCGAGCGGCGAATCCAAGGAACTCAGCTCGGTCGAACTTTCGAGGGTGCCGTTTTACATCCTTTTGGAGAAGGGGTCGGGGCTGGCGACAAATAAGGAATTGACCCTCGATCTGCTCAGAGACAGCACTTGGATTCTGTTCGCGCAGCAGGTCCATCCGCTACTGTATGACCTCATCGCTCGGCGAGCTCTTGACGCTGGTATCGCTCCTCGTGAGAAACATCACGTCACGACTGCCGAACAGGCGGCTCAACTCGTTCACAGCACAGGCGGCGTAGCCTTCCTGACGCGAACGGGTGCATGGCGGGTGGCGGTGGACGGGCTAACCGTCCGGCCTTTGTCAGAGCCTGAACTGTATATAAGGACTGTCGTCACCACGCACATCGAGGCCAGCCGGCTAGTCAGCGAGTTCATCCGAACATTCGTGAAAAAGGTCGAAGATCCTCGCACCGCCCAACAACAAACCTTGTTCCGAACTGCGTAAGCTCAGGTTGTTGGCGGCGTATCACGGCTTGGCGGTCGCTTCGCCGATGGCTCGATAATCTCCAGATTCAAAGCGCTTTCGTGACCGCACTTCGGGCAACGAATGACGCCGCTGATGAGAGCTTCGGGAGCAATTTGGTCTCGTTCTATGGCCGCTCCGCAGGACTTGCAAATGTGGACGGCAGCCAACCCGGTGTCATTCATGCAATTGCCTCAAGACATCAAATAGTGTTTTGACTCACATTTAAGAATTTGGCTTACAGAATTCTGACAGTGGCTGCTCGCCCCCCAATGATTGGCGATGGTCCATACGTCGAGTCGCTGAGAAGCACGTTGTGTCCCCCTACAGATTCAAAAACCATAGCCTCGATGAGGGATCGTTTGCAGTGTGTCGCTCGTCGGCCATGCGATCGTCACCAGAGAAGCTGTCAGATGCCATTGCAAATCACTCCATACTTGCGCGGATTTGTTGGATCAGGCAATTCCGCTCGCTCACAGCTTCGAGGTTCTGAGCCTGAGCGAGTTTCCGATGACGGACACGGAACTAAAGCTCATCGCCGCAGCCGCAATCATTGGGCTCAGTAAGAGTCCGAAAAATGGGTACAGAACGCCTGCCGCCAAAGGCACACCAAGAGCGTTGTAAAAGAATGCGAAGAAGAGGTTTTGCCGAATGTTGCTCATTGTGTGTTGGCTCAGACGGCGAGCCTTCACGATGCCACGTAGGTCTCCTTTGATGAGGGTGATTCCACCCGTCTCCATCGCTACGTCCGTTCCCGTTCCCATAGCGATACCTACGTGCGCTTGTGCAAGGGCGGGCGCGTCGTTCACGCCGTCGCCGGCCATCGCGACGATTGCTCCGGCCGCTTGTAGCTTCTTTACTACTTCGGCCTTCTTCTCCGGCAGAACGTCGGCCTCGAAGTCGATACCTAGCTTCTTCGCGACGGCTTCGGCTGTTTTATGATTGTCGCCCGTCACCATGACCACCTTGATGCCTTCTTTCTTGAGCTGTTCGATCGCCTCCGCTGTGGAAACCTTGATCGGGTCAGACACTGCGACGAAGCCGGCGAACCGTCCGTCAGTGGCAACGAACATAACGGTCTGTCCTTCGGCCTGCAGGGCCTCCGCCTTGCCACGCAAAGTCTCCGTAGATGCCCCGAGGTCGCTCATAAGGGCGACATTTCCAATGGCGATCTTCTTGCCTCGAATTGTTCCGGTGACGCCCTTTCCGGTTACGGACTGGAACGCATCGACGGGCAACAGCTCAACCTTCTTCTCCTGAGCTGCGGCGAGAATGGCAGCCGCCAAAGGATGCTCACTGGCCTTTTCGAGACTGGCCGTGAGTTGGAGGAGATTAGCCTCGTCGAAGCCTTCGGCGGGCGCGAGGGCGGTGAGTATCGGTTTGCCGACAGTCAGGGTTCCGGTCTTGTCGACTACGAGCGTGTTCACCTTCTCCAGAATCTCTAGGGCCTCCGCGTTGCGGATGAGGATCCCTTCTCCGGCGCCGCGGCCCGTTCCCACCATGATCGCCATAGGCGTTGCGAGCCCCAAGGCACACGGGCACGCGATGATGAGCACGGCCACCGCATTTACAAGTGCATGCGCGTAGTGTGGCTGCGGTCCATAAATCGCCCACACGATGAATGTGATTACCGCTGAGGCGAGGACCGCTGGAACGAAGTAGGAAGCGACGGTATCCGCAAGCCGCTGGATGGGCGCGCGGGTGCGCTGCGCTTCGCTAACCATTTTCACAATCTGGGCGAGGAGTGTGTCTGCGCCGACGCGCTGCGTCTTCATCACGAAGCTGCCGGTGCCGTTGATCGTGCCGGCGATGACCTTTGCATCTTTAGCCTTCTCAACAGGGATTGGCTCTCCGCTAACCATCGACTCGTCAACCGAACTACTGCCCTCGGTCAAAACGCCGTCCGTTGGAACCTTTTCACCTGGGCGGACTCTCAGACTGTCGCCTACTTGAATCTTGTTCAGGTCAACATCTTGCTCTTGGCCATCTGCCGAGATGCGTCGTGCCGTCTTGGGGGCTAATCCGAGCAACGCTTTGATCGCGCTGCTGGTCTGGCTACGAGCTTTCAACTCCAAGACCTGGCCCAGCAAGACAAGGACGGTAATTACGGCTGCCGCCTCGAAGTAAAGACCCAATTGACCGGACATATCCCGGAACGATGCCGGGAAGAGCTGTGGCATGAATACAGCGACGACGCTGTACAAGTAGGCGGAACCGGCCCCAATCGAGATGAGGGTGAACATATTGAGGTTTCGGCTCACGATTGACGCCCAGCCCCGCTGAAAGAATGGCCAGCCTCCCCAGAGAACTACTGGTGAAGCGATGGCAAGTTCAAACCATCCAAGTGACGGGCCTTTCAAAAGCCCTTGGATCGGATGGCTAGGCAGGAGGTCGGAGACCATGATGGCGAGCAGTGGGAGCGTCAGGGCTGCACCAATCCAGAACCGCCGCGTCATGCTGTCGAGTTCGGGATTTGCCTCGTTAGCCGTGATGGTCATCGGTTCCAGCGCCATACCGCAGATCGGGCAGTCGCCGGGCTCGTCTCGGATGATCTGGGGGTGCATGGGACAGGTGTACTGCGTACGAGTGGAGGGCGCGACTTGTACTGCCGGTTCGAGAGCCATGCCGCACTTCGGGCAGCTTCCCGGCCCGAGCTTGTGGACCTCCGGGTGCATCGGGCAGATGTAAGGCGCTTCGGTGTTTCCATGAGGGGCAGCCTTCGTCGCGGGCTGCAAATATCTTTGCGGAGCGGCAGCAAATTTCGTCGCACAGGAACGACTGCAAAAGTAGTAGGTGTGCCCGTCATACTCCTGATGACTCACCGCGTCCTGTGGCTTGATCATCATCCCGCATACGGGATCCCGTACTTCTTCGACTGTATGTTCGTCCACCATTGCGGCTCCTTGCACTGAACAGGGCTGCGTTGACCGCAGCCCCGCCTCAGCGATTACTTGGAGAGTTTTGCGCGGCTGGCTCATCTCCTTCACCCTTGGTGCTGTGTTGTCCTGTCTCAGAGCCTATCGATCCCAAAGCTTTCCTACTGAGCAATTGAGTACGTGTTGAGTTGATCGTGGTCAAAACAGCACAGACGCTTCGTTCAGGTTTGCCTATTGCGAGAGAGACCCGACGAAGACGCGACCTCTGGAAGTATCCGCTGAGAGGCCCTTCGAGACAAGGCTCCTGGCATCAAATACCGGCCACGGTGAAACAAAAAATAAGCCACGTACGACAAAGGCGTTCACAGCCCTATGCCAATATCGCTTCGATGGGCGGTGTGCTGTAATGCTCAGATTGAAGGCATCGATAGTGCGAGAGTGTAGATGGTGATATCGAGCTGGCCTTCGGTTCTTGGGGCCGCGCGGTCCATCCGAGGGTTACGCTCTCGACTGGCATTTCGCCAAAAGGCCATATCGCTGCTTAGTGAAAAAGTCCTTACCAATTACGACGTTGTTTGTGGATGTAGGCGGGGTATTGCTCACGAATGGTTGGGACCATCTTGCCCGCAAGCGAGCGGCCAAACACTTCAAACTGAATTGGTCAGAGATGGATGAGCGTCATCGTCTCGTCTTCGAGACGCACGAGGAGGGCAAGCTCTCCTTTGAGGAATACCTGGGGTGGGTGGTGTTCTTTGAGAAGCGGCCGTTTACCCGGATTCAATTTCGCGATTTCATGTTTGCCCAATCGAAGCCATATCCGAAGATGCTTGGCCTGGTTGCCCAACTCAAGGCTCAACACGGCCTGAAGATTGTCGTGGTCAGCAATGAGTCGCGCGAGATCAATGCCCATCGCATTCGCACCTTCAGGCTCGACCAATTGGTGGACGCATTCATCTCTTCCTGTTTCGTTGGAATGCGGAAGCCAGATGTTGAAATCTTCCGGCTCGCCCTTGACCTTGCCCAGACCGCCCCTGAGCGCGCTGTTTTCATCGACAACACTCCGATGTTCGTTCAGATTGCGGAGCGCCTGGGGATGCAAAGCATTCACCACGTCGATTACGAGTCCACCCGCGCAAAGTTCACTTCACTCGGATTGCAGACGAACGACGCAACCTAGCCGTGTCACCAGTTCGAAAAGGAGATTCAGAATGCCAACCGACATGCTCACGACCGAGGACCTGCTTCACGAAACGTCCGATGCAATAGCCGCGGAGGAGTCGCTCAAGGGTGGCGCAACGCTCACTCCAGACCTGCTTCGCCGAATGAACGCTTACTGGCGGGCAGCCAATTATGTGTCGGTCGGCCAGATATACCTCTATGAGAATCCACTCTTGAGAGAACCACTCAAGCTCGAACACGTGAAGCCATTGGTGGTCTCACATTGGGGGACGACGCCGGGGCAGAACTTCATCTACGTGCATCTGAACCGGATCATCAAGAAGTATGACCTGAACATGTTCTACATTGCAGGGCCAGGACATGGCGGGCCGGCCATCGTCGGCAACGTGTACCTCGAAGGCACCTGGAGTGAGGTGTATCCCAACGTCACCCAGGATGAAGCGGGATTGAAGAAGCTCTTCAAGCAGTTCTCGTTTCCGGGAGGCATCTCAAGTCACGTCGCGCCGACGACTCCCGGGTCGATCCACGAAGGCGGCGAGTTGGGCTACTCTCTCAGCCATGCATTTGGAGCGGCGTTCGATAATCCGGACCTGATCGTCGCCTGCGTCATTGGTGATGGAGAGGCGGAGACGGCGTCGCTAGCTACTTCCTGGCAGTCCAATAAGTTTCTCGATCCCAGGACCGATGGGGCGGTGCTACCGATCCTGCACCTCAATGGCTACAAAATCAGCAACCCGACTGTTCTGGCTCGCGTCGAGCATGAGGAGCTGGATCAATTCCTGCGGGGTTGTGGCTGGACTCCATACTTCGTAGAAGGTGACGAGCCTGAGAAGATGCATGAACTCATGGCAACTACGATCGATGTGGCTATCGAGGATATCCATCGCTTCCAGAGCAATGCGCGTACCGGCAACGATACTACGCGGCCTCGCTGGCCAATGATCGTCCTCAAGTCGCCCAAGGGCTGGACGGGGCCGAAGGTCGTCGACGGTTTACAGATTGAGGGGACATTTAGATCGCATCAAGTGCCACTTCTGGTCGATCCCGCACATCCCGATCACGTAAAACTTCTGGAAGCGTGGATGAAGAGCTATAAGGCCGAAGAACTCTTCGATGAAAATGGCCGACTCCTTGCAGAACTGGCAGAGTTGGCGCCTAAGGGCGACCGACGGATGGGAGCCAACCCACATGCCAATGGCGGCATTCTGCTCCGCGACCTTGATATGCCTGACTTCCACGACCACGCTGTAACAGTTAACTCTCCGGGCGCAGTGGAGGTTGAGGACACGCTTGTGCTGGGGTCGTTTCTGCGGGACGTTGCCAAGCTCAATCAGGACAAACGAAACTTTCGCGTGTTTGGTCCCGATGAAACGGTCTCGAACCTTCTCCAGGCCGTCTTTGAGGTCACCAACCGCCAGTGGGATGCGCGGGAATACAGCAACGACGAGTTCCTCGCACCGGAGGGCCGCGTGTTGGATTCGATGTTGAGCGAAAACCAATGCGAGGGTTGGTTGGAGGGCTATCTTCTAACCGGAAGGCATGGTCTGTTTAACAGTTACGAGGCGTTCATTCGTATCGTTGATTCGATGTTCAGCCAACATGCAAAGTGGCTGAAGGTTTGCCGGGAATTGCCTTGGAGACGCGACATTTCGTCGTTGAATTATCTGCTGGCCTCGCATGTCTGGCAGCAGGATCACAATGGATTCACGCACCAGGACCCTGGCTTCCTCGATCATGTCATCAACAAGAAGGCCGATATCGTGCGCTGTTACCTTCCAGCGGATGCTAATTGCCTCTTGTCTGTTTTCGATCACTGCCTGCGCAGCCGGAACTATGTCAACGTCGTCGTCGCTGGGAAACATGCGCTCCCGCAATGGCTCACGATGGATCAGGCTGTCGTGCATTGCACGGAGGGAGTGGGCATCTGGCAATGGGCAAGCAACGATCAGGAAAACGAGCCAGACGTGGTGATGGGCTGTTGTGGAGATACCCCTACCCTGGAGATCCTCGCTGCAGTCTCGATTCTTCGCGAGCATCTGCCTGAGTTGAAGATACGTGTCGTCAACGTCGTCGATCTGATGAAGCTGCAACCCAGCACGGAGCATCCCCATGGCCTGACGGAACGTGATTACGACTCCCTTTTCACAAAAGACAAACACATCATCTTTGGCTTTCACGGGTATCCCTGGCTGATCCATCGTCTCACCTACGCTCGAACCAACCGCAACCTTCATGTGCGCGGTTACAAAGAAGAGGGCACGATTACGACGCCCTTCGACATGCGCGTGCAAAACGACCTCGACCGCTTTCACCTGGTGATGGACGTAGTGGACCGGGTACCGAATCTGGGCTCAAAGGGCGACTATCTGAAACAGCAGATGAAGGACAAGCTCATCGAGCACAAGCATTACATCGACGCCCACGGCGAGGACATGCCGGAGATCCGGAATTGGAAATGGAGCGCCACAAAGTGAACATGCAAACTCTTAAAGCAACGGCCAAGAGGATGGTCGCCGACGGCAAGGGCCTACTGGCGATCGACGAAAGCACCGGAACCTGCAATAAGCGTTTTGCCAAGTGGGGAATCCCACAGACTGCGGAGTCCCACCGGCTGTACCGACAGTTGATTGTGAACACGCCAGGTCTTAGCGAATCTATTAGTGGAGCGATCCTTTACGACGAGACGATTCGGCAAGAGATGGACGACAGAACACCCTTTGCCGAGGCCCTTGCGGCACGAGGTATCATTCCAGGCATTAAGGTCGATCTGGGGGCCAAAGAGATGGCGGCGTTCCCGGGTGAAAAGGTTACGGAAGGTTTGGACGGCTTGCGTGCTCGCTTGGCGGAGTATGCGCAAATGGGCGCTCGCTTCGCGAAGTGGCGGGCGGTCTTCGCTATCGGCGATAGGACTCCGAGCCACGGATGCGTTGAAGCTAATGCACACGCGCTGGCCCGCTATGCCGCGCTGTGTCAGGAGGCAGGCCTTGTCCCGGTCGTCGAGCCGGAGGTTTTAATGGAGGGATCTCACACCTTGGACATGTGCTCAGAAGTCACCGAGAGAGTTCTGCGTAGCGTCTTCAGGGAGCTCTATGCTCAACGGGTGAAACTCGAAGGAATGATCCTGAAGCCAAATATGGTGCTTCCCGGTGTGACTTGCCCTGTGCAAGAGCCTGTGGAGGAAGTGGCCGATGCAACGGTCGGTTGTCTGTTGCGCTCGGTTCCCGCCGCGGTTCCGGGCGTTGTCTTCTTGTCAGGCGGTCAATCCGGCGAACTTGCCTCCGCCCGTCTCAATGCGATGAATGTACGGTACAAGTGGCGCCTTCCCTGGGAGTTGTCGTTCTCCTTTGGGCGCGCCATTCAAGAGCCGGCCCTGGAAATCTGGCATGGCAACCAGGCGAACGTCATACCGGCGCAGAAAGCTCTCTACCATCGCGCCAAGTGCGACCGCGCTGCGCATCGCGGCGAATACAACGCAACGGTAGAGGCTGATCACGAGATGAGCGTGCAGGATGAAGTGGACTATCTCGCATATGCAGGAGGAGCCAGATGAAAACGGAAATCCGCCAGAAATTCATTGTTGGGAACTGGAAGATGCACACGACCTCCTTCGAAGCCCAGCAACTCGCCAAGGGCATAGTTGATGGGTTGGCCGCGCCGGACCACGTCACAGTAGTCCTCTGCCCACCGTTCCCGTACCTTCCGATCGTTGGAGACATGCTCAGGGGTAGCCGGGTCGCGCTTGGCGCGCAGAATGTTTACCCGGAAACCGAAGGCGCCTTCACCGGCGAGGTGAGCCCGAACATGTTGCTCGATCTCGACTGCAAATACGTCATCGTGGGACATAGTGAGCGCAGACACAAGCTAGGCGAATCCGACGCGTTTATCAATCGGAAAGTGAAGTGTGCGCTCGATTCAGGTTTGGACGTGATCCTTTGCGTGGGCGAGACTCTAGAGCAGCGACAAGGCGGACGGACGGAGGCGGTACTCGATCATCAGCTCAGCACCGGATTGGATGGAGTATCGCCCGATATGTTGTCTCACCTCAGCGTCGCCTACGAACCAGTGTGGGCGATCGGCAATGACGAACATCATGCAACCCCTCAACAGGCGCATGATACGCATGTGCTCATTCGGAAAAAACTCACTCAAATACTTGGGGCGACGTGGTCCGAGGAGCTATCGGTCCATTACGGTGGCAGCGTTGAACCGGGGAATGCAGCCGCGTTTTTGGGTCAGGACGGCATCGACGGTGTTCTGATTGGCGGTGCCAGTCTGAAGGCCGATGAGTTTCTCGCCATCGTCAACGCGGGTATTTGTGAAACAGAAGCGGAAATGCAGACCGCGTGAAACGCGGACAAGTCGCCGGACTGGCTCGGTGAACATCCGTGTGCATTGGGCAGGCGTAAAGGCAACCGCTAGGGTTCTTTGCGTTTGTCAGCGCTGCCAGATAATCTGCCCGGCTTCGAGAGGGACGGACGCTTCGGGGTGCGATGGGATCAGACGGGCTGTATAGTCTTCGACCGGACGTTTTGCGAGAAAGCAAACTGAGTAGATGAGGGTGCCTGACGAGTCTGCCGAAGATTTACATACAGCCATGATCTCAGGTTTGTCTCCGCTCTCTTCGGGAGCGGCATAGAGTTCCACTCTGAATTCATCCGGACGGAGCCCACCAGACACGACCGGAATATAAAACCGGTGTTGATCATCTCTTGTCTCGGCCGTGACTGTGCCAAAGACGAGCGTTTGCCAATGCTCTGCGAGCCGGCGCTGCCACTGCAAAATGTCGACGCCGAGCTTGCCATCGTTGGCAGAGCGTGATTTGTATCCCGCAGCGGCTGGCAGGTAATGATCGTCTGTATATTCACGAATAGCCCTGCTTGCCGAGAATGCAGGAGTAAGGGTTGCCATGCTTTCGCGGACGCGTTCAAGCCACCGAGAGGGCAGTCCTTGCGAGTCTCGGTCATAGAACTCGGGAACGACCTGCTGCTCCAGCAGTGTGTAGAGACTTTCCACTTCAAAAGTGTCCCAAGCCGCGTCCTCGCCGTGTTCTCTTCCATCACCGATGGCCCAACCGACCTCTGGCGTATATGCCTCTGCCCACCAACCGTCAAGTTCGGAGATATTGAGCCCTCCATTGGCCAGAACTTTCATTCCGCTTGTCCCACAGGCCTCCCAAGGTCTCCGAGGTGTGTTGATCCAGAGGTCCATACCCTTGACCAGTTCTTGCGCCATCTGCATGTCGTAGTCGCTAAGGAACACAACATGGCTCCGAACCTCGGGCCGCTCAATGAAATCGTTCCACCGCTTGATAAGCTCCTGTCCCGGAATATCCTCAGGATGAGCCTTGCCGGCCAGGACCAGTTGCACAGGGCGTCGCGAATCTGTGAGCAGGCGAATGAGCCGTTCAGGATCGTGCAGCAAGAGATCGGGACGCTTATAGGTTGCGAAGCGGCGTGCAAACCCAATTGTCAGTACGTCTTCCTTGAACAGTTCAGCGATGTCTATGTGAGGACCGCCTTTGGCCGAGAGCTGCCGCGCGTAGCGGTGACGCACCTCAGCGAGCATCGTCTTTCGGGCCGCAGTACGCATTTGCCACAACTCACCACCGGTCAAGCCACGAACGCTGTCTGCGAGCGGGCGGTCGCCCCGCCAACGATCTGGCCCGCATGCCTTGGTCCAAAGCGAGTCGGCCTCGGCGGAATCCCAGGTCGGCACATGAATTCCGTTCGTGACGGAACCCACCGGGACTTCCGCCTGAGGCCATCTCGGAAACAGCGGCTGAAAAATCTGCCTGCTTACTTCTCCGTGAAGCTTGCTGACGCCGCTGACCTGACCGCTGCCGCGAAGCGCAAGGTACGCCATGTTGAAAGGCTCGGAGGCATCTGCAGGGTTCTGTCTTCCCAAACTGAGGAGCTCCTCCATGGAAACTGCCAGTTCGTCTTTCGCGTAGTGGCCGAGATACTTCCAGCAGAGCTCCGGGGCGAATCGGTCAAATCCGGCTGGGACGGCTGTGTGGGTTGTAAACAGGTTTCCTGCCTTGGTGATCGTCAGCGCCACATCAAAAGAAACACGATGATCTGCCATATAGTACCGAGCGCGCTCCAGCACAGCGAAGGCCGCGTGACCTTCGTTGAGGTGGCACACTTCAGGATTGAGACCGAGTTCTCGGAGCATACGCCAACCCCCGATACCCAAAACGATCTCTTGCTTCAGCCGCATCTCAGCATCGCCGCCGTATAACTCGCTAGTGATTCCGCGATGTGCGGCGCTATTGGCGAAGTCATTTGCGTCCAAGAGAAATAGTTTTGTCCGACCGACGAGCACCTGCCAGCATCGCAGCCAGATCATGGCACCGGGGAGTTGAATTTGGATACGCAGCCACTCTCCGTTCGCACGCCGCAGCGGCTGCACGGGCATTTGCCCAGGATCGTTCACGGGATAGAGCGCGCGTTGATTGCCATCAGCATCGAAGTCCTGACGAAAATATCCTTGCCCCCACAGCAAGCCAACGCCGACTACCGGCACGCCCAAGTCGCTCGCCGCCTTCATCTGGTCGCCCGCGACATTGCCAAGTCCGCCAGAGTAAATCGGCAAGGCTTCGGTCAGCATGAACTCCATGCTGAAATAAGCAATGGTTGAGAGCGCTGCTGCGGAATGCGTCTTCTGAAACCACGCGTCAGCCGAGAAGAATTTGCGTTTGTGCTGCAGCAAGTCGGAGAGGCGCTCCTGAAACTCTGGCGTGCCCAGAAGGACCTTTACCCTATCGTCTGAGACCGTTTGAAGGATCACCCAGGGGTTCTGCGTTGAGTGCCATAGATAACTGTCCAGGGCTTCCCAAAGGGGGTCCGCCATGTGATTCCAAGACCAATGCAGGTTCAGCGCCAACTCTTTGAGTGCGTCAATTCCCAAAGGCGCCGCCTTTGCTTCCGGGGCTTTGTTGTCTGGTTTGCTGGATTTCAGATCGCTCACTTTGTCTCCTGAAGCTCTCGGTTCATCGTTGCCGGCGCGGCGGATGCAAACGCCTGGTTTGCGACGGTTTGTGCTTCGGCCTCGATGAGGGCTAGATGCTCTTCTCCCATGAAGCTTTCCGCATAGATCTTATAAATGGCTTCCGTCCCCGACGGCCGTGCGGCGAACCATCCACTTGCGGCGACGACCTTGATGCCGCCGATGGATTTGCCATCTCCAGCGGCTTTCGTCGTAACCGTTATCGGCTTCTCACCTGCCAGGTCAGTTGCGTGAATATCGTTTGCAGTGATGTCTTCGAGAGCGTTCTTTTGCTCATTGGTCGCAGCGGCTTCGGACCGGCGATAGAGCGACTCGCCAAGCGCGGCGGTGAGCTCGCCATAGAGTTCGCCTGGATCCTTCTTGCAGACCGCAGTGATCTCCGCTGCCAGCAAAGCGGCGATAATGCCATCCTTGTCCGTGGTCCAGACAGAGCCATCCATGCGCGCAAACGAAGAGCCGGCGCTCTCCTCGCCCGCAAATCCGAGACCGCCATGAAGCAACCCGTCAACGAAGTATTTGAAGCCGACCGGAACCTCATAGAGCTTTCTACCTAGGCGAGCCGAGACACGATCGATCATGCTGCTGCTGACTACGGTCTTGCCGACCGCCATATCCTTTGCCCACCGTGGACGATGCTGGAACAGATAGTCGACGCATAACGCCAGGTAGTGATTAGGTGGCAACAATCCAACACTTCGGGTTACGATGCCATGGCGGTCGTGATCTGTGTCGCAGGCAACCGCGAGATCAAATTTATCCTTTAGGGCAATCAAAGGTCGCATGGCGTATTCCGAAGAAGGGTCCATGCGAATTTTTCCGTCCCAGTCCAGTGTCATGAACCGAAACGTTGGATCAACCGCTTCATTCACGACCTTCAAATTCAAGCCATATCGCTTTGCGATCGGCTCCCAATAGTGCACGCCGGCCCCGCCGAGCGGATTCACGCCAACGCTGAGGCCCGACGACCGGATGGCGTCCATATCGATGACGTTGTGCAGGTCGTCTACGTAGGGCGTCAGGAAGTCGTGGCGATGCGTGGTCGGTGCGGCTAGTGCATTATCGATGGAGATTCGATGGACACCTTTGAGTTGATGAGCGAGACATTCATTCGCCCGTTTTTCAATCCAGGCAGTGATTTTCTCTTCTGCCGGGCCACCATGAGGCGGGTTGTACTTGAAGCCGCCAGTGTCGGGAGGATTGTGCGAAGGAGTAATAACGATGCCGTCTGCGAGACCCGTCGTCCGTCCGTGATTGTAGGTAAGGATGGCGTGCGAGATAACGGGCGTCGGAGTATATTCCTCGCGTCCCGCCAGCATGACATCGATACCATTCGCGGCCAGAACCTCAAACGCGCTTTCGACGGCCGGCTGTGACAACGCGTGGGTGTCAATCCCGAGGAACAACGGCCCGCCGATCTTTTGCTGCTTGCGGTAAAGACAAATGGCCTGCGTAATCGCCAGGATGTGCCATTCATTGAATGTTTTCTCGAAAGAGGAACCGCGATGTCCCGATGTGCCGAACACGACACGCTGTTCCGGGATACCCGAATCAGGGCGCTCTTCATAGTAGGCAGCGACGAGCTTCGGGACATCGACGAGGTCGCTGGCCATCGGGGGTTGACCTGCTCTTGGATCGACCTTCATTGGATTCCTCATTTCATGGACCGATGGCTCGGCCCGACCCGCCCTACTTCATCAAAAGCTTGCGAATGGCCTGCAGTTCAGCCTTCCGCTTTGCCGTGGTCTTTGGATAGGACATCTTTAGGTCTTTCAGTGCATCCATCACAATCCTGGAGATAATCAGACGTGCATTTTCTTTGTCGTCAGCTGGCACGACAAACCAGGGCGAAGCCTCGGTGCTCGTCGCGTTCAGGCATTCTTCAAACGCCGCGGCATATTGCTTCCAATACTTTCTCTCGTGGATGTCCGTTATGCTGAACTTCCAATTCTTGTCAGGCTCATCGATCCGTTCGAGGAAGCGCTTGCGCTGCTCTTCCTGCGACAGATGGAGGAAGATCTTGACGACGCGCGTTCCGTTTACATGCAGGTGGCTCTCGAAGTTTTCGATGGAACGGTATCGTTCTTTCCAGACGGCCTTTTCGTCGCGAAGTTCTTCTGACAGGCCCTCGTTCTGAAGAATCTCCGGATGCACGCGTACGACCAACACTTCTTCATAGTAGGAACGGTTGAAGATACCGATTCGGCCTCGCTCTGGCAGCCGGCACGTCGTGCGCCAGAGGAAGTCGTGTTCCAGTTCCTCCGCGCTCGGTTGCTTGAAACTGAACACTTCGCAGCCTTCAGGATTGACCCCCGACATGACATGTCGTATCGCTCCGTCCTTGCCGGCTGCATCAATGCCCTGAAAGATGATTAGAAGCGCGTATCGATGCGAAGCGTAGTGCAATTGCTGTAACGAACTCAGTTTCGCGACGTGGTCTTCGAGGGTCTTGCGGTATTGCTTCTTTGACTTAAAGTACGGTTTGATAATGGTCGGCCGGTCGTCAAGCCGGAAATCCTTGTTTGGATCAACTCGAAACTTTTCAGACTGAATCTTCACGTTTGTCCTCCTGGAAGCGGGTTGCGCTAGTGTTTGTGAACGGTCGCGAGATCGTCTAATGGCTTGTCTTGGCCAATGAAGTATCTGAGCTGGGCTTCTTTCTGGTGAGCGCCTCGAATCCGGCGATCACGTCGAACAGTTCTTCATCGATGCTTTCCTGTCGAAGCCGGTGATACTTGCGATTGAGGTCGTCAAGCATGCTGTCAATGCTCTTCTCGGCGCGGCTCATGGACGCGAGTCGGCTCGCGTTCTCACTGGCAAGAGACTCCGCGCAGGCTTGAAACAACAGAACAAATAAGTAATCGCGAATCAAGATTGGAAAGGCGGATGAAACCCCGTCGATCACTTGCGGAGGTGTCTTGGTAGGCCAAGGTGTTGCATGTAGTTCTTGCTCCCAGGCGGCGTCCAGAGGAAGCAGCCGCCGCCCTACGGGTTCATACGCTGAACTGGGCTTCGGATGATTGTGAAAGACGTGAACCTCCCATATCTCGCCCTTCTCGCGAGGGGCCTCGAGTTCGAGCAGGATCTGCCCTACCAGCGGGGTGATCGCATCGAGAGAAGCTGGCACCTCCAGCCCTCGCACTGGAATTCCACCGGTCTCAGCCAGCAACGCCTTCGCGCGATCGCCGACGACCCAGATTTGAGTCACCCTTCCTGCAAGAGCGCGCAGGGACTTCTGGCTGAATTCGACGATGACTTCATTGAAGCTGCCGACGAGACCCTGATCCGAACCGAAGATCACTGCGCCGATCTTATCTGCATGCCGCGGCTTTATGTCGATGGCTGGAAAACCCTTACTCGCTCCGTGTAAACAAGCGATCAAACCCAGTTCTACTGTTTGCAGGTAGTCGTCAAGAGCGTTGACCGCCTTCTCATACTGTCCAACGCTCGACGCTGCAAGGGCCTTCATCGCTCGCACGACGCCACCAAGGTCCTTGGCTCCGCTGATTTTGCGACTCAGTTGTTCGGTCGATCCACTCATTTGGCGTCCTTCGTCGCTGGGGCTGGATCGGGTTTAGGCTGAAAGCCCGCTAGCGCGCCTTTTGCAAGCGCGACGATCGTTTTGCGATCCTCGTCGCTCAACTTGTCTTCCGACATGAGCCGACCGGCAACGTCTTTGGGAAGTGTTTTGAGCGCCTTTTGAAGTGCGCCTTCACCGTCCGCTACTTTATCCAAAGGAACTTGATCGAACAGTCCGGCCTGCAACGCGATCAGCACGACAATCTGTTGTGCGACCGGAAGAGGCTGGGACTGCGGCTGCTTCAGACAAGCCCGTATCCGCTGGCCATGATCGATGGTCTTCTGTGTCGCGTCGTCCAAGTGCGTTCCAAACTTTGCGAAGGTTTCGAGTTCTTCGAACTGCGAGTAGGCGAGCTTGAGATCGCCTGCGACAGCACGGTAAGCGGGCTTCTGTGCCTGGCTCCCCACGCGCGAGACAGATAACGCCACGTCGACGGCCGGAAGGACGCCAAGCTCAAACAGCGTAGGCGAAAGGTAGATCTGACCGTCGGTGATGGAGATCAGGTTGGTGGGAATGTATGCGGAGATATCCTGCGCGTCGGTTTCGATGATGGGAAGAGCAGTCAGGGAACCGCCGCCCAGATCTTTGATCAAATGAGTAGAACGTTCCAGCATGCGGGAGTGTATGTAGAAGATGTCGCCGGGATATGCTTCTCGACCCGGAGGTCTACGCAGTAGAAGGGAAAGCTCGCGATAGGCCTGTGCGTGCTGCGTGAGATCGTCATAGACAATCAACACGTCGCGCCCTTGCTCCATGAAGTACTCGGCAATACTGGTTGCCGCGTAGGGTGTGATGTAGACCAGCCCAGGTGCATTGTTGCCCTCTGCCACGACAACGACCGTGTACTCCATCGCGCCTTTTTCCTCCAAGTTGGCGATGACTTTGGCAACCGAGGACGCTCGCTGTCCAATGGCGCAGTACACGCAGACCACATTCTGTCCGCGCTGATTCAGAATCGTGTCGGTCGCAATCGCGGTCTTGCCGGTCTGTCGGTCGCCAAGAATGAGTTCACGCTGGCCGCGACCTATCGGGATCATCGCATCAACGACCTTCAGTCCCGTTTGCAGCGGAACGCTAACCGGTGCGCGATCCATGATCGCGGGGGCTGGCCGTTCCACAGGCAGACGATGTTCGGTCAGCGGAGGTGGCTTGCCGTCAATTGGCCGGCCCAGCGGATCGAGCACGCGACCCAGCAAACCATTCCCAACGCCTATGTCCATCACGCGTCCGGTGCGTCGCACCTCGTCGCCAACGTGGAGGTCTTGGTAGTCGCAGAGCAGGATGAGGCCGACCTCTCCTTCATCCACGTTGAACGCCAAACCCAGGCGATCGTCTTTGAAGCTGACCAACTCTTCATTGCCGAGGTTCGGCAGACCGGAGATGGTGGCGATGCCAGTCGAAAGACTGGTGATGATTCCAATCTCCTCCGGCACCAGGCTTGGCGAGTAGGTGGTGCACGCATCCCTCAGTTCATCGAAGACGCTGTCTAGCGCCCTCAGCAGAGCTCCGCCGGGCTCACTCATTTAGCCTCTGCAGCAGGTGCCGGCTTCATCGCATGCGACGTCAGTTCGGCAAGACTCCGATCGAACGAATCGAGGTAGCCAGAGATACTCCAGGAGAGTTTTTGCCCTTGCGCGGTGAGTTCGATGCCGCTGATTGCATTCGCATCCGTCTCGTACCGAACCCGGATTACTGCGGAGAAAGTTTCATTCAGCGCATTCTGGATTGCGGCGCGCTGCTGGTCGGGAAGGTTGAAGGCGCTGCGAAGCACTGAAGCGTCGGGCGAAGCCTTCAGCGCTGCGCCCATCTCCTCTTTATCCTTAGCGCTCATCTCCTGCAACCGACGCGTGAAGACTTCTCCGATGCGTTCCTCCAGAGTTACGGTCGCGAGATCGACCAATGTCTTTTTTGTGATCGCAAACACCTGGTCCTGCGCCATGCGCCTGATGGCGGCCGCCTGATGCGCCTGATCGTCCTTCAGCGCAGCGGCCTCAGAGGCGCGAACTCTATCCGCTTCCTTGTGTGCGTCGCCAATCAGACGATCGTGCTCTGCTTTGGCGTCGCTGTCGGCCTTGGTCATCAGTGCAGCCCGCTGCTCGTCGAAGGTTTTGTTCTTGGATTCGAAGTCTTCCTGCTGCTTATGGGCGTCAGCCTCTTTCGCTTCAGCGTCCGCGAGCTTGGACGCGATACCTTTCTCACGCGTGTCGATGGCGTCAAGGATGGGTTGATACAGGAAATGCTTCAAGAGCCAGACAAGGATCAGGAAGTTGAGCATCTGCGCGATAACCGTGAACCAGTCGATGAGCATAGGTCACTTACCCTGGACAGCATGTGCGATGACGAACTTCCAGAATGGATTCGCAAAGATCAGAATCATGGAGACGACGAAGCAGTAGATCGCCAGAGATTCAATCATCGCTAGTCCGACGAAGAGCGTCCTGGTGATGGTGGCAGAAGCGTCCGGTTGCTGCGCGAGAGAGGTGAGAGCGGTCGCCACCGACTTTCCTTCGCCGAGCGCCGGGGCTAGGCATCCTATGCCGATGGTCAAACCGGCTGTGACAATCGACGCGATGGCTATTGCGGTTGTGCTATCCATGAAGTCTCCTTAAATCAGCTTTGCTTGGGAAGTGGTTTCGAGGTCGCGACGGCTGCATGTTGCGGCTTTGGAGCCAACGTGGCGGCCGCGATATAGACCCCTGCAAGAATGGTGAAGATGTATGCCTGAACCATACCTGTGAGCAGACCGAGCGCAGTCATGACGATGGGGAAGATGAAGGGGGTGATCGTGAGCAGAATGCCGACGATCATCACGCCGCTCATCATGTTGCCGAAGAGGCGCACCGCCAGGGCCAAGGTCCGTGACAGCTCACTGATGATGTTGAACGGCAGCATGATGATCGTCGGCTGCGTGTACGTC
The DNA here is from genome assembly GCA_965277575.1 of Edaphobacter sp. Taxonomy (GTDB): domain Bacteria; phylum Acidobacteriota; class Terriglobia; order Terriglobales; family Acidobacteriaceae; genus Edaphobacter. The sequence continues at coordinate 70,846 of CBDIDK010000002.1, forward strand.
TTCAGATAGCCACCCAGGCCCTGCTCGCGGATTCCATAAAGCGGCACGGCGAGAAAGACACAGAGCGCGAGCGCCGCGGTAGTCGAGAGGGAGCCGGTCGGCGGCTTGTAGCCGGGGAGGATCACACAAAGCGCGCACGTGGCTACGAAGACAAACAACGTCCCCAGAAACGCTAGGTATTTGCGTGCATCTGGCAGACCCACTTCCTTGATCTGGGATTCCAGCGTCGTGATGATGATTTCAAGCGCGCCCTGCCAGCGAGAGATCTTACCTTCCGTTGCAAGATGGCGCGTGATGAGCATCGCACCGAATGCCATCAGCAGCATCATGGCCCAAGTCGTCAAGATGGTCTCGTTCAGCTTGAAAAAGCCGTGCTGCCAGAAGATGACCTGATCGGAAGTGAGATTCATGGTGCACCTTCCACAGGAATGTCCAGCTTCGCATGAGCGAAAGAAGGCGCGTTGCGTGTGACGATAAACCGGGCCGCTACAAATCCCGCGAGACTACCGGCCACATTCCGCCAGTCGCCGCGGCCTAAACAATAGAACCCCAACATAACTACCAGCGTCCGAAAAATCATGCTGCCGAGAAATAAAACCGCTGGATGCGCCGAAGCTACTCCTCTTCGCACGGTCCACCACAGCCCGACGAAGAAGAAGGCACCCAAAGCGAGGCCCCCGAGTATAGCGCCGCTGACTTTTAGCGTCTCACTCATCGGTGTTCTCCTCTCGCATGGCTGCATCTTGCTGTGCGACCCAATGCCAAGCGTTAAAGCAGCCAATAATCAGACCTGCGAACAGGAGGGTGAGCGTCCAGGAAAACTTCTGCGGGTGTCGATCATCGAGCCAGACGCCGAGGGCCGCGCCCAATACCGTCGGTACCGCGACGGACCAGCCGATGAGTCCTGACATTCCGAGACCAAACCAGACGCCTTGATCCCCTACACGCAACGCCCGCTGCTTTCTCGCAGCTTTGGCACCGATTTGCCCGGCGAAGAGATCCTCTTTGCCCGGGGCAATGCTGGGTGGCACGATCTCGTTATCGCTCATGAGCGAACTCCGCAAGTTTGCCGGCAAACGTGCTCTCCAACTTGTGGAGGGCGTCTCGAACTTGCCGCTCCTCATTGTTCAGAGTCAGGAACTGCCGCTTGACCTCGTCGTGCAGTTGGCCCAGATCGGTACCTCGAATCGCTCGCCGCACCGAAATCAGCACTTTCATCCCGACCTTTGCGAGGGCGCCTTCATCAACGGCTAGATAGGCCGGTGAACCATTTGCCTCCTGGTAGGTCAGTATCCCCGGCGCAAGTGCCGCAACACAGTCACGCCGATGTGGCAGAATGCCGAAAGAGCCTGAGCGCGTCTCAGCCACGATTCGTTCCACGTTATCGCTCTCGAAGAAGATTCCGGAGGGGAGAAGCACCTTAAGCTGCATGGGCGGACCCCGCAGGGGCGGCTGGCGGCGGCATCGAAGTGGGAGCGGCTTTACCGTCCTGCTTCTTTTGGGGGGGCGCTTGCTTTGCTTCGCTGATGGCTCCGATCATGTAGAGCGCACTCTCGGGAACATCCTTGAACTCATCCCGCAGAATACGTTCGCACCCATCGAGCGCATCTTCCAGGCTCACCTGCTTTCCCTTCAAGCCGCTAAACTGCTCCGTTGCGAAGAACGGTTGCGTGAGAAAGCGTTCGAGCCGCCGCGCTCTTCCAACCGTTAGGCGGTCTGCCGGGGAGAGCTGGTCCAAACCCAGCATCGCCACGATATCTTTCAGCGCTTCGTATTCGGCGAGGGTCTTGCGAATTTGCTGGGCGACCCCGTAGTGGCGTTCGCCTACGATGGCGGATGTCGCCATGGCAGAGTTCGATTGCAGCAGGTCGATCGCTGGATACAATCCCTCGCTTGCCCGCTTTCGTGACAGCACAAGCGATGCCGAAAGGTGCCCAAAGACGTGCTCCGCCGCGGGATCGGTCAGGTCGTCCGCAGGCACATACACAGCTTGAATCGAAGTGATGGCGCCGGCGTGTGTGTTGGCGATGCGCTCTTCCAGGCCGGACAACTCTGTGCCCATGGTGGATTGATACCCGAGCCTCGATGGCATCTGCCCAAGTAGGCCAGAGACTTCCATACCCGCTTGAAGGAAGCGGAAGATGTTGTCCACCAAAAAGAGTACGTCGCGATGCTCGTCGTCTCGGAAATATTCGGCCATGGTCAACGCAGCGTGGCCCACGCGGAAGCGAGCGCCGGGAGGCTCGTTCATCTGACCATAGACCATCACCATATCTTTCAGCACGCCGGCATCCTTCATGCCGCTGTAAAGCTCTTCTCCTTCACGACAGCGCTCGCCGATGCCGCAGAAGATGCTCATCCCTTTCTGGTGCCCGATCATGTTGTGGATCATCTCGGTGAGCAGCACGGTCTTTCCTACCCCGGCACCTCCAAAGAGCCCTGCCTTGCCTCCACGCTCAAGCGGCACCAGCACGTCGATTGCCTTGATCCCGGTCTGGAATACCTCGGATTTCGTCAGACGATCCGACAGCTGGGGCGGAGCCCGATGCACACTCCGCCACTCGGCGTTCGCAGGCTCAGGCTGGCGGTCGATCGCGTGGCCGAACACGTCGAACATACGAGAAATGATGGTCTTGCCTACCGGAGCCTCCAGAGGTTTGCCAGTATCCCTCACCGTCATCCCACGCGCGAGTCCCTGGGTCGCTGTAAGCGCGATGCCCCGTACTCGATCTTGATCGATCTGCTCCATCACTTCGATGACGATTGCTTCCTTTGTGCCACAGCGCAGAATAGAAAACACTGACGGCAGTTGGCCGGAGAATTGTGCGTCGACGACACTGCCCCTTATAGAGACGACGACGCCGCAATGGGATGCCATGGGTTCGTCAGACATCGTTTGTCTCCAAAGTCGCGGCTGAATTACTGTCTGGATCGGGGACATCCCGAACAGAACCGGTGTACTCAACCCTATCTCGCGGGCCAATATGAGGCTGTATTCTTTTGCTCACCTCATTGAGTAGGTTTGCGAGACATTCGCATCCGGGCGTCCGCAGGTGCCTAGCTCAAGCTTGTCTGGAGAACCACCAACGAGCGGGGGTTGACGAGATACCGATCTTCCGTGACCATAACCCCACTTTCGGATTCAACAATGTCGTTGGGTGACGCGAGCGATGTGTCGACGAGACGCTGCCAGCCAAGTGGGCCTGCGGCCCCGCTTGCGGGCAAGGAGAATGAGAGTGGTCCCCAAAAGGAATTGACGGCGACGTAGAGCAAGCCCTTCAGCGAGGCTGTATGAAACGTGAAGGCAATCGCGTGGGAATCATCTTTCCAGTCGGGCTTTCCGAGCTCGATTCCATGCCACTCGTAATGCGCTTCAACCTCATACTGCTCCAGGCTAAGGCGTCCACTATCTCTTGAGACTTCAGATCCAAAACGCAACCGAATCAGACATGCAACGAAGCGTCGCAACTCCTCGTTGCGACCATTCAGAGTCCAGTCCAGCCAACTCGTTTCGTTATTTTGGCAGTAGGCATTGTTGTTCCCCCCTTGCGTACGGCGTCCTTCATCGCCCATCAGCAGCATGGGCGTTCCTGCCGAAAGCAGCGTAAGAGTAAGCAGGTTCTTAATCTGCCGCGACCGGAGGAGCGACACAGCCTGATCCTCGCTTGGCCCCTCGGTTCCACAATTCCAGCTATGGTTGACGTCCGTCCCATCACGATTGTTTTCGCGATTGGCTTCATTATGCTTCGAGTCATACGACACAAGATCGTTGACGGTGAAACCGTCATGACAGGTCACAAAATTGATGCTTTGACCCGTGGGCCGGTCCCCAACCCCGTAGAGGTCAAGACTCCCCGTGATCCGCTCTCTTAGTTTCACGACCGTCCCTTGCTCGCCCCTTACGAAAGCTCGTATGTCATCCCTGAATTGTCCATTCCATTCCTTCCACTTATCGGGCCCAAAACTGCCAACCTGATAGAGGCCGCCTTCGTCCCAGGCCTCCGCAATGAGCTTTGTGCCCGCGAGTGCGGGGTGTGAATCAATCTCCCAAATGATGGGTGCGTTGACCATCGGCTCGCCGGCTTCGTTCCTTGAAAAGACTGAGGCCAGGTCGAACCGGAACCCATCGACGTGCATCTCGGAGACCCAGTAGGCCAGGCTGTCGAGGATAAGACGCTTGACCACAGACTGGTTCGCCTTCAGGGTGTTACCGGAACCGGTGAAGTTGGCGTAGCCGGCTTTGTCGTGGTTGAGGATGTAGTAGACGCTGTTCTCAATTCCGCGAAAGCAGACGGTCGGACCGCTCTCGTTTCCCTCCGATGTATGGTTATAAACCACGTCGAGGATGACCTCGATTCCTGCCTTGTGAAAGGCTTTGACCATCGTTCTGAACTCGTCCATGCAGCGCAGGGGGTCGCTGTCTGTGCCATACGCGAGATGTGGAGCGAAGAACGAGACCGGATCATAGCCCCAGTAATTTTCGAGACCGTGGGGCGTATCCTGCGGATCGAATTGGAATACGGGCAGCAGTTCAACAGCGGTCACGCCAAGCTGCTGGAGATAAGGAATTTTCTCCACCACCCCCAGGAATGTACCGCGCTTGTTTTCCGCGACTCCTGAATTCGGGTTCCGAGTGAAACCCGCAACATGCATTTCGTAGATCACAGTCTGCCGAAACGAGTGATTAAGAGGAACGTCATCTTCCCAATCAAAGCGGCTCGGATCGACGACAACACTCTTCATGCAAGTTGCAGCCGTGTCTCCAGGCGCGCAGCCCGCAGCACGGCTGTAGTTTTTCCCAACGGCCACGCTGCGGCCATAGGGATCGAGCAAGACCTTTTGGCTATCGAAGCGGTGACCCGCCGCCGGATCGTCAGGACCGTGAACTCGAAAGCCGTACAGCTGCCCCGGTGTGATTCCGAAAACCAGCATGTGCCAATAGTGCGACGTGCGATTGTGCTCACCGTCGAACGTAATGGTCCTCGACGGTGCTACATCATCAACTCGATTGAAGAGGAGAAGTTCAACCATGGTGGCATTTGCTGAGTACAGGCTGAAGTTCGTGCCCTTCTCGCAAAAAGTCGGACCGAGAGGAGATGGTCTACCGGGTTCTGTGTGGTGTGCATGGGCTAGCGCCCGAGTTGGGGTCAATCCATCCGCCCTTCTTCACAATTGACTCAAGCTTGACTATGGAACAAGGACAATCGAGCTATCGTCACGATCTTTGCTAAGCATTGCCAGCGCTTCATTCGCCTGTTCCAACTTCAGTACAGTTGTCTTCGGTCGTATGCCGAGCGTATGTGCAATTTCAAGAAAGTCGCGGGCATCGGCCCGGGTCATGTTGGCAACGCTGCGAATCTGTCGCTCGCCCCAGAGTAGGCTGTCGTAGTCGAACGCCGGAATTTGGGCCATATGAATGGCGTTAACGGCTACAACGCCACCTTTGCGAAGCGCGCTCAGCGCTGCGATCACAACTTCTCCGCTCGGAGCGAAGGTAATCGCACGATCCAGGGCGACGGGTGGCTTATCTCCGTCTTTCCCCACCCAGGTCGCATTTAAAGCGGCGGCGCGGTCACGATTGCCCTGGCCACGAGACAAAACATATACCTCGCAGTTCCAAGAGTGCAACACCTGAATTGCCAGGCTCGCGGAGCTACCGAAGCCGTAAAGTCCTACTTTTTCTCCAGGTTGAACTCCCGCCACACGAAGGCTGCGAAAGCCAATAATCCCGGCGCACAAAAGCGGCGCTGCTGCGGTATCGTCCAAGCCAACAGGGAGGGGCAGCAGGAAGTCGGTGCGTACAAGAACAAACTCTGCGTACCCTCCATCGACTGTGTATCCGGTGAAGACTGGCTGGTCACAAAGATTTTCCACGCCATGCATGCAGTACCAACAAGTACCGTCCACTCCACCCATCCAGGAGACCCCTACACGCATTCCAATGGGGAAGTTTGGTGCTGCACCGTCGACGACTTCGCCGACGATCTGATGGCCGGGGATCAGCTGCGCCCTCAATGCGGGCAACTCTCCAGTCACGATGTGCAAGTCAGTCCGGCATACACCACAAGCGATCATGCGCAAAAGAGAGTGCCCCGGAAGCATGCTTGGGCGCGGAACATCTTCGATGCTGAGGTACGGCTTCGCATCCTTAGCGGACTGACGAAAGATAGCCGCTTGCATCTACGCTCCCCACCTTCCCCGGCGATCGAAATGCGTGATCGCTAAGCCTATCTTGCCCTCTAGCCATCTCGAATCGCTGTGCAATAGGAGACAGCTTAAGGAGTCTAAAGCGCTCACACTTGACCATTGGACGTGTTTGGACTTGCAGCAAAAGTTCAAGGCACAGGAGAAGACATGATGAAGAGCCAGATTTACCCGCTCGTAAATAGGTTGAGCGTTCCCGCGCCCGTTGCGGACAGGAGTGCAGTGCCCGGAGTTCTGGAATCCGACGAGGTCAAGCAGATCGATCTTGCCACCGACTATGAGAACCAATTGGGCGCGCCTTTGAATGAGTCTGCCACAATGGAAGAAGAAGACGACGAGTTAGAAGAGCAAGACAGAGTCGAAGCTGCGGCAGCAGCCAATCGGGGTTAGGCGTCTCCTCTAAAGATGTCTCGAAATGGCATAACAACTGTGGTGATGTTTCTTCACTGCAACTCTTGCCTCGCTTCCGGGGCTCTTTCCGGCATGCCCACAGGTCCCCGCCCACGCGCTTCCGTTCAACCTGGAGCAAACGGCGGGTGAAACCTTAAGCGGGGACGGCGTTCGTTACTAGATTTGTTCCTTGTTCTGGCCGGCGCCCACGGTGACCAGGAAATCCCGTCCTTCCCACCGTTCCTCCACGCCCCATCGGAAGGTGAACTGGATGCGGACTCCTTCGACGGCAACGACTTCTGCTAGGTCAACGTAGTCGATTCCGAGTGAGTTGCGCCTGGATTCAGTGTCGTTCGTGGTTTCCCATCCGTTGGCAGACCAGTGCAGCGTAAATGGCTCGTCACCATGCACCCGCAAAACCTCGCCCGGTCGCATGAAGCGCACATGCCGGTTAGGTTTCCAGACTTCGAGCTGCCTTCGCTTGCCACGTTTGCCGAGGTAGCGTTCGGCAACTTCCGGAATGGAATCGTAGACTCTGCCGTCATGGGAGGAGCGGAGTAACTTGACGTACTCCGCGTGGGCCCACATGAGAGGCATCGCAGACCCGGTCGGAAGCCCCAGCCACATATACATGCCCGGTCGATCTGCCTCGTCCCACGATTGCTCGGGAAGGAGACCCGTTTTCGAGGCGAGTCCTTCCATAGCGCGGATGCAGGTCTCGGGACTTTTGCCTGCGGCGAGTTCATAGTGACCCCGTTCGCCTGAAAGCAATGACCATACGCGACCTACTCCGTGGGACGTAAACGGCTGCCCGTCTTCCTGCTGGCCATAGCCGTCATGGTTATAGCGATGCCACGTCGGGCCAGCCGGGGTGTCGACTTTCAGAACGGCATCGATAACAGCGATCGTTGCGAGAATGAGGGGATCGTCGGACTTTCTGATCCCATAACGGACCAGCTCAAGGAATCCGCCATCCACCACGTTGCGCGCCGGGAAGTCACTTTGTTCGCTATCCGCATGATTGGCGATATGGAGGATGCGTGTTTCTTTATCCTCTGCCGGATGTTCGTCGCCAACTTTCTCTGGAAGAATTCTCATGTAGTAAGTTGATGTTCCTTCGAGCAGCTCTCCAGTGGTTGTTGTCGTCCAAGCCTCAATATGCGCCTCAAGATAGTCGGCATATTCTTCTGCAAAGACTGCGCCTTCCGTGTCTCCGCAGGCGCGCAGGAAAAGCGTAGCGCAGATGAGCCCGGCAATGTTGGAAGCTAATGTCGATGGAGAGTAACCGGAAGCTTCTTCCCACCGCTCCTGCTGAGTAACCGGACCGTTGCGAATGAGGTACTCGGCGCTCTTGCGGACCAGCGGCTCCGGATCGAAATCAGCAAGGCCTTTCTCGCAGTGAAGCCGCCATGCAAGCATGATCGGGAACGCAGTTTCATCAAGTTGAATACCACTCCAATAGGCCGCGCCATTCACCCAGAAATTCTGCGCGAAGCCCCCGTCCGGATGTTGAGAAACAGCTAGAAAGATAAGCGCGCGAAGGGGGGTCGCAGTATCGCCAGCCGCCAGGAGAGCAGAGGCGCTGTTGACCATATCGCGTGTCCAAACGAGATGATAGCCACCGGCGTCCGTGTCGGACTTTGCCTCTCCCCACGGTATGGCAAGAGAGGCGATGAGAGCACCGGCGAATGCTTTGTCCTCGTGCGCAAGTAGTAGTGCGTAGCTGCTGTTGTAGAGATTGCCTTTGTCGAACGACGCCCCCTTGAGGGACTTCATGTGCGTGGTCGTCCCCTTCCATTGCTCCTTGTAGGTCGCAAGATGTTCTTTAAACGGCACTCCAAGCGACTGTAGAAGGTTGGAGATGGCGCGGTGCTCGCTGTTGCCGAAAGCGAGACCCAACGTGAATTCATGACCTTTGGTGAGATCCAGTTCGCCGGTAAGTGCGATGTTGCCGTCGCTGGCGCAATCGAACTCCCAATCCATGATGAAGTTTTCATGCAGGTCAGTCCAGCCGTCGCTTTGACCGACGTAACCGCAGGACATGCGGGAGAAAGGAACCGTCGCTGCGAGCGCCATCCATTTGTCATCTTTTTTGGCCATCAGAATGCGCTGTCCACTGGCCTGAACGATGTACCCGCTGTTATTTGCGCCGCCGATTTCCAGATGCGGAGCGCATAGCGCAAAGAGCTTTAGAGTCGAGAGAAGGGCCTTGTCTTTCGCGCTCAAACGCACCCGCATGAGGAGAGTTGGGGCATGGGGATCCGAAATGATGTCCTTTGTAAGGGTATAGGTGTCGTCGGGCGCAGAATTGACGCAACGGTAGCCAAGGACGTGATCTCCGATCCGTTCCATTGCGTGGGTCAGGTCGCGCTTTTCTTCGTGAAAGAATGTCTTTCCGTCGGTCACGAGAAATTGAAGGTCGCGGAGCTGCGGCCTGTCGACCGTGGGATAGTAGAGCTCCGTGACGATACCCTCCCACAATGTGAACCATAGGTGACTGGAGGCCGAATAGGCGGTCCCCGCGCCTGTCTTATTGCTGTGTGTCCACCGGGGCTCAATACCTGGCTTGCCGAACGCTTCCTTGCCACCGACGGTTTGCAATTGGAATACCTCTACTGTGTAGGATGCCGAACAGAACAAAGATCGAGACAATTGACTGGAATAAGAGACGTGTCGCGGCTTCTATCGAAGCGCCTGCGAATCGAGTCGATTAAAACTCAAGAGGCGGATGGTCACCACGACGGCTGGAGCAAGAAACGCAAACGATCCCAACACCCACATGACAACGGCACCGAGAACTTGATCTTCGAGCGGCGGCAGGCCAAAGCCCGCGGGATGGTAGAGATAGAACGTGTAGACCGGACGGTCGCAGAAGGCGAGCATCGCCGAAAGCATCGTGTTCACAACATCGGCAGAGACGAGAAAGACAAGCATTCCCCAGCCTAGCTGTTTTCTGGACGCCGGCCAGGGCCGCAGAAGACACCACCAGAACAACAACGAGGAACCTAGAAAGCAGAGGTGCTCGAAGACGTGCCAGTTTTCATGTTCGAGCGCGAAGTCATAGGCAGTGGGAATGTGCCATGCGAGAAACGTAATGTTCATCAGGAGCCATGCGACAAGAGGCTGTGTAAGCCAATGGCCGAGGCGGCGGGCAGGCGGCATCCGGAGGAACGGCGAGATGACGTAGCGAACGATGGTGCGAGGCAGGCCGCGCAGGAGCGGAGCTGCTGGAAGTCCGCATAGGATTAGTGGAGGGACTGCGGACATCAAGAGCAAATGCTCGATCATGTGAGCGCTGAGGAGAGCATCGGCAAAGCCATCCATCGGAGAACCGATAGCGAGCCAGAGAATCGCCAAACCGCCTAAGAACGACGTGAGGCGAACGCCATGGAACTGGGCGCGGCGTGTCTTTCGTAGTGCAAACCAACCGCGCAGGTAAATGCAAGCCGTCAAGAGGATCGAAAGAGTGAGCGGATACGGAACGCTCCACTCCGCGAAGACTTTGCTGACGGCATCGGACACGATCAGGGTCTCGTGCCTGATGTGGCCAATGTGGCTTGCGGGACTTGTAGTTCGCTCGCGTTCGTCAGGCTCTTTGCCGGGTCGATGGCGGGCGGGAGATCGTTTCCACGCAGTGTTGTCAGAAAGCTGACGAGAGCCTTGGTTTCGGAGGGATTGAGCGCATTGCCATAGGCTGGCATATTGCCGCCGCCCTGCAGAACCTGGCGGATGATTTGGTCGTCTGTCATGCGGGTTGCGACGGAGTCGAGTGCCGGACCGCGAAGACCACCCGCGCCAGCGAGAGAGTGGCAGTTGCGGCATTGCTTGTCCTGCAACACGAGAGCTCCCTGATGTTGAAGTGGCGTGCGACCCTGCAGATATTTGGGCGGAACGGCGTCGCTTGTCCAGGCGTCCATGATGGGACTCCACGGCGTATATGTGCCCAGTCGCGTGAACACGCCAAGCGTCACGGCAATGATCGCCACCATGAGTACGGCGACAGGCCGGCGGCTCCAGTGGCGCTCGCCCTGGCCGGCGAAAAGTGGCAGTAACAGCATGGCAGCGATGCCCAGAACAGGAGCGACAAGGATGACAGGCGTCTCAATGGACGGTGGAAGAAAGGCGAGAACCGAATAGATCCAGAGGAAGGCAAAATCAGGTTTGGGCGCGGTCTGAATGATGGTGGGATCGGGCGGTCCACCCGGTCCGATGGGTCCGAAATAAAAGGCGCAGGCCATGACGGAGAGCAGGATGGCAGCGGCAAAGACGGCATCTTTCCAAGCGGCATCCGGAACGAAAGGGATGCCAGTCTTGTGGGTCAGTTCCTTGTATTCCCGCTCGTAGGTGGCTTTGCGGACGAGACGGCCGGGCATGGGCCACTCACTGACGCCGTGGAAGAGCACCATCCAGATATGCACGCCGACCCCGGCGAGCAGAAGGCCGGGAATGATGAAGACATGGAGCGTAAAGAATCGAGAGAGGGTCGGGCCGCCGATGATCGGACCGCCGAGAACTAAATGCACCAGTGGTGCTCCGATGAGTGGCACACGACTCGCAATGGACGCGCCAATGCCCAGCCCCCAGTAAGCGTCCTGATCGAAGCGCATGACTTGTCCCGTAAAGGCCATGCCCAGCGTGAGAAGCAAAAGGCCCACGCCCACGATCCATGTAAGTTCGCGTGGAAATTTATACGCTCCGAAGAGGAAGACCTGCGCCATGTGGATGAGCACGATAGCGATCATGAAATCCGAACCCCAGCCGTGGATGGCACGCAGATACCAACCAAGCGGAATATTGTGGTTCAGGATCAGCAGGCTTCCGTAAGCGTCGTTCGCCGTCGGGCTATAGACAAGCGCCAGCAGAATGCCGGTCATCACCTGTAGCATCAGCAACACGGTCGCCGCACTACCGAAGACATACCACCAGCTCGCGCTGCTGGCAGGCGTGGGATGCTCCGCGGCTTCGGTGAGCGGCTTGATGAGGCCGAGACGGTGTTCGAGCCACCGATAGCCCTTCATTCCGGCTTCCACTCCGCGCTGCTTCAGGCTTGCCATGAAGACCTCGCATCTGCGGTGGCGGGCGCGATGTTCACAAGCGGTTTCTCGCCGCAGGACGCCCGCGTAGCGAGCGTCGGCATATCCCCGGCGTGGATGACGAGTGACTCACCGACAACCTTGTACTTGTATTCGAAGAGACCGCGCTCCGGCGGACCGGAAGCCCGCTGACCGGTTTCGTAGTACGTGCCGCCGTGACAGGGGCACAGGAAAAGCTTTGATTGCGCGAACCAGTGGACCGGGCAGCCGAGATGCGCGCAGTTTAGAGCAAAGACCTGGAACTGCTCCCCCGAGATGCGCCTCACCCAGCAGGCCAGCTTCGCAGTCTGCCCGTCGCCAAGCGCCTTTACTGGACTGATGAAATCTGCGAGCCGGGTTTCGCCTTCGGGGAAATCTTTCAGCGGGCCCAGGTTGACCCACGCGCCCGTGTCTTTGTCTTTCTTCATAGCTGGTCCCAGCAGGTAGCCGATCAACGGCACGGCGAGCACCGCTCCCACTGCGACGTTTAGACCAACGGCGAGCTTGAAGAGAAACGCCCGACGCGTGTGTGCGGCAGCCTTGCCCTCGGGTGAGAGGGTATCGTTCTGGGATTCGCCGGGATGTTGGAGAAACTCACTCATGCGGGTTGTGCCTCGGTCTTCAAGTAATGCCTACGGGTTCTTCTGGTACGGTTGACCGGGCGTGGCGATGCGCTTTGACGCAAGCCACGCAACGATATCGGTCATCTCGGCGTCAGTGAGTGCACCCGCCGGGTACGAATGCCAGTCGGGCATGCCCTGTTCGAGTTCTCCGGCGATCACGATGCTCCGCAGCCCCTGATCGCTGATGAGGGAAAGGTAAGCAGGATCGACAAGGGAGCCTGTGTGCTGTTTGCTGTCGGCACCGTGACAACTCGCACAGCGAGAGGCGAAGGCAGTCTGGCCTTGGCTTGCGTTACCTGCGGCGGTCGCGGCATAAGGAGGAGCACCTCCATCGCCGTGTGCCGAGGGCTTGCTCCAGGTATCGATCATGCCCTGCGAGATGATTTGGATCTGCTGGTCCGTCAGCAAGCCCCCCGCGCTTATAGCGAAAGGCGGCATCATCGTTCCCGGGACACCGTTGGCGGCGACCCGTTTGATATTACTGAGTCCAGCGACGCTGAGATACACGGGGTTCGCTAGAGAGATCGCTGCACCGCGCCTCCCCTGATCGCCATGGCATCCGGCGCAGTTCTGTGCGTAGAGAGTTGGGAAGTCGAGCACCTCATCAGGTCGCTTAGTCTCTTTGGTGTGCTGCGGCTGGCCGGGCGGATTGCGGCAGCCAGCCACACCGAGAAGCGCAGTCCACGCAAGCCCGACAATACAGATTCGTAGCTTCATTCGGAGTCATCCTCTGCGGTGTCGTCGGAACGCCGCTCAAGCGCGTCGCCGTGTATTCCTGCGCGTAGAGCAAACGGTAGAGAACGGAACTGGGGTGTGCGAACTCGTTCATGGAGGTTGACGACAAAGCCGCAGACCAGACCAAACGCTATTTGCGAGGCAACGAACCAGAACCAGTCAATCCGCTCATTCAGGATCGGACTGACTATCCCAATTGCGGAATACAAGAGACCGGTGAAGAACAGGGGCACGAGAATTCCCGCGGTAAGGATTGGGAGCTTGGGGAACATGGGTAGCACCGCCCCATAGAGAAGCCCGACCAGCACCGACGTGACGGCATGAATGGCGAGCGCTGCCAGCAATCCCTGCAAGTGGAATTCACTGAGGAAAGCGTTGCTCGCGCCTGCCCAACTCACGAAGCCCCCGGCTGCGAGCAGATTCATCGCGTACCATATGCTGTGATATTTCAGCAGGCCATACAGTGCTGCGGGTATCGTCATGGCCGCGCCCCCGGCGAGGCCGCCTTTCACCCCGGCCATGATATTGAAAGTCTGCACGGGGAGCATCTTGCGATGCATCTCGCTGGTCGGCAGCCGTTCTTGCATGGTCCTTGTGCTGACGATGCGAATATCTTCCGCCTGAATCTTTACGGTGTCATGCACTTCGTGCGGAAGCACCTCGCGGAACCAACCGATCGCACCCATCAGCAGAAGTATGAGTCCGAGAATGCCAATGGCAGCGTTCGTCACCATGCTGGTAAAAAGGAGCGCGATGCCGAGGGCCAGCACCATCGGCCAAACGGTAGGGGCCGGAAGCTGAAGTTCCTGAACATCGTCGGTTCTCTTATCGCTTTGCAAAGAGTGCTCCTTTCTTTAGGCTGACTTCATCGACCGAAAACGTATACGACGAGGAAGACGATGACCCACACGGCGTCGACGAAGTGCCAGTAGAACGACAGCACCTTGAGCTTCTCGGAATGCTCATGGGTCATCTGACCGCGCAACGAAAAGAGCAGCGCGAGCGAGAGCATAAAAAGGCCGATGACTACGTGCGTGGCGTGCAGGCCAACCAGCGAGTAGAACGTGGTGCCGAATAGATTCGTCCGGATGGTCAGACCGTCGTGCACGATCAGCCGATACCACTCCTGCGCAGTGCCCGCCAGAAAGATTGTGCCGAGCAGAACAGTCGCCGCGAGCCAGAGAGAACAAGCTGCACGCTTGCCTTTGTGCAGTGTCTCCACGGCAAAGTGAACGGTTAGGCTGCTGGAAAGCAGGCAGATCGTCGTGAAGATGGGAAGTTCAAGAACATCGTGCGGCGTGGGTCCTGTAAGGCTCTTGCCGAGATAGAAGACATAAGCGACAACAAAGATGATGAAGAGCGAAGCTTCGGCGAGGATGAGGCAAACGATGCCCACAACGCCACGCGACGGCAGCGTCCACCGGTCGTCGGTATCGCGCAGCATGTGAGGAATAAACCCCGGTGTTGCTGTCACCTCACTCATCTGTGTCCTCCTTTCCTCTTCGCGTTACATCTCATAGTTGCTGTCGGGGTCTTCGGGATGCTTCAAATCCCACAGTGGCCGCCGGCTTTCAACGCTGGGAATGACAGCGAAGTTATAGGTGGCAGGCGGAGAACTTGTTGCCCATTCAAGTGTCCACGCATCCCAGGGGTCAGGACCTGCATCCGGCCCTTTGAAATAGGACCAAACGAGGTTGTAGACGAAGAGCAGTGTCCCGATCGCCTGAAAGATCGCTCCACTCGAAACGATCATGTTCCAGATCGCCCATCCGCGGTCGGCTTCGTAGGTATAGACACGGCGCGGCATGCCCATCATGCCGGGTATGTGCATAAAGTCGAATGTCAGATGGAAGCCGATCAGGAAGATCCAGAAGTGCCACTTGCCGAGCTTCTCGTTCAACATCCGCCCGCTCATCTTCGGATACCAGTAGTAGAACGCGGAGAAGATCATGAAGAGGATCGCGCCGACGAGCACATAGTGAAAGTGCGCGACCACGAAGTAGGAATTCCCAAGCTGCCAGTCGAACGGCGCGGCGGACAGCATGATGCCCGTCAGGCCCGCAATCAGGAATTGAAACAGGAAACCGACGGCGAACATCATGGCCGCGGTGAAGTGGATCTTGCCGCCCCAGAGCGTCGCCAGCCAGTTGAAGATTTTGATGCCTGTGGGGACCGCAATAATCATGGTGGCCAACGTGAAGAACGTGTTGGCTCCAGCTCCAAGCCCGACCGTGAACATATGGTGCGCCCACACGCTGAGGCTGATGAAGCCGATGGCCACGGTCGCCGCCACCATCGCTGGATAGCCGAAGATGGCCTTGCGCGAAAAGACTGGGATGATCTCATTGGCGAACGCAAACGCAGGCAGCACAAGAACGTAGACTTCGGGATGACCGAAGATCCAGAAGAAGTGCATCCACAGCACTGCGGAGCCTCCTGCCTGCGTGTCGAAGAAATGCGAGCCCAGGTAACGGTCCAGCATCAGCATGATCTGGGCGGCGGTCAACGGGCTGACGACGACGAGGACCATGCAGGCGTCGATGAAGTAGAGCCAGACCAGCAAGGGCATGCGTGTGAGCTTCATGCCAGGGCAGCGCATACAGATAGTGGTTGCGACGATGTTAAGCGCAACGCCGACGGAGCCGATACCGCTCAGCAGAATCGATAGAGTCCAATAATCCGTGCTGTGGCCAGGAGAGAATGCCTTGGCGGTGAGTGGGGCGTAGGCGAACCAGCCCACATCGGGAGCTGTGCCTGCGCCGTAGAGACCATCGCCACCGAGAAAACTGAAGTACAGTAGCAAACCGCCAAAGGCTGATATCCAAAAGCTGAAAGCGTTGAGCCTGGGAAACGCCATGTCGCGTGCACCGATCATCAGCGGAATAAGGTAATTGCCGAAGCCGAAGAGGATGGGCATGCCGACAAAGAAGACCATTGTGGTGCCATGCATGGTGAAGAGGCGATTGAACGCTTGCGGCGAAACGAAGGTGTTGTTTGGAACGGCGAGTTGTACTCGCATCAGCAGGGCTTCAAAGCCGGCAATCACGAGGAATAGCAGGGCATAGCCGATGTACATCAGCCCAATCCGTTTGTGGTCGACTGTTGTGACCCAGCCGTGCAGCACTTCGAGCCACAGACCGGGTCCTGAAGGTTCCAAGGTCTCGTCCAGGACTGCCGTGATCGGATTTTCTGAGGTCGGGCTCTGCGTTGCCATGGCTTTTGCCTCTACTTCAATGTCGTGAGGTACTGCGTAACAGCGTTGAGATCATGGTCGTTGAGGTGCATCGGCGGCATGAGAGCGCCGGGCTTGAAATGATCCGGGTTGTCTACGAAGCTGCGGAGGTTCGCGGGTGTGTTCGGCACAGCACCGGAGGCAATGGTGTCGCGACTTGCAAGGTGCGTCAGATTGGGGCCGAACCGTCCGGTCGCAACGGTGCCGCTGATTGTGTGACAACTGATGCAGGCATTGTTCTCAAAAACCGCGCGTCCCTCAGCTGCAGCAGGATCCTGTATTGCGGGTTGCTGCTGATGCGCGAGCCAGGCAGCGAAGTCCGCCGGGCTCTGCGCGTACACGCGGATGAGCATCTTTGCATGCTGTGCTCCGCAGTATTGTGCGCACTGACCTAAGTAAAGATCGGCTACCTCTGGGTCAATCCACATTACATTGACCTTGTTGGGGATCAGGTCCTTCTTCCCCGCAAGCCGAGGCACCCAGAAACTATGGTCGGTGTCGGCCGATGTCATCGTCAGGTAGGTCGGCTCAGGTTGTTTCGGATCGGAGACCGGAACGTGCAGTTCATTGGCGACAACGACGCCGGAGGCGGGATAGCGATACTCCCACCAGAATTGGTGCCCAATGACGGTAACGTCCAAGGCTTTCGGTGGTTTCGTGGCATGCTCGGTCGAATACAGGACGCGTGCTGTGGCGAGGAAGAGCATGACAACAATCAGGATTGGGATGACAGTCCACGAAAGTTCGATTTGGTTGCTGCCGTAAATCTGTGCCGGTTCCTGGGAGGCCTCAGGATGCGATGGACGATGGCGGTACCTGATCAGTGCAAACAACAACAGGCCGGCAACCACCAGGAAAATGGCGAGGGTAATGCTCAGCACTAAAAGGGACAGGGTATAGACAGAATGCGACGGTGTTCCTGCCGGCTTGAAGATGCTAGTTGGGGAGTGGAAGTGTTCCGAAATTTGGGCGACCGCGAAGGCGCCGGTCCTGCGTGCAGACATATAGCTCCGGAAAACACCCAACTGAACGACAGCGATGTAGCTTTTTCGCCAGAGCTGGAAACAACGATGTGCTAAGTATGGCACTTTACTGAGGGTGTCGCGTGAAAACCCGTCAATGGAGGCGTATGCCGCTGCTTTCCAGCGACCGGCGCCCTCGAAGAGCAGTGATAGGCTGACGATGCCGCCAGTTTCTTCCGTTTCGGTGGCGAATTAGCTTGGCTTCGAGATGGACTTCAGGGGGCCAGATTGCCGATTGTCGACGACCATGCGCAAGCGGTTACTAATCGAACGGCTTGGACTGCGTTTTCACAAGACTGGGCTCTGTACATCTACGAGGGCGCGGAACTCGCCATCTTCATGATCTCGGCGTGCGTCTGTACTGTCATCCTCTTCCACCCTGGCTATGCCGCCACACGTTTTTTTCCTAGTGCGATCCTGCGTCGAGGTTTCATGGGCATCGGTATGGGATTGACTGCGGTCCTCATCATTCACTCGCCGATGGGAAAGAGTTCCGGGGCCCATTTCAATCCTGCCATCACCCTCACCTATCTGAGATTGCGGAAGATTGCCGTCTGGGATGCGGTGTTTTATGTATTGTTCCAGTTTGCTGGCGGCATCTTCGGAGTTGGAGTCTCGTCGCTTGTTCTCGGAAAACGTCTTTCCGACCCAGGCGTAGATTATGCCGTTACCATTCCGGGCAAGTACGGCACAGCGGCAGCCTTTGGTGCCGAACTATTCATGGCGGCGCTGCTGATGGGAGTTGTGCTTTTTACATCGAATCGCCCGCACCTAGCCCGATACACGAGCTACTGCGTGGGTATTTTGATTGCCTTCTATATCCTGCTTTTTGCTCCAGTTTCCGGGTTCAGCATCAATCCAGCACGTACCGTTGGCTCCGCGGTCTTTGCACATCTCTGGACTTCAGGATGGGTTTACTTCATCGCTCCACTGTTCGGAATGATGGGAGTGGCAGAGGCGTATCTACGCTCGTACGGCCCCGACCGCATTCTCTGCGCGAAGCTGCACCCTGACCCGACTTACCCTTGTCCTTTTCGTTGTCATTTTCCACTTCACCGTCACCCAATCGCTTCTGGCGACTGATAGATGAAAAGAAGTGGATGTTTTCGGGAGACTCCGCCCACTCCTGCATCCTAGGAGTATGTCTATTCAGTACGACGCGATTGTCATTGGCACGGGGGCTGGCGGCGGAACGCTTGCTCTGCACCTGGCGCAGGCCGGTAGGAACATCCTGATTCTTGAGCGCGGCCCATTCATGCCACAGGAGAAGCTGAACTGGGACACTCAGGCCGTCTTCCTCGACAATCGCTATCACACCAAGGAGACCTGGCAAGACAAGGACGGGAAGGACCTCCATCCGCAACAGGCCTACTACGTGGGCGGACAGACGAAAGTTTACGGTGCCGCGATGTTTCGCATGCGCGCCGAAGACTTCGGCGTGATTCAGCATAGAGGCGGCATATCCCCCGCGTGGCCGATCTCCTATGCCGACATGGAGCCTTACTACACAAAGGCGGAAGAGCTCTTCCATGTGCATGGCGATCTTGGTAGTGCGCCAAGCGTGCCAGGCGGCTTTGGTTCCTCCTTCGATCCCAGCGAACCCTTTCACTCGAAGAAATATCCCTATCCGGCATTCTCGAACGAGCCTCGCATGCAGCGCATTGAGGACGACGTCCGGAAGCTAGGCATCAACACATTCCCAATTCCTCTCGGCCTAAAGCGTAACGAGGCAAACCCTCTTGCTTCCAAATGCGTGCGTTGCGATACGTGCGATGGCTATCCGTGCCTCGTTCACGCCAAGTCGGATGCGGACATCAACTGCATTCGCCAGATCATGCATCTGCCGAACGTCACGCTCATGACTAATTCACGCGTGACTCGGTTGATCACCAATGCTACCGGGACAGCGGTGACCGGGGTTGAGGTACTGCACTCCGGCTCGGGCAAGCCCTACGGCAGTGCGGCTGATCCCGCAGACACCGACGCTCCTTCAGCATCGAAAACAGGACAAACCGCAACCTACACCGCGGGATTCTTCGCCGTTTGCGCGGGAGCTATCAACTCCGCAGTCCTTCTGTTGGCATCCGCGAACAACAAGCACCCAACCGGGCTCGCCAACAGCTCCGACCAGGTCGGGCGCAACTTTATGTACCACCAGGCCGATGCGCTGCTCGCACTTTCTACCGAGCGCAATGAAGACTCGTACACCAAGACCTGGGGTACGAATGATTTCTATTTCAAGGACACCGATCCGGCCTATCCGTTTCCGCTAGGGCAGGTTCAGCCAGTGGGTAGCTTCCACTTCGAGATGATGAAGGGAGATGCGCCACCACTCACCCCCGGATTCGTCCTTGAAGGAATGAAACACCACGCGGTCCCGTGGTGGTTGACCACCGAAGATCTCCCCGCGCCGGAGAACCGTGTCACGCTGCACAACACGACGCCGCTCTCGGTAGAGAGCCTGCAGCCAGGTCTCGTAGGCGCACATCCATCTGGAGACACAGGCCGCACGAACGAGTCGGAGACCGTCACGGATAACGCGCCGCATCGCATTCAGCTTTCCTACACGCCCAACAACGTTGAGTCCTTTGATCGTCTCAAAGACCGCTGGGTGGACGTTTTGAAAAAAGCAGGTCACGCGACGACGCATGTGCCGCTTCATGCGTACTTCAAGAAGCGTATCCCGCTGGAAGGTGTCGGCCACCAGAACGGCACCTGCCGCATGGGCAACGATCCCGCGAGCAGTGTCCTCGATGCGCATTGCAAGGCGCATGACCTCGACAATCTTTATGTGGTCGATGCATCATGCTTCGTCTCCGCGAGCGCGGTCAATCCGTCGCTCACAATCATTGCGAATGCGATACGCGTGTCCGACCATCTGCTGCAGGAGCGTCTAAAGTAAGGATAACGTTAGTGTCCCGCGGACTTGCGCGGTACCTTTGCCTTTGGCGGAACAGCGGCGCGATGGGCGGTGAGCGTTAGCTCCGGCAAGGTCAACTGCTGCTGGAGCTGCTTTGTTATCAAGCCAAGCGCGATTGGTGTCAGGTCACGCTCGCTCTGGTAGCGAGCATCCAGTGTGATGGCGCTCGCGCTCAGGTCCAGATCAAACCCAGTAAGCGGCGCTTCCGGCGGCCATATTGCAGATAGCACCGGAGTGATCCGCTTCAGCAGTTCAGTTCGTTCATCGTCGATGGACAACGGCTTGGCTGCGACTGGAGGCGGCGGCGTAGCGGAGGCGGCCGACAGGCGGCCTGCAAGCTCGGCGAGATCACTCTGGCTCGCTACGCTCAATACAGACAGCTCTGTAGGCCGGCCAGACTTCTGTTGGATCTCCTGCTGAGCTTGCCTCTGTTTCTCCTCCGGCACGGCCTGCGTGGAGAACAGGCGAACGGCAATATGGCGGCGTCCCACCTCCACCTGTTGCGAAACGAGCGCGCCGGACGGGAGCAGATTCTTGACGACCTGCTGCACGGCGCTTCGCGCGGCTGCCTCTTCGGTGAGCTGCACAAAAGCATTCTTTAGCGGAATCGCGATCGCGCCCAGCAGCACGGCTACTATCAGGATTCGCCAGCCGAGATTTCCCGAGTGGGATAGCGCCCGACCGGCGCGACCGTTCCCGAGCCGCCGCGCAAAGAACTCGCCTTCGCGAGACTGCTTCATCTGCTCGGAGAGCTCTGAAGCGTTCAAGCCGACGAGAAGAAACACTGCGAAGGCGCTGCTGATGATCGCCACAAGGTTCGTCAGAAAGAGCAGTCCGGCACCACCCATGATGCGTGTGTTCAGCCCACTTCCCACACCAAAGCCGACGCTGCAAAGTGGCGGCATCAGTGCCACGGCGATAGCGACGCCCGGGAGTGCCGCTAGCCCGCTCGCTCCCGCTCTGCCCACCCCAACTGAACCAGCCAGCCCGCAAAAGATCGCAATCCCCAGGTCCAGCAACGTCGGATTCGTGCGTGAAAGAATCTCGTTAGTCGCGGAATGGAATGGAAGCAGCCATACAATGCCCGCGGACAGCGCCACGGAGACCGCGATACTCGCTATCAGGTTGAAGATCGCCTTCAGCGCAAGATAGAAGTCCCCAAGAGCAAGGCCAAGACCGGTCGCCATAATAGGACCCATCAAAGGGGAGATCAGCATCGCTCCGATGATTACCGCCGGGCTGTCCTGGATAAGGCCGAACGTAGCAATGCCGGCCGAGAACACGATGCCAAGCCAGTAGCTAAGGCTGGAAAGTTCCGTTCCTTCGTACACCTGCGCATAGACCCGCGGCCGGTTCTGCGGATCGATCTTCAGCCATCTCTGAAGTTGGGTCGTCTTGGAGCTTCCACTTTCTCCTCCGACGGTATTCTGCGGTGTGCCGTCATGCGGCATGTGTGCTCCCTCCGCTCCGAGTGCTTGGGGGCTCCATCTGCACTCGAATTGGGGGTAAGCCGACGATGTCGTACGTGCTGGAGGCAATGCCGATCTTGGCCTTGTCTAGGTTTGCGATAACCTCACGGCTCATCCGGTCCTTGAGACCCCTGATGTCATGATCCTTACAGAGAAAACGCACGGTGAGCTCAACCCAGTTGTCGGTGAGCCGCATGTAAACGCGCGGATGAATATCTCCGGACCTGATTGAAAACCTGTCTTCAAGAATCGTGAGAGCCGAGGCAGCGATTTCTTCAATCTTCACGGTCTCTTTCCCTGCGGCTTCGAGGAGGATGCTCTCAACCACACCGCGATCGTCGCTGTAGGAGATTGGAAGGTGCATCTCCTCCCATATGAACGGGAAGTCACGTGTGTAGTTGTAAACCGGCTCTTCGAATATCTTGGAGTTCGTGACCGTCACGATTCGTCCGGAGTATTGCCGGGATTGTACCCACATTTCGGGATCGGCGCCCTGCACACTAGGCGGCTGGCCCATTTCCATGATCACTGTCTGAATGAAATTCAGAGCGATAACATCTCCACGAACTCCGCCCATCGTGATTCTGTCGCCAACATTGAAAGTCTTCCCGCGCAGGATGACGAAGTATCCTGCAAAGCTGGTGATGACCTTCTGTAAGGCGAATGCGAGTCCGGCTCCCACAAGACCGAGGCCTGTTGCCAAACGCGCTGGGTTATCGAACCAAATCGAGACGAAGCCGAGAAGACCCAGCAGGGAGGTGGTCAAACTCACACCTTGCCGGGTCCAGAACGCAGCACGTCGTCCCGATCTACCACCCACCGTGTGTGCGAGGGCTCGGAGAGCCTTGCTGATCAGGTACAGAACCGTGAAGAACACAGCGGTAAACACGAGCTTCCGCCCGTTATGCGCATCAACGCCGAGAAGCCGGATTCCAAAGAGTTCGACGTTCTGAGAGGGGCCGACGAATCGGAAGTAAGCCATTGGAGAAGTGTACGGTGCCCTCTGCGTGATGTCTCCATCGAACGAACGCGTCTAAAATGACTCATCTTGGATTCGCTACAGACTTCCTGCATTCCTCAGCATCCCGCCATCGATGAAATGAGTGCTCCCGGTCATATAGGATGCTTTATCAGAAGCGAGATAAACGGCTAGATCGCCAATCTCTTCCGGTTTTCCCCAACGACCCAGAGGTATCTCCGCGAGGATGGCGTCGTTCATCGCTTTGTTTTCCTCCACATCTTTATCGATGGGGGTGTATACCGCACCGGGGCCGATGTTATTCACCGTGATCTTGTGGGGCGCGAGTTCCACCGCGATGGTGCGCATCAGCATCCGAAGACCACCCTTACTCGCGCAATAAGGGGCATTAGTTAACAACGGCAGGTCTTCATGGATCGAGGAGATGTTGATGATGCGACCACCACCGCCCTGGACTATCATCTGCTTTGCTGCTGCCTGCGAACACAGGAACGGTCCCGTCAGGTTGACGGCTATGATCTTCTGCCATTCATCCAATGGATAGTCCACGAAAGCAAACTTCTTCTCAATGCCCGCGTTATTCACGAAAATGTCGAGTTTGCCGAAGGACTCGACCGTCTTTTGAATCAGCATTGCCACATCGTCAGGATCCGAGATGTCTGCGTCTACACCGACCACCTTCCTGCCGATCCTCGTGATCTGGTCGATGGTGTCCTGGGCGATTTCTGCTTTGCCGACGTAGTCCACTACGATGGACGCGCCGGCTCTAGCCATGGCCAACGCGATCCCTTGACCAATGCCGGTCCCAGCCCCGGTGATAACAGCAATCTTGCCGTCTAGAATCATCATGCCGCTCAGGCCTTCGTATTTCCTACCCGTCTTGATCGTCAGGCAACGCTTTTCGATGAGATCGTCCGAAGCCGCTCGACGTTCCCGAAAGCGTCTCCGTGGAGAGGCTAGTCGTGTGTGTAACGATGAAGCTCGTGGAGGAAGGACTTGGCCACTTCGGGAACGGGCTCTTGACCGTCAAGAATCTGATGCCGGTCTACATCGTGCCCGTACATTGCCCGATCCCCGCTTTTATCGGCCTGCAACACCGCTCCGTCAAGACTCACTCCAACGAAAATCCCCTTCGTCCGTGAATACGAGAGGATCTCGGCGTTGAGCTTCAGATCGGTAGCTGCAGCCGCGCTTCGGCCAACTGGTCCGGCTGCGACGGAGGCGTCGGCGCCAAGCTTGAACTTGTCGCCAAGAAGACTGTGCAATGCGTGATCATTCATAAAAAGCATCACGATATCGGTAGAAGAGCCGCCGATCTGGTAACCGACGCTGCCGCCCTCCAGTGCGAGAAACATTGGGGCGCTCCAGCCGTGACCGGTTCGGCACGTTGCAACTCCCCTTCCGTAGTTACCCCCGAAAATGAAGGCAAACTTCTTGTCGCCTGGAATGATCGCGATACACTTTGCGGAATCAAGCAGGTCGTGCGGAATGCCCTTGTCGGGAGTATCCATGATCTGCCGAAACACTACGGCAGCTTTTTGTATCCGAGCGACATCGTCGTCGTGATCCGAGGATGCGCTCGCAACCTGCACGGTTGTGAGAAAGATGGTGGACAGAATCAGCGTACGTTTCAACATAAGATTGTCCTCTATCGCAGTCGTCCGGAAGGACGACATGCAATCACTCCGGAATGAGCGTTTGTGTTTCTGCGCAGTATCCCGGCGACCAAACTGATGGTATCCACTGGCATCGCGAGACGCTGGTCAATTTTGACCAGCATGTCCGAGAGAGTGCATGTCAACCCTTTATAAGCTTCGGCATGCTGGTTCCGAAGACACCTCCGATGCACCCGCGCTCAAACCTGCCCTCGAATATGGCTTGCGCTCTAATTGCACGCCGAGCGCAGCAGCATGCCCATGTTTGGTCAAGATGCAGATACACTCGATAACATGGGTGACATATGAAAGAGAGGCCTTTGCAGTCTTCGTCAAGCGCACCAGAGTTTGATCCGGCCGTCTTCCTGGCGAGCGCAGGCTTGGGCCGACGGATTATCAAGGTCAAAGTCGGAGAGGCCCTCTTCTCGCAAGGCAATGCGGCTGAGTACGTCTTCTACCTGCAAACGGGTCGCGCAAAGCTTACGGTTGTGTCAGGAAGCGGCAAGGAAGCCACCATAACTTTGCTTGGGCCGGGCGACTTCGTTGGCGAGGAATCTGTGGCTGCTGTCGCCGGTTTGCATATGGCCACTGCCGTGGCCATCACGGCCTGCACAGCGCTCAAGATCAGCAGGGCGGAGATGTTGCGCGTTATGCACGAAGAACACGCATTCTCTGACATGTTTTTAGCGTTCCTTGTCTCCCGAAGCATGAGGATTCAAGCGGATTTGGTGGACCAGCTTTTCAATTCCAGCGAAAAACGCCTGGCCAGAATTCTGCTCCTCATGGCAGAAGTCGGACAGCCCGGAGAACCCAAGAAGCTGATCCCTCGAATCTCTCAGGAAACCTTGGCCGACATGATCGGAACCACTCGGTCGCGAGTCAGCTTCTTCATGAATCGCTTCCGTAAGTTAGGCTTCATCGAATACAACGGTCGTATTCATGTAAATAAATCCTTACTCAACGTTATCTTGCACGACCAGCTTTTTGAACATAATGCAGTTGGGGCCGCACTCTTTCCCGGTCAACCAGAGAAATCGAGTCTCACGAAACGCCAGAGCAAGGCTAAGATGCCCGCCTGAAGGGCTGCTCTCCGCCCGGCAGGTTGCGGGAGTACGCTGTTTCCGCTTTACCTGCCAAGCGTTTCGTTGGGTCGCTCTCAGCTACTCTCCCTATTGCCTCACCAGTCAACAGACGTTCCACTCTGCCATCGGCCAAGATGGCTGCTGGCGTCGCTTTCTGATTTCGAGGGTATTCCGTAAGCATAAGCAACGCTGCGAGCAATTCTTCCGGGCGGGCGCGATGATCGATGCGCGCATCGTAAAGGTGGTCTTCGATGGCGGCGCCACTACTGCCGAAAATCAGGATGCGCGCCCGCGGCCAGTTCCGCCGCACGATCTCCGCGGTTCCGCTCAAAACGGCACGGCCAAGGCTCTCACTCAGAATAGCTATGGCGACCTCACACTCTTCGTTTCGCTCCGACTGGTTCCCGGAACAGGCTGAGACACCCACATAGTGGTCAGCAGCCGCGAGCAGCATACTACGAGCCGTGAGTAGTCCCGTGTGAGGCTCGACAATGAGTATGCCAGAAGGCAGAAACGTATAGGGGAACGAGTTCAGTACCTGGAGGGTCATAGAACACCTAAGAAAATCGGATATGGCACTTTGAGGACAGGCGGAAACAAAGCTCGGCGAGCTAAGTGCCTGCATTGGGCCAAAGACAATCCGATTGTCTGCTTTATGTGATTTCGAAGTTGTATCGGATTGCACAGAGACCACCCGCGGGCAGTAAGACTGTTCTCGGCAAGCTGACAGTTCCATGTCCAGTGCCTGTGATGGGACTGGATGGCTACTCTGATCATCCTGGCATCAAGCGTCGGCTTCTTCGTGCTTCAGATCAGCGATTCGCAAGGAAACCTGTGCTGAGTTCCGGCCTTGTGTCCAAGCGTGTCTTTCGGCAGCCAGAAGCTTTCTGGGACTTGCTAGAACCCTTCTATTGCTGCGAATCGCCGAAGAGAATCCTGATGATCGAAGGCTAAATCCATATTGAGAGCCTCGCTGAGTGAATACCACGCTACGGCCTGAAGGTCGTCTGCAGCGGCAGAAGGAGGTTCGGACTGGAGGAGAGTGGACCACACGGTGTCGACGATCTGGCCGCGCGGATCGCGTTTGGGGTCCGACTGAACAGTCACGAGTTTCATAGACATAGGAGAGACTTCAACGCCTGTCTCTTCTTTCAACTCGCGGGCGGCACACTGTTCGAGTGACTCGGTGCCTGGGTCCAGAAAGCCGCCGACGAGAGCCCAGGAGTTCGCGAAGGCTTTTGACTTCCGTCCTCTCTGACCAAGCAGTACAAAGAGGGTGCCGTCTTGCAGATAGAAGGGAATGATGGAACTGGTGATGCCGTCGATGGTCTTGTATGCCATGAATTGCTCCTAAGAGTGGCGGTACGTCGAGGGCTTACTCCGGCAAGACCATCGAAAACGTCGTTCCGTGCCCGTCACTTGTGCGCGAACGAACTTTGATGTTGCCGCTGTGCTTTTCGATGATCTGTTTGCAAACCCAGAGACCTAAACCATTTCCTATCGAACCTTTGGTTGTGAAGAACGGCTCAAAAATCCTCGGTAATACCGTCACGTCGATACCTCGACCATTGTCGGCGAGTGTAATCCGAATACGCGCGCTGCCATTCAGGGGGTCTCGCGAGGTAGATGCCCGGAGCGTGACCCGTCCGCGTTCGCCAAGTGCATCCAGGCTGTTGAGCATCAAATTCGATATCACTTGCCGTAGTTCGCCAAAGCTCGCTGTGATCTCCAGGAGATCGTCACACTCCTTTTGCACCGTGACCTGAGTAGATATGATTTTCGCTTGCAGCAGGTCGATGACGGAATCTATCAAAGTGACTACGCGAAACCTAGTCGGCGCGGTTGACTCCCGGTAGAAGCCAAGCGTCTGGCGGGTTATGTGGGCGATCCGTTTTAGCTCGTCGTCAGCCATTTCCAGATACTGACGGACCGGCCCTGGGGTGTCGGCCGAGGTTTGCGCCAGGAACAAGAGATTCATGACTGCCGCCAGAGGGTTATTGATCTCATGTGCAAGAACCGCAGCCATGCGTCCGGCAGAGGCAAGTTTCTCGCTGCCGATCAGCGCCTCTTCCGCTCTCTTTGCGAGAATGATCGCGGCCTGCAGTTGAAGGTTCAGAAGGTCCGCTGATTCCGTCAGCTCATGTTGGCGAATTGAGCTCAGAAGCAGAGCTTGATTCATGGCCACAGCATCTTCGTGAAATTTGGTCGATTCGGTCACCTGGATCATAATGCCGAGATGGCTATAGTCGGCTCCAAGCAATGGCCACATCGCGTACGAGCGGTAGAGCGGATGGATACCGCTATGCTCCTGACCGGTATGGCTGTCTGCCAGCCCTGTCTTGGCAACTCGATCGAGTAGCAACATGCATTCGTTCGTGCCGGGCGTAATCTCGCAGAAAGCTGTCCCGATCAGTTCATCCTTCGATTTGCCGTTGAGCAGGCAAAAGGCCAAGTTTACGTAACGGACGGTGTGTAGAGGACCACCCAACCCAGCCATCGGCAGAGGCGAAGCGTCGGCAACGGCTCGGCAGAGCATTGGTAAGTCGACTTTCGCCACGGCGGTGTCTACCTCTTCAGTTGCCATCTCAACTCCGGGTCAAATCTTCCGGTTGAGTAGCAACTCTTCCGAGCGCAAGACCGAAACCGGTTGCGGGATTCCAGTGATGAGGTCTACATAGTTCTTCAAACGCTCCCCGATAACGACGCCCTCGGTGGTGATTTCATACTTTCGGATTTCCCGGCTGTGCGCGGTTCTGCGCATCTTCACCACCATCAAAATCTGGCAAAGTTCACCATCGATTTCCACATAACGCATCCGGATGATGTCGTCGGTGAGGAACGAAATGGAATAGCTGCTGAAGGAAAGCTCGGTGAAAGTCTCCGGCATCTCCAGGGTGCTCAGGATGGTAATTCCAATAGCGGTCAGGGCGAAGATCATGCGATAGAGCGATTCGCGGAAGTCGGTGCGGAAGGAGGGAGCCAAGGCCATCTCGAAGCCGGCTAAAGAATCGATCACCAAACGCTTTGCGCCTGTCCTCTTTACGGCGTCAAGAATCTCCTGCATCATCTCGTCCACCGACAAATCCAGAGGTCGGAGGTAGATCACCTCCAGCCTTCCTTCGGCAAGCGGCGTCTGGAGATCGAGTCCGAATTCCGAAGCACGGGCGGTGTATTCGTTGGGCCGCTCTTCAAAGACCGCCGCAATACCCGGTTCGCCCGCGCGTATCCCCGCGGCAAGGAACTGCGTTGCTATTAGCGATTTACCGGTTCCCGACGAACCGGCGATCAGCAAGCTGTCTCCCTCCGGGACACCTCCGCCCATCATCTCGTCCAGCGCCGGGATACCCATGGAAAGACGCCTCACGGTGCTATATGTCTTCCTCTCGCCCACTAGCCCAAGGGTCCGCGAGAAGGCCTGCAGACCGGCCTCCGTGATGCGGAAGGTGTGCAGTCCCGGCACGGAGGCCTGCCCCCGCAGCTTCATGATCTGCATCTTGCGAACTACGGAATTCCGGTCCACCTGCTGAAAGAGCCAGAAGAGACCGTCGGCGACAGTGAAGACGGGGTTGTCGCGCAACTCCGACTCGGAGTACTCGCCGATAAGGAACGTGGTTGCTTCCCAACTGGTGAGCAGCAGCGCCAACTGTTGCACGAATGTTTGCACAGCCATATTCTTGCCCTCGTGCATCTCGCTGCGCAGCACGGTACGGAAGGAGTCCACCACCACAATGCTCGGGTTGGCAGCTTGCACCTGTTTGGAAATCTCCTCCAGCACTCCCTCCAGCCCGCGCTCAACGAGCTCCTGGCTCAGGTTGACGAAGCGCACAGCGTTGTTCAGCTTCGCTGCATCGAAAAATGTGAATTGCTGTTGGTAGCGCAACATCTTCAGCGCCGGTTCCCCCAATACAGTGAAGTAAAGCGCAGGCCGCTCCGGCGTGGCGTTGGCAAAGATGAACTGATGGGCCAAGGTTGTCTTGCCGCATCCGGGCGCTCCGGCGATGATGTTGAATGAAAACTCAGGAAGGCCGCCGCCGAGTACCTCATCCAGTCCAGGTACGCCGGTCCTCAATTGGTTGATCTTGACCCTGTTATTCTCGTTCATTTCGATTCACACC
Source organism: Edaphobacter sp. (assembly GCA_965277575.1). Classification (GTDB taxonomy): domain Bacteria; phylum Acidobacteriota; class Terriglobia; order Terriglobales; family Acidobacteriaceae; genus Edaphobacter. The sequence continues at coordinate 100,344 of CBDIDK010000002.1, forward strand.
TTTCATAGCTGACTTCGGAGCAGGGCAGATTCGGCCATGCATTTTGCAAAAGTTGTAGCGTGAGAGACTCGCCGATGAACGTAATCATCAGCCCAATGATCTGGGCGATGAGGACGGCACCCCACTGTGCCGTTTCGCCGTCCAAACCTCGGAGCGAACCGTCTGGCTCCACTCCCCATGCGTCAAGGACTTGACACTCCTGTTTCGACAAGGTCAGTGCTCGCTCAAGGAGCGAGCGGAACCCCGCTGCTCCAGCGAGCGTAGCTAACGGACGGCGCAGCTTGTCGCACACGCACCTGATTGCATGCACGTCCGACATGTCCGACACTGCCTCATCTCTTTCTAAAGCAAGAAGCTGCTTGGCGAGATTCCGTGTCGTAGGAGTATCTGAGCATCGCATTATGTCTTCACTGGCGCTTGTCTGGAGCCCTGAGGGAAGTTTAGCTATAGCCCGTCGCCCGGGTTGGTCAAAAGAGAACACCTTCTTGTCCGTCCTGGGTGAGTCAATCGAGCAGGGCGAACGTCAAATCGGTCAATATTGCACGTCTTGTCGAAGACGTTTGACGTAAGGTATGTTGTGCAGCGCCATATTGGCGCAATCCCATGTCTCGCATCGGCAGGGAGCTTCTAAGCGGGATGGTCGCTGCGTCTTCTCAGCGACCGTAGCGTAAGGAGAACTTATGTATTCTCAAACAATGATTCGCGATTGGGCCCGCAGGCTCGTTACTTCCGAAGCTGATACGGAATCACCTTCTGCACGGACCGAGGGCGCCACCCTTCGCGTCTATGAAAAGCTGCGCCAAAAGCTCCGCGCACCAGTGGGAGTTGATGGATTTCAAGCGCTTGCCGCCCGTGCTCTATCTCTCGCGAAGTCGCAGTCTCCCAGACTTAGTACCGTGCAAGTAATGGCGACCGGTGACTTGAGCGGTCTCAGCGAAGTCGAGTTGCAAGCGGGCACAGACGAGGAGGACGTGGTCGGGATCATCCTGATTACACAGCTGCTCGGACTGTTTCTTACTCTATTGGGAGAGGCGGCCACGGTGTCTTTGATTGAAAGTGAACCTGTTCGGATCGAGACCAAATCGGAGATGGAAATACCGGAGGCAACCATCCCCGCCGCAGGTACGAGCTACTTAGGACCCTTTGAAGATATTTTGCTGGAAGCTGATCAATTGAGGAATGTGAGCGAACGCCTTGAGACCCTTGCGGACAAACATGTCGGTATCGAAGAGGTAATGAGCGTTGCAGGAAGCATCCGCAATATTGCGGCGGTGTTGGACGTCTTTACGGTTATCCGAAGCAAGCCTGGCGGTTTGAAGGCGAACGCGCTCACCCCACCGCAGAACGGCTATTTGAACTGAAATCAGTCTAGGACTATCTACCGAAGTCCTTTCTTGCGCTAAACATTCGCAGCCCAAACAGCCGTTTTGCGTTCGAGATTACGAACGGCAAGACATTCGCTTTTGCTGGCAGTTGGGACGGCTGGAAAGACGGGCAGGGTCATCGGCTCCAAACCTTCGCTATCGTGACAACTGAAGCAAACGAGTTGATGTCGCGGATTCACTTCGTATGCCTGTCATCCTCCACCCTCGCGACTTTGATCGATGGTTTGATCGCGAAGAAAACGAGCGCTTGCCACTCGATCTGCTGCGTCCAGTCGACTCTGATGCGATGGAGAGATACGAAGCCAATCCGAAAGCCAACAACGTAAGGAACAACGGACCGGAGCTACTGAGGCAAGCGGTCGCGGCGGCTGAGTCGGGACTGCTCCCCCTGTAGTTGCAGGTAGATTATGTCAGCCTCGTTAGCTTTATGCTCGCTGACGAGAAGCCGACTTCTCAGGACTAACGAGACGAAGCCTTGAGTTCTAGCTACAGGCTGACCCGTCTTCCGAGGTATGAGGAAAGAAAAGGCTAAAGGTAGTTCCATGGGATTCCTGGCGCTTTGAGCTTCGAAACCGCATCGCTCCGCCGTTCTTTTTCACCAAATCCTCGGTCACCCATAAACCCAAACCAGTCCCGCCTATCCCCTTCGTCGAGAAAAAGGGCTCGAAGATATGCTCCGAGATAACTGCGTCCATACCGGTTCCGTTGTCGGCGATGATAAGCCGAACTCCGGATTGTCCGCTTGCCCAATTGGTTGACTCGCGGCATCTCATAGACAAGACGCCGCCATGCTTCATGGCATCGACTGCATTCGCGATAATATTCAACACGATCTGGCGAAGCTCCCCTTCGTGACAGCGCAAGTGTTTCGCATCGCAGCGGTCAATGACTGCCGTGATCGATGAATTGCGGAGACGAGCTCGGTAAAGCGCCACGACCGAGTGAAAGAGCTTTTCCATGTCCAGGTCGGTCGAATTGCTACTCTGTCTGTAAAACCGCAGCGTATGCGTCGTAATTTGCGAAACTCTGGCGAGTTCTTCCTCGGCCTGTGCCACAAGAGCTTTCAGTTCAGGGGTAGGTACCTGCAACCCGAGAAGGTAAAGCAGGTTTGTCACCGACGCCAGGGGATTGTTGATCTCATGCGCGATGGAACTTGCCAGCCGACCAACGGATGCTAGCTTTTCGTTCTGAAGGAGCGCTCGTTCGGCGGTCTTCTGATCCGCAATGTCCCGAAGCACCGCAGAGTAGGCAACGAGTGTCCCTGGAGCTTCCATGTGTGGAGTGAGTTTGAAGGAAACTTCCACCCGGGACTCGTCCTTGCAGCGGGCGACTGTCTCGCCGGAGTATTCCTGTCCTGAGCTCAGCACCTCCAGAGACTTCCGAAATGCTGCCCGGGTATCGTCTGTAGAGATCAAGTCCGGAAGCAATCTGCCCACCGCCTCCGAAGCCCCAAAGCCAAACATTTTGGTCGCGCCGTCATTCCAGTTCCTGACTCTGCCGTCTGCGTGCAACGTAATCATGGCGTCGGACGAACGCAGAATCACTTCGGCGACCTGTTCGGCCTCCTTCCGAGAACTCAGCAGGTTTCGCTCATATAAGCGGCGCTCTGACGCGTCGAACAAAGCGACTCGGATCTGAATAGGAATGCCTGCTTCATACTTCAGAGAGAAGTTCGCTAAGACTGGAACCCGTGCAGGTCCCACCCGCAGGTCGAGAGCCGTCTCGTTCAACCGGCCATTCAGCAAGAGCTTCGGCAGAAGCTGCGTGTCGAAGAAGATCGCACCCGCCGACGTGAGCAACGTTCGGAAGCCGAAGTCGATTCGGCTATCCAAATCACGCTTGATGAGGCGGAAAAAACTGGCGTTCGCATGCACGACAGTCCCGGCCATATCGAGCACCAGATAGGAAAACGGAGCGTCGTCGAACAGGTCGCGGTAGTCTATCTCATCTTCTACAGCAGGAATTCCCGTATCGCCTTCGTCACACTGCCGGGTGAACTCAGGTGCGGGCAATGACCCGTCGCGTCCAGCATCACGAATTGGCTTCCCGGAAGGCATTTGTGTACATATTCTCCCACGGCGGTAGGAGCGATCGCGTCCTTGTCACACTGGAGAATCAGCGTTTTCGTCTTCAATTTACTCAGATCAGCCCGATTGTCGGAGAGAAACGTCACACGAGCGAAGTGCTGCGCGTGCATGGGATCAGTCTTGCAAAAGCTCTGCTCCAACTCTGCCGCAAACTCCGGGTGCTCAGGGTTCCCCATAATAATCGGAGCCATCATCGCTGACCAATCAGAGTGATTATTGTCCAGCATTTCCAACAGGTCTTCGATGTCGGCACGCTCGAAGCCACCGACGTATTCCCCGTCGTTGATATAGCTGGGCGAGGGGCCGATCATCACGATGCTCTCGAAGAGCTCGGGGCGCTTAATGGCCGCAAGCGCGCCGATCATTGAACTCACGGAATGACCGACAAAGTTCACTTTTTCCAGCTTTAGCTCGTCAATGATCTCGATCACGTCTGCTGCATAGCCGCTCAACGTGCTGTACCGTGTTCGATTGAATGCTGACGGGTCGGAATCACCTGAACCAACGTAGTCGAATAGCACCACCTTGAAGTGCTCCTCGAAGCTGGGCGCGACTCCGCGCCACATATTCTGATCGCAGCCATAACCATGTGCAAACATAATGGTTTTTGAGTTGTTGCCGCTGATCTTTACGTTGTTGCGTTGGACCGAGGACATAGAACCTTTCAAGCGCCCGGGGAACCGCTGTCTGCCCCGGTCTAACGCTTTTCAGATGGTAGTGCATGTGATGCACTTTCAGAGACAAGTGAAAGGTCGTTGGAGTCAGACCGAGCAGTCCTGTAGCTCTCGGGACTGCATCCGACCTTCTCGGATAGCTACCGAGAAACAAGCTTCTCGTCATCCAGGGGAAGGTGCAGGAGGAGGAACTCGACTCCTGCCGCGCCGCCGGCGAGCGAAGGCCGGCAGCGGGATGTGGGTGCAGGGAGAAACCAAAGCGGGTTCTCCCTGCGCGATTTTAGGCTTGGTTAAATACGAAGGGCGGCAGGTTCGCCGCCCCTCTGGTGAACGACACTAGGCCGCTTTCTCGGTTTTAGGGACGGGCTTCGTCTCTTTTTTCGCCTTAGCTTTAGCAGCGAACTCCTGCTTCACCTTGAGCGCGATGGCGTCCGTATCCACTTTGTAGGTCTGCGCGGCGGTGCGGAGAACTTTGCCGCTGTCCGACTGCGACCGCGCGGATAACAGAATCACAATCTCGACCAAAACGCGGCCAAGCTCGCTCTCATCGGCCTTACGGAGAACCCCCGCAAGCAAGCGTCCAACGGACTCGCCCTCCTTCGACCGGATGCCACGATTGCGGGCAATCATCGCCAGTCGAGGCTCGTCCATTAAGGGCAACAGAGCCTCGACGATGAAAGCCAGGTCACGCTTCATCAGCCGCACCGGAACCGCTGCGGTGACGGCGGCAAGGGTACGAATGCCGATGGTGTTTGCCATCGCTGTCTCCTGCCGCTGCTTCTCCTGCTCCGCCTTCCACTTGGCGTTGTCGCCTTGCTGTGGACGCTTTTTGGGGTGATGCACCGTGCAATTCAGATTGGTGCAGACCTTGCGAAGTTCGCCCTTGTCGATACCTTCCGACACGATGGCCTCGGTCGTGTACTGGCAGGTCTTGAACTCCGGTCGCGTGGCCTCGTCCTTGGTCGTGGGCTTCTCTGGCCGGATTTCGGTGTACTTATTGCGCGGGAGCGTGGTGCTGCCTTCCTGCTGCTGCCCGTAAGCCGTGCTGATTTGCACGAGCTTGGGCTTTGCCGCAACCGCCTTCGCCACATGAGCATCGACCTTGCCCTGATAACAGGTGGGGTCGGTGCAAGCGTCCTGCTTGCCCATGTCGGAAAACAGGAGCTTGTTGTGTCCTGTCCGTTTGGGGCAATCGACACAGCTTCCCGCCGCTGGCACAAGCTGCGAATCGCGTTTGTCGAACGGAGCAAGTTTGAGGATGAGCAGGATGTTCGACTCAATCCAGAAATGGAGATTGCGGACGGGGAGCAGGATGCGCTTGGCCTTCTGTCCGCCCGCGCTCCAATCCTCTTTGAAACAGGCGGCGAGTGCCTGTTCCTGCTGGCCGGGTTGGAGCTTCGCCAGCAAGAGCGCGTGGCCGACGCCGATCTCCTCGCGGTAAAAAGCTTCGACCACAACAGGGACAAGCTCGGTCAAGCGGAGACGAGTCGCCACGTATACCGGACTCTTGCCCGTCTTCGCGGCGATCTGCTCGATGCTGTACTTCGGCTCTTCCAAGTTGAGCAAGGCGCGGAAGCCGTTGGCCTCTTCCAAAGGATGAACGTCGCGGCGTTGGAGGTTTTCAATCAACTGCGCCTCCAACACTTCAGCATCGGTCATGTGCTTGATACGGACGGGCACGGTGGCAACCTCGGCCAGTTGCGCGGCGCGGTAGCGCCTGGCTCCGAAGACAATCTCGAAGTTGCGCTCTCCAAGAGGCCGAACAAGCAAGGGCTGGTACACCCCTTTGTCACGGACTGTCTCGGCCATCTCCTTCAAGGCATCGTCGTCGAAGATGCGGCGGGGGTTTGTGGGAGATTCAGTGAGCATCGCAAGCGGAAGGTCGCGGTACTCGGTGGCGTTGGCAATGGTGGTATTCATGGTGACTTGCTCCTTTCGAGCGGTTAGGGACACGTTGAATCTATGAGCGGACACGCTGGCATCGCCCGCCCAAGGAAGGCGGCTTAGGCGTGCTGCTGCTGCTCGAAGGCTTCGGCGAAGCCCTGCAAGCGCAGGTTTTTGTCCCACACCTTTGCGAACTCCTCGTGCTGACGGTGAAGCTCGGTGTGGAAGGCGTAGTGGTCGTCTCGAATGAAGCGCGACCACTGCTCGACGGCGACATAATCGTTGCGCCAATAGAAGGGGTTAAGGTGCGCCCCTCCTACCAGCCCAAACTCGAAGATCATTTCGGGGTCACGCATGAGGTCGCCGTTCTGTTCGCCGTAATGCGCGACAGAGATAGCGGGTAGACCGCACGGCCCGGATTCGTCGGTGGCCTCAATGACCAACTCCATATAGGGCGGGCTTTCGATCTTGAGGTACAGGCCGTGGTGCCAACCTCCGGCCTGTTTGAGGATTGCGAGGATGGTCTGCATTAGGCCGCCTCCGCAAGTTCCGGCTCGGCCTCGGTGGTCTGCGGCTCTGTGCCGCTATATTCGATGGGCGGCTCCAACGCGGCAAGGATGATGCTGGCGGTCTGCTGGATGACTTCCAAGCTCTCGGCAAGCAGGGAAGCATTGCCGTGATACAGGTGGATGTAGTCGGCGGATGCGTTACCCGTCACCAAACCAACGGCCTTGCCCACCACAAACGCAACGGCTTCCGCTTCCGTCTCGCGCACGGTCTTGGTGGTCGCTGTTCGCCGCTCGGCCTTGTGCAACATCTCGTGTGCCGTCTCATGGACAAGCGTGGAGAATTCCTCGGCCTTCGATTGACCGGGCAGGATGGCGATGCGCCCGCCGTAGCTGATGCCGAGTGCGGGAGCGATCTTTGCGTTGTAAACAAGTTGAATACCCTGCGCCTTTAAAAAAGCCGCGAGGCGGTCTACGTTCTCACCGGGGTCGCCTGATACTTCGTGCATCTCCGGCAGGTCAACGCCGTTCGTCTGCGACACGTCGAACACGTAAGCATTGCGGAACCCAAGCAGGGTGCGGGTGTTCTGCTTGGTGATGTCCTTCTGGGCTTCTTCGTCCTTCTTGCGGCGAACGCCGACGATGGGAGCGAGGATGCGAATGCCCTTGGCTCCGGCATTCACACTGCGTCCAAGGTTCTTCCATGTCCAGAATCCTGCAACGCGGGTAGCGGCCGGCATCTGCCGTGCAATCTCCAGCACGTTCCCAAAGCTGTAATTGTGGAACCGGCTCATAGCCGTGAGGTAGTTGGTGAGGGCGTCAGAATGTCCCGCCTCCAACTGCTCAATTAAGAGCTTGATGTTGGCGGCGATAAGCTCCTGTTTAGTGCTTGGCGTCTTTCTGCTGTTGGTGGTGGGCTGGTCGTCGATGGCGGCGGTATTCATGGGGATTCTCCTTTTGAGGTTTTGCTGCGGTGGTTTATGCAGGGCGCGGATGCTGCTTGGCGTCGTGCCAATCGAGCACGGGGGTGATGTGGGTGGTGGTGATGTCTTCAAACTCCTCGCTGAGAAGTTCCACGGGGACATACCCCAGAACCTCTCCGCAGGTGGAGCAAGAGACGGTGACCGTATCGCCGCAAAAGCCCAAGCTGGCGAGGTCTACGGTGTCCTCGCCGAGGAGGTAGTCGCCCATCCGCACGTTGGCGAATCGCCGCCATGTGAAAGGGTTTGGTGTGGCTGGTGGAGTGGTTCGCATCTGGCCTCCCGCTTTTGCGTTTGCACGTCCGCGTTGAAACGCGGCATGGACATGCCGAACGCCACCTGGCGAAGGCGGGGGTAGCAAGCGTCAAGGGGAGGGGTATCTCCCACCCTTGGAGAGGGAGCCGAAGGCGGAACGGAAAGGGCGGAGCGCAGCGGAGGTCTGCACAAGCGAAGCGCGGAAGACTGCGGGAGACCCCTTGACGCGCGCGATCGGGGCAGAGCCCCTTAGCGAGGTCTGTCTTCCGTATGCGCGTGCGTCAGCACGCAATATCTATTGGGGAGGGCGTTGCGGGAAGGAACGTCCCGCTGAGGAGGGTGGCGGAAGACGCGGCGCGGCTGGAGGCAGGGAGGAAACTCCTCCCCTGAACCTGTGGTCAAAGACTGGGATTCGGATGGGCACTTGTGAAACGGTTTTTGTCGGGGCGACCTCTGCTGTTTGGACGGAAATGGCAAGAATTCTCGGAAACTTCAGTGCTGGCGCCTTTACAAGTGCTCTACACACCGTCTTGATCGGGGCAGCATGGTGAAGCCCGGCTCGCTTTCGAAAGGCGGCGACATTTATAGTTGTTCCACGCGCCGATGCCCAAAAACCCCAATGAACAAGTCGATCAGAACGAAGCAACTGAACGTTTCCAAATAGACGCTTCAGTGGTCTTTCAACTTGGAGAGAGTCTCATCACAGACTCGATTCAGGCTTTGCTGGAGCTGGTCAAGAATTCATATGACGCGGACGCTTCCTACTGTCGGGTAGCAATTTCCACGAGCCCCGTGCCCGACGACAGCCCCTTTAAGGGTGCAGTCGGATCGATCTCTGTCGAGGATGACGGAGATGGAATGACCCTGGATACGATCCGCACCGGTTGGCTTACATAGCTCTCACGGCCCGCGACAACGGACAGTTGCAGGAGAAGACGGACCGAGAAGGCTTTACGGACAATCCGTACTACCGGAACTTCCTGGAGCTATTGAGTAAGTTCATCGACTTCACTGGTAATGCCCAGCAATTTCTGCGAAGAGGGTACAACGACTATCGTCGCGCTCAAATCAAGAAGGCCGCAAATGTTGCGCCAGAGACTACCCCCGAAGAACTGTCTAGGGGTATAGGAAACTTCCTGGCAAAAGCAGCAAGCCATCGTACGCAGGTGCAACAGTCTGCCCTAAAACTCACGCAGGCAATTCGCGATGCTGATGCCGTTCTCGACCCTAGCGCTCAAGACTCACATTCCGTCACTACCGAGCGCTTGCGAGAACACGCTTCGGCACTGAGGGAGCAGAGTAAGAATGCCGCGGAGGTGATGCAAGAGGCGGAGTCTTACTTAAAGGCCGCCGTAACGAGGAGCGGAGAAGGAAATGTTCTAGCCTCTCAGATAACTGAACTTCGCGAACAGATACAGCAAGTCTACGAGATCATCGGGCTGGGCCTGACCGCCGAGGCTCTATCTCATGAGGTCAATAACGTGCTCATGCAGTTGAGCGATAGAACGAAGGTCACGGGGAGAATGCTTCGTGCGGGCGGCTCCAAGGATGCGCGCTTGTTCTCCTATCTTGAATATGTCGAGAGTTCTGTGGCCGCTCTGCGTCGGCAGATGATTTTCCTGGAGCCAACACTCCGTTACGCTCGCGAGAAACGCGAGGTTCTGGATCTCTCCCAGATTGCAAAGGAACTTCAAGAGCACCCTTACGAGTTCGAGCAGATCGTTTGCATTTCTTCACTGAATGAAGGGGTTTGGGAACCCGACACTCTAGCGAGAATCTTTGCGGTCTATCATCGCATCGCCGTCCGGCAATCCATCCATGCCCACGACAGGGTTTTCGAGGTTGCAAACAATTTGAGGAAGCTCAGTAGGGTCCGTACCGGAGATTGGGGGGAAGCTACGCCTAGAGCCGTTGAACTGAGACGACTGGAATGGTTTGAGGATGCCTCCGATCTCAACGAGCAGCTCACTCCTCTCGAACTGGGCGACATCTTCATGGTTGAATCGCGGCCAGCCTCGCAACCTTCATTAGCCAAGTGAAGACGACAGTGTTCAGCACTCGACAGTTGCTCAACGTCGAAACGTGGCTTCATCTGATTACCCCGCAGCTTAATATCCTGACCGACGTTCCAGAGTCGGAGGACTGGATAAGGATTGGCTACCAGCGCAACATCAATGACAAAGACACTTGGCGGATAAGAAAGCTCCTTGAGATTGGTCTCAACAATCTTGATTTGCTCGACACGACGAGCGAACGGCAACTAGGCCGTTGCATCCTCCTGCGGACTGGTCAGTGGGCGCTTGATTGCAGGTCCGAGATCCCGACTCCTGCGACGTTTCAAAAGCAGGTGCTAATTTACGGTCAAGAGATCATTGATGCCGCCCAGGATTTCGCCCGTACAGTAAAGCAGCATGAACAACGGCCTAAAGCGGTTTGCGTTCACCGTTCTGCCATAGGTGTTGAAAATGAGAAGGCAATTCGAAACGCAGGAACTCCGAGGTTGATTCTCACATCCCCGCCCTACCCGGGCCTACACGTTCTCTATCATCGGTGGCAAGTTCGAGGTAGACGGGAGACTGCCGCGCCGTTTTGGATTGCCGGCACTCTGGATGGCGATGGTGCATCTTTCTACACGTTTGGTGACCGGAAGCAAGCGGGCTTAGAAAAGTATTTCCAGAGTGTGACCGATGCCTTTGGTTCCGTCGGTATGCTTTGCGACAAGAGGACGTTGGTCGCTCAGATGGTGGCTTTCAGTCAACCGGAATGGCAACTTCCAAGATACTTAGAGGCCATGCAGGAGGCAGGATTCGATGAAGTCGCAATGTCCATTGCGGACACTGAGAGCGATGGTCGAGTGTGGCGAACCGTACCTGGCCGAAAGTGGTACGCGAGTCAAATGGGAGAAACCGGCGGCAGCAAGGAGGTCGTGTTGTTTCACAAGCTCCGCACCGGCGGCAGTCCTCAATAGAACGCTTACATGCCTAACGCTTGATCCGCTTCGTGGAAAGCAGATTTGGTAATTTCCAGGGCAGAACTCTTGGATACAACTTGGCCCAATTTCTCTCCGATCGACGAGACTGCATCGGTATAAATATGTGCATCTTGCGACGCCCGAGAGATTGAGACGTAGGCGAACCGATCATTAATCAGCCCCGGATGAACGTTGGTGTCAATGTTTACCAGGACTCGTTCTGCTGTAAGCCCCTGGGAGCTGTGGCTAGTGACGGCGTAGCCATGGTCAAAGTGGCGCATTTTTCCGGCGTTGAACGTAACCGCGTTTCCGCTATCCATCCGCACCGCGAACTGGCCATCATGGCCGATGCGCTCTACCGTGCCGAGATCACGATTTGCCACGCCCAACTCATGGTTTGGGGCCGTGAACTGCAGTCGGTCGCCCACAGCAAAATCTCGTTCCAACTCACGGTAGACGGTCACGCCGTATAACCGCGCAGGGTTGTAAGTGACAGTTGTTCCGTCCTCTTTTTGAACGGTCAGCAGGTTGTCTTTGGATTGGGTAGCGATGACCTTCGTATAGCTTTGTCTATCTATGCCGATGTCCTGACTGCCGCGCGGATAGTAGAGTACGTCGTTCACGGCATAGCGAGCGGCCCAGGTACGGTCGGCGCCGGTCATATCGGAACGGGGAGCGAGCACGCGCATCGTATGACCTTCTGCGGCGACTGCGCCGAGGGCTTTCAATTCGGAACGCACGGCCTGATTGATCTGACGGCGCGAGGCGTTGTCGGGCGAGACGACGATGGTGTGGTCCGGGTTGGCAGCGTAGCTTCGTGCAATTGCCGCGATACGCTGCTGTGCATCGGCAATCTCCGTAACGCGTCCCTGTTGTTCCAACAGGGCGACGCCCTGTGCGACTTCGCCGCGCGACAGATGCTCGACCGCTTTAAGCAGTTCCGGGGCTGCTCGTTGACGCACAATCTGGTCAAGCTGGGCGGTCTTCATCCCAGCGTTGACCAACTGCTCGAAAGGTTTGCCTGCTTCGACACCCTGATGCTGGCGGGTGTCTCCGATGAGCAATACACGGTCGCTGGATTCGAGTTTGGCGAGGAAGTCACGGACCTGTTTGGTGCTGGCAAGACTGGATTCATCCACCATGTACAGATGACGGTCGGGGTTCGGTTCGCCGGGACGGACGAGGAAACCCTGTAGGGTGTCGGCAGAGATACCGGCGTCGCGGAGCTGGTTGGCGGCGCGGGATGTCGGGGCGAAGCCTTCGACGACATAGCCGCGTTTTTCGGCTGCTTCACGAACCGATTTCAAAAGGGTCGTTTTTCCGACACCAGCCCGTCCTTCGAGCCCTTGCACGACATCGCGCGAGGTCAGAATTTCCTCGGCGGCAGACCGCTGTCCGGCATTAAGATGCCGCTGCGTTTCGGTATGAGCGACTGCAGCTTGTATGGACATGATCTGCTCGGCGCGACCCTGCCCCTGTTGCATCTGGCGCAGGATTTCTTTCTCGGCGCGGATCGTTTCGGCGGTCGTGAAGCTCCGGCCTGAGCCGTGCTTCTGTCCGGGCACAAGCTGGAACTCACCTGCGGCAATACGAGCCTCAAACCCGGCGCGAACTTCTGAGTACGTTGTTTCACTCATACCGCGTCGCAAAGCATCGCGGTAAAGCTCGCGTTCGTCGGCGACCGCCTCGCGCTCAAAGCTGCGGTCGCGGGCATAAGTGACAGCCTGCTGTGCGACCCGTCGCGAACTCTCTCGCTCATGGTCGGGCGCATATTCCTGCCCACGCCTCCGTGCTTCCATCGCGACTTTGTCGGCCTGGTTGCCGAACTCGGCGGCGATCTGCCGATGAGCGGCCAGTACCTCGGCGGGCGAGTGAATTTCCTTGCGGTCACGGGTAGAGTGCGCGGCGATCTGTGCGGCTTCCGGCCCTCGATAGCCGGATCTTTCCAGATGCACACGTATCTGCTGGCTGCGGGGGCTGGAGGCGTCAAGGTACTCCTGTGAGTAGCCTTTGATCTCCGGTGCGCCACTGCGCCCCGGTTCAATTTCGTAGCCGAGATTGCGGAGGCGATAGGTCAGTTCCGATTGATACACGGCGGTCGCAAACTGTTGTGACTCGAAGAGGCCGCGCTCCTGCAAGGCCCGCGTCTGCCCGTTGTCGCGCACGGCGACATTGAAGATGACGGCGTGGGTGTGGAGCTGCGGCGCGGCGTAGCCATCCACGGGGCGCGCGGTGTCATGCTCGAACTTCGCGGCGATTAACTCGCCGGTGGTTTCGGCGGCGTGGTTGCCGCCGATGCGGGCTTGCGTGTACCTTTCCAGTTCGCTCAAAGCGACGTTCACCGCTTCCCGGTGCGCGTCCCGCACCCGGTCATCGCCGCCGACGAGCGCGGTGAGTGAAACCGACTTGGGCGCGGAGAATGTGGCGTCCCAACCGGCACGATGTTCTACCGGCGCGACGGTCTTCCCATCCGCGCCTTCGTACTCATGGACGATGCGATGACGTACAAGCTGCTCCGCAGTATGAGGATGTTGGCCGTCGGCGAGCCGCGCAAAGTGTTCCTCGCTCACGGCTCCTGCGAGATCGAACTTTTCAGCCAGCTTGCCATGCCACTCGCCCAAAGTTCGGTCGTCTTGCTTCCAATAGTTCTGTTCGGCAGACGTGAACTCCTTAGCGTGGTACGTCTGCGCCTGCGTTGCGGAAAGCGGTTTGGAGATCGTCAACATAGTTAATCTCCCAACGAGAATCCTGTCTCGACCGGCTCGTCTTCGCTATCGCCGGGAACGGTGGTTGCCGTTATGTCAGCAGACTGCGGCGACTTCTTTGTGAGCGTTTTTGGATCGAAGGTAAGGTCATCGTCGTCCAGCGGACGCGGCACAAACGCGGGCTGCGTGGCGGGGATGTCGTGATATGCAAACGAGAATCTGGCTACGTGATTTCCTAACTTAAGGAAAGCGTGCCTGTCGGGGAGCCCGGAGATCTCCGAGTCCAACACCAAGGGCTCGACCTGACGCTCTACACTGAAATTGTTGCCTGCCCGCAGCCCGGTGGAGTGTGTTTCCCGCAGCCGCTCGATCTCAACTTTGCCGATAGCGTTTGACACCCATTCGGCGGCCTTCGGCTCCGTGATTTTCAGGAATATCTTGGTGGCCGGTTGCGATAGCATCACCTCGGCCAGATGACCGTAGATCATCTCAAGCTGGGCCTTGCCTTGGAAGCCAAGTATCAGAGGGTTCTTTGCTTTCCTGTTCTCGGTGATCGCAGTATGCAACTGTGGCAGACGTTGTAGACTCGCCAACTCGTCCAGCACGAACCAGACGGGGTGCTGGCTCTCTTTCGGTTCATTCAAGAGTCGCAATACGAGCAGGTCTATCCATAGGCTGTGAAGCGGACGCAGGGCCTCGCGTTCGCTGGGCTTCGACGTAAGGAAGATCCATCCTTTGCGATGCTCTGCCCATTCGGTCGCAGTCCAATGACTCGCGGCCTTCTCTTTACGTGGGAGCATTCGCAGGCTGTCCGCAATCAATCCGAGTGAGGCCAGGACGCCGTTGCGCTGCTGCTGCGCGCCTTTGGCAATCATCATCGCCATCTCCGTGTTCTGGACGCGGCGGTCGATCTCGTCAGGGTTAGCCATCCACTCCACTAGCTCCTGCGGCGTGGGGCCGAACGTCAGCAGATGAGCGAAGATTTTCTGCGGTGTCTCCGTGAAAAACTCGCCCTTCTTGTCCGTGGTTGGTTGGTACAGTGACGCGGCAATGGCCCTAGCTTCAGCACGACGGCGCAGCTCTTCGGATGGTCCCCAGTAGGGGCAGCGCGCATCGAGCGGATTCAAAATGATGTCGCCCCGGATGGGGTCATAGAATCGCTGCACAAACTCGCAGGCTGGGTCGTACACGATGGCAGAATGACCGCGCTCCTTGATCTGTACGAGGAGCTGCATGACCAACCGGGACTTGCCCGCGCCGGTATCGCCCATGATCTCGAAGTGCTGTCCTTCGGCGCGTAGCGGGATACGCATGAGGTTCTTAGACTCGGTGGTTTTGAAGCCGACGCCATCGCCTCGGACGGCTTTGTTGAAGCCTTCTGGCGACACAAGTACCGGCCCTTTCAAGAGTCGCCCGTACTTCATCTCTTTGAGCCGTTGAATATCTCTACGGACGGCGAACGGGAGCTGGAAAAGAAACGCGGTAAGCCCTGATAAGAGCGGAATACGGAAGATTCCGACGAACGTAGCTCCGTCGTAAACGAAGCGGCGAAGGTAGTCATGGAGCGGTCGATTCCTGTAACTGAACTTCGCTCCCCGATACAGGAAGACAACCCCTGCGGCGCGAGCTGCCGGGGAGAGTTCGAGCGGAATCGGCTTGCCGATCGGCTGTGGCGTGGAACCTGGCTGCACATCGGCCTCGGTAACAGGCCGGGTGTGATGCTGGCGGTCGGCTACCGTCACAAGCTGGTACTCGCTGCTCTGGCGCATTGTGCCGAGGAAGCCCGTTTCGACATAGCAGGAGAGATAGTAGCGTTGTAGAGGACTCATCACGAAAGCGAGATGGAGATAGATGCAGAGGGCGGTCACCACGAGCGCAACGAACACGGCTCCGAAGCTGTAGACGGGATAGTGTGGCGGACGGACGATGGTTTCTTTGCGTCCCCATTGGGTGTCGCTCATGGCTGTTCTGTTGTCCCTTCCGCATAGCTGGCAAGCATGTCTGCGGCCGCTTTGCGCTTATTGGTTTTCACGTACCGGAGCATTTCCTTGAATTGCTCCGGCGTCATCTTTTCGCCGCGCAGCAACGGCTCAAGGGTGTTGATGAGCAAGAGACGTAAGGCTTGCACTTCGGCAAACAACGGCGCGCCATCGCCGTGTTGCTGTCCGTTCGCGGCATCCAACAGGACTTCCCGCGCCCATTCGCGGAGATTCTTTCCGCAGCTTGCGGCAACCCGCAATAACGCTCTTTCTTCACTGCGGGTAAACCGCGTAGCGATGCTCTGCGTGCGGGTCTCCCGTCCCTTGAGCCGCTGGAGGCGGCCTTCGATTTCAGAGGTCTGTGAAAGCATCGCTGATCCTTCTGCGGCCAATTTCGCTCGCGGTTCCGATTGGAACCGCGCGAATTTGGCCTCGGTGGCAAGCCACTTGTTTTCTGCATGTTTCCCGCTGGAACCAAATTGGTTCCAAACGCAACCCTGCGAGGGATGGAGTGTCAAGATTCTTCCGGTGCGCAGCACCGTTGTGGCCTTGCCACTGATTTGGCGGGGGATCATGCCTTCGATCCCGCCACCGCTGCTGTTGTTTGTGCCGGCGATTGGGTGCTGCTCACGGGCTTCTTCGAGGGCGCTTCCGCTGCCTCCGCGGTCGGCGCTTTGCGGATGCGAAGCGTCGATGCAACTTGCCGGGCTTCTGGAGTCTTCAAGTAGTCCTGAAAATCACGGTCTTTGGAAAAGACATACGTGAGTGCCTGTTCTACGACATCATCTGCACAAGCGCGGATGAAGGCGGCATACTGATCGACCTGAGTAGCGGTCGTGTCAGACAGACGAATGGAAGCGCTGATCTGACGGGTTTGGACGACTTCGAGTAAGGGCATTGTGGGTCTCCTTTGGGTGGTACTAGGCGATCTGTTTGCGGGCACACATGCGTGCCGCGGTGTGAGTAATCTCCCGCGCACGAGCGGAGCAGAGTGCGGCGGGAAGCTCGGCGACTCGGCGAGCTTCGATCATGGCGATTACATGGTGAACGGGCGTGCCGGCGAGCAACGCGAGACGGGCGGAAGCCATATCTACAGTGCGCTGAGCATAGTAAAGAGGATTGGGCTTGTCGGCACGGCGAACAGCGAGCGCTTGCGTGAGCTGTGCCGCATCCTTCCCGCCGGTCAGCTCGGAGAGAACCCATGCCCAATCCTGCTCCGAATGTGTGTGCTTCCTTGCTTGGAATGGCGGTGCGACTGTGCGAAGCGGGAGCATCGTATCCGGAATCAGATCGTCAAGCTGGAAGCCGGCGGGAGAGTAGACTGAATCGCTCGGATATTCGACCGTGACCGGATGGGCGGGTTCGTACTTGCGATTGTTAAACCCCGGAACACGGATAACTCGGTTGCAATCGGTGCAAGCGGGATCGCCGCCGAAGGCGATAGCGAGCCGCTTGAGTGTGGATTCCTGGTCGGCGAAGTCGAAGCCTTCGACGCGCCAGAGCACTTGGTACTTGCCAGGTGAAGTGGCAATGATGGTCGTCGGCGTCGGCACTGCAGTAGAGGCCCGGAGCGCAGCGGCTCGGACCTCCCCATCTATGTCGATGTCTATATATAGATGGCGAATTTCTGCGATGCTCTCTTTGGTGCGCTTGCGGCTGCCAGAGCGAAGCGGATTGGCAGCCACGTACACGTTCGCTCCGTTGGCATTCTCATGCGCAAGCCATCCCATGTAGCGAGGTGCAATCCCCGTTTCCAAGGCCACGATTCGCTGCATCGTAGACGCAGAATTCTCACGTCGCAGTAACACTGCGATCGTGTCTCCCGGTGCGAAGCAACGGGTTAGAAATTGTCGGGCGATGGTAGTGTTCATTGCGTGATCTCAGAGGTTGAGGAGCCCGGCGTTTACCGGGCTCCCGAGTTGATGGCGGGAAAGCGGCCTATGCGGCCGCTTCAAGGGAGGTTTCGTCGGCTTCCTCCTGCTCTTCCGGGCTGGCCTTCTCTGCGCGATCCAGCTTGAGAATCGAGTTGACCCGGATCTCCCAGACGGTCTCTTCTGCGCCAGTCTTCGCGCTGTCGTACTTGCGGCTGCGCAGCTCGCCTTCAACCTGGAGATGGGCGCCCTTCGTCAGCGTGCCGGCGAACTTCGCGAGGCCCTTGCCGAAGACCACGCAACGATGCCATTCGGTATGCGAGATGTACTTGCCGTCCTTCTTGTAGGAGCTCTTGGTTGCCAGCGAGAAAGTGGTGAAGCTGCGGTTGTCGTTGGTGCGAACCTCTGCGTCGTTGCCGAGGAAGCCGATGAGGGTGACTTTGTTTGAGTACATGGTGGTGATCTCCGTTTCGTTGATTTCCCGTTTCCTGCTCGGGTCACTTTCGCGCAGCGAGCGCAGTGGGCCCGGCTCCCAAGTGCCAAGGAGTGCTTTCTTGGCGGGGCCCGGAAGAAGTTTGTGCGGCGCTCTTTGCCGCGCGTTTACAAACTTGTTCTGGGAGGAACCGAGACCCTGAAAGGGCGGCGTAGCCGAAGCAGAACGACGCCGTGCCGCAGGGCGCCGGACAGGCCCCGAAGCGTGATCCCGAGTAGAGGACGGGAAACGAGGCGGAAGACTCCCACTGGACCGAGTCACACTCATGCAACTCGGCGGCGGGGATTCGCCCAAACCGCAGCCACAAACTGCTGGTGAAGGCTCCGCAATAGGACGGTTGCTCGCTGCTGCCGCTGCGGTCTTCAGGGCTCGCGGTCGGCTCGCTAAAGGCGTTTGGGGACAGGTAGGGCTTTGCAGCCAAATTAGCAGCATGATGGTGCATAAGTGAGGCCTCGATTCGGGTTTGGTTCTCTAACTGTTTGCCGGGCGGTCAGGCCACGGAAGCGAGGTAGACCTCCTCGGTCTGGAAGCTCTGCTCCGCATGGTCGTAGCCGCTGACGGTAATCAACTCGCGCACGCGACGCCGGCCCGTATGGTCGCGCTCACAATACAGGACAAAGTCAATAGCTTCTGCTGTCTCAGAACGCATGAACGCGTGGTTCAAGTTGGGCCGCGCACTGAGGGCCAAATTGGAGAGCCTATTGAGGGCGTCCCACGCGGACTTTGCGTGGATCGTAGACAGCGTTCCGCCATGCCCGGTGTTCATGGCCTGGAGCAGGTCGTAACCGCATTCGTTGCGGATTTCGCCCATGATGATGCGATCGGGACGGTGGCGCAATGCGGCAGCCAAAAGCTCGCTTGGCGTGATGGCAACCTGGCCAGGAATCTCCTCCACGGCTTCCCAGCGGACCGCGTTGGGATGGGCGACTTTGAGTTCTGCGGGCTGCTCAATGATGAGGAGTCGTTCGTGGGCAGGAATATGGTCAAGGAAGGCTTTCATCAGGGTCGTCTTCCCAGAGCCGGTTCCGCCGCTGATGATGCCGTTCTTCTTCTTGCCAATCATCTCCACAACGGTGTCCCGAACTTCCTTCGGCATACTGCCGGAGTCAATTAGCTCATTGGACGTATACCAGCGGTTGAATTTCCGGATCGTAAGCGTCGGCCCATTGATGGACGATGGAGCGCCCACAACGGCGACACGGGAGCCGTCTGGGAGGCGGGTATTAAGGATGGGATTCTGGGTCGTAAGGTCCTGGCCCAGGATACGCGCAACGCGCTCGATCGCCGCCTGCAGGCGGTCGTTCGTGTACGGCGTTGACAGCGGAATATGCTGCACAACGCCGCCGCGGTCCGCGTACACGCCGGTCGTCCCATTAATCATCAGGTCGGAGATTGATGGGTCGAGCAAAAGCTCGCGCAACTCTTCGGGAAAGAACGGCAGAATCAGATGGTAGCTCACCGAGTACCCCCTCCAGGCCGTTGGCCGGTTGTCGTCGCATTGGCCGTGCTCGCACCCGGCAGGATCGGATCCACGGAGACCCTGTTTTCGTGGAACTCCGTGATGGTCAGACCTAGCGGATTGATGGTCTCAAACTGCGGGAAGACTTTGGCCTGATCGCTGAGCTGTTTGGGGTTCAGATAGTAGGTGATGCTGAGCAGCCAATGCTCAGTCCTCGGTTCGTGCGAATTGGTAGGCGAATAAAGCTTGTCGATCGCCACAAGCGCAGTACCACGCGCTATCGTTGCGCTTTGTACCGTCTCCTGGGACATGGACGTGATCGTGACGTTCTTCACTTCCACATCGCTCTGCTCGGTCTGGCCGGCCATGACCTGAGAGACAACGTGATTCGCGTTGTCTTCGGCCATCAGTTGCGAGGAAAGGGCCTGGGACAAGAAGTAGTAGTTGAGCGGATACTTCTTGCCAATGGTGTCGCGGCCAATCGTATAGCGGTAGTTCGCCCAATCGGTGAGGTAGGTGCGCACTTCGCCCTCTCGCGGGCTGTAATTCAGGTCGGTATAAGCAATGGCCTGAGCCCGGCCCATCTCGTCGATCCGAATGTAGCGATTGGCGATCGGACGGTGCGCAAGGGACACGTTCATGCCAATCGAAGCTAGGAGGACGACGGCTCCACATCCGAGCGCGAAGCGGTATGCTTTGCGCTCGGCGTAATGGGAGGAATAGACCTCGTTTCCGATCTCGTCGGTAAGGAGAGATTGCTGCGGCGTCAGCCGAGTTTCAATGGGTAGAGTGGTGCTGGACATGGGGAGCACGATTCCTTTCGGTGACAGCGTGTAAGACAACTGCGGCGTAGACGAGGCCGGCAATCAAACAGCCAGACAGAACTGCTAGGAAGATGAGGAGTATCGGCTTTGCCAAACCGAGGCGCCGTATAGACAGATATTGGAGGAACGACCAGAACATAAATTACCCCGCCGCGACCGCTAGGGCCGCCATAGAAACGACTTTGCTAACTGCTCCGCCCATGCTTCCTGCCATTCCAGCTGCACCGCCGAAGATCGCCTGCGTCATGCTCGGAATAAAGAGCATGTTGATGATGAAGGCGATGAAAACCATCGTGCACGGGATCAGATTAGCAAGCCACATTTCCATTGAGTAGTTGCCGTTGAACGTCTGCTGAATGAAGCCATTGAGGAAGCCAGCCCACACGAAAATAAACGCAGCGGCGACGGCGCGAATCATGGCAAAGCTGATCAACACATCGAGGAAATGGAAGAACTTGGCACGAAATGTCTTAGTCATCAAAAGCGGCACGAACACTGGGCCGAACAGGGCGGTGACACCGTAAAGGATGAAGGCGCTGCAGTTGATAAGAAAAAGGATGGCAGACGCAAGACCTAAGAGAATCTGCACAAGGAAGTAACAGAGGATCTGGACCGGTGCGGTGAAAGACGGCATCGCGGTGTTGTCCCCCGCCGTCTTTAGCAGTTGCAGAAGGTTGTCAAGCGAGCTTTGGTCGAAAGCCGCAACCATCGCCTGGGCGATATACGAGAAGAAATGGTTTATGCCAAAGCTGGCGCCGGGGAACGGGTTTACCCAGTAGTTAATGAGCAGGCAGCAAATGATAAGTCGGAGCAGGAAATTTGTCAGGTCGCCTGCACGCACCGGTTCATGATGGAGCCGGAAGGTCATGCTGCTGGTGTTCCAATTGACCACCATGCTGATGAGCATGAAGAGAGAGATACAGCTCAGCTCCGTTAGACCGAGCTGCGTTAACGCGCCACCGTTCTGCGTCGTGAGATTGGTGAGATTGTTGGTGAACTGGTACAGCCAATCGACGCCGGAACTGGTGCTCGGAAGAGCCTGCGCTAATAGAACGATGGAAGCCATGTCGGTAATCTCTCTAGTAGTGTCTGTTCGTGATTCTTAGGGCAAGTAGGACTTCCACGTCTTGCCTTCGTGCGCGGCTGCGGAGTTGTGCTGTTTGCGGTTGCTCTCTATCTGCTTGCGGAATGCCTCGTCGCGTTCTCTCCGCTCCTCGGCATCTTTCTGCTGTTGCTGAAGGATCGCTGCCGCCTTGGCGGCGGCTTTCGCAGTCTTCTCACTCTGGTCGCGTTGATAAATCACGGCACCGCCTATGACGGTCAGTGCCGCAAGAATCGCAATTAGCAGCTTCGTGTTGATCGCATTCAGCATCGTGTCACCGTGACTACGGTAGGTACGTCCGCCAAGTATTGCTTTCCTGGGCAGCGTTGACGTTGTTGTTGGACCGCTGCTGCTGGACAAACGCAGTCGTGTTGAGGTCCTGGGCGGCGGCGTTGCGTTGCTGCATGTTCGCCACGGTCATTTGCGAAGCAAGACAGGCATGGAGCGTTCCTTGCGACTGCATTTCAGACAACTTCTGGGCCTCCGCCGCATTGAGGAGATTGAGCTGTTCGACTTCGGTATTCGTGCTGTCTGAACCGTCCACCTGCTGCGCGGAGAGAGTGCTGTTCGCGGTCGCATTCTGACCCCTGGTGGAACGGTATTGGCCCACTGCGGTCAAGCAATCCGGCGATACGGAATCAGCCATCTCAATCATTGCGAGCTGAGAAAGCTGAGGGCTGCCGCTAGCTTGCCCCTTCAGGTAAGTAGTCGCGTCGCTGTTCACCTGAAGCGTTGCCGTAGTCCACGCGGTTGACGATGCAGAGGGCGAGTTGGTGTTGAGCGCCGTCGTCATGCCGTTGGTCTCGCCGAACAAGTTTTTTACGTTGGCATTCTTCAGGGTCGTGAGCGTCGTTTGCCACTGTTGCTTGAGTGAGAAGTGGGTGATGTTGTTCTTGAGCATGTTGTACTGCGTCTCCAGTGTGGTGAGCTGGGACACAAGACTGGCGTAGCTGGTCGGGTCGAAAACGATGTCTCCGATACCGAAGAGCGCGAAGCTGGGAGTAGCGGTCAGGAGCAAGGCTGCGCCGGTTCCGAGAAGCCATTTCCGTCGTTTGGTCAGATTTACCTTCATATTGCCTCCTATCTTGAGTTGAACGATCATCATTGCGGCCAAGCGATTCCATCCGCTTGTCCAGGGAAAGCGACTGTGATCTTGGTTGGTTTAGTCCTCCTCGTCTGCGAGCTGTCGAGCAACGTGGGGAATGACTGACACCCAATCCTGGCCGCTACGTTCAATGGCCTCCGCGAGCGTGTATTGCATCTCCGCGAGCCAGTCTGCGCGATCTAAAACGAGCGCCACTGCCACTTTCTCTCCGGTGGACTGCACGGCCCATGCCTCGTGACCGCCGCGTTTCGCGTCCCGTGACTTGCGGAGAAGATGTTCATAGTGAACAGCCATTGCGACTCTCCTCATCTACAAGGTGGGGTCAACGCGGTGTTCCGCGTAAGACGGAATCAGGATGTCTCTGCCGATGTACACGCGAGCACGTGAGCCTTCTTTGAGCGTGATGATCGGCAGGCGGTTGAGGAAGTGATTCAAGACTTGCTCGCCCTCCGTCGCCGCCTGTTCGGAGATCCCATTACGGATCTCCGTCGATGGCGATAAGACACTGCCGTTGTTCCCGATCTGTGCGAGCCCACCGAGTCCGCCGACAGCAGCGGCGGCAGCGAACGCCTGTAGGTATCCGTGATCGACATTGGTAGCGAGTCCGGTGGTGCCTATCGGGTCAAGCCCGATGTACTTATCAAAATCAAGCGAGAAACCATCTGGACAGACGGCGCGATGAAATGTCACGAACATCTTTCGCTGTTGCGCATTTCCGACACTCTGCACATTCCCAATCAGTCGCGTGCCCTGGGGCATGAGGAGCTGCTGATGATCGTGGGAGTAGTAGTCGGTGGTCAGCATGATTAGGATGGGGCCGCTGAGACCGCCGTCGATGTGGTTGGTGACGACACCTTCTAGGACTGTGCCCTCAAAGACCCGGTAGAGCCGACCTTGGTAAGCGTCGAAGTCATAACCGGCCATGGGATCGTGCTTGGAATCAGCTTTCGGATCTTGATCCGATGCGGTTCGAACGGCGGTGGCCCTCTGGGTACTGTTAGTTCCACCCAGTGACGGGGTTCCGATCGCCTCAGACGTGACTTTTGTTGCTGCTTCCTCGCGTTCACCCAAGACCGACGTAGCGGTCTGTGGGGGAATGGCTGCGGTGGCGGGTGTCCCGATCGGGTGTGCGAAGTCGATCGCAACCGTATCGCTATTAATGGCGTCCTGTTGCTGCTTCTCGCGAGCCAACGCTTTTTGTTTGGCCTCTGCCTGGGCCTGCGAGACGTTGGAGGTCTTCTCCGGTGCGTTCGGACTGTCGCCATAGATCGCGGCGCGCTGCGCGGCGGTCATCGGCGGAGCACCTGTGGCCTCCGGGCCGGGCGTCTCCTGTGCCGCTTGCAGCTGCTGCATTGCTGCAGCCAACTCCTGCTGGCGTTGCCGAGCTTCCGCGTCACGTTGCGCCTGCATTGCTTGCTGGCTCTCGAAGCTGGAGACCTGCTGTGGATTCGCAGAGGCGGGACGCATCGGCAATGCGCTGGCCGGCGCCGCTTTCTTGTTGCCGGATACGAGACTAGAGAGGTTGGCAATGCCGATTAGGGCGATGATTACAACCAACGCAATCACAATGGGCATACCCTTCCGGACTGGTGGCTTTGCTTCCGGCTGCTGGGGTACGGTTGCGGGGGGATTTTGACTCGGTTCCTGCATGGCTATTTCCCTTCGTCAGTGCGGTGGAACTCCACCTTTTGTTTGCCGATGGCAAGGTAGCCGTTGTCGAGTTGCTTCGGCACGGTGTAGAGGCCATTGTTGAAATCGAAGTTGATGAGCGAGCCCTTCTTGTCTTTGGTCTCGTAGAGGGCAGGGGTCTCCTGGAACTGGCCGCGCAGGTAGGTGAACTTGTCATCGCGCCATATCTGCACCAAGCCCAGAGCCCGGCCCTTCTTCTGATCCCAGGCGTAGTCGAAATGAAGGTTGCCGGGGTACTGGCTGCGATACTGCTCGGCCTTGGCATTCTCAGCCTTCAACTCCGCGGCTTGCGATGCCTTCGCGGCTGCTGCTTCTTGTTTCGCCTTGTCCAGCTCGGCCGCGGGGACGAAGACGGGCAGCGCCGCGAGCTTGTCCTTTCCGGCCTGGTCGCCCGGCGTGATGAAAACCTTTGAATCGAAGTGCGCGTCCGCGTCGCTCGAAATTTCTCGCAGTTGCAGTGTGTACTCGTTGCCGTGATCCGAGACGATATGGATGTCCGTGGCGCTATTGGCCACCTTGGGCTTCACGCTGATAAAGCGACTGGCAACGTGTCCGCCATCAAACACCCAGTCCACAGTGTCACCACCGAATACCGTGGCGATCTTCTCCTCGGCGGGCAAAAGGATGAGAGTCGATTGGAGGAGGCCGGCGCGAATCAGTGGCGGTGTAGCTGCCTCCGACACGATGACCGTCCGGGGAGCGCTCGGTTCCAAATGGTGAGGCTCCGGCGTCGTGGATGCGTTCGCGGAGGAGCTGGCGAGCGCAAGCCCGCAAGCGACGATGATGGTGATAGGTGGTTTCACAGCGTGGCCCTTTCGGTTAGTGGTTCGGTGGAATCAGACAGTCTCTCCTTGGGCAAATCGAGATATGCCCTCGGAAAGTCCGTATTTTTCGATTAGCTTCGAACGGCGTACACGATCTTTCGGTTTGGTTGAAAACGTTGCATAGCTGCGGCTGTCGAGATTCAGAGTGACAACCTTGGTCAAACCGTCGCGCCGCATGTACAGCCCTTCGCGGTCCTGCAGACTCTCGAAGAGAGCAATCTGCTGCTCATTCATTTTGAAAAGCTCGGCGTACCGCTTGCGGTTGAACGTGGCGTCTTTCAGGAAGAGAAACGAGGTGCAGGAGTTCACGATGCTGTCGGCGTTCTCGCCCAGATCGTCGGCAGACTGGCCAATCATCGTCACGCCGCCAAGGTTCTTACGGACGGTCTTTATGGAAGTGAGAGCGCCGTCCAGAAGCTGCTTGTTCTTCATCGAAGAGAAGATCTCTTCGATCAGGATGTGTTTGGGAACGCCAAGATTGGCGGGGTTGTAGAGCACATCGTTGATGCGCCGGAGTAGCCACACCATCAACGGCTCGATCAGGTCGGCATACTGCTCGTTGTTGACGCCCTGGAAATCGAAGCACTGGAGCCGAGAGAGCGAAAGGCTGTCTTCCACGTTGTCGAAGACGGCGTTGTAGAGGCCCTTACCGACCCACTTTGACAGATAGCGATCAAGCTTCTTCGGTAGAAAGAGGTTCGACAACCGGCGATTGGCGGCGTCCAGCAGATACATATCCTGCACTGCCTTATGAATCAAGTCATCGTCTTCGGGCTCTAGCTCCGCCCCGCCATTCGTCAAGAGCAGCTTGATGAATGAGTAAAGGAACTTGATATTGCTTTCGGTCGGCTCAAGAGCAAAAGGATTGACGCGCGGGCCGTCCTTGCCGACCCGGTCTACCCGTCCGCCGTAGAGTTCCACGACGCTTTCGTAGCTGCCGCCAATATCGAAAATGTAGGTGAAACCGCCATATTTCTGCTCAAGCGAAATGAGCTGATTCCCATGCACGGACTTGCCGGTTCCCGTTGGCCCGATGATGAGCATGACCCGAACGCCGTCCACATACACGTCCTGAAAGAACGGAGTCCGTGTACGCGTCTCGAAGATGTTGAGGTATTCGGAATCGAGGTCTTCCGAATGTGGATGGCCGATGTGAGGAGCAAACACAGAGGAAAGGCGAGCATGGTGGTCTTCAGCCAGCCATAGGGAGAAGACGTTGAACTTGTGATTGCCGGGGAACATGGCGTAGAACCCGGAGAGATTGCCGAGAGTTTCCTCTACGACCTGTGCACGTGCGTCTACGAAGATCCGATGTACCGCCGGCACAACATCGCGAAGATGCTCGGGACTACGGGCTGCGAGAAGCAGACGAAGCGAGAACTCGCCTTGTGCCTTCTTATCGAGCGAGCGTATGACTTCGCTCAGGTCATCGACATTGTTATTCGCGGCTTTGGCTCCGGCTCCCGTTTCGAGCGAGCTTGTGTCGCGTCCGCTCATTACACGGGTCAGGACTCCGACTTTGAAAAACGAGATGAACTTTTCCTGCTGATCGATCTCTTTGCGCGCAGAGGAAGCGGACCTTACTCTCCATGTCGAGCAAAGGACGCTATCGCAGTCGAGCGAGAGCAGTCCCGAGAAAAGGCACGGCCGCGATGCCTCGGGCGTGGCTTTGAGAGAGAACATCTGAACGTGCCGCTTGCCGACCTGCACATGGTCGCTATGCCATGCGACCGGATTCTTAACAATTTGGCGGTCTACGCCGGTATCGCTGCGGAGTTGGTCATCGCTCGCCCAATCTTCCAGATTGAAGAGATAGCTGAAGAACTTATAGGCCGCGTTCTTGCTCAGTAGCTGGAGGCCAAGCGAGGTGCCGAGATGACCTTCGAGCAGCGTGGCCGTCTTCTCAAGGTCTGCCAGCATGCGCGAGTTCTCATGGGCATTCTCTTTTGGCTTCTGCTCAAACGCTTTGACCTTAGCGGGCTCCAGAGTCAGACACCAATGGAGATCGATGCGTCGAAATCCTGCCGACTTGTCCAAATGGGCGAGGCGGTCGCTCGCGAAGACTTCCGTGACGGTATTCGTGTACTGCGGCTGCCGGGGCAGATCGAATCCGGACATGACTCGCGTGTACTGGTACAAGCAGGATCCTTCCGGGAGTCCACGTAGCGCGCCTTCAATCTGACGGACGCGCGATTCGAGTTCCAGATCAGTCAAACTCTCCTCGTCCATGCCTGCGAGGGAGAAGAGGCACCCGTAGCCGCCGCCCTTCACGGCAAAGATGTTCGGCCCGACGAAGCGGGAGATCGGAACGATGCTGCAGGCGGCTCCGGCCTTTGCGAACCACGGCGTAAGTTTGAGCTGTTCAGTATTTGCGCGGGTCATAGTAAGACTTCTGGTTGAGGCCAAGGCCCCAGAGTTGGAACATCTTTGGGTGTTTGCGGACGATGAACCATGCGCCGCACGCGAGAGTTGGAAAGCTGAGAATGGCAAGCAGTCGGAACCCGACAAGGAAAACCGTTACGGTCACAAACACGATGACCATCCACGTCGAGAGCTCAAGCCCGAGCTTGGCCCTCGGACGGTTCAAAGCCTGGTTGATCGGTAACGGTTCTCCCCGCCTGGTCGTCTGCATGACAGCTCCTACATCGTTTGCCCGGTGAGAGAGCCAATCCAACCCGCGCCCCAGCCGAGAACGCCAGCACCGAACAGCGCACCGAAGAGCCCGGGAATGGCGTCCTGGAAGCGCCCGCTCATCATCCGAATCCCGGCGAAGATCAAACCACCGAAACAGATGACCGCACCCGCGTAGACGGCGAATGTTTTGAACGTCCCCATGAGGGTTTGTGCTCCGGAGAAGTCCATCGTTCCCTGGGCGTGGGCGACCCCTGCAAATGACAAGGCGATCAGGGTTGGCGCCATAACACGGAGCGTACGAGCAAGTGTTCGTTTGAAGGAGTGTGACGCTTGCCGGATGGCGAGCGGAAAAGGCAACCGATTGGACTTCTTTCCCAATCGGACTTGACGGCGGAACTGGATCACTTTGCACCTCCGCTGACTTGGAATACGTCAGCTATGGCGCAAAGCTAAAAGGGCACGAATCAAGAGTCCAATCACTTCTCGGACGATCGTTATTCCACGCGGTTATGAACGCGGAGTTGAAGCAGCGAAGTCGGGCTAATCGTTGCCATATCGTTTGAGAATTTGTGGTTCTCCAACACCACCGATATACAGTTCCGCCTCGAAATCTGTGCGAGGACAAGTGGAACTCGAGAAGCTCGTCCCATCGGTGAAGTCGATCTGAATATCTGTTTCCCCAGCGGAGGACAGCATCACCCGCATAGAGCGGACTGTTTTGCCTTCTACTTCCGGTACTAAGATCTCGCGGTTACTCATGTAGCACACCTCAACCTCCGCTGCCCCTTATTAGGGGATTAGGCTAGAGTTTCACAGACTTGTGAGGTGAGCAAGTCTAAGCCAAGCGAAACTCGAAAATCGAGAAAGGCCAGGACGGCTCCCCATCAAGAAACGTACGACACGCTTTTGCGATTGCTTGTGGATGCGCGGCAGGAATCTGGAATGACCCAGCGTGAAGTTTCCGCAGCACTCGGTCGATCTCACTCTTTCGTCTCGAAGTGCGAGACAGGCGAGCGCAGCGTCGACGTAATCGACCTTCTGCAACTCGCCAACTTGTATCGGAAATCCATTCAATACTTCTTCCCGGAAGGCTGAACCCCTACGCTGATCGTGTGGACATTCGGATGCTGAGTTCGTGTCTTCGCTGCCTGAGTGTCAAAACATTATCTGTGGATCACGTAGGATTTGGAAGAGCGTATCGCACGAGCTCGAATTCGCCATCTGCCGACAGCGTGATTTCGATACCTTCGTTGATTAGCTCGCCGTCGCCAATTGCGTCGAGGACAATGTCGAACAGCTCGGCTTCGGCCTCGGCGCCCATCTGGTCCGGACCATTGATACAAACCAATCCCGCGTGAAGAGTCACGCCAGCGTACTGTCCGCGCGACCCAGGCGCAGCTGAGGGACCCCGAAAGTCAGAGCTGTTCCTGGTCACGAAGGTCCAATCCTCGTCCAGAATAAAGTGCTTCAGCTCCCAGTCCTTCCATCCGGCTTTGCCCAGCCAGGTCACGTGGGAGCTTTCGGCAAAGCCGCGCTGGCGAGCGAGAGTCGCAAGATCGGGGCTTAGACATTCGTCGATGAGGAACTTGGAGCCCAATTCACCCTGCAATCTGGCTCTTGAGCTTGCCGCGCGTGACGCTCAGAATCTTTGCACCGGCAGGGAACTCGGTCCTCTTTGGACGCCCCCTCTGGGGGACTGCTTTAGCGTAGATAGCCGCCAGCTCCACCTGCTGAGCGGTCAGGCTGGGATAGGACTTCAGAATGCGCTCCATCGGAGTGCCGGCTTCGAAGACTGCCGCGATCTGGTGGACAGGCAAACGTGTTCCACGAATGATTGGGATACCTCCCATAATCTCCGGGTCCTCAACCACCATATTCTCCGCCGCACTCAATTGCTGTAGACGTGTGTCCACGTTCTTCCAGAGATCGGCAAACCGGACAGTCACGAAGTCTTCGTCCATCGCATAATTCTTCCACTGCGCCCAGGTGTGGGGGCGCGCTGTGGCGTTGCGGATCGTTTTGAGCCGAGCACCGGCTGTGAGCCAGTCTGCCGTCTCGAAGTAGAACGCGATTAGGAGACACGCGTCGGACCGTACAGTCCGCGTCGGCGAAGTGCTGTAGCAATCGTCGGGAAGGATCTTCTCGTCGATGACCCGGTTGATCTGGGGCAGGGAGACCCCGGCAGCAACCGCCGCTTCCGTCGTCGTCAGATTCTCCATCACCATTTCCATACGGCACCTCTCGAAACAGTGTAATCCTTCCGTTCAGCCTGAACAATTACAAAATCTCGCTATTTCGGCGTTCAGCACCCTCGCCAGCACCCTCGTCTGAGCGAAAACCGCCCAACTTGCACGATATTCAGCTTCAGGCGAAGACAAGACGAAATATGGCGAATATCTTGCGAAAATGGCTGCCCAGACCTCTGCCGATCCGGAGCATGAGCATTACAGCAAAGTCCAGACCTCTGCCGATCACTTTTTAGATAGTGCGACCTTTCTGCCCCGAATCGGCAGAGGTCTAACTTGGCCCTAAAATGGGTAGTTTTGTCTTTTCGCTGGGAAATCCCTCAATCCTCGCCAGAACCTTGAGGGTGCTGGCGAGGGTGCTGAGGGGTTGTTTTAGGGTGTTTTTCAATGCTTTTCAGTGCTTTTCTTAGCCTTCCGTGCTTTTGTTTTCTATAAGTTAGGGTTGGGGGGGATAACTGTCACGGCAGAGGTCGCGGGTTCGAGCCCCGTCGTCCCCGCCATACATTCCAAAGGACTTACGGAATATATGGGAACTAAGTGACAAGCAAATCCGGGTCCATTAAGCTCCAACCAGAGCTTTTTGCGGGTCCATCTCACCCGCCTTTAGACCCACGCCGGGAATCATCATCCTTACAACCTTGCTTTGCGCGGCCCGCTTGTTTGATCCCACTGCCTGCATGTAGACATCCAGTGTGATCCTGCTATTGGCGTGTCGCAAAAGCTCCTGTACGGTTTTCACATCTTCCCCATTCGCCTTCAACAACGTGCCGAAGGTGTGGCGAAAGGTGTGCCAGCCGATGTTCTTGTGGATGCCGTTCGCCTTGGCGACCGGCTTGATATACCGCTTCATGAGGTTGTCCGGCCAGTAGGGTTGTTCCCCCTTCATGGTCGGACTGGCGAAGACCCAATCCTCTTGTATCGGATAGGGACTCTTCTTTCGCCACCGAAGCAGATCTTCCGTCATGTAACCGTCAAGTGGAACGGATTTGGCGGATGCTTCCGTTTTGCAATCCCCGATCTTCTGATGCCAGATGGATCGGGTCACACTTAGTTCAAGGTTCTCGAAATCAACATCCGCCCACCGAATCCCTAACAGTTCGCTCACACGAAGTCCCGTAGCGGCAGCCAATAGAACCAGTGCGCGTTCGCGTGTGTCGAGCTTGGTGAGAAGGAGCTAAAGTTCTGCGAGTTCGAGAACATCAGGAATGCGTTCCCGCTTCGCGCTCTGTCGCACGAGCTTGATCGGATTTTTATCCGCCCACTCGTAGCGCATCGCGTGACTAAAGAGAGCACTCATAAGGTTCCGAATCTTGGCCCGTGTTGCTTTGGCCCGCTTGATCCCGCCCAGCCATTCTTCGACTGCAACGGGTTTGATCTGATCCAGCTTGAGGTCGCCCCAACGGGGCAGCACCCCGTTGTCCAGATAGCTCTTATAGGCAGCTCGCGTCCGAAACGCCTTTTGGCTGAGGCTGTTCTCGTTCAATTCCTTGAGCCGATAGTGAGCAACCAGGTCCGCAATTGTTTCCGTCCCGCTCTCTGCCTGCGGGGTTTGTGAGTTAGCGTCGATGCGCAACGCGCGAGCTGCTTTGAGGGCGATTGCTTCGGTGGCAACGTGAGGATATTTCCCACGATTGCTTTCCTCCGCTTGTTCGTACCATCAGAGCCAGGCTCCCACCAGCAAAAGACCCATACATCAGGTCCACTCTGGCGCTTTTCGCGCTGCACGCTTCCATTCTGATACCGCGTCCGCCTAGACATTTCATTCTCCTGTCTTCGGCGCAACGGATGGCTGTTAATAGGCTAACGCTGTGCCGGGCAAAGGTCGAGTCTTTCGTTGGGAGAATTAGCGGGCGAGCTGGCGCTGAATCCAGTCCTCGATAGTCGAAGCGCGGAAGCGCCACAACTTTCCCACATGAACGCCTCGCAAGATACCTTTGCGTGCGAGCTTCTGAAGGGTCTTTGGATGGACATTCATGACTCATCGCTATCCAGCAATCGCTCTGGAGTAAAGGTTCCGGCAGAAGTAGGTGGCTTCTTTTCGAGTGGATTCGAGTCATTAGCGTCATGCAGGTCTGAAGACATGTTCACCTCGTTATCGGGATATACCCGACTCCCAGAGTGCCGCTGATCTCCACAAGCGTCCAATACTTCTCATCAATACCACTCAAAGTTTTGTGCGCAGCTGGCCTGTAGAGGTAGATACCTTTGGTTCCTAGTTACCCGCATGAGTTTCTAGCAACCAGAACGAAACTAATTGACGTATCTGGTTCCTAGCGGAAAACACTTTATGTAGCAGCATCGACTCTCGTCCTCGAGTGAGATGGAGTCTCGACATCACTGCCAGCGGAGCATTGGGCCATGTCAGACATCATCGAGTTTCGCCATCTGGAATATCTGGTTGCGATTGCAGAGCGAAAGAACTTTAGCAAAGCAGCCGAGCATGTATTGCGGTCACAACCCGCCGTAAGTCATCAGATCAAGATGGTTGAGGCCGACATGAGCGCCGAACGGGCGCAGGAACAAGCACGTTCGCGCGACTTCCTCAATGACTCCCAACGCCGTGTGATCGAGGAAGTGTTGAACTCTACCGACCGCATTCACGGCTTGCAGGGACGCGCGGGCTTGGAACCTCATACGTGAAAAAGTTGCCCAGATTGCGGCTGAAAGAAACATTGCGACTCTATCTCCTCCGTTACCGAACGAAGGACTTGACCTACCCTTCGTGTGGCGCGCCATGGAGTGAGCAAAACCGAATGGCCAAATAGCATTTGCACTGCACGCGCGACTGCTTTTCCAGCAAGGAGATGGAATGACGGAGGCCCGTAAGGCTTTGTTCGAAGCGCTTGACGTTACATCGATCATCACCGAGAGGATGTGATTATAAGACTTTTCAACCAAACGCGGCAGCTGTTCGGAGGCACGGACTCATGAAAACAGTGCGAGTGGGCAGTGGCATTCGCAGCCTTATTACGGGCATATTTTCTGTTACCGTCGTTCCGTTTATTCGCAAGGATATGGGCGAGCGATACCTGAGCTGGCTGAACCTGTATTTCGGCTATTCGTTCCTGGGTATCTACATTCTCGTGGGCGGCGCGGGGGGGCATTTATGCCTCGGTATCGCCCCACGGAACTGATGACTTACCTAAGCAGATTCCTAACCTCGCTGAACGCACCTACCTCGAAGAAGCCCTCATTTACTACGAGAACGGCGCATTCCGTGCCGCGATCGTCATGACATGGAATCTCGCCTATCACCATCTCTGTGACCACATTCTCCAGAATCGCCTCGCAGACTTCAATGCTCGTTGGCTGATCAAGTATGCAGGTATGCATAGGAACGGAGCACGCGCGATCAAAGGCATTGACGACCTTATGGAGATTTGAAAGAGGTCGAGGTCATCGCCATCGCAAGAGATGCAGGGATCACAAAAGACATTTGGACAATCATGGACGAGAAACTTGGCAAGCGGAACTCCGCCGCTCATGCATCAAGCGTGGCCATTGGCCAACTCCAAGCAGACGCCCTCATCGACGACCTGGTGAAGAACGTCGTCGTAAAGATTGCTTAGGCATCGCCAGAAGGTGCCGTGGAGATCTACTCAAATCTCTTTCCATTCCTTGCACGCTGTTCAGGCGCTGTGCTACGCCGGTGACGCATGACATGGTGGAACATGTGGCCCTAGAACAAAAGGGCGCCGGTGAAAGCCAAAGCAAGACTAAGCCCGCGAAAGGCAGGAAAGATAGAAGGCCCGAGGGCCCAAAGCGTAACGCCATGCTTCTTCGGCTTGCTACATTTCTGCCTGACCAGAGCTGGCATCGCCGATACGCGTGACAACCTCGTTCATCGCGTAGTGGACGAACTCGCGACCCATTGCCGTGAAAATATATGGCTTTGTGTCGTCGAAGGCGGATTCGAGGGTAGTCGGCGCCATGCCGCGACGCACATGACGAGCCCTCTTTCGCACGAACTGACCGAGCGCATTTACGTCCCGCTCTTGGCGGATCACACCGCCAGTGCTCAGGTCTCTAAACAGGAACTTGTAAAGATCAGCGG
This sequence comes from Edaphobacter sp., assembly GCA_965277575.1. Taxonomy (GTDB): domain Bacteria; phylum Acidobacteriota; class Terriglobia; order Terriglobales; family Acidobacteriaceae; genus Edaphobacter. The sequence continues at coordinate 134,071 of CBDIDK010000002.1, forward strand.
AAGACGAATCCTCACGAGGCAAAGCACCGTACAGCCCCGGCCAGATGTCGAACCAGGGTTCTGGTAGATCTCCCTGATCATTGCAAAGTGGACCTCATTGTAGAGCGCGATCCAGTCGATGAACAACCTCACGACATCATCCGCGCATGCTCTGGTGCTTGCAGCATTTGTAACGATATTGGAAACCAGTGTCTTTTTTTCTGTCGTGTCGGCTTGATCCCAGACCCGAAAAGCTTTTCGAACCAAGGCAAGATACTCCTCGCTTTGTATGCGGTCGTCTATTTCTTCGCCAAGACTCTCAAAGCGGCTCTGTATTTCCTGAAGTGCTCTTGCCAACTCGAAGAGCTTGCGTTGATGCTCCTCCAGCCATTGCGTTTGTAGATAGTTCTGCCGATGAGCACCCTCCTCCGACCTGAAGCTCTCAGCCGCGCTTAGCACTCCTCCGATCCAAGGAATGCTGCTTAGTACGGCCATGAAGAACTTTTCGATAATTCGGCCGCTTCTGGATGGGTCTACCTTTTCTATTTCCGCGCGCAAGTTTGCGATTACCTGCTCGTCTGTGACGGGGAAGATACGGCCATCGAAGCTCATCCCCACAATTCAAGCACAAAATTGAGCTTTTGGGCGCTCAGCTTTTCCTGCTTGCTTCTTTCCGGCTTACGCTACATCGGGCTGTATGGCCAAGATCATCTGCATACCTAGCCAAAAGGAGAATCGGAAATCCACTTCGCTCCGCTCATCGCGTGCGTGTATGCCGATGCAGGACGGAGCGTGACGCTTGCCGACCTCGATGTGGGCAGGGCACGAGCTTCAATTGGCAGGCGCGGAGGCTTCAGCATTTACTCGAACGCGTTCTGAACCTTGGGCGCTTAAGCTTAAAGCGCCGAGAAGTCGGCAGCTGACAGGTAGTTCCCGCACATATTCGGAGTGCTGAAACATCTCAGCTTTACAAGCTGGATCAGTCTCTCGGGTTTCATTCGCCACCTGGTGACGTAAAGCGTCATTGCATCGATCTCGGCATCGCGAGACTCCTCACGCAGCTCTCGGGTTGTCGGCTATCCGGAGTTGTGCCTGCATAGGGAACTCTCTCCCTCTTCGCGCTCTGACGCACGAGTGGATGGATTTTCGATCCATCCACTCATACCGCATCGCGTGTTGGAAGACCCCAATCGATTTACCTTCGATCAACACATCAAATACCGGGACTATACACCTAGGTGTTGTCGAGCATCCAGCTGCTTCCGTTGGCGTCGGTGCCGCTGTTGGTGTTCCACAGCCATGCGGAGATGGGCAGGGTGATGTGGCCGGGAGCGCCTCCGCCTGAAGTGTCGAAGCCGATATTCGGCGGTGCGCCTACGCTGTTGTGGAAGAAGTCTTTCGACACGGAGGGGATGGTGGGTGTGCCGGTAGGCAGCGTCGGCGTGGTGCCCGCGCTCTTGGCCGGTGAGCTGTATTGCAGGCGATACGTATAGGTACTGAGCGGGAAGGCTCCGGCGGCGGTGCCGTAATCGGTACCATCTGGTGCCAAAAGCAGCGGATCGGCTGTGATGGCGTGGGCATCGCCTGAGGGTGCTCTGCCGTTGCGGAAGTAGGCGTTGTTGCTGAAGTGATTGACGATGGTGGAGCCGCCGGGCCACGCTGCCACGCCGCCGTCGAAGACGTTGTTCTGGAGATAGTAGGTGGCGACATCGCCTGAGACCGTGGGCTGGTTGTAGCCGACGATGTTGAGCGTCTGATTCTTGTCATACAGGGTGTTGTTGTAGAGATAGCTGTTGCCGTTTTCCTCAGCCGCACGGAACTGGTCGCCGGGGATGGTGTTGCCGCTGGTGCTCTCCTGGCCAACGTCGTTGTTGGCAATGAGGTTGAAGCGGACGACGTTGTTGTAGCCGAAGGTGAAGCCGTCCATGATGAGGCCTTCGCCGTTGTCATGCGAGTAGTTGTACTGAGCGACGATGTTGGAGGTTTGCGCGTCGAGATCGATGCCGGCATGGTCGATGCCGCCGCCGTTGACGTAGTGCTGATGCACGCCGGCGATCTCGTTGTACTCGATGGTGGCCTGGTCGCTGAGGTCGGTTTCAATGCCGACCGTTCCGCCGCCGAGCACGAGGTTGTTGTAGACGTGGGTATAGCGTGCGCCGATGAATTGAATGCCGTCGGACGAGTTCGTGTTGCTTTGGTTGTTGATGACGTTGCCGTCGATGACGACGTTGGTATAGGGCGTGAACGTGCGGGTGTCGGTGTAGGTGGTGCGGCTGGCATACAGGTTCGTCTTCGAGGCCTGCTGCACGCAGATGCCTTCCATCGAGACATTCTGGATGAAGTTGTTTTCGATGCGGATATCGTCGAAGGTGGTGTGCGCGGATTCGCTGTTGTAGTCCCACGTGTAGACGACGATTCCGCCGGTGCGTTTGGACTCTGCGCGGTCGCCGCTCCAGCTTACTTCGCCGGTGACGTTGTGGATGTAGTTGCCGCGGACGTAGATGTGGCTGAGCGCCCCGGTGGCGCGAGCCCAGACGCGGATGCCCGAGAAGTTGTTTGCCTTGTCGGCGACGTTGAAGATGCCGCCGACCGTGTTGGTGAGCTCGAGGTTGTTGATCTCCCAGTACTGCTGGTTGAAGAGCGTGACGGCTCCGCTGCCGTATTTGAAGTCGGGGTAGTAGGTGGGGTCGTTGATAACGGCGGAGCTGGCGCCGTTGAAGGTGCTTTGCAGGCCGGCGGCGTTGATGACGGGACGCGCGGCGGCGGCTCCGAAGGTGTTGATGACGATGGGCGCGGAGGCTGTGCCGGAGCCGAGCGGAGACAGGATCGTCGAGTTCCAGACCGAGCCGCGTTCGAGCAGGATGGTGTCTCCGGGCTGGAAGGTGGTGGTGTTGGCCTGGGTGAAATCGGCCCAGGGCGTTGCGGCGGACAGGCCGTTGTTACCCGCGCTTCCGTGCAGGGAGCTGATGTAGTACGTGGTGGCGAAAGCATGTACTGTAGGCAGACAGGCGAAGGCGGCGATGACGCGCAGAAGCTTGAATCCGAAACGTTTCATAAGGCTTCCTGATGGTTCGGTATGGTGGTCGGTGGCAGGGATGGGTCGCAGGATTCGCATGGTTGTTTGCGGTATGCGCGCTGCCTGTACGGGCGCAGGAGCGTGTGGAGCTGGGAGCGCAGATCTGGTTGGAGCGCGGACAAAGTGGCGCAGAGATCGAGAGCTGGATGCATACGCTGGCCGTGGCACATATGCCGGTCGCGCGGCTGTTTGTGATGTGGAGCGACGTGGAAACCGCGCCGGGCGTGTGGGATTTCACGCTCTATGACGAGGCCTTTCGCGCGGCGGAACAGGAGCATGTCCGCATCGTCGCCACGCTGACGCCGAGCGGGCCTCCGCCGTTTCTGGGTGGCGATGGATCGCAGGGACGCGGGGTCGTCGGCTCGGTGGAAGCGCGGGTGCATGCGGCGGACTACATCCGCCGCGTGGTGGAACGCTATCGCACGAGCCCGGCTCTGGATACATGGCTGCTGCTGAACGAACCGGGTGAAGGAGTGAAGCCGGACCCGCTCGCTGTGGCGGGTTTGCCCGTCTGGCTGCAAGCGAAGTATGGCTCGGTCGGCGAGCTGAATCGTGCGTGGGGCAAGGCGTATACGACCTTTGCGGAGGCTCGGCCGCCGGCGAGTGTGAGCCTGTGGAATCTGCGTCCGTCGCTCGACTGGTCCGACTATTGGCGGGGCTACCAGACCGCGCAGCTTGCGTGGCTGGCCGGGCAGGTGAAGCAGGCGGACAGCACACATCCGCTGCATGTGAATCCGCACAGCCTGCTGGCGAACCTGGCCGCGAACAACGACGATCTTCCCGCATGGCGTGGGTTCCTGGATTCGCTGGGTTCGTCGATCCATCCGGCGTGGCACTTCGCCTTGCTGCCTCGCGAGCGGTACACATTGGGGGTGTCGTACATCAACGATCTGGTGGACGGCGCGAGCACGCCGAAGCCGCACTGGGTGACGGAGTTGCAGGGAGGAAACAACATCACAAGTGGCGTGCAGCCCCTGAACCCGACTGCGGACGAGACCGCGCAGTGGGTGTGGACGAGCGTCGGCGGGGGGGCAAAGCGTGTGCTGTTCTGGCTGCTGAACGCGCGTAGCCGGGGCGTGGAAGCAGGCGAGTGGTCGCTGTTGGATTTTGCAGGCCGGCCAAGTAATCGGCTGCGCGCCGCCGCCGAGGTGGCCCAGGCGATCGACGCGCATGCGGAGTTCTTCGCGCATGCTCATCCGGTGCGGCCGGCTGTGTCGCTGATCGTCAGCCTGGATACCATGACGCTCGAAGAGCATACGGCGCATGCGGACAATCCGGCTCGCGGTAAGGATGCCCAGGTGCTGGCCACGCTGGGGTTCTACGAAGCATTGTCGCGTCTGGGCTCCCCCCCAGCGGTGCGGCATATGGAGGACTATCCGTGGGAGAGCGGCGAACGTGGACGCGTGGCGATCCTGCCCGATGTGCGCGCGGTCAGTGCCGCGAAGTTCGCAAAGATGGAGCGCTTTGTGCAGGATGGAAACACGCTGCTGCTGAGCGGGCTGACCGGCTTCTATAACACGGACGCCGGAGCATGGCCGGTATTTTCCACGGGGGCTCAGCCGATGGCCGCGCTGGCCGGCGCACGGCTGAAGGAGGTTCTGCTTCCCAACGATAGCAAACCCGCCTTGCAGCTTGATGACCATGCCGCTGCACCGCTTCCGTTCGAGCTTTGGGAGAGCACGCTCGAGCCGCTTGCCGGTACGCAGGTGCTTGCCCGTCAGGGTGCCGAGGTGCTCGCCACGCGGCGCGATCAGTCCGGGGGGGGACAGGTAATCTGGCTTCCCGCGACGGTGGGGGCAGGTGCATGGCTGGAGGATGCCGCGCCGCTCGCCAGCCTGCTCGGCGGCATGCTGCGGACCCAATTGGAAGCGGTGCCATTCCGTTTCAATACGCCGCAAGCCGGGTGTGTGCTGCGTGTACTCTCGGACGGGCGGAGCAGCCTGACGGTGGTTGCGAATGAGACCGGCGCTCCGCTTGCATGCGGCCTGCACGCTCCTGTCGGCTGGAAGGCGGAAGTGCTGCGCCGAGGCAGCCCGGACGCGAAGGCGATGCTGCCCGCTGGCGGCACAGGCGTGCTGCTGTGGCATAAACAGTAGCTGGGAAGCGGATTTGCATGTGGGTCGCGTACAAACAGAAAGGTGCATGGCGATCCCGGAAAACAATCAACGTTGAAGAGAACCAGGCCGGAGAGCGAAACCCGCCGGTGTTATCTCTGGGAATCACTCTCTATGGCCCGGCCACTTGCCGGTTTGCGGAAGCGGCAGCCCCATTCATCGCGGTGGAGCTGCGATGAATGGGGCTGCCGATGGATTCATGTCCCCTAGAAGGAGAACTGCGCCCCCAGGCCGATGACCCTTCCGTTGGTGGTCGCACCGGAAGAGAGCGTGCCGAAGGTTCCGTTGTACTGGTACGGAGCAGCGGCGCCTCCGTTGAGGCCGTTGAGGTAGTTGGTCTGCACGGAGCTGCTGAAGATGTTGCGGCGGCTGCCGATGTCGGACCCGCTCATGAAGAAGTTGGCGTGATTCAGGACGTTGATGGCGTCCACGTCCAGGCGAAGGTGGTACTTGTCGTAGAGCTTGATGTCCTTGCGCAGGCTTGCGTCGAAGTAGATGGTGCGCGGGTTGCGGACATCGCCCAGGGTGCGCGCGAGATTGCCCGTGGTTGGATTGTTGAGCGAGCCCGGCACGGTAAACGGGCAGGTGACGTTGGGGCTGGCGCAGTTCAGCAGATAGCCGCCGCCGGTCGTGGTGCCGTAGGGGTCCTGCTTCCAGTTCTTGTTGATGATGGGAAGCCCGGCGATGCGGTTGGGTCGCAGCGAAGGATTCTGGATGCTGGCGCTTCCGTTGTTGCCCAGCGTGTAGGTGGCGCTGGTGACCGTGCCGCTGTAGCCGGGGCAGGAGGTGGAGTTGCCGCCGACCGGGCAGGTGGACACGAAGTAGCCGGGGTTGCCGAGGGTGAGAAAGAGCGGATAGCCGGACTGCGCGGAGAAGTTGCCGGAGGTGGAGAAGCCTCCGATCAAAAGCTGCTTGAAGGTGCCTGTTCCGCTGCCGAAGGCCTTGTTATGGCCGAACGGAAGCTGGTAGGAGTATCCGGCGGTGGTGCGGACGGGTTGGTCGAAGGTAGAGTACGAATACTCTCCGTTGAAGTTGTATGGGGTCTGCGGATGCTCGAACCCGTAGGTGTCGGTGACGATGCTCTGATCGAGGTTTCCGTTTGAGCTGTTATCCATGGACTTCGACCAGGAAAAGCTGGCGAAGACCGACAGCCCGTGGGTGATGCGCTGGTTGCCGTCGATGTACAGCGCATTGTAGTTCGAATCTCCGAAGCGGTCGAAGGCGTTCTGGATGCTGTTGTTGTAGAACTGCTGGTAGGGCCGCTGCTGCTGCTGGAGCGTTGTGAAGCCGTTTAGGCCGTACCCGTTCTTGTAGATGAAGCCGGACAGGTTCTGGTGCTGCTGAATGTCGGCCAGAACCGTGTTATAGCTGGCGACGTTGGTATCGCGCGGCTGTGAGAACAGATGGACTGCGTGCTGGCCTACGTAGGTGGCTTCCATCACAGTGGATTTAGTGACCGCGAACTGTGTGGAGAAGGACCAGAGCTGTACATACGGCACGGCATTGGTCTGCTGGATGAGCGGAAGCGTCGGCGCACTGGTGCTGGAGCTGAAGGTGAACAGCGGACCGCCGGCAGGCTGCGAACCGCCGATGCGCGGAATGGGCGCGGCGGGGTTCGACAGGATATCGAGGAAGTAGCCGTTGTTGAGCGAGGTGCCGACGTTCTGGCCGGCGAAGGAGGCCGACTGCACCAGATTCGGCGCGATGAGGCCGGAAAGCCCGCTCAGCGGCGTATGCATCAGCGCATACGAGCCGCGCACGGTCATCCGGGGATGGGGTGAATAATCGAAGCCGATACGCGGCTCGAAGCTTTTGAAGTTGGTGGGCCAGAGCCCGCGGCCCAGGCCGCAGGAGCCGGAAAAGCAGAACGCTCCCGTGGCCGCGCCGGCCGAGGTTCCCGTGCCGGCGGTGCCGGTGATGGTGGAAACGAAGCTGCCCTGCTCGTTGTACTTCTCCGTCCGCGGCGTCTCCACCTGGTAGCGCAGGCCGAGGTTGACGGTCAGGTTCGGAAGCGCCTTCCAGTCGTCCTGGATGTATCCGGCTAAGTAGTTCCAGCGATAGTAATAAGGCTGGAATCCCTGCTGCTGCAGGGCGCTGTTGCTTCCGCCCAGGACGCCGAGGTACAGGCTGGCAAGCGCGCTGCCGTTGGTTCCCGGCCCGGAGGTGTCGCTGGAGTAGAAGGTATATGTCCCCCCGAGGGTGTTCGAGTTGTCCAGGCGGTCCTGCTGCAGCTCGCGGTATTCTCCGCCGATCTTGAAGGCGTGGCGTCCGCGCACAAAGGAGAAGTCATCCGCGACGCCCTGGTTGACGTCGAGCGAGCGTCCGCCGTCCGCGTCGGCTCCGCCCAGGCCGATATTCTGCAGGTTGTTGCTTCCGCTGAAGTTGATGGACGGGAAGCCGACTCCCTGCGTGGCCGGCAGGAGCCCAAGTGCGGCACCGTAATCCTTGTCCAACCCGGCGGAGGGTCCGCGGAAGCGGTTCACCCGCAGGTAGCTGACGCGGAGCTCATTCACTTTCTGCCCGCTGAGGATGTGGGTGTATTGCAGGGCGGCATTCTGCGAAACGAAGCTGTCGGTAGGGATGTTATCGAGCTCGGTCGGGCCGTAGTACGCGTAGCGTGAGCCAACTACGGGAACGTAGGAGAACCGGCCGAAGAGGTGGTCGCCGTTGTTGAAGTCGTGGTCCACGCGCCCGGAAAATCGGTTGTCGGTGTTGGTGACGCCGCGGGCGGTGTAGGCGTTCAAACCGTCGGGCGAGTAGCTTCCGTCGGGGAAATCGAACTTGACGTATGGCCCGGGGTTCGCGGGGGTTGGGGTCTTGCCGATGATGTACTTCGCAAGCGGGTTGATGCCGATCTGCTGGCTGACGTCGTTGTTGGCGATGACCTTGGCAAGATTGCTGGAGGCATATTTGACGCCGAAGGGAATGTTCTGCGCGTTCAGCGGATACTCGTAATAGAGTTTCTGCTGGCCGGTCCGGAGCTGCTCGGCCACGGCTGCGGCATAGCCGGAGGTCTTGAGCGTGGTGGCGTTGAGCAGGTCGTAGCTGAAGCCATGGGTTGCGTCGCCGAAGAAGCCGCCCAGCTCTCCGGGCGTGGGCACGCGACGGCGGCCATACTGATTCTCAAAACCGCGATACGGTTCATAGGCACCGAGGAAGAAGGTCTTGCCAGCGTGCGGAACCGGTCCGCTGACGAGCGCTTCGAAGATCTGCTGGTGGAAGTCGCGGCGGATGCCCGCCAGGCCGTAGGTAGCGGATTCGAAGTAGGGGTCCTGGTGGCGCCAGCGGAAGGTGCCGTGGTAATCCCGGCCGCCGGAGCGGGTAGCCTGGTTGATGATGCCGCCGCTGGTGCGCCCATACTGCGCGGGCAGCCCGTTCTGCTGCACGGTGAGCTGCTGGATGGCGTCCGCGGAGAAGGTGATGCCGGCCCGGGCGTAGCCGTTCAGACTGATGTCGAAGCCATCCACAAGCACGGACGAGGAGCCGGGACGTCCGCCGGTGATCGAAAGCGATCCGCCCGGCGTGACCGGCTGCGTGCCGACCGGCGGGTTTTCGCTTTGGACGCCGTTGCTGTATTGCGGGTCGCCGACCACGCCCGGGGTAAGTGTGGCGAGTCCAAGCGCGCTTCGTTCCGGAAGCGGGATCTCCCGGGCAAGCTCGCCGGTGATGGTGGTCTGGAGCGAGGGGGAGTCCTTGGTGAGCAGCGCGTCCTCCGCCTCAACCGTCACGACGGAGGAGACCTCGCCGACGCCGAGCTTCACGTTCTGGGTCGTCGTGCGGGAGGCATCCACGACCACGCCGGTGATGTCCGCTGTCTGAAAGCCGGCGAAGGAGATATGCAGCTCATAGGTGCCGGGCTCAAGCGAGGGTACGCTGTACACGCCGGCGCTTGTGCTCTGCACGGTGATCTGGCTTCCGGTAGATGTGTTGACGATGACGACCTGCGCACGCGGGATGATGGCCCCAGCGGTGTCGGTCACCTGGCCCGCGATGGTGCCGTTGCTGGTCTGCGCGGAAAGTGAGGCGACGGCCGATGTGGCCAGGGTCAGGGCGAGCGCCAGGTAGCAGGAATGTTTGTTCACGGCGTTTCCTCTCGTGCTTCAGGTACGGCTTGCAAATGATGGCCTCTGGCGAGCAAATGAGGCGCTGCCATCCGGAACGGGTCAACATTCGCGGACTGTCTGGACCGGCTTTTGAAGACAGAGAAGAGTCGCCTCCTCGCTGCCGTGGCGGCAAGCGAATTTACGGTAAAGTGCGTTGTGACCCAGGCAAAACACCCGGTAAATGGAACCTCAGAGCCATGTAAAGGATCCGCAGGCCCGGGTCCTTTGATTGAGGCGGGGGGGCCGGTATAGTATTCCAGTTACTTCTTCGCAGCCGCTTTGATTGTGCCAATCCAACTCGAGCAGAACATGGGCGGCACGATGAGAAGCGAGCACCATGAGCTTCTGCAGCGTGTGCTGAACAGCGCGGAGTTCAGGCGGTCGACACGCCTGCGCGAGTTCCTGCGCTATGTGGGCGAACGTGCGCTCGAAGGTGCGCATTACATCCATGAGCAGGAGATCGGCACGCATGTCTTTGAGCGGCGCGAGAGCTACGACACCAGCCTGGACAATATCGTGCGGGTCAACGCCACCCTGCTGCGGCGCAGGCTGGAGCTGTACTTCACCGGCGAAGGCGAGCACGAAAAGACGACCATCGTCATCGCCAGGGGCGGGTACGTGCCGGCGTTTGTGGATCGCGGCCAGGATCAGCCGGACACACCGGCCGTACCGGGAGCCGAGAACCCGGAAGCCGAGCCCGAGGAGCAGGAAGACGACCCTGGCGAAGAGGGTGCTTCTCCCCCCCTTGGCGATCCGGAAGGAACGGTTCGGGTACCTCTGGCCGCGCGGCGGGTTCCGCTTCCCTGGTTCGCTGCGGTCGGCATGCTGGCTGTATTTCTTGCGGGGAGCTGCGTGGCCTTGCTGGTTGACCGCCGGCACCCGGTGGCGGCAGGTTCGATGCTGGTCGGCAAGAGTGCGCGGGACCGGTTCTGGGGGCCGCTGCTGCGTGGTCCGATCCAGACGGATCTTGTGTTGGGCGACACCTCCTTTGCCTTGACCGAGGACCTGCTGAACCGGCAGATTCCGCTAAAGGACTTCGTCAGCCAGCGTTACATGGTACTGTTCGACGACCCGGCCCTGCTGCCGCAGCAACGGGCAAACCTGCACACCATCGTGAGCCGCAACAACGGAAGCGTGGCGGAGTTCCGCTTCGCCAGCGAGCTCTTCCGCCCGAGCGGCGACAGCCACGGCCTTTCGCTGCTTTCCGCGCGGGAGTTCAACCCGGCCGACCTGAACACGCGCAACGTCATCCTGGTGGGATCGCAGAAGGCCAATCCCTGGGTACAGTTGTTCGACGACCAGCTCAACTTCACCTTCAAGGACAATTCCCTAAGCGGGGGAGCTACCGTGGTCAACCGGCATCCGCTGGCCGGCGAGGCTTCCGAGTATGTGCTGCACGCGGACCGCTCCGCCTACAGCGGGTTCTGTGTCATCGCGTACCTGCGCAACAGCGAAGGTACCGGCGATGTGCTGCTGCTGGAGGGAAGCGGGTCCGAGGAGACTCAGGCCGCCGGGGAGTTCCTGGTATCGGAGCCGGCTATGAAGGCATTTGCCGAGCGGATCGGACAGCCGGGCTTACCCCATTTTGAAATGGTGCTGCGGACACGCAAACTGTACGGCGCGCCGTTGACCTCAGAGATCGTCGCCTACCGAGTTCACTGACGGGTTGGGAGTCGATCAAGACGAGACACAGCCTCACGAAGCATGAGGGTGGACGTGCTGGGATGGAGTCCGGCTGCGCTTGCGGTGATGAGAACCTGCCCGGCGGTGTGACCGGCGCGGATCAGCACCGAGCAGCGCCCGTTGAATGTCATGCGATGATCCGCGAAATCTGGCTCCCGGCTGTTCGGGTCTCCGTTTCCCACGCCGAGCAGCGTAGCTTCCTGCGGAACGTCGAAGTGGACCATAAGATTCGCGCGGGGTACCGGCACACCCTGTGCATCCACGACGAGCACCTCCAGCTGGCAGCCGTCTTCCCCGTCCGCATGCAGTTCCGGCCTGCGAGTAGACAGCACGATTCGGGCCGGGGGGCCGGCGGTTGCTCTGCGGGAGACAATCTCCTGTCCGTTGCGCGTGCGGCCGCGCGCTTCCAGCACGCCGGCGGCGAACGGCACCTTCCACTCTATATGACCGAGCCGCGGCATGGGCTGCGTGCCCAAGCTGTGCCCGTTCAACAAGAGCTCCGCCTGCTCCAGGTTGCCGAAGACCCACACCGAAACCTCCTGCCCGACGCTCCAGTTCCAGTGCGGCAGAAGATGCAGCACCGGCTCGGCCGTCCACCAGGCGCGGTAGTACTCGGCAATATCCTTGCGGAAGCCGCAGGTGTCCAGCACGCCGAACTGGGAGCTGACGCTGATGTGGTCGAACGGCACGGGCTCACCGCGGTAGTCGAAGCCCGTCCAGACGAAACCTCCGGAGAGCCACGGGCGGGCATCGTAGAACTGCATCCAGGCTTCGGCGGTTTCGCCCCACTTCGGCACGTATAGGTCATAGGCGTTGACGATTCCGTGCGCCGGGTCGTCGTGGTATTCCCCACGGGTAAAAAAGGTGCTGGCGACCTCCGTGCCGAGGCAGGGCTGGTCAGGACGGGAGGCGCGGAACGGGTCGATCAAGGGAAGTTCGTAGTTGAAGCCCTGCACGTCGACCACGCCGGAGAAGCCTTTGTCGAACGCTCCGTTCATGGCGGCGGTGACCCCGCGGGACGGGTCCAGACGGTTGGCGACAGCCTTCATGCTGGCGAGGATCCGTGCTCCGCGGTCCGTGCCCTGCTCGGGCTCTTCATTGGCAAGCGACCACAAAAAGACCGAGGGCCGGTTGCGGTCTCGCCGGATCATCGCTTCGAGCTGCGCCAGGCCGTCGGGCGTGGAGGACTCCCAGCGGGTCTCTGCCAGCACCAGCATGCCCATGCGGTCGCAGCAGTCCATCAGCGCGGAGCAGTTCATGTGGTGGATGCGGTGGGCGTTCGACCCGATCGCCTGCAGAGCGCGCACATGGTCTTCCCAAAGCCAGTCCGGTACCGCCGCGCCGACCCCCGCGTGATCCTGGTGATTGCACGTTCCCTGAATGGCTGTGCGTTTGCCGTTCAGCAGAAAGCCCTGGTTCGCGTCGAAATGCACCGTGCGAATCCCGAATGGGCAGGTCGTCCGGTCGAGCACGCGCCCGTCCGGAGCAAGCAGCAGGGTCTCCACGCGGTAGAGATACGGGTCCGTAAGCGACCAGAGACGCGGGTTTTGTACAGTGAGGACAGTTTGTAGTGTCGCCCGGCCGGCGGCAGGAGCCTTCTGCATGGGCGCGGTCACGGCCTGGACCTCTCTGCCGGCCGTGTCCAGGATGCGGTGCCGCGTGTAAACCGGTGCGGGGCTTCCCGTGTGGTTTTCGACCTCGGTCTCGATCCGCAGGGTGGCACTGCCGTCCAACCGTTCGGTCCGGAGAAACACTCCATCCTGAACGAGATGCACCGGGCCTCCGATATGCAGCCAGACATGCCGATAAAGGCCCGCGCCTTCGTAGAACCAGCCTTCCTGGTGCGAGGCGTCGACCCGGATTACAACCACGTTCTCCCCGCCGTAGCTCAGGTAGTCGGTCACGTCGAGATCGAACGGGACGTATCCGCTGCGATTGCGGTCGAGCGGATAGCCGTTGACGAAGAAAAGCGCGTCCCGCATCACCCCTTCGAAATGAAAGACGAAGCGCTTGCCGAGATCGGCGTGGCCGACATGAAACCGCCGGCGGTACCACCCGACACTGGTCTCCGGGAACGCCCGTCCGATAGGCTTCCAGCCGTGGGCTGAGGTGGAAAAATCCTTTGTAAACGGCAGCGCCACGGCCCAGTCGTGCGGGAGCTGTACCGGCTGCCAGGTGGAATCGTCGAACGCGATATCCGCCACGGCGAGGAGCTTGTCGGCCTTGGCGAAAACCCCGTGTTTCTCCAGCCGGCCGAAGTTAAAGTCGCGTACCGGATCGTCGAGATGTCCCTGGGCAAAACGCCAGTCCGCATCGAGCAGGAGCATGCGAGACTTCGGCTGGCGATCAGCTGCCTCTTGTGCAGGGGCGGGCGTGACCGCCAGCAGCACAGGGACGTGTGCTTCAAACCCGGCGCTGGCCGAGGCGGCGATCCCGGACTTCAACAATGCACGCCGGCTGACCTTCATGGCTGTTCCCCTGCCTGGCCGGCGGTGGTCTGGCCGGCCAGCACTTCGCCCGTCGGTCCGGAGTGAGAGCCGGCGGACGGGGCTCCCGGATGCTCGGTGGCGGCGGGCGCACCTCGTCCGGTAAGCCGGCGCATCTGCCCGATCTCTTCCGTCCGGTAGGGCTCCCCGGTGGCGTGGAAGAGATCGTGCTGCCATACAGGCGGTTTCTCCAGCACATAAGGCCGCTGCCAGGAGTCCCAAGGAATATACGTCTGCGATTTACCCGCGACCAGGCCCGAGTTGATTGCGCCGACGTTTTCCCGTTTTGCAATCGGAAGATCGCCCTCGAAAGTGCTTCCCACATTGCGCGCCATGTGTTCGGTGCAGAGGATTGGCCGGCCATACGCCTGCAGCTCACGGATGCGGGCCTGAAACGCTTCGGACCATTCATAGTTGTGGAAGGTAAGGATGTCGGACTCGGCCAGCTGGATGCGGGTGGTGGGGCTTTCCAGCTTCGGGTCCGCCCAGTTGTCTTTCCAGACGCCGCTGGTGAGCGGTTGGGTGGGATGCTGGCTGCGAGCCCAGGCGAACGCCTTTGGCAGAAGACGGTCGACATACGCCACCTTGTTCGGAAGCTCGACCTTCTGGTAACCGCCGCTCCCGTTATCTGGCTCGTTCCAGATATCCCATGCGAGCACGCGGGGGTCATTCCGGAAGTGGCCGACGATCCCTTGCACGTAGGCTTGCAGCCTCGGTTCCGCGGCAGGGTCTTTCAGCTCCACCGCCCCGGGAGACTGAACCCAGCCGGAGTTGTGGACGCCCGGAATCGGCGGATGCTGCGGGCCCAGCTTCGGATACGGGTCCCAGCAGGAATCGAACAGTACCAGCATGGGACGGATGCCATGACGCGCGGCGATGGCGAGAAACTCATCCAGCCGTGCAAGAAAGCCCGGGGCATCCTGCTGCCAGAGCCGGTCCTGCAGAAACACCCGCATGGTATTCATGCCTGCAGCCTGCGCCATGCTGAGTTCGCAATCGTTCAGGGCCCGGTTCCAGGTCGCGGCCTGAAACATCTCCAACTGGATGATCGCGTCCGAAGGAAGGTAGTTCGCGCTCACCAGCCATGGCTGCCTGCTGTACCAGGTGTTTGCCGCCTCCGCCGGCCAGCGGTCCCCCTGGGCGCAGAGAGCCGTGCTCAAGAAGATGGAAGCAAGCGAAACGACAAGGGAAAAGGCCTTCATGAAATACTCCGAGCCTGGTTGACGGACTTATCCCTTCTAGTCGCTGCTTGGAGGTGAAAGCAAGTCAACCGACGTAAAAGGTTTTTCTTAACCTGTGAAACTACCGGCTTTTCCTGGAGTTGGTCTCCACCGGAGAGCCCCCTACGCGGAGTTTACGGAAAAGAACTCCATACTCACTTCGTTTCCTCCGCTTCCCTGCTCTCGAAGCGCAGACGGCCGCGGCGATCGCGTGCTGCAGCTTTTGCTCCAGAAGTTCTCTTGCCGGCAGGATGGTCAGGTACTCGGCGACGTGAATCCCTGCCGTCCCGAGGTCCAGCAGCTCGATCTCTTCCGTATTCTTGCCGGCGCACAGAATGATTCCAAGCGGAAGCCATTCGCCCCTTCCCGTTCGTACTCTGCCAGCCACCGGAGGTAAAGCTCCATCTGGCCTTTGTACTCCGACCGAAAACTTCCCTGCTTCAGCTCGACCGCGACCAGCCGTCTGAGCCTCCGGTTGCAAAACAGAAGGTCGATATAGAAGTCGTTGCCGTCGAGTTGAATACGCTTTTGCCGGGCGACGAAGGAGAATCCAGCGCCGAGTTCAAGAAGGAAAGCTCGATTTCGCGCAGAATCGCGTCTTCAAGATCACGCTCCAGGTGACGATCCTCAAGTCCAAGGAAATTAAGGATATAGAGGTCTTTGAGGACCAGCGCCGGTCCAACCTCTCCCTTGCTTCGAAGGCTGTCAGCTCCAGCTTCACCAGTTCGTCCGGCTTTTTCGAAAGCGCTGTGCGCTCGTAGAGCATCGAATCCACGCGGCTGTGCAAGGTGCGAAACGCTCCAGCCCTCAAGACGGCACATCTCAGCGTAAAACTCACGCTGGAGAGGCTTGTCCAGCGGCAGAAGCGCCCAAAAATGCGACCAGCTCAATTGTCGCCACAGTGTGGCGACAATTGCCCTCATCGAGAAACGCCTCCGCGAACTGCACCATACGCCAAAGGTTCTTTCGCGTAAATCCACGGCCGTACGCGGCCGTGAGGACGCCGGCAACCTGTTCCATCAAGGTCTCGCCATATCCCGCCCGGTCGCCGCGCAGCAGCTCACGATGAATGCGGCCCCCGAGCCGCCAATACAACGAGGTCAGGCTGACGTTGACGGCTACAGCAGCCTGGTGCCGAGCCAATGCCAGTCTGTGCATAAGGCTTACTCCGCGTATCCTTTTGCTCGGTAGATCTCAAAGTTCAGGCATTACGAACTTTCCATTTAGCCATCGCCCTTTGGGTTGGGGTTTTACAGTCGTTTCCCTTGCAATAGAAGACGCTAATGCCTCTAGTTCTTCATCGGTCATATGCGGTTCGCCAAGTTCTTCCAATCGTTTTTGTAGAGCTTCTACAGCTTGTTTATCGTCCTCAACGTTTGTGGGGGCCAGTCAGACCGAAGGGTGTAGCGGCGGCAAATACGAATCTGCAGAGGCGGGTCGAGATGGCGGAGTTGGAAGGATGGTTACGAAATGGCGGAGCCGAGCCCAAGGCAGGTATGGAAACTAGGGCGGCGTTCGTTTATCTGGGTAAGCCCGACTACTTTGGAAGTAAGCGATAAGCGGCAATTAATCGCTATCGACATGCCCCAGACTAATCGGCTCCCGTTCAACTCTCGCCGCCACTCCTCACAACTGCCTGTCTGGTTTGCCTTTATCCAGTTCTAAAGCGTCTGCTCCACGATCTCCAGAGATTTCGCTGCGGCAGACACCCGATGCCTTGACGCCACCAGTTGAATCGCCTCCTGTTTGTACTCCAACGTTTCCGCCGCCGGGTCCCCCGTTCCATCCCGGCCTCCTCTTCGCAATTACAACAGCTCGCTAAAAGCAAAACTTTCTGAGAGCAATGTCAATATGAGACCAATGCACAACCCATTTAGACGAAATCAATTAGCCTCTCGCGTTAGCAAGATCGGGCTTGATTCTGCTTAGCGAATATCGACGCTCCGATCTCCTTCGTAGTGCATGATGTGGTAATAAGCTTCCCAGTCATTCCATATGATCGGCGGCGGAATCGGCGCTGTTGGATCAGCTACATAGGCCGCAAAGGTATTCAGCATGTTTCGGGTTTGCGGTATCCCCGTCAGCCAGTCACCGTGGTACCAACCTTTCCACTTGCCATATTCTGCCTTATCTTCCTGCACGGCGATGCGGTCGAGCGCTGCCGCGGCCTGTGCGATCTCATCGTTCGCGGCTTTGATCTTCTTTGTGTGAGAATCCTCTACAGCCTTTGCGAGCTCCAGAAGCATGCGGTTGCTCTCACGATTGATCGCGATCATAGTCAGGATGGAGGCCTGATAGAAGTCGCGGCGATCCGGCAACACATCCGTTTCGGCTGCCTTAGCATGCCGCCATACGGCATCCCATCGGGGCTGTGCCTCTTCGCACGCTGCTCTTTCACGTTGGGCTATGTCTAGCGCGTGCGCAAGGCCAACACCTGCCACGTGGCGCGGTGTTTCCCACTTTGGAGCCTGATCGGGAACGTAGGAAAGCGGGTAATCTAGCATAGCATTCAGCATCATCTGCCGCGCTTCTACTTGGTACATTTGATCGCCGTACTCTCGCGCCGCCTCCCCTTGGTGACCTTTCACGCCCTGATGCGCCGGGGCGGCAAAGTATTCTTTCAGGACCGCCTCAACCGCAGGTGAGGCCCTATCTCCGAATTCCTCGCGCGTCCAATCGCGATAGTAGCTTCCGCTGCTGGCCTCCGCCGCACCGCTCCACGCAAAGTCCATCGTGGCGCGCGCTGTCATGACCACCGGTCGGATATCGCTAGTGTTGACCAAAAAGAAGCTGGTCGCCTTGGCTGATTCATAGCGGCTCATCTCCGAAGCAATGCGTTGTACGGGAACCATTTCTGTCAACTGATTGGCTTCATTATTCATCATTGCAACGTGGAAGTATGCACCCTCGCCTGCACGCACTTCGCCCTTGTCTTGCATGAGGCCATAGCCTGTGTCAGCCCATACCGTAGTCACCTCGGGCGGTATCTTCAGGTATCCCTCCTGCATCAACCGTGTGCCTTCCTGCCAAAGGTCCGTCACAAAACGAGCCTTCGGGAACTTCGCTCTTACAGTCGCCATCTGCTCCGCAACCGCCTTACTGATGAGGGCTCCAAGGGCTTTGTCGTTGTTTCGCACCGATGGATCCATCGCGGCGTAGCTTACGTCGGAGAGCCCCCGGAGCCCTACCGACCACAACGTCTCGCGAGATGACGGGACCGCAGCAACGGCATTCCTCCAGGCATGTTCCAGCACCTCCGGATGGGTGGTGAAGTTATATGGCACATCTTGTGGCCAACGAGCGACATTGAGGCCTAATGGCATTGCATGGTGTTGCCCGACGATTAAGCCGCGCTCGCTCGCCAAGCGGTACTGCGGCTCATCCGGAAAGGTCCAAGTGCCGGGCACGACCATATTAGCTTTGAGACGCAGCAGTGTCTCGTAGATTCGGTTCCATGTGTCAAGCCGAATGCCGGTACCATCTTTACCTTCACCCGGCGTCCATCCCGTCAGCAGATCTTCATCATTGATGAAGAAGCCGCGGTAGCCGAATACTGGAGCGCCGCTCGTGTGAAATTGCGCGGGCACGCTTACCGTGTCGCGTGGCGCCGGCTCGTGGTCGGTCCAGAAATACATGGGATCCACGCCCAAAAACTTCTGCGAAAATTCATAAATCGCATACATCGTTCCGCGCATGTCAGCCCCGTTTAGGCGCACCATCGCGATCGCGTGACCACGCCCAGACTTCGCTGGCTCAGCGTCAATCGTAAAGCTCTCCGGCGTTGAACTCAACGCTACATTCACTGGAACCGCTTCAGCTTCCAGCAGTTTGCCGATAGCTAGTACGGTCGCATGTGCGTCTGCAAGACGATGCACCACCTGCGGCCGCCTGCCGAACACCTTGCTCATATCCGACGCAAGGTCATCCACTGCACGTAACACCGGCTCGGACTGATCAGCCGCCACGCAAAGTACGGTGTTCTTGTCGATGACAATGTCGCGAGAAGATCCAGATCTCGTTTGGCCCCATAGCTGGGCTTGCAAATAGACGAGTAGAAGCACGAGCCATACATTTCGTTTTCGATAGTGTCTTGCTCGGCTTCGATGCAGCAGCCGACTATTGTGAACCTTTCGATTCCGCTGCATTGGCGATCTCCCTTTGAAGTACAAGCACCAGAGAGCAGTTGCTCGGCAACTCTCGTTAGCTGTCGCGATTCGGAAACCAGGCGCCTCTGTCTTAGAACGAAAGCTTCAAACCAAACTGCAGAACCCGATTGCCGCCTGCCGAGTTAATTGTGTCGTAGCCGTTGTAGTTGGTTACGCTTTCGCCGGAGAACGAAGCATTCGAGACGGTTGACCCGGGATTGCCGAACTCCGGCGTATTGGTCAAGCTAAAGGCCTGCGCCAAAAACTCCGCTTGAGCCTTGTCACCAAACGCGAAGATGCGCCGAAGTCCCGTATCGAGCCGGAAGAGGCCCGGTCCCCGCAGGCTGTACAATCCAACATTACCGTAAGTCGCCGTGGTTACAGGCGCAAAAGCAGTTGGGTCGAAGTAGTGATGGCCTGGAGAGTGCGCTCCATAGATGGCAACTTCTGATTTCACCTGGTTCGCCGTTTGCTGGTTGTCCGGCGAGTTGAGCGAAGCTCCAGAGGACGTCACGGTGAACGGAGTTCCGCTACGCCAGGTCAGCACGTTGCTCAGCTGCCATCCTCCCGCGATCTTTTCCGCGAAACCTGTCCGCAAGAACCTCCCATTACGCCCAAACGGCAACTCGTAGGTTCCGAATACTTTCAGGTTGTGTTTAAGGTCCATGTTGTTGAGGCTGTAGTTGCGGTCAAATACATCCGATGAAGAATAGGGCACTACTGTATCCTCCCCTTGCGCATCGTCCATTGCTTTGCCATAGGTGTAGGTAAGACCGGCGCTAGTTACGCTATGGGTTCGTACCGTCAACTGTGTCTGTAATCCGTTGTAGTTCGACGAGCAGCGCGGCTCGTAAAGCTGGTGCGGGTTTGAATTGCCGTATGTCTGGAAAAAGTGTTGGCCGTTGACTCCTAACCCCGGCTCGCCCGCGTTCAGGTCGACGACGCAGTTCATATGGCTTGCATTATTTCCAACGTACTGGATCTGCGTGGCCAACCAGGGCAGCAACTGCCGTTCTACGCCCAGGTTGTAGGACTGGATCTGACCGCGGTTGTAGTTCTGCTGGTAGGAGATGATCGACAGATTTTGAGGCAGCGGAAGCTTACCCTGAGTGATGTCTGGCGTGGGCGGAAGCGCCGGAATGCCTGTCCTAAGATCGCCGGCTGCCGTGTAGGCGTTAGCGCCCGAATAATTCTGCGAGAGAATGTAAGGGTACGCCTTCAGAATGTACTTGAAGTTGCTTGGGTTGACACTAAGGGCAAACCCGGCGCGCAGAACCGTCTTTTCATCTAGCCGCGCCGTGATACCGCCGCGAGGCAGGAACGAACCATTGCCGACGTCAACGCCCGGGTTGAACGGCACGCCGCCGTACCCTCCATACAGCACATTGTTGGTGGTGGGATCATAGACCGTCCCGCCGAAATGATTGGCATGAGCAAACGGGTAAAGCTCCCAGCGCAGACCGTAGGTCATGGTGACGCGCTGGGTCACCTGCCATTGATCCTCAACGTACAGCGCATACTCCCACTCTCGGGCTGTATCCGGAATAAGCGGTTGATACGAGCTACCCATAGAATTGGGCAAGCCCAGCAGGAAGTCTGCAAATGAATTGTATGCATTCGGCGCCGAACCTCCTGCGAGCGCTGTATTGCCGCCCGTGAAGCTAAAGCCGCCCCGTGCGGGAAAATTCCCGCCCGTCTGAAAATGATTTAAAGCAAAGTGAAAGATGTCTGTGCCTGCTGAGACTGTGTGATTCCGCAAGGAATAATGGACGGCTCCTGCGATAGCAAACTGGTTGTCGATAAACGAGAATGGGCCGTTCCCGTTCGTGTTGCCGTAGGACGAAAGATTGCTGAGATTGAACGCCGGCAGACCGCTCTCCAAAGGATCGGGTCCGTTTGTGCCTGGAATGCCCAGCGTAGTCAGCCCATAGTTGGTGCCGTAATCAGGCCCAAACGCGCTGATCGCCTGCCGCGAGTAGCCGAGTGTCCCGTTGACCACGAGGCGCGGCGTGAAGGTGTGCGTAGCGCCGATTGTTCCCAACTGAGTCCGGCCCGCAGCCGTTCCTGGAATGCCGCCATCGGCTGTGTTACCCCCCGCAGCACCTAGGGGGAATGGATCGAATACATTCCTTAGACTAATGCTGTACCGCGCAAAGGCGCTGGTCGCCTGCGACAAGTTCCAAGTGAGTTTGCCATCCACGTTGTCCTGCGTCGAAGGGATCGAAGCCGAGTAAAAGTAATTATTAGCAAAGGATGTCGTAACCACATTTGGCAGTGGCACCAACGCGAGCAACTTCTGTGCGGCGCTGCTTTGCCGACCGGCAGGAATCACGTCGCCTTGAAACACGGAACGGGCTGCACCCGTGGTTGTGCCGGTCTGGGGATCGTAGATGTTAGTTGCGCTCCCGAGAAAGTTGCCGTTACGCATCGCCACAGTCGGCACAGTGTAGAAGGCGGAGGTACCGCTGGACTGCGCAGTGCGCTCCCAATCCGCGAAGAAAAACAGCTTGTCGTGAATAATTGGTCCGCTCGCCAACCCGCCGAATTGATTCAGAATGGACTTCGGCTGCCGGACTGCGGAGAAGAAATAAGGCTTCGCCTGCAGTGCATTGTCGGTGTGGTACTCCCAGATCGAGCCGTGATACCGGTTACCGCCCGCCTTGGTGATGATGGTGGTCTCTGCACCGCCCACAAACCCTTGATCGGCCGTATAACCCGCTGTCACGACGTTTACCGACTGAATCGACTCGACCGGCGGAACATACAGGATGAGGTCTGGGATCCATTGGTAAATATCGCTGGCTCCATCGATGGTCGTGTTATTGGTCGAAAACGAGGTTCCGTTCACATTAAACTGAATCGACCCGGCTGGATTGCCCGCAGAGCTATGCGTACTGAACCCTCCTGAGAAACCCGGCAGCGTTTCGTAAAGATTCTGAAAATTACGGGTAGTTCCGGTCGACAGATTCACCAACTGCTTCGAGTCCAGGGTATTGTTCACATCCGCACGGTCGGTCTGCAGGAGCGAATTGTCGGCTGTCACCGTTACCGTCTCTGTCACTGTTCCAGCCTGCAGCGTTGCGTCCGCGCGCTTAAGGTTGTTCTGCACAATCGTCACGTCGTTCTGCTTACTTGTGCCATAGCCCGACGCGGAGATCAGCACAGTGTATGTGCCTGGATCGAGATTCTGAATTTGATAAATGCCGCTGTCATTCGCCTTCACGTTAAATTTTGCACCCGATGCATCGTTGGTCACTTGAACATCTGCATTGGGCAGCAGAGCTCCCGTGGCATCAGTGACGCGTCCGGTCAGGGACCCATACACAATCTGAGCCTGGCACAAACATGGCGCGAGCACGGTTACCAGCAATCCCAGCCAGAGAAGGCGGCCGGCAACTCGCGGCACGAATAAGCGGATGGGGCGAAAGATAATTTTCATCAGCGGGCTTTCCTTTTCAGAACGTGATAAGTTTTACTAGTTTGAGTGTCAAACAATTTATGTGGTGGCAATAGACTATGTCAATCATGTTCTTAACTACTCTGCATTTAAAGTATAATATTGTAATCAAACAATATACGTTTGCGTTTTTAGGCGCATGCTATTGATCTATTCTCAGGTTCAACGGGGCCGCACAACATGTTCGATCTAAGTGGAAGGTGTGCCGTGGTTCCAGGCGGTACGATGGGCATCGGCAAAGCGATTGCCCTGAACCTCGCCTTCGCGGGCGCGAACGTCGTGGCCACTTCACGCTCCGCCGCGGCGGTCGCGTCGACTGCCGACGAGATCGAGGCCATGGGACGGAAGACCATTCGGCTCGTCTCTGATGTCTCCGATCGCGGCAGTCTGATCGAGCTTCACGACGCCGTCCTCTCAACCTTCGGCCGCATTGATATCCTCGTCAATTCGGCCGGTATTACCCAGCGCATACCTACGCTGGATTGCCCAGAAGATCTCTGGCACCAAATTATGAATGTCAATCTCAACGGCACTCTGCGAAGCTGCCAGATCTTCGGTCGCTCCATGATTGAAGCGGGCTACGGCCGCATCATCAATATTGCCTCTCTTGCCACATTCGTCGCTTTCCAAGAGGTAGCCGCGTACGGCGCCAGCAAGGCTGGCGTCGGCGCCCTGACCCGTTCGCTCGCCGTCGAGTGGGCCCCTCATGGCATCACCGTCAACGCCATTGCACCGGGCATCATTCCCACCGAACTCAACCGCAAAATGCTTGATTCGCCACGCGGCCAGGAGCTTCTCCTCCGCACACCCATGGCGCGGTTCGGCACAGTGGACGAGGTCGCCGCCGCGGCGGTCTTCTTCGCTGCTGCCGAAAGCAGCTTCGTCAATGGCCAGATTCTAGCCATTGATGGCGGGTATCTCGCTAGCGGCGTCAACCAGTAAAATGTTCTGCGCAGGTCAGCCATGAAGATCACTGCCACACGCCTCATCCTCTGCTCGCCAGATCGCAACTTTGTCACGCTCAAGATTGAAACCGACGAAGGTCTATTCGGTCTTGGCGACGCTACACTCAATGGGAGGGAACTCGCCGTCGCCAGTTATCTTTCCGAGCATGTCCTTCCCTGTCTGATCGGACGTGACCCCTTCCAGATCGAAGACATCTGGCAGTACCTCTACCGCGGAGCATACTGGCGGCGCGGTCCCATTACCATGACCGCCATCGCAGCCGTCGATGTTGCACTCTGGGACATTAAGGGCAAGGCGCTCGACACCCCCGTCTACAACCTCCTTGGGGGCCAGAGCCGCGCAGGCGTCCTCGCCTACACTCATGCCAACGGACGCGATATCCCGGAGACGATCGATTCTGTCAGCAGGCACATGGAGGAGGGCTACCTCGCTGTGCGTGCACAATCCGGGGTGCCCGGTGTCGCTTCGAGTTACGGCGTCCCAAAGTCGGGCAAACCCTATGAACCGGCCGAGCGCGGCCTGCCTTCAGAAAGTCTCTGGTCGACCGAGAAGTACCTCAACTTCGTGCCCAGCCTCTTCGAAAAACTTCGCCTCGAACTTGGCTCCGACGTTCATCTATTGCACGACGTACATCACCGCCTCACTCCCATCGAAGCAGCCCGCTTGGGCAAAGAACTCGAGCCCTTTCACCTCTTTTGGATGGAGGATCCCTGCCCCGCCGAGTTGCAGGAGAGCTTCGAGCTCATCCGCCACCATACGACGACTCCGATCGCCACCGGCGAAGTCTTTAACTCGATCTGGGATGCGCACGACCTCATCCGTCGCCAGTGGATCGACTATATCCGTATGACCGTCGTCCACGGCGGCGGCATCACCCACGCTCGTAAAACTGCGGATTTCGCCGCACTCTACCATGTGCGAACCGGCTTCCACGGAGCTACCGACCTCTCGCCCATCACCATGGCGGCGGCTCTTCATCTCGGCCTCGCCATCCATAACTTTGGCATTCAGGAGCATATGCATCACAGCGCTTTTACGAACGAAGTCTTCCCGCACGCTTATCGGTTCGAGGCCGGCTACATGCATCCTGGAAATCAGCCCGGCCTCGGTGTCGATATAGACGAGTCGCTCGCCGCAAAGCATCCCTACCAGCGCGCCTATCTTCCTGTTGCCCGCAAGTTAGATGGAACACTGACGGACTGGTAATCCGTCCAAGTATGGCCGCCTACGCTGTCCTGAGTGGCAAAGTATCCTTCGGCGCTCGCTTATTCTTGACAGCCGCGCTCCGCGTTTTGCGCTTTACCTCTAAGATCTCTCGATGTCTTGACCTCCGCTGCAACACCAGTATGGCCGCTCCGCGCAGCCGCGCCACCTCGGCTTCATGCGTGGGCATCAGCCGCGGCGTAAGTCCGGCAAGCACACATTCCGAAAAACTCTTTTCGATCACCGGCCCAAACCGGTTCCATGCGCCCACAATATCACCCGCCAGCAGGATCACCTCCGGTGCCAGCGCGGCGGAGATCAACCGCAATCCCTTTCCAATAAACTCCGCCTGCTTAGTGAGCGCTGCGATCGCCTTCGCGTCCTCTTCTTCGGCCAACCGAAGGAGGTCTTCAATCGTCCGTACTGCCTTCTTCGACTTGCTCTCCGCATAGTACCGTAACGCCGCGCTCGACGCCGCGAACATCTCCCAGCATCCTCGTGCACCGCATCCACACAGTGGCCCATTGAGGTCCAGAGAAATATGCCCGAACTCCCCCGCCATACCCTGATCTCCATAGATGAGCTGACCGTTCAAGAGAATGCCTGTCCCGAGCCCCTCCGAAATTGTTACCAGCACCGCGTTCCTTACCCCGTCCATGCGCCCAAACCAGGTCTCCGCCAGCAGACAGGCATTAGCTGCATTGTCCAGCTCCACAGGCAGGCCTGTGCCTTTTTCCACCATCTCTTTAATATCGAACTCAGGCCACCCGAGGTTCGGGGCGAAGCGAAGCCGTTTTGTCTTCGTATCCACTCGTCCAGGCAGGCTGATTCCTACCCCCTCGAAGGAGAGTTGCGCGTGGTTCTCTTTCATCCGCATCATCGTATGAATAATCGCTGCCATCGTCTTTTCGGGGTCGGAGGTCACCGGCAGTTGCGCCCGGGAGAGAAGACGTCCGTTCAGGTCCACCACGGCCACAGTCGCCGTTTTCGGCCGAATGTCCGTCGCAAGCATGACAAGATTATCGTTCAGACCCACCATCATCGGCCTGCGGCCTCGCGGAAGTCGCGTCAGAGCGCCCTCACGCACCCACAGCTCCTCGATCAGCTGATTCACAATCAGAGAAACTGTGCTCCTCTGCAAACCCGACAGTCGCGCCAGTTCCGCACGCGAGACCGGCTGATTGGCTCGAATCACTTCCAGAAGGACATCCCTATTGATATCCCGCGCAGTCTCGCTTGATGCAAGCTGCGCATAAGCTAAGTCTATTTTTTGCATCCCTCGGATCATGTTCTTCCTGATATATCTAGTCGTAGTCGCGCCGCCCCTAAACCACAGGGCATTCAACCACCCTCCAAAGAGTTCAGTCGGCTTCCCTGTACTTTTCGGACGTTTGAGGTTCACAAAATTATATGCCGCTGGCCTGCGTGTCTTCGAGGTCTCCGGCTGGCTCTCGATGGCGGACCGTTTCGACTGTCTACGCGGGTCGCTATATGTGGCGGCGTTGCTGCGGGGTCTGGTAGGATATCTGCTTTCGGGTAATCCACCGTGATGAGAGAACTGGGCAACAGATTGGCTATGGGCTCAAAATGGCTTCCTACTAAATTAGGTAGTGCTGCGCTTCTAATAAGCGCCTGGCTCACTTTCGGTTGCCGGTCCGATCGTGTCGCGGTGTCCACAGTCATGATTGTCCCTAAATCGACGGGCACCCTCGAGTGGAAGACCATGCACGCGGCGGTTCGTGTCTCTGCGAAGCGATGTGAGTGCCGAATCGAGTGGAACGCGCCGGAATCCGAGGCAGATTACCCACAGCAGGCAAACATGGTGGAAGACGCGATCGCCCACCATGTTTCCGGGATCATTCTGGCCCCTGCGCATCAGCTCGTTCTGGCTTCGGCGGTGCGCAACGCGACGCAAAAAGGTATCCCGGTCATCATCATCGATTCGCCGCTTGCGCTGCCGCCCAATCAATATGTCGCGGCAATCGGCTTCAGCGACGATGAGATAGGTTTTATCGCGGCCGATCGCATCGGCAAGCAGCTTGGTGGCGTGGGAGACGTAGGCATTATTGGTGTGAGCCCTACGCTCGCGGGGCCTACCGCGCGTGAAGCGGCGTTTACGCGCGAGTTGAAAGAACGCTACCCGGGCATCCATGTTGTGGAGGTGGAATACGGCTTGTCGGACCTGGCGCGTTCGAGCCGCGCAGCGGAAGACATTGTGATGCGCCACGTCGGTCTACGCGCGCTGTTTGCTTCCGATAGCTTCGCAGCATCCGGAGCGCAAGAGACGCTGAAACATCATCCAGAGCGGAAGTTGATCCTGGTGACGGTCAGTCAGGAGGGAGACATTCTGAACGGCATCCGGACCGGTCTAGTGGACTCGACGATCGCGAAGAACTCATACCAGCTGGGCGAGACGGCGATGCAGACGATGTTGGAGGTTCTTGCCCACAAGCCGGTGCGGCCTTACACCAGCCTGCCCGTTCGGCTGATCACGAAGAGCGATGTAGAGGCCTTCCAGAATCAGCAGGACCGCGTCTTGCATGGCGTACCCGAGGGCCAGCGCTGATCAACGTTGCGTCGCCACCTGCACGTCGCGCCAAGAAGCCTGCGCGTTATAGGTGCGCAAGCCGATCTGCCCACGTCGAAACAGACATTCCTGATCCTTGTAGGAAAGCTGGGCCAGGGATCCCACGTCCGGCTGGCTGACCATGACTTGAAAAGAGCAGCCGCGCGCCGTGACGGACAGACGATACCAAGCACCGATCGCGATGGGTGCCGTCAGAGCCGTCGTTCCGAGCTCGACGTATTCCTTCTCGACGCGTCCGAGCAACAGGGTATGATCGCGCATGCGCAGGCCGATGTAGTAGCCGTTGTAGGCGTCCGTACCAAGCGTGGCGTCGGTCGCGCGAACGATCAGACCTGCGTCGGC
Organism: Edaphobacter sp.; assembly: GCA_965277575.1. Classification (GTDB taxonomy): domain Bacteria; phylum Acidobacteriota; class Terriglobia; order Terriglobales; family Acidobacteriaceae; genus Edaphobacter. The sequence continues at coordinate 161,432 of CBDIDK010000002.1, forward strand.
CCAGCGCGCATTTCTGTCGGAATCGAACCGGATGTCGGAGGTCAGGGTGTAGTCGCCCCACTCCGGGGAGCCGCTGAGAGCCTTGTCGCCGCCGCCTCCCTTCAGATCGCTGAACGTTCCGCGGGTGCCTTCCCAGATGCCGTCAAACTGCGACCAGTTCGCGATGTCGCGCGGCAGGCGATTGCGGCCGGCGAAGTCCAGAACGCGCGGAGGGACCAGGAGAAACACAAGAACGCCCAGTACGCTTGTCGATGCAAGCGCGATGGCGAAGCGAGTCGGCCGGTTTCGAATGAGGTTGACCATATGGTCTATTGACTGCCGGCAACGCAACGACTACAACGGTTGCTGCGATGCATCGCTTCCTTCTCCTTGGATGTTTCGTCTTGACCGCGCTCCGGGGGCTGTCGCAGGAAGCCAAGGTTAGCAGGCAGACTGGATTCGGACAAGACGCTCCGCAGCTTACGTCGATACGAACGCTGATCGATAGCTCCATGCCGCCGCGTGACGGCCAGGTGCTGCTGCGCGGAACCATCACGCATATCGGTGACCCGGTAGTGATCCAGGATCAGACTGGAGCGATTGCGGTTTACCCTGCCTCGCCCACGCGCTTGGCGCTGGGTGACGAGGCGGAGGTACGGGGCAGGTTTTCGAAAGAGGGCGAAGGCTATCGCGTGCAGGATGCCGCGGTTGCGAGCCTGTGGCACAGCTCGATGCCGGCGCCTCTTGCGCTCCCTCAGGACCTCGCCGCGGAAGGCCAGTACGATCTGTACCTGGTGATGGTGGAAGGAACGCTGCGCGGGCGGGATACCATCGGGGAACACAGCTCGCAGCTGACGCTCGAAGGCGGACACCAGTTTTTCAGTGCGCGCTTCACAGATGACTGCAACCCGGGGACGATCGCTCTGGGGAGCCGTCTCCAGGTAACCGGGGTGCTTTATGTGCGCAAGATTCACGATGCGCTCGACACGGGAAGCTTCACCGTTCTGCTTCGATCGGTCGGCGACGTGGTCGTGGTCGCGGCGCCTCCGTGGTGGACGGCACGCCATATCGCGCTGCTGAGCCTTCTGCTGATCCCGCTTGGCATGGCCGTGCACTTTGTGCGCCTGAGAACGATACGGCGGCGCTTCGATGCTGTTACCGAAGAGCGCGCGCGCATCGCACGAGACATTCACGACACGCTTGCGCAGGGATTCGCCGGCGTTGCCTTTCAATTGGAGGGAGCAAAAGAGGTCTTCGCGCGGGACCACTCCACCGCTCAGAATCATCTCAATCTCGCTTTGAAGATGATTCGATTCAGCCGGTTGGAGGCACATCGCTCGATCTCAGCCCTGCACTCCTCCGCTGCCGGGACGACGGTCGAAGCGATGCTCGAAGGGATGATCGGCCAGATGTCGCTCGACCCCCGCTTTCGCGTTCAACTAGACGTGGTGGGCCGGCGCCGCGTCCTGCCAAGCGAAGCCGTCGAGTGCATATTTCGTATCGCACAGGAGGCCGTCTCAAACGCGCTGCAACATGCGAAGACGGGCAACGTCTCGATGCGGCTTGAATACACCGAATTCACCGTCGGCCTGAAGGTGATCGATGACGGGAGCGGGTTCGACCCCTCATCGATGCCCGGTCCGGACTCGGGCCACTTCGGAGTCGCGGGCATGATGGAACGGGCACAACGCTTGAAAGGAACTCTACAGATTGAATCGAGTAACCAGGGAACGTGCCTTGCGGTGGAGATACCGGTGCCACCAGCGAAGACTGGCCCGGTACGGCCTGCCCTGCTCCCCAGGAGGCAGTCGCGATGAGCGAAACGCCTGAGAATACGCTGCGGCTGCTGATCGCCGACGATCATCTTGTCTTCCGCATGGGCCTGCGAACCCTGGTGCAATCCGAGCCCGACCTGCACGTGGTGGCAGAGGCGAAGAGCGGCCGGGAGTGCGTGGAGATGTATCGGCTGCATCGACCGGACGTTGTCTTGATGGACCTCCGAATGCCCGACGGCAACGGCGTCCAGACCATCCAGGAGATCTGCCGCATGGAACCGCACGCTCGCATCCTGGTACTCACCAGCTATGCCGCCGAGGAAGAAATCTTTCAGGCGATGCACGTCGGTGCCTCCGGCTACCTGCTGAAGGACGTGAGCCGCGAGGAGCTAACGGAAGCCATTCGAACGGTGGCGGCCGGCGGGCGCTGGATTCCTCCGTCCATTGCGTCCTCGCTTGCCGAACGGGACGCGCGCAAGAACCTTACCGCGAAGGAGATCGACATTCTTCGGCTGCTGGCCAAGGGCCTGATCAACCGGGAGATCGCCGCTGTCTTCGGAGTGAGCCAGAGCACGGTGAAGAACCAGATCAATCTGCTGTTTTCCAAGCTGGAGGTAACAGACCGAACCGAAGCTGCGACCGTGGCGATGCAGCGTGGCATCGTGCCGTTCGACAATTGACCCGTCACAAGCGGTCGGTCTGCAGGGCTTTGCCCGCCCGGATGACGGCATCTACACGGTCCGGCACCGCCTGCAGGGTGCCGTCGACCAGGGCAACCGTGGGCCAGTCGAATGTTTTGAGAAGATCCTTGAGGTCGTAGTCGACGTGACCGAGCTCATGCACACCGGTCGACCCACGGCTGGGCTCCCCTAGCGAGACGTGCGCGAACCGGCGCTGGTAGCGACGGCTCCAATGGCCGGGGCCGTCCGGCGTCTGCGAGCAGGGGATGATGCCGAGCGAGAGATCGAACCAGGATTCGGTCGCGAGCAGCAAGCCCTCGCGCCTGGCGCGCAACGCGTCCGCGAGTTTGCGTAGGCCTTCGAGCGGGTCGTTCTTGAAGTCGTTCGCGGTATTGGGCTGGGTGTCGAAGAAGTTGCCGTCGAACTTGTATTGCGCGTTCAAGGCGTTTACCTGCTGGATGAGGTGGTCGCGCCAACCCGGCGCGCCGGGGTTCAGCCACGCTCCTCCAGCGCCGGCGGACGCGCGAATTTCGGCCCAGTCGACCTGGTATCCGCGCATGGGGCTGTAATCGAGCGAGCCCGGCAGAGCGTGAAAGCCAGCGGTCTTACTCAGTTCGGCAAGATTCGGCGTGGTCGGTCCCGCGGCGTTGCCGGCAAACATCGCCATCACATGCCCACCGGTAGCATGGATGCCGCGAACGAGCCGGAGCAGGCCATCTGGGCCGCCCATGCGTTCGTCCGCTCTGCTGTCGCCATACTGGCGGTAGTAGCGGCCCTCCCACCCAGCCAGAAAGAACAGGACACGCTCGCCGGGGATGCGATCGGTGATCCATTTCACGGCGGCCAGCATGCGAGCATAGTCGTGGAAGATAAAGCCGCTCCAGTGCATGCCATGCAGGGTGACTACAAGCGAGACCTTGCGCGCCCAGGGTGCGACGTCGCTCCGATTAGTCCACGTCTTCAAGCCGGCCATAGTCTCGAGCAACGCTTCACGCCGCTCGATCGCGCTCTCGAGCGTTGTGTTACGTCGTATCTCCCAGGCTGGAGCGGTGAAGGTGTTGCCGACCGCACGCGCCTCCGGCTCGACGACTAGCTGCACGCGAACTCCATCCTCTTCGAGGGAGGCGCAGAAGCGCTTCGATACCAGCGTAGTGTCCAGCGAGGAGAACGCGATCCCGCTGCCCGGCGCGCCCAGGAACCACACCGGCATCCCGGCCGTGTAGCGGGGGTAGCTGTACAGCACGCCCTCCCGAGTCACGGGTTCATAGCTGGGTGTGACCTGCCAGCCGGTCTGCGCCACGGCCCCCCTGGGCAGGCCGTGCACCGTGATCTTGATGGCATGAATCGGCTCGTCGGCCGAGGCCGTGACGTTCAGCAGCACGACGTCGCCTTCGAGAATTGCCTCCGCCCGCAGCGATCCGCGCGCCGTCATCTGCTGGCCCGGCCAGGCCAGCTGCGAGGCCTCCAGCATCCAGTGATTGCCAGCCTGCGTCATCTTCAGGCTCTTGCCGTCGAGGCTGTAGGTATTCTCGTTTTTTCCCGCCGTGAACACCTGGAAGCTGAGCGACAGGTTTGCCATCTGCAAGCGCGGGTCGCCGTTTTCGAAACTCCAAAACATGGGCCGCGGCACCGTCCAGCCGCGAGCAGAGGAAGATACGCCCGGCATCGAATCGTCCACCGCCAGCGCGTGAGCGTTCAAAGCCCGCAGGCAGGCCAGCCCTGCCACCGAACCCGATAAGAACTCCCTGCGATTTGCCATCCAACCTCACATGTGGTCCGGTCCGGTTTCATTCGCGTCAGGTGCCCGGGCGCCGGCAGGCAGGGGAATCGGCCCATGCAGCAGAGGATCGTTCGAACTCTTCTGCCAGCTCAGCAACCGCTCACGCATCTCGTTCAGAACGTCGGCATGGCCCGGCTCACCGGCAAGATTGTTATGTTCCGCCGGGTCGAAGACCAGATCGTACAGCTCTTCCTGGCTCTCAAGGTTCTGCTCCTTCCAGCCCTTTGCGAGCCAGTAGCGCTTACTCAAGCCCCAGTCGCAGTTGTTCAGCACATCGCGGGTACGCCCATCGTAGCGGCGAATGTACTTGTACCGCTTGGTGCGAACGGCGCGCTTCGGTTCATACGCCACGTGGTAATTCACCTCGGCGAAGACGGCGTCGTTCACCTCTTCCTTCTCGCCGCTCAACAGCGGAAGCAGTGACTTGCCGCGGCACCAGCGTGGCGTCGGAATGCCAAGGTACTCGCACAAGGTCGGGTAGAGATCCAACTGCGAGACGAGCGCGTCGCACACTGTCCCGCCGCGAAACGGCTTCGGCCCGCGCAGGATCAGCGACACGCCCCAGCCATTGTCGTTGAGATTGCATTTCATCAGTGGAAACGCGATGCCATGATCGGTCGTGCTGATCACAATGGTATTTTCCGCTAGACCTGCCTTCTCCAGCGCCTCCAGCACCATGCCCACTCCGCCGTCCAGCACCCGCGCGTCCGCATTGAAGCCCGCAATATCCTTGCGGGTATCGGCCACATCCGGCAGATTGAACGGCACCTTCACAAAGTTGGGATTGTCCTGCGGGGTCTCGTCCAGGTAGCCGAATGTCCTTCCCGGACGGGTCGCCCGATGGGTCTCGAAGAAGCCGCAATCCATAAAAAATGGCTGCTTCGGCTTAGATCGCAGGTACGAAACGGCCGCCGGGGCAACGTCTGCGACCCGGTTGGACTGGTGTGGCAGCCGCTCATCGAAGCCGATCATCTCCGCCTTGGGGGCGATATGCTGTAGCCCCGCAAGCACCGTCGTATAGCCTGCTCCGTGCAGGGTATGGCAAAGATGGTGCGAGTAATCCGGCATCTGAAAGCCCATGTTCACCAGCCCCAGCATCCCGGCCTCGTGGGCCGTCTGCCCCGTCGCCAGGCAGGCCCGGCTGGGCGAGCAGGTAGGCGCGCCAGAAAACGCACTGCGAAATACCACTCCTTCGCGCGCGAGCGTTTGAAGATGCGGAGTATCTGCGGGGTGACCGTACGGCGAAAGAAAGCGCCCGGAGTCGTGCGAATGAATGTAGAGGATGTTCGGCCGCGGCGCACCGCCGTCGGAGGATATCATGGCAGCTTGCGGCGACCTGCTGCTTTGAGCGCCCGCCGCTGCGATCTTCGGCAGCGCGCCGACTGCCCCCACGGTCGCCGCGCCCTGCAAAAAGTTTCGCCGTGTGACTTGAGAACCTAGCTTCATCGTGTCTCCTTTCGGGCTTTGGAATGGCCCAATCATCCGGCCACGTGCGGAAAAGAAGTAATCCGCAGCTTCGTACTGGCGTAGGGCACCAGCAGGATCGTCTCGAGCGCCTCGGCGCTTGCAGCGGGGCTCGCCCGCGGAGGCGCGGCGACACCGTCCTCCGTGCGCCAATCCGGCAGTTTTCTCGCCTGCGCCCGAATCGTGACCGCCCGTCCCTGCACACTGAAGGGCAGGCCGCCCATCGGCAGCTCCTCTACTTTCAAAGTTCCTCCGTCCTGCACCTTGCCGGCGAGGGCATAGTTCCACTGTGTCTCGGATAGATCTGCCAGTCGGCCGTTGGCCCATGATCGCACAGCTTCAGCCCGTCCTGGCCTACACCGAGCGAGAACACCAGCGGCCCCCGCTCGATCGAGATCGAGTCGCAGTAACCCGCAACCGATCGAGGCTCCATCGGCAACGTCAGCTCGATCACGTCGCCCGCGCTCCAGCGACGCACGATGCGCGCAAAAGTCGCCGGCTCAGGTGCGGTCTGCGGCTTGCCGTTCACCAGGATCGACGCGCCGCGCGCCCAGGCCGGGATGCGAAGACGCATAGGGAACGTCGCAGGCGCCTGCGGGTTGATGTTCAGTCGGACCTTGCCGCGAAACGGATAGTCCGTCTGCTGCACAATATGCACGTTCCCGGTCTTCAGCCGCACCTCGGCCTCCGATGGCGCATACAGCGCGGCGACGATGCCGTCGTCGGCGGAGCGCATCCAAAGGCTCGCCGCAAACTCCGGCCAGCCCTGGTGGTAGTTCGCCGTGCAGCAGCCAAAGTTCGGCTCCAGACCGAACAGATTCGATTCCGGCCCGTCCGTCGTCCACGGCGCGCGATGCAGGCTGCACTCCACTTGATTGGGCTGTTGATTGTATTGGTGAGCCCACATGTCGTCCGTGATCGTTCCGGGCAGTGCGTTGTAGGCGATCTTTTCCAGCCGGTCCCCCAGCTCAGCAGTCCCAAGGATGGCGATCCATTCTCAACCACGCCGGAACCAGCCCCCGCGCTGCCGGCTAAGGCGGCGCTGGCAGCGCGAAAGGGTAGTGCGGCCAGTACTCCTGCACTCGCCATGGTCTTCATGAATCTGCGACGACTTGAGTAACTCTTGACCCCTACCTTCACGGAAGCGCTCCCCTCTGAACGGCACAGATGCTAAAAGTAGAACTTACCGGCGAGCTGAAGTTTCCGCATCTCTCGATAGCCGGTAACCGTGCCAAACGCCGTCGTATTGTTGACCGCGCCACTCACCGAGTTGTAATTCACATGATTGAACGCGTTGAAGGTCTCCAAACGAACCTGCAGGCGCATCTCTCGGGGCAGAGAAAAATTCCGCGTCGCCGTAATATTCCAGGTCTGGTACCCAGGTCCTTCGACGCTGTTGTGATGAGCGTTGCCCTGACGGAATTGACCCACGGGAACGAGCGTGAATGCGCTCGTGTTGAAGAAGCTTGCAATTGTCTTCGGCCCATTGGGGTTGCCCGTCTGGTCCGGACGAACCTCCGCATCGGACCCGGCCGCAAGGTTTCCCTGGCCCCCGGAGTCAAGTGACGTACCCGAGATGTCTACCGGAAGGCCGGAGACGGCCTGTACGATTGCGGAGACCACAAAACCGCCCAGCACCTTGGACTTGAAGCCGTGCTCTCCAAGGAAGAACGGCAACTCATACACGACGTCGGCAACGAAGACGTTGCGCCGGTCCGCCGCCGTCGGGCTCCACTCTGGCCTCAGGTCGAAGCGGTTTTGCGGCGCGTTCCCGCTGGTGTTCAAGCTGTTGGCCATCGCCTTGCTCCACGTGTAGTTCGCATTGATCAGGTTGCGCAGACCGAAGTTCCGCGTCGTCGATACCTGCAGCGAATGGTAGTCCGCAAAGAAGCGTGGCGAGTAGTAAGCGATTGGGCCGAACCCGGGAAATGGCCGCAGGTAGTTGATCGCGGCCTCATTCGCCGCCGATGTGGGTCGAAACGTAGACAGCGAGCCGCCCGTGGAGGCAGCAAACCCCGGAGCAAGCTGGTTCAGATCCTCTTCTCCCGACAAGTGAAACGTTGCGTTACCCACATAGCCAATATCCAGAATCCAGGATGGCATCAGCCTCTGCTGGATGCCTATGCTGTAGTCCTCCGTATAGGGCGTCACCCAGTTTGGATCCTGCCCGGTAATCGAAGGCACCGCCGTCGCGACCGCTCCAGTGCCCCCCGGCTGCTCGAACGTAACCGTGTTGAACGTCGAATTCACGACGTAAGCCGGATTGCCATTGAGCTCGTTGGTCGCCAGCGACGCCGGAGTGCGATTGTAAAAGATCCCGAACCCAGCCCGCAGAGAGGTCGTCCCATGGCCTGTAACATCCCATGCGAAGCCTACTCGTGGCGCGAAGTTCAGCAACGGCTGCGACTCCAGCGCCCTGCCGAACGGAGAGTTGACGCCGCCCAGAATAATCCCGTTCAAGCGGTTGTAGTTCGGATTCGGAGCGACCGTGCAGTTCGGATTGGGCACGCCCGTAATGCAGAGCGATCCGTCCGTCCCAAACGTAGGAGCATTCGCCGGATTGAAGAAATAAGGGTTAAGTCCCCCAAGGTGATTCTCGCCGTCATACGGCTGGCCAAAGAGGGAGTACCGGACACCCGCGTTTAACGTCAGCCTCGGAGTCGCCCGCCAGTCGTCCTGCAGGTATAGCTCGAAGATATTGTTCTCGATGTCGGATAAGGCATCGATCGAGGCCTGCGTGAAGTTGTTTACACGGCCGATCAAGAAGTTCGTGAAAGCCTGCTCGAAGACAGTATTGGATCCCGCCTTGACCCCGGAAAAATTAAAGCTTCCGCCATTGGGCAGGGCAGCGTTGTCCGAGACAGCGGTATGTTCAAAGTTCACTCCAAAATAAAGCGTATGTTGACCAAGCTGCTTGGTAGTATTTTCAAACCCCTGCTGGATGTGTCCGCGCGTGTGTCTCGGGCCCTGCGTCGACCATCCCCCTCCGTTGATGGTCAAGGAAGGAATGCGGCTCAAAGTGACGGGATAAGGCAGCGTCAGGTTGATGTCTGGAGAGTGGCTGCTGGCCAGAAAGCCCGTCGGGACGCCGTCGACCCCAAAATCCACATACGAGTAGCCAAAGTCGGCGACCGTGCTGGCAGTGATCGCCGAAGTGCCATGCAAAGAAAGGTGTTTCCCAAAAGTCTTGACTTGTGCATTGCTGACGCCCGGGTAGGCCGCCGTCGCATACAGGCCATACGGCACATCGAGGCTGTACGGATCGTAAAGATACCGCGCGAACATGCTCAACCGCGAGCCGAACGAGTGATCCACACGCGCTGATATTTGATTTTCATGCGTGTTGCTCTCGCCGGAGAAGAGAATGCCCTGCACGTCCACAGGACTGTTGACCGGCTGCAGAGCGACGGCAGGGTCGATCACGTCTTTCAGGTACAACTGCGACACGGGATCGATCGTCGGCACCTGGTAGTTGAACCCCGGAAAAGGGCTGTTGGTCACTAGCGGGCTCTGCTTGACGCACGTCGCGTTGGTCGGCAATTGATATTGAATGCAAACCTGGTGCGCAAAGTATCCCATCGTCTGAGGAGCGGACGGAAAATTCGTCATCGAAATCGGGTTGCTCTGCTTGATGCGGCGGAACTCCTGCGAGACAAAGAAGTACGTGTCATTGCGAAGTCGCGAGAGCCGTCCGGGCAGAATAACAGGCCCGCCGATCGTGTAACCGAAATCGTTGTAGTTCTCGTCGGCGCGCGGCTTCTGCGGAGTGGCCAGCAGGTTCTGAAAATCGTTCGCATCCAGATACTGCGCACGGAAGAACTCGAAGGCATCTCCATGAAAGGTAGACCCGCCGCCTTGCGAGGCCACCGTCACCTGGCCGCTGCCGCCGCCGCCGTACTGCGCGCCGTAGCTGTTGCGCAGCGTCTTGATCTGCGCGATCGAATCGATCGAAGGAAAAACGGCGACCTGTTGAAGCCCGACCGGGTTCAGAATGTCGCCACCGTCGATCGTCCACGAAACCTGATTCTGCCGCAAGCCGTTAAGCGAAATATTGTGAACGTTCGCCGCTCCGGTTCCGTTAATCAGGCCGGGAACCGACTCGTCGGGCCCCTGATTAGTGACACCTGGCTGCAGTAGGACCATTTGCTCGAAGTTTCTGGTATTCAAAGCCAGTTCGCGAATCTGCGTTTGAGTGGTCAGGCCGGAGTTTTCCGACGTAGAAATATTTGGCTCCAGCGCCGAGGCTGTGACCGTGACCTGCACATCGACCCCGCCGGCATGAAGCTGGGCGTTCATCGTCAGCGTATCGCTCACGTTCAATTGAATGCCCACAATCTGCGTTTTCTCAAAACCGGTGGCCATCACGGCGATCTTGTATCTGCCAATCGGCAGCAGCGGTGCTCTATATTGTCCGCGGCCATTGGTCTTCGTGGCGCGCGCAATCTTATTTGTTCCCAAATTTGTAATGGTGACATCGGCATTGGGGATCGTTGCTCCGCTGGTATCTGTTACCGTGCCGTCGATCTCGCCGGCAATGCTTTGTGCTCGTAACAGTGCCCCACTTGTAAGCAACGCCGCTGCACATACCACTGCATGTAACATCTGTTTTCTGCTAACCGCCATTAGGCCTCCAAAAATCAGCGATCCACCTATTGTGATCGTTGCGGCGAAGAGAGGCGGTGCGCTGATGACGAAACCTTTCTATGCGTCATCGGTAAGCTTTGGATATAGGCCGATCGGCCTATATTGCTTCGAACTCCGACGCTGCAAGTTGGGAAGAGCTCAAGGAAGGAAAGTACGTACGCTAAGATGTTCCGAATTATCCCCAGGACACGACTCTGGATCAGGCGGCAATTCCATCAGTCCAAGCGTCTCCGGCATCCATCAACTCCCTTCATGCACACGCTCTTGAGCCCGAGTCAACTTGAACAATGGCTCTTTCTTCTTCCGACGCTCTCCTTCGACCTCATACGCCGAAATAAGTGAAGCAGGATTCTTGGTCGTCTGGGCCTGGGCGCTCACGTAAAGGAGGCTTGGGCGCTCACGTACAGGATGCCCCAGACCCCTTCCCACGCTTATCTCGAAATCGATGTATTAGATACTCGGAAGCTTTCGGATAAAACGCTTGATTCCGTCGTCGTAAAACAACGCGCACGACAGGGTCCTCTCTCGTGCAGTCCGCCAAGCTCCATCCCGACCCAAAATACCCTTGTCCTTTCCTGTGCCACTTTCCGCTTCATCGCCATCTTCCATCGTCTACTAGCTAAAAATCTGGCTATACCGAGGAAGATCGATTCAATACTGTCTAGCCTGCATCCTAGGGAGCATGTCCACACAATACGACGCGATTGTTATTGGCACGGGAGCGGGTGGCGGCACATTGGCTCTGCATCTGGCGCAAGCCGGCAAGAACATCCTGATCCTCGAGCGTGGTCCCTTTATGCCGCAGGAGAAGCTCAATTGGGACACGCAGGCTGTCTTCCTCGACAATCGTTACCACACGAAGGAGACGTGGCAAGATAAGGACGGCAAAGACCTTCACCCGCAGCAGGCTTACTTCGTCGGAGGGCAGACGAAGGTTTACGGCGCGGCTCTGTTCCGCATGCGGGCAGAAGATTTCGGAGTCATTCAACACAAAGGCGGTATCTCGCCAGCATGGCCCATTTCCTACAGCGACATGGAGCCGTACTACACGCAAGCAGAAGAGCTGTTTCACGTCCACGGCGATCTTGGAGCAGCGCCCAGTGTGCCCGGTGGCTTTGGCTCGTCCTTTGACCCCACGGAACCCTTCCATTCCAAGAGGTATCCCTATCCTGCGTTCTCGAATGAACCCAGGATGCAGTCGATCGAAGACGACGTTCGCAAACTTGGCATCAACACGTTTCCTATTCCGCTTGGTTTAAAGCGCAACGAGGCCGACCCCCTCGCCTCCAAGTGCATCCGGTGCGACACCTGCGACGGGTACCCTTGCATGATGCAGGCCAAATCCGACTCGGACATCAACTGCATTCGTCAGATCATGCACCTTCCAAACGTCACGCTGATGACAAACTCACGTGTCTTACGTTTGCTAACAAATTCGAGCGGAACCGCCGTCGTCGCTGTAGAGGTGCTTCACTCAGGCTCAGGCAAACCCTACGGCTGCGCTCCGGACCCCAGCGTGACAGAGGCACCTCCCGCATCTAGAAATAGCAAGACGGCAACCTATACGGCCGGATTCTTTGCCGTCTGTGCTGGTGCAGTTAACTCGGCGGTCATTCTATTGGCTTCGGCAAACGACAAGCACCCCACCGGCCTTGCCAATAGTTCCGATCAGGTGGGGCGCAACTTCATGTACCACCAAGCCGACGCTTTGCTGGCTTTATCCACCGAGCGGAACGAAGATGCCTATACCAAAACGTGGGGAACGAACGACTTCTACATCATAGACAGCGACCCGGACTACCCCTACCCGCTAGGCCAGGTACAGCCGGTGGGTAGTTTCCATCACGAGATGATGAAGGGGGATGCCCCACCCCTAACTCCTGCATTTGTGTTGGAAGGAATGAAACACCACGCTGTCCCCTGGTGGCTGACGACGGAAGATCTTCCGACTGCAGAGAATCGCGTTACGCTCCATAACACTACGCCGAGCTCGGTAGATGACATGCAGCCTGGAGTCGTTGGTGCCCACCCGTCCGGCGACACCGGCCGAACAAATGAGTCGGAGCCCGTCACAGACAACTCCCCGCATCGTATTCAGCTGTCCTACACACCCAACAACGTTGAGTCCTTTACCCGGCTCAAGGATCGATGGGTGGACGTGCTAAGGAAGGCAGGTCACGCTAACGCCCATGTTCCCCTCCATGCCTACTTCAAGAAACGGATTCCAATTGAGGGTGTCGGTCACCAGAACGGCACCTGCCGAATGGGGAGTGATCCAGCTACGAGTGTATTGGACGCTCATTGCAAGGCACACGACCTCGACAATCTTTATGTCGTGGACGCCTCATGTTTCGTTTCAGCGAGCGCTGTCAATCCGTCCCTAACGATCATCGCAAATGCCATTCGCATCTCAGATCATCTTCTCCAGGAACGCCTTACCTGAGAACTGCAGGTAGCCGCTAGTCGGAGCACTCCATTCAAATGAACAGAGTGTTAAACTCGAATTCCGTTCACTCCCGTCTGCCTCGTTTGCCGATGAGGCGTCCTCCGACCTACCTTCGCCGTCCTCTCAAATCCAGTGTTATACCGTAGAGACGTGTTTGTGTTTGTCGCTGCTTTCTACGAGGCTGGGCTGCTCAGCCCCGCCGCACTGAGGGGCTACTTCTTCCATTCGCCCTCATCTTCAGTCTCGGACCTACGATTTACGAGATCGTAGAGACGCCGACGAGGCCACGCGCAAGAACCATCCATATTCTGGTCGGCCATGGGATCGGCATCTGCGCTGGCCTGGTGGCGCTTGGACTCTCCCACGCGTGGGCCGTACCGGTAGTTTCGGCCCACTCCGTTCCGCTATTACGTGTGCTCAGCGTCGCCATCGCCGGCTTCCTTACCGTGGCAGGCACACTGCTAGGGAATAGGGGCTTTTAGCCTCGGACGCATTTGAATGGCGGCACTTAATCAGAGAGTCCCTAAAAAGCACAAGACAACCGACAGCATCATGTGTTCGACTTGGCGCGTACTCTCTCCGGCATCCCCGGCCGCAAAAACCTCATCTGGTTCTCCGGCGCATTTCCAATCAGCATCCTGCCCGACCCTGAAAGCAAAGATCCCTTCGGCGCCGTCGTCAGCGCAGAGCAGGAGTTCCGCGAGACCGTCAATCTCCTCACCCTCAGCCAGGTCTCCGTCTACCCCATCGACACCCGTGGCGTCCTCACCTCTCACGTCCTCGACCCCACCAACGCGAACAATCAGTACACCCGCAATCCCAAACTCTATGCCGCCGAAGAGTCCAGCTTCTTCACCCAGTCCTCCAACGACGTAGCACCATGATCGAAATGGCCGAAGAGACCGGCGGCAAGGCCTTCATGAACACCAACGACCTCAGCCGCTCCGTCACCCGCGCCATCGAAGCCGGCTCCAACTACTACACCCTCACCTATTCCCCCACCGACACCAACTGGAATGGCGACTTCCGCCCCATCCAGGTCAAACTCCAGCAGCCTGGCCTCACTCTCGCTTACCGCCGCGGCTACTACGCCGACAACCCCAACGCCCCGCACAAGAGCGGCATCCTCAGCGCGAGCCATCCCTCCGACCCGAGTACTCCCCTCGATGCCATGCGCTCCGCCATGGTCCACGGCAGCCCCGAGCCCACCGAAATCATCTTCCGCGTCCGCGCCCTCCCAGCCACCCCCACCCCCGAAGACCACCTCGCCGCCAACAACGTCCTCAACCCCGCGGCAAAAACCAAAGGCCCCTACCGCCGTTACGCCATCGACTACGCCGCCGACCCCCGCCCCATCCTCTTCAACATCTCCCCCGACGGCAACCACCAGGGCGCCCTCCGCTTCGTCACCTACGTCTACGACCGCGACGGCAAGCTCATCGACATCGTCGACGACAAGACCCAGGCCGATATCACCCCAACCCTCTACCTCGAAGTGCTCCGCCACGGCATCCCCTGGCACCAGAAGGTCAGCGTTCCCATCCAGGGCGACTTCTCCCTCCGCATCGCCATCCAGGACCTCAACGGCAATCGGGTCGGCGCAGTCGAAGTCCCTGTCGCCTTCATCCAGAACCTGCCGCCCCTCACCCCGTCACCCACGCTGGTAAGAAGACCATCCGCACCCATCAAATAGCCGCATCTCTGCCGTCCTCGCAGAGCGTTCACTCCATCAAAAATTCCTCTCATCCCTTGGAGCCGAATGGAGCCGAATGGAGCCGAAGACAGGTTCCCCCCGCCCCGCCGTGACATCCGCCGCACCACAGTCCTATCCTCAGTAAGACAGCGTGAAACACCCTCTCCTCAATCCGCGCTCTCGCTCTCTCCTGCGCGGCAGCACACTCGTCCTCTCCAGCCTCGGCATCGCGCTTCTCATCTCCCACTTCCCCCAGAACCGTCCCACGCCCCTGCTCCTGCTTCCCCTGGTCGCCGCCATCGCAGGCACCATCGACACCATCCGCTGCATCCAGCCCCGCTGGAGCTTCTACCACGGCGGCGTCATCCTCTCCATCTACATGGACATCATGGCCCTCTGCCTCATCCTCTTCCTTCTCCTCTACCCCTACGCCCGCTGGATTACCTCCTCCCAGTAGCCCTCATCTCGACCCATGAGCGAAGTCGAACGGGCAAGCATAGTTTCCCACCGTAACGCTGGACCACAAGAACCTGTCTAAAGCCTGCTTTGAGATGATGTTTGCGTCTGCTTGTTTTCTTCGCCATCCCGAACGAAGTTTTGTTTTCGCCGTCATCCTTCACGCAGTGAAGAGCCTGCCCTGAGCTTTCCGAAGGGACCCCTGTATTTCGTCTTTTTGGTCTTTGCCTGTTCTCAAATCCTGCCTGAGTACACCGACCGTACCCTTGCTCTACAATCGCCTCATCTGATTGGAGACAACCCACGACCATGCGCGTTCGCCTGACGCCTTACTTCCTCTCCGCCGCATTCGCCTTCGCCACGCTCCTCCCCCTCGCCGCCCAATCACAGAAGCCCGACGCCGCCACCGCCGCCTGGTGGGCCCAGACCACCGCCCTCGCCAACGACGCCATGCAGGGCCGCGACACCGGCAGCGAAGCCTACGAGCGCGCCGCAAAATACGTCGCCGCCCAGTTCGCCGCAGCAGGCCTCAAACCCGCAGGCGATAACGGCACCTTCTTCCAGCGCGTCCCCATGCACCAGGTCGACCTGGATACCGCCCGATCCTCGATCGAAATCCTGCACGACCCCGCCTTTTCCGGTTCGGCTGGAACCCTTCCGCTTCAGCTCCTCCAGCAGGTGACGCTGGCCCCTCGCGAAGGTCTCCCGTCCCTCACCACAAGCTCAATGGTCTTCGTCGGCTATGGCATCCCGGATGCCGCAACGGATCTCAAGGGAAAGGTCGCCGTCTTCTTCAACAACACACCAGCGGGTCTCACGACACAGGAGCAAACCGCCTTCGCCATCCGCCGCCTGCGCTCTCTCACCCAGGCTGGAGCCATCGCGACTGTCTCGATCGATAATCCCGCTGCTATCGAACCCCTCCACTGGCCGGTCGCATACGCCCGCACCGTCACACTTCAGAACCAGACCTCCACCGCCTCCACCCCCGCTCCCATAGCCATCCGCATCAGCTCCGAAGCCGCCGCCAATCTCGTCGCAGCCTCTGGTCACGACATCGGCGATATCCGCCGCGACGGTGCCACCGGAGCCCCGCTCCCCACATTTCCGCTCAAGGATCGCCTCCGCATCCGCATTGCCACCACCTCCAAGGACATCTCCTCCCCCAACGTCCTCGCCATCCTCCCCGGCAGCGCCGCGGCATCCGGTAAAGCACCCAGCCTCGCCCCCGAGTACGTCGCCCTCTCCGCCCACCTCGACGGCTACGGCTTCGGCACCCCCGTCCTCGGCGACACCCTCTACAACGGAGCGCTCGACGACGCAGCGTACGTCGCCACCCTCATCCAGCTCGCCAAGGATCTCCAGCACAAAGCCCCCGCCCGCTCCCTCCTCTTCTGCATCTTCACCGGCGAAGAAAAAGGTCTCCTCGGCTCAGCCTGGTTCACGCAACACCCCACCGTCCCGCCCGCCAGCATCGTCGCCGACCTCAACCTCGACCAGCTCCGCCCCATCTTCCCCCTCCGCATTCTCACCATGGAGGGCCTCACCGACTCCACCCTCGGCCAGACCGTCCGTACCGTAGCCACCCAATTCCACATCGAAATCCGCCCCGACCTCGAACCCGAGCGCAACCTCTTCCGCCGCGCCGACAACTACAACTTCGTCCGCATCGGCGTCCCCATCGCCAGCTTCATCTTCGGCTACGGCAAAGGCTCCCCCGAAGAGACCGTCTACCGCGACTGGTACGCCCGCCGCTACCACAAGCCCCAGGACGACCTCACCACTCCCATCGACTGGGCAGCCGCCGGAACCTTCAACCGCTTCTACACCGCCCTCGCCCTCAAAATCGCCAACGCCCCCGCCCGTCCCCAATGGCTCCCGGCGAGCCTCTATGCGCCTCATCGACACGCCTCGCAATAGCCTTCCGTCTCTGCGTTATACTCGCCGCATCGATGAAGCGGGACGCAAGCGTCGATAGAACCAGGCAAAGCCCGTACCAGACCTCACCCACAAGGAGACTTTTTCATGTTCAAGGGATTTCGCGATTTCGTTCTACGGGGCAACGTCATCGATCTCGCCGTTGCCGTCATCATCGGCGCCGCCTTCACGGCCATCATTACTTCGTTGACCGAAAAGATCATCAACCCACTCCTCGGAGCCTTTATCGGCAAACCCAACTTCGGCTACCTCGTCTGGAACCTCCACGGCGGCGAGATCCGCTACGGCGACTTCCTCACCGCGGTCATCAACTTCCTGCTCCTTGCCGCCGTCGTCTACTTCTTCCTCGTCGTACCCACCCAATATTTACTAAAGAGATTCAGCCCCATCCTGACGCCGCCTGCAACCAAAGCCTGCCCGCAGTGCCTCGGCGACATCCCGGTCGCGGCCACCCGCTGCAAGTTCTGCGCCCAGCCCGTCATCGCCTGAGCCGCGCGGTCCGCCGCAGATCCGGGTGCCTCATCCCGCAACTCCGGGTGCCCCATCTTCGCAACTCCGCCACAAATTCGGGTGCCCCATCTTCGCGACAGTCTCATCGTCGCTAAGGTGGGTTCATTTTCGCGGCCAGCGAAAATTCCTCTCCCCCGCGATCTGAACCTCGGAACAAAGTAGCCATGCCGATGTCCACCCCGCGTCACAATCCCACCGCAATCACACCCGCATTCTCACCACGCTCGAGTCGTGGAACAAGAACATACAACTTTCGTCGTAACTCGCAGAGCCAACGTGGGATGTTCCTTGCAATGCGCTCATCGGACCATAGCTCCAGGACGGCATAGAAAAGCTGCCGTCAGGGAGCTCCACAAATGGTTCACGACCTGCTTCTTGCCCTGGCTTTTCTAGGCATGATCATCGCCCCCGCCCTCCTCGCCATGCGCTCCGATAAAGGCGATGAGGACGCGGCAGGCTGACCTACCCCCGCAGCGCCATCTGCTCCGTCACAATCTGCGTCAAATCCGCCTTGTGCAGCCCGTGCTCCTTCGCATTGAACTCATCCACCTTGCTCGACCAGTTCATGCTGCAGAATTTAGGCCCGCACATGCTGCAGAACGCCGCTTCCTTGTAGTAATCGTCCGGCAGCGTCTCATCATGCATCCCCCGCGCGGTCTCCGGGTCAAGCGACAGCGCAAACTGCTTATCCCAGTCGAATGTGTACCTTGCGTGGCTGATCGCGTCGTCCCGGTCTCTCGCTCCGGGCCTATGCCGAGCCACATCCGCCGCATGGGCCGCAATCTTGTACGCGATAATTCCGTCCTTCACATCCTTCTCATTCGGCAGCCCCAGGTGCTCTTTCGGAGTCACGTAGCACAGCATCGCCGCCCCATGCCACCCGATCATCGCCGCGCCAATCGCACTCGTGATGTGGTCATATCCCGGCGCAATATCGGTCACCAGCGGCCCCAGCACATAGAACGGAGCGCCATCGCACAGCTCCACTTCCTTATCCACCTGCAGCTTGATCTGGTCCATCGGAATATGTCCCGGCCCTTCGATCATCACCTGCACATCGCTCTTCCACGCTGCCCGAGTCAGCTCGCCCAACGTCTTCAGCTCCGCAAACTGCGCCTCATCGCTCGCGTCCGCCAGGCACCCCGGCCGCAGCCCATCCCCCAGCGAGTAGCTCACGTCGTACTTCGCCATCACCTTCGTGATCCGGTCGAAGTTCTCATACAGAAAATTCTGCCTGTGGTTCGAGGTCATCCACTGCGCCAGAATCGCCCCGCCCCGGCTCACAATGCCCGTAATCCGCTTCGCCACCAGCGGCACATACTCGATCAGCACGCCGGCATGGATCGTAAAGTAGTCCACGCCCTGCTGCGCCTGTTCTTCAATCACCTCAAGGTAGAGATCGATATTCAGATCCTCCACCCGCTTTACCCGGCTCAGCGCCTCATACAGCGGCACCGTCCCGATCGGCACCGGCGAATGCCGCAGAATCTGCTCGCGAATCATCGGAATATCGCCGCCCGTGGAAAGATCCATCACCGTATCCGCGCCAAAATGCACCGCCGTATGCAGCTTCCGCAGCTCCTCGTCCACATTCGACACCAGCGCCGAGTTCCCGATATTCGCATTGATCTTGCACAGCGACTCCACCCCGATCGCCATCGGCTCCAGCTCCGGATGGTTGATATTGGCGGGAATGATCATCGTCCCCTTCGCCACTTCACTCCGCACCAGCTCCGCCGCAATCTTCTCCCGCTGCGCCACGTAGGCCATCTCTTCGGTAATCAGCCCCTTGCGCGCAAAGTGCATCTGCGACATATTCGTGTCGCCCGTCCGCTCCGCCTCCGCCTTCCGCTCCACGATCCACTCCGCCCGGCCCGTCGGCACCTTGTAGTCGTTGCCCTGTCCAGCAGCATGTCCGTTCCCATTCCCACCGTTGCCGTTCCCACCGTTGCCGTTCCCACTGTTGCCGTTCCCACCGTTGCCGTTCGAAGATGTGCCGTTTCCGTTTCCGCTCATAATGTCCCCTGCCTCTGCAGCCGTGTTATCGAGTAAGTATACGATGCCCTCTCCCGGTCCTGAATCGGCGTCATCGCTGCAAGTCGGTGTCCAGCCCTCCGGCCAGTATCCACAGCCAACCTCGCCCATGCCCCCGCATCCTATCAAGCAGAACGAAGCACGACCGTGAGTCCTCCGGCTTGAACGTTGCGCCGCTCTCACCATCCACCTATCCCAAGCCAAACGGCGCGCCGCAGCGCCGTAGTCCAACCACGCAGCCACAAAGGAGAATCACCGCTATGAAGCTCTTTTCCGACAACATCGAAGACCTCCGCACCCTCTACATCGCCAACCTCAAAAAGGCGCTCGACATGGAGCAGAAGATCACCAAAGCTCTCCCCACCATGATCGAAAAATCCACCGACCAGCAACTCGCCACTGCCTTCCGCAGCCACCTCGAAGAGACCAAAGGCCATGTCACCAAGGTCGAGACGCTCCTTCGGCAGGCCACCGGCGAAACCAGCACTGCCACCTGCAAGGCAATCTCCGCTCTCATCACCGAGGCCGAGGACAGCATCAAGGATGCCGGCGACGAAAGCATCCGCGACATCACCCTCATCGCAGCCGGTCAGCAGGTCGAGCATCACGAGATCGCTGTCTACGGAACTCTCCGCAGTTGGGCCGAACTCCTCGGTGAAGACGAAGCCGCGGACACCCTCGAAAGCATCCTCGACGAAGAGAAGAACGCCGACGAAACCCTCAGCGTCATCTCCGACAGCGTCAACACCATGGCCGACGATAACAACACCGGCGGCAACAGGGGCGCCTACACCACAACCGTCTGAACCCGGGCCGCAACCTCAGAACCTGTCGAAAAACTTGCTTTGATGATCTTTGTCAGTGCTTGTGTTTTTGACGTCATCCCGAACGCAGTGAAGAGCCTGCCCTGAGCTTGCCGAAGGGACCCCCGCAGTTGTCCTTGCTTGTTCTGGCCCTGGCCCAGATGCCCCTTCTTCAATGTAATTTTGAGACAGATTCTCAGGCATATGCTTCGCCCGTAACGGAGATCTTGCTATCGAGATCTCCGTTTCTTGCGTGGCGCGATGAATATGACGGTTATCTGGATTCGCAGCGATCCTGATGCCGGCCGAGCCGCGGCCCTCCAACTCTGTCAACCCCGAATCGCACGAAACCCGCGTCCACGGCCTCATTCGTCATGGCGCAGATCACCTCTGCAACCAAGTAGAATAAGAGGTTGAGAGAGTTTCCGTATCGGCAGTCGACTTGTCCCGGGCGGAGGGAGAGGAAAATCGGATCGTTGGATTTGTGTTTTCCGCCATGATTTACATGCAAGTCCAGGCCTAAAGCATCTCGATGTAAGACTTTACGCGAAAATGCCGGGGGGTGGGGGTGCTCTCCGGTTTCTGCCCAACACCTCCGTTTCAGATACACTGAGAGACTGAACTATGCCAAACGCACCGCAGAAGAGTCCGACAAAAATCATCATCGCCACCGTCATCATCCTGGCGACCGTCGCGTACCTGGCCCTGACCGGCGTCCGCGACAACAAAAGCTACTACGTCACCATCGGTGAGCTTCAGGGCATGGGCAACAAAGCCTACGTCCGCCACCTTCGCGTAGCCGGCAACGTCGCCCCCGGCAGCATTCACCGCGTCGGAACCTACGTCGACTTCTCGCTCCTCGAGCAGGGCCGCAAACTCGACGTCAGCTACAAGGGAACCGAGCCGCCCCCCGACACCTTCAAGGACGATGCCCAGGCCCTCGCCGTCGGAACCTACGGCAAAGACGGCATCTTTCATGCCACCCAGCTTCAGGCCAAATGCGCCTCCAAATACGCTCCCGTGGCTCCGAAAGCAGCTACTTCCACAGCCGCCGCCGCCCTTCCCCGCTAGGCGACCCATGCCGAGGCCAGCCGACCCCACCGCCTCACCCTCTGCAACGCCACACCCCATGCCCCCGCATTCGGTAGCCTTGGATTCGGTCTCGAAGATCTACGGCTCCTTCGCCGCCCTGCGTAACGTCACCGCCACCTTCCAGCCCGGCACCTGCACCGTCATCCTCGGAGAAAACGGCGCTGGAAAATCGACCCTCCTCCGCCTCGTAGCCGGCCTCATCACCCCCACCCGGGGCGCCGTCACCGTCTTTGCAAACTCATCCCCGCAGGAGCAGCGCCACCGCATGGCCTACATGAGCCATGCCCCCATGCTGTACGACGAGCTCACCGCCATGGAGAACCTCACCTACTTCGCCTCGCTCCACAGCGACGGCCGCTGCAACTGCGTCGGCAGCCCCGAGATGGCCATCCGCGCCGTCGGTCTCGACCCCACCCTAACCCGCCCCGTCGGCCAGTACTCTCAGGGCATGCGCCAGCGCACCTCGCTCGCCCGCGTCCTCCAGACCGACCCCGAACTCCTCCTCCTCGACGAGCCCTTCTCGAACCTCGATGTCGCCTCCGCCCGGCACATGGTCGAACTCCTCGCCGACTTCCGCACCTGGCCCGTTGCTGGTGGCGGCAGCCGAACCATCCTCCTCACCACCCACCTCGCCAAGCTGGCCGAACCCATCGCCGACCGCACCCTCACCATGCGCAGCGGCCAGATCGTCGCCTCCGAGGCAGCAGGGTGAAGACAGCGCCCCATACAAAAACCAACGCGGTGCGCATTCTGGATACTCTCCATATTCCCTACGAACTGCGCACCTACGAAGTCGATCCCGAAGACCTCACCGCCATCTCCGTAGCCCGCAAGATAGGCCTCCCCCCCGAACAGGTCTTCAAGACTCTCCTCGCCCAGACAAACACCGGCGGCCACATCTTCGCAGTCATTCCCGGAGACGCGGAACTCGACCAGAAGAAACTCGCGCAGGCCGCAGGCGTAAAAAAAACCGAACTCGCCTCCCTCAAAGAAGTAGAGCCGCTCACCGGCTACATCCGAGGTGGGGTCACCGTCATGGGCGCGAAGAAGCCCTTCCCCGCATACGCGGACGAGGCCATCGAACTCTTCGACCGCATCTCCATCTCCGCCGGCCAGCGCGGGCTGCAGATCCTCCTCGCTCCCGCCGACTACCTCCGCGCCGCCAACGCCACCCTCGCCGGCCTGACCAAAGACCCTCCTGCCGCATGAAGCCCGCCCTCCAGTACGGCCGCCACGTCCTCAACCACCTCCGCAAAGACCTGCGCCTGGAGTGGCGCTCGCGCGACGCGATCAACGGGATACTCTTCTTCGCCCTCCTCGTGGTGGTCGTCTTCGGCCTCGCCTTCGACCCCACCGGCTACCCCACCACCACCCGCCAGATCTCCGGCGGCATCCTCTGGGTCGCCCTGCTCTTCGCCTCCATCACCGCGCTCAACCAGTCCTGGGCCCGCGAACAGCGCAACCAGGTCCTCGAAGCGCAGCGCATGGCCCCGTCTCCCTCCTCCGCCCTCTTCCTCGGCAAAGCCCTCGCGAACATGCTCTTTGTCCTGGTCGTCGAGGCAGTCCTTGCACCCATCTTCATCGTCTTCTTCAACCTTCACGCCTTGGGAAACGTCTGGCTCCTCGCCGCAATCCTTCCCCTGGGCACCTGGGCCTTAGTGGTCAATGGAACCTTCTTCGCCGCTCTCGGACTGCGCGCCCGCAACCGCGAACTGCTCCTGCCGCTGCTGCTGCTGCCAGTCTCCCTCCCTGCCCTTCTCGCGATGGTCCAAGCCACCACCGGCGTCCTCACCGGTGACCTCGATCCCATCCAGATCGACACCTGGATCAAACAACTGGCTGGCTACGACATCATCTTCACCACAATCTGCATTCTCCTCTTCGAGACGGTCCTCAATGCCGAATAGGCCAACGCCGAATCAGCGCATTCGGATAAAATAATCGAATGGTGCAGCGATCCCCCACTCTCCGCTCTATCGCGTGGCTCTGGTTTGCCATCACCATCGCGGTGCTCGCCGTCGGCTTCAGGGAAGCCATCTTCCTCGTCCCGACCGAAGCGACCATGGGCAACGTTCAGCGCATCTTCTACTATCATCTCTCCGCCGCGATTCTCGGCCTGATCTTCCCCTATGTGAACCTGGCCGCTTCGCTTGGTTATCTTTACTGGCGCCGAAGAAATCCCTTTCACGCCTTATCGGCGGACGCCCTTGCTGTCGCCTCCGCCGAAATCACGGTTATTCTGACCAGCATCTGCCTCATGACCGGCATGCTCTGGGCGCGCCCCGTATGGGGAATCTGGTGGACCTGGGACGCTCGCCTCACCAGCGAGCTCCTGCTTTGGCTTCTTTACGTCAGCTACCTTCTTCTCCGGCGCTTCTCTGCAACGGGCGAGTCCCACACCCTTGCTGCGGTGCTTTCGGTCTTCGCCGCTGTTGACGTTCCCATCGTCTACATGTCCATCCAATGGTGGCGCACCCAGCATCCCTCGCCGGTATTCGGAGGCGGCGGCCACCTCGACCCCAGCTTCTATCCCGCCGTCCTCTGGAACCTTGCCGGGTGGGCCATGTGGAGCGTCTTCGTCATGCTCTTCCGCTTTGCCTTGGAGCGCCGCCGCCAACTCGCCGAGCAGGAAGCAGCGCTGCAGACCCTTGAAGCATCCCTGGAGATTCCGCAATGACCTGGCACTCTCTCTTCGACCTGAGCACCATGGAGCATCGGCACCTCCTGTTTACCTACGTCGCCGTCTGGGTGATCCAGGGTAGCTACCTGGGGTGGATTGCGTGGAGCTGGCCGCATACCAGGGGCAGAAGCAACTAAGGGTGTCTGACGCCGACTCCAATCCTGATCGGAACAGTAGACTTCAGAGAGTGCTGAAAACCCTGCCCTTTTTGTCCTTCACGCGAAACCTGGCGGTTGTCGCAATCTCGTTCGCCCTTCTCCTTGGCGGCTCGGGTTGCCGCAGAAGCCACTTTCCGGATGTCCCGGATGGCTATCGCGAGTACGCCTACATCAGCAACGGCATATCGAACACAGTTACTGTTCTCGACCTCGTCTACCTCCGCCAGGACCGCACCCTGCAGGTTGGCTCGGATCCTTCCGGTATGGCCGTCAATCCCGTTCGCAATGAGGTTTACGTCGTCAATACGCAGTCCGGCTCGGTGTCGGTCATCGATGCGCAGGCGAATCGTGTGGTGGCGACCATCGCCGTTCGTCGTTTCCCCTACTTCATTGCGGTCGATTCAACCGGGCATCGGGCCTATGTGGCGAACTCCGGCTCGAACAACGTCAGCGTTCTCGATCTCGACCGGCGCCGGGAGATCGGTGTTGCCGGCGCGGGCGAAAGGCCCGGCCTGCTGCGCATCTCTCCGGATGGACGAACCCTCGTCGTTACGAATGCGGGCAGTGGAAGTGTCTCTGTCTTCAACATCAATCCCGAGGAAGCTAAACAGCCGCTGACGCTTCGAGCCGCGTTTTCGGGGTGTCCGGGGGCGTCCGATGCGGCGATTCTGCCGGATTCTTCCAAGGCGTTCGTTACCTGCTCGATTGGGCACCAGGTGATGGTGGTGGGGCTTGCGGCGGCGCAGGGGTCGTGGGCCGCCAAGCATAATCCATCGCTCACCACGGATCACATGCTGGCCTTTCTGGACGTGGGAGATACGCCCATCCAGCTTGCGATGAAGCCGGACGGAGGAGAGATCTTCGTTTCGAACTTCGGTTCGGACAGCATTTCGGAGATTTCGACCTGGACCAACGAGGTGGGAACGACGTTCACGATCGGGAGCAAGCCGGTGCATGGGATCGTCAGCGCGGACAATGGCACGCTTTGGGTTTCGAACTTTGGCGCTGATTCTATAGGCATTTACAGCATCGACGACGGCCGGCGGGAAGGCAGCGTGCATACCGGCTCGGCACCTGATGACCTTGCCTTCTCGGCGGACGAGCATCTTCTGCTGGCTACCGATGCGCACTCCGGGGATGTATCGGTGATCCGCACGCAAGGCAATCCCGGGCCGGCGCTGTTCACGATCCTTCCGGCCGGCCGGTCGCCGAACGCGATCGTCGTGAAAGCGATTGAAACGAAGCGATAGCGCGAAAAAGCGGCGATGGCGCCGCGAGGTTAATTTCACTGAATTGCTGGGTTTTTAAGGGGTGTTTTGGAAGATACGTGGTGCACGGCGTGGTTTTCTGCTGGTGGAATCGTGACGCCTTGCAAGGCAAACGTGGAGTTCGTGAGAACGATTGCGCGAGTGCGGAAGATGCGCCAGCTTTTTCAACTTTATTTTCAAAGCTGACGGTTCGAGTCTGGCCTAAAGCTGGCGCGTGAGTACGAGGGTGATGTCGTCGGGCTGCTCTTCGGCGCCGATCCACGCATCGAGGGCCTGCATGACCTGGGTGGAGATGACGTGCAGAGGCTGGTCGCGGTAGCGGCTGACGACCTCCATCAGGCGCTCCTCGCCGAAGTCGCCGAAGTCATTTTCGGGTTCGGTGACACCGTCCGAATAGGCCACCATGATGTCTCCCTGGCTCATCTGGACGGCGCCTTCGTCGTAGTGCATCCCATCCATCAGGCCCACGACGGTGCCGCCCTGGTCGAGCCGCCGGATGGTGCCGTCGCGTCCCAGCACAAGCGGCGGAAGCTGCCCGGCGTTCGAGTAGGTCAGGACGGCCGTGGCGGCGTCGTAGTGGGCGAGGAAGAGGGTCGCGTACTTTTCGGGCTGGGTACTGCGATAGAGATGGCGGTTGAGCAGGGAGAGGATTCTCCCCGGGGACTCGAAGAGCTCGTCGTGGTCTCCTCCACGCTCTTCCTTGCTGGCGGTGAGGCCCTCTACGCTGGACTCGCTGAAGACCAGTTCTTCGCTGGCGAAGCGATACGCCCGTACGGCCGAGTGCAGCGTCGCCATCAGGAGTGCGGCCGAGATTCCCTTGCCGCTGATATCGCCCAGCGCGATGGCGACGCCGGTCTCCTGCGGGGAGGGATCGCCGTTGTGGGCGTTCTTATGGAAGACGAGGAAGTCGTAGTAGTCCCCGCTGACCGAGCGCGCGGGGCGGCAGATGCCGTGCAGCTCAAGCGATTCGAGGTTGTGGATGCGGCGGGGAAAGAGGTTGGCCTGGACCTCCTGGGCGATGGAGAGCTCGTTCTGGAGGCGCTCCTTTTCCTTCTGTTCGATGAGAAGGCGCTGGAGCGAACCGGTCATGCGGTTGAAGGAGCGGCTCAGTTCGGCGAGCTGGTCCTCGCGCGTGACCACAATCTGGTGGCCGAGTTCGCCACGATCCACCTGTAAGGTCGCCTGATATAGATCGGCGACGGACGCGGTAATGGTTCGGCTGAGGCGGATGGCCATGACCAGCGCCAGCATCTCGATGAGGGCGAAGAGGACGCAGAGCAGAACGAGGGCGATGCGCAGGACGCTGGTGACGATTCCGCTGAGCGAGCCGCCGAAGAGCTGGTAGTAGAGCAGCGAGGGGCGCGAGTTGACCGCGATCAGGACGTTGCCGCGTTCGCCCGTCGACCAGTCGATCATGGACTCGGTGGAGGTGAAGATGACACCGATGTCGGCGACATTGACCGGCCTTGGCTCAGAGCCACCGGTGATCCAGGACTTTGCGCCGGGCGAGCCGATGGCAGCCGTGTCTTGCTTCGTTCCGGCCTCCCTGGACAGAGATCGGCCCTGGTTTGGACCGATCTCGGTGCTGGTCGGATAAAGACGGGCGACGCCGAGTCCGGAGGCAATCATATCCATGACCGCGGGGCTGACCGGCAGGCTGGTGACCAGGCTCAGTGTGCGCCCGTTCTTCAGCCGCTGCTGGTGAATGGCGACGAGGTAGAGGTCGCCGCCGTCGGAGACCAGGTCGTGGAACTCGCCGGTCGGCAGTTGTGTAGCCCAGGCGGGCAGGCCGAGCGGCGTTTTTTCACGTTGCTGAGGCCGGGACAGCGGCGAGAGAGGGGATGCCGGGTTGAAGGCGACGGGCGCGCCATCGACGAAGGCCTGGATCTCGCGGTGCAGCTTCAAACGCGGGATGTCGAGCGAGCGGGACAGTTGGTCGTCCTGCAGGTCGACAGGAGGAAAGTTTGCGGTGCGGGTCTGGTCGAGGATATGAGCAACCACCTCGGCGCGATGGCCGTTTTCGCCGCTCATCTCGCTCAGCTCCGTCTGCAGGCGCGAGTCGGCAAGGTGAATGGCGAACTGTCCGGCGGCCACATAAGCTGAGACCACCACCAGAGTGACGACCAGCACAACGGGAGCCACGCCGATGAGCAGGTAGGTGATGACGAGCTTGTTGCGCAGGCTCCACAGCATACGGTTGCGGACCAGCTTCCAGAGCAACGGAAATCCGACGGAGAACAGCGCCAGACCGACACAGACCTGGAGCACAAGAAAGAACGTCCCCCAGGCGCCCGGCGCCAGCCGCAGGAAGAACAGCAGGCAGAACCAGACGGCAAGCCAGAGCGCTGCGCCGGCGAGCCCCCGGGGCAGCCTGGCAGCCAGGAGTTGCTGCAGCCGCGGTCGCAGCGAGCTAGTCGGGCTCTGCATTGCTGGCCGCCTCCGCCTCGGCTTCGCGTGCCAGCCGCAGGGTGTAGCGGGTGGCGGAGAAGTGCGCTCCGGCGAGCAGCAGCAGGCCGGAGAGGAAGGCCCAGATCATCAGACCAACGGAGATGTAGAAGGGTCCATAGACGGATTGAAAGTCGAGCCACGGAAGCGACCTGACGTAGAGGTACTTTGCGCCCTCCCAGATCAGGCCGATCATGATAGCGGTGGGCAGAACGGCACGCGCGGGGACCTTGCGGTAGGGCAATATCCAGTAGATGAGGAAGAAGAGCGTGATGCTGGCAATGCCCGCGCAGAGCTTGAGGAACCCGAACGAGACGAAGTGAAAGAAGACGTTGCGCGTATGCCCGAAGAAGAGCAGCGCAAGGATGGTCTTCTGCGAGGCGGTCGAGGCCGCCGAGGCCATGGCCAGAATGCCGACCGCGAAGGCAAGCCCAAGCGACACGGCCTGGTTGTGGAGATAGTTGCGGTTCTGCTTGACCTCCCAGACATTGTTCAGGGCTACTTCGAGCGGCAGGAATACGCCCGTGGAGGTGACCAGCAGCATGACAAGCGAGAAGATCTGGGTTCCCTTGTGGGGGTGCGCGAGCAGTTGCATGTTGCGCATGACGAAGTCCTGGCCGACCGGCAGAAAGGCCTTGACCATATCGCCCATGACGGACTCCAGTGCACGCGAATGCAGGAGGCGGCTGAGGGTGAGGAGAAGAACGATGAAGGGGAAGAGCGAAAGGATAACGTTGGCCGCGACCGAGAAGGCGTAGGTATGGACCTCGGTGCGGCACATGTATCTGACCAGGGCGACCATCTGGGCCCACAGTCCGTACTTCTGGACGACCGGCTTGACCTGCTCCAGTGGCTTGACTGGAGGTAGCGTGTCCGTTGTGCCGGGATGGCCGGGAGTACCGGATTCTTTTGGGAGGATCGATGACATAGAATTCGCAGCCGAGTAATGCTCCGATGCTAGCAGAGGCACACCGCTGTTTGAAGCCGCGTGGCGCTGGAAGGCTTGCCACCGATTTCCACCGATTCAACCGATTCAGAACAGACAACCGCAGAGGCTTACCGCGGATGGGACGGAGAATGCGGATCAAGGCGGAATAGGAAGAGGCTTAACACCGATTGTGCGCCGATGACGCCGATCAGGAACAGGCAACGGCAAAAGCTTTATCTGGCCGGGTCAGGTTGGGCGCTTTCGGCGAAGGCGTGGATTCGCTCGATGGCCCATTGTGCGCTCTCGGCCAGGATGGGGTCGTCACCGGCGCGCCACTGTTCGAGTTGCGGAAGAAAGCTGGCCTCTCCGCTGTTCCCCATGGCGATGGCGACGTTGCGCTGGAGTCGCTTGCGGCGGGTGCGTTCGAGCGGGGAGCCTTTGAAGTGCCGCCGGAACGCTGCCGCATCCATTCCGGCCAGCCATGACAGCGCAGGGTTGACGAGTTCGTGGCGCGGCAGCATTCCCTCGGTCGCGGCGATGGGGGCGCGGCGGTTCCACGGACAGACATCCTGGCAGATGTCGCAGCCGAAGACCTGGCGGCCGATGGGGGCGCGCAGATCCTCCGGGATAGCCCCCTTTTTCTCGATGGTCAGATAGGCAATGCAACGGGAGGCGTCCATCTGGCGCGAGGCGACGAGAGCATCGGTCGGGCAGGCGTCGATGCAGCGTGTGCAGGTGCCGCAACGGTCTTGCGCAACGATGAGCGCGGCGGGGTTTGCGACTTCGAGCGAGGTGACGATGACGCCAAGGAGGAGCCATGATCCAAGCTCCTGGTTGATGACGCAGGTATTCTTGCCGATCCAGCCCACGCCGGCTTCGGCCGCGGCGGTGCGCTCGACCAGGGGGCCGGTGTCGACGTAGCATCGTGTCTCGCAGGGATGCCGCTGCTGGAGAGCGGCTTCGATCTGGCGCAGGCGCTGAAGCAGGTCGTCGTGGTAGTCGGTCGGGGCGACTTCGGAGGGATTGCCGGCAGCCTGACCGCTCCAGGCATATCTCGCGATCCAGCCTGCGCCGGGCGGGGCGGCTTCGGTAGAGCGCGGGGCGGCGGCGTTGTAGTTGAGCGCGCAGACGATGACCGACCTGGCCCACGGCATGGCGACCTGGACCGAGCTGCGCAGGAGTGTGCCCTGGTCGTCGCGGCGCTTGAGGTAGTCCATCTCACCGGCACGGCCCGCGTCGATCCAGGCGGCGAAACGCTCGGCGGCGAGATGGCTTTGGGGGGCTTCAGGAGCGGCGGCGGGCGCGACACCGGCGGCATCGAAGCCGGCCTGCGCGGCTTGCTGCTGGAGCCAGGAGACAAGCTCGGCTGTCCATTGGTCGGGCATCGAGCTCCTCCTTCCCTGGCACGGCTTCAATCCAATGCGCCCGGCTTTCAGGATAAATCGCGGTCCTCGCGCATGCTGCCTTCAGGCTCGCTTAAGCTGGGTGTGATGAGATGGGTGCAATGCGAGTTCTGTTAGTTGAGGACGAGATACGGCTGGCGCAAAACATCGCCTCGGCTCTGCGCGATGGGCCGGGGCTGGCCGTGGACTGCGCGGAGGATGGGGAGATGGGTCTCGATCTCGCGGGCAATCTCTGCTACGACCTGATCGTTCTGGACCTGATGCTGCCGAAGGTGGATGGGCTGAGCGTGTTGAAGCGGCTGCGGCAGCGGGGCGACCGGACGGCGGTGCTGATCCTGACGGCGAGGAGTGGGCATGGGTCGATCGTCGAGCTGCTGAATGCGGGCGCGGACGATTATCTGAGCAAGCCGTTCGACCTGGGGGAGTTGATCGCGCGGGCGAAGGCGTTGATCCGGCGGGGCAAAGGGTTTGCAGACCCGACGCTGCGCCTGGCCGACCTGGAGGTGAATACGGTGGAGCAGACAGTGCGCCGGTCGAACGAGCCGGTGGACCTGTCGCCGACCGAGTACCGCATTCTGGAGTACCTGATGCACCGGCCGCGGGTGAGCGTGTCGAAGCGCGAGCTGCTGGAGCACCTGTACGACTACAACTGGGAGCACCACTCGAACGTGATCGAGGCGCATGTCTCGAACCTGCGCAGGAAGCTGGACGCGGCGACCGGGCAGCCCAGCATCGAGACGCTGCGCGGGCGCGGATACCGGCTGCTGGTGGGCGGATCGGTGGGCGTGGAGGGGAGCCGATGAGGCCGTACTCGCTGAAGCGCCGGCTCGTGACGGCGGTGCTTCTCGTGCAGTTGATCTCCGCGGTTTCGATTGCGGCGCTGGCGGTGGGGTTTGAGAGGCATACGCGCTTCCGCGCCTTCGACGTGATGCTGCGCGGGCGGGCGGACTCGCTGCTGGGAGCGGTGCAGGATGCGGAGGACGCGCAGGACAACGTAATGCTCGACGGCACCGAGGCGAGCTTTCCGAGGGCGGATGTCTACGAGGTGATCGACGACAGGAGGCGGCTGCTGGGGCGCTCGGCGAACTGGCAGGGGCTGGATGCGGCGGAGCTTGGAAAGCAAGAGCGCGGGGTCTACAAGATGCGGCTGCATGGACGACGCTACCGCGTGCTGCGGATCAGTGGGCTGCGGATGGTCGATCCGGGGGATAAGGGCGGCGGGATGGCGCGGCACGTAACGGTCGTCTACGGGGCTCCGACCGAGGGCGTGTGGCGGGAGGTGTGGGAGTCTGTGGCGTTCTATGCGCTGACCAGCCTGGCGCTGCTGGCGATTTCGGGGCTGCTGATGGTGTGGCTTCTGGACCACGGGCTGGCGCCGCTGCGGGAGCTGGCCTCGGAGGCCGCGGGCGTGTCGGTCGTTTCGTGGGACTTCAGACCGTCCGAGCGCGTGCTGATGACGCGGGAGCTCGCTCCGCTGGCTGGCGCGCTTGCCATGGTGCTGAGCGGGCTGGAGCGGTCGTTCGTGCAGCAGCGGCAGTTTGTGAGCGATGCCGCGCATGAGCTGAAGACCGCGGTGGCGGTGGTGAAGTCTTCGCTGCAACTGCTGGCCATGAAGCGCCGGACTGTGGAAGAGCATGAAGCGGGGTTGGAGCGGTCGTACCAGGACTGTGAACGCATGGAAGAGCTTGTCGCGCGCATGCTGACGCTGGCGCGGGTGGAGAATGAGCCGCAGGCCGACGCGGGGGAGCACACGGCCGATCTGACGGAGGCGGTCGAGCTGGTGATGAAGCAGTTCGAGACGATGGCGAACGTGAAGGGACTGCGGCTTGCTCTCTCGTCGCCTGGAGCGGTGGCGGTGGCGGTGGACCCGGAGGAGCTGCGGCTGCTGTGCTCGAACCTGATCCTGAACGCGCTGCAACACAGCCCTGCCGGCGCGGAGGTGCGGGCGGTGGTGCGAAGGCAGGGGCATATGGCGGAGCTTTGTATCGAAGACCAGGGAGCCGGGATCGCAGCGGAGGCGCTGCCCTATGTCTTCGACAGGTTCTACCGGGGCGACCGGTCGCGGAGCCGCGAGACCGGCGGGACCGGGCTTGGGCTGGCTATCTGCAAGGCCATCGTGGAGAGGGCGAGGGGAGACATCCGCATTTCGAGCGTGGTGGATGGCGGGACGGCGGTGACGGTTCACCTTCCGCTTGGCTCTGCATGAAAAGTCTTTCAGAAAGCGGAATTGTTCGTCACGTTCAGGCTCGATTAAGGTAACGAATGCGATAGTAGATGGGTACCCGAACAGACTTACCGGATTGACTGGAGCGATTTATGACGTCGAAGGGCTTTTTATGCAATCTCGGACGGATGGCGCTTACGGCGTCGTGTGCGTTCGCCATCCTGTCACCCAGCTTTGCCTCCGCGCAGAAGCCATTCCAGGTCGAAGGTAAATGGACGATAGGCGGCGACGGCGGATGGGACTACCTGGCCGTCGATGAAACCGCACACAAGCTGTACGTGACGCATGGAACGCAGATGGAGGTGCTGGACACGGGCTCGGGCAAGGTCGTCGGCAGCCTGAAGGGCTTCAAGCACCTGCATGGCGTGGCCTTCGACAGCGCGGGACAGTTTGGCTACATCAGCGATGGCGGCGCCAATGCGGTGGTGGTGTTCGACCGCTCGAACCTGAAGGAAGTAGCGACGATTCCCGCCGGAACCAATCCCGACGGCATTGCGTTCGAGCCGGTGACCAGGACGGTGTGGGCGTTCAACGGCGGCAGCAAGAATGTAACGGTGATCGATACGGAACAGCGCAAGGTGGTCGCAACCATCGCGCTGCCGGGCAAGCCGGAGTTTCCGCAGGCCGATGGCCGGGGCGTGATGTTCGCCAATATCGAAGACACCAACCAGATCGTTCGGCTGGATGCGGGAGAGAAGAAGATCACCGCGGCATGGAAGCTGTCTGGCTGCGACTCTCCCTCAGGGCTTGCGTTGGATACGGCGGGACGGCGTCTGTTCGCGGTATGCGATGGGAAGAAGATGGCGGTCGTCGATGCGAACAGCGGCAAGATGCTGGCGAATCCGGCTATCGGCGACGGTCCGGATGCGGCCGGCTACGATGCCAAGAACAAGCTGGCCTTCTCCTCGAACGGCGACGGGACGCTGACCGTGATCGACGCCAGAGGTAGCAACTATCCTGTGCTGCAGACCCTTGTCACCCAGCGCGGAGCCCGCACCATGGCCTTCGATTCGGAGACCGGCAGAATCTATCTCGTCACGGCGCAGTTCGGTCCGGCTCCGGCGGCCTCCGCAACGACGCCGCATCCACGTCCTGTCCCCATCCCGGGCACTTTCGCGGTTCTGGTCGTCGGCCGCAAATAAGGTAAATCGCGCATGAAGCTCTCTTTGTCCATTCTGGGCGTGTGTCTGATGGGTGGTATGCCTGCTGCGTTGAACGCGCAGCAGGCAACTCCCGCCACCAGCACCGCAACCCCATCCGCGGCGACAACAGCGATCAGTCTGGATGAAGCGATCAGCCGGGCGCGCGCCAATGAGCCGGCCTTCGCGGCTGCGTTAGCCGCCAGTCGCGTCAGCGCGCTCGACGTCTCCATCGCGCGCTCCGCGCTTTTACCTAGCGCCATTTATCACAATCAGTATGTCTTTACCCAGGCAAACGGGTCTAATTTCAACGGCACCTCGGGTCTCGTCCCGTCACCGGCGCGTTTTATCGCGAACAGCGCGGTACACGAGTACACCAGTCAGGGCATCGTGTCAGAGACCGTCGGCCTTCAACAGATCACCGCGCTCTCACGCGCTTCGGCTGCTGCAGCGGTCGCCAAGGCGGAGCTGGAGATCTCGCGGCGCGGCCTGGTGGCCACCGTCGCCGGACTGTTCTACGGATCGCTGGCAGCGGATGAAAAGGTTGGTATAGCGCAGCGGGCAGCCGACGAGGCGAACAGTTTTACGACCCAGACCCAGCAGCGCGAGGCGGCGCGAGAGGCAGCCCATGCCGATGTGGTGAAGGCGCAGCTTCAGCAGCAGCAGCGCCAACGCGATCTTGCCGATGCGCTCGTGCTGCAGCAGAGGGCCCGCCTCGATCTTGGCGTGCTGCTCTTCCCCGATCCTCGCGCGCCCTATACCCTCACCTCCCCTGCCGCTCTGCCGCCGCTTGCGACCAGGGCCGAGGTGGATGCGGCTGCGACCACGCGCAATCCCGAGCTGCAGAGCGCGCTTGCTTCTCTTCGCGCCACGACCCTCAACATCACGGCTGCGCGAGCCGCCTATCTGCCTGACCTCACCTTGAACTTCGCCTACGGTATCGACGCCGAGCAGTTCGCCAGATACGACCAGTACGGGAATAAAAACGTTGGCTACTCGGCCGGCGCGACACTCGATATCCCCTTGTGGGACTGGTTCTCCACCGCGCATCGCGTAAAGCAGAGCCAGATCCTGCGCGACTCCGCGAAGACGACGCTGACTGCGACCCAAAGACGTTTGGTCGCGGACCTCGACGAAGCGTATGCCGAGGCTACGCTCGCGCGCAACCAGATCGACTCGCTCACAACCAGTGTCCAGACAGCGACCGAGAGCCTTCAACTCACGCGCATGCGTTACACGGCCGGAGAAGCCACAGTTCTCGAGGTCGTGGACGCTCAAAATTCCCTCTTTGCCGCAGAGCTCGCGCATGAGGACGGCCTTGTCCGATATCGAACCGCGCTCGCCAATCTTCAGCTCCTGACAGGAACGATCTAACATGGCTCGACTTCGCCTTACCTTGAACCGCATTGCGATTGCGCCTTTGTGCCTCGCGTCCCTTCTCTTCTCCGGCTGCACCAAGAAGGAGGAGACGCCGACGCCCGTGGTTTCCGTGGAGGCGGTGCATCCGTCCAATGGAGACATCTCCGAGCAGATCACCGCGGATGCAGTCCTGACACCGCTGGCGCAGGCGGCCATCTCGCCCAAGGTGACGGCCCCGGTGAAGAAGTTCTATGTGCAGCGTGGCTCGCACGTGAAAGCCGGAGAGCTTCTGGCCGTGCTCGAAAACAGCGACCTGCAGGCCGCCGCCCTGGATAACAAGGGCACCTATACGGCGGCGCAGGCCAGCTTCGAGACCGCGACGCGCGCGACCGTACCCGAGGATTACACCAGGGCTAAACTCGATCTCGCGCAGGCCAAGGCGACACTGGACCTGAACCAGAGCATCGTGGACGCCCGCACGAAACTCTTCTCCCAGGGAGCGATCGCAGGACGCGATCTCGATACCTCGAAGGCGACGCTGGTGCAATCCCAGGCCGCCTACGATATCGCGAAGCAACACCTGGAAGCCGTGCAGCAGGTGAGCCAGAAGGCGTCGCTCCAATCGGCCCAGGGACAACTGACATCCGCGAAGGGTAAATATCTCGGGGCCGAGGCGCAGTTGAGCTACACGGAGATTCGCAGCCCCATCAACGGCGTGGTCACGGACCGGCCCTTGTTCGCGGGTGAGACCGCCGCCGCGGGAACGCCCCTGCTTACGGTGATGGATACCTCCGCGCTGATTGCGAAGCTGCACATCGCGCAGAATGCGGCGCAGCAGCTCAAGCTCGGCGCCGACGCCACCGTGGCTGTTCCGGGCGTGCCCGATCCCGTGCCCGCAAAGGTCTCGCTGATCAGCCCGGCGCTCGATCCGGGCAGCACGACGGTCGAGGTCTGGCTGCGCGTCGAGAACAAAAAAGGCCTCTTCAAGGCCGGGACATCGGTTCACACCTCCATCGCCGGCCGCAGTGTGTCGAACGCGCTGCTGATTCCCGCGATGGCGGTGCAGACTTCAACCGATGGCATCGCGAAATCGGTCATGCTGATGGGGTCCGACAGCGTGGCGCATAAACATCCGGTCACGCTGGGCCTGCAGACGCCGGATACGGTGCAGGTGCTCGAGGGCGTGACGCCGGCCGACATGGTCATTACGACAGGCTCGTATGGGCTGGACGATGGGACAAAGGTGAAAGTTGGCGCACCGGGCGGTGCGGACAAGACGGACGACAAGGCTGGCGGAGATAAAGCAGGCGAAGCGACGACAAGCAGCGAAAAACCAGGCGGCGGGAAACCAAGCAGCGGGAAACCAAGCGGCAGCAGCACCAGCGGCAAGGAAGACAAGGAATGATCGAAACCGCGAAGGTCGTACCCACCCATGGCGTTTCAGCGCAGAAGGCCGCGCAGGCGGATGATTCGTCTTTCTGGCTGACGCGCATATCGAAGCCCATCTTCTTCTTCCTGTTCATCCTCACGCTGGGGGGCGCATACAGCGCGCTGCAACTGCCTATCTCCGTCTTCCCGGCCACCGATTTCCCGCGCGTGGTGATCGGTATCGACAACGGCGTGATGCCGGTCGAGCAGATGCAGGTGACCATCACCAAGCCGATCGAAGATGCGCTCAACAGCGTCCCTGGGCTCCAGACAGTCAGGTCGACGACCAGTCGCGGCTCCGCTGAGATCAGCCTGTTCTTCGACTGGCAGGTGGACATGTTCCAGACGCTGCAACTGGTCGATGCCGCGTTGTCGACCATCCAGCAGTCACTGCCGCCGACCGTCCATATCACCTCGAACCGCCTGACGTTCGCCACCTTTCCCATCCTAGGCTACGCGCTGATGGCGGACGACCGCGGGGCAGACACCGTTCCGCAGACCCAGTTGTGGGAGATCGCGACGTACGATCTGAAGCCTCCGCTGAACCGGGTCAACGGCGTCAGCACGGTGGTGGTGCAAGGCGGCCAGGTGCCCGAGTTCCACATCGTGCCTAATCTGGCGCGGCTCCAGACGACCGCCGTGACGATGACCGATCTGGTGAACTCCGTGCAGGCGTCGAACATCATCGATTCGCCCGGACTCTATGAAGCGAATCACGAACTCATCCTGGGCCTGGTGGGATCGCAGGCGCACAACACCTCCGAGCTTGCCAACCTGGTCGTCAAGACCACCCCGGGCGGGGCGCCGGTCCGGGTAGGCGATGTCGCCACGGTGGTGCCATCGACCATGCCGGTCTACACCATGGTCACCGCAAACGGAAGACCTTCCGTGCTGCTCAATATCGCCCGGCAGATATCGAGCAACACCGTCGCGGTGGCGGATGGCGTCGCCGCCAAGATCGCGGAGTTGCAGAAGACGCTGCCGCCGGGTGTGCATCTGGTTCCCTTCTACGACCAGTCGGAGCTGGTGCGCGAGAGCATTGCAAGTGTGCGGGACGCGATCCTGATCGGACTTGCGCTTGCCTGCCTCATCCTGTTCCTCTTCCTCCGCGACTGGAGATCGTCCCTCATCGCCGGCCTCGTGATTCCGGTCACCGTCGCCGTGACGATTCTGTTCCTTTCGATCATCGGGCAGAGCTTCAACCTGATGACGCTCGGCGGACTGGCCGCCGCAATCGGGCTGGTGATCGACGACGCAATCGTGGTCGTCGAAAATATCATCGTGCATCGCGATGCTGGCGAGTCGCGCGTCGACGCCGTGAAGAAGGCGCTCCACGAAATCACCATCCCTTTGATCGGCTCGACGATTACGCCGGTCGTCGTCTTCCTTCCGCTTATCTCCGTCACCGGGGTGACCGGCAGCTTCTTCCGCGCGCTTGCAATCACGATGACCGCGGCGCTGTTGACGTCGTTGCTGCTGGCGCTTTCCTTTACGCCGGCGCTCAGTCTGGTGCTGTTGAAGCCGAAGGCAGAGACGGCTGCGAACGGCGATACGGCCGATCGTTCGAACGCCGAACCCGCCGCGCACCATGACGAAAACGGGCCGATCATGCGGCGTGTGCTGCACGTGCACGAGCGGGTATTGACGTGGGCTCTGGCGCGGCCGCTGGCCCTTGCCCTGTGCTGTCTCGTCCTGGTGGTCGGAGGCTACTTTGCCTATCAGGGCCTCGGGTCCGATCTCCTCCCAGCGATGGACGAAGGCGCGTTCATCCTCGACTACATCATGCCTGCCGGAAGCTCGCTCGCCGAGACCAGCCGCGTTCTGGGACGGGTCGAAAAGATCCTGCAAAACACCCCCGAAGTGGAGATCACCTCGCGCCGCACCGGCCTGCAGCTTGGCCTCGCCGCGGTCACCGAGGCAAACTACGGCGACTTCACCGTGAGGCTGAAGACGAAACGCTCCCGTCCTATCGAGGACATCATGACCGACGTTCGAGACCAGATCAAGAGCACCGAGCCCGAACTGGATATCGAATTTACCCAGGTTCTTCAGGACATGATCGGCGACCTGTCCAACTCTCCCGAGCCCATTCAGATCAAGCTCTTCTCGCATGACACGAACCTGCTGCACGAGCTTGGACCCAAGGTACAGACCGCCATCGCGGCAATTCCCGGAGTAGTGGATACGCAGAACGGTGTCGACAACACGCTCAGCGGACCGGCAACCAACTTCCAGGTCGACCCTGCCGTTGCCGGGCGCCTTGGCTTCACGACCACCGAGGTCGCGGAAGATGCTACCTCTATTCTCGACGGCCTCCCGGCGAACCAGCCAATGATCGTCAATGGCCGCCCATACACCATTCGAGTCCGGCTCCCTGACCAGAACCGCGCATCGCTCGAGGCGATTCAGAACACGGTCTTCAATTCGAGCACCGGCAAGACGGCAACGCTGGGCGCGATGGCGCAGGTCACGCAGCTTCCGCCTCAGAATGAGATTCGTCGCGAGAACCTCGATCAGGTGGTGCTGGTCAGCGGACGGCTCGAAGGCTCGGACCTGGGCGGCGCGATGGCCCAGGTGAAAACCGCGGTAACCGCCCTGGATCTTCCTGCATCGGTCCGCGTCGAGTACGGCGGGACCTACCAGGAGCAGCAGAAGTCCTTCGCCGACCTGGCCCGCGTGCTCTTGCTGGCGCTGGCGCTCGTCTTCGGCGTCCTGCTGACGGAATTCCGCAACTTCTCCGCGCCCATTGCGATCCTCACCAGCTCCATCCTGTCGATGACCGGCGTCGTCACCGCTCTGTTGATCACGAACACGAACTTCAACGTGGCCAGCTTCATGGGCCTGATCATGGTCATCGGTATCGTCGCGAAGAACGGCATCCTGCTGCTCGACGCAGACGAAAAGTTCCGGGCCACCGGCGCGAACGCCCGCGACGCAATGCTCCATGCCGCTCAGCGGAGGCTTCGCCCGATCGTAATGACAGCCATCGCGGCAGTGTGCGGAATGCTGCCGCTGGCCTTTGCGCTCGGGGCAGGCTCACAGATGCTGCAGCCGCTTGCGATCTCCGTGATTGGCGGACTGACACTGTCGATCTTCCTCAGCCTGATCGTCACGCCGGTGATCTACTACCGGCTGACGGACCATCGCGACGTGAAAGAAAAATCGGAGTCCGCGTCGGCCTCGGCCGAGGCATAGCTGCTCACTCCACGGGAGACTGTCTGCCCCAGGTGAAGATGCTGCCCAGAATGCACCGGGCAGCATCTGGGTGGCCCATCCTTTACGCTTTGTAAGGGTGGGTTATCGAGCGAAGCTCGACCTTCTCCCTCCCAATCCACGCACCCTCTACATCGCGCAATCGGTCATATGCAGAAGAGGCCCGAGTCAATAAGGCAGGATTAAAGTAGGGGCAGCCTTACCGCACAAACGCCGGCGGCAGGACGCGAAAGTTTTCGAGGACCACATCCGGACTGAGATAGTGCGGTAGCGAAGGCTCCTGCTTCAACAGCCCGGTGCTGAGGTACTTCTTATTGTCGTCGCAGAAGACCGTCACCGTAACCGCATCATGGCCGAGAAGATTCTGCACCGTGAGCGCGGCGAGGAAGTTACAGCCGGACGAAATCCCTACCGCGAGTCCGAGCGTAGCGGCGAGCTTCTGGGCCATCAGGATCGAGTCGCCGTCGGAGATGGCGATGGGCGCGTCGATCTTACTCAGGTCCACGATCGCCGGCACAAACTCATCGGAGATGCCCTGAATTCGATGGTTCCCCACCTTGCGGCCCGCGCTGAGGACGGGCGACTCCGCCGGTTCCACAGGATAGATCCTGACCTCTGGGTCCCGCGAACGCAGGTACTGGCCCACACCCATGATGGTGCCCCCGGTGCCGACGCCGGCCGTGAAAGCGTGCGGCACAAGACCGATGCCGGCAAGCTGCGCGACGATCTCCGGGCCTGTCCCTTTGCAATGCGCTTCGACATTCGCGGCGTTGGCGAACTGCTTCGGCAGGAAGATGTCGTCGCGTGTAGCGGCAAGTTCATCCGCCAGCCTGAGAGCGCCGACAAAGCCGCCCTGCTCACGGCTGACCTGGACCACCTCCGCACCGTAGCTGCAGATGATGTCCAGACGTTCGCGGCTCATCCAGTCCGGCATGTAGATGATGACCTTGTGCCCGAGCGCCGCGCCGAGGGCCGCAAAGGCGATGCCTGTATTGCCGCTGCTGACCTCGACGATGGTATCGCCGGGGCGGATGGCGCCGTCGCGCAGCCCTGCCTCCAGGATGTTCAACGCCATCCGGTCCTTGATGCTTCCCGTCAGGTTGGCCTGCTCGCATTTGGCGAAGATTCTGCGCGATTCGCCGCGGTAGGCGTAGCAGACCTCGATCATCGGCGTATTCCCGACCAGCGCGGCGATGCGGGTCAGGGTGCGGCTGCTGGTACAAAGTCCAGCCGTGCTGGAGGAAAGATCGGAACCACTCATCACGACGCAACAGCCTCCGGCCAGATGGACACTAATTCTTGAAGAAGTTCTTGGCGAGGAACAGAACATTGGCAGGACGTTCGGCAAGCCGTCGCATGAAGTACGGGTACCACTCCGGACCGAAGGGGATATAGACGCGTACGCCGAATCCTTCCGCGGCAAGCCGGTGCTGCAGATCTCGCCGGATGCCGTAGAGCATCTGGAACTCGAAGGCGCTCATGTCGATGTGGTTCTCGAGCACGAAGGTCCGCAAGGCCTCCACAATCGCCTCATCATGCGTGGCGATGCCGCAGAAGACGCCCTTCCCGTCTTTCGAGAACGATGCCATCCGCTTCATCAGCTTCACGTAGTTGGCATCGACGTCGGACTTGGCGGCGAAGGCAATCTGCGGCCCTTCCTTATACGCGCCCTTGCACAGGCGAATACGAATTCCCCCATTGAGCAGCCGCTCCGTGTCGGCTTCAGTGCGGAAGAGATACGCCTGCAGCACCGTTCCTACACTCCCTGGGAAACGTTCGGCGAGACGCTCGGTCATCGCAATCGTCGCTTCGGTATAGGGGGAGCCTTCCATGTCGATGCGGACGAATGAGTGCACCGCGGCCGCGTGTTCCACCATCTCGCCTACGATCCGCTCCGCCAGCGCAGCGTCGAAGTCCATGCCGACCTGCGACAGCTTCACGCTCACGTTCGCGTTCAGTCCGCGCGCCCCGATCGCATCGAGCATCTCGTGATAGATCGCCGCCGATCGCCGCGCCTCCGCTTCGGTGGTGACGCTTTCCCCCAGCGAGTCGAGGCTGACCGCGATGCCCTCCCGGTTCACGCGCTCACATGCGCCCAGCGCGTCCGCGACCGACATACCCGCGACGAACCGGCCCGACATCTTCCGCCCTATAGTGGATCGTTCTGAAAAACTGCGCAGCCCCTTGTTACGAGAGAGTGCAATAAACATGGATCGCAGCAAGAGAAATACCCCTATTCCGGCCTGACGGCAACAACCGTATTGTTTCATGCAGACAGGCTCGCGGGCGAGGGTCTCCCATGGCGCTCCCCCGTGCCCGGCGTGTCGCCTGGTGTTTCGTCAGCGCGATTCCGGATTGGCGATTGGAGACGAAGATCGAACCCGCAGCCTACTGTCTGGCTTCGACGCCCACGTCTGCGACCGGCTTCACCTGCGGGGTCACCATGGCACTGGTGTCCTTGATCGCCGCAATGGCTTCATCGTAGCGTCCGGCAAGCGAATTGACCCGAATCGTCGCCATATCTTCGAGCATCTTCATACCGTCTTTCAGATAGCTCATCCGGCTGCGCTCGTCATGGCCCCAGGTCACGGGAACCTCACGGATCACATATTTCAGCTTGCGTGCGATGAAGAGGATCTCCGGGTCGAACCCCCAGCGTTCGATGGTCTGCAGGCGGAAGATGGTCTGTGCGACCGGGCGGCGGAAGGCCTTGAAGCCGCACTGCGTGTCCTTGAACGGCAGACCCATGACCGAACGTGTGATCCAGTTGAAACACCGCCCAAAGAACTGCCGGTAGAGCGGTTGGTGGATGGTCTGGCGCGTACGGTCCATCCAGCGGGAGCCGATCGCCACATCCGCCCCATCCGCAATGGCCGACAGCAGCCGCTCGGCCTCTTCCATCGGGGCCGAAAGGTCGGCATCGGTAAACATCACCACGTCGCCGGCGGCCTGCAGCAGCCCGTTCCTCACGGAGTAGCCCTTGCCCCGGTTGCCCGGATTCTGCACCAGGTGCAGACGCGGATACAGCCCCATCCAGTGCTGCACAATGGCCGCGGTGTTGTCCCTGGAGCCGTCATCGACCACCAGAACCTCGGCGTCCCAACCCTGCTCCGCGACACACGACATCACCCGCTCCAGCGCATTCTCAATGCGGGCGCTCTCGTTAAAGGCCGGGATCACAATACTTAACTTCGGATGAGCCATAGCAATCACTTACCTATGCCGAACGTGCTTTCAAGATGGAAACGCACGGAAAGTGTTTCGTACGCCGCGATAAATAATACGTTAATCATTGGACGCTGGGGCAACCTATTTGTTTCAACCGCTGCCACAGCCGCTCAACGCGAGTGCCGCCGGGCCGTATTCTGCATTGCGATCCGGACCCCTGCTACACTCCAAAACATGCCGGAAGACTACGCAGGCCCTCCTCCACCACAGCAACCGCCTCCTCCGCCCTATGCGCAGCCAGCGCAGTTCCATTATGCGCCGCCGCCCTATGGTTTAGCCCCGGCACGCCGCCACTCCGCC
This sequence comes from Edaphobacter sp., assembly GCA_965277575.1. Classification (GTDB taxonomy): domain Bacteria; phylum Acidobacteriota; class Terriglobia; order Terriglobales; family Acidobacteriaceae; genus Edaphobacter. The sequence goes on from CBDIDK010000002.1 coordinate 204,499, forward strand.
TGGTTTTACATCGGCATCATCACCGGTTCCGTCGCGGCGGTCTATCTCCTAATGGCCTTGATGGTCTGGACCACGATGCGCTCGGTCACCGGCGGCGAAGCCTCCCGCTTCGGCCTCGGCTCCAGCCAGATCGGCGTCATCGACCTCACCGGCGTCATCCTTTCGCCTGAGACCATCGACGGCCAGCTCCGCAAATTCGGCGGCGATCCCTCCATCAAAGCCATCATCCTGCACATCAACTCCCCCGGCGGAGGAGCCGCAGCCTCGCAGGAGATCTACCACGAGGTCGTCCGCATCCGGCAGGAGAAGCACAAGAAGATCATCGCCTCCATCGAGTCGGTCGGGGCCTCGGGCGCCTATTACATCGCCTCCGGCTGCGACAAGATCTACGCCAACGAAGCCTCGCTCGTCGGTTCCATCGGCGTCATCATCGAGTGGACCAACTACGGCGAACTGCTGCGCTGGGCCAAGCTGAAAAACATCACCATCACCTCCGGCGAGTTGAAAGACGCAGGCGATCCCAGCCGCGACCTCACCCCCAGGGAGCAGGCCTACTTCCAGTCCCTGGTCGATAACATGTTCACGCAGTTCGTCCACGACGTTTCGATCGGCCGCCACACCACCGACGACAAAATCAAGCCGCTTGCAACCGGCCAGGTCTGGACCGGCCAGCAGGCCCTGCCGCTCGGCCTGATCGACAAGATAGGCGGCTTTCGCGTCGCCTTGATGGACACCGCGCGAGAGGCCGGAATCTCCGGCGAGCCCAGCATCGCACGTCCGGCCAGCAAGAAGCGCGGCCTGTTCACCTTGCTCACCGAGGACGGCGAAGACCTGTTCCCCAACCCCAGCCAACTGCTCAACCACGCTCCGGGCTTTTACTTCATGTGGAAGTAACGCGCCGCCCTCCAGCCTTTACCCCGCACCACGCATTTTTCTCTTCCCCGGCCCCTCGGCGAAATGGGTTCCCGCTGTCTTTTTGCTGGTCGGTTCCCCCGTTTTTTGCATCTCATCCTGCATGTCGGCCATGTTTTATCAGGGAGTTCCGCTTCATCCTATTGAGTCCCCATCCCGTCTACAATCAACAACAACGGAACCGTTCGCTCCCGAACCGATCGCCCTCTCCAGCACGAAAGGAACCCATTCATGACCAAAGCTGACCTCGTAGACAAAGTCACCGCCCTGGGCGACCTCACCAGACGCGATGGAGAGGTCATCGTCGATACTCTCTTCGAATCGGTCATCGGGGCGCTCAAGACAGGCGACAAGATCGAGATCCGCGGCTTCGGAAGCTTTCGTACGCGGCAGCGGAACGCACGCACCGGACGCAATCCGAAGACTGGCGCCAAGGTCGACGTTCCAGCCAAGCGGGTGCCCTTCTTCAAGCCTTCCAAGGAGCTTCGCGACTCCGTCAACCCGACCGGGAACGGCAAAACGAAGTCCGCCGCCGGCAAGACAGGTCAAGACAAGATCGATCCCCACCACATCGATCCGCACCATCCCCCGGCCATGTAGCCGACTCTCCGCACCAGAGCCCGTCCGCCCTATTCCGTCATTCCCTCCAGCACCACCGGCGAGATCGGCTCGACGCCGAACTCTCCCTCCCACCTGGCCACCACGACGCTGGCGAGGCAGTTCCCCACCACGTTGACGGTCGTTCGGGCCATGTCGGCCAGCGCGTCGATCCCCAGAATGACGAAGATCGGCTCGGTCGGCAGTTGAAACGTCGCCGCCGTGGCCAGCAGCACCACCAGCGTCGCCCGTGGAACCCCGGCAACTCCCTTGCTCGTCAGCATCAGGGTCACCATCATCAGCAGTTGCTGGCCGAACCCCAGGTGAATCCCCGCCGCCTGCGCCACGAAGATGCTCGCCACCGCGAGGTAGAGGGTGGACCCGTCCAGATTGAAGCTGTACCCGGCCGGAATGACGAACGAGACGATGCGCCGCGGCACGCCCAAAGCCTCCATGTTCTCCATCGCGCGAGGCAACGCGGCCTCGCTGGTCGAAGTAGCGAAGGCGATGGTCGCCGGCTCCGCCACCGCAGCCAGAAACCGCCGCACCGGCACCCGGAACAGCAGCGCTGCCGGCAGCAGCACCAGCAGGCCGAACCCCACCAGCGCGCCATAGAGCGTCAGCAGCAGCTTGCCCAGGTTCACCAGAACACCCAGCCCCATCTGCCCCACCGTAAACGCCATCGCCGCCCCCACCCCGATGGGAGCGAAGTACATCACGACATTCGTAAACTTGAACATCACCTCGCTCAGGCCTTCGAACAGCCGCAGCACAGGCGCGCGCTTCTCCTCTCCCAGGGAGGCAAGCGCAATGCCGAAGAAGACGGCAAACACGGCCACCTGAAGTATCTGGCCCTCTGCTACCGACTTCGCAATATTCTCCGGGAAGACATGCAGCAGAAAGTCCTGCCAGTGCGCAGGCGGCGGTGCGGCGACTACTCCAGAAGGCCCGTTCGCAGCCGGCAGCGACAGCCCTGTGCCCGCGTGGCTTAGATTGATCGCGGCCAGGCCGATAAAGAGCGCCAGCGTCGTCACCGCCTCGAAATAGATCAGGCTCTTGATGGCGATCCGGCCTACCCCCTTCAGATCGCCATGCCCCGCGATTCCCGTCACCAGCGTCGCCAGAATCAGAGGCGCGACGATCGCCTTGATCAGGCGCAGGAAGATGTCGCTGAAGACGCGCAGGCTGACGGCAAAGGCCGGTGCATCGAAGCCCAGCTCCGCTCCCGCCACCATCGCGACAAAGATCCATGGCGTCAGCGATCGCCTGCGTGCAGCGAACACAGCCAGCAGCAGAATCGACCAGCAACGCAGCACGATTCCAGCCACATGCATAGCCGGTCCGCAAATCCCGAGGACCACTCCCGCGCCCAGCAAAACGACGGCTGAAAGCAACAATATCCGTTCCAACTTCGTCTTAATCATCAGGTGCGAAGGATACCAGTCCCCAAGCCACACCCGTCTCGACCGGCCGGTCATGCCCCTTTGTGTCTGTTAGCATACGGAACATGCACCGCCCGACCCTCTGTCTTTGGGCCATCCTCGCCTTCCCTCTCGCCGCTTTCCCTCTCGCCGCCTGTCCAGTTCTCGCGCAGAGTATCGCAGGCCAAGTTCCCATTGCGCCCGGCTTCGATGGTATCGCCCAGTCTCCGGGCAGCGGCTCCAGCTTCCTCACCCAGCCGTCCCTCTCACCGGGCGCCCTCCTTCTGCTCGAGCTCGAAGGCCGCTTCTCCCAATCTGTTGCTGCCGGGGGAGGCAAGGCCTTCGCAACCTGGTTTGCCGACGACGCCGTGACTCTCAACAACGGCCGCCCCGCCGTTCTGGGCCGCACCGCCATCGCCGCCCAGGCACAATGGGACCCGAAGGCTTATCAGCTCACCTGGGTAGCCCAGGGTGCACAGATGGGACCATCGAACGATATGGGCTTCACCTGGGGCAACTATGAAGGACGCTCCAAGGACAAGAATGGCGGCCCCATCGTCATGACCGGCCGTTACATGACAGTATGGAAGAAGCTGCCCGACGGCACCTGGAAGGTCGCGCTCGACGCAAGCGCGAATGAGCCTCCCGCGGCAGCCGAATGCTGTGTGTTGCCAAAGCCCTAAGATATTGATGCCACAAAAGTAGGAGTGCGCAACAGTTTGCACATCCCTACGATCACAAATAGCAAACGAACGCTCTCCTGGTCAAATGAACGCTCTCCTGGTCAAAGACGAAGCGCTACGGATAGAAGCCCTCAATCAATACGAGGTCCTCAATTCAGCGCCTGATCCTGTCCTGGACGACATCACCGGCCTGGCCGCGCAACTATGCGATACCCCGGTCGCCGCCATCACTCTCATCGGATCGGACCGCATCTGGCTTCGTTCGCGCTTTGGTATCGCACCCCATGAGCTTTCACTCGGCAGCCTGCCCTGCGAGACCACGATCCTCGGCGACACGGTGTACGAAGTAACCGACGCCCGCTCCGAACTCAACTATGCCCCCGACGGCATCCTCGTCGAAGGCCGGGCCTATCGCTTCTATGCCGGCGCACCTCTCACCACGCCCGCCGGCGTCAGCGTCGGCGCGCTGCTTGTGCTCGATCATCCCGCGCGCGCCCTCACCGCCGCGCAGTCCTCGGCTCTCAGGATTCTCAGCCGCCAGGTCATCACCCGGCTTGAACTCAACGGCCGCATCCGCCAGATGGACCGCGCCGCACGCTCTCGCCAACGCGTCGAAGCGGCCCTTACCGTCGAACGAAACTTCGTCTCCGCCGTGCTCGACACTGTCGGCGCGCTGGTCGCCGTCTTCGATCCCGCCGGCCGGATCGTTCGCTTCAACCGCGCCTGCGAGACCGCCTCCGGATACGACTTCGCCACTCTGGTCGGGCGCTACGCCTGGGACAAGCTCATCCCGCGGCAGGAGATTCCCGAAGCCATCGAGACCTTCGAGCGCCTCCGTGCCGGGCACTTCCCTGCCGTCTTCGAGAACCAGTGGCAGAACCGCGACGGCAGCCTGCGCCGCATCGCCTGGTCCGCCACCGCCCTGCTCGATTCGCAAGGCGAGGTTGCCTTCATCATCGCCACCGGCATCGACGTCACCACCCAGCGCGCAGCCGAATCCACCCTCCGCGAAAGCGAGGCGCGTTACCGTCAACTCATCGAGGGCTCGCTCGGCACGGTCTGCACCCACGACCTGCGCGGCGCCCTGCTGACCATCAACACCCACGGCGCGGAGGCCATCGGCCGGACCGTCGAGGAGATGACCGGCAAGAATATCTCCGAGTTCATCGTGCCCGAACGCCGCGACGCCATGCCCGCCTACCTACAGAAGATCGGCGAAACCGGCGAAGCAAGGGGCCTGCTCCATCTCGCCCACACCGATGGCGAAGTCCGCGTCATCGCCTACCGCAACAAGCTGATCGTCGTGCCGGGCCGCGCGCCTTACGTTCTGGGCTTTGGCGTCGATATCAGCGAACAGGTCCGCGCCGAAGGCCGCCTCCGTACCCTCACCCGCCAGTCTGACTCCATCCTCGAATCGGTGGGAGACGGCATCTACGGCATCGATCTGGAAGGCAACGTCACGGTCGTCAACTCCGCCGCCGCCCAGATGCTCGGCTTCAAACAGAGCGAGATGCTCGGCCGTAACCTGCACCAGCTCATCCACCATACCCGCGTCGATGGCACGCCCTATCCCCTCGAAGAGTGCCCCATCAACCAGAGCCTCCTCAACTTCAAGACCGTGCGTGTCTTCGATGAAATCTTCTGGCGCAAGGACGGCACCAGCTTCCCGGTGGACTACGTCGCCCGTCCGCAGATCGACTCCCACTCCGTCGAAGCGGACGGACTCAAAGCCGTGGGAGTCGTCGTAGCCTTTACCGACACCACCGAGCGCCGCGCCCTCGACCGCATGAAGGATGAGTTCATCTCCACCGTCTCGCATGAGTTGCGCACACCGCTCACCTCTCTGCGCGGAGCCCTTGGCCTGCTCGCCGGCGGCGCTCTCTCCACCCGCCCCGAGAAGACCAGGCAGATGCTCGAGATCGCCATCAGCAACTCCGACCGGCTGGTCCGGCTGGTCAACGACATCCTGGACCTCGAGCGCATCGGCAGCGGCAAGACGGAGCTTCATTTCGCCCTCTGCAGCGCTGAAGACCTGTTGCGCCGCGCCGCCGGCCAGCAGCAGGCCAGCACACCCAAGCCGAACGTCCGGATCTTCTTCGCCGCCAGCGGCGTCACCGTCTGGGCCGACTCCGAACGCATCCTGCAAACCCTCAACAACCTCATCTCGAACGCCATCAAGTTCTCGTCCCCGGGCAGTGAAATCCACCTGAACGCGCGCAATCTCGACGATGGGGAGGCCCTCATTGAAGTGCGGGATCAGGGAAGCGGCATCCTGGCAGACAAGCTCGAACACATCTTCGATCGCTTCCAGCAAGGCGACGCCTCGGACTCGCGCGCCCTGGGAGGCACCGGCCTCGGCCTCGCCATCTGCCGCAGCATCGTCAACCAGCACGGCGGCCGCATCTGGGCCACCAGCGACCCCGGCCAGGGCACCACCTTCCACTTCACCCTGCCCACAAAATCCAGCAACAACCTCCGGTGACGGGTAGTGATCCGCTATCCTGACCAGTCTTCACAGATCAGTCCAGGCACACGCGCAAACTCTCGAGCATTGTGCGTCACCATCACCAATCCCCGCTCCAGCGCCTGTCCGGCAATCAAGATATCGTAGGGCCCAATGGGCTTGCCCTGCCGAACTAACCAAGCTCGAACCCGGCCTGCCTGTCGCGCATCTCCATGGTCGTAATTCACAACCTTCAAAAGGAGCGCATCAAGCACAGAGACATTCTTCGCATCCCGCGAGCTGTTGAACGCTCCAAAATATAGCTCGTGAATGATGATGGACGAGGTGACGACATCTTCACTGCGGTGTTTCAATGCTACTCCGGCCACCTTGCCATCGGGCTTGTTGATGAAATCGATCAACGCATTCGTGTCCAGCAGAAATCGCATCAGCGGAAGAGCCTGTCCAGATCAGGACGGTTTTGCTGTGGAACTTTCTCGTTCACGGCTGCAATAACGTCGTCATCCAATGGGCCTAGCTTCCGCAATTCTTGCAGCCAGCCCCAATCATCCGCGATTGGTTCCAGCACGACCGCAGACCCGGCTCTGCGAATCCGCACTTCTTTTCCCTCAAAGCGGAACTCCTTCGGCAATCTCACCGCCTGGCTCCGCCCAGTCTGGAAGATCTTTGCACGCTTCTCCAATTTTTGGGCCATCTGTACCTTCCACCAAAGTATATACCATTGGTACATACCCAATAGCGGTCCCCCCTCACTCCTCGCCCTCCCGCAGCTTGGCGATCACCGCAAAGTCCTCCAGCGTAGTCGTGTCTCCCTTCACCTCGCCGGTCGTCGCCAGCTCCCTTAGCAGCCGACGCATGATCTTGCCGCTCCGGGTCTTGGGCAGAGCCTGCGTGAACGTCAGATCGTCCGGCCGGGCCAGCGCGCCGATCTCCTTCGCGACCCACTGCCGCAGCTCCTGCCGCAGCTCTTCACTCGGCTCATGCTCTCCTTCCAGCGTGACGAACGCGGCAATCGCCTGCCCTTTCATCTCGTCGGGACGCCCCACCACCGCCGCCTCGGCCACCTTCGGGTGCGCCACCAGCGCCGACTCCACCTCCATCGTCCCCAGCCGGTGTCCGCTGACGTTGATCACGTCATCCACCCTGCCCATCATCCAGAAATACCCATCCGCATCGCGCCGCGCCCCGTCCCCGGTGAAGTAGCTTCCCGGCACCTCGCTCCAGTACGCCTCTTCATACCGGGCCTGGTCGCCATAGATCGTCCGCGCGATCGAGGGCCACGGTCTCCGGAAGACCAGCAGCCCGCCTTGCCCATCCGGAACCGGCTCGCCCTCCTTTGTAACCACCTCAGGCACAATTCCGAAGAACGGCCGCGTCGCCGACCCGGGCTTAGCCGCCACCGCCCCGGGTATCGGCGCAATCATGATCGCTCCCGTCTCCGTCTGCCAGTAGGTATCGACAATCGGGCAGCGCTCCTTCCCGATCACCCGGTGATACCACATCCACGTCTCCGGGTTGATCGGCTCGCCCACCGTCCCCAACAGCCGCAGCGAAGCCAGCGAATGCTTCCGCACCCACGATTCGCCCCACTTGGTAAACGCGCGGATCGCGGTCGGCGCCGTGTAGAACACCGTGACCTTGTGGTCGTCCACGATCTGCCAGAACCGGTCGCACTCCGGCCAGTTCGGAGCGCCCTCATACATCATCACCGTCGCGCCATTCTGCAACGGCCCGTACACCACATAGCTGTGCCCCGTCACCCAGCCGATATCCGCCGTACACCAGAACACATCCTCATCGCGCAGGTCGAAGACATACTTGCTCGTCAGATACGTCTGAACCGAGTAGCCCCCCGTCGTATGCACCAGCCCCTTCGGCTTACCCGTGGTGCCGGAGGTGTACAGCAGATACAGCGGGTCCTCCGCATCCATCCACTCCGCCGCGCACTCCGCCCCGGCCTTCTCCATCTCGTCGTGCCACCACACGTCTCGCCCCGCCTGCATCGTCACCGGCGAGCCCGACCTCCGAAACACCACCACGCTCTTCACCGTAGGGCACTTTCCCAGCGCGTCGTCGACAATCCCCTTCAACTGCACCTCCGCGCCCCGCCGAAAGCTCGTGTCCTGGGTCAGCACCGCAACGCAGCCGGAGCCGTTCACCCGGTCCGAGATCGCATGCGCCGCAAAGCCGCCGAAGATCACCGAATGCACCGCCCCGATCCGCGCACACGCCAGCAGCGCAATCGCCAGCTCCGGACACATCCCCATGTACACCGCCACCCGGTCGCCCCGCCTGATCCCGAGCCCCTTCAGCACATTGGCAAACCGTTGCACCTGCCCGTGCAGCTCGCCGTAGGTCAGCCTGCGAACCTCGCCCGGCTCGCCCTCCCACAGCAGCGCCACCTTGTCCCGCCGCGCTCCCATCGCATGACGGTCCACGCAGTTGTGCGAAAGGTTCAGCTTGCCCCCGACAAACCACTTCGTCTGCGCCGCCTCTCCTTCGAGCACCCTGGACCACGGCGCAAACCACTCCAGCTCCCGCGCCGCATCGCCCCAGAACGCCTCCGGCTGCTCGATGCTGTGCCGGTACAACGCTTCGTACTCCGCCAGGCTCTTCACATGGGCCTTCGCGGCAAACTCCGCCGGCGGAGCGAACATCCTGTTCTCTCTCAGGCTTGAATCCAGATTCCTGCTTGCTTCAACCATCGCCGCCCGACCTCTCCATTCGATGAGCCAATAAACCGAAGGTACCTTATACAATTCTCTCGCAGCAACTTCGACGCAGTGCCCTTCATTCAACATCTTGCAATCAGAATCATGTATCGTGAGTCCGCACTGAAGATCTCCCTCCGCGTGTCACATGAAATTCGTCTGCAACACTGACTGCTTCAAGTCTCTCCCGAGGTTCTCCCGATGGCCCTTGCCTTTCTCGACCGTGACCGTTCCATTGCTCCCGCAGGATACAGTCGCTGGCTGGTTCCGCCTGCCGCCCTTGCCATTCATCTCTCCATCGGCCAGGTCTACGCCTTCTCCGTCTTCAAGAACCCCCTGCTCGCCATCCCCGGCACCGGCTGGAACCTGAAGGAGGTCGGCTACATCTTCTCCATCGCCATCGCCTTCCTGGGCATCTCGGCGGCGCTCTTCGGAGCGTGGCTCGAAAAAGCCGGCCCGCGCCGCGCCATGTTCTACGCGGCCATCTGCTTCGCCCTCGGGTTCTTCATCTCCTCCTTCGGAGCAAGCACCCACCAGATCTCGCTCATCTATCTCGGCTACGGCGTCGTCGGAGGCATCGGGCTCGGGCTCGGCTACATCTCCCCCGTCTCCACCCTCATCAAATGGTTCCCCGACCGCCCCGGCCTCTCGACCGGACTCGCCATCATGGGCTTCGGAGGCGGCGCCATGATCGGCGGTCCCCTGGCAAACAATCTCATGGCCCACTTCAAAGCCGCCGGCCAGCCGCCAATCCCCTACGCCTTCCTCTGCATGGGCGCGTTCTACTTCGTCTTCATGATGTTCGGCGTCTTCACCATCCGCGTCCCCCGCGCCGATTGGAAGCCCGTGGGCTGGACGCCTCCGGAGAATCAGTCCGCCCTTATCTCCAGCCACAACGTCGCCGTCGCCCAGGCCTGGCGCACGCCGCAGTTCTGGCTCCTCTGGATCATGCTCTTCGTCAATGTCACCGCCGGCATCGGCATCCTCGAGCAGGCCTCCCCCATGATCCAGGACCTCTTCAAGGGCGGCGTCAGCCCCGTCGCTGCCGTAGGCTTCGTCGGCCTGCTCAGCATCTTCAACATGCTCGGACGCTTCGTCTGGGCCTCGGTCTCGGACTTCATCGGACGCAAGGCCACCTACTTCACCTTCTTCGTGCTCGGCGCCATCCTCTACTTCTTCCTGCCGTGGACCCGCCAAGACCACCTCAACTCCGTTCCCCTCTTCGTTGCCATCGCCGCCCTCGTCATCTCCATGTATGGCGGAGGCTTCGCTACCATCCCCGCCTACCTCAAAGACCTCTTCGGCGGATACAACGTCTCCGCCATCCACGGCCGTCTGCTCACGGCGTGGTCCGCCGCCGGCATCATCGGTCCGCTCATCGTCAACGGCATCCTCGACCACTACGTCGCCAACCACATGTCCAAGCAGGATGCCTATCCCCTCATCCTGCACATCATGACCGGCCTGCTCGTCATCGGCTTCCTCGCCAACCTCCTCGTCCGCCCGGTCGACCAGAAGTACTGGCTCGCCGACAACAGCGCTGCCGTTCCCGAAGCCACAGCCCACTAGCCGCAACCAGGCGGAGTGTACATCCACCGCCTCGCTCGTTCAGGAGATTCCATCATGGCAGAATCCGCACTCAAGAAGTCCTCACCCCTGCTCATCGCCGTCGCCTGGGCCGTCGTCATTATCCCTACCGCCTGGGGCTTCAACTACACCGTCAGAAACGCAGTCAAAATCTTCACCCAGACCCGTCCGGCGTCGACGGCCACCACCCCGCCCCCTCTGGCACACTGATTGGAACACGTCGCGAATCGCTGTCATCGGTGAAAAACCGGTGTTAAGTTGTCGTCGGGCAGCAGAGCTACCGCCCCCCCGTCAACGCATTTGCTTCCTTCCGGCGTGCACCCGGTAGACTCCAACCAGTATGGGTATCTACTGGCCCGCCGCCATCGGCTTCTTCTTCGGCTTCGTCTTTGGAGTAGGCTGCGCTCTCGCCGTCATGTACTCCATCTACATGGGAGGCTACCGCGCTGCCATTCGCGATTCGCAGTCGCCAATCCCACCGGAGCGCTACACCAGAGCCCTCGAAAAACAGCACCGCACACCAAACCCGTAGCTGTCGTCCAGGCCAACGCCGCCGGTCAACGTATCGCCAGCTCCGCGCGCATGTCCTTCACCTCGCGGGTCAGCGCCTCGATCGCCTTCAACATCACCGCTCGTTGCGCATCGTCGCCCGTGGCCTTGTTCCCTTCGATATAAAAGTTCCCATTCGGCTCAAGCACGCACTTCTCCACCTCTTCAAACTCGTCATACCCCTGTTTGTGCAGCACGGATCGCAGCTCCAGCTCCGTCAGCGCCTCCTTCTTCGCCGCCGCCCAGTCGACCACCCCCCGCCGGATCAACACCGTCTCGGTCCCCTGAAACGTGTCGTTCAGCTTCGGCAGACGGTACAGCACGCGTGTCAGCAGGTAGTTCACCGTAAGCAGGGACAACGCTCCGATCACGCCTCCCGAAACCGAGTTATCGTCGCCGATCATCGCGTTCTGCACCGTATTCGAAAGACTCAGAAGCACCACCAGATCGAACGGATTCAACTGCGCCAGTTCACGCTTGCCGAACAGCCGTAGAAATCCAACCAGAAACAGGTAGACGAGCACCGGCCGCAGAATCTTCTCAAACACCGGAAGGTTAAGGTGAAACATGCTGTGGATCAACACAAACTCCTTTCAGATGGGACGCAAGCGAAGGACCGGCTGCGGATCGCGCGATAATGTTTTGCCGGATGTTTTATTTTTCGTCATCCTGACCCTTTGAGTTTCTGACCCTTTGAGATCCTGACCCTTTGAGATCCTGACCCTTTGAGATCCTGACCGGCAGTTCGCCCTCATGCATACCGTCTCTGGTGCCACTCCCACGCGCTGGCAATGATCGCATCGAGTTCAGCGAACTTGGGCTTCCACCCCAGTTCGGCCTTGATCTTCTCCGAGCTCGCCACCAGCACCGCCGGATCACCCGGCCGCCGCGGACACTCTTCCACCGCAATCGTCTTTCCCGTCACCCGCCGCACCGACTCGATCACCTCGGAGACCGTAAAGCCCTTCCCGTTTCCGATGTTGTAGATCGACCGGCTCTTGTCCTTCAGGGCCTCCAAAGCCAGCAGGTGAGCCTCCGCCAGGTCCTCCACATGGATGTAGTCCCGCACGCACGTTCCATCCTTGGTCGGGTAGTCCCGTCCGAATATTTTGATGTTGGCTCTCCGACCCAGAGCGACATCGAGAATCAATGGGATCAGGTGCGACTCCGGCTCATGCGCCTCGCCGTATCCGGGGATCGCGCCCGCCACATTGAAGTAGCGCAGGCTCGCATACCGCAGCCCATGCGCCTGGTTGATCCACCGCAGCATATGCTCCACCAGCAGCTTGCTCTCGCCATAGGGATTGGTCGGCTGCAGCTTCGCGTCTTCCAGAATCGGCGTCGTCTCCGGTTCGCCATAACAGGCAGCCGTCGAGCTGAACACCAGCCGGTCATGGCCCGTGGCCAGCATCGCCTCCAGCAGCGCAAGCGACGCGGCAGTGTTGTTGCGAAAATAGATCTCCGGCTGCTTCATGCTCTCTCCCGCCTCGATCAGCGCGGCAAAGTGCATCACCCCGTCGAAGCGTCCCGCATTCAGCGTCCGTTCGAGCAAGGGCCGGTCCGCCACATCGCCTTCGATAAATTCGGCCGCCGCAGCCACCGCGGAACGCCTGCTATGGCACAGGTTGTCGTAGATCGTGACGCTGTGGCCACGCGCCAGTAGAAGCCGTGTCACTGTTCCGCCGATATAGCCTGCCCCGCCTGTCACCAGAACCTTCATCAAAACTCCTCCTGAAACCGGGTTGTAACACTCTTTCGTTGCCTACCACAAAAGTACCAGTGTCAATCACTTAGGGCTACGGCACTATACTTGAAGTAGGGATCTTGCAGCAGCGATGCGGCAGAGCTCGGGTGGAGGAACGGAAATACTCCCAATGCACGGGGCCTGCTACAACCTTTTCCTTCACTGGCTGCGTCTGTCTATGTAAGCCCAGATGACGATCGAGATACCCACCTTCGACAGGACCTCATTTCAGAGTCGAAGAGTGAGGTGCGGTCTCCCTTCGGCGCTCCGGCACTATACGCCGAGTAACTCTCACGCTGCACCGGTTCTGGCCCGCTTGTCGAAACCGGATCGCTCTACATGCTCCGCATCTCAGGAGCACGCAAGGACTTTTTATGGCAAAGCCGCTTCGCAGTGACGATCCCGCTCCGCGGAACATGCAGTTTACGCATTTCGGCGTGCTTAACGACGGCAGCCAAAGCAAAGCCTCGCTCTTCACCTCCGTTACCCTCAACATCCTTATCGCGCTGTGCATCATCATCATCGGAGCCGCGGCCAAAAAGACCATCGACACCAGTCACAAAATTGTTCAACTGACCGAACCCCTCCCCATCATCCATCCCGAGCCGCCGCCGCTCAAGCTTAAACCTCTCCCCAGGCCGCCTGTTGTAGCCAAAGTCCAGCCCCCTAAGATTAAGCTGCCGGTACCGGTAGCTCCCAAGCCGCAGGTGGTCAAGATGGCCGAGCCTGCGCCTGTCGCTGTTCCCGCTCCGCCCAGGGCCGTCCAACCGCCTCCGGCTCCGCGTGTCGTCAATCTCGCGCAGGCCCATCCGGCCGCGGTGGTCAACAATTCACCGCATCCTACAGCGGTCGCACTGGGTTCGCCGGACAATCCCATCGCACCCTCCTACCGTCCCACAACCACCGCCGTCGATCTCGGCAATAAGGGAATGGCAGGAATGCCGGCATCCAACAAGGGCGCGGGGCCAGCTTCCACGGTTGTCAATCTTGGTTCCGGCTCTCCCGGCAGTCGCAATATGAATGGCAGAAGCAACGCGGGTGCCCCCATCGCGGGCGTCAAACTCGGTGTCCCCGGCGGCACAGGACCCATGAACGCGCAGCCGCGATCGGCCGGCGTAGTCAACCTGGGCCAGAACACCCCCCCGGCGATGCCCAAACCGGCCGGCCCATCCTCCGCCTCGGCTAAGAGCGCACCGAAGGTCCTCTTCAAACCCCGTCCCGAGTACACCGCTGAAGCCATCCGGCTCCATATCGAGGGCGTCGTCTCCGTCCGTCTTCGCGTCTCCTCCTCCGGCGCCGTGCAGGTCCTGGGTGTAACCAGCGACCTGGGTCACGGCCTCGGCGACTCGGCCATCCGCGCCGTCGAGGCGACTCGATTCCAGCCCGCAACCGACGCATCCGGCCACCCCACCGACTGGGAGGGCATTGTGAACGTCGCGTTTCAGCTCGCCGGATAAACAAAGCCGAAGAAACAAAACTTTCTCTAAGGCATCGTCTTGCACTAGCATCAAGACCAACACCCAGGCTGACCTAAGGTCGCCGCAGGAGCCGTACATCATGATTCTCGGGAAACAGTCTACCGCCGGTCTGCTGCTGGCACTCTTGGTCGCTACCACCCTTCCCGCCCACGCCGCCTTTCCACACTTCGGAAAGAAGAAGAACACCGACGATATGTCGTCCGACCGCAAGCCGTCCGCGGCCCAGAATGCGCTGATCGATAAAGCCATCGCCCGCGAGAAGGTGGTCATCCAAACCGTCCGAGAGCGCGCCCCGCTCGTCGAAACTTACATCCAGAACATGAAGCCCGACCCCGTTATGGGCCAGGTGCCGGAGTCGGACCAGCACTTCCTCGGACGCGTCGAATTCAAGAACGTTATCGGAGACAATGCCTACGCCGTCAACAAGGCCACCTCCGACGGCTCCAGCAGCTCCGGAAAGCTCGGCTTCTTCAAGCAGTCGGTGTCGTATATCGGAAGCCTCGGAGGCAGCCTCCACCTCACCTTTCACGAGGCCGGCTTCGTCCAGATGCTCCTGATGGACTCCAACAACTTTGACCGGCAGCACTACACCTTCGGCTTCGTCCGAAACGATTTCCTCGGCACCACCCCCACTGCGGTCTTCGACGTGACCCCGGTCGAAGGCAAGAATAGCTTCGGCCGCTTCTTCGGCCGGATCTGGATCGAGACCCGCGGCGGAAACGTCGTTCGCTTCAACGGCGACTTCGCCGGCTCCGACAAGGACTACGCGGAGTTCTATCACTTCGACAGCTGGCGCACCAACGTCCAGCCCGACCTCTGGCTGCCCACCTCGTTCTATGTGGAAGAGAGCGACCCGAACAGCACCTCACGAACTCTCAAGTTCAAGGCCATCAACCACATCTGGGGCTATGTCCTCAAGGTTCCTCCGCCGGAGTCCGAAAACACCTCCATCGACGTCGTAGGCGCAACCGACGTCAGCAACGAAGCCCAGGATGTAAGCCCTCTCGGAGCCCAGCGCGCGTGGGTCCAGCAGGCCGAGGACAACATCGTCGACCGTCTCTTCCAGGCCGGTCTGCTTGACGCGCCCAGCGAGTTCGACAAAACCCTCGAAGCCCTGGCCGGCAACATCCTCGCCTACAACAACATCACCCTCTCCAGGCCGATCCGCTGCCGCACGCTCCTCACCGAGCCGCTCGAGTCGCTCGCCATCGGCAACACCATCGTCATCTCCAAGAGCCTGCTCGACACCACCGGCATCGTCTCCCAGGATGGTGCGCAGCAGATGGGCAACCTCAACGCCATCCTAGCCTTCCAGATCGCCCATATCATCCTCGCGCACCGTCTTGACACCAAGTACGCCTTCAACGATCGCCTCCTCTTCCCCACCACCTCCGTCTTCAACCGCATCCCGATGCACCACACCGACGCCGACAACGCCGCCGCCGCCCGCAAGGCGATGGAACTGCTCAGCGCCAAAGAGCTCGAAGGCGGCCAGCAATACTTCGGCCTGTACCTCCAACAGCTCCAGCAGCGCGTCAAGGCCCTCAAATCCCTCAACGAACCCATGATCGGCGACGGCCTGGTCAAGAGCGACACCGACTCGACCTTCTGGATGCAGGCAATCGAGGCCAAGGCGCCCAAGCTCGACGACAAGGACCTCAAGCAGCAGGCAGCCATGCCACTTTCGAGCTTCCTCCGCTTCGATCCCTGGACCGACCAGCTCTTCGTCCTGCACACCGCCTTCGAGCCGCTCCTGGCCCCGTCCGACAAGATGCCCTTCGAGGTCGAGCCGGTATACCTCAAGCTCAACTACTACAAAACACAGGCGGAGTCTCCAGCGCCAGCCGGACCGAACTCTCCCGCGCCAGCCGCCAATCAAGCCCCGCCGGCCGGCACAACTCCGCAACTTACGCCACGGCAGAACTAACCAGAGACGGGGTGACGGTTCTCTGTCCCGCATCGTCACCCTCTGCTTTATGGAGAATCGCTTGTCCAACGTCCGTAACACCAACGTCGAAGGCTATCTTTTTCTCAGGAGAAAACCCATGCTGAAGCGAACTACCCTGATCGGATTTTTCGCCGGCCTGCCTGGCCTTGCCTCGGATCGTCCCCGGCCATCTCCCAAATCATCTCCCGGAATATCGGTTCTGCTTCTCGCGCTTCTCTCTGCCTTCGCTCTGGCCGGGACCTCCCACGCCCAGGCCATCCCAGCGGCTACCGGCGGCGGCAGAATCGACGTCTTCGGTTCCTTCAACATCACCTCGCCGGACTACGGCCCCGTGGAAAACTTCGGCGGATCGGCCGGCGTAGCCTTGCTGACCAGGCGGTTCTTCTTCGGCCAGCCAGGCCTCGCATTCCGGTACGCTAAAACGACCGGCAGCACCGTCAACGAGACCTTTGTCGGCGGAGGCGTCGAGTCACACTATAAATTCGGCCGCATCCGTCCCTATGCCACCCTGCTCTACGGCGTCGGAGGCCTGGCTGTCCCCCAGAAAGGCGGCTACTCCGATTCAGGAGACGAGTTGCTCATCGGCGGCGGCGTAGATGTACCCATCTCTCGCCGGTTCGCCGTCCGTGGCGAATTCGACTACGGCTTCCTGAAGATCTCGGGTAAAGGGGGCACCTCGCAAGGCGAGCTCAACCTGACCCCCGCCTCATACAATATCGGCCTCGTTTACCACATCCGGTAGCCCGCCTCGCAGCCGCCAGAGCCCGTCACAACCCACCGCGCACTCCTGCCACGTATCTCGCGGCAGGGGTGCGGCGTGCCAGATAACCGGCTCCCGCACCGCACACGCTGTCAGATCTGCGACGCCTGCTCGCTCACGACGGCGGAGCGCTCTCCTGCAGCTCAACGCAATCGCCTCCCTCCACCACATCACCGCCCAGCAAAAAACCCCGGACATTGCGCCGGGGCCCTATGCATCCGTGCTCTAGCTTCTAGAAGTGGTAAGCAACGCCGATCGCCGGCGTGGAGATCACCTCATACCGATTCGTGTTGAAGGGGGTGATGCTGAAGTTAGGAGTCTTAACCACAAATCCGCGGTACTCCACCCGCAGATCGAAGCTGGGACTCAGCTCATACGCCACGCCGCCGCCAAAAAGGCCGCCGATGGCCGTCGTATTCTTCGCGTCGAAGCCCGCCGTGGTCCCCGCGTCCAGGATCGAGTCGAAGAGCATAGCTCCCGGCCCTGCTTCGACAAATGGATTGAACCGCTTGAAGTTCAGGTTGTACACATACGCCGCGCTCACCTCCGACTGCAACGTGTGTATCCCGCCCTGCAGCTTGCCAAACACCTGGTAATATTGCGTGTTCTGCTGATACCCGTAGTTCAGCTCCAGCGCGCTCCGCGGCGTCAGCATGTACCGGTAGCTGGCGACAAAGCCCAGCGTCATGCTTGTGTTCTTCTGCACACTGTTTCCAGTAATCTGCGGTGCAAATGGCACCGTGCCGCTAATGCTCACATCCTGACGGCTCTCCTGCGCATAGCCGGCTGCCGCGGACAGCAGCAGCGCACCCAACAACATCGTCTTCTTCATTCTTCGTTAGATCCCTTCGATTCTTCCGTAACGTCTTTTACTTCCCCGCAGATTCTTCCCTGCAGATACTTCCCCGCGGACCATGCACGCCGACCGTCTTCCCGGCGCCGCAGTCACTGTCCTTCATTGTAACCGCACCTGCGTCTCTCGAAGGGCTGACCACGCAACAAGGCCGGAGGATTCTTACTCTCCTCCGGCCCCCTGCTGCTCTCGCTTAGCGCTCTTCCCTACTACTGATGCGGCTCCGGCGGCGGTGCGCCCTGTCCACCCTCACCGTCCTGCTTGTGTTCCTTCATCTTCGCCAGCATGGCATCGTATTTGGTCTTCTGCTCGTCGGTCAGCACGGCGCGTATCTTGTCCTGCGACGCCTTGCGAATGTCCATCATCTTGGCCCGCTTGTCCGGCCGCGCAATGGAAGCGTCGTTCCGCACCGCCATCGACTGCTGCCGCTGATCGTCATCGATCGCCTTCACCTGGGGCACCTGGTCCGGCGTCAGGTTCAGCCGCTTGGTCAACATCTCCATCTGGTGCTCTTCCCCGCGCCCCGGTCCGCCGCGCGCTCCCATCGGCGGGGCCGCCTGGTCAGGCTGCTGTTGGGGCGGGGGCGGCGGAGTGTCCTGCGCCATCATCGGCACCGTGCCCAGCGAGGTAGCGCAGAACGCCAGTAAAGCCGTCCGCAGCATCGAATTGCCAAATACCGTCTTCATCATCTTCATAGAACTCTCTCCCATGCTGGATTCACCGGATAGCTTCTCCGGCCTGCAATCATATCCGTATAAACGCACCTTCGCCCCAGATGTTACTGAATCCGCAAAAATTTACGTTGCCCCCTCCGCCACGACCGCTCCAAGGTCTTGCAAGGGCGCCGCCTCAGCCGGGCCGTACGTTGCGCGCTTAGAAAAGTGGGATTTTAGCCCCCGAGGGATTGCTCATCAGAAGCCGGCACACTCAATCGGAGCATCGGTAAGCATCTCTCTTGCACCCAATCCAGCCGCTCAACCGTCCCTACGCCCCGCGCTCCGGTTCAAAGCAATACGGCTCCCCGTGCGCCGCCGCATACGTCTCCACTACCTTCAGAAACGCCAGCGCCGCATGAGACAGAGTGGCCTGCCTGCGGTACACCAGCCTCAGCTTCCTCTCGGTCCGCAGCTCCGGAACATCCACCCGCACCAGCGTACCGCTCTCCAGCTCCGTCCGCACCGTCAGCCCCGGCACCAGCGCTACACCGTTGCCCATCTCGACAAACCGCTTGATGGCCTCCAGCGACGGCAGCTCCACCCCCATCTGCAACGCCGTCTTGTGCCGCTTGAACGCCTGAATCACCTTCTGCCGCTGCGGCGAAGGAATATTGTGCGCAATAAAATTCTGCTCCCCAAGCTGTCGGATCGACACCTTCCGCGCCCCCGCCAGCGCATGTCGCGGATTCACCACAAACGCCAGGTCGTCCCGGTACACCACCGTCGACTTCACCTGCGCATCGTCCGGCCGGAACGATACCACTCCAAGCTCGACCGAATGCATCATCACCTCGTCCGAGATCCGGCTCGCCAGCGTCCGCTGCACCGCCAGCTTGATCCTCGGGTTCTGCCGCCGAAACTCGTCCAGCAGCGGCAGCAGATACAGGCAGGTATATTCGTTCGCCGCCACGTTCAGCCGCCCGCTGTGCAACGACCTCAACTCCGCCAAAGCGCCTTCTGCATCGCTCCGCAGATTCAGTAACTTAGCCGCATACTCCCGCAGCACGTCGCCCGCATCGGTCAGCGTTCCGTCCCGCGACGACCGGTCGAACAGCACCTCGCCCAACTCCCCTTCCAACTTCGCAATTGCCTGACTGACCGCTGGCTGAGTACGATGGAGCCGTGCTGCCGCCCGAGAAAAACTCCGCTCCTCCGCCACCGCCAGAAAAGTCTCCATCTGGAACAGGTCCAAGCCTCACCTCACACATTCGCGCTGCCTCTATAGATCGTCATCCTGAATGTCGTCATCCTGAGCATAGCCGGGTGCCGGGCGCCCCATATCTCGATTCTGAGACGTGGGCATCGTGCAAAGCGCGACCGCACTCCCACAAGCCAGGCAGGTTGCTCCCGTCCCGTATACCGCAATTAGAAATCATGATACATCCACAACACATCATAAGCACGCATTATGATAACGTCCAGATCGAAGGTCGTAACCTCCATGCCCTCTCCTAACCAGATCGTCTTCTTCGACACCACCCTCCGCGACGGCGAACAGTCTCCCGGCTGCACCATGCACAATGCTGAAAAGCTGCGCATGGCCCACCAGCTCGCCTCCCTCGGCGTCGATGTCCTCGAAGCCGGCTTCGCCATCGCCAGTCAGGGCGACTCCGACTCCATCCGCAGCATCGCCCGCGAGGTCCGCGGCACCCGCATCGCCTCGCTCGCCCGCTGCAAACGCGAAGACATCGAAGCCGCCGCGCACGCCGTCGAGCCTGCGGACAAGTCCCGCATCCACGTCTTCCTCGCCTCCTCCGACCTGCATCTCCAGGCCAAGCTCAAGATCACCCGCGCCGAAGCTCTCCAGCAGGCGGCAGAGGCCGTGCGCCTCGCCCGCACCTTCGCCGAGGACGTAGAGTTCTCCGCCGAAGACGCCACCCGCACCGACCCCGACTTCCTCGTCGAAATCGTCGCCGTAGCCGTCCAGGCCGGCGCCACCACCATCAACATCCCCGACACCGTGGGCTACACCACCCCGGACGAGTACGCCGCCACCTTCCGCATGCTGCTCGCCCGCGTCCCTGGTATCGAAAACGTCATCCTCTCCACCCACTGCCACAACGACCTCGGCATGGCCGTCGCCAACACCCTCGCCGGCATCCAGGCCGGAGCCCGCCAGGTCGAATGCACCATCAACGGCATCGGCGAACGCGCCGGCAACGCCGCCCTCGAAGAGATCGCCGCTGCCCTCATGGTCCGCCGCGACAAGCTCCCCTACACCAGCAACATCAGGATGAACCAGCTCTACCCCACCAGCCGCACCCTCGCCGAGTTCATCAGCTTCAACTGCTCGCCCAACAAGGCCGTCGTCGGCGCCAACG
This sequence comes from Edaphobacter sp., assembly GCA_965277575.1. Taxonomy (GTDB): domain Bacteria; phylum Acidobacteriota; class Terriglobia; order Terriglobales; family Acidobacteriaceae; genus Edaphobacter. The sequence goes on from CBDIDK010000002.1 coordinate 225,243, forward strand.
CCTTCGCCCACGAGTCCGGCATCCACCAGCACGGCATGATGGCCAACCCCCTCACCTACGAGATCATGACCCCCGAATCCGTAGGCGTCCCCGCCACCAACATGGTCCTCGGCAAACACAGTGGCCGCCGCCTCCTCGAGCAGCGCCTCACCGAGCTGGGCCACCCCTTGAACCGTCAGCAACTCGACGACATCTACCACCGCTTCACCGAACTAGCCGACCGCAAGAAATCCATCTACGACCAGGACCTCCTAAGCCTGCTACAACCCAACAAAGTCGCTCCAGCCGCAACCGCACCTTAACCGCACCCAAACCTTAGCCGCAACCAAACCTCAACCACAGCCGAACCTGAACGCAACCCAACCTCAACGCAAGCGAACCTAACCGCAAACCGCATCCGCACCTTAGCCGCAACCACAACCTCAACGCAAACCGCATCCGCACCTTACCGCGACCAAACCTCAACGCAACCCTAACCGCATCTCAACCACAAACCCTAACCATGCGTCATCCTGAGCGAAGTGATTCACAGTCTCACCGTGAATCACGCAGTCGAAGGACCCCTGTATTTGCCGTTGCTGTTGTTTTTGTTTTGCTGTTGCTGTTGTTTTGCCGTTGCTGTTGCTTTTGTTTTGCTGTTGCAGTCCCCGTTGCTTTTTGCTCTCGCCCTTGTTTGTATTGCGTCGTCATCCTGAGCGCAGCGAAGGACCCCCGCAGTTCGCCGTTGCCCGTTCCTCAATCCGTTTCATCCGCGCCATCCGCGGTCGAGCAGTTCGTCTCTTATCCGCCGTTATCGTTCTTATCACCGTTACGCCTTTGTTCGAGGTACAGGTATGCGTCTCAAGATTGCAGTCTTAGCCGGTGACGGTATCGGCCCCGAGGTCACCCGCGAAGCCACCAACATCCTCCGCGCCGTAGCCGAGCTAGGCGGCCACGACTTCACCTTCGCCGAGGGCCTCATCGGAGGCACAGCCATCACCCAGGCCGGCTCGCCGCTCCCCACCGCCACCCTGGACCTGGCGCTTGAATCCGACGCCGTCCTGCTCGGCGCCGTAGGCGACAATAAGTTCAACGCCCTTCCCCCGGACAAGCGCCCCGAAGCCGGCCTCCTCCAGATCCGCCAGGCCCTCGGCGGCTTCGCCAACCTGCGCCCGTCCATCGCCTACGCCGCCCTCGCCGACAGCTCCCCCCTGCGCCCAGAGGTCACCAGGGACGTGGACATCCTCTTCGTCCGCGAGCTCCTCGGCGGCCTCTACTTCGGCGCGCCGCGCTGGTGGAACCGCGAGAGCGACGAAGCCGTCAACACCATGCGCTATACCAAAGCCGAAGTAGTCCGCGTAGCCCGCATCGCCTTCGAGCTCGCCGCCAAACGCCGTCAGAAGGTCACCTCCGTCGACAAGGCCAACGTCCTCGAGGTCTCGCAGCTCTGGCGCGCCACCGTCACCGAAGTCGCAAAGGACTATCCCGGCATCACCCTCGAACACCAGCTCGTCGACTCCATGGCCATGCACATCATGAATACCCCCCGCAACTTCGACGTCGTCCTCACCGAAAACCTCTTCGGCGACATCCTCTCCGACGAGGCTGGCGTCATCACTGGCTCGCTCGGCATGTTGCCCTCGGCCACCATCGGCGGCGCGGTCAACCTCTACGAGCCTGTCCACGGATCGGCCCCGGATATAGCCGGTATGGGGAAAGCCAATCCTCTCGGAGCCATCCTCACCGTCGCCATGGTCCTCCGTCACTCCGCCAACCTCGAACAGGACGCCAAAGCCGTAGAGCTAGCCGTCCACAAGGTCCTTGACGCCGGCTACCGCACCGCAGACATTGCACGCGGCCAGCAACCCGGCCAGACCCCCGTCAGCACCCAGGAGATGGGCAAGCTCGTCCACCAGGCCCTCGCCGAATCCATCGATCGCCGCCAGGCCATGCACGCCGTCTAAACCACAAGCCTGGAAACTCGCCGGACCCTCACCCACATCGCCGTCATCGCCCCATAACCGTCGTCCTCCACCGAACCGCAGTCATCGCCCCATAACCGTCGTCATCCTGAACGTAGTGAAGAGCCTGCCCTGAGCTTGCCGAAGGGACCCCTGTATTTGTCTTTGCTCGTTCCGTTCGCCGCCCGTCAAAGAAATGTTGAAAAAATACTTCAAACCCGTGGCGTACTTTCAGACCGGAAACAGGGTCTGTTTTTTTCCCACGTCCACCACGCATCCGTCCACACTCTGCACAAAAAAAACCGGGTTCAGCAGCCCGCGTTTCCCAAAACACCCCTCAAAAACAAGGGGATTCACTCACTTCTTCCACTGCTTCACCACACGCAACTTTTTCCTGTTCGCCGCCGCATTGTTGTTCACCTCCACAGCCCTCGCCCAACTCTCCTCGCCTCAGATCAAGAAGGCCAAAAAGCAAGCGAAAGAAAACATAGAGTGGCTCTGGCAATACAGCCCCCCACCCCCCGGAGGCCGCGAGAACGAGCTCGTCCTCGACCCGCGCTTCCGCCCCTTCCTCGCCCAGTACCTCACCGCCCCCCAGACCTTCTGGGGCAGCGAGAAGGCCGGCTATAAACCCTTGTCCGAGACGGCTTTAGACTTCCTCTCGATCCCCGACAAGGTGCTCGCCGACGACAACCGCTACCTCTCCATCACCGGCTGCGTCTTCCGCTTCTGCCCCTCGCGCGGCCTCCTCTGGGTCGACCTCGGCCTGCCTCACCCGCTCGTCGTCTTCGCCGCCATCGACTGGATCAAAGCCAGCAAAACCCCCAGCGAACCCGGCGCCGAATACACCCTCTGGGTCTTCCCCAACCACCCCATCGACCCCGCCCACATCCCCGCCGCACTCACCCACAGCGTAGCCCGCTGGACCGCCGAACCATCCTCCGGCAGCACCGCCATCCAGCACATAACAAACGCGATCCTCGTCGACCCCGACGGCCAACCACACCCGATTCTACCCGCCACGATCGGCGCAAACACCTTCACCCAGCCGCAACCCGAACAGAAAGCACACCCATGAATAACACCCCCAAAACCCTCTTCGAAAAAGTCTGGAACCAGCACCTCGTAGCCGAGCCCGCAGGCGAACCCAGCATCCTCTACATCGACCTCCACCTCATCCACGAGGTCACCACCCCCCAGGCCTTCGACGGCCTCCGCCTGGCAGGCCGCAAGCTCCGCCGCCCCGACCGCACCGTAGCCACGGTCGACCACAATGTACCCACCAGCAGCATCGAGGACCGCCTCCACATCGTCGACCAGATCGCCTCAAACCAGATCGAAGCCCTGCGCCGAAACTGCGCCGAATTTGGTGTGGAACTCTTCGACGTCCAGTCGCCAAACCAGGGTATCGTGCACATAATAGGGCCTGAACTCGGCCTCACCAAGCCCGGCATGACCATCGTCTGCGGCGACTCCCACACCAGCACCCACGGGGCTTTCGGCGCACTGGCCTTCGGCATCGGCACCAGCGAAGTCGAGCACGTCATGGCCACCCAGACCCTGCCACAGGACAAGCCTAAGACTTTTCGCATCAACGTAAAAGGCACCCTCCCCACCGGCGTCACCGCCAAGGACATCGTCCTCCACATTATCGGCCAGATCGGCACCGCCGGGGCCACCGGCCATGTCGTCGAGTACGCCGGCTCGACCATCCGCGCCCTCTCCATGGAAGGCCGCATGACCATCTGCAACATGAGCATCGAGGCCGGAGCCCGCGCCGGCATGATTGCCCCCGACGCCACCACCTTCGCCTACCTGAAGAGCCGCCAATTCTCCCCCGCCGGCGCAGCATGGGACGAGGCCGTCCAGCACTGGTCCGGCCTTCTGACCGATGAAGGAGCAACCTTCGACCGCGAACTGAATCTGAACGCCGCAGATATCACACCCACGGTCTCCTGGGGCACCAGCCCCGGTATGGTCACCGGCGTTAAATCCACCGTCCCCCTGCCTGACCCCGCCGCCAGCGAAGCCGATCAGAAGAACTTCGAGCGCGCCCTCGAGTACATGGACCTCAAAGCCGGTACGCCCATCGAGCAGATCGCAATCGACCGCGTCTTTCTTGGCTCCTGCACCAACGGCCGCATCGAAGACCTCCGCGCCGCCGCCTCGGTCATTCGCGGCTACCACGTCGCCATAACAGTGCGCGCCATGGTCGTTCCCGGATCGCAAGCGGTCAAGGCGCAGGCCGAAGAGGAGGGCCTCGACAAGATCTTCACCGAAGCGGGCTTCGACTGGCGCGAGCCCGGCTGCAGCATGTGTCTCGGCATGAACCCCGACATCCTCGCCCCCGGCGAACGCTGCGCTTCGACCAGTAACCGCAACTTCGAAGGCCGCCAGGGCCGCGGAGGCCGCACCCACCTCGTCAGCCCCCAGATGGCCGCCGCCGCTGCCATCACCGGCCACTTCACCGACATCCGCACCTGGAAATTCAAAGAGACAAAATCGACCGCGGATCGACGCCGATAAGCACGGATTGAAAAACCTTTCTTGTCTTTAATCCGCGTTTACCCGCACAAAATCCGTGGTAACCATTCAGGAGTCATCATGCAGCCGATCAACGTTCTCACCTCCATCGCCGCCCCTATCGATATCTCGAATATCGACACCGACCAGATCATCCCCAAACAGTTCCTCAAACGCATCGAGCGCACCGGCTACGGCGAGTTCCTCTTCTTCGACTGGCGCCGCATTCAGGAAGGTCCGCACACCGGCGAACCGAACCAGGACTTCGTCCTCAATCAGCCGGCATATAAAGGGGCCAAGATCCTCATCGCCGGCAAGAACTTCGGCTGCGGCAGCTCTCGCGAGCATGCCGCCTGGGCTCTCAGCGACTTTGGTTTCCTCGCGGTCATAGCCCCGAGCTTTGCCGACATCTTCTTCTCGAACGCCGGCAAAAACGGCATGGTCCTTGTCCGCCTCCCCGAGTCGGACGTCAACCTTCTCTCAACCCGCAGCGCACAGAGCCCGGCTCATCAGATCACCATCAACCTCGAAGCCCAGACCATCACCGACGACCAGGGCTTCAGCGCACACTTCGAGATCGACCCATTTCGCAAATACTGCCTTCTGAACGGCCTCGACGACATCGGCCTGACCCTCCGCCTCGAATCCGAACTTGACGCCTTTGAATCCAAACACGACTCAGAGTTCTGGCTCGCACCCAGAGCAACAGCGAGCAACTAGTTTCTCTTCAATTGGGCTCTGGTCCATCTTTTCTCTTATCCGTTTTTATCGTTTTGATCACCGTTACGCCTTTATCCGTGTTCATCCGGTCATCCGTGGTCGGTCTTTATCCCCGAAGAGGAACGAACCTTGCCCAACGAAGTGAATCCGAAGCGATACTCCACCGTTCTGACCGAAGGCCCGAACCGCGCCGCCGCCCGATCCTACTTCCGTAGCGTGGGATTTTCCAAGGAGGACCTCCACAAGCCCATTATCGGCATCGCCAACACCTGGACCGAGATTGGCCCCTGCAACTTCCACCTGCGCAAGGTCGCCGAGGCCGTCAAGCAGGGTGTTCGCGAGGCCGGGGGCACGCCCATGGAGTTCAACACCATCACCATCCACGACGGCATCACCATGGGCACACAGGGCATGAAGGCGAGCCTGGTCTCCCGCGAGGTCATTGCCGACTCCATCGAACTCGTCGCGCGCGGCAACAGCTTCGATGGCCTCGTCTGCATCGCAGGCTGTGACAAGAACATGCCCGCCGCCATCATGGCTCTCGCACGCCTCGACATCCCCGGCCTGATGCTCTACGGCGGCAGCATCGCCCCCGGCCACCTGCCCCAGCCCGACGGCACTACCAAAGAGATCACCATCCTCAGCGTCTTCGAAGGCATGGGTTCGCACGCCGCGGGCAAGATCAACGATGACGAGCTCGAAGCCCTCGAAGCCGCAGCCTGCCCCGGACCCGGAGCCTGCGGAGGCCAGTTCACCGCCAACACCATGGCCATGGCGGGCGAGTTCCTCGGCATCTCGCCCATGCACCTAACCGGCGTGCCCGCCATGTCGCCTGAAAAACACGAGGCATCCCGCCAGGCTGGCCGCCTCGTCATGGACCTCGCCCGCAAAGGCGTCACGCCCCGGCAGATCCTCACCCGCGAGTCCATCGAGAACGCTATCGCCGCGGTCGCCGCATCCGGCGGCTCCACCAACGCCGTCCTGCACCTGATCGCCATCGCCCGTGAGCTCGATATTCCGCTTGAAATGGCCGACTTCGACCGCATCTCCGAGCGCACACCCTTCATTTGCGACCTCTCCCCCGGCGGCAGGTATGCGGCGAAGGACTACCAGGACGCAGGCGGCTCCCGCGTCCTCGCGGCTCGCCTGATCGAGCGCGGCCAGCTTCACGACACCCCCACCGTCTCGGGTCGTTCATTAGCCGAAGAAGCAGCACTCGCCGTCGAGACGCCCCACCAACCCGTCATCCACACTTGGGCGAATGCCCTCAAGCCCACCGGCGGCCTTGTCATCCTCCACGGCAACCTCGCACCCGAAGGCTGCGTGGTCAAAGTCGCCGGGCACGAGCGCCTGCACCACACCGGCCCTGCCCGCGTCTTCGACTCCGAGGAGGCTTGCCACGCGGCGGTAGAGACAGGAAAGATCAATCCGGGCGATGTGCTGGTCATCCGCTACGAAGGCCCACGCGGAGGGCCCGGTATGCGCGAGATGCTCGCCGTCACCGCCGCCATCAAGGGCATCCCCGAGCTCTCCGAGACTGTAGCCCTGCTCACCGACGGGCGCTTCTCCGGAGCTACACGCGGTCTGATGGCTGGCCACGTCGCCCCCGAAGCCCAGCTCGGCGGCCCCATCTCCGCTGTCCGCGAGAGCGACACTATCACCTTCGACATCCCCAATCGCAAGCTCACACTCGACATCCCCGAAGCCGAAGTCGCCCAACGACTCACAGCATGGAAAGCCCCTGAACCCCGCTTCAAACGCGGCGTCTTCGCCAAATATGCCAACTCGGTGTCAAGTGCCAGCGAAGGAGCCGTTACGACCTAAGGAAATCTTTGAATAGGCTGGGCTACAGCCAGCGATGATGTGAAGCGCAAGAGAGGTTTAGCCCCGAGGTCCGCATGCAAGTAATTGTTTTAGTCATTTCAGCACTGGCACTGGCAACATCTCTGGTGACCGCATGGCTCACGTTGTTCCGACGTGGAGTCGTGAAGATGACTCAACCCTCTGTGATCTTTCTTGGCCCCGATTCTGGTCCGCCATTAGACCGAAAGCCAAAGGTTTACCTTAGAACCTTGTTGTTCTGCACTGCGAAAAGAGGACGAGTTATCGAAAGTATTTACGTGACGCTTCGCCGAAACGAAAGCCGACAGAACTTCAGCGTATGGGTCAACGGAGACGACAAACTTTCGCGCGGTAGCGGCATGTTTGTTGGAGAATCTGGAGTAGTTGCAAATCATCATTTTCTTACGCCACGTGATGACAACTCCTTCCGTTTCCAAGAAGGCACCTATCGGATTGAAGTGTATGCAAAGCTGATCAATCAGAAAAGTTCTATTAGATTGTTCTCGCATGAGCTTCTGATTGACAAAAATCAAAGCGATGCTTTGAAAGATCCTCAGACAGGAATCTATTTTGACTGGGCACCTGATGCCGGCAGGTATCTCTCACATATCAGATCGAAACCGCTAAATGTGAGTTCCGTAGAGATGTTGGAGGAGCTACTCTTAGCACGTGACATGATGCAGCCGAGCAAACAAGAATCGGACGAACACACGAAGAATTTAGGGAGACTAGTGGAATGAGCGCTATCCAGCCCCCCCAACTCACCGGAGCGGAAATCCTCTGGGCCACGCTTGTTGGCGAGGGCGTGGATCGCGTGTTTGGCTACCCTGGCGGGGCGATTTTGCCGATTTACGATGCGCTGCGCAAGTTTCCTATTCACCACATTCTGGTGCGGCATGAGCAGGGGGCGGCGCACATGGCGGATGGGTATGCGCGGGCCTCTGGCAGAGTTGGGGTTTGTATGGCGACGAGCGGGCCTGGCGCTACGAATCTTGTGACGGGGATTGCTACGGCGATGCTCGACTCGATTCCGATGGTCTGCATCACGGGGCAGGTGTCGTCGAAGGTGCTGGGCAGCGATGCCTTTCAAGAGGTTGATATCACAGGGATTACGCTGCCGATTACAAAGCACAACTTCCTGGTGACCCGGGCTGAGGACATCGCTCCGGCGGTGCGGGAGGCGTTTCAGGTGGCGCGGTCGGGGCGTCCGGGGCCGGTGCTGGTCGATATCACCAAGGATGCGCAGCAGGCTTCGGCGGCGTTCGACTTTGCCACGGCTGCTCCTCCTATGTTTCGTCCGCACCCGATGAACCCCACGCTGAGGGCGGAGTCTTCCTCGGTTCGGCAGGCTATCCAGTTGATTCGACAGGCGAAACAGCCGTTGATCCTGGCTGGGCATGGGATTACGTGTTCGGGGGCGGAGGCGCAGGTGCTTGCGTTTGCGGAGCGTCTGCAGGTTCCGGTCGCCAGCACGCTGCTTGGGCTGGGAGCGTTTCCTACGCACCATCCGCTGTCGCTGGGGATGATGGGGATGCATGGCGAGTCGTGGGTGAACCATGCGATCCAGCAGGCCGATCTGCTGCTGGCGTTTGGCATGCGGTTTGACGACCGCGTGACCGGCAATCTTGCGAGTTATGCGAAGAAAGCAAAGAAGATACACATCGAGATCGACCCTTCGGAGATCGATAAGAACGTGAAGGTAGATGTGGCGCTGGTGGGCGACCTGCGGGAGGTGCTGGAGCTGCTGCTGCCGCTGCTGCCGGAGGGTTCGGATACGGGGTGGCTGCGGGAGATCGGTGCGTTGAAGGGCGTTGCGGCGGTGCGGGACATCATCAACCTGCCGGATAATGGGCATCTGTATGCGGCCCATGTTATCAACGACATAGGCAGGGAGGCGAAGGCTGCGGGACGGGCGGACCAGACCGTTATTGTGACCGATGTGGGGCAGCACCAGATGTGGGAGGCGCAGTATTACAAGCACGATACGCCGCGGTCGCTGATTACCTCGGGGGGGTTGGGAACGATGGGTTTTGCGCTGCCGGCCGCGATTGGCGCGAAGGTGGCCTGCCCGGAGAAGGACGTTTGGGTGATTGCCGGGGATGGTGGGTTCCAGATGACTTCCGCGGAGCTCTCAACTGTTGTGCAGGAAGGACTTGCGATCAATATTGCGGTCATCAACAACGGCTTTCTGGGGATGGTTCGGCAGTGGCAGGAGGCGTTCTACGAGAAGAACTATGCGGCAAGCCCTATTCTTTCGCCGGACTTCGTGATGCTGGCCGCAGCGCATGGTATTGAGGGTGCACGGGTTAGCGTGCGCAGGGAGGTGATCCCGACGGTGAGGCGGGCGCGGACGAGCGGGAAGGCGTTTCTGATCGATTTCCGGGTGGAGAAGGAGGATGGGGTGTACCCGATGATCGCTCCGGGGGCGGCGCTGCATGAGATGGTGCGGCGGCCGGTGAAGGACCCTCTGCTGGAGACCCCGGAGGACAAGTGAGGCGATTTCGACGAAAAAGTTCGGGCTGGTGGTGGGGATGAGAAATGCATCGGTTTGCTGTGTTTTTGAAGGGTGTTTTGGAAAAAGTGGTGTGAACTTTTGTGCTTTTATGGTGCATTTGCAGGTGAAACGTGGTGAGAAGCAGCGAATTGTTATGGTGACTGAAACTACGCCAGGATTGGCAACTTTATTTTCAGATTGGACGCCTCGATGCTCCAGACGTTCGTAACACCGGTGACAGACAGGTCAGGCGTGCTGTGCTTCGCGGCGCTGCTGCTGCTGGCGGGGGCTCTGCCGATGGCCGCCGAGGCACCGGGCCGCCATATCTTCATTCGGATCATCAATGCGCAGACCGGTCAGCCGGTGACGAACGAGAGGCTGAACGTGGCGCTTCGAGTCGACCAGATCGGGTCGGTGGCGATGGCGACGGACAAGAAGGGAGTCATTGAGGTGACTCCCGGGACGGCGACAACCATCCGCATCCTCCCGAACATGAATGCCGACTGCCGTCCGCGCGCGGAGCTTTATACGGACTACTCCATCGCAACGATCCACGCGTCCGGGATCACGACTGGGAATCTTTGCAGCGATGCGCAGCCGAAGGCTAAACCGGGTGAGCTGATTCTGTTTGAGATTCCCAAGACGTATGTTCCGACGATGCCGAACCCGCCCAATACGTCGCTTCCCCACTCAGACGAGAACCCACATTGAAAGGCACCCATGCTCCACACCTTTGTAGCTCTTGTTTCGGATAAGCCTGGCGTGCTGACGCGGGTGGCTTCGCTGTTTCGGCGGCTGAATATCAATATCGTCTCGCTGACGGTGGGGGAGAGTGAGCGGGCGGATATCTCGCGGATGACGATTGTGTGCGAGGCGCCGGACCATGCGGCGCACCGGATTCGGGCTTCGCTTTACAAGCTGGAGATTACGGTGGATGTGGATGAGGTGAGCCGGAGCGAGGCGGTGATCCGCGAGCTTTGCCTGGTCAAGATTGCGGCGGGACCGGGGCATCCGCTGGGGCAGAGCCCGCGGTCACAGATCTTCGAGTTGGCAACGGTGTTCCGGGCACGGGTGGTCGATCTTGCGCCGGAGTCGATCATGCTCGAAATGACCGGGGCGGCGAGCAAGATCGAAGGGCTGATCCAGGTGATTACAGAGTCGGGCTATACGATCCTGGAGGTGTCGCGGACCGGGCGGATGGCGATGCGGCGCGGACACCATACGAGCCGGGTGCTGAAGGCTCTGGGGACGGCTGGCGAGGGCGGAGATGCGGAGGTGGACTTTGTGGAGAGGTCGAAAGACGATCTGATTCCGAATGAGTTTGATGGTGTGCATGAGGAGGAGGAGTAGCGAAGGCGAGTGCAGGAATGACTACAGGGGTGCTCCCCATTCGGGTGTGCTCAGGGCCAGGATGACGGCGAAAATAAGCAAGAGCAACGGCAAGAGCAAATACAACGGCAAATACAGGGGTCCTTCACTTCGTTCAGGATGACGGCGTAAATCGAACAACAACAACGACAAGGGCAAGAACAAGAACAACGACAAGAACAAGAACAACGACAAGAGCAAGAACAACGACAAGAGCAAGAACAAGAACAAAGCAACGACAAGAGCAAGAGCAAATACAGGGGTCCTTCACTTCGTTCAGGATGACGGCGTAAATCGAACAACAACAACTGCGACAACGACAAGAACAACGACAACAGCAACGACAAGAACAAGAACAACGACAAGAGCAAGAGCAGGTTGGGGAGGCGGTTATGAGGGAAGGTGGTGTCGAATATGCCTACGTTTACATTTTGGCGAATGGCTATAAGAAGATCTATATCGGCATTACCACGCAACTCGCAGCGCGTGTTCAGCAGCATAGGAATCGCACAAATCCCCTGTGTCATACGGCGCGCTACAACATCAATCAACTTGTCTATTTCGAGATGTTCACGACGATTACCGCCGCAATCGCGCGCGAAAAGCAGCTCAAAGGATGGCTTCGCATTCGTAAGCTGGAGTTGATCGTCTCGACAAATCTCGCCTGGCGTGACCTGAGTGCGGAATGGGGTAAGCCGGTTGAGCCATTTTCTGAGCAAGCCATGGAGATCACTCGCCAGGAAGAATAAACAAGGACAAAGACAGGGGTCCTGCCCCATTCGACTATGCTCAGGGTCAGGATGACCGGCGAGAGACAAACAACAGCACTTACAAAGGAAGACGGACGAATATATGGCTAAGGCATACCACGACGCAGATGCAGACCTCTCTCTTATCCAGGCGAAGAAAGTCGCCGTTATCGGCTATGGCTCGCAGGGCCATGCCCATGCGCTGAACCTGAAGGACTCGGGCGTGGATGTTCGAGTGGGGCTGCGGGCCGATTCGCCCAATGCCGAGCGCGCGCGGAAGGCCGGGCTGCGGGTGAATACAGTGGCGGAGGTTGCGAAGTGGGCCGACGTGATCATGAACCTGACGCCGGACCAGACCGCGGCGAAGGTGTACCACGCGGAGATCGAGCCGAACATGAAGCCGAACGTGACGCTGATGTTCGCGCATGGCTTCAACATTCGCTTCCGCACGATCACGCCGCCTGCGACAGTGGATGTTTCGCTGGTTGCGCCGAAGGGCCCGGGGCATCGGGTGCGCGAGGTATTTACGGAAGGCGGCGGGATTCCGGCGCTGGTTGCGGTGGAGCAGGATGCCAGCGGACATGCGCTTGCGCTGGCGCTGAGCTATGCCAAGGCGATTGGAGCCACGCGGGCCGGAGTGCTGGAGACGACCTTTACCGAGGAGACCGAGACCGACCTGTTTGGCGAGCAGGCGGTGCTGTGCGGCGGGACGAGCGCGCTGGTGAAGGCGGGGTTCGAGACGCTGGTGGAGGCAGGATATCAGCCGGAGCTGGCGTACTTCGAGGTGCTGCATGAGCTGAAGCTGATCGTCGACCTGCTGTACCGCGGCGGGCTGGAGTATATGCGGCACTCGATCTCCGATACGGCCGAATGGGGCGATTATGTGGCGGGGCCGCGCATCGTTACCCCTGAGGTGAAGAAGGCGATGAAGGGCCTGCTGAACGATATCCAGGACGGGACGTTTGCGAAGAAGTTTCTCGCGGAGAATGAGACCGGGCGGCACGAGTTTGCGCGGATTCGCAGGCAGGAGGCCGGGTTGCAGATTGAGAAGGTTGGGGCGGAGTTGAGGAAGTCGATGCCGTTTCTCGATCCGGTCGTGGTCAGAGATGGGCAGGTGCAGAAGGCTTAGCGCGGTTCTCCAACCGGGGTACGACCAACGGGAGGGCCAGCGCAGTAGACGGTTTAAAGACCGGTATACCAGTCTTGACTCTATGTACTGCACAGGCCCTTCCGTTGGTCGGGGTCGAGACCGGTTTAATTCCACACATCGAATCGGCAGGCGCCGCATCCAACAGGATGTCGCCTCATTCCCCCTTGAAGCCCCATGAGCCATTTACTCTCATTCCTCGCCTTTGCCGTGATGCCTGCGCTGTCCCTCGCCCAGGGCGCAGCGCCTGACACGCTTGCCTCGCTACGGCATGATTATCGTCCGCTGCTGATCTTCGCGCGTTCGCCCGATCGGGAGTTTCGCGAACAGATGCAGATGCTGGCGCAGCATACGCAGGACTTGCACGAGAGACAGATCCTCCTGGTTCCGATTCCGCCGCATGGCAAGGCCGGTGAGGCCTCCGCGTGGGAGGGGCTTGTGCCGCGGGGGAGTCTTGGGGAGCTGAGCCCGGGCGAATGCGTTTCGGCCCGGCGGCGCTTCCACATTGGCCAGGATGAATTTGCGGTGATTCTGCTGGGCAAGGATGGCGGTGAAAAACTTCGCTCCCGGACTCCTGTCACAATGGAGAGGTTGGTGAAGCTGATCGATTCGATGCCGATGCGGCAGAAGGAGGCCCGGAGTGGCCATTCTTGACGAAAGCACACTTCTCGCGCTGCCGGTTGCACCGGGAGAGGCGCAGGGAATCGCCGGACCGCCCGCGCAGCCGACGCCGCTGCCGGAGATCGTGGCGGCGCTCCGAACGGTTGGGCCGCTGGACGGCCTGAGCGAGGACGAGTACACGTGGCTGGCGACGCATGGCAAGGAGCGCATGGCGGACGACGGCGCCTTGATCTTCCGCGAGAACGAGCCGGCCGTGAGCATGAACATTCTGCTGCGCGGCGAGGTGCAGGTTCGGCGGCGCAACTCAGGGCCGATTGCGCTGTTTATCGGCCGCGCGGGACAGATGACGGGGTTGCTGCCGTTTTCGCGCATGAAGACATATGGCGGCGACGGCCATGCGGTGGGGCCGGTGTGGGCGATCGACATCGACCAGACACTGTTCGCGCAGATGCTGGAGGCGATCCCTTCGATGGCGCAGCGTTGCGTCTCGCTGCTGCTGGACCGGGTGCGCGAGGTGACGCGCATGGAGCTGCAGGCGGAGAAGCTGGCGGCGCTGGGCAAGCTGGCGGCGAACCTGGCGCATGAGCTGAACAATCCGGCCTCCGCGGCACAACGGTCCGCGGCCAGCCTGTTTGGCGAGCTGCGGAGGTATGGCGACCAGAAGTATCGCCTGGGAGGAATGTGCCTGTCGCAGGAGCAGACGGAGAGCTATAAAAACTGGGTGCAGACTGCGCGCAATCGCATGGCCGCGTATTCGAGCCTTCCACGGACGCCTCAGGGCCCGCTGGCCTCTTCCGATCGCGAGGAGGTGTTGACCAGGTGGCTGGAGGCGCATGCGATTCCGGAGCCGTGGACGATTGCGCCGGCGCTTGCGGAGACCACGCTGGGGATCGATCTGCTGGATGAGCTGGCGGAGGTGACCGCGCCGGAGGTGCTTCCGGTTGCGCTGGCTACGGTGGCGAGCTCGCTGCGGGTAGAGCGGATGGCCGAGACGGTGGTCGAGTCGACGGTGCGGATCTTCGACCTGATCAGCGCGATCAAGGACTACTCGTACATGGACCAGGCGCCGATTCAGGATGTCGACCTGGCACAGTCGCTCGAAAATACGCTCACGATGTTCAACTCGCGGCTGGCGCATGTGAAGGTGGAGCTCGACTTCGACAAGGACGTGCCGCCGGTGAGCGCGTATGGCAGCGAGCTGAACCAGGTGTGGACGGCGCTGATCGAAAACGCGCTGGAGGCCATGCACGACCGTGGAACGCTGGGGCTGAAGACGCATTTGAACGGCCAGCTTGCGCTGGTGGAGGTGTGGGACTCGGGGCCGGGCATCGATGCTGCGATACGGTCGCGGATCTTCGAGCCGTTCTTCACGACAAAGCCACCGGGACGCGGCCTGGGGCTTGGCCTGGATACGGTGCAGCGAATCGTGAACAAGCATTCGGGCTTCGTCACGGTGGAAACGCAGCCGGGAGCCACCTGCTTTCAGGTGCGGCTGCCGCTGGAACGGGTTGAAGCCTACTGAGTCGTACGGGTGCCCTGGGCTATTTGATGACTTCGACGCCGCGCCAGAAGGCGATGTGGTGTTTGACGTTGCGGGCTGCGGGCTTGGGGTCGGGGTAGTACCAGGCGGCGTCTGGATTTTCCTGTCCGTCGACCAGGATGGTGTAGTAGCGGGCCTGGCCCTTCCACGGGCAACTGGAGGTGGTCGAGCTGGGTTTCAGGAACTCGCGCTTGACCGACTCTTCGGGAAAGTAGATGTTGCCTTCGACCGTCTCGTACGTTTCGCTTTCGGCCAGCGTCTGCCCATTCCAAACTGCCTTCGCCATAGTCGATTCCCTGCAATCTTTCGAACAAGTTACGGCGGGCGCACGAGATGGATCGGGCCTCTGCCGGGGGTGCGGACCCCTGGATGCAACTCCGGAATGCAAAGCCGGAGGTCTTTCGCATTTGTAACAGAAACGAGGCAAAAGGGAAAGGGCCGGGCATCGCGACAGGCGTTGCTCCGATGCGAAAAAAGGATATTTGATGCCTGGAACGGCCTAATGGTCTAGGTGTGTCGTTCTTATACGACATTGCTTGCCAGCGCTGCGAAGGGGTGATTAGAGTGAGGCTACTCGGGGGTATTTCGCTCGATCCGGGGGATAGGAACCATGTAAATCCAGATCCACAGGAGAACCATCTTGAAGAAGCTGATATCTACTTTGACGTTACCTCTCGCCATCCTGACCTTGGGCGCCTTTTCCACCGGCGCACGGGCCCAGGTTACCCAGCAAACGTACTCGGGGGCTTTCCCAGGCACGATCAGTGGAACTCTGCGCTCTGAGTCCAGCGTATTGGAAGAATCCTTCAACATCGGGGCAAACACCGATTTCCAGGCGTACACCACCTCCTACAACGCGGGCGGCTTCCAGAGCAATCTGACGCTCTTTAACGCGGCCGGCAACTACGTCGGCAGCAGCGGACCGGCGGGAACGTCTCCGTTCGGCACGGGCGTGTCGGACCTGGACGCCTACATCACGGAGTCCGGCCTGGCAGCGGGCAAGTACACGCTTGCACTGACCGACTTTGAACTCAATCAATCCGTCACAGCCACCAATCTGTCCGATGGCTTCACCTCGAACATCGGCGATGGCACCACCTTCGTAGACCAGAACGGACTCACACGCACGGGAGCTTACAGCCTGACCCTGAACGAGACGGCGGTTCCCCCGGTCAGTTCGGTCCCGGAGCCAGCGACCGCATGGCTGGTGCTTCCGTTCGCCTTCGCCGCCCTCTTTGTACGCAAACACCTGGGATTTTCCAACTAATTGCATTCGGTTCAGGAGCTTACCATGTCACAGGGAAATAATCTGATCAACGACGTTCTCTCGGCCTCGCCCAATCGCCGCAGCCTCATCAAGAAACTCGCCATGGCAACCGTTGCTCTTGGCGCCGCCTCCACTGTCGGCACCGTGGAGCTTCATGCCGATCCCTCCACCCCAACGCCCATCGATGTTCTCCAGTTCGCGCTGAACCTCGAGTACCTGGAGTCGGAGTTTTACACCCTCGCGACCGCCGGTACGACGATCGACAAGATGGGGATCGGGATCACCGGTTCGGGTAATGCCGGAGCGACCACCACAGCATACGGCAAGGTGAACTTCGCCAATAACCTCATTCTGACCAGCGCCTGCGCAATGGACATCGCCCAGGACGAGAGAAATCACGTCACGATTCTTCGCACCGCGATCTCCGGAGCGGGAACGATGCCTATCGCAAAGCCGCCGATCAATATGGACGCACTGGATTCACTGGGCGCGAGCTTGAAGAATGAGGCGACCTTCCTGGTGCTGGCTCGGATCTTCGAGGACATCGGGGTCACTGCGTATGCGGGTGGGTCCACGTTCCTGGCCGGCTCGCCGTACCTGCTTACGGCGGCTCGCATCCTGGCAGTCGAAGGGATGCACGCCTCCAACATCCGTCTGGAGATTGCCAGGCTGTCCATTCCTACGTTCGCGCTGGATGCGGTGGATGTGCCTCCGCCTCCAAGCGGGACGAACTTCTTCGCAACCAACGCCCAGACCGGGCTGGCGGCGTACCGGACACCGGGGCAGGTCCTCTTCCTCGCGTACGGCCAGCAGGCAAACGTCACGTCGGGCGGCTTCTTCCCCAGCGGCGTGAACGGAAACCTTCACACCTCCAGCACCGCTGCTCCTGCTTCCCAATCGTAGTAAAAGCAAGTGCAAATTGAAGCGGCGAGAGGTTTTCTCCTCTCGCCGCTTTCGTTTGTCTCGACAGGTCGGTTCAGCCTTGGCTGGTCAGAAGAGTTTGCGGCCTTCGATGTCTAACGCGACGTGGTAAAGGGCGTCGCGGGTGGCAAGGGCAGCGCAGCCGTCGTCGAGAAAGGCGAGGCCGACCAGATTGTTGCCCGAGACCGCTACCGTGGCGTTGTGGCGCGGGTCGATGCGGATGATGCCGCGCTGGCCATTGAGACTGGCCGCGACATAGAGGTTGTCGTCCACGTCGAACGCCATCCCCTGTGCCCGGCCCAGCCCCTGGTAGAAGACAGTGGTATTGCCGTCGCGATCGATGGCGTGGATGGCCTGGTTCGATGAGGTCGTAGGGCCGGTGACGAAGAGCGTGCCGGCGTCGTTGAAGGCGAGGTGGTAGGCGGCGACCGAGGGTTCGAGGGTGGCATAGACGAAGGTCTCGCCCCCGCTTCCCTGCCCGTCCCCGCGGGCAATCTTGAAGATGGTGCCGGAGCGGTCGCCGACGAAGAGGTTGCCCTCGCGATCGAAGGCGATGCCGGTGGCGACGCCCATGCCTTCGGCGTAGGTGGAGAGAATCCCGTCGGGGGAGATGCGGTAGACCGTTCCTTCCGCGCGGGAGCTGGCATAGAGAAAACCTTCGGCGTCGAAGGCGAGCCCGGTTGCGTTGAGCAGGTCGCGGACGAAGGGGCGGATCTGGAAGTCGCGCTGGATCTGGAAGACGGACACAGGGACGGCCTGGCCGCGCGGGCCCGAGACGGTAGCGTAGACGTTGCCGTCGGCATCGACCGCGGGGTTGGCGACAGGATGCAGGTTTTCGGCCATGGGTACGGCAACGCGAAGGTTCAGGGGATTGCTGGCAGTGTCCTGGCGGTATGCGTCTGGGCGATGCATGACGAGGTCGCCCGTAATGGTGCCCTCGGGAACCTGAATGGTGGCGCGGGTGGGGCGGCTGAGGATGACCGGGGCCGCGACATCGCCGATAGTGGCGCGGGGGATCGTGGCGGTCTGCGGCTCAAGATGGTCGCCATGAACTTCGACCTCTCCGCCGGGCATGGCGGCAGCCGGGGTAACGCGTGTGAGATGCGGGTGGGGAGCATCGGGCTTGTCGGAGGTCAAGAGAGAGCGCAGGGAGGTCATAGGCTGGGTTTAGCGTAGCCGGGCGCGGGGGTGAGCGCAACTCCGGGCATCCCGTAATAAAGGCTTAACGGGGATAAGGGGGATAAAAAGCGGATAAGAGCGGATTGCGACGCTTACTGGCAGGACGCTTGCTGGCAGGATGATATGTCTGACGTCCTCTCTGATCCGCTCTTATCCTTTCGATCACCGTTACGCCTTTCACCCCTTCGGGCTAGAAGCGGAGGAGGAGGAGCTGGGCGACGGCCAGGGCGAGGAGGCCCGCGCCTACATCGTCGAGCATGATGCCGGTGCCGCCATGCAGGCGCTCCAACTGGCGCACCGGCGGTGGCTTGAGAATGTCGAAGAAGCGGAAGAGGAGGAGCGAGAGCGCGGCGTGGCGCCAGTCGGCGGGGATGGCAACGAGGGCGATGAGTTGGCCGGCTACCTCATCGATGACGACATGGCCGGGGTCTTCGCGGCCGGATTCGCGGGCGACGATGGTGGCGGCCGGAATACCGATCAGGGTGGCGAGGAGTGCGGCGATGGCAGTGCCGATAGCGAGGGCGGCGGGGGTGGGGTGCAGGGCGTGGGCGGCGGCGTACCAGAGGAGCACGGCGGAGATGCTGCCGTAGGTGCCGGGGCCGGGCTTCAGCAGGCCCACACCGAAGAAGGTGCCGACGGCCCAGGCCCAGAGGGTTCGTTTCGCCGGAAGTTTGTCGAGGGGTGCCTGGTTGGCCATGGTAGGTCTTCTGGCCCGCAGGCACTTCGAAAGTTTACATGTTTGGACCGGAAGAATCCTTCCAGATGTTCTAGTTTGAGCTTTCCGGGTGCTCGGTAAGAAGAAGGTCGAGCTGCGCTCGATGCACCCATCTCAGAATCGAGATATGGGGCACCCGGTTTTGTGGCTAGTCGTCGTCGTTCTGGCGATTGTGCTTGTTGGAGCGGGCAAGTTCTTCGAGCAGGTCGGGGTCCTGGATGGGCGAGGAGATCTTGTAGTCGCCGCTGGCCCACTTGCCGAGGTCGAGGATACGGCAGCGCTCGGAGCAGAAGGGGAAGTCGGCGCCGGTGGCGAGGACGACGTTGCGGCAGGTGGGACAAAAGAGGGCTTTAGGTGTGGTCATGGTGCGATTCCTGCTCGGGATTATTCTGCGTGGGTGAGGTATTCCTGAAGCGCATCCTGGACGACTGCATTCAGCTTGAGGCTATGCTCTTCCGCGTAGAGGGCGGCGCGCTTGTGCAGGTCTGGGGTGAGGCGGACGTTGAAGCTGCCCTTGAACGGGGCGTTGGGTGTCTTTCCCCTTGCGGCACAGAGTTCGAGGTATTCATCTACAGCCTCGCGAAAGTTTTTCTCAAGCGAGCGAACGTTGGTGCCGCCATAGCTGATCATGTCGCGAATGCCCAAGACGTGTCCGTGGAGCATCTTGTCATCGGCACTATAAAGGACAGAGCCGTCGTATTCGCGATATTGCAAGGTTTGATTCATTTGAGTATCCCCTCCCTTTTCAGAAATTGAATGGCATCGTGCACCTGGTAGGACTTCAATACCTTGGATGGGTGCGGTTCATGAATGAAGAGAGTCGCTTCGGTCGCAGGGTGGATGAACTTGCGACCCGATCCGGAGGACTTCTCCAAATCGAACGACAAGCTCGTCAAAAGCGAAACCAGTTCAGCCCAAGTGAAGTCATTCGGGCAGGATGCGAGCCGCTTGAGTAGCTTTTCGCGCTTTGAAATCCGCGCCCTCCCTGTAACTAAGAATAGTTACAGTATAACCCCAATCTCCCGACATTGCATCCAAGTAGGGGGGGATCTATGCGACAGTGCAATACCCGGCTGCAGATGACGAGTGTGGCTCTCAGGAGCAGTCGCTTGCTGGCGTTTATGCTTCTCTTCGCCGGTGTCTCCGCCCGGGCGCAGAAGAGCATTGCGGTATCCGAGTTGAAGCCTTTGCCTGCTGGCGTTACTTTGCCGGTGCGGATCGGCCGGTCGCTTCGCGCTGGGAAGGTCAAGGCTGGGACCAGGATCACGGTGAGGACGACGCAGCGGGTTCCGGTGGGCGAGCACGCGTATCTCGCCCGTGGCGCGGAGTTGGATGGCGAGGTTGTGGCCTCAACCGCAGGTGACGGGACTGTTGCGCATCCGGCGACGCTGATGTTTCGATTCACCCAACTGCGCTACCGGAAGCAGACTGTCCCGGTAGCGACGAAGGCAATCGCGATCGCTAACTTCACCCAGGTGGATGACACCTTCCTGCCCACGAACGGCGGAGCGGACAGGGGAAATCCCAGCGAGGCGAGCTGGACAACCGCGCAGGTAGGAGGAGACCTGGTGGTGAGGTCGGGATGGATCGGAGAGGTTGTCGGCCACACTACGCAGAAGGTGGGGAACGCGGACTACTTCGGCGTGTACAGCCTGCCAACCGCACCACCCACAGGAGGCGGCCCTGCTCTGCAGCGCGCCATGGGGGTGTTTTCAACTACGGCATCCGGCCTGTATGGATTTGAAGAAGGGTCTTCGCTGGAGTCGTCCGGCGGAGTGATCACGCTGACGTGCACAGGGAAGAGGCTTCTGGTGCGGGATGGCGACGATATGCTGCTGGAGGTCGTCGCCTCGCCGTAGAGGCGGATTTAATCGAGGATGCGGGCGACGACGTCGTAGTCGTGGGACTCGGTGATCTCGGCGCGGTAGAAGGTGCCGGGGACGAGCGTCTCGTGGGGGCCGAAGTCGTTGATCAGGACCTTGCCGTCGATCTCGGGGGCGTGGAGCGCGGTGCGGCCCTGCCAAAGCAACTCGGTCTCTTCCGATTCGCCTTCGACGAGGAGATCGATCTCGCGGCCAATCCAGTCGGCCTTGGATCTGGTGCTGATCTTCTGCTGGAGCTTCATCAGCTTGCGGCGGCGGGCCTGGATGGTGCGGCTCGGGACCTTGAGTTCGTCGGCGAAGTTGAAGGCAGCCGCCCCCTCTTCGTCGGAGTAGGTGAAGACGCCGAGCCAGTCGATCTTCGCCGCCCGGATGAAGGCTTCGAGCTCGTTGTAGTCGGCCTCGGTCTCGCCGGGGAAGCCGACGATGAAGCTGGTGCGGATGACGATGCCGGGAACGATGCGGCGAGCCTTGGCGATGAGGTCGAGGAAGATCTGCGCATTGCCACCGCGCTTCATGGTTTTGAGGACAGAGGCGGAGGCGTGCTGGAGCGGGACATCGAGGTATCTGGCTATGGTGTCGTGCTTCGCCATGGTCTCGAGCAGGCGCGTGGTGACCTTGTTGGGATAGGTGTAGAGGAAGCGCAGCCAGCGCAGGCCGGGCAGCACGGCAAGGGCGTCGAGCAGTTGGGCGAGGCCGTCGGTGAGGCCCAGGTCTTCGCCGTAGCAGGTGGTGTCCTGGCCGATGAGGGTGATCTCGCGTACGCCCTGGGCGATGAGGTTTTCGGCCTCGGCGACGATCGACGACATGCGGCGGGAGCGGAACTTGCCGCGAAGCTGCGGGATGATGCAGAAGCTGCATGGATGGTCGCAGCCTTCGGCGATCTTGATGTAGGCGCTGGCGCGGGGGGTGGTGAGGATGCGCGGGGTCTCGTCGCTGTAAAGGTACTCGGGGAGGGCGGCGGTGGCGCCGTCCCAGGCTTCGCGGGAGAAGCGGCCTTGTTGCTGGCGGAGGTCGCCTTCGGGGCGGGACGGCGAGGGTGTAGCGCGTAGGGAGTAGGGAGTAGAAAGCTCCTGCTCCGACTGCAACTGTGCGCCTTGTTCGGTGGGGTGGGAGTGCTGGTGGACGGCGCTGGGAGCACGGGAGATCTGGGACTGCGGAAGGATGTTGAAGACGGAGTCGCTCTGCGCATGGCCGCTCGGAGTGAGACCGGCGGCGCTCAGGATAGCTTCGAGTTCGCCGGTGCCCACGACTGCGTCGACCTCGGGGATGTTCTTCTGGATCTCGTCGCGGTAGCGCTCCACAAGGCAGCCGGCGACGACGATGCGCTGGGCTTTTCCGCCGTTCTGCCGCTTGTGCTGGACCATCTCGAGGATGGTGTTGACCGACTCCTGCTTGGCGGAGTCGATGAAGCTGCAGGTGTTGATGACGATGATCTCGGCGTCTTCGGCGCGCGGGGTCAACTCGGCTCCGCTGTGGTGGAGCAGGCCCATCATCACCTCGGAGTCGACGAGGTTCTTGGGGCAGCCGAGAGAGACGAAGCCTACCTTGGGGCGCTTCCTTGTAGGAGTTTCGAGGACAGGGGTTTCGAGGCTCATGTCGTCGAGAATAGCGGGAGAAGTCACAGCCTCTCATTCTACCAATTTATTGTGTTTTCAGGGGTTTCGAGACCGGAGCGATGTTCATGGGAGCTTTGCCGCTTCGGCTTCGGGGTTCCAGTGGTCTGCGCCTGCGAGGAACTTCGCGGGCAGAAATGGCCCGACCTCGGAGCGTTTGAGCTGATGCGACCACGGAACGCGGGCTGCGGGGCTTGCGCCGGGGCCGGTGCTGTTGAATTCCGCATAGAAGGCAGTCTTTTCGTTGGCGGGATTGTTCCAGTTATTCCAACCCGCCGGGTTGAGGTCGGCGGGGAGTTCGGTATCGATATAGACGACGCGGGACCAGGGACGCCAGGGCCGCCCGAGCCCCACGGTTCCTTTGGCGGAGGCGATCGAGCGCGCTCCGGCAAAGCTGGCGCTGGCGCTGATGGGGGCGACTTCATGATCGATGCTGCTTGTGACCTTGCTGTTGAGGATGACGTACCCGGTGGTTTGATCGGGGGAGGTGCGGGACTGCGCGGTGAGATAGCCGGGGCCGTTGGCGTGGAGTTCGGTCCGGTCGAAGACGGCGGCGGCGTTGCCGAAGATGAAGTCGACGCCGCCTTCGATGTAGGAGTCGACGTAGTACTGGCGGCCATAGTCGGCGAAGAGGGTGTCCTGGTGGCCGAGGAAGCGGCAGTGTTTGAAGATGGAGCGGTCGGCGCGATCGGCTACGGCGACGGCTTGTCCGGTGTTTCCGGCGGTGTTCTCGAAGGTGAGGTTATCCGCTTCGAAGCCGGTGCCGTTGATTTCGAGGGTCTCGGTGAAGAAGGTGCCTCCAGCCTGCTTCGCGTTGAGGCTGTTGGTGATGACGACGTCCTGTGGCGACTTGCCCATGCCGAGCAAGGTGATGTTGGCGTGGTTCTGGGTCACGATGACGCGCTCGTGATAGGTGCCGGGAGATATCTCAATAAATACGCGGCCGGGCTTCCCGTCGTGGCCAACGCCTGCGAAGGGGTGGTGATCCATGGCCATCTGGATGGTCGGGTACTCGGTCGTGCTCTCGATGCCGGTCTTTACGTCGGGAGAGACGCGAACATGGACATCCTGGGCGCGAAGCAAGGCGGGAATCAGGAGCGCAGCGAGCGCGAGCCGTACAAGCATGGGAACTAGGCTAACGTGACGCGGCAGGTGGGGCAAGTTTCACATCCACGCAGGAAGGGACACGAGGTTTGGAGGGATGAAGCTGACTACGAAAGACCCGGCAAACGATCCCGGCGAAGATGGTAAGATTGTCTTGTACCGGGTCCTACGCGACGTAATCCCGCCAACCCCGCCAGGTCCGGAAGGAAGCAACGGTAACGGGTCATTACGGGCGCAGTAGGTCGCCCGGTGCACTGACTCCCTCCATCCAATACATCACCACCTTAAATCTATGAAATTTGGCCACGATCGAGGCATGCATGTGCTCGACGCGCAGAAGGCTGTGTCTTTTACGGCTTCTGAAGCGTCCATGGTCCAGAGTCTTCAGGTTGACGATGTCCGGCCGATTTCGAAGGATAAATCACCTCTGTATGAATGCGTGCTCCTTTGTAATAGTTTTGTATTGTGTATCGAGAGCTACGAGGTGAGAGTTTGAGTCTGTTGTTGAAGCCGCACGCCCGGGTAAGAGCCAAGATCAGTTCTGTAGGAACCTACGTGCCACCTCGTCTGCTGACCAATGCCGACCTCGAAAAGATGGTGGCGACCAATGATGAGTGGATTACCGAGCGCACAGGCATCCGCGAGCGGCACATCGTCGAACCCGGCGTTGCGACCAGCGATCTGGCTGTGCAGGCGGCGCTGCGGTGCCTGGAGGTTCGCGGCCTCGATGCGAGCGAAGTGGAGGTGATTATCGTCGCCACGGTGACTCCGGACATGTTCTTCCCGGCCACCGCCTGCCTTGTGCAGGACCGGCTGGGAGCGAAGGGAGCGTGGGGGTTCGATCTCTCGGCTGCCTGCTCGGGCTTTCCCTACGCGCTACAGGTCGGGGCGAAGCTGGTCGAAAGCGGCATGCACAAGAAGGTTCTGGTGATCGGCGCCGATGTGATGAGCTCGATCATCGACTACACCGACCGGGCAACCTGCGTCATCTTCGGCGATGGCGCAGGCGCGGTGCTGCTGGAGCCGTGCGAAGGAGATGAGGTCGGCCTGATCGACTACTGGCACGAGATCGACGGCTCCGGTGCGGCCGCCCTGAATATGCCCGGAGGCGGAAGCCTGCATCCTCCCACCGTGGAAACCGTCGCGGCAAAGATGCACTACGTTCACCAGGATGGCCAGGCGGTCTATAAATTCGCCGTGCGCAAGATGGCCGAGGCGGCCGAGACGGTGCTCGCGCGCAACGGCTTAACCGGCAAAGACCTGAGTTGCTTTATCCCGCACCAGGCGAACAAGCGCATCATCCTGTCGACGGCGGAGCGGCTGGGCTTGCCGGAGGAGTCGGTGGTGATCAACATCGACCGGTTCGGCAACACGACGGCCGCGACCATCCCCATGGCGATGCAGACGGCGCTCGAGGAAAATCGCCTGAAGAAAGGCGGCCTGGTTCTGCTGGCCAGCGTGGGCGCGGGATTCACGGTGGGCGCGACGTTGTTGCAGTGGGAGATGTAGGCTTCGTGAGCGCGACCGGGTCGCCCCGCTCAATCAGCTCGCCGCGCTTGGCGCCGGGTTGCTCGGCTTGTTTGCAGTGGATTGGCCCTGGCCTGCCACGATGCGTGAGGTCTTGTACAGCTTCCAGAAGGCGATGCCGCAACTGACGAAAATGATCACCCAGATCGCGATCAGGACAGGGGCCGCGTACTTCGCGGAGAGCTTGTTCCACAGGTGAAGGATGTGCCGGCCATACAGGATGCCCAGCCATGCCGCGACCGCGTGGCGCAGGGCCCGGCTGATCGTGAAGGTCATCATGAATTTCTTGCGCGGCATGTGCAAGGCGCCCGCGGCAAGAACAAACGGACTAAGCGGCATGGGCGGCGGCAGCACCGCGGGGAGCGCCACCGAGAGGATGGCGTGATTCTCCATCCAGTCGCAGACCCGCTTGAAGATGCGGGGCGGGATGTGTTTTTCGATGAAGGCCATGCCACCCGACTGACCGACCTGGTAGCTGAAGTATCCTCCAAGCGCCGAGCCTGCCGTGGCAAGCAGAATCAGCAGAATCCAACTGTGATGCTCGGCGGCGAGCAGAACGATCATGATGTCCGTGACGCCGGGCACGGGCAGCGGGACGAAGGAGCTGTCCACGATCGAGACCAGGAAGACGCCGAAGAGTCCGAAGCTGAAGAGCAGATGCAGGAGGGGGCTCCTGTGGCCGCGATGTGCGGCTCGGGGCGCAGCTGCCGCGAGATTTCTCATCAGTGTGGAGGCAACTGCAGTGAGCTTCATGTTGGATAAGACGCGCATGGGTGATCCTAAGTCGCGTTTTGATTGCCAATTCCTGGAGACAGATGGTACGCGAAAGAAGTTGCTACAGAAAGCGAAGATCGGGTAGACGTGGAAGTACGCCGGCCTCGGCGGCATATCGGCGGAACAGTTCCAAGGCGCGGATACAATCGCTGTCCAGGACGTAGTGGATGTTAGAGGAGAGGTAGCTCCGGATGGTACCGCGGGGGATCGCGATGCGGGGTGTCCATTCCTGGACGAGCACGTCGATGTTGGCCAGCCCGTGGTCCCGCGATCGGTTGAGGTCTTCGGCCAGTTGAGCGGGCGTAGTGCTGAAGCTGCTGAATATCCCGGGACGCACGGCCCAGACGGCTGCGACCCAGGGCAGGCCGGTGCGTGTATGCCACTCGTGGGCTACGTCGAGCCACAGGCAGGGACCGGCTGCGGCCTCGATTTCTTCACGGGCTTCGAGCGCTAACAGGGCGGGGTCGCCGATCAGGATCGCGGCGTCGGCCTGCTGCAACATGGCGATGGGGTTCGCCGGCGCGGGAAGAAAGGCCGGATGGTTGCCGGAGAACCTGCGGAAGAGGATCTCCGCGTACGTGAGCGAGCTGCGCGAGGCCGTATCAGCGGCGACGGTGCGGACGGTTTCAAGGCTGTACGGCCTTTTGATGATGAGTTGAATGGAGCGGACCCGGTCGAGCGACGCGATTGCAGAGCCGGGCACGATGGCCAGCTCAGGCGTCAGCGCGGCGATGGGGATCAGGCCAAGATCGGCGCGGCCGGAGAGCAATTCAGCGGCGCACACCGAGGGCTGTGTGGCATGAAGCTTATAGCGCGCCCCCAGCTCCGCCGCTCGAGGCGCGTGCTCGAAGTCCCACATCAGGGGAGCGGGATTGAGGAAGCTGATCGCGGCAACGCGGAGCAACGAAGATTTAGCTGAGCTGCTCAAGACACTAGAGTATTGGATGTGCTGAGGTGGTGTGCGATGCAGAGGCGGGTGGCGGACTTCTATCAGGATGAACAGATGCATTGGGTGGCCCGGCTGGAGTGCGGCCACAGCCGGCATGTGCGGCACGATCCGCCGTGGACGATACGGGACTGGGTGCTGACCGAGGCAGGCCGGGCAGAGCGGATCGGGACGTGGATGGAGTGCAACCGCTGCGAGCCAGAGCGGACGGGTGATTGACAGCAAAATCTGGCGTGATAGTCTCCAGCGGATATCGGCGCTTCGACACGGTTCGAGCGGGTGCCCGGTGAAATTCAAGTCCGACGGAGAGAGATGAATACGTTCAGCGCAATGGAGCCGTTGCAGGGTGAGCGGTTGGACAGGGCAGCCCTCGCATGGATGGCGCTGACCCTGACGCCGGGCATGGGCCCGACGCGAATATGGAAGGCGATGAACCGGCTGGGCGCGGCGGAGCGGCTATCGGACACGTCCCTGACGGAGTTGGAAGGCCTGGGGCTGCCCGCGCAGTCGGCTCAGTTCGTCTTTGAAGGTAAGGCGTGGGCGGCGGCAGAGGATGAGGTCAAGCGCGTCGCCGAGGCTGGCGGCCGCATAGTGACGCCGGAAGATGCAGCCTATCCGGAGCGGCTGCGGGAGATCTACGATCCGCCGGCGGTGCTCTGGGTTCGCGGAAATGTCGAGCTGCTGGCGCGCCCCGGGATCGCGGTCGTGGGCACGCGGCAGCCTTCGCCCTATGGCGCTGGCATGGCGGAGCTGTTGTCGCGCGACCTGGCGAACCGGGGGCTGGTAATCCTGAGCGGCATGGCGCGCGGCGTGGATTCGGCGGCGCACAAAGGCGCGATCGATGCCGGAGGAAAGACGGTCGCGGTCTGGGGCACGGGCATCGATGTGATCTACCCGAAGGGGAACAAGAAGCTGGCGGAGAGCATCGTTGCAACCGGTGGGACGATTGTGAGCGAGTATCGGCTGGGGACATTTCCCGCGCCGCAGAACTTTCCCATCCGCAACCGGATCCTGAGCGGGATGAGCGTCGGCGTGCTGGTGATCGAGGCGGCCGAGTACAGCGGCACGCGCATCACGGCACGCTGCGCGATGGAGCAGAATCGAGATGTGTACGCCGTCCCCGGCAACGTGACCAACAAGAATGCGTGGGGGCCGAACACACTGATCAAGCAGGGCGCCAAGCTGACCGCGACCTGGGAGGACGTGTGGGAGGACCTGCCGTCGGAGATTCGGAAGGCGCTCGAAGAGGAGCGGATGGCGAAGGAGCCGGGTGAATCGAAAGCCGGGGGCACCGCATCTCTGTTTAACGACACACTTTTGCCGGAACATGAGCGGCTCGTCTTCGAACGGCTGCGGCACGACGAATCGACCCAGTTGGATGATCTGATCGAGCAGCTTGAGGGGAAGTTGGGGTCGGCTGAGATCTTCGCGGCGCTGTTCGAACTGGAGCTTGCAGGGCGCGTGAGACAGATGCCAGGCAAGAATTATGTGCGTGCGTTCTAACTCGTGTGCAGCACGACGAATATCTCCGGCAGACGCGGGTGGCCTCGCAAACAGGTGGAAGTGCAGCGGGCGCCAAGGCTTAGCTGCCGCTTTTTCCAATGCCGCGCGCTGTTGATAAACACCGGGAACACGTGACCTTCTAAGGTTGTCTTCGTCAGTCTAAAAACAGTCTGGCAGCAGGTTCGAGATGACGCGTTTACGAAAACCGTGTTAGGTTCGCAATGGAATAAGGAAGTGTGGAACCATCTGCTGCGGCGATGCGTTCTGGTGGATGAAGGGAATACATGGGTAAATCACTTGTGATCGTGGAATCGCCCGCGAAGGCGAAGACGATCAATAAATATCTCGGCAGCGATTACGTGGTGGAGGCTTCGATCGGGCACATCATGGACCTGCCGAAGAACGACATCGGCGTGGAGTTGAAGCGGCGGACGTTTGAGCCGACGCTGATCGTGTCTCCGGGGAAAGAAAAGATTGTGGAGCGGCTGAAGAAGCTGGCGGCAAAGGCGGACATGGTCTATCTTGCGCCCGACCCGGACCGCGAAGGCGAGGCGATTGCCGCGCATCTCTCGATGCAACTGCTGCCGGTCGTGAAGGACAAGTCGAAGATCCGGCGCGTGACCTTCAACGAGATCACGAAAAAGGCCGTGCAGGCTGCGTTCCTGAACGCGCGGGATGTGGATGAGAACCTGGTCGATGCCCAGCAGACCCGGCGTGTGCTCGATCGCCTGGTTGGCTATCAGGTGTCGCCGCTGCTGTGGGACAAGGTGCGGCGCGGGCTTTCGGCAGGACGCGTCCAGACGGTCGCTCTTCGCCTGATCGTCGAGCGCGAGCTGGAGATCAACAGCTTCAACCCCGTTGAATACTGGACCATCGATGCTTTGTTGACGCCTGATGCCGGCTTGAAGCCGGGCAAGAACGTGCAGGAGTTTACGGCGCGCATGGTCAGCATCGAAGGCAAGCCGATCCGCGTCGCCAACGGCGTGGACAAGGAAGGCAAGGAGCAGTTCCTCGCGAACGCGCTACCCGATAAAGAAGCGGTCGATGAGGTCGTCGAACAATTGCATGGCGCGAAGTGGACTGTGCGCAGCGTCGAGAAAAAAGAGCGGAAGCGCAATCCGCAGGCTCCCTACACCACCAGCAAGCTCCAGCAGGATGCCGCCGGACGCCTCGGCTTCAACGTGCGCCGGACCATGGGCGTCGCGCAGCGCCTGTACGAGGGCGTGGAGATTGGAAGCGAAGGCACGGTTGGACTGATCACCTACATGCGCACCGACTCCACTCGCGTCAGTGCGGATGCGATCCAGGATGCGCGCGAATTCATTGGCAAGCTCGGCGCTGCCTACCTGCCGGCCAAGGCCAACGAGTACGTGGGCAAGAAGCAGGCGCAGGCCCAGGACGCGCACGAAGCTATTCGCCCCACCAACGTCAGGTTTACGCCGGAGTCGATCCGGAAGAACCTCTCGGACGAGCAGTTCCGGCTCTACCGCCTCATCTGGCAGAGATTCGTCTCCAGCCAGATGACGCCCGCCATCTTCGACCAGACGACCGTAGACGTAGCCGCGAAGGCAAAGCACACCTATGACTTTCGCGTGAGCGGCAGCGTGCTGAAGTTCGAAGGCTTCCTGAAGTTCGAAGAAGAGGACAAGCGGGCGCGCCAGGCAGCTAAAGACAAGGCAAGCAAGGAAGAGCAGGCCGCGGTCGAAAAGCTGGCCCGGCAGGCATCGGATCAACAGGGCGAAACGCCGGACGGTGGAGCGCAGGATGAGGCCGCCGAGCGCCGGCTGCCCGATCTGAACCAAGGCCAGGCGCTTGAATTGACGAAGCTCGACCCGCAGCAGAAGGCGACCGAACCCCCGCCACGCTACAACGAAGCGTCGCTGGTGAAGGTGCTGGAGGAGCGCGGCATCGGCCGGCCTTCGACCTATGCGTCGATCATCAACACCATCCAGGACCGCGACTACGTCAAGAAGATCGGCGCGAAGTTTGTGCCCACCGAGATCGGCACGGTCGTCACGGGTCTGCTCGTAAAAAACTTCCCCTATATCTTCGATCCGCAATATACCGCCACGCTCGAAGGCGAACTGGACGCGGTGGAAGATGGCCAGGAGCGGTGGACCGATCTGCTGAGCGGCTTCTACGACCACTTCGAAAAAGAGTTGCTCGTCGCCAGCACCAACATGGAAGACATCAAGCGAATGGAGCAGAAGACCGACGAAACCTGCGACAACTGCGGCAGCCCGCTGATCCTGAAGTGGGGCAAGTTCGGCAGCTTCTATTCGTGCAGCAACTTCACCAGGATTAAGCCGATCACAGTCGCCGCAGGGCCGTGGAAGAAGGACCCCAAGGCGGTAACGAAGAAGATCACCGCCGCATTCGGCTACCCGATGATCGTCAAGGCTACGACAGAAGACGTCACCGAGTATTCGAAGGAAGTAGACGACGCGAAGGAGATGGCGTCGGCCATCCGCGAAGCAGCGGCAGAGGGCAAGAAGGTCACGGTCGAGCCGGTGAGCTGCGACTTCACCAAGGAGAACTTCGCCGCCAAGCCGGACCTGAGCGCGCCCGGTGCGGACGAGATTGCCGAAGAGGAGTTTTGCGACAACTGCGGCCGCGTGATGGTGCTGCGCAACGGCCCCTGGGGTCCCTTCATGGCCTGCCCCGGCTACAACGAAGATCCTCCCTGCAAGACCATCCGCAAGCTCAACCAGAAGGTGCAGCAGAAGCCTCCGGTGCAGCTCGAAGAAGCCTGCCCCAAGTGCGGCAAGCCCTTGCTGCTGCGCAACGGACAATACGGTGAGTTCATCAGTTGCAGCGGCTATCCGAAGTGCAAGTACATCAAGCAGGAGCTGCTCGATGTGAAGTGCCCCAAGGACGGCGGCGACATCGCCGTGCGCAAGACCAAGCGCGGCGACCTCTTCTACGGCTGCGTGAACTACCCCAAGTGCGACTTCGCCTCGAACCTGAAGCTGGTGAACCAGGTCTGCCCGAAGTGCGACAGCGCCTACGTCCTCGAGGTGGCCAACGACAAAGGAACCTACCTCGTCTGCCCGAACAACCGTGAAGCGCTGCCGAAGCGGCGCAAGAAAAAGGGTGCGTCCGACGAGGAGCCGACCACGCCGCCATGCACATATCAGAAGAAGATTGCGGGGCCGCAGCCGATACCCCCATTGACTCTGCCCAATCCGGAGGAGACACGCGCGGTGGTCGAGAGCGTAGCGTAAACCGCGCTTACTCGCGGCCTGCGGTATAGAATCGGGCTCAGATTCCGAGGGGTGCTGAAACTCGTATGGCCACTCACACTCTTGCCGCCGACCAGCTTCGACCCGCGACCGCAGCCGGCACGTATTCGCAGGGAGCAACCGTGCCCTGGACCATCTGGTGCGGCGCGCTCGCGGTTACGTCGGCCTCGGTCGGCGGCGCGTGGGACGTCTCCTGGCACCGGTCCATCGGGCGCGACACCTTCTGGACGCCCGCCCACATGGCGATCTACGCCTGCGGAATCCTGGCCGCTGTGATCTGCGCTTATTTGATCCTGCTCACCACCTTCGGCCGCTCCGCTGAGCTCAAGGGCGCATCGGTCAACGTCCTCGGCTTCCGCGCGCCGCTCGGAGCCTTCATCGCCGCGTGGGGCGGCATCGCGATGCTCACCTCCGCGCCCTTCGACAACTGGTGGCACGCCGCCTACGGGCTCGACGTCAGGATCGTCAGCCCGCCCCACACGCTTCTGATTCTCGGCATTCGTGCCGTCGGCATCGGTGTTCTTTTTCTGATCCTCGCCGCCATGAACCGCGCCGCAACCGACACCGGTCAGAACAGCGAGCGTACCTTCAGGACTCTCCAGCGCCTCTTCCTCTATATCGGTGGCCTGATCGTCGGCGGCCAGATGTTCTTTCTGATGGAGTACACCTGGGACGTAAAACTCCACTCCGCCAGCGCCTACGTCGCGCTCGGCATTGCTATCCCGCTGGTCCTCGCGATGCTCTCGCAGGCCGCGCGGCATCGCTGGGCCGCAACCTCGGCCGCCACGGTGTACATGCTCTTCGCCATCGGCGAGATTCTCATCCTGCCCCTGTTCCCGGCACAACCCAAGCTCGGTCCCGTGTACTTTCCCGTGACCCACATGGTGCCCGCGAAGTTTCCTGTTCTCCTCTTCGTACCCGCGATCGCCCTCGACCTGTTATGGCAGCGCACCCGCTCGTGGAAGCCGTGGAAGATCGCGCTGGTCTCAGGCTTCCTCTTCATCGCCGTTCTCACCATCGTCGAGTGGCCCTTCGCGAGCTTTCTTCTCTCCAAAGCAAGCCAGAACCGCTTCTTCGGCACCATGTACTTCGACTACAACTCGCGTCCCAACGGCCTCGACCGCCTGCGCATCTTCTTCCAGCCTGACAGTGGCCTCGCGCTGTTCGCCGGCCTCCTGCGCGCCTCCATCTACGCCTCCATCGGCACCTGGATCGGCCTCAGCTTCGGCCGCTGGATGAGAAGCGTGCAGCGGTGAACATCAGACAAACCAGACACGCAAGACTCTGGCCGATTCTTCTCCTGCTGCTGACCCTCTTTTCGGCTGCGCGCCCCGCCCATGCGCACGTCGGCAGCAAGGACGTCTTCGAGCAGGTCACGGCAGGCCCCTACACTCTCTTCGTCACCATCCGCATGCCGACCGTCATTCCCGGCGTAGCCAACATCGAGGTGCGCTCAAGCGGCGCAGCCATCCGCGGCATCCACATTACCCCGCTTCCTCTTACGGGCGAGGCCTCCAAGCATCCGCCCACCTCCGACCCCATGGCCGCCTCCGCCGCCGACCCGAACTTCTTCACCGGCAATCTCTGGCTGATGGCCTCGGGCTCATGGCAGGTGCGGTTCGAGATCGACGGATCTGCCGGAAGACAAACCACCTCGGTGCCCGTTCCAGCCATCGCGCTCTCCACCCTCAAGATGCAGCGCGGACTCGGCCTTGTGCTCGCTGCCCTTGGTCTCTTCCTGGTGCTCAGCATGGCAGGCGTCGTGGCGGCTTCAGTTCGCGACGCACGCCTCGCGCCCGGCGCGACCCCGTCCGCCGGCAGCAAGCGCCGTGCTGCGTTCGCCACCGCGGCCAGCCTCGCGCTGATGGGGCTGATGCTCTGGGGCGGAGCCAGATGGTGGAACGTCGAGGCGGCCAGCTACTCGCTCGATGTCTTCCGGCCGCTCAGGGTCGACGCTTCGCTCTCCGGCAACGTCCTCGACCTCAACGTCCTCGCCGGCGATTCGAGACAGTCCGGCAGCTCCCGCTCCAACAAGGACTTCCTCCCCGACCACGGCCATCTGATGCATCTCTACGCCATCCGCGAACCCGATATGGACGCCGCCTTTCACCTTCACCCCGTCCTCGTCGACAAGCACCACTTCCGCATGTCGCTGCCCGCCATGCCTCCCGGCCAGTATGCCCTCTACGGCGATGTCGTCCACGCCAACGGCTTCCCCGAAACTCTCGTTGCGAAGATAACCGTCCCGGCCGAAATGCGCGGGGGGCCGCTCGGCTCCGAGGATGCAGCCGCCTATCCGCAGCCGCTCAGCCAGGGACAACTCGGCAGCGCCTGGAAGCTTCCGGACGGCTACGTCATGGTGTGGGACCGGCCATCCGCTATCACCGCCAATACCGCTTATGCCTTCCGCTTCCAACTGCTCGACGCTAATGGCAGGCCTGCAACCGATATGCAGCCTTACCTCGGCATGGCCGGCCACGCCGCCTTCGTCAAGACCGACGGCACCGTCTTCGCCCATACCCATCCCGAGGGCTCCGCCGCGATGGCGTCGCTCATGCTGGCCGACGCAAGCACGAACGGCGCGTCCGACGCGATAAACCAGAGCGCCAAAGCCGCAAGCGGCGCGAAGATGGACATGCAGGAGCAGCCAATCTCAAACACGGTGGACTTCCCCTACGGCTTCCCTTCCCCCGGCCGCTACCGCATCTTCGTGCAGATGAAACATGCGGGGACCGTCGAGACGGGCGTCTTCGACGCAATCGTCCAGTAAGCCTTTGCCCGGCCGAGCGACACCCCGTTCGCATGCCGCTACAGCGGATTTCCCTCTGCTAAAAATACACCGCAAAGCTGTCCTGCCGGACGGGCCCACTCCGCGTGGTGCGGGCACTTCGTGCCTTGTATACCGGTCTTGACAACATCTGCTGCCATGGCCCTCCCGTTGGTCGGGATCATGTATAGAGTCCATCGGTTGGAGAACCGACCTAGTGAATCACGCCATAGACCTTGACGGTGAAGAAGTGTCCCCTCAGACGATAGTTTCTCTCGGTCAAAAACGCGGGCGCCTTCTGATGGACCACATAGTGCGTTCCGGTCACGACAGTCGGCACCGAAAGCATGCAGGCCACGTTCAACTCGGGAATCTTCGCCTTCCATGCCCCGGCCAGCATATTGCTGATCTCGCCCAGTCCGTCCAGCACGGTCTCGTCCACTGAATCCAGCTCCATACCCGCCATGCAGCTTGCCATGCAGATAGCCGCTTCAGACCGCACCAGCACCGCGCATGTCCCACTGATCGAACCGGCCAGGCCGACCATCGCGGTCATCATCGCAGTCTCGGGAACCTGTTCAAGCTGTCCTTCGACCGGCTCGACAGCGGTGCCCAGCATCAGGCTGAAGACCTCATCGACAGCCTGGTCCAGGTAAAGTGCATCCGTCACCTTGGACATCATGACATTTTCCAACTCTCTCTCCATCGCTGCCGTCATACCCGTTCCTCCTTGTAGGAACCATCTTTGCCGGGCCTGATCGCCCAGCCCGAACCATAACGACGACCTGTTTCGAAATCGATTCGACACTGACCGGAAGACCGGAAGGCGGAGGACCGGAAGACCAGAAGACCAGAAGTACCGTAAGACCCTGAGCCGCTCTAAGCCACACTCAGCAGCGGCGTCACGCAGGCCTTCACCTGGTCGGTCGTAAACGGCTTGCAGATGTATCCCTTGGCCCCCGCCGCAAGCGCGCGCATCACCATCGGCGTGCTGCCTTCGGTCGTAATCATCACGACAGGAACGCCCGGCGCAAGTCCTTCCTGTTTCCTCTGCTCGACGAACTCCAGCCCGTCCATCACCGGCATGTTGATGTCGCTGAAGATCAGGTCGAAGCCGGAGTTGCTGCTCGCAGCCTCCCGCAGCAGGGTCAGCGCCTCGGCTCCGTTATTGGCCTGGACGACCTCCGTCAGGTCCACCCCTGCCTGCCGCAGCGCCCTTTCGACTACCTTCCTCATCATCGCCGAATCGTCCACAATCAGTGCTTTCACTCATCCTCCTCTGAAGCCTGCGTTCCCTCTCATGCTGTATCGGCGTGGACACTCGTTTCTTGAACCGGTTGCGCCACTGCGAAGCGCGACCTACTGGCGAGATACTTGCCCCATCGCGATAGCGCGCGCCATTCCATCCAGCGGCAGCGTCGTCTCGGCCGCCCCGGCGCGGATGGCTTCGCGCGGCATCCCGAACACCACGCAGCTGCTCTCATCCTGGGCGATCGTGCGGCTGCCGGACTGGCGCATCGCCAGCAGTCCACGCGCACCGTCCGATCCCATTCCCGTCAGTAGAATGCCCAGCGATCCGGCAGGGCTCTCCCGCGCGACGGAGGCGAACATCACATCCACCGCCGGGCGCTGGTAACAGACCGCCGGCCCCCGATCGAGCGCAACGTGCAGGCCACGCGGCGTGCGCACCACCTGCATGTGAAAGTCTCCGGGAGCGATCAGGACGCGGCCCGGCAGCACCTCGTCGCCATGCGCCGCTTCTTTCACTACGAATGGGCAGGAGGCATTCAACCGTTCGGCAAATTGTGCCGTAAACAGCGGCGGCATATGCTGCGTGATCAGGATGGGAGGAACCTCGCCGGACAACGCGCTCAACACCCTCCCGATGGCCTCCACACCGCCGGTGGATGCTCCAATGGCAACAAGGCCGTAGGGCGTCGGGAGCTCGTTGCGCGCGGGACCAGCTTCATTGCGCTCATGCTCGCCTTCAGTGGCAGCTCCCGTGACTCCGGCAGCGGCAGCGGGAACGATCACCGGCCGTCGCACTGTCACGTTCGAGCAGGCGGCGATGCGGATCTTGCCTGCGAGCGCGCTTCCCAGCTCACCCACCGAGTAAGGCCCGGCGGGCTTGCCCATGATCTCGACCGCCCCCGCTCTCAGGGCTTCAATGCCGGCCCTGCATCCCGGACCGCTCAACGAGCTGATCACCACAACCGGAAGCGGACGATGCGCCATCAGCTTGCGCAGGAAGGTAATGCCGTCCATGCGCGGCATCTCGATGTCCAGCGTCAGCACGTCCGGGTTCAACGTCAGGATCTTGTCCCGTGCCACGAACGGGTCCGGCGCCGTACCCACGACTTCAATATCGGACTCCCTGGAAAGCGATGCAGACAGCATCTTCCTCACGATCGCCGAGTCGTCCACAATGAGGACTCTTATCTTCGTGTCTTTTCTCTGCGCCTGTCCCTCAGACCTGATCATGAGACCCGTCCAGCATCCAATAACCTGCCACAAAGCCATCTTCGAGCAGGACTGCGGAGTAGACGGTCTCCGCCGCGGCAGCTCCGCCCCAGCCCGCTATGGCCGCCTCAGAGCACACCACCGGCTGGGTCAGGCTGCAGCAGCGTTCGCTTCGGAACCGGCTCAGGACTGCCCCGCAAAGGATATTGGCCAGTTCCTTGAAGACCTCCGCGTCGGCCGTCGAAAGCACGT
The DNA here is from genome assembly GCA_965277575.1 of Edaphobacter sp. GTDB lineage: Bacteria > Acidobacteriota > Terriglobia > Terriglobales > Acidobacteriaceae > Edaphobacter. The sequence goes on from CBDIDK010000002.1 coordinate 262,340, forward strand.
CACGGCCCGCTCCCCCGCTCCTCTCCGGACGCGCCTCTTCGGCAGACTCGCCCATGAACTCAAGCGCCAGCGCGTGGGCCGTATCCCGCGTTGCGACCAGCATGAACGATCCCGTCGCCGCACCCGAAAAGTCGAGCCGCGCCGCGATCGCAGAGCGCCCGGCAAGCGGTATCTCCGTGTTGCTCTCTTCTATAATCTCCGCGAAGAAGCTCGTCTCCAGGACATCCCGCAGGGTTGCCAGAAGCAGCGCCTGCCGCTCTCTCTCAGACATGGCTTCCCTCCAGCGCATGGCCCACTGCGCGTTCCAGTTCTTCCGGCCGGAACGGCTTGCACACATAGCTCTTTGCGCCGGCGGCCATCGCGTCTGCAATCCGTTCGCGGCTGCCGTCGGTCGAAATGATCACTGCCGGCGTCATGCAGATGTCCTGCTTCCGCCGAAGCGCCTTCAACAACGTCACGCCATCCATCCTCGGCATGTTGACGTCGACCAGAAGCAGACCCACGTGGATTCCGCGCAGAATATCGAGCGCCTCCTGCCCATCGGCTGCTTCAACCACCGTACCCAGTTCCAGGTGGCACATCCCCAGGGTGCGCCGCAGCAGACGGCGCATCGCCGGGGAATCGTCGACGATCATGACGTCCATCGCCGCCGGTCTTTCATCTCTTTCGCTAGCTCGCATCGTGATACCCTCGCATTCTGCCCGCGCTTCTCTGTGAGCAAAGCTCCTGTTCTGCCGCGCCGTTTCTGCGCACCATCAACCGTCCTGTGCCAATCTCCAGCCGCAGGGTTCGAACATCGTGGCCCCCCACATCCTCCGCGTCCAGCAGCACACCGGACCTCCAGAAGATACGCCGCATCGCAATCTGATTTCTCTTGCCGATCTCGAACGAGCTCTCCGGCTGAATCACCTGTGCGCCGCCCGCCACCACCACCCGCAGACGCGACTTTTCCGCGCCCATCCTGTACGCCTGCTGAAAGAACTGCGGGATCGCCGTGTCGGCAAACATCCAGGGATTATGTCTCGCCTTTGCCGAGTCGATCCGCGAATCCGGCAGCATGTAGTGCAGCAGACCGCCCACACCCGCCACCGGATCGTAGATCGAGATGCCGACACACGAGGCCAGGGCGTAGGTCACCAGGCTGGCGCAGCTCTCGCGGCTCAGCTTCGCATCGCTTACACCGACAATCAGCGTGGTCATCTCTCTCCATCGAGCTTCGACGACAGTTCGCCCGACCGCCTGTAGGTCGCAGGACAGATGTAGTGCAAAGGCTGCTTCAACCGGTTCAGACTCTCCGAATGACCTGCAAAGAAATATCCGCCAGGCTGAAGCCGCGCATGGAATCGCCCGATCAACTCCTCCTGGGTTCCCGCGTTGAAGTAGATCATCGCGTTCCGGCAGAGGATCAGCGGATACTCGCCCACTGCGTCGAACGGCTCCATCAGGTTGAGCCGGCGAAACTCGACCATCTCCCGCACCTCAGGCTTGACGCGCAGCAGGCCCTGCGATCCCCCCGCGCCGCGCAGCATGTACTTTTGAACGATCGCCTGCGGCACATCCTCCAGCTTCTCCGCCGCATACACCGCGCGCCGCGCAATCGCCAATGCCCGGTTCGAGATATCCGTGGCAAGGATGCGCACGACTGGAGCTCTCTTCCCGCGGGTTCCGAAGTACTCCAGGAGCGCGAATGCGAGCGAATACGGCTCCTCGCCGGTCGAACACGCCGCGCTCCAGATATCGATCTGCGAGCGTTGCTCGATCGCCGGAACGATCGTCGAAGCCAGAAACCGGAAGTGCTGTTCCTCACGGAAGAACCCCGTGTGATTCGTCGTAAGACAATCCACCATGGCGCTGAGCGCGTGGCCTTCGGGGTCGTCTGCGAGATACCGGCAATACTCCTTGAAGGAGTCAATCTCCAGTCCGCGCATCAGCTTCGCCAGACGGCTCTGTACCAGCCCCTCCTTTCCGGAGCGGATATCCAGGCCGCAGTATCGATACGCCAGCCTGGAGATGTAGCGGAAGTCGGCATCGGTCAACCGCGGCGTGACATACGGCTTCTGCTTCGAGGAGCCTCCCGCGGACGCCTGGGAAAGGACCGCCATGCTACCGGCTCCCTGAGGCGTACAGACCAGCCATATCGAGAATGAGCCCCACGCGTCCGTCGCCCAGCACAGCGCACCCGGCCAGGCTGCTGTTCTGCTTGAACGTGTCTCCCAGGCTCTTGATGACCACCTCCTGCCGCCCGACCAGATCGTCGACAAACAGCGCAAACCGCTTAGCCCCCGACTCCGCGATGATGAGCAGCCCTTCGCACGGATTCATCGTCTTGGGCACGATCCCAAGCCTGCTGTGCAGCCTGACCATCGGAAGCAGCTCGCCCCGGATCAACACCATCTCATCGCGCCCCTTCACCGTAAACAGGATCTCCGCCGTCGGACGCATCAGCTCATGGATCGAGAAGATGGGGATGATGTAACGGCTCTCTCCCACAAGCACCACCAGGCCTTCGATCACCGCGAGCGTAAGCGGCAGATGAAGATAAAACGTGGTGCCCACATTGATCGCCGATGTGATCTCGATACGTCCGCGAAGCTTCTCCACATGCTTCCGCACGACATCCATGCCCACGCCGCGGCCCGAGATATCGGTAATCTTCTCGGCCGTAGAAAAACCCGGTTCGAAGATCAGTTGATAGATCTCCTTATCGCCGGGATTCGCGTCCGCCTTCACCAGCCCGCGCTCCACCGCTTTCTTCAGGATCTTTGCCGGATCGAGCCCGCGCCCATCGTCGGAGATGCCAACCACGATCTGCCCGGCCTGGTGCTGCGCAAACAGCCTGAGATGCGCCTCCGCACCCTTGCCCGCGGCGATGCGTTCCGCCGGCCCTTCGATTCCATGGTCGAGCGCATTCCGCACCATGTGCAGCAGCGGATCGGACAGCTCCTCGGCAATCGTCTTGTCCAGTTCGGTCTGTTCCCCCGACATCTCGAAGATCACATTCTTGGCCGCGCGCCGCGACAGATCGCGAACCAGGCGCGCCGTCTTCTGAAACAAGCCGCTGATCGGAGTCATCCGCATGATCATCGCGCAGCGCTGCACCTCGCCGGTGATGCGCGTCAACTGCGACAGGTCGCCCTCCAGCCGGGCGTCGCGTGCCGCCTTCACCGTCGGGTTATGACCGAGAATCGTCTGCGCGATCACCATCTCCCCGACCATGTCCATCAGTTGATCGAGCTTCGCCGTCTCCACGCGAATCGAGCCTTTGTCTGCCTTCCTGCGGTCGACGAACGTCGCTTCACTCTCCATGTTCTTCGTACCGCTCGACTCACCGGCGGTCTCATCCGCCGCAACGGTCCTCGCAGCCCCCGAAGCAGCCTGAGCAGGCTCATCGGGCCCAACGCTGGTAAGAACCTTGCCCAGTCGCCGTAGCACCGACTCGTTGCTGCGAATCGCCGGCGCCGGCAACCCGTTCGACACCGCATGAACAGCAGCGACCTCATCCTTCAGGTAATCCGTGCTCTCCAGAATCAGGTCGACGATCTTCGGCGTGATCGCCATCTTTTTGTTGCGCACCTTGTCCAGCAGCGTCTCCACCTCGTGCGCAACATTCCTTACGCCTTGCAGCTCCAGGAATCCCGCCAGCCCCTTAATCGTGTGGAACGCCCGAAACACCGCATGAATACTCTCCTCCGCATCGGGCTCGCGTTCAAGCAGCAATAGATGCTCCTCGATCACCGCGAAGTGTTCTCCCGACTCCGTAACGAAGTCCGCCATCAGCTCGGGGTCCTGCGCAAATGCCCCGAAGCTGCTCGCATCCCCTGGCAAAGCCTTCATTCCGGGCGCTTCCATCTCGCACGGCTCACCTTTGCTCCATGCCGCCACACCGCCTTCGGGTCCCTCTTGCGCTTGACCACTTCGGTGGTCCTGCTTGCCTGCATCGAAGAAGCCGTCGTCCAGAAGCTCAGCGCCCGAGCCCGCATCCAGCGCCGATGCCTCTTCGCAAACCGTGTGGTGATCCAGGTCTCGCTCGAATGCCACAGCTCCCATAACCAACTCCCCTTCGCGCAATCTGACGTTAGTCATCGAAGACATGACTCGCTCTGTGTGGACCCTGGACTCAGCGGCAAACCCCGCAGAGAGTTAGAACTCAGCGAACTCCGCTTCTTCGAGTGGAAACTGCGCCTCGTTCGTCGCCGCCAACCCGGTATGAGACCCCACCCGTGCCCTGGCCGCTCCATGCTGGAACGACTTGATCGAAGCGGTCCTGACAGTCACCTTCGGCGAACTGAAGCCGGAGTTCCTGCTCCGCGGCACAGGCAGCTTCTTCACAGCAGGCCTGCGCACGGCCGCATCCTCGCTGCTCCCGACCATCGTCCCAAGCTGCGCCGCCACATCGCGCAACACGTTCGACTGCGCCGTAAGCTGCTCTGCCGCCGCCGCGCTCTCTTCCGCATTCGCCGCGCTCTTCTGCGTTCCCTGCTCCATCTGCGTAATGGCCCGTCCAATCTGGTCGATTCCCCTGCCCTGCTCCTGGCTGCCGCCGTTGATCTCGTCCACCAGCTCCTTCATGCCGTCCAGCACCAGCGACATCTTGTGCGTCTCTTCCGCCACGCGCTGCACCCGCAGATGACCGGCCTTCGAGGTCTGCTGCGACTGTTCGATCAACACGCCGGTGTCCTGCGCGGCCTGCGCGCACTGCTGTGCCAGATTCCGCACCTCGTCCGCGACCACGGCGAATCCCTTGCCCGCCTCGCCCGCCCGTGCCGCCTCCACTGCCGCATTCAACGCAAGGATGTTCGTCTGGAAGGCGATCTTTTCGATCACCTGGATGATGCGCGAGATCTTGTCGCTCGACTGGCTGATATCGTCCATCGCCTGCGTCGCGGTCTCCATCTCCCTGCTGCCGGAGTCCATCAGAAGCTTCAGCTCCGCCATCTGCACGGCCGCCGTCTTCGAGTGCTCCGCGTTGCGCCGTGCCATCGAGTTGATCTCTTCGGTCGACGCCGAGGTCTCCTCGATCATCGCCGCCTGCTCCGACGTATCCCTGGCCAGCATCTGGCTCGACGAGGAGACCTGCATGGCCGCGCTCGCCACCTGCTCGGAGCCATCCGTCAACTCCGCAATGCTTCGCCGCAACTGCGCATCCAGCTTGCGAATCGTCATCAGAATGACCGCTCCGGCAAGCACGTTCGGAAGCAGCAGCAGGCAGAAGATCCAGTTCACCGTCAGAATCCTGCTTGCCGCGTCCGCACCCATCGAAGTCGAATTCATCTGCTCATAGAGAGCCATCTTCTGCGCTGCATCGTGGATGTCGGTCAGCGGCTTGCGAAGGCTGTCCTTGTAATACGGCCACGCGGCATCGATCTTGCCTTGCCTCACCATGGCTTCGAAGTCTTTCATCTGCTGGTCCGAGTTGTTCAGGATATCGGTCAACTGACGATAGTCTGCCTTCTCCTCGTCCGTCGTCATCAGCGCCTTGTAGTCATCCAACGTCGATCGCAGCAGCTCTGCATTCTTTCGAAACTCGTCCATGTTGGCCTGTGCCATGGCAGCGTCGTTGAAGGCCACGCGCAACATCGCCCCGTTGACGAGATACATCTGGTCCGAGGCAGTGGACCGGATCGTGCTGGAGTCGGACTGCTTCGCGATATTGACCCTGGTGATCTCATGCACCGTCGATTTCAACTGGCTCAATATCACAATCGAAAGAACCGATGTCGTAAGAGCCAGCAGAGCCAGCGCGCCGTAGGACATGTAAAGTTTCGCTTTCAACGTCATCTTGCTCATTGCTCAGTCTCCCGGAGATAGAAAATTATTTGTGGTTGAACCTGCTTCACTTGGGCTGCGCTGCCATCGCCTGCTCGAGTTCGATCTGGTCCGCGCTGCCGAGAACAAGTTGTATGTCCACCAGGATCTTCACCTTGCCCTTTACCTTCGCCATGCCGAGAAGGTACGGTGACTCCGCCCCGCTGCCGAAGTCCGGCGTGTCGACGATGTCTTCGGGTGCGAGCGTCAGCACCTCCGCAACCCCATCCACGATGGCTCCCATCAGCGCCGACCTGCCCGCCACCTGCGTGTCCACCACCACAATGCAGGTCCGCGGCGTGTACTCGACCGGAGGAAGGCTGAACTTGATCCGCAGATCGAGCACCGGAATTACCTGTCCGCGCAGGTTGATGACGCCCTTGACGCATGCGGCCGTGTTCGGCACAGCCGTGATATTTTGCAGCCCCATAATCTCTTTGATCTTGAGAACTTCCGCCCCGAACTCTTCGCCGGCCAAGCTGAAGATAAGGTATTTCCCCGGTTCCGCGGCGCCTCTCCCCACCGCTTGAGTCTTCTTCGCAACCGCCGTACCTGCCTGCATGAGATCTCCTCCATGCGACGCGAGCCTTGCACAGGCCTGCTTCCGCTAGATGCCTTATCGACAAAAAGGAGACAAGCATAAGGACCGAGTCCCGGGAGCAGGAATGCGGCCTTAGAGCCGTTCAAAAACGTATCCAGAAATTCAGGGAGCGTAATCTCGACCGGACCACCGCAGCCCTCTACGAGCACACTAGCTCGGTTCTCCAACCGATGTACTCTATTCTGATCCCGACCAACGGGAGGGCCAGCGCAGTACATGCAGTCAAGACCGGTATACATGGCACGAAGTGCCCGCGAATCGGGGCCCCCGCAAACAGGTCTTCGTTTGTGGGGTGGCTGAGCGCAGTGGGCTCGTCCGGCAGGACAGCTTTGCGGTGTAGACCGATTCGAAAATTCGCACTAGCTCGCAAGCGTGGTACCAGCGCAACACTCCTGCACACGGTGCAGTAGCATCATCTCCTCGAAACCACACTCAAAGGGCTCCCCTACCTCGCGTTCGCCATCCTCATGTGCGCAAGACTCATCAAAATCGCTCTTACACCTTCATAAGAGCTTCTAGACTACTTCCATGCCCCAACCCGACATCTGCATCGCCGGTGCCGGCATCATCGGCCTCTCGCTCGCCCTGGAGCTCCATCGCCGCGGCCTGCGCGTGACCGTCCTCGAACGCGGCGCTCCACTCGCCGAAGCCTCGACCGCAGCCGCCGGAATGCTCGCCGCCGCGGACCCCGATAACCCGCCGCAGCTTCGCCCACTCGCAAACCTGAGCCTCGCACTTTATCCCGCTTACCTCGAACGCCTGCACGAGCTGACCAGCCTCCGCGTTCCCTTCCAGACCCGGACCACCCTTCAGGCGCTTCCGCCCGGCATCGCCGCGGAAGATATCCTGACGCAAGCCGATCTTCATCACCTGCTGCCCGCACTCACCCCGGGCCGCCACCGGTTCGTCCTGCTCGACGAGCACAGTCTCGACCCCCGCCAACTCGCCGCCGCTGTCGTCGCCGCCATCCGCTCCACCAGCATCGACCTCCAACCCAACACCAGCGTCCTCTCCGTAGAACCGCGCACAGACTCCCTCGCGGTCCACACCTCCACAGGCGTCTTCCATGCGGACCACTTCGTCGATTGCACCGGAGCCTGGGCCGCCACCACATCGCCGCGTTACGTCACGCCGAAGAAAGGACAGCTGCTCGCCGTCGCCCTGCCGCCTTCCCTTCCCCTGCGCCTCGTCGTCCGCACGCCGGAGATCTACATCGTTCCCCGCACCACCGACCCTGTGCTGACCACAGCAGTCATAGGAGCCACCGTAGAGGACGCCGCCTTCGACAAGACGGTCCACGCAGACGATATAGCCCATCTCCGCTCGCGTGCCGCCGAACTCCTGCCCGGTCTCGCCGCAGCGCCGGCGCGGGAGAGCTGGGCTGGCCTCCGCCCCGCAACATACGACGGCTTGCCCCTGCTCGGCGCTCTCTCTAACCCGCCCCGGCATCTCCTGGCCACCGGCCACTACCGCAATGGCATCCTCCTCGCCCCCGCAACCGCGCACGTCATGGCGCAACACATCACCGGCGAAGCTCCCTCGATCGATCTCTCCCCCTTCTCTCCCAACCGTATTGTGCGGTGAGCGTCCGCCACCCGCGCCCGGTTCCAGGCCGCCGCTCCTATCGCACAGCGTTGCCGATATTCGCGCACTCTGCCGTGACAACCGTTTCCTCACTGGGCTATAAACGATGTAGTTTAGTTTCGCTCGGAGAAGCCGCTCATGTCCCCTGTTGTCGCACCGAAAGGCCTCGAAGGCATCGTCGCAACCAGCTCGTCCATCTGCTGGATCGACGGAGACGCCGGCGTTCTCTCCTACCGCGGCATCGACATCCATGAGCTCGCCCAGCGCTCCACCTTCGAGGAGACGACCTATCTGCTCTGGTTCGGCAAACTCCCCAACGCCGAAGAACTATCCGAATTCACCAGCCATCTCGCCGCCGCGCGCAAGCTCGATCCCAGGATCGTCGACCTCCTGCGCAGCGTCCCCACCGATGCCACGCCGATGGAGGTCCTCCGCACCGCCGTCTCGCTGCTCAGCATCTACGACTCCGACGAGGCCGACAGCTCCCACGACGCGAACGTGCGCAAATCCTTCCGCCTCACCGCCCAGATCCCCATGATCGTCGCCCTGTTCGATCGCATCCGGAAGGGTAAGTCTCTCGTCTTTCCTGAGCCAGCCGAGGCAGGCCACGCACTCTCGCACGCGGCGAACTTCCTCTGGATGCTCAACGGCGAGAAGCCCTCCGGGACCGCCACCCGCGCCTTCGACATCGCGCTGATCCTTCACGCCGACCACGAGCTCAACGCCAGCACCTTCGCCGCGCGCGTCATCGCCGCCACCCTTGCCGACATTCACTCCGCCATCACAGGCGCCATCGGAGCATTGAAAGGCCCACTGCACGGCGGGGCGAATGAGGCCACCATGCGCCTGCTCTACGCCATCGACGAAGCCGGCGCCGACCCAGTCGCCTACGTCAAGCAGATGTTCGCGGACAAGAAGAAGATCTCCGGCTTCGGCCACCGCGTCTATCACACAGAAGATCCCCGCGCGACTCATCTGCGCCAGATGTCCGAAGAGCTCGGCAAGGCCGCAGGCAGCACCAGGTGGTTCGATATGTCCCGCAAGATCGAGCTGTTCGTCAAACAGGAGAAGAAGCTGAACGCCAACGTCGACTTCTACTCCGCCTCCACCTACACCACGCTCGGCATCGACATCGACCTCTTCACCCCCATCTTCGCCATCAGCCGCATCTCCGGCTGGGCCGCCCACGTCATCGAGCAGCACGACGACAACCGCCTCATCCGCCCGCGCGCCGACTACACCGGCCCAGCCTACCCCGCGCCGTACATTCCCCTGGCGGACCGCTGATCCATCTCCGGGCCTTGTCTCCTCGCGTCACCCTTGCGGACCATTGGCGAACAGCCTCGAAGATGTCATGCTCACGGCAGAGCTCATTTCAGGAGGGCGTGCTTGCCGTTTAGCCACTATCGTTGGGCAGGGTCTCGCCTGGTTCCGCTCGCGGCGCTCGTGCTCGCACTCTCCGCAAACGCGCAACCGGCGACTCAGGGCTCATCGCAGCCATCACCCGCAGGCCAGGTCGTGCCGCCAGTTCCAACCCTCGATTCGCCCATCGACGCCCAGGATGTTGCCGATGTCCCAGACGTTCCCGAGGTTCCGGGACTCTCCGCCCCGCTCCATGGCTGGAACGCGGGCATCACCTTCTCCGGAGTTCACGATTCCGTCACCGGCTGGGCGACCCTGGCCACGCCGTCCGTCGGCTACAGCTTCAACGATATTTTTTCAATCGACGCCACCATCCCCATCTACTTCTATCGCCTCGCCGAGAGCCGCTCCACCCGGCCCAGGCCCGACGCCCAACTGGTCAACCAGCGCGGCGAGCCCGGCGACATCGTCTTCGGCCTGCACGCCCAGTTCATCCCGCGCCTCTTCCAATACCAGCTCACCGGAGCCTTCACCGCGCCCACGGGCGACGAGGCGTACGGCCTCACCACCGGCCGCGTCACCTTCGACATAAACAACCACTTCGAGCGTACCTTCGGCCGCCTCACCCCGAATATCGAGCTGGGCGGTGGCGACTCGACCACCCTGGTCAACCGTATCCTCACCAAAAACTACACCTCGCTCGGCCCCCTCCTCCACTTCCAGGCCGGCCTCGGCATCGAGCTCATGCGCGGCATCTCGTTTGAGAGCGACGCCTACGAGCAGCTCCCCATCGGCGACCAGAAGATCTATGGCCCGTCGCGCCACGGCAAAGCCACCGTGGTGGTCGGTCACAACGTCACCGAGGACAACGGATTCATCAACGCCCTCGACATCCCCATCGGCGGCCACATCACGTTCTCCGGCTACTACGGCCGCAGCCTGCGCCTGTACGAAGACACTGCCGCGATTGGCGTCACCTACGTCCTCCGCAGCCCTGAGCCCGTCATCGAGACACCCGCGGACGACCTGTTTCGCTAGTGGATATACTCCGGTCTCTATCCCGACCAGCGGGAGGGCCAGCGCAGTAGATGGTGTCAAGACCGGTACACATGGCACGAAGTGCCCGCGAATCGGGGCCCCCGCAAACAGGTCTTCGTTTGTGGGGTGGCTGAGTGGGGTGGGCCCGTCCGGCAGGACAGCTTTGCGCGTATACCCATCCGAAACCCGCTCCAGCAGTCTCCAGCACCAGCGCCACGTCCAGCATCACCGCACTCACTCGATGCCTGTAGTCACAACCGGCCAGGCGCACCCTGCTATCGCCGCAGCGGAGCGGCCCCTGCATTCCGCCTTTGCCGTCCTCATCCCCGGGTACATCGATCCTGACTCTTCTCTATCCAGCTCCAAACGCTGTCAAGAAGATCATCAGCACCCCAAGTCCAAACAGTGCCAGCGCCCCGGCAAGCCGTCCCATGACGCTGTACCATCGCTTACCGCCTGCCGACCAGCAGAGCTGAATTCCAAACCAGAAGGCGACAACCGCAAGCAGGCCGAACCAGAACACGCTCCACCTGATATGTAGAAGAGGCAAAGCCAAGTAGCCGGCCAATCCGCCTACCGGGCCCGTGCAACCGGCTTCTTCTGCCTCGGCATTATGCTGATCGGAGCAGCCGCCTTCACGCCCGACTTCTCATCCATCCAGGCGTCCAGCAGCGTCTTCTTGAACCGCCACCGGTTCCCCAGCTTGAACGCAGGCACAAAACCTTCAGACGCATACCGGTACAGCGTGTCGCCGCTGACGCCCAGATACTCCGACGCCTGCCGGATATCCATCACCTCGCGCACTATCGCCTGCACCGCTACCGCCATCCCAGTTCTCCGTCCATACCGTTCAAGGTAGTGCCGGGGACGATCTCCTCCGGCACCCTCTTTGTACCGGCTTTTCCCGCCCCGCACAACTAAAATCTCTATTACCTCGGAACCGGAGGTTGCAGCCCCCGCATCACCGCCAGCAGGTCCTCCCCTACCGTGCGCGTCTTCGCAATCGCATCCGCCAGCGGAATGTCAGTGATCTCGGTTCCCTTCAACACCACCAGCCGCCCAAACTTCCCCGCATGGACCAGATCGATCGCCGCCACGCCATACCGCGTCGCCAGCATCCGGTCATAGGCCGAAGGCGTCCCGCCTCGCTGCGTATGCCCCAGGTTCACGCTGCGTGTCTCATATCCGGTCCGCTTTTCGATCTCCTCCGCCAGCATCTGCCCAATCCCGCTCAGCCGCACATGCCCGAACGAGTCCACCGCCGAGCCATGCGCGCTCTGCTCCGTTTCGGGCATCTTCGCTCCCTCCGCCGCCACCACAATCGAGAACTTCTTCCCATGCTCGCGCCGGTACGTGATCAGCCGGCACACCTCCTCGATATCGATCGGCACCTCCGGCACCAGGATCACATCAGCCCCAGCGGCAATGCCCGTCGTAATCGCGATCCAACCCGCATCCCTGCCCATCACCTCGCACACCAGCACCCGGTTGTGCGCCTCCGCGGTCGAGTGCAGCCGGTCCACCGCCTCGGTCGCAATCCCCACCGCCGTGTCGAACCCGAAACACGCGTCCGTCCCATTCAGGTCGTTATCGATCGTCTTCGGAACCCCCACGCACTGCACGCCCTTCTCGCTCAGCGCCAGGCTTATCGACTGCGTATCGTCCCCGCCCAGCGCAATCAGCGCGTCCAGCTTATGCCTTCCCAGCACCTCGACGCACTTGTCGAAGCCGCCCGGAATCTTCTTCACATTGGTCCGCGACGACCGCAGGATCGTCCCTCCCCGATGCAGAATGCCCGATGTCGTCTCCAGGTTCAGCGGCATCGTCACGTCGTCCAGAACGCCCCGCCAGCCCTCCATGAACCCGACAAACTCGTCCCCATGGTGCAGAATTCCCTTGCGCACCGCCGCCCGGATCACCGCATTCAACCCGGGACAATCTCCTCCGCCGGTCAACATCCCAACCCGCATCCTGCCTCCTGAACTCCGACTCGCTGCGCCCATCGAAGAGGACCGGGCGACAGCAAAATCATACTCCTTGCCCCGACCCTGCCTGCCACGTCCTGCCGCCAGGCAGCCCAGCTTGGCCGCTGCAAAAAACAGAGTTGAAAATAAAGTTGCGAAAGGTGCCGTACTCTCAGCCGCCGTCGTGCGTGGTGCGACAGTCCACGATTTGCCCGCGCAGCGTTCACAGACTGGCCATATTTTCACCACGATTTCGCGCTGTGGAAATCCGAAATCCCCAATAAAACCGCCGCTCCTACCACGCCCAGCTTTCCCGCCAAAGACAACAGGACCACACCCTGGCTATTTTCTGCGTGGCCAAAATGTGCGGCCAGGAAACGAGTGATCGTAACTTCGCCCCCGATTGACGACCAATTTGGTCCGCAATACACTATCAGGAGACGAAGAGCGTTCAGCTCTTGCCAGGAGGCGTCCCCCAAAACGCCCCGGAGAGAAGAGAAACACCTTATGTTGCAGGCATTTATCATCACCCTCCGAGAAGGAGTCGAGGCGTCGCTCATCGTCGGCATCGTCTTCGCCTACCTCACCAAGATCGGCCGCTCCGAGCTCAAGCGCACCGTCTTCTGGGCCCTCGCCTCGGCCGTCGCCGCCAGCGTCGCCGTTGCCGCCGTCATCGCCCGCACCAGCTTCAACAGCGATATCGTAGAGGGCTGGGTCGAACTCGCCGCCGCGGCCTTTGTTATCAGCATGATATGGTTCATGCACCGCACCGCGCGCACCTTGAAGGGCACCATCGAGGAGAAGATCTCGCAGTATACCGGCGCGGCAGGCGTCTCCCGTCTCGGCCTCTTCTTCTTCGTCTTCCTCCTCGTCCTGCGCGAAGGCGTCGAGACCGTCCTCATCCTCTCCGCCGTCACCCTCAACTCCACGGAAATCCTCAGCTTCACCGGCACCGTCCTGGGCATCGCCGTCGCGGTCGTCTTCGGTGTGCTCTTCATCCGCGGCAGCGTCAAGATCAACCTGCAGCGCTTCTTCCGCGTCACCACCGTCATCCTCTACTTCGTAGCCTTCCAGCTCATCGTCAGCGGCCTGCACGAACTCAGCGAAAACGGCGTCCTCCCCTCCAGCACCACCGAAATGCGCCTCATCGGCCCCATCGTCCGCAACGACCTCTGCTTCTTCGTCACCATGCTCGCCCTCACCGGCCTGATGGTTCTGCTCGAGTACAAACGCCGCGTCCCCATTGCCTTAAGCCCCGCGGCCACACCCGCCGACAGGCGCAAGGCCGAGTGGACCCAGCGCCGCGAAAAGATGTGGATGACCGCCGTCGTCGCCACCAGCTTCCTCTTCATCTTCCTCTCCACGGCCGAGTTCATCTACGCCAAAAGCTCCACCGCGCTCTCCCCCACCGCCCCTGTCACCCTCGTCGGCTCGCAGGTTACGCTGCCCACCGCGGATATAAACGACGACCAACTCCACCGCTACGGCGTCCATATCGACGACGGCAAGGGAGGCAATGTAGAGGTCCGCTTCCTGCTCTTCAAGAAGCCGGACGGCACCATCGTCTCGGTCGCCGACGCCTGCCAGATCTGCGGCCCCGTAGGCTTCTACATCGGCAGCCAGGGCATCACCTGCAAGATGTGCGCCTCGCCCCTCAACCCCGCCTCCATGGGCCAGAAGGGCGGCTGCAACCCCATTCCGCTCAAATCCACCGTCGGTGGAGGCCAGGTCATTATCGCCGCCGCCGACCTGCGCAGTCTGGCCCCGGTCTTCGAGCGCTGATGTTCTTCCGCCTCCTCCTCGAATCCTTCCGCCGCCAGCGTCGCCGCAAGATGCTCGCGGGCATCGCCATCCTGCTCGGCACCACCGCCGTGACCGCCATGCTCGCCCTCGCCACCACCATCGGCGACCGCATCCACAAGGAGCTCGCCGTCTACGGGGCCAACATCGTCGTCTACCCCAAGGCCGATCTGCTCGACGTCAAGATCGGCGGCATCGACGTAAAACCAGCCACCGGCGGCTCGTATTTGAAGGCAAGCGACCTCGCCAAACTAAAAACCATCTTCTGGGCCAACAACATCACCGGCATCTCTCCCGAGCTTCCCCTCCGGATCGGAGGCACCACCCCCTCCGGCACTCCCATCAGCGCAAACGCCGTTGGCCTGTGGTTCGATCACGCCCTCACCAGCGATCCGGCCTCGCTCAGGACCGGAGCGCCGCCGCTTCATCCGTGGTGGAAGCTCCAGGGAGCATGGCCTTCGCAGCCTCCGCAAGATGCAACCGAATCGGACGCCGTTCTAGGCGCAGATCTCGCCGCGCGCCTGAACCTCAGAATCGGAGACACCCTCAGGATCGACCTGCCGCCCGCCAACGGCCTCACCCCCGGCACCCTCCGCACCTACACCTTGCACGTTACCGGCATCGTCTCCACCGGCGACAATACCGACAGGCAGGTCCTCCTTCCCCTCACTGCGGCGCAAACGATCGCAGGCCTGCCAGATGCCGTTCGACGCGTCGAGATCAGCGCCCGCACCAAGCCCGAGGACGCCTTCGCCCGCGTCGACCCGGACTCGCTCTCCCCCAAACAGCGCGAGGTCTGGTACTGCCGCCCGTACGCCAACTCCATCGCCCTGCAGATCCGCGAGGCCATCCCCGGCGCGCAAGCCGGTCAGGTCCGCCGCGTCGAACAGAGCGAAGGCAACATCCTCAGCCGCATCTCCGGCCTTATGTGGCTCGTCAGCGCGGCCGCCCTTCTGGCTGCAGGCTTCGCCGTCAGCGCCGCAATGGCCACCGCAGTCCTCGAACGCCGCGCCGAAATCGGCCTGATGCGCTCGCTCGGCGCTAGTAAATCCGCCATCGCGCTCCTCTTCTATGCCGAAACCGGCCTCCTCGCGGTGCTCAGCGGAGCCGTCGGCTACCTCATCGGCTCCGGTCTCGCCGCGTGGCTGGGAGCCAGGATCTTCTCCGGCGACGGCGGCAGCCCCGAAGCCATTCTCAACCCCGTTCTCCTCCCTGTTGTCGTCGCGCTTGCGCTTGTCGTAGCCATCGCCGGCAGCACTCCGTCCATACGCTCGGCGCTCCGTATGGACCCATCCGCCATCCTGCGGGCCGACGCCTGATGGCCCACAGCACCCCTAAGCTGAGCCTGCTCGGCATGTTGCGTCGGTCCCTCGTACATCGCCGCGCCCGCAGCCTCTCCGCCCTCGTTGCCATGACGGTCTCGGCCGCGGTCGCCACCGCGCTGCTCACGCTCTATGCTGACCTCGACGCCAAACTCCACAAGGAGTTCCGCGGCTTCGGCGCAAACATCGTCATTACGGCCCCGGCGAATACGCCGCTCCGCCCGAACGCGCTTGAAACGGTCAAGCAGGCTGCAGGACCCGACGTGCTCGCAGCCGAGTTCGCCTACGCCGTCGCTACCACCAGCCAGGGGGCCCCGGTCGTGGTCGCGGGAACCGACTTCGCTGCCGTCAGACGCCTCGACGCGTGGTGGCAGGTAGACGCCTGGCCCGCTGAAACCGGTAGGTCCTCAACTGCTTCCACCATGCCTCAGGCACTCGTCGGCCAACGCGCCGCCAACGTGATCGGAGACGAAAAGGCCGTCAGTCTGACCTTTGCCGGCCACGCCATCACCCTGCCGATCGCCGGTCATCTCAAGACGGGCGGCGACGAAGACAGCCGCATCTACATGCCCCTCGCCGCCTTTGTAGCCTGGACCGCCGTAGCCCCTACGGTCATCGAACTGCAGGTTCCGGGGAGCACCGCGACAATCGAGGCTACGATCACACGTCTCAAGCAGGATCTTCCCGAGCTCCAGATCCAGCCCGTCCGCCAGCTCGTCGAAGGCGAGTCGAAGATCGTCGACCGCACCCACGCCCTGATGTACGGGGCTGTCCTGCTCATCGCCCTCACCGTGGCGGTCTCCGTTCTCGCAACCCTGTCGGCCTCCGTGCTCGAACGCCGCCGCGACTTCGCCCTGATGAAGGCGCTTGGCGGCTCACAGGTTCAGTTGATGGGCATGTTTCTCCTGGAGGCCCTCGCCCTCGCCCTCGCCGGTGTCGCGGCCGGTTTTCTGGTAGGCTCCGCGGCCGCCTGGGCCATCAGCGAAGGCAACTTCCACACCGCCACGCTGCCGCATCTCTCCGTCCTGCCTCTCGTCCTGCTCCTCAACCTCGCCATCGCCGCAATGGCAGCGTTATTCCCGCTCCGCGTTCTGCGCAGCCTCCAGCCCGCAGCCTTGTTGAAAGGGGAGTAACATGCCGGAATTCAATGCGATTCTCGCAACCAGCGCACGCGAGATGTCTTTTGAGACACTGAAGGACAGACCATGAAAGAACTTCCAGGCTTCGAAAGCCAAACGCGTCCCGACTGCGCCGTGATCGCGTTGAACGGCGTCACGCGCGAGTACACCGGCCACGGCAGCGTCGTACGTGCGCTCGCGGATGCAAGCTTCTCGATCGTCGCAGGAGAGTGGGTCGCCATCACGGGCCCCTCAGGCTCCGGCAAGAGTACCCTGGTCAACCTGATCGGCTGCCTGGATCGTCCCACCTCCGGCCAGCTCAAGATCGACAACGTGGATGTGGCCAGCATGACGGCAACGGAATTGGACCGCTTTCGCGCTGACAAGATTGGCTTTATCTTCCAACAGTTCCACCTGATCCCGTACCTGTCTGCGCTCGAAAACGTCATGCTGGCGCAGTATTTCCACTCCATGACCGACCAGGGTGAAGCGCGGGCGTCGCTCGAGCGGGTGGGTCTGGGCAAGCGCGCCGAGCACCTGCCCAGCGAACTCTCCGGCGGCGAACAGCAGCGCGTCTGCATTGCCCGCGCGCTGATCAACAATCCGCCTATCCTGCTGGCCGACGAGCCTACGGGCAATCTTGACGCGGCTAACCAGACTATCGTCGCCGAGCTGCTGCAGGACCTGCACCGGAATGGGCACACGATCGTCATGGTGACCCATGACCCTGAGATGGCAGGGCTGGCGCAGCGGAGGATCGCCCTCAGCCACGGCAAGGTGTTTTGCCACCCCGTCGGCGGCCCGATGGTCACCCTGCGGCGTTAGCTTTTTTTGGTTGTGGTCAGGGGGTCTCCTGGCTCCGAGGCTTTAATTGGTATACACCTCAAAAGCTGTCCTGCCGGACGGGCCCACTCCGCGTGGTGCGGGCACTTCGTGCCTTGTATACCGGTGTTGACACCATCTGCTGCGCTGGCCCTCCCGTTGGTCGGGATCAAGGGCATTGTCGAGGTCGGATTGACGTAGACTTAAGCGTGACCTTTTCTTCTTTTTCCCTTCTGCGCGTTGCTCGTGTCGGCGCGGCTGCTGCGATGCTGGCGGCGTTTTCGTGTTTCGCCCTGGCTGAGTCGATCACCGGCACGGTGACGAATAAAACGACCAATAAGCCAGCGGCTGGGGATGACGTGGTCTTGATCCGATTGCAGCAGGGGATGCAGGAGGCGGCGCGGACGAAGACCGACTCGCATGGGCGGTTTACGCTGGAGGTGTCGGATCAGGGCATCCACCTGGTGCGGGTGACGCATGACAAGGCGAACTACTTTAGGCCCGCGCCTCCCGGTACGCAGTCGGTGGAGATCGACGTCTACAACGCCGCGGCCAAGGTGAAGGGCGTGAGCAGCGAGGCCGACGTGATGCGGCTGCAGACCGATGAGAGCGGCAAATCGCTGCATGTGGTCGAGAATTTCTTCGTGAAGAATGAGTCGAGCCCGCCGTTGACGCAGTTCAGCGACCGGCCTTTCGAGTTCTATCTTCCGGCTGGCGCGGTGGTGGAAGGATCTGCGGCGCTGGCGCCTGGAGGGATGCCGGTGCAGGCGTCGCCCGTCCCGCTAGGGGATGCAAACCACTATTCATTTATCTTTCCGATCCGGCCGGGGGAGACTCGGTTTCAGATTACCTACCGGCTGCCTTACAGCGGGAGCTTCAAATTTTCGCCTCGGGTGGCGATGCCGACGGATACGGTTGCGGTGATGATGCCGAAGAGCATGACCTTTGCGGCGGGTGCTGGAGCGCCTTACTCGCCGGTGACCGAGGAGACGACGGCGCAGACGTATGTGGCGCGAAGCGTGGCTCCTTCGCAGGGGCTGGATTTTACGGTTTCCGGCATTGGGCAGATGCCCCGCGATACGGCGGCTGCGACGGCAGGCGGCTCAAGTGGGCCCGACAGTCCGGGACAGGGTCAGGCAGTGGGTGGAACGGCAGCGACGGATACGCGTCCGGGCGGCGGCCTGGGAGTTCCGATCGACCCCGAAGGAAATAATGAGCCGTGGGCGAAGTACAAGTGGTGGATACTTGGCGGACTTGGGCTGATGATGGCCGCGGGTGCGGGGTTCATGCTGACCGGGAATCAGAGGACAGGCAAGGCTCCGGTGGGCGGTCTCGCTCCGGTTGCGCCCTTTACACCGGCTGGGCCTGATTCCCTGCTGGCGGCGATGAAGGAAGAGTTGTTTGCGCTGGAGACGGACAGGCTGCAGGGGCGGTTGAGCGAGGGCGAGTATGTGGAGCAGAAAGCTGCGTTGGAGGTGGTGCTGCGACGTGCGCTGATGCGCGGCGAACGCGGGGCTGATACGTCTCATGTATCTAGAACTGTCGACGGTCCGGCGGTTTAGATGCCGGTGGTTAGAATGTTTCTAAAAACTACATTGAAGAATGGCCATCTGCGCTATGCCAGAACAATCGGCGACAGCTGGGGGGTACCTTCCTTCGCTACGCTCAAGGATCAGGATGACGACAAAAACAAAACAACTGGCAAGCATCATCCCAAGGTGAAGGAACGAATTCAACGATTGATCGGAAGGGACCACATTTAAGATGCAGACAGTATTGCGGGCCTTGCGGTTGCTGGTGATGGTGGCGTGGGTCGGGGGACTGATCTTCTTTGCGTTTGTGCTGGCTCCGGTGGCGTTCCACAGTCTGCCGAGCACGCATGATGCGGGGATCGTCGTGGGCGGGACGCTGCGGGCGCTGCATGTGATCGGGCTGGTTGGCGGCGCGCTTTTTTGTATCGCGACAGTCTGGCTGTGGCTGTGGGCCGAGGTGCCGGCGCGAGTGGGATTTGCGATTCAACTGGCGCTGACGGCCGTGATGCTGTCGGTGACCGCCTACTCGCAGTTCGATATTCTGCCGGCGATGGAGGTAGACCGGGCGATGGCGGGAGGCGTGGTGGAGACGGCTCCGCTGGAGAATGCGGGGCGGATCGACTTCGAGCGGCTGCATGGTTTGTCGGAGCGGCTGGAGGGGCTTGTGCTGCTCTGCGGGCTGGGCGTGGTGTTTGTGCTTTCGCGCGAGTCGCAGTGGCCGGAGACGGGTAAGCCTAAGATGGATAAATTCGTTCGACCATGAGAACCGAAGCGGATGGTTTACGGAGACGCGGATATGGGATTCACCTTCCAGACAAACGGGTTTGAGATGACGGATGGCGATAGCTTGACCATCTGCCGGAACGGATAGCCGTGTCGGGACTCTGGTTGAGCCTGATCCTTGGACTGGTCGCGGGGCTGGCGGATTATCTGGGTGGATTTCTGCTGGTGCGGCGGTCGCCTTCGGTGCGGGCGCTCCGTTATTTCGTGGCGCTCGGGGCGGGCTTCATGCTGGCGGCGGCGGTGCTTGAGATGGTACCCGAGGGGCTGAACGTCAACCCACGGTGGGCTCCCCTGCTGATCCTGGCGGGATATTGCGGTGTGCATCTGCTGGAGCACTCGCTGGTGCCGCACTTTCACTTTGGCGAAGAGACGCATCATCACGAGTTTCTTTCGGCGAAGACGAGCTACTCGGTGCTGCTGGGGCTGGCGACGCATACCTTTTTCGATGGTGTGGCGATCGGGTCGGGATTCGTACTGTCGCACTGGCTGGGGTGGATCCTGTTTTTCGCGGTATTTCTGCACAAAATACCCGAGGGCTTTACCATGGCGAGCGTGATGCTGGCGGGTGGGCGTGGTCCTGCGGCTGCGTTGAATTCGGCGCTGTTTCTTGGGGGGATGACGGTGCTGGGAGTGCTCGCGATCAACCTGGAGCCAGGCTGGGTGAAGGTGGGTCTGCCGTTGTCGGCTGGAGTGACGATCTACGTCGCGGCGACCGACCTGGTGCCGGAGGTGAACCGGGAGCCGGGCATACGGATGGCGCTGGTCTTTTTTGTGGGGGTGCTGGTGTTCTTTTTGCTTCGTCTACTGGGACCGGGGTAGAGCCAGACTGAGGATTTCAGTTGGCGGTCAGGAGATTGAGCGTGACCGTTGTGGAGTGCTGGAGAACACTTCCCGACGCGGTAGTCGCCGTGCCAGTTACGACGATGGCGTAGGCCCTGGAGGCGGTCGCAGAGACGCCGCCGGTGTTGACACGCGCGCCACAGCCCGTGCCCAGGGTGAGGCTCAGCGCGGCACAGGCGAGCAGCATGGCTTTGCGGCGGTGGACGCGGAGATTGAAAACGCCGGCTACCGGGAGAAGAAAAAGCGCCCACAATGTGGAGCGGCGGCGGTGCGACTGCAGGGCGGCGGCAGTGTTCGGGGTGGCGATGGTGAGGGTGAAGCTGGGGGTGGCGCCGGGCGGAAGGTAGGCCGGGTTGAAGGAGGCAGTGGCGAAATTGGGCAGGCCGGACGCGGTCAGGTTGATGGGACTTGCGAGGTTGCCCTGCGACTGAATGGCGAAGGTGAAGGTGGTGGAGCTGCCGGAGACGACGTTCTGGGCCGTGGTGCCGGTCGCACTCAAGGTAAAGTCGGGCACTCGAGTGGTGCCGGTTCCTATAGTGATGGCGGCGGGGATTGACGTGCCCGGTGCAAAGTTGGCGTCTCCGCTGTAGAGCACGGTGAAGGTGTGGGAGCCCTGAGCGAGGGAGCCGGTGGTGAAGGTGGCGTCCCCGGTAGAGGAGAGGACGGAGGTGAGCAGTTGGACGCTGCCGTCAAGCAGCGTGACCGAACCGGTGGGCCTGCCGGTGGTGGCGCTGGCGACGTGGGCGGTAAAGGTCATAGGCGCTCCCAGTGCCGCGGTGTCGGCGGTGCCGAGGAGGTTGGCGATGGTGATGACGGCCGAGGCTGGAACGATGGTCAGGTTTGCAGGCGCGGTGGCGAGGACGTAGTTCTCTGCCGCACGGCCGATGATGGTCGCTGCGATTGGATAATATCCGGTGGTGGAAATGGGGGATGCTGTTGTGGTGAATATGGCGCTTAGGTTGGAGGCGTCCTGCGGGAGAAGTCCGGCGAGCGAACCGGTAAGGCTGGGGATGGGTTGGCCGTAGAGGATGGTGAGGGCGGAGGGCGTGGCGATGAGCTGGCGCGGAGTGACGGTGAGAGTGAGGGCGGGGCTTTGGACGGGGGCGTGGGTCTGGTCTCCGGTGTAGGAGGCGGTGATGGTGTGGACCCCGACCGGGAGGGTTTGGGTGTTTACGTCTGCGGTGTCGGCGGTCAGGGCTGCGGCGCCGATCGCAGTGGCGGTGGAAGCGGCGGCCAAGGTGTCGAAGAAGGTGATGACGCCTGTCGCCGGTGTGGGGGCGGAGAGACTGGCGGTGATGGTCCCGGTGCCGTAGGGGATGACTGCAGGGGCAGAGAGGCTGAGAGCGGCTTGGGTGGAGGCGGCGAGTCCGGCGATGGTCTGGATGGTGGCGCCGGGCTGGGGCTGAAGCTGAAGCTGGCGGACGCGCTGGTTGCCGGTGTCGGCGAGCGTGGGCAGGCCGGCGGGAGAGACGGTTGCGCTGCGCGGGGTGTCGAGTGAGGCTGTGATGGCGGGGCCGTTGTCGCCGGAGAAGCCCTGGGTGCCGGTTCCGGCGACGGTGGTGATGAGGCCGGTCTGGGCGTCGATGCGACGGATGCGGTGGTTCGCGGTGTCGGCGAGGTAGAGGTTACCGGCGGCGTCCAGGGTGAGGCCGTGCGGGAGAGCGAGGACCGCGGCGGATGCCTGTGCGTTGTCGCCGGAGAAACCGGATGTGCCGATTCCGGCGATGGTGGCGATGAGGCCGGTGGCGGAGGCAATGCGGCGGATGCGGTGGTTGTGGGTGTCGGCGAGGAAGAGGTTGCCGGCCGAGTCGACCGCTAGACCGGTGGGAGAATCGATGGCGGCGGCGATGGCCGGGCCGTTGTCGCCGGAGAAGCCCTGGGCGCCATTGCCTGCGACGGTAGTGATGAGGCCGGTGGCGGCGGCGACCCGCCAGATGCGGTGGTTGGCGGTGTCGGCGATATAGAGGTTCTGCTGGGCGTCGAGGGCCAGGGCGGTGGGGAGGTCCAGGAGGGCGCTGGCCGCAGGACCGTTGTCGCCCGAGAGGCCGGGTGAGCCGGAGCCGGCGATGATGGTGATTTGTCCGGTGGCGAGGCTGAGTTTGCGGACGGCGTGGTTGCGGTGTCCGCGATATAGAGGCTGTCGCCACTCAGGGCCAGACCTTGCGGAGAGTCGAGCCGCGCCGACACGCCAGGTACGCCGTCGCCGTAGAAGCCCTGGACGCCGGTGCCCGCGATGGTGGTGATCTGGCCGGTGGTGTCGACTTTGCGGATGACGTGATTGCCGGTTTCGGCGATGTAGAGGTCTCCTGCGGGATCGAAGACGATTGCCGATGGGAGGATGAGGGGGGCGGATGTGGCGGCGATGCCCTGGGCGAACGACCGGGCAATGGAGAGCAGGGGGCAGAGCAAGGGGAGCAGCAAAAGAAGGGCGATCCTGTGGGGAAGGCGCCGGGAGCGAGGCGGGAAGGTGAGGCTCTGCGTACCCATGAGAGATGGCTGGAGGGGAGCTGCCCGCAAACGGTGCAGCTCATATCTCGTGCAAGGCGATTCTAGTTTACGTGTGGGCAGGCCGGCGGAATTTTGTGTGCAGCGGATGGTACTCTTCGTAGGTGCTGTAGCGTCGAAACGAACGGCTTGACCTGATTGTGTGGAGGAGAGATGCCCCGGCACTGTTTGACACTGGACTTGAAGAACGATGAACATGCGATCTCGGAGTACAAGCGGTATCACGAGAAGATCTGGCCTGAGATGAAGGAGAGCCTCCTCGCGGCCGGCGTTGTGGAGATGGAGATCTATCTGCTGGGAACGCGGATGTTCATGATCATGGATGTGAACGATACATTCTCTCTCTCAGCCAAGGCTGCTGCCGACGCCGCGAACGCCAAGGTGCAGCAGTGGGAGGCGATCATGCATGGGTTTCAGGAGCAACTGCCGCAATCGGGCCCGGAGCAGTGGTGGGTTGTAATGGATCGTGTGTTCAGCCTTGCCGACCAGTAAAAGTTCTGGGCAGTCAGGTCCGACGCGGCAGCTGGTCGAGTCGGGGGCGGTGCGGTAGAACTCTTTGGCCGGCCTTTGCCAACTCCTTCGACCGGCAGGTACTCTATGCATGTGCAGCAGGTTGTGATTGAGCAAGCGTGATTTTTATCCGGAGGAGCCATGAGTGTGAAGCGCCTTTCCTTTGCAGCAGCGTTGAGTCTTTCCGCAGCTCTCGTTCTAGGTGGATGCAAGAGTTCGACTCCTCCGGCAGCGCCCTCGCAGGTGCCGAACTCTGACGGTTCAACCTCACAGGCTGCTCCTGCGCCCGCGAATACGCCGCCACCGGCTGCCGCTCCGGCCTATTCGAATCCAGCGCCTGCTGCGGCTCCGGCCAGGTCGGCGGAGCAGCCGCCTGCTGTAGCTCCTGCGCCTGCTGTGTCCGCTGCGCCACCTCCTCGGCCGGCGCCGGAGAGGTTGACGGCGCGGGCGGGTACACCGGTGGTGGTTACGGTGACCGAGCAGTTGAGCGCGAGCCACAACGAAGTGGGAGACAGATTCACGGGAGTTCTGGCGGAGCCGGTGCGGGCTTCGGCCGGGGCTTCGCGAACGAGCTCCGGATCAAGTGGTGTCGTCTTCCCACGCGGCGCGCGCGTGACCGGGACTGTGGTGGCGGCGAAGGGCCGGGGCCGGTTCAAGGGATCGGGCGCGCTGGGGATCGAGATCACTTCGATTGCGGGGACGCCGGTGAGCGTGGCGGAGTATGAAAAGGCACAGTCGGGCAAAGGCAAGCGGACGGCTGGGTTCATCGGCGGCGGCGGCGGGGCTGGCGCGCTGATCGGCGGACTGGCCGGAGGCGGCAAGGGCGCTTTGCTGGGTGGCCTGCTGGGCGCGGGCGCGGGAACGGCAGGCGCGGCGTTTACCGGCAACAAGGACGTCATCATTCCGCCGGAATCTCGTGTAACCTTCCGTTTGACGGCACCCGTGACGGTAACGATTCGGCCCAGGTAGAGCCCCGTTCTGCCCCTGGGTTGAAGCTGGCGGCAGGACACCAATGTCCTGAAAGCGGACGTGCGGCACACGCTTCCGCATGAATGCGGAGCTGTACACGATCGGGAAATTTTTGCTCATTCACACCCTGTCAACACTCCACAAAAACTCCCTGTACCATCAAGAGAGAAGTGAGAGGTGTATGAGCGAAGGACGTTGGGTTTTATTGATTGCGAGTGAGGTTGGCGGCACCGATTCGGTCTCCGACCGCGCCATGGAGCGCCTGGTCGACGCCATCGGTGAAGAAGGCTATGAAGTCGTTCGGACCTCCACCCCGGAGGACGGTCTTTCGCTGGTCACCTCTGACCCGTCGTACAGCGCAATCCTGTTGGACTGGGACCTCGAGGGCGAGAACCAGTTTGCCGAAGGCGCCGCGCTGGCCATTCTCCGCGCCGTTCGCCGCCGCAACAAGAAGATCCCGATCTTCCTGATCGCCGACCGCACCCTTGTCTCCGAACTCCCCCTTGAAGTCGTCAAGCAGGTCCACGAGTATATCCACCTCTTCGGCGACACACCCGCCTTCATCGCGAACCGGGTCGACTTCGCCGTGGAGCGCTACCACGAGCAGCTCCTGCCGCCCTACTTCCGCGAGCTCAAGAAATATAACGACCAGGGCGCCTACTCCTGGGACGCCCCCGGCCACATGGGCGGCGTCGCCTTCCTGAAGCACCCCATCGGCATGGAGTTCCACAAGTTCTTCGGCGAAAACATCATGCGCTCGGACCTCGGCATCTCTACCTCGCCGCTGGGCTCATGGCTCGACCATCTCGGGCCTCCCGGCGAGTCGGAGCGCAACGCCGCGCGCATCTTCGGCGCGGACTGGACCTTCTACGTCCTCGGCGGGTCGTCTACTTCAAACCAGATTGTGGGCCATGGAGTGATCGCACAGGACGACATCGTCCTCGCCGACGCCAACTGCCACAAGTCCATCTGCCACTCTCTCACCGTCACGGGCGCGCGCCCCGTCTACATGAAGCCCACGCGCAACGGCTACGGCATGATCGGCCTCGTCCCCATCAAGCGCTTCAGCCCCGAGTTCATCCGCGGCATCATCGACAAGAGCCCCCTCACCACCGGCGTCGCCAACCAGAACCCCACCTACGCGGTCGTCACCAACTCCACCTACGACGGCCTCTGCTATGACGTGAACAAGGTCGTCACCGAGCTAGCGAAATCCGTCCCCCGCATCCACTTCGACGAGGCGTGGTACGCCTACGCCAAGTTCCACGAGATCTACCAGGGCCGCTTCGCCATGGGCGTTCCCGATGACATGCCCGACCGTCCCGCCATCTTCGCCGTCCAGTCCACCCACAAGATGCTCGCCGCCTTCTCGATGGGCTCCATGATCCACGTCAAGCTCAGCCCGCGCGCCAATCTGGATTTCGACCAGTTCAACGAGTCCTTCATGATGCACGGGACGACATCGCCCTTCTACCCCCTCATCGCCTCGCTCGACGTAGCCGCCGCCATGATGGACGAGCCCGCCGGCCCCACCCTGATGAGCGAGACCCTGCAGGATGCCATCAGCTTCCGCAAGGCCATGTCCTCCATCGCCCATCGCCTGCGCGCGGCTGAACAGGGCTGGTTCTTTCGCATCTATCAGCCTGAGTACGTCTTCGACCCGCTCGACGGCCAGACTTATCTGCTCGAAGAGGCCGCCGACGGTCTGCTCACCAACCGCTCAAGCGCCTGGACCCTGAAACCCGGCGAAGACTGGCACGGCTACCAGGACGAGGACATCGCCGACGACTACTGCATGTTGGACCCCACCAAGGTCACGATCCTCACGCCCGGCGTCAACGCCCAGGGCAAGGTCAGCGACTGGGGCATACCAGCGGCAATCCTGACGGAATTTTTAGACGGCCGCCGCGTCGAGATCGCCCGCACCGGCGACTACACCGTCCTCGTCCTCTTCTCGGTGGGCACCTCGAAGGGAAAATGGGGCGCGCTCCTTGAGAACCTTTTCGAATTCAAGCGCCTCTACGACTCCGAAGCTTCCCTCGAAGAGGCCCTACCCGAGCTCGTCTCCAAATACCCGCACCGCTACCGCAACGTCACCCTCAAAGAGCTCTCCGACGAGATGCACGCGGCAATGGTTCAGTTGAACCTCTCCGGGCTGGTGAACGATGCCTGCGACGAAGACTTCGACCCCATCCTCACACCGGCCCAGACCTATCAGAAGCTGCTTCGCCACGAGACCGAAAAAATTCGCTTCTCCGACATGGCCGGCCGCATCGCCGCCGTCATGCTTGTTCCCTACCCGCCCGGCATTCCCATGTCGATGCCCGGCGAACGGCTTGGCAGCTCCGAAAGCCCGGTCATCAAGCTGATCCTCGCCATGGAGGAGTTCGGCAAGCGCTTCCCCGGCTTCGAGCGCGAGGTCCACGGCATCGAAGCCGATAGCGAAGGCAACTACTGGATGCGCGCCGTCGTAGAGAAGAACGGCAAGCGCCGCAACGGAAACGGCAAGCAGCGCCCACCGAACGCCGCCCCTCCCGTAAAAAAGCGCAAACGCGCCACTCCAGCCACCACACCCGAGGTCCCGCCCACCGGCCTCTCCTCCCAACGGTAAGCGGAGCATCAGCCCACGTCGTATAAGTAAGACCGATTGCCCAAATCTTGATTATGAGATTTGGGCGATCGGACGAACTAACCCGACTGCTTAGCAACCGATCAGAGCAGTCCACTCGCATCCTGTCGCGCCGCAAAAAATCCTTCATCCATCTTTGTTTTCCATCCGCATTCCTCCGCGGCCGAACGGCAATCCACGCGCCTGCAAAATCTTCACAGGATGCTATACTACCCTTCGGATTGCTTACCGCACCTCACGCCCAAAGCGTCGAGATATAGCGCGGAGGTGGCGAAATTGGCAGACGCACTAGCTTGAGGTGCTAGCGCCGCAAGGCATAGGGGTTCAAGTCCCCTCCTCCGCACCAATCCTTAGAATCATGCCCTTACAAGAAAGCCAGCCCTCACCGGCTGGCCTTCTTTTTCGTCACTGTAACCATTTTTGTAACCACTTTGCAAAACCCTCTTTATCATGCGGCGCTTCCTCTCTCTGTGGCTGACGCTGAGTTCCTCTTGAGGGACTCACAAAGTGATTTTCTGGTTGAGGGTCAGGTCGCTGTTTGGTAAGAGACTCCGGTAGTGGGTCAGTTTGAATCGCTGCCCGAAGAGTCCTTTCTTCGGCGCCCTTTCATGCGTAATAAAGGACATTGTCATGCGTGAGATCGTTTAGCTAAGCCGTCACGTCATGCAACTTTCGTGGTATACACCTCGCCCATGTTGGCCCATACGCTTCCCGAAGTTCCCCTGCATCCTTGTTCCGCGTTCTACCGCTGCCTTGGAGTCGGTTGCCCCTCCCGGACTTACTCTTCACCTTAACCCTATTGCCAAAGCTGAATCTCTCGCAGGTTATCCGAGCACTTCTGTGCCCATATTAACGTGCGCCTAAACCAAAAACAAGTTCATCGAAATCTGGTCGAAGCGTTGCGGTAACGGGTCACAATGCTTCGGAAGGCATGCCTCGCAGACTAATCATCTTCGTAGCAGCACAACAGGCAAGAGCAAAAGACAAAGACTTATTCGAGCCACCAGAAGAGTACGGACGAGAAAGGTAAACACGAGAT
This sequence comes from Edaphobacter sp., assembly GCA_965277575.1. Taxonomy (GTDB): domain Bacteria; phylum Acidobacteriota; class Terriglobia; order Terriglobales; family Acidobacteriaceae; genus Edaphobacter. The sequence continues at coordinate 290,563 of CBDIDK010000002.1, forward strand.
ATGCAGAACTCTAAAGTATTGCTGGCCCAGTGCGTTATGTTGCTGGTCATCACCTCTGTGGCGCAGGCGCAGACCCCGGTCACAACTAATGGCGGAAACTCAGGAAATCTGCCCTTCTTTACAGGGAATGCAACACTTGGAAGTACCGATATTACGGTGTCCAGCCCCACCCACACCCAGCCTGTTGTATTTCTTAGGACTCCTCCCAGCAGCCAGAATAATACGGTTGTTGATCCACGTCTGTTATATGAGGGAATTTCATCGGGAGACGGATCGGCTGCCACTCCTTGGGGCTTAAATCTTAGCGCCATTCCTTGGGTGTGGGGCCAGGATGCTATTTATTACCACGGTGGATTTCACGAGTTTAGAACTGGCGGCGTCGGAAATACTGCTGAAACAGTCACAATGGATATCTACAACGGATATGTCAATGTCGCAGGCCAGCTCAACGTCACTGGGAATATGACATTCACAAGTGGAAGCGGAGCCTCCATCACGTTCGCCGATGGTACTATTCAGTCCACCGCTTGGAATGGAGTCCTCACCGGCGGCGATTACGCCGAATCGGTCAACGTCTCTGGTGACCGCGAAAAGTATGAACCCGGCGACGTGCTTGTCATTGATCCCACCTCCGAGGGTAAGTTCCTCAAGTCGTCTGCGCCGTATTCCACCACTGTCACTGGCATCTACTCCACCAAGCCGGGAGTCGTAGGCAGACGCCAGCTCACCGCCAGGGCACACATGAAGGAAGAGGTACCTATGGCAATGACCGGCATCGTGCCCACCAAGGTCAGCACAGAAAACGGCTCGATCAAGCCCGGCGACCTGCTCGTTACCTCATCGAAGCCCGGCTACGCCATGAAAGGCACCGACCGAACCCAAATGCTCGGAACCGTTATAGGCAAAGCCATCGGCCACCTCGATGCTGGCGTCGGCGTCATCGAAGCCGTCGTTACGCTGCAGTAGTGCGATATCAAGCTGTCTTTCTCCGACTGGCTACCTAAGCTTTCCAGGGGTGCAGAACCATGAAGCAAGTTCTTCTTCTCTTTCTTGTGAGCATGATTGCCCTTGATACTCACACCGCTACGAGCCAAACGCCGCAGCCGATCCAGCCCTTCACTGCGGTCGTATGGACGACAACAACACTACATTCCCCGTCCGGGAAGTCATCGGTGTTCCTGCAGCGGACTGTATACACGCGAGATGCATCCGGCAACGTGATGCGTGAGATCTACCGGCCAACAAAGGGATTGCAGCACGACACAACGGCCCCGCTCGAACACGTCCTTACTGGCTTCACTTCGTCGCAGGCGCTGCCCACTGCTCAATCGAGCAAGGAAACAGTGGAGCAGGCTGTTGATCTGGGCATCCGGCAATTTTCCGGTCTTCCAGCTAAGGGAAGGCAGCAGACATTCCAAGACGGTAGTGGCCAACGCACTCACACGCTGGAAACATGGTTTTCCCCAACCTTGGGATTGACCGTACACATGGAAAGCAGCAATGCCCGTGGGGACACCAGAGTCAGCGACCTGTCCGAACTGCATCTCGGCGACTCGGTTTCTCCCTCAGCGGAAGCAGCCCCGGTCGCCCGTCCCGCAATCCCCTTGCTCAATCTCTATCGCGGCCTGTTTACCCAAATCGCCCACATGGAACGCGATAGGTTGGCGAACGATCCCAACCGTCACGTCAACATGGATGAGATCGAGGAGCATCTCCGTAAAAAACTGGGCCTCTCCATCGGCGAGTGGCAGGTCCTGGTAGAGAAGAGCGTTAAAGTGGAAAACTACACACGCGAGATGTCCAAACAGGCTCATGACTTCGCGGACCAGGATCGAGCGGGCCGCCAGCAGAATCCGCTCTCGGCAAATACTCTGGCCGCTGGCCACGCAACGCTACACAAAATGCAACTGGATCTCAATACCCATGTACAGGGAGAGATCGACCAGCTAAAGGCAACCGTCGGCTCTGACGGAACAGATCACATCCAGACCTATCTGCAAGGCGCCCTGGCCGCATCTACATCTGTCGTTACTTCCAAGTCGGCGCAACTGCTGGTGCAGAAGGAGCAGGCGCGATGAAGAGAGCGAATCGTCTTTGGATAACAAGCATCTGCGCGATTTGCTGTGTGCTCGGCACAGCAAATCGGTTTCACACCAGACCTATTTACGCCCAGCAACAAACCGGCTCATACGATGACGGCAGCTTCTACGTCACTGCATTTGTCGATGTCGATAGCACCTACAATCTCTATGCCGCCAGCTATATGCTGGTCGAGTTTGATGACTATGAGGACATCGATTACATCGAAGTTGACGGGTCTGCAGATCAGGATGGTGGATCCATTGGCGGTGACTATAGTGACGGAGACGATTATGATCCTGCTGCATTTTCGCTGCAGTCAAACGCTCCAGTCGCTTCGGGGCACGAATATGGGATGGAGTCCGACGGCTATGCCTGTTATTGACCTGCCCCCGGAAATCTCTACCAGTTGAAACTGGAGTTCTCTCGTAATCTGAGCGAGGGAGCTGACGATGAAGAAGAGCCGTTATACGGAAGAGCAGGTCATCGGGATACTGAAGCAGCATGAGGCTGGGATTAAGACGGCGGATGTGTGTCGCGAGCACGGGATCAGCGCGGCGACGTTCTATGGCTGGAAGCAGAAGTTCGGCGGTATGGATGTGAGCGAGGCACAGCGGTTGAAGGCGATGGAGGATGAGAACCGTCGCTTGAAGCTGCTGGTTGCGGAACTGAGTCTGCATGGCGAAGCGCTCAAGGCGGTGATCCGAAAAAACGGCTGGAGCTTGCCGGTCTAAGAGGAGACGTTGCGTTCGTCTCGTCGGAGTTCCGGCTGAGCGAACGCACGGCCTGCAAGCTGCTGAAGATGGAGCGGTCAAGCTATCGGTACGAGCCGAGACCGGACCGCAACGCCGGGTTGCGAGAAGCGCTGGTGATGCTAGCGCGGCAAAAGCCGCGCTATGGCTATCGTCGGCTGCATGCGCTTTTGAGCCGCAGGGGCTATGACGTGAACGTGAAGCGAGTCTATCGGCTGTATGTCGAAGAGCGGCTAATGGTGCGGCGCAAGAGATGCAAGCGTCTCGTCCGCGAACGCACAACGGAGCAGCGGCTGACTGGAGCGAACCAGGAGTGGGCGATGGACTTCATCGTCGACGGCCTGGCGACCGGGCGGATGGTGCGGATCCTCAGCGTGGTGGATGCATACACGCGCGAGTGTCTTGCGCTTGAGGCTGACACCAGCCTCGGCAGTGGACGCGTCACGCGGGTGCTGGAGCGGTTGATCGGCGAGCGTGGCCGGCCTGAGAACGTGCGCTCAGACAATGGGCCGGAGTTCACCTCGCGCAGGATGCTCAGCTGGGCCGAGGACTGGAAGGTTGCACTGATCCACATCCAACCCGGCCGTCCGATGCAGAATGGACACGTCGAGAGCTTCCATGGCAGGCTGCGTGACGAATGCCTGAACACCAGCTGGTTCCGAACGCTCAACGATGTTCGGTGTACTCTGGCAGCCTGGCGGGAAGAGTACAACTGCGAGCGGCCGCATAGCTCCTTGGACTACCGCACGCCCCAGGAGTTCAAACTCGTCCTCGAAGGGATCCGGGCCATGGCCCGGATCCCTTCGCCAACCACAACCAACAACACAACTGAGAAACTCCAGTTATGAATGGTTGAGAAAAAGGGGGCAGGTCACAGTTATGAATGGTTGAGAAAAAGGGAGCAGGTCACAGTCATACTTGCTATCCAGCCCACCAGGTAAAAGTTGCAAATACTACTCTTTACTCCTATCCATCGCCTGGCAATACTACCTTCAGTAATAGTCCTATTTACATAATCAACTGCTTAACAGGGATCAACAGTCTCATAACGGGTACGAGCCCCACAAAGACAATCCATTGAACGAAATACCTTATCTAAAAAGGGACCAGGTGATTGAGATGAAGTCGAAGAAGCGAATAATCGGAATATTATTCATGATGTTGACGTCTGCGATCACTCGCTCGTACGCTCAGACCAACGGAATGGCCAGCCTCTTCAGCGATTTTGAAGCGAGGGCCTCAAGCGGCACACCGCGCGATGTGGCAGAAGCTACTCAGGAACTCGACCGACTGACGCAAGTCAACAGGGAAAGCGCCACTGAAGTTTTGCCGATGATTCTTAAGGAAACCAGCAATCCTCATGTCTCCGTCCGACGTCTGGCTGCATCGGCCCTGTACCAAATAGCAACACGGCCTGATGGTCAGGGATTGCTTTCAGCGCATACCGCGACATTGAGCGCGTTGCTGGTGGATCCGGATATTCCGATCAGGAGAATCACAGGTTATACAGTCGCAGGCGTGCTTGCTCGCACAGATGCGAATTCACCGCTTATTCCAATTCTCCAGTCCTATCTCGCCAGGGAGGACGCCGTTGCGACCATTGGCGCGGGCGTAGCTACGCTGCTCATGAAAGCTGCCCCGAACGACGCCGATAGCACCAATGCTGTTGTGCAGTACATGAGACGCAAGGACCAAACCTCGGCAAGCCGAGATATCTTACTGGACGCTATCGTGAATGTTGCAAAGTCCCACAATCGCGAGATCGGAAAAGAAGTGGCAGGCTACGCGGATGATCCCAGCGAGCAAACGAGCGTCAAGGCGATTGGAACTCTTCAATCAATGGGGAAGGATGTAGTCCTGGATAGTCAGCAGTCCCTTTCCCGGATTGGGGCGGACACCAGCAGGCCGCCGAACGTGCGCGCCGCTGCGAGAAGAGCGATTACAGCCGCTCAGTAACCGCAGCCGTCGGCGGGTTGAGTCGCAAGTCGCCTTAGCGCGAACAGAAGATTCTTGTGCCTGAGGAGCCCCCACTCGCTAGCGGCCACGATGACCTTTTTCTCTTGTGCCGGGTTTCTCAGCCGGGGCCATGAACTGCTGCTGGATGGTGTCGAGCCGATCATTGATTTGCCCTATATCCCGCTGGACGAAGTAGTAGCAACCGAAGGCCCCGAGAAACACCGAGCAGGACCAGGATGGCGAGCCACGTCCAGGTCTGGAAGCGCGACTCTTTGCCGACCTGCTCCATCACGACGCGGGCGTGATAGGTCTCCCGGCTAAGTTCCGCAATCGGGCCTTTGACAGCATCTGCGATGGGACGGCTGAAGTCATCCTGGATCGACGCACGCACTCCAGCGGCGATGTACTGGCTGTTTTCTCTCCGCGATGTTCAATGCATGGGCGGTGTCGCCGGAGGCGGATATGGCGTTGCAGGGAATTCTGCGGTTGTTCAACAAAGCCAGGGCGGCCGGGGTTGAGGTCTTTTTTATTACGGGACGGCCGGATGAGCAGAGAGCGGCGACGGCGCGGAATCTGGAAGCGGCGGGATGGAAGGGGCTGCGTTTGCGCTATCTGCCCAGGTCAGGATGGTACAAGTTGGAGGCGCGCCAAAGGCAACCAATAACTTCGTTTACACCCGCATCCGGTATTACATCCCCTAACCGGGAACTGGTGTGGTTGATGACGGGCTGGTGGCAAGCAGGCCCGTTCCTTACCAACTTTTGCTCAGCCTTCCAATCTTCGAAGTTCGCTTTCACCAAATCTAGAAAAAAACGAGCAGCCCGGCAACCGCCGAACCGCCCGTCTCCAATCCATGTCCTCCCGCGAGTACTTGCAGCCGCAGCTAGGCTGCCGACTGAATGACCTCTTCCCGCACCACCTCATCGTGAATCACCTCACGTGGTGTCTTGGGCAGCGCCACCGCCAGCACATCCTCAATCCGCGTCGCATAGTGGATCTTCACGCCGTCGATCTGGTCCGGCGCCAGGTCCTCGTCCACCTGCTGCTTGCAGTCCGAAGGCAGGATCACATCCCGCACCCCCGCTCGCTTCGCCGCCAGAAACTTCTCCTTGATTCCGCCGACCGGCAGCACATTGCCGCTCAGCGTAATCTCGCCCGTCATCGCGGTCAGAGGATGCACCGGCGTATCCGTCAGCAGGCTCACCAGCGCGGTCGCCATGGTCACCCCGGCCGACGGACCATCCTTTGGAATCGCACCCGCGGGCACATGGATGTGCAAGTCCATCTCCTTGGTGAAGTCCTCATCAAGCCCCAACGACGCGGCATTCGAGCGCACCCAGGTCAAAGCCGCCTGCATGCTCTCCTTCATCACATCGCCAATCTGCCCTGTGATCGTGAAGCCGCCCTTGCCTTTCATTCGGTTCGCTTCGATAAACAGCACATCGCCGCCCGCCGGCGTCCAGGCCAGGCCCACGGCGACACCCGCGCGCTTGGTACGCTCAGCAATCTCGGTGTCCACGCGCACTTTGATCCCGCCAAGGAACTCGTTCACGATCTCCGGAGTGATCACAACCTTCTCCTTCTGACCTTCCGCGATTCTGCGCGCAACCTTCCTGCACACGGTCCCGATCTGCTGCTCCAGCTTGCGTACACCTGCCTCCCGCGTGTAGTGCCGCGCGATCAGATGCACGCTGTCTTTCGGGAATTCGATCTGCTCCGTCGTAATCCCGTTCTCCTTGATCTGCCGCGGGATCAGGTATTTCACCGCGATATTCACCTTCTCCTCTTCCGTATAACCGGTCAGCTCGATGATCTCCATGCGGTCGAGCAGCGGACCGGGAATCGTATCCAACTGGTTCGCCGTGCAGATAAACAGCACCTTGCTCAGGTCGAATGGCTGGTCCAGATAGTTATCGCGAAACGTGTTGTTCTGCTCCGGATCGAGCGTCTCCAGAAGCGCGCTCGCAGGGTCGCCGCGGAAGTCGCGCCCCAGCTTGTCGATCTCGTCCAGCATGAACACCGGGTCCTTCACCTCGACGCGCTTCAGGTGCTGAATGATCTGCCCGGGCAGCGCGCCAATATAGGTCCGGCGATGCCCGCGAATCTCCGCCTCATCGTGCATGCCGCCCAGCGAAATCCGCGAAAACTTCCGGTCCAGCGCCTTCGCGATCGACCGTCCCAGCGAGGTCTTACCTACGCCCGGAGGCCCGACAAAACACAGGATCGGCCCCTTCATATCCGGCTTCAGGCGCCGCACCGAAAGGTAGTCCAGAATGCGATCCTTCACCTTCTTCAAGCCGTAGTGATCCTCGTCGAGAATCTCCTTGGCCTTCAGGATATCCACCTCGCTCGACGAAGTCTTCGACCACGGCAGCACCGCCAGCCACTCCACGTAGTTCCGCGTCAGCGAGTAGTCCGCGGCCGCAGGATTCATCCGGCTCAGACGCCCGAGCTCCTTCAGCGAGTCCTTCTTCACGTCCTCCGGCATCCCTGCGTTTTCGATCTTCTCCTTCAGCTCGGCGATGTCCTTCTGGGTATCGTCCACATCGCCAAGCTCCTTCTGGATCGCCTTCAACTGCTCCCGCAGGTAATAGTCCCGCTGCGACGACTGCACCGAATCCTGCACCTCGGTCTGGATCTTGTTGCGAAGCTGCTGCACCTCCAACTCCTTCGCCAGGTGCTTGTTGATCCGCTCCAGTCGAGCCGAAACATCCGGCGTCTCCAGCAACTCCTGCTTGTCCGTCGTAGTAAGAAACGGCAGCGACGAAGCAATGAAGTCCGCCAGCCGCCCCGGCTCATCGATGTTGATCGCAATCGTCTGCAGGTCGTCACTCAGCGTAGGCGAAGAGGTAACGATCTGCTGGAACTGGCTTACCACGTTGCGCTGCAGAGCTTCGGCCTCGGGCGTCTTCTCGGGATCGATATCCGGAATCGCCTCGCACTCCGCTGTCATGAACGGAGCCAGTTGCGCGAACTCCCCCAGATGCACACGTTCATTTCCCTCGGTAAACACAAAAAGGCTCTGGTTCGGCATCTTGACGACCTTGTGGACGGTCGCGCGGGTGCCAATCGCATATAGATCCGCCGCCTGTGGGGAGTCCAGCCGCGCGTCCCGCTGCGCCACCACTAGAATCGTCTTCTCCTCGCCCAGCGACTGGATCAACTGGATCGAGCTATCACGCCCCACCGTCAAGGGCAGCACCGCATGAGGAAAAAGCACGGTGTCGCGCACCGGAAGCACAGGTATCGGACGTTTTCCTGCGATTTCTTCGCTGCTCTTCGAGACTGTCGGTTGAATCACGCTTACAAAATCGTTCGGCATTGAGTGTTCCCCTATCACATTATCAACTATTCGATGCAGCAAGTCTCCACCCGGTCGCAAACCCTCGTTCCTTTGCCACACCACCGCCGCACCTAAACCCGGCATCAGTCCCGTCATCGGCCCGAGCGCAGCGGCCATCAGTAGCCCAGTGGAGAGTCAGCGCCTCTACGCCTGAGCCGCCCGGTACCGTCCCAGCACCTTCATCATCCGGCAGTGCTCCCGCAACGCGGACAGCGCTGTCTCGGCCTTGTCCGCTTCATCGAACCGGACGTCCACGTAAAAAACATACTCCCATGGGCTGCCCGGCACCGGCCTGGACTCGATCTTGGTCAAATCCACGCCAGCCCGCGCCAGCTTGTCAAGTGCCGCAACCAGCGTTCCGGGCCGATGCTCGATGGCGAATGCCAGGCTCATCTTGTTTGCGTCTCCGGCGCTGGCCCCATCGGCAGCTTCAGCTTCGCGCCGTATCAGGTGAAAACGGGTGTAGTTCTCGGCGTGATCCTCCACTCCGCGCACCAGCACCTCGGCGCCATATTGGTTGGCCGCAAGCTCGGGCGCAATCCCCGCCGCGTCCCGCAACCCCGCCTCCATCAAGTGCTTCACGCTTCCCGCCGTGTCATAGAACGGGACGGCCTCCAGCTCTCGATGAGCCGCCAGAAACCGTCTGCACTGCGACAGCGCCACGGGATGCGACATCACCCTTCGCACCTCTTCCAGCTTCACCCCGGGCATGGCGATCAGGTTATGCCGTATGCATAGCAGGCTCTCGCCGTCAATTCGAACCGGCACCTCGAGCAGCAGATCGTAGTGCTCCGCCACTGACCCATGCAGGCTGTTCTCGATTGGCAGCACCGCACAATCCACCTCGCCTGCGACTACCTTCGCCAGCACCTGCGCCGACATCGCGCATGGCACAATCTCAATCTCTCGTCTTGCGCCCAGCATCGCCAGGGCAGCCATGTGGCTGTTCGAGCCCAACTCGCCCTGAATCGCTATCTTCAAATCCAAATACCCCGTTCCCGCTTTGTTGTCAGTGCATATTTTATGCTTACTGGCAACTTGACCGGCCCGGGGAGCAACTTAAAAGGAGTTAAGCATGTTTTTACATTATTTGCGAACCGGGAGCTAACGCCCGAATCGTCTAGGAGACCGAAATGCTTTGGACAATTACGATTATTCTCTTCATCCTCTGGATCGTTGGACTGGTCAGCAGCTACACGTTCGGCGGCTGGATTCACATCCTGCTTGTCCTCGCCATCGTCGTGCTCATCTTCAATCTGATATCAGGACGGCGAGCTATCTAACTGGCTCTCTCTTATCTTCATCCTTACGAAGTTTCACCTTAGTTAGCCGAACCGAGACAACACCAGCCATCCCCGGCACATCCCATAAGTGGTAGGAAGGAGTAACCATGAACAACGATAAAGTAGAAGGAAAGTTAGACCAGATTGTTGGCAAAGTTAAACAAACCGTAGGCGAAGCAGTGGGAAACGACAGGCTTGCCAACTCAGGCACAGCCGATCAGGTCAAAGGATCGGCTAAAGAGGCCTGGGGAAATGTCAAGGATGCTGCTGGCACGGCGCATGATAATGCCCAGACCCGCGCACGAGTCGACAGCGACAAACTACATGACACCTCAAGCGATACCGCTCACAACGTCCGGGAAAATATAGTAGACGGCGCGAAAAACGCTCGCGACAATGTGAAAGACAAACTCAACCGCTAACGCGTCGCATCTCGAGTCGAGTAAGGCCCGCATCCGAGCGGGCCTTACTTGCGTAGCAGCACATCGGCCGCGACAAACCCGAAGAACACCACGGAAATAACCCCATTCAGTGTGAAAAACGCGGCGTTCATCCGTCGCATATCGCCCGGCGAAACAATCAGGTGTTCATAGAGCAGCAACGCCGCCACCAACGCCACTCCCAAAACCGCAAGCTTCCCCAATCCAAACAGAACGATCAGCCAGCAGAGCATCAGCAGCATCCCCACATGCATCGCACGGGCTATCCAGAACGCCGCCTCCACTCCGAACGCCTGGGGAACGCTGTTCAATCCCACCCGGCGATCGTGCTCGAAGTCCTGGCACGCATAGAGGACATCGAATCCCCCCACCCATAACATCACTGCCAGCGTCAGCACAACGATTCGCGCGTCCAATGTGCCCTTCACCGCGATCCACGCCGCTGACGGCGCAATTCCCAGCGCAATCCCAAGCACCAGGTGCGACCACCGCGTCACGCGCTTCATATAGCTATAGGCCAGAATCACCGCCAGCGCCGCCGGAGCAAGTTCCAGCGTAAGCCGGTTCAGCATCGCAGCACCCAGCAGAAAAACCAACGCTGCGACGAACACAAAGCCGCCGACAAACCTGCCCCTCAAGGCGCCCGCCGGCAACGCCCGCATCGCCGTCCGGGGGTTTACCGCATCCAGACGTGCATCCACCAGGCGATTGAAGGCCATCGCCGCGGATCGCGCAGCAATCATGCAGACCACGATCCAGCCCAGCACCCGCAACGGCGGCCATCCCCCTGCCGCCAGCACCGCTCCTGTCAGCGCAAATGGCAGCGCAAACACGGAGTGCTCCCACTTGATCATCTCCAGCGTCACAACCGTGCTCTTCCACACCGATGTCATAGCTTCATCGTAAAAGAAGAAGCGCCGCGAGCCTAACCGCAGCCGCCTGCGTCGCCAATGTCGAGCTTATTTCTCCGGAGCCGCTCCCGCGACCTGCAGATTGTTGATCACCTGAAACACTCCAGGAACGCCATTCGCGCGTATATTCGCGACATCCTTGTCGGCCTGGGTGTCCACAACTCCCGACAAGGTGACATGCCCGTTCACCACCGTAATCCGGATCGGCTTCGCAGGATCGATCGCGTACTTGTTCAACTGCGGAAAGCCATAGATGGACCGCGCCTCCGCCAGCCGGATCCGGTCGTCCATGGGAGACACCGGCGCGACGTCGATGTTATCGATCACGTCCTTCACCCCGGGATAGTTCTCCACCACACTCAACGCGGAGTCCTTGTCGGTAGGCCCATAGGCCGTTCCACCCAGCGTCACCACGCCATCCTGAACGCCGATCGTGAAGGCGTTGAACGCAGTCGTCCCGTACCCCACCCGATCGTAGGCCAGCTTCTCCGCCAGCTTGTTTCGGAGCATCACATCGTCCACCTCCGGACCCGCAACCTGGATCCTGTTTTCGACGCCCTGCACATCCCTGGCGTGATGCGCCCGCCTGTCCGCATCATCCTTCGCACTGTACACCCCCACCGTGCCGGTCAATGTCACCACGCCGTTCTGCACCGACGCCTTCACATCGCTGTAGCGCTTGTTGTTCAGCGCCTTCATCACATCGGCCTGTATCTGTGCGTCCTTTGGTCCAGTTGCGGACGCTGTGGCCGAACTCTGCGCCCACCCGGCCATCGCTCCGCCAGCCAGCAACAACACTGCCAGATGCGCTCCACCGGCAGCCCTCAAACTTTTTCCCATCTTCATCCGTCTTCCTCCCGAAAATGACCCACCTGCGAGACCGCACTCGCTCGCTCAATCTAGCAGCCCCTAACGATACCGCCGCCGCAGCTTGTACACAACACTGAACACGCCCGACTCATCGCGCGTCACCACCAGCGCATTGTCGTGATTGAAGTCATACTGCACCTGGATCAACTGCTGGGCCGATGTATTGACATTGGTAGCGAACGTCGCCGTAATCTGCCTCGAGATCTGCTGCTGAACCGTAATTCTGGCGGAAGAATCGCCCAGCGTACCGACGAATGCCGGATCGATCTTCACGCTTCCGACACCGAACAGCTTCTCCACCCGGTTGCTCACCGTCGCATTCAAAGCTCCGCCCAGCAGCGCGCTGGTCGTCGGATCGGTTCCCTGTTGCGCCTGCCGCTCCTGGTAAAGTTGAGCCTCCTCCTGCGTCCGCCCCAACGCCAACAGCGCAAAGACGTCGCTCTCGCTCAACGGGGGCTCCGACCGGTACGTCGGCTTCAGACTCGTCGCCGTCCCATGCAGGCCCACGGTAATGTCGTAGTTCTCCACCTGCGCCGTAACATCCAGGTCGATCGTAGGGTCGATCCGCACCGGATTCGTAAAATAAATGTCACCCCGCTGCAGTTGGTATTTTGTGCCCGCAAAAGTCGCGCTCCCATCGTTGATCTCAATCTTGCCCAGAATCGACGGCACCGCCGCCGTTCCCCGGACCGTCAGGTCCACCGTCCCCGCCAGCTTCGCGTAGGAGTTCTGAAAATCAAGCTGCGGCGCGCTCGTCACACGCACATCCAGCCGAATCTTGTTCGCGACGGAGTTCGGGTCCGGCGTCGCGCTCACCCCGCCCGCCGATGAAAACGCCGCGAAGTCCACGTCCGGCCCGACACCGAAGCGCGTGATCAGGATCTTGCCGCTCAACAGCGCGCTCTGCTCCGTGCCCTGCAGCTTCAGATTCGCATTCGCGGTTGCGCTCAAACCATAGAGCCGCACCCGCACCACGTCGCCCGTCGCCGTCAGGTCGGCATACACGCCATTCTTATAGCGGATTGAGCCGCCGATCTTCAGGTCGCCGCCACCGGTCCTCGCCGTGAGACTCTCGACCTGCAACCGGTCCTCATTGAATACCAGGGTTCCGTTCATATTGCTCAACCCGTTCGGCACTCCGTCCATCGCCGCGTTCACGTTGTCGAACTTCACCTTGCCGGTAACCGAAGGATTCGGCACCCGGCCCCCCGCTGCCACGGTAAACTCCACCTTCCCCGTCGAGAGAATGTCCGGGTGAAAGGTGTGCAGCAGGGTCATACTCACGCTTCCATTGGCCTTGACGTCCAGCTTGCCGCCCTTTGGATCGGTTGCTCCCAGCAACTGCGCGGTTCCGCTCGCCCGCATGTCCGTATCCTGGCCGGTGATGTGTACCTGCTCGAGCGTCGCGACCCCATCGCGCAGCCCCACCCGCAGCGGTTCGGCGGCCTTCAACTCAACCCCTTGCAGCTTCACATCCACCTTGCTGAACTGAGCCTCTCCACGCACCGCCCTCGGTGTCTTCAACGGCCCGCTCACCGTCACCACGCCATCGATCAGCGACTGCGCCTGCACATTCGCGGGCCCGAACATCGCCATCGGCTTGCCGATATCCAACCCCGTCAACGTCAACCGCGCCTGCATCGTGTAATCGCCGGTCAGTCTCATCTGTCCCGCCGCATTCAGCTTCGCCCCCACCAGCGTGGACTCGGCGCTGAAAAACATCGTATTGCCTTCGCTATGCGCCGAAGCAACGGCATCACCCACCGCCTGTCCCGCATACGTCGCGTTCACCAGCTTCACGTTCGCCTTCAGCCCCGGCTCGGTCGGAGTTCCGTTCGCATCCGCCACCACGCTCACCAGGCCGTCCGCCTTCGCCCTGCTCTTCCGCACCGTCACAAACTTCGACAAGGCAAGGTTATTTCCCTCTAAATGTCCATGAAGATGCTCGCTCCCCACGTCATAGCCGCCATTACCGGCAATCTGCATCCCATGCAGCTTCAGCACGACACTGCTCGCCTCCACATCTCTTCCATGGACCGTCAAATCCGCCGCCGCCGACTCGTACGGTTCCCCATACGCCACGCCGTTCATCAGCGAAACATGACCGCCGCCGTTCAGATCCATCAGCGTCCCCACAGCGTGTCCATCCAACGCAACCGTTCCCGTCAGCTGAATCTTCTGCTGCCCGGCAATCTGCAGCACATCCATCACCGACGCGTTGGCAAGCTGCGCCTTCGCATCTACCGCGGAGCCCTCGTCCCATAGATAGGTCGCCACGCCGCGCTGCGAGACCACCCTGCGCGGTTCAACCTTACCCTCCAGGTTCAGCACCTCGTTCCCGCGCTTGATCGTCGACCTCGCCACCTCGACGCCGCCATCCGGCGAATACTCCCCATCCACCTCCACTGAATCCAACAACGCATCCGTCGTTCCCAGCGCGAACTCCGCATTGGCCGCCTGCAGATGTCCCTTCACATCCAGGTCCGCAATCCGGCCCCGCGCCGTTCCATCGAACTGCATCGCTCCATGCAGCGTCACCGGAATCGCCGCTCGCCCTCTCTTCCCATTCGCCTCCAGGTCCAGCGTCGTCAGCATCTGGTTGTACACCAAAAGATCCCGCACCGTCATGTCCACCTGAAGCAGGGTCAGCGGATCCCCCAGGTTGACCCCCAGCAAACCCGAAGCCTCGAAGTTCGTGCCCGGCATCTGCAACGAAATCCGCTGAATCCGCACCGTCTCATTGCTGCCCGTGTAGTGCGCCAGCGTCTGCCCCGTCACCGGCGTATCGTTCAACGCGCCTCTGCGCTTCACCCCGGTCGGCGCAAACGTCAGGTCGCCATCCGCCTCCACCGTATCGGCAACATCCTTCGCCGGACCGCCCCACTCCACCTTCACCGGCCCGCTCACCGCCATGTCGAACCCAAGGTCTCCATAGTTCACCGGAGCCGTAACGTCCATAACCGTGCGCAGCGGAATCTTCGTAACGGTTGCCGTCAAGTAAGCATGAGACGTCTGCACTTGCGGCACTGCAACCTTCGCGGTCGGAGACCCGGCAGTCACATCCCGCGGCGGCGTCTCCCCCAGCCAGTTCACGATTCGCAGATCGCCCGCCGCGCCTCCCCCACCCGGCAGGTACCCCGTCAATGCCGTCAGCAGAAGCTCCGCCGGGGTCACATGCAGCGTACCCGAGCCATCGATATCATGCAGCCGAACATACTCGTTGCGATACGCCGCCTTGTGCAGCTTCGCCGTCCCCACCAGCACGAACCCCGCCGCGCAATCCGGATCGGGCGGCAACGCCTTCCCCAGTGGCTTGCCAGTATCCTTCGTATGACCTCGCAGCCAGAACCGCGGATGCTTCGGAGCCACTGCGGGCGCCGTCAAGCAGTTGTGCCCCTTCAAATCCACATCCACCGTGCCCGCTCCGAACCCATCCATATCGGCGAGCACAGCAATTTGCCTCAACTCCAGCGTCCCCCGCACCATCGCCTGCCACTCCGGCCTCGCAAAGCGCCGTATGCTCCCCGTAGCCTCCAACGTAGAATTGCCGCCCGTAACCAACCGCAGCGCCTTCAGCTCAGCCACGTCCCGGCCCAGCTCCGCCTCCACGTGCAGCGTCGAGCGCGCCTCTACCTGCTTGCCCATCTTGGTCCGCAGATCCTTCAGGTCGATGGCCGCGCCATACCGGTCGTCCGAAGCGATGTACCGAACCTTCGCATCCAGTCCCCGCGCAATCAGATCGAACGGGATCGCACGGTCGTTCAGCCTCGCCACGCCATCGACCAGCAGCACCTCCTTCGCCCGCAAATCGAGCAGAGTATCGGTCACAGACCTCCTGCTTGCACTCGGACGCCTCGGCACGGGCTGGTTCGTCTTGCCGTCCTTGTCGACGATCAAATGCACCTGCGGCCGGTCCACGCGCAGATAGTTCAAACTCACGTGCGATGCCGCTCCCGTCCCGGTAACATGCGAGAACAGGTTGAAAAGCTTCACCCGCAACACGATCCGGTCGGCCGAAAGATACGGAGCTTCGCCCGGCGCCTCCAGCCCATGAATCACCAGCCCATCCGCCTCGATCGCCAGGCGCCACAGGTCGAAGCTGATTCCCCGCAGCTCCACCCGGCCGCCCGTCGCATCCCCCAGCACCTTCACCACTTCGCTCCGGACATGGCCTTCGAAGCTGGGGGTCGTCGAGTACCACGCAAACGCCGCAAACAGCCCTGCCAGCACCACCAATACTCCACCCACCATCCACGCCAGCCCGCGTCCCATCCGCCCGCCCAGGGACCGTCTCATCTTGGCTACTTCGCCAGCGATCTTTGCCTCCAGCCGATCCTTCCTCTGCGCCAGATTCTTCTCCGGATCGCTCACCGCGTCACCCCACTCCGGACCGGCGGCATCGTTCGCACGCTGCCCTGCGCCCGCAGCGACTTCAGCCAGTCCTCCAGCAGCGCCCCCACCTCCTGCTGCAACAAAACCTCTTCTATCCGCTTCGAGATGGTCTCCAGCCTCGGCGGTGTCGCATCTCTCTTCGCATACTCCGGCAGCATCGTCGTGGTGTAGTAGTTCCGTATCTCCTCATCCGAGATCGTGATGCCGTTGCGAAATCGCAGCTCGATAAACTTCAGCAGCTCCATCCGTTTCCGCCACCGGTCCCGAAACTCCTCCACCGTAAATCCATGGTCGCCGACATACTTCTCCCACCCGGCCTCTGTCTCGCAGTGGTACTGCCTGCAAGCCGGAATATCCCCTCGCAGCGTCAGCAACTGCGCATCCAGCTCCTTATCCGACACCGCATCCTCCGGCTCCATCGCTGCCTGCTGGAGGATCAGCGCCCGGTCCACCAGCCGCTCGATCGCCCTTGGCCGCGTGTAGTTCGTCACCGTCCGGTATGGCTGAATCTCCTCGAACCGCCGCTCTTCATCCACATCGCTCTCAAGAATCACATCGCCATTCACCACCGCGATAACCTGGTCCAGCACCACGCCTTGTCCAGAACCGTTCGCTGAGCCTGCGCTGGCCGTCGCAACCTGCGCACCGAAGGTCGCCCCGTCCAGCCGCCCTGTCACCGCCAGAAACACAGCCGCACCCAGCATCCACCGCCGCATCGAATTGGCGCTCACGGCAATCATCTAGAAGCTCTGTCCGATGCTGAAGAAAAAGTTGAAGTGTCCAGCCTGCCCCTCATGCGGAGGGTTGTTGTAAAAGTCGTAGATCACCGGATACACCGGTGGATTCAGGTTATAGCTGAAGTCCACGCGCACCGGCCCCACCGGCGTCCCATACCGCGCGCCCAGCCCGAGCGCATGAGAAAAATAGTTGAAGTCGCACGTCCCGATCACACCCGAAACATTACTGCACGTATCCCGATTCGGCTGCGTGAACCGCGGCAGGCTCGGAAACATATCCTTCGCGTTCTGAAAGACATTTCCCATATCGTGGAACACGACAAAGCTCACGCTGGTGCCCACCACCGGCAGGGTTGGAGCCGGCAGGCGCAGCTCCAGCGTATTCACAAATGCAGCCGACCCGCCCACCGGAAAACCCGTCTGCAGATCGCGCGGTCCGGCTCCATTGATCGGAAACCCACGATGCGAATTCGCGCCGCCCGCATACAACCGCTCTGGCAGCGGAATCGCGTTGCAGCTCGGATTCGTGATCAGCAGCACACCCGCGCAAGCCGTGCTGCCCACATTCGGGTTCGCACCCGAAGCCCGCTCGTAGGCGATCCGTGTGCTGCGTGCAAACACATACTTCTGCTTTCCAAACCGGTAATACGTCGAGTTCGTTCCATCCGTCTTCCAGAAGTCGGTCTGCGACCCGAACCGGGACGAAGCATAAAATCCCTGCACCGTCGTGTACGATCCCTTCGCCGCGTTCAACGGACTCGGCGAACGCGTATCGCGGAACCAGGTGATACCCGGCCCGCCCACCCGCACCGGCTGCGACAGCAGAGGAATCAGGTCCGCCGAAACCTGCAGGCTGTTCACCTTCACCCTTCTGTACTGAAAGTCATAGATGAATGTGTTCGTCCGCCTCACCTTCTGCGTGGCCCGAATATCGCCCTCCAACGTCGAAGAAGCAAACGTCGTAATGTCCTGCACATTCGAGTAGCCTCCCGAAACCGAAGCAGACAGATTCTTCCTGCCGTACAGATGCGGATTCTGCAGCGTCAGAATCGCCACCTGCTCCAGCAGGCCATACGACGTGTGCAGCGTCAGCGAATCGTCCGTGCCCCGCAGGTTGATTCGCGACACGTCCAGCGACACCCGCGGACTCACCCCCGCCTTGCCCTCCTGCGAAAGCGTCTGCCCGGGAGCCAGCCCCAGTTGAATCCGCGAAGCCTCCGAGATCGCCCCGGTCTCCGGCGTTCCCGTCTGCGCCTCCAGGCCGAAGCCATACGAGACGTTCCACCGCTTCGCTTCTGTAACCTGCACCAGCACATTCTTCTCGGGAGCATCGCCCGTCGGGTTCTGCACCGCCGTCACCACCTCGTTGAACAGCGCAATGTCGTACAGGTTGCGTTGCGTCTGCAACAGCGCCGTCTCATCCAGCGGATCGCCCGGATGAACTAGTATCTGCTCCTTCACGATCTTCGGTCTGGTCGTCGTCACCCCCGAGAGCAGTACCCGGTTCACGAATACCTGCTCTCCCTCGGTCACATTCAGCGCCACATCCGTCTTGTCCGTAGCCGCCCTCTCCTTGGTCTGCCGAATCTCGATCTTTACCTGCTCGAACCCTTGGCTCAGGTAGTACTGCAGCAGCGTATCCCGGTCGCCCGACAGGGTCGCCAGCGAAAACGGCTGCCCCGTCTGCGTATTCATCAGCTCCCTCACGTCCTTCTGCCGCTTCGCCGCGACACCGGTCAGGTCGACCGCCCCGAACCTCTGCTGGGGCCCCTCGACGACCGTGTACGTCACCGCAATCTCTCCGGTCTTCAATGGCCGTCCATTCGGCGCCGTCGCCAGATCCTTCACGTTCGTCGTTACCGTGGCTTCGTCGAAGCCGTTCGCACGGTACAGGGCCTGGATCGAGTTCACATCCCCCTGCACCAGCGCCGGACTGTACCGCCCGCTGCGCAGATACAGATTCGCCTTTTGCACCCGCATCCGCTCCATCAGCAGGTCGTCATCAAAGTAGTGGTTGCCCTTCAAATCCACCTCCAGTACCTTGTGCTTCGGGCCGCGGTCCACCGTAAAGACTACCTTCTCCGCCCGCGTGGCCGCGCCCACCACCTGCACCGCAACCTTCGCGTCGAAGTAGCCCTGCTGCTGCTGAAAATCCCGCAGGTTGAAGACCCCCTCATTCAGCAGGTCGTTGTCGATCGTCCCCTCTTCATAGATCGGCACCAGCAGATGCAGGCGGCTCTTCGACACCTTCGCGCCCTCCACCTCCACCTTCACCTCCGGCCCTTCATTTACCCGGAAGTCATAGTCCACCTGTCTCCGCGCCGGGTCGTAGGTCGATCTCTGCAACGTCACCGTAGCCTCCAGGTGATCGCTCTTCTGATACTGCGTCCGCATCCGCGACAAGGCGTTGCTTGTGGTATCTCGAGTCACCTTGCTCCCGGCCTTCAGCTTGCTCTTCTTGCGAAACTCCGCCACTGTCAGGCCGCCTGTGGTCCCCTCCACCACCACCTGCCCCACCCGCGCCTGCGGCCCGGTATCGACCGTATAGATCGCATTCACCTGCTCGTCTGCGGCGTCGATCGTTGTCTTCACCGACACCTTCGGCTCGTAGTACCCATTCTGTTGCAGCAACTGCTCTATCCCATCGGTCCCCGCCGCCAGTTGCGACTCCGAAAATGCCCTTCCCGGCGATAGCTTCGTGGCAAACTCCAGCACCGACGCCAGGCGCTCGTTCTTCACCCCCTCGATCGTCACGCGCCCCATATAGAACCGCGCCACGCCCGCGAAGATCAGCGTCACTCCTTGGCCCTGCCTTACCCCTTTCACTTCGATATCCCGGTAGCGTCCGCTTGCAAACAGCCGCCGCGTACTCTCCCGCACCTTCTGCGGATCGAGCGGCTCCCCCGCCTTCTGCGACAACTCAGCGGGCAGCGTATCGCTCGCATCGAAGGTCACGCCCTCGAACAGAATCTTGTTGACCCGAAGCCCCTTCCAATCCCAAACCGTCGTCGTCAGGCCACCTGTCGCCTCCGCAATATCCCCCTGCGCTCCAGTCCCGGCCGTTCGCTCAGCCGGAGCCGCCGCCGGAGCGGTTATCGGCACCTGGCCCGTGGGCTGCTCCGCCGCCGGCACAGAAGTAGCAGGCGCCACCTGGCCCTGCACACGCCCTCCCATCAGCAAGGCCGCCAAAGCTGTCAGTACCAACAGCCCGTGCCCCAGAATCCCCCACCGAGATGTCCATTCCTGCCCCAAACAACCACCCATCCATTCCAACCTTAGGGCATTTCCTCCCCGAAAGCGCGTCCATCTAAACCGCTAGCGCCGCAATCTGCCGCCGCAGTGGAGAGCTCGGAGAGAAAGCACGCCATCTCGACCGAAGGCGGCGCACTTTGCCGCCGTAGTGGAGAGACCCCTTTATTCGTCTTTGCTTGTGCCGCAGCCGATCCCTCTCAGGCGAAGCGCGACACCGTTCGGTGCTAAGCCTCCAGGGGTCCTGACCCCCACTGGCCCACATCTATACTACGGAACAGTACCCCCGTTGGACGACCCAGCCTGCCATCATGTCTCAACACCCCGCCATCCCCGTCACTGCATCGCCACCCGGCTATTCCGGCACCGGCGAGGACGACCGTTACTCCCGCCAGATCCTCTTCCCCGGCATCGGAGCCTCCGGCCAGCATCTGCTCGCCTCTGCCCACGTCGCCATCATCGGCGTCGGGGCCACCGGAGCCGCCGCGGCCTCCCTGCTCGCCCGCGCCGGTGTGGGCACCCTCACGCTCATCGACCGCGACTTCGTCGAACCCTCCAACCTCCAGCGCCAGATCCTCTTCGACGAAGCCGACGCCCGCGATTCCCTGCCCAAGGCCGAAGCCGCACGCCGCAAGATCGGCCTCTTCAACTCCAACGTCACGGTCAACCCTCGCATCGCCGATCTCGTTCCCGCGAACATCCACGAGCTCCTCGCCCCTGCCCAACTCCCCCCGGTCGATCTCATCCTGGACGCCACCGACAACTTCGAGACCCGCTACCTGCTCAACGACTACGCCGTCCAGCAATCCAAACCCTGGATCTACGCCGCCGCCATCGGCGCCTATGCGGCCACCATGAATATCCTCCCCCCACCCGAACCCGGGCACTCTACCCCCTACATCCCCACCGCCTGCCTCGCCTGCATCTTCCCCACCCCCCCCGCCGGCCCCGTCGAAACCTGCGACACCGCCGGCATCCTCGCGACAGCCGTCAACCTCGCCGCCTCCATCCAGGTCACCGAAGCCCTCAAACTCCTAACCCGGCAGCCCCACCTCATGCGCCGCACGCTCCTCTCCTTCGACCTCTGGAGCAGCGCTCGGAGCGAGATCGACACCGGCACCCCCAACCCCGACTGCCCCGTCTGCGCCCACCGCGAGTTCACCCACCTCGCAGGCATCGGCCGCCCCCATATCACGCTCTGCGGCCGCAACTCCGTCCAGATCCACGAGCACCACCGCCCCGTCGACTTCGCCGCCATGCGCGACCGCCTCTCCCCCCACACCGGCATCCAGGACCTCCGGTTCAACGATCTCCTCCTCCGCTTCCGCCACGGACCTCACACCTTCACCCTCTTCCCGGACGGCCGAGCCCTCATCCAGGGCACCACCGACATCACGCTCGCCCGGTCCTTATACGCCCGCTACATCGGCTCCTGAAACCTGCTCCCGGCCAGCCTGGACACAACCTTTTACAGCACAAATCGCTCTAACCAAAGACTCATCACCCTCAAACACGTTTGCAATAGGCTTCGAGCAGGCGAAACTTCAACGGTGTACCATTAACTTATCCGGAGTCGAGCTATGCAGCTCCAGGGCCTACACATGACAGAAACGAAAGCAGTTCCAGGCCTCTTCAAAAGAAATCCGCCGATCGCCGGCGAAGCCCAGGCCATCGAAGCCGCCAAAAATGGCGACGCGGAGGCCTTCTCCAAGCTCTACGCCCTGCACAAACGACGCGTCTACACGCTCTGCCTCCGCATGCTCGGCAACGTCTCCGAAGCGGAGGACATGACCCAGGAGGCCTTCCTCCATCTCTTCCGCAAGATCGGCAGCTTTCGCGGCGAGTCTGCCTTCTCCACCTGGCTGCACCGCCTCACCGTCAACCTCGTTCTCATGCACCTCCGCAAGAAGGGCCTCAACCTCGTCTCGCTCGAAGAGACCATCAACCCCTCGGAAGACGATGCGCCCAAGCGCGACTTCGGCAGCCGTGATCTCAACCTCACCGGCTCGGTAGACCGCGTCGCCCTCGAGCGCGCCGTCGCCTCCCTGCCCCCCGGCTATCGCATGGTCTTCGTGCTGCACGACGTCGAAGGCTTCGAGCATAACGAGATCGCCACCATGCTCGAATGCTCGACCGGCAACAGCAAATCGCAGCTTCACAAAGCCCGGCTCAAGCTGCGCGACCTGCTCCGCCAGCCGCAATCTACAATCAATCAGTCCAATTCCCAGACGCCCGGCTTCAAGGAGGCGGCGGTATGACCCAAAACTCTGACTTTCCCGACTTCGACATGATGACACCTGCCGACTTTGAAAACTTCCTGCCCGACATCTTTGCCAATGGCGACGGCCACGTCAGCACCGACCCCCGCCTTCAGACCTTCCTCAGGAACAACCCCGACTGCGCCGCCCTCGTCCGTGATCTCGAAACCATAGCCGAGCACGCCAAGAGCCTCTTCGCCCCCACCGAACCCAGCGACGATGTCTGGTTCAAACTCCAGGAAAAGATGAAACAGGAGCGTCCCGGAGGCGAAGTGCGCTAAAGACAGCTTCCAGGACAGCTTCTAAGACAGCCCCAGTACAGCTCCAGTACAGCAAGTCGGTGAAGTGCCCGCTCAACCCCTGCCCGGCATCGCGAGCTTACTTCGAAGATGTAGCCTCATCCGCATACAACTCCCCGATCTCTTTCGCGTATCGGGTCTCCACCACGCGGCGTTTGAGCTTCATGCTCGGCGTCAGCGTCCCATCCTCCACGCTCCACTCCTCCGGCACAAGACGCACCCGCTTCAGGCTTTCAAAGGCCGCCAATCCCGCATTCACCTTATCCACAATCTCCTGATATGCCTTCACCACCCTGGCATCCTTCACCAGCGCGGCATGATCGCCCGTCGTAATCCCCTGCCCCTTCGCCCAGCCTTCCAGCGCGGCGAAGTTCGGCGAGATCAGCACGCACGCAAACTTGTGCTTGTCCCCCACCATGGCGGCATTCGCCACCAGCACATTGGCCTTCAGCTTGTTTTCAATCGGCTGCGGCGCAATCATCTTGCCGCCGCTGGTCTTCAGCAGCTCCTTTTTGCGGTCGGTGATCGAAAGAAATCCCTCCGCATCCATATTCCCGATATCGCCCGTCCTGAACCAGCCATCCGGAGTAAACGCCGCCGCCGTCTCCTGCTCGGCATTCCAATACCCCACAAACACCGAAGGCCCCTTCACCTCCAGCTCGCCATCCGCCGCAAACCGGCACTCGACGTTCGCCAGCGGCTTGCCCACCGTCCCAATGCGGTGCGCCTCGGGAAAGTTCAGCGCAATCACCGGCGAGGTCTCCGTCAGCCCATAGCCTTCGAAGATCCGGATTCCGGCATCCGCAAACCACCCCGCCGTATCCATCCCCAGCGGCGCGCCACCCGAGATGAACACCTCCACGCACCCTCCAAACGCCTCGCGAATCTTCCCGTACACCAGCTTGTTCGCCAGCTTCCAACTCACCGACCCCGGCGTCTTCCCCTTCAGCGTCTCTCTCCTGTGCGACCTGCCCGTTGCCAACGCCCATTGCAGAATCTTCGCCTTCACCGCCGACGCCGCCGACTTCCCTTCCACCGCCTGCCGAATCTTCTCGTACACCCTCGGCACCGCGACAAAGATCGTAGGCTTCACCGACTTCATCGCCGCCGGCAGTTGATCGAACTTCGCGCAGTACGCCAGCCGCACCCCCTGCACCAGCAGCGCGTAGTCCACATGCCGCGCCGTCACATGCGACAGCGGCAGAAACGAGATGCAACTGTCTTTATCGTCAAAGCCCAGCGGCCCCGTCGAAAGGTTCAGATTGCTCGCCAGGTTGCCATGCGTCAACATCACACCCTTCGGGTCGCCCGTCGTGCCGGAGGTATAGATGATCGTCGCCACATCCTCCGGGCGCGCCAGCTTCAGCATCGCGTCGAACTCCGCATCGCGCTGCTGCTTCGCCTCCGCCCCCGCCATCAGCGCCCCAAAGCTCTCCGCTCCTTCCAGCGTCTCCGCATCCATCACCACCACGCGCTCAAGCGCAGGCAGGTCCCCCGCGGCCACCAGCTTCTCGTACTGCTCCCTCGACGACACCACCGCCACCTTCGCGCCCGAATCCCGCAGCATGAATCCGATCTGCTCCGGCGTCAGCGTCGGATACAGCGGCACATCTACCCCGCCCAGCGCCAGCGTCGCAAAGTCCGTCACCTGCCACTCCCACCTGTTCTCCGACAGGATCGCCACCCTGTCGCCCTTCCCCACCCCCCACCCTCGCAGCGCCTCCGCCAGCGCACGCACCCGCCCATACAGCGCAGCCGAACTGATCGGCGTCCACCCGGCCTCCGGCCCCTGCGACAACATCGCTGCCCGGTCGCCGTGTCCCGTAGCCCGCACCAGAACATCATTCAACGTCACCAGATCGAACATCCGCACTCTCCAATTCCCCGCAATGCCCCAAACAATTTCAAGAAAACGTCATCTCGACCGGAGCCGTGCGGCCGTATCGTACGGCGTAGCGGAGAGACGGCACATTCAAAGAGACGGCACATTCAAAGTCCAAGTGCAACACATTTACTTTTTTGGATTCATAGAGATCACCGCAGTCGTGCCGTGGGAAAGTGGGAAACGCCCTTTGTTTTCCATCTTTTCCATGGCCGCCTCTCTCCATCTCCTGTTTGCTCTTCAAGATGCATTGTTGCACTTGGAACTTGAATCCACCGTCCCCTGTATTTCGCCGTTACCGTTGCTTGTTCTCTGTATCAAGCCACATTCCTACAGTTTTCAATCCTGCCCGCCGCCGTTCCGTCTCTCAATCCCATGCAGCAGTACATCGATCACCTGCGCCGCCGTCGTCTTCGAATCATAAACGCGCCCCGTGAACACCGCCGAACTCAGCAGCTCGTCGATCGCCCCGAACATGCAATGCGCCACCACCCCATCGGAGACGTCATGCCGGAAGATTCCCTCCTGCTGTCCGCGCCGCACCACCTCGCGCACCAGTTGAATGTACTTCACCAGATGATGATGCGAGAACTCCGCGATGAACTTCGCGCTCTGCCGCATCTCGGTCTGCATCAGGATCGCCATGCTGCGGTTCACTGCATGGCTCTCCAGATGCACCTGCGCAATATATTCGAGCTGCTCCCGCGGCCCGTGCAACGTCAGAAACGCCTCCTCCACCTGCCGGTGAAACTTGTCGAACGTCCTATCGATCGCCGTCCGCAGCACCTCATCCTTGCTTTTGAAGTAGAGATAGATCGTCCCATCGGCCACACCCGCGCGTTTGGCGATCGCACTCACCGGAGAGCTGAAGTAGCCCCGCTCGGCGATCACATCCACCGCCGCATCCAGAATGCGCTGATACTTTTCGCCCCCGGATGCGGGTGCCGGCACCGTCGCCAACGTCTTCGTCGCAGGCCTCGCCTTGTGCCCCGCCGTCTTCATTCCGCGCTTCAGAGCAGGCCCCAGACCGGAAGTTCCAGTCCCGCCACTCTAACCAAACAAAGCAGCTTTGCCAACAATGAATTGCAATTCACCAAAACGGCGGCATCTGCCTTTGCCCTTATCCGCTCTTAATCCGCGGTAAGCCGTTTCGTCTCCCGATCGGTGTAATCGGTGCAGATCGGTGTCAAGTCTTCAGCCAACGAGCCCACATCAGTTAAAAGCATCCGCCTTATCCGCCTTTAGCTGAAGATCTCCTTCACCTTCTCGAACAGCCCCCGCGAGGTCGGCGTATTCTCGACCACCATCGTCTCGCTCAACTGCCTCAGCAGCTCCTTCTGCTGCTTATTCAACTTCGCAGGCGTCTGCACCCGAATCTCTACAACCAGGTCGCCCTTCCCATGCGAGTTCAAATGCGGCACGCCCTTGCCTCGCAGCTTGAACTCCCGCCCGCTCTGCGTCCCCTCGGGCACCTTGATCGTCGAAGGACCCTCCAGCGTCTGGATCTCCAGCTCCGTCCCCAGCGCCGCCTGCGGAAACGAGATCGGCATCACGCAATGCAGATCGTCTCCATCGCGCTCGAAGAACTTGTGCGCCTTCACGCTCAGCACGACGTAAAGGTCGCCCGCGGGCCCGGCGAACTTGCCCGACTCCCCCTCGCCCGAGTAGCGGATCCGCGTATCCTGTTCCACGCCCGCCGGCACCTTTACCGTAATCGTATGCTCCCGCTGCACCCGGGTATCGCCTTTGCACGTCTGGCACGGGTCCACGATCAGCGTTCCCGTCCCGCCGCACACTGAACACGTCCGCGCCACGGAAAAGAAGCCCTGCTGAAATCTCTGTTGTCCGCGCCCGCCACACTGTGTACACGTCACCGGAGCCTTGCCCCGCGCCGCGCCCGTTCCCTTGCAGTCGGTACAGGTCTCCATCCGCCGGATCGTGATCTCCTTCTCCTTGCCGAAGACCGCCTCCTCGAACTCCAGCTTCAGGTCGTACCGCAGGTCGCGCCCGCGCTGCACCCGCGAAGCCTGTCGTCCGCCGCTCCCACCCATGTTGAACATCTCGCCGAACAGGTCGCCGAAGATGTCCCCCAGGTCCTGGCCGTTGACGCCCTGCCCATTGAACGGATTGCCCGCACCCGGGCCGCCGCCCTGGAACGCCGCATGGCCGTACCGGTCGTATGCGGCCCGCTTCTCCGGGTCGCTAAGCACCTGGTACGCCTCGCTGCACTCCTTGAACCGCTCTTCCGCGGCCGCATCGCCCGGATTCCTGTCAGGGTGATGCTGCATCGCCAGCTTCCGGTAGGAGGCCTTCAACTCCTGGTCGCTCGCATCCCGCGAGACACTCAGCACTTCGTAGTAGTCAACCTTGGTCACGTTCGCCGTCGCCATATCTCTAGAATCTCTTCCTCTTTAAAATGAGCTTTCGGCCCTGGGCTGCTCACGACAAGCTCGTATCCCGATCTAGCTTCTCTACACCTTCACATACGTCACCTCACTAGAGTAGTGTCGTCATCCTGAACGCAGTGAAGGACCCCTGTATTTGCTTTGTTCTTGCTTTGTTCTTGCCCTTGCTTTGTTCTTGCCCTTGCTTTGTTCTTGCCCTTGCTTTGTTCTAGCCGTTGCTTTGTTCTAGCCGTTGCTTTGTTCTAGCCGTTGCTTTGTTCTAGTGAGTCTTTAGTTCGTTCTATTACTTGTGCGCCGTTGTTTTTCGCCGTCATCCTGAACGCAGTGAAGGACCCCTGTATTTGCTTTGTTCTTGCCGTTGCTTTGTTCTTGCCGTTGCTTTGTTCTTGCCGTTGCTTTGTTCTTGCCGTTGCTTTGTTCTTGCCGCTGCTTTGTTCTTGCCGCTGCTTTGTTCTTGCCCTTGCTACATTCTAGTGAGTCTTTAGTTCGTTCTATTACTTGTGCACTGTTGTTTTTCGCCGTCATCCTGAGCGCAGCGAAGGACCCCTGTATTTCGTCTTGTTTCTTGCTTTGGCTATGCCGCTCTCCGTCAAAGAGCAAAGGCCTAATTACTCAACGAACGACTAAATCAATGTCCTCGGCGCTTCGCCGCTCCACCTAATCCGCCACCTGATCCCCATTCGCCGCAATTCTCACCAGCGCAGGCCGCAGCAGCTTCTCGCGAATCCTGTACCCGCGCCGAATCTCTTCCATCACCTGGTGGTCCGGGAGCTCCTTAGTTTCGATGCTCCCGAGCGCCTCGTGGATTCGCGGGTCGAACTGCGTGCCAATCGTCTCAACCGGCTGCACATTCAACCCCTTCAACGCATCTTCCATCTGCTTCAGGATCAGTTCAACCCCGCCGCGAAGCTGTTCGGCAGTCCCATTCGCCTTCAGTGCAAGCTGAAAATTGTCCATAACCCCAAGAAACGGCTCAATGGTATGCGAAATCGTATAGTCCCGCGAGTCCGCTCGCTCTTTGATCTCACGCTTCCGCGCATTATCGAACTCCGCCTGCAGCCGAGCCAGCCGGTCCTGGAGCTGGTCCCGTACGCCCCTCACCTGGTCCAACTCCGCCTGCACGTCCGTCATCTCCTGCTGCGGCTCCATCACCGCACTCGGCGTCTCTTCCACCTGCGAACCATGCTCGCCGAAACCCTGTGCCATCGCCTGCTCCGTCATCGCTTCCTCCTTCCCATCACCGGCCACGTCGTTGCTGCCGCCTCTTCTATTGTTGCCCATTCCGGTCCATTGCGCGAATCGCTCTCTCCCCGTCATCTCAAACTCCTCCCCGGCCCGTTCCATCCACCCGGCCTTTACCGAATCCCAAAATAAACCTGAAAAACCTGGCGTACTCTCCGCGCTCCCGCAGCCGCTGTCAATTTGCCAGCTTCACCACGTATTCCACCACACACTGCACAAAAAAAACCACGTTCTCGACACCGTTTTTTCGAAATACCCCAATAAAAACCACACTCCACCAGCGCCCAGGAAAAGTGCAACCTACTCCCCCGGATCGAGCATGCGGTCGAAGACCTGCGCGATATACCCCACCGCGTTCATCGTATTCTCGTAGTGCATCCGCTTCGGCCCGATCACCCCCACCGTCCCCCGGCTCTCGCCGCCCATCCGCGCCGGCGCCGCAATCAAAACTAGCCCCGCCATCTCCGGAGCATGTTCCTCCAGTCCAAATACCACCCGCACACTCTCCTGCCGCGCATCGATATACGCATTCAACAGCTCCACCAGCCGCTGCTTCGCTTCCAAAGCCATCAGCACCTCGCGCAACCGCTCCCTATCTTCTTGAGAACCAACGAGATTCGCCACGCCATCCACGTACACCGTCTGCACGGGCACACCCTCGTCCGGCACCGCCTTCACCCAGAGCTGCTGCACCGAGTTCAGCATCTTCTGGTACTCCGAACGCTCCCGCTCCACCAGCCGTGCCAGCTCCGCCCTCACCCGCTCGACACTCCATCCGCGAAAATTCTCATTCAGGAAGTTCGCTGCCGTCTCCAACTCCCTCAAGGTAAGGTCTTTATCGAGCGCCAGCACCCGGTCCCGCACCAGCCCGCTGCGTGTCACCACCACCGCCAGCACCCGCGCCGGGGCAAGCCTCGAAAAATGCACATGCTCCAGCATGTCCCCGTCCGCAGCCGCTGCAATTGCTACCCCCACCCCACTCGAAAGTGTTGCAAGCACATGAGATGTTCGTTCCAGTACAGCATGCGTCCCCGCCAGTCCCACAAAGCTCAGGTCAATCTCCGACCGCGAACGTGCCGAAAGCCGCCCCGCCTCCACCCGAGGATTCGCCCCGCCGCTCAACTGCTCCACATACATCCGGAACGCCCGAGCCGTAGGCACCCGCCCAGCAGAGGTATGCGGCTGTTCCAACAGCCCCGCATCGGCCAGCTCAACCATTTCATTGCGCACCGTAGCCGGACTAAGCCCCATCCCTTCACCGCTTTGCAGCCGTGCAATCGTCCCCGAGCCCACCGGCTCACCGGTCTCGATATAGCTCTCGATAATTGCCGTCAAAATAGCTCTCTGCCGCGCCGTGACCCGCTCCGCATCCGCCATTCTTCCCTCCACCCGCCAACTCTGCCAGTCTAATCCTCGGGTCAACCCTATGAGATCTCCAGCACGTCCTCGCTCTTCGACGCAATCTCCTTCGCCTTCTCAGCCACCTTCCGCGCAATCGTGTAGAAGTCTCCAGCCAGCTTCGACTCCGGCCCGGCCAGCGCCACCGGCAGCCCTTTATCCCCACCCTCGCGAATCTGTGGATCGAGCTCCACCGCTCCCAGGAAATCCAGTCCGAACTGCGCCGCCGTCCGCTCCGTCCCACCCGCGCCAAACACGTCGATCACCTCGCCATTCGGCAGCGTCATCTGGGACATGTTCTCCACCATCCCAATCACCTCCACCTTCACCTGGTGAAACATTTCGAGCGCCTTGCGCGCATCCTGCAACGCCACGCCCGAGCCGGTCGAGACCACCACAGCACCGGTCAGCGGCACCGTCTGGACCAGCGAAATTACCACATCGCCCGTTCCCGGCGGCAGGTCGACAACCAGAAAATCCAGCTCGCCCCACTCCACCTGCTGCAAAAATTGACGGATAATCTGGTGCAGCATCGGCCCTCGCATCACCATGGGCTTGTCTCCCGGCGAGATCAGCCCCACCGAAATAAACTTCACCCCATGCGACAGAATCGGCTCAATCCGGTTCTCCCCAACAATATTCGGCTGCCGCGATACCCCTAGCATCATCGGCACGTTCGGTCCGTAGATATCCGCGTCGATCAACCCGACGCGATAACCCAGCTTCCCCAGCGCGACCGCCAGGTTCACCGCAACCGTCGTCTTCCCTACTCCACCCTTGCCACTGCCAACCGCCACCACATGCGCTACTCCCGGCAGCGGTTGTGGCCCCTGCGGTGCTCCTGCTCCCGTATGTCCCATAGTTCCTCCTGGATTCCACAAAGCTCACCGCAAACCTCACCGCTCTCACACATGCCAGCCCACGCCGAGCGCAGCCCGCATCTCCTTCTTCCTCTGCGTCTCGCCCGCTCGCATCTCCCGCCGCCGTCCTGCATCGTCATACCTGCGCTTTTGATGCTCCGTTTCCGGCACAACCTGGGGCACCACCAGCCGATTCCCCTCGCGATCCACAGCCACAAATGTCAGATAAGCCGACGAAACATGCCGCAGCCGCTGCTCCCGGACATCCTCCACCATTACCCGAACCCCAACCTCCATCGAGGTACGGTATGCCCGGTTCACACTCGCCTTCAGTATCAGCAGCTCGCCGACCCGCACCGGAGCGACAAAATCCAGATGATCCATCGAAGCCGTCACCGTGAACGCGCGGGCATGCCGCGAAGCCGCCATCGCCCCCACCAGATCGATGTACTGCATCAACCGCCCGCCAAATAAACTTCCTATCGCGTTCGAGTCTGCCGGCAGCACAATCTCACTCCGCTCCGACTGCGACTCCGCTACTGTCCGCTTTAAATTCAAATCGTTCATTCCTACCAGTCTAAATCGCTCAGCCCGCCACGCTGAATCACAGCCACGGCTTGCTACCATCAATTCATGGACAAGATCGCCGCCCTCATCGAAATACTGCAGACGGACCCCGCCAACGCCTTCGCCCGCTACGGCCTGGCCATGGAGCACATTAACCACGGCCATACCGACGACGCGCTCACCGAATTCGCCACTCTCATCCACCACAACCCAGACTACGTTCCCGCCTATCAGATGTCCGCCCAGACCCTCGCCAAACTCGACCGCACCCAAGAAGCCCTTGACCGCCTCCACCAGGGCATCGCCGCTGCCAACCGCGCCGGCAACCAGCATGCCCTCGCCGAGATGGAAGCCCTCCGGGACGATCTCGCCCGTTAGGCGAAAGCTGGAAATTTGCGTCCGGCCAAATGCAGCCCTCCCACGCCGAAACCTTCACCCCCCACCGCACATCTATACTTAGACATGGCGACTCCCCTCCCGAAAACTTTAGGCGCCCTTCGCGCCAGCGAATTCACTCCAGCCCGCCTTACCCGCAGTGTCAAAGACGAGCTCCGCGAAAACCTCATCGCTCGCCTGCGCAGCAAGGAGCCACTCTTTCCCGGCATCGTAGGCTACCAGGACACGGTCGTTCCCCAGATCGTCAACGCCGTCCTGTCGAAGCACAATTTCATCCTGCTCGGCCTGCGCGGACAGGCAAAATCCCGCATCCTCCGCGCCCTCACCACGCTGCTTGACGCCGCCTGCCCCTACATCGCCGGCTCCGAAGTCCGCGACAACCCCTACGCCCCAATCTCAAAGTTCAGCCGCGACCTGATCGCCAGAATGGGTGACGACACACCCATCGCATGGCTGACCCCCGACGATCGCTTCGTTGAAAAACTAGCCACCCCCGACGTCACCGTAGCCGACCTCGTAGGCGACATCGACCCCATCAAGGCCGCCCGCAGCAACCATGACCTCGGCTCCGAGCTCACTATGCACTACGGCCTGCTTCCCCGCGCCAACCGCGGCATCTTCGCGATCAACGAGCTTCCAGACCTTGCCGGCAAGATCCAGGTAGCGCTCTTCAACATCATGCAGGAGGGAGACGTGCAGATAAAGGGCTACCCGGTCCGACTGCCGCTCGATGTCGCCATCGTCTTCTCCGCCAACCCGGAAGACTACACGGCACGCGGCAAGATCGTCACTCCGCTCAAAGACCGCATCGGCAGTGAAATTCGCACTCATTATCCCGAAGACATCGAAGAAGGTATTGCGATCACGTCGCAGGAAGCATGGACCAAACGCAGCAACGATCACGAGAAGAACCACTCCCACACGATCGAGATACCTCACTATATCCGCCAGATCGTCGAGCAGATCGCTTTTTCGGCCCGCGAGGACAAGAAGGTCGATAAGCGCAGCGGCGTCTCGCAGCGGCTCCCCATCAGCACGATGGAACTGGTCGTCTCGAACGCCGAGCGCCGGGCCTTCCTGCACGGAGAAACTCTCGCCATCCCCCGGGTAGGCGACATCTATACCGCGCTTCCCGGCATCAGCGGCAAGATCGAGCTCGAGTACGAGGGCGAGATGCGCGGCGCCGATACCGTCATTCGCGAGATCATCCGAGCCAGCGTAGCCACGGTCTTCGACCAATACTTCGCTGCCACGAACACCCAGCAGATCGAGCAATGGTTCAATCTTGGCGGCACGGTACAGCTCAACGATGCGCAGCCGGCACAAGGCTCCCTCGACGAACTGAAGCAGATCCAGGGTTTGTTCGAGAAACTGTCACCGTTGCAGATCAGCGCCAAGTCCAAACCGGAACTCGCGGTCAGCGCCGCCGAGTTCCTACTCGAAGGCATGTACGCCCACAAGCGCCTCAGCCGCACCGAAGAGCGCAGCTTCACTGCCGCAGAAAAGAAGTCCCGTAACGATCAAGCGTCGCAATATGCCGAAAAGGTGCGCGACCGCGAGACCGAACGCGACGACTATGCCAAGAACCGCACC
Organism: Edaphobacter sp.; assembly: GCA_965277575.1. Lineage (GTDB taxonomy): Bacteria > Acidobacteriota > Terriglobia > Terriglobales > Acidobacteriaceae > Edaphobacter. The sequence goes on from CBDIDK010000002.1 coordinate 323,475, forward strand.
CGCCGCGGCTTCAACTAGGAAGCCCTAGCCGTACCCGTGATCGCGGGTGGCGTCATGCGGTGAGAGCTTACTGCTTTTATTTGCCAACATATGCTCCTCTCGACCACTCTCGCGCTCCTGGCACTGACCGCACAAACAGGCAACGCGCGCCCTCACCTGCCTGCCGCGCAGGTAGCGGCCATCGCCAGACGAATTGCCACTGATGAGGGTTGGCCCATCGCTGAAAAGGGGTACACCTTCGACCCCATGCTGCCCACCGCAGATGACGGATTCGACAGCATCGGCCTCTACAAAAAGGGCCACCTCGTCCGTATGTATTCCGTAGACCGCACTACCGGCGACATCGTCGACTTCATGCGAGGCTGCGATGTCTTCCGTTTCGACGATCTCAAACCTTTCCAGACCAGGATTAGAAACATCTCTCATGCTCCGGCACTGACAATCCAACAACTCGCAGCTAAAGCCGGCTGCCCGAAACTCACCATCGTCGACACCCGCTGGGTCCAGTAGGTAAAACCATGAAGCGCATTCGCTACACAAAGTTCACAGGCGACCTCGCCTCCTCCTTCGGACTTGAAGATCTCATGCAGGCGCTCTCCGATTTCTTTCTTGACTCGGGCTTCAACGATCCTTACGCCAACTTCCAGGAGTTCGATCGCGACCAGACCATCGAAAACCTCCGTGAAGCCATCAAGCAGGCCCTCGAATCCGGCGAATTATTCGATGAGGAGGCGCAGGAGAAGTTCGACCAGCTTGACGCCGCACAGGTCGAAGACCTCATCGATCAGATCATCCAGAAGATGCAGGAGCAGAACTTCATCAACGCCGAGCAGCCGGACGAACCGGGCGAAGGCGAGACCGGCACAGGAGAGAACACCCGCTTCGAGGTCACCGACAAAGGCATGGACTTCCTCGGCTACAAGGCCCTGCGCGAGCTTCTCGGCCCGCTCGGCAAGTCCAACCTCGGCCGCCACGACACCCGCCATGAGGCCTCCGGGGTCGAGACCAACGGGTCGTCCAAGCTCTACGAGTTCGGGGACAACCTCAATCTCGACATCACCGCCACTCTCTCCAGCGTCTTCGCCCGTGAAGGCATCGCAACCGCAGTCGAGGGCGAAGAACACACCCCTCTGAACATCGAATACTCCGACATCCACGTCCATCAAGCTGACTACCAGTCCTCCTGCGCGACCGTAGTCCTGCTGGACTGCTCCCACTCCATGATCCTCTACGGCGAAGACCGCTTTACCCCGGCGAAACGCGTAGCGATGGCCCTCTCGCACCTAATCCGCACCCAGTTCCCTGGCGACACACTCAATCTCGTCCTGTTTCACGACACCGCCGAAGAGATCCCCATCTCGCAGCTTCCTCGAGTCAAAGTTGGCCCCCACTACACCAACACCCGGGAAGGCCTCCGCATGGCCCAGCGTATCCTTGCCCGCCAGACCAAGGATATGAAGCAGATCGTGATGATCACCGATGGCAAGCCTTCCGCTCTTACGCTTCCCGATGGCCGAATCTACAAAAATGCCTTCGGCCTTGACCCGCTCGTCATCTCCGAGACCCTCGAAGAAGTTAGCCGCTGCAAGCGCTCCAACATCATGATCAACACCTTCATGCTGGCTAGCGACTTCGCCCTTATGCAGTTCGTCCAGCAGGTCAGCGCCATGTGCCGTGGCAAGGCCTACTTCACCACCCCGCAAAATCTGGGCAATTACCTTCTTATGGACTTCATGTCCCGCCGCATGAAGACCATTCACTAGATTGGGCGAAGATTCGTTCCGCGCTTACGGTTAGCTACTCCCCGCCCTTGCGTCCGAAATCGAGGCCAACTTCGGCGCCGACTTTCAAGCTCGCACTTCTTTCAACCAACGACAATAAAGCGCGGATTTTTGGGGTGCAAGAATAGCAAGGGCCGATTCTCACCTTCTTTTTCTTCACCCCCAGGGCAGTTCCCCTTCGCCGGAGTCTGCAGTGCTCGTGATTCAAGAGCAGTTCTGCCGCATCACATCAAGCAGTCGCACGAAAGTCTAGTCGTACGGCGCTCCTACAGACAAACTCGAGTACATGGCCAAACCAATTGATTCCGCTCCGCAACAAGGAGCCACCGAGACCACTGGAAGCCGCTTCTCCCACGCCTGGCGCGCCCTCCGCCACCGCAACTTTCGCCTCTTCTTCACCGGCCAAAGTATCTCACTCGTCGGCACCTGGATGACCCGCATCGCCACGAGTTGGCTGGTCTACCGCCTTACCGGGTCTGCCCTTCTCCTCGGCGTGGTTGGCTTCGCCGGGCAGATCCCCACCTTTCTCCTCGCGCCTTTCGCCGGCGTCCTCGTCGACCGTCTCGACCGCCGCAAGCTCATCGTCTGGACGCAGATTCTGGCGGGAATTCAATCGCTCGCCATGGCCGCGCTCACTCTGGCGAGGCTGATCACCATCCACGAAATCATCGCGCTCAGCGCCCTTCAGGGCCTCATCAATGCATTCGATATGCCAGGCCGCCAGTCGTTTCTCGTCCAGATGGTGCAGGTGAAGGGAGGCAAACCAGACAAGCAGGACCTGGGTAACGCCATCGCCCTCAACTCCTCGATCGTCAACCTTGCCCGCCTCGCCGGTCCCGCTATAGCCGGTGTCGTCATTGCGGCCGTAGGAGAAGGCTACTGCTTCGCTATCGATGGCGTCAGCTATATCGCCGTGGTCGTCTCCCTGCTCATGATGCGGATAGAGCCGAGCACCATGAAACGCGCCCTCAACTCCCTGGGCGAAGTCCCCTCGATGAAGGTTCAACTTCAGGAAGGCTGGTCGTACGTCTCCAGCTTCCGGCCGATACGCATTATCCTCACGCTCTTTGCGTTGCTTAGCCTGATGGGGATGCCCTATGTTGTGCTCATGCCCGTCTTCGCCTCTGCGGTTCTCCACGGAGGTCCCCACACCCTTGGTTACCTTATGGGGGCGTCCGGGGTGGGCGCGCTCATCTCCGCCATATCGCTCGCCCTTCGCAGATCTGTCCGGGGCCTTACCACCATGATCCAGATTTCGGCCCTCCTTTTCGGCAGCGGGCTCATTCTATTTGGCCTCTCGAAGAACCTCGCCCTTTCGCTTCTCATGATGCTCATCGTCGGCTTCGGCATGATGCAGGGTCTCGCCGCCAGCAACACGATCATCCAGACACTCGTTCCCGAAGACAAGCGCGGACGCGTCATGAGCTACTACACCATGGCTTTCGTCGGCATGACACCGTTTGGCAGTCTTCTGGCCGGAGAACTAGCTCATCGTCTCGGCGCGCCCCACGCCATCATCATCACGGGCATCTGCTGCCTTGCCGGAGCCGCGTGGTTTGCCACGGAACGTAAATCGATCCGCGTCATCATGCGGCCTATTTATATGGAGATGGGTATCATTCCAAGTCCGCTCGAACCCGCTCTCGAGGACCGCGCCGGCACGCAGTAGCCGCAAAGCCTCCGTCTCTATTCAGCGCCGGCGCTCGTGCCAAAGCCGGTACATCCCCCACGCCGCTACCGTGCAGTTATCCACGATCGTTCCGTTCAGCAGCATCGCCTCGAACTCCGCCACACTCACCCGCCGCACCACCAGATCGCTCTCCTCGGTATCCGGCTCGGCGTCGCCCTTCGTCAGACCTTCGGCGACAAAGACATGATGCTTCTGGTTCATCACGCCATACGCAATCTGCAGCGTCGCGATCTGCGTCATACGCTCCGCGGTCAATCCCGTCTCTTCCTTCAACTCTCCTCGCGCAAGCTCCTCCGGCACAATCTCCGCGATCTCCCACCCGCCTTGCGGAAGCTCCCAATGCCGCCGTCCGACGGTGTATCGGAACTGCTCGACGATATAAACGAACTCGCCGTCCGGCCCGCAGTCGAGCGGGATCACGATGCACGCCGGATCCTTATCGACAACGCCATAGATTCCCCGTTGCCCATTCGCCCGCTCGATCACATCCTCTCGAACTCTCGTCCAGGGATTGCGATAGACCTCACGGCTACTGATCGTTTTTATCCTCACGATCGCTCCCTCATCGACTGAGCTGACATGCTTACTGCGCGACCGAAAATTCCAGGTGCGATGGGTACTTCTCCGAACCATAGATCGTCTGCGTCTCTGCCTTATACGCGCTCGACGGAGCCGTCATGATATTCGGCACGAACGTCTGTGGATTCCTGTCATACAGCGGAAACCAGCTCGACTGCACCTCGACCATGATCCTGTGTCCCTTTAAAAACGTATGGTCCGCTCCATGCAAACTCCACTTGAACTCGGTTACCTGGCCCGCCTGCAACGCTTCGGGTGTTTCGAAGCTTTTCACGTACCGTCCACGGAAGATCTCATCGGCGATCATGAGCTGATATCCGGCCATCTGAGGTCGCGCATCGTCGGGATACACATCGATCAGCTTCACCACCCAATCCGCGTCAGTGCCGGTCGTGGCCGCAAAGATATCCGCCATCACATCTCCCGTCACCGTTACGTCTTTATCGAGTACCGGAGTGTAGAAATTCGCCAGGTCTTTTCGCCCGCTCACGAATCGCTGATCCTCCACCAGCCATGTCCTCCACTTCGAACCCCTTCCATAGGTCGCCTGGATCGGCCGGTTGCGATAGGGGACAGGATTGGCGGGATCGGCCACATACGAAGCCGCAATCCCCCCGCCTGAGGGCGCAATGAAGCTCAGCGCTTCGGTGCCATTCAGGTACAGCTTTTCTGCATGAAAGCCTTTGCGAGGCGGCCAGTTATCGTACCGCTCCCACTGGTTTACTCCTGTGCGGAAGCTCGCCGTGTCCTCCAGATCGAACCCGTCTCTTCCCTTCAGATACTTCTCGAAGAATGGAGCTTCAATCGTCTTCCGGTACTGGTCCCCGGTCGCTGCTCCAAAGTCGAGCGGCCCCAGATGCCGCGTCGTCGAGCCCCAGCCTCCATGGTTCCAGGGCCCCAGCACAAGAAAGACCTCATGGTTTAAATCGTGCGGCTTCAGCGCGGCATACTCCGCCTGTGTACCCCACATATCTTCCTGGTCCCACCATCCGCCCACCTCGAGGGTCGGCACTTCGACCTTCGTCAGATGATTCTCGACAGCCATGTCTTGCCAGAACTTCGTATACGCTGGCTGCGTCAGAAATATCTTCGCGGTCGGCAGGTTTTGCATCTTCGCGGCATGCGCGGCACCTGCGAAGTTGACGTTCCGCAGAAAGAAATCGTAGGTATCTTCCTTGCTCTCGACACGCGCGTCGGTTTTTTGAGCCTCCAGTTGTTGCACGTAGTCAAAGCCGTAGGTCTCGCGAAACGCGCCATTGTGGAAGAAATCGTCGCCCAGCCACACATCCGTCATCGGGGCCTGGGGAGAGATCGCCTTCACCGCCGGGTGTGCATCGATCCCAGCCGACATCGCCAGAAACCCGGGATACGAGACCCCAAGCACGCCCACCTTTCCACTGTTATTCGGGATATTTTTCAGCAGCCAGTCGATCGTGTCGCGCGTGTCCGTCGTCTCGTCCACATCGTTCTTCGTGGTATGCGCAACGATGGCGCGGTTCATGACAAACTGCCCCTCCGACTCATATCGCCCGCGGATGTCCGCGTACACAAAGATGTACCCGCTGGCAGCCAGCTCCGGTTTGCTGCTGTTCACGCTGTCGGAAGACGCGCCGTGTGTGCCGTAAGGCGTCCTCTGCATCAGGAACGGCAATGGCTCACCCGTCTCTGAGCCCACCGGACGAAGAATAACGGCATGGAGCTTCGCGCCATCTCGCATGGGCATCATACCCTCGCTGCGGGCATAGTCGCGAAAGTGGTTGAGTGGCCTGCCCTCGTCGCTCACGCGCAGCAGCGTCTCTCCACCGGTCGCGAGGTCACCCCGCTCCTTGATCGTGATCGCGTTGACTTTGCCGGCCGCTTCACGCTCTGTGTCGAGCTCATTCAGACCGTCGCCAGTCACGAAGCGGTCGGGAGACAAAGGAAACAGCTCCACTTTCGGGCTGCGCTCGCCTTCCGTGTACAGATGGCCGCCTTCGCGGTAGAGACTCATCAGCACATCGGGCTCCTGCGCGCTGCTGTAAGTCCCAACTACGGCGTCGAGATCCGCTGCCGGCAGCGTAATTCGCGCCTCTGCGGCTCTTTCGGGGGCCTTCTGCTGCGCAACGGAAGCTGTCCCGAGCGCTAACACGAGACCCACCGCCAGACCCGCAAAATGCGTTCGTCTCATCTACACCTCAATGCTTGAGGACACTCCGGATCGCGGCAAATGTCACACGCGCAAATAGAACCTTGCTCACATTACCCAAGTGCGACGGGGGCAGCGGGGATGGGGGTGGCATCGCACTTCCAGCCTTCCTTGCCGTGGGTTCCATCGCAGAATGGGCGCTTCGAGGACATTCCACAGCGGCAGAGCGAGATAGCCGGCTTGCCGGTCAGGTCCCACTCCTGCCCGTTGACATCAACCAGCGAGACCGGGCCTTCGACGCGAAAGGGGCCATTGGGGCGAACGGTAATCTTTACTGCCGGCGCGGCTTCGGCCGGCACAACCTTCAATGCTTCATCAGACATAGAACTCCCTCGATCCTCCGAAGTTGGAGGATAGAGCCAGCATAGCAAAGCGAACTCTGCCGTGTTTTGGACAGGTTTCTCCGGTTGTGGTGGACCTGGTTTTTTGCTGGGGTTTTTACAAAACACGTCGCAAAGTTGTGGTGTTTCGATGGTGAAGTTGTGGTGGATTGTGTCGTGAAGCTGGACAACTGACAACCGCTTCGACGGCGCTGAATAATGCGCCACAAACTTCGCTTTTATTTGACCGCCTGAAAGCGCGATTAAACCTGAGTAAAAAGCACGCTCAAAGGTAAGCAGACGCCAAATTAAGCAGCACGGTAGAAAGTAAGCAGCGCACCTGATGTTCCAGAGGCTGGAGCTAGACTCCAGGAGAGTCGAGCACGATCTCGTCCACGTAGCACCAGCCCCAATCTTCGCCCGGCTCGGCAGAGCGCATGATCGCGTGGTGAGTCGTATGGAAGTGCTTGGTGGCATGCCTGTGCGGCGAGGAGTCGCAGCAGCCCACGTGTCCGCACGAGAGACACATCCTGAGATGAACCCATTCGCTGTGCATCTTCAGACACTCCTCGCAGCCTGGCGAGGAGGGCTTCACCTTATGAATCTGGTCCAGATGCGTGCATTGCATACCGTCACCCCCGCTTTGCCCGATTTTATTCCTCCGAAGACCGGTCAGCCGGCGAATCTTCGACGATTCCATACTCCTTCAGCTTCCGGTAGAGGGTCGTCTTGCCGATCCCAAGCAGCCTGGCCGCCATCAGCTTATCGCCGTTCAACTGGCGGATCGTGCCCAGGATGGCCCGCTTTTCCATCTCCGCGATGGATACGATGCCGCGTTGTGCGGTGTGGCTGCCCAGCGCCCGGTCGAGACCAGCCTCGTCGTTCTCGTCTTGCTTCTCGTTCAAGGCTGCTTCAGGCTCCTGATGCATGCGGAAGTCCTGCAACTGGGTCGGCAGATCGCCCATGTGCAGCACCGGCCCGGAAGACAGCGCACAGGCGCGTTCGATGGCGTTTTCGAGCTCCCGCACATTGCCCGGCCAATCGTACTCAGCCATGATGCGCAGCGTCTGGTCGGAAAACATCCGCTCCATGCCACTTTCCTTGTCCAATTTCCTGAGGAAGTGCATGGCCAGACCGGGGATGTCGCCGCGCCGGTCGCGCAGCGGAGGCATGCGCAGGTTGACCACGTTCAGGCGGAAGTAGAGGTCTTTGCGGAAGCGGCCCTGCTCGACCATCCCGGCGAGGTCGCGGTTGGTGGCGGCGAGCACGCGCGCGGAGATGGGCCTGGCCTGGGTTGCTCCCACGGGGCGGACCTCCTTCTCCTGCAAGGCACGCAGCAGTTTGGCCTGGAGGTCGAGCGGAAGCTCCCCGATCTCGTCCAGAAATACCGTTCCACCTTCGGCAGAGGCAAGCAGCCCCTCCCTGGCCCGGTCTGCGCCGGTGAAGGCTCCCTTGACGTGGCCGAAGAGCTCACTTTCAATCAGCGTGGGCGCCAGCGCGCCACAGTCCACCGGGACGAAGGGTTTGGCGGCGTTCGGCCCGTTGAAATGGATCGACCGCGCGACCAGCTCCTTGCCCGTCCCGCTCTCGCCGAGGATCAGAACTGGATGGGTCGAGTAGGCGACCTTCGACAGGATGCGGTAGAGCTTCTCCATCACGGCCGACTGTCCGACCAGACCTCCCATGCCCTGCTGGGTCCTGAGCCTCTCGCGCAATTCGCGGCTTCGCACGTCGATGGTGTGCATGTCCGCGGCGCGCTCCAACACCGCCGTCAGTTCGTCCATCGCAAACGGCTTGGTCAAATAGTCTCCCGCCCCAATTCGCATCGCCTCGACAGCCGAGGAGACCGTGGCGAAGGCCGTCATCACGATCACCGCCGTATCCGGGTGCAGGGCCTTGACCTGTTCGAGCAGCGGCAGCCCGCCGCCGCCGGGCAGTATCAGGTCCAGCAAAAGCAGATCGATCCGCTGTTGCTTCAGGACCGCCCGGGCGGCGGTGACGCTTTCGGCGGCGAAGACGGGGAATCCCATGTTGGCTGCGATGGCGCAGCAGGCCTTGCGCACGGCCTCGTCGTCATCGACTACAAGCACATGCAGCAGCGCATGATGTTCGGAGGCGTCGGGTCGTAGCAGAGCCGCTCGGGGCAGAGTTGCGCGGGGGAGATCTGCCGAATCGGACGGCTCACGCGATGCCAAATCAGTGCGAGTCTCCCTCGCTGCAATCTCCGCGGAGGATGCATCACCCCGCCCCGCACTACCGGCCCCGACCACTCCTATGCCAGTTTGTCTTAGCAAGCGATCCACCCCGCGTCTTCCTTCACAACGATCTTCATCGCTGGCTTCACAACGATCTTCATCGCTGGCTTTACAACGATCTTCATCGCTGGCTTTACCGTACCGGGTGTGGAATCGAACCTCTGCCCGGCGGCCTCTGTCTGCTTCGCCGCGTACCACTCGATCGAGATGCCTGTCCCCATTCCGGGATGACTGTCGATGGTCAAAGACCCTCCCGATAACGCGACCAGCTCGCGCACGACGCGGAATCCGATCCCGCGGCCATTGCCCTGCGCTCTGCCTTCACCCTGCATGAGACGTCTCACCTCCGCGGCATCCATTCCGCAGCCGCGGTCCCGCACGGTCATCGTTACGCGACGACGCGGCGCTTCACCTTCCTGCTCCGGGCACTCGACTGCGCCCTCTACCCGGACCGAGATGGAGCCCATCCACGGAGTCGCCTCTGCGGCGTTCTTGACCAGATTGGTCACGATCCGCTCCACCGACTCGGCCGGAACGTTCACCTGCTCGTATGCTCCAACCCCGTAGGAGATCTCGACGGTACGGCCGGCAACCCGGCTCAGCAGCCCCTTGCAGCGGTCGACGACCTTCGGCAGCATGACCGGCTCGGCAGCCGGTTTTACCCTCTGCCCTGATCGCGCATGATTTGCCAGGCGATCGATCATGGCCCAGCTACGGTCGCTCAGCATCCGCAGCTCGGACGCGTACTCCCAATGCTCGTCGTGCAGGACTCCCGGCATGGCGAGCAGGTCCGAGTAGAGGCTCAACGCCCCAAGCAGATTGCCCGCATCGTGGGCGAGCCCGGCACCCTCCGCCACTCCTATGACTGGGTTAGAGCCGCTGGTGGGTGCCGCAACCGGCCTGCATATGGCAGGCAGCGGAGCCGCTTTGAAATTCATCTGGCGAGTGACATGGCGAAGCGCCGCAAACTTTCCGGAGTATTCCACCATTGCTGAGGCTGTACCGCTCTGCGTTGCCTGCATGATTTGACTCTACCCGTCTCCTGCGCCCATAAGTTTCTCAGGGCAGGTGCACTTTTGCTATCACGTTGAGTGCCAAACTGGGACTCCTTCGCTAAGTTCTTTGCAATGTGGAGGAGCAGACCGGAAGGCAGCATACGATCCAGGCTGAGTAATTCCCGTTCTGGAACAGTTACGTGCCAGCGGGTCATGTGGATTCGTGTGAAAGGTGCGGACAGGCCGATCTGGAGTTCGATTTCCCATTTCGGAACGCTTCCCATTTTAGAACTCTGTCTACAACTGCATCGAAGAACATCCCCTTCACTACGCTCAAGTGTCAGGATGAGGACAAAACAAGACGTTGGCGCAAACCGTTGACGGCATGATGCCTCCCTTCCGGACGACCTTGGCCATGCAGGACAGTGGATCACTATAATCGCCTCATGTCCGCCACTGCCTCCGCGCCCTTGACACAGCTCTTCCGTCCCGACCACCGCTCCGCCGACAAGCTCCGCCCGGTACGGCTTACGCCGAACTTCGTGGCCACGGCCGAAGGCTCGGTCCTGATGGAGTCGGGCAATACCCGGGTGCTGTGCAATGCGACGATCGAGCAGGGCGTTCCCGGCTGGCTGCGCAACTCCGGCCGCGGCTGGGTGACCGCCGAATACGGAATGCTGCCGCGAGCGACACTGACCCGCACACCGCGCGAGAGCGAACGCGGGAAGGTGGGGGGGCGAACGCACGAGATTCAGCGCCTGATCGGCCGCAGCCTGCGCGGGGTGGTGGACATGAAGGCTCTTGGGGAGCGCACCATCATTCTGGACTGCGACGTGCTACAGGCCGACGGCGGAACCCGGACGGCGGCGATCACAGGAGCCTGCGTGGCCCTGGCGCTGGCGTTGCAGAAGCTGGTTTCGGCCGGGACGCTGAAGGTTTCGCCGCTGCGCCAGATGATCGCCGCGACTTCGGTGGGGATCGTCGATGGGAACGTGCTGCTCGATCTCTGCTACGAAGAAGATTCGCGCGCGATGGTCGATATGAATGTGGTGATGCTGGCCGATGGCGGGCTGGTGGAGACCCAGGCTACGGCGGAGAAGGAGTCCTACTCCCGGCTGCAGTTGAACCAGATGCTCGACCTTGCGGAGAAAGGCATCCAGGAGCTGCTCGCGGCGCAACGCGCGATTCTGGACGCTACTCTCTAAGCGCGACACCTTCCCCCTTACACACACCTGGTGTGCTTCTCCGCCCGTCCGCTAACGCTCGAACCGGAATAGAATCACGGTATGGAGACGCTGGAGAACGACATCGCACATCTGTTTCTGGACCACTCGTGCCGCACGCTGGAGAAAATGACGGGACATCTTGGGGTTTGTCTTTCGCGGCTGACGGATGCGCAGATATGGCAGCGGCACGGGGCGCATGAGAATGCGGTAGGCAACCTGGTGCTGCACCTGTGCGGGAATATGCGGCAGTGGGTGATCGCAGGGGTGGGTGGGGTAGCGGATGTAAGGGTGCGGGATGCGGAGTTCAGCGCGGACGGCGGCATGGGGGCCGAGGAGCTGATGGGGAAGTTCGGCCTGACGGTGGCGGAGGCGCGCGGGATCATCGCTTCCCTGCCTGCTGAGAGGCTGCTGGAGCGGATCAACCCGCAGAACGGCGAGGTGAGTGTGCTGGACGCCGTCTATCAGGTGGTGCGGCATGTGCAGGAGCACGTGGGACAGATCGTTCTGCTGACCAAGCAGATGGCCGGCACCGACCTGGACCTGTCTATACCGCGACGGGCTGTCAGGCAGGGGTAGGGCTTAGCTGGACGAGGCCGGGGTGGGGTGGGTGGAGTTGCGGGTGGATGGCGGCGGCGATGCAGGCCAAGCCGTCGAGCAGCGTGGTGGCGGGGGTATTGAGGTACTGGTCGGGGATGCAGAAGACCCTGCGGTTGCGTACGGCCTTGAGGTGATGCCAGTTGCGCTGGGCGATGACCTTCTCCAGAGGGACGCGGTTGCCTGCGCCGCACCAAGCGAAGAGGAGCACGTCGGGATCGGCGGCGGCGATGTCTTCGGGCGTGGTTTGGGCGCCGGGGGCGCCGAGGAATGTGCCGCCGGCGACCTGGAGCAGTTCGGCGGCCCAGTGCTGGGAGTGGATGAGGGGTTTGCCCCACTCTTCGCAGTAGACGGCGGGAGTGTGGGTGCGGGCTTCGCTGCGCTGGCGGGTGGCGGCGATGGCGGATTGCATGTGAGCGATGAGGGCTTCGCCTTCAGTCTGGGCGTCGACCACGGCGGCGATGAGGCGGATGTCGTTGTAGACATCGGCCAGATTGTGCGGGGCGAGGGTGAGGACGGGTAGGCCGGACTTCAGGATGGCGGCAAGGGATTCCAGGCGATACGGGACGCTGGCGAGGACGAGGTCCGGTTGTGCGGCGACGATCTCGTCGGTGTTGGCGGTCCAGCTATCGTGGAGGATGTGGGGGTTCCGGCTGGCGAGACCGGGGAGGGCTTCGAGGCAGTATTTCGTGCAGGCGCAGAGGTGGTCCAGGCGGTCGAGGGCGGCGAGGGTGATTGTGACGGAGGGCTGGAGGGAGGCTATGCGCATGAAATTCGAGTATCGCACTTCACCCCCCTCCCCCCGCCAATATTGCGCAAAGTCTTCGAAACAGAGACTTTACCGTTGGACCAGCATGGTTTTGAAGCGCGCGTTCAGTTGACCTCTCAAGGCGGAGCGGCCTTGCCCAGGGAACGATTTGTCAAGCGAGGTTATTCCACGGGGAGCTTGGCGTTGTAGCCGTCGCGGGCTATGACGGAGTACTTCTGGGGCTTGCCCTTTTCGTCTTCCATGCGGAGGGGGTGGCCTTCGTTGTCGACCAGGAGGACCTTGACCTTGCGGTAGCTGCCGTCGTTTTTAGTGTTGGTGGGGCGGTAGGTGAGGATGTACTGGTTGCGGATGGAGTTGTTGATCTGGGAGAAGATATCGGGCAGGGCGCCCTGGAAGAGGGGGCTGAAGCTGAGGCCGCCGGTCATGTTGGCGAAGGTGTTGAGCTGGTTCTGGGCCTGCAGGTAGTTCAGGTCGCGGATGCCTCCGCTCATGCCGCCGCGGCCGCCGTACATCTCCTGGAGCAGGGCGCCAGTGCCGATCGAAAAGATGGTGACGTTGGGTGTGGCCTTGATCTTGGCCATGATTTTGTCGAGGGTGAGCTTGGAGAAGGTGTCGCGGCCGGTGCCGATGAGGATGATGTACTTGCGGCCTTCGATGCGGCTGGTGCGGTCGAGGGTCTCGTAGAGGGCGTCGAAGAGGTCGGTGTCGGAGAAGGTGGGGATGACGAGGGACTGGAGGGACTGGGCGATGAGGTCCTTGTTGTTGGTGAAGTCGGTGAGGATATGGGTGCGGAGGTCGTAGGTGACGACGGCGACGTAGTCGTTGGGGCGGAGAGACTGGAAGAAGCTGTAGGCGGCGTTCTGCATGTCGTAGATGTAGTAGTAGCTGTTAGCGGCGAACTCGAGCAGCATGACGGCGGTGATGGGGGTCTGGGCGACGCGGAGGCTGGTGATGGTCTGGGGGACGCCGTCCTCGAGGATGAGGAAGTTGGCGGGCTTGAGGCCGGAGACGAACTGGTGGGTCTTGTCGAGGATGACGCTGGCGTCGATGTTGACGATGGGGACGTCGACGCGGAGGGAGTAGGTGGCGTTGTCGGGGTTCTTGACCTTGGGGGTTTCGGGGGCGGCGGGCACCGGGGCGGGCTCGTCGGCCTCCTTTCTTTTTTTGAGGATGATACCGCCGTTGTCGGTGGCGGGGCCGGAGTCGTCGGGGGGTGGGGCGGGTTTGGCCTGCTGGGGCGGGGTGGTGGCTGCGGGCGGGGTGGGGTTCTGGGGTGCAGTCTGGGCGCGGGTGGCGGGCAGGGCGAGGAGAGAGGCGCAGAGGGTGAGGAGGAGGGTTCGGGGCTGGAGGTAACGGCGGGGATGAGGTTGGGTAGTCATCATCTGAAACTTTACTCCGAATTGGGAGGGTGTCTGTTTGACGGGCCGGATGGGCGAACGCTTTGCGTTGCGGCTGGCAGGCTCTAGTCTGGTAGACGTGAAGACCGGGGTAACGATTCGTCGAGCGGCATGGGGCGTGGCGGCAGGGTTTGCGTTGAGTGGGGGCGTTTTTGTCTGTGGGTGGGGACAGATGCCGGTGGTGAGGGCGGCTGAACCGTACGCGGGGGGCGGCGCGTGGGTTCCGGCAGCGATGCCTGCGGCTGCACCGGCGGTAACACGGTTTTTCCCTCTGGCGGAGGTGAAGCGGGGGATGCGGGGGGTGGCGTACACGGTCTTCGAGGGTGTGGTGCCGGAGCCGATGGAGGTGGAGATCCTGGGGGTGCTGAAGGACTCGCTGGGGCCCGGGCAGGACATGATTCTGGCTCGGCTGCATGGGGTGAAGCCGGAGTATACCGGGGTGGTGGCGGGGATGAGCGGGAGTCCGGTATATATCGACGGGCGGCTGGTGGGGGCGCTGAGCTACCGGATCGGGCAGTTCAGCAAGGAGCCGATCGCGGGGATTACGCCGATCGAGTACATGCTGCAGGTGCGGGATGGAGATGGGCCGGCTGCAATCGCCCACGACGACAAATACTCGAAAAAAAGCGGGACCTTTTCACAAGGCGAAGGGCGAGATTCGGAGATGCAGGCGATGGAGACTCCGCTGGCGTTTGGCGGGTTCAGCCAGGAGACGGTGGAGCGGTTTGGGGACAGGTTTCGGGCGATGGGGTTGACGCCGATGGCGGGAGTGGGCGGGGCGGACTCTACGGCAAAGCAACCCGAGCCGCTGGTGCCGGGGAGTGCGGTGAGTGCGGTGCTGGTGAGGGGCGACCTGTCGATGTCGGGGACATGCACGGTGACCTATGTCGATCCCAAGCGGTTGCTGGCGTGCGGACATCCGATTACACAGTTTGGGCCGGTGGATATGCCGATGACCAAGGCCGAGGTGCTGACCTCGCTGGCGTCGCCGCTGAATGCGTTCAAGATCATCAACACCACCGAGACAGTGGGGGCGTTTACCGAGGACCGGTCGTCGGCGATCATGGGCCGGTTTGGGGTCGAGGCGCGGATGATTCCGGTGGTGGTGGAGGTTGTGCCGCCGATTGTTGCCGGCGCGACGGCGGCCCCGGCAAGAATATTTCACTTCGAGGTGCTGGATAACCGGCAGTTGACGCCTTCGGCGATGCTGGTTTCGGTTTACCAGACGCTGCAGCAGAACAACACGGCCACCGCGGAGATGAGCTACAGGCTGAGCGGCGAGATTGGGGTGAAGGGGCTGCCGGCGGTGAGGCTGGATGGGCTGATGGCGCAGAGCGACTTCTTTCCCGCGGCCATCAACTCGGCGCTGCTGTTGAATGACCGGTTCAGCAAGGTGTACGGCAATGCGCTGGAGCAGCCGGTGGTGACTGGTGTGCGACTGCGGATGGAGGCGGTCGCACGGCGGATGACCGCAACGCTTGAGTCCGCGAGGCTGAGCAGGATGGAGGCGCGGCCGGGCGATACGGTGGAGGTGGAGGCGATGCTCCATCCGTATCAGGCTGAGGCTCGGATGGTGCGGGTGAAGGTGAAGCTGCCGGACGACCTGACGCCGGGACCGATGCGCGTGATGGTGAGCGATGGAGCGACGCTGGACCGGCTGACGACGCGGGCGGGGGCCGATCGCGACCTGGGGCTGGCGGATACGGTGGCGGAGTTGAACCGGCTCCATACGAACGACCGTGTGTACGTGACGCTGCTGGACCATGAGGCGCAGGCTGTGGTCGATGGCGAGGCGCTGCCGGGGGTGCCGCTTTCGATGGCGAATGTGCTGGAGCCGCTGAAGGCTGCGCGGAAGATGCAGTTGTCCGGGGAGAGCGTGGTGCAGGCGGGGTCGGCTGGGACTGAGTATGCGGTGAGCGGCTCGCAGGTGTTGAGCTTGATTGTGAAGTGAAGGTGAAATTTGGGATGGGAGTGCCATGTATTGATATGGCCTGGTTAGGCGCGGCGAGGATGGCACCTCGCTCGGGGGCCGGGGAGGAGAGCGGTTCGCTTTCGCGAAGGCCCACATCTCAGAATCGAGATATGGGGCACCCAGTTCTGGGGTCGGCGTAAGAGAGCGGTTCGCTTTCGCGAATGCCCACATCTCAGAATCGAGATATGGGGCACCCGGTTTCCGAAGTCGACCGAGATATGGGACACCCGGTTCTGGGTCTTGTTTACGCGACGCGGTGCGGTCTCCGGGGCAGCGTGGCGGTTCCGGATTTGCGCAGGTCGCTGTTGTAGCATCAGAGACATGTGCGGGCGGCGACCTCGCGCGCCAAAGGGAAAGATTACGAATGAGTGAATTCCATGGTCTCGCTGTGTACGCGGCCGGTGCGCATCTGCTGCCGTACAAGTACGATCCGGGCGAGTTGCAGGCCCATGAGGTCGAGATCAAAATCTCGCACTGCGGCGTGTGCC
Organism: Edaphobacter sp.; assembly: GCA_965277575.1. Taxonomy (GTDB): domain Bacteria; phylum Acidobacteriota; class Terriglobia; order Terriglobales; family Acidobacteriaceae; genus Edaphobacter. Next base: position 339,726 of record CBDIDK010000002.1, read on the forward strand.
ACAGCGACGTTCACCTGATCGATAACGACTGGGGTATCAGCAAGTATCCGTTCATTCCGGGCCACGAGATTGTGGGGAGCGTGGTGGGGGTGGGCTCCGGGGTGAAAGACCGGGCGATGGGCGAGCGTGTGGGCGTCGGATGGCAGGCGGATAGCTGTGGCATCTGCGAGTGGTGCAGGCAGGGCGACGAGCATCTGTGCGCGAAGTCGCAGCCGACCTGCGTGGGGCGGAACGGCGGCTTTGCGGACAGGATCCGGGTGAACTCGCGGTTTGCAGTGCCGGTGCCGGCGGCGCTTGAAAGCGAACGTGCGGCTCCGCTGATGTGCGGAGGTATTACGGTGTACAGCCCGCTGCGCAACCATGGGGTGCGGCCTTCGTCGCGGGTGGGCGTGATCGGGATCGGCGGCCTGGGACATATGGGCGTGCAGTTTGCGAGAGCCTTCGGCGCGGAGGTGACGGCGTTTTCGACCTCGAATGACAAGGAGGCGGAGGCGCGGTCGCTGGGAGCGCACCACTTCGTCAATACGCGGGACACGGGCGCGCTGAAGAAGGTCGCGGGCTCGTTCGATTTTCTGCTTTCGACAGTGAGCGCGGACCAGGACTGGCAGGGATACGTGAATGCGCTGCGGCCGAAAGGGAACCTCTGTCTTGTCGGCGGGGCGCCTTCTCCGCTGCAGATTCAGGGGGCGTCGCTGACTTCGGGAGAGCGGTCGATCTCGGGCAGCTCGTCGGGCAGTCCGCGCGACCTGATGGAGATGCTGGATGTGGCGGCGCGGCATGGGGTGAAGGCGGTGACGGAGAGCTTTCCGATGGCGAAGGCGAACGATGCGGTGGCCAGGGTGAAGAAGAACCAGGTGCGGTACCGGGCGGTGCTGGCGAACTGAAGGCGCGACCGCGGATTTGCGCGGAGGAGCACGGATAAGACACGTACGGGATGCATCGGTTCGCTATCGGGTTTCCAACGTTGCTTTAGACTCAGAAACAAGATGATGCGACGAGTGTGGGTGTTGGGATTGGCTGCGGCTGGGTTGCTGCCGGGGTTGGCGGGCGCGCAGGGCACGAAGCTGTGGAGCGTGGAACGGTACGGCGAGATGGAAAAGGGGTCGGCCCAGGATGTGGCGATCCGCAGCGATGGGAGACTGGAGGCAGGGCCGGCGACCTCTCTGCTCTACACAACCGGGAAGAATTATGTGTGGTCGCTGGCGAGCGATGCTGCCGGGAACGGCTATGCCGGGCTGGGTGGGACGACTGCCGGGTCGGCGGTGGTGATGAAGGTAATGCCGGATGGGAAGGCAGCGCAGATCTTCGCCGGAAAAGAGCTGGCGGTGCAGGCGCTGCGGGTGGCGCCGGATGGAAGCGTGCTCGCTGCGACTTCGCCGGATGGGAAGGTGTACAGGATTCCGGCTGGGGGCGGAGCGGCCGCGGTGGTGTTCGATCCGGCGGCGACCGAGGAGAAGCCGAAGTATCTTTGGGACCTGGTCGTGGGGAAGGCGGGTGAGGTGTATGTGGCGGCGGGCGCTCCGGCGGCGGTGTATCGCGTGCCTGCGGGTGGGGGCAAGGCGGAGGTGCTGTTCAGGACTGCGGACCAGCATATCCGGTGCCTTCTGCTGGGCGCGGATGGGACGCTTTGGGCGGGGTCGGATGGGTCGGGCGTGATCTATAGATTTGCGACCGGGACGCCCGGGGCGAAGCCGTTTGCAGCGTATGCGGCGAGTCGGCGGGAGATTACCGCGCTGGCGATAGATGCGGCGGGGAATGTGTATGCGGCGGGTGTGGGGACGAAAGGGCATACGGCGCTGCCACCGCTGCCGGTGGCGGGGAATGTTGGGGTGACGATTACGATTTCGCAGCCTGGCTCGTCGACGGCGGCGAGCGCGAATACGCTGGTGCCGGATGGGTCGGAGATATACAGGATTGCGGCGGATGGAAGTCCGGAGAAGCTGCTGACCCTAAAGGATGATGTGGTGTATGCGCTGGCGATGCGGAATGGAAGTCTGCTGGCGGCTACGGGAAATCGGGGGCGGATCTATAAGGTTGCGACGAGCGCGGATGCGGCCGGCCAGTTGACCGATGTCGCGCACCTGGAGGCCGCGCAGGGGATGGCGTTTGCGCCGGTAAAGGATGGACTGCTGGTGGCGACCAGTAACAGCGGGACGGTGTTTCGAGTGGGCGATGCGGTTGCTTCGGCGGCTACTTATACAAGTGAGGTGTTCGACGCGCAGGCTTTCTCGCAGTGGGGGCGGGCTGAGGTGCGGGCGGGAGGGGCTGCGGGATTCGACCTGTATGTGCGGAGCGGGAATGTGGAAAGCCCGGTGATGGGGTGGAGTGAGTGGTCGCGGGTGGGCGCGGATGGGAGCGTCGCGGTGCCGCCGGGGCGGTTTGTGCAGTGGAAGGCGGTGCTGCGGAGTGGAGGATCGGTCGATTCGGTGGGGCTGAATTATCTGCAGAAGAATGTTGCGCCCGTGGTGGATGAGGTGGTAGTCCAGCCGGGGGCCAGAGTTGCGGCGGCTCCGGCGGCGGCGAATGCTACGGTGCAGGTGAGCTTTCCTCCTGCGGCGGGAGCTGCTTCGGTGGCGAGCGTTGTGCCGGATGCGAATGCTGCTCCGCTGACGGCGCAGAAAGACAAGACCGCCATTACAGTTCGATGGCTGGCGCATGATGACAACGGCGACGACATGATGTTTGCGGTCTGGTACAAGGGCGTGGGCGAGGCGAACTGGCGCTTGCTGAAGGACAGGATTTCGGAGCGGGTGTATAGCTTCGATTCAGCGCTGCTGCCGGATGGGAGCTATGAGCTGAAGGTGGTGGCGAGCGATGCGCCGGTCCACACGGACGCGGAGACGCTGACGGGAGAGCGGGCGAGCGAGGTGTTTGTGGTGGATACGACGCCGCCGGTGCCTGGTGTGCTGGAGGCGTCGATGGTGGGTGGAACGCCGGTGGCTGGAACGCCGGGGAAGATTCAGGCGACGCTGGAGGCTCGGGACGCTACCTCGCCGATCGCCCATGCGGAGTATTCGGTGGATGCGGGGCCGTGGCAGTATCTGGAGCCGGTGGGGAAGTTGTCGGACTCGCGGATGGAGCGGTATGACTTTACGGCGGAGGTGCTAAAAGCGACGGCTCCGGTAGCGGATGCGCGGGAGCATGTGCTGGCGGTGCGGGTGTATGACCGGTATGAGAATGTGGTGACGGTGAAGGTGGTGGTGCGGTAGTGCCCTGGTTCCGGATGCAACTACATTTTGCCAGGAAGCCTATGCGCAACGCGCTTCGAGGGAGGCGATGCGCTCTCGGATGGGCGATGTCTCGCAGGGTACTTCGTTCTGAAGCAGATTGCGCTGACCTTGAAATTCGCTGCGCATTTCGGCGCGAAAGGCCTGCATCTCGCTCCGAAACGCTACCTGCTCAATGCGAAAGGCTTCGAGCTGAGCTCTATAGCTTTTTGAGAGAGCTCCATTTGACGCTGAAGACCCTCTATCCTGACGATGATAGATTTCAGGTCGGGAGCGACGATGTCCTGAAGGAGCTGTCGAATTTCAGCGATGATATTGTCCGCCATGGTGCAATAGTACGCTAGGTGCAGATGCGATTTGAACTGTTCATTGCGGCGCGGTATCTGCGGGCGAAGCGGCGGCAGGCCGTGGTGGGGGTGATCACGGCGATCTCGGTGATTGGGGTGGCCGCGGGTGTGGCTTCGCTGATTATTGCGCTGGCGATTACGAACGGGATGCGAAGGGATTTGCAGGAGCGGCTGGTGGGTTCGACCTCGCACGTGGACCTGATGCGGGTGGCGGGAGATGGGATACGGGACTGGCGGCCGCTGCTGGCAAGGCTGCGCAAGGTGCCGCATGTGGTGGCGGCGGCGCCGGGGCTGTATGGGCAGGTGCTGATCTCGCGTGGGGCGCGGAGCGGCGGGGCGCTGGTGAAGGGTGTGATTCCGGCGGACGAGAAGACGGTGGGGGATTTGTTGCAGTCGGTGAAGGAAGGGAGCGCGGCGGCGCTCGAGCCGGTTCATGCTGAGATAGAAACCCATGTCCGAGGGGTGGGACCCTTCGGCAAACTCGGGGCAGGCCACGGGGCACCAGGTTCTGTGGCGGTTCAGGCGGTGCCACCGATTGTGATTGGGCAGGACCTGGCGGAGACGATCGGCGCGAAGGTGGGGGATGGGGTGCTGGTGACGAGTCCGCAGGGGGAGTTGACGCCGCTGGGGCTGGTGCCTCGATATCAGCGGTTTCAGGTGGTGGGAATCTTCAAGTCGGGGTTCTATCAATACGATTCGAGCTATACCTTTACGCGGTTGGTTGATGCGCAGAGGCTGTTCAGCGAACCGGATTTGATCTCGGTGATCAGCTTCAAGGTGGATGATCTGTACCACGCGGATAAGGTGGGCGCGGCAATTGAAGATGCGGCGGGCCAGGGCTTTCAGACGACGAACTGGATGGAGCAGAACCGCGAACTGTTTCGCGCGCTGAAGCTGGAGCAGGTCGTGACGTTTATCGTGCTGGCGCTGATTGTTTGCGTGGCCGCGCTGAATATCCTGATTGCGTTGACCATGATGGTGATGGAGAAGACGCGGGATATCGCGGTGCTGATGAGCTTTGGGGTCAGGGCTGAGCAAGTGCGGAGGATCTTCTTGCTGCAAGGGCTGCTGATCTCGGTGATTGGAACGGTGCTGGGGCTGGTGCTGGGCTATGGGGTGAGCTGGCTGGGCGGCCACTACCGGTTTATCCGGCTGGATGCTGCGGTTTACTCGATCGATTATCTGCCGTTCGCGCCTAAGGTGCGGGATGCGGTAATTGTGGCGGCAGTGTCGCTGGGGGTGAGTCTGGTTGCTACGCTGTATCCGAGTGGCTCGGCGGCGAAGGTGCTGCCGGCGGAGGCGTTGCGGTATGAGTAAAGCTGATGACGTATTGCAACATGTCCATGTGTTGTTAGAAGAAGCTTTGCTCGACGCACTGTATCGCGTTGAAAGGCTGGAGGAGTTGAATGTGCTCTCTTCCCGGGATTCGAATGCGACCCCATGGTCGAGGCTCCCGTCGCTGAGCACAGGCGAAGCTCAGGATAAAGCGATACGTTTGCTTGAGAGCCGTCTTACTCGTCTCGAACGTCAGTACGGGGAATAAGGTTATGGAACCGAGATTGAAGTATGGGCAGTTGGCACCGGAGGGCATCGAGAGGATGCGGGCGCTGGAGCATTACCTGAATACGGGAACTGGGCTGGAGCTTTCGTTGCTGGAGTTGGTCAGGCTGAGGGCTTCGCTGATGAATGGGTGTGAGTACTGCATTGACATGCATACGGCGGAGTTGCGGAAGCTGAACGAGACGGCGGAACGGATTGGCGCGGTGGCGGAGTGGCGGGGCTCCGAGGTTTATACGAAACGGGAGCGGGCGGCGTTGGCCTGGGCGGAGGCGGTGACGGATATTCAGGATGGCCATGCGCCCGATGTGGTGTATGACGCGGTGCGGGCGCAGTTCAGCGAGGCGGAGACGGTGAATCTGACGCTGGCGATTACGACGATCAATGCATGGAACCGGATTGCGATCTCGCTGGGAACATTTCCGGGGCATTCAACTGCGGGCCCTGATGGCGGGGTGAAGGCTTGACGGAATCGAATTCATACGACGGAGAGGTCTGGTTTGAGGGCGGGGAGAATCTGGAGCCGCTGCCGAGGGTAGTGGAGCGGACGGTGGTGCTGCGTGCGGCTGGATTGACCAAGACGTATGCGGCGGTGTCGGATGGAGGCAAGTCGCAGGGGCGGCCGGCGCTGGAGCTGTTTCGCGGGTTGGACCTGAAGGTTCATGCCGGGGAGATGATCGCGATTGTGGGGGAGAGCGGCGCGGGGAAAAGTTCCCTGTTGCATCTGCTGGCGGCGCTCGATAAGCCGACTGCCGGAGACGTTTGGTGCGGGGAGAGACGGCTGAGCTCATTTACCTCGGCGCAGGCAGCGGCGTACCGCAATTGCGATGTAGGGTATGTCTGGCAGTTTCACTATCTGCTGCCGGAGTTTACCGCGCTGGAAAACGTCGCCATGCCTTTGCTGGCGCGTGGTGTGCGGCAGGCGGCGGCTCTGGAGAAGGGGAAATTCTGGCTGGGCGAGGTTGGGCTGGCGGATCGGGCGGAGCATCGCTCGGGGGAGCTGAGCGGAGGGGAGCAGCAGCGGGTTTCGCTGGCGCGGGCGCTGGTGACGGATCCGAAGATTCTGCTGGCCGATGAGCCAACCGGCGACCTGGACGGGAAGACGGCGGAGGCGGTGTTCGGGCTGATCCAGCGGCTGCATACGGCGCATGGCCTGACCAGTGTGCTGGTGACGCACAGCCTGGAGTTCGCCGCGCGCTGTGGGAGAGTGCTGCGGCTGCGGGATGGGCAGCTGGTGGATGCCTCCGGCCCAAAGGCCGACCACGGATCACACGGGTAAGAACGGATCAAGACTTTTATTTGTTGCGAGACGCTTTGGTCGGGTACAGATGTTTCCGTACCTATCTCACCACCTATCCGGGCTTCTTGTCACTGTACGTTCTGATCCACGCAATCCATGGTCGGCCTGTTGTGTTCAGGACTGCTATCTGCGGCTCGCCCGGCTAACGGACTGCACCTGGTTTGGTGCTGGTTTTGCACAACGCGCGTCTAAAAAGATGCTAGGGTATGCATAACTTTCGAGGGATTTTCACAGAAGCAGCGCGGGCGACTACACTGGTACAAGTGGGATGGATGCTTCGCAGCCCGGGGGCAGCCTGATTTGGTCTTTCGGAGCCGTGGGGTAAACGGCCGGGAGATGGTAGTGGGACCAACGGCGCTATGCGGCCTTCGGGCTGGGTTAGCGTCCGGCTTGAAGGGGATGACATGTTCGAACGCTATACGGAGAAGGCGCGGCGGGTGATCTTTTTTGCCCGCTATGAGGCCAGTCAGTTTGGGTCGCCTTATATCGAGACCGAGCATCTGCTGCTTGGGTTGTTGCGGGAGGACAAGGCTCTGACGAATCGCTTCCTGCGGAGCCATGCGTCGGTGGAGTCGATACGCAAACAAATTGAAGGACATACGACGATCCGGGAGAAGGTGTCGACCTCGGTCGATCTGCCGCTGTCGAATGAGTGCAAGCGGGTGCTGGCCTATGCGGCGGAGGAGGCCGAGCGGCTCTCGCACAAACATATCGGGACCGAACACCTGCTGCTGGGGCTGTTGCGCGAGGAGAAGTGCTTTGCGGCAGAGATTCTGCAGGAGCGCGGTCTGCGGCTGCCGGCGATCCGGGAGGAGCTGCAGCGGACCACGCAGGAGAAGGCTCCGGCAACCGCGGGAGGCAAGGGGCAGCGCGGCGAGCAGAGCATGCTGGCGGAGTTTTCGCGCGACCTGACGCAGTCGGCCATGGACCAGCAGCTCGATCCGCTGGTTGGGCGCGACGCGGAGGTGGACCGGGTGATCCAGATTCTGTGCCGGAGGACGAAGAACAATCCGGTGCTGATCGGCGAGCCGGGCGTGGGCAAGACGGCCATCGTGGAAGGGCTGGCGCAGAAGATCGCCGATGGTGAGGTGCCGAGCTTTCTCGCGGACAAGCGGGTGTTGGCGCTGGACCTTTCGCTGATCGTTGCGGGAACGAAGTATCGCGGGCAATTTGAAGAGCGGCTGAAGACGATCATGAAGGAGCTGATGGAGAACCAGAACTCCATCGTATTTATCGACGAGCTGCATACGCTGGTGGGAGCTGGATCGGCGGAGGGTTCGCTTGACGCGGCGAACATCCTGAAGCCGGCGTTGAGCCGCGGCGAGATTCAATGCATCGGCGCGACCACCCCAGCGGAGTACCGGAAGTCGATCGAAAAAGATCGTTCGCTTGAGCGCAGGTTCCAGGCGGTGAAGGTACCTCCGCCGAACGAGGAAGACGCGATCAAGATCATCATGGGGATCAAGGAGAAGTACGAGAAGTTCCATGCGGTGAGCTATACCGATGACGCGATTACCTTCTCGGTGTCGCATTCGAGCCGGTATATTCCGGACCGTTTTCTGCCCGATAAGGCGATCGATTTGATCGATGAGGCGGGAGCGCGGGTGAAGCTGCGGCAGACCTCGATGCCGGAAGAGTTGACCGAGGTGCAGAAGCGGATCAAGTTTATCGTGCACCGGATGGAGAACGCGATTGCGAATCACGAGTTCGAGAAGGCGCGGTTCTACTCGGACGAGGAGCGCAAGGAGCGGGAGAACCTGCGGGCGCTTCGGGACAAATACCATCTCGACGATTCTTCGGCAGGCATTGTTACGCGCGAAGATATCGAAGACGTGGTGAGCCGCTGGACGGGCGTTCCGATTACGTCGCTGAAGGAAGAGGAGACGCAGAGGCTGCTGCGCGTCGAAGAGGAGCTGCACAAGCGCGTGATCTCGCAGGATAAAGCGATCTCGGCGCTGGCACGGGCGATTCGGCGGTCGCGTGCTGGGCTGAAGAACCCGGCTCGTCCGATCGGCAGCTTCCTGTTCCTTGGGCCGACCGGCGTGGGCAAGACGGAGATGGCGCGGACGCTGGCGCAGTTCCTGTTCGGCAGCGAGAAGGCGCTGATCCGCTTCGATATGTCGGAGTTCATGGAGAAGCACTCCGTGAGCAAATTGATCGGTTCGCCTCCGGGATATGTCGGTTACGAAGAGGGCGGGCAGTTGACCGAGCGGGTGAAGCGCAACCCGTACTGCGTGGTGCTGCTGGATGAGATCGAGAAGGCGCATCCGGATGTGTTCAATCTGCTGCTGCAAGTGTTCGAGGACGGGCAGTTGACCGATGGGCTGGGCAACACGGTCGACTACAAGAACACGATTATCATCATGACCTCGAACATTGGGGCGAAGCACCTGCAGAAGCGGCAGGGGCTGGGCTTCCAGAGCGAAAAGGAAGACATGATCCTGGACAAGATGGAGGAGCTGGTGCGGAGCGAGGTGAAGCGGACCTTCAACCCGGAGTTCCTGAACCGTCTGGACGAGATCATCATCTTTACGTCGCTGTCGGATGCGGACCTGATGCAGATTCTCGAACTGCTGGTGCAACAGCTCAACGTCAACCTGGTGCACAAGGCGATCACGATCTCGGTGACCGACGACGCGAAGAAGTGGATCATCGAGAAGACGGCTTCGGACCGGACGTATGGTGCGCGTCCTCTGCGCCGTGCGTTGCAGCGATTCGTCGAGGATCCACTGTCGGAGGCGCTGATCGGCGGCGGCATTGCGCAGCGGCCGGCGTTCCTCGAGGTGTACATGGAGAACAATCACCTGTTCTACCGGCCGATTGCGGCGGATGGAGAAGAGAAGCTGGCGGGGCTTGCGTTGACTACGGTTTAAAGCTGATTCGACTGGTATACAGCGCAAAGCTGTCCTGCCGGACGGGCCCACTCCGCGTGGGGCGGGCACTTCGTGCCTTGTATACCGGTGTTGACAACATCTGCTGCGCTGGCCCTCCCGTTGGTCGGGAGAATGGTTGGACTCCATCGGTTGGAGAAGAGCTAGCTGTTGCTTTCGTTTCGGCAGCAAATGACAACGACACGCTCCAGCGATATTGGCTGGGGCGTATTGTTTAAGCCGGAAGGAGATCGAAGATTATGGATCGTCGCGACTTTGCAACCCTGCTGCCCGCGCTGCTTGCGAGTGCTGCATTGATGCCCGAGATGAGTGAAGCAGAAGGCGCCAAACCGCATGGCAACCTGCCCGTGATCGAATCGGGAGTGTACAAACCTTCGCTGCCGAAGGATGGGGCGCAGGCTGGACATGCGTCGAGCCACTACTTATCGGGAATGCTGAAGGCGGGAAACATTCGGCTGGAGATGCATGAATCGACGATCCAGGTGGGGGCAGACCACGAGCCGGTGGGAACGCATCTGCATAATGAGATCTGGCTGATTCGCGAAGGGACGGCTGAGTTGACCACGAATGGCGTGGCGAGGAAGATGATCGCGGGCGATGTGGGGATATGCGTGGCGGGGGATACGCATTTTATCGCCAATGCCGGGCAGGTTCCGCTGTCGTATTTTGTGGTAACGGTAGGGCCGCCGGAGTAGCGTTCGCGTGAGACGGCGCATCCCGGCGACATTCACCAGGATGCGTGGAATCCGTGGAATCCGTAGGTTGCTGCGTCGTGTGCGGTGGAAAAGTTCAGACGAGAGACTGTGCTGTTTTTACGGCGCTCTGGACAACATCACCCGCCTTGTCGACTGCGAAGTCCACCTGGCCCTTGGCACGCTTGATGGCCTGTTGTGCCTCGTCACTGAGGCGTTCGGCCTGTTCTTTGAGATAATTGCCTGCGTCTTCGAGATAGTCGCCTGCATCGGTTACGCCCTTGGTAAGCTGCTTGCGCGTGTTGACACCACTTTGCGGGGCGTAGAGAAGTGCAATGGCCGCGCCTGCGCTGACGCCGATGCCGAAAGCCAACCAATAGTGTTTTGCGCTCATATCGTAGACCTCATTTCCTGTACGTCAGATTCGGGCAGATGTGGATTGGTTGGTTTTCAAGTTGCGTTGCGGGCGCCCACGGCACGCGGGTTGGACGGCTATACAGCGAGGCCGGCCAGCTCTCGCGCGCGGAGAAAGACTCGCGTGAACATGGGCTTGTTCAGGCGGCCCGTGTTGGTGTTGCGCAGGGAAGGATGATAAGTGGCGAGCAGATGCAAGCCGGTGGGTAAAACGTATTGGGCTCCATGCGAGAAACGGTACGCCGACTTGCGCGGGATGACGCCGGTTTGGAGCAGGTGGGCGAGGTAGCCATCGAAGGCGATCTTGCCAAGACAGACGACCACACGCACGCGGGTCAGAGCGCGGATTTCACTGGCGAGATGAGTTGCGCAGTTGCGAATCTCCTGCGGCTGCGGCTTGTCGCCAGGCGGGGCGCAGCGGACGACAGAGGCGATCCAGGCGTGGCGCAGCTTCAGGCCGTCTTCGCGGTGAGTGGCGAGGGGCTTGCTGGCGAGGCCGAGCTCATGCAGGACGGGGTACATGAAGTAGCCCGAGCCGTCTCCGGTGAACGGGCGGCCGGTGCGGTTGGCTCCGTGGGCGCCGGGCGCCAGGCCGAGGATGAGAATGCGCGCGCGCGGGTCGCCGAAGCCGGGTACGGGACGGGCCCAGTAGGTCTGATCGAGATAGGCACGGCGTTTGGTCTGGCCAATTCCGTGACAGTATTGACGAAGCCGCGGGCAGAGTTCGCAGGTGATGATCGAGTCGCGAATCTGTTGCAGCTGGGCAGATTCCACGTGGGTGCGGGGTGTGGTCACTGCATCCAATCATAGAGGTTGAGACGGAAAAGCGAGAGTCAGCCACGCCGCTTCGACCCGAGCGCGGAGCTTCCGTAGAATGCTTCTGAGCGCAATCGCGTGTAGATTGGACTGCTGTACATCGCAGAGAGAAGACAGGCGGTAAGTTGGAAGACCCACGATTAAGCAGGATGTACCTTGCGCTTCTGTTGCAGGGCTTCGAGCGGATGCGCAGGCGGATGTGGCATGCGGCCGTGATGAGGTCGGGACTGCTGACCATGCTTGTGCTCACGGTCGTGCTGGTCGGTCTGGCGTTCGGCTGGCGGCAACATACACTCGGACACTTCGGAAGGCTGAAGCGAGAGTTCAAGCAGACCCCGGTGCCGCACGATACGGTGGCGCCGCGGCCGGGAGGGCAGGATGCGATTGTGCTGCAGCGGTCGCCGCTGCCGGGCGGCAATGGCCCGGAGTTCTTGTCCGCGACCCTCCTGCCCGGGCGCGGGATGAATGTGCTTCAAATCACGGCGTATCTTCCGCAAAAGGGAGAGGTGCCGCTGCTGGTCTCGCCCTCGCTCGCGGAGGCCGAACGTCTGATGAGTGGGACCGGGGCCGATGCCGCGGGAGGCGAAAGCCTGGCAGTGGGAAACCCGTTGGAGGCGCCCTGGGCCGGCAGCATTCTGGGCACGGTCGCCGCGGATGGAGAGAACCTTACGACGGTGTGGCGCGGTCGCCATCTGAGTCTGCCGATTGCGAGTGCGGGCGGAGTCGCTACGGGCGGCCTGCTGCTGAACCGGGCGTCGTCCACCAGTGCAACCAACGTAATGCCCGATGGCGGACAGGCTCTGGCAAGCTTCCAGGCCGCAGACTTCAACGGCCACTGGATCTCCCGGACCGACATGACGACGACCGTGGAGTTGAGCAGCCGTTCGATCGAAATGACGGTGCAGGCAAGCAACATGGGCACCGAGCCCGAGCCGATGGGAATCGGCTGGCGGCCACGCTTTGCCATTCCGAGCGGCAATCGCGGGCAGGCTACCTTGCGGCTTCCGGCGGCAGAGCGAATTGAGGTGTCAGACCATGGCAGCGGGAGCTCGCCCACCGGAAGAATCCTGCCGGTTGCCGGAACGCTATACGACTTTACCGGAAGGAGCGGCACGCGCCTGGGGACGCTGAGCCTGGACGACAGCTTCGTCCACATAAAGGCCGGCCTGATGGACAACGGTCCGGTGGCGGAGCTGCGCGATCCGATGAGCGACTACGGTCTGCGCATCACGGTGATGACCTCCAATATCAAATCCATGCACGTCTTTGCTCCGGCCGGCGCGGCGTTTGTCTCGATCGACCCGAGCTTCAACTACGACGACCCCTTTGGGCGGGAGTGGAGCAAGGACGAAGACACCGGAATGGTGGTGCTGCAGCCGGGACAGACGGTGCAATGGAAGATACGGCTGGAGATCTTTTCGCTGAGGACCGATGAGTCTCAACGTCTTTGAGCCTTCTTTGATCGTCTGCTGCAAGCTGGCATGTGCGACAGCATACGGGTTTGACGAACAGCCCCGCGCGGGCCGGAGGTTTGACCCCCCACAAGCAAGGCTCGTACAGTAGAGAAGAGGCGTAGACCGCTGGTTCCGCTCCAACGCGGGCGAGACGGCATAGACAGAGTCCTCCTGGAAGGCATGGCTTTGACCCCGACTGAGATGACAGAGACGACTGAAATGACAGAGACGAACGAGACTGCCGAGCAGCAGTCCGAACAGGCGCACACCCACGAACACGACCATCAGCAGGCCCCTGCGCTGAATCCTGAGCTGACGCGAGAGATTGAAGTGGAGATCCCGGCGGACGAGGTTTCGAAGAGCTTCCGGACTGTCGTGAAGCGCTACCAGAAGCTTGCGCGCATCCCGGGATTTCGCGCGGGGAAGGTGCCGGAGTCGCTTGTCCGGTCCAAGTTCGCCAAGGAGGTTCGTCAGGAGGTGCTGGAGAGCCTGGTGTCGGAGCGCTTCCGCAACGCGATCGACGAGCAGAAGCTGCGTCCGGTATCTGAACCGCAGTTGCTGGACATGCAGCTCTTTGACGGACAGCCGCTCAAGTTCAAGGCAGCCTTCGAAGTCGCGCCGGAGATCGATATCACCGGTTACGACACGGTGCAGGTGACGCGGCCGGATGCCACGCTTACGCCGGAAGAGTTCGAGGCCGAGCTGGACCGCGTGCTCGAAAGCCATGCGACGGTTGAGCCGGTTGAAGAAGACCGCGCGCTGGTCGATGGCGACTGGGCAGAGATCGAGTTCCGCGGTGAGATGAAGGATCTCGCCCAGACCGTGACCGAGGAGGGCGTGGAGAATGCTTCCAAGGTCGAACCGATTACGGGCGAGGACGTTTTGATCGAGGTAGGCGGTAAGAATACGCTGGCTGCATTCAACGACGCGCTGCGTGGAGCCAAGGCCGGCCAGGAGTTGAAGTTTGAGGTGGTGTATCCGCCCGACTTTGGCGAGAATCGGCTTGCCGGGCAGACCGTCGGCTACGATGTCACGGTGAAGAGCATCAAGCACAAGAGCTTTCCAGAGCGGGATGCGGAGTTTGCCAAACAGTTGGGAGCGTACGACAGTTGGGAAGATTTCGAGACGAAGCTGCGGGAGCACTCCGAGGACCGCAAGAAGAGGGCGCTTGAGAACGGGGTGAAGGACAAGATGCTGGGCGAGCTGATTGGGCGCTTTAAGTTCCCTGTCCCGGAGTCGTTCGTACAACAGCAGATCGAGGCGAGGCTGGATCGCGGTCTACGCGCGCTGGCCAAGCAGGGAATGTCCGTCGAGAATATGCGCAAGCTGGACTTCGTTCAACTTCGCTCGTCGCAGCGGGAGCTGGCCGTCAACGAGGTGAAGGTGTCGATGATCCTGGACCGCATCGCGGACGCTGAGGGTGTCTCGGTGAACGATGAGGATATGGACCGCGAGCTTCTGCTGATGTCGATCCAGGCGCGCGAGCCGTTGGAGACGCTTAAGGAGAGACTGTCGAACGATGGCGGACTAGACCGGATTCGGGAGCAGATGCGGCGCGAGAAGACCGGCACCGTGCTCTACGAAAAGCTGGCTTCTTAGAGTGAAGAAGCACAACAGAGAGTTCCCTCAGGGATGCATAGAAAGAGAGTGATATGGGATTAGTACCGATGGTGATCGAGCAGACGAGCCGGGGCGAACGCGCCTACGACATTTACAGCCGTCTGCTGCGCGACAACATCATTTTTCTAGGGACGCCGATCGATGACAACATCGCCAATGTGATCATTGCGCAGATGCTGTTCCTGAGCGGCGAGGATCCGGAGAAGGACATTCAGCTTTACATCAACTCGCCGGGCGGTTCGATCACGGCGGGCCTCGCGATCTACGACACAATGCAGTACATCAAGAACGATGTGGTCACGTTCTGCATCGGGCAGGCTGCCAGCATGGGCGCGTTTCTGCTGATGGCGGGCAAGAAGGGCAAACGGTTCGCCCTGCCCAACTCGCGCATCCTGATTCATCAGCCTTCGATGGGTGGATTGAGCGGACAGGCGACCGACATCGACATCCACGCGCGCGAGATTCTGCGTATTCGCGAGATCACCAATAAGTTGATGAGTTTGAGCACGGGCCAGTCGCTCGAGCGCATCGAACGCGACGTGGAACGCGACTTCATCATGACCGCGGCGCAATCGAAGGAGTACGGAATCATCGACGATATCATCGATCGGCCAAGGATATAGCCTTCAGGAAGACGGTGCTTATACTGAGCCCGGGCACAGGTCCGGGCTCAGCCGCGTTTGTGACCTGTTTGGGGTATACCGTTCGGTGCGTCGCTGCCGGTAGACAATGTCAAACAGGTGTAAACTTGATCCATACCTTGGTCGTGTGGAACACACAGGAGTTGTCGCATCTATGAAAACGTCACGGGGCTCAGACGAATCTCTTCGCTGCTCGTTCTGCCACAAATCGCAGGACGCTGTCGCCAAACTCATCTCTTCCCCGTCAGACTATCCCCGGGCCTATATCTGCGACGAGTGTGTGGCCGTCTGCAACTCGATCCTCGAGGATGACCGCAGCGAGGCTCAGCCTGGCGTCTCCCCCACCCACCTGCCCAAGCCGCAGGAGGTGAAGGCATTCCTCGATGAATACGTCATCGGGCAGGACCAGACCAAGAAGAAGCTCGCGGTCGCGGTCTACAACCACTACAAGCGCATCCAGATGAACAAGACGCGCGGCAACGATGTCGAGCTCGCGAAGTCGAACATCCTGCTGGTTGGACCTACCGGCTCCGGCAAGACCCTGCTTGCACAGACGATGGCGAAGATGCTCGACGTGCCGTTTGCGATCGTCGACGCGACGACCCTTACCGAGGCGGGCTACGTAGGCGAGGATGTCGAAAATATTATTTTGAAGCTGCTGCAAGCGGCGGAAGGCGATGTCCAGCGGGCGCAGAGCGGCATCATCTACATCGACGAGATCGACAAGATCGGGCGCAAGGATGAGAACCCTTCGATCACGCGCGATGTCTCCGGCGAAGGCGTACAGCAGGCGCTGCTGAAGCTGCTTGAAGGCACCGTCGCCAATGTTCCGCCGCAGGGTGGGCGCAAGCACCCGCACCAGGAGTTTACCGCCGTCGATACGACCAACATCCTCTTCATCTGCGGCGGTGCGTTCGTCGGTTTGGAAAAGGTGATTGGAAGACGTATCGGCAAGAAGGCGCTTGGCTTCAAGACGGTGGCCGACCCCGACGCGATCGAGGGCGACGTGACGCCGATCCGGGCTCAGCGCGATGCGGAGTTGCTGCGCCGGGCCGAGCCGCAGGACCTGCTGAAGTACGGGCTGATACCGGAGTTTGTCGGGCGTCTGCCGGTGCTGGGTATTCTCGACGAGCTGGACGAAGCCGCGCTGATCGAGATTTTGACCAAGCCGCGCAACGCAATCCTGAAGCAGTACACCAAGCTGTTCGACTATGAAGGCGTCAAGGTCACGTTCACCGACGAGGCTGCGCGTGAGATTGCCCGCGAGGCGCTGCAGCGCAAGGTAGGAGCACGCGGCCTGCGAATGATTCTCGAAGAGCTGATGCTCGACCTGATGTACTATGTTCCGGGCAACAAGAAGGTCAAGGAACTTTCCATCACCGCGGAGATGGTGAAAAAGCACAGTCTGACACTGCCGATGCTGCTGGAAAAAGCCGGGTAAGAAGACGCGCGACTCGTACACAGGCCCGGCAGATCTGTCCTTCACTTTCGCTTCGTCCCAGGCGGATACCGGACTTTGTTGCGATCAGCGACCCGCGTTCATGCGCGGAGGGAGTCTGTTGACCTCATCACCTTTCCCCACTTTAGCCAACCCACGCCACATCCTACGAATTACAATCACCTGAAGCCGCAGACGACGATGCATCGTGAGCAATATTCGAACGTCTAATTGGAGAGCGATGACAAATCACCCAAAAGAACCGTTGAGCGGCGAAGTTCGTAAACTGCCGATGATGCCCATCCGTGACATGGTCATCTTTCCCCATATGATGACGCCGTTTGTCGTTGGCCGCGAATCCAGCGTGCGGGCGCTCGAAGAGGCGTTGTCGGGCGACCGCAAGATCTTCCTCGCCACCCAGCACGACGCATCCGTCGATGAGCCGAACACGGACGAAATCTACGAGACCGGCACCATCGGCAACATCGTCCAAAGCGTCAAGATGCCGGACGGCAATATTAAAGTACTGGTTGAAGGTGTGGAGCGGGCGCGTGCCACCGAAATCAACGATGCCGACGGGTTCTTCGTCGCGACCGTTCTCACCGGCAAGACCCAGCTCGAGTCGACTCCGCAGGTGGAACAGTTGATGCAGCGGGTCCACTCGCTGTTCGAGCAGTATGTGAAGCTGCAGCAGTCGTTGAACTACGAGACTATGGCCGCCAGCGTCCGCGCGGATGAGCCGGCGAAGCTCGCCGACACCATCGCCGCCAACCTGCAGCTCTCGATCGAGGAAAAGCAGTTGCTGCTCGAGGTCTTCGACCCGGAGACGAGGCTTTCGAAGGTTGCGGACGTGCTGGACGTGGCAATCGAGAAGCTGAACATGGACCGCACCATCCAGTCGCGGGTAAAGCGGCAGATGGAGAAGGCGCAGAAAGAGTACTACCTCAACGAGAAGATCAAGGCGATCCAGAAGGAACTCGGCCGGGGGGAGAAGTCCGAGTTCGACGAGCTGAAGAAGAAGATCGAAGCCGCCGGGATGCCCAAGGATGTGCTGGATAAGTCGATGCAGGAGCTTAAGAAACTCGAAGCGATGCCGCCCATGTCGGCCGAGTCGACCGTCTCGCGCAACTACCTCGACTGGCTGCTCGCGGTGCCGTGGAAGAAGCGCTCGAAGGAGATTCGCTCGATCGAACACGCTGAGCAGATCCTGAATGAAGACCACTACGGCCTGGAGAAGATCAAGGAGCGCATCCTCGAGTTTCTCGCGGTTCGGCAGTTGGTCAAGAATCCGAAGGGATCGATCCTATGCTTCGTAGGGCCTCCGGGCGTGGGCAAGACCTCGCTTGGCATGTCGATCGCCAAGGCGACGGGGCGCAAGTTCGTGCGCATGTCGCTGGGCGGG
The DNA here is from genome assembly GCA_965277575.1 of Edaphobacter sp. GTDB lineage: Bacteria > Acidobacteriota > Terriglobia > Terriglobales > Acidobacteriaceae > Edaphobacter. The sequence continues at coordinate 357,525 of CBDIDK010000002.1, forward strand.
GTGCGGGATGAAGCTGAGATTCGCGGGCACCGCCGGACCTACATCGGCGCACTGCCGGGTCAGATTATCCAGTCGATGAAGAAGGCCGGCACGAAGAATCCGGTGTTCATGCTGGACGAGATCGACAAGATGGCGTCGGACTTCCGCGGCGATCCCGCCAGCGCCCTGCTCGAGGTGCTCGATCCGGAGCAGAATACGTCATTCCAGGACCACTATCTAGATGTGGAGTACGACCTCTCGAACGTGCTGTTTGTCGCGACGGCGAACGTCCTACACACGATTCCGGGTCCGTTGCAGGACCGCATGGAGATTCTGCGGCTGCATGGCTATACCGAGGTCGAGAAGCTGGAGATCGCCAAGCAGTACCTGGTCAAAAAACAGCGCGAAGGCACCGGCCTGACCGAAGAGCAGATCGTATTCGAAGACAATGCATTGCGGCAGATCATTCGCAGCTATACGCGCGAGGCCGGCGTAAGAAATCTTGAGCGCGAGATCGGCAACGTCTGCCGCAAGGTGGCGCGGCGCGTGGTGAAGAACGGAGCGGAGCACAAGGAGACCATCACGGGCGAGAACATCGGGGGCATTCTTGGCGTGGCCAAGTTCCGCGACTCCCAGGTTCACGAGAAGAGCGAGATCGGTCTGGTCACGGGGCTCGCCTGGACCGAGATGGGAGGCACGATTCTCCAGACCGAAGTCCAGGTGCTCGACGGCAAGGGCAAGCTGACGGCCACCGGACAGCTTGGCGATGTCATGCAGGAGTCGGCCCAGGCTGCTTTGACCTACATCCGTTCGCGTTCTCATCATCTGGGCCTGGCCAGGGACTTCTACAAGAACGTCGACATTCACGTGCATGTGCCGGAGGGCGCGATCCCGAAGGACGGCCCATCCGCCGGTATCACGCTTGCGACGGCTCTTGCCAGCGCACTCACCAAGATCAAGGTGCGGCGGGACATCGCGATGACCGGCGAGATCACACTCCGCGGCAAGGTGCTGCCCATCGGCGGCCTTAAAGAGAAGCTTCTGGCGGCTCACCGTGCCGGGATATTTGAAGCCGTGCTGCCGGAGGAGAACCGCAAGGATCTGGCCGACCTGCCGGAGCTGCTGAAGAGCTCTATGAAGCTGCACTTCGTGGAGGAGATGGATCAGGTCCTGAAGATTGCGCTTGAAAGCAAGCTGCCGGAGTTGCATGAAGAGACGCCCGAGGCCCTCACCGCGGGCCTGACCGGCATCGACCTGCCTCAGCCTGTCGCTCACCAGTAATCACACACGGATACACAACAAAGCCGAGCGGGCTCGCTCGGCTTTGTTGTGTATCCTCGCGCTGGAATTAAACCGCGCGTCTGCCGCTGACGAAGTTCATGATGATAGAAATAACTGCGAAGATCAACAGAAGGTGAATGAAGAAGCTGCTGATATGCAGGATGAAAAATCCGCCGAGCCACAGGAGAATAAGCACAACAGCCAAGATCAAAAACATAGCAAGCCTCTTTCAATAATACAAGTTGTCGCGCCGGGCGCGAGTATACACAAGATTATAAGAGGCGAAGAACGCCATATATGTTGCTTGTAGATACGGTACGTCTTGCAAGCAGCTCTTCGTGTTTTAATCCCGGCTCCGCTTTTCCACGCAACCCGCGGAAGAGAGAGACTTAGCGCCGACTACGGATGCTCCAAGCTTCTCATCCCCCTGAAAAAGCCAGCGCGCCCCTGAAAAAAGCTAGCACGCCGATCGGCATCCACCTGCTATGGAGGGAATGAGCATGACCTCATCGCCGTCCTGGAAGCTGTAGGTTTCGCCTCCGAGGAAGCGGATATCCTCATCATTGACATAGATATTGATGAAGCGGCGCAGCTTACCGTCTTCATCCTTGATCTGGGTCGCGAGAGCGGGAAAGGTGTGGTCGATATCGGCCAGCAGGCCAGACAGGTTGGCGGCTGCGGAGTCGAACTGCTTGCAGCCATCGGTATGGCGGGTGAAGGCGGTGGGGAGCATGACTTTGATGGGCATTAGTTGCCTCCTGCGGCAGCAAGTTCTGGCTCTGCGATACCGTCCAGCTCGCGGAGATAAGCGTCGAAGTCCGCGAGGCGCGGGCGGACGGCGCGTTCCTGCGGATAGCGGCCTGCGAGCGCGTCGGTGGTCTTCAGGCCGTTGCCGGTGATGCAGGTGACCGTTATCGCTTCCGAAGCGATGCGGCCATCGGCATAGAGCCGTGCGGTAACGGCAGTGGTGACGCCCCCGGCGGTTTCGGTGAAGATGCCCTCGGTCTCGGCGAGCTCCTGAATGCCGGAGACGATCTCGACATCGGAGACATCCTCGGCCCAGCCGCCGGTTCCGCGGATCATCTTCGAGGCGGCGGGGCCGTCTGCGGGGTTGCCGATGGCCAGCGAACGGGCGATGGTGTTGGGACGCTGCGGCTCGATGAAGTCTGCTCCTGCCTTGACCGCGACCGAGATGGGAGAGCAGCCGGTGGCCTGCGCGCCGAAGAAGCGGACGGGCTTGTCTTCCACCAGCCCCAGCGAGATCAGCTCGGAGAAGGCCTTGCGGATCTTGCGAATCAGCGAGCCTCCCGCCATCGGGACCACGACATTATCGGGAAGACGCCAGCCGAGCTGCTCCGCGATTTCGTACCCGACGGTCTTCGAGCCTTCGGCGTAGTAGGGACGCAGGTTCACATTGACGAAGCCCCAGGCGTACTCCTCCGCAATCTGGCTACACAGCCGGTTGACGTGGTCGTAGTTGCCGTCGATGCGGACGAGCCGAGCGCCATAGACCAGCGTGTTGAGGATCTTGGCAGGCTCCAGATCGGCAGGAACGAGGATACAGGCCTTCAGACCCAAACGGGCCGATTGTGCGGCGACGGAGTTGGCCAGATTGCCGGTCGAGGAGCAGCCGACGATCTCGAAGCCGAACTTCTGCGCATTGGCGAGCGCGACCGAGACGACGCGGTCCTTGAAGCTGAGGGTGGGAAAGCACACGGCGTCATTCTTGATGTAGAGGTTCGTCGCGCCGATACGTTTGCCGAGATTCTTCGCCCGGACCAAAGGCGTAAAGCCCACTGGAAGGTCGGGCTGGAAGCCCTCGGGGATGGGCAGGAGCGCCGCGTAGCGCCAGATGCTCGCCGGCCCGGCTGCGATGTTTTCGCGGGTGAAGATGCCGCGGACGGCTTCAAGGTCGTAGGCGACTTCGAGAGGCGCGAGGCAGTCGGGGCAGGCCGACAGTGGCTGGTTTCCAAATCGCTTTCCGCACTCGTTGCACTTCAACTCATACCGGCTACAGGAATAGTTCATCGAGCTCTTTCCGAGAGGAAAAAGGAGCTGAGCTTTTGCGCTTACTCTTTGTGGGAATGGCCGGATCCGGCCGGGAGAATGAAATACGGGGTGCAGACCTGGATTTCGGACTGCGTGCTCCGAATCTCATGTTCCCTGTGGCCTAAGCCTTCCCAGGAGAGAGTTGACACCGGTACGCCTTTGTTCTGTCCGGTTGTCGTGGCGTCAAAGGGCTCGTCCCTCAACCACTCTGCATGAAATTCAAATCTGCCGAAGCAGACTGGAATAACTAGGTTGTAGCATAGCGGTGCCGTTGCTGCAAGTTTCACTCGATAGGACGGGTCGTCTTCTCCGCTATCTCGCGCACCCCTTCGGCGAACGCTGCCGGGTCGAACTCGGTCCGCACAATCTCATCCGGGCAGTCGGTCATGATGGCGACGCGCCAGTTACAGACGAAGGCAACCACCTGCGAACGATTGGCCGACTTGATCCTGGAGCACATATGTTCAGCATCCGGGATGCCGCTCTCGCCCTCGACATCGATCAGGATAATGTCATATTCTCGCTGTTCGAAGATGGAAAGGCCTTCAGCATGGCTCAAGGTCGAATCGACGTCGAATCCTGACATGCGAAGTATCTGGTCACGCAGCGGGCGAATGGTCTCGCGGCTGCAAATGTGCAGGACGGAGCATTTCTTGCTCTTTGGGTTATCCATATATGGATGATTCTGCTTTGTCTTTTCGGATAAGACAGCACGGTTATTTTATCGCATTCACGAGATTTCCTCCGCAGATGTTAGAAGGCAATCTCGGCCGCACCGCTGCACATGGCGGCGACAGGAAGCCGGTGGCGTCCTGCAATCCATCGATGGGAGGATCGTTTACTTCGGGTCGTAGTTAAGGTTTTGTCCCAGCCACCGTTCGACCTCAGCCACGGTCATTCCCTTGCGCACGTGATAGTCGGCGACCTGATCGCGATCGATCTTGCCCAGGCTGAAGTATCGCGACTCCGGGTGGCCGAAGTAGAGCCCGCTGACGCTCGAACCGGGCCACATCGCGAACGATTCGGTAATCAGCATTCCTGTGTTGGCCTGCACATCGAGCAACTTCCAGAGCGGACCCTTTTCGGTGTGATCCGGACAGGCAGGGTAGCCCGCCGCCGGTCTGATCCCGCGGTACTTCTCCTGAATTAGGTCGGCGGGGCTGAGATGTTCTTCACAACCATAGCCCCATTCCTCGCGCACCCGCTTGTGCAGGCATTCGGCAAAGGCTTCCGCCAGACGATCGCCAAGAGCCTCCGCCATGATCGCGTTATAGTCGTCGTTCTCCGCTCTGAACCGGTCGCACAGCTCTTTCATGCAGATTCCGCTGGTCACCGCGAAGGCGCCGATGTAGTCGGGCAGCCCCGTCTCCTTTGGCGCGATGAAGTCGGCAAGCGACCGGCAGGGCTCGCTGCCCTCCCTGTTTGCCTGCTGGCGGAGGAAGTGGAACCGTTCCAGCACCTCGCCGCGTGTGTCGTCGGTGTACAGTTCGATGTCGTCGCCCACCGCGTTGGCGGGAAAGAAGCCGTATACACCACGCGCCGTGATCAGGCTTTTTTCGATGATGCGATCGAGCAGAGCATTGGCGTCGGCAAAGATCTGGCGCGCCTGCTCACCCTGTTGCTCGTGCTCGAGAATACGGGGGTAAACGCCTTTGAGACCCCAGGTGTGGAAGAGCGGCGACCAGTCGATGAAGTCGCGCAACGTCGCCAGAGGGAAGTCGTCCAGCACGCGCACACCGGTAAACGCAGGTACAGGCAGGTCTTCGGAATCTGCGCGCCACTCGATGGGAGTTCGCCTGGCGCGTGCGGTCTCAAGCGATACGACCTTCTGTTGAGGCGCGGAGTGTCTCTTGCGGAGAGCCTCGTAGTCGGCATGATGCTGGGCCACGAATGCAGGCTTGCTCTTGTCGCTCAGAAGGCTGGTCGTCACCGGCACAGCCCGGCTGGCATCGAGCACATGGACCACCGGCTCGCTGTAATGCGGCGCGATTTTGACCGCCGTATGCGCGCGGCTCGTGGTCGCTCCGCCGATGAGCAACGGCAACTTGAAGCCCTGACGCTCCATCTCGCGGGCCACATGCACCATCTCGTCGAGAGACGGAGTGATCAGGCCGCTAAGTCCGATCAGATCCACCTTCTCTGCCCGGGCGCGTTCGAGGATTTTTTCGCTCGAGACCATCACCCCCATGTCGATGACCTCGTAGTTATTGCAGGCGAGCACGACGCCGACGATGTTCTTGCCGATGTCGTGAACGTCGCCCTTCACCGTTGCGAGCAGGATCTTTCCCTGCGCCTTGACCACCTGGCCGGAGGCCTCCATCGCCGCCTTTTCGGCCTCCATAAACGGCGTCAGGTGCGCCACGGCCTTCTTCATCACGCGGGCAGACTTGACCACCTGCGGCAGGAACATCTTGCCGGCTCCGAAGAGATCGCCCACGACGCCCATGCCGTCCATCAGAGGTCCCTCAATAACCAGGAGAGGGCGGCCGAGTTTGACGCGTGCTTCCTCGGCGTCAAGCTCGATGTAGGTGTCGATGCCCTTGACCAGCGCGTGGGAGAGACGCTCCTCGACCGTGCCGCTGCGCCATTCTTCGGCCTTCTTCTCGCTGGCGACCGTTCCGACGCCCTTCAGTTTTTCGCCGTGGTCCACCAGCCGCTCCGTCGCGTCAGAACGACGGTTCAGCAGCACATCCTCGACGAGGACCTTCAGTTCAGGCTCGATCTCCTCGTATACCTCGAGCATCCCGGCATTCACGATGCCCATGTCCATGCCCGCGGCGATCGCGTGATACAGGAAGGCCGAGTGCATGGCCTCGCGAACCTTGTTGTTGCCGCGAAAGCTGAATGAGATGTTCGAGACGCCGCCCGAGACCTTGGCGTGCGGCAGGTTCGCCTTGATCCAGCGCGTGGCGTTGATGAAGTCGACCGCGTAGTTGTTGTGTTCCTCCATCCCGGTGGCAACGGTAAGGATATTCGGGTCGAAGATGATGTCTTCCGCCGGGAAGCCTACCTGGTCGACCAGGATGCGATAGGCACGCTCGCAGATGCGGATCTTCTCCTCGTAGGTTGCGGCCTGACCCTGCTCGTCGAAGGCCATCACTACGACCGCCGCGCCATACTTTAGCACCGTCGCGGCGTTGTGGCGAAACTTGTCTTCGCCCTCCTTCAGCGAGATCGAGTTCACGATACCCTTGCCCTGCAGGCATTTCAGCCCCGCCTCGATGACCTCCCACTTCGAGGAGTCCACCATGAAGGGCACCTTGGCGACCTCAGGCTCGCTCGCCAGCAGTTGCAGGTAGCGCGTCATGGCCGCAACGCCGTCGATCATGCCCTCGTCCATGCAGATATCGAGTACGTTCGCGCCGTTCTCGACCTGCTGCCGGGCTACGCTGACCGCCTGCTCGTACTTGCCTTCCTTGACCAGCTTCGCGAATTTAGGAGAACCGGCCACATTGGTCCGTTCGCCGATCATGATGTACACGCCGGGCTGCTGGGTGAAGGGCTGCGACCCTGACAGGCGGAGTGGCTTGCTCTCCTTGGCTTCCACCGTGCTCACGCTTTCAGACTCACTCACGCAGCACGCTCGATCTGGCGAGTCCACGTTCGCGGAGCCTGGCCTTCGAGTGCCTTTGCGATCGCCGCAATGTGCTCAGGCGTGTTGCCGCAGCAGCCGCCTGCAATGTTGATCAGCCCTCCGCGCGCAAAGTCGCCCAGATACCGCGCCATGTCCGCCGGCCCCAGATCGAACCCCGTCTCCGAAAGCGGATTCGGCAGACCCGCATTCGGGTAGCATGAGATCGCCACGTTCGCCTTCTGCGAGAGCTCCTCCAGGAACGGATACATCAGGTCGGGCCCGAGAGAGCAGTTGAGGCCCACCGATAGCGGCTTCACATGCGACACCGCGTTCCAGAACGCCTCCGTGGTCTGAGCGGAGATCAGCGTCTCGCCGCCGCGGCCGACCGCCGCTGAGATCATCACCGGCAGCTCCCTGCCGTCTTGATCGAAGACCTCGCGGATAGCAACCAGCGCCGCCTTGGCGTTGAGCGAATCGAAGATCGTCTCGACCAGAAGCAGGTCGGAGCCGCCCGCGACCAGAGCGCGCACCTGCTCCATGTAAGCGGTCTTCACCTGGTCGAAGGTCACCACCCGGAAGCCCGCATCCTCGGCATCGGGCGAGTTCGAGAGAGACACGGTGAGCGGCCCGATCGCCCCCGCCACAAACCGCTGGCGTCCGGTTGCGTTCCCCACGCGATCGGCCCATTCCCGGCACTGCCGCGCCGAAGTCTCATTGATGTCCCAGGCCAAGCTGCCGAGGAACGGATCTTCGATGATCTTCTGGTAAAACTCGGGATCCTTTCGGCCGCCGTGCTCACGCGGATCCTCAACAAAAAATTCGCTCTGCGTAATGCTGGTCGCACCGAAGGTGTTGGTCTCGATAATGTCCGCTCCGGCGTCCAGAAACCGCCTGTGAATGTCGCAGATCATATCCGGTTGCGTGAGCGAGAAGAGGTCGCCATTGTTCAACAGGTCCTTCTTCGAGTCCCTGAAGCGCTCCCCGCGAATGTCCGCTTCCGTCATGCCGTAGGTGCGGATGGTCGTGCCCATAGCGCCGTCGATGATGGCAATTCGGCTCTCAAGAACCTCTTCCAGAGGATGTTGGTCAGGTGGTTTCATTGTCTATCGGATGTCCTTCATTCGTTGCACGATGCACCGTCGCGCCGCTCGAAACGGATAGCCGTCAGGGCTCGCCGTTACCTTCAGTTTAACCTGAAGCTCTTAGGATAGGACTTCAGCTTCGTCCTTTTGCGACTGCACCATATCGGGCAGCTTTGGCACAGGCACCAGCAGGTCTTCCTTGCGCATGACGAGATTCGTCGCGTTCAGGCTGGCGAGTTCAAAGCCGTGGCCATGGGTAATCGCATCCGTCGGGCAGGCCTCGACGCAGTAGCCGCAGAAGATGCACCGGTTGTAGTCGATGTTGTAGACCTTGGCGTAGCGTTCGGCGCTCGAGATGCGCGTCTCTTCGGTGTTCTCGGCGGCCTCGATGTAGATGCAGTTCGAAGGACATGCAGCCGCGCACAGGAAGCAGGCGACGCACTTCTCCAGCCCGTTCTCATCGCGTTGCAACTGGTGTTTGCCGCGGAACCGCTGTTCAAACTTTGCGCCGCGCATTGGCCCCTTGCCGTCGGGATAATTCTCGACCTCGGTCGGCTGGAACATCTCCTTGAACGTGATGCTCATTCCCTTGGCAATGGCTGCGGCGTCTCGGACGATAGACATATCTTGAGTATACGATGGCGGCGCGGTAGCCTGTAAGCCATGAGAGCCTCCGCTGCTTCGATAGCCGCCCTACTCGCCGCGTGCTGTGTGTCAACTATCCCGTGCCGTTCGCAGGTGCAGTCCGCCGCCACGCAGGCGATGGCTGGGCACAAAGCTGACCCATCGACCAGCCTCACCCTGACGATCGATGGGAAGCCGACGACCCTCTCCGTCACCGACCTCCAGGCCATGCCTCAGACCACCATCGTCGTCCACAACGAGCACACCAAAGTCGACGAGAGCTACACCGGGGTCCTGCTCGGCTCGCTGCTCGCGAAGTGTGGCTTCCCCGTCGACAAGACCACCCACCAGAAGATGCTGCACAGCTATCTGATCGCCGAGGGCACCGACAAATACTGGGCCCTCTACTCGGTCACCGAGATCGAATTCTCCGAGCACAACGGCAACGTGATCGTCGCGACCAGCATGAATGGCAAGCCTCTCGGTGAAGACGGACAACTGAAGCTGATCGGCAGCGAAGACAAGAAGCCGGAGCGCTGGGTGCGCAATCTCAGCGCCATCACAATCAAAAACGCCGAGTGAGCGACTCTCGAACTTTACGGTAGCGCGGGATACAGGCCGGCGTCTTACATCCTCCTGTCACACTCTGCGCGTACTCTGGCTCGATAACTTCATAAGCGCCGGAGGCCATGATGCCGAAGCGAATGCCACGTCTTTCCTCGCACTATGCAACGAAAAATTTTGATGCGACCGCTCAGGCGGCAAAGTCCGGACATACCGGCGATCAGCCTATCTTTTCGCAGCCAAAGCCCTCGCCCGACCCGACCGGCTTCAAGAATCCTGTCACTGACAAGAAGTACAGAGGGATCGCCACGCTTGAGCCCGTACCTCAGCCTCGCGGAGGGGCGGTCGAACCCGTCCTCACGCTCGAACAGGCATACGGAAACGCGGGTGCTGCGACCATCAAGGCGATCCAGAAGGCGAACCAGATCGTCTTCCACTCCGTTGGAGACACCGGCAGCGTCGTAGGTCCTGCAACCCAGTCCCTGGTGGCCAATAAGATGGTCAGCGACTTCGACGAGGCCAATGCCGCTGACGTCCCCTCCTTCTTCTTCCACCTAGGCGACGTCGTCTACTACTTCGGCGAGGCCTCCTACTACTACGACCAGTTCTACGAGCCCTATCGCTCCTACCCCGCGCCTGTCTTCGCGGTTGCCGGCAATCACGACGGCGTCGTCTATCCCAACGATCCAGCGCCTACGCTCGATGCCTTCCTGCGCAACTTCTGCGCGCCCGCCGCAGCCCAGTCGCCCGACTCCGGCAACCTCCTCCGGACCACCATGATTCAGCCCGGCGTCTACTTCACGCTGGAGGCGCCCTTCGTCCGCATCCTGGGACTCTACAGCAATGTTCTCGAAGATCCCGGCGTCATCTCCGGCGAGCATGGTGAAAACACGGTGCTGGACGACCGGCAGACCGCATTCCTCACCGTCGCGCTGAAGCGCATCAAAAGCGAGAAGTTCAGCGGCGCCATCATCGTCGCGGTTCACCACCCGCCCTTCACCGGGGGCACCGATCACGGCGGCAGCCCGGCAATGCTGCAAGATATCGATGACGCATGCACTGCGGCCGGGGTATGGCCGCATGCCGTCTTCTCCGGCCACGCTCACAACTACCAGCGCTTCACCCGCACCGTCAATAAACTGCAGATTCCCTTCATCGTCGCGGGCTGCGGCGGACATTCGCCGCTTTCAAAGATTCGCGGGATTTATCGCACACCTTACAAAATAGACAACACGCTGACCCTAGAAAGCTACGACGATACCGACTATGGCTACCTTCGGGTTATCGTGAACGCAGCCTCAATGACCATCGAGTTTCACCCGCAGAGCGACGGCGGCACCACCAAGACTCCGAACGATAAGGTCATCATCAATCTGGCGGACTATACGGTCAGTTAGTCTAGCCGCGAAGGCTGAAGAGGCGTGAGACAGTTGCTAGATCGTCACGCGCTTCAACTTGCGACGACCAGCACACAAGATGCCGGTAAGTCCCGTGCCGAACAAGAGCCAACTGGACGGCTCCGGAACCGTGGTGCCATCGATCTCCATTGCGAGCTGGCCGAACTGACCGGTGGACGGGTACCAACCGCTGAGGCTATCGCAATTATGGACTGTCGGATCGCACTCAAACTGCTGATCAAGCGTCCCTGCAGATGTGGCAAGCGGCGCGGCATAAGCCCACGTCAGATCCGCCCCGGAGACGTTGAGATTGTAGGTTCCAGGCCCCAGCAGAATATCCAGATTCTGAAAGTCGACTACCTGCGTCGTGGTGTTTTGGTTAGGAGCAAAAACTATATTGCCTGAGCCTATGGCAGTACTGTTACTCCCAAGCCCACCTCCCAGACCTACGCTAAAACTTCCGTCTGATGTAAAAAGATATGGACCGCTTACAGCGATCTTGATCTGATCCACCATCACAGACGTGAACAGGGTGAACTGCTGCGCCCGAAGGCTGCAATCTGAGCCGCTGGGACACAGGCCCGCACCGCCGTTGGTAGCCATCGTCAGATCGGAGCCCACCAGGATGGAATCGGCTCTTCCCGAACGCGCTGCCATCAGAAAACAAACGATCGTCAACATTAATTGTGCGGCTTTCATCATCTTCCATCCTTGGGTGCGACCGTGACGTGCCGCCGAGTTTTTTGCGTCAAATTGCGGACCAACGTCCAATGAGGCTAGCACGTAAATGGCCAAAGCGCATCCGCTCATTCAAAACGCGGTTTCCCTCACCAGAATGAAACAACATCCTATCTATGCAATCATTTGCACGGTAAAAGTTCCCCTTCTCCCGTCGAAATAGCTCACCGGCTAAATAGCTCACCCAGGTTCAATCCAGAACGTGACAACATTGCAGACTTGCACCTCACCGTCCTTACTCAATCCCCAAGGTCTTCCACATTGCATCCACGCGCGCCTTTACGGCCTGTTCCATCGACAGCATCGAAGGCCACGGCCGGGTAAAGCCCTCCGCCGCCCATTTCCTCGTCGCGTCGATCCCCATCTTGCTTCCATAGTTTGGCAGGCGGCTCGCATGATCGAGCGAATCCACCGGCCCAAGCGTGAACTGGATATCCCGTTCGGGATCGATATTGTTGGCCGTGCGCAGCGTCACCTCGGCCACGTCCTGCACATCGCAGTCCTCATCTACCACGATGATGCACTTGGTGAACATCGCCTGCCCCATGGCCCATATGCCGCTCATCACCTTGCGCGCATGGCCTGCATAACTCTTCCGAATCGACACGATCATCAGGTTATGGAAGACGCCCTCTGCCGGAAGGTTTACGTCCACAATCTCAGGCATGGTCAACTGCATCAGCGGCAGAAAGATCCGCTCCACCGCCTTGCCCATCCACGCATCCTCCATCGGCGGCTTGCCCACGATGGTCGCCGCATAGACAGGGTCTTTGCGGTGCGTGATGCATGTGATGTGGAAGACGGGATACTCGTCCTGCATGGTGTAGAAGCCAGTATGATCGCCAAACGGGCCCTCGGTACGCAACTCGCCCAGTTGCACATACCCTTCCAGGATGTACTCCGCGTGGGCCGGTACTTCGAGATCGACCGTCTCGGCCTTGACCAGTTCCACAGGCTTCTGTCGCAGGAAGCCGGCGACCAGGTACTCCTCGACATCGGGCGGCGCGGGAACGATCGCGCTGAAGGTAATCGCCGGGTCGGTCCCGATGGCCACAGCCACCTCCATCCGGTCGCCCCGAATCTTCGCCAGCGTCGTCGCGTTCAGCGTATCGAGCGAAGCCGCCGCAGCAGTTCCCCCGGCAGTCAACGCCATCAGGTCGACCCGGGCAGCCGAATCGGGCGACGCCTCGCGCAGCCTCTCCCGCATGTGCTCCGCCGCGACCTTCTGCCGCTGCCAGTGCATGCCCGTAGTCCTGCCGTCGTACACCTGCATCCGGTACATCCCGATATTGCGCTTGCCCGGCTGGCCTCCGGAACTGCGGGGATCGCGTGTGATCACACACGGCAGCGTGATGAACCGCCCGCCATCCTGCGGCCACGTCTTCAGGATCGGCAACTCCAGCAGGTTCACCGCGTCCCCACGATGCACCACCTGTTTGCACGGGGCGTCCCTGGCCGCAATCACCTTCGGGAAGAAGCTCCCCACCTCGGCCAGCATCGGAAGCATCTTCAGCTTGTCCATGAAGCTCGCCGGCGTCTGCGGCTTGATCAATGTCCGTATGCGCTCCGCGATCGCGTCCAGGGAATCGGTCTCGAGCGCCATCCTCATCCGGCGTTCGCTGCCGAACTGGTTCATCAGCACACGCGCGCCCTTATGCCCCTTCACGTTCTCGAACAGCAGTGCCGGACCCCCAGCTTTTGCGGTGCCTCGTCCCAGCTTCGCGGTGCGGTCTGCGATCTCGGCCATCTCAAGAATCGGGTCGACCTCAGCCGTGATGCGTTTCAATTCGCCGGCTCGTTCCAACTGCTTTATCCATTCGCGTAGATCGTTGTAGGCCAATTTCGCTCTCCTGCCGCATCGCGGCCGCCACCTTATCGTAACGGCTCCGTCGTAACGTGGTGTTTTTCATGTCTACCGCTGAGTAGCGAGCGTGGCTTCGAAGGCATGGTGGGCACCGGCAATGAAGGCCTGATAACCAGAGGGATCGATGAAGACGGCCGGGCCCTCTGTGGGCATGCGATCAAGCTTCGAGAGCAGGTTGAAGTAGACCCCGTGTGCGCCGAGGAAGATGTCGCAGGGCAGAGCGTACAGCGTGGCGAAGGTGTGCTCGAAGTCTGTGGAGATGCCGGGGTATGAGGCTGGGTGACCCGGAGTGGCGATAAGCCGGTAGCGCGGGAGTGCAGTGACGCCGCCGACGATGACGATGTCGCGAAGTCTGTTGACGGGGTCGCCCGGGATATGGGCGCGGAAGGTGAAGGTGGTGCAGCCGCGGGTGTGGCCGGCGGTCTTGTGGGCGATGAGTATGACGCCGCCGTGCTTTGAGTCGCCTAGCGTGATGACGCTGCCGTCGTGGAGGACGCGGTCGACGCGGGTGGGGGTAAAGGTGGTGGTGATGTCGCTGCCGAAGGCGAAGTCGGTGTGGCCGCCGGTTGACATCACGTCGTCGTCGCCCTCCATGACCATGTTGCGGGCGTGAGTTTCGCGCAGGACCTGGGCGGCTCCTCCGACGTGGTCAAAATGCGCCTGGCTGTTAAGAAAGACCTTGGTGTCGGCCCAACGAAAGCCGAGTCTTTCAACGCTGGCGCGAATCTGCCTGGGCGAGGTGACGAGGTTGGCATTGATGAGGATACTTCCGGCGGGGGTGATGATGAGATAACTCGCGAGGTCGCGGCTGCCAACGTAGTAAAGGTTGTCGGCGATGCGGAAGGGGGCGAGTGGAGTGGTCCAGTCGGGGTTGGACTCAGCGTGGAGGGGAACGGCGAAGAGAAGTGCGAGGAGAAGCATCAGGCGGCGCATATAGGATGGTTATCCTATTCGAGGCTGTGGCAAATGCACGTGAATCCAGAGAGCCAACAGGGATGCGGGCGGCATACATCGATGCACATGGCGATCCGCCGAATTGTCATTGAGTTGACGATTGCAAAGCCCCTGCTGCTTCATGCCTTCGAAGTGACCTCGCTGGACCGCGGGACAGCCGCACGGCCGGTTGCGGACCCGGCAGGATCAGTTCCTCCGATCGCCCCCGAGGTCGGCGCATCGGCAACGTAATCCACCAGCGGATATCCAGCCGCCTTCCAGCCATCGAACCCTCCGCGCAGCGGGCGCACCCGATAGACGCCCATCTTGTGCAGTTGCATGGCAAGCTTTGCGCTGGTCTCCTCGCTTGGGCAGGTGCAGTAGAGGATCACATCACGGTCGCGCGGGATGATCTCGCTATGCAGCTTCAACTCGTTCGGACCGATGCGGAGCGCGCCCGGCAGCACCCGCGGATCGGGCAGGTAGTCCAGCGGATGCCGCAGGTCGACGATAAACGGCGGGATGTTGCCGCTCGCCTCCGCCGCATCCAGAATCGCTTTCAGCTCCGAAGGCTCCAGACGCAATGCCCGGACACCCTGAAGGAACTTGCGCTGCTTCAGCACACGAAAGGTCAGGAAGCCGAGCACCATCAGGACGAAGATGGCAAACGCAAAGTGTCCCAGCCATTGAAAGAAAGGTCCGCTCCGCTTCGCAATGTCTCCAAAAAACCGCCCCGCAAGAATAAACGTCTCGGCCCACAGCAGAGAGCCCGCAAGGTCGTACACGAGGAAGCGGCCGTACGGCATCCCCGTCTGTCCGGCGATCGGCGCAGCCACCGTGCTGAGCCCCGGCACAAACTTGGCGAACAGCAGCGTAACCGGTCCGCGCCGCGTGAAGTACCCCTCCGTCTTTGTCACGCAGGTTGAGGCCTCCAACGAAAATCGACAAAGCAGCTTCAAAACGCTGTTCCCGTATCGTCGCCCAAGGGAGAACCAGATCGTATCGGCTACCAGGCACGCAGCGAGAACCGCCAGCACCACGTATATATGGTGAAGGCGGTGCGTCGCCGTAAGCGTGCCCGCCGTAAGCAGCAATGGAATGCTTGGAACCGGTATGCCAACCTGCTCCACCAGCACCCAAAGGAAAAGGATGAGGTAGGCATAATGGACGAAGAAGACGAGCGCGATCGGCATAGAAGTGGATTCCGTACTGTGTAGATGAGAGTAACGCCCCCTTGGATGCGAAACAGGCAATCTGAATGTGCAAAGGCCCGGGAATGTCAAAAGGCCCGGACGCGACCAGCATCCGGGCCTTGCTGGAACGGTGTATGCTGAGCCGCTCGGCCGGTGCTATTTTTCGATCGTGCCGCCAAGATCATTCACAATCAACGGCATCTCGACCAGATGCTGGCCAATGAACCACGACTGCAGCTCGTTCGGCCGCAGAATGTCGCTGACCACCAGATCGTTCGTTCCCTGGTCTCCAGCCTTATCTGCCGCCTCCGAGATGTCGAGGCAGCCCTGGATGATGAGCTTGTGAGCCTCCAGCAGACGCGAGATCTGCACCGGAACCTCTTCCCTGCCGCGCGGCGGCCGCTGAACCTTGGTTAGCTCTGCAACATCGCCACCCATCGCAATACTGATGCCACCCAGAAGCTGAATCCGCTCTGCGATCGAGTCCACCATCTCCACCTGCTCATCAAAGTGCTTGTCGAACAGCAGATGAAGCTGGTAGAAAGTCGGGCCGGAGACCTGCCAGTGGTGTTTCTTGTACATGTCGCGGATAGCAATCGAGTCCGCCAGCAACTGATTCAGCTTGTTCACCATGTCCATGCGAACATCTTCGCCCAGAGGGTGCGGCATGTCCGCGATCACCGTGCCGTATTTCTGGATCTCCTTCGCCTTAGCGTGCCAGTGAGGCGCCACGTTGGCATCCTTGGACTGTACCTTCTTCATCGCAACTGCCATCTTTCACCTCGGTTTTTATGCTTTCTTTGGTTCAGATGCCCGAGTCGCCACAGCGGTTTTCCACACTTACATGACAAGACGGCTACAAACGTGGCTTACTTGACGGCTACATCCGGAGTAACCGACATACCGGGACGAAGCGCATAATCCCCGTTCTCCTGCTGCAGATTGGTGAAGTCGATCCGCACTGGAATCCGCTGCACCACCTTCACGTAATTCCCCGTCGCGTTCTCCGGAGGGAACAGGGAAAGCTTCGATCCCGTCGCCCCGCCGATCTGGGTCACCTTGCCATGGAACTTTCTTCCCCCCAGCGCGTCGACCTTCAGCGTCACTTCCTGACCCTGCCGCATCTTCGAGAGTTGCGTCTCCTTGAAGTTTGCCGTCACCCAGAGGTTGGTCAGCGGGATGATCGTCAGCAGGTCCTGCCCGATGCCGAGGTTCGCCCCTACCTGCACATTCTTCTTGTTCACGATGCCGGCCGTCGGCGCTGTGATGTGCGTGTAGCTCAAATTCAGCCGCGCCTGATCGACCCTGGCCTGTGCCTGCTTCACATCCGCCATCGCGGAGTTCGCCTTCGCCTGCTGCGCCCTCATCTGGTCCGGCGCCGTATTGACAGACTGCTCCGCTTGGAATCGCGACTGCGCCAGCTTCTGCAACGCCTGCGTCACCATCGCCTGCTGGGCGATCACCGTCGCCTCCGCCTCCAGCACCGAGGCTGAATTGGAGGCATCCGTCGCCACCGCCGCATCGAACTGCTGCTTCGAGATCACGTCCTTCTGCACCAGAGGCGTGTACCGTTCCACGTCGAGATGCGACTTCAACGCCGTCGCCTTCGCCGCGTCTACCCGTGCTTCGGCTGCCTGTGCCTGCTTGCGCGCCTGCTCCACCGTAGCCGCCGCACCCTGCACATCCGAGCTCGTCGTGCTGACGCTGGTCCTGGTATTCACATTCGTGATCGGCACGTTCACCGTTGCCTGGATCGCCGCAGCCTGCGAACTCGCCAGGTTCGCCTGCGCCTGCTCCAACGCAACCTGGTAGTCCTTGGGGTCGATCTCAGCGATCGCCTGTCCCGCCTGCACCTGCTGGTTGTCGTCGATGTACACCTTCGTCACCTGTCCGGTCACGCGTGAGCTCACCTGGTACAGATCGCCATCTACCTGCGCATCATCGGTGTTTTCCGTGAATGTAGACCGCCAGTAGAAGATGCCCGCGCCGATCACCAGCAGAATCACAACCGCGATGATGACGAACTTGCGCCCCGACTTCTTCTTCGCAGACTTCTCGTCGTCCTCTCTCTGCCTGTCATCGTCTTTATGAGGATCGCCCTGCGGCTGCTTGTCTCCGCCACTCTGCTTGATCTGGACTGTGCCGCTGATCTCCGCCGTCTGGCCGTCCTGCTTCTGGTCCGGTTGGTCTGCCAAGTTACTTTCCTCCGAGATACTCTTTATAGTTTGTCTGCGCCACACCCAGCGCACGCGCCAGAGCCAGCTTCGCTACATTGTGCTGGTACAACGCGCTGATGTACTGATCGTTGGCCTGTTCGGTCTGCGACTGCGCCTGCGATACCGGCAGATTGTCCGAAACGCCCGCATGGAACCGCTGCTGCGCCTCGCTCAACGCCTCATTGGCCAGCTCCACATTCGAGTGAGTCGCCTCGACCAGCTTGGCCGCCGCCTCGATGTCCAGCACGCTGTCCCGGACATCCTGGTTCACCTGCTGCACCTGGTCCGACAGCCGCGCCGTCGCCTGCTCATATTGCGCAGCCGCAACCTGCTCCTGGCCTTTGGTCTTCGCAATCTGCAGCACCGGCACACTCACCTGCCCTGTCGCCGAATACGTCCCATGCGAGTGCCCCACCGTATCCCCGATATCGCCAAAGTCGCCCGACGCACTCAACACCGGAAGCTGGTACGCCCACGCCGCTTTCTTCTCCGCGCTCGCCGACTTCACCTGCTCCGCATAGGCCGCAAGGTCCTTGCGCGACCGCAGCGCCTGCTCGAACGCCGCCTGCGGATCGACATGATCGAGCGCCGCATAGGGCACCGGGTCGGTCAAATGAAATCTCTGATCCAGCGGCAGCCCAATAGCCCGCGCCAGCGCCAGCTTGTCCTTCTCGAAGTTGTTCCTGGTCGAAATCAAGCTCTGCTGCTCGTTCTGATAGTCCACCTGCGCCCGCAGCACATCGAGCTTAGGACTCGTGCCGGCGTCGTGCGCAGCCACGGCCTGGTCCAGCGACACCTTCGATGTAGCCAGCTCCGCCGTCACCGCGTCGATCCTAGCCGAATCCGCGATCACCAGCAGATACGCATTGCCTACAGTCAGGACCACCAGGTCGCGCGCATCCTCGGCCGTCAGCTTCGCGCCCGCAAAGTTGTGCTTCGCCGCAATGTAGTTTTGCAGCGCCGAAACATTCACCAGGTTCTGCGTCAGATACGCGCGAAAGTCCTCCACCTGGAACGGCCCGACGATCGGATTCAACCCCGGAAACTTCAGCCCGAACGCGGCCAGATTGATCTGTTGCACCTCAATGCTCGCCGAAGCCGTCACCGTAGGCAGCAGGGCCTGCAACTCCTCCAGCCTCTGGCCGTTCGAGCTCTTCTGCGCCGAAGTCTGCAGGATCAACCCAAGGTTCTGCCGTAACCCCCGCTGAACGGCCTCGTCCAGCGAAAGCTCCATCACCCCATCCGTTGCCTTCCCGCTTACCAGGCTGCCTTTGAACGAGTCTTGCGTCGCCGGTGCGCCATTCTGGCCCGACGCACCGTAAAGACTTTGCTGAGCGCCCGCAATCGCCGAACTGCCGGTAGCCGTGCTCGGGCCGGAGTTCTGGTTGGCACCCCCGCCCATCGTGCTCGATGCACCAGACGAAGTAGAGTTCCCACCCGGCCCCTGGGCCATACCGGGCACACACAGCAGGCAGACACCCAGCACAAACGGCGCGCTCCAGGCGGCTTGCGCTGTCTTATTTTTACCCATACCTGTGATCGTAACCTGCCTCGTATCAGTTTTATGTGCGGGCCGTGCCGCCCGTGGTGAAGTTTGTCTCCTTTATGATGCAGGAGTTGCGGCAGAATCTTCAAAAAAAGCACTCCGATACGCTCTCCAGCAGACGCATTTACCCTGTGTAGGCACCGTGACTCTGTGTATTTCGGCACTGGCTCGCCCCATGCACGAAGCCTGCAGGCACTAACAAGCTGGACGTGTGTATCCCCTACTCTGGTACGCTTGCATCCCATGCGCCCTCACCTGCTCGCCGCCTCCGCTCTCCTGTTCACCTTATCTTCCATCTCCGCCTCGGCACAGGCCGCCAAGCCAGTCGCGGGGCGCCTTAGCGCTCAGAACGCCCTCTTCGACGAGTCCTGGCAGACTAACCTCAAACTCTCCCCCACCCTGGCCACCGCGGTAGGCGACTACCGTTACAACGACCAGCTCGGCGACAGCTCGCTCGCCGCCATCGCACGCCGCCACGACATCAACGCCGGCTATCTCGCCCGCATCAAGGCCATCTCCACCGAAGGCTTCTCCGACCAGGACACCATCTCCCATGACCTCTTCCTCCGCAACCTGCAGGAGAGCATGGACGACTATGACCTGAAAAACTACGAGATGCCCATCAACGCACAGGGCGGCGTCCACACCGGACTCGCGGACCTGCCGCTCTCGGTTCCGCTCGACTCTGTCAAGCACTACGAGGACTACATCGCGCGCCTGCATCAGATGCCCAAAGCGTTGCTCCAGACCGAAGACGTCCTCCGCGCCGGCGTCAGGGACCACCTCGTCATGGTCACTTACCTCGCCGAAAAAATTCCCGCGCAATGCGACGGCATCATCGCCTCCGACCCGTTCCTCATCCCTCTCAAGAGGTTCCCGGCATCCTTCTCCGATTCGGACAAAAAGCGCCTCACCGACGCCATCACCTCTACCGTCACAACCGAAGTCATTCCCGCCTACAAACAGTTCTCCGCCTTCATTCAGACCGACTACGTCCCACACGGCCGAACCACCCTCTCCATCGAAAGCCTGCCCGATGGCAAGCGCCGCTACCAGGCCGACCTCCACCGTCTCACCACCACCACCCTCTCCCCTGCCGAGATCCACCGCATCGGCCTAAGTGAATACGACCGCATCGTCGCCGAGATGACCGCGCTCGCCAAGGCCAACGGCTACAAAGACCTGGCCAGCTTCCGCGAGCACATCGAGAACGACCCCAGGTACAAGCCGACCTCCGAGCAGGCCATCGTCGACGACTTCCGCAAGTACATCGACCAGATGCAGCCGCGGCTCCCCGAGCTCTTCGGCATCCTCCCCAAACAGCCTGTCACCGTCGAAGCCATCCCCGCCTTCCAGGCCGCTGCCGCCACCCACTACCAGGGCGGTACGCCCGACGGCAAACGCCCCGGCCGCGTCTCGGTCGCGGTATCGGACTACAAGCAGCGCTCCTTCATCAACGATGAAGCGGTCGCATACCACGAGGGCGTCCCCGGCCACCACCTTCAGATCTCTATCGCCCAGTCCCTCACCGGCCTGCCCGAGTTCCGCAAGCACGGCGGCAACTCCGCCTACACCGAAGGCTGGGCGCTCTACTCCGAGCAGCTCGGCAAGGAGATCGGCTTTTACCAGGATCCCGGATCGGACTACGGCCGCCTCCGCTCCGAGCTCTTCCGCGCGGTGCGCCTCGTTGTCGATACCGGCATCCACGACATGGGCTGGTCGCGCGACCAGGTCGTCGAGTACATGCGCAACTCACACGCCATCGACGAACCCACCATCCAGTCCGAGACCGACCGTTACATCTCCTGGCCGGGACAGGCCTGCAGCTACAAGCTCGGCCAGCTCAAGATTCGCGAACTCCGCGAGCGCGCCCAACAGCAGCTCGGCCCCAGGTTCAACCTCAAGACCTTCCACGACGAGATTCTCAGCGGCGGCTCGCTGCCCCTCGACATCCTCGACGCCCGCACCACCAGATGGATCAACGCGCAACTTCCCGCAGCCGCAAACAACTGAACCCCTTCCGAGAGCAGCTTCTCAGCGAACCCCAATTGCCAGGGAGCCTGAAGTTCACCGCGAGAGGTAACGTATCCTACCCGCGCTCCTCAACCGCAAGACAGGCTTTGATACCTTGGATCAACGCCTGTCTCGCCGCGCGTCTGGAGTGAAGCTGAATCGTGGTTAGGTTTACCAAAGTCAAAGCCTCCTCTCTGGGCGCGGTCCTCGACTGCGACCTCAACACCGGCCATGGAATTGGAGGCGGCACCGCAACCGACAACACCGATATCCTGAATGACTTTCTGTCCCGCGGAACCGCTAACCATCCGGTCGTTCTCGAGATCGACGGGCCTTCCCTCATCCGGGGTCTTTATCTTCCCACGCTCGGCCACGCCTCTATCGTGGGATTGGGCTGGGACACCGGTTTCTATGTCACGAGTGGATCGAACGCGGACGCCATTCACAACGGCGGCCCCAACGCCGCGATTCCAACCGACCCCGACGTCGCTGGGCAACGTCTTCCTCCCGCCTCGTCGCGCGGGTCCAATGTCACGCTGTCCAGCTTCCGCATCAATGGAAACCGGGGCAATGGGACGACTGGCAATTCAAACTCCGGCAAACCGCAAGGCAACTTCGCAGGCGGAGCTTCCTTTCTCTTCGGAATCAACCTCATGAACCTGGATAACATTCAGATCGAAGGCGTCTGGTGTTACGACATCGCCACGTATTCCGTTCGCCTATCCAATTGCGGGCAAGCCACGGTTCGCGCCTGCCGCTTCGAATCCCCCACCGCCTCCATCAACTGCGACGGCGTGCATCTCAATGGCGGGTGCAACGACATCTTCATCGATGGCTGCTGGTTCCAGACTGGAGACGACAGCGTGGCCCTGAACGCACCCGAAGGATACGGCGGCCCCATCACCCGCGTCGTCGTAACCAACTGCATCGTCACTGCCGGAGCCGACATGATGCGAATCTACACGCACGGTCCAGGAGGCTCGTTCCAGGTAAGCAGAGTGCTCGTTGCCAACTGCAGCGCCGCAGTCTACGCAGCCGGATTCCAATTCGGATTCCAGCAGGCGGGTGGCGCCGATGCCATCGCAGATGTAACCATCTCCAACTGTGTCGTCGAAGGAACATCTATCTTCGCCTGCGTAAACGACAACATCGGCACCCTGAAAATCACCGGCTGCACGGTGCTCTCGCCGCCCAAGCCCGACGCCTTTCTGCAGGTCCATGCAACCGTCTCCAGCCTGACCGTCTCAAACTGCAGCATCTTCCGCAACCCGGCAGGCAACGCCCCAGCCTTCCTGCTCTCCGGTTCTCCGGCCATCGAGCGGCTGACCATTGACGGCTTCGCGATCGAAAGCCAAGCCGGGCAATCCTTCCCTGCCATCCCGGCACTGAGCACATCCTCCGGGCATATTCGCAAGCTCATCCTCAACGCGCTCGACATGACCGGCGTCGCGGCATTCACCTCAAACTGGACTGCCTTCACCACGATAGCCGGACCCGGAGTCATGGCCACCGGATTGGAGTTTCCCGATGACGTCATCTCGGACGGAACGCCCTACCTCTCCGCAAACAGCCGCCTGCCCTCCATCAAGATCGCGGGCAAAGTGAAGACTCTTTCAGGCAGCTAGCTCGATCCGTCAGGCAGCTCGTGTCTCAGCGCCACCAGTCCGACCGCAACTCCACCCCTGCCACCTCGGTCGGTCTGCCCGGCTCTGGAGCCCACACCAGAATCCCACGCTGATCCGCCGCCTCCAGCATTCGCTCCATCGGCTGCCGCCACCCATGCAGCGCCAGGTCGAACAGTCCCCAGTGGATCGGCATCAGCAATCCACTACCTCCCAAAGCTTCGAACGCCCTCGCCGCACCGTCCGGTCCCAGATGAATCGACGCCCACAGCGGGTGGAACGCTCCAATCTCCAGCATGGTCAGGTCAAATGGCCCATACGACCTTCCGATCTCGCCAAACCCCTCCCACCACCCCGAATCGGCCCCAAAATACACCGTATGTTTTGCCCCCTTCAGCACAAAGGAAGACCATAACGTTCCAAACCGATTGAAGATTCCCCGCCCCGAGAAATGCCGCGCCGGCAGCGCCGTGATCTCCAGTGAGCCGCCCGCTACGGCCACCCGCTCTGTCCAGTCCAGCTCCGTAATCTGCCCCGCATCGACACCGAAACGGCGCAGGGTTCCACCTACGCCTACGGACGTCACCCACCGCGCATCTTTCATCGTCTCCAGCGCAGCCAGCCTCTCAATCGTCGATCTCCCCATATGGTCGTAGTGGTCATGCGAAACCAGCACCACATCCACCGAAGGCAACTCCTCCAGCCTTACCGGAGCCGTAAAGAACCTCTTTGGCCCCGCCCACCGCACCGGCGAAGCGCGCTCATCCCACACCGGATCGATCAGCACCCGCACCCCGTCGATCTCCACCAGAAGAGACGAGTGCCCCATCCAGGTCACCCTCAGCCCAGTCTCCGGCACAGTTTCGTATACCCCAACATCGGTCCTGAACGGTCCCAGCGGCCCCGCCGGCACCTTCTCCTCCTTGTTCATCAAATAAAGCGGCAGCACCTTCAGGATCGTGCTGAACCCGCCAATCGTCGTCGGAACGGGATTCAAGAACTGCCGCCCCACCTTCTTCGCCCGCCGCAACATCGTCATCTCTCTGAGATACCACACGGGGTCGCGGCATCACCAGTCAGCCACCGAATCAACGGCAAATACCCCTCCCCGCTCCTCTCGCGCAGAGCGCCTGTCCGCCATCTACTTACAATCTTTCCAGATACTCGGAGATCCCATTTCAACCGCAATAGACTACGCCATCCGCCACCCACGCCGCTCCAAAGCTCTTGCATTTGCCTGCGAACCCGTTGTACCTTGTATTCAGCATGACGAGCCGCTTCCAGATCGCCCTTTTTACCTCCTACTATTGGCGCCGCCCAACGGCCAGCGGAGTCCTCGTATGCATCTCTGAAAGCACCTGAGCCTTCAGAGTTCATCGAAATCTCCTAAGCCGCGCCCACTTCAAGGTCGCGGCTTTTTCATGCCCGCGGAACTTCAGCACCAAGCCCTCAGGAGATGCGAATGACATCCACCCACTCCAGCACTGCCGCCGTCCCGCCGCCAAACATCCCGGCTCATCTTCGCCGCCTCGTCCTCACCGGATTCATGGGCGCCGGAAAGTCCACCGTGGGACGCCTCCTCGCCAGCCGCCTCGGCTGGAACTTTCTTGACCTCGACGCTTACCTCGAGGCACGCGCCGGGGCTTCCATACCCAGCCTCTTCGCCACGTTAGGCGAAGCGCGTTTCCGCCGCCTCGAATCCTCCGCCCTCGCTTCGGCCCTCGGACAGACTCAAACCGTCCTCGCACTCGGCGGCGGTACTCCGGAAGAGCTCACCAACCGGCTCCTGATCGAGCAGACGCCCGGCACCTTCACCACCTTCCTGGACGCTCCCTTCCCTACCCTCTTCGATCGCTGCGTGCTCCAGGACTTCGGCGCACCGGCTGTCGCCCGCCCCGTGCTCCAGGACCCCGCGGCCGCCCACTTCCGTTTCGCTCACCGCCATCCGTTTTACCGCCGCCTGGCCGCCCTCACCCTGGACGTAGGCGATCGCACACCTCACCAGGTGGTCGATGCTGTCCTTGCCGCTCTCAACCAACCCGCCTGAACCTTCCTCCGCACTGCCGCCAAAGCATTCACATGCTCCACTATCTGCATCTCACCACATGCACCCCGCAAACAGGAGAACGAGCTGGCAACCATTATCCCCGCCCCGAGCCCCACTTCCCCGAACCCCACTTCGAGTCCGAGCCCGAGCACCGTCCTCAGCTCAGAGCCGGTTCAGAGCCAGTCCTTCGCTCAAAAACAGTCCACCAGCGCCATCCACGGCCACATACTCTTCTGCATCGTCATCCTGCTCCTTCTCGCTGTCGCCTGGACCCTCAAAAAAGAGCTTCTTATCATTTACGTCAGCGCTCTGTTTGCCGTCGTTCTTACGCCCATCGTCACCCGCATTACCCAACTCCGGTTCGGCCGCTACCACCCCTCGCGCGCGATCGCCATCGTTCTTCTGATACTCACTGTTGTCTGCGTTCTCAGCATCTTCTTCACCACCGGACTGCCTCCAGTCCTGCGTGATCTGCGCCAGTTCTCGACCGACCTTCCCCAGCGGATCCCACAGGTCGTCGCCCATCTCAAGAAGCTCCCCATGGCCGACAAGTTCGGCATCGACTCCATCGCCCAGCGGGCCGAAGGCGCGATCACGGCGACGGCCAGCTACATCGTCACCTCCCTTCCGCTCTGGCTCGCACACATCTTCGACGTCCTCACAGCCGTTTTCCTGTGCATTTACTTCATGCTCGAAGGTGAATTCGCCTACGCCTTCTTTCTCTCGCTGGTCCCCTTCTCTCGACGGGAGCGCCTGGACGTCACTCTCCACAAGGCCGAGCACAAAGTCAGCAAATGGCTCCTCGGTCAGGGCACTCTCATGCTCATCCTTGGGGTCTCAAGCACCATCGTCTTCGGCCTGCTCCACGTCCGCTACTTCGTTCTCCTCGGTTTCCTCATGGGTCTATTCAACATCATTCCCATTGCCGGCGGCGTTATCACCATCTGCATCGCCGGCGGCGTCGCAGCCCTGGACTCCTGGACCAAAATGGCCGGCGTCTTCATCTTCTACTCGATCTACATCAACCTCGAAAACGCCGTTCTCACCCCACGTATCATGCGTTCGAGCGTCAATCTCATGGGTCTCACCGTACTTGTGGCCCTGCTCCTCGGCACCGCCCTCGCTGGCATTATCGGTGCTCTGGTCGCAGTTCCAACAGCCGCCATCATCTCCGTTCTCCTCGAGGAGTATGCCGTCCAGAGAAATTGAACCCGCACCTCAGGAAACCTGCCCTCGTATCGCCCGGACGCCTCAACCTTTGGTGTAGAGTGGGTTTGCCCGGGAATCACCTGCACCATACAACCGGCTATCCTGGACCAAGTGCCTCCGCTGACCTTTACCCAATCCGCACGCCGCAACCTGTTGGCCCCGGTGCTCATCGCGTTTGTCGTCATGGGCCTCGCCATCGCGTTTGTCATCCGCATTACGCCGCACAAAACCGCCGATCTCGCCATCCTACACACCTCCATTCTTCCCGTTCACACGGTATTCAAGTCCGAATCCACCCTCGTCGGCCACGACCAGTCGCAGGACGACTTGTACATACTCACCACGCTGCGCATCGACGATCACCTCAACCTGCCGCTCTTCCTCAAGGACATGACCGCCACCCTCACCACGGCCGAGGGCGAAGAACTCACCACCAGCGCCGTCGAAAAACGGGACTTACCCAACCTCTACACCGCCTTCCCCGCTCTCAAGCCTTTGTCCTCCGAGCCGCTCCTTCGCGAGACGATTATCAAGCCCGGCGAGTCCTCCGAAGGCATGGTCGTGCTCCACTTCCCCGTCACCAAAGAGGTCTGGGACCACCGCCGCACCGCGATGCTCAACATCGACCTCTACCACCAGGGTCAGCAAGGCGTCACCATCACACGCGCCAGTGAAGCCATACCCAATCTGCCTGCTAATCCCGCAAAATAGAGCATGACCCGACGCCGCTGGATCGCCGACACCTTCTCCCCGGCCACCGGGCGCCCCGCCACAGCCGCCCTCACCGGCGATCAGGCTGCCCACCTCGCCCGCGTCCTCCGCGCCGAACCCGGGCAGATCTATGACGTAGTAGCCGGAGGCTTTCTCCATCGCGCCGAAATTATCAGCGTCACCGACGCGGAGGTCCTCTTCACCCTTCACGAAGAGCTGCAATCCGATGCCGCTCTCCCCCTCCATCTCCTGCTGGCTGTCTTCAAGTTCGACCACTTTGAGTGGGCCATCGAAAAGGCCACCGAACTGGGTGTGGCCAGGATCACGCCTGTTCTTGCTCGCCGCACCGAAAAACACCTTACCCTCGCCTCCGCCAAACGAACAGAACGCTGGCGCCGCATCGCTCTCGAAGCCTCCAAGCAATCCCGCCGCACCGACGTGCCCGTGATCGCCAGCCCGGCTCAACTCAAACTGGCCCTCGAACAGGAATGCAGCCCCAACCGCATCCTTCTCTCGGAGACCGAGCAGCAAACCACCCTCACCGCCGCACTCACAGCAACAGCCGGGCTCCCCGACTCCGCACGTAATGGCTCCCCCACAACGCACGTCATCGCAGTAGGCCCCGAAGGTGGCTGGGCCCCGGAAGAGATGACCCTCTTCACCCAGCACAACTGGCAGTCCGTAACCCTCGGCCCTCGCATCCTTCGAGCCGAAACTGCCGCGATAGCCGCTATCGCAATTGCCTCCACCCACCTCTGAAGAAATCGCCTCGCCGCCGCTGCCTGTTCGCTCCAAGCAAACAAAGACGGGAGTCGATCGGGAATCCCGGTCAACTCCCGTCAGACCACTTGCACAGGTTACCTGTAAAAGTTGAACGTAACTCCTACCCGGGAGACAAAGCTATGTGTCCAGGTTCCATTGTCCTGGTACTGGCCCAGGTACTCTCCCGGGATCAACTGTAGCCCGATGCCGTGGTGCGTCTTGAAGTCCATCCCGATACCGCCGGTCGCCACAGGATTCCAATCCGCAACATCGCTCAACTTCTGCGTCGACCGAATCTCCCCGCCTTCCATAAAGATGAACGGCGTGAACTTGGACCGCGGAGCAAAATTGATTCTCGGACCCGCCGCCGCCATAAACCGGCTCTGTCCCGGATACACGCTCCGCATGTACAGACTTAGAAAGTCCGCCTGGAGCCCGATATACTTGCCGAAGTTGACCTCCGGCACAGCCGACCACCCCATCAGGCTGCGGTTCGCGCCATCTTCGCCCGGCGCATATTGATATACGTAGCTCGCAGTAAACGACCCAACGGGTGCATCGCTCTTACGTGCGCTGAATACCCCTCGCCGAAAGAACCCTCCCGAAAGAGCCGTTTGCTGCTGGTTGGACATGGTCGCGCTGGACGCCGTATCCACACCTCCGGAAGGTGTTGCGCTCGAGCTATCCGGACTTTGGGAAAAGAGAGCAACAGGTGAGGCGAGCAGAAGCAAAAGAAACGCTTTGTACATAGTTCTCCTGAGGCTGCCTCAAAGGAAAACTTGCCAGCTAAACCTTGAAGCAGCTCGATTTAGCGAAGTGTCGCCTGAACAAATAGATGCATCTGGACGGCCCCAAGTTGGCATTGTTTTGCATAGCTGCAAAGAAACCTCACCCGGCCGCAAAATGGATCGGCGAATCAATCGGCCCGGGGACGGACGTCCTGTACGATTCCCTTCGCCCGCAGGCCGGCCTCTGCCCTGGTGAAGTAATCCTCCACCGCGCCCTGGGTCTTTATCCAGGCGATATACCGTGCAATTCCCTCTTCGATCGTCGTCCGCGGCTCATATCCAACAGCGCGAATGCGGCTTATATCCGAGATCAGCGAGCGTATCTCACCCGGCCGAAACTCGCCCCGAGCAACCGGCGCCAATCCGACACCAAGTTGATCCGCGATGATCCCCGCCAGATCGCGCACACTCGTAGCGCGTCCACTCCCCACATTGACCGGCAGCCCGTCCAGCTTGTCTGTCGTGGCAACCAGCAGGTTGGCTCTGGCGATGTCTTCGACAAAACAAAGATCGCGTGTCTGCCCTCCGTCTTCGTACATCACGGGGGGCTGATTGTTCAGAAGCCGTGTACAGAAGATCGCAATCACCCCCGTATAGGGGTTGAAGAGCGACTGCCTCGGCCCATACGTGCAGGAGTAGCGCAGTGCTACCGTCGGAATGCCGGTCTGCTTGCCCCAAAGAAGTACCAGCCGCTCCTGGTCCACCTTGGTCAAGGCATACACCGTCTCGCCGCCGCCTGGGGGAAGTTCGGGCGTCGGAATCGAGGAGGTAGCCTTGCCGCAGACCGGGCAGTGAACGCTGAAGTCTCCGTTGCGAAGTTGCTCTGCTGGACGAAGCAGAGGCACCACCTGTCCATGCTCAGGACACTTAGCCATCCCTTCGCTGTAGACTGCCTGAGAGCTGGCAACCACAACCTTTTTAATCGGCAACTGGTGATCGCGAATGATCTCCAGCATCTGTGCCGTGCCGAAGCTGTTCACCAGGACGTATTTCGCCATCTCCGGCATATACCCGCCGTAGGCCGCCTCGTGAAAGACAACATCGATTCCGGTCAAAGCGGACCGCATCGTCTCATAGTCCTGCACGTTGCCTTGTTTAAACTCCGCGGCAGGATTGACCCAGCCGGGCTTGCCGTTCTTGTGGGTCTGCGGTTCGAGATTGTCGAGGATCCGAACACTCCAGCCTTCCTGGAGCAGCAGATCGACGATATGTGAGCCGATGAGGCCAGCGCCCCCGGTAACGAGTGCGCGCTTCCCGTATGCAGTCATAGTTCGTATCCTAACAACCCACGGGGAGAAGAACCGCAGTCGATCGAACCTGGCAACTATAGATCACAGATACGATTACAGACCGGCGTACCAGTCATAACCGAGCTTGGTCCAATAGTCATCCGGTTTGTCGTTGGTATACGAGATTAAGGCGATCCGCTTGATCTGCTTGTAGCCGTACTTCGTAGGCATATGCAACCGGAGCGGCGCACCATGGAACTGCGTCAGCGGAGCCCCCATCATCTCCGTGACCAGCAGCGTCTGCGGATGACGCAGCACATTGAGGTCATAGCCTGTGTAGTAATCCCCATCCGGCGTCTCCATGTAAACATATCGCGGCTCTTTGCCGTCGATGGGCTGGGGAGGATATAGCTCCATGAAATCGGCCATCCGAACGCCGGCCCAATGCACAATCTGGCTCCAGCCCTCGATGCATTTGAACTGCGTAACCAGCTCCCGTCGTGGCAGCTTCACCACGTCTTCCATGGTCAGCAGCAGGCCGGGAGTGCCCGGCGGCAGGGTCGAGTCGCTCTCCCCGGCTTCTTCCATTCCGCGCGGCTTACGGCCCGTGTGGTTCTCATCCTCCGCCGCCTTGGCCAGCATGGGCTCGGGAGCCATCTTGGCGGAACTGCCCATCCTGGGATCGACCTTGGTATCGTGTCCCTTGTCTTCGCCGGACGCAGCCGCGGTGTACCGGTACTCCCATGCGGTGACGTCCTTAACATACCGCGGGTGCTGCATTGCGTCCTTCATTCCGACGAGCTGCAGGCGCCAGCTCTCCGGCACAAGCTCCATCTTCAGGCCATACACACCGTTCACACGCAGCGTCTCGGCCCGGCCAAGCGGGTAGGTCGGAGCAAGCACGTGATCGCGAAAGACCCCGCGAGAGAGTGCGGCATTCGCACGGAACCCATCTTGCAACAGATCCGGCTGCATGTTGTCCTGCGGTCCGCGATCGAGATATCGGTAGAAGCCGTAGGCCGCCGCTGTCCCGCCCGCTGCCACCAGGAACGACCGTCGCGTGTGCCTTCGCGATGCCGCAAGCACCTCCGCATCGGCCGCTCTGCTGCTCTCCAGCCGCCGGTCCGTTCCCTCATCCGAATCGTGACCATCGGGAACTTCACCCGAACCGGCATTCGTATCGTCTTCACGCGTCGCATCGAGAACGGTGTCCTCCGGTTTGCCGGAAGCAAGGACGCTCTCAGCCCGAAGATTGTTGTCTTCAGGCTGCTCTTCAACCTGCTCTTCGGGCTGCTCGGGCGGCAGCTTCTCCGGTTGCTCTTCGATATCGCTCATCGCCAGCTTTTCCTTTCCGCCTCAGGTGACGGCGCTTCCGTCCGCTGCACCTCGATACCGCTCACCATGGACCGAAAATTATTCCAGCCCGCAAGCGCCACCTGCGCCACGTGAACTCCGAAGAAGGCCAGAAAGCCCATCGTCAGCCAGAAGTGCAGCCAGCGGGCCATCTCATAACCTCCCATCAGCGTCGTCAGCCAGTGTGTCTCCGTAGGCTTGTAGATCGCCAATCCGGTCAGGAGCATGCCCGCGCCCATCAGGATCACGGACGTGTACGCGATGCGTTGCGCGCCGTTGTACTTGGTCTGCGGAGGCAGGCCCTTCCTCAAATGCAGATCGACGAGCGTCACCTGGATGGCCTCGCGAACACTCCGACGCTGCGGCAACAGAAAGCGCCACTCCCCGGAAAGCCACGTGTACAACACGTACGCGATGCCGTTGATAGCAAAGATCCACATGAAAAAGAAGTGATATCCGAGCCCCTGCGTAACGTGATACGGCACGTGCAGTTTGGCATAGAACCAGTCGGGAAAGAAGCGAAACAATGTGAGGTGACCCAATCCGATCCGATAGACGCGGTGCGGATGCTGATACGCATTATCGGAGTCGTTCCAGTAAATCAGCAGTCCGCTCCAGATCATTGTGAACAGCACGGGAAAGTTGATCCAGTGCATCCACCGAATCGCCAGGGGATGCTTCCGCTCAAGTCGAATACCGGCTTCGCCTTCCTTTACACCGGCTGCCGGCTTATCCTGAGGCTCTTGTCCGCGCACCTGCATCTCGTTCCCCTTCCCATCTCCAACGAAAAGAAGATTACACTCTGTTCCGTGTGACTCAGGCGGCTGTGAAAAGTGACAGGTAAGTTGAGGCAGGTTCCAAATCTCTGATTCGCCGCCTACCTGTCACTTTTTCCCATCCTGAGAATCGAAACATCCACCACAGCTCTTGGCCACAGCGACCAGAAGCAGTACGTTTTTACGCGACACGAATGAAGGGCACGGTGACACAGTCTCTGATGACCGCGACGAGCGAGACAATGCGCGAAGAAGGCGAGTTGATCCGGCTTATCTGCGCCGGCGAGAAAGACCGCTTCTACGCCCTCGTCAAGCCCTACGAGCGAGCCGTCTACTCGACTGCTTTTAGCGTACTCGGCAACGACGCCGACGCGGAAGATGTGGCCCAGGAGGTCTTCTTCAAAGCACTCAAAGGCTTGGCCGGCTTTCGCGGTGAGGCGAAGTTCAGCACCTGGCTCGTACAGATTGCCTTCAACGAGGCGCGCATGTTCCTGCGGCGCAGCCGGCGCAAGCAGTATCAGTCCCTCGATGCCCCTCAGGAGACGGCAGACGGCGACTACATCCCGAAGGATTTCGCCGACTGGCGTGAGATACCCAGCGAGGCGCTCGCACGCAAGGAGCTGCGAGAGGTTATCGCCAGAAGTGTCGCCGCGATGAAGACCATCTACCGCGAAGTCCTCATCCTCCGCGATATGCGTCACCTCAGCGTACGCGAAACGGCTCAGATTCTAGGCGTCTCTCCGGAGGTGGTAAAAACCCGTCTCCTCCGCGCGCGTTTGCAGTTGCGCGACGCTCTCGCACCGGGATACGACGGCAGTTGGACGCACGAATCGAAGGAATACAGAAAGGTGCGGCCGTGGTAGCCCGAATTCCCCGGCCGGCGGAGGTGGCGCGTGTCAACAGTTATTGAAATCAGCTGCAAGGAAGCATGGCGTGAGATCTCGGAGATGATCGACGGCACGCTTGAGCCCGCGATGCGGCAGCGCATGGAACTTCACTTCAAACACTGCGCGCACTGTAAGGCGGTGTATGACGGAACACGCAACGCTGTCCGCCTGATCGGCGACGACCATGTGTTCGATCTGCCGCCCGGGTTCAGCGATCGCCTCTTTCGCAGGCTCTCGGCCGATTTCTGCAACAGCTAGAGCAGTATTACAGTAGGTGTAATTCGGAGTATGGGTCTTGGCTGGCTTTTTCGCCGGGAAAAAGCCAGCCTGGACATGGTTAAAAACTTAGTGTGACTGTAATACTGCTCTAGCCCGGCCCTCTCGAACTTGGACCAAATTCGCCCGCCCGGATCGCAAGAATCATGCTCTCCACCAGGACCGGCTCATGGTCCACATTGTCCAAGAACAGTGCAATCCGCCACGCGTCGCCGCCTTCTTTCCGCCAAAGCTCCACATAACGCGTACGCAGCACCGTCAGCGGCCCGCCCGTCCTAGGACGAAGCGTCAGTTCATGCCAGCCGTACTCCAGAGCGGAAGTTCCAAACAGGAACACCTCGATGATGATCGGCACAAGGGAGACCTCGTTCGCCGCGAAGAGCGCCGTCAACAACTCCCGGAGAACAGCCTTGGACTCCGCCCCGCTAAAGCTCGGCAGCCCGTGCGCAAGATAGCCGAACCCCTCCGCATAAATCGAGGCGATACGTTCCACGTCGCCCGTGTCATACCCCTCGCGAATCTCCGTCTTGGCTGCGTGGATTGCGTACCGGTCGTCCAAGCGATACCTCTGCTCCAGGGAGGCCGCATGCCTCTTCCCACAATCATTCCACAATCATTCCAGGTGCAAGCCGCTCTCGATCTCTGAGGAAACGGGTTAGTTCGCCCTTCGGTAGCGAATCGTCCGGTCCTCGAGAGAGTATTCAGCGGAGCACCTGTTCGACCCGCAGATCATCGCCTCGAGCCCGGCGCATTGCTGCCGTGTGATCAGTCCCAGGCAACCGCACGCTGGACAAGCCAGCACCGCCCAATAAGGGTTCTCCGACGTACCCAGCTCGCCGGCCCGTTCCAGCAGGAACAACGTACCCGGCTCCATCTGCTCCGGAATCCACACTTCGATCAGGTTCAACTCAGCTGTCATATTCGCCTCTTCGTCTCACGGCTTTACGTTCGCGATTCGCTACTGGCATCAATGGTGTCATCAGGCTGGAAGAGACCTCCGGGTGCGCTTTTTTCTGAAGCTCGCCTTGCACCACTTCTGGTGCATAGCATAGCGGAATTCTGGCGGGTGTCAATACCCGGATTCAAAAGTGATTTGCCGTCGATCTTTCGCGCTCTGAATCCCCTGCCGGACGGCCACGAGGCTGCTCTACCTACTCAATTGGAGTTGACGCCATCCACCCCATACAAGGCACGGTAGATCTCGCGGTTCCGCAGGATGGCCTGCACGTACTCCCGGGTCTCCGTATATGGAATCGACTCCACAAACTCCGGAAGGTCCTTATAGTCGCCGCTCGCCATCCATTGGCGCACCGGTACATCGCCGGCATTGTAGGCCGCCAGCGCATACTCCGGCTGACCGCTGAACCGGTCAAGCACCAGCCTCAGGTTGGCCGTCCCAAGTTCAAGATTGGTCGCCGGATTCAGCAGGTCGTTCGCGTTGAAGTGCTTGATTCCCTGCTTCTTCGCCATCGATTTACCGACGGAAGGCAGCAGTTGCATCAGCCCCCAGGCATTGGCGTGGCTCACGACACCGGCGTTGAACTCCGACTCCTGCCGTATCAGGGAGGCGACCAGATAGGGATCGAGGTTGTTCTTTTGCGAATCGGCCACCAGGCCGGCCCAATACGGCTTCGGGAACAGCAGCTTCCAATACACCGCCGGGACCTGGTCGATGGGAAGGGAATAGAACGGGATCCCGCTGCGTTTCATGGACTGGACCGACTTGGTGTACTCACCGTAGGACGCGAAGATCTCCGCCTGCGCCAGTGCGCCCCACTCGCCGGAGGTGGGGCTCGCCTGGATCTCCGGCCCGATGTATTCATTCAGCGCCGCGTTGGCCAGCAGCCTCGCCTTGATCAGGTGCGGTTCATTCTCCGGCAACTCGCCCGTAAGGTCCGGAACGACCGGTATCCGCACCGAAGTCAACACTGCCGCGGGCTCAGCCACCGCGGTCTGCCCATTCAGCATATTCAGCCGCTGCCGTGCCAGCCCGGCGTAGTAGAAGTTGGTGTAGCACGAAGCCAGCACGTGGTAGTAGTTCGCCGCCTGAGCGAAGTTGTGCTCTTGCTCTTCGTATATCCGTCCTCGCCAGTACAGCGCGCTCGGCGCTTCAATCCCCGCCGGGTATGCATCAATCTGTTCGTCCATCAGCCGCGCCGCTTCCGTGTAGTTATGCAGCCGGTAGTTCATCCACGCGGCCCGCCAGTGCGCCGACGCCGCATAGGTGCTCTCCGGAAACATCTTCACCAGCAACGAGTAGTGATACGTCGCCTGCTTTGGATCATGCTTCAGCAGGTACATATTTCCCCCCGAATAAAGGGCCTCCTCCAGCCACCTGCTGTGGGGAAAACCCTCGACCAACTGCACAATCAGAGCGTCGTGCGCCGCCTGGTCGTTTTCGTTGCGAGAAATCTCCGCCAGCAGATAGAGCTTCAAGGCCGCACTGTCGTCCACGGTTTCGGGCAGTTTTTCGATATCCTTCCGCCCCAGTCGCTTCAGCTTCATGTCGCAGGCCGCCGCGTAGATCAGGAGCGCGTCGTGATCGGCCGGGCTGAGCCCCGAAGCGTTGTGTTCGATCGCGTGATACTCCTCGCCGGCCTCCGTATAGCGCTTCGCATTGAAGAGCTGGTCGGCATGGATCTTCTGCTCCGCGACCGTCAGCGCCACTCCCATCGCCTGCAGTTGCGCACGCGCCTGCGCGGCCTCCGGACTCAAAGGGAGCGCCGCATACAGCCGGCGGAAGACCGTTCCCGCGTGGGCCGTGTCCCCGGACATCTGGTAAGCCCGCCCTAACGCGTAGCGAAAATCCGAATGGGCTGCCTGAGCCGTGTCTGCCAGTGGAAGCAGTATCTTCAGCGCAGCCTGTGAGTCGTTTTGTTGCAAATGAGCGTTGGCTAGCAGAACCGGAGCGTTCGCGTTGAAGATGCTCTCCGGATGGCGCTCCGCGAAGCGCTCCAGCAGGGCATACGCATCCGAGCCATGCCCCCCCTGCACCGCAGCCTGCGCGCCCAGGTAGTCCGCATAATCATCCAGCGCCGTGCCGCTTGTACTCGCCTGCCGGAAGGTTGCTACCGCCTCGGGATACCTGCGGTCCAGCATATATGCATGTCCCAGCGCCAGGTACGCCGCCGATGCGCCTTCACCCGGATGCTCCCGCGCATAGGTTTGCACACCGCCGTATGCAGCCGCGGACCGGGTCGCCGCGAGTTGCTGCGCCATGGGACGCAGTTGCTCGGACGCCTTGAAGGCGCTGGTCAGCCGGATCGTCTGCGCGGTCGGCCTGCCCCCCGCGCGAGCATGAACCGCCCTTTTCCCGGCAGCCGTCCTTTTGCCCTTCGCGCGTGTGCTGGAGGCCGCAGTCTTCCCTTTCGCACCTTTCGCACCGGTTCTGGACCCGCTGGTGCGCGTGGAAGCTCTTCGCGCAGAACTCTTCGCGCTTGACGGCTTTGTCTCGGCCACATGCTTCTTTGCACGCGTGTGTGCCTGCGTCTGGCTTGCCGCAACCCTGCCGCAGAACGGCATCGGCAGCAGCAGCCCAAGCGTAGT
Source organism: Edaphobacter sp. (assembly GCA_965277575.1). Classification (GTDB taxonomy): domain Bacteria; phylum Acidobacteriota; class Terriglobia; order Terriglobales; family Acidobacteriaceae; genus Edaphobacter. The sequence continues at coordinate 393,784 of CBDIDK010000002.1, forward strand.
CAACGCCTCGACCCAAACCTTGCTCCAACCCTTCAATTTAGTCGTCCTTATCGCAGCCCACCCTTCCAATGTAAGCTGCCCGCGGCCGAGACCCTTGCCGGTGTGCCGATACGAACCAGCCCAGATACTTCCAGATAGGTTGTAGATAGCCGGCGGCGCCCGCATTCCCGGCACATCTTAACAGGTGAGACGCCGGGTGCAGGAATACGTTAACAATGCGCGCCGCATTGCTCTCTTGCCGGGCCGCATTTACACTGACCTTATACTGTGATCCGCGCCCGGAGCTCGGCACAAATCAGCGGGTGTGCTCCGCCCGCGTTTTTCCGCACCTTTTCGCACATGCCTGCCATCCAATCTCCAGTAACGGAAGAGGTCCACCCTGACGTTGCGCTCGTAGCGCGCGCAAAAGCAGGCGATACCGCCGCGTTCGAGCAGCTCGTCCGGCAGTACGAACGCCAGATCTTCCGCGTTGCGCAGCACATTACCCAGAACCGTGAAGACGCCGAAGACATCACGCAGGATGCATTCCTCAAAGCATACGAGAAGCTGGAGCAGTTTCAGGGAAACTCCAAATTCTCCACATGGCTGGTACGCATCGCCGTCAACGAAAGCCTTATGCGGCTGCGCAAACGGAAGACCAGCAGAACCGTATCGATGGACGAGGACGTTCATACCGAGGAGGGTTCAATTCCTCGCGACTTTGCCGAGTGGCGTCCCAACCCCGAGCAGCAGTACAACCAGGCCGAGCTTGGCGACATCCTCCGCAAGACCATCCAGGGCCTGCCTCCCGGATTCCGCACCGTCTTCACGCTTCGCGATATCGAAAACCTCTCTACCGAAGAGACCGCGGAGGCACTCGGCTTGAGCGTCCCCGCGGTGAAATCCAGATTGTTGCGTGCGCGGCTACAATTGCGCGAACGCCTCAGCCGTTATTTCCGGCAGAAGCAGGAGGGCCAGCCAGCATGAACTGCACGGATCTTTTAAGCCAGCTCTCGGACTACTTCGACGGCCAGCTCAGCGCTGAACTCCTCGAAGAAGTTCGTACCCACACCGCAGGCTGCCAGCACTGCAAGGTCGTACTCAACACCACGCACCAAACCATCGAAGTCTACAAAGACAACGAGATCTACGAGGTCTCAACAGAACTCCGCGAGCGCCTGCACAGCGCGATCATGGCCAAGTGCATCAGGCGATAGTAGCGCGGTACTCCAACCGATGTACTCTATTCCTGATCCCGACCAACGGGAGGGCCAGCGCAGCAGATGGTGTCAAGACCGGTATACAAGGCACGAAGTGCCCGCACCACGCGAAGTGGGCCCGTCCGGCAGGACAGTTTGCGGTGTATACCCATTCGAAATCGGCTTTAGCCCCGTATGCATTTGAAGGGGCAGCACTTAATCAGAGCATCCTTCGAGCAGGCCTTCAGCGACGGCTGCGCTCAACCACGCGATCGTAGTAGCTCTCATAGAGCGGTATCACACGCGACGCGCAGAAGTGCTCCTGCGCCGTCTTCCGGCCTGCCTCCGACATCCGGCGCAGCCGCGCTTGATCTCTCAGCAGACCGATCGCCGCGCTGGACATCGCTTCCACATCCCCTACGTCAAAAAGCAGACCGTTCTTCCCATCTTCGATGAGTTCAGGAACGCCACCGACGTTCGTCGCGATGCTGGGAACCCCGCAGGCCATCGCCTCCAGCGCCGCCAGCCCGAACGACTCCATCTCGCTCGGCATCAGCATCAAGTCGGCCAGCGGCAGCAGTTCGTTGACATTATCCTGCTTGCCGATAAAGTGGATTTTGTCCTGCACACGATGTTCGCGCGCCAGGTATTCTGCGACGCTTCGGTCCGGACCGTCGCCGATCAGCATCAGCCGCGCAGGCACAACGCGCGCCACCCGCGCAAACACTTCGACGACATCCTGAATCCGTTTGACCGGGCGAAAATTTGAGAGATGCGCGAGGAGCCGCTCGCCCGGCTCGGCGAAGCGCCCTCTCATGGCAGCGACCAGCTCCGGCTGGCGCACATACACGTCGCAGTTCACAAAGTTACGGATCACTTCGATCTCGGAGCTGATGCCAAACGCTTCGCGCGTGCGGTCGCGCAGATAGCTCGATATCGCGGTCACGCCATCCGACTGCTCGATCCCGAACTTCGTAATCGGCAGGTACGACCGATCAAGCCCGACCAGCGTAATGTCAGTGCCGTGCAGCGTCGTGATAAACGGCAGATGAAGCCCCCGCGCGGCAAGCATCTGTCGGGCGAGCAGCGCGCTGACAGAGTGCGGAATCGCATAGTGGACGTGAAGCAGGTCGAGCGAGTAGAACTCCGCAACCTCGGCCATGCGGGTAGCCAACGCCAGATCGTACGGCGGATGCTCGAACAGCGGGTAGTTCGTCACCGCCACTTCGTGGAAGTGAATATTCGCCTCGCGCCCAGTCAGCCGAAACGGCTGCGAGTAAGTAATAAAGTGGATGTCGTGACCGCGCGCAGCCAGTTCGATGCCAAGCTCCGTCGCCACAACGCCGCTGCCCCCGTAGGTCGGATAACACGTAATCCCTATCTTCATAAGCTCCCGGTACCAGTCCTCCGGCATCGGCAGCGATCCCGAGCCGTGCCTCTTCTTTATAGCTGACGCTGGTTACAAGACCTCTTCGCAACCCGCCTTCGCGTCAACCTGTCCTGCATCGGGCAGAGTTCCAAAAGCGACGGGGTCCGGATAACCGAGGTCAGAATAGTTGATGAGTTTGGGCGCATCCGGCTTCGCAATAACACGAGAAATCTCCCCCAGCAAAGCCAGCCGCTCCACCTCGCGATGATGGCGGAGCCTCGTCGTGATGCCGTCAAGTTCGACATCGTCATAGCCCGGATGGCAGCAAAGCTCGAAGCTCCCCTCCGCAGGCAACGACTCCAGAAGCTCACGCAACGTACCCGCATCCAGAGAACCCGTCGTCGAGATACCCACGCTGCCGTCGGTCGTAAGCACCCGCGCATGACGAATTTCAGGATTCCGGTCGAACTTCGCCTCCAGCCCACTCAGAATCCTCATCTGGAGGCGGCGCAACCGTCTGCCATGGCCCAGCGCCAGGCTCCAGGCAGGCTCGAATGGCCTGCGGATCGCGCCCACACGCATACGCTCGGCGACCCGCAGCAAAGGCCGGGCAACCGCAGGAAAGACGTGCGTATGCTTATGCGTATCCAGATGCGTTACATCGATGCCCGCGCTTCGAATCTTCTGTATCTGCGCCGCGGTCTCCCGTTCGATCTCATCCTCGCGAATCGCGCCGCGCAGCAACGCTTGGACGAAATCCATAAGCGAAGGCCGGAATGTCCTGCCATCGGCTCCCAGCAGTGTCGGTATCCTCTGCGGATCGGATACCGGGCTGCCATCGGTCAACACAACGTGGCATCCAACTCCCAGCCCTGCATTAAAATGTGCGATCGCAACAGCATCTTCAAAGGCGGCACCGGTAGCCATCAGCGTCGCGGAAGTGAGCACGCCAGCCTCGTAAAGCTCCGCAATCGCCCGGTTCACGCCCCTGGTCAAGCCAAAGTCGTCCGCGTTGATAATGAGACGGCTAGCCATAATAGCGTCTGTCGAGGATCAGTCGGAGTGCCTGAATCGCAACCATTTGTCAGCCGGCCAAGCTCAGAAAGACCGGGAAAATGGTGAGCAGTGAGGGACCGTCATTGCCTATCCTAAAAATACCAACAAATGCTAAACGTTTCCAACCTAAACATCCATTTTGTACCAACGTTGTACCAACCAACCCCGTACGATTCTCCTTCAAAAGAGAGGTGTTTCGAGGCAAAAAGGGCACCGTCTTTATTCTGGCTCTGCAAGGCCAAGGGCGGGTGGAAGCGTTCCCCGTAGTGATGACGCACAACGGAAGAGTTCGAATCGGGATCGTTCGGGTGGATGGCGTCGAGCACAAATATTCCGAGCGCAGGTTCCAGGTCCGTACCACCGAGGGGGGCATAAGGTTAAACCGCTTCTGTACCTTAATCTGCTTTATTTCGCCTGCTCCAGCATCTTAGTCGCACGCAGCCGCACACGCTCCATCACGGCTTCGTCCCCGGCAATCGCGGTCAGCGTCGGCGAAATCGTACCCAGCTCCAGTGCGCGCCCAGCCTCCACCTCGCGTGCCAGCAGGTTCATCTCCGCATCCAGACCAAGCCGATCATACCGATGTAAGAACTCCAGTCGGCGTCCTTCGTCCAGTGTGAAAGCAACTCCGAGAAATATATCTGTCAGCATCAGAACTCGCTTGTCTTCGGTGTAGTTGTAGGTACACGCGCCGCGCCCGTCCTCACCGGTGTAGCTCAACGTCTTCTTCCCGGTATCGGCGATATTCTTCGCCTTGGAAGCGCAGACAGTATTGAAATCATTGAGCTCGCGCGCTGTCTTGAAGATCCTGGTCACAGTGCCGGGAAGCAACCTTATCCTTTGGTCAACATGCATTGCCTCTTCATCACGCATGGAATTGTGTGAAGAAGGAACTGCGGCCTGCTCGGCTTGATAACGGGCTGTACCATCTTCGCGAAGCAGAATAATAAATCGCGGAACTGGCAAACCCAGACGCTCGTACTGGAAACTCACCTCGGCCTTCATCCCACCAGGCTGTGAGGAGTCGGTCTGACCAGCCGCGAACGCGACAGAGGCAGCCAGCAGAGCGCCTGACATCAGCCAGCGAAGCAGTCTCATCGAGCCCTCAACGCCCCGCGCCTTGGACCAGCAGCGTCTGCGACGTGTGGATATGGCAGATCGCAATGGCGAGCGCGTCCGCTGCATCGGCTGAGTCGAAGGCATTCTCATTCGCGAGCAGGCGCTTCACCATGAACTGGACCTGCTCCTTGGCCGCGAGCCCGTACCCGACCACCGAACTCTTGATCGACAGCGGCGCATACTCCACCACTGGCATACCGCAGGTCGCCGCTGCCAGCATCGCAACTCCGCGTACCTGCCCAAGCTTCAATGCCGACTTCGCATTGGCTGAAAAAAATACCTCTTCAATGGCGACAACTTCGGGTTGATGCAGGGCCATAAGCGCGGTGAGTTCCGCGTACACCTGCGCGAGTCGCTGCGGGGTCTTGTCTTTTTTGTTCAGCCGAATCGTTCCAGCCGCGAGATGGACCAGGCGCGGCATACGGGCATCGCAATCGACCTCCACCACGCCGTAGCCGGTGAACTCCGTCCCGCAATCGATCCCGAAGACTCGCATAGGCAAAAGTCTACTGCATTCCGGCGTGTCTTCCAGCTATCGAGATTGAGTCTGTCGCACGCCTCGCGAAGAACCTTACCGCGAGATCCCCTCCAGCGGCGAACTGGCCGTTGCATACAGCTTGCGCGGCATACGACCGGCCAGAAAGGCCTGTCTACCTGCCAGGATGGCATGCTGCATCGCCTCGGCCATCAGCAGCGGGTCCTTGGCCTGCGCGATCGCCGTATTCATCAGCACCGCATCGAAGCCCATCTCCATCGCCAGCGCCGCGTCCGAGGCGGTGCCCACACCGGCATCGACGATCAGCGGAACCTCCGTGATCAGTTCGCGAAGGATACGGAGATTCGCAGTGTTCTGCAGTCCGAGTCCGCTGCCTATCGGAGCGCCCAGCGGCATCACCGCCGCCGCTCCGGCATCGATCAGTCGCTTCGCAAAAACAATATCGTCGGAGGTATAGGGCAGCACGGTAAAGCCCTCTTTGACCAGCACGCGCGTGGCCTCCAGCGTCGCCTGAATGTCCGGATAAAGCGTCTGCTGATCGCCGATGACTTCGATCTTTACCCAGTCCGAAAGCCCGACCTCCCGCCCCATGCGCGCGGCACGGATCGCCTCGTCCGCCGTATAGCAGCCAGCCGTATTCGGCAGGAGAAAGTAGCGGCGTGGATCGATAAAGTCCAGTAGCGACTCGGTCGAACGGTCCAGATTCACACGGCGTACCGCGACCGTCACCATCTCGGCTCCCGAGGCTTCAATGGCAGCCTGCGTCTCGGCACCGTCCTTGTACTTGCCCGTACCGACGATCAGCCGCGATTGAAAGGCTCTTCCGGCAATAACCAGAGGGTTCATGTTTCTATCCTAATTCTTACATTCCTGCGAAACGCAAACGGCCCGCGCTCTGAAGAGAGCTGCGAGCCGTCTGGCGGTGAACTGATGAGATTGACCTGAGGCGCCCATACTCGGACTTGACCTCGGCGTGGACTTTTCGTACTGCAAAGACCGCCAGGACTAGAGCAATGGACGCTCTAAGCCTCAGTCACCTCACGTACTGTTGTGCTACATTTACCGTCAATTTTCATAGGCTGGACCATCCTCCTTTCCCGTGTAATCAGAGAATAATACGGACCCGGGCTCGAATGCAAGTCTCTGCACACCGGACTTTACGTACAATCTCAGAACAGGTTGAATCAGTGCAGACCGACACGATCTTATCCCCGGGTTTGAAGGTGGCCGCCGGTGCGGTTACGGCCGGAGCTGCGCTGGCCGGGGCTTTGGCGTACGGCGCGTATGGCAACTCGTCGCAGATGTTCGGGCCATCCGTTTACAAAGGGGCTGGGAAAAGGCGTTCGATCGCGTTGACCTTCGATGACGGTCCGTCGCCAGGAACCTTGCCTTTGCTGGACTATTTGGCGGAGCAGGGGGTGAAGGCGACGTTTTTTCAATGCGGTGCGAACGTTCGGCGGCACAGGGATGGTGCGCGACGGGTAAGTGAGGCAGGGCATGAGGTTGGGAACCACACGGACACGCATATGCGGTTGTGCCCACGGCTGGGGTGGAAGATGCAGATACGTTCGGCGGATGAGATTTACCGCGAATTTGCGGTCGCGCAAGAGACGATTCAGTCGATTTGCGGCGTAATTCCAAGGTTTCTGCGTGCTCCGTATGGGTTGCGGTGGTTCGGTCTGGCGGAGGCGCAACGGCGGCTGAACCTGCTAGGGGTGATGTGGACGGTGATCGGGCAGGATTGGAGGTGGCCGGCGGCGAGGATCGCGGAGCTGGTTCTGGCGAAGGCGTCGCCGGGCGGGATCGTCTGCCTGCACGATGGGCGCGATATTCAGCTTAACCCCAACACCAGCGAGACTTTGGCGGCGGTGAAGAAGATCGTGCCGGTGCTGAAGGATCGTGGGTATCGCTTCGAGACGGTCGGCGAGCTGCTTCTGCCGGACTGAGCCGAGGTATTTGTCCGCACTTTCCCGGGTTGTGGTGGGCGTGTGTTTTTGCTGGGGTTTTTGGGAGATGCTGTTTTGCCGGACGGGCCTCCTGCGCGGAGGGCGGCCACTTCGTGGCGTGTATACCGGTCCTGCCTCCATCTACGGCGGTGGCCCTCCCGTTGGTCGGGATACGGTCTGGATCGGAACAACCTCTTGAGCCCCCACATCTAGCGCGAAGTCTACCCGAAGCGTGGCGCGGATGTACTCCGGCCCGCTTACAGGCGAGGCGGCGACAGTACGCGGTTCGACGGCGATGCGGTAGCGGGTGCCGGTGTGGTCGAGGAGCTTGCCGCCGGTGACCGACTGGAGATGACGGCGCGTGTCGAGAACGATGATGTCGTTGGGTTGACTGCACGCTGCGGACGGGGAGTGGACATCCGTGGCGACGGTGTAGACGGCTCCGTTGACTGCCTCCCGGATGATCCGGAGGCCGCAACTGGGCTGGCCAATGGCTGGGGACTCGGCGGGAACAGTGGCTTCGATGCCGTCGGCATACGCGATGTGGATAGTGTGGGCGCCGGGTGTGAGGACCACAGGGATGTGCGCCTGAAGGTCGTCTCCGCGAAGCTCTGCCCGAAGGTGAAGCGGCCTTCCGTCCACGCTTGCCGAGGTGATGGTCGCTCCGAGGGGAACGGACGGCCTTAAGTCCAGATCGAGCCTGGGGCCGGAGCTTTGGATGTGAAGGTCGAGTGCATCGGATGCGGTGGAAGAGGACCGGGCGATATCGAAGCTGAGGCGGGTTTCGCCGACGCGGACGTTGCCGACCGCGAGGCGGTTCCACTCGGCGGGCAGGTGCGGGGCGAGGGTAAATCGATGGCGGACAGCGTCCTGCTCGATGCCGAGCAACCCTTCAACGAATGACGAAAGAAACATGGCCGAGGACCAGGTCTGCTCCGGGACAGATTCCTCCTGGGGCTGGAAGAGGCTCCCCGAAAGCGTCTCGTGGATGTGTCCCATTGCGTCGAGGGTGGTCCAGGGCAGCAGCGCTCGCCAGACGTTCCATGCGGCCAGCGGGCGGTGCTGCTGCCAGAGCGCGCTGGCGGCTCCCGCCGTGCTCGTGGCCCAGACGCTTCCGGTCGCGTAGGAGTCCGGACGGAAGCCGGGGCTGAGGCTGCCTACGCTGCGCGTACCCCAGTCGGTCTGGAACTGGGAGGTGGAGACGGTGTCGAGCACGCTTGACGCCTGGGCTTCGGTGAAGATGGGAAGCGACAGGGCATCGAGGGGACGGCTGTGCATCTGCAGCTGCGGCTTGCCGTCGCGGGAGAAGCCGGCGATCCAGAAGTTCGTCTTCGCGTCCCAGAAGCGGGCGGGGATGGAGGCTGCGGCGCGCTGGCCGGCCTGGCGGGCCTGTGCGGCTTCGGCGGGATGGCCGGATGCTTCGGCCAGCTTCGCGAAGCTGCCGGCGGCCTCGACCCAGGCGACCGCAAGCGAGAGTTCCTCCCGGGGCTGCCCCTGCTCGTCCCCTCCCTCCTTGCCTGCGGGGACGCGAGGCAGGCCGTCGGCGGGGTCGAGGATGGATGCGCAGTAGCGGTAGGCGGACTGGATGGACGGCCATTGGACGCGCACGATCTGGTTGTCGCCGGAGGCCTGGACGTACTGCTGCAATGTGCTGAGATAGGCAAAGGTGATGTCGACATGGGGAAACATGTAGGGGTAGGCTCCGGCCCAGTCGACGTAGCTGGCGCTCTGCGACATCTCGTGCCACATCATTCCGTTCGAGGCGTTCTGATATTTGATGAGGAACAGCAGCGCCTGGCGGGCACGCTCGAAGTCGCCGGAGAGGGTGAGCGCGCGGATGGCGACGAGGGCGTCCCCAGCGAAGAACCAGTCGTACTGCGGACGGCGTGCGAGGCCACGCGAGGGCCCATAGCCCGCAACCAGGCCGCAGCCGAGCGTGGGGTTGCAGACCCAGGCCTGATCGAGAGCGATATTGGCCCAGGCCAGAGCGCGGTTCACCTCGGCGTCGGGAGTTTCGATGTGGATGGCAGCGGCCTCCACTTCGCGATAGCCGGCGGCGGAGGCCTGTTCGAGCGCGCCCTGCTCCGTTGTGTCCGCTGTGAGCTTACGGTAGAGGGCTGGCGTGGCCTGCGGGTGGGCGGGGTCGCAGGCCATGACGACGCTGACCGCCTCGCCGTTGGCAACCGACCGGAGCGTGAGGGTCAGCTGCGGATTGTTCGTGAGCGGAGCGTTGGTGTTGGGGAGATCGTCGTGCAGCACGGCGTCGGGCGAGCCGACGAGGGCGACGAAGCGGCGGGTGGGCTCGTCGAGGCGCCAGGCCTTCTCTTCGGGAAGCCAGAGGACCTGCTGGCCTCCGATGGCGACGGGCCACATGAGGTCGAGGACGGGCTTGAAGCGGACGAGGATCTCGATGGGGCGGGGACCTTCGACGGTATACGTGATGCGAACACCGGGCAGATCGCGCGGCACGAAGAGGCGCTCGTGGACGACGAAGTCCGGGCCGATGTAGGTGCGCTCGACGGCCTCGGGGGTGTAGACGATTCGCCGCAGGAGAGGCATGGAGGGCACCCCGGTAGCCGCGCCTGCGTAGCGGAACTCCGGCTTGTAGCCGCTGACGAGCTGGAGCGGATAGGCCCAGGCCTCAAGCCCGGCGGCGGCGTTTCCGGCGAGGAGGGCCGTGCGGCCATGCACCGCCGCGAACCGGGTGGCATAGGCCGCATCGGTGGTGTAGGCGGGTTGTGCGGAGGTGATGGGAGCGAGGGCGAGCAGAGTGAAGGCCAGAACAGCGGCACTCATCAAACCGGTAAGGCGACGTGCAGCAAACGTGGCTGGTCTTATATCAGGGTCAAGGTGGGTAGCAGGGTCAAGGTGGGCGTACGCGGGAGAGAGGATAAAGATACGGGCGAAATACAGGGATCTCTCCACTCCGCCGCGGAGCATCCTTAGAACTGGAATCTCCCGGCGAACTGCAATCTTCGCATCGAAGACCCATCCTGGCTGCTGATGACGTCGGTGACGAGGCCCGCATTCGCGTTCTGGCAGTCCACGCAGCTATTGGGAGTTGCAAGGTTGGCGTGGTTGAAGACGTTGAAGGCCTGCACGGTGGCCTGGAAGCGCAAACGTTCGGTGAGGGAGAAGTTCTTCGCTACCGAGAAGTCAGTGTTGGCGAGATGAGGACCGTATAACGAGTCGCGTTCGATGTTGCCGAACTGCCTGATCTGCGGACGGGAGTATGGCCCGAAGCTGGCGCCGTTGGTCGCGAGGGCGGGGATGCCGTTGAAGTATTTGACATTGTGGTTGATTGGATCGAACGCACCCGCGCCGAGACCATAACCGATGCCGGTGCGGTTGGGACGGCAGAGCGAGCCACCCTGGCCGTCGATATCCTGATCCTGTGTGCATGCGGAGTAACTCGGAGTAAAGGGCAGGCCGCTCTGGTAGGTGAGGGCTCCGTTGAGGGCGAAGCCGCCTACGATCTCGTTGAGGAACCTGGGCATGTTGCTGCCGAGAGATTTGCCGCGCCCGATGGGAAGGTCCCAGTTGCCGGTGAGGACGAAGGCCTGGGGACGATTGTAGTAGCTGTTGCCGTAGTCGGCGCGGGGGTCGATGAAGAAATAGTCGGACTCGTGCGCGCGGGCCTTGGACCAGGTGTAGTGGGTGAGGACCTGGTATCCCTTGCTGAAGCGTTTTTCGTAGACGACCTGCAGGGCCTGGTAGCTGGTGGTGGCTTCGTTGGCGTTGTAACGGAGGTCCTGGGTCCAGCCGTAGGGCGCGCCGTAGTTGACGCCGAGGGTCTGGGCAACGCCGTCGTAGTAGGGGCGGCGGTCGTTCTGGGTGTAGGCGACGCCATTTGCATTGGACAGTTTGTAGCCGTTCAGGGTGGGCTGGTTGGGGCTGGCCTGGTTGGAGGAGTCGAACATGTTGTGGATGCCGTGGCTGCCGACATACTGGAAGCGAATGGAAGAGGTGGAGGAGACTTGCTGTTCGACGGCAAGGTTCCAACCGTCGAGGGTTGGGATGCGGGTGGTCAAGGGCCGGGTCGGAACGCTGACTCCGTCAGGCAGGGGGTAGTTGCCGGACGCGGGGATGGGTGCGAAGGTATAGCCGGGAGGTCCTTGCGACAGGTTGAAGAGCGACGCGTTATTGGTGGCGGCGTTCAGGTTCTGCGAGATCTGCGCGGGGTAGGTAAAGGTGAGGACCTCGCCGAAGGTATCGCCCGACCAGCCCTGACCGTAGACGCGCCCGAAGCCGGCGCGGACGACCGTTCCTGGCGATGCCTGGTAGGCGATGCCAATGCGCGGGGAGATGTGGGTGAGCTCGTTGTTGACGTTGAGGTTGGTGCCGTAGGGGCCGTAGCCCGCGACCCGGATGTTGCCTGTGCCGAGGTCGAGCAGGCCGCCCTGGCCCTTGCCGTTGACGGTCTCGGGGAAGTAGATCTCCCAGCGGACGCCGTAGTTGACGGTGAGCTTGTTGGTGACGCGCCACTCATCCTGCGCGAAGGAGAAGATTCGCTTCTGGCGCTCCTGCGCGTTGTTGGCTTGAATCTGGGTCCGCTGGAAAGCGGTAACGTCTCCCAGCAGAAAGGTGGCGAGGCCGAGGCCCGAGCTGTTGGAAGGCGGGCCCTGGGTGGCGGAGGCTGCGAAGTGGAAGTTGCCGGAGCGCAGGTTGTTGTTGTCGAGGCCCACGAGGTGGTTCAGGGCGTAGCGGGCATCGCCGCCGAAGCGGATGGTGTGGTTGCCGATGGTGTGGGTCCAGTTGTTGACGATCTGGAACTGATTCTCCGTCTGGAGGAATGGGTTTGCGGTCGATCCATACACTGTGGAGTTATTGGAGAAGCCGTCGATGTTGAATTGGGGGAGGCCGCCATAGAGCGAGAGATCGCCTTGGTTTACACCGGGAATACCGAGCGCAGTACCCACGGGCTGGTTAAAGTCCGGCCCCTGCTCGTTGAGGTAGATTCGGAACCAGCCGAAGCGGAAGTCGGTGAGCCACTTGGCGGAGAGGACGTAGTCGCCGCCCGCGGCTACGCTCTGGTCCTTGGCGTTGTCGGAGCCGGCAAAGTTGCCGCTGCCGAATCCGTTGCCGCCGGCGCCCCCGAAGTAGGGTGTGCCATTGAGGTTGGAGTTGAAGAAGGTGTAGCGGCCGAAGACGTGGAGTTTACTGGAGACCTGGAAGTCGACGCGGCCGTCTACCTGGTTGGTGTTGAAGCCGCCGGAGCCCGAGGCGACGTAGTTGTTGACGATGAGGTTTGAGGCTCCCGTGTTGGGAGCGGGAAGCGCCTTGAGCAGATTGAGCGCTGGAGTCGAGAGCATGTTGGTCGGGATGAGGTTCCCGGCAAAGGCAGTTCGCCCGGCGGTGCCGGTTGGATTCGATGCCGGATTATAGACCTGGCCCTGGCCGCCCTGGAGATACTCGCTGAGATTGCAGGTCGTGGTGGTGAGGCAGGAGGTTCGCGCCAGCGCGGTGGGTACGGTCTGGAGGACGCTGACGCCGGTCTTTTCGCGCAGGCCCTGGTAGTCGCCGAAGAAGAAGGCCTTGTCCTTGAAAATGGGTCCGCCGATGGAGCCGCCAAACTGGTTGTGCAGGAAGTGGGGGATGTAGCGGCCCGTATTCGGATCGGGCGCGGACTGGGTGAAGGGGTCGCGGGCCTGCTGGGCGTCGGAGCGGCGGTACTCGAAGGCCGACCCGTGGAAGGCGTTGCTGCCGGACTTGGTCTGCGCGGTGACGAGTCCGGCGACGGCTTTGCCTTGCTCGGCGTTGTAGTTCTGCGAGGTGACTTTTTCTTCCGAGATGGCATCGAGATTTGGATTGATGACGGCGACGCCGATGATGGGGTCCTGATTGTCGGTGCCGTCGAGCTCGTAGCCGGTGGCGAAGGGGAGCTGGCCGTTGACCTCGATCTGCTGGCTCTGCTGGGGGTTCTGGGCCTGCCCGACGTTCCAGCCGATGTAGGTAGTGCCGGGGGTGAGGAGCTCGAAGGCGGTGAAGTTGCGGTTCACGTTGGGGAGCTGCTCGACGGCGCGCGCGTTGAGCACGGTGCTGACGTCGGAGCGGTCGGTCTCGAGCAGGGGTGCGCCGCCGGTGACGGTGACGGTCTGCGCGGTTGCGCCGGTCGAGAGCACAAGGTCGACCTTGGGTGCGGTGTCGACGTAGACCTGGACGCCGTCCTGGGTGGTCTTGGCGAAGCCGGACGCTTCGGCGGCTACGCTGTAGATGTCGGAGATGAGGTGCTGGACGGAGTATTGGCCGCTGCCGTTGGTCTGCACCTTGACGCTGGTGCCCTTGGCTACGTCGGTGACCGTGATGGTCGCGTTCGGCACGACGGCGCCGGTGGAGTCGGTGACGGTGCCGAGGATGGAGCCGTAGACGGCCTGGGCGGAGGCGGATTTGGCGGAGATTGCGAGGGACAACGTGACGGCAGCGCAGACCAGGAGCGCGCGAAGGTGGAGGCGCAGGCTTGTGGGACGCAGGATGGCCGGGGATGACGTGGAATCGGGGGAAGAATGGAGCTGCATGGTGTCGCCTCGCTGGAAAAAGGTGTGGCCTGGAGTGTCATCGCTGGACACTTCCTATGTTTGTCGAATCTGCGCTGCCGGTGCTCGTGAATCTCGGCCCCGGAGCGAACCTTATGTTGATCGCACAATGTAGCCTGCACATCGTAACTCCAAGTTGTAGACACTGTCACCGGGCTAGGATGATTGCGCGTGGATTTTGGTGGTCTGATGAACAATGAGATTGATGCGCTTATCGGACTGACTCCAGCTTGAGCTCACCGGCGGCGTGGATCTTCGCGGCGGTGTCGAGCTCCTGCCGGGCCTGGTCGGCCTCTCCCATGCCCCGGTAGGCCTGTCCGAGCAGGGTGTGGGTGATGTAGTTGGCGGGGTCCATCTTTTCGGCGTGCAGCAGGTACATGGCGGCGTTGGGGAAGTCGTTCTTCTTGAGGAAGAGCTTGCCCATCTGGATGAAGGGGCCGGTGCTGGAACGGTCGAGCGAGAGGGCGCGGGTGAGGGACTCCTGCGCCTGCTGGAGCTGGCCGGTGCGCATGTACGCGTCGCCGAGGCGGTCGTAGGTGGGGGCGTAGGCGGGATTCAATTGCTGCTCGCGTTCGAACTCGTTCAGCGCGGCGGCGGGGTCGGATTTGTAGAGGTAGACTTCGCCCAGCATGAAGTGCGCGAGGGGCAGGTTCGGGCTGAGTTGCAGGGCCTTCTGGCCGGCGGTCAGGGCGAGCTCCGGCAGGTTGGCCGCAAGCAGCATGTTGCCGAGCAGGAGGTAGGCGGCTCCGGAGTCCGCCGCAAAGCCGTACTGCCGTGCGAACGCGCCGCGTGCGTCGTCGTAGCGGCGGGAGTTCAGGTAGCACAGGCCGAGGACGTAGTTGGCGTCGGCGTTACCGTTTGGCATCCACTGGCGGACCTGTTCGAGGTATGGGATTGCGGCGGCTGGGCGGCCGAGCCGGTACAAGGTCAGTCCACGCAACTGCACCGACTCCTTGTCGTTGGGGTCCTGCTCGATGGCTTTCGCGAAGGCGGCCTCTGCTTCGATCAACTTGCCCGTCCGATAGTAGGCCACGCCAAGCTCATGGTCCAGGCCCCTGGTTGCGGGCGCCTGGGCCTGCAGAGCCTGTAGTATCGCGATCGCTGCCGGTGCATCGCCCTGCTGCAGCCGCAGGTCCGCCGAGGCCACGCTGGGAGTTGGCGACGAGGGCGAAGGAGCGTCCGGCTGCTGGCCGGTCATGGCCAAAGGAAGAGCTAATACGAGAACGGACCACGAGCGGACACGCATAGCCCGATGGTAAATCGCGGCAGGCTCCGCCGGGCCGGTGCTAGCATGGCAGGGATGCGGACGCCCCGGAAGAGAGCCTTGCAAGCGATGGCGGGGAAGGCCCTGCAAGCAGCCGCCGGGCTGGTGCTTTGCTGTTTTTCGGTTGCGCTGTCTGGCCAGGGCACGCAGGTTCCCTATCCTGCGTTGAAGACGGCCTCCGGGCCTGCGTGGCTGGTCGATGTCGCGCCGCAGGCCGGGCTGACCATGCTGAACGTGAACGGCGGGATCGATACCAAGAAGTACATCATTGAGACCACCGGAAGCGGCGTCGCCGTACTCGACTACGACCACGACGGATGGCCCGATCTCTTCTTCGTCAACGGAGCGGCCGAAGGCACGGGCCGGGAGACGAGCGCGACGGGACCGACCAGCCATCTGTACCACAACAATCGAGACGGAACCTTCACCGATGTGACCCACCGGGCGGGGCTGGACAAGACCGCCGGTTGGGGCCAGGGCGCGTGCGTGGGCGACTACGACAACGACGGCTATCCCGATCTGTACGTGACGTACTACGGCAAGAATCGCCTGTTCCACAATGAACGCAACGGCACCTTCAAGGAGGTAGCGGAGTTCGCGGGCGTGGCGGGCAATGGAAAGGCGTGGGGCACCGGGTGTGCCTTTGTCGACTACGACCGCGACGGCAAGCTCGACCTGATGGTGGCCAACTATGTCGACTTCGATGTGGCCACTGTACCGAAGCCGGGTCAGGGCGTCATGTGCATCTGGAAGGGGACGCCGGTGATGTGCGGCCCGCGCGGCCTCGCCTCCACGCCGAATATTCTGTATCACAATCTCGGCAACGGCAAGTTCGAGGATGTGAGCAAGCGCAGCGGCATCCAGGCGACCGACGGCCACTACTGTTTCAGCGTGACCTCGCTCGACTATAACGACGACGGCTGGCCCGACCTGTATGTTGCCTGCGACAGCACCCCGAGCATCCTCTATCGCAATAACAAGGACGGAAGCTTTACCGATGTCGCCGCCGAGGCAGGTGTCGCGTTCGATGAGGACGGCCGCGAACAGGCGGGCATGGGCATCGCGGTCGGCGACTACGACGGGGATGGCAAGGAAGACATCTTCAAGACCAACTTCTCCGACGACACCTCTTCGCTCTACCGGAACAATGGCGATGGCACCTTCAACTCGCGCATCTCCGACGCCGGGCTTGGATTGAACACGAAATATCTGGGCTGGGGCACGATGTTCCTGGACATCGATAACGACGGCTGGCCCGACCTGCTCTCGGTCAACGGCCACGTCTATCCGGAGGTCGATACCGAGCACCTCGGCTCGACCTACAAGGAGCCTCGGCTGCTCTACCGCAACATGGGCAACGGCAAATTCACCGACATCAGCACAAAGGCCGGACCGGGGCTCACCGCGCCTGAGTCGAGCCGCGGACTGGCGACGGCCGATCTCTGGAACGATGGCCGGGTCTCCGCGGCGATCAACAACATGAACGCGAAGCCGATGTTGCTGGTGAACCGTGCGGCGAACGCGAATCACTGGATCGGCATCGCGACCGTGGGGACCAGATCGAATCGCGACGGCATCGGAGCGCGGGTCTCGGTCAGGACTGCAGCCAGAACCTATGTCCAGGAGGTGCGCAGCGGCGGCAGCTACATATCGAGCAGCGACGTGCGGCTGCACTTCGGCCTCGGCGCTGCGACATCGATCGACTTCGTGAGCGTGAGATGGCCGAGCGGCCTGGTGGAACGATTCAAGGCGCCTTCCGTCGATCGCATCGTCACATTGACCGAAGGATCGGGCACGGGCCAGACGCCATAGCTGTCCTGCCGGACGGCCCTCCTGCGCGGAGTGCGGTCACTTCGTGACTCGAATACCTTTCCGCGGCAGAATCCGCAGCACTTGTCCTCCATTGGTCGGGATACACCCTCACGGTACGGGCAGACGCGGTATCGTTGGAAGCTATGAAAGCCCTCCTCCTTGCGTGCGCCGCGATATCTTCCTTCCTGCCACTTGCCGCGCAGCCGCCTTCGTCCCCATTGACCGCATTGCCCCCGGTCGCGCGGTTCGACACCCCCGGCACCGCTGGCCTGTCGATCCTGCAGGAGATCAACCCGGCCAAGCCCTTCTCCGTGGTGGGGCCGCGAGGAGCGTTGCTGGGCCAGCAGGATGGCACCTTCGAGAGCTGGATCTTCCCCTGGAAGCTCTTCCGCGACATGCGTATTTCGGCGCGCATGAAGGACTACAACGTCCCCATCGACGTCAACGAGTATGCCTCGAGCATTGACGTGCAGCCGGACCGCACGACCATCACCTTCGCTCATGCGAACTTCACCATCCGCGAGGTGCTCTTCGCTCCCAACCACCCGGCCGATGGCCCTGGCGTAGCAGCGTACTTCCAGGTGCAGGCCATCCGGCCCATGGATATCACCTTCAGCTTCACGCCGGAGATGAAGTGCATCTGGCCGGCGGAGTCGGACGACGTACCCTCGCCCGAGTGGGTCGCGACCGAGGGCGGCAGCGGCTTCTACATGCTGCACCTCAACTTCCCCGATCACGCCTCCGCGCTGGCCATCCCCGGCGCGCAGCCGGGCATCCTCGCTCCCTACCAGGAGCATGCGAAGGTCTATCCGCTGCAGTTCGTCGTTCACTTCGATCCGAACAAGAATGCCGGCACCATCTATCCCCTGCTGATGGCGACGGCCGATACCGCGCAGACCGCGACCAAACAGAACTTCGACAGGCTGCTGCTGGCGCAGGATACGAACTTCGCGCAGTCCTTCACGGACAACCATGCCTACTACGAGCAGTTCCTCGCGCAGCACACGGCCATCGAGACGCCGGATCGCAAGCTCGACGACGCGTTCCGCTGGGCGGAGATTTCCATCGATCAGTTGCGCGTCGAGACGATTCCGTCGCACAGCGAGACCGCCCTGGTCGCGGGCTTCGTCAGCTCCGGCGACACGGCGCGTCCCGGCTTCGGCTGGTTCTTCGGACGCGATGCGCTGTGGTCGCTCTACGCGGTCAACAGCTACGGCGACCTGAAGCTCTCGCGCGAAGAGATCGAGTTCCTGCTGAAGCGGCAGAGGAGCGACGGCAAGATTATGCACGAATGGTCGCAGGCAGCCGGCCTGGTGGACTGGGCGCGCCTGCCCTACGAGTGGGCCTCCGCCGACGCCACGCCGCTGCTGCTGATGGAGATGCAGGACTACCTCGCGATCAGCGGCGACAAGGCATTCATCGAAAAGCAATGGGACGGGCTCGCTAAAGCGTGGAGCTTCGAAACCTCCCATGACTCCGACGGCGACGGCATCTACGAGAACACCGAAGGCTCCGCGTGGGTGGAGAGCTGGCCGCCGGGGATGCCGCATCAGGAGATCTACCTCGCCGCCCTGGACCAGCAGGCGAGCACCGCCTTTGCGAAGCTGGCACAGGCGACCGGGCACAGCGACCTCGCCGCAGCGGCACAGCGCAGGGCCGGCCATATCAAGGCGCAGATTGAAAAGGAATACTACCTGCCGAAGACCGCGAGCTACGCCTTCAGCCGCAATCCGGACGGCAGCACGGACGACAGCGCCACCATCTTTCCCTCGGTCGCGTGGTGGGACGGTGGCCTCGCGCTCGACAAGGCCGCGCCTCTGATGACCCGGTGGGCTTCGAGCGAGTTTTCGACCGACTGGGGTACGCGCGACCTGAGCCCGGCGACCTCGTTCTACGACCCCATCAGCTACCATCAGGGCACGGTGTGGCCGCTTTACACGGGCTGGGTCTCGCTGGCGGAGTACCGCGCCGGCCGCAGCCTCTCCGGTTACGCGCACCTGGAGCAGAACGCCAATATGACCTGGTCGCAAGACCTCGGCGACGTGACCGAACTGCTTTCGGGCGAGTACTTCCGTCCGCTGGGACGCAGCACGGCCCACCAGTTGTGGTCCTCCGCGATGGTGGTAACGCCGATTGTGCGCGGCCTCTTCGGAATCTCGTGGGATGCTGCGCGCAACACCATCTCGGTCGCGCCGAATCTTCCCGCCGACTGGGACCACGCGGCTATGCGCAGACTCGCGCTGGGCACCGGCTTCACCGACCTGGAGTTCACGCGCAAGGGCCGCGACCTGGCCGTAACGGCAAGCAACGGTGTGCATCTTGAAAGCACGGTGAAGGGGGCGCGGCAGAGTGGAGGCGCGCTGCTGATCCCGCTGCCGCCGGTTGAGGTCTTCATCGCCTCGGCGCTGCCTGTGCCGGGCGATGTGACGCACCAGATGAAGGTGCTCGACCAGACGGTTGAGGGAAGATCCCTGACCCTGCGGCTGTCCGCTCCGGGGGGCTCCCGCCAGCAGCTTCAGGCACGCATCAACGACCTGAAGCTTCGGGTGCAGATGGATGGGAAGCCCTTGCGGGGGGAGACGCTTCAGCCGATCGAATTGAGCTTTCCGCAGGGCAGCGGTTACGTGGAGCAGACGCTTCGGTTTACCTGGTAAAAGCTCGCGTCGGGCCTACTGGACCTTGCCCAGGGGCCGCAGCCGCCGTAGTTCGCTGGCGCATGCAATCGCGTTGAGCGCGGCCAGCTTCAGGTTGTCCGCGGCCAGCCAGAGCCAGAAGCGGGTCGACTCGCCGTTCTCGCCGGGATCGCCGGTTACCCGGACCATGATGTCTTCCTGCCCGGCCGCGCTCAGGTTGCTCGGCGGATCGGACTCGCCGCTGACAACATCGAGGTGCTCCCCGGCCAGCGCCGCCTCGACCTGCTCGACACTCGCGGGCGCGCCAAGCTCCACCAGAAGCGACACGACATAACCATGGAAGACCGGTGCCTGCACCATCTGGAGAGCCAGCACAGGCAACAGCCCACCGGACAGGTCGGCGTAGTGGGTACGGATGCGCCTTTCAGTTAACGCGAGCTTGACCTTCGCGCCCTCCCCCAGGACCGGAAGCAGGTTGAATGTGACCTGCGTGTCGTACTGCTCGCGCGGCAGCGTCTGAAACGAGAGCAGGTTCACCGTCTGCTGATGCAGCTCGTCCATTGCCCCCCGGCCATATTCGGAGGCCGGCTCCATCACGGTCGCGGCCACACTGGCCAGCGTCAGTTTGCGTTGCAGCCGCGCCGCCGCCAGCGTGAGCATCACCGCCGCCGGATGGGCCGCGACCACCGCCGGGGTATTCAGGTCCGGCTCGCGCGCGGTCCTCTTCGCCTTGCCTGCGAGCGCATCGGCGACCCAGGGCGCACGCACCAGAACGTCCTTCTGCCCGTCCAGCGCATAGGTCAGGTCGACGATGCTCGCCCCGGCGCGCCGCGCATCCTGCCAGTGCTTGCGCGTCACCTCGGCTCCTCCGGCGAAGAAGACGAAGTCCATGCGGTCGAACGACGATGTTTCGAGGCGCTGGATGAACGCGGCCTCGTCGCCTGCCGAGGTCATCTGGCCTTCCGCCTCTTCTTCGTCCAGCAGCACGAAGTCGGAGGCGCCCAGCAGCGACTCTCCCAGCTCATCGCTTACTTCCTTGCCTGCAAGCGAAGAGGCCCCGACGATTCCGATTCGATACATTCTATTGGCCATGTTACCCCTGCACTTGTTGTTTTCCCGACCGCCGGCCCATGCCCCCTGCGGATTAGCGTTGCCCGGCGTCGATGGCATGATGCCGCCGCGATCTACCCCACGAGTAGGCCAGCCGCGCCACCACGCCGGACACCATGTAGACCATGGCCAGGATCAGTAGCATGGTCTCCGAATACAGCACAATCAGCGCGCCGATGAATGCGATCACCGCGACCAGCTGGAAGGGATGGCGCCTGCCCAGAGTGATCTCTTTCGCGCTCCAGAAACGCCAGTTGCTTACCATCAGGAAGCTGGTGAACAGCAGCAGGCAGAGCCAGACCAGGGCGATCCATGGATTGTCGATCGGCGAGCCGCGCTGAAAGTGAATGACGGAGCTGATCACGCCCGCGCCCGCCGGAATGGGCATACCGACGAAGTACTTCTTGCCGGGGCGGCCTGGATTGCGCGGCTGAGGATTGATGCTGATGTTGAAGCGGGCGAGACGGCTGGCCCCGCAGATCAGAAACAGGAAGCAGACGAAGACGCCGATGTGGACAAGCTGGCCCCGCATTTCGGGATGCCGCATCAGGGGCAACATGCGAAAGCCCCAGACATACGCGAGCAGGCTCGGCGCTACCCCGAAGGTGATGACGTCGGCGAGCGAGTCGAGCTCCTTGCCGAAGTCGCTGGTGGTGTTGGTCATCCGCGCGATGATGCCGTCGAGTCCGTCGAACAGGACGGCGATGCCCAACGCCAGCGCGGCGCGATCGAAGTACCCCGTATCGGCGGCTGAGCCCTGGATGCTCTGCGTGATGGCATAGTAGCCCGCCGCCATGTTGCCCGCGGTGAACAGCGATGGCAGAACGTACATGCCGCGGCTGGGCTGGTGGCGCAGCCTTCCGTCGTGCTCCAACCCAGCTTCGGCTCCCGCCATCAGGCCACCACGGCGGTTGCGGCGCTGGAGCTCTGCGCGGCACCCTGCGGGACTACGGCCAGCACTGTCGATCCGCCCTTCACCCGGGAGCCCTGCTTCACCTTCAGGTCGGCGGCCGCGGGCATCAGCACGTCCACCCGCGAGCCGAACTTGATCAACCCGATCCGCTGGCCGCGCTCCACCCGGTCGCCCACCTTCACGTTGCAGACGATGCGCCGCGCCAGCAGCCCGGCGATCTGCTTGAAGCTCACCTCGTACTCGCCCGCGTCGACTGTAATCAGCGTCTGCTCGTTGTTCAGCACCGACTCGGGGTTCATGGCGTTCATGAAGCCGCCCTTGCGGAAGTCGCTCACCTTGACCACGCCGGCGACCGGCGAGCGGTTCACGTGGACATCGAAGACGTTCAGGAAGATGCTCATCCGCAGGCGGCTGCCGCTGACGGTTTCGATCCACTCGGCTTCGGTGACCACGCCGTCGGCGGGTGAGACGATCTGTCCCGCGGACTGCGGGATGTTGCGGTTCGGGTCGCGGAAAAACCACAGGAAAAACAACGCCAGCACGATCGGGAGACCGATCAGGAACCAGGGCATACTGAGATACCAGAGCACCGCGGCCACGATTCCGAGGCCCAACGCATAGAAGAATCCATCACGTACCATAAGCTGCCATTATAGGGCAGCACCGGGCTCTCCCGGACCGCAAAGAGCAGCCGCGTTCAGGCTCAGCCGCATCAGCAGCGCGTCGTCGAGCGGCTCCCGATAGTAGTTCCGCCGGCGCCCCTGGACCACGAACCCCATCCCTGCATAGAGCGCAATCGCCCCCGCGCTCGCCGCCCTCACCTCCAGCTCCAATGCCGCCGCTCCCTGGGCCCGGGACCAGTCCGCGACGGCGTCGCACAGCGCCCGTCCAACCCCGCCGCGTCGCGCGGATGCCTGCACCGCGACGCTCTCCAACTCGGCCATGCACTCCGCTCCGGCGCCGACTGCCTTACCAACGGCGAAGCCCACGAGACGGTCTTCCATCTGCGCCACGAACAGGCATCGCCGCGTCTCATGAGCCTGCTCCTTATGATGCGGCAGGTTCTGGAGTATCGCCGCATACTCCGCCGCAGGCCAATGCGGAGCCTCCGCCGCAGCGCGCTCCAACGCCAGCACCTCGTCCAGGTCCGTGGCTATGCCGACCCGAACGCGAAACCTGCCCGCGCTCATTCCGCCGAGGCCTTCTGTTTCGCGAAGATCTCGAGATCCGTACGCCGCAGGTAGTTCGCGTCCAGCAGGGCCGCGTCGTCGAACTTTCTTGCCAATACTCGCGCGGAGGCCAGGGGGAGAGCCCTCGCCGCCGAAGGCTCGTCCACCCGCAGCGGATGAATAGCCGCCAGGGCGTCCGCCACCTTCTCCTCGCACACAACGATAGGGTTCTCACCAGCCGCCGCCAGCTTCACGACCTCGTCGCACGAAAGCAACGCCTCCCGCACACATTGTCCTGCCGCATACTCGCCGAGATAGAACTCGCCGCGGCCGGCGTCGAGCACGGCGTAGACGGTCGCCGCGGCATCCCTGGCGCAAGAGGCCAGCAACGCCAGCCGGGAGACTGCGACCAGCGGCACGCCGCCTGCTTCACTCAAACCCTTCGCCGCACTCAATCCCACCCGCACGCCGGTAAACGATCCCGGCCCATGCACGACCACAATGGCGTCCAGCTCCGCGAGTCGCCACCCGGCAGCCGCCAGCAGCTGCCGCACCGCCGGAACCAGCCGCTCCGACGAGCTCCTCCCCGGCAGCACCTCCGACGCGGTAACCGGCTGCAAGAGAGATGTATCGGCCAGCGCCACACTGCCCTCCGCCCCAGCCGTATGCAACAGCAGGAGCTTCATCGCTCGGGCTCCTCATGCATATCCGCATCGCCGACAATCTCCAGCAGCACGCCTCCCGTACTTGCCGGATGAACGAAGAAGTACCTGTGACCACCGGCGCCTACCCGCACCGCATCGCTCGCCAGCCGGGCTCCCTCGGACGTCAGGCGCGCGAACATCGCATCGATCTCTTGCACATGCACAGCGACATGGTGCAGTCCTTCGCCACGTTTAGCCAGAAATCGCCCAATGGTCGAATCCGCTTCGGTCGCCTCCAGCAGTTCGATCCGGCTCTCTCCCAGCGGCAGCATCGCCGTCTTCACCTTTTCGTGCGCGACGGTCTCCTCGTGGCTCACCTTGAGCCCGAGCATCTCGTAGAACCCACGCGCGGCGGCGATACTGCGCACGGCAATCCCAAGATGGTCCAGCCGAAGACCCTCTCCGCTTGTGCGTGACGCAAAGTGCGTCCGGGTTCGCCGGCTGCGCTTCTCCGCCGCGCAGCGCCGCACCGTTGCCATCAACTCCGCGACACCTTCGCCGGTCGAGGCAACCGTCCGCACCACCGGCGGAACCCACCCGCCGTGCTCCGCCGCCAACCCCTGCATGGCCAGAATCTCACCCTCCACCAGCTCCGCTCCTCCGCGGTCGCTCTTGTTCACCACGAAGATGTCCGCCACCTCCATCACCCCGGCCTTCAGGCTTTGAACCTCATCGCCCATCCCAGGCACAAGCACCAGTACCGTCACATCCGCCAGGCCCACCACCTCGACCTCATCCTGCCCTACCCCTACCGTCTCGATCAGGATCGTCTGCCGTCCCGCCGCCTCGATCACCGAGCAGACATCCGCCGCCGCCCGCGCCAGGCCCCCCAAAGCACCCCGCGAAGCCAGGCTCCGGATGTAGACACCGGCGTCTCCGGCAAACCCCTGCATCCGAATCCGGTCGCCCAGCAGCGCGCCGCCCGTGTAGGGACTCGACGGGTCCACCGCCACCACGCCCACGCTCTGTCCTTCCGCCCGCAGCCACCGCGCCATCTGGTCCACCAGCGTGCTCTTCCCTGCTCCCGGCGGCCCGGTCACCCCAACCCGCAGCGCACCCCCGGCAAACGGCCTGCACGCCTCCAGCAGACCAGCCGCGGCGCCGTCGCCTCCCGCGCATGGAAACGCTCTATCCTCCACCACCGAGATCGCCCTCGCGAGCGCCCGAACATCGCCCGACCGCATCCGCTCCAGCATCTGCACCACGTTCAGCGCTGCTGTGCCCGCTCCATCCCAACTCTTCGCCGTGGCCTTTGCACTCACGTCAGCGATCATATCGTGCACGTTGCTGCATCTCACTCCGCATGTCCCCTGAAATAGCCGCAACCCAGATGCCCGCAAGCCGAACGGCCACCTTCGCCAGCGGCGGAGCCAGCATCCGCATCCAGCAGATCGAGCCCTCCGGCCCCGGCCCGTTCCCCGCCATTCTCCTGCTCCACGGCGCTGGAGGCAACACCGGCTTCTGGCTCCAGAAGTTCGCGCCGCAGCTCTCGAAGCTCGGCATCGCCTGCTACGCCGTTCACTACTTCGACCGCACCGGAACCACCTTCGCCGACGCGGGCGCCATCCTCGACGGCCACCACTTCCCCCTGTGGCTCGAAACCGTCCGCGACAGCCTCGCCTACATCGCCCTCCGTCCGAAGATCGCCGCAA
This sequence comes from Edaphobacter sp., assembly GCA_965277575.1. Classification (GTDB taxonomy): domain Bacteria; phylum Acidobacteriota; class Terriglobia; order Terriglobales; family Acidobacteriaceae; genus Edaphobacter. The sequence continues at coordinate 418,738 of CBDIDK010000002.1, forward strand.
ATCGCATCGCGCTGCTCGGCATCTCCCTCGGCGGCTTCCTTTCGCTTGCCACCGCCGCCACCGCGAAAAATATCCGGGCCGTCATCGAGATTTCCGGCGGCATGGCCCAGCCGTATGCCGCCCAGACTACTGCCGCCTTCCCACCCACGCTCATCCTCCACGGCGACGCCGACACGGTCGTCCCACCCACCCAGGCCACCGAACTCGACGCCCTCCTGACCCGCCTTGCAGTCTCTCACCAGACCATTCTCTTGCCCGGCGAAGGCCACTGGTTCTCCGCCGCCGCGCAGCTCCGCATCCTCGCCGCCGTCGCTCAGTTCCTCGGACGGCATCTGTGAAGTACAGCGAACAGTTCCTCAAGGGCCGATCTAAAATCGGAGTTGTGACCCGCCCCCGCACCGTTGCCGCCGCCCTCTTCGTGCTCCTGCTTGTGCTCTGCCTCATTTGGCTGCTGTCGTCCTCGCGGCACAAAGCCGGCGCACCCGAAGCCCCATCGAGCACGACAGCTTCATCTCCAACGGCCAGCCCCACCGCCGCCAACCTCGCCCCCACGACCATCTACGCGCACAATATCATGCTGCGAAAGGGCCCCCAGTTCCGCATCTACATCACCTGGGTCAAGGGCCAGATGCTGCGTACGAAACGCAACGTCGATCCCTCCTTGGACAACTCCAACTCCTTCCTGCTGCTTATTCAGAAGGGCGTCATCCACGCCAATCTGGGCGACATCGGCACCTTTCTGAACGGCACCAGCTTCCCGCTCAAAAACGTCACCGTTCGCGGCCAGGGAGCGGAGGTCCAGCTCACCGGCACCATGCACAAGCTCTTAATGCCGCTGCCGGTCAAGCTCCTCTGCACCGTATCCGCCACGCAGGATGGCCGCATCCATCTCCACATCGACAAGATCAGCGTCCTGAAGATTCCCCTGAAGGGCCTGCTCGGCGGTCTGCATGTGGAGATCGACGATATCGTAGGCGCAACGCCCATGACCGGCGTCGAGGTCTCCAACAACGATCTCTTCCTCAACACGACCGAGATGCTGCCCCCGCCCCACATCCGCGGCCTGCTCACCAGCGTCCGGGTCGCCAGCCCCGACCTCGTCCTGATCTACGGCAACACCCCGGACGACGAGAGCGCACTGGCCCAGTGGCACAACTTTCTTCGCTTTGAAGGAGGCACACTCGACTTCGGCAAGCTCTCGATGCACCCGGTCGATCTCACCCTGATCGACGCCTCGAACGACCCCTGGTTCGATCTCGATCTGGTCAACTACCAGGCCCAGCTGGTGAACGGGTACAGCCGCATGACGACCCAGCAGGGGCTGGAGATCTTCATGCCGGATCTGGACGAGCTGACCCACAAGAAGTCCGGCCAGAAGAGCGTCAGCCTGGACTGGCTCAAAAACCGCTCCCAGCCCCTGCCCACCGACGTGCCGGTCAAAAAATAGCACATTGGCATCCACCCGGACCAGCTACTGGCCGGACCATATCGCGCTGTCCGCAGCGAGACCATGCTTGACACCGAACGGCCGGCAAAGATTATTCTCATCCGCGACGCCCCTGCATTCGAATTGCAGGGGCAAGCTGCGCTAATCTGGTCAGACCAACCCTCCGCTGGAGAAAGCTCCATCCATGTCGATACGCACCGCCAGCCTGCCTGACCCGGGCTTCACCTCCACCGCCCCGGCAAAATCGAACGTCCGCTGGTTCGTCTGCGCGCTCCTGTTCGCCGCGACCACCATCAACTACATGGACCGCTCGGTCTTCTCGCTCATCGAGCCTCTTCTCCACCTCCAGTTCATGGGCTGGATTCCCGGCATCGACTCCGCCCACCAGGTCGCCTACAACCTGAACTACGGCCGCATCATCATCTGCTTTCAGATCGCCTACGGCATAGGCTTCCTCTTCGCGGGCCGCATCATCGACAAGCTCGGCACCAAGACCGGCTACGCCCTGGCGATCCTCATCTGGGGACTCGCCTCCATCAGCCACTCCCTCGTCACCAGCGTCATCGGCTTCTGCATCGCGCGCGTGATCCTCGGCCTGGGCGAGTCCGGCAACTTTCCCGCTGCCATCAAGGCCACCACCGAATGGTTTCCCGCCGAAGAGCGCGCCCTGGCCACCGGCCTCTTCAACTCCGGCTCCAACGCCTCCTTCTTCATCGCTCCTATCTTGATTGCCGCGGTCACCACACGCTTCGGATGGCATGCCGCCTTCATCACCACGGGTTCCATGGGGCTCGTCTGGTGCGTCATCTGGCTTCTCTTCCCCTATAACAAGCTCCGCCGCGGCGCGACTCAAACCCAGGCCGACCTCGCCCCCGTCACCCAGCAGGGCTCGCTCTACTCCGTTCTCCTGCGCCATCGCGGCTTCTACGCGTTCGCCATCGCCAAGGCCTTCACCGACCCGGTCTGGTGGTTCTATCTCTTCTATCTCCCCAAGTTCCTCAACGAGAACTATGGCATGGACCTGAACCAGGCCAAGTACCCGCTGATCGTCATCTACAGCGTCGCCAGTGTCGGCTCCATTGCCGGCGGCTGGCTCTCCGGCTTCCGCATGAAGCATGGCCACACCGTGAACTCCGGACGCAAGTTCGCTCTGCTCCTCTGCGCCCTCGCGGTCCTTCCCATCATGCTGGTGCCCCATATGGGCGCCATCTCGCCCCATAATGCGTGGCCGGCCATCGCTCTCTTCTCGCTCGCCGCCGCGGCACATCAGGGCTGGTCCGCCAACCTCTTCTCCACCCCCACCGACATGTTTCCGTCGACCGCCATCAGCACCGTGGTTGGCATCGGCGGAGCGGCCGGAGCCGCCGGAGGAGCCATCTTCACCTGGATCGTCTCCCACTACTTTTCTCTTCATCCCATGCTCATCTTCACTCTCGCCGCCTTTGCCTATGTCACCGCGCTTGCCATCTTTCAAATCCTCGTCCCCCGCCTCGGGGTCGATCGAGCCACCGCATAACCGTCTCGTGGCAACCCGCCGACCCCCGTGTTACCCTTTTCGAACGAAAGCGCAAGGAGCATGACGCAGCGTGAAAAAAGAGGCGAAAGAGCTTCATGACGAGGCCACCGGCCATAGCCAGCTCACCATGCAGGTGGTCGAGCACGTCCGCTCCCTGATCAGCAAAGGCGAGGTCAAACCAGGCGACCGCCTCCCGCCCGAACGTGAGCTCGCCCGCGAACTCAAGATCAGCCGGTCCAGCCTGCGTGCCGGCATCGGCTTCCTCTCCGCCATGGGCGTGCTCAAGAGCCGCCACGGCGCCGGAACCTTCGTCTCCTCCGGGCCGCCCGCGCTCGACTCCAGCTCCCTGTCGGTCCTCGGCGTGCTCCACGGCTTCCTGCCCTGGCAGATGTTCGAGGCCCGCCTGGTCATCGAGTCCAGCGTTGCCGCGCTGGCCGCCGAACGCGCTACCGACGAGCACATCGCCGAGCTCGCCGAAGAGGTGGCCGAGATGTACGCCGCGCTCAACGACCCGCAGGAGTACCTCATCCACGACGTCCGCTTCCACCGCACCGTCGCCCGCGCCGCCCGCAACCCCATCCTCGGCGCACTGATGGAGACCATTACGGCGAACCTCTACGAACATCGCAGCAAGACGGTCGTCAACGCCGTCGATCTCAAGGAGTCGGCCGAGATGCACCGCGAGATCTACCGCGCCATCCGCTCCCACAACCCCACCCAGGCCCGCCTCACCATGGAGCAGCACCTGAACCTCGCCCGCGCCGCCCAGGCGTCGGAGCCGGAACGCCCGGCGGAAGAGCTCAAGCCCGAGCCGCAGCCCTCCCAGGCTCCCGGCCCGATCGCGGCATCCTGACCCGCTGACCAGCCGGCTCGTTGCCCCGGCCACCCTGCTAGACTGTGCCTTGACCTCCACCATGTCTGAACAACAGAAGAAGTTCTATCTCACCACCCCGATCTACTACGTCAACGCGCGCCCGCACATCGGCCACGCCTACACGACCATTGCGGCCGATGTCATCGCGCGCCGCCACAGACTTCTCGGCGACGACACCTTCTTTCTCACGGGCACTGACGAGCACGGCCAGAAGATCGAGCGCTCCGCTGCCGCCGCCGGGATCGAGCCCCAGCAGTTCGCCGACCAGGTCTCCGCCAGCTTTCGCGCCCTCTGGGACCGCATGGGCATCACCTACGACGACTACATCCGCACCACCTCCGAAAAACACAAAAAGGGCGTCCAGAAGCTCTTCCGGCAGCTCCAGGCACGCGGGGCCATCTACCTCAGCACCTACACCGGCCAGTACTCGATCGGCGAAGAGATGTTCGTCGAAGGCCCGCCCGGCACCATCGGACCCGACGGCAAACCCACCGAGACTGTCACCGAAGAGAACTACTTCTTCCGGCTGTCCGACTACCAGCTTCCGTTGATCGACCTGATTGAGAGCGGCGAACTTTCGATCCAACCCGAGGTCCGCAGGAACGAAGTCCTCAGCTTCCTCCGCGGCAACGTCAACCAAGCCACACCACCGGCTGCCCAAAACTTCGTCCCCGCCACAGATCCGGGTGCCTCAGGTCTCGATTCTGAGACCTGGGTAGAAGCGCCACAAGCTCCCGCGCAGTCCATCCTCGCCTATTCCGCTGAGGGTGTCCCCTATGTTCCGGGCGCGCTGAAAGACCTTTCCATATCCCGCAGCAGCTTCAAGTGGGGCATCCCCGTTCCCGGCGACGAAAAGCACGTCATCTACGTCTGGCTCGACGCCCTCGCCAACTACATGACCGCCATCGGCTACGGCAGCGACGACCCGGCTGATCAGGCGCAATTTGAAAGGTACTGGCCCGCCGACCTCCACCTCGTCGGCAAGGAGATCATCCGCTTCCACTGCGTCTACTGGCCCGCCTTCCTGCTCGCCGCCGGCCTGCCGCTCCCCAGGGCGATCACCGCCCACGGCTGGCTGCTCTTCGAAGACTCCAAGATGTCGAAGTCCCGCGGCAACATCGTCCGCACCGAAACCATCCTCGACGCCTTCGGCACCCTCAAGCTGAAACCCGCCGACAGCGGACTTACAGACCAAGCGTGGAAGCACGAACAGGACCTCTTCGCCTCCGACGTCCTCCGCTACTTCCTACTGCGCGAAATCCCCTTCGGCCAGGACGGCAGCTTCAGCTTCGACGCCCTCGTCCAGCGCTACAACAGCGACCTCGCCAACGGCTACGGTAACCTGGTCAGTCGCACATTGAGTCTGATCGCACAGAACTTCAGATCCGGAACCGGCTCACCGAGCGCGACTGTTCAAGTTCCACCCGTATCAGTCGGCAATGATCAGGCCGCAGTAGATTTCAGTTCTGATTTGAGCAAGCAAGCAGTTTCTCTGATCCAGCTTCTCAGATCAAAGGACAACGAATTTTCTTTCAGTGTCCATCTCCAGCGGGTCTCGGAATTTATGCAATGCCTTGATGGATTCATAAACGAGGAAAAGCCATGGAAACTCGCTACCTATCTCAATAGCTCGTTGAGCACCATTCATCCGGACTCAACTGCACAAGCAGCCTTTGAGGCTGACTGCCGAGCAAAGTGGATTCGACTTGAGTGCATCCTCTACACCGCAGCCGAATCCATACGCATCATCACCGCCCTCCTCTACCCATTTATCCCCTACGCCGCCAGCAAAGTCTGGGCGCAACTAGGCCTCGGCGACATCGAAGAAGCCGCTCGCAGCGGAGCCCTCAAGAACTTAGAATGGGGTGGCCTGAAACCCGGCACCAGACTCGGCCCCCTGTCTCCCATCTTCCCCCGAGCAGACAAAGGACTCATCCAGATCATGACCGACATGGAATCCCCCAACGCCCCAACCCCCTCGAAGTTCCTCGACGAAAAGACAGCCCCCACAAACCCGGTCCCGACCGACCCAACCCACCCCGCCGCGGGCCCCCGCACCTCGGCCTTCACCGAGCCCAACCCCGGCGCGCAGGTCGGCGGAGCCGCAGCCCCCAATCCTGACCTCGTCAAGACACCGCCCCACGCCGAGTCCCCGGCCTCCGGCCCCTTCGCCGCCTCCGCCGCCGCCTCGAACATTCCCGACACGCCCCAGATCGCCATTGACGACTTCGTCAAGATCGACCTCCGCGTCGCTAAAGTTCTGGTCGCCGAGCGCATTCCCAAAGCCGACAAGCTCCTTCGCCTCGAAGTCGACCTGGGCTACGAGACCCGCCAGATCCTCTCCGGCATCGCCGCGTGGTACACCCCCGAAGAGCTCATCGGACGGCGCATCGTCGTCATTGCCAACCTTGCCCCCCGCACGATGCGCGGCCTCGAATCCCACGGCATGCTCCTCGCCGCCTCGAACGGCGAAGACGGCAAACCCATCCTCGCCACCTTCGCCGATTCGGAGGAGATCGCCCTCGGCTCCCGGCTGCGCTAAGCCGAAACGCGAAGAGGCGGAGCGAAAGCTCTGCCTCAAAAACCTTGTCTCAAAACACAGGTCGAAAATAAAGCTGGAAATTCTGGCGTACTTTTCAGTGTCGGTTTTTTGCCACGTTCCACCACCAGATGGCCACGTCTTGCACAAAAAAAACCAGCCCCGCGAGACGCCGTCTTTCAAAACACCCCTCAAAAAGCCGCGTCAAACCAGGGTTTTTCCCGACTCGTGTCCGATCGCGATCACGAAATAATTTGCGTCCGCATCCCCCACATTTTTCAACCCGTGCATCACCTCCGAGGCCGCGAAGATCACCCCGCCCGGACCCACCCGCTCCTTGGTCCCAGCATTGTCGAACTCAAGCTGCCCCTCGCGCACCATCATGAACTCCGAGTGCCTGTGCTTGTGCGGAGAATGCGGCATCTGCCCCGGAGGTAGTGTCGTTTCATGCACTTCCACCGCCTCACCCGTAGCCAGAACCCCCTGCGCCACCGCCCTGCTCGCCCCGCCATTGGCCGATCTCTTCACCGGCAGCTTGTCGAAAGCGAACACCTCGGAGTGGGTCAGCACGTTCTCGCCCGGGGTCGCCGCACCCTGCCCCTCCGCCACCCCGCCGCCCATAGCCGCCAGCGCCGAAAGCGCCACACACAGGTCCCGCCGATTCAGGTTTTTCATCCCCACATCCTACGCGCTCCACCCAAAAAACAACTACCTCCTAGTATCCCCCCCCACCTGCACCACAAAGTATTTTGCGGGCCCATTGCCCACATTCCTGATCCGGTGCAGCGTTCCTAGAGCCACGTAAATCACGCCTCCCGGCCCAACCTTCTCCGTAGTTCCATCATGCTCAAAGCCCACCGTTCCCTCCTGCACCAGTATCAACTCCGAGTGTTGAATGACATGAAGCGGCACCGGCGTCGCACCCGCTGGCTGCATGGATTCATGCACTGCCACCACCTCGCCGGTCGCCAGCACACCACGCAGAACGTCGCGGCTCTCCCCGCCGTTCGCCGTCTTCCGCTCCGGCATGTTTGCGAATGGAAACACCCGTGAACCCGTCAGCCCAGCGCCCTCGGCCGACGCTCCGGGCACCTGTGCCTTAGGCGCGATCGCTACCGCCATTAACATCACCAGTCCAACCCACGCCCTATGCCGCACAAGAATTTTCATCCAGCTATCGTAGCCGATGATGTCCGTAAGCATTCAATCCCGAAACCAGATCGGTTCGCAACAGGAGGGTATCGGCCAAGTTGCAGTAATCTAAGGTAGCTATGCGCCTGACGGACTCCCACGCCCACCTCGACTTCTACACAGAGACCCCGACAGAACGCGAAGAGGTTCTGCGCCGCGCAAAGACTGCGGGAGTCGAGACCATCCTCGCTATCGGCATTGGCGACGGCCCCGACACCATGCACCGGGCCCTCGAATTTGCTCACGCCACCTCCGATCCTGAATTTCCATGCATCTACGCAAGCGCGGGCATCCACCCCCAGGAGGCTGCCCATGCGTCTGAAGCAGCGCTCGCCAGGCTTGCGCATCTCGCCAACGACCCAAGGTGCATCGCCATCGGCGAGATCGGACTCGACTACTACCACGCCGACAACCCCCTTGCACCCGTTCAGCACCAGGCCTTTATTGCCCAGATGCGTCTCGCCGCCGGGCTTCGCAAACCAATCCTCATCCACTGCCGCACCAGCGAACTCGCCACCCCGGAGGCCAAAACAATATTCGGCGATGCCGATGCCTGGGAGGACCTGCTGCAACTTATCGCGGAACACTGGACGCCGCACGGGCTCGGCGGCATCATGCACTGTTTTTCCGGCACGACAGATCAGGCTCGCCGCTCTCTCGACGCGGGCTTTCACCTCTCTTTCGCGGGCAATCTCACCTATCCCAAATCGCAATCCATCCGCGATGCAGCCGTTATGGCGCCTGCCAAGCGCATCCTCATCGAGACCGACGCACCCTTTCTCGCGCCCCCCCCGCTCCGTGGCCAGCGCAACGAGCCTGCCCATATCACCCACACCGCAGAAGCCCTTGCTGCCCTTCGCGGCATCTCACCACAAGAGCTCGCATTGATCACCACAAGGAACTTCAAAAAGCTTTTCGCTACCACCGACGACCCTTTGAACGAACGGTCCTGATCGGTGTCATCCGGGCAAATCGGTATTAAGCATTCTTCTCCGGCATAATAAGACTCGAAGGAAAAACACATGCCATCCGACAATAGCTTCGACGTAGTCAGCAAAGTAGAACTTCAAGAGGTCAAAAATGCCATCGACCAGGCCTCGAAAGAGGTCCACGCCCGCTTCGATCTCAAGGACTCGAAGTCCAGGATCGAGCTTGAGGGCACCGATACCATCCAGCTTGCATCTCAGGACGAGTACAAGCTGCAGGCAGTCACGGAGATTCTTTCGCAGAAGCTGGTCAAGCGCGGCGTGTCGCTGAAGAATCTCGAGTTCGAAAAGATCGAACCGGCCGCCAACTCCAGCGTGCGCCAGAAGATCAAGCTCGTCCAGGGCATCCCTTCCGAGAAAGCGAAGATCATCGTCGCCGCCATCAAGGACTCGAAGAAGAAGGCTCAGGCCAGCATCCAGGGCGACACCGTTCGCGTCGTCAGCAAAGACCGCGACGTCCTCCAGGAAGTCAAGACACTGCTGCGCGGCAAGGACATCGGCGTCGAACTGCAGTTCACCAACTTCCGCTCCAACTAAACCGACAATATCCGCAGGGTTGGGAATGCAGCCTTGTACAAACGCCGATCGAGTGTCAGGAGGCTGTAGCCATGAACCTCCGCGTACCCGCCTGTCAGGAAATCGGCGCCTTTGACGTAGCCTTTGCATCCTGCGGCATAATCTCTCCTTACTTTTTCATCTTATGCCTTACCTATTAATCCAGCCGCACATCCTGATACTCTTATTCACGGGTGAGCACACTCTCCATCGCGACCGCAGCCGAGGTGTTCGACCTCCTCCGTGACGACCTGGCCGCCATCGAGCAGGAGTTCGCCACGCAGTCCGCCTCAAACGTTACCGTCATTACCGATATTGCGCAGTATCTAATCTCCGGCGGCGGCAAGCGCATTCGCCCGCTCCTTCTGTTGCTCTCGGCCAAGGCGCTCGGCTGCATGAGCCAGAGCCGCATCCGCCTTGGCGCGGTTGTCGAGATGCTCCACACCGCGACGCTGGTCCACGACGACATCATCGACGAGGCCGACAGCCGCCGCGGCCGCCCCTCTTCGAACACCACATGGGGCAATGCGAAGTGTGTCCTCGCGGGCGACTGGCTTTACATGCAGTCCTTCTCAACAGCGCTCGAAGAACGCAATTTTCGTGTCCTCGAACTACTTATCTCGCTCACTCAGCAGATGGTGGAAGGCGAGCTTCTCCAGATGCAGAAGCTCGGTCACCTCATCAACGAAGAAGAGTACTTCGACCTGATCTTCCGCAAGACGGCCTGTCTCTTCAAGGTCTCCATGCAGCTCGGGGCGGCCATCACCCAGCCTCAGGGGTTCGGCGACCCGGGCGAGGTGGAATCGCAGCTTGGCGAGTACGGCCGCAATCTCGGCCTCGCCTTCCAGATCGTCGATGATGTGCTCGACCTCACCGCAGCGGAAGACGTCCTGGGCAAGCCTGTGGCGTCAGACCTTCGCGAAGGCAAGGCTACCCTGGCCGTGATCCATGCTCTCGAGCGCGGCACTGGGGCCGACCGCGAAGCCATCCGCACGGTGCTGGCCGACCGCAGCTTTACCCAGGTCTCGCACCCGCAGATTCTCGAAATTCTTCAGCGCCACGGCTCGCTCGATTACGCAATGGACACGGCCTGCGCCTACGCCGAGGCCGCCCGTCTCTCGATCGCCGACTTACCCGACACCGAAGCCAAACGCGCATTGCTCTGGGTCCCCGGTTTCGTTACCAGCCGAGACCGGTAAGTTTTGACACGTACACTCATACTCTCTTTCGCGAAGCCTAAACTGATAAACGGATGTGAGACCCCGCCATGTGAAGTCAGCCTCTTTGAGTCGCGAGAAATTTTGCCCATTCAGGCAAAGTTCCGAAGACGCTCATTCCGCTCATGTCCTTTTCAGCAACCCGCACATGGCCTTATGGTTTGGAATTATTGAAAATAATGGCTTGGTCGGCCACCTCAAAGGCTCGCTCAAAATTTGCTAGGCTCCTCGGATATCTCCGAAGCTGATCCTCCTCGGGAACATCGTGGCCACCCCTCTTGACTCGCTGCCTAACTCTCAGAAGATTAATCGATACATCGTCAGTTCCAACGTAAAGTAGAACAACCAGATAGCCAGAAAGCTTCGCACGCGCATCATACGGAGATAGGTATTACCAGATAGTGTCGTCTCAACAAGGAAACTCTGGTTGGCCGCTAGCAGCTTTTCTGCCATGTCCAAAACGGCACGTCCTGCATCGATCGATGAACCGCCAATCTCGCCAGTCGTTTGCAAAACTCTCGCAATCGCATCGGGATCTAGAACGGCGGATTCCTGAAAAGCCTCACGTCCCAATCGAGTCAGTGTGCTTTTTCCCGCTCCGTTAGCCCCTGCCACAACGGTAAACGTGGGCATTAACTCGCTTTCGCTGTGGGTGCCGGCGGAACTTTCTTTTCTTCCGCTAATTTCCATTCGAGTATCTTATGCTCGACGGAAATCCCTTCTTGACAAACTTTCTCCAACCACGCGCCGAGTTTGTGAATGTCTTTCTTCATCTAGAAAATCCTACTCCTCGTCCTTATCCTCTTCAATCTCTTCTTCCACGTCCAGCTTCACCACCCGCATCCCGCCACTTCCCTGCTCTACCAGCACCTGAATCCGCCCCTCCGCGGCCTCCAACTGCTTCTTGCACGCGTTCGACAACTTCACCCCTTCTTCGAACAGCCGCACAGATTCATCGAGCGAAAGTTCCCCGCGCTCCAGCCGTTCCACGACCGCTTCCAATGCCGTCAACTGCTCCTCGAAATTCGCCATCACGACACCCCGACCGCTGAGAGGCCCAGCACATCGGCGGCCACGCCATACCGTCCGAACGGCGCGCTCACCTGAACACCCTGTACCATTGGCCGCGCCTCCGCCAGCATCTCCTGTGCGATCTTCACACCCTCGGCACGCGCTATCTCGGGGCTGACTGCCCTGGCCATCCGGGCAATAATCTCCTCCGGCATACTCACCCGCAGATCGTTCTTCATAAACTCCGCATTCCGTAAACTCGTCAACGGCCAGATACCCGCAATCACGGGTATGCGAAACTCTTCGATCCGCCGCAAAAACTCCTCCAGCACACGCAGGTCGAATACCGGTTGCGTAATCGCAAACTCCGCGCCGGCTTGCACCTTGAATGCAAACCGGCGCACCTCCTGATCCATGTCCAGCACCCCAGGGTTGGCCGCCACCGAAATGGTGAAGCCGGTCGACTCTCCGATTGGGTTATTCCCGATATCCAACCCATAGTTGAGGCTATGAACCACGTTCACCAGCCCGATCGAGTCGACGTCGAACACCGCCGTGGCATCGGGATAGTTCCCCAGCTTCGGCGGATCGCCTGTGAGGCAAAGAATATTCTTCAACCCAATCGACGAAGCGCCGAGAAGATCGCTTTGAATACTCAGCACGTTGCGGTCCCGGCAGGTGTAGTGCAGAATCGTCTCGATCCCGACCTGCTGCTGAATCTGCACACACAGGCTCTGCGCGCTCATCCGTGCGCTGGCCCGCGGCGAATCCGGCACATTGATCGCATCCACGCCGAGCCGGTGCAACTGTGCCGCGCCATCCAGCTCCCTGCTGCAGTCAATTCCCTTCGGCGGAACGATCTCGACCATCGTGACGAACTCTCCCACCGCCACCATCGCGCCAATCTTCGACCGCTGCCCCAATGACGGCGGCTCGACCCTGCTCGCGGCAAAATTTTCAACCCTGCCGGCGGACATGTTCGATCCCGTTTGCTGCATCCCTTCCGCGCCACCCTCCATCGCATCCAGAGCTCGCAGCGCGCTCTTCATCGCCCTCGTATAGCTTGGCGTCGTGCCGCAGCATCCACCCACAATGCTCGCTCCCGCCTTGACCAGCTTGCGCGTGAAGCTCGCCATGTACTCCGGCGATGTCAGATAGATCGTCCGTCCCTCAACCGCCCGGGGAATTCCTGCATTCGGCATCGCAGCCAGTGGCAGCGTAGTCATCGGACGCATACGCTCGATCACGCTCAACACGGTGGCCGGCCCCGCACTACAATTACACCCCACCGCATCCGCGCCCCACTCGGTCAGCTTCACCGCCGCTGTCTCCGCCGAGGCTCCATCCAGACAGTTCCCGTCCTCATCCACCGTCATCATGACGATCAGCCGAACTCCAGGAGCCTTGCTCCGCGCCGCGAGAATCGCCTGCTCCGCCTCTGCCAGCGACGTCATCGTTTCAATAATCAGCAGGTCGGCGCCTGCTCCGAGACCGCCCTCCACCAGCGCGCCGATCTGCTCGGCAAACGCAGCCCGGGCCTCGTCCAGCCCCACGTTGCCCAGCGGCTCCAGCCTCACTCCAAGCGGACCGATCGCCCCCGCGACGAACGCCTCGCCCGCCTGCTTCTCGCGGATCTCGGTCGCGCATTGCCGTGCCAGCTTTACCCCAGCCAGGTTGATCTCGCGGACCTTGTCTCGTAGACCATGCATCTCCAGCCGGAACGCATTCGCGCCGAACGTATTGGTCTCGATGATCTCCGAACCCGCCTGCAGATACTCCGCGTGGACCTCACGCACTAGCTCCGGCTGCGACAGGTTCAGCTCGTCATAGCAGCGGTTGATAAACACCCCGCGCGCATACAGCATCGTACCCATCGCTCCGTCGCAGAGCACAGTCGCCCCTGAAAACAACCGGCCAGTCGTATCGTATCCGCCCACCGGCCCGGCGGCAGCGCACGCACCTGCTTTGTCCAACCCATTGCCCATCCGTGTCTCCGTGTCCTACTCCTATCCTAAGCTAGAGTGAGGACCTAAACCATGTGAGCAGCTTTGGGTGGCGACTACGCGCCGTTCAGCCCGGCTGTTCTGCTCCGGCGACGGTTGGTCTGGTTAGACGGAGAGGTTATGGTGGCGGACGTCGGCGCCACGCACCCAGAAGATGACGTCTTCGGCGATGTTGGTGGCGTGGTCGCCTACGCGCTCGAGATTGCGGGCGATGATGAGGGCGTTGAGGGACTGGGGCGTTAGCTCGGGTTTTTCCTTGATGAGAGAGCTGAGGGAGTAGAAGGCGGCATCGTTCATCTCGTCGACCTGGTCGTCAAGCATAAGGACGGATTCGGCGAGTTCGGCGTCGGCTTCGATGAAGGCCTGGAGGGCCTTGCGCACCATGGCCGAGGCGAGGGAGGCGAGCTTGGGGATGTCGACGGGGAGATCGATGTTGGCGAAGGCTCCCATTTCGCGGACGCGGACGGCGATGTTGACGGCCTGGTCGCCTACGCGCTCTAGGTCGGCGTTGATGCGGATGACGGAGAGGATGAAGCGCAGGTCGATGGCCATGGGCTGCTCCATGGCGAGGAGGTCGAGAGCCATCTGGTCGATCTCGCGCTCGATGCGGTTGATGGAGGGCTCGGTGCGGAAGACGAGCTCGCAGATGGAGAGGTCGCGGGTGCGATAGGCTTCGATGGAGCGCTGGATGGCCTGCTCGGCCATGCCGGCCATGACGAGGAGACGCTCTTTGAGGTCGTCGAGGCTCTGGTGGAACTTGATGCGCGTGGCCATCAGCCAAACCTCCCGGTGATGTAGTCTTCGGTGCGTTTGTCCTTCGGATTAGTGAAGATCTTGTGGGTGGAGTCGAACTCGACCATTTTACCGTTGAGGAAGAAGCCAGTATTCTCGGCAACGCGCGCGGCCTGCTGCATGTTGTGGGTGACGATGACGATGGTGTACTGGGATTTTAGCTGAAAGATGAGGTCTTCGATCTTGGAGGTGGAGACGGGATCGAGGGCGGAGGCGGGCTCGTCCATGAGCAGGACCTCGGGGTCCACGGCGAGGGCGCGGGCGATGCACATGCGCTGCTGCTGTCCGCCGGAGAGTGAGGCGCCGGATTTTTTCTTGAGGTCGTCTTTGACCTCTTCCCACAGGGCGGCCTGCTTGAGGGAGCGCTCACACGTCTCGTCGAGAATGCGGCGGTTGCTGAAGCCGTTGAGCTTGAGGCCGCTGACGACGTTGTCGTAGATGGACATGGTGGGAAAGGGATTGGGGCGCTGGAAGACCATGCCGACGCGGCGGCGGATCTCGACCGGTGAGGCGTCCTTGTAGATGTCTACCTCGCCCATCTTGACGATGCCGGTGGCGCGGGCGATGGGGTTGGTCTCATGCATGCGGTTGAGGCAGCGGACGAAGGTGGATTTGCCGCAGCCAGAGGGGCCGATGAGCGCGGTGGCGTGGTTGGCGGGGATGTGCAGGTTGATGTCCTGCAGGGTGTGGGTGGACCCGTACCAGGCGTTCAGGTCTTCTACTAAGATTCCGACTCCCACTAGCTTGCTCCTTTGAGTACGCCGCGGTTGGCGAAGATGCGGACGAGGGTGACGGAGACCATGATCAAAACTATCAGGACGAGCGAACCGGCCCAGGCGAGGCGGTGCCACTCGTCGTAGGGGGAGATGGCGTAGACGTAGATCTGGAGCGGGAGGGCGGCGATGGGCTCGTTGAGCCTGACGCTCCAGAACTGGTTGCCGAAGGCGGTGAAGAGGAGGGGGGCAGTCTCTCCGGCGACGCGGGCAAAGGCCAACATGCAGCCGGTGATGATGCCGGGCGAAGCAGTGCGCAGGCTGACCGAAAGGACGGTGCGCCACTTGGGGACGCCGAGGCCGAGGGCGGCTTCGCGGATGGCGTGCGGGACCGTGGAGAGCATCTCTTCGGTGGTGCGTGTGATGGTCGGCACCATCATGATGGCGAGCGCGACACCGCCCGCGAGCGCGGAGAAGTGCTTCTGCCGGATGACGATGAGCGAGTAGATGGCGATGCCCATGACGATGGATGGGACGCCGTTGAGCACGTCGGCGGTGAAGCGGACGGCGGTGGCGAGGGGCTTGCCGCGGCCGAACTCGGCGAGGTAGACGCCGGCGGCGATGCCGATGGGGATGCCCATGAGGCTGGCCAGGAGCAGGATGATGCCGGAGCCGACGATGGAGTTGGCCATGCCTCCGCCGGGTTCGCCGACAGGAGCGGGGATGTGGGTGAAGAAGGCGAGATTGAGGGAGCTTGCGCCTTTGTAGATGAGGTAGAAGAGGATGGCGAGCAGAGGCAGGATGACCAAGACCGTGGCGAGAATGGAGAGGCCGCCGACCAGGTAATTCATCGCTGAGCGCCTGGCCGTGTTCATCCGCATGGACCTGGACTGGAAGTTCATGGGGCTGGGCTGACTGCTGAAGGGCTGTGTGCTCATGTTAGTGGACCCTCGCCGGAGCGTTGCGTGTGACAGCCCAGACCATGAGCCGGGCGGCGGCGTTGACGACGATGGTAACGAGGAAGAGAGCGAGGCCGATCTCGATGAGTGCGCTGAGGTAGAGGTCGCCGCTGGCCTCGGAGAACTCGTTGGCGATGACGCTGGCCAGGGTGTAGCCAGGGGCGAAGAGGGACTTTGCGATGATGGGGTGGTTGCCGATGACCATGGTGACGGCCATGGTCTCGCCCAGGGCGCGGCCGAGTCCGAGCATGATGGCTCCGACGATGCCGATGCGCGAGTTGCGGAGGACGCCGATGCGGATCATCTCCCAGCGTGTGGCCCCGAGGGCGAGGACGGCCTCGCGCTGGCTGTTGGGTACCGCCGTCATGATGTCGCGGGTGAGCGACGAGATGATGGGCAGGATCATAATGGCGAGGATGATGCTCGCGGTCAACAGGCCGACGCCGAAGTTGGAGCCCTCGAAGAAGCCAGTCCAGCCGAGGGTTTTGACGAGGAAGGGGCCGAGGCCATCGCGCATCAAGGGGACGAGCACGAAGACGGCCCAGAGACCATAGACGACGCTGGGAATGGCGGCGAGGAGTTCGGTGAGGAAGGAGATCGGCGCGCGGAGGGGTTGGGGGCAGAGCTCGGTGAGGAAGATGGCTACGCCGAGGGCGAGGGGCACGGCCATGAGGAGCGCGAGAAAGGATGTGGCGAGGGTGCCGTAGATGAAGGGCAGCGCGCCGAAGTCGCCTGCGACGGGATCCCATGCCTGACGGGTGAAGAACTTCCAGCCGAACTGGATGAGGCTGAGATGGGAGTGGATGACCAGGATGGCGAAGATGAAGATGACAATGGCGAAGATGCTGCATGCGCAGATCAGCATCACCGCGGCGAAGGTGGTGTCGGCCAGGGCTCCGCTTCCCCGCTTGCTGAGATACTCCCGGATGGCAGAGGGTCCGGTGCTGGCTGGACCGGGCGGCGACGCGGAGGCAAACTTAGTCGGAGGCGCCGGCATCGTTTTCGGCACAGGCAGCACGGATCCGGGTTCGTTTTCGGTCGGCATTTGGTGAGAAGGCAAAATCCTGTTCCTGTGGGTCGAACTCTTGATAACCTGCTGGCTCTCGATAACCTGCTGCAGGATTCCAACAGGTTATCGAGTTTGACGAACTTGCAGCTCCCGCACGAACCTTAACGGAAAAACTCGTGCGGCTCGAGGCTATTGGATGGTTGTGATGCTCTTGCGAACCATATCCTGGACCGGCTTTGGCAGTGGGGCGTAGGTGAGAGAGGCGGCTTCGCCCTCGCCATGATCGAGCATCCATCCAAGGAAGTCGCGAAGTGCGGCGGCCTTGGCGGGATCGGCGGAGTGCAGCGGAATCAGCAGCCACGTGAAACTGGAGATGGGGTAGGAATCGGCGCCCGGCGCGTCGGTGATGGACACGCGATAGTCGGCGGGCATGGTTTTGGCGGCGGCAGCGGCGGCGGCGGTGACTCCAGCCGTGCTTGCCCGAAGGAACTTGCCCGATGCGCTGCGGACCGAGCCGAAGGACATCTTGTTCTGCTCGGCGTAGATCAGCTCGACGTAGCCAAAGGAAAACGGCGACTGGCGAACCATGCCGGCGACACCCTCGTTGCCCTTCTGGCCGATGCCGGTGGGCCATTTGACCGAGGTGGCTTTGCCGACCTTGGTAGCCCATTCAGGGTTGACCTTGGAGAGGTAGTCGGTAAAGATGTACGTCGTTCCGCTTCCATCGGAGCGGTAGACGGGCAGGATCGACTTGTCGGGCAGGTTGACGCCGGGATTATCCTTGGCGATGCGTGGGTCGTTCCATTTGCTGATGGTACCGAGATAAATGTCCGCGATGACGTCGCCGGAGAAGTTGAGGTCTTTGTCGACGCCGGGAAGATTGTAGACCGGGACGACCGCGCCGAGCACGGTGGGGATATGCATCACCTTTACTTTGGCGGATTTGAGCTGATCGTCGGTCATGGGGCCGTCGCTGGCTCCGAAGTCGACCGTGCCCTCCGTGACCTGGCGGATGCCCCCGCCCGAGCCGATGGACTGGTAGTTGATCTTCACGTTGGGATGCAGCTGGCTGTATTCGCTGAACCACTTGGAGTAGATGGGATAGGGAAAGGTGGCTCCTGCTCCGTTGATGTTCTGTGCACTGGCTCCTGCGGCCATGAGCGCCAATACGCCTGCTGCAATGACTTTCAGTTTCACTCGTCCCCCTAAATTGTAAAAGCAGTCACTTTTGTCAGTGAGGTTCAGCTATGAGTGTGATGGGGGATTGTTACGGCAAAGTTACATCGCAGTGAAAACGGCAAAAACATAATCATTTCAATGCGGTGGGAGCCAGCGGGAGAGTGAAGATGAAGGTGCTGCCGGCGTTGAGCTCGCTTTCGGCGCGAATCGTACCGCCCTGGGACTGCACCATGTGACGTGCAATGGCGAGCCCCAGACCGGTGCCACCGGACTCGCGGGAGCGGGCTTTGTCGACGCGATAGAAGCGTTCGAAGATGCGTCCGAGGTGCTCAGAGGCGATGCCCTGGCCGAAGTCCCGGACGCGGAACTCGACGGCGGGAGCGGGTTCGGCGATCTCAAGCGCGCTGACCACGACGCGGCACTGGGACCCGGCTCCGGCCTGTCCGTACTTGACGGCATTTTCGATGAGATTGCTGAGGACCTGGAGGATGGCGTCGGTATCGGCAAAGACTTCGGCCCTGGTGGTCGGGCCGATTTCGAGAACGGCGTCGGCGTCCTGCACCAGACCGCTCATGGCCTGGACGGCGTCGCGAACCAGGATGTCGGCGGGGACCGGACCGGGGTGCAGCTCCTGCTCGGAGGACTCGACCCGCGCCATGACGAGCAGGTCTTCGGTGAGACGGTTCATGCGGGTGGCGTTCTTGAGGATGGTGCTGAGGAAGTCGCGGGCCTGCGGGCTGAGCGAGGCTTCATGGTCGAGCAGGGTTTCGACGTAGCCGGTGATGGAGGTGAGCGGGGTGCGCAGCTCGTGGGAGACGTTGGCGACGAAGTCCCGCTGGGTGCGCTCGACCTGCTCGATGCGTGTGATGTCGTGCA
Source organism: Edaphobacter sp. (assembly GCA_965277575.1). GTDB lineage: Bacteria > Acidobacteriota > Terriglobia > Terriglobales > Acidobacteriaceae > Edaphobacter. The sequence goes on from CBDIDK010000002.1 coordinate 437,605, forward strand.
AGACGGCGACGGCGCCTCCTCCGGGCATGGGGGAGGCGCTGACCTCGAAGATGCGTCCGGGCAGGAGCGAGGTGGAGCGGCGTTCGCTGATGACGCGCTCCTCTAGGGCGTTCCGGACGCATTCGAGGACGTCAGGGTCCCGGATGGTCTGGACGATGGAGTGGCCGATGCGGACGGCGCTGCTGACCGACGCGCCCGGGATGAGCCGCTGCATCCGCTGGTTTGTCCACTGGATGCGCCCGGCCGTATCGACTGCGACGACGGCGTCCTGCATGCTGTCGATCATGGCCTCGAGTTCGCGCCGGCTTTCGGCGGCGGTAGACAGGAAGCGCTCCACGTGACCGGACGTGTGGGAGATGGCTCTGGCCAGGCCGTCGAAGTCACTGTAGTGCTGCTCCGACAGCTCGACCTTACGATCCGGAATGGCGTCGGTCGACCTTTGGAGCCGGTCTATGTTGCGCCGCACGGAACGGGTGAGAAGAAAGGCATTGATGGCTGCCCAGGCGATGACCAGCACGATTCCCGGAATCCAGCCGCGCGGGGTGAACCAGACCCGCATAAGCGCGACTAAGGCCAGGGCAATAGCGATACGGATAAAAAAAGAGAAGAAAAGGCTACGCGCCACAGGAAGATCTCCGCGCCTACACCAGTGTCGTTCTCGATAGCTCGGATTTGGAATTCTCCGCCTTCGGGATCTCGAAACGGTAGCCGGCGCCACGCATGGTCTTGAGATAGCGCGGCGTCTCTGCGTCGGCTTCGATTTTTTCGCGAATGCGGCGGACATAGACGTCGACCGAACGCGGAGTGACGAAGCGGGCGTCGCCCCAGACTGCGTCGAGCAGGTGATCGCGGCTGAAGACCCGGCCGGGATGGCGGGCCAGGTAGTCGAGCAGCCGGAACTCGGTGGCGGTCGTGGTGACCAGCTCGCCGCGCACCCGCAGTTGCATGGCATTGGCATCGATCTCGATATCGTCGAATTTGACGAGCGACGGAGTAGTGGGACGCTCGAAGCGCCGCAGAACGGCCTTGACGCGGGCGACCAGCTCCCGTGTGGCAAAGGGCTTGGTGATGTAATCGTCGGCGCCGACCTCGAGGCCATGCACACGGTCGTTCTCCGCTGCGCGCGCCGTAAGAAAGATGATGGGGACGATGCTCAACGTGGGATTCTGACGCAGCCTGCGGCACAGGTCGAGCCCGTCGCCACCGGGAACCATAATGTCGAGCAGAAAGAGTGCGGGCGGCTGCCTCTCGGCGTCGGCCACGATATGGCCCGTGGTGACATACGGCTGGACGGTAAAGCCCGCGCCCTCCAGATGGTATTGGACAAGGCGGGAGATGTCCGCATCGTCTTCCAACACAAAGATTGTCTGACTCAAATTTGTAATCCTCGGTTTGCGACAGTGTTTCTATCAGGTTAGCGTAACCGGGTGTAAAGTTTGCGAATAGAGGATGAATCATGGATTGGCGGATGGTACGAACCCTGACTGCTGTCTTCTGAACCATTATCGAGAGATTGATCAAGCTGAAGGATCGAGTCCGATTCTAAATCGCCGGAACCAGCTACATTCATGTAGTCTAGAAAAAATTCCTGGGAGTCCTCCTGCTGAGATCTATGGAAAAGCAATCCCATCTCGTCCTGTGCGTGGATGACGAAGTAGTCGGTTTGCAGGTCCGCAAGATCCTCCTGGAGCGTGCCGGATATCGCGTGGCGACCGCGCTGAATGGGACGCTCGGACTGGAAATTTTCGCAAAAGAGCCGATCGAGGTTGTGATTCTCGACTACTCCATGCCGGGCATGCACGGGGGAGAGGTCGCTGCCAGGATGCGCGAGATCAAGCCCAGGATCCCTATCCTGCTGCTCTCAGCCTATATCGGTCTGCCGGCCGAAGTGACGGACCTGGTTGACTTATATATGACCAAAGGCGAAGGCGCCGACCTTCTGCTGAACAAGCTGGACCAGCTTCTGCAGCCCATCATCGCATCATAAGAAAGAAGTGCGGCGATGAGAGTCTTGTGAACTTACGTAAATTCAACAGCATCCTCCGGCAGGTCTTCCTTCTGCCCATTATCGCGCTGCTGGTCATCGCGGGCGCGCTCTACGTGCAGATCCGGGGCGCGAATCGGACGGTCACCCTGATTCAGGACTCGGACGCCCGAATCTCCCAGGCAACCATGGTAGAGAAGCTGATGGCGGACGAGGAATCCGGCCTGCGGGGATATGAGACCACCGGCGATGACCGTTTCCTGCAACCCTTCTTCGAAGCCGAAAGACAGGTGTCGGCGGAGTTCGAGCGGCTGGAAGCCGTAGCGGGCGCCGATGCCGATCAGAAGCTCTACATACAGGATCTCGAGGGCGAATACCAGACATGGCGAGATGCGTTCGCGCTGCCTTTGATCGCGACGGTGAAGGCTGGCGGGCAGACCACCGACGCCGATCTGAATCTGTACGGGAAGGCATTGATGGACAAGATCCGGCAGGATCTAGCCGCCATCAACCATGGCGCGGAGGGCCAGCGGAAGAACCGGATCGCCCTTTGGCATCGTCAGGTGCACACCATGCTGGTGGCGTTGCTCGGCCTTGCGCTAAGTATGGGTGTGGTGATCGGCTTGTTCACGCGCAGCCAGTTGCGTGCGGTCTCCGCGGCCTACCGGAACTCGCTGGAGGTGCTGGGAGACCGAGCCGAAGAGCTGTTCGGGTCCGAGCAGCAGCTTCGGACCACGCTCGAATCGATCGGCGACGGCGTGATTACCTGCAACGCCGAAGGATGCGTGCAGATGATGAATCCCGTGGCCCAGAGGTTGACCGGGTGGAGCCAGGCTGAGGCCACAGGCAGGCCGCTCGAAGAGGTCCTTTCCATCGTGAATGAGACCACGCGCGAACCTGTGGAGAAGCTCGGCGCGAAGATCAAGCGGCTGGACAGCGGCGTCGAGGGTGGCGGAGACGGCGGGGTCGCCGGGAGCTCCGGCGCGGCCCGAATGATGCTGATTCGCAAGGATAAGACGGAGCTCGATGTCGCCGACAGTGGCTCCCCCATTCTCGATAAGGCCGGCAACCGGACTGGCACGGTGGTGGTCTTTCGCGACATCACGCGTGAGCGCAAGACCCAGGAGGCGCTGGTTGCGAACGAAAAGCTCGCTGTTGCGGGAAGGTTGGCGGCAACCATAGCGCATGAGATCCACAATCCGCTCGACTCCGTTTCAAACCTGCTTTACCTGATGCGCAACAGCGCGGATGAAGCGGAGTCGAAGCAGTTTATGGAGATGGCGCAACAGGAGCTGGCACGCGTGACCCAGATCAGCCGCGCAATGCTTGGCCTGTACCGGGAGTCGAAGGCGCCGGTTCCGGTCGACCTTCGCGAGATGCTGGAGGAGATCCTGCTGCTGATGGAGAGATGGTTTGGCGAACTGGGGGTGTCCCTGTCTACCGAGCTGCCGCCTGCCGTTACAGTGGCCGCGTTTCCTGCCGAGCTGCGCCAGGTATTCACGAACCTGATTACGAATGCGGCAGAGGCGGCGGAGGCGGGTGGAGCGGGTGGAGCGGTCCACATCCGCATCGAACCGCAGCCGCATGGAACCGATGATGCCGGACAGAAGCTGCCGGCAGGAGCCACCGTGCTGATCTTCGATAACGGCGCGGGGATCCCGGACGAGATGCAATCACGGTTGTTTCAGCCTTTCTTCACCACCAAAGGAGAGCATGGCACAGGCCTCGGGCTTTGGGTCAGCCGCGGGATCATCAACAAACACGGCGGAACGATAAAACTGACTAGCAGTACAAGCGGCGCGGCACACGGCACGATCGCGAGGGTTTTCCTGGCCGCCAATCCGACCATCAACACAGGCGGGGACTAGCGGATTTCCACTTGATCCCGACCAACGGGAGGGCCAGCGCAGCAGAGGTTGTCAACACCGGTATACAAGGGCACGAAGTGCCCGCACCACGCGCAGTGGGCCCGTCCGGCAGGACAGCTTTGTAGCTGCTAAACGTCCGTCGCCCCCGCTGTATAAACTCACACGCGCGCAGCCATCGCGATCCGTCTCAACTCCGGCAGCACCATGCCCAGCGGCACAGCCTCCGCAGCAGTCTGCCCAAGTGCAAAATAGACCCTGCGATAGAGCCCATAAAGCTCGTTATAGATCGCAACCGCGCCAGCCTGCGGAGCATACGTTCGGTACGGCAGGCACACCGCCGCCTGCGCCTCCTCCACGGTCTTGAACGCCCCCGCCGCCAGCAGCGCGAAGATTCCCGAACCCAGGCTTGTAGGCACCCCGTCCGGTACCAGCACAGGCTTACCCAGAACATCCGCATAGATCTGGTTCAGCACGGCATTGTTCTGCGGAATCCCGCCCGCATTGATCACCCGCTCCACCGGAACGCCATGCTCCGCCATACGCTCCAGGATGATGCGCGTATGAAACGCCGTGCCCTCGATCGCGGCGAAGAGCTCGTCCTTGGCGGTGTGCATCAGGTTCCACCCGAACGTCACGCCTCCCAGCTCCGGGTTCACCAGCACCGTCCGGTCGCCATTATCCCAGCTCAGCCGCAGCAGCCCCGTCTGCCCAGCCCTGTACTCTTCCAGCCCCTCAGCCAGCTCCCTGACCTTCACCCCCGCCCGCCGTGCGATCGCCTCGAAGATATCCCCGGTCGCCGACAGCCCCGCTTCAATCCCGGTATAGCCAGGATGAACGCTGCCCGGCACCACACCGCACACGCCCGGCACCAGCTCCGTCTCCTTCGCCATTGCGATAATACAGGTCGAGGTCCCGACGACGTTCACCACATCGCCTTCGCGGCAGCCCGCTCCTATCGCATCCCAGTGGGCGTCAAACGCTCCCGTAGGAATCGGAATGCCCGCCTTCAATCCCAACCGCGCGGCCCACTCCTCTGAGAGCGTTCCGGCAACACAGTCGGACGTCAGATACTCCCCGCCGATCTTCTCCCGAATCCCCTCGAACAACGGGTCCACCTTCGACAGGAACTCCTGCGGCGGCAGCCCTCCCCACTTCGGATTCCACATCCACTTGTGCCCCATCGCACACACGCTGCGCTTCACCTTCACCGGATCGGTAATGCCTGTCAGCGTCGCGGCCACCATGTCGCAATGCTCGAGCGCCGTCGCAAACCGCGCACGCTTCTCCGGATTGTGCCGCAGCCAATGCAGCAGCTTCGCAAAGCCCCACTCGTGCGAATACGTATCCCCACACCAGTGGATCGCCTCCAGGTCTTCGGCCAGCGCAAGCTCCGTAATCTCCCGCGCTTCTTCATGCGCACGGTGATCGCACCAGAGATAATAATCATCCAGCGGTTGCATGGCAGCGTCCACCGGAATCACGCTCGAACCTGTCGTATCGAGCGCAATTGCAGCCACCTCTTCGCCCGGCACGCCGCTCTCCTCGATCACCTGCCGCATCGCACGAACCAGAGCCTCCATCTGGTCCCGATGGCTCTGCGTGGCGAAGTCGGGATCGCCGCGCCGTCGCTCCAGCGGATACTCGGCAGAAGCCATCCCGAGCCGGCCGCGCGCGCTGTGCAGCAGCGTCACCCGAACACTCAACGTACCGAAGTCCACTCCCGCAACAATCGCCACCATCACCCCGTGCGCACTTCTAAAATTTTACCCCGCCTCAGCGAACCGGGAAGAAGCCGCACACCCAGGCGTGATTCCCGGCATTAGTGCGGAGCAGTCGGGTCGGCCTGAGGACCGGGCGTGGGCGCTGCCGGCTTCGGCGCAGGCTTGGCGTGCGGCTTGCGCTTCTTTACAGGGGCTGGCGCAGGGCATACAGGGACGGCAACGGGAGCTGGAGTCGCAACAGCAGCATGAGCCGCGGCCTGCAGGTCCCGCACCCTTTGGTCCTGGGCCGATGCGGCTGTCTGAATCCGATCCCCCAATGCGCGCCGCCCCCCTTCCAGGCTCGTCATTGCCTCTTCCAGGGCCGCACTTTGCTGACTTGGCGCCGAGAGTCTGCCGATCTCGGTCACGCGCAGCAGCACATCATATAGCGCTTCAACGTTGCGGAAGGCGGGCAGGACGCTTGTTACTGAATCGGGCGCCTGGTCCGCCGCAGCCAGAAGCGGCGGCAGCGTCGTCTCCACGTCCCGGCGAATCGAGCTTACGTTCGCCTCAGTCGCATCCCGAACAGCTCCAGAGGTCTTCCATCGGTTTGGCTGCAGCATGTCCAGAGTCTGCTGCAGCGTGTCCAGAGCCGGCCGCAGGATCGCCGAGGCGGTTCCCGCTTCGTCCGAAGTCGCCGGAGGAGCTGCGGCGGGTGCCTGCGCGCAAAGCAACGCCTCCGCCCCGCAAAGAACCACCATCAGAAAAGCTGAAAAAAACATTCGCATAGCAGTCAGTCTCATAAATTCAGTATCGTATATCGCGACGCGGTGTAGAGAACGGGCCTTTGGTCTAGAACACGTCTGAAGACATCTCCATACGATGCCATTCCCGTCGCTTGCGTCCCTCCCGCACCTGGACGCAACCTCGATGCACTTCTCCGCACACCCTGGCGGTCGCAGAGAGAGGCCATCCCCGTGGCACGCGGCGCACATGCCTACTAGACTGGAAGGCGTGGAACGCTCAAAGCAAGCGGCTGCAAGCCTCGATCCGAAGAACCGCCTGGCGATCGCCCTGGACCTGCCGGACGCCCAGCAGGCGCTCGCCCTGGTAGACAGCCTCGGCGACACCTGCCAATGGTTCAAGGTTGGGATGGAGCTTTACTACATCGCCGGCAATGGCCTCGTCCAGGAGCTGCGGCAACGAGGCTTCGATGTCTTCCTCGATCTCAAGCTTCACGACATCCCAAACACGGTTGCCGGTGCCATCCGCTCAGCCACCCGCGCCGGCGCCTCCCTGCTGACCGTTCACGCCAGCGGAGGCTCCGCAATGCTCTCTGCAGCGGCCGAAGCAGCCTCCGCTCCCGGCGCTCCAAGACTGCTCGCCGTCACTGTCCTGACCAGCATGGACGCCAACGAGCTGTCCGGAATCGGTATAGCCGCGTCACCCGCCGAACAGGTCCTCCGGCTGGCGAGGCTGGCCCAGGCCGCGGGGATCGACGGAATGGTCTGCTCCGCCGAAGAGGTCGCTACACTACGCTCAGAACTGGGAGATGACGCGATGCTTGTCATTCCCGGCATCCGCCCCGCCGGATCTCCCATTGGAGACCAGAGGCGCATCGCGACCCCTGCTGCCGCCATCGCTCAGGGCGCATCCATGCTCGTCGTAGGCCGCCCGATCACCCGGGCAGCCGATCCTGCCTCCGCGGCACGAGCCATCCTAGATGAAATCACCCACGCCGCAGCCGTCCCAGGCTCGCTCACAAAAAGATAGTTACAAACCGTGGCGCAAACTTCAGCCGCCAGACGACGGTCTTCCATCTCCCAGCTTTGCCATGCATTCCACCACATACGGCGAGGAGCCCGGAAAGGCTCCTCGTTTTAGATGAAATCTGGAATGGGAGTTTTAGAGCTTCTCGAAGAAGTCGCAGGCCGAGCAGGAGATATAAACCCCGCCCGGTATGCCACGCTCACGGTCCTTCACCCGCTTCACGATGCGGGTCGGTTTGGAGCACTTCGGACAATCCGTGCTCTTGTTCGTATCCATGACCTTCTTCCGGTCGCCTGTCTTGGCAATCTTCGCCATAATTCCTGTTCTCCTGGTTTCAAAGGTTTCGGCTCGCGTGCCGGATGCTTCGATATCCGCTTCCTTCTCAGATACTTAGCATCCACTCATATGGAACTTCTCGGGGAAGATTGTCTCGGGCACAGGCCGCGGAAATCCAAGGAGAAGAGCTGCGATTGAGGCTCTTATCAAGTTTACACGAGAGCGTGCGATCTTCCGCGGAAAGCTAACTTGAGGGCGTTTCACCGGCAAGTTTTGAGCTCGATGGGCTTGATGGAGAGGAAGAAGGCAGGGCCTTGGGAGTGACCGGAAACTGCACTTTATCCGAACCACCGGCCGGCACGGGCTCTCCGGGTTTGCGCAACGTGGGGGCCGGGGATGTTGAACCATGGGCGTCATCCGGGGCCTTATCGCCCATTGCGACTTCGCGCGTGGGCATAGGCGGATTGAAGTCGCCAAGCTCGTCTTTGTCGTGAATTTCAATGGGTTTGCCGAGGACAGCGATCTCAACCACGATTACACGATCTCCTACAAAGCGCACAAAGCGAACGGTTTGCGGAACATGGCCGAAGATCCACTCCTCACTTCGCCCCCCGTTCGGGTCACCCGTCGGCTGGTCGCGTATCTTGCTCTCGGGAGCGCCCATGGCTGCCAGAACCATCCGGTGATTCATTCCGACGAGCACTTCATGGGCTGCAATGGATTCCTTGAGCGTTGGCGGGAGGGTGTCGGCATAGGCCTGCTCGGTGGATTTCACGCTGAAGTCGATGATGGGTTCGAGAAGCGATTTGACCTCGGGAGCGGAGACCTCGGGAACGGGGCCCTCGAAGAGAAGGGTTATGCGGGAGCCGGTGGCGCGTTCGCCGTTGTCGGCGGCAACGGGGGCGTCGTTGAGGCTGATGTGGCGGAGAAAGCGGTGTTTAAGATACGGTCCGCCGTTCAAGTCGACGATGATGCGGTCGGGTTTGATCTCGAGTGCGGTGACCACGACGCGGTCGCCGGGCGCGGCGGACTGGCCCTTTTCGAAGATCATCTTCTTGTATTCATTGGGGTTCGCCGTAAGCGGACCGTTGGCACGCAAGGTGAGGCCGGCTCCCAGGGGCAGGGCTCGGTGAGCGAATCCCTGCTCGGCTTCCAGATTGCGGATGAGCTCGCGGCGACCGCGTTCGGTCATCTTCGTGGTGGGCAGGGCGAGGCTGGTGGGCTTGAAGTCGGTGGCGATGTCGGCAGTGGCGGACCGTTCGCCTACGACGAAGACCTGGGCGCAGGCGGTGGAGGCGGAGACCGCCAGCAGAGAGCAGAAGAGGGTTGAGTGGAAGAGTTTGAGTGTCATGGGAGGACCTCAGATACCCAACAGCTTGCTCTTTATTTCTGTTTTTGACAAGAGCCAAACCTGCTCGATGCATCGAACTCTTCAGTTTTTTGCGGTGTGGTGAATACGACGTTTGTTTGGGTATTTCCGCAATAACGTGCTGCAAAACGTGGTTAAGTTTGTGCGGAGTGTGGTGGATTCATGGCAAAACTGGACAAATTGCAGGACGCTGTTCGGCAACTGGGATCGCGCCACGAAAGCGAACTTTATTTCGGGCGGAGGTCCCGGCCGTCTCGATTGAAGTGGCCGGCAGCCGGTCAGGGATCCGGTCAGGAGTTCGGCTCGTCGGAGACGGAGCGGGATTGCGGGGTTGAGGGAAGGATCTGGACCAGGGGTGGGGGTGGTGCGGGCCTTGCCTGCTGCTCCATGGCGACGTGAGCGGCGGGCGGCGGGGCCTCCATGGGGTAGCCTGCGGGGACGATCGGCACGAAGGTGTAGTGCCAGGCGTAGTCGCGCGTGACGCGGACGAGCACGGCGATGGCGAGCAGGAGAACGATGGCGGTGAAGAGTGCGCCCTCCGGCCCGTAGTCTCCGCCGGTGAGTGCGAGGCGGCCGAAGACGCGGGTCTGAACGACCGTGGAGAAGTCGGCGATGCCGCTGATGGGAAGGCCAAAGAGCAGGCCCATGCTGGCGTTCCAGGCGAAGTGCAGGCCCCATCCCAGCCACAGGCCATGGGTGCGGAGCCACGCGATGGAGAGCAGCAGGCCGGCCAGGCTGGTGACCAGAACGCTGGCGAGGGTGGCACCGGGGTTGAGGGTGTGGAGGAGCCCGAACGACAGCGACATGACGATAGTGGCGGCGACAGGGCCGATGGCTCGAATGAGGCGGCGGTACGGAAATCCGCGAAACGCAACCTCTTCCGCGAGGGCGGCGACGGCGAGGGTGGCGAGGTTGAGCAGGAGGAGCCAGAACGAGCGCGGGGCAGTCCAGAAGTTGACCTGCAGGGCACCGGCGAGCGCCATCGGAAGAATGGCCAGAACGAGGCTTCCCCAGCCTATTGCGGCCCCAAGAGCCCACTCCCGGCGAGCAGTGGGGCGGCGGGGGAGCCCGAGAAGGTCGCGCAGGCTGCCGTGACGTTGAGAGAGCGCCTGGAGGAGAGAGAAGCCTACGGCAAGCAGGAAGAGGAAGAAGAAAGCGGAGAGCAGAGGGCGCTCCGGCAGAAGAAGGAAGCGGAAGGCGATGCCCTGGGCCGCGCTCGCGGCGAGTGCCTGCGAGCAGAGTATCCACGCGATGGAGGTTATGAAGAGCGCAAGCTGAAGCGCACGGTCGGTGCGGGGTGGAGGCGGCGGGGGTGGGGGCGGCGGGGGTGGAAACGGCTGCAACGGGGAACTCCGAAGATTTGAACTGCCTGGAATCTATTGTACGGATGCGGGCGAGTTGGCGCGATGCAGATGCGAGGCGGGAAGACGTGGCGCGCTAAGGTGCACAGTCTGGTTCGATAACGGGTGTGGAGTACGTAAGCCTCTGCGGACGGACCTCTAGGTTGTATCGACATAGAAGGCGAGGTGTTCACGAGCGATCGGTCTGGAAATCGGGTAAAAGCTGTAAATCGGGCAAAAGAGAATGGCCCTGTGAGAGTAAACCGCAGGTCCTTCGACTGCGCCTCTCGCGATAAAACTGCGAGAGGCGTCGCTCAGGATGACACTTCTTATACATCAATCTCTTGCGAACAGACTATATGTCGATACTGCCTAGGCTGGATGACCTGGCCATCCGCTACCGGAGCGTCCCCTACCTGGCGGCTGCGGCTTCGCTGGCCATCGCCGCAGGGGTTTCGGCTTTGATGACGAGGATGGTGATGGTCTGGCCTGGAGCTTCGATGGCCTGGTGCGGGGTTCCGGCGGTGATGTGGATGATGTCTCCCGTGTGGAGCGGGTGAGGGGTCGCACCTTCGAGACGGAGGCCGTGAGTCTCGCCGTTGGCGCTCTCCTTGGGTTCGATCACGGTGCCGCCGGTGAGTTCGGTGCCTTCGCCGTCGAGGACGATGAGGAAGTCCGAGAAATACCGGTGGACCTCGGCGCCGCCGCTTTTGGTTCGGGCGGTGATCATGGTGTAGTGGCCGGGATATTTTGCGAGTGTGACGCCGGAGGTTCCGCTGGCGCTGGCCTTTGCCTTCTGGAGCTGCTCTGCGCCCTGACGCGCGAGGTCGGCCGGGGTGATCAGGTCCACCATGGCCGCGGTTGCGGGTGTCTGGGATGCCGACGGTGTCTGGGGTGCCGACGGTGTCTGGGGTGCCGACGGTGTCTGGGACGCCGACGGTGTCTGGTACGCTGCCGGACCTTGCGTCCATGCGACGGGTGCGAGCGCCACGCCGAGCGAGAGTGCAACCAAACCTGCAACGCCTGTGATCCTTCGCGGCATCGTGATGCTCCTTTGGAGGCTGATGTCTTCCTTGAAACGATTCCCCAACCATACGAAACGCGGTAGCGACCGTCAATGCCCGGCGGTGGTCGAGGGGAGTTGCTCCCGTGGCGCGGCACCACGTACATTGAGCTAACGATGCCAAGTATGTCTGGAAACATTCTCGATCTCTTCCGTCTTGAGGGCAAGATTGCCTTGGTTACCGGCTCCGCGAGCGGCCTGGGGGCCGCGATTGCGATGGGCCTCGCACAGGCCGGGGCCACGGTGGCCTGCCATGGGAACAGGCGCGCCGCGACGGAGACGGCCAGCGCTCTAGGCGGAGAGGCTGCGGCGTTTCGCGCGGACCTATCGTCCGAGGCGGGGGCTGAAGAGCTTTTTTCGCAGGTGAAGAAGAGGTTTGGGCGGGTCGATATCCTGATCAACAATGCGGGAACGATTCTGCGGGCGGCCGCGGAGGAGGTGACGCTCGCGGACTGGCAGCAGGTGCTGCAGGTGAATTTGACCAGCGTGTTTCAGCTCTCGCAACTGGCGGCGCGGGATATGATCTCGCGGGGGAGTACGCCGGGACAGAGCGCGGGAAAGATCGTGAATATCGCCTCGCTGCTCAGCTTCCAGGGCGGGATCCGGGTGCCTGCGTATGCGGCCAGCAAGGGTGGAGTGGCGCAACTGACCAAGGCGCTGGCCAATGAGTGGGCGCCGAAGGGAATCCAGGTAAATGCGATCGCGCCGGGTTACTTCAGCACCTCCAATACGGAGGCGCTGCAGGCGGATGAGGCGCGGAACCGGCAGATTCTGGAGCGTATTCCGGCGGGGCGATGGGGACAGCCGGAGGACATTGCGGGGGCGGCGCTTTATCTCAGCTCCGCGGCGAGCAACTACGTGACCGGGACGGTTGTGACGGTGGACGGCGGATGGATGGGGCGGTGAGGCGATTTTTGAAACAGGAAATGCCTGCCACCGATTCTCACCGATGACGGATTCTCACCGATGACACCGATCGAGAACCTGGTGCGACGAGTTATTCAGGCGTTCTGAATTTGCATCGAACGGAATGAGGAAAAAACAATATGCCGCAGAGTACACACGACCGCGCCGCAGAGTTTCATAACAAGGCCGCACACGCCCACCAAGCCGCAGCGACTGCCCATGGCAAGGGCGATCATATGACCGCGCATGAGCTCTCGCAGCAGGCGCATGAGCATTCGCGGGAGGCGCAGGAACATTCGAAGCAGGTGTTTGAAGATGCCCGCAGTTCGTCCGCACCCAAGGCGAAATGACCCCGCATGATTGCTAGGTTGTATCGACATATAAGGCGAGGTGTTTGCGAGCGATCGGTCTGTAAATCGGGTAAAAGCTGTAAATCGGGTAAAAGAGTATGGCTCTGTGAGAGTAAACCGCAGGTCCTTCGACTGCGCCTCTCGCGATAAAACTGCGAGAGGCTTCGCTCAGGATGACACTTCTTATAAATCAATCTCTTGCGAACAGGCTATATCAGGCTATATGTCGATACTGCCTAGATGACGATGCTTCGCCAGATCTCCGGGTCTACGGGGATGCCGAGGCGGAGGTTTTCTTCGCGCAGGCGCAGGGTTTCTTCGCCGGGATAGCGGACGGGCCTGGATGGGTCGACGGGGGTGGCCTGGCGCAGCGAGGCCAGGATACCGTCGCCAATCCGGGTAAGTTCGTCCGGGTTGGAGATGGCGGCGGGGTCGATGGCGAGGAAGATCTGCGATTGGCCGGTTTCGCGGGAGGGGTCGAGCGCGAGCTGGTGGGTGGCCAGGCCTCCGGAGAGCATGGCGGCAAGCATGTCGAGGACGAGCGAGAGGCCTGAGCCCTTCCAATAGCCTACGGGGAGAGCGCGCTGGGAGGCCTCGATGGCGGCGGCATCGCGGGTGAGGTTGCCTGCAGCGTCGAAGCCTCCGGCTACCGGCAAGGGGTCGCCGAGTTTGCTGTAGGCGGCGAGGGTTCCGTAGGAGAACTGGGACATCGCCATGTCGAGGACGACATGGGCTCCCTGACTGCCGGGGCGGGGGATGGCGATGACGAGGGGGTTGTTGCCGAGGTTGGGAGTGGCTGCGCCCCAGGCGGGAAGGTTGGTGAGGGTGTTGCTCCAGCAGAGGGCGAAGAGGCCGGATTCGGCGGCGAGCCAGCCGTAGCTTCCGCCGCGCATCCAGTGGTTGGTGTTGGCCAGCGCCACGCCGCCGATGCCGTGCTGTTTTGCGAGCGCGATGGCACGCTGCATGGCGGCATAGGCGTTGAGATTGCCCACGCCACGATGTCCGTCCCAACGTTCCAGGCTGCCGAAGCCGGTAGCTCTGGTGGGTTCGGCGTGGATGTCGATGCTGCCGTTCCGGACCATGGCGACGAAGCGCGGGAAGCGATTGAGACCGTGGGTGTAGACGCCGTCGCGGGTGGTCTCGGCGAAGAGGCGGGCGCTGAGGGCGGCTCGTTCGGGCGCTAGTCCCAGGTGCTGCATGGCCCTGGTGAGGGCGTCGTGCAGTGTGGCGTAGGGTACACGGAGCATGGGGATATTGTAGGGCTGGATTGGTTTGGCAACCGGTTGAGGAAGGCTTACCACCGATTGACACCGATGACAGCGATCAGAGGCAAAAAGGCCGACCGCGGATGGACGCGGAGGAACACGGATGAAGGCTGCAAAACGATTAAGGACGGATAACTGCAATGGCGAATGCAGGGATCTCTGCGCTGCGGCGGCTGGGTGGGCAGCCTTGTGTGATTGGGACGGGGATTTGGGGCGACGGCAACGCGGAGGGGGAAATGCGTGTCCTACAATCTGAAGTGATGGAACTTGAACAAAAATACGATCTGCTGCTGAGCGCCCTGGGGGAGATGGGTTCGGTGCTGGTGGCCTATTCGGGGGGTACGGATTCTGCGTTTCTAGCCTATGCCGCGCATCAGGCGTTGGGGGAGCAGATGCTGGCGGTGATCGCCGACTCCCCTTCCCTGCCGCGCGCAGAGCTTGCGGCGGCGCTGGGCTTCGCGTCCGAACATGGGATTCGCACGCAGATTTTGCAGACGAACGAACTGGATAGCCCGGATTACCGGCGTAACGATTCGCAGCGCTGTTTCCATTGCAAGGACGAGCTGTTTACCCAGATGGAAGAGGCGAGGGCGGCGCTGGGCTTCGAGCAGATTGCGTATGGGATGAACCTGGACGACCGAGGGGAGTTCCGTCCGGGACAGCAGGCGGCGGCGCAGCATCACGCGGTCGCGCCGCTGGTGACGGCTGGGCTGACGAAGGCGGAGATACGGTCGCTGGCACGGCGCGCGGGGTTGACGGTGTGGGACAAACCGGCTTCGGCGTGCCTGTCTTCGCGGATCGAGTATGGGCGGCCGGTGACGCGAGAGAATCTGTCGCAGGTGGAACAGGCAGAGGCGGCGCTTCACGACCTTGGGTTCCGGCAGGTACGGGTGAGGCACCACGGGGAGCTTGCGCGCATTGAGATTGCGCGGAGTGAGCTGGCCGGGGCGCTCAGTCTGGATGCGCTCGATAGCATCACGGCGGCGTTGCGTCCACTTGGATTCCTCTACATCGCGCTGGACACGCAAGGCTACCGGACTGGGTCGATGAACGAGGGGCTGGTGGATATTCTGCCTGCGGCAAGCCTCACCTCATGACAAAGACCACGCTTCTGGAGCTGCTTGCCGCTGTTGAATCTGGCATGGTGACCGCGGGCGATGCGGCGGCGCGGCTGGCGAACATTACCTACGAAGACATTGGCCATGCGCGGATCGATCATCATCGTGCGCTGCGCATCGGGCTGCCCGAGGTGATCTATGCGCAGGGGAAGGCTCCGGAGCAGACGGCGGAGATCTTCGCGCGGATGGCTGCCGCCGGGACTGACGTTCTGGCTACGCGGGCCGATGCTGCGACGGCGGAGGCGGTGCTGGCGACTACACCGGCGGCGATCTACTCTGCGCAGGCGCGGACGATTACCCTGCGGCAGACTGTCGCGGGGGAGCCGAAGGGGCACGTTACCATCCTGAGCGCGGGGACGAGCGACCAGCCGGTGGCGGAAGAGGCGGCGGTGACGGCGGAGCTCTTCAATGTGAAGGTGAGCCGGATCTACGACGTGGGTGTGGCCGGGTTGCATCGCCTGCTCTCGCAACGTGAGGCCCTGTCTACGGCTGACGTGATTATCGTGTGCGCAGGCATGGAAGGGGCGCTGCCGAGCGTGGTGGGAGGACTGGTGGGCGTGCCGGTGATCGCGGTGCCGACTTCGGTGGGATATGGAGCGAGCTTTGCCGGAGCAGCGGCGCTGCTGGGGATGCTTAACTCCTGCTCTCCCAATGTGTCTGTCGTAAATATAGACAATGGCTTCGGCGCGGCTTATAGTGCCGTACTGATCGCACGTGCCTCGTCCCACGGTCGCTGACGAGCGGGGCTTGCATGGTTTCGGACCATTGTGCGTGACGAAAGGCGGACGGAGAGATGCTTCCTAACGATCAGAAGCCCTGGGCTAAGCCCCTTGCGCGTACCGTCATCGGCGTGACTCTTGTCCTGCTCGGCCTGCTGGCCTATTACCTGCAAGACCACAGGTCGCTGCACATTCCGGAGATGGTGGGGATTTTTCTGCTTTTTCTTACGATCGTTCCGCCCAACCTGGCGGTTCTCTACCCTTGGATCCTGCCGTGTAAGCATGATCCCGGCGTTCGTGAGGGGTCGAAGCCGGTTGCACGGCACGCAGTCCGGTAGGTGAGGTCGTAAGAGCGGCGCACCTGCATGTGGCCCACAGTGCCTGGATCAGAGAGGCTACTGGTTCACTCCGCTGGCGAGGAACCCGCCGTCCACTACAAGGATCTCGCCGGTAACGAAGGCTGAGGCGTCGCTGGCGAGGAAGATGGCCGAACCGACGAGCTCCTCGGTCTTGCCGAAGCGGCCCATGGGCGTTCTCATGCGCAGCTCCTTGCCGCGTTCGCTTTCGTCGAGCAGCTTCTGGTTGAGCGCGGTGCGGAAGACTCCCGGCGCGATGGCGTTTACGGTGACTCCCTGGGCGCTCCACTCGACGGCCAGAGATTTAGTCAGCGCGCCTACGGCGGCCTTGCTGGCGGCGTAGGCGGTGACCTCTTTGAGCGAGACGAAGGTATTGAGCGAAGCGATGTTGATGATGCGTCCGTAGCCGCGCTCCAGCATGTGCCTGCCGAAGATCTGACAGGCGCGCAGAGTGCCGGTGACATTCGTGTTCATGATGTCGTCCCAGGTCTCTTCGGAGACGGTGAGGGTGGGCTCGCGTTTGATCTTGCCTGCGCAGTTGATGAGGATGTCGACCTTGCCGAACTGCTCGACGGTGCCGTCGAGGAGGCTCTGCAGGGTGGCGCGATCGCCGACGTCGGAGGTGAGCCGAAGCGATCTGCGCCCCTTGGCTTCAATGGCTTTGGCGGCCTCCTCGACCTGCTCGGCGCGGCGCGAGCTGGCCACGACGTCGGCGCCCGCCTCGGCCAGTCCAATCGCCATTGCGAGCCCAATGCCGGATGTTCCACCCACGACTACGGCCGATTTGCCGGTCAGATCAAATAAGGAATGCCCCATTGCAGATGCTCTCTCCTGATGTTGAATTCGTTTTGCGTTACTTTTGGGCCGGGTTCTGGGCCGGGGTAAGCTGGTTCAGAATCTGGCTGACAACCTCGTCCGGCGTCCGGTCGTTCACAACATGCAGGGCAGCGGGCGGAATCTCGAGAGTCGCGAACTGGCTGTCGAGCAGCGTGGGGCTCATGTACGCGTGCTTACGAGCGGCAAGCCGTTGTGAGATCAACTCTTTGGAGCCTTCGAGGACGACGAACCGTATGGCGTCCGGCGGCATACCCACTCCCAGTGTAGCTCGATAGGCAGACTTCAGGGCAGAGCAGGCGAGGACACCGCTTTTGCCGGACTGCAACCAGCCCTGGAGGAGACGGTTCAACGTTTCGAGCCAGGGCTGCCGGTCCGCATCGCTCAGCGGGTGACCGGCGGCCATCTTTTCCTTATTCGCGACCGAGTGGAAGTCGTCGGCGTCGGCGAACGTTGAGCCGGTGCGTTCGGCCAGCAGCGTTCCAATCGTGGTCTTGCCTGAACCCGTTACGCCCATCAACACGACAATCATTCCGCCTCGCGCTCCCCCCTGGCTTTCGGTTGCTCTTCCCGAGTCTACAGCCCGAGCCGAGTCTTACAACCCCAGCCGAGTCTTACAACCCCAGAAAGACGGGCTTGATATGCCGCTCGAATAAATTGGCCGTCACGTTGCGCGCCACGACCTCTTCATTGGCTTCGAGCGCGGACACGTAGCGACCCCCCATCTTAGCCGCAACCTTGAAGCCGACATGCAGCAACTGCCGGAAGCTCTGGTTGTACGCCTGATTGCTCTGGTCGTGCCGCAGGGCGGAGGTGAACTGTTCGCTGCTCCACCGGTTGACCTCTTCCGGGTGCGGGAGCCGGGCAGGATCGATGTCGATGACGCTGGCATAGGGACCGCACAACTCTTCGCTGTGGGCGTAGGCCTCAGCGTAGACCTCTTTTGCGATATCAAGGCCAGGGCCGCCGGCTTCAGCGAGACCGATCAACTCTTCGAGCCACGTGGTTCCGGCGGTTTTGAGATGCACACCCGCGTCGAAGCGCTTGATGGCCTCGTGGACGACTTTATAGATGGAGAACTTATCCGAACCGGAGTGGACGCTGAGCTTCAGGTTATCGGGCAGGCCATACTTCTTTACCGCGAAGGCGATTGCCGCGAGATCCTCATTGAACTCCTTGGTGAACTGCGCCACATCACCGACGTAGTCCACGCCCTTGTTGAAGCGTCCGGTGAACTTGGGCGCGATGGTCTGGATGGGGATCTTTTCATCCGCAATGGCGGCGAGGATGATGAGCAGTTCGACCGGCGTCTGGGGCGAATCGGTCTCATCCATCGAGACCTCCGGGATGAACCGTCCAGCGCCTTTGCTTTCGAGTAGAAAGGTGTAGATGCGTCCGGCATCCTGCACGGCGGCTAGAAATTTATTGGCGACACCGGTTACGAAGGCGACGTCTGTCTTGAAGGGCTCATCGATAGAGGGGATGGTTACGGTGCCGACAAGCTCCGGGTGGCGGGCGACGAAGGCTTTGACGTCAGCTTCATCGGCTGGCTGCCCGATCATGTCGGCTACGTCGAGGGTGAAGAAGTCGCAGGGGTCGAGGAAGCGGCCGACGGTCTTGAGATTGATGTGGTCGGCATCGAGGAAGTAGGGCTTTTTCCAGCCGAGCTCCTTGACGGCGGCATCGGCGGCGGCGCGAGTCTCGCTCGGCTCGGAGCCGATGATGGTATGTTCGCGGTTCGACTTGTTCCAGACTGGCACGACCTCAACGCCTGCGTCGCCGGCCAGGATACAGGCAGCGAGCTGCGCTTTGGCCTGATGGGCGAACCGGTCGCCGACACCTATCGAAAATTTTGGAAGCTTCAATCCCTCACTCATTGCATACCTTTCTGGACCGTGGGGCATAACTGGTCGAACCAATGCTACAGCCGTCCCAGCATACCGGGAAGGAATGCGGGGAGCAACTGGGGAGACGGCTGACCGGTTAGTCTTTGAAACGGCCCTGGTACGCCCAAAGCCCAAGGCCGGGGTTCGAGATGTAGAAGATCTCCTCGCCATCGATAACGTTCCAGCCATCTTTGAGAGTCTCAGGATTGTACTTCTTCGTCATATGGGCGAGGTCGCCATACTCGAAGTGGACGCCTTCGATCTCCTGCCTGGTGAGATGACCGGGACAGTAGCGGATGGTGAAGCGGCCTTCGCTGGAGCCGTGGATGAGGTGGGCTGCGGCGCTGAGATTGCCGGCGAGGGTGGGGTCCTGCCTGACGAGTTCAAGGGTGCGCGGGGTGCCGCAGTAGCCGTACCTGCGGATCAGCTTGTCGATGGCGGCGTCTTCGCCGAACTCGTGGACACCGGGGGCGAGGACGATCAGTTCCGCGCCGTCGGCGAGCGCCATGCGGGTGCGATAGATGCTCTTGTTGCCGAGCCAGGTGCTTTTGAACTCCTGCGGATCGAGGAAGACGACGGCTTTTTTGATCTCGCGGTCCATCATTTTAAAGTTGACCTGCAGGCTGAGCGCGGAGGCGAGCTCGAAGCATTCCGGGTCGTCGCCGATGTAGAGGCCGCGGATGACGAGCTTGCCTGCATCGTTTTTGGCGACTACGGTGAGGACGTAGACGATGGGGAGGTCTTTGGCAAAGTGCTCGCTGGCGTAGTTGAGAACCTTGCGGACGGGGGTATCGGCGCGGCCCATCATGCGCTCCATGCCGTAGACCGCGCCGAGAAAATGGCTGCGATGGATGCCGATGGAGCCGCCGGTGCCGATGAAGATGTTCTTGTTGAAGTTGGCCATACCGACGACCTCGTGCGGGACGACCTGGCCGATGGAGAGGATGAGATCGTGAGCGCCGCCCGTGTCTTTACCGCGCGACGCGCTGCCTTGCACGAGCAGCTTGTTGACCTGTGCGGGCCAGGTGTAGTCGAGCTTGCCTTCACTGACCTGGTGGATGAAGTCGCCGGGGACCTCGCCGAGGGTGACGATGTCGTTGCGCCAGTCGTGAGTACGGAAGAGATGGCGCGGGGTGGCACCGAACATGGTGGCGATCTCTTTGTCCGACATGGGCCTGTGGGTGCCGAGCGCGGGGAGGACGTCGGAGAGGGATTCGCCGTAGTGCTGCCAGACCATTTCGGTGAGGGCGCCGCTCTGGGAGTGCATGCGGGTGAAGTCGGGGGGGATGGCAAGGACTTTTTGGCGCGGGCCAAGCTGGTCGAGGGCGCGAGACAGGTTGGACCGGACCTCGATGCGAGACATCTCCGTGGTAGCGGACCCGGCGGCGAAAAACAGGCTCATAGAAGACAATGTTACTCCCCGGGGCAGCGCTTCACGTCTCCTCGCCGAGTCGATCGAGCCTCGGTGCGCGTCCTTCCTAGTCAGTCACTGTACTGGCAACGGGTTGGATGGCGGGACCGATCCAGACGGTCTGCGTGTTGACGAATTCACGAATCCCGACTGAGGCCAGCTCTCGCCCGTATCCGCTGCGCTTCACGCCGCCGACCGGCAGGCGGGGGTCCGAGGCGCTGATGCCGTTGATGAAGACGCCACCCGCATGAATGCGTCGCGCGAGATGCCGCGCCAGGGAGATATCCGCCGTCCATAGATTGCTGCTGAGACCGTAGTCGGATGCATTGGCGAGTTCGAGCGCCTCTTCAGGGCCCGCGGCTCGCATCAGCGCGGCGACCGGACCGAAGGTCTCCTCGCGCACCACAGGCATGGTCGCTGTGACATCCGCAAGCACGGTGGGGGCGTAAAAATTACCCGGTCCACTTAGCCGTTTTCCTCCTGTGACGACCCGGGCACCGGCCTTGACCGAGGCTTGCACCTGCCCATCGAGTTCCTCTAACAGGTCCGCCCGGGCCATCGGTCCAAGCTGTGTCCCGGCCTGGAGCGGATCGCCGATTCGAAGCTGCGAGGCGGCTGCTGAAAACCTGCGTTCAAACTCTTCGGCTATGCTGTCGACCAGGATGAATCGCTTGGGCGCGAGGCAGATCTGTCCGCAGTTCGAGAAGCGTCCGCGCACGGCGGCGTTGACGGCTGCGTCGAGGTGGGCATCGGCAAGGACGATGAAAGCGTCGGACCCGCCGAGTTCCAACACGCTTTTCTTGAGTGCGGCCCCCGCAAGGGACGCAACGGCTGCTCCTGCGCGCGGACTTCCCGTCAAAGTGACGGCGGCGACACGCGGATCGGCCAGAACACCGGCAACGCTCTCGACGGGAACAATGAGGTTGGTGAGCAGACCACGCGGAAGGCCCGCACGGTTCGCCGCCTCTTCGATATTCAGGGCACAGCGCATGACATTCGGCGCGTGCTTGAGCAGCACCGCATTGCCGGCCATCAACGCGGGTGCACTGAACCGAAGCACCTGCCACAGTGGGAAGTTCCAGGGCATCACGGCAAGAACGATGCCGAGCGGAAGGAAGGAGATGTAGCTTTCCGTCGCGCCACTTTTTACTGTTTCGTCCCGGAGCCACTGTTCGCCCATGGCCGCGACATGTCTGCAGTTCCAGGCGCACTTATCGACTTCGGCTTCCGCTTCGGCGATCGGTTTGCCCATCTCGAGCGTGATATCGCGCGCAAGGCGCTGACGGTCGCCGAGCAGCACATCAGCCAGCCGCACCAGCACAGCGCTTCGTTCCGCAAAGCTGGTGGTGCGCCATGCGGCCGCTGCTGCTGCGGATTGAGCGAGGAGTTCTTCGACCTCACGGTCGCTCTGAAAGCCGAACTCCTCCAACAGCTCACCGGTTGCCGGATTGATGGAAGCCGGATGAACTGTTCTATGCGTGGCTTGTAGCACGTCTTGTCTCCAGTCCTGATACTGTCCTGCTCGAAGTATGAACCTATACCAATGCGGTCACAACAGACAAGCTTCCGTCGATCCGTTCCATCGCGGCGGAGCCAACTGCGTTTGCATGAGTTTACTTCCTGAGCGCGCGCCGCATACTTTCGATGAACGCAAGCACATGAGGGGCTTGTTCCTCCTTGCGCCATGCCATGCAGATTCCAATCGTCGCGTTCCTGTCGGAGAGGGGGATCGCACGGACTTCGCGGCTGGCACCGGGATGCGCTATGGCCATCCCGCCTGCGATGTAGATTCCCTTGCCGGAGGCGACCAGGACGGTGCCAGCCTCTTCGTATGGGCCGGTTCTGGTCTGTACGAGCTTCGCCTGGATCGCTGCCTGTTTGATGAGCTCGAGGATTTTGTCGTATACGCCCATCGACACGCTCCGCTTATGCAGCAGGATGGTCTCTCCGGCGAGTTGTTTGAGCGACAGAGTGCGCGACCTGGCAAGCGGGTGGGTCTTCGGCAGGAGCGCCATGAGCCGTTCCCGGTAGAGTTCTTCGCCTTCGAGCACGTCTGCATCGAATGGCGGCCGCATGAGGCCGATGTCGATGTCCCGCTCACGCAGCGCGATGTTCTGGCCCGCAGAAAGCATGTTTTTGAAGTGAACCTCCGCATCGGGAAGAAGTTTCAGGTGCCGCACGAGCGCGGTCTGGAGCGCATCTCCCAAACCTGTAGCGAAGCCGATTCGGACACACTGCGACATAGGTGCGGCGGCCCGCTTTGTTCTCTCGATGACGCTGGCGGCCTGCGACAGGAGCAACTTGCCCTCCCTGAGCAGTACATGGCCAGCCGCGGTCAGGGTCACCGAGCGCGACGTGCGTTGAAACAAGGCCACGCCCAACTCTTCCTCAAGTGAGCGGATCTGACGGCTGAGCGGCGGTTGGGAGAGGTGTAAGCGCCGAGCCGCGCGGGTAAAGCTCAGCTCCTCGGCGACTGCGACGAAGGCACGAACGTGACGCAATTCCATACCGCCAACCTATACCGCGGCGGTATAGATGTCTCTTGAAAAAGTATTGGACGGTTCTTTCGCCGGCGGCTTATCGTTCCTGTGCATCTATAGTTCTATTCAACAGGGGCATCGAGCCATGAGCGTAACCGAAACTCTACAGCCGACGAAAGCTTCGAATAAACCGGAGGCCAAGGGCGCTCGGCGCGGCGCTGAGCTGCTGGAGCAGTTGCATACCAACCCGCCGAATATCTGGTTTGGAGGCAAGCAGCTTGAGGATCCGGCGAGTTTCCCGTCGTTTCGCAATGGGGTCGAAAGCCTGGCGAGTCTCTACGATCTCCAGTGGCAACACGCGGACGACATGCTGTTCGATTCGCCTGGGTCGGGGAACAAGATCAGCCGCACGTTCATGATTCCGAAGACGAAGGATGAGTTGAAGAGCATCAGCAAGGCCATGAAGCTTCGCGCCGATTCGAACTTCGGCATGATGGGCCGGATGCCCGACTACATGAATCGTGCGATGACGGGATATGCCTCGGGCGCGTCCTTCCTGGGAGAAGAAGACCCGCGCCTGGGCGAGAACGCCTGGAATTACTACCTGTATCTTCGCGAGAACGACCTTTCGATGACCCACACGCTGATCACGCCGCAGGCGAACCGGTCTGTGGGCACGTCGCAACAGGCAGACCCCTACCTTGCCGCTCGCATCAAGGAAGAGACCAGCGAAGGCATCGTGATTCGGGGCTGCCGGTTGCTGGCTACCCTGCCGCTTTCGGAAGAGATCATGGTGTTCCCCTCTACGCTCTTGAAGAATGTGGAGGACGACGCTCCTTATGCCTATGGGTTCAGCGTACCGACCAATACCCAGGGACTGAAGTTCCTGGTCCGGGAGAGCTACGACTACGGCGCCTCCCACTACGATCACCCGCTAAGCTCGCGGTTTGAGGAGCTTGACGCCGTGGTGATCTTCGACGATGTGTTCGTTCCCTGGAGCCGGGTTATGCTCTACCGCAACGTGCAGCGTTGCAATGCAGCCTATGGCCGTACCGGCGCGCTGGCATTGATGACGCACCAGGTTGCGTGCAAGAACCTGGCGAAGACAGAGTACCTGATGGGGCTTACTTCGCTGCTCGCGGACTCGATCGGGATCGACGGCTTTCAGCACATCCAGGAGAAGCTGGCCGAGGTATGGATCAACATGGAGGCGATGCGTGCCTTTCTTCGGGTGGCCGAAGAAGACGCGCAGGTCGACGAATTCGGCATGATGCGCCCGGCCTGGGACCCGCTCGATGCCTGCCGCAACCTCTTTCCGAAGCTCTATCCGCGCATGACGGAGATCATTCAGCAGATGGGCGCGAGCGGCCTGGTTGCCATGCCGACCGAGGCTGATGTTCGCGGTCCTATGGCAGAGGACATCCGGCGCTATTTCCAGGGAGCCCGGGTTGAAGCACAGGACCGGATTCCGCTGTTTCGATTGGCTTGGGACACGTGCATGTCGGCCTTCGCCAGCCGGCAGACACTGTACGAGCGCTTCTTCTTCGGCGATCCGGTTCGAATGGCGGGAGCGCTGGTCGCAAGCCACGACCGCACGAAGTACATGGACCGCGTTCGCGCCTTCCTTGAGAAATCGAAAGACGGACAGGACGCCGTGTAGTCGCACCTGTACGTGCGGAGGAGCTGAATGCCGATTGATCCGAAACAGCTAAGGCAGACCGTGGGCCGCTTCCTCACCGGCGTTACCGTGATCGCCTGCGATATCGAAGGCGAGGTTCAGGCGATGACGGCAAACTCTTTTACATCGCTTTCTCTCGATCCCGCGCTCATCCTCTTCTGTCCCGGCAAAAACACCCGGACGGGGCAGCAGGTAGAGAAGTTCAAGAGCTTTTCCATCAATGTGCTGCGAGAGGAGCAGGAAGCTTTATCGAACTACTTTGCCGGCGGATGGAAACAGCCAGTGCCGCCACCCTTCCGGTTCGTCAAGCAGGACGGCATCCCACGCCTTGAAGGGAGCCTGGCTTCGTTGCTGTGCAGGGTATACCGGGTGCATGAGGGCGGAGACCACTGGATCGTGGTGGGCGAGGTGATCGCGTTGCACCAAGGCATCGAACCGCTTCGCCCGCTCGGATTCCATGCCGGGCGGTATGCCAAGTTGGAGCAAGCGCCGCGCTCCGTGGCTCCGGATCTGTACGCTCCCGCCGATCCCGAACCCGTCCACTATCATTACCAGAGTTATTGAGCGGACCATGCCAACCATCTACGCAGCGGCACTGAACTTCGAAGGAACGTACGCGGCGCTGGCTCCTGCCATGCATCTGGCACCGTACAACGCGCCGCCGCAAGCGCCTGTGCTCTACATTAAGCCACCACACACCCGCATCACCGACGGTGAGCCGATTCCCTTCCCGTCCGGCGTGGAAGGCCTGCGCGCTGGGGGAACGTTAGCGGTGGAGATCGGCCGCACCGCACGAAGGGTTGTCGAACGCGAGGCGCTGACATTTATCGCGGGCTACCGCATCGCGAACGATATCAGCATCCCCGAAAATTCCTACTACCGCCCGGCAGTGAAGCAACGGTGCCGTGACGGTTTCTGCCCCGTGAGCACTCAGATTGCCTCCTCCGCGATGCTTACCGATCCCGGCGCTCTGGACATTCGGATCACCGTCAACGGCGTTCTTTCGTGCGTTGCGAATACGT
The DNA here is from genome assembly GCA_965277575.1 of Edaphobacter sp. Taxonomy (GTDB): domain Bacteria; phylum Acidobacteriota; class Terriglobia; order Terriglobales; family Acidobacteriaceae; genus Edaphobacter. The sequence goes on from CBDIDK010000002.1 coordinate 463,000, forward strand.
CAAGCCTGCTCCGGAGTATTCCCCGGCTCCTGGCCGACATCACGGAGTTCATGACCTTGAGTCCGGGAGATTTACTGCTGGTCGGAGAGCCTCCCTGCGCACCGCTGATACGCGCCGGAGATTTCGTACGGGTTGAGATCGACGGAATCGGCTCGCTGGATAATCCAGTCATGGGGATCAAGTGAAGCGAGCTCGGGTACTCTTTCAAAATCGTCAACAGACGGCGGTGGCGACAGGCGATCGAATTCGGCTGGAAGATGGGACCGTTGTCGACGAGACTGCCGTTGACTGGCTGCCTCCCGTGGAGGCCGGCACGATCTTCGCCCTGGGTCTGAACTATGCCGACCACGCGAAGGAGTTGAGCTTTCGTGCCCCCACGGAACCTCTCGTATTCCTGAAAGGTCCCAACACGTTGTGTGGACATCGCCGGTTCACGGAACGCCCCAGCGGCGTCGTTCACATGCACTATGAGTGTGAGTTGGGTGTGGTCATTGGAAAGACGGCGAGCAGGGTCTCTCAGTCCGAAGCCTATCAGTTCGTCTCCGGATACACCGTCGCCAATGACTACGCCTTTCGCGAATATCTCGAGAACTACTATCGTCCGAACTTTCGCGTCAAGAGCCGTGATTCCTCGACTCCGGTAGGGCCGTGGATCGTCGATGCTGCCGATGTGCCGGATCCGATGAACCTGCGATTGACGACCAGGGTCAACGGCCAGCTTACTCAGGACGGCTCCACGCGCGATATGATCTTCAGCATACCGGCGCTGATTGAATATCTCAGCAGCTTCATGACCCTCAGTCCCGGCGACCTGATTCTGACGGGAACGCCGGAGGGCCTGATCGACGTCGTGCCGGGCGATGAGGTCGTCACCGAAGTCGAAGGAATTGGCCGGTTGATGAACACCGTTGTGGAAGCTGGAGGCCAGGCGAGTGCCGCATTTCGTTCTTGAGTACACAAGCAACTTACGTTCCGAGGTGGCGATTCCAACGCTTCTTGCCAGGGTGAACGCTGTTCTTATCGCGCAAGACGGAGTCTTTCCCATCGGCGGCATCCGCTCCCGCGCAATCGAGCTGACGGAATATGCGATTGCCGACGGTCAGGCGGACGATGCGTTTGTCCACGCGACGCTCAAGATCGGTTCAGGCAGAACGCCGGAGCAGAAGAAAAAAGTAGGCGATGAGATCTTCGCGGCCATGGAAGCTCACTTCGCGGAGCTCTTTTCGCGGCGCTACCTCGCGCTCTCTCTTGAACTCAACGAATTCAGTGAAGCGGGCACGTGGAAGCACAATAATCTTCATGCGCGATTCAAAAAAGCGGCTTCGGCGCCGGACGCAAATACGCGTGAAACAGCCGGGAGCAGGCCTGCATCATGACCGAGGAGTTGATTGCAGAACTTGCTGCGCGCCTGGATGAGTCCGAACGGACCGGCGAGCAGATTGAACAGTTCTCGCTGCAGTATCCGGAGATCACGATCGAGGATGCATACGCAATTCAGCAGTCATGGGTTGAGATGAAGCTGCGGTCGGGGCGTATCGTGAAGGGCCACAAGATCGGCCTTACCTCGAAGGCCATGCAGAATACCTCGAACATCAGTGAACCGGACTACGGTGTGCTGCTGGACGACATGTTCTTCCGCGATGGTGCAGACATTTCCGTAGATCGGTTTATCGTTCCACGAGTTGAAGTTGAACTTGCGTTCGTCCTCGCCAGGCCTCTTCGCGGACCGGACTGCACCATCTTCGACGTCCTGAACGCGACCGAGTTTGTGACACCGGCCATGGAGATCATCGACGCACGCATTCACCCGATCGATCCGGAGACGAAGGTCACGCGCAAGGTCTTCGATACGATCTCCGACAATGCGGCAAACGCGGGGCTGATTGTGGGCGGGCGGCCTTTTCGACCCCTGGAAGCTGATATGCGCTGGATCTCCGCCGTGTTGTACCGTAACGGTGTCGTCGAGGAGTCGGGCGTGGCCGCTGCCGTGCTGAATCATCCGGCAAACGGTGTAGCGTGGCTCGCGAATAAGCTAGCACACTATGGCGTTGGGCTTGAGGCCGGAGAGGTCATCCTCAGCGGCTCCTTCACACGTCCGGTCGAGGTGCGCCGAAAGGACACCTTTCACATCGACTACGGCCCCTATGGCTGTATCTCCTGTCACTTTTCCTGAGGACGCCTTGCGATGGATCACACGAAGAACACCTTCAAGACTCGATTGCGCGCGGGAGAGACCCAGATTGGTCTCTGGCTCGCGCTTGCCGATTCCTACTCCGCCGAGATATGCGCGGGCGCGGGCTTCGACTGGCTTCTGATCGATGGCGAGCATGCACCGAACGATCTTCGGTCCATCCTTGCCCAGCTTCAGACGATCGCCGCTTATCCTGCGCAGGCAATCGTGCGCGCCCCGGCCGGCGAGGTCCACATCATCAAGCAGCTGCTCGATCTCGGAGCACAGACGATGCTGATCCCGATGGTCGAAACCTCGGAGCAGGCAGCGCACTTCGTCTCGGCCGTCCGATATCCGCCTGTGGGAATTCGTGGAGTCGGGAGCGCTCTGGCGCGGGCCTCACACTGGAACGCAGTGCCAAATTACCTCAGGAATGCCGATTCCGAAATCTGCCTTCTCCTGCAGATCGAATCGGTAGAGGGGATGAAGAACCTGGAGGAGATTGCCGCAGTCGATGGTGTAGACGGCATCTTCCTCGGACCGAGCGACCTCGCCGCATCCCTGGGACATCTCGGCGATCCGATGCACTCTGAGGTACAGAGCACTATTCGGGATGCGATCCGGCGGATTCAGGCAGCAGGAAGACCTGCGGGAATTCTTTCGGCAGATGAAGAGCAGGCGCGACACTGGTTGGCCCTGGGATGCAGCTTCGTGGCCGTCGGTGCGGACACAACGCTTCTGGCACGCAGCGCTCGCGGGCTCCTCGCGCGATTCAAAGAACAGAGCGATGGCTCGCCCGGTCCAGTGAAAAGTGTCTACTAAAAGGTCTTCCGATCTGCGACGATTCCCGGATATCTTGTCCTTGCTCCCGATTGGAAACAGGTACGTACTGCCGGCTCTTAGGAAGGATAATTGAAGGCGATGGCAAGCAATTCAACACACCCAACAGCACACGCTACAGGCATCGATCAGGCCTTCATCCAGGCGACCCGCAGGAAGCTCGCGGAGACGACCATTCACCATTTCATCAATGGTCACTGGGCCCCGGGACAGCGCGGCGAGACCTTCACTACGGCCGATCCCACGACCAACGCTCTTCTCGCGACTGTAAGTTCCGGCCATGCGGAGGATGTCGATCGCGCAGCGACGGCCGCGCATACAGCCTTCAAGAAGTGGAGCCGCACCAAAGCTAAGGAGCGGCGTAAATACCTTCTGCGGATCGCCGACCTCATCGAGAAGCATGGCGACGAACTTGCCACGATCGAATGTCTCGATGCGGGCCAGGTCCTTCGCATCGTCCGCGCCCAGATCGCACGTGCAGCGGAGAACTTCAGCTTCTACGCCGACTGGGCCGAGCGGGCCATGGATGGACGTACCTTCCCCGTCGACCATGAGTGGCTCAATTACAGCGTGCGGGTTCCGGTCGGCGTGTGCGGCATCATCACGCCCTGGAACGCTCCACTGATGCTCTCCACCTGGAGAATCGCTCCGGCTCTGGCGACCGGCAACACGGTGATTCTGAAGCCGGCGGAGTGGTCGCCGCTGACCGCGTGGAAGCTGGCGCAGATTGTAGAAGAGGCCGACCTGCCGCCGGGTGTTTTCAATGTCGTCCAGGGATTCGGCGAGGAGGCGGGCGCCCCGCTCGTCGCGCATCCCCTGGTGCCCCTCATCACGCTCACCGGCGAGACCTCAACCGGCTCCATCGTCATGAAGAACGCCGCAGACAATATCAAGCGGCTTTCGCTCGAGCTTGGAGGCAAATCCCCGGCCATCATCTTCGAAGATGCAGATCTCGACCGGGCGCTCGATGCGGTCGTCTTTCAGATCTACAGCTTCAATGGCGAGCGCTGTACGGCCAACTCCAGGGCGCTGATTCAGGAGTCAATCTTCGATGAGTTCACGGACCGGATCGCCACGCGGGCCAGGGCAGTCAAGGTCGGCGACCCTCTCGACCCCGCCACCGAAGTGGGCCCGCTGATCCACCCCGATCACATGCAGCGCGTGATGGAGTACATCAGGATAGGACAGGGCGAAGGCGCACGCCTGCTGGCCGGCGGCTCACGAGCCGGCACACAAGGCAACTACGTGGAGCCCACGCTGCTGGCCGGTAATAACAGCATGAGAATTGCCCAGGAAGAGATCTTCGGTCCCGTGCTTACGGCGATTCCCTTCAAGGCGGAGAGTGACGCGCTCCTTATGGCGAACGATGTTCGTTACGGTCTCGCTTCCTACATCTGGACCCGCGACATCGCGCGGGCGCACCGGATGGCGCTCGACCTGGAGGCAGGGATGACGTGGATCAACAGCCACAACGTCCGTCACCTTCCGACACCGTTCGGAGGCATGAAGTTCAGCGGCACGCATCGGGAAGGTGGCGACCACGCCTTCGAGTTCTACACCGAATTGAAGCACATCGCCGTACCCCTGGGGGATCATCCGATTCCAAGGTTTGGAGCTCCCAAATGAGCTTGCACAACGACGTTTTTTCAACGAACGGCTTGCACAACGAGAGCCCGGCCGTGCCGAACATCATTCGAATCGGCCACGCAATCCTGTACGTTACGAACATGGCTGCATCGCGGCGCTTCTATGTCGATCTGCTCGGCCTCAACGTTCTTCACGAATCGGAGACAACGCTTTACCTGCGAGGCACCGAAGACCGCGAATGGACGCTGAAGCTGGAGCTCGCCACCACGGCCGGCGTTCGCCAGATCGGCTACAAGATGGGCTCCGAACAGGACGTCGATGAGATGGCCGATCTCGCCGAAAGGTTCGGCCTGCCGTATCGCTGGGAGGTCGAAAAAGATCGTCCCAGGCTGCTTCGAATACAGGACCCCTTCGGCTTTCCGGTTGCCTTTTACTTTCAGTCGGTCCGGCACCGATGGCTTCTTCAGGACTACCATCTCCATTCGCGAACTGGTATCCAAAGGGTCGATCACTGCAACGTCCTGACGCCGCATGTCCGCGAGATGATGGACTGGTACATGAAGCGCCTGAATTTCCGCCTTTCGGAGTACTCCGACGACGCCCAGGGCAACGTGTGGGCAGCCTGGATCCAACGCCGCGGCAGCGTTCACGATATCGCGATGACCAACGGTCTCGGACCGCGCATGCATCACTTCGCCTACTGGGTGCCGGACGGCTCGCGGATCTTCCAGATATGCGACATCCTCGCGGGCGCGAAGGAATTCGCAGCCATTGAACGAGGCCCCGGCCGGCATGGCATCTCGAACGCGTTTTTTGTTTATGTCCTCGATCCGGATGGCCACAGGCTGGAGTTTTACACCTCCGACTACCTCACCGTCGACCCGGACTTTGAACCCATTCGCTGGGATGTGAACGATCCCAGCCGGCAGCAGCTTTGGGGCGGGATCGCGCCAACGAGCTGGTTTACCGAGGGAAGCCTGGTAGAACGCTTCGCAGGCGGATTCGAACCGTTGCAGGAGTCCGTCCTGAAAGGTATGCCTGCCTACATTGCGGAATGAACATCACGTATCTCCGCAATCGGCAGACTTGCATTCAGCTTTTGGCGCCCGGTGGGGGACTTGAATGGCCACGGCCGGTTACAGTTTCCGCATGTTGACTGCCATCCGAGGTCCTCGTTAAGTAATCTCGAAGCTTACCCCTTGTGCGAGTGGCAGGTCGGTCCCGTAGTTGATGGTGTTGGTGGCTCGACGCATGTACTGTTTCCATGCATCTGAGCCCGACTCGCGGCCGCCGCCGGTTTCCTTCTCGCCGCCGAAGGCGCCCCCAATCTCCGCCCCCGAAGTGCCGATGTTCACATTCGCGATGCCACAGTCGGAACCTGCCGTCGACAGGAAACGCTCTGCCTCGCGGATGTTAAGCGTAAAGATTGAAGACGAGAGACCCTGAGGAACGTTGTTCTGCAGTTCGATAGCCTCGTCCAGTTCGCTGTACTTCAAGACATACAGGATCGGGGCGAAGGTCTCTCGCCTGACGAGATCGGTCTGGCGCTTCACTTCGACAAGCGCGGGACGAACGTAGAAGGCGTCCTCTGAAATACCTTCGACAGAGAGGCGCTCTCCGCCGGTCACCTCCCCGCCTTCGCTGCTTACCAGCTTCAGCGCATGCTGCATGGCCTTGAAGGAATTTCCATCGATGAGTGGACCGACGAGCGTGCCGGGCTCGCGGGGATCGCCAACCACGACCGAGAGATAGACCCTTTTCAGGCGTTCGACGAAATCGTCGTATATCGTTTCATGCACGATAAGGCGCCGAAGCGTGGTGCAACGCTGCCCCGCGGTTCCCATGGCGGAGAATGCGATGGCGCGGAGCGCAAGATTGAGATCGGCACTGGGGCAGACGATGGCGGCGTTGTTGCCTCCCAGCTCCAAAATCGAACGCGCGAAGCGGCCGGCGAGCATGGGTCCAACAGCACGGCCCATGGCGGTCGATCCGGTGGCTGAGACGAGTGGAATTCCAGGATTTTCGACGAGCAGGCGGCCGATCTGAGCGTTCCCGACGAGGAGTCCCGCGAGGCCTTTCGGCACATCGCCCAGCCTGGCCGCCGCGCGTGCGAAGAGGGCGTGTGTGGCAAGAGCGGTCAGGGGCGTCTTCTCCGAAGGCTTCCACACGACCGCGTTACCGCAGACCAGCGCGAGCGCCGCATTCCACGACCAGACGGCGACAGGAAAGTTGAATGCTGAGATCACCCCGACAACTCCGAGCGGATGCCACGTCTCCATCATGCGATGCTGGGGTCGCTCGGAGGCAATCGTGAGACCGGCAAGCTGTCGCGAGAGGCCGGCAGCAAAGCCGCAGATATCGATCATCTCCTGAACTTCGCCGAAGCCTTCGGACAAAAGCTTTCCTGTTTCGAGGGTCACGAGCCGGCCAAGATGCTCGATCGACATGCGCAGTTCTTCGCCGAGTATGCGAAGCAGCTCACCGCGCCGGGGCGCCGGCACGCTCCGCCAGACGAGAAAGGCGCGCTGTGCCTGAGCGATGACATCGGTCGCCTCAGTCTCTTCGGTCTCCGCCACGCGTGCGATCACCTCTCCGGTGAGCGGCGTTCGGACGATCGACTCGCCGCCAGTGTATGCAGCCGCCGGCACACCAAGCTGCGAGAGCAGATCATGCACCTCTCCTTCGAGCGTCGCCTTCGATGAAGTTACTTGAGCCGTCATTTTTCCCTCTCTTGTGTTTTCTTCGTGCCGGTCCGTCTTAGCGGGACGCAACCATGACGCATTCTTCCAGAAGGTCGAGAGCGACATCAGTCTCCGCCTGTGTCACGATCAGCGGAGGGCAGAGCCGAAGGGTGTTTTCGCCGCAGCCCAGCAGAAGAAGGCCGCGCTCAAAGGCGAGATCCACGATGCGGTCGCGCAGAGAGCCTGCCCTGTTTCGCGTCTGTTTGTCTTCCACAATCTCGACACCGATCATCAGGCCGCGGCCGCGCACATCGCCGACGATCTCGTGCTTCTCAACCCATGTGCGCAGCCGCGCCAGAGCTGCCCCTCCTACGATGGCTGCGTTGCTCATGGCTTCGCGCTCGATAATGTTCAGTGTCGCCATGGCGGCCGCAAGGCACAGCGGGTTGCCGCCATACGTGCTGGCATGGGCGCCGGGCACCCAGTCCATGATCTCCGCCTTGGACATACAGACGCCGAGCGGCATGCCGGAGGCGATGCCCTTGGCGATACAGACGATATCCGGCTGTACGCCGGTATGCTCGATCGCCCACCACCTGCCCGTTCTGCCGACCCCGGATTGGATCTCGTCTGCCACCATCAGGATGCCGTGGCGATCGCAGATGCGGCGAATCTCTTCGAGAAAGCTGTTCGGAGGAACCACGTAGCCCCCTTCACCCTGGATCGGTTCAACAAAGATTGCCGCAACCTCTTCGGGCGGGAGCGTCGTCCTGAAGAGCTTTTCTTCCATAAAGCGGGCACAGTCAAGGCCGAACTCCTCCTCCGACTGGGCGCCGGTGCATCCGCGATAGGGGTAGGCGTAGGGGATGTGCGTGATGCCAGGAAGCAAAGGGCCGAAGCGCCTTTTCTGTTGAACCTTGGAGCCCGTGAGTGAGAGCGCGCCCATGGTGCGGCCGTGAAAGCTGCCGAAGAAGCTGATTATGTTCTGCCGGCCGGTGTGATATCGCGCCAGCTTGAGCGCGCATTCTATGGCCTCCGCGCCTGAGTTTCCGAAGTAAAAGCGGTGCGGCCCGGCCATGGGCGCAATCGCCGAAAGGCGCGCCGCCACCCGCGGCATCAGGTCGTAGTAGAAGTCCGTTCCAGACATGTGAATGAGCTGCGCAGCCTGCTCCTGAATTGCCTGTACGACCTCGGGATGACAATGGCCGGTGGAGTTGACGGCGATGCCGGCGGTGAAATCGAGAAACTCGTTGCCATCGACGTCTTCGATCCGGCAGCCACGCCCGCGCTTGACAGCCAGCGCATAGCCTCGCGTGTAGCTGGGCGAAAGCAGACTTTCGTCCTGGGCGATGACCTTCTGCGCGTGCGGACCGGGCAGTGAGCCGGTAAGTCTGGGGCCAAACTCGGCGTGCATTTCAGGGGAAGCAACGCGAAAGGACTCCTGCGTCAAGATGCTCATCAGAACACTCTCCGTGGAAAGCAGATTTGGATGTACGAAGGGTCGTACCCAAGGGGGTGAACAGACGCAGAGCGCAGGGATGGCAGACGCCAGCCGGCGGAGTGCTCAATCCTGCGCGGCGCTCTGAAACTGGAGCTTGCTGGGATCTAATCGCCGGAAAAGAGATTGGGGCGTGTGCTGCTCGGGAGAGCGCACTCGCGTACCCGCAAGCGGCGAGAGCTGTTGAAGCCGTTTCCGCTCCTCACCGTGTCTATGGTTGAAATCGCAGACATCACCATCGCGGATCATTCCTCTTCGGCGGCAAGTATAAACGCGAAATTCGCTATTGAGAAGGGGCTTTGCTCTTGAGCATCAAGGACGAGGCATCGGAAGAAATTCGACTGTGAAAGTGCCGCCCGACGAAACGAGGTCAGTTCTGCCGTTTTTTCATCCTCGCGCGGTGTTCCATGAAAAACGCGCGAGTCAGCCGCCGCCCGGCAGAGAAAGCACAATGGCCGTCCCTGCCTCATGCATTCACAAACCGCCTCCGACTCGTTGTCCAGCCACACCTCGCCATCCAGCATCCTGGAGGCCTGCGCAGCATCGAACTCACCTTCCCATTTCGCCACCACGATAGTCGCGACGCCATTGCCCACCAGATTGGTCAGCGATCGCATCTCCGACATGAACCGGTCTACGCCCAGAAGCAGCGTGATTCCCGCTGCTAGAGGGCGGAGGCTCCGGCTTCGGCTACTGCCTGGTCCTGCTTCCCGAGACCGCCGCTTACGCCGATGGCTCCGATGACCTTGTCTTCCTTCTTGAGCGGAATGCCGCCGGCGAAGATCATGACCTTGCCGTCGTTGGAGGCGTGGATTCCAAAGAACTGGTCGCCGGACTGCGAGTTGGCGCCGAGGTCCTGGGTGGTGATGTCGAAGGCGCGGGAGGTCCAGGCCTTCTTCTGGGCGATGTCGATGGAGCCGAGCCAGGCGTTGGCCATGCGCTCGAAAGCGATGAGGTTTCCCCCCTCGTCGACTACGGCTACGTTCATGGGCTGGCCGATCTCTTCGGCTTTCTTCTGGGCTGCGGCGATGATGCGGCGGGCATCTGCTAGGGTGAGGCTCATGCGGTCGTCTCCTGAGTGCTTGCTGGTTGTTTGCTACTCAGGCAATTGGATGCAGCGGCTGGGTATGGGACGCCGACCGATTTGATCCAGCACGTTCACCAACCTCCTGCTGCTCCTGCTTGCCTTTCTGCTGCTGGGTAATGTGCTGCGCCCCGCACGCGAACTTCAGGTTGTACATGCGCAGGCGTCCAATGTACATCCGCAGGCCTCCGATGCTTACCTGTTCTACCTGGAGCCCGGCACCTATATGTTGTTGGGTGCCCCCGACGGCAGCAGCCAGGTGTACGGCAAGGTTGCCGTGGATATGCCATCAAGTAGGGCTGGGGCAGCCCGCGGGGACCAACTTACAATCGAAGGATGTCCACTCCGGCGCATCGCAACGCGAGGCGGCTCGTGCTTCCCGCACTTCTCTTGGCCGCGGTCGTCCTGGCGGCTCCTGCCCGCGCCGTCGTCGTCCGTGGGACCGTCACCACGCCTCTCGGCATTCCGCTGGGCAATGCGCGGGTCCAACTGATCCACGGCCAGCAGGTTGCCGCTTTCGCCTACACTCAGCAGGACGGCACGTATGAGATCCGCAGCTCCGCGACGGGCCGGTTCGTGCTGCTCACCTCGGCCGCCCCCTTTACACCCAGCATCGGCCAGGACTTCTACGGCGCGCGCGTGGCCGTTGTCACACGCAACATCGTGATGGAGTATTCGACCGTCACCGCCCAGCTTTCGACGATTGCCACCGGCCTGCCCACTGCGCTCGAACAGCTTCCGGTGCCGGTCAGCCTTGTTCCCCAGGGCGCGCTAGCCACCCAGCTCAACCTTGTCAACGACCTGCGGCAGACCCCCGGCGTCAACCTGATTCAGACGGGTCAGGCCGGCGGTCCGATCGCCTTGTATGTGCGGGGCGGGGCTGCCATGGCCAACGAAGTCCTCATCGATACCGTCCCGGCGCAGAACACAGGCGGCCGCTTCGACCTGAGCACGCTGTCTACCACCGCACTGGCCGGCTCCGAACTTTATCGCGGCCCGAACAGCGCACTTTACGGCACTGGGGCGGAGGCATCCATTCTTAGAGTCGATACCGCTCGCGGCAGCTCGCTGCGTCCTGTGCTCGACTACACGGGAGACGCAGGCAATCTGCACACCTATCGCAATGAGGCCATCCTCTCGGGGGCGCGCAACAAGCTGGACTACCTGGGGGCCTTCAGCCGGTTCGATACGTCGAACGACATTCCGGGAGATGAGTTCCACATCACCACGTCCGCCGCCAACCTGGCCTATAACATCCTCACCAACACGCAGGCCCGCTTTACCGTGCGGAGCGCGAACGCCGACACGGGACTGCCTGGGCCACACGACCTCTATGGGCTCTCGGCGTCCGGCAAACAGTCCCAGCAGAACATCGTCTCCGGCCTGACCATAGAGAACCAACTGGCGGGGAACTGGCACACCGTTGTCCGTTATGGCGTCGTGCGAAGCCGCGAACAGGTTCAGCAGTTCGCGCCGGCCGGCGATCCTGTTGCGTTGCGGGGGAACACTATGTACTACGGCAACCGCGTGATGGTCCGCGGAGCCAACGGCTACAGCGCTACCGGGCAGGCCGCTATCTTTACCCCGGCCTTCGACACAGTGTCTAACCGGGACGAGTTGCTTTACCAGACGGACTATACGTTCCCTCACCGGATCGCCGCCCTCTTCAGCTTCCACTACGAGAACGAACGTGGCCGGCTGCTTGATTCCACCGCAACCTCGACCAGTCTGGCAGGCCGGATCATCAAGCGAACCAACTACCTGTATACATTGCAGGTCCAGGGCGACATCAAGCACCGCCTCTTCTACTCTCTCGGCGGCGGCATTGAGGACAACGACCTCTACGGGATCGCCGGAACGCCACGCATCGGCCTGGTCTACGCTCCTGTGCTCCCCGGCCACCGCATCTTCCGCGGCACTCGTCTCCGCGCCAATGTGGCCACTGGCGTCCAGGAGCCTACCCTCTACGACCAAGCTACCAGCCTGTTTACACGGCTCGATGAGGCGGGAGATCAAACCGCGATTGCCGCATACCATGTGGCTCCTCTTACCTCTGAGCGGTCCCGCACCTACGACTTTGGCATAGACCAGAACATCGTCCGCCAGACGCTTATTTTCAAGGCCGGCTACTTCCACACTCAGTTCAACCACCAGCTTGAAGCCGTAGCGTCTACCGGTCTGGAACAATACTTTGGCGTGCCGGCAGGCATCGCGGCGCAGATCCCAGGCGCCTCGCTGAACTCCCTGGCATACCGGACCCAGGGGCTTGAAACCGAGATTCGTTATCAGCCCTTCAGCCCGCTGGTCGTTACGGGCGGCTATACCTATCTTGCCTCGATCGTGCTCCAGTCATTCGCTGCCGATGCCCTCAGCGCCGTTAGCGGCACACCCACCACCAACCCGAATTTTCCGGGCATTCCCATCGGCGCTCTGTCCCCGCTCATCGGAGCGCGGCCGTTTCGCCGTCCTCCGCAGACTGGCTTCTTCGCGGTCCAGTTCACCACCAGCAGGTTCTCTACCGCGCTTCAGGGTGCGCTCGCCAGCCGCAGCGACGACTCTACGTTCCAACTCAACAGCGACATCCACGGCGGCAATAGCCTGCTGCTGCCGAACCGAAATCTGGACTTCGCCTATGCCAAACTGGACCTGAATACGCTGGTCAGTCTCACAAGCCACATTACCGCTTTCACGCAACTCGACAATCTGCTCGGCCAGCAGCACATTGGGCCGATCGGCTACCCCGGCCTGCCATTCACCATTCGTGCAGGCCTCAAGATTAGAGTTGGCGGGAATTGATATGCGCGGCTCATGTCGCGTCTGGGTTGGCGTCCGGGGCCAATCGCGCAACTATGGGCAGCCGGGCAGAGTCTAATCCTTTGAGGAACGTCATGAACCAATATGTATTAGCCTTGGCCCTGCTCACAGTCGCGGCCAGTCCCACGTTGATGCTTGCCCAGCAAGAGGGGCCCACTACCACGCAGGCGCTGGTCGCCTTCGAAAGCAAGTCGCCCGTGACGCCGACAACGACGGATGTCACCTTGAAGATCGATAACCGCCCGGTCAATCTCCTGAGCCTCGCCGCAGTTTCCCCGAGCGACGCCCAGATTGCGATCCTGATCGACGACGGCCTGCGTACCAGCCTGGGCAGGGAGCTGGACGATCTTCGGTCTTTTGTGCAGAACCTGCCCGCGGGCAGTGAGGTTTTCATCGGCTATATGCAGAACGGACGCGTCGCTTCGGCGTATGGCGCGGACCCTGGCTTTACCACCGACCACGCGGCAGCAGCAGCAGCCATTCGCATCGCGCAGGGGATTCCCGGAGCCAGTGCAAGTCCTTACTTCTGCCTCTCCGATTTCGTGAAGAACTGGCCCGGCCAATCCGAATTGCAGCAGAGCTCGCCGCAGCCGAGGCAGAGCTCAGCTCACAAGGCCCGCTTCGTCCTGATGATCACGAACGGGGTCGATCCGTACAATGGCAGCACAAGCATTCTGAACCAGGACAGCCCCTACGTTTCGGCGGCCGTCACCGATGCCCAGCGTGCGGGAGTTCCGGTCTACTCGATCTACTTCTCCGATGCCGGCTTCCGCGGAGGCCGCGGCAGCTTCAGCGGGCAGAGTTACCTTGCCCAGATTGCCGAAGGCACCGGCGGGGTTTCCTACTACCAGGGCGTGGGCAATCCTGTCTCACTCAGCCCCTTTTTGAAGCAGTTTCAGACCGATGTGGCCGAGAGTTATGTTGCGACGTTTCCGGTAAACGCGAGCAAGAATCTCGCCAGCCTCAAGCTCTCTACGCATTTGCCCAAGACCAAGGTTCGAGCTCCTTCGCAGGTCCGTGCCGGCACCGTGATCCTCCAGAAGCAGTAGTCGGTCGCGAGGCTTCGCATGTTGCCCGTTGGCGTTTTAGCATTTACTGGGGCAAGAACAAACAAAAGCAACTGCGGGGTCTTTCCCTTCGCTACACTCAAGGGTCAGGATGACGAGCGAAAATAGTGGGTACAGCAATGCTGAATTCGCTGTAGTGCATGAACTGTTCATCCGGCGGCCGGGATAGCGGCATCCTACGGAGAAATGATGGCTAGCGGCAGGTCTGTGTCTCAGGAAACCAGCGTTCATCGAATGCCGTTCGGTACGGAGGTTCGGGACGATGGCAGCGTCGTTTTTCGGCTCTTCGGGCCAGCGGTGGATACGGTACGCGTGAAGCTCGATGGTGTGGCTGAGCCGATACCGGCAGCTTCCGGTGGGGATGGATGGCACGTACTGACGACCAGCGAGGCGAAGGCCGGGACGCAATACTGCTTCGTACTGCCGGATGGCTCTGAGGTTCCCGATCCTGCCTCGCGCTACCAGCCGCGCGATGTGCATGGGCCAAGCGAGGTGATCGATCCGGCCGCGTATGCATGGAGAGACGAGGGGTGGAAGGGCCGCAGGTGGGAAGAGGCTGTCCTGTATGAGCTGCATGTCGGGACGTTCACGGCGGAGGGCACGTTTCGGGCGGCGATACAGAGGCTGGATCATCTGGCGGAGCTTGGAGTAACGGGGATCGAGCTGATGTGCCTCTCCGACTTTGCGGGCAACCGGAACTGGGGCTATGACGGTGTTTTGTTGTATGCGCCGGACTCTGCGTATGGCCGCCCGGAGGATGTAAAAGCGTTTATCGACGAAGCTCACGCGCGGAAGATGATGGTGATCCTGGATGTGGTCTATAACCACTTCGGGCCGGAGGGGAATTACATTTCGCGATACTTCCCGCAGGTCTGCGGCCATCGGCATCAGGATACTCCGTGGGGCGGGGCACTGAACTTCGATGGGCAAGGGAGCTCGGAGGTGCGCGAGTTCATTATTCATAATGCGCTCTACTGGGTGGAGGAGTTTCATGTCGATGGGTTGAGGATCGATGCTTCGCATGCCATGATCGATGAGAGTCCTCGGCATGTGCTGGACGAGCTGAAGGACCGGGTGCAGGATGCGGCTGGGGACAGGATCGTCCATTTGATTCTGGAGAGCGAAGGCAATATCGCGGAGAGATTGACACGGGATTCGTGTGGAAGGCTGAAGGGCTACACGGCGCAGTGGAATCACGACATCACCCATCTTCTCGCGGCGGTGCTGGGCAGGAGTTGCGAGGAACGCCGGGAGGACGATCAGGGCGAGACAGAAAGACTTGGGAAGGCGATCTCCAGGGGCTTTGTGATCGCGGCGGAAGAGAAGGGGTGTGTTGAGCTCGAGCGGCAGGTGCCTCCGACGGCGTTTGTGGCGTTTATTCAGACACACGATTTGATTGGGAATCGAATCTTTGGCGATCGGATATTCGAGATTGCCTCTCCGGAGTCGGTCCGCGCCATCGCGGCGATTTATCTGCTGCTGCCTCAGATACCTATGATCTTCATGGGCGAAGAGTGGGCGGCGTCCTCGCCCTTTCCGTTCTTCTGCGACTATCATGGCGAACTGGCCGACGCGGTGCGCCAGGGAAGATGCGATCAGCTTTCCAAGCAGGATCCGGCTCCTTCGGCTGAGGAGATGAAGAGGGCGCCCGATCCGCAGGCGGAGGAGACGCTTCGTTCAGCCCAACTGCGATGGGAGGAGCTGCAGGAGGCCGGTCATGCAGAGCGGTTCGAGTGGTACAAGAGTGTGCTCCGGGTGCGTCAGCGGCATGTCGTGCCGGTGTTGAAGGACCTGAAGGGGGCGTGCGGCAGATTTGAGGTGGTCGCCCCTGGAGCATTGACGGCGGCGTGGGATCTGGCTGAAGGCGTGAGGCTGCACCTTGCAGCGAATCTTTGTGGCGAGGGAGCTGGTGGGTTCGGAGTCGCTGGATTCGGAGCCGCTGGATTCGGAGAAGCAATGCGAGAGGTGATCTGGATGGAAGGAAGTGAAGATAATGGTACGCTGGGGCCGTGGGCGGTGAGATGGTCGATAGAGATTCCGGATCGGGAGGTCGGGGAGTGACTGGAGCGGTCAGGCGCCTGGCGTGGGCGGAATGAAGGACCAGCGGACCGACCATGGAGCTAATTGCGTCTGGCCGAGGATGGAGCCTTCCTGCCAGATGGTCTCGCCGGATAAAACGTCGCATGGACTGCTCGGCTGGTCGGAGAGGTTGGCGTTGAGGTGTAGTTCTCCCTGGTCCAGCGTCCATCGCACTTGAAGCGAACGCGGGCCATATACGTGACAGGAGCCTGAGTTCTGGGGGAAGTTCGCCAGCAGTGGGATGATTTTCCGGTGACGGATCTGGAGTATGCGGCGGTAGAAGTTCAGCCAGGTGCGGTGCGGCTCCTCGGCGATCTCGTCCCACCGCAGTTTGGCGGAGAGGAAGGTCTCCCTTGCAAGAGGGTCGGGGATTGAGGCGAGAAATGCGGGATCGTTGCGTTCTTCGGGGGTGGTGAACTGCTGTCGCCGTCCGTTGCGTATGGCTTCGGCGAGGTCTCCTTCGAAGTCACAGAAGTACGGAAAGGGACTGCTTGCGGCCCATTCCTCGCCCATGAAGAGCATGGGAATCTGCGGTGAAAGGAGATAGATCGCGGCTAGAGCGCGCAGAGCCACAGGTCGGCCAAGCTGACCGATGCGCTCGCCACGAATGCGGTTTCCGACCAGATCGTGGGTCTGAAGAAAGGCGATGAAGCCGCTGGGGGGGATGTAGGTCGGGTAGTCGGGGGCGGCCTGACCCAGCACGTCCTCCTCGACGGGCATGATCCGGGGTGGCTGTGAGGTGAAGCCCTCGGCCAGCGCACGGCCAAGCAGCCGGGTATCGCGGGTATCCTGTTCGGCAGTGCGGCCGCTGGTCAGGCCGAGCACCAGGAGCTGCTTGATGTCGTGGTTCCACTGCGCCGTGCTGAGCAGGGGCGTCGAGGCCTCGTCGCGGATGAGGCGGTTCCACATGGTGTCATCGCTCTCGAGAACAAGGTGGACGTGGCGGTCCACAGCTACGGATCGTACACGGTGGGCGAGCTCGTCCAGAACATGGGTGGAACTTGCGTCGATGATGGCGTGAACCGCGTCGAGGCGCAGGCCATCCATGCGGAACTCCTCGATCCAGTAGAGCGCGTTGTGGATGATGAACTCGCGCGTCCGGTCGCCGTGGCGGGAGTCGAAGTTGAGCGCCTGGCCCCACGGCGTTCCGTAGCGGTCGGTGCAGATATCGGGGAAATATTGAGGGATGTAGTTTCCCTCGGGTCCGAAGTGGTTGTAGACCACATCGAGGATGACCATGATCCGATGTTCATGCGCGGCATCGACGAGGTTTTTGAGGTCGTCGGGAGTGCCATAGGTGGAGTCGGGCGCATAGGGCAGGACTGCGTCGTAGCCCCAGTTCCAGGAGCCGGGAAACTCTCCGACCGACATGATCTCGATTGCGGTGATACCGAGAGCGGCCAGGTGTTCGAGCTTCGAGACAGCGGCCTGAAAGGTGCCTTCCTGGGTGAACGTGCCGATATGGAGCTCGTAGAGGACCGCCTCTTCCCAGCAGCGGCCCTTCCAGTCCGGACTGCGCCAGGTATACGACAAAGGGTCGGTCACCGCACTGGGGCCGTCTACATCGCCGGGCTGGAAGCGGGATACGGGATCGGGAACCGCCAAACCGTTGGGAAGGATGAAGCGGTAGCGGGATCCTGCAGATGCGGCCTGGGTCGTAAGCTCGTACCAGCCGTTTGAGACAGGCGCCATGGGGAGAGGTTCGGGAGAGTCTTCGAGGGCGAGCAGCAAGGAAGCGGCCTCCGGAGCCCAGACCCGAAACCGAACCTGTCCGTCGGGCTGCAGCTCGGCGCCAAACGGCATGTGGTGGATGAAATTTGTTCCGTTGACAGTGCTAACTTTATTGCAGGAGATGGATCTCGTCATTAGGGCGCTGGTCTCCTGTCGTTTTATAGTGGTCTGACTGTATCCCTTGGAGAAGGACAAATGGAGAAGGACAAACAAATGCAACTGAGGGGGGTCCTTCGCTGCGCTCACGATGACGGCCTAGAATGTGCAGGGGACCTTCTCTGGGCTCAGGATGACGACCCAAGAAGATGTGTGCAGCAATGCTGCATTAGTTCTAACAAATAAGACGATCGAAGTTTTGCAAGGATTCCGTTGAAGGAGACATGCTCACGAAAATGGCCGCCCTTGTTGAGGGGCGGCCATTCCATGGCTGAAGGGGCGAATCAGACCCCGGCGGGTTTGGGGTTCTGGGGATCGAATTTGGCGATCTGAACTTTTTCGGCGAGGCCGATCTTGCTGAGGAGCCAGATGCCGTAGTAGTTGATGTCGAACTCGTACCAGGCGAGACCGTGACGGGCGCTGACCGGGTGGGCGTGGTGGTTGTTGTGCCACCCTTCGCCGCCGGTGAGGAGAGCGACCCACCAGTTGTTGCGGGAGTCGTCCTTGGTCTCGAAGCGGCGCTTGCCCCAGAGGTGGGTGGCGGAGTTGACCAGCCAGGTGGCGTGGAGGCCGAGGGTGACGCGGAGGAAGGTTCCCCAGAGGAGCATGCCTACCGCACCGGCGATGTGATGGCCGGGGCCGGCGAGGGCTGCGCCCAGGATGAGTTGCAGGACGCCGGTGGCGACGAGCGGAACATAGTGGTACTTGCTGAGCCAGACATGGACGGGATCTTTGGTGAGGTCGGGGGCGTAGCGGCCGAGGAGGGCAGTCTCGGAGTGGAGGGCGCGGCCGGAGAGAATCCAGCCGGCGTGGGCCCACCAGGTGCCGTCTTGCGGGGTGTGGGGGTCGCCTTCATGGTCGGAGTTCTGATGGTGGACACGGTGGGTGGCTACCCAGAAGATGGGTCCGCCCTCGAGCGCGAGGCAGCCGCACATGGTGACGAAGTATTCGACCCACTTGGGGGTGCGGTAGCCGCGATGCGTAAGCAGGCGGTGGTAGGCCATGCCGATGCCGACGTTGATGGCGAGGAAGTACATGACGAAGAAGGCGGCCAGGTTCGTCCAGGAGAAGAAGAAGAACGCGGCGATGGCTCCGACATGGAAGGCGCCCATGGCGATGGTGGTGATCCAGTTGATGCGGCCCTGCTGGTGCTCGCGGCCCATGCGGAGGTCCTGCTTGATCTTCTGGGTGACCTCGGCGACGACTGGGACTACAGTGACCAGTCTGGGTGCTTTTGCCGGGGCGGCTTCGACGGTGCTTGTTTCGAAAGTGCTGAAGGGCGTCATATGAGCTGTCCTTGAACTGCTGATATCAACGCTAGCAGGGGCTGAGACGGGGTGGTGTAAGACTTTTGTAATGTGGCCCGAATGTGGGAGTTAGGAATGTAAGACTTTTGTAACGCGCTGTTGAGCGGATCGTTGGTAGGGTGTATGGATGATGAAATGTGCTGGTTCGGGGCTGGTCGCGTTTGGGTTGGCGGCGTCTCTTGGAGGGGGTGGGCTCGTGTGGGGGCAGCGGGTCGGGGGAGCGATCGATTTGCCGACGAGCAAGCAGATTGTGCGGCCGGTACCGGGGAATCCGCAGCGGTTGAACAGCCTGCCGATGTCGATGGCGGTTTCGCCGGACGGACGGTATGTGGTGACGGTGAATGCGGGGTACGGGACGTTTGAGTCCGGGTATATGCAGTCGCTGGCGGTGATGGATACGCGGACGGGTGCGGTGAAGGATTTTCCCGATAGCCGGACGGAGGTGGGGGCCAGGCAGACGCTCTACTCGGGGCTGGCGTTCAGTCGGGATGGGCGGCACATCTACGCGAGCATGGGGTCGTCGAACGAGCCTGTGGGAGATGGCGAGAAGGCGACGGGCAACGGCGTGGTGGTGTACGGGTTTGCGGAGGGGAAGATCTCGCGAGAGCGGTTTCTTTCGATTCCGTTGCAGCAATTGGCGGCTGCGCGAAAGACGAAGCTGGTTGGGGGTGTGGAGGGAGACAAGGGCGTGCCATTTCCGGCGGCGATTGCGGTGCTGGGAGACGCGAGCGCGGAGAAGTTGCTGGTGGCGGGAAACCTTTCAGACGATGTGTTGCTGATGGATGCGGCGACGGGCGCGGTGGTGACGCGGTTCGATCTGTCGGAGAGCGATGCGGTGCCTTCGACGTATCCCGTGGCGCTGGCTGTCGTGAAGGATAAAACCGGGGTTGCGACAAGGGCGTTTGTGGCGCTGTGGAACGCGTCGGAGGTGGTGGAACTGGATTTGAAGAAAGGCACGGTAGCGCGCAGGCTGGCGCTGCTGAAGCCGCGGAGCGCGATCGCGCCGGGGACGCATCCTTGTGCGTTGGAGATTTCGCCGGCTGGCAGGACGATGTACGTTGCGCTCTCGAACCGGGACGCGGTGGCGGCGGTGGATGTGAGTGCGGGAAAGTTTTCTGTGAAGGGGTACTTCGATACGCGGCTGCCGGGGCAGGGTTACTTTGGCGCGGAGCCGCAGGCGCTGGCGCTGCGTAGCGACGGAGCCCGGCTGTATGTGGGGAATGGCGGGACCGATGCGGTGGCGGTGCTGGATCCGACGAAGCTGACGGCCAAGGTGCGCAGGCGGGGCATGGCGGAGCCGATCGGGTTTGTGCCGACGGAGTGGATGCCGATGGCGATGGTCTTCACTGGCGGCAAGCTGTACGTCGCAACGGCGAAGGGCAAGGGGACGGGGCCTAACAATTTTCCGCAGAAGATATCGGAGCTGACCAGCAATTCGCCGCGCGCGGGGCAGAAGTTTACGTACATTGCGACGCTGCTGCATGGTTCGCTGGCTGCGCTGGATATGGCAGAAGTGGAACGCGAGCAGCCGCGATGGACAGAGCAGGTGCTGGAGTCCAACCGGATGCTGGCCGAGGCGCAGAGGGTACAGTTTGCGCCGGGAGTGTCGCTCGGCTCGGGAGCCGGTCCGATCAAGCATGTGATTTATATCATCAAGGAGAACCGGACCTACGACCAGGTGTTTGGGGACTTGAAGCAGGATGGGAAGCGGGTGGGAAATGGCGATCCGGGGTTGACGATGTACGGGGCGGAGATCACGCCGAATCAGCATAAGCTGGCGCTGCAGTTTGGGGTGCTGGACAATTTTTACGACTCGGGTGAGGTGTCGGGAGACGGGCATGTGTGGTCCACCGCGGGAATCGGGACAGACTACCTGGAGAAGACGTGGGAGCAGAACTATCGGGGCGGAACGAGGGGGTATGACTTCGAAGGGGTGGTGTCGGAGGGGTTGCCGCTGCTGCAGAAGATCCCGGACGTGAATGAGCCGGCGAGCGGGTATCTGTGGGGGAACCTGGCGGCGCACGGCAAGACGTATTACCACTTTGGGGAGTACATTTCGTCAGTCTTTTGCGATGCGAAGAAGAGCGCCGGTTCGCAGGCGGGACCGGTGCTGGAGGGAGCGCAGTGTCAGCACCCCTCGATTGCGCCGGGGGAGGCACTGCCGGAGGCTTGGGGCGGCGGGGTGAACAAATGGCCGTGGGCGATTCCACTGCTGGCGAGCAACACGGCGACCAAGCCGGAGTTGGTGGGGCACTTTGCCGAAGAGCAGCCGGACTTCAATCTGCTGGTTCCGGACCAGATTCGGGTGGAGGTGTTTCTGCGGCATCTGAAGGGCTGGGTGGCGGACCGGGAGGCGGGCAAGGACACGATGCCGAATTTTGTGATGCTGCGGCTTCCTGACGACCATACGGCGGGGACGCGGCCTGGCTCGCCCACACCAAAGGCTTCGATTGCGGATAACGATCTGGCGATCGGGCGGGCGGTGGAGGCGATCTCGCACTCGGCTTTCTGGGATGATACGGCGTTCTTTATCCTGGAGGACGATGCGCAGAATGGGGCGGACCACGTTGACGCGCATCGCAGCCTGGCGCTGGTCGTGAGCAAGTATTCTCCGCAGGGAAAGGATGGCGCGCCCTTTGTAGACAGCAAATTTTATTCGACGGTTAGCGTGATACGGACGATGGAGACGCTTCTGGGGCTGCCGCCGATGAATAATAACGACGCGTTCAGCTCGATGATGGGAACGCTGTTCACGGGGGCTGGGGATCAGGCGGCGTTTGCGTCGGACTTCAGGAATCGCGACAATGGACTGATCTATACGGCCAACAAGAAGACCGCGCCGGGAGCCCGCGCGAGCATGAAGATGGATTTTCGCCATGCGGACCGGGCAGATGCACAGAAGCTGAATGTGATTCTGTGGCAGGATGCGATGGGCGATAAACCCGTGCCGGCGCAGTTGACGGAGCGGCGGAAGAAGACGAAGAAGGATGACGACGACCAATGATCAATGAGATTGCGCCGTTTGGGTTGAAGCCGTGGTTCAGTGAACGGGTGTGGGGCAGGAAGCATCTGCGGCCCTGGTATGAAGACACGGGAACAGCAAAGCCTGTCGGTGAGGCATGGCTGACAGGACCGCAATGCGTGGTGGAGACGGGGCTGTTTGCAGGTGAGACGCTGGAGGAGGTCGCGGCGGAGCTGGGTGGGGAGTTTCCACTGCTGGTAAAGATGCTGTTTCCCGAGGAGAAGCTTTCGGTGCAGGTGCATCCGGACGACGCGCAGGCGCAGGCACTGGGCGAGACGCGGGGGAAGACCGAATGCTGGTATGTGGTGGAGGCAGAGCCGGGGGCGACGGTTGCGATGGGGTTGAAGGCCGGCGTCGGCGCGAAGGAGGTTGCGGCGGGAGTGGCCGACGGGAGCATGGAGTCGCTGATGGAACATGTGCCGGTGTCGGTGGGGGACATGCTGTTTGTGGATGCGGGGACGGTACATGCGATTGGACCCGGGGTGGTGCTGCTGGAGACGCAGCAGACGAGCGATGTGACGTATCGGCTATACGACTATGGGCGGCCTCGGGAGCTGCACATGGAGAAGGGTCTGCGGGTGATGAAGTCCCAGACCGCCGCGGGGAAGGTTGCGCCGAAGGTGATGGATGGGTTTACGAGGCTGATCGAGCAGCAGTATTTTGTGGTGGACCGGTTTGAGGTGGAGTCGGGTGAGGTGACGTTGACGCTCGATGGGGCTGGATGTCTGGTGGGATTGGCGGGGAACGGCGTGGTGAAATGCGGTGACGAGGCGGTGCCGTTGAAGGCCGCGCGGGCCGTGGTGGTGCCGGTAGGGAGTGGGCCGTTGGTGGTGAGCGGCGAGGGGCTGTCGTTTGTCCGGTGCGTGGCTCCGGCGGGTGAGGCGAGGCCGATGTGATTGGGGCGGCGACGATGACGACGAGGTATGTGGCGCTGCTCCGCGGGATCAATGTGGGCGGCAAGAATATGCTGCCGATGAAGGATCTGGCGGCAATGTTCGTTGCGGCTGGGTGCGGGGATGTGGCGACGTATATCCAGAGCGGGAATGTTGTTTTCAGCGCGGAGGAAAAGCTGGCCGCTGGGCTGGGTGGGGTGATTGCGAAGCGGGTGGAAGAGTGGTTTGGGCTGCGGGTTCCGGTGGTGCTGCGGTCGGCTGAGGAGTTGGATGCGGTGATTCGGGGTAACCCGTTTCTGCGGGATGGAGCGCCGGAGGAGATGCTGCATGTCTGCTTTCTCGCGGACTTACCGAGTGCGCAGATGATAGCTGGGCTGGATGCAAACCGTTCCGCCCCGGATGAGTTTGCATTGGTGGGGCGCGAGATATACATGCGGCTTCCGAATGGGATGGCACGGACGAAGCTGACGAATGCTTACTTCGATTCGAAGCTGAAGACGGTGAGTACGATGCGGAACTGGCGAACGGTGTTGAAGCTGGCGGAGATGGCGAGTTGACGCGGTTGGCGGCGAATACCTGACACCGATTTGCACAGATGATACCGATTCAGAACAGGCAAAAGCAATCGCGAGTTTGCAGGTACGGGCTGTCTTTCGGCGCGAGCTTCGTTAGTTCAGGAAGACGCTTAGTTCGTTGGCGGCGTTGCGGAGGTGGTTGAGGTAACGGCTCTGCATCTCGAGGACGGAGAGGCGGGGGGCGTTGCCACTGAGGTTGACCGTGGCGACGACTCGTCCGGCGTGGTTGTAGACGGGAACGGCGAGAGAGCGGAGGCCAACTTCATATTCCTGGTCGACGAGGGCATAGCCGGTGCGGCGGACGTTGCGGAGAGCGAGGCGGAGCTTTTCGACCGAGGTGATGGTGCGGGTGGTGTGGGGGGTGAGGACCGCTCTGGCGAAGTATTGTTCGAGCTGATCGGTAGGCAGGTAGGCGAGCAGGACGCGGCCCATGCTGGTGCAGTAGGCGGGAAGGCGGCTGCCGATGTGGAGGTCGACAGCCATGACGCGGCTGATCTGAGTGCGGGCGATGTAGACGATGTCTTCGCCGTCGAGCGTGGCGACCGAGAAGGATTCGCGGAGGGCGGCGGACATGCGCTCGAGTATGGGCTGGGCGGCGGTGGAGAGGGTGTTCGACGCTGTATAGGTGTGGGAGAGGGTAAGCATGCGCGGGCGCAAGGAGTACCGAGAGCCGTCCTCTGCACCGGCAAAGCCCAGCTTGGTAAGGGTGTAAAGGCAGCGGCGGACGGCAGCTCGCGAGAGGCCGGTTTTGACGCTGAGCTGCGAGATGGTCATCTGGGGGGACTGCTGGGTAAAGGCCTGAATGACGATGAGACCCCGGGCGAGGGAGGTCATGAAGTTGGGGTCGCCGGTGTAGATGTCGAGGGAAGCGGCCGGGGTGGGCTTTGAAGCGGGAGCCGGGGCGGATGGAATGGGGGCTGTTGCGGGTGGGAGTGGCTGGCGGGGAGTGGAGCTCATGCGGGTCCCTTTCCGTGGCGCTCGTCGAACAGATGGCTGTTCGATAGACGGACTAATATTACGATAAACGCACAACGCTGCGAACGCAAGTGTCAACTTGATTGGGAATGAGGGTCGAAAGGGAGGGAGACGTCTTCTCTTTACTGCTCACCGCGAGATATGAGCATCCTCAAAAACGAGTGGCTTAGAAGAGACGGTCGAGAGCGGAAAGGGCGTCGGTGGGCTCGGGACGGACGCGGAAGTCGGCGTGGGCTTCGGCGAAGACGATGGCGTTATTGCGGTCGATGATGAAGACGGCAGGGAGCGGGAGACGCCAGCTTGCTTCAGTGGCGGTGTGGTAGCTGAGGCCAGCGTTGTTGAAGGGGATGTTGACGAGGATGGACTGAAAGTAGCGGCGGTGATCTGGCGGGACGCTATAGGCGACTCCGAACTGCTCCGCCACGGCTGCGCCGGGGTCTGAAAGCAGAGGATAGGAAAGGCCGTACTGCTCGATGGTGAAGCTGTTCTGGCGGGTGGTCTGGGGGGAGATGGCGACGAGGAGCGCTTCGCGTTCGCGCAGTTGGGGTTGGAGGTCGCGCCAAGTCTCGAGTTCGGTTACACAGTAAGGGCACCAGCGGCCGCGGAAGAAGTTAACCACGAGCGGGCCGAGGGCAATCAGGTCTGCAGAGCGGACGGCCTTTCCGGTGAGGGCGTCCTGGAGGATGAAGGCCGGGGCCTGGGAGCCGGGCTTCAGAATGCGATCTTCTATGCCGGTGTTGAAGAGGTCTTCCGTCGCCCTTTCGGAGATGGCCAGGCGCTCGGGCTGGACGAGGGCGCGGGTGTTCTGGGTGATCTGGTCGAGTTGGTCCTGAAGCAGGATAGGGCGGGGGGCAGGCACCTCTACATTATTGCAGCCATGTCTCTGCCGGCGCTCGTGGATGTGCTTGCTGGTAGTGGGTCAGTTTGAACCCAGCGCCCAAAATGGCGGAAAAATTTAGCTCTTTGGGTTATGAGTTGTTTTCCCGGCCATGATGAGTTGCGCGCGTGTCCTCCCTTAAAGCTCGATCGGTCATTGAAGACCGTAGCGGAGGAGGTCAAGGGCGCGATAAGCCTGAATGACAGCCCGCGATACATTTTTTGGAACACCGGTACTGGTAAGCCGCAAACAGCGGCGACCAACTGGCAACATGATTTACGGCAGATCTTCAGAGCAGCCGGACAATCAGATGGACATCCTCACCAGCTTAGAGATACGTTTGCAGTCCAGCTCTTGGAGCAGGGCGTACCCCTCGAAGAGGTATCGAAGCTACTAGGGCACACGTCGATCAAAACAACTGAAAAGTTCTACGCACAATGGGTAAAGGCGAGGCAGGACCGACATGACGCATTGGTGGTCGTAACGTGGGAACCAAGGTGGAAAATGGCGCGATGAGTACACGCTATGATGGTCGCCAGATACGTTCTACCCGGTCCTTGCCGACCTGCCAGCCTATCCGCTTGAGCAACGCCGTAATCCGGCGATATCCATAGCGACCATATTGGCTGGCCAAGGTGACGATGGCCTGGGTGAGCGTGTCCTCGTCGGCCCGCTGCGTCGGCCAATAGCACTAGGTGCCGCGTGGCTGCTTCACCACACGGCACGCCATGCGCACGCTCATACCATGTGCATCCCGCGCATGGATCACCGCACAACGCCGTCGTTCAAGGCTTAGACGTTTCCCGAGGCGATGTTCTTCAACACCAGCTTCTCCAGGCTTAGCTCAGAGACCAGCCGCTTCAGCTTCTCGCTCTACCGAGAATATCCCCCGATCATGCCGGACGATCGGCATGTCGAGCGTGCTCAACACCATATACGCTGCCTGAAGAAGCTAGGACACAACACGTTTGCGGTCGAGTAGAACTGCCTGTTCTCAGAATAATGGGCAATAATATACTTGACTGAATGGCTGTTCTTCTGTAACGTAAAGGAATGGAACCGCCTAAGACACTCATCGAAGCCGTCAAGTTCTTCTCAGATAAAGAGAATTGCCGTCAGTTTATGATCTCGGTTCGCTGGGCCGATGGTGTTGTGCGTTGCCCTGAGTGCGGTTCGGACAATGTGCTTTTCATGGAGAAGTCGAATCTCTACTTCTGCCGGATGAAGCACTCTAAAGCTAAGTTCAGCCTCAAGGTTGGGACGGTATTTGAGGATTCCCCCATTGCCCTCGAAAAGTGGCTAATGACTTCGTGGATGATCTCGAATTGCAAGAACGGCGTTTCTAGCTATGAGATTTCCCGCTCTATCAGAGTAACCCAGAAGAGTGCTTGGTTCATGTTGCATCGCATCCGTACCGCAATGGTGGAGACGGATACCAAAATCGGCACTCTAGGCCCCGTAGAGGTTGATGAGACGTTTGTAGGCGGCAAAGTAAAGAACATGCACAAGGGCAAGCGCCCGAAGTTTGCTACACAGGGCGGCGGCAATAAAGCTATCGTCATGGGGATGCTGGAGCGTGGAGGCAAAGTTAAGGCTCAGGTAATCCAGAGCCGCCACAAGCCTGAGATTGACCCTGTAACGACGAAGCATGTCGAAGCTGGTTCCGTCATCCACACGGATGAGTTCACCACTTATGGATTCCTCTCAACGCCGTACCAGCGTGAGGTCATCAACCATGCTTTCGAGTAGGTAAATGGTCACATCCACACGAACGGGATTGAGAACTTTTGGAGCCTTCTCAAGCGTGGGTTGTCGGGTACGTATATCAGCGTGGAACCCGCTCACCTTGACGCTTACGTCGTGGAACAGGTCTACCGCTACAATAACCGCAAGGATTTGAACGATGCCGGACGGTTCAGCAAGCTAGGGCGTGTTCACACTAGCAGTTAGCTGTCTGTTAAACTGTTCTTACCGATGGAACTGACAGAAGCGCAGTATGAACGGATCAAGGATGCGCTGCCAGTGCAGCGTGGGAACGTGAGCCTGAGCAACCTTCAAGTGCTCAACGCAGTGCTGTATGTGGCCGAGCAGGGCTGTAAATGGCGTGGTCTTCCGAAACGTTTTGGCCGCTGGCACACCGTTTATATGCGGATGAGCCGCTGGTCCAAGGCCGGCGTCCTTGACCGTGTGTTCGAGAAGTTGCAGGTCGAGCAGATCGTCCGCATCAAACTCGAAGTAGTATCTCTGGACTCGACCTCGATCAAGGTCCATCCTGACGGAACCGGCGCTCTAAAAAACGGACCCCAGGCCATCGGCAAAAGCCGCGGCGGATGGAACACCAAGGTGCATATGGTTACCGCGGATGCTCGAACGGCCATAGCGTTCGCTCTGTCCCCGGGCAACGCGCACGATGCTCCCGAAGGACGCGAGTTGCTGTGGGAGTTGCCGAGGATGCCGGAAGGCCTGCCCCTGCTGATGGATCGCGCCTATGAAGGCAATGAGACGCGGCAACTGGTGCTCGATCTAGGCATGGTTCCAGTGGTTCCGCCGAAGTCCAATCGCATCGAACCCTGGGAGTACGACCGCGCCCTCTACAGGAAACGCAACGAAATCGAACGGCTGTTCCGAAGGCTCAAGGGCTTCCGCAGAATCTTCTCCCGCTTCGAGAAGCTCGACGTGCTCTTCATCGGCTTCCTCAACTTCGCCCTCATCGTCGAAGCCCTCAGATAGTGTGAACAGTCCCTAGTATCGCAGGTCACAGGAAAGCGTCTGACCTATGCTGAACTGACGGGGAAGGAGGCGGGGATACATGTTTTCTAGACGTCAGCAGCGCGGGAAACGCGCTTAGGCTTGGAAGACTTCTCTGCCTTATTCGAGCTTGTATTTCGGATCGCGGAACTGCTACTAGCTTTCGCATGAAGTTTTTGAAACGATCGAACTCACCCTGGTCATTCTTGGCGGAAGGCGTGGGGAGATTCGGCATAGGCAGAATTGAGCCTACTCCGAATGTGCGTTCAGAATCAAACCAATTCATTTACTCAAGACCGTATCGCAGCAGTCAAGAAAGCGACTGACAAGTTCAGTGAGTGCCTTGAGAGTTGGCATAACATTGCGGCCGTTGAACGGCATACCGTCGCCGAAAATTACCTCAGTTCGCGCCTCACCGTAGTTTGTGATGTGGAACTTACTATGCCCCTCGAAAGGCTGGGAGGTAGTGACGGACGGAAGGATAAGCCAATCGCCGATGGCAAACTCCTCGCCTCTATCGTCTACCGCCGTCAGTCCCCTAACGACCGTAAATTGACGGTGTGCAATCAAGAGCCAGTGTTTGTCTTCGATGTCGATGTCGTGAAGATCGAGAATCATTTCGCCCCTACCGCCACGGTAGGGTTGTACGACATCCACGAGGAAACTCTTGATGTCTTCGCAGGCGTTCTCTTTCAAGCCGCCGATGGCACATTCAAAGCCCTCTCGGGTTTCGCGGACGGGAAACTTGGTGTACTTGCTCGGGGTAACCACCATTTGCACCCATGCGTGGTCGAGGGCCGATCGAATATTGTGCAGAGCATCGCCCAAAATCAACAAAAGCTCGTCAGGGAGAGGGTCAGCAGGAGCGATGCGAAGAACATCATTTCCGGTATTGGGATCTTGCTCGACGGTGACAGTGTGCGGGTGAGTTTGCGCGAAGACTTGCGCCAGAGCGTACATGTCATTGATGTGATGCTTGGCCCGTCCGACCTTTAGTCGAGCACTGTAGAACGGAGTGGACATGTCCTTTAGCTTACCAGCCTATTCAGCCAAGTATATTATTACCATTTATGGCTCCCGAGGTAGGACTCGAACCTACTACCCTTCGGTTAATAGAGGCATATTGACGTTTGCACCGAGTTGC
Organism: Edaphobacter sp.; assembly: GCA_965277575.1. GTDB lineage: Bacteria > Acidobacteriota > Terriglobia > Terriglobales > Acidobacteriaceae > Edaphobacter. The sequence goes on from CBDIDK010000002.1 coordinate 492,248, forward strand.
ACGGCATTGCAATTTCGTTCATTACAAAAGACTTAAATGGTTTTCATCTTGCACTGGCTCGCACCAAAATGCATCGATCGGAACCCAACAGCCACCAAAACAGCCACTAGAATGTGCAGCCTACCCGCTTTAGGTGTAATCATTAACAAGCAACAACGGCGGGGGTTTTCTAGCTATGGCAAGGATCGCAAAAGGCGAACAGCAGGCGATGAACGGGGTCTACGAACAGCCACTAAATAGTGGCATTTGGTGGATAAACTATTATATCGAGGGAAAAGGCGTCGAGAGAAAGTCGGTCGGCGCTCGGACGCGATCACTCTCTACCAGCGTCGCAAGACCGACGGCCGCATGGGAATCAAGATGCCCGAGGTCCGTCCCAAGCGTGCCATCCTGTTTGAAGAGATCGCCGCCGATGCCCTCGCCTACTCGAAGGATCACAAGGCCTCCTATGCTGGCGATCGGTCTACCGTGAAGAAACTCGCGCCGACTTTCGCGAAGACAGCAATTAGAGACATCACCCCCCAGATGATTAAGGCTTACCTCGATTCGCGGAAGGACCTTACGAAGACAACGATGAACCGCTATCGCGGCACCATGTCGATGATCTTCCAAGAGGCGATCCGAAACGGTAAGGCCGAAACGAATCCCGCAAGACTCGTTCGTCTCCACAAAGAGGCGAACTCCAGGGTAAGGTTCGTCACGTATGAGGAAGAGGAAGAGATTCGCGCCATCATTCGGCAGCGGTGCGCTGTCCATGAACCTGAGTTCACCTTGGCTTTGGAAACGGGTATGCGGCGCGGAGAACTCTACGCGCTGGAGTGGGATCGAGTCGATTTGAAACGGAGACAACTCTTGCTGCTGATGACCAAGAACGGTACATCACGCGCCGTGATTCTCACGGAGAAAGCAGTCAAGGGGCTTGAGGAGTTGCAGAAACGTCGTTCCACCGAAACGCCGAAGGTCTGCCTAACCCGATACGGTGAGCCGATGGTGTCTCCGCGTGCCTGGTTTGAGCTAGTCATGGAGGAGGCCGCAAGGCAGAACCATATGCTGAAGGACGTTACATGGCATGTATTCCGGCACACTTACATCTCTCGATTAGTGATGGCCGGTGTCGATCTCCGCACCGTCCAAGAACTTGCCGGTCATAAAGACATTAAGATGACTGTCCGGTACGCTCACCTTGCTCCCGCACATAAGCTGGCGGCGGTAGACAGACTGGCGAAATATCGCAAAGAGCAAGAGGCAGCGGCATAGCAGCTCACTCGGTGCAAGATATACAGTATGGTCACATATCTTGCACCATAGGTTCTCCTCGTAGTTACCCCTCAGTAGAACCTTCTGCTGAAGTGCGGTCAGTCCTCGTGATGTTCCGCTAGCCGCGCAGGAAGATAGAGGTGTGCTCGACAAACAAGTCGGGGTATTGAAAGAGCGAGCCGTGAGCCGCGTCTGGATACACGATCAACTGGGCATCAGGTAGATGCTGCTCCAGATAGAAGGAGTTGATGGTGTAGAAGATGATGTCGGACTTGCCCCCGACGATCAAGACCGGGATCTTGATGTTCTTCAGATAGGCAAAGCGTTCCCCGATCGGGTTTCCCCATTCCTGGAGAGCGGCAAACTGGGCTGGCTGTACCTTCTCGCTGATAGGAAGATCTCGATTCTCTACACGGGCGTTCCTACGTTTCAGGAAAGCGCGGCCAGCAGCCTGACTTTCCGGGGATGCGGTAAAGAAGCCGTCAATCCAGAAATCGTCAAGATTTCCATATTTGTTCGTAAAGATGACCTGCGACTCTGGCGTCAGTGGAATGCCATCTCCATTGCGTGGCCCGCTGCCGACAATCACAAGTTTGCGAACGAGGTCTGGACGCTCCAGTGCGACATTCTGAGCAATCATCGACCCGATAGAGAAGCCGAGCACGTCCAACTTCGCGAGCCCTAGCGCATCGATGAACGCGCCAGCAGTCCTGGCCATCTCCGCGAAGGTGGTTGGGACTTCGCCGCTCGAACTGGCAATACCTGCGTTGTTGAACAGAATGACCTCACGGTCTTTCGCAAAGCCGTCCGTCACGGACGGGTCCCAGCTATCCATGTTCCCGAGAATGTGAGGAATGAAGACGATGGGCAGTCCCTGCTTCTTACCAAATCGGCGATATGCGAAGCGGACGCGTTTGGCTTCAACGTATTGAGTAGGGGCGGTGTGATGTGTGTCGTTGTTCATGTTGTTTCCTCGATGTTTCTTAGCTGGGCAAACTTGAAGAGCGTGGATGTGAGAGCGACCCCAGACGTAGTGACTCGCAAGTTCAGACCGCCGTGATCCCGCCGTCGATTGGAAGGTCGATGCCAGCGACATAACTGCTTTCATCAGAGGCAAGGAAGAGGACGGCAGCGGCAATCTCTTCAGGCCGGCCAAGGCGGCCAAGCGGCGTAATGGAGCGGAAGTATTGTCGAGCCACATCGGCCGCTTCTTTCGAGTCGAACTGTCCGTCGATGATGGGCGTCTCAATCAAGCCGGGACTGGTGATGTTGGCGCGAATGCCACGGTCCTTCAATTCAGTCGTCCATGTACGCACGAAGGAACGAAGTGCGGAGCATAGGTTGCGTAAGCGGGAAAGCCCTTCACCCAGGTCCCAGAACCCGTCAAGACGATAGATGCGCCATTGTTCAGATACGGGAGAGCCTTCTGAACAGTGAAGAAGATACCTCGGGCGTTCACGTCGAACGTCTTGTCGAAGTGCTCCGGCGTAACCGCCGAGGTAGGCACCATCTCAACGAAACCAGCGTTGGCAAAGAGAATGTCGATCTTGCCTTTCTTACCGGCTACTTCTGCAAAAAGCCTGTCGAGGTCACCAAGGTCAGAGACATCGCCCGTGACTGCGGCGACGTTGCTGCCGATTTCAATCACTGCCTTGTCCAACTCTGTCTGGCGTCGGCCCGTAATGAAGACATACGCACCCTCTTTGACGAAACGCTTCGCGGTCGCAAGCCCGATACCGCTGCTGCCGCCTGTAATAACTGCAATCTTTCCTTTGAGTGATGACATGATCTTTACTCCTTTGAAGCTGAAGCAGCGAGATGAGCCGCCGTGTTGATGTGGCCCATGCGCTACTTCTGTATTCGTTGATCGTCTTTGAATGTGATGTCTGCGAAGCTGCGCAGGCGAATACCAGCTACATGCCAGCGCCGCCGGAGACCAGGATGGAAACTCCTGTGATCCAGCGGGCATCGTTAGATGCTAGGAAGACTACGGGCAATGCGATGTCATCGGGCTGGCCCGCGCGACCAAGAGGCGTCATCGCGACCATCTGATCCTCAAGGCGTTGCCTGCCATGCCAGCGGTGTGTAGTCCCTCGGTGATGACGAGACCGGGGTTGACGGCATTAACGCGAATCTTGCGTGCGCCGAGTTCCTTGGCGAGGGTCTTCGTGATGGTGTCGACGGCACCTTTTGTTCCCGCGTAAACAGAAGCGGTTGGCGGTGCCAGTGTGCTGACTACGGAGCCGATGTTGACGATGCTTCCACCCGTCTCAGGAAAAAGCGGAAGAGCAGTCTTGGTGACCAGAAGGAGGCCGAGGACGTTGGTGTTGAACTCGCGAGCGAACTCTTCTGCCGTCACGCTTTCGATGGGAGAGAACGCATAGACTCCGGCGTTGTTGACGAGGATGTCTACCTTGCCATAGACCTTTGCTGTCTGCTCAAAGAGAGAAGTAATCTCGCTCTCGACGGTAACGCTGGCTTGAACAGCGATAGCCTTGCCGCCGGTCTTCACGATTTCTGCGACGACTGTGTCGGCGCCTTTTTTGTCTGAGGCGTAGTTCGCTACGATGGACGCGCCCTCCGCTGCCAAGTGCTTTGCAATGGACGCGCCGATGCCTTTTGAAGCACCTGTTACAACTGCAACCTTACCGGTAAGCTTTCCCATGGTGTTTCTCTTTTCTGTCCGTACGATCCGCTATGACCAATCGGCCACCGGAGGTTGTGAAGCGTGAGTTGCGAACTTTCAAGTTGAAAGTCACTATTGCCTATCTCGCGAGGGATACCGCGATTACCGAAAGTCCCACTGCAATGGCGTCTTCGACGAGTGCCGCCGGGAGATCGCGACCAACCAGCTTTGCACCAAAGCCTCTCGCCTTTGCGCCTCCAAAGGTGCCAGCAACACTCCCTGCCAATCCAGCGATGAGGCCAACGATCAGGTTCCCTGTCGCCAGACCAACTGCCACGCCACACAACGAGCCGGTAACCACCCGAGTGATGAATTGCGGGGGAATCAAACGGCTCGGGGTCTTCGGGAGTTTGTCGTTGACCAACTCACCGATCGCCACAAGGCTGAGGATGTACGGCGTGATTGTGTAGCCGAGAAATGCGAGCCACGTATGTTCGAGGTGAAGGTAGCCGAGATGGGCAGCCCAGCTAACGACTGCCACGCCGAGGAGCGCACGCAAACCAGACGTGACACCGAGAAGAAATGCACTTACGAGAAACATAGAGCCTCCTAACTATTGGTCCGTTTGGTCCTGTGTTCGCTTCCGTTAAGGCGTGCGCCGCATGTCCGAAAGCGGCAAGTTCGTAGCGAATGCGGATAACCGCTGTACTTTGTTGTCGCTTCGGGATTTGCCGACATCTACGGGGTGGTTGCTGCCATTCCCAATGCCCCGACTTTGCGCTACACTACGCATCGTAGCGTGACTACATGAATAGGATACGCCACGTAGCGTTTGTGATTCATAAAGAGTTAAAGATTAATGCAATTCGGCTGAAAGGGCCTTGGATGAGCGGCGAGAAAACGAAAGCGACAAACATTGGAAGACCACGGAGCGAACAGCTTCATCAAGCCATTCTCACGGCGGCACTCGATCTGGTTCTTGAAATGGGCTTTCGTGTGGTGAGCATTGAAGCTATCGCCGCGAAGACCGGGATCGCGAAGACCACCATCTATCGGCGATGGCCGAATAAGGCGGCGGTCATCATGGAGGGCTTCCTGACAGAACTCCGCCCCGCTTCCTTCTTCCCAGAAGCTGAGACCGCACTTGAGCGCGTACGGCTCCAGATGCACGTCACGGCCAAAGCGTTTCGGGGTAGAGACGGTGCGCTGGTAAAGGCTCTTCTCGCCGAGACACAATTTGATCCAGATTTGGCGGAGGTATACCGCAATAAGTGGACTCTCCCTCGCCGGAAGCTGGTGATCGACATGCTGGAAGCGGCAATCACACAAGGGGCCTTGCGCCCGGATATCGATATAGAAGGAACGATTGATCTACTGTACGCGCCGATCTACTATCGGCTGCTTCTAGGAACCGGGCCGATCTCGGACGCCTACATAGAGATACTTTTTGCGGAAAGCATGAAAGGTCTTCAGGCTACTATCCCTCCATCCAAGCACCGCAAACAGTGATCCTCCCCATGACTGATCGCAGGAAGGTTGCGGTGAGGGTGTCGTGGAGTGCTGTTGTGCTCCGATGCGTCAAGGCCTTTGCCGCTCGACAAAGGTCAGTCCTGCCAAGGACCGCCAGCTTGCCATGACTGGCTCCAATGTCCTTCCGTTGTCACGCCTCGAACGAGCGGCATGACGAACTGCTCGATGTCGCCTACAACCGTCTTGAGTGGAACAGGCTCGATATAGAGTCTGTTCTTCATGTTGAACGAGATCCACTGGCGCTGTTTCGATTCGTCTTGAAAAAACTCCCCAGTGAATGCGATTGGCGTTGCCGATGGTAGCCGGGTCTTGCGCCGCTCGAATGTCCGCAGGATCGCTTCGGAGAGAACTTGTCCCTCGAATGCGAAGAGGCGGGACAGGGAGTAGAGGTCGTGGAAGTCCTTCATCCGGGTATTGACGATGCCGAGTTTCACCATCGCCTCGAACTTCTCTGCAACGACTGTCTCCCTGGGATAAGTGAGCAGAACGGCTGCCGGCCCATCCAAGATCGTCGGGGATGCCGTCTCGACCGCCGGAGGAGTTACGGCATCCCCAAATCCGATGTGGAGCTGCATGGGGATTCTGGCCTTCTCCAGATAGCCAAGGAAGGTGACTCGCACTCCCTCGTAGTCGGCCCCTTCTTTGATCTGCCGAGCGGTAACGCTCGACGGGTCAAAAGTCAGTCCGTCGTCCACAACGGGTAGAACACAAATCTGTCTGAAGAGGTCTTCAAAGCGGCGAGGATCGCTGCTCCCGATAGAGAGGAAAATCAGCATCTCGCGTCGGGCGGTGAGTCTGTTCCGTCCAGAGTTCAAAGAGTAAGGCTCCCTTCAGAATGAAGGTCATTTTGTGTTCGGACTGGCTGATGCGGAAGAGGAGGCGCTCCAAAGCATACTTCGTCAGCAGCAGACCGAAGTCCTCTTTGCGGTCGCGCGCCAGGTTGAGGAGACGCTGCCGGACGGAAGCCGAGATATTGGTGACAGGTTTACTCATGACAGCGACTCCATATACGGACGCATGACGTTGGCGACACGACAGACCTTCGCAGCTTCCCAGAGTTCGTCCATCGTGGCCTTCTTCTCGCGAAAGCTCTCGAGGAGAGATTGAATAGCCAGCTCCGTTCCGATCTTCGACCGGAACTTAAAGCAGTCCGCGACAGTTTTTGCGGGGCTGTAAACCTTGATCGCGGTTCCCTCCACCAGATGCTCCACAACGCCAAACGTGAGAGCCGCTCCTGAGAAGCGCACGACGCGAATGGGGGGGTACTCCATGCGAGGCGACCATGCTCCGGGTTTCAGAGCTATCCAGACCTCAAAGGGATTTTCTGTTGTGAGTTCATGGAACCTCAGTGCGGATGAGAGGCAGACTACGGCTTGCGGCACCTTACGGCAAACTTCAAGCAGCGTCCGGTTTTCGGTGGGTGGATGGTCGGCGGAAGAATAAAGCCCCCGGCCTACCCTTTCCAGCTTTCCTTCCCGCACAAGCCGACCGAGGTAGTTCCGAGGGACGGACAGACGCTCCAAATCAGCAGACCGTATAACGGGCTGTTGGTCGGCGAACCTCCGTAGACGCTCCATCTGCGTTCCCATATAGGGATTGTACCAAAGTCAATATAGTTAAGAGTATCTGATGAGCTTTAGTTACATTCAGCCGATCTTCGGCTTTCGCACTACCCCCGTGCGACCGGGTGAACCGGGCGCACGAAGGTTGCGGTGAGGAGCGGGATGCTTGCTATGTTGTCAGGCTGAGACTGTGCCTGGACTACCAACTTGATGCGGGTGCCGACCTGTAGGGTCTTGGCGAAGTGGCCCTCTTTACCTCAGGCTACGACGTTGTAGCTGAAGGCTTGGAGATTACGTTCGGAGATGATTGCAACGCCGTAGGCGGTGTACTTGCGACCGTTCTTGGTGATGCGGCTGCTGGCTGAGTTGCTGACGGTGCCGAAGAGGGTGATGGTCTGTTAAGTCTGCATGGTGTTTCTCCTTTTTGCCCGGTCAATCGGGACACATCCCAACGGGCGCGAAGGTGCGCTGCTCCCAAGTCGCGGCATGGCCGCGTTGCCAAGAGAGGAAGTTTTTGGAAAGGGACCCGGAGCCTGCGAGGGGGGAGGAGTCCGAAACCCGGAGGGCGCGGTCCGCGAGTTCTGAACGCAGAGCCGAAGGGCGCAGCTCCTGCACCGAAGCGGTGGCTGAGTGAACGTGCAAAGAGGAGATTGTGCAAGACTTCACATCTCCCTCGTCACGACTGCTACGACGTGATGCCGTTCCAAACAGATAAACGCGCAGATTTCAGCAGTAACTTTTTGGACCCGTTACATAAGCCCCCAATTCGCTACGCTCATCGCAAATGAAGACTCAGTGCCAGCCCCAGCAATCTCGACTCATCTTTTTCGGACAGGTGACACCACGCCTTGAATCACATGGGCAAAGATGGCGTCGATGTACGAATCGGAGATTGGACCACTATTGATTTGCAAACGATAGTAAAGCGGCGCATACAGCAGGTCGATCGTCGCATCGATATCGATGTCGGCACGCAAGTCTCCCTGTTTGATGGCCTCTTCAAATACACATCGCGCTACCGCTCTCCTCGGCATTCTCCACCGCTCAAGGAACGCTTGCGCTAGCTCAGAGTCAAATTGCGCCTCTCCGATCAACTCCTTGATGACCCTGCCATATTTCCCTCGAAATGCCTTCGCCTGGGTCCGCAATTGCAGATGCATGCTGTCAATCGCACGTGGTGTCTTAGGAAAATCAGTATCAGGTCCGACCTGAGCAAGGAAGGCGTCCATCACAACCGCCGCTTTATTAGGCCAACGACGGTAAATCGTGGTCTTTCCAACACCTGCTCTGTTGGCGATAGCGTCAACTGTCAAGGCACGAAAACCCACTTCCGATACTTCATCCAGCGCAGCACGCAGGATAGCCTTATGCACCTCTTCGCTTCTTGGCCTGCCTCGGCGAGGCGAAGCGTCCGACTTATTCATGGTTCCGCCCCATTTGTGAAAAGTCTATGTTCTCCGCATCTTTTACGCAACACGGTGTATCGTATAGTCAGACATTTACGAAACATTATGTTTCGTATTGGAGGCTTTGTGGATCAAAATGTGTGGCTGGTCGAGCAAGCTGGAGGAACATTCCAGAAAAGAGAGCGGCTCATCCCGGACCTTGGACCGAACGAAGTTCTGGTGAAGATTGCTGCGAGCGGTGTGAATCCACTGGATACCAAAATCCGTTCAGGACAAGCGGCACATGCCAGACAGCCCCTTCCTGCGGTGCTTGGCCTTGATATGGCAGGCACTATCGAAGCGATCGGGTCTCATGTCACTACCTTCAAGGTAGGTGGCGAAGTTTACGGAATGGTAGGCGGTGTCGGCGGGATGCAGGGAACTCTCGCCCAGTACATCGTCGTGGATGCTGACCTCCTTGCAAACAAGCCGGCGAATCTCTCTATGCGACAGGCGGCGGCGCTTCCGCTCAGCATCATCACGGCTTGGGAAGGTTTGGTGGACCGCGCAGGAGTAAGGGCAGGTCAAAAGGTTCTTATTCACGCCGGGACGGGAGGCATCGGCTATATTGCGATCCAGATCGCGAAAGCGTTTGGCGCAGAAGTATTCGCCACCGTTTCATCAGAGAAGAAGCGTATCGTCGAAGCCATCGGTGCTGTCGCCATTGACTACCGTAAAACCTCATTCAAAGACTATGTATCAGCTTCGACCGGCGGACAGGGATTCGATATCGTCTATGACACCGTGGGAGGGACCACACTGGATGCCTCCTTCTCTTCGGTGAAGCAGTATACGGGTCATGTTGTGAGCGCTCTTGGATGGGGTTCGCACTCTCTTGCTCCTCTCTCGTTTCGCGGAGCGAGCTACTCAGGGGTCTTCACTCTGCATCCGTTGATCTCAGGTCAGGGTCGTGTGCATAACGGGGAAATACTGGCACGGGCAGGAGATCGTGCCGAAAAAGAGCTATTGAAACCTTTCCTCAACGACAGACACTTCACAGCAGCAGAACTTGAGGATGCCTACGCGCTAGTCGAAAAGGGCGCGTTGGGGAAAGTTGTTGTCGAACTCTAGTCTGTGGGCGCTGAAAAGGTGCAGCGCTCCAAGTTGCTCATACAGTCAGAACCCATACTCCAGCCTTACTCACTTGACACGAGGAATGCAAATGAACCGCATCGAAAATATTGTCACCACACAACCGGCAACTAGTTCCACTGTTGAAGAATACGATCTCGTCATTCTTGGCAGTGGCGAAGGATCAAAGTATGTCGCGTGGACCCTCGCGAAGCAGGGTAAGCGGGTGGCAGTCATCGAACGCGAGTATATCGGCGGCTCATGCCCGAACATTGCGTGCCTTCCCAGCAAGAACATCATTCACACCGCAAAGGTAGCTTCGTACTTCCGGAGAGGCAAGGAGTTTGGCATCGTCAGTGGCGAATACTCCATTGACATGAAAGTCGTCCGTGAGCGAAAGCGAATGATGGTGAAGGGGTTAATCGATATTCACGTCGACAACTTCAACAAGAGCGGCTCCGAACTCGTTATAGGTTCGGGAAAGTTCATCGCACCTAGAACTCTGGAAGTAACGCTGGCGGACGGCGGAATTCGCCGTCTGCGCGGGACAAACGTGATTATCGGCACGGGGACACGGGCAACGCTTGAACCCGTTCCTGGTCTGGCTGACTCCAACCCACTCACACACATTGAAGCATTGGAACTGGACGAGGTCCCTGACCACTTATTGGTTATGGGTGGCGGATATATTGGCCTGGAGTTCGCCCAGGCGATGCGACGGCTTGGCAGCAGGGTTACTGTGATCGAACGTAGCGCGCGGCTCCTGCCTCGCGAGGACGAAGATGTTGCAGTGGGCTTACACACCTTGCTTGCAGACGAAGGCATTGAGATAGTTTTCAATGCTCAGGTTGAGCAAGTTTCAGGAAAGTCAGGCGACTCGGTCGAAATTACTCTAAAGCAGGCGCAGACCGAGCAGTCTCTTCGTGGCACTCATTTGCTGGTCGCAACAGGGCGCACGCCCAATACCGAAGGAATCGGTTTAAACCTGGCAGGGGTAGAACTCACGGAACGTGGCTACGTGAAGGTCAATGAGCGACTGGAGACGACCGCCCCAGGCGTTTGGGCAATAGGCGAATCCGCTGGAAGTCCGCAGTTCACACACATAGCCTTCGATGACTTCCGTGTCATTCGCGACAACCTGACAGGTGGCAACCACGTTACAACAGGGAGACAGGTTCCCTTCTGCCTGTTTACCGATCCAGAATTTGCTCGAATCGGTCTCAGCGAGACGGAAGCCAAGGCTCAAGGAGTGAGTTATCGCCTCTTCAAGATTCCGATGGGTGCCGTCTTGAGAACGCGAACGCTGTCAGAGACTCGCGGATTCTTGAAAGCACTAGTCGAGACTGGCAGTGATCGAATCCTCGGCTTCACAGCCTTTGGTGTCGATGGCGGAGAGTTTATGGGTGCAGTTCAAATCGCCATTATCGCCGGTTTGCCTTACACCGGCTTACGCGATGCGATTCTGACCCACCCCACCCTGCTTGAGGGACTTGTCGCGCTGTTTTCCAGCGCGCCTACTATTGATTCGACAATGGCTACGAGCTAGAGAGCCGAAGCTTTCAAATACTGCACACGGGACAAGAGGAACAGAATGAAGAAGATCGCGGAACATATTCATGGGTATACCTATGGGACGTCGGAAGTCGCCTCTTCGGCTGTCTCTCTCAAGCAGTTGGATGATCTAAAAATTAGTGCCGGCTTTACCGACAACGATCAACGCTACTTGCACCTTGCAGGATCGGTTCTCGAAGACCAGACACGTCAAATCGTGGCGCACTGGCGGAGCGGGATCATCGCCGGCATACCCAACCTTGCCCGGCATTCTCGCACTCCGGAAGGCGACCCCAATCCGGACTATCTCGCGAAGAGTAATCTGCGTTTCGAGCAATGGATACTCGACACCTGTTTAAGGCCCTATGACCAGAAGTGGTTGGATTACCAGCAGGAGATCGCTCTCCGGCACACGAGCCTGAAGAAGAATAAAACGGATGACACGAGATCCACGTCTCACGTACCCCTCCGGGACATCATCGCCTTTATTGCAGTCATCAACGAGACGATCAAACCGTACCTTACCTCAAAAGGGCATTCAGTCGAAGACGTAGAGGGGATGCACCGCGCCTGGTGTAAATCCATGCAACTGCAGTCGGCCCTTTGGTCTCAACCCTATGCCGATGCCGAGCAGGCACTGCACGAATGGTAAAGGCTCAGCCTTGAATGGCGCGACGAATAACGTTTGGACATACGGACACTGAAAGAGGAAGCAACATGACTCGAAGAAACTTTGTTTCACACGGAACCGGCCTGCTTGCTGCCTCTGTCGTGACTGACGCGTCGACCGCACGGGCCGCAGCTGCGGAAACGTCATCGCTCCCGGCGACCACGGTGCATCGAATCGCGGCTGATGGCGTAAGCGTCTTTTACAGGCAGGCAGGACAGGTAGATGCACCGGTCATTCTCCTGCTGCATGGGTTCCCAACATCCTCAATCCAGTATCGCGTGTTGATCCCACGCCTCGCCGATCATTACAGAGTCATCGCGCCCGATCTTCCAGGGTTTGGGTTCACGGAAGTGCCTGCCGAACGCGGCTATCATTACTCCTTTGCAAACTTAGCGAAGACCATGATTGCGTTCACGGACGCTCTGAAACTGAACCGCTACGCGCTTTATGTCTTCGATTATGGCGCGCCGACCGGCTTCCGCATGGCCATGTCCCATCCGGAGCGGGTGACGTCGATCGTGTCGCAAAACGGGAATGCCTATAAGGAAGGTCTCGGTTCAGCATGGGCGCCCATACAGCGCTACTGGAGAGAGCCTACGACCAAGAACCGTAAGGTTATTCGGAAAGCACTCGATTTCGCCGGGATTCGATCTCAGTACACCGATGGAATGCCGCACCCGGACCAGATTGATCCGGCTGGCTACACTCTGGATGCGGCGCTGATGGCAAGACCGGGCAACATGGACATTCAGCTCGATCTCTTCCTCGACTATGCCAATAACGTGAAGCTCTACCCTGCCTTCCAAAACTACTTCCGCAAATCGAAGCCACCCTTGCTGGCGATCTGGGGGAAGCACGATCCCTTCTTCGTCCCTGCCGGCGCAGAGGCTTTCAAAAAGGACAATCCAAATGCGACGGTTCAAATGCTCGATACCAGTCACTTCGCTCTGGAGACCCACGTTGTCGAGATCGCCGTAGCCGTGCGGATGTTTCTCAAGTCGTCAGCGTAAGCTTCGGTCTCTGTCGGCATTGATGAATAGCTCTGTTTGTTTGGGAGACAATTATGTCTGTAGTGATAGGAGTTATAGGGCAAGTGGGCAGCGCGGTTGCTCTACGGCTGCTGGAAAGAGGGCGAAGCGTTCGCGCCATCGTCCGGGATGGATTGAAAGCTGCTGTGTGGAAGGAGCGTGGATGTGAGCTCTTCGTGGCCGATGTCAACAATCAAACAGCGTTGGCAAAAGCATTCGAGGGAGCGGAGGGTGTGTTTGTGATGCTGCCGCCCATCTTCGACCCGACCGAAGGCTTTCCCGAAGCGAAGGCCGTGATTGCAGCGTTATACGATGCGCTCAGTTCCGCGATGCCTGCGAGGGTTGTGGCTCTGTCCACCATCGGCGGTCATTTGTCCCGGCCAAACCTACTCACTCAGCTTCACATGATGGAGACGGTTTTGAGTGAGCTTTCGATGCCGCTGACTATTCTGCGGCCCGGGTGGTTCATCAAAAACGTCCTGTGGGACGTAGCTCCGGCGAAGGAAACCGGCAGCGTCCCGAGTTTCTTGCAGCCACTGAACAAAAACTTCCCAATGATCGCGGCTCAGGACATCGGCCGAGAAGCAGCGGAGTTGCTTTGTGAAAATTGGCAAGGACACCGTGTAGTGCAATTGGAGGGACCTGTGCGTGTTTCTCCCAATGAAATAGCCGCTACGCTTGCAGCTCTGGTTGGCCGCGATGTCGTAATGACGGCTGTTCCTCGCGACAGTTGGGAGTCAACTTTCCGTTCGCAGGGCATGAAGAATCCGGTGCCTCGCATGCAGATGCTTGATGGTTTTAACGAGGGTTGGATTGAGTTCGAGGGCGGCATATCAGCTTCAAAGAAGACGACCACGACTCTACGCGAGGCTCTCGAAAGGTTGATTCTCAAAGCGTCCTAAACGATCCTGTGACTCGACGCTTACGTGCGAGATAAGCCAACTCACAGCGCTCTGATCGCGTCTGCTAACGCCTCCAGTCGTTGGTGAGACGTGCGGCCCCCATATTCTGCAACACGAGTTGACCTGCTCCCTTTTTCTCAACCATTCATAACTGGAGTTTCTCAGTTGTGTTGTTGGTTGTGGTTGGCGAAGGGATCCGGGCCATGGCCCGGATCCCTTCGAGGACGAGTTTGAACTCCTGGGGCGTGCGGTAGTCCAAGGAGCTATGCGGCCGCTCGCAGTTGTACTCTTCCCGCCAGGCTGCCAGAGTACACCGAACATCGTTGAGCGTTCGGAACCAGCTGGTGTTCAGGCATTCGTCACGCAGCCTGCCATGGAAGCTCTCGACGTGTCCATTCTGCATCGGACGGCCGGGTTGGATGTGGATCAGTGCAACCTTCCAGTCCTCGGCCCAGCTGAGCATCCTGCGCGAGGTGAACTCCGGCCCATTGTCTGAGCGCACGTTCTCAGGCCGGCCACGCTCGCCGATCAACCGCTCCAGCACCCGCGTGACGCGTCCACTGCCGAGGCTGGTGTCAGCCTCAAGCGCAAGACACTCGCGCGTGTACGCATCCACCACGCTGAGGATCCGCACCATCCGCCCGGTCGCCAGGCCGTCGACGATGAAGTCCATCGCCCACTCCTGGTTCGCTCCAGTCAGCCGCTGCTCCGTTGTGCGTTCGCGGACGAGACGCTTGCATCTCTTGCGCCGCACCATTAGCCGCTCTTCGACATACAGCCGATAGACTCGCTTCACGTTCACGTCATAGCCCCTGCGGCTCAAAAGCGCATGCAGCCGACGATAGCCATAGCGCGGCTTTTGCCGCGCTAGCATCACCAGCGCTTCTCGCAACCCGGCGTTGCGGTCCGGTCTCGGCTCGTACCGATAGCTTGACCGCTCCATCTTCAGCAGCTTGCAGGCCGTGCGTTCGCTCAGCCGGAACTCCGACGAGACGAACGCAACGTCTCCTCTTAGACCGGCAAGCTCCAGCCGTTTTTTCGGATCACCGCCTTGAGCGCTTCGCCATGCAGACTCAGTTCCGCAACCAGCAGCTTCAAGCGACGGTTCTCATCCTCCATCGCCTTCAACCGCTGTGCCTCGCTCACATCCATACCGCCGAACTTCTGCTTCCAGCCATAGAACGTCGCCGCGCTGATCCCGTGCTCGCGACACACATCCGCCGTCTTGATCCCAGCCTCATGCTGCTTCAGTATCCCGATGACCTGCTCTTCCGTATAACGGCTCTTCTTCATCGTCAGCTCCCTCGCTCAGATTACGAGAGAACTCCAGTTTCAACTGGTAGAGATTTCCGGGGGCAGGTCAGGACGATGACTACCCTAATGCTGGAGTATTCGAGAGAGACGCGGAATTGGGAAAGTTATGGGTAGTGGAGATTGACGGTCAAATTGCAGGCATGGCCGCAATTACTACGGACCAAGAAAAGGAATATGCGGAGGTCGGATGGGACATCTCGGAACTGGCGGTTGTCGTACATCGTCTTGTGGTCGATTCGGACTTTCGCGGCAGGGGTATTGCTGCTGCGTTGATGCTTCAGGCTGAGGTCGTCGCTAGAGCGCGCTCAATCTCAGTATTGCGAATTGACACGAACACTTCCAATGAAGCTACGCAAAAGCTCTTTCCAAAGCTGGGATACGAATTGGCAGGAGAAATCGAGTTGGGCTTTAGACCTGGTCTGCGATTTCGTTGTTACGAAAAGTGTCTCGTGTGACCCGGAGCCGGAAGAATGTATGAGACTTCTACTTAGTGCGGCGCACTTCGACGAAAGCTCGGGAGATATCCAATTCGCACAAGTTCCGCTTAAAGAGAGCCCTCTATTTTTCTCAAACGATGCGAATATCCTCCATCTTCTTAAGCCGGGATTCGGCTTTCTGCACGAGCATCTTCTCAAGTGCTCGGTCCATCCCTTTCGTCTCAGTGCGTGGGTGAGGGCCGTAGCCATGTTGGGTTGGCCCATGCTGCCGGTCGGAAGCGATTGCTTTCGTTACAGGATTTGTCTGAGACGCCCCCTGCTTCTGCGTCGGCTCTGGAGCACCCGGAAACCGAACCCAGAGGAGATTTTCCAGTCTTACTCCGGCGGCGGCGGCACTTCTGGCTTCAAGGCTGTCGCTTACGTCGATATAGGCGCAGGCCGAATCGACTGAGGCCTCGTTCAGGAAGGAAAGAGCAAGCGATGTTCTTCCTGCCGTGGCGGGGCCGGTGAACTCGCAAATTCCGCCTACGGGCAAGCCGCCGCCGAGCAGTTGATTCACCGCCTGAGCGCCAAGCGGTAGAAGTCTCGGAGCTTGAACTGCTTGCGGAGATAGAGCGGCGGGAATCCGCGACGCGAGGCGGCTTTCGATCTCTTGCCTGAGTGCTGAAGTTCTCGCTTGCATCGCCATTGCACTTTCGCCTTTTCTTCTCCACCGCAAAGTCAGAATACTCCCGACTCGGGTGCGCAAGTCAACCTTGCACAACCTATGGTGCATGGCAAAATCTGGGATACAAGGGGCTTTTACAATCGGTTCGGAGGGCTAAAGCTATGTGCGGACGGTATGTACGACGCAGCTCCAAACAGAAAATAGCCGAGTGGTTCCATGTGAACGGGGACCTGGCTAATCTGCCGATGCCTGATGCGGATTACAACATCGCTCCGACGACATCGCAGCCCATCATCCGGCAAAGCCGGGAGACAGGCGAACGGGAGATGGTATTGGCACGTTGGGGCCTCGTCCCCTTCTTCACCAAAGACCTGAGCGAAGCAAGGGGATTTCGACGATCAATGCGAGAGCCGAGACAATCGTGACGGCGAAGACCTGGCGTGAGCCAGTCAAGAAGCGACACTGCCTGATTCCCGTGAGTGCCTTCTACGAGTGGCCGAAGGAAGGCAAGCCGCCAAAGCAGCCCTACGCTTTCGAGCTATCGAACGGGAACCTCTTTGCCTTCGCCGGCGTCTGGGACGCATGGAAAGATGGAGAAGGCCATTGGCTCCAGTCATTTGCCATCGTGACCACGGAGGCGAACGAAATGATGGCGCGGATTCACCCGCGTATGCCTGTCATCCTGCACCCGAGCGACTATGACCGGTGGCTTGACCGTGAGGAGACGGAACGGCTGCCTGTAGATCTGCTTAGGCCGTTCGAGTCGGAAGCGATGGAGATGCGCGAGGCCAATCCCAAAGTCAACAATGCCCGGAACAACGGGCCGGAGATGTTGGAGCGAGTTCTGGTCGCTGCGAAATCAGGGCAGCTCCCTTTGTAGGCTTTGAAGCCGAAGGTGTGTGCGCCAACTTGGCCTAGAGGTAGGGCTGCGGCAGAATTACTTGCTGGTCCGCATCCTGGCGTAGATGACGACAAGCCAACTTATCAATACCAATATGGCTGAGAAGCAGTTTTAGAGAGATCCTTACACATGAGTCTTTCAGCGCACTTCGACAGGCGTGGTTCTACGTATGACCGGAACGAAGCCCACCGGCGCATCATCGACTTGCTGGTCTCCGGGGCAGCGATGCGGCCGGGTATGAAGATTGTGGATGTAGCCACAGGCACTGGTGCTGCGGCTCTAAAAGCTGCCGAGATCGTCGGTTCGACCGGCGAGATTCTGGGAATTGACATCTCCGAACGTATGTTGGCTGAGGCTCGGCGCAAAACGGCCGCGGAGGGCTTGTCACACGTACGCTTTGTCATCGGCGATGCGGAGCACTTCGAACTTCCCGCAGAAAGTGTGGATTTCATCTTCTGCGCCTCCGGGCTTGTGATGATGAAAGACATTCCCGGTGCCATTAGACGGTGGGCCGGTTGGCTGAGACCACAAGGCTTTCTGGCTTTTGATGTCCCATCCAAGCCTTTCGGGATGGCAGAAATGATCGCTAGAGCTGCTTTTGAAAACGGGATCAGTCTTCCTTATGACACCGTTGCAGATACGCCCGACAGGTGCCGAGTGCTGCTACAGGGCGCCGGCCTCAAGGCTACACGAATCAGCACAGAAGTAGTCAGCCACGAATTCATCAGCGTAGATGATGCAATCAAATTTCTTGACGAACGCTTGGACCATCCGGCCTGGCGAGCCTTGAGTAATGCTCCCAAGCACGTTCGAGACGCGACACGCGCTGCGTATATAGAAAGTATCAATGAGCGCGCAGTCGCGGACCGAATAGAATCTGAAGTCGCACAAAACTTTGTATATGCTCAGAAAGACTCGCCACAGTCCTCATAACGCGCTCTTCGGTACGAGAGATTGCTGACGACAAGCCGACATATCGTTACCGATGCAGTTGAGTCAGGGCCCAGGCCGCAAGTGGCATTCCAGCCAGGCAGTGAATCGCCGAAGCTTGTATCGTGTCAGCTAAGAATTAGGCTCGCTAAGCGAAAATCGACAACCTTCTCGTACGTTGATCATTACGCGGCACGGATCGGCGATGGTGGGACGACGATCTGAACTAATCCTGTCGATACGTCATAGACAACGCCAGAGACAAGCCACTCGGCTGGCAATGCGGGGATGGCTTGAAGAGCAGCAACATCGATAGCGACCGCAGCGTAGGGGTCAGTGACCATCTTTGCTTTGAGCTCCCCCTCTTGCACTTGAAAGTAATGCGTAAGCATCGCGGAGTCGCCGGCGAGCCGAGTCATACCGCAATCGGTATGCTGAAGTACGATAAGGTGAAATTCCCCGCCGCCTCCAGGAATCTCTGCTGCAACCTCACCAATTCGTCCGAGCATGCCCAACTGCTCCAGCAATCCAGGGGTCACCCTCCCGCCGATGTTACGGATCACAACGGCTTCGCCATGCTTGATTCCAAGTACATGGGCCGGGTCGACCCGCATATCAGCACAACCGATGATGACTGCTTTGACATTCGGCAACGCCCGCGGAAGCGAGGGCAGCAGTGTCCCCGCAGCTGACTGCTCAGCAGCGAAATCTTTGTTGCGTTCTACCATTGAGTCAAGATTGTTCATGTCGGTCTCCTGCGGATATGATGCGCGGAGTTGAGTGAGCAGCTTTTCATGCCGGGCCGCTTCCCGACTACAGCGGTCCTGAGAAACGTGCTTAGCGTCAGCGATCAGCCGGTAAAGACATTGCGGCGAGTTTCACCTTTATGTAACCTCGCCTCAGAGGTGTTCTGACATCTGGCTTGGAGGTCTATAGCTTGGCAAAAATCGTCTATGCATTGAACCAGTCGCTGGACGGCTATGTCGACCACGACCACGAGAAATTTGTACCTCGCCCCGCGCTCTTTCGTCACTTCATCGAGGATGTGCGCGGGCTTTCGGGCATGGTGTACGGTCGCCGCATGTACCAGATCATGCGTTATTGGGATGAAGACCATGCGAACTGGGGCGCGGAAGAACATGAATACGCGGCTGCATGGCGCAGTCAACCTAAGTGGGTTGTGTCGCGCTCGTTGAAGTCAGCCGGGCCCAATGCAACTCTTGTCGCCGATGACATCGACGCGCTGATACGAGGACTGAAGGCACAGTTCGTTGGGGAAATTGAAGCCGGAGGCCCGGACCTGGCTGGAGCCCTCACCAACCTTGGTCTCATTGATGAATATCGACTCTACCTGCACCCCGTCGTGCTTGGTAGCGGCAAGCCGTTCTTCTCAGGCCCTCTGCCTTCGCTCCGCTTAGTTGCGAACGAACTAATCGCCGAAGACGTGATTCGGTTGACCTATGCTCCTGCTGCGCAAGTACCCAGTACCCAATACAACAACGCTAAACGCGAATAGGTCCTGATAAACGCCGTTCTCGTCACTTATTCCTAAGGCAGTAAGGGGGAAGATGCAGGAAGGGGAGCGAGGGCGTTACGAACTTGACTGTTTTCACGCCGTCATCGCTGAACACTAGCTCACTTCACAGGACTGAAGATTGTGCCGGCGCCGCTGACTTCCGACGTGCCAGAACGATGACTGCTACCGCAGCCGCGGCGAAGTCAGCCGCCGCGGCTATGCCAAGCGACCATCGCGGGCCGAAGTGGTACGCAATCCAGCCAAGGATGGGAGCGCCAATCGCCATTCCTCCTAGAGCGATGCCAAGGCGGAGAGCCATTACCCTCCCCCGCATCGGGGGTTCTGTCGAGAGCTGCATGAGACTGTTAGTGCCATTCGTACACGTCATGGTGGCCACACCGACGACGACAAGAGCGGCGGCAAACCACCAGTACCCGGGTGCAAATGCGGCTAGAGTACACCCAATTCCCAAGACTGCTGATCCCACCAAAAGCGACAAAAAGCCTGGTTTTTCCTGGCGGGCAGCAAACAACGCTCCTGAGATGGTTCCCATGGCCATGATGGAAGAGAGCCAGCCAAAACCGCGTGCATCGGAGTGGAAAACGCTCACGGCCATCGTAGAAATGAAGATTGGAAAGTTTAGACTGAAGGTGCCGATCAGAAGCAGCATCACCAGGATAGGTCGAATCTCTTGATGGCCCCACACGTAGCGGAGCCCTTCCCGAAACCCGGAAGTCGAGCGACGCGCCCTGACGCTTGTACGAAGCTCGGAGAGCCGAAAGAAAAGCATCGAGACCAGCACCGCCCCAAAAGAGAGCCCGTTCAGAAGAATCGCCCAGCCGGTACCAACCTTTGCAATGAGCAAACCTGCGACGGCGGGACCAATCATCTGGGCGGCGGTGAAGGAAGCTGAGTTGAGAGCCACGGCGTTCGGAAGGTCGCCGTCACCGACCATCTCTGCCACGAAGACCTGCCGCACAGGACCATCCAGCGCCGCGGCTGAGCCGGACAGGAAAGCGAATATGTACACATGCCAGAGACCTCCGCCGGTGAGCGGCAGTGATTTCAGCTTGGGCGATTGCGTCGCGGGTGATCGCCCCGTACAGCCTGGGTTCATTTGCTCCCTGATCTGGCAGAACTTTCACCGACTCAAGCCGATGGGTCAGTGCGACCTGCGCTGATGATTCAAGCGCCGATGCCAGATCACCATACAAGGCGATTCCCGCCATGCTTGTGCCGTGGCCGAGGCTATCTTGCGATGACCAGCTTGGGTCGTACACTTGAACATCGTTTGGTGCCAGAGCCGGAGCCAACAGAGGATGAGCGCGACTCACGCCAGAATCAAGGATGCAGACCGCCACATCATCCGTCACCGGCATGACGATCCTGGCGGCGAGATCATTCGCCCAGTCCGCCTGCTCAACATTGGACCAAGTCACAAATTGTCCGGGGATGTCTTTGGCTCGTCGTAGCTCGGCTACAGAGTCGCAGTTGAGAAAAAGGCGACCGATGACCGCGGAGTCGCCGTACGCAAGGATTACTTCGCGGTCAGGAAAGCTGAGACTGGTTTGTTGAACCGGGAGATTAAGCCGTTCGGCGACCGTGCGGAAGGAGTCGGCGTGGTCGGCGCGTAACCAGACTTCCCACCAGATCGCTTCACCCGGGGCAGGGTAAAGCTGTGGATCATCTGTATACAGGGAACGAACCGCCGCAATCGTCACACGCTCGATTCTGGCAATGAGCGCTTCGCCTTTCGGATTGCCGTATTTTGTGTTCTCTTGCTGGTACTTGTCGACCTTCTTGAGGAAATATTCGCTTTGCGTGTCCGGGACGAACACAGTAGCGGTAGCCTCTCCCGCTGCTACCGGTTGGTGGAATGCGACAAGTTCAATGTGTTTCAGGCGGCTCTCAAGAAGTTCTGCCGCACTTTCTGAACCGGCAGGAAACTCAAAATCGAGATAGAAGCCCGGCGTGCCGGCAAGAAGCGTTGGGTCGCGCTCAGCTCGCTGCGTTGCGGCAGTGGTCAACGCGCCGCGAAGCGCCTCTCGAAGAGCCTCGGCGTGCCCGGCTCGTTCGCGCTGCGGGAGCGGACGACGAGGCGGACGCACCTTGCTCGTGTAGGTCTCTGGCTTGCCGCTGTCGCGCAAATACAGGTGGGGCAGCTCCCTTGGATGGTCCGGCATTTATAGACAGGCCGCCTTTCGTTCCTCAAGAGCGGCTAGTATTGCCTCGGTCGTGATTCGATTCGAACCGCCCAGTATGGCGTTCTTCGCGGCTTCCTGGCTGGCTCTCACCAAGTCTGCGGGGCTGAAAGATTTCGCCGCTGGCAAAACCTGAGTCCAATCGACTCCCGCGTTGTCGAAACCTGCGAGCTTCCGTTTAAGAATTTCTTCAGTCAAGCGAGCATCCGGCAGCGTGTACTCGATCACATCGTCGAAACGTCGGAAGAGTGCTTTGTCGAGCATCTGGCCATGGTTGGTTGCAGCGACGATCAGGCTGTCCGAGGCGTCTTTCTCGAACATCTGGAGAAACGAGTTCAACACACGGCGTATCTCACCGACATCATTAGCCTGGTTGCGATTTGCGCCCAAAGCATCGAACTCGTCAAATAGATAAACTCCGCGAGTTTGTCGAATCGCATCGAAAACGAGCTTGAGCTTAGCGGCTGTCTCGCCCATGAATTTCGTGATCAGCCCCTCCAGCATGATCGTGAATAACGGTAGCTTCAGCTCTCCTGCAAGTGCTGAAGCGCTCATCGTCTTACCGGTCCCCGGAGGTCCGACAAATAAGAGCTTCCGGCGGGGATGGAGGCCATATTCGTTCAGCTTCGTTCTCTGCCTCTGCTCAAGCAAGACTCGATGGAGGCGAGCAGCCAGACTCTCCGGCAATGCTAAGTCAGCCAGTCGGATCTCGGGCGTCTGAACAGAAAGGAGGTTCGCAAGATCTCCTCTGGGCTCAAGAACAATCAGCTGCCCGGAACGGTTTTGGGTCGCGGACGAACGAAGTTTGGCCTGATCGACGAGTTCACGCAGCTGTTGCGCGATGGTGCCGTGGCCCAGTTTCGCCTCATGAGCAGCAGCCTGCATGGCGACGGACAGAAACTCTCTGTCATCACCTTCTAGGTGGCTCTTCAGGAGTGCGACCATGTGACGTGCTGCGCTCATTCGTTATTCCGTGGCCATCGGATCGGCCAGTTCCTTTCGGACGCTTCATTCATCATATTGGAGCTGACCGGGTTTCCAAATTCGGGCTCTACTGCCTCTCGCGAAATGTGAAATTGCTCAGTCTCAAGCCCCAATGTATGCCCGTCTCGCCAGAGAGAACAGTACGTATATTTGTTCGTCATGGTCCGTCATCTCCACTGGCGTCAACGCGGCCCGTGCTACACAATACCGAAACCAATGCAGGTTGTGCGCTCGTTCCTATGTAATCGACGTCGTGGAGCGTCGGCTCGGCGATCTGTGCCGTGACAGCTAATCCGTGTTGCGTAACTTGTTGATACTAGGCGTAGCGGATGGCTCCCTGAGCGCCTTATTGGACCCACGGCAACCGTTATTGGACCCTTATCGGACCCGTGACCTCTGCCCTCTAAACCTTTGCCCTGTCCCTCAGTTTCTTGGAAATTTCGGCCATTTTTACGTCCGATTTCGACCGCGACCTCTGTCGCGGGAAGGCAGAGGTTGTGGGTCCAAATGATAATTTGGGCCGACGTCAGCCAAATGGTACACTTGTGTACGCAACGGTACGCAAGGAGAATGCTATGGAAGCCATGAAGGTTGGTATGAGAGAGTTCCGCGATAAGTTTGCTACCTATCTCCTCGAATCAGAATCCCCGGTGGCCATCACCCGTCATGGCGACACCGTGGGCTACTTCATCCCCGCCCGCCGCAAACGGAGCGATGCGGATAAGGAAGCACTACGGGAGGCGTCGACTCGGTGGCAGGAGATCCTTGATGCCGAGGGAATCTCCGAGGATGAGGCTGTCGCCGGTTTCAAACAGTGGCGGACCAGGCAGAAGCGATGACAGACCAGAAGCGTCTGGTGCTCGACGCGAACGTCCTCCTCCGAGCCGTCTTCGGGGTGCGCGTGCGTAGTCTTCTCGAAAGCTACGAGGGCTCCGTATCGTTCTACGCGCCGGATATCTGTTTTGCGGATGCGCGCAAGTACATTCCTTTTATCTCAGAGAAACGTCGAATCGACCCCGGCCCCGGAATTCTGGTGCTCGGTCATCTGTCGCGTTTGGTTGAGGTTGTGGACAGGAGTATTTACGAAGAATTTGAAGCTTCCGCTCGCGAGCGGATGATCTCCCGAGATGAGGATGACTGGCCGATTGTAGCCACTGCGCTCCTTTTGAAGAGTCCAGTTTGGACGGAGGACAAGGACTTCTTCGGTAGTGGAGTCTCCACCTGGACTAGCGAAACCGTCGAGCTGTATTTACGGGATTAGTAAACAGCCGTCGTCCATCGAACCGGCGAACGCACGTGGGAAGTCCCACAGACGAGCCATTGGATGAACCTCCAAGACTGCTAGCGCACCAGTTGAGTTTGCGCCATATTAATCCCAATAAGTTTCGTGTGCTTCACCCCGGCGAAACGCTGGAAATATGATTTTGCAATGATCCCGAGTCGCACTTTAGCCATTCATTCTTAGCGGGGCTGAGTTGCGACTGCGTCGGGGTGAAGCACGGGGAAACGGCGGGGCGTGGTTTGAAGGACCAAGCGGGTGTCTTGGGCGAAGCTAACCTCGCGGCCACGCTTGATCCAGCGCTCGTAGATCGAAATGGCTGCGCCGTAGTAGCCGAGGCCTGCGGCGAGGTTACGTTGACCGGCGGCGGTTCCGAGGATGAAGCCGATGACACCGAGGCTGTTGGAGGCGACGGCATCCTTGCCAAAGGCACCACTGCCGCCGCCGCCGCGGTCCACGTCGAGGGGGCGGGCAGCCAAGAGGAGAAGGGCAAAGGGGACCAGAAGCTTCTCCTGTGGCTTGGGTTTGACTTGGCCTTCTGAGTCGAGGGCAAGATTTTGGCTGGCGGCGGAGTCAGCCCCCGTGAGAGATGCCTGTACGTTTTGAGTGGTACCGGTGGGCAGGATGAGCTGACGAAAGTCAAAGCGAAGGGTGCCGGCGCGGCCGAATAGGCGGGCGGGCTTGGCTTGGGTGATGGCTCCGATTATGGTGGCACCTTGAGGAACGGCAATGCTGTGGTCGGAGTTGTAGATGGGTTCGGCGACGGTGGCTTTGATCACTTGACCGGATGCGGAGGTCGCAGAGCTTAGTTTTTCGTTGAGATAAGCCTGGATCGTCCACGTCTGCGAGGTATCGTCGTGCGACGGTGGGGCTTGGTTTGATATTGCAGGGGCGGTTGTAGTGCCGGCGGTTGTGTGCGGGGAAATGAAGATGGGTTCTGAGGTTTCAACCGTCCAAGCGGTATTCTTTTCGATGCGTTGAGGGTGATACGGAAGTTGGGTATAGAAGAGCTGGACAAGACGATCACGTTTGTCAGGACCGGTGATAACGGCCAGTCTATCGCGAAAGATCTGGAGGCCGTTGTCCCACTGCTGGCGAATAAAGCCGCCTTTACGGAGTGGAGGTGCGACGAGGCGATAGATAGGAGCTCCGTCGGTGGCAGGGCTAGTTGTGATGGGAAGTGTAGAGCCATCTAAGAGACTGATCCCAGTGAAACGGACGACGGGCGTATCGAAAGGTGTGAAGTCACCACGAAGCCGCGCGCTGATGCGTCGGGAGTGATTCGCGCGCAGAGCAGTCACGGTGCCATTGATGATTGTTTTGGCAGGGAGAACGAGGATGTCGTCCGTGTAAACGGGATAAAGAAGCTCGGCGCGGACGGGCTGGCCAATGCGCATGGGGAGATGATCTTCAATCTGGACCGGAAGCGGAGTCCCTGCCGGGAGGATAGTGGGAGCTGACCTTTGACAGAGAGCGAAGAATGGAGTCAGCAAGAGAGACACAAGTAATGAGAATCGGCGTGTCATCTGAGCCCATGGTAACTCCTGGTGAAGTATACGATCCCGTTGATGAATGAATCGTCACCTCCAGAAGCCAAGATCGCTCTCTGAAAAAGGACGGCTATTTCGCCGACATCTGTCGCGACAGATGGCGCGGGCCCGTCTAAGAGACGGCGGTTCTAGACCTTTGAATACTCTTAGAACGAAAAGATGGTGGCATCGACATCAATGGTAAGAGTTCATTTTGTCCCGTGTTACAGAATGTTCCCGAAATTGGAAGCAAACTCTGCTTCGTCCACTCGGCGGCCATATTCATATCTCTACCCCTACAACGACAGCCGGAGTCATTTTGCGACAGAAATCTTCTACTGCCAGCGGGTTTGACCACGGATAGATGTACGCGGAGGACGTCAAACAAAAGTGCTTACGCGCTCGACGTGGATGCGAACGGCGGCTGACCAGGATTTTTGAGAATGATCTCTAGTCCGAAGGCTTGCCGCTTCGAAGGCGGGTCGCTGTATGTCAATGCCAGACTTCGGCGCGTCACTGCTAAATCTGTCAAGCCCAGCTTTTAGCTCACTGAGCGGTGCACAATCGTTTATGTACCTTCGATACATCTCATATGAAAATACCGTCTGACACCTCAGCGGTAATAGGAAATAGGAATGCCGAAGATGAAAGTTGAGAGCCATCGTACAAATCGTGTTGGGTGGCTCCGTGCTGCGGTTCTTGGCGCAAACGACGGACTCCTGTCGACCGCAAGTCTCGTACTTGGGGTGGCTGCGGCACACGGTACACATGCCAGTATTGTGATCGCGGGCACCGCCGGTCTAGTTGCGGGTTCCATGTCAATGGCGGCTGGGGAGTATGTCTCGGTCCATTCGCAGGCGGACACCGAGTTGGCTGATCTGGAGCGCGAGAAAAGCGAGCTTTCATCAGACTTCGCCGGTGAATTGGAAGAGCTGGCTGACATTTACGTAGGACGTGGTTTGGACAAAACTCTTGCAAGAGAAGTGGCAAAGCAACTCATGTCGCATGATGCTTTGGGTGCTCATGCACGAGACGAACTCGGGGTGACCGATGCCCTCACCGCGCGCCCCGTTCAGGCTGCGCTCGCGTCTGCTGCAAGCTTTGCTGTAGGGGCCGGGGTCCCACTTTTGGTTTCGGGCTTATCCTCGCAGCGTTCATTGATCCCTCTTGTTGGGGTGACATCGCTGGTTTGTCTTGCCGCCCTGGGAGCCGTCGCCGCACAGGTGGGCGGAGCCGGCATTATCAAGGGCGCCGTTCGAGTCATGTTTTGGGGAATCCTGGCTATGGCGGTAACTGCGGGAGTCGGACGACTCTTTGGGACTTTAATTTAGACTGCATAATCAAGTTCACTATGAAACCAAG
This sequence comes from Edaphobacter sp., assembly GCA_965277575.1. Classification (GTDB taxonomy): domain Bacteria; phylum Acidobacteriota; class Terriglobia; order Terriglobales; family Acidobacteriaceae; genus Edaphobacter. The sequence goes on from CBDIDK010000002.1 coordinate 519,010, forward strand.
TCATCGCTTCCGAAACGCCCATCCGCATGCATCGCATACGTTAGGCGGACTCCTGCGATGGAAGCTCGGATTGGGCAGGGAAGGTGCGCCGCTGTTATCTCCTGGTACGCTTGAGCAAAGGAATGAAGCGAAGGTTCGATCGACCAATGACACAGGTCCACTGGCGAGCCATGAGGTTCGCCTTACGTGGATTGGCCACTCGACCTTTTTAATCCAGCATCAAGGACTAAACATACTCACGGATCCCATATTCGGAGACTGTCAGCCGATCCCGTTAGGCGGTATGAGGCGAGCACAATCTCCCGTGCCCAACATTGAGAACTTGCCTCCGATTGATCTTGTGCTCATCAGTCATTCACATTACGACCATCTGGACCTATCTTCCCTTCGAGCTCTGGGCGGTAAGGTTCAGTTCTGGGTGCCAACAGGACTCTCCAAATGGTTTGCCAAGCGGAAACTCGGTCCTTGTCACGAGTTGGGTTGGTGGGAATCTTCGAAGCTCACACACGGGATCACGCTCCATTGTGTTCCCGCGCAGCATGGATCTAGGAGGCACCTCTTCGATCGTGATCGAACGCTCTGGTGCGGCTGGATCTTGAAGAGTCCGACGACTTCAATTTACTTCGCGGGCGATACCGGTTACTCCGCGTCGTTCCGCGAGATTGGGGCAAAGTTTGGCGGAGTTGACCTGGCGATGATACCGATAGGCGCGTACAGACCACGCTGGCTGATGCAACCCATGCACTTGAGCCCCGAAGAGGCGGTTCAAGCACACATTGATTTGCAATCGAGACTTTCCATCGCTTGCCACTGGGGGACCTTCCGGATGGCTGATGAGCCCTTGGACGAGCCGCCCGTCATGTTGAGACACGAGTTAGCCGACCGCTCAGTAGAGGCCATACAATTTCGTGTGCTGCGTATCGGCGAAAGTATCAGAGTTTGACCTGGAAGTTCTTTCAGAGCATTTACGCCGCTCTGATGCGCGGTGGATGAAAGTATCACCGCAATAGATCCAGTAAATCTCCATCGGAACCGCGCAAGGCGACGGCTCTGTGTCAGGCATACTGCAACTCTTGATCCGTTTTGATATTGCTCGGATCCTCAACCGGCCATGTCAGAACTAGCCTTGCGCCACCGTCCGGGCAATTTGCAGCAGTCACCGTGCCTCCATGGGCCTTGACAACGGCATGAACGAAGGCAAGCCCCAGACCGTGCCCCTTGGACTCACGGCCTTTGACACGTTGTTCAAAGAGTTCGGCTCCAAGTTCCTGGGCAAATCCTGGTCCGTTATCTTCGATGACAAGCGTCGCGGAATGCTGCCCAGCCATTAGCGATAAGGAGACCGTGCAGGCGGCCGGCAAATGCTTCAACTCGTTGTCCAGTAAATTGGCGATCACTCGATGCAGAAGAGCTGCATCCGCGGTGATTCGTACTGGCCCGGGGCTGCGGAGTTGCACCTTGAGCCCCTTGTCAGACATTGCTGGCTCATATAGATCGACCATTACCCGCACGAGTTCATCGAGGTCAACACTCCCTCGGGACAGTCGCAGGGCATCGGCTTTCGCCTCAGCTACATCAAGGGTCGTATTGAGGAACTCTGTCAGGCGATCAAGTTCGTTGATGGCGGAGACGACAGACTCTGCCTGCTCGATCCGCATATCGTTGGAGAGTGCGATCTCCAGCTTTCCGCGGATCGCTGTCAGCGGGCTGCGGAGATCATGTGCGAGCGAACCTGTAATGGTGTGAAGCTGATGTACTGAGCTCTCAATGCGATCCAGCATGTTATTTAAAGTCAAAGCTAAATGTCCGATTTCATCCTTGCGCTCGTTGGTTGGCACCCGGCTGCTGAGGTCGGCTTGTCCGATCTCCGAAGCAGCTTCGGTGATCTTGCGTACATCGCCCAACATCCTTCTTGTGACGTAGAAGACGATGGAGAAGCCCAGCATAACGATCGTGAGATACATACAGAAGAAACGGAAACGAAGCTTGCGCAGCACGCGGCGCTCATCTCGCTCGGAGAGACCGAGATAGATGTGGCTGCCGTCTTCAATCTGTATGGATGCGATCCGAAATGGGATCGAGAAGCCATTGACCTGTAAATCGTGTGGAACGTCAGGAAGTATCTTCGTTGCTTGGATTGCGGCCACATTGGCACGGCCATCACCATTTCCGACCCACAGAGTGGGAGAGCCGGGCGGGTTCATCTGGAGGAAAAAGACAGAGTCATTTTCAGTTTTATCTTCAGGAAGCTTGTTGGGGACTTCCCGACTGGCTAGCTGCGCTACTTCTCGAACAACCCGGTTGTAAAGGCGATCTTTGGGCGTCCGCGCGGCAACATCGCCAAGCACTTCCACTTCGCCTGCGAGCCACGCATCGCTGCGCCGCTGGATGTCTGTCGCGAAATAGTTGTGAAGCATCACAAAGACGACCATGGTCCCAATGGCGAAAGCCAACGTAGCCCACAACGAGACGCGCCACGCCGCACTTTGCATGATCGGGTTATTCGTCGTCTTACTTCTCTCGGAGGACATAGCCTGCACCTCGTAAGGTCTTGATGAGCGGCTCTCGACCTTCCCCGTCGACTTTGCCACGAAGCCGATATATGTGGACGTCGACTACGTTTGTGTCTGGCTGGATGCGCATGCCCCACACTTCTGACAGGAGCATGGATCGTGTCACCACACGTCCAGCATGACGACAAAGATACTCCAGCAGGGCAAATTCCTGCGGGCTGAGATTCAGGACTTCACCGCCGCGGGTCGCTTTGCGACGGACCAGATCCATCTCCAGATCCATGACCTTCAGGTGAACAGCATCCTCTTTGCCTGACGATGACCGTCGAATGAGGTTGCGAATCCTCGCCAGCAGTTCAGCAATAGCGAAAGGCTTGGTAAGGTAATCGTCCCCACCGAGCTCCAGACCCTTTACCCGATCATCTACTGAGCGCCGGGCAGACAGAATCAAAACAGGAGACTTTACTCCAGACCGCCGCAGTTGCAGGATCAGGTCCATACCATCCTGGTCCGGCAGTCCCAAATCGACGATCATGCCGTCATATCGGTTTCGACCTGCAAGAAGGACCGCAGTCCGGCCATCTTCAACAGCGTCCACCTGATACCCAGCCTCAACGAGACATTCTCGCAAAAGGCATTGAATCTCGTGTTCGTCGTCTACCACCAGGATTCGCATTAGGTGCCACCGCTGTGTTGTCGTGTTCCGATTTGATTTTACTTTGGGGGCGATTATCCCTGTGGTTTCCGGGCGTCAGATGAACGGTATGTCATCCAGACCCAGGCAAAGGCTTCCTCATGCATCTCGCATTGACCGGCATCTTCCGCGCCCAATGATCTGCCCTAGTGCATGAGGAATGGATGCGGAATCTCCTCAAGAATCGTCCCGACATTACACGCGACAAGCTGGACAGAACCCGGCACCTGATGGACACGGCAATACCGGACGCCCTTGTGACCGGGTACGAGTCCCTGATCGAGTCTTTAGAGCTGCCGGATAGGGACGACCGGCACGTACTGGCCGCCGCCATTGGCTCCAGCTCAAGCGTAATCGTCACTCTCAATTTGGCGGACTTCCCCAGTCACGCTCTCCGAAACTTCAGCATCGAAGCCCAGCATCCCGATGAGTTCGTTCTGGCGCTCTTGGAGACGTTCCCCGATCTGGTATTGGAAGCAGCGAGGACTCACCGCGCCAGTCTCAAGAATCCGCCCAAGACGCAGGACGAGTATCTGGCTGAACTCGATGCTCAGGGTCTAGCCAAGAGCGTCACCTCGATTCGTGAGCTTCTGGCCGACGGGTCTTCCGTCCTCTAGTCGGACGAAATCATTTGGGTTCTTAAGGTACTGGTCGTTGGTTCTTTCAAGCAGCGGAGCATGAAGCTCGCGACATCCGCTCGCGAAATCGAGTCGGTCAGACCATAACGGCTGCAGATCTTCACTTTGTTGGTTAGCCGGCCGGTCGTAAGTGTCACCGGGCGAACGATGGTCCAGTCGAGACTGGATCGTTCGACCTGGTCTTCCATCCTGGCCAGATCCTTATATTCGAGACCAACAGTGGAATGCTTAAAGACAAAACGCAGCACTGGGTGTACCAGGTGAGCGCTTGAGCCGACTCCGGCAGCACTGACAATGACAACTCGTTTTGGCTTAGCGAGCGGTGTCATTGCTTGTATCAGACCCTTGGAAAAGCGTTCCATGAGATTCAAAGGAGATGTCACCTTCGACCAAGGATTTCTTGAGTTTTCCCGACGCGCGCCGAGACAACTGATGACGGCGTCTCTGCCAGCAACGATCTCTGCTATGGCTAGACGGTCGAAAATGTCGTTAACATATGCGATTTCAAGATTGGGCCGCGAGGGAAAGCTTGAAGAGCTGCGATACACTCCCCGGACCGCATAGCCCTCTTCGAGAGCCTGCTGTACAACTTGGCGCCCAACGCCGCCCGACGCGCCAAAAACCACAACTTTCATCATTGAACCCTAAATGAATGACACTACCAACCAGTGCGCTTCTCGTCAGCATGTCTTGGACGGACACGAAATCGCCTGTGCGCTCGTCAAATGACTCAGCCTGATATCGTCAGCCAGGGCTCGATAAGCACCCTCCGCAGGATGGGCGAGGTGCGAAGAATGCGACGGTCATCAGACTGGTGGAGTTTGTGCACACGAATCTTTGCTTGAATGTCCATCGGGACGGGACATAAACCAGTTGGGAACTCCCAGAACGTTAGCTTCCGCCACCACCACGAACCCGAACTTTTGATAGAAATGAACGTTCGCTTGTCGGTCGGTCTCAAGATACGCGCCTGCTCCGTAGGCATCCATATGCACACAGAACGCGGTCAGCAATGCGGTTCCAATTCCCTGATGCTGAACGCAGGATTCGATGGCCACGGGTCCCAGATGCCAGTGCGGCTCAGCAGGATCTCGGTTTCCCCATACAGCGGTCCAGTTCAGAACGCGGAACGCCGCGCTGAGTGGATTGCCAAACACGACTCCGGGCAACACGCGAAGTTTTTCAAGGGCAGTAGGCTGACAAAAGCCGGGGCGTGCCATGCCACAGATCCCCACAAGCGCACCGTCGCGATAAGCGCCATAAATCAACCCCCGCTGGTGAAGACCGATCAGTACGGGCAGGAAGAACCGTTCCAGCGCCCGGTTGCGGCGGTCAACGTCCGCTATTGCGAAGGCCCGGACGTGCAAGGGATTATCGCGCATGGCTCGGCCAAGGATCTGTGCTGCTGCTCGAAGGTGGACTCGTCGAAGTTCGCCCAGTGTTACCAAGCCGGCGGTTCTCATCAAAAACTCACAAAGTTGAGTTGATTTGCCCGATGGGTTCGCACGGGTAATTTGTAGTGTAGCGCCCCAAGATGTACCCTCGCGACAAGCCCGAAATCGCCAAGGCAAATTTCGAGACTGTTTGGCGCTGGAAACGCGCTTTGGGGTGTTCTCGTCAGTTGAGAACGCCTGTGCAGATAGTTACCGAGAAGACAAGTTTTGAAAGCCATCTAGCCGCCTACCGCTGCCGTCTCACTTGGATCGCTTGCATGTAACCGGGGCTCTTGCCGCCAGAGGCCGCTTTGATCTCATCCGACAAGCCCTGCACCCCAGGCTTACCGCTCGCGTAATCAAAGATTTCCACTCAGTTGTTAGGACCTCAGCGGCGAGCGTTCCATAAACAGGGCGCTTGTCATCATCGAGTTTGTCGACGGGAACGAAGAGTCAAGAACTGCGGCATGGGTGGTGATCATAAATGAGTTAACGTGACTCTGTTGTGATGGCGTAATTACATTTTTCCATGCTGATCATGGCGGCTCTCCTTTTTCTCCAAGAGCCAGAAGGCAATTTCGAAAACATTGCACCCTATCTGAAGCACCCGTTGGTGCTCACAGGGGGCGGTATGATGTTGGTCTTCGGCCTGTATAACTCGCTTCTTAAGTCCGGCCTTCTAAGTAAAGTCAAGTCGAATTAATCTGCTGCCATTATCAGGCTTGTCATCCATTACGGCTTCATCCTTGCGGCGCTGCTCATGCTACTAGGCTTTGGACTGGAGATTCACAAACAAGCGCAGGCCGAGACGTCCCATGCCGACGTAGATCAAAGCATTTCGGTACCCGACTTTCATGTGGTGGCAGCAACGCAGAAGATGAACGTCGACGGTCGGAAGGGATATTGGTTGCGGGTGCGGCTTCGAAACCAAGGGGCTCCTGCTATGAACACGCAGCTGGACTGCTTGGCAACTGTCACAGGTGATTACATGAAGCCTGGAGCCACGACAATGGAAGAGCATATATACAGATGTCTTTTGGAGGGCCGTGCCCTCACCGGTCCGTCCTCATAGAAGCAGCAAAAGCATAGGGCAAAGGATGCCGGCCAAGAACACCCCTCCGACCAGGACTTTGCGCCGCGCATACTTCCAAGACATGAAAAGCCCCGTACACGTCGATATCAGAAGGGCCATGGCGGTAGCACCGAAGAATATCTTCATAGGTAGTGGATTTGGTGCAGCCGACGCTGTAGCGGGCGCGGGAGACTTTGGATCATCCGGCTTCGGCCCGTCGGCCTTCGTGGGTGCAGGTGGGGTCGCCTTGCGGGGCGGAAAGTACAGGGTGCCCTTCTTATGCAACTGTGAAAGATGAACGAGAATCGCGGGAGGAACGTAAGAGCTTCCACGACTGGTCTCATGCAGGCCGAACATCTGGAGACCCCCAGTGATAGCAAAAAAGAGGATTGTCGGCGCGAAGAAGACGCCAATGTAATGGTGTGTTAAGCGGATGGCTTTGAGGCCGGTCGTGGATGTCATTTGGCTGTCGGGCCTCACGGCATATCAAAGGCTCAGCCGAAGCGCAGTGGCCGAAATGAGAAACAGTTCCGACCGCCCGTTCGGCTTACTGATGTGTAACTTAGCATGTCGTCGCATGGTCTCAGCCAACATCGCCGCCAATATCACTATCCATGAACGAATCGTCATCCCTCTTCCGTCGTGGAGTGCTATCAAATAGATAAGAGTCTCGTCTCATGGAGTAGCCGTTGTATCAAGAACGCGAAACCTGTTTTCTCAAGTAGTCGACCGTCGCCGGATCGTCGTCTCTTCGTGGTTAAGCTTCGCCAAAGATACGCGCGACATTTATTTGATCCTGCTGAGGGCCTATTTTGCATGACTACGGCTTACCTGAACCGCATCGCCACTGCTGTACCCGAACACGATGTCCATGTCGCTTTCGTCGGCTTTGCGGAGACTATGCTTGTTGACCCGCGTGTTCAGGCAGTCTTCCGCCGAATGGCGAGCCGTGCCGAAATCGCGCATCGCTATTCATTCCTCGATCCATACGTGGACCCCGGCCACTTCTCGTCGCATGACGCGCATAAGTTCTATCGGCTAGGCAACTTTCCCGACACAGCGCGGCGTATGGACCTTTTTGAGCAGAGCGCTCCGGTGCTGATGAGGAAGGCCGTGGACCGGCTTGCGCTCAATGAGCAGGAACGCTCGGGAATTACACACGTGCTGGTGACCTGCTGCACGGGGCTGTATGCGCCGGGGCTGGACTTTGAGATCGTCGACCACCTTGAGCTTCCGGTGGGCGTGGAGCGCACGATGATTGGATTCATGGGATGCTATGCGGCGATCAATGCAATGAAGCTGGCGCGGCACATTGTGCGCTCAGATCCGAACGCGGGCGTTCTCATGGTCAATCTGGAGCTGTGTACGCTGCATTTCCAAGAGACGCAGGAGTTGGAGCAGGTGCTCTCCTTCCTGGTGTTCGCCGATGGCGCGGCGGCGAGCCTGGTTTCCGCTCAGGAGCAAGGTTTTGCTCTAGACAGTTTCAAAGCAATGATGGTGCCCGGCACGAAGGAGCTGATTACCTGGAAGATCCGGGGACTGGGATTCGACATGCTCCTTTCCGGACAGGTGCCGGTGGAGTTGGGTCGCGCACTCCATGAGAGCGAGTTGATGAGTGAGCGCGATTGCATCGACCTGTGGGCTGTGCATCCCGGCGGTCGGTCGGTTTTAGATGCGGTTGAAAAGGGGCTGGAACTGCCGTCCGATGCGCTGGCGGCGTCGCGCGAGGTGCTGTCGTGCTTCGGCAACATGTCGTCGGCGACAATCATGTTTGTGCTGCAGAGGATCATGCAGCAGGCGCGCCCTGGGCAGCGTGGGTGTGCGATGGCGTTTGGGCCAGGGCTGACCGCGGAGACGATGCGCTTCCATGCGGTCTAGTGCAGAGATCGACTTCAGTCGGCGGGCCTCTCCGCGGGAGTTGCCGGAGCGGATGGATGGTGACTGTAGTTATGAGGATTTCCGCGACTGCCTGCGCAGTCTGCGGACAGTCAATCGCTGGCTGCTAGGTTATCGGCCGACGCTGGCCTGGCTGAAGCGGTTGCCGCATGGATCGCGTGATCCTATCCACATCGTCGATGTGGGCTGTGGCGGCGGCGATCTACTACGGCAGATTGCAGCCAGGGCACGGAAATGGGGCATTCCTGTCCAGCTAACGGGGATCGACTTAAATCCTTATGCTGCGCGTGCAGCAGCGGAGTTGACACCAAAGGAGCTCGGAATTACATGGGTGACGGGCGATGCTCTGGCGTATCGACCAGAGAAGCCGATCGATATTGTCGTTAGTTCGCTGCTGGCACATCATCTGGAGGACGAGGAGATCGTGGCGTTTCTGAGGTGGATGGAAGCGACCGTGAAAGTAGGCTGGTTTATCAACGATTTGGAGCGCTCGGAGTGGAGTAGTCGAATGTTTGGGTGGGTGCGTTGGCACTGGCTTGTGCGGCATGATGGGCCGGTGTCGTTCCGGCGGGCTTTCCGGAAGGAGGACTGGGTACGGCTGCTGGCTTCGGCTGAGGTCCAGCGAGAAACGTTGACGGTGGAGCGTTGGCAGCCGGGACGCTTGTGCGTGGGGCGGTGGAAGTGAGGTCAGTTATTCTGAAGCGTTTCGTTAGACTAGCGGATATGAAGTCTCTCGCCGCCGTCGCTCTCATGGCGCATCCCATCACGCCTATCCATCTGAGAACCGAATAATGGCAATTTCCACTCTGCTAGCGCCCGCTTCCTCGGGTTCCAGATTCAAGACTATTCTTTGGGTCTCCCTCGGTCTCACCACGCTCTTCGTCTTCATTACTTCGGAAGTGCTCCTTGTCACCGACTATCCGATGTACCACGCCTACCGTTTGCAGGTCATTGCCGACCGCCATCTCCTCATCCCGCATGTACTCGCCGGAACCTTCGCTCTTTTGATCGGTCCCATCAATTTCTCCTCCCGAATCCGCCAGCGTCACCTCCAACTACATCGCATCCTCGGTCGCATCTACGTCCTCTCTGTGTTTGTCGGTTCCTTCACAGGGATTGCTCTCGCAGCTGGCCGGCCGGGCCTTCCCGGAACCTCCATGCAGGCCGCCGCCTGGATGGTCTGCACGACCGCCGCCTTCATCACGGCGCGCAACCGCCAAATCGTCGCACACCGCCAATGGATGGCGCGCTCCTATGCCGTTACTTTTACCTTCGTCTCGAGCCGTGTGCCTAACCTTTCGCCGCGTTACTGGAGCCACCTGGGTGACGTCTTATCCGCCGTCGGCGTGATTGCCTTCACACTTGCCTCGCTGCTGATCGTCGAGCTTGGCCTCAACTGGCACGAGCTCACTACACGTCGCAACTGATCGTCGGCAAGCGATCATGAGAGTTTAGAATCTGGGTGTGAAAATGTACTATTTCTCCAAGCTGCTGCCCACCAAGTCAGAGCTGACTACAGGCCCATAACCACCGAGCTGTCCAACAATAACCGCCACCGCAGGCTCCTCACCCTCCAGTATCCACACCTTCACATCTTTTGGCTGAAGGCCGATCAGTCTCGCAAGCACCCCCACGATGCCGCCCAGCTCCGGATGAATGCGGAATATTGTCGCCTCGAAGGTCTGTCCTGCCAAGTCAACCTTCTGCTCGTCCTCCGGCGAGATCAGGAGCCGAATCAACCGGCCGCCGGCAACTGGCACCAGCATCCCTACCCGAAACGGCTTCGTATCGTGCGGCACGTTCAGCAGCAATGTCCCAACGAAGCCATTCGCCAAGTCATCCGGCAAATCCATGTGCTTGTTCTCGACGTGTATTTTCCCGTCCTTGTCTATTGTGCGGCTGGTCATTATGCCGGTAGCGGCTTCTACCGTAAAGTCGATGGGCTTTGTGAAGAACGGCCCTTTCTGTATGTGATGATTGCGCACTAACCGAAACCTACCCTGCTGCATGTAGGTCGTCGCCTCATCATCAATCGATCCATCAACAAAGCGATAGATCATGCGCATCGTCACTTCATCGCCCTGCACGACCTGCGAAAACTCACCAGTGGCGATGGTTTTTCCATCCTCGGAGCGGGCCGCCATAAACCGATGCATCGGTCGTTGAATATGTCTCACTGGAATTTGTTGTGCCGTCCCTGTGCGGCCCAACGCTATCGCCAAAATTGCGGCGAGCAAGAAGCTCCGTTCCATCAAATACCTCGTTCCAATGATCAACCAACATGAGATGCCCAGTAGTCAACCAGAAGAATGGACATAGATTACATCTCACCTTGAGACGTGATCTGTGTCCGGAAAGCACGCCCTCCAAACCCATAGGCTAAAACAAAATACTCCACAACCCTCATCAGGCAACTCCTTGCCATCTCCAAGATGACGATTTGTACAGAATGGCAAGCCAAACTGCTTTCTGGACGTCTACTTGGAATATGGAATCCCGCTACAAATTAATTGAGGATTCAGTGGGTTAGGAGCAATGCTCTGCAAGACGGAGTTCTCATCCTCGGTGGTGGTGTGGCAGGCTGTGCCGCTTCGATCGCACTTGCTCGCAAGGGACGGAGCGTCACGCTGGTTGAACGCGAGCCCACCCCGCGCCATAAGGTCTGCGGAGAGTTTCTAAGCGGCGAGGCCCTTGAGGATCTGCATGCGCTCGGCATCGACGTGGCCTCGTTTGGCGCCGTCCCCATCGATTACGTTCGCCTCGCCGCCGCCAGGCGCGCCGCGGAGGCTCCACTGCCTTTTGCAGCGGCCTCGCTTACTCGAAGGGCGCTTGATACGGCGCTCATTGCCGAGGCCGTAGCGGCTGGAGTCCGCGTAGAGCGCGGTCGCAGCGTGCAGTCGCTCAGGCGTACATCGGCCAACGTCTGGCAGGCTACGCTCGATGACGGTTCCACCCGTGAATCCCCAACAGTCTTTCTCGCCACGGGCAAGCACGATCTCCGCGGCCACACGCGCCCGAAGGATCCTCACCAATGGGTCGCCTTCAAAATGTATTACCGGCTGCCTGCCGCCCAGACTGCTGACCTGGCGGGCGCTTCCGAGTTGACGCTCTACTCCGGAGGCTACGGTGGTATCCAACCCGTGGAAGACGGCATTACAAATTTTTGCTGTGTGGTGCAACGGCGGTACTTTGCACATGCAGGTCTCCGCTGGGAGGGTCTCCTTGCGAAGATGCAGCTGGACTGTCCCCACCTCGCGATGCGGCTTGACGGTGCGGAACCGCTGCTCGAAAAACCAATCTCCATTACTCATATCCCGTACGGCTACCTCCGCCGCGCAACCGAGGATGGGCTCTACTGTATCGGCGATCAGGCAGCCGTCATCCCCTCGTTCACGGGCGATGGCATATCCATCGCCCTGCACACTGCGCGTCGTGCTGCGGCTGCCTATCTTGCCGCGGAGCCGGCCCAAGTCTTTCAGCCAAAATTGCGCTCCGCAATGCTGCCCCAGATGCGTCTTGCCGAGTTCGCTGCCGACGGATTAAATAACGCATTCGCGCGCGCTGTACTTCCGTTCTGCCTCAGAGTCTGGCCCGGCGCGATGCGTGTTACGGCAAGGCTGACTCGCGTTACCCAGGCCGCCGCTGTTGCTTCCCATGCGGGTGCCAACTAATGATGTACCGCCAACGGCAAACGCCACGACTTAATGTCACAGTGGACGCGCGATGGGAGCGTTCGAATGCCGATGCTGTTCACGTCAAACATACCGGACGTGAACCGTTTCCGGGCAAGGTTAAGTCTGCGAAACCTAGGAGAACGCAATGAGGCTTTCCGTACTCTTCGCCTTCGCTTTCCTACTTGCTCCAGTCGCGCACGCTCAGCATCAGGCTTTCGCCGTAAATCCCAACGGCAGCGAAGTCAAAATGCAGCTCAATACAACCCACGAACTTGTCAACGGCACCTTTCATGTTCAGTCGGGTGCGATTGACTTCGACCCAAGCGCTGCGAAGATCGGCGGAAACATCGTAGTAGCCGCGGGAACGGGCAAGACTGGTAACGATCTCCGCGACAAAAAGATGAACAACGACATCCTCCATGTCCAGCAATACACCACGGTCACGTTCGCACCTAAGAGCTATACGGGAACGATTGCACCAGCCGGCGATTCTACAATCCGGGTGACGGGTGTCTTCACCCTGCTCGGAACGCCACACGACCTAACCATTCCAATACAGATACACATCAACGGCGGCAGTTGCACAGCGAAGGCACATTTCGTCATCCCTTACGTCCAATGGGGTCTCAAGGACCCAAGCTTCCTGTTCTGGAAAGCAGAAAAACAAGTGGACATGGATCTGAATCTTGTTGGCCACATTTCATAGCAGCAAGAAGGCAGGCTAGCCGATTGAACGGCGACAGCGTTCTGTCAATGAGCTGAAGGATCGGTTTCACCAGTCAATCGGTTGTCGTAAGACGGAATTGTTTTTAGCTGCTGCCAGCCAAGCCAGGTTCAGCTGTTGACCAACAGACGAAGAGCAATGTCATGAGGAAGAACAACGGCAGAACGCTTGGTCCGAGCAGCGTAAACACACGGTATGCTCAGAGCGCCAGCCGCGCAGCGGCTGTGCTCTTGCAAGGAAAATGGAGAGTTGAAATTCTTTCCGCTATGCGTTCCGGGCCAGTCCGTGTGGGGCAATATCGCGACTCATCCCGAGAGCCTCGAAGAAGGTGCTTGCGCACAATCTGAGACGCCTTGAAGCGGACGGGATAATTGTCAGACGCGATATGAGCGAGATGGTTCTCCATGTCGAATATGATTTCACCCATGAAGCTAGAGAAGAGGTTTGCTCACTTCTCGACCATCTTGCGCACTGGGGGAGACTGTATGCACTGAGCCGAGCGACGCTCTCTGAAGGTGATGAACAGGCCTCGAAGTAGAGAATGTTCTTGGTAGCTGGGCTCTTTGGTTGCGATTTCTTTCGAGAGAAGCTAACCGGGGGAAGGTGCAGGAGGAGGACACTTGACTCCTGCCGCGTGGCCGGCGAGCGGGGGCCGGAGCGGGCGGATGAGGGTTGCAGGGAGAAACCGGCACGGGTTCTTCCTGCGCGATTTTAGGAGTAAAAAATGAGGGACAGCGTGTTGCTGTCCCTCGGTGGATGAAGGACTAGGCTACTTTTTTTGGTGCCTTGGAAGCTGGCTGAGCCGTCTTCCTGGCCTTCTCTTTCGCCGTGAACTCCTGCTTCACCTTGGCGGCGATTGCGTCGGTGTCCACTTTGTAGGCGCTGGCCGCATCCTTGAGCACGTTGGTGGGGTTGCCGCGCGAGGCTGCCAGCAGGATGCTCGACTCGACCAGCAGCCGAGAGAGGGTGCCTTCATCGGCACGGCGGAGAAATGCGGCAAGCGTCTTGCCGGCGCCTCCATCGTCGCGCTTCTGCCGGATACCATGCTGCCGCGCCAGCATCTCGACGCGGTTCTCATCCATGACGCCTACCAGCTTCTCAAGGATAAAGAGCAGGTCACGTTTCAATAGCCTCACCGGGACGGCGGAGCCGATGGCAGATAGGACGCGAAGACCGGTCGCATTGGCGATGGACTGTTCCTTTCGCTGCTTCTCCTGCTCGGCCTTCCACTTCTCATCGTCGCGGCTGGTGGACTGCTTGGGATGATGCACGGGACAAGCTGGGTTTGCACACACCTTATGGATGGTGCCAACGTCGCTGCCCTCGGTGATGATGGCCTCCGTCGTGAACTTGCAGGTCTTGTACTCTGGCCTCTGGGCTTGCTGTTTGTCCTTCGGCTTCTCACCCTGAATGGCGGTGTACTGGTTGCGCGGCAATACCGGACTGCCTTCCTTCTGTCCACCGTAGGCGGTGCTGATCTGCACCAACTCCGGCTGGGCGGCGATGGTCGATGCTACATGCGCTGAGACTTTGGCAGCGTAGCAGCCGGGGTCGGTGCAGCGGTCGCCCTGCCTTCCAAGGTCGTCACCGAACAACAGCTTGTTGTGGCCCGTCCTTTTTGGACAGTCGGCACAACTGCCAGCGGCGGGGACAAGCTGAGCGTCCCTCTTATTGAACGGCGCATCCTTCAGAACCAATAGGATGTTGCTATCAATCCAGAATTGCAGGTTGCGGACAGGCAGCAGGATACGGGCTGGCTTTGCTCCATTGTTGTATACCTCTTTGAAGCAAGCGGAGAGTGCGTGTGCCTGTTGGTCTGGTGGCAGCTTCGCCAATAGAAGCGCGTGGCCTACGCCGATGGCATCGGCATAGAACGCCTCGACGGCAGCGGGTACGAGGTCGGCTAACTTCAACCTCGACGCCACGAAGACGGGTGATTTGCCCACCTTCGCGGCGATCTGCTCGATGCTGTACTTCGGTTCGTCCAAGTCCAGCAAAGCGCGGAACCCCTGCGCCTCTTCCATCGGATGAATTTCAGACCTAATCAGATTCTCCACTAATTGGGCCTCCAATGCGGCTGCATCGGAGAAGTTGACGATGCGGACGGGCACTGTCGGAACCTCTGCGATCTGCGCGGCGCGGTAACGCCGTGCTCCGGCGATGATCTCGAAGCCGTTCTCGGTGAGAGGCCGCACCAACAGCGGAGAGAGAACGCCCTGGGTGCGGATGGACGATGCCAGTTCCTTCAAGGCCGTTTCCTCGAAGGTGCGGCGGGGGTTGGTCTTAGACTCGTTCAGCAAAGATAGAGAGACGTTGCGGTATTCGGTGGCATTGATGATTTGGGTTTCCATAATGAAAGGCTCCTTTCGAGCGGTTGAGGGTGAACGGCAATGGAGCGGAGACGCGCTGGCTGTATCCGCTCCAAGAGAGCGGGACTAGCCTCGAATGCACTTGTCCGTAAAGACTTCGGCGTACCCTTGCAAACGCAGGTTGTTGTCCCACGTCTTGGCGAACCGCTGGTGCTGTTCGTGGAGCGCAACTAAGTGGACAAAGTGACCGCGCACGATGTTCCGGCTCCACTGCTCGACGCCGACATAATCGTTGCGGTAGTAGAACGCCGATAGGTGCGGGCCTCCTGCCATGCCAAGCTTAAAGCACATCTCCGGGTCACGCATGGGGTCACCGTTTTGCTTGCCGTAGTGACAAACAGAGATGGCCGGAAGTCCCATCGGGCCGGACTCGTCCATCGCCTCGATGACAAGTTCCATGTACGGCGGGTTGTCGATCTTGAGGTAGAGGCCGGGGTGCCAACCTCCGGCCTTCTGGATGATGTCGAGAATGGTTTTCATGCTGCCACCTCCGCGAGTGCATCGGCGGTTGCTTCATCCGCAATGGGCGGCTCCAGTGCGGCAAGGATGACAGAGGCGGTTTGCTGAATCACTTCCAGCGATTCGGCCAACAGCGAAGCGTTGCCGTGATAAAGCTGGATGTAATCGGCGCTGGCACTTCCCGTCACCAGCCCAACGGCTTTGCCGACAACAAAGGCAACGGCTTCGGCCTCCGTCTCCCGTACCGTCTTGGTGGTGGCGGTGCGACGGTCGCTCTTGTGCAGGAGCTCATGCGCCGTTTCATGAACAAGCGTGGCGAAGGTTTCGGCCTTCGACTGTCCGGGCAACAATGCGATGCGTCCGCCATAGCTCATGCCTAGCGCGGGCGCAATCTTCTCGTTGTAAACAAGCTGAATGCCCTTGCTGTTCAGGAACGCGGTTAGTCGGTCGATGTTGTCTCCGGGGTCGCCGGATACCTCGCGCATTTCCGGTAGGTCTACGCCGTCGGTCTGCGATACATCGAAGACGTAGGCATTGCGGAAGCCAAGCAAGATGCGTTCGTTCTGCTTGGTGATGTCCTTCCACGCTTCTGCATCCTTCTTGCGGCGAACGCCAACAATCGGAGCAAGGATGCGGATGCCCTTCTGTCCTGCTTTCACGCTGCGGCCAAGATTCTTCCATGTCCAGAACCCGGCTACTCGGGTTGCGGTCGGCATCTGCCGCGCGATCTCCAAGACGTTCCCGAAGGAATAGTTATGGAAGCGGCTCATCGCGGTGAGGTAGTTGGTGAGGGCGTCGGACTGTCCGGCCTCCAGTTGCTCGATCAGCAGCTTGATATTGGCTGCGATCAGTTCCTGTTTGGTGTTGGGCTTCTTGCTGTCGATGGCGGTTGCGCTGTTGGTGGTGGCTGCGTTGTTCATGGTGTGTTTCTCCTTTGCGGTTGCGGTTGTTTTTCATGCCATGCGTGGCATGTACCTACATGCCGAACGCCTCCTGGCGAAGGCGGGGCGGCAAGGCGCAATGGGGAGGGGTATCTCCCATCCGGAGCAAAGCGGAGGACGAGCGAAGCGAAGGTCTGCACAAGCGCAGCGCGGAAGACTGTTGGGAAACCCCTTGCGCCGCGCCAGGGCAGCGCCCTCAGCGAGGTTTGGTTTCCTTCTTCGTGCGCACAAGCGCACAGGATTTTCAGGGCCGCGTTGCGGCAGGAACAGGCCGCTGTGGTGGGAAGCGGAGAATGCGCAGCAGTCGTAGTGCGGGAGGAGACCCCTCCCGAAAAACGAAGATGCACGGCATCCGCGATGCCTATTGTGATCTCACGATTGCCAACTTCAAGGCGATGTCCGAAGATGTAAGTGGGACGGGCACGCACCGTCCTGGGGTTTGGAAACCCCTTTGATACGAATCACGTCGCGAGGCGTGATGCAAGGATTCCCTACGACTTTGTGCGTCGGGGTGCTGTGGACGTATGTCCAGGCCCCAAAGCTAAAGGTCCACGGAGCCGCGTATCAACGGCTTTCCAACTCCCCGACCTCGGGTTTATGGGCAAATTTGCGGGGGCGCACCGCAAATGCTTCCACCCAAGCTAAATCGGAGGAGTATGCTGATCCCGCCTATCCTTCCTGTCCGTATAGCGTTCTGCTGTTGTGCGGCAGAAAGGCAACCCGCGTCCATAAAGCTGCCTATCGGATTCCCTACTTGGGGAAAGAGCGAGGGCCGATGACGATGCTCCGCGAACTGAGATTTCACCCCGACGACGAAGGCAGACTTTCGCTTCCACCAAGATGCTCGCTGGACGTTACTTGTTTCGAAGAGCCCGAAGTGCAAGAGGCCGTTGCCATCGTTCTCGAAGAAACTCTTTATATTGCTGCCTATGCTGGAATCGATCTAAAAGCGCTCGACGGCGTCACCGTCGCGCTTGACTGCCAAGCCGCAGCGAGTGCCATACAAAATCTACCGGAGGGGCAAGTTCCTTTGGAGATGAGTCCGCAGCCCGAGTCGATGGAGATGGCCAGGACCGCCGCCGTGCGACGCGAGGGGGATTTGCGATTCCACATCGTCGTGCGACCAGGCCTTAGCCTCATGGCGCTCTCACCCGATCTGGAGATGCAACGCCTCATGCAGGCGTGCATCGCCCATGAGGCGGCGCACGTTCAACACGAGAGTCATCTCTACCGCATGTTTCCGGAAAGCTATGGCAAACCGTTGGAGTGTGGGAACCGCTCCCGGCAGACCTTTTTAAAAGCGATGGATGTATGGAGCGAATATGCTGCCTGCCGGTCTTCGGCCAGCTTTCGGCCCGAAGCCCTCGAAGAGTTTGAAGGGATTCTCTGCCGCGCGATTGAGGACAGCTTCGGTGCCGCCAGAGAGCAGATTCAATCTCACCGTGAGGGCCGAAGCGCGGCGGTGGTGTTCCGAGAGATCCAGCAAATCTTTGGGGATGTATTCATCTGCGCCGGTTATCTGCTGGGGCATATCCACGGATTGGAAGGCAATCTTTGCGATCACACCCCACGGCTTCATGGCCTGTTCAAGCAGCGCCCTGAGACGGGAAAGCTGATGAACCGTCTGGAGCGTATTCTGCACGAACTCTGGCTGAAGGAGTTTGTGTGGGAAACGATTGAGGTCTTTGCGCCCATCTACGATCTAATCTCCGAGATGATGGCATTTCATGGGTTTGTCTTTGCCAAGACAGAGACGGAGTGGCGGCTGGTCATGAGTGAGGACGCTGGATCGACAGACGGGGTAAAGGATGCGCTCACTCGCTGGATGAAGAACGACGGCTGACACTCGACCAGTGAGGCCAAAAATGACGCGACCATCGACGTTCCGAAGGCGTGCCTAGCTTGGGCCCATCTAGCCCCGGTGAGCGTTCAATAGGAGACAAACTTGCTAATGTAGCACGGTTGTACTTCTTTTAAACTTCGCTTCATAGAGTACAGGCGCTACGCTGATTGTCTAAATCACTATTCCTATTCCGTCAATGTGAATGACTAAATCAGCTATGGATGACTCGGTAGGGAGGTGGAAACCTTTTTGCCGTTCGCAAACCCTGGGACCGATGGCTCCAGGCTTCGCAGGACGAATTCTCTGAAAAGATTCCCTATGGCGTTTGCTCCTGTCGTTATAGCCAGGGTTTGAAAGGTGAGTCCCAATCCTCGACTGGATTCGGGATGGTATGCGTTCGCTATGCCGCCTGCCGCAAGGTTGCCGAGCAGATGGGAATAATTGGGTTGGAGCTTCCCATTATCTCCGCGTGCTATCAGCGCCGAACTCAATGCATGCCAAGTTCGCGAGCGAATGCCGCCCGAACCCTGGTAGAAGTAGCGGGGGTCCTGATGAAACAGCGATGGCAGGATTGCGCTTCCGATGATTCGACCGGAAACAGAGTCCGCCAGGGCCGCGCCATAGCGTTTGCCATACCCTCCGATTCCGGGGCCATATCCAGGATAGGTGCCGTTGTATTGCTCCGCGCCCGCCACGCCGGCAAGAACGACAAAGGTCGTGGGGTCCACAATCGTGTGGAACGCCAGCTTGTACTTCTGTTTTGCGGACATCGGTTCCGCCTTCCAGATGTAGCTGGTATAGAAATTCTGGAATACGCCGAAGACGCGCTGCTTCTCTTGCCCCTCCACCTGTGCCTCTGCGATCTGATCGGCATTCGCGAAAACAATCACAGAAGAAGTGGTAGTAACGTTCAGAGCGATTTTCGGTGCCTGGACTGTTTCGCCGGGTTTCACAAGAAACTCGGAAGAGGTGTAGGCTCCGAATCCGGTCGCTGTGACGACGAGTCGAAACTTGCCGGCAGGAAGCCCCGCAATGATAAAACTCCCGTCGCTAGCGGCAGCGGTCTTCCTCTCGCGCCCCAGCTTGCCGGGTGAGGTCAAGGTTATCTCCGCATTAGAGAGGCCATTGCCCTGCGCATCGGAAACAACTCCGTTAACCTGCGCTGTGCCCTCCGCTGGATCTATTTGCCCCTGTGCCAGTCCACCGTTCAGATCGAGTGCCTTTCCAGGAACGCTTCCCGTAGCTGGCACTGGAGTCTGTTGAGTCCCCGTCGTACTCGCCTGTATGCCCACTCTTGGAGCATCCGGAAGCTCGTCTAGCAGAGGGCCCATTGGGACCGAGGTTCGATGGAGAGTGACGGCCTCTTGGTGCTGTGAGTGGGGCTGAGGTGCATCCGCCATCGATGTTTGCTGGTTAGCAAACGCTGGCTGCGCATTAGCGCTGATGCACATACCCAAGGCAAAACTGCCAACGAGGAACAAGCGAGGGGGGTTGCCTTGCAACCAACAAACGGACAATGGAAACAAGGAAGTCATAGCCTAGTCATACCTTCAGGTAAGTTAGCGTTGAATGCTGTGTCGGTTAGAAATGAGAGCTTTCTCATAACGGTCTGAGTTGGCAACTTCCTCTGAATATTAGGTCTACTGCAACCTCTTTGGGTGCCTTGAAAATGAAGAACCTAAATCGCTTCAAACCCCACATCACATAAGGGACGATGAATTTACTCTCCGCCATGCACATTGCCCCGTCGATATGAAGTTGGACCGGAACAGTCAGATCGTGCGATGTGCCATGCAATGTGATGACCCCGGCCAGCTGAATGGACGAATCGCCGCTGCGATTTATGGTGCCTTGATAGCTTTTGGGGATGAACAGGATGTTGGCAAATTCCGAAGCATCAAGAATCTCATTGCTGATTGTCTTATCGCGTCTGCGGTTTCCAGTTTTTCCGCTTTCGGCGGCGACGACTACGAAGCCCGAAACAGTTGAGGCGGTCTGGTCAAATGCGATCGTTCCCGCTTCTAGATGAAATTTCCCGTGGATACCATGACTGGGACTGCCGAGCATGATCTGAACCGCACTCGCATCTGGATTGATAGTGAAAATCTGGCGCTGGGCAAGCATCGAGTACGGAAAGATGAGTCCCGACACGAAGGCAAGCGAACAAGCAAAGCTCCTCATCGATTCAATCCAAGGATTCTCCGGTTTACAAGCATGTGAGGGGATCGGAGAGCTAACAAGTCTATGATGGGGGGGAATACCTTAATTTTGCTGAACGCTAGCATACGTCTTGCACACAACCCTTGGACGTACGTTATCGATTCAAAGGTGTCAATGCAAGAGTAGTATGACAAGTTATTCATGTGACAATTTGTTCAGAAATGCGATCTGATCGCTAGTTGATCAGAGGAGGCTAAAGGATGTGCTCACTCCCCGGATGAAGAACGATAGCTGGATTACAGTGATCGCCGATGAAGAAGTGCGAAGCTATCGCTTCGCCTACGCTGAAGGCTTCGACCATTGCTGCTCCAGCCTTCCACGCAGCAAAGTTCGGCATAGAAGGCCCGCTGTACGCCATTCAAGGGCAACAACCCGATAAGGTGGGGCCAGCTCAATTGTCGTATCTGCGATACGACAATTTCCTCGTTGCGATCCAAATGCAATATTCGGGGACGGCTACCATCCGTTCGGACTACAGTCTGATATCGAGTTCCAACGCCTCGGGTCCGGCGAGGACAGCATTGGCAGACTGTCCAATGCCAATCAAAGTCCCCTGACCGAGGGCGCAATGTCTGTAACCACGCAGTGATGCTGGTTCACATGACGGAATTGTAACGACGCTGAGATTGCGCGATGCCCCGTTGCCGAATACGCTTGAAGCAGTGTCTCGCCGCACCTTTAAATTCGTATCCGTGATCGTCTTGCTTCTGGCGGCGTTGACACCCTTGGTCGAAAGTTTCGATCACTGGGACAAGAACCCTGGACCATCCAACGACACGGAAATTCATCTCACGGCGTGGTTTGTCGGTGTTGGAATCGTTTTGGCGCTGGCGGAACTTCTGAGGTGGGCCCCTGCCTTTGTCATTTCAAAGTTGCGGTACGTTGTAATGGATCGGCTTTGGAGCAGACTTTGGTTGGGAGTGCGCAAGCGAGTTCAACCGACTGAGAGCCCCCCTCTGATCCCCCTGCGAATCTGATGTCCTTTGTGATTTCACGCTGGAAGCGATAGCACTGGCGCGTATCTTTGCGCCTGTTTGTCGGAGTTTTCCGCACTCACAGAGGATTGTCCATGTTCAAAGTTTCACGTTTCATCGCCGCAAGGCTGCGGTTTGTCTTTATCTTTCTCCTTGGTGGCGTTCTTAGCCTGCCGGTTCATGGCCAGGCCGGCCAGCTTCAAGGTATTGTCTCCGGAACGGTCACGGACACGACGGGCGCGGCGATTGTCGATGCTGAGGTTACGCTCGCATCTCCGGATAAGACCGTGGTGCATGACGTTGCTTCTGGCAGAGATGGTGGATTTCGCATAGCGGGGCTGCCTAGCGGCTCCTATGCGGTGAAGATCACCGCGCCTGGATTCACGAGCTACGGGAACGACTCTGTTGTCGTAGCTGTTGGCCGTGATGCTCATTTGGAAGCCGTTCTTCCTCTCGCAAAGGCCAGTCAGCAGGTGACTGTTCAGGGGCAAGCACAGACCCTCGATACGTCCCAGACCTCGCCAGTGACCAACATCGACCGCGATCGAATCGAAGAGTTGCCAATTCCTAGCCGTAATTACCTCAGCTTCACCCTTCTGGCACCATCACTTGGCACTGCGAACCCGGCGTATGGCCGTCGACCCCCAGGCGTCAGTGAAGGCGGTTTCAGCGCCGCGGGTTTGCGCCCGTCAAGCAACGCGCTTTATATCGATGGCGCCGATGACAATGATGAATACACCGGGCTGAGCCGCACTGAGCTGTCGCCGGAAGCGATCAGTGATTTTCAGGTGGCGAATCACGGCTATGCTGCTCAGTCTGGCGGCGCGGCAGGCGGTTCGGTCGATGTCGAAACACGCTCCGGTGCCAATGTGCAGCATGGGGATGCATTCCTCTTCGTGCAAAACGGCACGCTGAACGGAACCCCCGCTCTAGAGCTTGTGCCGCACAAGCCGGACGATGATCGTCTGCGCGCCGGGCTTTCAACAGGCGGCCCGCTGCGGCGTGACAAGTTCTTCTACTACATGGCTGCGGAACAGGAGCACGCCCGAGGCGAGGATGCAAACGACTTCAGCCCGCAATTGGCAGCCGCCGTTGACAGCTCGGTTGCGAGCGCCGGTCCGCTCCAGGGTTTTGCTTTGCAACAAGGGTTCTTCCCGACGACCGACGAAGAGACTGAGTTCTCGTCCCGCATGGATCGTACGTTCCACGCGAGTTCGCTGATGCTGCGCTACGCGCTGACCAACAATCGTTCCGTCAACGATGCGTTCAACACGGACGACATTTCCGACCTGAGTGCGCGTGGCTCGGCTTTCTATGACGACAACAGCTCGAACGGCGCGTGGAGCCTCACGCCCTCCCCGAGCCTCTTCAATCAACTGACGTTTGAAGTGTCGCAACGCCGGGCCGTGCTGCGCACTGGAACTTCCAGTGGGCCGGGCATCGTGGTAGCCGGTGTCGCGCAATTCGGCACTCCTTACACAGGCAACAGCAGACGTTACGAGACCCATGTGGATCTGGCTGACAGCGCTATTCGGCAGTATGGCAAGCATCTCGTGCAGGCTGGTGTTTCTTTCAGCCATGTCGATCTGCGCTCCGCCGACTTGGATGGCTTCGGCGGACTGTACGTTTTTCCCACGCTCTCTGCGCTTGCTAACAGTGAGCCGGACTTCTACACGCAAAGCTTTGGTAATCCCAACACCAACTTCGGCGAGCTGCGCAGCGCGGCGTTCGTGCAGGACCATTGGGCGCCGGTCAAGAGTCTGGCCGTCGACTATGGCCTGCGCTATGAGGACAACCGGTTGCCCTCGTCCTTTCCGCAGCACGCCATCAATCTGAGTCCACGCTTAGGCTTTGCCTTCTCGCCAGACAAGAGATGGGTCATTCGCGGCGGCTTTGGCATCTTCTATGACCGTTATCTTCTTTCTACGCTGAACCGAATTCGAGAGCTCGACGGCGTTCATGGTCAACAACAGATCGCCGAAGGAGCGAGCGCGGCTGCGCTCTATCGATCCGTCGTGCTCCACTCCGCGCCCATTGCGGGGATTGCCCCCAGCATCTGGCAGGCAGAGCGGGATCTTGCAAATCCGTACAGCGAGGCTGCTTCGTTTGGGATCGAACGCAGCCTGCCCGCGCAGTGGGCCCTCAGCGCGGAGTACCGCTTTGCACGTGGAGTCAAGCTCGGGCGCACGATCAATAGCAACCTGGCCATGCCGGTACAACTCACACTCGCCAATGCAGCTAGCCTGGGCATCACTGCCCCAACGCCGCAACAGCTTAGCCGCTTCGTCTTCCCGCAAACTCGACTCAATCCGAGCTACGACGCCATCAGCCAGTTCCAGACCGAGGCTAGTTCCAATTACAGCGGAGCCACGATCACAATCAATCGCCAGTTCAATGAAGAGTTCGAGTTGATGGCCGGGTATACCTATTCCAAAACACTGGACGACGCTTCCTACGATACGGAGCAGCCGCAAAACC
This sequence comes from Edaphobacter sp., assembly GCA_965277575.1. Taxonomy (GTDB): domain Bacteria; phylum Acidobacteriota; class Terriglobia; order Terriglobales; family Acidobacteriaceae; genus Edaphobacter. The sequence goes on from CBDIDK010000002.1 coordinate 542,938, forward strand.
CATACGCACTTGGCAGCGAGCGGTCGCTTTCGCTGCAAGACCAGCGCCATCGATTTGTCGTGAGCGGCCTCTGGGTGCTTGGTCCCGATCTGGACGGCCCGCAGGATGCCGGCAAAGCAGGTTCGACAAACCCGTTTGTAAAGGCTCTCTATGGTCTTGAGTTCGCGCCCATTGTCTCTGTAGACAGCGGCTTTCACGACAACCCTCTGACCGGCGTGGACAGCAACCGCGAACACATCTATCCCTTTGCCGCGCGTCCGCTCGCATATTCACGCAACAACCTTCGAACGCCGGTGAATGTCCATGCCGACCTGCGCATCCTCAAGATGGTCCCTATCTGGCGCGGTCATCTAGACATCGTCGCGGAATCATTCAACCTATTGAACAAGCAGAACGTCGATCTCTTGAACCCGGTCTATGGAACAGGACTCTCCGCCGAAGGCGGTTTTGCCAAACCGATTCAAGTTGCCGATCCGCGGAGAATACAATTTTCTCTTGACTTTGAATATTGACGGAGCAACTTGCCAATAAGACATAAGGAGGCGGGATCGCCTTATGTCCAGTCTGAGGTCCGCAGGCAACCGGCCCCGCAGTGGAAGTTTTTGACGTTGATACTGAAAGGAGATTTTCGATGCGATTTCACGACAAAATGGTCAGAAACCAAATCGGATCACTGGTGCTGCTCCTCGTTCTATCGGCCTGCCATGCCGTTTCATATGGGCAAGAGACCACTGGAGGCAACGTTCTCAGAGAGGTTGCGGACGTTCCGATGCCGGGACCGCCGGTTCGCTTCGACTATCAAAGCCTTGATGCCGAACACGGAAGGCTCTATATCGCTCACATGAATGCCGACCAGCTTATTGTGTTCGACACCGGAAAGCGGCGGGTAGTCGCCAACTTGGACGGGTTCACACGGGTACACGGTGTCCTCGCAGTTCCCGCCATCGGGCGCGTCTACGCCTCGGTCACCGGCGACCATCGGGTCGCTGCCATCGATATGAACACCTTCAAGACCATCGGGACGAGCGCCCCCGTGACCTATCCTGACGGGCTGGCTTACTCACCTACCACGAAGAGAGTTTTCGTCTCGGACGAGCATGGGGGAGTAGACGCCGTCGTGGACACGGAGAGCAATAAGCTCCTGACAAGCATCCCGCTTGGAGGTGGCGCAGGCAATACCGTTTACGACCCCGCTTCCGGTCACATTCTTGTCGCAGTCCATGGCGTAAACAAACTCGTGGCCATTGATCCGGCAGCGATGAAGATCATCGGCCGATATTCTCTGCCAGGAATCAAAAACCCCCACGGTATCGCCCTTGATGTAGCGAGCCGTCGTGCTTTCATCTGCGGCGAGGAGAATCATTCGCTGGCGGTCTTTGACCTAACAACAATGAAGCTGCTTTCCATTTATCAGGTCGGGGAAGACCCCGATGTGTTGGCCTTCGATCCGGGATTGAAGCGTCTCTATGTCTCGGCTGAGTCGGGAACCGTGTCGGTGTTTGAGGAAGGGAATCACAATCTCATTCCTCTGGGCCAGTTCAATATGCCACATGCCCATACAGTGGCAGTTGATCCAACGACGCACTTGGTTTACTTCCCTTTGGAAAATGTTGGCGGTCATCCACTGCTTAGAATCATGCGGCCCATCGATCTGCCAGAACGAAGTCAACGGAGAGTGGAACAAGTTCAATTCATGCTCTTTGTCGTGTGCTCTTACCCGTTGGCGATTCTGAAGTCATTGGGATGGAAAGTCGCGCAAACCCTTACATTCGTAGTTCCGGGCATCGAGTTCATGCCATCGCTTCTTTGAGGCCCGTCTTTACGAGAATCCAGTTCATTGGGAAGGCAGTGACGAAGCCCGCGATCATGGCGAACTGCATCATGAACCAGTAGCCGGCCTGGTTTGGTTTGAGGTGCGGGTGTGGAAAGAAGACGAAGTAGGTAAGCAGCATGAAACCGTACATGCCTAACTGCCATGAGGTGATGGACAGCGTATCCGCCTTGATGGCCGCCCGGATGCCGGGAAACAGCGAAAGCCCTCGCATCGGTGCGATGGTGAAGTACTGGAAGGCAATCCCAATCGTCCACGCAAGAACGTAGTCAAAGACAAAACTCGCCCACAGGTCGGAGCCAAATAGCGTAATCGCAAAGCCGAGGATGGTAAAGTCCGCGATGATGTCGCCCAGGGTGCATCCCGCGCCGCAGTGGCTTGCAGCAACCCCGATCTGTCTAGCCTTCGGATGCTCCTTGGCTTCCTTCATCATTTTCTTGTGTTCTTCTTCCGACATTGGCTTCTGTAGATCCGTGGCTTTCTTCCTCCCGTAGCGGAAGTAGGCCCACAGCGCAAAGACACTTCCGTACAGCGCAGTCACCGGCCACACGATGTTCATCACGCCCATCTTCTGCGGATGCCGCGCCAGGTCAACTGCAATGACAATCGAACAGAAGAACGCTATTCCAAGGGAAATCCATGCAATCGTTTCAAACATAACTCGCCTCCGTTTTAGTGGGTGTGAGGAACATTGCCATCAGTTATGGGCTACTTGGATTGTTGAAGAACCTGCTGCACTTCAGCAGGGGTCAGTTTAGGAAGATGCCGAACATAAGCGACCATCTGCCACGCCTGTTCATCGTCGTCTCCGGGTTTGCTGAAGGCTGGCATCCCGGTGTAACGGATGCCTTCTTTGATGACGAAATACAGTTCACCGTCAGACATTCCTCTTGTGTCGTCGTAAAGGAGGTTGGTGGGTCGCGGATACATGACGCCATTGAATTTGGTTTGTCCGTTACCTGTATCTCCGTGGCAGACGGCACAGTGTTCTTCGTAGTGGTTGCCTGCTTCTACAAGGTTGATGCTCCCAGCCGAGAGCGGGTTCTTCATGGTTTCGTATCGGCGGGGAATGGAGCTGTCATAGGCCTTCATGGCAACGCTTGCCTCCAATTCCGACGGCTGAGCGCGCGCGTTGAAGCCGTGACTCCACATGACCAGCCCGACGCTGGCGAAGACAACAACGCCAACGAGGGCTACTGCGGCCCAGATGTTTACGATGTTCTGCTTTAGCTGCTTCATTGATTGCCTCCTGTTGGCAGATTCATCATGGTGGAGTCATCGCCGGCGTCGACGGGGGTGTCGAGTCCGTTTATCAACGCGTAATTTTGTAGCGCAATGGCCGCGCCCCACTCCCGATCCAGTGCCTGCACATAGCTGAGTTGCAGGGTGAACAGCATGTGCTGTGCGGTCAAGACGTTCGGATAAGCGAGCGCCATCTGTTGGTACTTCGTGACCTGCAACTGGTATGCCCGTCGGGCGCGAGGCAGCATTGCCGTGCGATAGCGCTCCGCAGTCGCCCGAGAGGTGAGGTATTCCTGGGCGTAAGGCTCCGCCTGGTTTCGTGTCCAAAGCTGGGTTCGCGCAACATCCTGCTGCGCTCGCCCAACGAGAGCCTTCGCAGCTTCGACGTTGCCCTGATTCCGATTCCACAAGGGAAGCTGCACTCCAGCCTCAGCAAAACTCTCCCATCCTGCTTTTGCCCCGCTGTTGACCTCTTCGCCGGAATAGTATTCTCCCGCTCTCAGGTTCAGATTTGGAACACGCTCTCTCTTCGTGTCCTTCAGTCGCTTCTCTGCAACTGCTACCTTCGACTGCGCGGTGTTGACGTAAGGGCTTTCCTGCACGTCCCTTCCGACCATAGCCTCGGCATCCAACTCGGGCGGCTCCACCAACGCTCCTTGCAACGGATGAGCGATCAAATCCTTCTGGCCCGCATTGGTGGCAAGTTGAGCGAAGCTTGCAAGGAACATCCTTTGGGCTTGATTGAAGTCGGCCTTCGCTTGTTCCGCCGCGATCTCGGCCATAAGGACATCGGCTGCATCTGCCTGGCCGACTCGTTCAAGTTCATGGGCATTCGTCTCGGTGTCGAGTGCCACCTTAAGGAGCCGGTCTTGAATGGCGACAGACTCTTGCATCGCGAGCGTATGGAAGAAGCTACGACCGACATCGTCATGGATGCGAGCTCGCTGAACTTCCAGCGCAAACTGGTTCGCCCTGCCTTCGGCCCGATAGATGTCACGGCGCAGAGCCAGCTTGTGGCCGAGAACTATGACCTGCGAAAAGAATGCTCCTTGTTCGCCGCCGTGATATTCGCCGCCGCGAATGTGGTCTCCCGCGTAGCCGACAATCGGATCGGGCGGCAAACCCAGTTGCCGGGCCTGCTGATTCGAGCGATCAATGTTTCTCTGGGCCTGAACCAATGTTGGGTTGTTCTTCTCCGCCAAGGTGACGAAGTCTTCGACGGTCATCGGTTGCCTATCCACCACATCGAGAAGCAACTCCGCAGCAGGCAAGTTCGAGCCTGTCATAAAGCCGATGGCTTCGGGCTCCTGCAACTCCTGGAAGGGAACTTTGATGGAGCTTGCATCACTCTCCGGTCCTGGCTTCTTATCTCCCTGTCCTGCTTGCTGGTCGAATGATCGCTGAACACTGGCCGCGGCGGCCTTGGCCCGTGCATTCGCTGTGTCCTGGCCCATCTGCTTCAGATCGGCGGGAACGGGGTCTGCCGATTGCCTGGTTCGGTTCGGCTCGGGCGGCGTCTGCTGCGGTTTTGCCGGTTGGGCGGGCATGTTCATGCCCGGCATGTCAGGCATCGATTGCTGTTGCGCCTGAGCGGTACAGGCTATGACTCCAAGCGCTATCGTGAGCGCAAGCTTGTTATGTCTCATCATTTCCTCTTTCTGCTGGGGACCGTTCGGTCTGATCAAACACGATGGATGGCAGCGCACGTTCGCACGCCTTGACCCAGTCAGCTAGCTGCTCGCGCCGCTCTTGGGCTCCCTATAGATCGACGCATAGGGATCGCCCTTTCGATTGGCGTTGCACATGGCGGAGACGACCTGGTCGTATTGCTCAGGCGGAAGGACTCGTACAAAGGTCATCATGCCCTGCATGAAACGGCTCCAGTTCGCGCGCAAGCCAAGGTTCTCCGGCTTGTCCACAAGTTTGTCCATGTTCATCATCGGGCCTTCCATGTATGCGTCCTGCGGGAAATTAGGCACGTTGTTTGCATTGGGCGAAGTCTCGCTCATCTGCGCTTTCATGCTGCTCTCGCCCATGTCGAAAGCATCCAGATTGCGCTTTTGCAGTTCACTGAGTGCCGGAAGACTTCCGCGCTGTTCCTGCATCATGCCCATCGTCCCGGCGTCCATATGTGTGTTGGCCAGAGGGCCATCCTGCGCGGTCGCCTGCGCGCCCGCGCCGAGTGCGGCGGACGGGACTGCTGGGTCGGTCGAGACATTTGGATGACCCGATGGCTTCATGTCCGCATCCGACATGTCGCCCATCTTCATGTTCTGCATGCTGTCTCCGTCTTTGCCCTGCGGGGTCAGGCGGCCATGGCTATCGTCACCGCGAAGACCGACGCCACCTGGGAACCCGGCCATGCGGGTCATCGGCCCGGCTTGCGATGCCATCTGATTCATCATGTGGTGCGGAAGATGGCAGTGCAGCATCCAGTCGCCGGGGTTGTCGGCGACGAATTCCACATTACGTGCCTGCGCAACCCCCACCAGAACGGTGTTTCCAGGCCACCACGCGGTTTCGGGAATTCGCCCGCCTTCGGTTCCGGTGACATAGAAGGTATGTCCATGAACGTGCATCGGGTGGTGTTGCATACCCAGATTCACAAAGCGGATTCGGACACGATCTCCCTGTCGAACGATCAGCGGCGTGGATGCCGGGCCTGCCTTCCCATTCAGAAGCAGCCAGTTCCAGTTCATGCTCATCGTGTCGGGCGTTGTGGAGTTTGCGAGAACGGAGTATTGCTGAAGATGAATGACAAAATCCTTATCGCAGTGCGGGCGATACGGCTCTTTTGGGTGGATGATGACTGCGCCGAGCATGCCGGCCATTTCCTGCATAGCCATATGCGAGTGATAAAAATAGGTTCCTTCCTGCTTGATCGTGAAGTCGTAAACAAATGTCCCACCCGGCTTCACAGGCTCCTGGCTGATGCCCGGCATACCGTCATTGCCTATATGGTCTTCAAAGCCATGCCAGTGAAGAGAGCTTGCCTCTGGTAGCTCATTCTTGAAAATCACGCGAATTTTATCGCCCTGCGTGACCTGAATGGTTGGGCCGGGGGCTGAGCCATTAAAGCCCCAGACATCAATGGTTTTGTCCGGCGCGATTTGTTGCCTCATGACGTGGGCCGTCAGGCGAAAGACCTTGACGTCGCCATCCATCTCATAGGCAAGGTCGCCCACGTCAGTTGTCACGACCGGCGTGTTGAAGTCGGGTGCTCCGGGGCGATTCAACTTGGACAACGAACCGCTGCTGATGCCAAGGTATCCACCGGCATCGCTTGCTTGACTTCCGGAATGTCCAGCGTGAGTGCCTGCAGCCTCGGCGCGATTGACCGCTAAAAGGCCAGCACCCAAAGTGGCAGTGCGTTGTAGAAAGGTTCTGCGTGTAGACATATTCAGATCTCCGTGTGGACGCGGCAGTGGGGAACGGAGCCACCGGACACGGAGCGCGATTAACCCCGGAAATATCGAGGCAGTAGCGACACATCGCCGGCGACATAAGAATGTCGTCTGCTGAAGGCCGGTCTACTAAACGCGCTGAATGGTATGAAGGTCTACTGGCGAGGAAGGTCTGAAGGACGGTGGTCCACGGCTTGCGAAAGTGCTGACAAGCGGCTCTAGCTCAAAGTGCTGCGCATTCAAATGCACCACACCTGACAGAACCGGAACGTGAGCTAATGCCGACCATTGGTCCGTCAAAGTTGCGGGTTGCTGCGCACATACATGGTGAGAGCAAGGTGATGACAATGAGACTATCGTGGCCGCGGCTGCGCCACTTTCCGATCTGGCTCTTCCGTGGCACATGCCGGAACCCATATGAGACTCATGGGCTTGCGAACTCGGAGATTGTGAATGGCAAGAGGGTCGAAGTCCACCGAGGTCGCATTTCGCCTCACAACTAGAGGCGGCAGACGAAACAAACAGCATGATCGCTGTGAGTACGCCCGCCCATGTCGCCCGGAACTTCATAAGACCAGTATGCACCTTGTGTGGCTTCGATGCAGATAAGCACTTAGAGGTTGGGGAACTCTTGGCGTATGCTGGTCTATGTGAAGCTGCTGCGCCAATTCGGAGCTGTACTACTGCTTCTCGTGTCCTTTGTGGCACCGGCAATGGCGTGCATGGCTCCTGATTCGGGCATGACGGTCGAAGAGCGGGCTTGCTGCCGCACGATGAAGAGTGACTGCGGGCAGATGGAGATGCCCTCCTCACACGACTGCTGCAAGAAAACTCCGGGCGCGCTTCATGACAACGCTTTGAGATCAGATTTTGTCGCATTCCATCCTATTATTGCGATTGCAGTCTGGACTCTATCGCTCGACCTCTTCCCGCCTTACGACATAACTAAGGGCTGGATTCCGCGTCCAGAACACTCACCGCCAAAGCCTCCCCCCTCGATCATCTCTGTTCTTAGGGTCTAGTTCCCACCTATCTCGCTGAAGATTGGAGCCGCACACTTGTGCGCGCTCATGTCTGAACTGCAAACGAGACAGGAGTTGAAACATGAGGGTGGCCGCCTATTGGACCGCCGCATTGGTGTTGCTGCTTACCGGTATTTCTGCGTATTCGCAGGAGATGAGCGGTCAGTCAACGCCACTTGCCACATTGCTTGCTGAAGCAGAATCCAGCAATTCCCAGGTTGCCGCTGCAACGGATGCTTGGAAGGCATCCACCCATGTACCGCGGCAAGTGTCCACGCTGTCTGATCCGCAGCTTACCTTTCAGTCGTTCAGCGTCGGCAGTCCGAAGCCTGGTGCGGGCTTCAGCAACAGCAATTTCGCGTATCTCGGCTTCGGAGCGTCGCAAGCTCTCCCCTATCCGGGTAAGCTGCGACTCAAAGGCGACGTTGCATCGCGCAAGGCAGACACGGCAGAAGCACAAGTTGGTGTTGTCAGAGCCGATGTGGCGGAACAAATTAAGCTGCTCTATCTGCGGCTTGCCTATCTGCAGCAGACGCTCGCCATCCTCGAACACACAAATGGTGTGCTGGGGCCACTCGTGCAGAATGCGCTGTCGCATTACAGTCTCGGTGAGGGCAGTCAAGCCGGCATCATCAAAGCGCAGTTGCAGCGTACGCAAATCCTGCGGCGCGAGACGGTCAATCGCGAACAGATGGGCGAAGCAGAAGCCGATCTTAAGGAGCTACTGCATCGGAGACAAGATTCGCCTGACATTGTCGCGGAAACTCTTGCGGAGACAACCCTTCGACTCAACGCCAGTGAGCTGCAAGCTCTGGTTCGTCAGCAGAATCCAATCCTGCAGGTGGAGCAACGGTCAGTCCAGCAAGAAGACGCACAAGTGAAGTCTGCGCAGCGAGAAGGCAAGCCGGACTTCAACGTCGGTTACATGTATCAGTTGACCGGCCCTGCCTATCGCGACTACTACATGCTGACGCTGAGCCTGAGCCTGCCGCATCGCGGGCGCGTTCAAGCGGAGGTCGCCCAAGCGACGGAGCAAGCGAACCATGCGCGGCACGAACTTGACTCGCAGGCGCAGCAACAACTCGCAGCCGTGCAAAAGCAGTTCGTTGCAGCCACCAGCACGGCTGAACTGCTGGACGAATACAACCACGGACTGATTCCGCAATCCGAAGCGATCTCTCGTTCGGAGGAGTCTTCCTACAAAGCCAACAAGCAGGAGTTCGCACCCGTGCTCTCGTCTCTGCTCGATCTTCTTTCTCTACAGAGTGATTATCAGGAAGCCTTGCTGGAACATGAAACCGCACTCGTGCGTCTTGAGACGCTGACAGGAGCGTCTCTCCGATGAGCCAATCCACGCAGAAATACATCCTCATCACATCGCTCGTATGGGCCTGCATCCTGGGCGTGGTTCTCTTCTTCTTACATAACTCTCAACACCGTACACCTACCAATACTGGCGCTCCGGCCCCTCTCGCGGAAGGTCCAGCAGTCTCTTCCAGGGCAACGTCTCAAACACCACAATCGCCCCAACAGGTCGAAGCTCCACTCGCGCCCGTGCAGCTCTCGCAGGCGCAGATGCAGAGCATTGATATGAGTACCGGGATGGTGCAATACAAGCAGCTCGATAATGATTTGAGTGCGACCGGAACCGTTGCTATCAACGATCGGCTCGTCTCCTATGTACAAACCCGTTTCTCAGGCTACATTCGCAAGGTTTTCGTCAATGCGACATATCAGTATGTTCGCAAGGGTCAGCCCCTTTTCACCATCTACAGCCCTGACCTGGTGGCGACTGAGCAGGAATACCTGCTCGCGCGCGCGAATCAGATAACGCTCGGCAACAGCTCCATCGGAGATGTCGCAGCGGATGCAAACTCGCTCACCTTGGCGGCGGAACAGCGGCTCGCTCAGTGGGATATTTCCGCCAGTCAGATCGCTGACCTGAAACGTACTGGCCGCGTGTTACCTGATCTCACCATCAATGCTCCCGCTTCTGGATACGTCACCGAATTCAATGCGCTGCCCAATCTGTATGCGACCCCCGCGACGCGGCTGTACACCATCGCGAACCTCTCGAACGTGTGGGTCAACGCACAGGTGTTTCAAACCGACGTAGGGCAGCTCAAGCCGGGCGACTTGGCAAACATCACCGTCGATGCTTACCCACTCAAGACGTTCCGAGGGCGAGTCGAGCAGATTCTTCCCCAGGTGGACATGGCGACACGCACAGTCGCGGTGAGGCTGTCCATCGCGAATCCCGGCCTGTTGCTCAAGCCGGGGATGTTTGTCAACGTCGATCTAAAATCCTCGATGGGACGACGCCTTGTAATTCCGGCCTCAGCCGGGTTCCAGACCGGCATAAGGCAGGTTGTGTTTCTGAATCGCGGCAATGGCAGCATCGAACCTCACGATGTCGTGCTTGGGCCGCACATTGGCGACTATTTCGTGGTACTGAAGGGTCTGACCTCTGGTGAGTCCATCGTCACCTCGGCCAACTTCCTGATCGACTCGGAAAGCCAACTGCAGGCCGCCGCCGGTGCATACACACCTCCACCTCCGGGAGCGGGGGCAAACCAGGCATCACCTGTGCAACAGGTACAGGTTGATCTCACCACCGATCCCACACCGCCAAGAAAGGGAGCGAATGTCTTCCGGGTCAAGCTGACCGGGAGCAACGACGCGGCCATCGCAGGAGCAGATGTCACGGTGACCTTCTTCATGGCGGCGATGCCGGCGATGGGCATGGCTGCCATGAACACGTCTGTGCATCTCGCGGAGAAAGGTGGAGGCGTCTACGAAGGCTCGGGCAATCTCGGCTCCGGCGGAACTTGGCAGGTCACGGTGGTCGCGAAGAAAAACGGCGCGGTCCTCGCGACGAAACAACTTCACCTGAATGCAACGGGAGGAATGTAACCATGCTCTCCCGAATCATCGATCTATGCGCTCGCAACCGATTTCTTGTCTTCACCTTCACGCTTCTGTTGACGTTCGCGGGCACCTGGTCGCTGCGCCATATCCCGGTAGACGCGCTGCCTGACATCTCGGATGTGCAGGTCATCATCCACACACGATGGGACGGGCGCCCCCCCGACCTCATCGAAGATCAGGTCACCTATCCCCTTGTCACGAACCTTCTGGCTGCACCGGATGTGAAGGCCGTCCGCGCCCAGACAATGTTTGGCGACTCCTATGTTTTCGTCGTGTTCAAGGATGGCACGGACCTCTACTGGGCGCGTTCCCGCGTTCTCGAATACCTCCAGCAGATCAGCGGACAGTTGCCCGCTGGCGTCCATCCCGAGATCGGTCCCGATGCCACAGGCGCGGGCTGGGTCTTCGAGTACGCCATCGTCGATACTCGCGGCAATCAAAGCCTGGCGGACCTCCGCAGCCTACAAGACTGGCATCTCCGCTATGCTCTCGAAACCGTGCCTGGTGTCGCTGAGGTCGCGAGCATCGGCGGTTTCGTAAAGCAGTATCAGGTCAACGTCGATCCCAACAAGCTTCTGGCCTTTGGCATTCCTCTGTCCAAAGTGATTGCAGCGGTAAAAGCGAGCACCAACGAAGTCGGCGGCCGCGTGCTCGACCTCAGCGGAGCGCAATACATGATTCGCGGCCTCGGCTATTTGAAATCGACAGCCGACCTTGCAAACGTCGCAGTCGGCAGCAGCAATGGCACCCCCATCCTCATCCGCGACCTCGGCACGGTTTCGCTTGGACCCGACATTCGCCAGGGTGCAGCGGACTGGAATGGCCAGGGCGAAACCGTTGGCGGCATCGTTGTGATGCGCCAGGGTGAGAACGCGCTGAACGTCATCAACGGCGTCAAGAAAAAGCTGAAAGAAATAGCGCATTCTTTGCCGCCAGGCGTGAAGATTGTCGCTGGCTATGACCGTTCGGGTCTTATCAACGACTCGATAGCAACCCTCGAACACGACCTGACCGAAGAGGCCATCATCGTCAGCCTCGTCATTCTGATCTTTCTGTTCCACTTCCGTTCAGCTCTCATTGCGATCCTCGCGCTTCCGATTGCCGTGCTCATCGCCTTTATTCCGATTTACTACCTCGGCATCAGCTCCAACATTATGTCGCTTGGCGGCCTTGCTTTAGCCGTCGGCGTACTGGTCGATGCGGCAATCGTCATGGTGGAGAACGGCTATCGCCATCTATCGGAACGACAGGAACGCGACGACACTCCTGTCTCAGAACCCGAACGCCGCGAGATTTTGATCGGCGCTGCCAAGCAGGTCGGGCCTGCGCTCTTCTTCTCGCTACTGATCATCGTCGTCTCATTCCTTCCCGTCTTCCTGCTGGAAGCTCAGGAAGGGCGGATGTTCCGTCCACTTGCCTGGACGAAAACGCTGGCGGTTGGGTCATCGTCCATCATTGCTATCACGCTTGTTCCGGTACTGATGGTGTTGCTTATCCGCGGAAAGCTAAAGCCTGAGCGCGCCAACCCAATAGCGCGATTCACGCAAGCCGTCTACCTACCCGTACTACGGTTCTGCCTGCGACATCGCAAACTCACGATTCTGGTCAATCTAGTATTTCTGCTGGTCACGCTACCGGTCGCCTTCAAACTCGGCAGCCAGTTCATGCCACCGCTCTTTGAAGGTTCTGCGCTCTACATGCCCACCGCTCTCCCCGGCATTTCGGTGGAACAAGCGAAAACGATCCTGCAAAAACAAGATGCAATCCTGCACACCTTCCCAGAAGTGGAGAGCGTCTTCGGCACGGTGGGCCGCTCCGACAGCGCAACCGACAACGCGCCTCTGGACATGTATGACACCACCATCATGCTCAAGCCGCGCGAGCAGTGGCCTGTCGGCATGACCTATGAGAAGCTCATTCAGGACATGGACGCAAAGGTGCAGTTTCCGGGCCTGTCCAATACCTGGACGAGTCCCGTCGAGAACCGTCTGGACATGGAGCTGACCGGGATCAAGACGCCTCTCGGAATGAAGGTGCAAGGCCCGAGCGTGGACGGAATCGAGCGCGTCGCCGGGCAGATTCAAGGTGTTCTTGGATCGATGCCACAACTGCGTTCCATCTTCGCCGAACGCATCTCGCAGGGCTTCTATGTCAACGTGGAAGTGAATCGCCTGGAGGCCGCACGCTACGGCCTCAGCGTCGCCGATGTCCAGGCCGCCGTCGCTTCCGGCATCGGCGGTGAGAATGTCGCCGAGAACATCGAGGGCCGCGAACGGTATCCGATCGACGTGCGATACGCGCGGGCGTTTCGCGACAACGTTGAGGCGATGCGTGGCGTCTTGATCGGCACTCCATCCGGAGCGCAGATTCCGCTCGGCCAAGTCGCCAAAGTCTCGTTCACGCACGGTCCAGCCATGATCCGCGACGAGGACGGCCAGCTCACCGGCTATGTCTACCTCGACCTCAAAGACACCAACTACGGCGGCTTCGTCACAGCAGCCAACCGCCTGCTGCGGAGCAAGCTGGTGCTGCCCACGAATACCACCTACCAATGGTCGGGCGAGTATCAGTTTGAATTGCGCGCGAAGCAGCGTCTCAAGCTCATTCTGCCCATTGTCTTCTTCCTCATCTTCGTCCTGCTTTACATGATCTTCCACTCGGCAGCGGAGGCAGTCGTACTCATTGTCCCCACCATCTATGCGTTGACAGGAGGCCTTCTGCTGCAATGGCTCCTTGGCTATAACTTCAGCGTGGCCGTCTGGGTGGGGTACATTGCGCTCTTCGGCATCGCGGTAGAGACCGGCGTGGTGATGGTCGTATACCTGCACGAAGCCTTGGACCGCCATCTACTCGCCGGCGAAATCCATAACGCTCACGATATCGAACTGGCTGCTATCGAAGGGGCTGTACAACGCCTCCGCCCAAAGCTCATGACGGTAGCTGCCGTCCTCGCGAGCCTTATTCCCATTCTTTTCGAGACAGGGATTGGGTCGGACGTTATGAAGCCGATAGCTGCGCCTATCGTTGGCGGCATGATTACATCGACCATCCACGTTCTGATCCTGGTGCCTGTTTTCTTTGTCATGACGAAAGAGCGAGCCCTTCGCCGCGGCACGTTGCGCGACAGAGGGTTGCCGGAGTGAGCGGCTGGAAAAGCGGTTTGAAGCATCATGTGGATCTGAGAGGGATATGTCGCAGGCCAGAGATAAAGTCAAAACTCGAATCCTTTGGCTACAGAGCTTGACGTTAGCCTGGATGAGCGTCGAGTGTGGCGTGGCGATCTATGGCGCTGCCACGTCTCATAGTGAAGTGCTTCTTGTATTTGGCGCGGATAGTTTCGTCGAACTGTTATCCGCCGCTCTTGTCCTCGTGGCGACCTTTTCCTCATTCCCGGCCATGAAGGAGCGCGCTACTCGCGCCACCGGACTTCTGCTCTTCCTGCTGGCGGGACTGATCCTGCTGATGACCGTGGTTGAGTTCTTCAATGGCGTTCAACCGGCGGTGAGTCTTAGCGGTATAGCAATTACTGTTGCAGCCCTGATCGTCATGCCTGTTCTCGCCTGGGTGAAGCGCAAGACAGCAAAGAGTGCCAACAACCGTGCTCTTGCTGCGGATGCGGTGCAGTCGGCTACGTGCTTCTATCTTGCGGCAATTACTCTTGTCGGCCTTCTCATCAACGCTGCATGGCATATTTACTGGGTAGACTTCGTTGCAGCGTTGGCTGCTTTACCGCTCCTGATCGTAGAAGGTCGCCGAGCTCTGCGGGGAGAGGGATGTGGGTGCAGCTGAAAGCGCGTGAACCGTCTTTCTCTGGAACCATCCGCCTCAGCGAAGATCTTCCGCAGCCCTGGTTGAGAACTTCGATTTGTCGCCGCCCCACACAACAAATTCTCAACTTCTTACAGTTTGCCGATCTCGTCAATTTTTCTCTGGATGGCGAGGTTGTCGAGCGTTGCGAGCGGCAGACTGAGAAAGAGGCTTATGCGGCGGTCGAGTGCCTGAAATGCTTGGCTGTATGCACGCTCGATCTCTGCGGAACTTCCTTGCACACTGGCTGGGTCAGCAATACCCCAGTGAGCCGTCATTGGATGTCTTGGCCAGATTGGGCATACCTCCTGCGCGGCGTTATCGCAAACCGTGAACACAAAGTTGAAGTGTGGAGAGTTCGGTGTGGAGAACTCATCCCATGATTTGCTCCGAGCATCCGCCGCGCTGAGTCCTGCCTTCTCGATCTGGCGAATGGCTTCGGGTCGCACCGCGCCTGTCGGATGGCTACCTGCACTGAAAGCCGTGAAGTTTGGCCGCCGTTTCTTATTCATGATTGCCTCAGCCATGATCGAACGGGCAGAATTACCGGTGCAGAGAAAGAGGACGTTATAGTGCGGCATGGAAGCTCCTTGGGCTTTCGGTCGGTTGCAGTCTGGGTTCCTTGGCGCGGCAGCCGGGGTCACAGTAGACTCTTGAGTCTTACGTCAGCGGCTTGATTGCATACACCTTCACACTGGCAGCCGCGGCATTCACGTCATACTGCGACAGCAGGGCCACGAGTTCTTCGTGTAGCGATGGCTCACTCGTTGTCGGCGTGCAGCAGGCTGGCTCGATAACCGGGAACGGCTGCGAAGTGTCCATCGTATCCATTGCCGGCGAACAGCAGCCCGCCTGATTCTCCACTTTTGCGTAGGCATTCAAGTCCGCTCCGCTGTCCACGATTTCGACATTTTCAAAGCCTGCCGCGAGCAGACCATTACGGTAGTCGTCAATCTTGATGGCTCCGGCGATGCAGCCAACATAAGCTGCCATGCTTTGTGCCACGGCTTCGGGCAGTTCGTGCTTAAGGGCGATGTCGCTGGCGGCGACTCGCCCTCCCGGCTTGAGAACGCGCGCAATCTCACGGAAAACGGCGGGCTTGTCCGGCGCAAGATTAAGCACACAGTTTGAAATGACACAATCGACCGATCCATCCGGAAGCGGAATCTTGTCGATGGTGGATTGATAGAACTCCACGTTGTTGTATCCGCTCGCCTGGGCGTTTGCCCGAGCACGCTCGATCATGGCCGTCGTCATGTCGATTCCTATCGCGCGACCCGTGGGGCCAACCATCTTCGCCGCGAGAAAAACATCAAGGCCGCCACCGGAACCAAGATCGACCACGACCTCACCGGGTCCAAGATGCGCGGTCGCCGTGGGATTGCCACACGACAGTCCCATGTTCGCTCCGGCCGGAATCGAGGTCAGTTCCTCGGCGGTGTAGCCAAAGGCCTCTGCGACTGCCTGCACCCCGGCATGGTCGTTCGATAAGGTACTTTCCGCGACCGCCCCATATTTTGACTTGACCGACTCCAAGAGCTGCTCTGACATCTTCGCCTCCTCACATCTGCTTAGGCGACTATATGTATTGCCTTCGCATACGTCAAGGCGTATACATGAGGCATGGCGAAGCGAACTTTTGATGTTGAGCGGTTCTTTCAGGCTCTTGGCGACAACACCCGGCTACGCCTAATGAACCTTATGGGCGCGCAGGAAGTTTGTGTCTGCTATTTTGTGGAAATTCTCGGAGGCCCTCAGCCCAAGATTTCGAGGCATCTGGCCTACCTCCGTAGCGCCGGGATCGTCGCGGCGCGGCGGGAAGGAAAGTGGATGCACTATCGGATCGTGATGCCTCCGCATGTTGGGGCCGCACAGATCCTCAAACAGACCCTCGGCTGGCTAAAGGAAGAGAAGGCGATGCAGGCTGACCGCGCGCGTCTCACAAAAGCCTGCTGTACTCCGTCGAAGTACGCATCGCTGGACGGCGCACCACTCCCTTCGACGATTCAAGAAGCATCCTGCGAGGCCTGCTGATGTTCGCATCACCCCTCACTCAAGCTCAGACTTGCGCTCCTGCTGCTCGCAAGAAGCTCTCATTTCTTGACCGTTATCTGACCCTTTGGATATTCCTCGCGATGGCGGTTGGCGTAGCGATTGGCCACTTCGTGCCATCTTCGTCCGGTTTCGTCAACCGCTTTCAGACAGGCACAACGAACATCCCCATCGCTATTGGACTCATCATCATGATGTTTCCGCCACTCGTAAAAGTGCGCTACGAAAAGCTGGGCGAGGTCTTTCGCAACAAGCGCGTTCTCGGCCTGTCACTGGTGCAGAATTGGCTCATCGGCCCGATCCTGATGTTCTTTCTGGCCGTTGTCTTTCTGCGGGGCGAACCAGCCTACATGCGCGGTCTCATCTTGATCGGCATCGCCCGCTGTATCGCAATGGTGCTGGTCTGGAACGAACTCGCCGAAGGCGATACGGATTACGTCGCTGGCCTGGTCGCCATCAACAGCGTGTTCCAAGTGCTCTTCTACAGCCTCTATGCCTGGGCATTTCTTACAGTTCTGCCGAAATGGTTTGGATTGGAAGGCAGCGTCGTCCAGATCGGCATCGGCCAGATTGCCAGGAGTGTTGGTCTTTACCTTGGGGTTCCATTTGTCACTGGCTTTCTGACTCGGGCGGTTCTGATTCGACTCAAAGGAGAGGACTGGTATCGGACGCGCTTTATCCCGCGTATCAGCCCGCTCACCCTGATCGCCCTCTTGTTTACGATCCTCGTCATGTTTTCGCTGAAAGGTGACCTGATTGTGCGATTGCCACTTGACGTGGTGAAGATCGCCATCCCGCTCGTCATTTATTTCCTGATTATGTTTCTCGTGAGTTTCTGGATGGGCAAGAAGCTGGGAGCAAACTACGCCCAGTCCGCAACCCTCTCGTTTACGGCTGCGGGCAACAATTTTGAGTTAGCGATTGCAGTCGCCGTCGCTGTTTTCGGTCTCAACTCGGGAGAAGCGTTCGTCGGCGTCGTTGGTCCACTCATTGAGGTTCCGGCGCTGATCGGTCTCGTGAACGTGGCGTTCTGGATGCGGCGGCGATACTTCAGCGGCGACACGAAGAGCTTTGAGGTCTTACCCGTCGAAGACGCACTTTAGTGGGTAAGCCATATCCTGGCCAGAAAGCGAACGGTCGAATGCCCGATAGTCTTGGCTAATTTCAAGGGAGGGGTGCAGGGGAGGAACGGCCCCGCCGACCGCGATTCCTGGCTGGAACAAGGAAGGGATTGCTAGATCCGGCAATCCCTTTTCTGTGAAGTGAATGCTGTATGCGCTCGCTGTTGTTTTAGGCCGCCTTCTTCTTGCTCGACGCCTTCTTCTTTTCGTCGATAGAAGCGCGAGACGCACTTCGTTTGATCGTAACCGTCAGGCCACCCACCCATCCGCCTGTACTACAGTCCTATACCGAGTTCCTGCATCTCAGCCTCCGGCGTGGAGGCGGCTCGCGGAGTGTACAAAGCCGATGAGAGTTCCCTGACAGACGGCACAATCTCCGCACCCGGAACAGTTTTCTCAATTGCAAACTGCTGCTTTTCAGAGGTGTACACGGCGAGATCGCGGAGGTGCGGGGAGAGTTGCTCAAACGCCTCCTGCTGTTCTGCAAGTCGGGTAGCGTGGCCGGTTACGAGAACGCGATCCAAAGCGGCGCGGGGCGCGGCTTCCACGGCATAACCGAACTCGATATGCCGGGTCTGCTCTGGAGTCAGTTCAAGGGACTTCCCATTATCGAGACGCAGCGAAAGCGCGTGGTCATCCCCAATATGCTCCACGGTAGCGAAATCGCCTAAACGGATATGAGCGTCGTGGTCAGACTCAGTAAAGATGATGCGCTCACCCACAGCGAGGTCGCGGTGTTCCTCGCGATAGACCGTGCTCTCTCTCGTCTGCTTTTTCATGAATGCTGGATTGTAGTAGACCTCGTTACCATCGCGTGTAGCGACGGTCAAGATATTAGCGCGAGCATCAACGGAGAGGACGGTGGCCGTGCTGTTGTCCGCGATGCCGTGTTCGGCGGGGCTGCCAGCTTTGTAATGAATCTCCTCGCCCAGTGCGTAGTTGGCGGCGAGGCGTGGATTGCCCAAGTCCTTCTCGACAAGGATTGGGAGCGAGCGGCTTTCAGTAGCGAGTCGCCCCTGTTGGCGCAGTTCGTCACGAATGAGTTGCGTAATCTCCCGGCGTTCGATAGCATCGGGCGCGATCACAACGACGCGATCCGCCTGTGCCGTATACGCAAGGGCAACGGCGGCCAGACGATGCTCCGAGCTGGCATATGCGTGGATGCGTCCCTGTTCCTGTAACTTTGTCGTTGCGATCGCATGGTCGTTCGCGCTGAAAGCGGCGACAGCCTGCTGCACCTCGTTCATAGATGTTGAAGGCCGAAAATCCAAGGCAGCGGTTTTCGATATGTCCGTTGCTAGCCGTGCCCCGAGAGTTTCGGCGTTGTTGGTGTACACACGCGCGTCATCCGATGCACGGGAGATTGCAACGTAGGCAAGCCTGGTGTTGATGAGGCTGTACGAACTATCGGTATCGAAATGCGCAAGGACACGTCCCGCAGTGAGCCCTTGTGAACTGTGAGAGGTCACGGCATAGCCATGATCGAACTGCCGGAAAGCTGATAGATCCAACGAGATGACGTGCTCTTTTTTGCCGTCCATCCGGACGCTAATCTTTCCATCTCTCATCTCCGTGATCGTGCCGAGGTCACGGTTCGCGACACCAAGCTCTTTATTCGGAGCCGTCACTTGGATCCGGTCTCCAGTAGCGAACTGGCGTTCAACCTCGCGGAAGACATTCACACCACGCAACCGGCGCGGATCATACGTCACACTCGCTCCATTTGCCAGCTCGACCGTGAGCACATTGGCACGTCCATCGACCGCGCGGACGGTAGCGAAGCCGTCACGCTCGATCCCCTCGGCCTTGCTGCCGATGGTGTACTGGAGCACCTCCCCCACGTTGTACCGGGCTGCCCAGGTGCGGTCGGCACCGGTCATGTCGGAGCGATGCGAGAGAGTGCGGAGCAGCTTCCCATCTTCAGCCAGCACGCCTCTCTGGAGCAGTTCGGCGCGGACCGCTTCATTGATCTGCTGGCGGCTACGATTGTCGGGTGAGACGATGATCGTGTTCTGAGGATTGGCAGCATAGTCCTTGGCGATAGCGATAATGCGTTCCCGCGTGTTGGGGATCTCGCTTATACGGCCTTGGCTGGCGAGCATGTCGATCCCTTGCCGGGTATTGTTGTTCGCAAGCTGCTTAACCGCCTTCAGCAATTCAGGGTCTTTCTGGCGCATGATGCGATCAAGCTGGGATGTTCGCATTCCGGCGTCGCGCATCTGCTCGAAAGGTTTCCCGGCGTCTACACCCTGGTGTTGGCTGGTGTCTCCGATGACCAGCACACGGTCGCTAGGATTCAGCTTGTCCAGAAACGAACGCATCTGCCGGGTGCTGGCGAGACTCGATTCGTCCAGCATATATAGATGGCGCATTTCGAGATTGGCGCTCGGGTGATTTGCACCGCGAGCAAGGAAGCTCTGTAGGGTCGTAGCGTCAATTCCAGCCTCGCGAAGCTGGCCGGCGGCGCGAGAGGTCGGGGCAAAGCCTTCGACCGTGTAACCGCTCTTTTCCGCACCCTCGCGGATGGAAGACAAGACGGTCGTTTTCCCTGACCCTGCCCGTCCCTGCAATCCATGAATGCGATCAGTGGAGTTAAGAGTTTCCTCGATCACGCGGCGTTGCGAGTCATTGAGGAAGTTGCGCGAACGCGCTTGTTCCTGCGCCCGCTCCGCGCTCATGATCGGCTGAACGGCATTCTTACCGGAGAGAACATAGGCAACATTGGCACGCTCGGCAGCAATCGTCTCCGGCGTGGTAAAACTGCGGCCGGAGGCATACTTTGCCGCCTCGACGGAACGAAACTCCCCACGCTCGCGCCGTGTCTCGAAGTCTGCTCGCACCTCGGCATACGTCGTCTCCCCCATTCCACGCCGCAAGGCATCGCGGAAGATCAGCCGCTCCTCGGCGACGGCCTCACGCTCAAAGAGACTGTCCCGCGCATAGGTGAGGGCCTCTTTGGCACGGACGCCTTGGTCAGGATTGTGCTGCTGTGTTCTGGCCCGCTCACGGGCCTGGGCAACTACCGTCTGCGGCTGCTGTCCGTAGTCAGCGGCCACGCTCCGATGCGCCTCCAAAACCGCTTCGCGGGTCAGGTTTTGCTTCTTATCGCGCGTGGAGTGCGCGGCGATCTGCGCTGCTCGGGGGCCGCTGACGCCCTTCTTCGCCATCTCGTCTTTGATCTGCTGCGAACGCAGGCTGGAAGCATCAAGATATGTCTGCGTATATCCCTTTATTTCGGGAGCGCCACTCTTCCCGGTTTCGATTTCATAGCCAAGTCCACGCAGCCGGTAGAACAACTCGGACTGATACACGGCCGTCGCAAACTGCTTGCTCTGAAAGAATGACCGATCCTGCAAGGCCCGCGTGGAACCATCCTCGCGCTCGGTGACGTTGAAGATCACGGCATGGGTGTGGAGTTGCGGCGCGGCGTAACCATCGACCGGACGGGCGGTGTCATGCTCGAACTTCGCGGCGATGAACTTGCCTGTCGTCTCGGCAGGATGGTTCCCACCGATGCGTGCCTGGGTATACCGTTCCAACTCTGTCAACGCAACGGTTACGGCGGCGCTGTGTGCCTCGCGAACGCGGTCATCGCCGCCGACGAGTGCCGTGAGGGACACGGACTTTGGCGCGGAGAAAGTAGCATCCCATGCGGCGCGATGCTCCACGGCTTTTACTGTCTTGCCATCAGCGTTCTTGTATTCCACCGCTTCGCGGTGCCGAACCATCTGGACTTCCGTCTGCGGATGCTGCCCCTCGGTCAGCCGGGAAAACTCCTGAGCCGTGACTTCCTCAGAGAGTCCGAAGGACGAGGCAAGCCGCCCTTGCCACTCACCCTTTACCGCATCACCCTGCTTGTAATAGCTCTGCGATGGAGCGGTGTAATCGAGCTGGTGATACGTCTGTGCCTGACCAGCAGCGAGCGCTTTGGGTATCGACATCATGGCTAGGTCTCCCGGACGTACGCAGGGCCATGCAAGGATTCCTCTTCCTCCATGTCTTCAGGAGGCGCGGGCCGGTTCACTTCGCCGGCACGCGCTAGTTCCGTTGCGTCTTTGCTGGGCCACGGAATCGGGTTCTTTTCGAGCACAAGAGGCGCATCGTTCGACGCTCCGACGTTCGCCTCCGCGGCCTCATCGCTCGGAACGGTTGAAGCAGACGTTCGGCGTGGCTCCAACGTGTCAGGATCGAAACTCAAGCCGCCATCGGCAGCATCACGCGGGATGAAAGCCAATGTCGGTGTCGGTAGGTCCATGTAGTCGAAAGCGAACCGTGCCACATCGTTTCCTAGCTTAAGGTAAGCGTGTCGGTCATCCAGGCCGGTGATCTCCGATCCCATCACCAGCGGCTCAATCTGGCGCTCGACGGTGAAGTTATGCCCAGAGCGCGTCCCGTCAAACTTCGTCTCCTTGAGGCGTTCGATCTCGACTTTGCCGATGGCCTCGGAAATCCATTCTGCTGCCTTCGGCTCCGCCGTCTTCATGAAGATTTTGGTAGCGGGCTGGGACAGCATTACCTCCGCAAGATGGCCATAGATGACCTCAAGTTGGGCCTTCCCCTGGAAGCCCAGAATCAGCGGGTTTCTGGATTTCCGGTTCTCCGTGATGGCCGTATGAAGCTGCGGGAGCTTCTGCAAACTCGCCAACTCATCGATCACAAACCACACTGGCTTTTGTCCCGGCTGCGGCACGGTCAGCAGACGCATGACCAGCAGGTCGATCCAGAGCGAATGAAGTGGCCGAAGCGTCTCCCGCTCGGGCGGACGCGAGGTGATGAAGATCCATCCCTGACGTTTCTTCGACCAGGTACGCGCATTCCAGACAGGGCGTTTCTCATCCCGTTCCGGCAGCAGCCGGAAGCACTTGGCGACCAGCCCCAGAGACGATAGGACGCCAGCTCTCTGAGGGCCAGCCTTCCTATCTATATAGAAGGCCATCTCTGTGCCTTCGACCCGCTTCAACAGTTCCACATCGCTTGCCATCCACGCAGCGAGTTGGTGTGGCGTCGGCCCCAGCTTAAGCAGGTGCGCGAAGATTTGCGCGGGCGTTTCGTGGAAGAACTCGTCCAGCTTATCGGTCTTGGGCTGGTAGAGGGAGGCCGCGATGGCATCAGCTTCGGCATTCGATTCCATCTCCTGTGCCGGTCCCCAGTAAGGACAGCGTGCATCGAGCGGATTCAACACGATGTCGCCACGGCCGGCGTCATAGAACCGCTGGATGTACTCGCACGCCGGGTCGTAGACGATGGCCGAATCACCCCGTCCCCTGATCTGGCGAAGGCACTGCATGATGAGCTGAGTTTTGCCCACACCTGTGTCGCCCATGAGTTGAAGGTGCTGCGCTTCTTTGCGCAGTGGAATCCGCATCATGCGGCCAGATTCCGTCGTTTTGAAGCCGATGCCGTCACCTTTCTGTGCCCGGTTGAACTCGTTCGGGTCAAGCATCTGGGGGCCGCGCAACACGCGGCCATACTTCATGCTCCTGAACCGCTGAATGTCCTTCGGAATAGCCAGCCAGAGCATCAACACCAGACAGACGCCGCCCTCTACGAAGCTGATCGTAAAAACAGAGAAGAGGCTTTCGCCGCCGAAGATCGCAGCCCGCAGCCAGCGGTACACGGACACATCGGCGAGCTTCTGAGCCGGGGCACGAAACGGGAAGGTGTAGCCCTGCGCCAGTGTCAAATTGGACAGGGTGACGGTTACGGCTTTGCCGTCGGGAAGTGTCATCTTTCCTGGCACGAAGTCTGTTGGGAATGCCAGGCGGGGTTTGGCTTGCCGTCCACCGAGATACACCAGCCGGTAGGTGCCGTGCATGTGGACGGCGGCTCCGGCCTCCGAGCGAACGTATTCGAAGATATATGCCTGTTGTAACGGCGGAAGCGCAAAGTGAAGGCGCTGCCAGATGAACAGACAAGTCAATAGGAGTGTTGCGGCCAGGGCGGTATAGCTCATGATAGGCGCGTGCGGCGGCCAGATGATTGTCTCTTTTCTGCCCCATTGAGTTGCCATTGTTATCCCTCCTTCACATCCTGTGTGTACTGCTGCATCACGTCTTGAGCGGCCTTGTGTTTCTCTTTTCGCACCATCGTCATCGCCTCGGTGATCCACGTCGGAGACACTTTTTCGCCCAGGATGAGAGGCTTGATAAGGTTCACGAGCAGCATCCGCGTGGCGACCAGCTCTGTGAACAAAGCGTCATCATGTGACCGCCGCGCCTCACGGAGGAGGACATCCCTAGCCCACTCACTCAATGCCTTGCTATCCCTACGAGCTGCTTGTTCTAACTCAGCTTGCTCAGGCCGAGTGACGCGAGCTTGCGCCACATGCACGCGGGCAAGTCTGCCTTTGGAGCGGGAGATGCGTGCTTCAATACTTACAATTGCGGGATTCTGGTGGACTTCCATTGACGACCTCCAAGCCGTATGCAATCGCATACAGTCTGTATGCAGTTGCATACGATGTCCGGCTATGTTATTGAATGAGCGACGGTAGACAACTGCATACGCTTATCGTCCAAAACACCACCCTGGAAGGGATCAAGTGTCAATATCCTTCCGGTGCGCAGCACCGTAGTGGTTCTGCCACGGATGTAGGCGCGGGATCATGCCTTCGATCCCGATACGAATGCCGGTGTTTGGGATGCGGAAGACGCTGGGGAAACGGGCTTCTTTACGGACGGCTCCGCTGCATCATTCGCTGATGCTCTACGCACGCGCAATGTCGGCGTAACTTGCTGCGCTTCAGGAGTGCGAAGGAACTCCTGAAACTCGCGGTCTTTGGAGAAGACATAAGCGAGCGCCTGTTCCACAACATCATTTGCAGAAGCGTGGATGAAAGCGGCATACTGATCGACCTGCGTTACGGTCGTATCGGTGAGCCGGATGGAAGCACTGAGCTGTTTGGTTTGGACGACTTCAAGTAGTGGCATTTGGTTCTCCTTTGGGTGATGAATCAAGCAACTGATTCGCGTGAGAGAGAGCGTTGCGCCGTGGCCGCAATCTCCCGCGCACGAGAGGAGCAAGTGACAGCGGGAATCTGACCTTCTCTGCGGGCTTCAAGCATGACGATTACGTCTGGAACGGCTGTGCCTTCGCGCAGCCAGAGGCGTGCCGAAGCCATGTCTACGGTGCGCTGGGCATAGTAGTTTGGGTTGGGCTTATCGGAACGGCGCGAAGCCAGCTCCAGCGTGAGTTGCACGGCGTCTTTGCCGTGGGCAAGCTCACGTGAAACCCACGCCCAGTCATGCTCGGAGTTGGTGTGCATGTCGGGGCGATAGTGTCCCTCCCGGACCGGAGGAACCATGCAGGCTTCGCGCAGAACGTACAGCCGGAAATCGTCCGGCTGGTACGTGGTATCGGACAGATATTCGACGGTAACAAGTTGAGCGGGATCGTACTTGTGATTGAGGAAGCCGGGGATACGCAGAACCCGGTTGCAATCGGTGCAGGAGACGTCTCCGTGGAACGCCATTGCGAGCAACTTGAGCGTCGTCTCCTGCATGTAGAAGTCGAAGTCTTCGACCCGCCAGAGCACCTGGTACTTGCCCGCAGAAGTCGAGACGATGATGTTCGGTTCCGGCACCAGGTCTGAGGTCCGGAGCGCAGCGAGCCGGGCTTCGCCGTTCACGTCGATGTCAGTATAGAGATGGCGGACGGAAGCGATGCACTCTTTGGTGCGCTTGCGGCTGTGGGCGAGCAACGGATTGGCGGCAACATAGATGTTCGCGCCGTCGTGATTCTCATGCGTGAGCCAGCCGAGGTAACGAGGTGCGAGCGCACGTTCAGCCAGCACGATGCGTTGCTGGGTCTTTGCCTCGCGCTCATTGCGGAGCAGGAGAGCGATAGTGTCTCCCGGAGCGAAGCAACGGGAGAGGAAGTCTTTGGCTGTTCCGTTCATCGAACCACCTCCGATCTGATTTGCATTGCGAGTGCGATGCTGTGGGCCTTAGCAGGCGAAGAAGCCCGGTGGTTGCCGGGCTTCGTTCCAGTCACGGAAGAGCCTATGCGGCTTCTTCCTCGGTGGCCTCTTCGTCGTCTTCCGCCGCTGCTTTGGCGGCACGATCCAGCTTGAGAATCGAATTGACCCGGATCTCCCAGATGGTCACTTCGGTGTTGGTTTTGGTGCTGTCGTACTTGCGGCTGCGCAGCTCGCCCTCGACCTGGATGTGAGCGCCCTTTTGGAGCTTGGCGGCGAACTCTCCGAGCTTGCCGAAAGCGACGCAACGGTGCCATTCGGTGTGCTCGATGTACTTGCCGTCCTTCTTGTAGGAGGACTTGGTTGCTAGCGAGAGAGTTGTCAGGCTGCGGTCGTTGTTAGTGCGAACCTCTGCGTCGTTGCCGAGGAATCCGATGAGGGTGACTTTGTTTGAGTACATGGTGGTGATCTCCGTTTCGTTGAATTTCCCGTATCCTGCTCGGGTCACACTAGGCGAAGCCAAGCGAGTGGGCCCGGCTCCCAAGTGCCAAGGAGTGCTTTCTTGGCGGGGCCCGAAAGAAGTTTGCGCGGCGTTCTTTGCAGCGGTTCTCAAACTTCTTTGGGGAGGAACCGAGACCCCGCAGGGGCGCTGCAAGCGAAGCAGAAAGACGCAGAGCCGCAGGGCGCCGGTTTGGCCCCGAAGCGTGACCCCGAGTAGAGGACGGGATACGGGACGGAAGATTCCCCAATGCACCGGAGTCACCGTCTGCACCTCGGCGGCGGATGTTCGCCTCAACCGCAGCACCATTTCGATCGGCAATGGTTTCGCAGAAGGACGGCTCTCGACACACCTCCGTGCGTGTCCGGCAACTCACAGATGCCACGCGGGGCCCTTTCAGAGACGAGTTGGGCTGTGCAGCCGATTTGGCAGCATGTTCGACCATCGAAGTGACCTCGATTCCGGTTCGGTTCTTTAGCTGGATGCCTGGCGTTCAGGCGGCGGAAGCACGATAGATGTCCTCCGTCTGGAAGCATTGGTCGGCGTGACTGTAACCCGCCACGGTAATCAGCTCGCGCACGCGGCGGCGGCCCTTGGCATCGCGCTCGCAATGCAGTACGAAATCCACGGCTTTGCCGGTCTGCGACCGGACAAACGCCTGATCCAAATTGGTTCTTGCACTGAGAGCCATGTCAGCCAGTCTGTCCAGCGCATCCACTGCGGAATCAGCGTGCAAAGTCGAGAGCGTTCCGCCGTGGCCGGTGTTCATGGCCTGTAGCAGGTCGTAGCCGCACTCGTCGCGGATTTCGCCTATGATGATGCGGTCGGGACGATGACGCAAAGCAGCGGCTACAAGCTGGCTGGGAGTGATGGCAACCTGGCCTGGAATCGCATCGACGGCTTCCCAGCGAACGGCGTTCGGATGGGCGATCTTCAGCTCTGCTGGTTGCTCGATCACGATCAGCCTTTCGTGCATAGGCACGTGGTCCAACAGCGCCTTCATCAAAGTCGATTTACCCGAACCCGTTCCACCGCTGATGATGCCGTTCTTCCGCCGTACTATCAGGTCTACCGCAGCATCCCGAACGCACCCTGCCAGACTGCCCGCTTCTACTAACTGATCCGAGCTATACCAGCGGTTGAATTTGCGGACAGTGAGCGTCGGGCCGTTGATCGAAGAGGGAGCGCCTACGACCGCCACGCGCGAGCCGTCAGGCAAGCGGGTATTCAGGATTGGGTTCTGGCTGGTCAAATCCTGCCCCAGAATCCTCGCCACGCGCTCGATAGCCGCCTGCAGGCGGTCGTTGCTGTACGGCGTGGAGAGCGGAATCTGCTCGATCACGCCGCCACGATCCGCGAACACTCCGGTTGTCCCGTTAATCATCAGGTCGGAGATCGTCGGGTCAAGCAGGAGCGCCCGGAGCTCCTCGGGAAAGAACGGAAGTATGAGCTGGAAGCTCATCGCGCCGCTCCTGTGACCGGCTGGGGAGTCGCATTGGGGTTCACCGTGCCGACGCCTGGCGTTGTGAGGTCTACGGAGACGCGGTTATCGTGGAACTCGGTGATCGTCAGACCCAAGGGATTAATGAACTCATACTGTGGATATATCCGGGACTGATCGCTGACCTGCTTCGGATTCAGGTAATACGTCACGGAGAGGAGCCAATGTTCTGTACGAGGCTCGTGGGAGTGCTCTTCGGAGAACAGCTTGTCGAACGTGACAAGCGCCGTACCTCGTGCGACCGTAGCCCCCTGTACCGTCTCTTCCGACATGGACGTGATGGTGACATCGCGCACCTGCACGTCGCTCGATTCCACCTGGCCGCTTATCACCTGCGAGACGAGATGGCTCTGGTTGTCGGAGGCCATCAACTGCGCAGCCAGCGGTTGCGAAAGAAAGTAGTAGTTCAATGGATACTTCTTCGCAATGGTCTCCCGATTGACGGTGTAACGGTAGTTTGCCCAATCGGTCAGATAGGTGCGCACTTCGCCCTCGCGCGGACTGTAATTGAGGTCGCTGTACTGGATGGCCTGGGCGCGTCCCATCTCGTCGATACGGATGTACCGATTCGCAATCGGGCGATGCGCCAGAGAGAAGTTCAGCCACATCGAACCGCAGAGCAGGACGGTCCCGCAACCTAGGATGAGACGGTAGGCTTTCCGCTCGGCATAATGCGAGGAATAGACTTCATTCCCGATGCGGTCAGCCAACATGGAGATTACAGGCGCAAGTGGCTGCTCAATGGGTGCTGTGTGCGTGGACATGGGGATGCTGACTCCTCTCCGAGACGGCTTGGAAGACGACGAAGGCGTAGATCATGCCCGCAACAAGGCATCCGGCAAAGAACAAAAGAAGCAAGTAGCGGAAGGGCCTCGATAGACCCAGGCGACGCAATGCAAGAACGTCAACGATGAACCAGAACACAGATCACGCTCCTCCCGCGATAATGGCTGTCGAAGCGACCTTAGTTATCGCGGTTCCCATACTTCCAGCCATTCCAGCAGAACCGCCAAAGATGGCCTGGGTCATGCTCGGGATGAACAGCATATTAATGATGAACGCCACAAAAACCATTAAGCAAGGGATAAGATTTGCAATCCACATATCCATCGAATAGTTGCCGTTGAACGTCTGTTGCAGGAAGCCGTTCATGAATCCGGCCCAGACGTAAATGAACGCGGCGGCCACGGCACGAATCATCGCGAAGCTGATAAGTACATCGAGGAACTGGAAGAACTTGGCTTTGAAGTGCTGCGTCATCAGTAGCGGAATGAATACGGGACCAAATAATGCGGTCACTCCATACAGGATGAACGCACTGCAATTAATGACAAAGAGGATGGCGGATGCGAGTCCAAGCATGATCTGGACGAGCACGTAGCAGAGGATCTGAACGGGTGCGGTGAAGGACGGCATCGCCGTCCCATCACCAGCCGTCTTCAAGAGCTGCAACAGTTGGTCGAGCGAGTGTTGATCGAAGGCCGCGACCATCGCCTGGGCGATGTACGAGAAGAAATGATTAATGCCGAAGCTCGCACCGGGAAACGGGTTCACCCAATAGTTTTCCAATAAGCAGCAGAGAATAAGCTTGAGCAGAAAGTTCGTCAGGTCGCCAGCCCGCACAGGATGATGATGCAGGCGGAAGGTCATCGAACTGGTGTTCCAGTTGATGACCATGCTGACGAGAGTGAAGAGCGCAATGCAGCTCAACTCCGTCAATCCAAGCTGGGTCAGCGCGCCGCCGTTCTGCGTCGTGAGGTTGGTCAGGTTATTCGTGAACTGGTAGAGCCAGTCCATGCCCGACGATGCGGACGGCAATGCTTGTGCGAGAACGATCACGGCGCTCATAAAGAATCTCCGTAGAAGTTAGGGAATGTAACTCTTCCAGGTCTTGCCTTCATTGCCGGCGGCGGAGTTGTGCTTCTGCTTATCCGCCTCGACCTTCTTACGGAAAGCCTCGTCTTCCTGCTTCCGCTCGTTTGCATCACGCTGTTGCTGTTCCAGAATGGCCGCAGCTTTGGCGGTCTCGTGGCGTTGATAAATCGCGGCGCTGGCGATAGCGGCCAGCACCGCAAGGATGGCAATCAGCAACTTCGCATTGAGAAGCTTCAGCATGGCTCTCCGTTACGGCAGATAGGTCTGCCAAGTGTTGTCTTCGGTTGCGGCACTCATATCGTGCGTCGAGTGCTGCGTCTGAACGAAGACAGCGGTGTTGAGGTCGGTAGCAGCGGCGTTCCGCTGCTGCATGTTGGAGACAGCCATCTCCGAAGCAAGGCAAGCCTGCAAGACACCCTGCGACTGCATCTCGGACATCTTCTGGGCTTCCGCTGCGTTAAGGAGATTGAGCTGCTGGACTTCGCTGTTAGTAGTGCTCGTGCCGTCAAGCTGGGTGGCTGTGAGGCTGCTATTGGCGGTGGTGTTCTGCGTCCGCGCCGCCCGGTACTGACCGACTGCGGTAATGCAGTCGGGCGAGACAGAATCGGACATCTCGATCATGGCAAGCTGCGAGAGTTGTGGACTGCCCGGCGTCTGAGTTCCGAGATACGTCGGCATGTCGGAGCTGACGGGAATAGTTGCCGCCGTCCACCCGGCAGAGGACGCGGACGGCGAGTTGCTGTTGAACGCCGCCGTCATCCCATTCGTCTCGCCGAACATATTCTTCACGTTGGCATTCTTCAGAGCCGTAAGCGTCGTCTGCCACTGCTGCTTGATAGAGAAATGCTCGACATTGTTTTTGAGCATGTTGTACTGCGATTCCAGAGTGGTCAACTGCGACACCAGACTGGCGTAGCTGGTCGGATCGAAGACAATATCTCCGATGCCGAAGAGCGCAAAGCTCGGCGCGGCGGTCAGCAAGAGCAGACCGCCTCCGATAAGCCACCTGCGCCGGTTTTTGAGTGGAATCTTCATAAGACCTCCAATACAGAGAGCCAGAAACAACGTGGATACGTCGGATCAACCCGGTCCAGGGAGATGTCATGGGCCGTGCCGATGAGGTTGCCGACAAACTCAAGCGAAGCATCGCCCGCTGCACAAGCGCCGGCATGCCTCCTGAAAGCTTGATGGCAACGGATGCGGGCACAACCGGCAGGGCGAGCATCAAAGAACGGTACGGACGGACGATGTTGGGGTGCATGGTTCCTCCTTTCACTACAGGGCGGGATCGACGCGATGCTCTGCGTACGAAGGAATAAGGATGTCGCGCCCGATATACACGCGAGCGCGGGAGCCTTCTTTGAGCGTGATGATGGGCAGCCGATTCAGGAAGTGATTGAGTACCTGTTCGCCTTCTGCGGAGGACTGCTCGGAGATTCCATTGCGAATCTGGGTAGAAGGATCGAGCACCGTGCCGTTGTTGCCGATCTGTGCGAGGCCGCCAAGCCCACCGATGGCGGCGGCAGCACCGAAGGCCATCAGGTAGCCGTGGTCAACTTTGGTAGCGAGGCCGGTGGTTCCGATCTGGTCGAGGCCGATGTACTTGTCGAAGTCGAGCGAGAAGCCATCCGGGCACACGGCACGATGGAAGGTGACGAACATCTTCCGCTGCTGGGCGTTGCCGACGCTCTGCACGGTTCCAATAAGCCGCGTACCCTGCGGCATCAAGAGCTGCTGGTGGTCGTGGGAGTAATAGTCCGTCGTCACCATGACAAGGATGGGGCCACTGAAACCGCCGTCGATGTGGTTGGTAACGACACCTTCCAGAACCGTGCCCTCGAAGATTCGATAGAGACGGTCCTGATATTGATCGAACGAATATGGGGCCATCGGATCGGATTTGGACGCTTGCACAGAAGCGGCATCGACCACGCCGGGACGCGTAGTGGAATCCTGACCAGAGGCGCTGTCGGTAGCGCTGGCAGACTCTGCAGCCTGGGCGACAACTGGGGATGCCGACGCGCCTATGTGCGAGAAATCAATCGCCACGGTATCGCTGTTCATCGCGTCCTGTCGCTGCTTCTCAATGGCAAGCTGCTTCTGCTTGGCCTCGGCCTGGGCCTCAGAGACATTTGAAGTATGCTGGGGCGCGTTCGAGTTGTTCCCATAGATGGAGTCCCGCTGCGCCGCCGTCATCGCCGGAGTAGCAGCCGACTCCGGGCCGGGTACAGCCTGCTCCTGCTGGAGCTGCTGCATCGCAGTGGCGAGGGCTTGTTGACGCTGCAACTGATCGGCATCATGTCGCGCCTGCATCTGCTGCTGGGTCTCGAAGTTCGATACCTGCTGCGCGTTCGGAGTGGTCGGACTCATGGTCAGCGAACTCTTTGCGGCGGCTTTCTTGTTGCCGCTAAGGAGGCTGGAGACATTCGCGATCCCGATCAACCCGACAATCACCACCAGCGCGATCACAATTGGCATACTTTTCCGCAGTGGCGGCTTCGACTCCGGCTGCTCTGGCACAGTGGCAGGGATATTTTCATTGGGCTCCGGCATGGCTATCTGCCTTCCGTTGTGCGGTGAAATTCGACCTTCTGCTTGCCGATGGCGAGATAGCCCGCGTCCACTTCCTTCGGCACGATGTACAGGCCATCATTGAAATCAAAGTTGACAAGTGACGGTTTCTTGTCTTTCACCTCGTAGAGCGCTGGCGTCTCCTGGAACTGCCCACGAAGATAGGTGAACTTGTCGTCCCTCCATATCTGCTGCAAGCCAAGTTCTTTCCCCTTCTTTTCATCCCAGACGTAATCGAAGTGCAGCGAACCGGGATACTGGCTGCGATAGGTCTCTTCCTTGGTCTGTTCGGCCTTCAATGTCGCGGCCTGGGCGGCTTTGGCTTTAGCGGCCTCCAGTTTGGCTTTGTCGAGGTCGGCAGCCGGCACGAACACAGGCAGTTGCGTGAGCTTGTCTATGGCCGCCTTGTCTGATGGTTCAATCAACACCTTCGAGTCATAGTGGGCGTCCGGATCATCGGAGACCTCCCGCAACTCGAGTGTGTACTCGTTGCCGTGGTCCGAGACGATATGGACGTCCGTCGAACTATTCGCAGTCTTAGGCTTCACGCTGATGAAGCGGGAGGCCACATGCCCACCATCGAAAACCCAGTCCACGGTGTCGCCAGCGAAGACGTTGGCAACCTTCTCCTCGGCGGGCAGAACAATGAGCGTGGATTGCAACAGGCCCGCACGGATCACAGGCGGAGTCTGCGACTCCGAGACAGCGATCGTGCGCGGCGCGCTGGGTTGAAGGGGATGCGTCGGAGTTGTGGCGCGGAGCGGCATCGACGCCAGCGTGAGTCCAATCGAGATGATGATGGGGATGGGCGGCTTCATGGGTGCAATCCTTTCTGGGTTTACTCGGTGTCTCCCGCCGCGAAGCGGGTGATGCCCTCGGTGAGTCCATACCTGGCGATGAGTTTGGAACGACGAACACGGTCTTTCGGCTTGGTGGAGAACGCAGCGTAGCTGCGGCTGTCGAGATTCAGCTTCACAACCTTGGTGAGGCCATCGCGGCGCATATACAGCGCCTCACGGTCCTGCAAGCTCTCGAAGAGCGAGAGCTGCTGGTCGTTCATCTTGAATAGCTCGGCGTACCGCTTGCGATTGAAGGTCGCATCGCGCAGGAAGAGGAACGACGTGCAGGAGTTCACGATGGAATCCGCATTCGCCCCAAGGTCCTCGGCACTCTGGCCGATCATGGTTACGCCGCCAAGGTTCTTGCGGACGGTCTTGATGGAAGCCAGCGCGCCATCAAGAAGCTGCTTGTTCTTCATCGAAGAGAAGATCTCTTCGATGAGGATGTGCTTAGGTACACCCAAATTTGCGGGGTTGTAGAGCACATCATCGATACGCCGCAATAACCACACCATCAGCGGCTCGATGAGGTCGGCGTACTGTGCGTTGTTGACGCCCTGGAAGTCGAAGCACTGCACGCGAGACAGCGAAAGACTGTCTTCGACATTGTCGAAGATGGCGCTGTAGATGCCTCTGCCAACCCACTTGGACAGGTAGCGATCCAGCTTCTTCGGCAAGTAGAGATTCGAGAGACGACGGTTCGCCGGGTCGAGCAGGTACATATCCTGCACGGCCTTGTGGATCACATCATCGTCCTCCGGCTCCAGCTCCGCGCCACCGTTGGTAAGCAGCAGCTTGATGAAGCTGTAGAGAAACTGGATATTGCTTTCGGTCGGCTCCAGCGTGAACGGATTCACGCGCGGGCCGTCCTTACCGATGCGGTCTACCCGCCCGCCATACAGCTCCACGACGCTTTCATAGCTGCCGCCGATGTCGAAGATGTAGGTAAAGCCGCCGTACTTTTGTTCATGCGCAATGGTGAGATTCCCGGTCACGGATTTACCGCTGCCCGTAGGACCGAGGATGAGTTGCACCCGCACTCCATCCACATAGGCATCCTGGAAGAACGGCGTCCGCGTGCGCGTCTCGAAGACGTTCAGGTACTCCGCGTCAAGGTCATCCGAGTGCGGATGTCCAAGCTGCGGCGCGAAGATCGAAGACAGCCGTGCATGGTGGTCCTCCGCAAGCCACATCGGGAAGACGTTGAACCTCCCGTTGCCGGGGAACATGGCATAGAACGCAGAGAGATTGCCCAGCGTCTCTTCCATGATTTGTGCGCGGGCTTCGACGAAGACGCGATGCACAGTGGGAGAGATTGCGTGCAGTTCCGCCGCACTGCGAGTGGCCACAAGCAAGCGCAGAGAGAACTCGCCGTGCGCCTTCTTATCCAGAGCGCGTATTACGTCGCTCAGGTCGTCTACTGCGTTGTTCGCTGCCTTCGCCCCGGCGCCGGTATCCAAGGATGCCGTATCTTTTCCAGCCATGACGCGCGACAGAACGCCAACCTTGAAGAAGCTGATGAACTTCTCTTGCTGGTCGATCTCATGCCGTGCCGTGGCGGACGATTTAGGCTTCCACGTCGAGCACAGGATGCTGTCGCAGTCCAGCGTGAGCAGGTCGGAGAACAGGCATGGACGCGATGCTTCCGGCGTTGTCTGCAACGAATACATCTGTACGAACCGCCTGCCGATGCGGAGATGGTCGCTCTCCCATGACACGGGATTCTGTACGATCTGGCGGTCTACGCCCGTATCACTGCGAAGCTGTCCCCATTCCGCCCAGTCTTCAAGATTGAAGAGATAGCTGAAGAACTGGAAGGCGCTTTGCTTGTCGAGCAGGCATAGACCGATGGAGTTGCTGAGATTTCCGGCAAGCAATGCTGCGGGCTTCTCCAACTCCGCCAGCATCCGGGACGTTGCGACGTTGTTCTCCTGTGGCTTCCGCTCGAAAGACTTTGTCTTCGAGGGCTCCACCGTCAGGCACCAATGAAGATCAATCCGGCGGAAGGCTGCGGTCGTCTCCAGAAACTCAATGCGGTCGTCTACAAATGTCTTCGTGACTGGATTTCCGTAGCTCTGTTGCCGTGGCAGTTCGTACCCGGACCGCACGCGCGCGTACTGGTACAGACACGCGCCCTCAGGCAGACCACGCAACGCGCCTTCGATCATGCGGAGCCGCGATTCAAGCTCCTGGTCAGTCAACCCTTCTTCATCTACTCCAGTGAGTGAGAACAGACAGCCATAACCGCCGCCCTTCAGCGCAAAGATGTGGTCGTTGACGAAGCGGGCAATCGGCACGATGCTACACGCCGCGCCAGCTTTGGCGAACCACGGAACGAATTTGATCTGCTCAGCGTTTGCGCGGGTCATAGTAGCCCTTCTGGTTGAGGCTCAGGCCCCATAGTTGAAACATCTTCGGGTGTTTGCGAATGATGAGCCACGCGCCGACGGCCAACGTGGGGAATGCCATCATCGCCACCAAACGAAGGCCGACAAGGAAAACCGCAATGCAGACGAATACGATCGCCATCCATGCTGTGAGGTCCAATCCGAGCTTGGCTCGGGGACGATTCAGTGCCTGATTGATTGCCTGCGGTTCTCCTCGACGAGCCATAGCCGATGCACCTCCTACATCGACTGCCCGGTCAAAGAGCCGATCCAACCAGCCCCCCAGCCGAGAACTCCGGCACCGAACAAAGCGCCGAAGAGTCCGGGTATGGCATCCTGAAACCTCCCCGACATCATGCGAATGCCGGCGAAGATCAGGCCGCCGAGACAGATGACAGCGCCAGCGTAAATGGCGAAGGTTTTGAAGGTTTGCATTAATGTTGTCGCCCCAGAGAAGTCCATCGTTCCCTGGGCATGGGCCACGCCTCTGCTCACACCTGCCAAGGTGAGCGCAACCAGCGTCGGCCCCATAGGCTGGGAACGTGGGCCGCGCGGCGTAGCTTTCGATGAAGTTTGTGCATTCGGAAACGGAAACGAAGTGGCATCGGCATTCTCCTGATGGCAAAGGTTCGTTCTGCCATGTCACGGAAGGTAATGTCGAGGAGATTGGTGAAGTCCAAGACGTAATATCTATAGTGCTCAAAGTTTGGTTTATAGAAGGAGGATCAACCGATGAGTCTCAGTTGACGAGGTTTACGAAGCGCTGCCGGTTGTGGCTGCTTACGGATGCTTCCAACGTGGGCCGCGCGGCGTAGCTTTCGCATTCGGAAACGGAAACGAAGTGGCATCGGCATTCTCCTGATGGCAAAGGTCACGGAAGGTAATGTCAGGAGATTGGTGAAGTCCAAGACGTAATATCTATAGTGCTCAAAGTTTGGTTTATAGAAGGAGGATCAACCGATGAGTCTCAGTTGACGAGGTTTACGAAGCGCTGCCGGTTGTGGCTGCTTACGGATGCTTCCAAGGTCGTGTTCATCGAGGTATTTCTCGACGAACATCAGGGCCATATGGCTGTGACTCTTTGCCGTAACGAATGCCGTGTCCGCCGTCCAGTCCAAGCCGGACAAGGGCCTCGTAATCAAGCCGGCCTCCAGAGGGCAGAGCTGGTCGATCAACGCCAGTCCGTAGCCCTGTTTCACCATCAGTTGCATGTCCGCTGGCGTCGCAGCAGAGCTGGCAAGATGCAGTGATATACCCACCTCCGCAAACATCTCCGCAAGGCGCGAGTGCGCTGCGGGATGCAGCTCTGGATCGCGGAATACCGTGAGTCGGGGAGCGGCTTCCTGAATATCCACCTGAGCCTGACTGCTGAGGGGATCATCTGAACCCATGCAGATGACAAGCGGTGAGTGTGCAACATGGCGGACTTTCCAGATGTCTTTGTCCATGGGCATAGGGAGCAGCGCACAGTCGAGAGCGCCGTTCTCCAGACGCTCCAGAATGTGCTTCGTATCCCCACTGGATAGATGAATCTCGCACTCTGGAAACATCCCCTGATACATGATTCGAAAGTTGTCAAGAAGGAATCCATTCACAAAGGAGGAAAAGCCTAAGCGGAGCGGCGGGACAGCTCCGTCATGGATGGCTCTTGCCATGCGAAAGGTCTCTTTCTTTGCGGCAAGGACGGTTCTTGCCCACGCAAGTACAAACTCTCCGGCAGGCGTCGGATAGACTCCGTTGCGTCCATCGCGGACCAGGAGAGGGTAGCCGATGTCGGCCTCAACCATTTTGATCTGATGACTGA
Organism: Edaphobacter sp.; assembly: GCA_965277575.1. Classification (GTDB taxonomy): domain Bacteria; phylum Acidobacteriota; class Terriglobia; order Terriglobales; family Acidobacteriaceae; genus Edaphobacter. The sequence goes on from CBDIDK010000002.1 coordinate 579,736, forward strand.
CGGCAGGTTGTGACCGCAGAACATGCTCGGCTGCCTTGCTGAAGTTCCTGCGTTCTGCAATCGCAACTAGATATTCCAGATGGCGAAACTCGACGATATCTGACATGGCCCGTTAGCTCCGCTGGCAATGATGTCAGACCCCGCATCTCCCTTGGGGATGGGAGTCGATGGTGCAACTTAATGGTTCAACCAGGAACCAGTTTCGTCAATTAGTTTCCAAATGGTGGCTGGCGATGTAATCAGGTAACTAGGAACCTCACGGTAACTACCTCTATGGGCCAGCTATGCACGAAACTTTGAGCGGTATAGATGAGAAGTATTGGACGAAATCGCTCTTAGCTCTCAGACTCAAGGTGTTTCAGATTTCGGGAGGCGGTCATGTATCTCAAAAGTAACGAAGCAACTCATCCTGCTCGATCTGCTCCGTGTTCAAAAATCACCAAAAGAGAGGAAAACTATGCCAAGCACCGCCAACAGATCTAGCAATGTAGTCTTAGCCGACAGCATTCCTTCCCATCGAAAGCCCCCCACGTCGGAATCCCTGGCATGGACTCCAAAGTCGATAGAAGGCTTCTCTATGTTGAACGCGCCGTCACATCTGACACCTGACGCCCGCACTCGAACTCAAACAATGATCGATTTCGCTAGTCAAGAGCGTCTTCTCAATGCTCGTGAGGTCGCAGCGCGCTTGGGTGTTTCCGAGCGGTGGGTCCGGGATCACACAACACGTCGCTCTCCCAGAATTCGTGGTGTGAAACTCGGTACGCTGATGCGATATCGTTGCGCCGATGTAGAGGAATTCATGGAAAAATTGACGACTTCTCGCTCTTCCCTCCAGCCCCGGTTTGGTGGATGATTAAGGTGTTCTCCACGACCAGGACCAGAAACAGAAACCGGAGAATGAAATGGCAATGAAGTATCAGAAAGGAACCGTTTACCTCACAGGTAAGCGGATCAAGATGTGGTACGGACAGTATCTCGTTTACAGAAAGGACCAGGACGGAAAGGAGGTAAGAAAGCAACGCAACGTTCGCATCTGTCCCAAGGCTAATACGCCCAAGTGGCAGGCCGAAAAGATGCTGCAAGAGATCATCGCAAAAGAGACCAAGGGGGTCGGCCCGACTCCTACGCTTCCTCCCGATGACTCCGTGACGTTCCGGTGGTTTGTCGAACAGCGTTATATCCCGATGCGCCAGGGTGGTTGGAGTCCGGCTTACAAAAAGACGAACACCTATCAACTCGGGCATTATCTGGTTTCGCACTTTGGAGACCTGCCATTGCGCAATCTGAGCACCTTCGAGATTCAGGTGTGGCTCAACGGCATAGCGGAGAAGGGATACTCGGAAGCAGTGGTTCGCCAGTGCTTCTCTAACATTCGCGCGATTGCCCGTATGGCCAGGAAACAAAAATACCTGTCCGAAGACCCAGCAGAGGATGTGACCATGCCGTTGACCAACCCAGTCGAGAAGCCTGTCATGGCACGAGAGCAGATTCTCGCGCTACTCGGGGCCATCGAAGACGCGCATGATCTGTGCCTCATGTTTATCGGGGTCTTCTGCGGACCACGTGCGAGTGAGGCGCTGGGACTTCAGTGGAAGTGCTGGACGGGTGAGGCGATTATGCCTCATGGGACGGCCTACGAGGGGCGGTTCTACAAAGAACGGCTCAAGACGAAGGCCAGCAAGGCTCCCATCCCGGTGCCGGAGCTAGTCAGACCGGTCATCGAAGCCTGGAGAGCACTCTGCACCGACTGTTCGCCGGAGGCGTTGATGTTTCCAACCTTCGGACGGGGAGAGCGTACCGGACAGGCAGTACCACGCGACGGGAAAAACTTCCTGCGTTGGCGGATACGGCCAGTCTCCCGCAAACTGGGAATTCCCGATCGGCTCGTCACGTTTCAGGTGATGCGCCGCACCATGGGAACCGACATGCAGAACCACGGAACGCTGAAGGACACGCAGGGCGCGCTACGTCATGCCAGCATCACCACCACTGGCAATGTGTACGTACAAACACTCGATGCGAATGTGGCTCGGGCGGTAAACTCACGGGCAACTGCGGTGTTAGACGGATGGTCTCCGGCTGAAAAGCTGGGACTAAAAGGCCGAAACATTCGTAGAGCCTCAGGGCAAACCGATGAGGGTCAAATAGCAATTTGACGAAGTTTGACGGAGTCAATGGAGGGGAGGTTTTGCAAGTGCTTGATAAATTTGGCTCCTGAGGTAGGACTCGAACCTACAACCCTTCGGTTAACAGCCGAATGCTCTGCCATTGAGCTACTCAGGAGTGTGCTAGGGAAACTCACGCAATGCCTACTCATTTATAACAAATGCCAGCGAGAGGGTCAAAGGCAATATGGTGCTGCGATGGTGAACTGCATGTGACCGCGGTATTATTTGCGGAGATCAGGTGGAGGAGACCGACTATGCTACGTATCTCCCGAATGCAGCGGCACGAAGTTTCGCTGAGTTCGGTAAACATTTACGACCGCTCTGCGCGATAGTGGGAATGTACCTCATATGTTCCGGACCATGGCGCACCGGCCCGAGATTTTCAAGACGATTATCGCGCACATGGAACCGTGCTGAATATCGGAACTGTCTAAAAACCTGTTCACGATCTAGTTACTAGCGTAATGGTGGTTTTGCTTAGACACTTTCTTGATGAGGAAGAAGGTGTACGAAAGGACGTAAGCCGGGATCAGTTTGCGCTTGTTCGTCCGTTGTTGGAAGGTGTTCGCAGGCGCATCAATCCGCAGACGGTGGATTTGTACGAGGTGTTCTGTACCGCTCAAGAGCGGCTGTCAGTGGCGGATGCTGCCAGGTGAGTTCCCCAAGTGGTTCACGGTGCATTCGTACTTTGCGAAGTGGAGCGAGCCCGGTCCGGATGGCGTCAGCGTCCTGGAACGGACCCTTAAAAATCGGTTGGCGAGAACCGTGCCAGACAGGGGCGCAACTCCACGACCAACCGTTGATAACCTTCGATCCTCGCTTAGCCGTCTGCGTTTCGTGAGTCTCCCCGAGGCTGATTCCGGCGATGTGGACTTCGTATCCGAACCCTTTCGGGAATTTGTGGCAGGTAAGCTCTCATCGCTGCGGGAAAAGATAACGCAGAGAATCATCGATAATCTATCAATCGATACAGTGTCTTGCAGGAACGATATTGATCTCGCAACGTGTCGGCCATCTTAATCATTTCGCCGGTATTCTTTTTTCGGGAATAGAAGTGCGTGACCTGATTTCGCGAAGTTCAAGAGCAGCCGTAAGAATCATCCAGTCCTTCGATTTTTGCCATTGAGGAACTATATGCTAGAAGGTGTACGGCATAACGCTTAGAGAGGGCCAAACACAAGAACGCCCCGTCTCCGGGGCGTTCTAAGGGCGCTCAGTGAGCGGAGCACAAGGGACAGTTGAGGGAGCAGAGTGTACTTGAGCGGTGAATCCCGGCCATCCCTAGCTCATGTCGTTCAGTGCGCTCGCGGCGTCCTAGTGTACTTGAGCGGTGAATCCCGGCCATCCCTAGCAGAGGAAGCGATGACGGCACCTGAATTGAAAGTGTACTTGAGCGGTGAATCCCGGCCATCCCTAGCAGTGGCCTCGAGCGATCCTTCGTGGTCGCTAGTGTACTTGAGCGGTGAATCCCGGCCATCCTTAGCGAGTACAACGGCTACTTCCGCCAGCCTCCGAGTGTACTTGAGCGGTGAATCCCGGCCATCCCTAGCGGCGAGACTGCCTTACAGTGTCGGCCTGTGCCGGGCCAAAGCGGGTCGGTCCCAGCCCCAAAACACTCCAGGATAGTTCCATCCTGGCCCCAGTTAGGAAAGTGGTGTGTGGTGCGGGCGGGGGGACTTGAACCCCCACGACCTGTTAGGGTCTGCGGATTTTCATACCACTTCGGCTTTCGCCGCCCCGCTAAGCGAGTTCGTGGTCTGGACTATCCCTTCACCATCCCTCCTCACGGAGGATAAGGTGCTGCCCATCTAGTCTCTACACCTTCCCGAAAACATCCGGGCTTGGCTCGGGATTGCCATTCAAGGTTTCCCCGACTTTGAGCAGTTCTACTCCGCCGGTTTCCCTGACGGGCACTCAATTTCATTAAGTCCGCTGTGTCTGCCGATTTCACCACGCCCGCGCAAAACTGATGACAGTCCACATCATAAAGCAAGTGGTGATGATCTATGCTTCCTCAGCCAAACGGTCGGCCTTCACTCGGCCACGCCTTCTTGGAGATTGTCTTTTTCTTTGGACGTGCCCTCATGATGTTGATAGCAGAAGCATCGAGCCTTGTCTTCAAATGTGCTGCATAGTCTTTCTCGATCATCTCCACGCTTGGCCGGCAGTTCTTCGCAATCTGATAGATGTCGGCACCTTCGAGCAGGCGCAGGGAAATTTAGGAGACGAGCGATATGGTTCTGACAGGTCCGGTAAATGGTCGATCCATCCGTGCCGCAGAGCCGTTTTGAAGATCTGGCGCAGCGTCACGATTTCCTGGTGCATGGTGGTATGCGCCGGCGGTTTGCCGCGAGCAGCCCTGCATTTTTTAAGTCTGTGAATGCGATATTTATTGACTTTGCCAGCCGTGATCTCGAGAAGCACCATGCTGCCGAAAAACGGGATTAGGTGGCCATTTGTACGTGCGTGCTGTCCGCGCGCGCCGGGCTCCGTTGTCCCTGCGTAATGATGTCGAATTCGCGCAGGTACAACTTAGCCGCTTCGCGAAACAGTTTCCCGCTTTTCAGCTCACCGTCGTGGAGCTTGCCGCGCAGCTGCAAATGCCAGTCTTCTGCGACTTCCTTTGCCTTCGAGAGGCAGTGGTTGCGCGCCGATTCTTTCCAGCTAGAAAGCTCACGCACTGCCAGCTAGAACTATTTGGACGTTTGTAGACATGAACTTTGCCAACGAGGATGGTGTGGTTTTCGGACATGCTCGGTACCTCCCGACTCTCCCAGAATTGCGAAAATGTGAGGAGTTGCGTGAGGATAAACGCTTGCTGATAATTCTGGTCAAATATTTTTAATTTCAATAACTTACATGATAGATAGTTTGTGACCTAGACGATTTTAAGTCCGCTTTGCCTGCCGATTCACCATCCGGGCATTCAGCCTCTTTGACTACTCTTTTATATGCCTATTGATGCAAGTCAACCGGCTGGTCCATCCTTTGCGCCCTTTTTAAAACCGTGGTCACGGCGAACGAAATCGCTCGCCCTGGCGCTAAGCCGTGCAATCTTATCGTGCGGCGCAGGCACATCTGCTGCTCGCCTGCCTTACTCCTCGCCAGCCCTTAGAGCCTGTTGTACCTTGCTGTGTTTAACACTGTAGGTAAAGTAGATCAGCAACCCGAAGATCAGCCAGGCCACGACAACGATCTTGGTCAACGCAGGCAACGTCCAGATCAGATACAGCGCGCTGACGATTCCCAGGATCGGAACCAAGGGTACCAGCGGCGTCCTGAACGGGCGGTGCAGGTCGGGGTTGCGCCGTCGCAGAATCCACACCCCGGCGCACACAATCGCGAACGCCAGCAGCGTTCCCATATTCACCAGTTCGCTCAGCTTGTCGATCGGCAGCAGCGCCGGCATAAAGGCCACAATCGCACCGACCACGATGTTCGAGATCCAAGGCGTGCGGAACTTGGGATGAATGACCCCGGCCCACTTCCACAACAGCCCGTCCCGCGACATCGAAAAGAACACCCGCGACTGGCCCAACAGCATCACCAGCATCACCGTAGCCAGCCCGAACACTGCGCCGATCTTAACCAGGATGCTGCCCCACCGGATACCCGTCGCGTCGATGCCCACCGCCACCGGATCGCCTACATTCAGCGCACGGTAGTTGACCAGCCCGGTCAGCACACCTGAAACCAGGATGTACAAGATGGTACAGATCACCAATGACCCAAGAATGCCGATCGGCATATCGCGTTTGGGATTTTTGGCCTCCTGCGCCGCCGTCGACACCGCATCGAACCCGATATACGCAAAGAAGATCGACGCTGCACCGGCCGTGATGCCGCCGATGCCAAACGCTCCCGGTCCCTCACTGGGCGGAATGAACGGCGTCCAGTTCGCATGAGCCTGCGCCGGATGATGCAGGAGAAAATTGATCCCCAGCACCAGAAATACGCCAACCACAGCCAGCTTCACGATCACGATTCCGGTGTTCAGGTTCGCCGACTCCTGGATTCCGACGATCAGAATGGTCGTAATCACTGCGATTGCCAGGAACGCGACTAGGTTGAACACGCCAGCCACATGCGGCAGCGTGGCCGCGCTTACACCCGCCGGCAGAGCAGTAATCGGCTGCCACCGGTCGTGGAACAGATAAAGAACATTGCCCGGTGTCGTGGTCAACTGCGGTGGAATATGAATATGGAAGTCCTGCAGCAACCCCACCAGGTACCCGCTCCAGCCCGAGGCCACCGTCGCCGCGCCGAACGCATACTCCAGCACCAGGTCCCAGCCGATAATCCACGCCACGAACTCACCCAGCGTGGCATATCCGTACGTATACGCCGAACCCGCAATCGGAATCAGCGAAGCGAACTCCGCATAACACAGCCCCGCAAACGCACAGGTGATACCCGCGACCACGAAGCTCAACATCACCGCCGGGCCTGCATGTTTGGCCGCGGCCTGCCCGGTCAGAACGAAAATTCCGGCGCCGATGATGGCCCCGATCCCGAGCGTAATCAGATTGAGCGGCCCGAGAGTGCGCTTCAGTCCGGCTTCCCCCTCGTTCTCCGCTTCCTTCAGCAAGCGCGAAAGCGGTTTGACTGCCAACAAATTCATCATCGATTGAGGTTCTCCATTTAGTCCCAGACCTTCTCTTTCCAGACTCTTACGTATGCTTTCCTGCTGCCGCAGCCGCTTCGACTCTGCGCGGCATGCGCGTCCACAGCAGATACACCGGCACGCCAAGCAGCACAATCACCAGCCCCGGCCACGTATATTGAGGTTTGTAACGCAATAGTACGACACAGATCCAGGCCGCCATCACGATATACAGCGCCGGCAAAACAGGATAGCCGAACGCCTTATAAGGGCGCACCGCCTCGGGACGCGTCCGTCGCAGCACAAACAGCCCCGCGATCGTCAGGATGTAGAAGATCAACACCGCGAAGATCACATAATCCAATAGCTGCCCATAGCTCCCGGACAGACACAGCAGGCAGGTCCACGCCCACTGCACCCACAACGAATTCACCGGCGTGCCCTGTCCCGGGTGACCAGGCCTCTCGCTCAGCTTGCCCACCGCCTTGAAGAACAATCCGTCGCGGCTCATCGCGTAATACACCCGAGCCCCCGCGAGCAGCATTCCGTTCACGCATCCAAAGGTCGAGATCAGGATCGCCACCGCCATCAGCTTCGCGCCATATCCAGCGCCCGCGGCCCCAAATGTTCCGCCAGCCTGCTCCATGACGGCAGTCGCCACCCGGTCCTCAGCCGCAAACTGAATCCCCCGTCCCGCGATCGTCGTCGCCGCCGGGTCGCCCGCCATCGGCAGCACGCTCAGGTAAACAAAGTTGCACAGCACATACAGCAACAGCACCACGCCCGTGCCGATCGCCAGCGATAGCGGCAGGTTGCGCTTCGGGTTCCTGATCTCCCCTGCCGTAAACGTCACATTGTTCCACGCGTCAGACGAGAAAAGCGATCCCACCTGCACCACCGCAACAATCGTCAGTAGCCCGACATACGTAGTAGGCCCGCCGACTCCCACCTGCACGGCATGAACGGTATGCCACCCGGCACCGGCCCAGAAGTTATGCCAGCCCGTACCGAAGTTTGCGGCCAATGCAGCAGGATTCTTCACCACCAGACCCACCACCACCACCGCGGCCAACGCCAGCACCTTCGCCGAGGTAAAGATGTTCTGCACCGCCGCGCCCATCTTCACGCCGAAGGTATTCAGCAGCGTCAGAAGCGTGATAATCACGATGGCGGCCAGATTCGCCGTATTGAGCCCGATCTCCATGTTTCCCAGCACCATCGGCCCGACCTGCCATGCCGGAACGTGCCCGATATGCCAGATCCAGTTCTGCCCACTCACACTGGGGATGAAGACGCCGAGAAACTTGCCAAACGCCACCCCGACAGCCGCGATCGTCCCTGTCTGGATCACCAGAAACAGTGTCCAGCCGTACAAAAATCCCCACAGCGGCCCCAGCGCCTCGCGCAGATAGACATACTGGCCGCCCGCCTTGGGCATCATCGCCGCCAGCTCGCCATAGCTCAGCGCGCCGATAATCGTCATCAGCGCCGTCACCAGCCACGCCGCGATCAACAGCGCCGGCGAGCCCAGCCCACGCGACATATCCGCCGAAACGATGAAGATGCCCGATCCGATCATCGAGCCCATCACAATCGCGGTGGCCGAAAACAACCCCATCCCCTGCACAAACTGAGGAGCCGCCGTGGCCGACTGAATGTCATCTGGCCGAGAGGCGGAAGTTTCCTGCATTCCATTGTTCACAAAATTCACGTTTGTCAGTTCTACCGTAAAACATCGAGAAAGTCTCTCGCCACTTTTTCGACCGACTCACCGGCGACTATCAGGCCGCTGATCACAGCCACCGAATCCGCCCCCGAATCGACGACACTCCGCGCATTCTCCCGCGTAATCCCGCCAATCGCCACCAGCGGTTTCGCCGTCAAAGCCCTCGCTCGCCGCACCCCATCCAGACCAATCACAGGCTCTGCATCCAGCTTCGTCCCCGTAGAGAACACCGGCCCGACCGCCACATAATCCGGGCAGCTCAACTCCGCCGCGCGCACCTGCTCCTCCGTATGGGTCGAAACCCCCACCCATCGCTCTGGCCCAACCACCCGCCGCGCATCCTCCAGCGATAGGTCCCCTTGCCCCACATGCACCCCATCCCATCCAGCCAGCACCGCTAGGTCCGCCCTGTCATTCAGAATCAACCGGCACTCCGCCCCTCGAAACCCCTTCCGAATCGCCTCAGCTACCCGCAGCACCTCCTGCGGCGCGCCTGTCTTATTCCGATATTGCACGAGCCCCACCCCAGCCGCTCTCAACTCCTGTGCAAAACGCACCGCATCCAGCCCGAATCTGCCAAGCACACCCGCATCTGCAACCGCATAGAGCCGAGGCAGTCCCATCAACGCTCAGCCCTTCTGCCGCTCGAAGAACCGCTCCATGAACTTCGTATCGAAATCTCCCCGCCGAAACTCCGCATCCGCAAAAATCTTCTGATGCAGCGGGATCGTCGTATAAATCCCCTGCACCACAAACTGGCTCAGCGCCCGCTGCATCTTGTTCATCGCCTCTTCCCGATCCGCTCCATGACAGATCAGCTTCGCAATCAACGAATCGTAGTAAGGCGGAACCACTCCCTCGGCATACTGCGCCGTATCCACCCGCACGCCATTCCCGCCCGGCAGGTTGAACGCCGTAATCTTCCCCGCGCTCGGCGTGAACTTCTCCGGATGCTCGGCATTGATCCGGCACTCGATGGCATGTCCCCGAATCTCCACCGGCTTCGTGATAATCGACGACAGTTTCTCCCCCGCCGCAATCCGCAACTGCGCCTTCACCAGGTCGATCCCCGTCACCATCTCGGTCACGCAATGCTCCACCTGGATGCGCGTATTCATCTCGATGAAGTAGATCTTTCCATCCTCATCCATCAAAAACTCGATCGTCCCGGCGTTCCAATAACCGATATTTTCGAGCGCCTTCTTGATCGTCTTCCCCAGCTCTTCCCGCAGCTTAGGAGTCACCATCAAGCTCGGCGCCTCTTCAATCAGCTTCTGGTGCCGCCGCTGGATCGAGCACTCCCGCTCCCCCAGGCTCATCACATTGCCGTGCTCATCCGCCAGCACCTGGAACTCGATATGCCGAGGCCGTTCGATGAACTTCTCCATGTACATATCGCCATTGCCGAACGCATTCGCCGCCTCGGTGGAGGCCTGCTGGTACATCGAAGGCAGCTCCCCGGCGTTCCTGCAGATCCGCATCCCGCGGCCGCCGCCACCCGCGACTGCCTTCAAGATCACCGGATAACCGACGCTCTTCGCCCACTCCAGCGCTTCGCCTTCGTTCTCGATGATGCCATCGGACCCCGGCAGAATCGGCACCTTCGCCTTCTTCATCGTCTGCCGCGCCGTGGACTTCTCGCCCATCATCCGCGTCACCTCCGGCGGCGGCCCGATGAATTTGATATTGCTCGCCCGGCACACCTCCGCAAAGTTCGCGTTCTCACTCAGTAGCCCGTAACCCGGGTGGATCGCGTCCACATCCGCAATCTCGGCGGCTGAGATCACCGCCGGCACATTCAAGTAGCTCTCGCCCGACCGCGGCGGCCCGATACAGATCGCCTCATCCGCAAACCGCACATGCAGGCTGTTCCTGTCCGCCTCGCTATACACCGCAACCGTGCGGATGCCCATCTCCCTGCACGCGCTGATCACCCGCAGTGCAATCTCCCCCCGATTGGCAATCAATACCTTACGAAACATACCCACTCAAATCCTTCCTCAATCGAACAAGAAACAAGGCGTAACAGTGATCAAAACGATAAAGTCGGACAACAGCCGATCAAACGTCCGGGAGCAAACAGACTATCGTGATCAGTCTCTATCAGCCTTTATCCCTCTGATCACTGTTACGCCTTTCCCTAACGTGCCCGAATGGCAAACAGCGGCTGGCCATACTCCACCGGCTGGCCGCTCGCCGCGATCCGCTTGACGACCTCCCCAGCCATATCCGCCTCGATCTCGTTCATCAGCTTCATGGCCTCGACGATGCAGAGCACCTGCCCCACCTCAACCTGGTCGCCGACGTTCACAAACGCAGCGGCTCCCGGCGAAGGCGACTCATAGAACGTCCCCACAATCGGCGACTTCACCTCATGCAGTGCCTCTTCCGCAGCCGCAGACGGGGCGGCGGAAGTGCTCCCGCCCGCATGTCCGGAGGCAGCCGCCGATGCAGCCGCGGCAGGTGCCGAAGCCATCAGCCTGCCCAGTTGCGCCATGTCCAATCCACTTGCAGCCGCAGCAGGCTCACCCGCAAACTTGATCCGGACCTTCAGGTCGGCCTGCTCCATGTCGAACTCGGCGATCTCGTTCGCTTTCAGAAATTCAACCAGCTCCCGGAGCTCTTCCAATGTCTTTCCGTCCATCATGTCTCTTCCCGGCGCTCAAAGCGCCTGTAGTTCTATTCCCTACACCCTGTTTTCTGCCTCAAAGCTCGATCCAGGCCTTCACGCTCGGCGTTAGAATCTCTCCGCCCGCCGCCGTCACCAGGACCATGTCCTCAATCCGCACTCCGAACCTGCCCGGCAGATACGCTCCAGGCTCGATCGTAATGACCATTCCTTCTTCCAGAACCTGCTTCTGCTTCGCGGCCAGTCTGGGCCCTTCATGAATCTCCAGCCCAACCCCATGCCCCGTCGAGTGGCTGAAATATCTGTCCAGCTTCACCCTGCGCAATACACTTCGCGCCGCCTCGTCCACATCCTCCGCAGTCGCGCCCGGCGCTACAGCAGCGACCGCGGCCTCCTGCGCTTCCAGCACAAAATCATACACGTCCCGCTCACCCGGCAGCGCCTTGCCCATGTGTACGGTGCGCGTCATGTCGCTCGAATATCCGTCGAGAGTAACACCGAAGTCCAGCGTCACGAACCCCCGCCGAGGCAGCTTCGCCCTCGTAGCCCGGCCATGCGGCAGTGCAGACCGCTCCCCACTCGCCACAATCGTCTCGAACGACATTCCCTCCGCTCCAGCCAGCCGCGCCGCATATTCGAGTGTCGCCGCCACCTCCGCCTCCGTCACGCCCGCCTCAAGATAGGTCAGCAGCCCATCGAACAACCCGCACTCCATCTGCGCCGCCGCCCTCAGGCGCCCAATCTCGCCGGCATCCTTCACCTCGCGCAATCTCGCCACCAGCGACCCCACCGCCACCAGCATTCCGCGCCGGACATTGGCTGGCAATACCTTCCGCATACTGTCGAGCGCCGCCACCGTCGTATGCGCCGCATCGAAGCCGCACCGCGCCACCCCAGCCGCCGCAATCCACTCACACGCGGCCAGCGCCGCCGGCTTCTGCGCAATCACCACCCGCGTCCCTGCTGCCTCGGCCTTCGCCTGTGCCGTATACCGCCCATCGGTAAACAACACCGCCTTGCCGCCCACGAGCGCCAGCGCCCCATTCGAGCCGGTGAACCCGCACAGATACCGCACATCCGGCAGATGCGTCACCAGCAACCCATCCACCCCCGCTGCCTTCGCCGCGGCCACTGCACTCTTCCTGCGTATGCGCAAATCCATCTTCCAATTCTACTGAAGGCCGCCAATTCTACTGAAGGCCGCCGTCAGGCCGCTCCTCTCGTCCACCGTCCGCAAACCCGTTATCATGGGGTATGGATGGTTCTCAACCCGATAAGCCGTCGCGCTTTACACGACGCAACTTCCTCATCGGTGCCGGAACCGTAGCCGCAGGCATGGCCCTTTACTCCGGCGAGATCGCCCGCCACGAGCTCGAGATCGTTTCCCGCGTCTTCCCCATCAGGAACCTGCCCACGCCCTTCCACGGCTACCGCATCATCCAGCTCAGCGACATCCACCTCGACGAGTACACCGAACCCGTCTTCCTCGAGCACATCGTCCGCAAGGTCAACGCTCTCACCCCCGACCTCGTCCTGCTCACGGGAGACTTCGTCACCCACGGCTCCCTCACATTCATCGCCGGCAACCACGCCGCCCACCGCTGCGCCGAGATCCTCAGCACCCTCACCGCTCCCCTGCGCTACGCCATCCTCGGCAACCACGACGTCGCCGTCAACGCGCCCATGGTCATCCACGCCCTCACCAGCCGCGGCACCCCGGTCCTGGTCAACCAGCACGTCGCTATCGAGAAAAATGGCGAACGCCTCTGGATCTGCGGCCTCGAAGACCCCGGCACAAGCCACCCCGACATGGACCTCACCATCCCAGCCAACCCCGGCGCGCCCGTCATCCTGCTTTCGCACGAGCCCGACTACGCCGACACCGTCGTCGCCCACCCGCGCGGCAGCTTCGTCGACCTCATGCTCGCCGGGCACTCCCACGGCGGCCAGGTCCGGCTTCCCTTCCTCGGTCCGCTCATCCTCCCCCCCATGGGCGAGAGGTATCCCGAAGGGCTCTACCACTTCGGCGAAATGCAGCTCTACGTCAACCGCGGCCTCGGCACCGTGGGACTGCCCTTCCGCCTCAACTGCCCCCCCGAAGTCACCGTCCTCACCCTCCAGCCCGCATAGCATGGACTAAGGCTCGAAGATCACCTTCATCTCAAGCGAAGCCGTGCGGTCCTGGCGCATCTCTAACCGAAAGAAACGTCATCCGTGCGAGCTACTTGCGGCTCGCCGGAGGCACAATTCCATTCATCCGCAGATATTCCACCAACTGCCCGTAGTGGTCGAAGCCATGCGCCACCAACCCGCCCGCAATGCTGGCCCGCGTCTGCGTACCGCGTACACTCTCGAACGCATTCTGTACCGTCAATGTCTGAACAGCCTTATGGGCGAAGACGAAAGAGGCCACCAGCGCCGCCACTGCCTCATCCTTGCCCTTGATGTCAGCGAGCGCCTTCACGTCCACATCCGGTTTCATCCCGCTTAGCATCCTTGCGTACGAGTAGTTCGCCGCTGCCACATGCAGCACCATCGCTCGAAACGTGCTCACGGTCGCATATTCGCTTCCCTGCCCCGCTACGAAGATCGCCGCGCTCGGAGCAAAATCGAACTTCTCCGCCGGCATCGCCTTCGCAAGCGGAACCACCTCGCCTTCAAACCCGCTCAGCATCTCGTCGAAGGTCTTCGCCGGCTCGATCATCGTTCCCGCAGCAATCGCCGGCGCCTTGACGCCATTCATCCCGTTCGCCCTATTCGTCTGCGCCTGCGCTCCCGTCAGACAACAGCCCATCATCGCCAACGTCATCACCATTCGCTTCATCATCGATCCCGCCTCCATTCTCTTTCGCATCTCTTCGGCACAAAACCCAGCTCGGCGCAAACCGAGCGACCGCGCTCAGCCTATCAGATTTGGCCCTGTCCATGCCCAAACCTGCTCGCCCGGGGTCGGTCGTGCGGTCGGATCGCACAGCGCAGTGGAGCGGGCCTCAGTATCCGCGAAGTCCCGGCACCACATCGAAACCTCCATCTCTGCCCGACGAATCGACGAATCGACGAACCGACGAACCGCAGTAAAATAGACCCATGCGGCGCATCTACATGGACGCGAACGCCACCACGCCTTTGCTCCCCGAGGTATTCGAGGCCATGCGCCCCTTCTTCCTGGAGCACTTCGGCAATGCCAGCTCCATCCACCAGCAGGGCCAGTATGCCCGCGCCGCCGTCGACCACGCCCGCGACCAGATCGCCCGTCTCCTCCACTGCCGCACCTCCGAGATCGTCTTCACCTCCGGCGGCACCGAAAGCGACAACCTCGCCCTCTTCGGTACGATCCCCACCAGCGAACCGGCCCACCTCATCACCACCAGCATCGAGCACCACGCCATCCTGCACGCAGCCGAGTTCCTCGCCAAACCGAACGCCGGCCGCGCCGAAGTAACCTTCCTGCCCTGCACCCCGCAAGGCCTCATCGACCCCGCCACCCTCCAGGCCGCTATCCGTCCCCATACCCGCGTTGTCAGCATCATGTTCGCCAACAACGAGACCGGCGTCATCCAGCCCATCACCGAACTCGCCGCCATCGCCCACCAGGCCGGCGCTCTCTTCCACACCGACGCCGTCCAGGCCGCCGGCAAGCTCCCACTCGACCTCAGCCCCACCGGCCCATTCAAGGACGTGGACCTCCTAACCCTCTCCGGCCACAAGATCTACGCGCCCAAAGGAGTCGGCGTCCTCTTCGTGCGCCGCAACGTCCGCCTCGCCCCCATGCACCACGGCGGCATGCACGAGCGCCAGCGCCGAGCCGGAACCGAAAACGTGCCCGGCATCGTAGGCCTCGGCAAGGCCGCCGAGATCGCAAACGCGTGGCTTACCGCCGAGAATCCGGGTGCCCCCTATCTCGATTCTGAGATGTCGGCATCGGGCGAACGCCCGGCCGCTCCCTCCCAACTCCGCACTGTCAACAGCCCTACTCACCTCACCGCCCTGCGCGACCGCCTCGAGCAAGGCATCCTCGCCCAGGTAGAAGAGTGCGGTGTGAACGGAGCCGGAGCCCCTCGCGTCTCGAACACGACGAATCTCTACTTCGACCACGTCGAGGCCGAAGCTCTCGTGATCGCCCTGGACCTGAAGGGCCTATCCGTCAGCGGAGGCAGCGCATGCCAGTCCGGCGCCACCGAACCCTCGCACGTCCTCACCGCCATGGGCCTCAGCGACGCCCGAGCCCGAGCCAGCATCCGCTTCTCCCTCTCGCGCCTCACCACGGAAGAAGAAGTCGACTACGCACTTAATCTTATTCCCGCCGCCGTAGCCCGCCTCCGCGACCTCAGCCCCACGTGGCGGAAAGCTGTCGCTGTGGAAGCCTGAACAACCATAAAACCACCTGGCCGCGATCAACGGTAAGCGGTCAATCGGTGTAAATCGGTGTCAGGCCTTCGCATCCCTTGAACGCACCCCTTATCACAGATACCACGGTATATTCACCACCACGATCCTCTGGTTCCCCTTCAGCAGCAGCAGCACCTTCAGCAGTTGCACCCGCTGATTGTGCAGCGCATTCTCCCACCAGTGCCGCACCACCAGCTCTGGCAGCAGCACCGCCACCTTCCGCCCGGGGTTTTTCTCCTCCAGCTCCAGGATGTAGTCCATCAGCGGCGAAATGATGAACCGGAACGACGACGGAATCGTCACCAGCTCCGGCTCCGGCAATCCCGCCTGCCTGATCGGCGCAAGCACATGCTCATCCCACAGATCCTCCATGCCACTCGCCTCGTCATCCGAGTGCACATGCACCACCTTGATCTCCTTCGACAACAGCAGCCCGAACCGCATCGCCTTCTCCGTAATCCGGTCCCACCGCGCCATCGGAATCACCACAATCGGCGACTGCAGATTCACCAGGTTCAGCGGCGTCATGTCCGCCATCTCGCGATTCACCCGCGAGTAGTGCCGCTTCACAACCATCATGATCCCGATCAGCAGAGGCACCAGCAACGCCGTCACCCACGCGCCAGACCTGAACTTCGCAATCAGCACCACAATCGTCGTCAGCCCCGTAGCCACCGCGCCGAAGCCATTCACAAACATGTGCCAGCCACGCCGCTCATGGTGCTCGCCATTCTTCCAGTGCATCACCATCCCGGCCTGCGACAGCGTAAACGCGAGGAACGCCCCAATCGCATACAGCGGAATCAACCGGTCCGTCACGCCGCCGAACAGAATCAGAATGACCGCCGTAAACCCGGTCAACGCATAGATGCCGTGCGAGTAAAGTAGTCGTCGTCCGCGCAGAATAAACACATGCGGCAGATAATCGTGAATCGCAATCGACCGCGCCAGCCGCGGAAAGTCCGCAAATGCGGTATTCGCGCTTAACGACAGCGCAACCAGCACGCTGCCCATCGTCAGGAAGTAAAACCATCCTCTTCCAAACACTGCCGTCACCAGGATGCTCACCACATTCTGATAGTGAGGCGCATCCGGCTCCATCGCCGTTACGCCGTAGGCCTTGGCGAGATAGGCAATTCCGAATAACAGCACAATCAGAATCGCAACGATGATCGTCAGCGTCCGCTGTGCCTTCTTCGCGCGCGGCTCGCCGAACGCCATCACCCCATTCGACACTGCCTCGACACCCGTCATGGCCGCGCAGCCGCTGGCAAACGTCTTCATCAACAGCCATATCCCCAGGTACTTCACCGTAACGGGCAGCGCAGGCGGAGGAGCCATCACCGCCACAGGATGTCCGCCAGTCACAACGGTTCTGAAGACACCGACGGCAATCAGAATCAGTAGCGTTCCCACAAACAGGAACGTCGGCGCAATAAACGCCGCCCCCGTATCCTTCACGCCGCGCATATTCACCAGCGCCAGGATCGCGAGGATCGCCAGGCAAAATGCCAGCGTATGCGGCTGCAGGCTCGGCACGGCGGAGGTCAACGCCGTCACGCCCGCCGAAATCCCCACCGCTGCAGTCAAAATGTAATCGATCATCAGCGCCGCGGCCGCCAGCAATCCCGCGCCGTTGCCCAGGTTCTCACTCGCGACCGTATATGACCCGCCGCCGTTCGGATACGCCGCAATCGTCTGCCGGTAGCTGAAAAACACAATCACCAGCAAGATCAGAATCGCCGAAATCACCGGTACGATATAGTGCGTTCCCGCGAGCCCGAGCGGAATCAGCAGCGTCATCGCCGCTTCCGGCCCGTACGCCGCGCTCGTCAGCGCATCCAGCCCGAAGATAGGTATTCCCGCGGACACCCCGATGTGTTCGGCCCGCTCATCACTCGTTGCTAAAGGCTTGCCAATAATTGAGTCTGTTAATGACATACGATTTAGATCGTACCGTCTCTGTCAACTGATCTTCCTCAAACTCCGCATTTAACCTTCACCAGCCTGAAAATATCGCGCTTGCAGGTGAAACGCCGGCCGGCGTGCATGGGCTTCGATCCCGGCGCATAGCCGCCCGCCTATAATCGACAGGAAGACATCCCCACAGGTATGCAGGAGATTTCATGTCCACCGCTCCCATCTACGACATTCCCGTCCACACGATCACCGGCGAAGGCAGCTCGCTCGCCCAGTACCGGGGCAAGGTCCTCCTCATCGTCAATGTCGCCTCCAAATGCGGGCTCACTCCGCAGTACGACGCCCTCGAAAAGCTCTACACCCGCTTCAAAGATGCCGGCCTCGTCGTCCTCGGCTTCCCTGCCAACGACTTCGCCGGCCAGGAACCAGGCTCGAACGAAGACATCCAGACCTTCTGCCGGTCTACCTTCGGCGTCAACTTCCCCATGTTCTCCAAGATCGCCGTCACCGGCCCGGACGCCGACCCGCTCTACAAGTCCCTCATCGCCGGCCGGCCCAAAGCCACTGGCCCCGGCCGCGAGGCCTTCCGCGAAAACCTCGAAGGCTATCTCACAAAATCCGGCGCACACACCAACCCCGAACCCGGCATCCTCTGGAACTTCGAGAAATTCCTCATCGACCGCAACGGCAACATCGTCGACCGCTTCTCCCCCGACGTAGTCCCCGACGACCCCACCGTGATCACCGCCATCGAGGCCGCTCTCAAATCCTGATCTCAGCGCAATCGAATAAGGGGTTCTGTATCTGTCTTAGCTCTTAGGTCTCAGCTTTTGCCTTTGCTCTTGCCTTTGCCTTTGCCTTTGCTTTTGCCTTTGCTCTTGCTTTTGCCTTTGCTCTTGCTTTTGCCTTTGCTCTTGCTTTTGCCTTTGCTTTTGCCCTTGCCCTTGCTTGCTCTTGCTTTGCTTTACGTCGTCATCCTGAACGAAGTGAAGGACCCCTGTATTTCGTCGTTGCTTGTTTTATGTCGGGGGTTGATTATCTGGAAGCTGATACTTCCCACACCAGTCCTCTATTTTTAGACAGCTTCTAAAATCCCACCCGCGTTCGAGAGGAAAAGCCCCAGCTCATGATCAGCCGCACGACCCTTCTTCCCTTTACCCTCTTCGCCCTGACGACCCCCACCCTGCTCCTCGCCCAGAAGACCCCCATCCAGATCACCGCCGACCTCTCGGAAGCCCCCCGCAGGCTCTACCACGCCGAAGTCGAGATCCCCGTCCAGCCCGGCCCCGTCACCCTCACCACGCCGGAATGGATCCCCGGCAATCACCGGCCTACAGGCCCCGTCGACGACATCACCGGCGTCGTCTTCACTGCCAATGGCAAAGTC
The DNA here is from genome assembly GCA_965277575.1 of Edaphobacter sp. GTDB lineage: Bacteria > Acidobacteriota > Terriglobia > Terriglobales > Acidobacteriaceae > Edaphobacter. Next base: position 598,561 of record CBDIDK010000002.1, read on the forward strand.
CTCCCGTGGCGCCGCGACGATACCGACCTCTACGAGTTCCACGTCACCATCCCCGCCGGCGTCACCACCCTCCACGCTCACCTCGATTGCATCGTCACCACCCGCGTAACCGACAAGCTGGCCGTCCTCGAATGGGAAAAACTCCTCCTCTACCCCGCGAAGACTCCAGTCAAAGACATCGCCATCCAGCCCTCCGTCAAAGTTCCTGAAGGCTGGGGCATAGGCACCGCCCTCACCCCCCTAGGCAATCGTGAAGTCGACGATCACGATGTCGGCAATGGTGTCGCCAGCAGTACATCCGATCCCTCTAGCTACTATGCCCATACCCTGAAAGGCACCTCCACCACCCACTACGCCGCCACCACCGTCGAGCAGCTCGAAGACTCCCCCGTCATCACCGGCCAATACTTCCACGAGTTCCCCCTCGCCCCCGAGGTCAAGCCCAGGCACTACATCGACGTAGTCTCCGACAGCCCAGACGACTCCAAGCTCCGCCCCGCTCTCCTCGCCGAACTTTCAAACCTCGTCCGCGAGACCGGAGCCGCCTACGCCTCGCGCCACTACAACGACTACCACTTCCTCCTCACCCTCTCCGACATCGCCGGGGGCGAAGGTCTCGAACACGGCCAGTCCTCCGACAACGGCGTAGGCGAAAAAGGCTTCTCCGACGCCAACCACCAGCTCGCCGAGTCCGACCTCCTCTCTCACGAGTTCACCCACTCCTGGAACGGCAAGTACCGCCGCCCCTTCAACCTCTACCAGGATGACTTCGCCAAGATGCAGCAGGGCTCGCTCCTGTGGGTCTACGAGGGCATGACCCAGTACCTCGGCAACGTGCTCGCCGCTCGCTCCGGCCTCAAGTCGCAGGAGCAGTACCGCGACATCCTCGCCGCCTCCGCCGCCAGCCTCGACTACAAACCCGGACGCGACTGGCGTCCCACCGAAGACACGGCCATCGCCGCCAGCGTCCTCCGCGGCGGCGCCCCTGCCTGGTCCAACTGGAAGCGCGGCCAGGACTACTACCAGGAGGGCGAACTCTTCTGGCTCGACGCCGACACCCTCATTCGCCAGAAGACCAACAACAAGAAGTCCCTCACCGACTTCCTGCACATCTTCCTTGCCAAAGGCGGCAACACCGGCCCGCTCATCGTCACCTACAACCGTGACGAGCTCATCGCCGACCTCAACCAGGTCCTGCCCTACGACTGGGCCACGTTCATGCATGACCGCATCGACTCCATCAACCCCCGTGCCGACCTTAGCGGCATCGAGCGCGGCGGCTACAAGCTCGTCTTCACCGACAAGCGCACCCCGTCCGAGCGCACCATCGCCAAATACGGCGGCCGCCGCGGCGCAGCCGTCAACGTCTGGTACTCCGCCGGCATCCGCATCAACCCCGAAGGCGTCATCTCCGACGTCCGCTGGGGCGGCCCCGCCGACAAGGCCAAGCTCTTCCCCGGCCAGAAGATCATCGCCGTCAACGGCAACGTCTTCTCCGGCGACGCCCTCAGGGACGCCATCAAGCAGGCAAGGGGCGCCACCGAACCCATCCACCTCATCCTCCAGAGCGATACCTTCGTCACCACCGCCAACCTCGACTACCACGACGGCGAACGCTACCCCCGCCTCGTCCGCGTAGACGGCACCCCCGACTACCTCGACGACATCACCAAACCCCTCACAACCCCGGAGAAGATCCCCGCCGAAAAGAAGGACGAAGACTCACAATAATTTTCTTCAATAACAAAGCGGCATGGGGATCGCCTCCCATGCCGCTGAATTTTCCCTTCTGCCTTTCTATAGCGATGTCGATTGGGTATACACCGCCAAGCAGTCCCGCCGGACGGGCCCGCTCCGCGCGGGGCGGTCACTTCGTGACTTATATACCGGTCTTGACTACATCGGATGCACAGGCCCTCCCGTTGGTCGGGATCGAGACCGCAGACCGAAGACCAAGACCGAAGACCGGTGTACATCGTTCTAGAATAGCCGTGAATTCACCCAGTCAAACACCCCCACCCGCTACTCCCACTCAATGGTCCCCGGCGGCTTAGAAGTAATGTCATAAACCACCCGGTTGATCCCCCGCACCTCGCTCACAATCCTGCTCGAGATCGTCCGCAGCACCTCATACGGCAGCGGAGCCCAATCCGCCGTCATCCCATCCTCGCTCTCCACCGCCCGCACCGCACATGTATTCGCATATGTCCTTTGGTCCCCCATCACCCCCACGCTCTTCACCGGCAGCAGCACCGCAAAGCTCTGCCAAACCTTGCGGTACAACCCCGCCTTCTTGATCTCATCCACTACAATCTGGTCGGCCTCCTGCAGGATCGCCACCCGCTCCGCCGTCACCTCGCCGAGTATCCTCACCGCCAGCCCCGGCCCAGGAAACGGCTGCCGCTCGATGATCTCCTCCGGCATCCCAAGGTCTCGCCCAATCCGCCGTACTTCATCTTTGAACAGGTCCCGCAGCGGCTCGATCAGCTTCAGCTTCATATCCGTTGGCAACCCACCTACATTGTGGTGGCTCTTGATCGTATGCGACGGCCCATGCACGCTGCTTGACTCAATCACATCCGGATACAGCGTCCCCTGCACCAGCCACGCGACCTCCTCCCCAACGTGCTTCTCCGCCTCAAAGATCTTTTTCGCCTCATCGTCGAACACGGCAATAAACTCGTTCCCAATCACCTTCCGCTTCAACTCCGGATCGGTCACGCCTTCTAGCTTCTGCAAAAATCTCTGCGAAGCATCCACCGCCACCACATTCAGCCCCAGCTGCTCCCGCATCGTCGTCTGCACCTTGGCAAACTCATCCTTGCGCAGCACCCCGTTGTTCACAAAAATACACGTCAGCCGCTCCCCGATCGCCCGCGCCACCAGCACCGCCGCCACGCTCGAATCCACGCCCCCGCTCAGCCCGCAGATAGCGTGTCCATCCCCCACCTGCGCCTTCACCCGCTCCACTGTCGATTGAATGAAGTGCTCCGGGGTCCAGTCCTGCTTCGCCCCGCAGATATCCAGGCAGAAGTTCCGCAGCAGCTCCATTCCCTGCCGCGTGTGCGCCACCTCGGGATGAAACTGCACCGCCCAGATTCGCCGCGCCTCGTCCGCAATCCCCGCCACCGCATTGGCCGTCGTCGCCGTCAGCGTAAACCCCTCAGGGAGCTCCTCGGCATGATCCCCATGCGACATCCACACCTCCAGCACACCCGGCAGTCCGCGAAACAGCGGCGTCTCCGCCACTACCGTCACCTCCGCATGGCCATACTCCCGCGCCGAAGCCGCCACCACCTTCCCGCCCAGGTGATGCACGATAAACTGCAGCCCGTAGCAGATCCCCAGCACCGGCACCCCCATCGCCAGCACACCCTCATCCGCCGCCGGAGCATCCGCGTCATACACCGAGCACGGCCCACCCGACAGCACCACCCCCATCGGCCTCAATGCCTTCACCTGCTCCAGCGGAGCCGTACAAGGCAGCACAACCGAAAACACATTGAACTCACGTATACGCCGCGCAATCAGCTGCGTATACTGCGACCCAAAATCCAGAATGACGATCGTAGAGGTATCCACACCTCCAGTGTAAATCCGCCCGCTAAGCCGAAAAGGCGTAACGGTGATCCAGAGGATAAGTGCGGATAAAAAATACAAATAAACAAAACCAGAATCAGAGCACATATCCGGACGGCACTCCCGCTCATCCGCTCTTATCCGGCCTTTATCCCTTTGATCACCGTTACGCCTTCGTCCTAAGCAGCCCCCAACGTCTGATCCCCTTCATAGGCCCGCCAAAGCTGCAGATAAGCCACCTGCCGCGCCACATGAAAGAAATCCGACGCCACAAAATAAGCTGCTGTGACCACCACCCACCACACATACAAGACCTCCGGCGCAATCTGGTTGGCGAACGGCACCAGCGTCGCCGAAAACACCAGCCCCAGCACCATCAGCGCGATCTTCACGATCCCCATCACCAGGTTGATCTCCACCAGCTTCGACTTCAGCGGCCCCACCCGAAACGCCGCCGCCAGACTCCCCCCCACGCCCAGCCCACGCAGCATCGCCAGCAGCGGAGCCACCGCCAGCGCCCAGCTCACCACCGCCCACAGCGTAAACAGCCCCAGCGTCCCCACAATCGCCAGCGAAAAATAGCCCACCAGGTTCGGCTCCCCGCCCGCGGCAATCGGCCCCGTCACCGTCACGCCCGCCGCCCACTGCATCCCCCAGAACCACACCACAAAGCTCCCCAGCAGCGCCACCACACGCACCGCCTGCAGCACAATCAGCGTCCCCACCCGGGCATGAAGCCGTCCATCCGCCCGCCGCAGCACCACCGTCCGCCCCACCGCCGACACCACCACCCACACCACCACCATCAGCGGAGCCACCCATACCGCCACCCGCAGCACGGGAGGCAGCAGCGCCGCCATCGCCTTCGCCAGCGTCGCCGCCGAACCCATCGGATCCAGCACCGTCATCCTCTCCAGCCCGGCAAAATCCACCGGCGTCTCCCGCAGAATCCGTGCGCCCTCAAACCACAGCACCAGCAACGCCGGAACCCCATACACCCACCGCCACAGCACCTCCAGCACTGTCAGCGAAGGCCGCCTCCAGCAAGCCGACAGCGTATGCACAAACGACTGCGTCCCCCGCACCGTCCCAGCGGCAAACACCACCCCGTCCTGCGGCAGCCGATCCTGAGTGATCCGCCCCACTACCTCACCACAAGATTCACAAGCTTGCCCGGCACCACAATCACCTTCACCACGTTCTTTCCTTCCGCCCGCATCATCACCTTCGCATTCGCCAGAGCCGCAGCCTTCACCGCCGCCTCCTCACTCTCCGCTGCCACCTTCAACACCGTCACCAGCTTCCCATTCACCTGCACCGGAATCTCAATCTCATCCTCCCGCGCCAGATCTTCATTCACCACCGGCCACGCCATGCGAAACACCACGCCCTCGCCGCCAAGCTGCTCCCACATCTCCGCCGCGAAGAACGGTGCAAAGGGAGCCAGCAACAGGATCAGTCCCCGGAAGACCTCAGCCACCGCACCCGCCGAGATCTCTCCGGCATCCAGCGTCCCCTCAGCCTTGGTAATCTCATTCACCAGAATCATGATCGACGAGATCGACGTATTGAAGTGCCAGCGCCCATCAAAGTCCTGCGTGATCTTCGCAATCGTCTGATGCAGCTTCCGCAACAACGCCTGACCCGCCGCCGTCTCCACCACCGCATTCGAACCATCCCCGCGAGCGGAGCCAAACTTCATCACCAGCCGGTACACCTTCCCCAGAAACCGGCTGATCCCCGCAACGCCCTCCTCCTGCCACTCCAGGTCCCTGTCCGGCGGAGCCGCAAACAGCACATACATCCGCGTCGCATCCGCTCCATACCGCTCGATCATCAGGTCCGGGCTGACAACATTCCCCTTCGACTTCGACATCTTCGCGCCGTCTTTAATTACCATGCCCTGCGTAAACAACCGCGCCGCCGGCTCGTCATTCGCAATCAGGTCCAGGTCCCGCATCATCTTTGTCCAGAACCGCGAGTAGATCAAATGCAGAATCGCATGTTCCACCCCGCCGATATACTGGTCGATGGGAAACCAGTAGTTCGCCTTCGCCGAATCGAACGGAGCCGACGCATTCTTCGCGTCCGTATACCGGTAGAAGTACCAGCTCGAATCGACGAACGTATCCATCGTGTCGGTCTCACGCCGCGCCGGCCCACCGCATCTCGGGCACGTCGTATTCACAAACTCCGCCACCCGCCCCAGCGGCGAGCCGCCCTGCTGCGTAATATCCACCTGCTCCGGCAGCACCACCGGCAGCGCGCTCTCCGGCAGCGGAATCGGCTCCTCCCCCGAGCACGCACAGTACACCATCGGGATCGGCGTCCCCCAATACCTCTGCCGGCTCACTCCCCAGTCCTTCAGTCGATACGTAACCGTAGGCGTACCAAATCCACCCACCCTGGCGAACGCCGCCATCTTCTCCTGCGCCTCCACACATCCCATCCCCGTCCATTCACCCGAATCCATCAACACCGCCTCAGCCTCACCCAGGAAAGGAAGCCCACCCGCCATCAACCCAACGTCATCCTGAGCGGAGTGAAGCACCCCCGCAGTTGCAGTTGCACTTGCACTTGCATTTGCCGTTGCTCGTTCTTCGTCGTCATCCTGAGCGTAGCGAAGAGCCTGCCCTGAGCTTGCCGAAGGGACCACTGTATTTTGCCTTTGTTCTTCCTGCTGCTCCCCGGCACCGGCAGGAGCGATAACCCGCCGCACCTCCAACCCGTACTTCTGCGCAAACTCAAAGTCCCGCTCATCATGCGCCGGAACGCTCATAATCGCGCCTGTGCCATAGTCGGCCAGAATGTAGTTCCCCACCCAGATCGGCACCCGCTCCCCATTGAACGGATTCACCGCAAACCGCCCCGTATTCACCCCATGCTTCTCAATCGCCCCCAGCGCATCGGTCTCCCGCGCCTTCTTCTGCTGCTCCAGCAAATCCTCAATCTGGCCTGCCAGCGCCGCATCCTTCGCCGCAAACGCCTTCGCCACGGCATGCTCCGGAGCCAACTGAATCGAAGTAGCCCCAAAAATCGTATCCACCCGCGTCGTAAACACGGCGATCTTCTCCGGAGCGTCCCCACCCAACTGAGAACCGAGAACTGAGAACTCAACCAGAGCCCCCTCGCTCCGGCCAATCCAGTTCCGCTGCATCGTCTTGACCTTCTCCGGCCACCCATCCAGCTTGTCGAGCCCGTCCAGCAGCTCATCCGCATACTTCGTAATCCGTAAAAACCACTGCGTCAAATCCCGCTGCTCGACGACCGTATCCTCATGCCGCCAGCAGCATCCGCCCACCACCTGCTCGTTGGCCAGCACCGTCCGGCACTCCGGACACCAGTTCACCTTGCTCTTCTTCCGGTACGCGAGGCCGCGCTCGAACATCTTCAAAAAGAACCATTGGTTCCACCTGTAGTAGTCCGGCAGACATGTCGTCACTTCGGTCGATTGGTCAAAGCTCATGCCCAGTCGCCGGAACTGCTTCTTCATCGCCGCTATATTCGCGAGCGTCCACTCCCGTGGCGGCACGTGGTTCTTAAGCGCGGCGTTCTCCGCCGGCAGCCCGAATGCGTCCCACCCCATCGGGTGCAGGACGTTATATCCCCGCATCCACATATGGCGTGCCAGCGCATCGCCAATCGCATAGTTCCGCACATGCCCCATGTGCAGCGCACCGCTCGGGTACGGCAGCATCTCCAGGCAGTAGTACTTCGGCTTACCCGAATCATGCCCCTCAGCCGCATACAGCGCATCATCCGCATCCCACCGCGCCTGCCACTTCGGCTCAATCTCCGCCGGCGCATACCGCTGCGGCTGGTTCACCCCGCCAGAGGAATTCTCGTCAATGTTCGCGGCCTTCCCGCCGTTTTCGTTCGCAGTCATCTCAGGCATAATCCTTCGATTGTAACTTCTCACCTGCGTATGAACCCGCCCTACGGCCCCGCCCAAAGCTAATTCTGCGCCGCGCTCAGCCTCTCTTCCAGATCCTTCAAGCTTTGCATCACATCCTTCACCTCATATCCACGAGGCGCGCGAAACAGGGCAGCATCCGGCTCAGACCGCGAAAACTCATCCAGTTCCAGCGTCCTCTCGCCACTCCGCGGATCCTCCCACTGCTCCTTCATCACCAGCTTCAGGTCCGGCGAAGTCCACACCTCATGCGTCTTCGTGATCGGAGCATCATTTCCCGACCGTCCCGCCGGCACCACCGTAGTCGTCTTCACCACCGTCACCGGGAGTCCGTTCAACGAGTCTGTCCCCAGATCTTCAGTCGTCACCACCGGTTGCGGCCGCGCCGAATCCGTTACCCGCTGTCCCTGTGCCGCACTCGCCTTCGCATCCCGCTTCTCTGCCGGCAGCTTCACCAGCGTAGCCACTTTATTCGCCTTTCCACCCGAAACCCACGTCGTCAACGTATGCGCCCTCGGATCCAGCACAAACACCATCACCGTATCCGTCTGGCCACTCTGCCCATCCTCCAGCCTGCGCTCCACCCGCACACGTCCCTCGCTGTCCCGGGCAACCGAATGATGTCCCTGGTGCGAGATCGTCGTCCCATCCGCCAGCATCCGCCGCGTTTGATGCATCTGCACCGCCGAATAAGGCTGTCCCGTCACTGGCGCCCCCACAAGCGTGTGAATCAAACTCCCGTTTGAAAACACCTCCGCCGTGCCGTTACCCGCCGACCCGCTCTGCGCCCCAGCCAGCGACCCCGCCAGCATCAGCGCAACCACTCCCACTCCCAGCCTTAAGCGCATCATCCTCGTCACCTCACTAATGATCAGTCGGAGAAGTATCCCGCGCCCCACTCCTCCGGTCAACGAAAGATCGCACAACAGGCTCCACTCGCCTTCTGCAACCTCGCCCAGCCGGCTACGACAGATGCTCTTCGCGACCGATCCACTCGCGTCAATCGGTGTCAAGCCCCGGAACGCTGTATCTGCTTTCCGTTCAGCAGGTTCCCCTTGGCGTATCAGTTACCCTCAACCAGCTAAACTGGAACTAGACTTCCCACGCGCCTGCAGTCTTCACAGGTGTCCAAATCCGCCCACGTTTCACTGCCAGCCGGCAAGCACGTAGTTTCTTCCAGGTCCGGACCTAAGCTGCCTGATTCGAAGACTTTGCACACTTTTGGACGGGGGGAGGGGGGTACATCTCCGCCCTCATGCAGCGGGGCCGCCGGACACGCAGGTGTAGGCTATCTCCGTGACCCAGGAAGACGTCGCCATCCTTTCGATAGAAGAGCGCGAGGTGCGCATCTCACACCCCGGCAAGCTCTACTTTTCCCGGCAGACGAAGCTATCCAAGCTCGACCTTGTCCAGTACTACCTTTCGGTCGCCCCCGGCGCTCTGGCCGGCATACAGGATCGCCCGATCGTCCTGAAGCGCTTCGTCAACGGTGCCGAAGCTGAGCCGTTCTACCAGAAACGTGCCCCCACCGAGCGTCCCCCCTGGCTCAGGACCGCGACCCTGTCCTTCCCCTCCGGCCGCACCGCCGAGGAGCTGGTCGTCGACAACGCCGCCGGTCTGGCCTGGATCGTCAACCTGGGCTGCATCGAGCTCCATCCGCATCCCGTCCGCTCCGCCGACCTCGACCACCCGGACGAACTGCGCATCGATCTCGATCCCGGCCCCGGCATAGGCTGGTCCGACGTCCGCCAGGTCGCCCTCGAAGTGAACGCCTTCCTCGAAGAAGTCGGGCTTCGCGGCTGGCCCAAGACCAGCGGCTCACGCGGCATGCACATCAACGTCCGCATTCACCCCCGATGGACCTTCACCGAGGTCCGCCGCGCCGCACTCGCGCTCTCCCGTGCCATCGAGCGCCGTGCCCCAGCCCTCGCCAGCTCAAAGTGGTGGAAGGAGGAGCGCCACGGCGTCTTCCTCGACTACAACCAGAACGCCAAGGACCGGACCACCTGCTCCGCCTACTCCGTGCGCCCACTGCCCGACGCCCGCGTCTCCGCCCCGCTGCACTGGCACGAAGTCCCCGCCTGCGACCCCGCCGACTTCACCGTCCTGACCATGCCCTCCCGCTTCGCCGCCGTAGGCGATCCACACGCCGCAATGGACGCCGAGCCCGGCACCCTCGACCGCCTGCTCGAACTCGCCGCCCGGGACGAGGCCGAAGGTCTGGGAGACGCCCCCTGGCCCCCGCACTTCCGCAAAGGAGAAACCGAAGCCCTCCGGGTCGCCCCCTCCCGTGCAAAATCTTCCGCGACAAAGCCCGCCGAAAAGAAGCCGCGCACAAAAATGCCCCTCCTGGTCATCGCAAACTCTCCACACGAGTCCGCCGCCCTCGAAGGCCTGGAGCGCTGGAAGACCAACCACCCCGAAATAGCCGGTCTGCTGGCCGCCGACGACGTGCTCGTAGACCGTATGCGAGGAAGGTCTTCCATCTGGACGAGAATCCGAGTCAATCTGCGCCACATCCCCGTAGAACTCCGCCCCACGCAGGAAACTCCCGACCCCGACGACGACCCCACCCGTGAATGGCGCACCAAACGCGCTCCGAAGAAGAGCACGTAACCAGCTCCTGAGAATGTCCGGTGTTATCGCCGAGCCGAAAAGATCTCCATCAACTCCTGCGGCGGAACCACTTCGAGCTGCTCATACGTGCAGTCGCACGGCCTCTTGTCGATCCGCCACCGCCGAAACTGCGCCATATGCCGGAACCGGCTCCCCTGCATGTGCTCATAGGCCACCTCCACCACCAGCTCCGGCCGCAGCGGCTCCCACGAAAGGTCCTTGCCCTGACTCCACCGGCTCTGCCCCCCCGGCACCCGCCCCCCAGCCCCGCCGCCGTGTCCTTCTGCAACACCCCAGGGATGCCCAACCAAGGCGTCCTGACGGTACGGCGCAAGATGCTCCACAAGCTCACGCCGCTTTTCCTGTGTAAAGCTGGCGCAGACACCCACGTGCTGCAACGCTCCCGACTGATCGTAAAGGCCGAGCAGCAGCGAACCCACGGCCGTGTGCTCGCCGTTCTTATGCCACCGAAAACCGGCAACCACGCAGTCGCAGTCGCGTTCATGCTTCACCTTCAGCATCACCCGCTTGTTCGACTCATACACCCCTGATGCAGACTTCGCCACCACCCCATCGAGACCCGCACCCTCGAACCGCCGAAACCAGTCCGACGCCACGTTTGCATCGTAGGTTGCGGGAGTGAGATGGATGGGTGCCACCACCCAGGAAAGCAGTGAAACCAGCTCCGCTCGACGCTCCTGGAACGGCGCATCTCGCAGGTCGCGGTCTCCGGCACACAACAGGTCGAAGAAGACGACCGATGCGGGCGTCTCCCGTGCTAAGAGCTTTACCCTCGACACCGCCGGATGAATGCGAAGCTGCAACGCCTCGAAATCCAGCCCGTCAGCCGTGGCAATCACGATTTCTCCATCCAGCACGCAGCGAGCGGGCAACTGCGTCTGCAATGCTTCGATCAATTCAGGAAAGTAGCGGTTCAACGACTTCTGATCGCGGCTCTGGATCAGGATCTCGTCTCCGTCGCGAAAGACCAGCGCCCGAAACCCATCCCACTTCGGTTCGAAGATCCAGTCATCTCCCGTCGGCAGTTCTGCAACCCGCTTGGCCAGCATGGGCAATATCGGCGGGTTTGCGACGAGGTCCACACCCCAGTTATACGTCCGGCTGGCTACTTCCTCAACGTCTCCCGCAACCAGCTGGCGATACAATGAAGGAAGGCAGCCGCATCCGCAACATACGGCTTCCATGCGCAGTGTCCAGCTTACAGAACGTTCGCGTCACCCCTCCTTTATGGCTCATCAAGTTCTTGCAAGAAAATACCGGCCACAACGTTTCGCCGATGTAGCGGGACAGGATCATGTCACCGTGACCTTGATGAATGCCCTGACGCAGGGGCGCATCGCCCACGGCTACATCTTCAGCGGCCATCGCGGGATCGGCAAAACCACCATCGCGCGCATCCTTGCCATGGCGTTGAACTGCCGCACCACGATCGGATCGCCACAGCGTCCAACCGCCGAGCCCTGCGAGGTCTGCGAGAGCTGCACAGAGATCAAAGCAGGCAATTCAGTCGACGTCATCGAGATCGACGCCGCGACCAACCGTGGCATCGACGACATCCGCGAACTCCGGGACGCCGCCCGCTACAGGCCCGCCCGAGACAAGTACAAGATCTACATCCTTGACGAGGCGCACCAGATCACCGACGCCGCCTTCAACGCGCTTCTTAAGACGCTGGAAGAGCCGCCCGAACATATCGTCTTCATGATGGCCACCACGCAGCCCGAGGACATCCCGCAAACCGTGCGGTCACGCTGCCAGCACTTCAGCTTTCACGCCGTAAAGCTGGTCGACATCCTGGGCGAGTTGCGCGGCATCGCCGAACGCGAAGACGTGGACGCGGATGAGTCCTCGTTGAGTCTTCTGGCCGAAGCCGGAGACGGCTCCATGCGCGACGCGCTCTCGATCATGGATCAGGCCATCGCAAGCGCGCCCATTGAGGATGGCCGAGCCCGGCTGGACGCAGGCCAGATTCGCGAGTTGATGGGGTCGGTCCCGAATGCGGTCTTCGAACGGATTCTCGAAGCCGTCGATGGGAACCGGAGCGCCGAGGTGATTACCGTAGCGAATCAATTGCTAGATGCAGGAAACTCTCCGGCGCAGCTGGCCCGGCAGTTTGTCCGGTATCTGCGCAATGCCGTGATCGCGAAGATTGCCGGTATCGGGGTCGACGGCACGGGAGCTGACGGCCCCGCCGGGGAGTTGCTGCAGATCTCGGCCGATGAGCAACGCAGAGCCGGGCGGTCTGCCGCACTCTTCAGCGAAGAAGAACTGACACGTTTTCTCCAGATCATGCTGCGCACCTTCGATGAACTTGGATACCGGCAGGAACAGAGATTCCACTTCGAACTGGGCCTCCTGAAGCTGGTTCACCTGCGACGGCTGCTGCCGATCGAAGAGGTGTTGAGCCAGTTCCCTGTCACCGGTGCCCCCAGACCGAGCGGTCCGGGCCTAGCCGCCGTCAGGCCTGTAACTGCGCAGCCAGCTCCTGCGAGGAGCATCAGCGGAGCTGGGACAGCACGTGCATTGGAGCCCCGCGCCGCGCCGCTAAACGCAAAACCGGCTTTCTCTCCCTTCGAGCGAGACCAGAGCCGGAGGCGATTCGACGAGAAGGCCATCGTAGCTATGCCTGCTTCGATCGCTGTGCCCATGCCCATCCCGGCGCCCTTGGAGATGCCTGTATCGATGCCGCAACCCGCGGAGATGGTGCTGACCGACGGCGACGCGATGGGAGCGGCCTTGATGGCTGCAGGTGATCTGGCGGAGGCTGCCGGTATGGCTTTGCCTGTTGCTGCCGGACACGCGTATCCGGCCGTCGGGAAGATAGACGTTGCGGACCATAGCAGCAGCGCGGCGACCTCTGAGCCCTCGTCCCCGGACGCTGCAGAGGGAGTGCAAAAAGTCGCAATAGAAGCTTTGCTCGCCCTCAAGAATCAGGATTCGGCCGCGGATGCATTGTCGGACGCAGAGTGGACCGTTGCGGACGGCGAGGTTCGAGTTCAGACAGGGCTCTCGAAGACCATGCTGCCGATGGTGATCAATGCCGAGGCGGAGAAGGTCATTAAGGCTGCCCTGCGCGATTGCGGCGCGGGTGCGCTGAAGCTGGTCCTGCTGCCCGGCGCAAAGGCCGCCGCGACGAAGAAGCCGAGGACAGCCAGTGCAGGAAGTGTTCAGGCCAAAGCGATGGAGCATCCCATCGTGCAGCGCGCACAAACCCTCTTTCAGGCTGAAATCAGAAACGTGATCGATCTGCGGGAGAGCGACTAGAACAGGAGTGAGGGACTGATGGATTTTTCCGATCTGGGCAAGATGAAAGAGATGATGGGCCACGCCAAGCTGATGCAGGAGCAGATGGAGAAGAAGCTCGCTGCGACAGTCGTTGAGGCTTCAAGCGGCGGAGGGGTAGTCTCGGTGCGGATGAATGGCAAGAAAGAGGTCCTGCGAGTCAAGATCGAGCCGACCGCCATGGGCAGTTCGGCCAGCGACCTCGAGCTCTTGGAAGACCTGATCGCGGCTGCCGTGAATGAGGCGGGGCGGCGTGCCGACGAGGCCATGAAGACGAGCGTGGCCGGGATGATGGGTGGGCTGGGGCTGCCCGACCTTCCAGGGTTGACCTAGTGAACACTCGCTTCGCGGAGCCGATGGCCCGTTTGATCGAGGAGTTGAAAAAGCTGCCGGGAATCGGCACCAAAAGTGCCCAGCGGCTTGCCTTTCACGTGCTGCGGTCTTCGGGTGACGATGCCGATGCACTTTCTCTAGCAATCCGCGACGTTAAGCTGCACCTGCGGCTCTGTTCGATCTGCAACAACATCACCGATGTCGATCCCTGCGGATATTGCACCAGTGCTGTGCGAGACCATCGCGTGGTCTGCGTAATCGAGGAGCCGACCAACATTGCCACGATCGAGAAGACGCGCAGCTACAACGGGGTATATCACGTACTGCATGGCACGCTTTCTCCCATCGGCGGCGTGGGTCCGGAGCAGTTGCGGATTGCAAACCTGCTTACGCGGTTGGGCGAGGTGGACGAGGTAATTCTTGCAACTTCGCCGACCACCGAAGGTGAGGCGACCGCCGGCTATCTTGCGGCTGAACTGCGGAAAACCAAAAGTGAACTCAAGGTGACCCGCATCGCTACCGGAGTTCCGGCAGGAAGCGATATCGAGTACGCCGACGAGGTGACCATGACCCGGGCCATGGAAGGAAGACGCGAGTTCTAGATTGGTTCTTCACCGATGGATTCTATTCTTGATCCCGACCAACGGTAGGGGCCGCGCAGTCCAGGTTGTCGAGACCGGTATACATGGCACGAAGTGCCCGCACTCCGCGCAGGAGGCCCGTCCGGCAGGACCGCTATCTATTCGAAATCCATTCTAGTGTCCTGAGGCCTTCGCGAACTCCATCGATTCGGCCGGGGCACCTGCGGATCGTTTTCGCCGTAGAAAATCAGCACAGGCGCCTTCACCTTGTCGACCGACAACAGGACGTCCGCCTTCCGGTAGACCTCCGGCTTCTCCTCCGGCGTCCCGCCCATCTTCATCATCCACCGCATGGATGATGGCCGATTGGTGCGGTAGACGAAGAGTTCACGGTCCACCACGCCAAACAGCTCCATAGCTGCCGCGAAGAGGTCGGGGTAGCGGACGACGGCATAGGCGGTCATGGTGCCGCCATGGCTGCCGCCGACGATGGCGATCCGCTTGGGATCGACCAGCCCGCGGTCGATGAGATACTTCACTCCCTGGGCCACATCGTCGATCTCGCCCCCGTTCGAATCGGTGCAGCGAATAGTAGCTTCAACAAATTGGGCTGAGGCCACGCATATGCATCTCGTGTGCGCAAACAAGGAAGAATAAATTTCGAACCGGCATTCAACCTATAAATTAGGAGATATGACCAGAAGGAAGTTTGCAGGTTCGATGGGAACTCTCGCTCTCGCAGCGGTTGCGATTGGGACAGCGACAGGTATAGCCAAGGATCACCGCAATGGAATTGAGTCCAAGGCGACAAACGCCACATTCGCAGCGGCGTCGGGAGTGGAATCCGGTGGTCTGGATTCCGCTCCGGACAGGCGCGATCCGGCGAACCTCAAAGACGAGCAGCCGCAGGCCGCAGTTGGTGTACAGCAGATCGCCGCAAATGAAGGCGCGACGGCGTTGTGGCAGAGCCTGCTGAAGCTGAAGACGCGGGCAAGTCTCATGATGATCGTGGCGCATCCCGACGACGAGGATGGCGGGATGTTGACCTATGAGTCGCGCGGCGCTGGCGCGCATGTGGCCATGCTGACGCTGACCCGGGGGGAGGGTGGTCAAAACCTGATGTCGGGCGACTTCGACGATGCGCTTGGGCTGGTCAGAACCCAGGAGCTTCTGGCGGCAGACAGCTACATGGGTGTGAACCAGATGTGGGGGACCGAGGCCGATTTTGGCTTTTCAAAGACGAAGGAGGAGAGCTTCGCGAACTGGGGCCATGACCGTGTCCTGTATGACGCAGTTCGAGCGGTGCGGCTTTATCGTCCGCTGGTCGTGACGTCCGTCTTTGTGGGGGGAATTACGGATGGACACGGGCAGCACCAGGTCTCCGGCGAGATGGCGCAGGAGGTCTTTACCGCGGCGGGCGACCCCAAGGTCTTTCCGGACCAGATCACGGCGGGCCTACTGCCATGGAGCCCGCTGAAGGTCTACGCGCGAGTGCCGTTCTTTTCTGTTTCGGCGAAGGGAATGTTCGATTATGCGACCGGCAAGTATGCTCCGGCCAGGTTCTACAACTATGTGACGAAGGAGTGGTCGAACGAGTCGCCCAGAGCAGATGTGACCATCGCGGAAGGAGCTTACAGCCCGGTGCTGGGGATGAGTTATCTTCAGTTCGCCAGGATGGGTCTTGGGTTGCAGAAATCGCAGAATGGGGGGATGGGTATGCCTGCGGCGGGGGTCTTCGATGTACCGTACCATCGCTATGGCTCGCGTGTGGAGAGCGGAGACAGGGAGACGAGTTTTTTTGACGGCGTGGATGTCTCGTTGATGGGGATAATGACACTCGCGGCCGCTTCGCCTGCGGGAGATACGGCATTCCTGCACGCGGGGCTGGAGAAGATAGACGCCCTGGTCGATCATGCCACTGCGGTCTACGCGATTGCGACGCCGGAGAAGACTGCTTCGTTCCTTCGTGATGGTTTGCTGGCTACAAATAGGTTGATCGAAAACGTAGAGGCGAGCCGGCTGACGGCGCAGGAGAAGTACGATGTGTTGCATGAACTTCGGGTGAAGCGGGTGCAGTTCAACGATGCACTGGTGCAGGCGCTGGGGTTAAAGCTGCGGGCCCAGGTCGCCGGCCAGGGTTCCGGTGGACCATTTGCGCGCTTTGGCGATGGTGGAGACACGTTTGTGACCGCTGTGCCTGGGCAGAGCTTCGCGGTGCAGGTGCATGTGGTCAATGGCAGTGGCGTGCCGGTTAGCGTGAGTAAATGCGAACTGGAGTCTGCCGCCGGTGCGATGGGGGGGGGGGCACAGCTCGCCTCTACTCGAACGGTCATGATCTCCAATGGCAGCGGTTTCGACCAGCGATATACCGTCAAGCTGCCGGACGATGCCGAAGTTACGCGTCCGCCGTTCAACCGGCCCGGGATCGCTCAGGCCTACTACGATGTACACGACCCGGCCATGCGCAACGCTTCCCTGCCGTTGCCGCCCCTTACGGCGTGGGTCACGGTGGACTACGACGGGACAGAGATTCGGCTGGGAGAGATGGTGCAGACGTTGCACCGGGTGACGGGGCTCGGAACGGTGTACGAGCCGCTGGTGGTGACTCCCGCGATCTCGGTGGCTGTGTCGCCCGCAGCGGGTGTGGTGCCGCTGACCGAGAAGACCCTGACGGTGACCGCGACGGTGCGGAGCAATGTGAAGGGCGCGGCGGCAGGTACCGTAAAGCTGGATTTGCCGGCAGGATGGGCAGCGGCTCCGGCGGCGGCTTCGTTTTCGCTGGCCAAGGATGGGGACGAGGCGGCGGTCCCCTTCGTGGTGACTCCAGGGAGGATGGCCGAAACGGCCTACACGATGACTGCCGTGGCCAGTTTCGGCGGAAAAGAGTATCGCGAGGGGTACAAGACGGTCGGGTATGCGGGTATGCTGCCGGCCAATCTCTATCGGCCTGCGACGTATACCGCGCGGGCGGTACAGGTAAAGGTTGCTCCTGGATTGAAGGTGGGGTATCTGCCCGGAACGGGGGACGAGGTGCAGGCCTCGATGGAGAACCTGGGAGTGCATTCCACGACGTTGACGATGGATGATATCGCTCGCGGCAATCTGTCGGCATATGACGTGGTGTTGTTGGGAGTGCGGGCCTATGCGGCGCATCCAGGACTTGCCGCGGCCAATGGGCACCTGCTCGACTATGCCAGGAACGGTGGCGTCGTGGTTGTCCAGTACAACCTGGGCCAGTTCGACTATGGCCCTTATCCCTATTCGCTTGGAGACGCGGAGAAGGTCGTGGATGAAAAAGCGCCCGTGCGTTTGCTGGCGCCCCAGGCTCCGCTGCTGAACTGGCCCAATCGAATTACGGAGCGGGACTTCGATGGCTGGGTAGAGGAGCGGGGGCATGGGTTTCTGGCGACCTGGGACCCGCATTATGAGCCTGTGCTCGAGACCCACGATCCGGGTCAGGACCCGCAGAAGGGCGGATTGCTGGTGGCACGAACCGGAAAGGGAACCTACGTCTATGTTGCCTATGCGCTTTATCGAGAGCTTCCGGAGGGGGTTCCTGGGGCGTACCGATTATTTGCGAACCTCCTGAGTCTGGGGAAAAATCCTGAGGCGAAGTGATCGCGTGGAATGCAGGTGTGACAGGAACCAGCCGCGTGCGAGACACTGTGGCAATGATGACTGAAGCCCGGGAACAAGAATTGATCGATGCGGCGGCGATGCTGCTGAGCGCCCGCAGGACGAAAACACCACTCGCGGATTTGCCGGAGAAACTGCAGCCGGTCTCGCTGGATGAAGCTTACTTCGTCCAGGACAGACTTTCGCTGACGTATGGAGCTGTCGGCGGATGGAAGGTGGGTGCGCCAACGGCGGAGGCGGTGCCGATGTTCGCGCCGATGCCGCTGGCATGGATCGCTGACGATGGGGCTCTGTTGAGTGCAGGTTTACATCGTTTCCGCGGCCTGGAGGCGGAGATCGCCTTCCTGATGAGATACGACCTGCCTGCGAGGGAGACTGCGTATACGCGCGACGAGGTGATCGCGGCGATTGCCAGTTGCCACCCAGCGATCGAGGTGCTGGAGAGCGGGCTGGCAGATCCGACGCAGGCGGCGCGTCTGTCGATGATAGCCGACCTGCAGATGCATGGCGGGTTTGTGTTCGGACCGGCCTATCCAAATTGGCGGAGTATCGATTTTTCCGCCGAAAGGGTGACACTGGTCGTCGACGGCGTGGTTCGGGTGGAACGGACGGGATCAAATACGTCAGGCGACCTAATGCGTCTACTGCCCTGGCTTGCCAGCGAAGGGGCTGCGCGAACAGGCGGTCTGAAGGCTGGCCAGTGGGTGACGACCGGAAGCTGGACCGGAGTTTCGCTGGCCGATGCGAGCTCCAGCGTGGACGTCAAGTTCTCGACAGCGGGAGAGGTCCATCTGCGATTCGAGTAAAGATTCGCGAGATGTGCTTATAGGCAGAGGAACATGACAGAGCAGTATGACGGTGTCGAATTTGCAGTTCCGATGGGAGCGCGCCACGCGGAGGTTCTGACTCCCGAGGCTATGGCGTTTACAGTCGGATTGCAGCGCACGTTCAACCAGCGGCGGAAGGATTCGTTGGCAGCCCGCGTCGCGCCAGAAGAGGCTCGATGCGGGCGAGCGGCCGGATTTCCCGGAGTCAACCAGAAGGATTCGTGAGAGCGAGTGGACGGTTGCGCCGCTGCCTGCAGACTTGCTCGACCGCCGCGTCGAGATCACTGGCCCGGTGGAGCGGAAGATGGTCATCAACGCACTGAACAGCGGCGCGAAGGTGTTCATGGCGGATTTCGAGGATTCGACCACGCCTACCTGGGACAACGTGATAGAGGGACAGATTAACCTCCGAGATGCGGTTCGGCGGACCATTACGTTCAAGGATGAGAAGACCGGCAAGAGTTACACGCTGAATGAGCATCCGGCTGTGCTGTTTGTTCGCCCTCGCAGCTGGCACCTTGAGGAGCGGCACCTGATCGTCGATAGGGAGCCGATGTCGGGATCGCTGTTCGACTTCGGCCTGTATGCCTTTCATAACGCAAAGGAGTTGCTGAGCCGTGGCTCAGGGCCTTACTTCTACCTGCCGAAGATGGAGAGTCACCTGGAGGCGCGGCTTTGGAACGACGTCTTCATCAAGGCGGAGATTGATCTGGCGATTCCGGCCGGCTCGATCAAGGCTACGGTGCTGATTGAGACCATTCTGGCGGCATTTGAGATGGACGAGATTTTATGGGAGCTCAAAGACCATTCGGCCGGTTTGAATTGTGGACGTTCGGATTACATCTTCAGCTTCATTAAAAAATTTTCCGGGAACACAAGCATGCTGCTGCCGGATCGCGCGCAGGTGACGATGACCACGCATTTCATGCGGAGCTACTCGAAGCTTGCGATTAAGTCGTGTCACCGACGTGGCGTGAGCGCGATGGGAGGAATGAGTGCGTTCATCCCGATCAAGACGGACCCGGTGGCAAATAACAACGCGCTGGCGCAGGTGCGCGCGGACAAAGAGCGGGAGGCGACGGACGGGCACGATGGCACCTGGGTTGCACATCCGGGGCTGGTGCCGGTGGCAATGGAGGTCTTCAACCGGGTGATGCCGCAGCCGAATCAGATTGATAAGCAATTGACGGATTTTCAGGTGACCGCGGACGATCTGCTGCAGATTCCGGAGGGGTCGATTTCAGAAGCCGGCGTACGCCAGAATGTAGCGGTGGGACTGGGGTATGTCGAGGCGTGGCTGCGCGGAATCGGGTGTGTGCCGCTGTTCAACTTAATGGAAGATGCGGCAACGGCGGAGATCAGCAGGGCACAGCTTTGGCAGTGGGTGCATCACCACGCGGTGATGGACGACGGTCTGCCGGTCACGGTGGGACTGGTGGAAGAGGTGATCGCAGAGGAACTCGAGTTCGCAAAGGCCCGTGTCGATGCTGAGCGTTACACAGCATATGCGCGCGCTGCGGACTTGATGCGGACCTTGGTCCGAGCACCGGTGTTCATGGATTTTCTGACGCTGCCGGCGTATGAAACGGTGATTGCTGAAGGACTCTAGTATGAATTATTCCTGCCTTGGCCTGGTGGATAGGCGGGTTCAGCTTCATCGTCAGGCATTTGGCTGCGCCGCCTGCCTTCAGAAATTCGCTGAGATTCACTGGTATGACGTGTAGGCCGCACGACTCGAGTTGACATGTGAGGGCGCGGCTTATCTCGTTTAGAATAATCGTGCTGCCTACGTTTATTGCGTTACAGGCGAAACGGAGCGCGTCTTCCGCTCTGACGATGATGCGCTTTCCCGTCGGATAGAATGCTTCGATTTCGTTCAGGGACGAGCGGTCGAAGGCATCTGGAAAGTACATGATGCAGCCGTTTTCGAGTGGAGCGAAGCAGGTATCGAGATGGTAGAAACGTGGGTCGATGAGGTGCAGCGGTGTGACCTCGATGTTCCAGGTATCGCGAAGTATTCGATGGCTTGAGGCGAGGCTGCGGGGACCATAGCCGGCCCAGAGGCGTGTGCCATCGGCGGAGAAGAGGGCGTCTCCTTCGCCTTCAAATGGAGTGGTGCGGGGAACGTCGAGGACGTGGTAGCCGGCGGTGTGGAACCAGGCGCGGAAGTGCTTTTCTTCGGCTTGGCGTTCGGGGTGGAAGAAGCTGCTTAAGACTACTTTGCCGTGGTGTTCGAGGCCGGCGTTGGCGGTGAAGACCATGTCGGGGGAGCCGGGCTGGGGCTCGATGAGGACGACTTCGGCGATGCCGGTGACCGCCTCGTACAGGCACTGCCACTGCTCGGCTGCCCGTAACTGTGAGGAAGCATGGAGGTTACCGGTCATCCAGGGGTTGATGACGTAAGTGACGTCGTAGAGCTTTGGGGGACACATCAGGAAGGTTTGGGTCAGTGCGGCTTCGGCGGCGCTCATCTGGGCTGAATCTCCAGTCATGAGATTGGCAGAGGTTGACGGCTTCGTCTATATGAATGATTACTCAGGGCTTATCGCATTTATATGCAACCCGGGGCGGCTAAAACACCGGGTTGCGGGAGGAAAAAGCCCGCATGGAGAAAAGGTCGGTTTTGTTGGGGATTTTGTGGTTTGTGGGGTGCAGCGCATGGCCATGGTGTGGTGATTTTGTGGTGGGATGTGTGGCAAACGTGGACAGCGGTTCGACGCCCTCCGCGGGACGAAAAGTACGCCAGCTTTTTTGAAGATTTTCGTTGGGAGGACAAGAAAGGGCGAATACAGCGGTTTCGGCAGGTAAGTCGAAGTACAGAAGTAAGACGTCTTCGATTCAGTGGGTCGGCTGGGTGGGGTGCGGCTCCGGCGGACAGCGGTCGAGCTTTCGCTCGATGCCCCGCCTTAGGCGCAAAAGGCGCGCCGAAGATGGGGCACCCACTGTGTTCCAACGTGTCCAGGTTTGCCTTAGACAGTCAGCAAATTCGGCCTAGTTGGTGGGTTGGGGCGGGGTGAGCTTATTGTCGCGGACGACTTTGGAGCGGCCGGAGAAGCGGGCGAGGAGGGTTTTGAGGATGACGTAGAGGACGGGGATGAAAAAGAGGTTGAGGAGGGTGGAGAGGATCATGCCGCCGACGATGGCGGTGCCGACGGAGTGGCGGCCGTAGGCTCCGGCGCCGGTGGCGAAGTAGAGGGGGAGGACGCCGAGGATGAAGGCGATCGAGGTCATGAGGATGGGGCGCAGGCGAAGCTCGGCGGCTTCGATGGCGGCTTCGATGATGGATTTGCCCTGGCCGAGGAGCTGCTCGGCAAACTCGACGATGAGGATGGAGTTTTTGGCCGAGAGGCCGATGAGCATGACCAGGCCGATCTGGACGTAAACGTCGTCGACCAGGCCGCGGGCGGCGACGAGCGAGAGCGCGCCGAGCAGCGCCGTGGGGACGGCCAGGAGGATGATGAACGGCAGGGCGAAGGATTCGTACTGGGCCGAGAGGGTGAGGTACACGACGAGCAGGCCGAGGCCGAAGATGATGATGGCCTTGCCGGCGGACTCTACCTCTTCGAGGGCGAGGCCGGTCCAGGAGTAGGTCATGCCCTGGATCTTGTACTTGTTGAACAGCTTCACCATCGCGTCGAGGCCCTGGCCGGAGCTGAGGCCGGGGGCGGGCGAGCCGTCGATCTCGGCGGAGCGGAAGAGGTTGTAGTGGTCGATGACCTGGGGACCGGAGGTCTCAGTGACGGTGGCCAGATTGTCGAGCGGGATCATCTGGTTGGTGTTGGAGCGGACGTAATACTGGCGAAGATCTCCCGCGTTGCGGCGGAACTGCTGGTCGGCCTGGACGTAGACGCGGTAGGAGCGGTTGTTGAAGTTGAAGTCGTTGACGTAGCTGGAGCCCATGAAGGTGCCGAGGGCGGCGGTGATCTGGCTGAAGGGGACGCCGACGGTCTCGGCCTTCTGGCGGTCGATGGTGACCTGGAGCTGCGGGTCGTTGGAGGTGAAGGTGGTGTTCATGCCGGTGAGCCCGGAGTCGGGGGAACGGGCGGCTCCGACGAGGGTATGGGCTACGCGGTCGATGTCGCCGAAGGTATTGCGGCCTCCATCCTGGAGGATGAACTGGAAGCCGCCGACGGTGCCGATGCCGGAGACGGCGGGGGGCTCGGCGGCGAAGGCGATGCCGCCGGGGACGCCGAAGAGTTTGGGCCCGACATCGGCGACGATGGCCCTGGCGGTGTACTTGCCGCCCATTTTGGTGCGGTCATTGATGGGTTTGAGCGGGGCGAAGATGAGGCCGGAGTTGGGCGAGCTGCCGCCGGAGAGCGAGAAGCCCATGACGGAGAAGGTGCCGAAGACGCCATCATTCTTGCGGACCACGGCCGAGACGCGGTCGGCAAACTCGCTGGTGTAGCTGAGCGAGGCTCCGGGAGGGGTCTGGATGATGATGAGGAAGTAGGACTGGTCTTCCTGCGGGATGAAGGCGGTGGGGACGTGGTTGTACATGAAGGCCGTGGCTGCGAGGGCCGCGGCGAAGAGGAGCAGCATCACGTAACGGATGCGGACGACGAAGGTGACGGCGCGGGCGTAGGCCCGGATGACCCACTGGATGAGGCGTTCGACCGGGTTGAGAAGAAAGCCCATGATGCCGGTTTTTTTCTGCTCCGGGCGGAGGAGGATGGCGGCGAGGGCGGGCGAGAGGGTGAGCGCGTTGAAGGCGGAGATGGCGATCGAAAAGGCGATGGTGAGCGAGAACTGCTTGTAAAGGATGCCGGTGGTGCCGGGGAAGAAGCTGACCGGGATGAAGACGGAGATGAGCACGAGCGAGGTGGCGATGACGGCGCTGGTGACCTCGGCCATGGCGATGCTGGTGGCCTGATGGGGATCGTCCGAGGTGGCCTCCATGCCCTTGCCGGTGGACGTGTGGTTGGCCACGGTGTCGGGCGCGTAGGGGTCGGGTTCGGTGAGCTCGGAGCGTTCGGGCAGGGTGGCGTGGCCGGAGAGATGGCGCTGCACGTTTTCGATGACGACGATGGCGTCGTCGACCACGAGGCCGGTGGCGAGGGTGATGCCGAAGAGGGTGAGCGAGTTAATGGAGAAGCCGAAGATCTTGATGAAGGCGAAGGTGCCGATGAGCGAGACGGGAATGGTAACGGCGGGGATGATGGTGGCGCGCCAGTCCTGCAGGAAGAGGAAGATGACGAGGATGACGATGACGATGGCTTCGCCGATGGTGGTGACGACCTCATTGACCGACTCGCCGATGACGAGGGTGGTGTCTACGGCGATGATGCCCTTCATGCCAGGGGGGAAGTTCTTCTGCAGCTCGGCGAGCACGGCGCGGCAACGCTTGTCGACATCGAGGGCGTTGGCGTTCGAGAGCTGCTGGACGCCGACACCGATGGCGTCTCCGCCGGAGTATTTCAACGCCGTGCTGTAGGTTTCAGCGCCCAGCTCGGAGCGGCCGATGTCTTTGAAGAGGACGACGCCGCCATTGACGGGATCGTTCTTGATGACGATGTTGTCGAACTGCCGTGGATCGTCGAATCGTCCAATGACGCGGACGGCCATTTGAAAGGTCTGTTTGGGATCGGAAGGAGCCTGGCCGAGCTGTCCGGCGGGAACCTCGACGTTCTGTTGCGCGAGAGCGTTGGTGACATCGAGGGCGGTGAGACCGCGTGCGGCGAGGCGGTTGGGATCGAGCCAGAGACGCATGGCGTACTTGCGCTCGCCGAAGATGATGACCGCGCCGACGCCGGGGACGCGCTTGAGCGCATCGCTGACGTAGACGTCGAGGTAGTTGGAGATGAAGGCCTGGGAGAGCGAGTGGTCGGGCGAGATGAAGCCGGCGGCGAAGACGAAGTTGGAGTTGGCCTTGGTGATGGTGATGCCGGTGTTGTTGACGACGGCGGGGAGGCGGCCCTGCACGGTGGCGACGCGGTTCTGGACGTCGACGGCGGCGATGTTGAGGTCGTAGCCGGTGTTGAAGGTGATGGTGATGGCCGAGGTGCCGTCGTTGGAGCTGGTGGAGCTGATGTAGCGCATGCCCTCGACGCCGTTGATGGCCTGTTCGAGGATGATGGTGACGGCCGATTCGACGTCTTTGGAGTTGGCGCCGATGTAGTTGCTAGTGACGACGACCTGGGGGGGCGCGAGCTCGGGGTAGAGCGAGATCGGCAGGGTCGGGATGCAGACCGCGCCGGCGAGCACGATGAGGAGCGCGCAGACCGTGGCGAAGATCGGGCGGCGAATGAAAAAGTCTACGAACAAGTTTGACCTCTAGCCGGGGCAGGTGGCCCGATGGTGGAGCGGAAAGACGATGCGAGGTCGAACCGACCGACGCGAAGATAGCTTAATGCGAGGACTCAGAGCGATATGACCTGAGGCCACTTACCAGGTCTGACTAAGTCTGCTGGCTTCCGATGAGCACTCCCCCAGGGGCTAAAGCCCGTTGCATTTGCCTTGGGTTACGGCGCGGCTAAAACCACGCCCCTTCAAAACCTGAAGAATTATCAGAGCTTCCATAAGTTGACAAGTTGACCGGGTCTAGCCCATAGGCTTGACGGGTGCGCCTTCCTGGAGGAACTGCAGGCCTGAGGTGATGACCTTTTCGCCCGGTTTGAGGCCGCTCAGGACGGGATAGGTGTTGCCGACGGTCTCGCCGAGGGTGACCGGGACCTGATGGGCGACGTAGCCATTGGCTTTAGGGGAGGCGACGAAGACGAAGGACTGACCGCCTACGAGGCTGACGGCCAGGATGGGTATGGTGGGCTTGGGGGAGGTGCTCCAGGTGATGCGGGCGTTGACGAGCTGCTGGTTGCGGAGGAGTTCGGCGGTGCGGGGGATCTCGGCCTTGGCGAGGATGCTTTGCAGGCCGTTGTCGACCTGCGGGGAGAGGAAGCTGATGGTGGATTTGACGAGGACCTTGCCGCTGTTGTCGAGGATGGCTACGGGGAGGCCCTTGCGGATCTGCGAGGCGCGTTCGGTTGGGATGTAGATGTAGGCTTCGAGGTCGGCATTTTCGTCGACGGTGGTGAGGATGGTGGTGGGCGAGACGTAGTCGCCGAGGTGGACGGGGATGTCGCCTACGATGCCGTTGAAGGGGGCGCGGATCTCGTAGTAGGCGAGCTGCTCTTTCTGGGTGTTGGTGAGCGCGGCGT
Organism: Edaphobacter sp.; assembly: GCA_965277575.1. Taxonomy (GTDB): domain Bacteria; phylum Acidobacteriota; class Terriglobia; order Terriglobales; family Acidobacteriaceae; genus Edaphobacter. The sequence continues at coordinate 624,503 of CBDIDK010000002.1, forward strand.
TGGCTTCGTAGTCGCCCTTGGCGTTCTGGTAGGCCTGGGTGGCCTGGTCGTACGCATCGCGCGAGACGACGCCGGCCTCGAAGAGTTTGCGCTGGCGGTCTTCCTCAGTCTTCGTGTATTGATAGACGGCTTTTTTCTGCGCCTGGGTTCCCTCCTGCGACTCCACCGCCGCCGCCTGCTTCAAGGGGTCGATGCGCATGAGGAGCTGACCGGCTTTGACGAGGTCGCCTGACTTGACGAGGATTTTGGTGAGGTTGCCGTTGACCTGCGGCTGCAGGGTGGCGGAGCGCCGACTCTTGATGGTGGCGACGTAGGTGTCGGAGTTGGGGACGGGGGAGAAAGTAACGGGGGCGACCATGACGGGCATGGCCTGAAATGCGGGGGCGGGCGGGGCGGCTGCTTTGCAGCCCACGAGAAGAGCGGCGGCCGCACAGGCGAGAGATGGAAGGAGGCGGCGGTATTTGACGATCAGGAACACAGTGCTTCTCCTTAAAACTTGAAACTGGACTATCAGAAACGAACAGCGATGCTGGCAGCCGCCGGGCGATACGCGCAAAGGGTAAAGCAAGTTGCTTCAGCGCGAACCTCCGCGATTGAATGTCTGGTCTGAAACATCTCGGGAATTTCAGTTTAGATGCTCTGCATTTTGGAAGGGTGCGGAATTTGAGGTACGGCGCGAAATTTACATAATGCCTGCCTGGGAGATGAGAGTCGCGGCGTGAGGCGGACAGGGTTGGGACGCGAGCGTGGGGATTCGGGTCAGACGTCGAGGCTGTTTCCTTCCGCAAAACTCTTCTTTCCCGTCAGGGAGAAGGGGTTGAAGTTCTGGTGGCGATCGAAGGCGTCGGAGCGCTCGGCTCGTTTGAGCCAGTTGATGACGAGGTAGGTGACGGGAGTGGCGAGGACTTCGTACGCGACCTTGAGCGCGTAACCGGTTGCGATGATGTTGAGCAGGATGCGGACGGGATAGATGCCGCCGAAGGTGAGAACGATGACGAGGACCGTATCGACCGCCTGGCCGACGATGGTGGAGCCGATGGTGCGGGTCCAGAGCATGCGTCCGTTGGTGACGAGCTTGAGGCGTGCCATGGTGTAGGAGTTGGCGAACTCACCCGCCCAGAAGGCGATGAGGCTGGCGGCGAGGATGCGGGGGATGAAGCCGAAGACGGTGGCGAAGGCCTGCTGGTTCGCCCAGCCAGGCGCGGCGGGAAGGGCGATGACGATGGCTCCGATGAGATAGAGGAGCGCGGTGCCGAAGAAGCCCAGCCAGATGGCTCGGCGGGAGGCGGCAAAGCCGTAGACCTCGGTGAAGACGTCGCCGAAGATGTAAGTGATGGGAAAGAGGATGACCGCTCCACTGACGGCGAAGGGGCCTAACGACAGGCGGCCGATGTGGAAGGGGCCGAGCAGACAGACCTTCTGGGCGATGAGGTTCGAGACGAGCAGGATGACGACGAAGGCGGTGGTGAGGGCGTCGAGATACCGGAAGGCGCGGGCGGGCGGGGGCATAAGGCTGGTTGCCTCCAGTATGCCGTGTGCGCGAGGGTTGCGGTGGATTTTTGACAGGGCAGGGCTGAGTTGCTAGCGTTGCAGGAGGTGAGGGTGACGAGGAAGCGCCGTCACGCTGCGCCGTCCCCGTCGTCCAGCCCGGCCCAGGACACCGCCCTCTCATGGCGAAGACACAAGTTCGAATCTTGTCGGGGACGCCAGAACTTTCGCATGGGTATACACGATAAAGCTGTCCTGCCGGACGGGCCCACTCCGCGTGGGGCGGGCACTTCGTGCCATGTATTCCGGTCTTGACAACATCTACTGCATATCCCCTCCCGTTGGTCGGGATAGGGAATGAAGTGCATCCGCGACCTATAGCTTGTAGGCCTTGCGGACGAGGTTGACGGTTAGGTCCTGGATGAGCTCGAAGGCCTCGTCTTCGTCTAGGCGATGCTCGGCGACGAGGCGGCCGAGGAAGGCGCAGTCGATGCGGCGGGCTACGTCGTGGCGGGCGGGGATGGAAAGGAAGGCGCGGGTGTCATCGTTGAAGCCGACGGTGTTGTAGAAGCCTGCGGTCTCGGTGGCCTGTTCGCGGAAGCGCATCATGCCCTCGGGGGAGTCGTTGAACCACCAGGGTGGGCCGAGTTTGAGCGCGGGATAGTGGCCGGCGAGGGGGGCTAGCTCGCGGGAGTTGGTGGACTCGTCGAGGGTGAAGAGGATGAAGGTGAGGCGGGGGTCGTTGCCATAGCGGTTGAGCAGGGGGCGGAGAGCGCGGACGTACTCGGTGGGGGAGGGGATGTCGGCGCCTTTGTCGCGGCCGAATTTTTCGTAGACAGCGCGGTTGTGGTTGCGGATGGAGCCGGGGTGGAGCTGCATGGTGAGGCCGTCTTCGATGGACATGCCGGCCATCTCAGTGAGCATCTGGGCCTGGAAGATCTCCTGCTCCTGGGGGACGGAGCGGCCGGAGAGGATGCGGCCGTAGAGGGAGGCGGCGGCGGCGGGGTCGAGGTCGGCGGTCTGGGCGGTGAGGTGGCCGTGGTCGGTGGCGGTTGCGCCATTTTTCTTGAAGAAGGCTCGGCGGTTGCGGAGGGCGTTGAGGTAGCCGTGCCAGGTGCCGATGTCCTCGCCGGTGATGTGGCCGAGTTGTTCGATGTTCTGGAGGAAGCCGGTGTACTCGGCGTCGATGACGGAGTCGGGGCGGAAGGTGGGGAGGACTCTGCCCTTCCAGCCGGAGGCTTTGATGGCCTGGTGGAATTCGAGGGTGTCGAGGGGGGTGTCGGTGGTGGCGAGGACCTCGATGTTGAAGCGATCGAAGAGGGCGCGGGGGCGGAACTCGGGGGTGTTGAGCTTTTCGGCGATGGTGTCGTAGAAGCGGTCGGCGTTCTCGGGGTTGAGGCGGTCGGTGAGGCCGAACTGGCTGGAGAAGGCGTGGTCGAGCCAGAGGCGGGTGGGGGTGCCGCGGAAGAGATAGTAGTTGCGGGCGAAGATGCGCCAGACCTCGCGGGGGTCGGCGTGGGCGTGGGCGTCGGTTTGGGGGATGCCGAGGGATTCGAGCGAGATGCCCTGCGAGTAGAGCATGCGGAAGACGTAGTGGTCGGGCTGGATGAAGAGCGCGGAGGGGTTGGGGAAGGCGTGATCTTCGGCGAACCAGCGGGGGTCGGTGTGGCCGTGGGGGGACAGGATGGGCAGGTCGCGTACTGTCTTGTAGAGGGACACGGCGATTGAGCGCGATGCGCTGTCGGCTGGAAACAATCTGTTTTCGTCGAGCATCATGGGGTTTGTCACCTTTTCGGAGAGCTGCGCGCGGGCGGAGTGCCAACCCTAGAAGCCTATCAAAGATTGGTCGCACCACTCGAATATGCGGGTGATTGCGAGCAGTAAAAAGGACACCCCGAAGGGTGTCCCTTTTTTTTTCGCGGACTGCTGTCTACGGGATGTAGTAACGCATGGAGGTGAAGACCATGTTGTTGGTGCCCTTGGGGGCTCCGCCAATTCCGGTCCAGGCTTCGCGTGTGAGATAGCTGTACTGCATGGCATACTGCAGGCGGCCGTATTTGGGGCTGTCGTAGAAGCGGTAGACGAACTCGGCTGTGCCTTCGATTACGGCCCGGGTTGCGGCTCCGCAGCTTCCGGCGGGACTGTAGGGTGGGGCGCCGGCCACACCGATGCTGCCAAGACCCGAACCGGGCGTCGCGGGCAGACCTTCGGTGCTGCAGGCGGAGTTGTTGATGGTGATGGGGGCGTAGCCGATCAGCTTACCTGCTGAGGAGCCGAGGGTGCTGAGGTAGACGGTGCGCTGCGCGTATTCGGCACCGGTGTAGAGGTCGAGATCAAGCTTCTTCATGGGGTGCAGCTCGACCGAGACCAGGCCCTGATAGCTCTTGATCGGAGCGAGGGTGCCATCGGGGTGAACGGTGGTATCGGGCAGGGTGGAGGTGCCGTAACGGCCTACACCGGTGCCGCCGAGGAAGTGAACGCCCAAGTCGGCGTAGTGGGAGGGCGATACACGGGCGTTGGCGAAGAAGCCGCCACCGACCTTGGTATTATTCTGGGCTCCGGCCGAGGATGCAGTGGCGAGCGTCTGGTTGGGGTAGTAACGGTCGCGGAAGAAGCGGGCGAGACCGCCGAGCTCAAAGTGAGCATGGGGGAGATCGTACGCACCTTTGACGATGACATCCGGAGCGACGTTGCTGGAGTAGTTCGCGACCGAATCATACAAACCGCCGCCTGCGCCCGCGTTGCCGATAAAGAAGTTGGAGTTGGCATTGGTCGCCGAGTAGATGATCTCGGCGTTTTCGAGTGCGAGGGCACCGGTAAAGCCACCGATCTTCTGCTGGAAGCGTACGCCGGGCTGACGCTCCCAACTGAAGCCGACATGGTACTGCGCGTCGATGGTCGCCGGGAGATTTTCAGTCCGGTTGTCAGTTCCCTTCTTGGTCTCGGTGACGAGCGACCACATCTGACCGCCGGTGACGGTGAAGCCGTTGTTCAATGCAGCCTGACCCCAGATCTGGCGCTGGCGCAAGGTGTAGCTGTTGCTTTGATTGCTGTTGCTGGTTACGCCCGCGGAGAGGAAGTCAGCTTCGACGTAGCCGGACAGTTTGAAGGGTCCGGTGTTGCCGACCATCAGGGCTCCGATTCTGCTCTGACGTCCGGAGAAGTTGAACTCGCTGGTGTGGGCCTGCGCCGCGCCGGGGAAGGGGGTGGCGTTGAATGGGGTGTTGACATCCGCATTCAGAGCGCGCTGACGGTAAACGGATTCAGCCGCGAAGAAGGCAACCGGTGTAATGGTGATTCCCTTGTAGTGCAACGCCAGGGGAGACTCGAGCTGCTCCATCACGTTCTTCTTTGTGTCGCTGATGGTCTGGGCCATGCCGACGGTGGTGGATTTGAGGTCGGTGACAGAGCTGCTGAGCGCCGTGACGGCGTCGGAGTTTGCCGAGACGGTGGAACTGAGGGTGTCGGCTTTGGCAGTGGCGGTGGCTGCGGTAGCTTCCGCACCCTGTACCGACTGCTGGGCTGCCGCGAGACGCGCGTCCTTATCGGCGTTCTGCTGCTTCAGCTCGTCGATCTGCGACTGCTGGCTCAGCATCTGCTCACGCAGTTCGCGGATCTGGCGTTCGGTCGATGTCTCGACGTGAGCCTTTCGGTGGACGGTCTTTTTTGTGGCTGCCCTTTTGTTGGCGGCCGTGCTCGTCTGCGCTTGTAGCGATATGGAACTGATGACCACTATCGCTGCCAAAGTCGCTCGTAGTTGCTTCGTCATGGAACCTCGCAAGATTTGAAAAGGCAGAAGGACAGACGAGACGATGAGTGGAGCCTTGCAGCCCTTGCCGATCTTCTCCCCTTTGCTCTTTCCCTGCATTGTTCCAAACGGATGTGAACAGAGGAATAATATGATTCATATTTCCTGTGAAAACAGGTTGCGGGGTGTGGCCGCGCGGCTTCGGGTTGGACGCAGGTTGAGCCGGGTTCCGCGTGCGCATCGCCTTGATTTACCGTTGTCCTATGAACGTTTTCAGATCGGCTGCAGTATGGTTGCTTTCCTTCCTTAGTGTGACTGCCTTCGCACAGCCGGCGTTGAAGCTGATTCCCTTCCCGCGCGAGGTGGGGGCTGTGGCCGATCAGGCTTTGAGCCATGGGGTAAGAGTTGTGTGCCATGGGTGCGCGGCGGGGTCGGAGGACCAGTTTGCGGCCGAGGACCTTGCTTCCTCCATCGAGGCCCATGCGATTCCGGTCGGGGCGCGGGGAGGTTTCGAGATTGAGCTGGTTCGGCTCGCCGAGCACCCTGTGGCGAGCTTTACCGCCGAGATGCGGCCGGAGGGCTATGTGATTTCGGCTACGGCGGGGCGCCTGACGGTGGTGGGAGCGACGGCCGAGGGGGTCTTCTACGGCGCACAGACGGTGAAGCAGATGATCCAAGGAAACGGGCCCGGGGCGATTCTGCACGCTGCCGAGATTCGCGACTGGCCGGCGATGAAGTATCGCGGGCTGGACGACGATCTTTCGCGCGGGCCGATTACGACGCTGGAGTTTCAGAAGCGGCTGATCCGGACCCTGGCTGCCTACAAGGTCAATCTCTATTCGCCGTACTTCGAGCACACGCAGCAGTACGCGTCGAATCCGCTGATGGCACCTCCGGGCAGTGTGACCGCTGTAGAGGCTGCGGAGCTGGTCGCCTATGCCAAGCCCTACCATGTGACGATCGTGCCGGAGCAGGAGGCGTTTGGCCACCTTCACCACAACCTGACGTGGGAGCAGTATCAGCCGCTGGCGGAGACGCCGCACGGAGCGGTGCTGGCGCCGGGGCAGCCGGGGTCGATTGCGCTGATCACGCAGATGTTTACCGAGCTGGCGGCGCTTTATCCCGGACCGTTCCTGCACATCGGCGCGGATGAGACGGTGGACCTGGGGCTGGGCCAGACGAAGGCGGATGTGGACTCGCGCGGGCTGGCGGCGGTGTATCTGGATTTTCTGCAGCGGATTGCCGCTGCGTTGAAGCCGCTGCATCGCAGGCTGCTGTTCTGGGGAGACATTGCGCAGGACTCGCCCGACCTGCTGAAGACGCTGCCGCAGACGTTCAAGGATTCGACGATTGCGATTGCGTGGGTGTATAACCCGGAGGCGCGGGGGTACGACAGGTTTCTGACGCCGTTTTCGAAGGCGGGATTTGAGACGTGGGTTGCGCCGAGCGTGAATAACTTTCGCAAGGTGTATCCGGACAACAACCTGGCGCTGGCGAACATACAGCGGTTTACGGCGGACGGGCAGCGGCTGGGCTCGACCGGGCAACTGAATACGATATGGAACGATGATGGCGAGGGACTGTTCAACCAGGACTGGTACGGCATCCTGTTTGGCGCCGCGGCGGCGTGGCAGAAGGGCGAGGCATCGATTCCAGCGTTCCAGAACAGCTATGCGCAGGTGTTCCATGGGGATGCGACGGGCGCGCTGAACGAGGCGCAGAAGGAGATGATGCTTGCCCATGCGGTGTTGAAGAACGAGGCGAAGGAGGGCGACGGGAGCAACAGCATCTTCTGGCTGGACCCGATGTCGCAGGACGGGATGCGGATTGGGACGCAGGTGAGGCCGTATGCGCATGATCTGCGGCTTCATGCGGAGCGCGCGCTTACGCTGATTGCGCAGGCCCGGGCGGCCGCACCGGTGATGGTGCGCGTGGAGAGGACTGCGGAGCCTGCCGAATCGGGGGAGGCCGGGGGATCGGATGGAACTGCGGGGTCGGCGAGAGCTGCGGGATACGATCCTGCGCATACTTATCCGCAGGGTGCGAGTTCGCTTCGCGAAGAGGACGCGATCGACGCGCTGGAGCTGGGTGCGCGGCGCATGGACTTGATCGGGCTGAAGTTTCAACTGACCGAAGAGATTGCCGAAGGATACCAGCGCGCGTATGCGATGCAGAACGGCACGGACAAGAAGCAGCGGGCGGCGGTTGCGAGCGAGCTGTCCGACATCAACGGCATCAATGGGCGTATACAGGACATCATCGATACCTACTCGCTGCTGCGCGACCTGTATGAGCAGGCTTGGTACCGCTCGAACCGGGCGTACGGGCTGCGGCCGGTGCTGGAGCACTACGACTACACCATTGGAATATGGCTGGCGCGCAGCGATAAGCTGAGGAGCGCGCAGCGGCAGTGGTCCGATATACACACTCTTCCGCTGGCCAGTGAACTGGGGCTTCCGATGCCGGGTGCGACCGGGTCGCGATAGGTGGAGCGGATGGGCCCCCGTCCGGAGCGGGGTTGTTTCGGTAATCGGCTGCCGAGGGTTGTTTCGCTGGTTCGAAGCTGGCTTGAAAGCTGCGCTGGAGCGGGCGATCTGGCAGTCTAAAAGACCATGCTTTCAGACAACAGCCATGCTCTTGCCGTCGGGATCGACTTTGGGACGACGAACTGCTCGGTCGCGCTGAGTGGGCCGGACGGCTCGGTCGAGTTGATCTCGTTTCCCACTGCGTCAGGAGCCACCGAATCGTTTCGCTCTGTGCTGTATCTCGAGCAGCACAAGCAGGCGGGGCGCAGCCAGATCAAGAGCTTCACCGGGCCGGCGGCGATCGAGCGCTATCTGGAAGCCGAGCATAAGGGGCGGCTGATCCAGTCGTTGAAGTCGTATCTGAGCAGCCGGACGCTGACTGGAACGGAGGTCTTCGGGCGGAGATATGCGATCGAGGACCTGATCTCCCGGATGCTGACCGATCTGCGGGTGCGCGCCGAAGAGCAGTGCGGCCGCCCGATTCGACGCGCGACGGTGGGGCGGCCGGTGCGGTTTGTGGGGGCAGAGACAGCAGGGGACGATGCCTTCGCGGTGGAACGCCTGAGAGCTGCATTCCTCCATGCGGGATTCGATGCGGTGGACTTCGAGATGGAGCCGATTGCCGCGGCGTACGCGTATGAATCGACGCTCGATCACGACGAACTGATTCTGATCGGCGACTTCGGGGGAGGCACCAGCGATTTCTCATTGATCCATGTCGGGCCGGGTGTGCGCTCACGTGGCCGCACGGCGAAGGACCTGCTGGGCAACAGCGGATTGGGGCTGGCGGGGGACAGCTTCGACGCGAGGATTGTGCGCAGGCTGGTGTCGCCCGCGCTGGGATCGGAGAGCTTTGAGCGCTCGTATGCGCAGGCCGCGGACCGTCCGGCGACGGTTATCCCGGCGGCTCCGGCGTGGATCTACGCGAACCTTGAGCGATGGCACTATCTCTCGTTTCTGAAGACGCGGAATGTGACGGAGATTTTGAAGAGCGCGCGGGCGAGAGCGCAGGAGCCGGAGAAGATCGCGGCGTTGATGAACCTGGTGGAGGAAGACCTGGGGTATCAGCTTCACCAGGCGGTTCAGAGGCTGAAGGTCGATCTGTCGCGGAGCGAGTCTGCCGAGTTTCGATTTCGCGATGGAAGTATGGATATCGTTGCGCCTGTGTTGCGCACGGACTTTGAGAGATGGATCGGCGAGGAGTTGCGGTCGATCGAGGGATGTGTGGATGCGCTGCTCGATGGCAGCGGGGTGGCGGCCGGAGAGGTGGACAAGGTTTTTCTGACGGGCGGAACGAGCTTTGTGCCTGCGGTGCGGCGGATCTTCGAGGCCCGGTTCACGGCGCGGCGGGTGGTGGCCGGGAATGAATTTACGTCGGTGGCGCGGGGGCTTTCGCTGCGTGGGCGGGAGTCGGCGGTAGAGCGCCAGGGTTGAGGCGAGGATTGCTGCGGGCACGCCAGAGTGCGCCTTCGAGCGGGTCGGCGGGCGTGTCGATCACATGGAGTGAAGGCGATGAGGTGTGCAGGTTTGCGATCATGGACGATCGGACCGGTGCGATGTGCTCGAGGATGCTGCCGGTCCAGGCGACCTGCACGGCTCGGTCGCCGCCGGACTCGCTCATCTTGATAGCGACGAGGGCGACCTGCTCGGCGAGCTCGGCTCCCGCGCGGTCGAGCACGGCGGCTGCGAGTTCGTCGCCCTGCTCGGCGCAGCACAGGACGATAGGGGCGAGCTCGGCGAAGTCGGGACCGGGGCGCAGGTTCGCGCGCTCGACGAGTTCGCCCAGGGACTGGAGGTTCCAGAATTCGGCGATTTCGGTTAGCAGAGTGGTGGCGACGGAGCGGTCGTGGGCCCAGAAGCCGGCGCGCAGGGACTCCTGGCCGATCCAGTAGCCGGAGCCTTCGTCGCCCAGCGCGGGACCCCAGCCGCCGGCGTGGTACATGGCTCCGTCGGCGGCACGGCCCATGACGTTCGAGCCTGTGCCGGCGATGACGAGAATGCCGGAGCCGCCGCGGAAGGCCCCGTCGAGCGCGATCTCCTCGTCGCCGGAGAGAAGGAGGTCTCCGCCCACTACGGAGCCGATCTCGAGTTCGGCCCAGGCGCGGACGGCTTTGATGGAGAGGCCCGCGAGCCCGATGCAAGTCCGGGTGACACTGCGCGGGTCGGCGGCTGCTGCGGTGAAGAGCTCGGCTAGCATGGCGTGCAGGCGGGTTGTCGCTTCGGGTTCGCTGACGCGCATGAGCTTGACGCTGCCGGTGGAGGCGCGGCCGAGGATTTGAGTTTCGCTGGCCAGCAGACATCGGGTGTTTGTGCCGCCTGCGTCGATAGCGAGAAACAGACTCATAGCGGACATCATATGTCAGGCGCACGCCATTGCCGCTATACACTTGCAACCATGCCCGCAGCCTCTTTGCCGACGCATCTGCATCCGTTCGACCTTGCGCTGATTGTCGTCTACCTGATTGGGATTACGCTGTTTGGACTGCGCTTTCGGGGCGGTAAGGATGCTTCGGCACGTTCGCTGCGCAGCTATTTTCTCGCCGACCAGAGTATTCCGTGGTGGGCCATTGCGCTGTCGATCGTGTCGGCGGAGACGAGCACGCTGACCATCATCAGCATTCCGGGCGTGGCGTTCGCGGGGGATTTTGGATTTCTGCAGATCGTCATCGGGTACATGGTTGGGCGCGTCGTGGTGGCGTTGATCTTTCTGCCGAAGTATTTTCAGGGCGAGATGCTGACTGCGTATCAATTGATCGAACGACGCTTCGGACAGACGCTACATAAGGTTACGGCGGGGCTGTTCCTGCTGACACGCGCGGCGGCGGAGGGAGTGCGGGTGTTCGCAGTGTCGATCGTGGTGGGGATTGCGATCGGGACACGCGATGTGCTGTCGATCGGGATTATCTCCGCGCTGACGCTGCTCTATACGTTTGAAGGAGGGATGGCGGCGGTGATCTGGACCGATGTGGTGCAGATGATTTTGTATGTTGGCGGGACGGTGGTGGCGATCTCCACACTGGGGACGCATGTTCCCGGGGGATGGACGCAGATTCATGTTGTGGCGAGCGCGGCCGGCAAGTTCCAGATGTTTCACTTCGCCTTGAATCTCGGCCAGAGCTATACGTTCTGGGCGGGGGTACTGGGGGGGACGTTTTTGACCATGGCTTCGCATGGAACCGATCAGTTGATGGTGCAGCGTCTGCTTGCGGCGCGCAACCTTCGCGAATCGCGCATCGCGCTGTTGTCGAGCGGCGCGGTGATTTTTCTACAGTTCACGTTGTTTCTATTGATCGGGGCTGGGCTGTATGTCTTCTATGGTCTGCACCCGATGGCGTTCGCATCCGCCGATAGAATATTCCCGACGTTTATTGTGCGCGAGATGCCGGTGGGGGTCGCGGGGCTGCTGGTGGCGGCGATTCTGGCCGCGGCGATGTCCAACTTGAGCGCGGCGCTGAACTCGCTGTCGTCGACGACCGTGGTGGACTTCTACATGCATTGGCGGCCGCAGGCGGAGGACCGCGAGCGGATGCTGATCTCGCGTTCAAGCACGGTAGTGTGGGCGCTGGTGCTGTTCGCGGTCGCGGTGTACAGCGTCCATGCCGGGGGCAAGGGCCACGTGGTCGAGGTGGGGCTCTCGATTGCGTCGGTGGCCTATGGCGCGCTGCTTGGGGTGTTCCTGCTGGGTACGCTGACTCGCTATGCCAGCCAGACGGGAGCGATCGTTGGGATGGTGTGCGGGTTCGCGCTTAATTTGATTCTTTGGCTGCATCCTGCGCCGATTGCGCTCGGACCGCTGACGATCCCGCACATCGCGTTCACCTGGTATGTGCTCATCGGGGCGGTCGTGACGTTTGCGATCGGATCGCTTGCCAGCGTGGTTCCTCCCGTGAAGGATCGGCCTAAGCGCGCTGCTGTCGTCGCGCTCATCGCAGCTCTGTTTGTTGGCGCTTGCGGAGTGGGGGGAGAGCCTGCTGTGGGGCAGACAGCGAAGATACCTGCTGCTACGGATGCGGCGGTCAGCCTGGACTTCAGCGCCGTCTCCGCGCTGGTGACACAGTCAATCGCAGCAAAGAAGCTGCCCGGTGCAGTGGTGCTGATCAACCATGATGGGAAGAGAGTATTCGAGCAGGCTTATGGGAATCGCGCGCTGGAGCCTGTGATCGAGCCGATGACGACCGGCACTATCTTCGACATGGCGTCGCTTACCAAGTGCCTGGTTACGGCGACGGCAATTATGCAACTGTACGAAGCACATAAGCTGGACTTCGATGACCCGGTGGCGAAGTACCTGCCGGAGTTTGCCGCCAACGGCAAGCAGAACGTCACGGTGCGCGAGTTGCTGACGCACTACTCCGGCCTGCCGCCTGATATCGACCTGAAAGACGCATGGGGACTCGCCGCGCCGGACAAAGGCGAAGGCATTCGGCGCGCCTTCGCCTCCCCGCTGGTCACCGCGCCGGGAACGCACTTCGAATACTCGGACATCAACTTCATCACGCTGGGCGCGCTGGTGGAAAGGCTCACCGGCCAGCCTCTCGATGTGTATGCGCAGGAGCATATCTTTACGCCGCTGCACATGGACCATACCCGCTACCTGCCTTTTCACTTAGCCTGCGGCCCGAAGACGATCTCAGGCTCAGCCATCGCGCTTCCCGCGCCCGTTGCGCAGATAAGGAAGGGGGACGGCACAATGATTGCTTCCTTTCCGGAATACGCCTGTCCGCCTCTCCACTGGATAGCCTCAGCGACTATTCCCGAGATCGCCCCTACGGCCCACGATGATGAAGGAAGCGCCGCCAGCAACCCCGACTACGGCCACCTTCTGCGCGGCACGGTCCACGATCCGACCACGCGCAGGATGGGAGGTGTCGCGGGCCATGCTGGCGTCTTCTCGACCGCGCACGACGTGGCGCTGTTTGGCCAGGCGCTGCTCGACAGGCTGGCCGGGAGGCCCAGCGATTTCCCTTTGCAGCAAGCCACGCTGAAGCTGATGACCCAGCCTGAGCAACCCTCCACCGCTGTCTCGACCGCGACGATCTTTACGCCGGACGGCAAGACCACTACGGGTGTCGCAACGCGGGGGTTTGGCTGGGACATCAACTCGGCGTTCTCCCGTCCACGGGGCGAGGTCTTCCCGATCGGCAGCTTCGGCCATACCGGCTTTACGGGGACGAGCCTTTGGATGGACCCCGGCAGCGATACCGTCGTTGTGCTGCTCTCGAATGCGATTCATCCTCGCGTGTCCGCCTCTATCTCGGGTCTGCGCGGACAGGTTGCGACCGCAGTGGGAATCGCCCTCGGCCTGGACGGCTCACATCCATCCGCTTCTACCAGCCTGGAAGGCGGCACGCTTACCGGCATCGATGTTCTGGAGTCCACCGGCTTCGAGGTGCTGCGGGAGGCGGCGAAGCGTCACCATAACCATCTGCGGCTGGGGCTTCTTACCAACCAGACTGGACTCGACCGTGAAGGCCGCCGCACCATCGATATCCTCAACCACACCATCCCGGAGGTGGAGTTGAAGACGTTGTTTTCGCCGGAGCATGGAATTCTCGGCGCGAGGGACTCGATGAAGATCGGCAACGATATCGATCCTGCGACGCGCCTTCCCATCCTCAGTCTCTATGGGGCAAAGGACGAGCAGCGCAGGCCCAGTCGGCAGTCGCTCCATGACCTGGACGCGGTGGTGATCGATCTACAGGATGCGGGGGTTCGCTTCTTCACCTACGAGACCATGGTGGGCTACTTTCTGGAGACCGCGGCGCACGAGAAGGCTTCAGGACACGACCTTGAGATCATTGTGCTCGATCGGCCCAACCCCATCGATGGGGTGGATGTGCAGGGGCCTGTCTCCGATGCGGGCACGGAGTCGTACACGGACTACATGCCGCTGCCGGTCCGTAACGGCCTTACCCTGGGTGAGCTTGCTCGGTACTTCAATACAGAGCGCCGCCTGCCGAGCCCAAATTCCGCCACAGTGCAGGTTCCGATCGGCGCTCTGCTTACTGTCGTGCCGATGCGCAACTGGACGCGCGGGATGTACTTCGACCAGACCGGCCTCACGTGGGTCAATCCCAGCCCCAACCTGCGCAGCGTTACGGCGGCGACGCTCTACCCGGGTGTGGCGCTGCTGGAGACGGCTAACGTCTCGGTAGGCAGAGGCACGGACAGGCCGTATGAACACTTCGGGGCACCCTATATCGATGGGCCGCAACTGGCCGCATACCTCACTGCCCGCGATATCCCTGGCGTCCGCTTCGCAGCGACCACATTCGCCGTGGCCGAGGACGGCAATCACTATCCTTTTCATGGCAAGACGATTCCGGGGATAGCCCTTACAGTCACCGATCGCGGCATGCTCGATTCACCTGAGCTTGGGATCGAACTCGTCAGCGCGCTGCACCAGTTGTATCCGGAGTTCGCGCTTGGGAAGGTGACGTTGATCGCGAACGTGGACACGATGCGGGCGCTCAGCAATAAGGAAGACCCGCGCTCGATTGCGGCTTCATGGGGCGCCGATCTCGAGGGTTATCGGAGACAGCGCGAGCCTTATTTGCTCTATCGCTAGAGGAGCTTAGGGATGCTTTGATCAAGTGTGCCGTCTTCTGACGAGCACTCCGTCGGAGGCTAAAGCCCTCTGAATCTGTATAACTTACGTGCGGCTGAAGCCGCGCCCTTTCAAAGCCCAGACTTAATCAGAGTTTCCTTAGAAGCTGTCTAAAAGCTGAAGGATTCGGCCACGGATTAATTGGATTTGAGAACAGGCAAAGACCAAAAAGACGAAATACAGAGGTCCCTTCTGCAAGCTCAGGGCAAGCTCTTCACTGCGTTCAGGATGACGGCGAAAAACAAACAACAGCAGAGAAAGCCTACAGTGCCAGTTTTTAGACAGGAGCTTAGGTGTGGGGACACATCCCAGGGCTAAAGCCCTGCGCTAATCCGGGAAACAACAACAACGACTTTCTCAGCACGCTCTAAAGCCCCGTTGGTATAGGGTGCGACTCAGGCGGAAAGCGGTCGAGCTTCGCTCGATGACCCACCTTAGGCGCAAAAAGCGCGCCGAAGATGGGGCACCCACCGTATCTTATCTTTGTCACTGTGTCTTACTGTGTCATAGACCGTCGGCGAATTCGACCTGGAGAATTACTGCGCGGTCGATGGTGCGGTTGCTTCGCTTACCGGAAGACGGTTCACCGGCCCAGCAGCGGAAGAGGTCAGATCCACGGGGGCGGTAAGGCTGAAGACCAGTTGAACATTCCTGGGCAAGGTCGCCTGCCGGTCCTGCTTGAGCCAGAGGACGGTGCTGATGCCGGCTCCGACACCCGCGCCGACCAAAGCTCCGACACCGCCGCCTACCACGGCTCCGGTCGCCGCAGCGCCGCCGGTGGTCAGGGACATGACGGCGAGCATCTCCTTCGCGTTGTCCCTACGCTTGAGCGTCCCTTCGTCGGTGACCCGAAACTCGCTTCTGCCGGTGTCGATGAGCTGGGCGTGGACGGGATAGCGGGTGCCGTCGGGGAGCATGATGTCGGTCGTTTCAAGATGCAGCGCGGCGGCGCCGGTGATGCGGCGTCCGCCATGCACCTCGGTGACACGGCCTTCGAGGATGGAGCCCGCGGGGAGGATGACGCGGCCCTTGCGTTCGATCGCTTCAGTCAGTTGCGCGGTGAACCGGCTACCTTCGATGGTAGTGCTGGTGGAGAGGTTCTCCTTGATCTGGGTTTTGAGCAGGGTTCCTTCGCGGAGTGTTCCTTCTCTTTCGGGCACGCTGGTAACGATCATGGCGTCGAGGTCGTCGGCGGGAGCTGAGACCGTGCCAGCCGTTGCGGAGCCGCTGTATGGGACGTAGGCTCCGTAGACTGGTGTATCGGAGGTCGTAGCGGGCGTGCCGGCACTGGGCTTGGCGGCCGGGTTGACGCGGGGCTTCAGGACAGGCGTCGCGGGAGTGTCGTCGGTGGTGGTGATTGCGGCCGACTCCGGGTTGGAGACACCGGTGAATGCGCTTTGGGCGAAAGCGGGAACAGAGGCGAGGACGATAGCGGCGGCGGCGGTAACGGGTAGCTTCATGGCGGCATCCTTATGCTTTGGCGAGTGGCAGATTCTTGAAACCGTGGCCCACTGTCCCCTCAAGGGTAGAGTTTCGGCTGGATGCGAGGGGAAAAAATCGCGGACGGGAATCGAACCTGCTACTACGCGGCATAAACACGCGAGCGGTTGTTCCCTCTCAATTCAGAGGGTGTGCAGCATGCCATACATGCGCTTTGCTAAAATTCGACAGGTGAGTCGAACCGACGCAGAGCTGGTGCAGTCCATATCCGCCGCTGGCGGTCGCAGCGTTGCAGTAGACCGTCGCCCAAAGTTGAACGAACGGTTGAACCATCGCATCGTTTCGCACCTTTCCGTAGCATCAGACCAATCGAATAACAGGAGCACCATGACCGAGATCGTCTCCATCCACGCGCGTGAAATTCTCGACTCCCGCGGCAACCCAACTGTAGAGGCGGACGTGATTCTTGACGGCGGCGCGAAGGGGCGGGCCGCGGTCCCGAGCGGGGCTTCGACGGGCGAACATGAGGCGGTCGAGCTGCGCGACGGAGACAAGGAACACTATCTCGGCAAGGGTGTTCTGCAGGCGGTCGAGAATGTGGAGTCGATTCTTGCGCCGGAGCTGACGGGTATGGATGCAAGCAACCAGCGGCTGATCGACGCGACGATGATTTCGATCGATGGGACGGAGAATAAATCGAGGCTGGGCGCGAATGCGATCCTGGCGGTTTCGATGGCGGTGGCGCGGGCGTCCGCAGAGGCGCTGAAGCTGCCGCTGTACCGCTACCTGGGCGGCGTGAATGCATGCCTGCTGCCGACGCCGATGATGAATATCCTGAATGGCGGCAGCCATGCGGACAGCAATGTGGACTTTCAGGAGTTTATGGTGATGCCGGTGGGGGCCGAGACGTTTTCGGACGCGCTGCGCTGGGGCACCGAGGTGTTTCATACGCTGAAGGGTGTTCTGAAGAAGAAGGGATACAACACAGCGGTGGGCGATGAGGGCGGCTTCGCGCCGTCGCTGAAGTCGAACGATGAGGCGCTCGACCTTATTCTGGAGGCGATCCAGCTCGCGGGTTACAGGCCGGGCGAGGATATTTCGATTGCGCTGGACCCGGCTTCGAGCGAGTTTTACGACAAGCAGGCGGGCAAATACATCTTCAAGAAGTCGGACAAGCGGGAGCTGAGCTCGGCAGAGATGGCGGAGTTCTGGGAGTCGTGGGTGCGGCAGTATCCGATTGTGAGCATCGAGGATGGGCTGGCCGAGGACGATTGGGAGGGCTGGCGGCATTTGACCGAGGTGCTTGGCGATAAGGTGCAATTGGTGGGCGATGACCTTTTCGTGACCAACACGCAGCGTCTGCAACAGGGCATCGAGCAGAAGGTGGGGAACGCGATCTTAATCAAGGTGAACCAGATCGGGACGGTGTCGGAGACGCTGGAGGCGATCGAGCTGGGACGGCGGTTTGGGTATGCGAGCATCATCAGCCACCGCTCGGGGGAGACCGAGGATACGTTTATCGCAGACCTGGCTGTGGGTACGGGCGCGGGACAGATCAAGACCGGCTCGGCTAGCCGCACGGACCGGATTGCGAAGTACAACCAGCTTCTGCGGATTGAAGAAGAGCTGGGGCAGTCGGCGGAGTTTCTGGGGATCGAGTCGGTGAACTTCGGCGGGTGATTGGAGCTGCGGAGACCCTCCGCTAGTCGCGGACCTGGGAGAGCAGGCGTTTCCAGTTTTTCTGGTTTCGGCGGTAGCTCTTCTTGAGGTCTTCGAGGATGCGTTCGAAGTCATTGTGGCCGCTCATCTTGCGCCAGGCTGGATTCTTGCTGAACCAGGGGTAGTTCTCGTTGCCAAGGTAGATGGCGCGGCGGAGCCAGTGGAGAGCTTCGGACTCGTCGCCTTCGAGGGCGAAGTAGGTGGCGAGGCGGTAGGCCATCTCGCTGTCGGCTTCGGCGGCGGAGAGGGTCTCGTCGACGATGAAGGTGGCGGCTTTTTCGCGCTCACCCAACTGGACGTAGCAGAGGGCGATGGTGGGAAAGACGATGCGGAGGCTGGACTCGTCGCGGATGACGTTTTCGAGGGTTTCAATGGCCTTGGGCAGGTCGCCGGTGCGCATCTGCTGGTAGCCGCGAGAGATACGGAGGAGAGGCTGGCGTGGTTCGAGGGTGAGACCTTTTTCGATCTCGTCGGCGGCGAGCTCCATCTGATTTTGATACTGGTAGACGCGGGCGCGGTGGTTGTAGATCATGGCCGCGTTGGCGGGGTTCATGCGCAGCGAGGCGTTGAACTGGTCGAGGGCTTCATCGTACATACCGTCGATGCGGAGGGTCTGACCGGCGACGAGGCGAACGTTCCAATCGTTGCCTGCAGTCTGGAGGAGGTGCTCGATGCCGTGGCGGGCGGACTCTTTTTCGCCGCGGGAGAGGAGCATGTAGACGCGGTAGAGGTTGGCTTCGACGGAGCCGGAGTCGAGCTGGAGGGCGCGGTCGAAGGCGCGGCGGGCTTCGAGGACGTGCATCTGGCCGCCTAGTCCGTGGCGGGCGTACTGGAGGTGGGTGATGCCGAGGCCGGACCAGCTCGGGGCGTAGTTTTCGTCCTGCTTGACGACGGACTCGAAGAGCTGGCGGGCGCGGTCGAGGTCGTCGCGGCTGCCGGTGCGGGTCATGAAGGAGGAGAGCAGGGCGCGGGCCTGGAGGTACTCCTCGGAGAGGGCTTGATTGAGAGATGCGGCGGTGAGGGAGGCGGCCCGGGCGGCGGTGCGGCTGATTTCATTGGTGGGCTGCAGGTCGCCAAAGCCTTGGAGGGTGCTGAAGACCTCGTTGCAGATTTCGGATTGGACCGAGACGAGGTCGAAGGAGGAGACGTTGATGGAGCCGCCGGCGCGAACGCTCTGGCTGGGGACGTCGAGGAGCTGCCAGTTGAGGTCGAAGCCTTTGTCGGAGCGGAGGAAGTTGCCGGCGAGGACGAAGTTGACGAGGAGTTTTTTGCCGACGCTCAAAGGGTCGAGCTGGTGAGTCGCGACAGACATTAAGGAGCTGGAAGGACGGACGACGAGGGATGGCATCCGGGCGAGGCGGGCGGCAATGGCGTCGGCCAGGGCATAACCGTAGAGGGGAGCGACGTCGCCGACCGATCCCAGCGTGCCGAAGTTGACGAAGGGGAGGACGACGATGCTGTTCTGGTTGCCGGTGGAGGTGGCGCCGGACTCGCGGAAGCGCTCGGCGAGCATGGAGAGAATGCCGGTGGTGCGCTTCTCTTCTTCGGGGCTTGCGGCCTGGTTCAGGGAGAGGCGGCCTTGCGAGGGGAGCAGCGAGAGTGAGTCGCCGGGCATGAGGACGCGGTCGAGCTGCATGGCCATCATGATGGTCTTGAGGGCTTCGCGGAGGTCGGCGGCGGAGGCGAAGCGGGCGGAGGGCTGTTTTTCGAGACAGCGGAGGATGACGGATTCGAGCTCTACGGGGAGGCTCGGGGCGATTTCGCGGAGGGGCGGCGGATCGGCGAACTGGATGGCGCGGATGGACTGGAACTCGGGGGCGTCGGGGCGGTGGAAGGGGTGGCGGCCGGTGGCGAGCTCGTAGAGGATGAGGCCGAGGGCGAAGATGTCGGATTGGACGCTGGACTGGCCGGTGACGAACTGCTCGGGGGCCATGTAGGCGATGGTGCCGCCGCGGGCGGTATAGGTGGCTCCGGCGGGTGGCGGGTTGCGCTTGCTGGAGGGGCCGGAGGGGTCGAATTCGGCTTGATCGCGAGTGAGGCGGCGGGCGAGTCCGAAATCGAGGATCTTGATAAGGCCACCGTCGGTGAGCATGACGTTGGCGGGTTTGAGGTCGCGGTGAAAGATGCCCAGGTTGTGCGCGGCGGAGAGACCATCGGAGGTCTGGATGCCGGCGGAGAGGACGAGCTGGAGGCTGGCGGGACCTTCGGCGATGAGCTTGTCGAGGGACTTGCCGGGGATGTACTGCATGACGATATAGGCTTCTTCGCCGTCGCCGCTTTCGGAGGGGGCTTCGCCGACATCGTAGATGGCGCAGACGTTGGGGTGATCGATGGCGGAGGCAAGGCGGGCTTCACGAAGCTGGGTGGCGCGGATCTGCTGGATGGAGAGGTTGCCGCGCTTGAGAAGCTTGAGGACGACGGGACGCTGGAGGAGGGTGTCGTTGGCCAGGAACACGACGCCGCTGCCGCCTGTGCCGATCTTGCGGAGGAACTCGTACTGCTTGATCTCGCGGCGCTTCATGGATTGATTATCGCTTGCGAGAGCGTGTGGAAGGATATTGAAGAGACTAGTTCAAACCCATGTCCCAGAAGCGGGACATGGGGCACCCGCTGTATTGCACTCTTCCCGCCCATTCCGTCGGGACGCTCTGGTCAGCACATCCGAATGGGCTAGAAGAAGAGGCGTGCGAAGAACTCTATCTGACGGCCTGCGGCGGCGCTGGTGGGACGACCGAAGTTGGAGGCTGCACGTGTGGTCGCGTCAGTCGCGTTGTTCGGATCGGCGCCTACAATCTGTGCCGGGCCTCCCGCATTGCCGTTGAGGAATGGGGAGAGATTGAGCTGGTTGGTAACGTTGAAGACGTTCGCCTGGAAGCGCACGGTCATGCCGTGGTCGCGCACGGAGAACTTCTGCTCGCGGGCGGCACTTAAATCTATATCCGTATAACAGGGCCCGGTGAAGCTGTTGCGGCCGATACCTGGCCGGTAAGTAGCTCCGGTGGGAACGGATGTGATGAAGGTGGTGTTCTTGACATCGTTTCCGCTGACATAGTTGCTGTTGTTGCAACTGGAGACGAATCCGCCGAAGTAGGCGTAAGGCCGCGCCGGACTGATGGTCGCCGCAGTCGGTACAAAGGGGTTGCTGGCGAGGTTGGTGACGACGGGCGTGAACGGGAAGCCGGTGTGGAAGGTATATATGCCGTTGATCTGCCAGCCGTTGGTGAGGACGTTCAACGCTCTCTTGCGGTTCTTTGTGCCCGGGATCGACCACAGGCCGCTGAACGAAACATGGTGACGCGTGTCATAGTCGGATGGGCCCCACTCGGTCGTGTTGTCCGCGGGGTTAGTCTGATTGGCCAGCGAGTTTGCGCCGGAGCCGTTCGAGATCTGGTCCAGCGACTTCGAATAGGTGTAGTACAGAGCGATCTGGTAGCCATGCTGGAATTGCTTTTGCAGGTACGTATTCAGGGCGTTGTAGTTGGAGTTTGAGTCGGTCTGGGCGAAGTAGGCGGAGGTGAATGGCGAGTTGGTTGTGCTGAAGAGGAAGTTCTGATTAACGAGGCGCGGCAGATGGTGCGCTTCGGAGCCCTGATATCCGATGGTGTAGGTGAAGCCTCGGCCAAGGTCACGTTCGAACTCCAACGAGTAGAGATAGGCGTAGGGAATCTTGACCGTCGGCGGCGCGCCGTAGACCTCGATCTGAACACCGACAGGAAGGTTATTGACGATCGGGGTCTTGAGGGCGGGGTTGGGTGCGAAGCTGAAGGGTGAATTGCTCGATCCCAGGCCGTATTGAATCTTGCCGCCGGCGAGGGGGCTTGTGCTGCTGCCGCAGCAGACACCGAAGTTGAAGAATCCGGGGCCGTCTTCCACGGCAGGATCGAAGAGCGAGAAGTTGAGGCGGTTCATGGCACGCGCAAAGCCGCCGCGGATGACATTTTTGGGGCTTGGCTGCCAGGCAAAGCCAACCTTCGGCGTGACGCCGGTGTAGTCCGGATTGTAGAAGCTGTCGTGCGGGGTGAGGGTGGCCTGCGAGAGGGCGTTTGCTCCGGGGCCGAGCACGGGCAGGTTGACCTGCTGGCCTTTATTGCTGATCGGCGAGAAGTACTCGTACCGGATGCCGGTGTTCAAAGTAAACGTCGACGTGACCTTCCAGTCGTGCTGAACAAAGCCGCCGATATAGTGTGAGCGGAGATATCGGCGCGTATTCGGGATACCGCCGGTGGTTGGGTCGGCGTCGATGCCTTCGAAGACGGGGGCGTTGTTGGCGAAGTTGAACAGGCCGGCGAAGGAGTAGACCGGACGGGCGTCGCCTGCGAGATTGTTGTTGTCCTGCTCGATGCGGTACTCGAAGCCCATGCGAAGGGTGCGGCCGCCGCGGGACAAGGTGACGATGTCCTGGCCTTCGTAGGTGTTTTCCGCGAAGATGCCCGGCGTGGTCGGCGTCTGCGAAACCCCGTACTGGACGTCGTTGGCCACGGGGAGATTCTGAATGTCGATGTAGGGGACGCCGTAGTTGACCGAATTTCCGGCATCCTGAACCTGGTTGTCGGCGAACCGGGTGAAGTTCGCGCGCAGCTCGTTGAGGATGCTGGGCGAGAAGGTGTGGATGTAGATGAAGGTTCCCGTTGAGTTAAGCGGCTTTGTCGGAACATCGCTCTGGGGCCGCGAGCCAGTCGAGCCGGAGGTGCCAACGTTGTCCGCCTTGGTGAAGAAGGTGCTGATGGCGAACTGGTCGCGGGGAGTCGCAACGTAGTCGATGCGGCCATTGAACTGATTTCCCCGCGTGCGCGACGGAGAGAGCAACTGGGCGAACTCGAGGTCCGGCTGGCCGTCGAGCCCGGCTCCTGTCTGGAGCGCATTGCCATCGTAGTAGGTGCCGTTGCGGGCGGCGGGCCCGAACGAGCCGACGTCGATGCCGTTGCCGGCGAGTTGGCACGGCAGGCTCTTGGAGATGTAGTACGAGCAGGTCGGGGTCAGGACATTGACCACACGCGGCGTGACTCCACCGGAGTTGAGGATGGCAGCGGTGACGGTGTTGGGACGTGCGGCAAGTACGGCCGCGTCGAACTGCGGGGTTTCTACCCACTGGGTGATGTAGGCGTTGTTGGCGAACTTGAACCCTTCGTAGGATGCGAACAGGAAGAGCTTGTCCTTGAAGATGGGAAAGCCGAGCGAGGCTGCCCAGTCCCGAACCTTGTTGTCGACGCGCTGGGGCAGACCGGCGAAGGCCAGCCCGGGCGCGTTGGCGTTACGATTGTAGGAGTTAAGGCCCGGCTCGTCGTAACGAAAGTAGGCGCTGCCATGCAGGTCGTTGGTGCCGGATTTGGTTACGGTCTTGATCTGCGCGCCGGAGTTGCGGCCGTCCTCCGCGGAGTAGGAGCTGGAGAGAACCGTGATCTGGGCTACGGACTCCTGGTTGGGCGTGACGACCGCAGCGCCTGCCTGGCCGAGAGAATTGACGCTGACGCCGTCGATCAGGTAGTTGTTTGCTCCGATCTGCTGCCCGGACGCCGAGATCTGCACCTGGTTTTCGGTCTGGAAGATACCGCGATTGGATTGGCCGGGCCCGGAGCTGTTGGGAAGATAGACGGCGGTGCCGGTGCCGGAGCGGGATGCGTCTCCGGTGATGCCAGGCGCCAGGCGCAGCAGCTCGTAGATGTCTCCACCGCTTACGGGCAGACGCTGAATGGCTGCCGCCTGGAGCGTGTTGCCCACGGAGGCGTCCGCGGTCTGAAGCACAGGAACCTCGTCGGCGTTGACGGTGACGGTCTCCGTGGCTCCTCCCGGAGCGAGGGTGATGTTCTCGCTTGTGGAGGCTACCACGCGAACGTTCGAGATGGTCGCCGCCTTGAAGCCGGTCGCAGTGGCAGCGATGGTGTAGACGCCGGGAGCCAGCTCGGAGAAGCTGTACCCTCCAGTGGCGGAGGATGTGGCTGTGCGGGTCTGCTGGGTATTGGTGTTGGTGAGGGTGACCGTGGCTCCTGGAACCGCCGCCTGGGTCTGATCCTGCACAGTGCCGGAGAGAGTCAAATTGAACTGCGCGAGAGCGGCGGGCAAGACCAGGATCGACATCGCCAGCAACATCAACAGCCGGGAGACACGAGATGACAGGCAGCGCATACTATCCCTCCGTAATCCGTAATGCGAGCGAACCGTTCGAGTGTGTAAGACCGTACGGCTTGCAAGAGTAGGCTCGATGAACAAGCATTGCAACTGGGCACCGCGGCTTTCCTTGCATTGCAGGCCGCAGGACATGGTCTTGCAGGCTGCAGAACATGATTGCGGCAGATTCGCAGCCATCGTGTTCTCTCAGGACGGAGAAGACCACAGGATAACTAAACCGTTGTTGCTGCAAGCTGATCTGCCTTGAACTTCAGGAGATGCTGCGAGTGTGCGTCGGGTTGTCAGCGAAGCTTTGGGGGTGTACCCGATGATGCACTGGGGTCGCGCGGCCTGGCGCGAAACAGGCGAACCATTCGAGTCTGGCGGGCACCTAAAAGACATGAGCGGGAGGGTTCAGGGTCAGCAGAGGCAAAGGTTACCGCCGGAGATCGTTCAAGTCCTGATTCAACAACAAGACATTCTGGATGTCGCTCATGGATAGTCTTCTCGGTTGCTTGTTCGGTTGCTTGTAATGATGCTTGATCGATAACGTGCCACTTAGAAGTGGTAAGTTATATCTCCCGCAATGACGAATTGGGTCTTCCTGGTTCCAAGGTCGTAGGCCGGCAAGATTGCAGGAGTGCTCGAGCCGGATCTCAGGGCGAAACAAAACCGTCGATCCAATCCAATGCCCATAGCCGATCAGGTGTTCGGAATACTTCGTCGCGTAGCCGGTGCGCTGGCCGGTCGTCGACGTAATCGTTGCGGATCGAGAGATAATCCTTATGCCGCCAACGCTGTAATCGCTGCCTGGGAACGGCGGCGAATCGAGTGGCGCTGGATAGCCGCGCCAGAGAGGTCAGGACCAGCGGGCTGCGTGGGATGCCACTCTTCCTTGTAGGCATCCTTCAGTCGGACAAAGAAGTTTTTTTGCGGATTCCGCGTAACCTGCGCGGCGGTCTTGGGCTCCTGAGGAGCGTTGCAGGGTACGGCCTGACTTGTAAAAGCGGCAGCAGTATTCGGAGCAGGAGGTGCTGAGTCAGAGGATTGTGCCCAAATGCAGTTAGAAGATGGCAAGACTGATTGCTAATGCTAACGACAGGCGGAAGGTGGAGCGCATAGCGTGTTTATTCCAGTACGGAGTAAAACACTCGCACCCGCAGGAAGTCCGTAAGGGATGAGCTAGAAGACCGCGAGAGACCAGGCGAAGCTGCTTCGCTACTAATCCGCTTCGCCAGCCGCCTCTCCTCAAAGCCGCTTGTAGCGTCAAGCTTCGTTGAACCAGGCCAGTTAAGCTGCTGCGGATTGCAGAAGGGTCTCACACGGTCGTGTCGAGGCAGTTTCCGTTGCGAGACCCTTCCTGCCGACGATCTACTGGTTGCCCCCGCCCTGAGGTGCGCCGGAGCCTTGACCTGGGCGACGTCCACCGCGACGGCGACGTCCGCCATTACCCGGGCGCCGTTGACCGCCTGGACCTCCTGATGGATGAGTTGTCGCTGGTGCTCCCGCTCCCTGCGGCGTAGTAACGGTATCAGCACGGTTGAAGTTTGGCTCGTCAGACGCGATATCACCATCGTCGTCGAGGTCCTCAGAATCATCTTCCAGGAAAGCCTCGTCGACCGGCTGATCCCCCCGGTCTCCAGGCGAGGTACTTTCTGCGCTCGATCCGTCGATCCCAATCTGTCCGGCTTCCGGCAGGCCAAGCTTAGCGCGCTGCTCACGCAAGACTGCTTTTCTTGAGAGCTTAATGCGATTGCCTTCGATAGCAAGTACCTTGACCAGAATCTGGTCTCCTTCACGCAGTTCGTCCTTGACCTCCTTCACGCGATGCTCTGCGATCTCGGAGACATGCAGGAGTCCGTCGGTGCCGGGAAATATCTCGACGAAGGCGCCAAATTCGGCAAGCCGGACGACTTTGCCGAGATACGTTTTTCCGATCTCCGGTACCGCGGTAAGATCGCTGATCATCTGAATGGCACGAGCAAGACCGTCTGCATCGCTGGATGCAACATTGACCCGCCCGGTATCGTCGACGTCGATCTTCACGCCGGTCGCGTCGATGATGCCACGAATGACCTTACCGCCAGGTCCGATGAGGTCGCGGATCTTGTCGGTTGGAATCTGGATGGTATGAATGCGTGGCGCAAACTGCGACTTCTCTTCCCTTGCGCCCGAAATGACCGCATCCATCGTATCCAGCAGGAAGAGTCTGCCATGCCGCGCCTGCTCCAGCGCCTCACGCATGATCTGCGGTGTGATGCCCATGATCTTGATGTCCATCTGGAGTGCGGTAATTCCCTTCCGGGTTCCCGCAACCTTGAAGTCCATGTCGCCGTAGTGATCTTCAGCGCCTGCTATGTCTGTGAGAATCGCGTAGTTGTCCCCTTCCTTGACGAGCCCCATCGCCACACCGGCAACCGAACCCTTGAGAGGAATGCCCGCCTGCATCAAGGCAAGCGATGCACCGCAGACAGTGGCCATCGAAGACGACCCGTTCGATTCGAGAATGTCCGAAACGACGCGCAAGGTGTAGGGCGACTCGTCCTCGCCCGGCAGAACAGCCTCGATGGCCCGAAAGGCAAGCGCACCGTGACCGATCTCGCGACGTCCCACTCCGGTCATGCGCCCAACCTCTCCGACGGAGAAGGGTGGGAAGTTGTAGTGCAGCATGAAGCGGCGTTTCTGCTCGCCTTCGTAGCTTTCCATCCGTTGCGCGTCATCAGTGGTCCCAAGTGTTGCGCTTACAAGAGCCTGTGTTTCGCCGCGGGTGAAGAGCGCAGATCCGTGGACGCGCGGCAGAACTCCAACCTCGATGCTAAGATCGCGGATCTTGTCGAAGGCGCGATGATCCGGACGGATGCGGTCCTTGAGAACCTGGTCGCGGAAGATATTTTCGCGCAGCAGTTCGTAATATTTGCTGAGCTTCTTCGCTGCGGACGCATCGCCTTCGGGCAGATCTCGCTTGAGTTCATCTTTGATGGCCTTGACCAGCGCATAGCTCTCGAACTTCGGATGCTTCTGCGTATCGAGCGCGTCCTTCAACTGGGACCCAATCTTCGCGGTAAGGCCGCTGAGATATTCGTGATCCGTCTCCAAAGCGGTGACCACGCGTTTGGTCTTGCCTGCGCGGCTGACAAGATCCTCGATTGCAGAACAGATCTTCTTGATCTGCTCATGGGCAAACTCGATCGCGTCGACGACCCGGCCTTCGGCGACTTCCTTCGCGCCGGACTCGATCATCACGATGCCGTCTTTCGTACCCACCACCATGATGTTGAGCAGGCTTTTCGCACGCTCGGCGTAGGTGGGATTGACGATGAATTGATCGTCGACGATGCCGACGCGCACAGCTCCTACGGGGCCGTGAAAGGGAATGTCGCTCAAGGCCAGCGCACAACTGGCGCCATTGATACCGAGGACGTCAGGGTCGTTTTCCTTGTCGGCCGAATAAACGAAGGCGACGACCTGCGTCTCATTCCGAAATGCCTCTGGAAAGAGAGGGCGAATCGGACGATCGATTTGACGGCTAGTCAGGACCTCCTTCTCGCTGGGGCGGCCTTCGCGCTTGATGAATCCGCCGGGAATACGCCCGCCGGCATAGGTGAACTCGCGGTATTCGACCGTAAGGGGGAAGAAGTCGATGCCCTCCTTCGGGTCTGGCGAAGCGACTGCGGTTGCCAGGACTACGTTGTCGCCACTCGATGTGAGCGCCGCGCCTGGGGCCTGTTTGGCCATGCGCCCCGTTTCAAACTTGATCTGCTTGCCGCCGGCAAGCTCAACTGTCACATCCTGCTTCATGTTGCCTCTCTTCTTATTGGATCGATGTAAGCCTGAATCGCGTCAACCGTTATATGGACGCGAAAAAGTGCAGCTCGATGAACGGAGTTCAAACCGTCAGCGGGCTGCACTGTACGACGTTCTTCGTAGGCTGGAAAATGCCGGAGCTGAAAACCGAGGAGAGAGTCCCAGAACGCGCCATCGTCAGCAACCCCGGCGACAAGGTCTTACGCGACCTTGAGCGAAGTTTGCAGCCGAGCGAGAGCAGGCCGGGTGTGCTTCCATGGATTTGAACGGTGTCTCCGGAGACGATGCGGTTACTTGCGGATTCCGAGTTTGCCGATGACTTCGCGATAGCGATCTGCGTCACATTTCTTCAGGTAGTCCAGCAAGCGCCGACGCTTGCTTACCAGCATGAGAAGCCCGCGGCGTGAACCGTGATCTTTCTTGTGCTCTTTGAAATGCTCCGTCAGTTCGCCAATGCGCTCGCTGAGAATAGCGATCTGAACCTCAGGACTGCCTGTATCGGAGTCATGGGTGCGAAATTTTTCAATAATATCTGTCTTTTTAGCGGATGCCAACACAGCTGATTCTGCTCCTGATCTTCTATTCCACTCTTAAGTGTCTGCATAAGGATAGCACCGCTAAGGGAAGCGCGGCAATACGAGTACATCGCCGCGATGGGCCGCCGACCGGAATCCCGCAGCCTCCTATGCGATATGAGACTTCAGAAAAGCCACGCTACGTTCCCGCGCGAGAGCTGCAGCACCAGGGTTGTAGCTTGCGCGCGCGTCACAGTTGAATCCGTGCTCTGCTCCCTCATAGACGAAGATCTCGACCTCCGGGTGAGCAGTGCGTACGGCCTCAACCTGATCTTGACCGATGTGAGAATCCTCAGCGCCGAAGTGCAGCATGACAGGACAACTGGGCTCCTCGGATGCGACCTTGCCGATTCCTCCGGCATAGTAGCCGACGCAGCACGCAGGCTGCATCTTCAAGGCTTCTCCCCGGGTCGCAGCCAGCCAACTCATGAATCCGCCGAAACAATAACCAATGATGCCAATACCTTTTCCAGATTGCTTCGCCGAGTCATACGCGGCGGCAACGTCCAGCAGGGCGGTCTCGGGGCTCAGCTTCTGGTAAAACTCGTAGGCGCGCTTCAGATCGTCGCCCTCATATTTCAACTCGACGCCGCGTTCTATGCGGTCGAACAGCGCAGGGGCGACGACTACGAATCCGTCTCTGGCGTATCCATCCGCAACGCTGCGAATGTGCGCATTGATGCCAAATATCTCCTGGACCAGAACCAGAGCCCCGACAGGCTCCCCCGAGGGACGCGCGACATATGCACTCAGCTCATGTCCGTCCTGTGCCTTCAACCTGATCGAATCGCTCATGGCCACATGATAACCAAAGAAACCGAGACTTTGCACCTGCCGCTCGCCGGGAATTGCAGCCAGATGAAAAGCGCATGTCTACGTTTCGCGGAAAGCGAGCACCCACTCCGCGGTACACGTCATTTCCTGCCGGACTGCGAATAACTCTTCATCTCCCCGGTCCAGCGAAGAAAGCGGAAGATCTGTCTCTTTTCCCTCCAGAACAGGTTCCAGAAATCGCGCGCACGCACAGTTTCCGCACGCTGGCCCGAGTAGGTTTCAAACCTCCAGCGAAGATAGGGGCTGCGCCAGGGCCGCAGTCTATTGCCGCGCGTCGCATTCCACAGAAATCGCAGTTCCTCGCGCATACCAAGTCTTCCGATCGAATCTGGCCCTAGCAGACAAGGTATTACATCCGGCGGCAACGGGACAAATTACTTCATCAGGCTGAAGAGATTCACATTTCCCAGCGTGTTGATGACGCTCAACAACGCCTGATGCTGGGTTTCGGCAGAGGACAACTGCGTGGCTATCGAAGCTGGATCAGCAGAGACAAGGCTGGTCTGCGCGACCTGAAGCTGGGCCTCCTGTGTTTGCGTGTAGGTGCCGGCCGCCTTCATCCTGCTCAACGAACCGTCCAGTGTGCTCCTTTGGGCGGATAGCTGACCGAGCGATGAGGTCAGGGCTGCGGTATCCGTCGCGATAGCCGCTGCCGGCGCTCCGCCGGTGAAGTCCCCAACCAGTTGATTGAGAGCGCCCAGCACCCCTGAGCTGCCCGATCCGAAGACGGACGATCCGGGAAGATTGACTTGAAGCTTCTGACCGTTCGGAGACTGAACAAATTGCACCTTACTGTCGCCTGCGTACTTTGTTGTCGCAGGATCAGTCGAGGTGTCAAGAGTAAAAGGCTGAACGGATCCCTGGCTGCCACCAAACAAGTATTGACCCTGATAGCTTGTATTCGCCAGGGAGAGCACCTGGTCGCGAATACCGCTTAGCTGCTGTGCGATGGTTGCGACGTTGGAGGCGTTCAGGGTTCCGTTGCTCCCCTGCACGGCCAGCGAGAGTGCCGAAGTCACCTGAGTGACCACATCGCCCAGGGTCGAATCGGCGACCTGCATCAGTGAAGATTCGCTCGATGCGGTTTGAACAAAAGTGTCGTCCTGAGTGATGGAAGTATTCAACAGGGTGCTTTGCGCAACCGCGGCGGGACCATCTTGCAACTGCGCAACTTTCAACCCGCTCGACAGTTCGGCGATGAGCGTATCCTCCACGCCTGTCGATTGGTTAAGCGCACCTGCAAGATTGTGAACGTAATTCGGATCTACTCTCACGGTATTCTCCTTCTCAACCTGTTGCTCTAATTCACCGCGGTCTCCACTCCAAGGTTGATCGCACTAGCCATGAGCGAGTTCACGATATTGAAGACCTGAGACGCTGCCTGATACGAGCGCTGATATTGCGTGAGGTTCGCCGCCTCCTCATCCAGAGACACGCCGGAGAGCGAATCGCGCTGCGTCGTCAGTTGCGTGAGTGTGGCCTGCTGGGCTGAGTTGTTTATCGTTGCGCTTGAGGTGTCGCTGCCAATCTGAGCCAGAAAGGAGGCCAGAAAGCCCGATGCGGTCTGCCCTCCTGCCACATTGGCTGTCGAAAGATTGGCAAGGGCCGTGGCGTTGGAGTTACCGGCTGAGCCTTCGCCAATCGATGCGGCGGCTACGTCCTTCGGGTTGGCGGTTGAAATTTGGATAGTTCCAGCGGCTGCGGTCGAGCTTCCAGGAAGGCTGAAGAGGGCCGACCCGGGATTGCCGCTGCCGTCCAGACCGACTTCATTTTGCGTGTTGACCTGGGTTCCGATCCCGTAGGCGAGACTGTCCAGCGCGTTCATGTAAGACGGCAGCTCCTGATCTCTCGCCTGCAGAACGCCGCCAAGGTCGCCGCCTGTGAGGTTCGAGGTCACGTCCTGTGCCCCCACTCCTGCAAAGATGTGAGTCACTCCCCCGACCTGTGCGGTACTTACTGCGATGGCTTGGCTTCCGCTCACCAGGACGGCGCCGCTGCTGGTCGTCAACGTGATACCGTTCTGGGGCGTGGAAATCTGGTCCAGCCCGACGAATTGAGAGAGCTGCGCAATGGCCAACTGCCGCTGATCTTCGAGCGTGCCAGCGTCCGCATGGGGACTGAAACCCGCGATCTGCGCATTCAGAGAGGCGATCGAAGTCGTTAGCGAGTTCACCTGTCCGACATCGCTGACAACCTGTTGATTCAAGCTGGAGGATATTTGAGTGAGCTGGTTTGCGGTCGAATTGAAGGCATCGGCCAAGCTACTTGCCGTCGCCAGAACATTTTGGCGGGTCGCTGCGTCAGACGGATTGCTCGTCAACGCAGAGAGTGCATTGAAGAATGAGTCCGTCGCAGAGCCGAGCGCGGTCGTACTCGCCGAGGTCGAGGTGGAGCTCAAGCCAAAGATGTTCTGGGCCTGCTTCAGCGCAGATTCAAGCGCGCCGCTCTGTGCCTGGGTCTGGGTCTGCTGTTGGACGCGTTGCTCCAGAACACGATCTCGCTGCGAGACTGCAGTTGCAGTGACACCATTGCCGTAGCTTCCGCCGCTGAGCGTTACGGCGTCGGTGGCTTGAAAGCTGACGATCTGACGCGTATAGCCAGCCGTGTTCTGATTGGCCACATTAGTCGAGGTTACATTCAGCGCGGCCTGGTCTGCAAGCAACGCCTCTCGGGATATGTCCAGCAGTGATGTCAAGGTGCCCATTGGTCTCTCGTATTTCGTTCGTGAAGCCGACTAAGTACATCGATGTCCGATTCGCAATTTCGAAGGACGATCTCGAGTGTCTGCTTCTTCGCCAGCAGTAAATCGAATCGATCTCCCCGGGAAGCAACTTGTAATCCGGTTAGCGCTTCGGCCTTGTCTCGAAGAGCTTCGAGCCGGTTAACGTCTGCAAGGGTCAGGGCTTCGATCGTTTCGTCGAGTACAGCAGACAGCGCTTGCTCGATCCCCGGGTCTGCCAGAAGCATGTCTACTCCAATAAGGACTGGATGATCTTGCCTGCTACATCTGAAGACGGCACGTTGTACGTCCCCGCGGCAATTGCCTGCTGGAGCGACGCAACCTTTGCAGATCGTGTATCTGAGCCTTCCAGGGCTTGCGCTACGATCCCTGCCGAGGCGCTCAAGGTAGCCTGATCTGTCTCCCGCACATTCGAGTCCGACACCTTGGTCGCTGCGGCTTTATCGTGCCGCGCACTTGCCTGCTGCACGGGCTTTGCTTCCGATGGCGCGATCGAGTGATTTGTCTCCTGCGGGTTGCCGATCCCACTTGCGTAGCTCATGATGACCTCCGTCTACTTGACTGTATCGGCATGGCATTACAAAACCTTAGTACCGGAGCTTTTCTTTTCAGAGTCCCTCTGATGCTCGAGCTTTACCTGCGAGATGACCTGGCGGGCGATGCCAAACCCCCCTGCTTTGGAGATTGCCTTGGCGAATGCTTCCGTTCCAAAACTGACGATCGTATCATGGGCGGTGTCACTGTCGTCCTCGCCCCCCCCGCTATCCTGGTCTCCACGCATTGGCTTCAGCATCTCCTGCAACATCATCGCCTCGAACTGCTGCGCAGCATCGACCAGCTTAGCCTGCTTCTGTAACTCGGCCCCGGATCCAGTCTGAGTTGAAATTTCCGATGTGATCTTCATAGCACCTCGATCTCGGCTTCGAGGGCTCCGGCGGACTTCATCGCCTGAAGAATGGAGATCACGTCCCGAGCCGATGCGCCGATAGTCTGCAGACTCCGGACCAGGTCATCGACTGTTGCACCCTGCTTCAGTTCGATCCGGCTGACCGGCTTATCCAGCGCGTTGACCTGCGTCTGCTGCACCACCTGCGTCGTACCGGAGCTGAACGCATTCGGCTGCGAGACTTGGAACTCGCTTACGACGTTCACGACCAGGCCCCCGTGCAGGATTGATACCGGCTGCAAGACGACAGTGCCGCCGATTACGACCGTGCCGGTACGCTCGTTCACGACCACCTTCGCGCGGGGATAGATGGGCACTTCGATCGATTCCACCTGGGCGAGAAGCGCGGGAATGTTTTCCCCGGCCGCCACCTGCAGATCGATCTCCCGGCTATCGACCACATGCGCCGCAGGCCGGCCCAGCACGTGGTTGATTGCCAACTCGATTGCCTCCGCGCTGCGGAAATCGGCGTCGGCCAGCAGCAGGGAAAATTGCTTGCGTCCAGCTAGTTCCAGTGGCACGCCGCGTTCGACCATTGCCCCCAGGGGCACACGCGCCGTATTCGGATGGTTGAACTGCTTCAGGTTGCCATTCACGTTCACTGAATAGCCCCCCACAACGAGCGGCCCCTGTGCCTGCGCGTAAATCTTTCCATCTGCTCCATAGAGCGGCGTCATCAGAAGCAGTCCACCCTCTAGGCTTCTCGCATCGCCCGCGGAAGAAACCGTGATATCCAGCTTGGTGCCTGGCCGTGAAAAGGGTGGCAAAGTGGCGGCCACAAAGACCGCAGCCAGGTTCTGAACCCGTATCGAGGCAGCCGGCACGCTGACTCCCATTCGAAGGAGCGTTGCAGCCAGCGTCTGGGTTGAGAACGTGGTCTGCTGGCTATCTCCCGTACCCGCCAGACCGACGACGATGCCGTAGCCGACCAACTGATTGTCGCGAATGCCTTCGATCGAAGAGATATCCTTGATGCGAGCCTCTCTTCGCATCGGCGGCGGCGGTTCCACTGCGAACATCGACGCCGTACCCAGGATAAAAAATACTGTTACCAGGCAGACTCGAAGGACAAGCAGCACGTTGCCGCTCTTCCCCACTGCTGCTTGCGCTTTCCATCTGTTCATCTCAGCCGGCATGGTTCTCCCTAGAAGATCAGAATCTGCTCCAGAAGCCTGACCAACGGATTCTGGCGGTGGGTGTAGTCGTTGATGATGCCCTTGCCTCTGACTTCCAGTTCCAGGCTGGAGATGGCCGTCGAAAGCACCTGGTTCTGTTGCGAGATGTCCTCGGGACGCACCAGGCCGCGCAGCAGGATGGTCTGGGTCTGCTGGCTGAACTCAACCTGCCGCGCCGCTTCCACGACGAGCATTCCGTTGGGAAGCACCTCGACGACCTGCCCCCCGAAGGTCGTGATCAAGCTCGAATTCGTCGCACTTGCACCCTGCGCGCTCAGCCCGGACGAGGCATTCTGCGTGATCAGATTCTGGAGCGCGTTGGCCGCCTTCAACTGTCCGATCAACCCGGAGATCGCGGAGCTGGCGTTCGATGCCCGCGAATTCTTTACCGTTCCGTCCGTCGTCGCAGCAAGATTCTCGGCAACAACAACCTGAATGAGATCGTGAGGCCGCATCGCGCGCACGTCGGTCGTCATGCGCGTCAGGCGTCCACTGTCGGTCCAGATCGAGCCTGCCGCAGCCTGGGTATTCGAATTCTCCGCGCGCACCCTCTCCAGATACGACGTCAGGGATAAGGCTGCGACGTTCGGCTTCGGTTCGATTGCCTTACGGATGATCTCTATCTGAGCCCGCAGGCAAGATGACGCCACCAGAAGAAGCAGCGCCGCGGCGGTGCCGAGGATGAAGCGTCCGGGCCCTCTCTTGCAGGGCGGATTCGGAGCGGCAGGGATCACGATGATCGGTATGCGGCCGCCGGACGTCCACTCGCTTCCCTTCCCTCGCGGGCTCTGCCGTACGAGATTTGTCATGGTTGCATCTCCACATTCGAAGGCCCACGGACGATCCCTGAAATCTCCTGTTGGGTCGAGGCTTCCTCTGTATCCCGGCGCAAAAAGCGCAGCCGTATTGTCTTGCCCAGGCCGCCGCTCTGCTCGGACACCGCCGAGACCTCGATCCGCAGAAGATCTTCTTGTCTCCATACTCGAACGATCTCTCCGGCACGGACGACGGGAGCGACATGCGCATCGTCGGCCTGGATTGTCGTGGACAGTCTCATCGCAGGAGTGCCGGGACCTTGGATCCTTATCACGCGGGATGGCCAATCCGGATGGTCGCAGCGGCCCACCATCGCCCAGCGATCACCTAAGACTGGGTCGGATCGTATTCCTGTCAGATAATAGCCACCACTACCCGCAACGGCTGACAGCGAGAACCCGGTTTTGACCGCTTCGATCGCAGCGGAGGGAGTCCCATAACAAGCAGCGTGCGCAACGCCACCACCAAATACAAAGAACGCAAATAGCAGCCGTATGCACTGCAGGTGAGATCGAACCCATGAATAAAGAAGACGGCTCATAGGACTCCTAGCGGACCAGTCCGTTGATCTGCGAGTACATATCGTCGGCCACATGGATCACCTTGGAGTTGCTCTCATAGGCACGCTGGGCAAGGATCATCTGCACGAACTCGGCTACCACGTCGACATTGGAGTTCTCCAGGTAGCCCTGCTGCAGCGTACCCATGCCGCTGGTCCCGCCGGGAGTATCCGTAATTGGATTGCCGGAGGAGGCTGTCTGCTCGAGGAGATTGCTGCCGACCGAGTTCAGTCCCCCCGGATTCGCAAACGTTGCCAGTTGAATCGTGCCGAGCTGCGCGGCGTTGGTCTGGCCGGGAAGCGTCACAGAGACCACGCCATACTGCGAGATGGTGATAGAGGTCGCATTGGATGGAACTGTGATCGCGGGCAGGACTGTGTCGCCGTCCGAGGTTACAAGCGTTCCCTGGTTGTTCATATGGAAGTTGCCGGCCCGCGTGTAGGCGATGGTTCCGTCAGGCTTCGACACCTGAAAGAAGC
This sequence comes from Edaphobacter sp., assembly GCA_965277575.1. Classification (GTDB taxonomy): domain Bacteria; phylum Acidobacteriota; class Terriglobia; order Terriglobales; family Acidobacteriaceae; genus Edaphobacter. The sequence goes on from CBDIDK010000002.1 coordinate 660,064, forward strand.
CTGCGCCCTGGATGGCCAAATCCAGCGTATTGCCCGTCTGGTTGAAGTCGCCTTGCGTCATGATCACTTCACTGGCAGCGGTCTTGGTGCCAAGGCCGATCTGCAGGCCCGCCGAAAGGGTCTGCTGGGTCTGGGCCGAACCGGGTGTGATGAGGTTCTGGTACATCATGTCCTCGAATTGAACCTGGCGTTGCCTGAATCCCGCGGTCGCCGAGTTGGCCAGGTTATTTGCAATGGTGTCCAGATTGGTCTGCTGAGCACTCATTCCACTTGCCGCGGTGTATAAAGCACGAATCATGTCGATCTCCTTTTCAGTTTCAGCGAAGACTACGGGGCTACGCGTCAAACCCGGGGCAGGTCCTCTGAGGCAGTCTTGTCGAAGTCGTTATTGAAGACGCTGAGCGCCTTCTGCATCATCTCGGCCTGGCGTTGCACAAGCACCAGTTGCATCGTGCCATGGACTGTGTCCTCATTGGCCCCTTCTACGGAGCCTTCCTCTACCAGTGCAGTCGCCGCAATTGGCTTCGCTCCATTCGCAGAGAAGCGGTTCGCCCCTTCCGCGGCAAGGACAGATTTATCTGCAAAGTCGAATATCCCTACCTTGCCGGCGATTGCGCTCCCGCCCGCAGTGTCGACCGAGATGTTGCCGTCCGGCGAGACGCGGATGGTTCCGGTTGGGATGGTGATGGGCTTCTGGTTTATGTCGAGAACGGGTTCGCCCTGGCTGGTCTGGAGAACTCCCGTCGAGGAGCGAAGAAACGCGCCATCCCTGGTGTAGCGAACTCCGTTGGCTGTCTGGATACCGAAGAAGCCCTGGCCTTCCAAGGCAAGATCCAGCGGGTTACCCGTGGCTCGAAGCTCTCCCTGACCGAGGTCGAGCCGATTGCCGCCAAGTACCCCGAAGCCGTTCACCGACTGGCCTACTTGCGAGGCCGTTTCGGGATTCTGGTCCAGGCCGCCGGCCAGAACGCCGCTGAAGTAGTCGCGCTGCGCTCGAAACCCGTTCGTACCCGCGTTCGCTAGATTGTTGGCCGCAGTATCGAGCGCCTGAGTACGCGCCATCAAGCCTGTATACGCCGCATAGAGCCCGCTATCCATGCCACAGGATGATGCAGGTAGCTGGCCGAAGTGGAGCGGCCGCTGGTTAGAGGAAACTAAGAACGCGATGCGGGGCGGTTACTTCTGTTGCCTCTTCGGACATGCATTCTTCCTCATTCGAGCGCGCTCGAAGTGGACTGCAATAAAAATCCCAGCCCCGCAAGGTATCTGCGGAGGCTGGGCAGGTGCAGGCCGGATTGCTTATTTGACGACAGATTGGAAGAGCGGCGAAGATAGAAGGCTCGCGAACTGGCTGTCCGAGGACGAGTAATCAACAGTCAGTGTGCCCGCATTGGAGTCGATCGTGGTCTGGTCCATGGCCGTTTTTTCGAGCGGCGTCCCTGTCGTCTTCTTCATCAATGAGACGCCCTTCATGAGCGTAGCTGCAGTTGCGGCGGTGAGGGTGTCGGACATGACTACAGCCATATCGAATTTGACGCCATTCTGGAAGTCCATCGTGTAACGGCTGCTCTTCATGCGCTCGCGAACAGTGTCATAGTCGGTCAGTTGAGCGGCGTCCCCGAGGACACTCTTCATCATGGTCTGCGTACCCTTCGAGTCGAGCAGGCTCCACACGGCCTTGGAATCGACTGCCGCCATATCGTTGACCATGTCGTTATTGGAGAGGAAGTCGGGGATGATACCGTCGCGGGCATCGACTGCAGCCATCACCGCGTCCCGGTCGCCGAAGATCATCGTGGTCTGGTTGAGGAAGATAACGCTCATGCCTCCTGCGCCCATAGGGTAAATACTGGTATTGCGAAGGATAAAGGGCTTTGTCTTGCTTTTGGCGAAGCTGGCCATGATCTCACGGGTGTGAAACTGGCCCTGAGCAATGCCGACCACCCGTGTTCCCAGCCCCTTGTCCCGGAAGGCGGCGAAGGCCAGGACATCGGCATCCTGATCGACCTTTAGGCCCGAGCTCTTGAGAGCAACTTCAAGCCGCTTCAGCTCCGGCGGAAGGACGCGATCCTTCAGGTCCATGGCGGCATTCGAGTTCTGCATGGCGCGATAGTCAACCACGATAAGCTGCTGAACGTCGTGTGGAATGGCCGACTTGGCGTCGCTGGAGAGTTGCGCGGCAGTGGCGATGCACGGCATCAGGAAGATCGTCATTGCGATGGCCGCAACTAGCAGACGTTGTTTGCTTGTGTTCATCATCTTTTTCTGTTCCTTCTTGCTTCTGGTGCTTCCTGCTTCGATTGCCTGGGCTGCGAAGGGCAGCTTCTATAAGACCATTGTTCCGTGAATACGTCCTTGCTGCAAGGGTGGATGTATCCATATCGGGGGTAACTGTGCCATTTTCGTGTCAGACGGAGGTTGACAGCCGGGCGAAGTGCCTGTTCTGAACTAACGAATGCCTACGACCAGGTGATCGGCGAATGCAACCTGCGTTCCAAGACCTTGGTATCGGGATCGAAGCCGGTTATTTGACGTACCCATTCTGAATCCGGCTCATAGGCGGCCTCGGGTATCAGCCCAATCAGTTCAGCATCCTCGATAAGAACGCCATGGCGCTGCGCCAGGTGTTGCGCGGTAGCGTAGACGTGACGCATAGGCGTGAGCTGGAAGTCGGTGACGTTCATACTGACCTGGGCCCGTCCGTTGGCCAGCACGCCGATGGCTTTGACACCATGAAGGCCGCCATTGGCAGCACGAATATCGCGGGCAATCGCCCGGGCGGCGGCGATGTCCGGCTCCTTGAGGTGGATGTTGTAGGCGATGAGAAAGCTGCGGGCTCCCACGGCGCTGGCCCCGGCGGTCTCGTGGAGCTCAGGACCGCCGATATCCGGACGTCGGGCAGCATCGCGACGGGCGGCATCACGCAGCCCCTCGAACTGGCCCTTGCGAACATCTTCAAGCTGCACACGATCGGGACGCGCTGCGGCAGCTCCGTAGAAGTAGACCGGGACGCCATATCGTCGCCAGATGAGCAGGCCTGCCTGGCGGGCAAGGACGGCGCACTCCGCCAATGAGGCTCCGCGGACCGGGATGAAAGGTATGACGTCGGCTGCTCCGATGCGCGGATGAACGCCGTTTTGCTTCGTAAGGTCAATCAGTTCAGCGGCTTTGCCTGCAGCCCGGACAGCCGCTTCGACCACACCTTCCGGCGATCCGGCAATCGTGACGACAGACCGGTTGTGCGCCGAATCAAGCGACCAGTCCAGCAGGCGCACGCCTTCAACCTGCATGGCGGTCACAATCTGGCGCACCTTGTCCGCGTCGGCACCCTCTGAAAAATTTGGAACGCACTCGATAATGGCTTCTGAATTCATAAGGCTTAGACAAAGGACGTAAATCGTAGAGCGCAGTTATCGTCAGAGTTGCTGCAAGACGTAAAACCAAAGCGATTCTCAAGTCCTTTCGGCTGAATTACTTCCACCACGTGTAGCCGACAGAGAACTGGACGCTGGCGTTGACGCCGGGGTTGCGGTCTCCCAGAGAAGCGCTGGAGATGTGGATGCCGTTGGCGCTGAAGTCGATCGAGCGGCGGGGCCGCAGAAAATAATGTACGCCGATGCCACCCTGGGGGGTGAAGTTGAAGACGCTGGCGTCCGCATTCGGGCCATCATTTTGCGAATCGAGCGGTGCTCCACCGAAGGCCGGGTACTTGTGGTTTGTCCACAGGAGACCGCCGGCGGCCTGGCCCCAGAAGGAGAATCGGCGGGTTCCGGCGAGGTTCCAACGCAGAATAATAGGCGTAATTGAAGCTCCGGTGAAGGTGCCCCCGACGGTGTAGAGAGCGGTGCAGTGCTCGGGTGTGCCGGGAGGGTTGGTGCAGAAAGAGCGCTGGAATCTGGGCGTGTAGGACTGCCAGAAGGGAAAGGCTTCGACGGCATACTCGAATGTACCGCGCAATACGCCTGGGCCTATGGGGCCGGTGAGGACCTTGCCTGCATGGACGCCGGCCATGAGGAACTTGAAGCCATTGCGGTTCTCGGTGAGGCCGGTGCCGCTCTGGACCAGGACGCCGAGTTCGAGCGGCTGATGGCCCGTAGGGTCGTGAAAAGGCGTGACTTCCCCGGACGGGGTGGCCTGGGCGAAGGCGAAGCTCGCGGTGATAGAAATGGCGAGGGCCCAGAGAGCGGTGATGCCGATACGTTGCAGGTTTCTGGTCACGAAATACTCCGGTGCGGATGTTGCCGGCAGAAGAAGGCCGCCGAGGACCGGCGGCCGCTTTGCTTCATTTTTCCCTTTTGAATCAATGACCTGCGGCTGCCATTGAAGCTTCGTCGAAGTCGAAGTTGGAGTAGACGTTCTGGGTGTCGTCGAGGTCTTCGATGACCTCAAGGAGGCGCATCATGGCGTTGGCCTGGGCGCCTTCCAGCTTGGTGTAGGTGGAGGCGATTTTGGTGACTTCGGCGTGCTCGGGGGTGATCTTGGCGGCTTTCAGGGCTTCGGTGACCGCCTCGAAGTCTTTGGGGTCGCATAGGACCTCCCAGTGATCTCCTTCATCCGAAAGGTCTTCTGCGCCGGCGTCGAGGACGATCTCGGTGAGTTTGTCTTCGCTGGCGGCGGACTTGGCGATGGCGATGACGCCCTTCTTGTGGAACATCCAGGAGACTGAGTTGGACTCACCCAGATTGCCTCCGTTCTTGCTGAAGGCGTGACGTATCTCACTGACAGCACGGTTCTTATTGTCGGTGAGGACATCGACGATGAGGGCTACGCCGCCGGGTCCGTAGCCCTCGTAGGTGATCTCGTCGTAGCTGACGCCTTCGAGCTCGCCGGTGCCGCGCTGGATGGCGCGCTTGATGTTGTCGGCGGGCATGTTCTCGGCCTTGGCGGCGGCGATGGCTCCGCGGAGGCGTGGGTTGCCGTCGGGATCGCCTCCGCCGGACTTGGCGGAGATGGTGATTTCCTTGATGAGGCGGGTGAAAATCTTGCCTCGTTTGGCGTCGGTTGCGCCCTTTTTATGCTTGATTGTCGCCCATTTGGAGTGGCCGGACATGGACTACCTCGGAGGTGATTTTGCGCGGGCTGCGGGGCCTGCGCGACCTTGCGATCTTACCATGGTGGGGTTGGAACGGGTTTTTGCCGCGGATAAGTTGCCTTGTGGTGAAAGGGCAGTTTTGCAGGGGTATTTCAAAATTTCATGGTGCAGCGTGGTGGTGATTTGTGGTGAACATTGTGCTTAACATGGACAAATGACGGTCATTCGCGTGGTCGGGCAAGGCGACGGAAAATGCGCCAGCTTTTCAAAGTTTATTTCGGGGAGAGTTCGGGGGGAAGGAGTTCGGGGGCGAGGAGGTCGCGCAGGGTCTCGCGGCGGCGGATCAGGCGGGTGGCTGGGCCTTCGACCAGGACCTCGGCGGGGCGGGGGCGGGTGTTGTAGTTGGAGGCCTGGGACATGCCGTAGGCTCCGGCGTCGAGGAGCAGGACGAGGTCGCCGGGTTTGACGGGCGGGAGGGCGCGGGCGCGGGCGAAGAAGTCGCCGGATTCGCAGACCGGGCCTACAACATCGACGGGAAGTTCAGGGGTGCGCGAGCTGGCGGGCTGGCGGACGGGCAGGATCTCGTGGTGGGCGTGGTAGAGGGCGGGACGGATGAGGTCGTTCATGCCGGCGTCGGTGATGACGAAGGTCTTGGCTCCGTTTTTCTTGACGTAGAGGACACGGGTGAGCAGGCCGCCGGCCTGGGCGACGATGAAGCGGCCGGGTTCGAGGAGGAGGTGGGCGGGCTCGGAGGCGAGGCCTTTGGATATGGCGGCGGCGTACTGGCTTACCTGCCGGGCCGGGTCGAAGGCTCCGGCACCGTAGTCGATGCCGAGGCCGCCTCCGGCATCGACGTAGCGGATGTCGTGGCCGTCGTGACGGAGCTCGGCGATGAGGCTGGCGACGCGGGCCAGGGCTGCGGCGAAGGGGGCGACCTTGCGGATCTGCGAGCCGATGTGGACGCTGACTCCGGCGGGGTCGAGCCACTTGGACTTTGCCGCTTTGCGGTAGATGGCGCGTGCGGCTTTGATGTCGATGCCGAACTTGTGCTCGCTGAGGCCGGTGGAGATGTAGGGGTGGGTTTCGGCGAAGACGTCGGGGTTGACCCGGAGGGCGAAGCGGGCGCGGAGGTTCAGGGCTTCGGCGCGGGCGGCGAGGAGGTGGAGCTCGGCCTCGGATTCGACGTTGAAGAGGAGGATGTTGGCCTGGAGGGCGGCGTCGATCTCCCAGAGCTGCTTGCCTACGCCGGAGAAGACGACCTTTCGGAGCGCCGGTTTGTGGGCCTTGCGGACGCGTTCGAGCTCTCCGCCGGAGACGATGTCGAAGCCTGCTCCCTGCTGGGCGAGGAGGCGGAGGATGGCGAGGGATGAGTTGGCTTTGACGGCGTAGCAGATGGTGTGGGGCCTGCCTGCGAAGGCCTGGGCAAAGAGCTGGTAGCGGTGGGCGATCTGCTGGGCGGAGTAGACGTAGAGCGGGGTGCCGTGTTCGGCGGCGAGGGGGGTGAGGTCTGCGCCATCGCAGTAGAGGGTGCGTTTGCGGTAGGCGAAGGGGCGGGATGCGGGAGACGGGGGTGTCGCGATCTTCTTGGGCAAGCTCAGGTGCTCTTTGCGGGCAGGGCGTAGGGGGCTTCGGGGATGATGATCCAGGCGGCGAGATAGACGAGGATGCCGGTCCCGACGAAGAGCACGCACAGGACAGTGAGGACGCGAACGAGGGTGAGGTCCCAGCCGTAGTGCTGGGCGACGCCGGCGCAGACTCCGGCGATCATTCGGTTCTCGCGGGAACGGGTGAGTTGGGCGGTGCGGCCGATGGGGGCGCCTGCGGGGAATGGAGGAGGAGCAGCGCCGATGGCGGCTCCGCAGGCAGGGCAGAAGCTGGAGTTAGGGTCGACTTGCTTGCCGCATTGGGGACAGAACATGATGCCCTCCGGAGATTCTATTTTGACATAAGAGGGACTTCCGAATAGCGGGAGGGCCGCGAGGGTCTGGTAGGCGGAACCGCAGATCGCTTCCGTTATGGCGACTTGTCGGTACTGATCGCGCTCTACACATCAGGTAAGACTCAGGCTGATTAATACACTGCAGCATGAAAAGACCGTTACCGTTGAAGCTGAGCGCTCTACTGTTTGGGATCACTCCACAGGAAAACAGATCTCCTCCTCAACTTGGTGCGAGAACTACATAGGTATTTATGTGCGCCCTCGTAACCCCGTGGCAGTACGGACCATTGCGGCCGCCCTCCTCTGCTCAAGTGCGTTTGCGCAGCATCTTCTTCCACCATGGCAGCCGACCTCGGGCCATCACCAAATCGCAATCTGGCCTGGCTCCGCGCCCAATCCAGTGAAATATAACGGTGCCGAATACTCCCAACTCGCGGATGAGCCACATGATCGCGTTGCCGGTAAGCCCTGGCTTTCAGACGAGCGTGTATCCGTGCCGACCATGACGGTCTTTTCTCCGAAAGGCAAGAACACCGGAGCCGCGGTGGTTGTCTTTCCTGGAGGCGGTTATCAGGTCCTTGCGATGGACCTAGAGGGGACGGAAGTTTGCGATTGGTTGAACTCACGCGGAATTACTTGCGTGCTGCTGAAGTATCGGGTTCCTGGATCTTCAAAGTTTCCAAAGTCAGGCGCCTACCCCCAAGCTCCACAAGCCCTGGATGATGCCCAGCGAACCATCAGCCTCACACGGCAACATGCCACCGAGTGGCACATTGACCCGACCCGCATCGGCGTCATCGGCTTTTCAGCCGGTGGTCATCTTGTGGCCGCGACGAGTGTTCATTTCAAACAGCGCGTATACAGTCGCATAGACGCGACCGACGATGTGAGCTGCCGCCCAGATTTCGCGATAGCGATCTATCCCGGCCACCTCATGGTTGCAGAGAACAGCATTAAGTTGCAGCCGGACATTCGGGACCACATCTCCAAACAGACCCCACCCACCTTCATCCTACAAAACGAAGACGACAACGTGGATGGCGTGGAGCAAGCCATGTCGTACTACATGGGCCTGAAGAAAGCTGGGGTTCCAGTGGAAATGCATTTGTACGCCCAAGGCGGGCACGCATTCGGCTTGCGACGAACAAACCTTCCAGTCACCGCCTGGCCTGATCTAGTAGACAAGTGGCTGGTAACAATTGGAGTTCTGCAGTAAAGGATAGGTCCCCAGAAACGTTAGTACAAACGCGCTTCTCGTCACTTGACTTTCGGATGATCGGCGAACCGGGAGTTGCGCGGGCTAAAGCGTCAGGAGGTCGAAAGGGTGTAGTGACCTTAAAAATGTGCATAAAACCCCGTTCAAGATGACACTTCCGGTATGAGACCGGTTTCAGATAGAGGACGCCCAATGAAATCGAGGTTTATGCAAAACCGTGAAGGAAGGTATGAAATCCCTTGCATGCTGAACGACAAGCGTACCTCAGCGGGCGGGCGTGTACGAGAATGCATATATGGATTCTGTTCGGATAGACAAGTGGCTTTGGGCGGCGAGGTTCTTCAAGACGCGGGCGCTGGCGGCGGATGCGTGCGAGATTGGAAGGGTCGAGTCGAACGGGCACAGGGCGAAGGCGGCACGCGATGTGCGCGTGGGCGACATGCTGCGCGTGACCAATGAGGCGGGCGTCTTTCACGTGGAGGTGCTGGTGATGAGCCAGGTGCGCGGGCCGGCGGCGGTGGCGCAGACGTTTTACCGGGAGACCGAGGAGAGTCGAGCGTTGCGGGTGAAGGCGGCCGAGGAGCGCAAGGCGATGCTCGATGCCGGGGGCGTAACCGAAGGCAGGCCGTCGAAGCGGGACCGCAGGGACATCAACAAGCTGCGGGGACGGATTCACCGGTTTTGATTTTCGTTGAGCGGAGACAAGGCTTGACACCGATCAAAAACGATGACACCGATCAGGGACAGGCAAAGGATTACCGCGGATTGGCGCGGAGATGCACGGATAAAGGCGGATAGGAAGGAAGCAGGAAGGAGGAATTATGTCTTGTGGGCAGACTGGGCGGATGACGTTCGCTTCGCTCTGAGACTCTGCCTAAAAGCTCTGAGAATCTGCCTAAAAACTACATCGAAGAAGGAGCATCTGCGCCGGGCCAGAACGAGCAACGACAACTGCGGGGGCCCTTTGGCAGGCTCAGGGCAGGCTCTTCACTGCGTTCAGGATGACGACAAAAACAAAACAACTGGCAAGACATCGTCTCAAATCAAGTTTTTAGACAGGTTCTGACTGCGGCCCCTTGCTAGCAGGTGCGAACTCAAAGGGCAGGAAGAGGGTAAAGACGGTTCCGGTGTGTCCTGCGCGCTGGCTGCTGCGCAGGAGCAGGCGGCCGGTGTGACGGTCGACGATCTCCTGGCTGATCCAGAGACCGAGGCCTGTGCCGCCCAGCCCCTTGGTGGTGAAGAAGGCCTCGCGCGCCCTGGCCGCTACGTGGGGCGACATGCCGGGACCGGTGTCCGCGACGGTGACGACCATGCCCTTTCTGCCGGTACGCCAATCCGTTGCTTCGCGGCTGCGGAGCAGGAGGCGGCCGCCCTTCGGATGCATTGCGTCGATTGCGTTGCCGACCAGATTGGTCATGACCTGGCGAATCTCGCCCTCGAAGCAGAGTACCGCTCTCTGGGCTCGTCTCAACCTTTCCACATGGATTCGGCGGCCTGGGATGCGGCTGTCGTAGATGGCAAGCACGCTGTCCATCAGGCTCTCGCAGGTCATCTCCGTGGGTCGTGTGGCCTGCTTGTGAAAGCGCAGGGTCTGATTGGTGATGGCGGACACGCGGCGAAGTTCGGCATCGGCGGTGGAGAGGTATTCCTGTGCCTGCGAGAGGTCGCTGCTTCCTTTGGCAAGATACAGAAGGTTGGTGACCGATTCGAGCGGGTTGTTGATCTCGTGGGCGATGCTGGCGGCGAGCCGCCCTACGGCAGCCAGCTTCTCGTTGCGGATGAGGGCGTCCTCGGCGAGTTTGCGCTCGGTGATGTCCATGTTGATGCCGACGATGCGGACCGGCTGATCCGGTTGATCTGGCGTGCCTGGCTTATCCGGCGAGAAGACGGGTGTTCCGAAGGCCTGGATCCAGTGGGTCGACCCGTCGGGCCAGAGGACACGGAACTCGGATCGATACTCTCCCCAACCTTCCACTGCCGGCTTGACGTCTTCTTCGACATGAGCGCGGTCCTCTTCGTGCAGGTAAGGCATGATCTGCTCGAAATGCAGCATCTCGGAGGGCGGGCGGCCGAAGGTCCAGGAGCTGCCTTCGTCCCAGATGAAAGCGCCTGTCGCAAGCTCCCACTCCCAGGATGCGATCTTGCCGGTTGCCTGGGCGACGCGGAGCCGCTCTTCGCTGTCCCGGAGCGCATCTTCGGTGCGCTTGCGAGGGGTGACATCGACGCCGAAGATGATGAGGGCGGAGACGGTTCCATCGATCTCCTTGAGGGGCTGAAAGACGAAGTCGACGAAGCGCTCTTCGCGGGGCTTCCCGGGTTCCCACTCGACCACGAACCGGGCGCCGTTGCCGGTCATGCGCTCTCCGGTGGCCATGACCTGATCGAGCATGGCGACGTATCCCTGCTCGGTGGCCTCGGGGACGGCTTCATTGAGGGTCTTGCCGAGCACGTCGCGATTCCCAACGAGCTGCAGGTAGAGCGGATTGACCATGGAGATGATGTGGTCCGGTCCGTCCAGCACCGCGAAGAAGGCAGGCGCCTGCTCGAATATCTGCAGCAGCCGGGCCCGTTCGGTCCGCAGCACGGCCTCTGCCTGCAACCGCATCCGTTCGGCCTTGCGCTGCTCTTCGACATCGCGGAAGACGAGCACGATGCCGGTCAGTTCGCCCTCTTCGTTGCGGATGGGGGCGCCGCTGTCGTCGATGTGGACCTCGGCGCCGTTCTTCGCGATGAGGATGGTGTGGTTCGCGAGGCCGACGATGGCGCCGAGACGCTTGACCTTCGCGGCGGGGCTTTCGACGGACTGGCGGGTCTCTTCGTTGATGATTTGGAAGACGTCGGAGAGCGGGCGGCCTATGGCTTCGGCGAGGCTCCAGCCGGTGAGGGCTTCGGCGACAGGGTTCATGCGGGAGACGCGGGCGACGGCGTCGGTGACGACGACGGCATCGCCGATACTGTGGAGGATGCGGGAGGCGCGGGCCTCGGATGCGCGAAGCTGCTGTTGCGACAGGACGGCTTCCGTGACGTTCTGGGCGATGTTGAGCACACCGGCGGCGATTGCCTGGGAATCGGGCTCGGGATTTCGCTGGGAGCCGAAGATGGGGCTGTAGCTGTAGTCCCAGTAGGTGTCTTCGAGTGCGCCATTGTGCAGGATCGGGAGCAGCACATTGCGGAAGTCGACGGCTTCGCCATGAAGCAGGACGCCTTCAAGCTGGCTGCCGACGATGGGCCACACCTCGTGCCAGACCGCCCGCGCGGGCCGGCCCAGGGCGTGGGGATGCTTGTCGGAGAAGGCCGGCTTGAGCGCGTCGTTATAGAGCACGGCAAGCTCAGGTCCCCAGAGAAGCTGCATGGGGATGGGGGATGAGAGCATCAGGTTGACGGAAGTAAGCAGGGTCTCGGACCAGGCGGCGATGGGACCGAGCGGAGTCTGGCTCCAGTCTTTGGCACGGATGAGACTGGCCATCTCACCAGCGCCGTGGATCGGCGTGGCGGCGTCTGACCTGCTGGGGCGAACTTCAGGTGCTGCGGAGGAAGGGCCCGAGGTCATCGCTTATCAAGGATGGATGAGTGGAGTGGATTTGACAAGGGAGCGACGCGGAGGTGGGTCGGCTGCGTTGAGAGTTGACGGGAGTGGATGTTGGATGGGAGGCCCTCCACTGCGCGGATGGCGGCGCATGTGGAGGGCGGCGAGAGACCAGGCTGGATAGGTCCGCAGCGCTTCAGTGTTGTCAAAGGAACGGTTTGAAGGGGCCGTTTGGATTTTGGCGGCGCTGATTTTTAGAAGAATTTTTTCAGGTCCATGCCCGCGTACATGCTGGCGACCTGATCGCTGTAGCCGTTGAACATCTGGGTGGGGATGGTGTGGGGGAAGGCGCTGGAGTCGATGCGGCGCTCGCGGGCCTGGGACCAGCGGGGGTGATCGACGCTGGGGTTGACGTTGGAGTAGAAGCCGTACTCGCTGGGGCCTGTCTCCTGCCAGGTGGTCTCGGGCTGCTTGTCGAGGAAGTGGAAGCGGACGATGGATTTGCCGGATTTGAAGCCGTACTTCCAGGGGACGACGACGCGGACGGGCGAGCCGTTCTGGTTGGGGAGGACCTGGCCGTAGCAGCCGAAGGTGAGCAGCGCGAGGGGGTTCATGGCCTCGTCCATGCGCAGGCCTTCGCGGTAGGGCCAGTCGAAGGCGGAGGGACGGTCGGGCATCTGCTTCTTGTCGTTGGTGGTAAAGAACTGGACGAACTTGGCGCTGGGGAGGGGCTCGCAGAAGTTGATGAACTCGGAGAGCGAGTAGCCGTCCCAGGGGATGACCATGGACCAGGCCTCGACACAGCGCATGCGGTAGACGCGGCTTTCGATGGGGCGGTAATGGAGGAGGTCGTCGATGTTGACGGTCCGGGGCTTTTTGACAAGGCCGGTGACCTGGACGGTCCAGGGGCGGATCTGGAGGGTGTGGGCGTTGCGGGAGGGGTCGGGCTTGTCGGTGCCGAACTCGTAGAAATTGTTGTAGGTAGTGGCTTTGCCGAAGGGGGTCTGGGGGTCGGGGACGGTGTATTTGCTGGGGACGGCGGGGAGTTCGGTAGCGGCTTCGACCGTAGAGGGATAGATGAGGCCGGGGATGTACTGGGCGGCGAGCGCGCCTGCTCCGAGGGTGGCTGCGCCGGTGAGGAAGCGGCGGCGGTTCTGCTGGAAGTGCTCGGCCAGATGCTGGGGGGTGATCTCGGAGGACGGGATGGAGTTGGTGACGGATCTGCGGACGTGCATGGTCGGTTCCCTTCGCGCTTCTGGTGCTTCGATGTGGTGTTACAAGGGTAGGACTCGGCTGAGCGCTACCTGGTTACAAGTACGAGCGCGGCGGGCGGGCAGATGGCAGGCTGCGGGATTTCGCTGGTTGGACGCGGGTGGGGGGAGTTACGGAACAAGGTCGGTGGCGGTGGAGAAGCTGAGCTGGTGGATGGCGAGCCAGGTCTGAGCATAGGCGCTGAGGGCGTCGGAGGTGACTGAGCGCGCCTCGCGGAGGGCGTCGAGGTAGTCGATGAGGGCGAGACCGCCGTGCTCGTAGCTGAAGCGGGCGATGTCGAGTACGTCGCGGGCCTCGTCGAGGTAATGGCCGTTGTAGCGGTCGGAGAGGATTTTGGCGTTGATGTAGCCGGAGAAGGCCTGGTCGACGTCGGAGACGACCTGGTTGTGGGCGGCGATGACGGTGAGGCGGTTGGATTGGGCGGTGAACTGGGCGCTGGCCTTGGTGCCCTGGTTGCGGTCGAAGATGCGGAGGGGAATGTTGAGGGAGAAACCGGCGGAGTTGTAGGTTCCGCTGCGGTCGTACTCGCCTTCGAGGGTGGGGTCGGCTGTACCGTTGGCGTAGGCGAGCTTGACCTGGGCGTCGGCGACGGCGATGGCGGCCTGTGCGGCTTTGAGGTCGGGACGGTTGGCGAGGCCGCGCTGTTCGAGGTCGTCCATGGTGAGCGCGACGGGAGGGGGAACGACATCGCCGACGATATCGAAGTCGGTGCGGGGGCGATCGTAGCCGAGCAGGACCTGGAGCTGGTCGGAGGCCTGCTGGGCGTTGGTGACGGCGGTGGATCGATCGGTTTCGAACTGCGCAAGCTGGAGGTCGAGGCGCTCGTAGTCGAGCTTGGCGAGGTCTCCGGCCTTGTAGCGTTCGCGGGCGATGTCAAGCTCGTGCCTGTAGTCGGCGAGGTTGTCGTCGGCGAGCTTTTTGGCGGCCTTGGCGACGATGAAGTTGGTGAAGGCCTGCCGGACGGAGAGGATGGTCTGCTGTTCGGCGCTGTGGTATTGCGCGTTGGTCTGGACGGTAGTGGAACGCGCGGTGTCGAGTCGCCAGCGGCGCTTTTCACCGCGTTCGAAGAGGCGGGAGATCTGGCCGCTGTAGGCGTAGGGGTTCGATGCCCCCTCGGCGGGCAGGGTTATGTTGGTGCCGGTCAGGCCGAAGTAGGGGTTGGCGCGGACTCCGGCCTGGATCTCCTGGGCTTTGACGGAGAGGAGGTTCTGGTAGGCGGCGAGGAGGGTGGGGTTCTTGGCGAGGGCGAGGGTGACGGCCTGCTGCATGGTGAGCGCGCCGGGAGGGATGACGGCGGGAAGGCCGCCGAGGCGCTCTGGCAGCGGGGGCACAGGGAGACCGGGGCCGCCTGAGTCGGGGAGCTGGGCGGCGGGTTGCTGGGCCCCGGGCGCACGGGCGTCCGGCGGAGCAGGGGCGGCGGGGAGCGGCGGGCTCAATACCGGGGTGGTAGACGTCGCGGGGGTGGCAGACGAGGCTGGTGCGGGAGACGTACCGGGCGCGGTGGGCACAGTGGATGAAGCGGGTTTGGTGGACGTAGAGGGCGCGGTCTGGGCCTCTGCGATGGGCGCTGCCGCGACGGCAACCGCGGCGAGGAGGCAGACGCTGACGATGGTAAACCACCCCAACGTGCGGCGGGGAGCATAGAGGCGCGGATTGGAGTTAGTTTTCAAATTCGGTCTCGGGTGTGGGAAGGACGTCGCCCGGTCTCGCGATCCAGACGTACAGCGTGGGGAGCAGAAAGACGCTGATGACGAGCGCGCCGATGAGGCCGCCCACGATGACCATGGCAAAGGGCCGCTGCGAGTCGGAGCCGATGCCGTGCGAGGTGGCGGCGGGGAGCAGGCCGAGGGTGGCGACCAGCATCGTCATCATGATGGGACGCAGGCGGAGGACGGCTCCTTCGATGGCCGACTCTTCGATGGAGTGGCCGCGGACGCGCATCTGGTTGATGTATTCGAGCATGATGACGCCGGTCTGCACGGAGACCCCGAAGAGCGCGAGGAAACCGACGCCCGAGGAGACGCTGAAGTTGGTGCGGGTGAGGAGCAGGGCGAGCAGGCCGCCGACCGGGGCCATCGACACGTTGATCAGGATGAGCCCGGCCCATTTGCCGGAGTGGAACATGGAGTAGAGGATGATGAAGATGATGAGGATGGTGATGGGCAGGACGAGCATGAGGCGGCGCGAGGAGCGCTTCTGGCTCTCGTACTCGCCGGCCCAGTCGATCTTGTAGCCGGGGGGGAGTTTTACCTGGTCGTTGACCTTGGCGATGGCCTCTTCAACGGTGCTGCCAAGGTCGCGGTTGCGGACGCTGTATTTGATGGCGACGAAGCGCTGGCCGCCCTCACGCCCGATGGTTTCGGCGCCGTCTTCAATCCTTACATTGGTCAATTGCGCGAGCGAGACGCGCTCTCCCGAGGGCGACACGAGGCGGACGTTGTCGATGGCCTCCTGGGTGCTGCGATACTGCGGCAGGTAGCGGACGACGAGGTCGTAGCGGGCCTCCCCCTGGAGCACCTGGCTGACCGCATTACCGCCCACCGCGGTCTGGATGGCGTCCTGGACGTCGGCCACGTTGATGCCATAGCGGGCGGCGGCCACGCGATTGATGGTGTAGTCCAGATTGGGCTGGCCGATGACGCGGAAGAGGCCAAGGTCGCTGACGCCCCTGATCCTGCTCATGACCGAGACAATCTGGTCGCCCTTCTGTTCGAGCGTCTTCAGGTCGTCGCCGTAGATCTTGACGGCCAGCTCGCCTTTGACGCCGCTGACGGCCTCTTCGACGTTGTCGGAGATGGGTTGCGAGAAGTTCCAGATGACGCCGGGGATTTTTTCGAGCTCGCGGTCCATGGCGCCGATCAGTTCGTCTTTATTTTGCTTGAAGGGGTGACGCCATTCGGATTTGGGCTTGAGATCGACGAAGTATTCGGTGTTGAAGAAGCCGGTGACGTCGGTGCCGTCGTCGGGGCGTCCGGTCTGGCTGACGACCTTGGTGACCTCGGGAAAGGAGGAGAGGACGATGCGGGCCTGGTTCATGATGCGCAGGCTTTCGGTGGGGCCGGTGCTGGGCGCGAGCGTGCCGCGGACCCAGATGGCGCCTTCGTCGAGGTGGGGCAGAAACTCCGAGCCGATGACGCCGCTGAGGCCGAGGAAGAGGGCCAGCAGAAGAGCACATCCCGCGCCGCTGATGGTGACCCAGCGATGCTCGATGGCCCAGCGCACGGCATGACGGTAGCGGTCGGTGAGCCACGCCATGACGGGGTTTTGCCACTCGGAGGTGCCGTTGGGGAAGAGCAGACTGGAGAGCACGGGCGCGATGACGATGGAGAAGATCAAGGCGCCGAGGAGCGCGAAGGCGACGGTCCATGCCATCGGGCGGAAGAGACGGCCTTCGACGGCCTGCAAGGTGAAGATGGGCAGGTAGGCGGTGATGATGATGCCGATGGCGTAGAAGACCGGGCGCTGGACCTCGTGGGCGGCCTCGCGGATCTGTTCGGCGGGAGAGAGCGCGTCCTTGCGCTGGTGGCTGAGGTGACGGACGATGTTTTCCACCATGACGACGGCCCCGTCGACCACCATGCCGAAGTCGAGCGCGCCGAGCGAGAGCAGGTTGGCGGGGATGTGCCGGAGATCGAGGCAGATGGAGGCAAACAGAAGCGAGAACGGGATGGTGAGCGAGACGATGAGCGCGCCGCGGGCGTTCCCCAGAAAGAGGAACAGGATGATGACGACGAGGATGATGCCTTCGGTGAGGTTGTGCAGCACCGTGTGGGTGGTGTAGTGGAGCAGGTCGCTGCGGTCGAGGAATGGGATGATCTTGACGCCGGGCGGGAGGATGCGGGTGTTGAGCTCGTCTACTTTTTTGTGGATGCCTGCGAGAGCAAACTCGGAGTCGTCGCCCTTCTGCAGCGCGACGATGCCTTCGACCACATCGCCGTCATCGACGATCTTGCCGTCTTCGTGACGGATCGCCTGTCCGTCCCCTTTGCCGGGCTTGTGCTCGATACAAGGGTCGGTTGCGCTTGATGAGTTCGCGGGCTCCGGCGCTGCCGTTGCGCCGAAGCGGCAGGCCTTGCCGATCTGACCCAGGCGGATCTTCGGCCCCTGAACCACCGTCGCGATGTCTTTGACCCGGAGCGCGGTGCCGGATTGCGTCTTGAGGACGGTGTCTTCGATGTCCTTGACGGTGCGGTAGAGGCCGACCTCGCGGACGTTGATCTGCTGCTGGCCCTGCTCGATGAAGCTGCCGCCGGCGTTGGTGTTATTGCTGGCAAGCTGCTGCTCGACCTGGCCGATGCTGAGGCCGTAGGCGACGAGTTTGTCGGGGTCGACGCGGACCTGGTACTCGCGTGTGATGCCGCCGAAGCTCGAAACATCGACGACGCCGGGGACCGATTTCAACTGCTTTTCGATGGTCCAGTCTTCGAGGGACTTGAGGTCCATGTTGTCGTAGAGCGGGTTGGTGCTGCGCAGGGTGTACCAGTAGATCTGACCGACGGGGCTCCAGTCGGTGCCGATCTGGGGCTGCAGACCGGTGGGCAGGGTGACCTGCGAGAGCCGCTCCAGGACCTTCTCGCGGTTCCAGTCGTTGACCGAATCGTCGTCGAAGATAAGGGTGAGGCTGGAGAGACCGGCCAGCGAGGTGGACCGCAGATGCGTCATGTGCGGGATGCCGGCCATGGCGATTTCGAGCGGGATGGAGACCTGCTGCTCGACCTCTTCGGCGGCGCGTCCGGGCCACTGCGTAATGATCTGGACGTAGTTGTTGGCGACGTCCGGGTACGCCTCCACGGGCAGGTTGTGGAAGGAGAGGATGCCCCAGGCGAAGAGCAAGATCGCGAGGCCCAGCACGAGCCAGCGATTGTTCAACGCAAAATCGACCACCTTGCGAATCATCTACTGATCCACCGTATTCTCGAGCGCCAGCGCGTTCGAGACAACCTGCTGGCCCGCGCTTAGGCCGGAGAGAATCTCCTGCATATTGCCCGGCAGCGCATTGCCTCCGCGTACGGACAGACGGCGGAAGGCTCCCTGACCGGAGGGGATGTAGACCCAGTCGCGGTCGTGCAGGTGCAGCACCGCACTGGCGGGCACCTGGGCGTGGGTCTGGAGCGTTTTGCCGTGGATGGTCGCGGTGGCGAACATGCCGACCCGCATCAGCAGATCGGGGTTGTCGACCTGAATGCGGACCTTGGCGGTACGTATCTGAGGATCGAGCACCGCGCCGATGTCGCTGATGACCCCCGTGAGGACGTGGTCGGGATAGGCGTTGAGGCGGATGTCCGCCTTCTGGCCGAGATGGACGATGGGCAGGTCGTTCTCGTAGATGTCGCAGATGATCCAGACGTGCGAGAGGTCGGCGATGGTGAAGGCGGTCGAGGAGCCGGAGTAGGTGACGCCGGTGGCCGCGGCACTGGTGACGTTCTGCGCGATGATGTAGCCGGATGCGGGTGCGTAGACCTTGACGGTAGCGCCGGGGTGGTTCTTGTCGATGCCGAGGACGCGGAGCTGGTCTTCGGAGGCGAAGAGCGCGGCTTTCGCGTCGTCTTCGGCGTTCTGGGCGATCTCGACGGCGCTTTTGGGGATGGCTCCCTTGCTGTAGAGAAGGGTGGCGCGGTCAAGCTGCACCTTGGCGAGGCGCT
Source organism: Edaphobacter sp. (assembly GCA_965277575.1). Lineage (GTDB taxonomy): Bacteria > Acidobacteriota > Terriglobia > Terriglobales > Acidobacteriaceae > Edaphobacter. The sequence goes on from CBDIDK010000002.1 coordinate 678,691, forward strand.
CGTCGTTGACGGCTTTGAAGTACTGGCTGACGGCTCCGGAGACGTCGGTGCTCTGGACCTCCATGAGGAGCTGGCCTTTTTTGACGTAGTCGCCGATGCGGGCGTGGACCTCGAGCACGCGGCCGGAGGCGATGGAGATGACCGGGATGGTGCGGGAGATGTCCGGATTGACGGTGCCGGTGACCTGGAGGGTGGAGGTGGCCTGGTAGTTGGTGGCGGTGGCGAGGGTGAACTGGCCGGGGCGGCCGACATGGACCAGGTTGACGTCCGCGTCCGGCTGCACGACTGCCGCTGGGGGAGCTTCGCTGGCGGGGTCGCCGGTTTTGGCGTTACAGCCGGCGAGAAGCACAGCGCCCAGGCAGAAGAGGGCCGCGAGAGACTGCCTGGAGGGTCTTGGGGGCGTTGGGGGCGTTGGGGGCGTTGGACTCATAGGGGTATATTCGATGCCGTTGCTCCGATCGAACCGCCTGCGGTCTGCCCTCGTATCCATCGTTCGATTCACCGTTCGATCCATATCCTCTTCACCCGCGATCCCTCTTCACCCGCGCGTGACCGGCGTTGCCCAAAGCCTTTCGACGCGGAAGGCACTTGCTGGTTAGAAATCAGGCGACGCTTCAGTGTAACCGCCTGCGAAGGGCATGACACGGTTGGTTTTAGACGCGGCGCAGCGCCTCTCGATAGCCTCGTCGACTGTCTGCAAGAACGACGATAACCGATGGGGCCATAAAAAGGGCGTAAAGGCAAAGCGGTCGCGGGCGCAAGGTTTCGAATGCGGGTTCCGGCGGTTTTGATGGAGCTCCCAAGGCCATTACCCCGGCATTAAGAACACAATTTTTCACCACACAACGCGAACGGCGTACGTCCTTCGCCGACGAATCACAATCGGCTGATGAATTCTCATTTCCTCGTAGTATCTTGACTCCATATGCCTGCCGACGACGCCACCGAGCTCCGCAGAGCGCTTGAAAACAACGAAATCGTGCCGTTCTTCCAGCCCCTGGTAGAACTCCGCACCGGCCTGCTTCGAGGCTTCGAAGTCCTCGCCCGCTGGAAGCATCCGTTCCGCGGAATCATGCTTCCCGACCAGTTCATCCCCATCGCCGAACGAACCGGCCTGAACGGCCTGCTCACCGGAAATCTGCTCCGTGCCGTCTTTGCCGCTGCCAAAGGCATCCCGGAACACCTCACCCTCTCTGTCAACATCTCCCTCACGCAGCTCACCGACCGCACGCTTCCCAGGCACATCCGCCTGGCTGCCGAGCACGCCGGCTTCCCCCTGCACCGGCTCATCCTTGAGATCACCGAAAGCTCCCTCATCGCCAACGCCGAGCACGCCTACTTCATCGCCAACGCGCTCAAGGAGCAGGGTTCGCGCCTGTCGCTCGACGACTTCGGCACGGGCTATTCCAGCCTTCGGCACCTGCAGGCGCTCCCTTTCGATGAGCTGAAGATCGACGCCAGCTTTGTCCGCTCGATGACCCACACCCGCGAGAGCAGGAAGATCGCCGCCGCCATTATCGGGCTTGGCAACAGCCTCGATCTCGTCACCGTCGCGGAAGGCATCGAGAACCAGACCCACGCCGACATGCTCCTGTGGCTTGGCTGCGAGGTCGGACAGGGCTGGCTCTACGGCCGTGCGGTTGCGTCCGAAGAGCTTCCCCAGCTCCTCACCCTGCGGGCCTTTCCGCCGTCTTCCAGCCAGACGTCGAAGTTTGCCGACGCCTCACTGCTGCGCCACGAGGCGTTGCCCACGCAGCGCCTCGCACAGCTCCACGCCATCTACGACGGTGTCCCGGTCGGCCTCTGCTTTCTCGACCGCAACCTCCGCTACGTCAGCGTCAACAAGCGTCTCGCCGCCTTCAACAACACTTCCGTAGGCGACCACATCGGGCGCACCGTAGCCGAAATCGTCCCGCACCTCTTCCCCCAGATCGAACCCTATCTCCGCCGCGCTCTCTCCGGTGAAGCCATCACAGGCATCGAAATCCGCGACCCGGACCCCACCACTCCGGGCCGCTTCAATACCCACCTGATCTCCTATCAGCCGGCCCGCGACGAAGCCGACGAGGTCATCGGTATCTCGGTCTCCGTCGTCGACATCTCTCCGCGCAAGCAGGCCGAGGAAGCGCTCGCGGAGAGCGAAGATCACTTCCGCAACACGGTCGAGCTTAATCCCCAGATCCCCTGGACCGCTACGCCGGAAGGCATGCTCCTCGACGTCAGCCACCGCGCCGAGCTGCTTACGGGCTTCACCCGGGACCAGACGCTCGGCGACCGCTGGCTCCAGGCCCTTCATCACGACGACCGTGCCCGGACCCAAGCCGCATGGGAGCGCGCCCTGCACACCGGCGAGTGTCTCGACATCGAGTACCGCGTCCGGCACCGCGACGGTCTCTGGCGCTGGATGCGGGCCCGGGCAGCTCCGCGGCGCAACGCAAACGGCGAAATCATCCGCTGGTACGGCACCCTCGAAGACGTGGACGACCACAAGAAGACCGAGCAATCGCTCCATCGCAGCGAGGCGACCCTCCGGGCGATGTTGCAGGTTGGCGCGGCCGGAATCATCGTCACCGACGCCGACGGCAGATGCATCGAGATGAGCAACTCCCAGGCAGAGAACATCGTGGGTCACTCTCTCGCTCCGCCACACAGCGTCGACGAGCTGACCCATGCAGGCGTGCGGCGACTTGGCGGCATGCAACTCAAGCCGGAGGACTTTCCTCTCTCCCGTGCCATCCTCCACGGCGAAACCACGCCCGCGGAGGAGATCGGCTTCCGGCGCGAAGACGGATCCTGTGCGTGGGTCAGCGCTTCCGCCGCGCCCGTCCGCGCCTCCAATGGCCAGATCGCCGGCGGCGTGATCGTCTTGCAGCCGATCGGCGAAAGCGACCAGGTCGATCAGGCCGGGCAAATCGATCAAATCGGGCAAAGCAACCAGGCCGTCAAGCAATCCCGTACCACGAACAAGCCCAGGTAAGCTCCGCGTTCGGCCCTATGCACGCGAGACCGCCGCCTGCCACAAAGGCGCTACTCCGAACCTTTGCCCTTCTCCAGCCCGCGATACTTCAACATCGGCTCGATCTCCGGCGAACCTCCCAGCCATGCCGCATACATCTTCGCCAAGTCCTCGGTATTTCCGCGCGACAGCACCATGCTGCGGAACCGGTCGCCGTTCGCCCGCGTCAGACCGCCGTGGTCCGTGAACCACTGGTACGCGTCATCGTCCAGCATCTCGCTCCATAGATAGGCGTAATACCCGGCCGCATATCCTCCGCCCCAGATATGCGAAAAGTAGCTCGACCGGTAACGCGGCGGAACATAGCTGATCGCCAGATCCTTCTTCTCGAGCGCGGCCTTTTCAAACGCATCCGGATCTTCGAGCGGCGCACCCACCGGCAGCGTGTGCCACTGCATATCCACCTCCGCCGCCGCCAGCAGCTCCGTCAGCATGTAGCCCTGGTTGAAGTCGGCGGCCTTCTTGATCTTCTCGGCAAGCTCCGCCGGCATCGGAGCGCCCGTCCTGTAGTCCTTCGCATAGTGGCTGAAGACCGCCGGATAGGTCGCCCAGTGCTCATTGAACTGCGACGGAAATTCAACGAAGTCGCGCGGCACCGACGTACCCGAAAGCGTCGGATATTTCGTCGCCGCAAACATCCCGTGCAGCGCATGGCCGAACTCATGGAACATCGTCGTCACATCGGTGAAGCTGATCAGCGCCGGCTGTCCCTCCGCCGGCTTCGGCAGATTCGCCACGTTGTATACCACCGGTAGATTTCCCAGCAGCTTCGACTGGTCCACGAAGCTGCTCATCCACGCGCCGCCGTTCTTGTTGTCCCGCTTGTAGTAGTCGCAGTAAAACAGCGCCAGCGGCTTCCCATCCGCGTCGAACACCTCGAACACCCGCACATCCGCGTTCCACACCGGAATGTCTCTGCGCTCCTTGAACGTCAACCCGTACATCTGGTTCGCGGCGTAGAAGACGCCATTCTGCAGCACATTGTTCAGCTCGAAGTAGGGCCGCACCTGCGCCTCATCCAGGTCGTACTTTGCCTTGCGCACCTGCTCCGAATAGAAGTCCCAGTCCCAGGGCTGGAGTTGAAACCCGCCCTTCTGGGTATCGATCACCTCCTGGATATCCTTCGCCTCGACCGCCGCCTTCGCCGTAGCCGCCGGCACCAGCGCGTCCATGAACTTCAACGCATTCTCCGGCGTCTTCGCCATCTGGTCGTGCAGCTTCCAGGCGGCGTAGCTGTCGAACCCCAGCAGCTTGCCCTTCTCCGCGCGCAGTTGCGCCAGCCGCGCTATCGTCGCCCGCGTGTCGTTCGCATCGCCGCGTTCGGCCCGCGTCCACGAATCCTCAAAGACCGCCTGCCTGGTACCCCGGTCGGTCAGGGACACCAGCGAAGGCTGCTGGGTCGTATTCTGCATCCCCAGCACCCAGCCCTCTTTCTTGCGCGACTTCGCCAACTGCGCCGCTCCGCTGATCTCCGCCTCGCTCAGCCCCGCCAGCGCGGCCTTGTCCGTCGTGGCATAGGCCGCGTCTTTGGTCGCCGCCAGCACCTTCGTCCGGAACGCATTCGAAAGCGTCGACTCCTCCTCGTTCAGCCTCTTCAGCCTGTCCTTGTCCGCCGCCGAAAGGTTCGCGCCCGCACGCACAAACCGGTCGTAGTAGAACTCCACCAGCCGCCGGTCCTCCGCATCGAGCTTCAGCGTCTCGCGTTCTTTGTAGATCGCGGCCACCCGCTGAAACAGCCTCTCATTCAGGTAGATCGCATCCTGGTGCGCCGCCAGCTTCGGCGCCTCGACGGCCTGCAGCTTTTCCAGGGCCGGGTTTGTGTTCGCGCCGGTTACTCCGAAGAACGCGCTGGCCACCCGATCCAGCAGAAAGCCGGTCTTCTCCATGGCGACAACCGTATTCTCGAACGTCGGCGCCGCCGGGTTCTCCGCAATCGCCCGCATCTCCTCTAACTGCTGCGCCATCCCGGCCTCGAGAGCCGGCTGGTAGTCGCTGTCCTTGATCTTGTCGAACGGCGGCGCATGAAATGGCAGGGCACTCGGCGCATAAAAAGGGTTTGCCGGACCGAAAACGGTCTCGGAGGCCTGGGCAGGCGCTGCAGCAGGACTGACAGCGGAGCTGGGCGCCGCAGCGATACTAGAAGTTGGGCTCATTATGATCGCGCCGAAGGTGAGCAACAGCGGCATCCGGAAAAATATCGTCTTTGTCCTGCGGGCCTGCATCGTATTCCTCACCGTTCGTACATCCTCCAAAGCTCCGATTGTAGAGGATGCCTCCGCTTGACCTCTCTGGATCGCCCGGAGCAGAGCGCCGCCCATGCCTTTTCTTGTCTTGTCCATCTTTCAAATAGCTCCTCCGCAATCGAAAAAGCTTGTCAAGCCTCTCTCATCCCCAAACCCATACCAATCAGGAAGATGGTCCTGGCGCAGCGGTTCGGTGCAATCCTCTATACTTGATCTATGGCGTGGAATGAGTGGAGCGGCCACGCCCTCTCACGTACCATAGCGTCTTTATCACGAATGAAATGAAGACTTTGCGGATTTAAATCTCGAAATACTAGGCTTTTATCTCAATTCCCATTGGAGGTCCGGCTCTAAGTGTCATGCTTGGAAGACTTTACACAAGTTATAGGGGGAGGGGGAGTATGCAGAAGCGTGGGATAGTCCTCTGCCGGTAGCCAGGCTCATCCTCGAACTGGAGATTCCCCACGCGCAGTCGCTCAAGGACCGTCGCCAGGTCGTCCGCTCCATGAAGGACAAACTCCGCCAGGGGTTCAATGTCTCGATCGCCGAGTTGGACGAAGCAGTCGTCTGGAACCGGGCCACCCTCGGCATCGCCGCCATCTCCTCTTCCACCAGCTATCTCACCGGCCAACTCCAGCAGGTTGAACGCGCCGCGCAAAGAATTGCCAATACGACAGGTGCGGAGATCCTCGATTCGTACGCGGAGATCCTGCCCGACTGACTCGAAACCTGTGAATCTCGCCCAAAGAGGACTTCGTCGTGCAGGACATCATCCAGCGTTGCCATGAGAAGAGAAAAGTGACCCTTGGTTACCATAAGCAGCTAGGTTCAACGGCCTATCTTTGATATCCTCAACCGTTCGCCCCCGTCGAAACCCTATGCCCGAGCAACGCGCCAGAACGTACCATCGCAACCGAGTCGCAAACACCTTCTCCGAAGAGATCGGCGCGATGCTGGAAGGAGAACTCTCCGACCCGCGCATCGCTCCCAGCTACGTCACCGACGTCGTGCTTGCGCCCGGCGGCAAGTCCGCCCGCATCTTCGTCGCCGTCCACGGCAGCGACGAGGAGGAAGCCTCGACGCTCGAAGGTCTCACCACGGCCCGCGCCTATATTCGCTCCCAACTCCGCGACCGCATGGGGGTCCGCCACGTTCCCGAACTCAGCTTCGCAATCGATCGCTCCGAGAAGATGACCGGCCGGATGGAAGAGCTACTCGCACGCACCCGCAAACGCGACAAGAAGCGCGCCGATGCCGAAGCTCTCGCCGGGGTTCCTGCCAAGCCATGACCCAGACGCCAGAGCTTAGCGGATTGCAGGCGCAGCAGTTGCAGAATCCACACAAGGACGCCCTGCACGTGGACGCCCTGCACGTGGACTCCCAGATAGCCGCACTGCTGGCCGCCTTTCGCTCCCACACGAGGCTCCTCCTCACCTCGCACGCCCGCCCCGACGGCGACGCCATCGGCTCCGTCCTGGCGTTGGCGGAGGTCCTCGATCAGCTCGGCTGCACGGTAGACGTCATCCTCGCGGACCCCGTTCCCACGATCTATCGCACCCTGCCGAACGTCGGCCGCATCCACCACGCCGCCTCCGCCAACGACATCGATCCCGACCTGGGCACCCCAGCCATCCTGCTCGAATGCGACGGCACCGCACGCACCGGACTGCTCGGACTGGAGGGCCGTACCCTCATCAACATCGACCACCACGCCAGCGGACGCCGCTTCGCCTCGATCAACTGGATCGACGAGCACGCCTGCGCCGTCGCCGCCATGGTCTATCGCATCGCCCTCGCCGCAAAGGTCGATATCACCCCCTCCCTGGCCACCTGCCTCTACACCGCGATCCTCTCCGACACCGGCTCGTTCACCTACGCCAGCACCAACGCGGATACCTTCGCCGTCGTTCACGATCTGGCCACCAAGGGAGCCAACCCCAGCCAGATCGCCCGCGACCTCTTCTTTTCGAACCCCGTCAGCAAGGTGCGCCTGCTCGGAGCCGCGCTCTCGAACCTGCACTGTGAAGGCGGGATCGCCTGGACGTGGGTCACCAGCAACGATATGGATACGGCGGGCGCCGACGCCGAAGACTGTGAAGGGGTAGTCAACTACCTGATCGGCATCGCCGGTGTGGAATCCGCCGTCTTCCTGAGAGAGGTGCCGGACGCCAGCCAGTTCCGCCTCAGTATTCGCAGCAAGGGACCGCTCGATGTCTCCCGGATCGCCGAGCACTTCGGCGGCGGCGGGCATCGCAACGCGAGCGGATGCACCCTGGATGGCCCGCTCCACGCTGCCACCGAGCGCATCCTGACCCAGATCCGGGCGGGACTTTGTTAGCCGTGCCTCGGTTGTATCGGCGTACGGACGATCTCCGTGATCCGGCGGCCTCTGGCGCAGCCAGTACACGCGCACCCATACCGTGGCTTCGCAGCCGGTTCACGCTGCCGGCCCCGGTAGCCGTGCGCGAGTTTGTGGTCCTGCTCCTGGTCAGCGGATTTCTGCTCCTGTACGGCCTGGTTCCCATCTTCGGAGGCGACCAGCTTGGCCTGGTAGGAGCCGACGAGCCAAGGTATGCCCAGGTAGCCCGCGAGATGCTCGCCGCACACTCCGAAGGGTGCCACGAGGTGGACGCCAAGATGGTCCCCCACAGCCTTCGCCTGACGGACCTGCGCAACTCCTTCCATTGCCTGCTCTCCGGCACCGTCACCCCCATCCTCTATGGAAAGCCCTGGCTCGAAAAGCCGGCGCTCTACTACTGGCGCGCCATGAGCTTCTTCAAGGAGTTCGGCATCTCCGACTGGTCGGCCCGGCTGCCCTCCTCCTCGGGGGCCTTTGCTCTCATCGTTCTCATCTTTCTGCACATGCGGCGCTTCCGGCCGGGGGGCCACCTCGATGCAGCTCTCATTACGGCCTCTTGCCTCGGAATCTTCAGCTTCGCGCGGGGCGCTTCGACCGACATGCAACTGGCGGCTCCGTTCTGCATCGGCATGCTCGGCTGGTATGCCTGGTATGAGACCGGCAAGAAGTTCTGGCTGTTCGACCTGTACTTCTTCGGCGCGGCAGCCACCCTCGCCAAAGGCCCCGTAGCGCCCTTCCTCGCGCTCGCGATCATCCTGCTGTTCGCCGGCCTGCGGCGGGAGTGGTCCGTGCTGCGGCGCACCATCTGGCTGCCCGGCGTCCTGTTGTATCTGGTGATGGTGCTGCCGTGGTATATCGCCGTCCAGAAGCGGAACCCTACGTTCTACAAGCTCTTTTTCCTCGAACACAATCTGGAACGGTTTGCGACCAATCGCTACCAGCATCACCAGCCTTTCTGGTTTTATCTCACGGTGCTGCTGATTGCCCTGATGCCGTGGACGATCATCTCACTACGCGCCCTGATCGACTCTATCGAGGTATCGATCGCCGAGTGGAAGGTGAGGCACAACCCCCAGCGCTACCTTGGACATACCCGGTCCGGCGACGCCTTCCCCGAGTTCCTTGTCCTCTGGGCCCTCTTTCCGATCCTCTTCTTCTCGTTCTCCGGCTCGAAGCTTCCCGGCTACATTCTGCCTTCGATTCCACCGCTCACCATTCTGACCGCCGACTATCTCAACCGCATCCGCCGCCAGGGACTGCCCGGATGGCTGCTCTGGTCCCATGCGGCATTCTGCGGTCTGCTTGTGTTCGTGCTCGTCCTGGCACCGCAGCACATGAAATACCAGACGTTCGTGCCGTCGGCCCAGTGGCTTGCGATCGCCCTTGCAGCGGCTCTTGTCCTGGGCGGCGCAGTCTTCCTGATCGTGCGCCGCTGGGGTGTCCTGCAGGTCTGCAATGCGACGCTTCTGCCTATTCTGGCGACGCTGATTTTCCTGCTGGGATTTCACGGCAAGGAATTGGACTTGACGTATTCGGCCCGTCCTCTTGCGCGCGAGATACAGCAAAAGGCTCCAGGCGTGCGACTGATTGCGGTGGAGGCGGTGAGACGGGACATGGACTACGGCCTGGCATTTTACCGCAACCAGCCGATGATCCACTATGACGCCGACGGCGTTCCCGCGGCCGAACATGTTCTTGTGATCCCGACCAGCGATACGGCTGAGCTGGACCGTTGGCTCGCGGGCCGCATCTACGAGCCTCTGTTCCTGTACCCTACGCAGGGTCTGGCGGTCTATCGCGTTTACGCTCGGCCTTGAAGGCGCGCTACGGCAGAGGACGTGACGTTTACCTGTTGCCGGTGGAATCCTATAAGCTCAACCAAAGACACAGAAGGCACGTAACACCTATACGAGGACATGACCGTCGCGACCCAACTCGAGATCCTCGATCTGCGGCATTTTTCCGCCCGGCAGCTCCGTCCTCTGCTCGAGACAGAGGCGCGCACATGGCAGCAGCGGCTACGCTGGAACTATCAGAGCTCGACCGAACTGCTGCTGCAGTATCTCGATTCGCGCATTCTGCCGGGGTTTGTTGCCCTTGACCGGGGGAGGGTCTGCGGCTTCACCTTCTGCGTCTATGAAGGCCATAAGGCGGTTGTCGGGGACGCTTTCGCCATGGCATCCGAGCAGGCGCAGATGCTGCGGATCACACGTACGCTTCTGCACCACCTGCTTCAGCTTCTGCATCATTCACCCGGCATTGAAAGGGTCGAATCGCAGTTGCTGCTGTACGACGCGGGCTCGATCGATGAAGCTTTCCTGGCCGCCGGGTTCACGCTGTATCCGCGGCTCTTCATGGAGTACGACCTGACGTCGACCGCGCGCACGGTCGTTCCGTTGAATAGCCAGAGCGATACTGCGGAGCTGCCGTCCACGGTTGAGCTGATCTCCTGGTCGGCGGGGCTATACCAGGCCGCGGCGGAGCTGATTCATGCTTGTTATGTGGAGCATATCGACGCCCGCATCAACGACCAGTACTGTTCGCTGCATGGTTCGCTGCGCTTTCTTCATAACATTGTGCGGTTTCCGGGGTGCGGCGTGTTCGACGCGAACCAATCCTGGATGCTGCGGGAGCGAGGCAGCGGGACGTTGCTGGGAATGGTGCTTTGTTCGCGGGTGGCGGAGGATGTGGCGCACATCACGCAACTGTGCGTGGCACAATCCCGGCGCGGCGAGGGGCTGGGGCGGCGTCTGCTGCTGCACGCGATGGAGCACCTGGCCCGGTCGGGCTTTGCGGCGATTACGCTTACCGTGACAGAGGGCAACCGGCAGGCCGTGGCGCTGTATCAGAACCTAGGGTTCTCCACGCGGCACCGGTTCGATGCGATGGTGCTGGACAAGAGCGCGCCTGAGGAGTTTTGAGCGGCTTTTCGCGGCTGTGGCGGATACGTGTTTTTGCAGGGGTTTTGACCGAAACGTGGGTTTGGGTGTGGTGAAAACGTGGTGAGTTCGTGGTGGAATGCGTGGTAAACGTGGACCGCCGCATGACGCTGCATCGGGCGTGAAAAGTACGCCACGGTTTGCAGGTTTATTTTCAGCCTGCCAGAAGCTGTCTGCGCCGTCGTGCCACGATGAGCATGAAGGCTCGATTGAAGACGATCGCTCCGGTGGTGTCGATGAGGACGTCGTAGATGCTGCTGGTGCGACCCAGGAGGATGCGCTGGTGCAGCTCGTCGAGGCAGGCAACCGCGAAGGTACAGATGACCGCGAGGGCGGCGGCGGAGAAGGGCAGCCGGCTGCGCGAGCCCTGCCAGGAGCGTTGCAGACTGCGGTACCAGCCGTGGCGGAATAACAGGCTCAGGGTGCCGTATCCCAGGAAATGCCCAACCTTGCGCAGCAGCAGGTTCACCGCTTCGACCCGTGCCACGTCGGTCTGGCCCCAGAGAGCATGGCAGAGGTCGAGCAGCCAGCGAGCGGTATTGGCTCCGCTCATCCTGCTGGTCGATTCGAAGCAGACGATGGTGAGGCCGGCCAGCGCGGGGAGCCACGCTATGGTGACCGGCGGCTCGGGTGCGCTGTTCGAGGAGGTCTGGTATTTACTCATTGCGATACGGGGATCCCGGGTGAGGCAGCTTCGATCCTGCACTGTACTGAGATTTGACGCAGGAGACGGATGAACGGCAGATTTCTACGGAATCGACAAAGAAAAGGGCAAGCAACTGCAGCCTGAGCTGCAACTCGTTCTTCCGTGCTTATTCGACGTGGTAGTTGGGGGCTTCGCGGGTGATGATGACGTCGTGGACGTGGCTTTCGCGGAGGCCGGCATTGGAGATGCGGATGAAGCGGGCGTTGGTCTGGAGTTCGGCGATGGTGCCGCAGCCGAGGTAGCCCATGCCGGAGCGGAGGCCGCCGACGAGCTGGTAGACCATGCCTTCGAGCGGTCCGCGATGGGGGACGCGGCCTTCGATGCCCTCGGGAACGAACTTGGCGAGGCGGTTGAGGCTGCTGCCCTCGCGGGCGGTGAGCGAGGGGCGCTCGGTGCTGGCGGCGTCGTCCATGTCGTCCTTGCCCTGGAAGTAGCGCTCGCCTGAGCCCTGGGCCATGGCGGAGAGCGATCCCATGCCGCGGTAGGCCTTGAAGCTGCGGCCCTGGTAGAGGATGGTTTCGCCGGGACTTTCGTCGACGCCGGCGAAGAGCGAGCCCATCATGACGACGCTTGCGCCCGCCGCGATGGCTTTGGTGACATCGCCCGAATACTTGATGCCGCCGTCGGCGATGACCGGGATGCCGCGCGGACGGGCGGCGCGGTAGGCCTCGGAGATGGCGGTGATCTGGGGCATGCCCGCGCCGGTGACCATACGGGTGGTGCAGATGCTTCCCGGGCCGATGCCGACCTTGATGCCGTCCGCGCCTGCGTCCATGAGGGCGATTGCGCCTTCGTAGGTGGCGATGTTGCCGGCGAGGAGGTCGATGTTGGGGAAGGCTTTTTTGACTGCTGCGACGGCTTCGAGGACGCGCGAGGAGTGGCCATGGGCGGAGTCGATGGCGAGGGCGTCGACCCGGGCTGCAACCAGCGCGGCGGCGCGCTCCATGAAGTCGCCGGTGGCGCCGATGGCGCCGGCTACGCGGAGGCGGCCCTGGGAGTCCTTGGAGGCGTTGGGGTACTTGAGCTTCTTCTGGATGTCCTTGACGGTGATGAGGCCTTTGAGCTCGTATTCATCGTTGACGACCAGCAGCTTTTCGACGCGGTGCTGGTGGAGGATCTGCTCGGCCTGTTCGAGGGTGGTGCCGACCGGGACGGTGATGAGGTTGGTCTTGGTCATCACGGAGTCGATGAGGAGGTCGGTGCGGGAGACGAAGCGGAGGTCGCGGTTGGTGAGGATGCCGACGAGCTTCTTGTTTTTGGTGACGGGGACGCCGGAGATCTTGTAGCGGCGCATGACCTCGAGGGCTTCGGCGATGGTCTGGTCGGGCGTGATGGTGACGGGGTCGACGATCATGCCGGATTCGGAGCGCTTGACCTTGTCGATCTCGCCCGCCTGCTGCTCGATGGAGAGGTTGCGATGGACGACGCCGAGGCCTCCCTGTTGGGCCATGGCGATGGCGAGGCGCGATTCGGTGACGGTATCCATGGCGGCGGACATCAGCGGCGTATTGAGGGTGATGCTTTTGGTGAGCTGAGTCTGGGTGCTTACCTGGGTGGGGACGACATCGCTGTAGGCGGGAACGAGGAGAACATCGTCGAATGTCAGGGCTTCGGTAATCTTCGTCATGTCCATAGGGTTAATCTAATGATTGTAGATTTCCCCCGTCAGCGAAGCAAACCTGGGCTATTCAGAGGATGCGTGCAACAGCTCCAGGATCGATTGATCCAATGCCTGCGTCATACAAGGTAACTCCTTCCGTGGCGATCTCGTGATGAACGCTGATGATCGAGTCCTTCATGAAATCGTGCCGCTGCTGTCCGAAGACGAGCAGATCGACCGGCATCGAGATATCGAGGTCAGATCTCCGGACGGGAGGCATGTCGTGTTTCGGATCGAAATGCTTCAAGATCCCAGCGAGATCGAGGTCACTCTCTGCGCGATGATTACCGCGAGCGCGAGAGCCGAACGCAACCACGCGAACCGGGTTCGCCAGTTCTACGATCTTCTGGACCGCCGCGACGAGCTTGGCTTCAGATACGAGCCAGGCGGCATCGCTTTGTAACATGTCTCCGACGAATTGGTGCGCCTCAAACAACACCTTTTGCTCCATAGCAGGCCGCTCCCCCGGCTTCCGCAACTACTGCGGTCGCGCCATTGTCCGCTATTCCAGGCTGGCAAATCGGAAGCCATTCGAGCACTCCCGCATCGTATGTTTATAGGGTGTGGCTGCAGTTTATAGGGTGTGGCTGCAGACGCTGGGAGATTATGGTTTTTGTGAGCTTAACGCGCCTGAGAATCCGGTCGATCCGTTTCGTCCCGCTGTTTGCATTTCATACGACCCGCTCGCTCAGGCAGGTACGAAAGGCGCCCGGATTCCAGAGCGGTGCGCTGCTGGCCGACCGAAGCTGGACCTTCTGGACGATGACGGCCTGGGATAGCCAGGAGAGTATGCGCGGGTACATCATTTCGGGGTCACACAAGAGGGCCATGCCGCATCTTCTGCATTGGTGCGATGAGGCCTCCGTGGCACATTGGACACAGCCGGAGGCCGCCCTGCCGTCCTGGACTGAAGCTGATAGACGAATGCGCGAGGGGGGCCGTATATCGAAGGTGCAACACCCGAGTCCCCAGCACGCAACCTTGAGCTATAGAGCTCCGCGCACGACGGCAGGCGGAGCGATTACGCGGTCTTGATTTACGCGGTCTTGATGATTTACGCGGTCTTGATATAGACCGAAACCTCCATACAACGGCGGTGCGGCATGAAGCGATGGTCGAGATTCGGTGGGGCTGTGTGGTTCGTTGCCGCTTCGTTGGCGGCGCAGACACTGGTGCAACAGAAGCGAGCGGATGGAGTACTCACGCCGCTGATGGTATATGCCCCTGCTGCGTCGGGCACAGGCTGCGCGCCGCTGGCGCTGATCTCGCATGGAGCTGGCGGAAGCGAGCGCGGATATCAATACCTTGCGAAGGGCCTGGAAGAACACGGCTGGCTCGCGGTCGTCATGGGACACCGGGAGAGCGGCAAGGCGGCTCTGATGAACGATGAGAGAGGAAAGGCCGATCCGCGGGACGGCATGCAGGAGCTGGTGACAGCGCCCGCGGCCTATGCCGGGCGGTTGGAGGATATAGGAGCGGGGCTGGCGTGGGCGAAGGCGCAGTGCAAGGCGCCAGGCGGGATTCCGTTCCGGGCTTTGCTGGGGCACTCGATGGGCGGAATGACGGTGATGCTGGAGGCAGGAGCGACAGATGTGGTCGGCCTTGGGTCGCCGCCTTCGCGGGAGGACCGGTTCGATGCGTATGTTTCGATCTCGACGCAGGGTCCGGGGAAGCTGTTCGGCGAGGATGCGTGGGCCGGAATCCGCAAGCCGATGTTTGTGCTGACGGGGACCAGGGACGGCGCCCGGGGGAATGGATACACCTGGCGGAAGGTACCGTATGACCGTATGCAGGGGGATGGAGCGCGCGGCTGTCACTGGCTTGGGGTGGTGGACGGCGCCACGCACATGAACTTTGCAGGCCACGGACCGGGCGCCGAGCAGGTGGATGCGCTGGTGGTGCCGGCGGTCGCGAACTTTCTCGACGGAGCGCGCGCTGGCCGGTGCGTGCTGCCTCCGAAGCAGGCGGGTTTTTCCATGGAGAGCAAGTAACGCCTTAATCGCCTGACGATGGGGCGCCGACTGGCGGAAGTGTATCAGCGGCGGTCTGCTGCCCGCCGCGAGGAAAGAGGCAGGCCTGCGCCGCATTCCTCTTTACCATTTGGGTGAAAATGACACCAGCAACGAGACAAAGAGAATTCCAAAGAGGATCACCAGCAGCGGAAACCAAGTATCCAACCAAGACATTGAATCGTTTGACGAACTCATCGGAACATCCTCCTGATCACTTTCAGATGCTAACCGAGAACGAGGCCTTGCTCAATCCGGTTTTTGATCAGCGGGAACGAATCGCACCGAGACCCGCCAGACCTTGAATTAAGGCGGAAGCGGATGTATGATCCGTGTTGCAGACGATTTTGTTCCGTCGTACGAGTGAGCCGTGACGTACCGGTGATTTGACGGAAGAGATGAGTGGGCCACAGCCCACTTTTTATTTGCTCTAAAGAACATCCTGCACATGCACCAGAAGAACTGAAGAAGGCTTATGGCAGTGCAGATAGACGCAATTCGAGCTACCGCCCAGCGCGTCGCCGCCTCGCACAGCCTGGAGCTGGTCGATCTTGAATTTACGGGCGGGGCGAAGTTTCGGACGCTTCGGGTGTTTGTCGAGAAGAATGCGACCGAGCGGGCGAAGTTGGCTGAAGTGGTTGGCGCGGACGAGACGGAAGAGCCTGCCGATCTGGCTGAGATACCGAAGGGCGTTCCGGTAGAACGGCTTTCGGGTGTAACGCACGAGGATTGTGCGGCGTTTGCGCAGGATTTTGGCACGGTGCTGGACGTGGAAGACCTGATTCCCGGAGCGGAGTACACGCTGGAGGTCTCTTCGCCGGGGTTGGAGCGAAAGCTGTTCGGGGCTGAAGACTACACCCGGTTTCAGGGCAGTCTGGTCAAGCTGCAGACCTTTACGCCGGTCGGCAGCGAAGGAAAGCCGGGCAACAGGCATTGGCAGGGCCGTCTGACTAGTTTTGCGGACGGGGTTTTGACGATCGATCTCTCTGCGGTAAAGCAGAAGGGCAAGGCGAAGAAGGCCGCGACCAGCCAGACGGTCGAGATTACGCTCAAGAATGTGGAGAAGGCGAATCTGGTTGCGGAGATTTAAAGACAGGGAACAGGGAGTAGAAGACCTTAGAAGCAGGGATAAGTTTTCAGGAAGTGAGAAAAAGGAATGGCAAGTGTTCTGTATCAGTCGATCGAGACGTTAAGCCGGGATAAGGGAATCGAACCAGCAATCGTTGTGGGCGCGGTGGAAGATGCGATTGCGCTGGCTACCCGCAAGTACTACAAGACGCAGGAGAATATGCGCGCCGAGATGGACCGCGAGACGGGCGAGATCCGCGCGTATGTCTATAAGACTGTGGTCGAGTCGTCGGAACAGGTGGAGGACGACGTCAACCAGATGACGCTCGAACAGGCGCGCGAGCTTGCGCCGGAGGTCGAGATTGGCGGCGAGCTGCGCTTCTATAAAGACACGACTCCACTGGGGCGGATTGCCGCGCAGATGGCGAAGCAGGTGATCTTCCAGAAGGTGCGCGAGGCGGAGCGGGATACGGTCTTCAACGAGTACAACCACCGCGCGGGCGAGGTGCTGAACGCGACCGTGAAGCGGCTGGAGCCGATGGATGTGATCTTCGACCTGGGCAAGGCCGAGGCGAGGATGCCGAAGCGGGAGCAGTCGCGGCTGGAGTCGTTTGCGGTGGGCGAGCGGGTTCGCGTGGTATTGCTGCGGGTAGACCGGGCGGCGAAGGGGCCGCAGGTGATCGTGTCGCGTGCAGCGCCGGGGCTGGTGCAGAACCTGTTCCAGAGCGAGGTTCCGGAGATCTATGACGGTACGGTGACGATCCGGGCGATTGCCCGCGAGGCCGGGGAGCGGACCAAGATTGCAGTGATGAGCCGCGACAAGGATGTCGATCCGGTGGGTGCGTGCGTGGGCATGAAGGGGATGCGCGTGCAGTCGATCATTCGTGAGCTGCGCGGCGAGAAGATCGACATCATCGAATTCTCGGAGGAGATTACGACGTTTGCCGAGAAGGCGCTCCAGCCGGCGAAGGTGAGCCGGGTTTCGATTACGGACCTGGCGGATAAGCAGATCGAGGTGATCGTCGACGATACGCAGCTTTCGCTGGCGATCGGCAAGAAGGGCCAGAATGTCCGGCTGGCGGCGAAGCTGTTGCAGTGGAAGATCGACATCAAGAGCGAGGAAGAGAAGCGCCAGGAGGTCGAGGTCCAGATGCAGGCGATGAGCGGCGGCCCGTCGACGCCGATCGAGCAGGTGACGGAGCTGGGCGAGACGATTCTGGAGAAGCTGATTGCGGCGGGCATTACGACGGTCGAGGCGCTGGCGGATATGACGCCGGAGCAGTTGGAAGAGGTTCCGGGGATCGGGGAGAAGACGGTCGAGAAGATCTCGGTCGCGGTCCGGCATTACTTCGGCCAGTACGAAGAAGGCGAAGAGCGGCCCGTGACGGCGGAAGCTGAGGCCGCAGTGGAAGCAGAGATGACGGTTGCCGAAGGCGAAGAAGGAGAGGGGATATCGATGGCGAAGACACCGGAGCAGATTCTTGCCGAAGAGGCGGGTTCGGGTACAGCGGAGGAGATCAGCAATCTTTCCACCGAGGACATTGCGGACGCTGAAGATGCGGCCACCGATGCGTTTACGGACGCGGATGCGCGGGAAGAGCAGATCGAGCTGGATAACGACACCGTAGACACGCTGGTGGCGGAGACCCAGGAGATCTCGGACGAAGGCATCGACAGCGATGGGCACGACCGTGGCTAGCCGTACGGGCCGGGCATCATGCCACTTCCTGGAACGCGGATATCGCGATTTCGGGGATAATAGAAATATCACCATAGATTCCTACCTCAATGAGGCTGATATGAACAGCTAAGGGCGCAGGGAAGCGAAAAGGGACGGATGAATAAGGTTCGAATCAACGATCTGGCACGAGAATTAGAGATGAAGGCGAAGCCGATTCTGGATGCGCTGACGGCGCTTGGCGTGTCCAAGGAGAAGCCATTGACGCACTCGAGCTCTATCGACGCGGATGAAGCGGAGAAGGTGCGCGGCTACTTCAAGAATGGCGGCCGGTCGTCGGCTCCGAACCGGCCGGTGGCGGATAATCGGCCGAAGTTCGATCTGTCGAAGGTATCGAAGCCGGGCGATGCGATGAAGGCGATTCTGGAGCGCAGGCAGGCTGAGAACGCGGCCAGGTCGGCTCCGCCTGTGCGTCCGGCGGTTGTTGTGGCTGCTCCGCCTCCGGTGGTTGCCGGTGCGCCGTCTGCCGCGGCGGCTCCGCCTAGAGCGGTGGTTGCGGGTCCGCCTGCGACCTCTACGTCCATTTCGGCTTCACAGGCACAGCAGCAGCCTGCGGCGCCTCGGCGAATCGTTCCGCTGCCGCGCCAGGGGGCGAATATCGTTGCCCCAGCGCCGCCTCCGGCGATTGCGAGCAGGCCTCCTGTCGGTCCGGTGATTGCGCGGCCGCCTGTTGTTGTAGCCGCGCCTACGCCGCCTGTAGCGGAACGCCCGGCGACGGCTGCTGCTCCGGCGGCGGCTGTTGCGGCAAGACCTGCCGCGCCTGCACCGACGGAGACTGTAGCTGCGAATACGTCCGCGCCGGCGGTGGCGGCACCTGTGGAGGCTGCACCAACGCCGGTTGCATCTGCTGAAGCGAGTGCAGCGCCAGAGGCCGCGGTGGAAGCGGCGCCTGCTACGCCGGCTGTTCCCAGCGGACCGCCGCAGCGACGCGTCATCATGCCGCAGACGGGGCCGCGGCCAATCTACACGGCTCCTCCGGTTGCGCCTGGGACGCCAGCGCGCAGCCGGCCTATCTTTGAGCGGCCACGTCCGGGGGCCCCGGGATCGCGTCCTACTTCGATGGCTCCGGGGGCGCGTCGTCCGATGCACCCCACGCGCACTTTTCCGGGTGGTCCGAGCGGTCCTGGCGGAGCGCCGGGCCGCCCTGGGTTCACACCCGGCGGCGCACGTCCTGCTTTCGGTGCACGGCCCGGCTTTGGGGCACGTCCCGGTGCGCCTGGTGCGACTCCCGGCGTAATGCCCGGTCCGGGCGAGGGTATGCGCCCCGCAGCGCGTCCCGGCCAGCGGCGTGGAGGGCAGCGGTACGAGAAGAGCAAGGAAGGCCCGATGAAGGGCTTCCAGCCGCCACCGCGTTATGGCGGACAGCAGCTCTCGCGCGAACCATTGCCGATCACCAAGACCATTACGGTCACCGAAGGAATCAGCGTCAAAGATCTTGCCGAGAAGCTCGATGTGCGCGGCAAGGACCTGATTGCGACACTGCTGATGAAGGGCGTCTTTGTCACAGTCAACCAGTCGCTCGAAGGCGAGTTGGTGAAGGATGTGGCACGTCAGTTCGGCGCGGACGCCCAGATCATCTCGGTTGAAGAGCAGCTTGAGAACGAGGCAATCGAAGGGTTCCTCGAAGACACCACCGGCATGGTCGAGATCAATCGTTCGCCGGTCGTTACGGTGATGGGACACGTCGATCACGGCAAGACTTCCCTGCTCGACGCGATACGGTCGACGGATGTGGCCGCTGGAGAAGCTGGTGGAATCACGCAGCATATAGGCGCCTACAAGGTCCATGTGACGAAGCCGGATTCGCCTGCGTTTGGGCGCGAGATCGTCTTTCTCGACACTCCCGGTCACGAGGCGTTTACCCGGATGCGCGCACGCGGCGCGAAGATCACCGACATTGTGGTCGTCGTGGTCGCGGCGGATGACGGTGTGATGCCGCAGACGCTCGAAGCCATCGACCACGCGAAGGCAGCGAATGTGCCGATCATCGTGGCTGTCAATAAGATCGACAAGCCGGAGGCCAATCCTGATCGGGTCAAGCAGCAGCTTGCCGACCGCGGCTTACAGCCTGAGGCATGGGGCGGAAGCACGGTGTTTGTGGATGTCTCTGCGAAGAAGCGGCTGAACCTCGACCTGCTCGAAGAGATGATCTGCCTGGTTGCGGATATCGCTTCTCCGAAGGCGACGCCGGAGCGGCCTGCCGTCGGTACGGTCATCGAAGCCAAGCTGGATCGCGGGCGCGGCGCTGTGGCCTCGATCCTCGTCCAGAACGGAACGCTGCGGCTGGGCGATAGCTACATCGTAGGCAACACCTTCGGAAAGATTCGCGCCATGTTCGACGACCGCGGACGCTCGATCACCGAAGCGGGGCCGTCGACGCCTGTTGAGATTCTCGGTCTGGAAGGAATGCCGGATGCCGGGGATACCTTCCTGGTGATGGCGGACCGCGACAAGGCCAAAGGCATCGCGCAGTACCGCAAGATGAAGGAGCGCGAGGCGCAGCTGGCCAAGAGCTCCCGCGTCTCGCTCGAAGGTCTTGCCGAACAGATCAAGCAGGCCGGCATGAAGGACCTGAACCTGATCCTGAAAGGCGATGTGCAGGGTTCGGTCGAGGTGCTGGCCGACTCGCTGCAGCGCATGTCCACCGAAAAGGTTCGCGTACGCGTGCTTCACTCCGGCGTCGGCGCAATCACCGAATCCGATGTGCTTCTGGCATCGGCTTCGAACGCGGTGGTCATCGGCTTCAACGTTCGGCCCGACAGAAAGTCTGCCGAAATTGCGGAGCGCGAGAACGTCGAGATTCGCCTTCACTCGATCATCTACGAGCTGCAGGACGAGATCACCAAGGCTATGTACGGTCTCCTTGAGCCGGTCTTCAAGGAGAACTACGCCGGGCGCGCCGAAATCCTGCAGGTCTTCAAGATCACCAAGGTCGGCCAGATCGCCGGCTGCCGCGTCACGGACGGCATCATCAAACGTGGAGCGCAGGCCAGGCTTCTCCGCGATGGCGCCGAGGTCTGGAAGGGCAAGATCTCCTCGCTCAAGCGGGTCAAGGAGGATGTCGCCGAGGTGCGCGAAGGCGTCGAATGCGGTATCGACCTTGGCAACTTCAAGGACCTCCGCGCCGGCGACACCATCGAGACCTACACCACCGAGACACTGGCTGCGGAACTGGGCCAGAACTCGGCCGCTGCACGGAAGGCGGAGAAGGCTGAGAAGGAACGCGAAGCCGCGGCAGCAACCGCAGCGGCAGCAGCAGCAGCGGAGACTTCGGTCAACGCCTAAGAAGACAACAACCACCAGCAAGGGCCGGGAGCGATCCCGGCCTTTGCTATGTCGATTCCCTTCTTTGTTCCCTTACCCTTAAAGCTGATTTCGAATGGGTAGACACGGCAAAGCTGTCCTGCCGGACGGGCCCGCTGCGCGCGGGGCGGTCACTTCGTGACTTTTGTACCGGTCTTGACACCATCTACTTCGCTGGCCCTTCCGTTGGTCGGGATCAAGACTAAAGTCCATCGGTGAAGAACCGCTTCAGGCTCTGCGGCAGATAAGATGGCCTCTATGGACCTTGCTGCCATTCAATCCGCGCTGCGCGACCAGCACCTCGACGGCTGGCTTTTTTACGATCATCACTACCGCGATCCACTGGCTTATCGCGTCCTTGGGCTTGGCGACGACCTGCATGTGACAAGGCGCTGGTTCTACCTGATTCCCGCCGTGGGCGAGCCAAGGAAGCTGGTGCATCGCATCGAGTCGGGGCGTCTGGATTCGCTACCCGGCTCGAAGGCGCTCTACTCGTCGTGGCAGGAGCTCGAATCGCAAGTCGAAGCCCTACTGGAGGGTAAGACGCGGCTGGCCATGCAGTACTCGCCTCGCAACGCGATCATGTATATCTCAATGGTGGATGCGGGCACGGTGGAACTGCTGCGCGGTATGGGCAAGGAGATTGTCAGCTCGGCAGACCTCATCAGCCAGTTCGAGGCAGTGCTTACCGATGTGCAGATTGCAACCCACTTCGCCGCGCAACAGCGCATCGATGCCATTCTGGGCGCGGGGTGGAAGGAGATCGGCAGCCGCGTGCGGTCGGGTGGCACGGACGAATATGCGATCGTTCAGTACCTGCGGGAGGCGATGCGCGGCGAGGGTCTGATCTGGGAGCATGGCCCGAATGTCAGCGCCGGACCGAACTCTGCCGACTCGCACTACGAGCCAACCGTCGCAAGCTCCAGGACGATCGGCAAGGGCGACTTCGTGCTGATCGATATCTGGGCAAAGCTGGCCAACCAGCCCGAGGCCGTCTGGTACGACATCACGTGGACGGGCGTGGTCGGCCGCGAACCTACTGAGCGTGAGCACCTTGTGTTCAACACCGTCCGCGATGGGCGCGACGCCGCGGTAAAGACTGTGCAGGCGGCCTTCTCCGCAGGTAGACCGATAGCTGGCTGGCTGGCCGACGAGGCAGCGCGTGAGGTGATTCAGCAGGCGGGATTTGGCGAATATTTCACCCACCGCACGGGCCATAATATCGGTCCGATTCTCCACGGCAACGGCGCGAACCTGGACAATCTGGAGACCCACGATGAGCGTCTGATTCTTGCCAATACGTGCTTTTCGGTGGAGCCCGGCATCTACTTCCCCGGCGAGTTCGGCGTGCGCAGCGAAGTCGATATGATTGCGCGGCATGGCAAGGCGGAGGTCACCGGTCGTGTGCAAACGAAGCTGGTTCGCATCTGAATGCTGTAGGGCACGAGGGCCATTACGGGTTTCAACTGATATTATCGCTACTGAATGAACACCAACGTACATGCACCAGCGCGGGCCGCTGGCAGGTCCTCTTCGACGCCGGCGCTGGTCCTGATCGCCGGCTGGCTGATTCCCGGTGCGGGCCACTTTATGCTGCGCAAGTGGGTTCGCGGCAGTCTTTTGATGGTGTCGATCGTGGTGATGTTCACGCTGGGATTGGCGCTGAAGGGGAAGATCTACTCGCCCAATACCGGCGATCTGCTGGACATCCTGAACTTCGCGGGCGACCTTGGAACCGGGCTGCTGTATTTTCTGGCGCGGCTCTTCGACCTCGGCCAACTAACGCCGCAGGTGACCACGGCCGACTACGGGACCAAGTTCATGGTGGTCGCGGGGCTGCTGAATGTGATTGCCGCGGTGGATGCGCACTCGATGGCGAGCGGGAGGAAGGTCTCGTGACGATCTCTCACTTTGGCGCCGTGCTGCTGTTTTCTCTCTTTACGTCGGTGGTGTTCGGCATTACGCAGCGGGCTGAGCCGCGCTTGATGATTCGGTTTGGTGCGTTCTGCTTTGCGCTCTTCGTGGGGGGAACAATCCTGGGGAGCTGGCTGATGTGGCTGATCAAGCACTGACGCGCACAACCGACTTCTGCCTTTTAAGCTGATTTTCTAATTGGTAGACACCACAAAGCTGTCCTGCCGGACGGGCCCGCTACGCGCGGGGCGGTCACTTCGTGACTTGTATACAGGCCTTGACACCATATGCTGCCCTGGCCCTTCCGTTGGTCGGGATCAGGAATAAAGTACATTGGTTGGAGAACCGCTAGTACTGGTGGGCCCGGAGGGATTTGAACCCCCAGCCAAGGGATTATGAGATGGCTTGCAATGCCGGAAGTTTAACAAAACAAAGCAGATTTAGACGTAATTGAGCGCAGCCCTAAGTAATTGAGCCATCGTAATTTAGACCATTCTGTCGTAAGTGACAAAAGCTGATGCCTGTACCTGAGTCGTACCCGAGTACACGCGATCGGCATCCATCTTTTCAACCCTCGACCTCTCTATTCAAGTTTTGTCGGAACCCCGGATGGGCCGGAGCTAATTGAGCCGATCAGGAATGTAATCGCCGTCACGGGCAGCTTCGGGGCTCCAGTCACATCCTGTCGGAAGATACGAGAGGCCATCGCAAGCTACGCCACGCGAGCAGCGGAGAAGATGCGCCGGTATAAGGACGCCGAGAAACATCTTCGCATTTCTGCACACGAATATCATTCAACAATGACCTGTCTCACTCGACTCGAGCCTCGCGCGTTCTCAGAGACGACGAATGACACCGGGGGGAGTGGTCGCGCTGGTCGTGCGGCTGGGTGAACGGCTTTCGAGAGATGGCTTCCGCTACTCAAAGCGCGACGTGATGATTACGGAGCTGATGCCCGAACCATCCGACAACCGGCCTTGTGGGGAGAGCTGGCCCGAGAGAAGAGGAACGGGCCTGGAGAGCGATGGAAAGCTCAACGCCACCTCGGATGCGCTACCGTCCGCATCCTCGGTGCCGGTCCAAATGATGCAACCTCAAAGCTCAGGACAGAGCATCGCTTGCCTATGGACGACCCGATGGAATGAACTGCCGCGAATGCGGGCATGAAGCGCCGCCGCTTTCCTTTAGGGGTCTGTTGATAAGCGATTGCTCTTCTTGGCAACAGAACATATGATGACTTTATGTACCATGTTCAAGCTTCGGGGGCAGCATCTTGCTAGCAGTCCAAAAAACGCCAGAAGCAGTTGCCGAGCTTGCCATTGAGCAGGCTTCGTCGTCGCGAGAACGTGATTTTCTTAGGATTTCTGAAGCCCTGGGTTCGTCTGTTCGAGCACGGACCCCCCGCTCTCTATTAGCTGAAGGCGATTCCTTGGAGATGTTGCGCCTCCTGCCCGATCACAGCGTTTCGCTTATCCTCACAGATCCTCCATATCACTCGACGAAAAAAGCCAATATTTACGGCGACACGGCGTTTGAGGAAGATAAGCACTATCTTGACTGGATGGCGCAGTACGCGAGTGAATGGAAGCGGATTCTGAGACAGAATGGTTCTTTTTTCTGTTTCTGTGCTTCTGAGTTGTCAGGACGCCTTGAAGTTATGTTTGCTGAAAAATTTAATATCTTGTCGCAGGTAGTCTGGACAAAACCTAATGAACCGGGCTTCGATGGTTGGAAGCAGAAGATGCGGAAGGAAGCGCTTCGACAGTGGTACGCACACACTGAACGAATTATCTTTGCTGAACCAGCGTGTGAGGGAAATTTACATCGTTCACCATTTGCTGACTTCCTTAGACAAACTAGAAGAAAAGCAGGAATGTCCTCGAATCAGCTTGCAGAAATCACGGGATCTTATGGGAAGGTCAACCATGGCGGTGCCGTATCGAACTGGGAGACTGGCCGAAACATTCCAAGTCGAGAGCAATATGCAAAAGTGTGCGAAGCACTCTTTGCTACTGGCTTAATTGATCCAATGCCGCCTTATGAGGACGTAATTAGGCCCTTTACGGTCGACGCTTCAAAGGAATTCACAGACGTGTGGACGTTTCCATCCGTACGTCCGTACAAAGGAAAGCATCCCGCTGAAAAGCCAGCGTCGATGCTAGAGCACGCCATTGAAGCGGCCTCTTTCCCCGGAGATATAGTGCTTGATTGTTTCGCCGGATCGGGCAGTACCGCTATCGCGGCGCTAAAACTGGGACGCCGCAGTGTGTCTATAGAGATTGATCCGCAGTGGATCCCGAAGATTGCCGATGGGCTTCTTGCGAACGACGTGGATGAATGCCCAAATCTGCTTAGAGGTAATGCCGTGCCCAAGCAATCGCGGAAAGCACCTCAAATGCCGCTGTTCGTCGTCGAAAAGTAGCCCCCTTCGATGTTCCGCTGCAACACGCCATTCATCCAGGTCAGCGTCTGCATTATGCCAGCATCTTTCACAACCACATTGCAGTGGTGATGCCCCCACCCTAAGTTATACGGACGGTGGTTAAACCCACCCATGCGCAATTCGTCGATGTGAAAAAGATTGATTTGCGTGATGGTCAAGTCAAGTACTTCGCGGCCTGCGGCCTGTTCCATTCGACTAAAGAACCCCGCACTCGACAACTCCTCCAGGCAGAGCGGGCAAACCGTTCTGTTGTCTCTGTTCACGATTCGAGCTGTGGCTAATCGAGGAAAGTCTAAGAGTGCTCCTGCCTCACACAAGCGGAGTATGTGCGCTTTTCGAGCGATTGCATTCTCGTTAGTCATGCCGTTGTCTATCGACACTTGATGAGAGTCGGGGCACAACCAAAACAGGGCTTCGAGCTGGTATCGACAATCAGAAATCGCGCGTTCGCCAGCGTACTCGTAGACCCTAATCCCTGCGCCTTTATTGGCGGTTGTTGAGAAGCCTTCAATGATCTTTCCACCATTATCAGTGGCGGTGGTTGCAGAGATTCGGGCAACATACTGGCCCCGAAGCGGACTTAGGCGACTCTCCGCTGGGACCCATCCTAAAGCTGCTGGATCATTGGCAATCCACTGTCCACGAGTCTCATAGAAAACCAGCGCATTCTCGCCTAAAACAAGTCCTTCTCGGGCGAGTGCGCCTTCGCGCTCAAGGCCGCCAAAGTAGTCGTTCGGAGAAATTAGAACGATGTATCCCTTTTCAAAGTGAGCAGCCCACTCCTGAGGCGTAAAGTGCATACGCCAAACGGGGAAAGGAATCAGAACGGTGCTGGTCCGCGAGACGCGGTTTTGAAAGATCTCATCATCGTCAGCGCCGCGAGTCTGACCAGTTTTATAGATCTTGCGATCCAAAAGCTGCGGAAGCTTTGGGAGGCGCTTAGAAGCCATTAGAACAGCTCCTTCGCGTCTACTGAGAGAGCGTCGGCGATCTTATAGATGTTGACGAGGCTGATATTCCGCTCTCCCCGCTCAACTCCACCGATGTAGGTCCGATCCAAGGAACAGGCCAGGGCAAGGGCTTCTTGCGAAAATCCCTTGCGCTTCCGTAGATCACGCAGGCGCGAGCCGAATCGCGTCTGGATCTCCAATTCTCGTTCCTTTTCCATTCACTCGATATGAATGGAAGGATGACCATAAGTCCACGGACTTTACGCATCTATTTGAGAAACCCGCGATGTGAAGTCCTATCGCCGCTTACCTGGGATCTCTACAGACTTGAGGTCAGGATCATCGCTTGGCTCTAATGCCGCAAAAGAGGAAGGTTCTTAATTTCTCGATCTCTAGTGCGTATGCCCGTCTAAAAGCCGGGTCAGAGGTGTGTCCCTCGTGAACGAACCCGGGGGTAATCCGAAGGTCTTTAGGTCCTCCAGAGACGGTTACCCAACCGATGACGTCAGTTCGCCAAAGCAAAGGCATTGCATAGTGACCACGCAGCCGCTTTGCTGGTGGGGTATACGCTTCGAATCTGTATCGCCAACCCCAAAATAGCTCGAACCTATGACGGTCCCATACGACGGGATCGAAAGGGGCTAAGAAACGGACGACTTCTTCAGGCTCACGTCGGCTTAGCCGCCCTTCGGGCCAGAGGTAACGCACTCCGTCTACCGTTGTGCTGTCAATCTGCCCATTAGCCAAAAGCGCATCAAGAGCACCCTTCCTTCCGTGCAGCTCAGGGGCGCCGCGCCGAAGATGTTGGATCACCGCACGAAGACTGCTTTCTGGGCTTGGAGAGAAGATCTTTGCTAGAAGGAGAACAAGCTGACGTAGCCGTTCTTCCGGTTCCAGAGGGTCGTGAGGCGCAGCAGCTCTGCCGTAAAGTCTTGTCCCATTTGCTCGTCCCGTAATGCGAATCAGCCCTTGATGGAGAAGCCGCTCCAAGCATCGCGTTGTTGTCTTAGAGTAGGAGCCCCACGCGTTGATCTCACGTCCCTTACCAAGATGTATCTCCAACTCCTGTGGGTGAAGGCTCCTTCTACTCGTAACGATATCGAGAACTTTGCGCTCGGTCGTTGTTAGCTCCGACTGTCCTCGCGGATGCAGAAGGCGCCAGGTCGTCCGGGGCATGAAACCATGGGCATACAGGAAGTCTTCTTCCAGTGCGAGCTGTTTGTACCCACGATCTAGGTCTCCAACAACGTAATCGTGTACTCGCTGCCGCAAGATAAGATCTTGAGCCCGCGCGGGAACGCGTAGCGGGTCGGCCTGGACAAAACCTAAGCGCCGTGTAGCCCTTCCCAAAGTTGTGGCCGGGAAAAGTGAGGAGTTGACCGCGTGATGCTTGAGGTCTCGTACGGTGAGGGTCGGCATTCTAATTACGGTTAAGCCCTTGTTCCCCGCGAGTCAGTAGCAACTCTTTCCAGAAGGTCTCACGCGAAAGTATGATGTCGTCTGCCACTCGAAATGGACGATGTTCAAGAAGAGCAAAGCGGAAGTGCGCTCTGTAGTAGTCGAGCGTCGTATCGGTCGTTAGAGATCGCAGTTCAACGTTGCCACCATGCCCTGTTCCAACGTAAGCACACCACCGCGACCACACGCCTGATTCTCCATAAGCAGACCCCACATACCGCTTACCGGTGCTGACATCGGTTATTAGATAAATACCCTTGACGCTCTCTAAGGCGGCTTTCCAATCAGGGCGACTATTGCGTACTAGCGTCTCGATTTCTTCGAACGAGATGTTGATATCTTCGTACCCAGGAAAGGGGCGCCCTACAAATGGTTCTCTCAGGACTTCGATCACTTCAAACTCGTCATATTGAGTTTCCATATTGACCCTGACTGTTCGTGAATCGTATGGCGAACGAATCTTCAGACGTCCAATGAGGTTTGCACCGATGTCGGTCAATTCGACTTCATAATGAGACTCCGGACGGCCTAACACTCGAAAGATGCCTCCAAAGAGCCAGGTCAACGGTTCGTGATAAAAGCTGGCGAGTGAAAAGATCAGGGGCCGATTGAAGTCATCGCGCCCAGGACGATACTCCTGCCATCCTTGCCATTCTTCTCGACTCTTGATAAAGACGTCCAACGGCTGATGCTTTTGGTTCCACTTCGCAAAATGAACCTTGTAGTCCTTAAGCTCAGAGATGGGGAAGATTTCTTTTAGGAGAATTGTCATGATGGCCTGCCAAGTTGAGATAACTGAAGTTCGAGCTTGACGGCATCTTGTGGACAAACAGACCGAATGTGAGCGATTTTCCCCTGGAGACTTTGAATGTCTTTGGCTCTGCCGCGAGTCGTTGTCTTTTGCAACGTTAGATTGAAGATTCCTGCCCGGATTTCTCTAATTTTCAGACGACACGCTCGCGGGCCACTCTTACCGAGCCGGACGCCGGTAATGAGCTTTACATGCTGCGGCCCGAGCACAATGCGCTTCTTGCGACTGTCCTTAAATCCGTTCGCTGCGAGGGTTTGCCGAACCGTTTCCATGACAACTCTAGCGCTAGGACCGGAAAACGTGAGGTCGTCCACCCATACAGTGACAACGACCCCTTCCTTTGAACAAGCTTCCAACACCGGTCCGTAGATCGAGCTGAGGAAGAGATTCGCCAATGCCGGACTCGTTGGTGCGCCCTGTGGCAGGTGGTAGTCGCAGGTTGTGAGCTTTGTCAGAAGCTCCGCGACGGGTGGGGAGCACTTAAGAACCTCGCTCCAGACCTTGTAGACGTGGATGTTTGTAACGTTCGGGTAATAGCTCTTGATGTCCATCTTGACGACGGTGGAGGCTCCTATGTGGGCCTTGGCGTGGTCCGTGATGGATAGTCTCGGAACTGCACCAAACAGAAAGCCGGGGAGCTTCACTGGTACGAGGAGTTTCTTCAGAATCCTCGTCTGTATTCGCTTCAGCTCATCTTTGGGATTGTCGATGTGTCTCAGCTTTAGCGCCCCAGCTTTCTTGCTGTGTGGTTTAGGTGGCTTTGTTTGCTCGAAGGGAGCATAGTTTTGTTTCCAATCAGCCAAGCGCGAGAGCTGATCGCGTTTTGCGCCTAGCAGGAACTCCAGCTCTTTCAGGCTTTTCAGCGGAGCCTGATCGAGGGGAAGCCGTATTTGAGGTTGGATCAATGCTTTCATCCGAATCAACCTGCATAAGCAATTTGGTTAGTGCGAGAGAAAGACTCTCGATCTGCCCAGGATTAGCCCTCTGAATGTCAGCTTCTTCGCTGCCAAGCAGACTGAGAAGGTGGAATGGCATTTTAAGTCCCAGCGCGATTTTCTCAATTGTCTCAACGGTCGGCTGTCTCTTGCCAGATTCGATTAGGGATAGGTAGCTTCTGTCGATCTCTGCACGATCCGCCAATTGGCCTTGAGAGAGATCAGCAAGCGAGCGGGCTACACGAATTGCCTTGGAATAGTTCATATGTACACCGCCTAGAAAGGAAAACCGGCCCCCTTTGGGACTCACGCGATGACCCCGGCGTCCACGACCTCATATGCTGCCAGTGCAATGCGGGCCACCACCAGGTAGACCTCTTGGTGGGTAAGCCTCGTAGCCTTTTGCAACCTCTTGAGTTCGCGAATCCCGGCCATCAGTTCCTCGCGCTGCCCCGACGACAGTTCGTTGTTTTCGTCACCAAGCATCGCTTTGAGTTCTTCGATGCACGACTCGACTAGCTTTGACGTTTTCATTATTTGTGTCCTCTCTCCCGGTTTTTAGGCGGGGGCGGAGTCGCCGGAACCAGAGATAGGTACGAATGCGTCGGGGGCCGTTCTCTGTGTGAGCCTAGCGAACGATGGGGCGGTCACTGGCTGCCAGGGCTAGGGGGCTTCGCCTCCCAGCTCCGGACTTTGAAGGCAGGAGTTGAGCCTGCCCAGAAGCGTTGAAAGCCCGCTCCTGATTACGCCTATTGCAAGGCACCTGGATTCCGTTTGTACTGCGCCGAGGATTGTCAAAGATCGACCGAAAACAATCAGCAGTTGCGCCGACCCACAATCAGAGTAGAGGGGTTAGGAGGTTAAGTCAACAAAAAATGACTGCGGGAAACAGCTCCGTAAAACCGCTTCATTTGGGTATACCCCCCCACATTCGTTTGGGTGATCGAGAATCCTAACGATGCCTAAACGCACATTGGCTCATTCACGTTCCCGCCGAGCGGCAGACCGAGTTCGCGGCGAACTTGCCGAAGTGGCTCGAAGCCGCTGTCGGCGATGTGTACAGCGATAAAGCCATCAAGATCAAGCCGGTCACAAACGCCGAAGGGCTGAAGGCCTACTTCCTCAAAGGACTGCAGCCGAGCGACGCCAGGGTGTTCGGGATATGGCATACCTACCAGGGATGGGTGACCGGCCGACGCATCAGCCACAGCAAAGACCTTGGCCCCGTCCAGGTGAAGAAGTGGCGCAAATTTGGCGTGTTTCCTCCCGCCAAGAGTTGGGTTATCTACTAAATCCGTCCTGCTCGGCTGCCTTAGCTAATAGACACAGGTGCCGACGCGTTTGCTGCAGCTAGAGCGGGACCTAGATCCAAAGCGAAAGCGGCTGCCTTTAGAATTTTCTCTGCGACGTCAACGGCGTTCTTGAATTCGCCAAAGGAAATAAGAGCGCCCTGGTTATGCGCGACTTCGTGACGATTGGTAACTGCATTGTTGTAAATCGTCACCTCCGCATCATCGAGCTGGCTGTTCATCTTGTTCTTACAATCAGAACCGAAGGTGCCGATGTAGGTAGCGATCTCACCTTTCCCGACGCTGCGAAGAATCTTGCGCGAAGATGCGGCAACAAAAGAAGAGATGCCTGTATCGGCCGCTGTCGCAGCGCGCGATTCCGAAAGACTGTAAAAACCCTGCTGCACGTCGGCACACAAAATGACTACAAGGTATTGTGCGAGATAAACCTCTATCTCTGTCCCTAAAGCGCCGGAGGCTTGCAGGTGCTTCTCGCAATCATCGAGCGCCGCGCGTGTTCTAAGAAGGGGTGTTTGCATGGACTTTAAGCGGCAAGCGTCGCGATGGCTGCCCGGATTCTGTTCGTTAGAATCTTCTCGTCGCTCGTATCCCTTGTTACCCAGTCGACATATGCTTTGTCTTCGATAAGTTTTTCGTATCGAGCCTTGAAGTCTTTTACTCCGTTTGCGAGAGCCAGACTCGCAGCTACCAAAGTAGAGTCCATGGCTGCATAGTTAAGTCGACCGTAGAGATGGAATGGCTTCTCACCCAGTTGCTCCAGGGTGTATTTGAAGACAGTCCCTATATGCTCTTTAGTCACCGCTATAGCAGAATCTCTCTTGTCGCTCTTCAGCTTCTTGATGTCTGCCAAATAGTTATTCAGGAACCCTTTCATGGGTTTTTTGTATGTTTCCCACGAGTGGGATAGCGCAACGACACGCAGGACAAGTTCAGCATCGCGATATCGCTTATCTGGCTTCGGCTGACCAATCAACTTGCGCCACTCGTCCAGAGCATTGAGATCTTCAAGAAGTGAAAACTGTGGGCCGTTGTAGACACACTTCCTGATCTCCATCGGATTTAGATTAATGCCACCAGTATTCAGACGTTCGAAAATGTGGAAGACGCTTGAATCGTCATCAGGGTCCAATTGCTGCACGACAGTAGCGCGCAGCACGGCGTCATCGAGCTGAAAACGATCTGCCTCGTCCAGCTCGTCATATTTTTTTCCGTTCCACTTTGGATGAACATTCTTGAGGCGAAAAGCCTTATCATCGAAATCGTTCTTAAAGAAACGAACCGCGGAGAGAATGCGCTGTTGGCCATCAATAACCTGCAGCTTGTTTGTATCCCGCTCCTTGTAAAGGAACACACCTGGCACGGGAAGTCCCAATAGAAAAGACTCAATCAACTTGCTCGCTTTTACCTGATCCCAAACAAATGAGCGTTGAAACGACGGAATGACAAGCTGCTTGGACTTGTCTTTCTCCAGATAGCCTTTCAGCGTGAGATCGGCAGGATAATAGGAAATTTTGTACGCCAGAACATCCTGCTCGTCCTCTTCTGCCTCTTCGGTCGCCTGGACATTCCACTCATCGATCTCTGCCATGTAAAAGCTCCCGTTTATTGTTCAATCGAGTGTCTCATGGTCGAGATAGACCTCACAGCCCGAGGCCGCTTAATATCGCTGACATGGGCATCCGCGCAGCGCGAGGCTTTTGAAGCGGTCCCGCTCGATCGTGCCGCTCTGATTGAGCACTACGTTCTGAGCCATCAGGATCTCAGCCTGATTCGTTGTCGGCGAGGAGCCCTGAACCGTTTGGGTCTTGCCGTTCAGTTAGCACTTCTACGGTATCCAGGACGCGCGCTGCTGCCTGATGAGACCCCGCCTTCAGAACTTCTTACCTTCCTGGCACGGCAACTCGGGATTTCTCCAAGTGCGTGGACAAGCTATGCAGAGCGCGACGAAACTCGCAGAGAGCACGTAGCCGAGTTGCAGCTTCACTATGGACTGCGCTCCTTCGGCATCGGGCAGTACCCCCGCCAGAACAGCCTCCACACGGCGCTGCGCGAGCTCAGGCGAATAGAACGATCCCTTTTCATGCTGGAGTGGCTGAAAGATCCCGAACTCCGCAGGCGTGTCCAGGTTGGCCTCAAAAAAGGCGAAGACAGAAATGCTCTCGCGCGTCCCGTCTTCTTCAACTGCCAAGGCGCCTCCGCGACCGCAGCTTCGAGAACCAGCGATATCGCGCCAGCGGCCTGAATCTGATTGTCGCCGCCGTTGTTCTTCGGAACACCGTATATCTCGAGCGCGCCGTCGCCGCCTTGCGCGGCCACGGCATCGTCATTGATGACGAGTCCTTAGCTCACCTGTCGCCCATCGGCTGGGAACACATCAACCTGACCGGTGACTATACCTGGCAGGCCGCAGGACGCCTCCGCAAGGGTGCCTTGGCGCTACGACCCTTCGCAGCCTCAAACGAGTGATCCAAACTCCTTAGCGTACTATTTTTGACGTTTGGTGTAACGACCCCAACTTGTAAGTAATCCTTACAAGTTGCCTCTTGGGTTAGCTCTCCCTTGTCGTAATGTTTTGGCGCGGTCGGAGGGATGCTCCAAGTCAAGAGAATGGGGGGACGTTGCCACCTCCCGCGAGGTTTAGAGAAAGGTGTCTTGCCAACCCGTCTGGCCCCAGCAGCGCAACGGCGGAAAACTGCTTGAGCAGCTAGACGAGTCGTTGCTTCTGCAATGCATCAGCTCTCACCTTGTAATTCTTCCATGCCATGGCAGAAATGCACTGTTTAGAAGCGGAGGGGTGAGAACATGCTTTGCGTCACATCTCTGGTTCGAAAGACTTTTGACGGATACTCCGGGTGCGCGTTTGGCTTTCCCGGCTTGTTATAGCTTGTCGTGACGGCTCCCGGCCTTCCACCTGCATCCACGCGCAAGCTCTAGGCTGATTGCGTAGAGCTTCGTGATCACCACGCGCACCGAAGGCGGCTTGGGCGGTGCGCTCTGCGTAATTGCTCCAATCGCGTTTCTCGTCTTCACGCCCTACGGGTGCATGCTTTCGCAGTTCGGCAGCAATTGATCGCTGATCATGCCCCGTCACACGCATGCGGACAGCAATCATCCAATCAAGGCGCGAAGGATTCACAAGCTGTATGTGGCTCTGAATATCAGCCTTGTGGCTGAGGTAGGAACCACCTGGCAGCGTCGTCCGAGGCACTGCATCAGTCCGGGGCGCATGTGTCTTGCCGCGCGGGAGAGCGACGTGCTGAAGCTCGGGGTTAACGATCCTGATCCCGTTCTTAGAAGCGACCTCTGCACAGAGCAGCTTGAATTCCATTGATCCAGTGATCGTGATGTCTCCCCACTTTTGAGACCCGAGCTGGAGCGCTGCCAGCACCGCCGTCTCATCGTTCGCCTCCCAGATATCGATACGCTTTCCCTGATCGGTGAAGCTTATCCGTTTCCCATCAGGCTTCGAATAATGCACGAGAGATTGTCCGCCCTGAGCACGCTGTACCTCGCCTATGAAGTCTCGAATATCTCGCTTACGCGGCGAGTCATCGCCTTCACCCTGCAACACGCATCTGACCTGAGCACTTTCTCGATAGCGCCATGCTTTGGCGAGCTTCTCATTCCCTTCGGCCGACAGAAATTGTTCAAACGTCGGTCGACGTCCAAGCTGCTGGTTTAAGGCGCTGCGTTCTATCCTGTGTTCTTCAACAAGTTGAGCCTTGCGCTTTGCATGATCGGAAGCCATGAGGCTTCGTGCAACATTGAGCTCTACACCGGACCATCTCGCTCCTTCATGGAGCGCCTTGCGCTCCTGCCGGAATGATGCCAGTTGCGCATCTCGCGCCTCCCGGTGCGCCACACGCTGCTCCGTCTGAGCGGAGCTCTTCTCGGTGCGGTGTCTCTCCAAGAGTTTGCGATATTCGGGCCAACGTTCGGAACGATCCTGTCTCAATGGCTCCGGACTGCGGGACACCTCATCCACCCTTTTCTGGCTGGCGTCCGTTCGGAACATGCCGAGACGTTCCTCCATGCGTGCCTTGCTGAACTCGCGACCGATTACGGAGGCTTTTACCGGTTGCTCACCCACCCAGAGGAGAGCGCCGCTTCCTTTCAACTCGTAGCGCATGCCCGCACTTGCCAGCTTGGCATGAACCTGTTCCCAATTTTGGGCCTTCGCTAAAAGTGGGCCAGCTTCCTCAATCGCGATGCGCTCATTCGACTTCTCGCCCGTTGCGTTCTCCCGGTCCATTACTTTCGCTTTGGGTCTCCTATCCCGCGCGGTATCTGACAAGGCCAGTTCACCTTGGGCGTTTACTGCATAGCGAGCACTGCTCTCCGGCTCCCAACCTTGCACATGCACAATTTCAGCGATTGCCTTGTGCGCACGATCGATACACCATCCGTTATCTGCGACACGTTGCGAGTCAGGATCAACACGATTGATCACGACATGGAGATGGTAGTTTTCCGTATTGCGGTGGAGTGCATACACCGCCAGATGATCGCTATTTAGGTCCAGATGTTTCTTCAATATTTCCACGCTTTGCTTGCACTGAAATTCCGTGGGATGTTCCCCTTCTTTCCAACTCATGAGCCAATGGTCTACAGGATCTTTGCTGCGTGGCGCTTCCAGAGCGAGTGCAATCATCTCCGCACGCTGGCCCTGACGGGAATCCGAATAGAAGCCCCCGCTGGCAGAAACGTGCTCCGCTTTCTGTTCGTTCTCGAGACCGTCCGCTGTGATGTAGTCGAGTAGGCCTCCGATGCGAGATGCCTTGCTCGACCTCGTCTTGGGGTTGGCGATGTGCTTAACGATCATGGCTCACGACTCTCTCGACGGCATCACGCAATGCCCTGATCGTAGCTAGACACTCCTCAGCAACTCCTTGATGGTGCAAGAGCTTATTCATCGTCAGTTTCTGAAGACCACCCAGACGACGCAACTCGCGGATCATGGTGAGATCGATCGCAGCATGGACAGGTCGCCCCAAAGCACGTCGCCTGATGAGATCGCTGATGCTGATTCCAGCCAAGTCTGCCTCATCTCGTAGCCGTTCCCGTTCGGAAGGTGAAAGGCGCATCTCGAACCGCAGGCTCGCACGTTCTTTTCCTCGCTGTGTGAACGGCATTTGCATCTCTCCTACGCGAAGCGTGCGCGGCGTTTCAGGATTAGCCCGGGTGAGACAAGCGCAGCGCGGAGCAGCCGAGGTGACGGGTTGTTCGGACCATGCGAAGCATGTGTACGGACAACCCGCATCCTGTACGGCTCTGTCAGCACCTCTCACGTAACGATCACTTGCACGCTTGCCAAGCTCGTTCGCTAAGCCAACGTAACGCGCGAAAAATATTTTCTCAAGGCTTGTCACGGACGCTTACGGATAGCTCGCGCAATCTACTCCTAACTACACAAATCGCCCATTGACAGGCCTTTTTCATGATTCCAAGCTATGCTACGTTGCTTTTACGAAGCCCTGTCGTAATGCAAAGGATGGGTCATGGCAAAGAATCAAGTAATTACCGAAGACATGATTGAAGAGGCGCTCGCACTCCTTGAGAAACGCATTGCGGAACCGCCACCGACTCCGATCAGGAACTACAGCAGACGAGATGCGTTCTCAAAACTTCGAGGGCGCGCCAGAGAAGCACTCGCTGTCGGTCATTCTCTTGAAACGGTGCTCGACGACCTTAAAGGAATTGGTATCGGAATGACGCTCTCGACGGCGAGGCAATATCTCAAGCCTGGACGTAAGCCGAAGCAGCGTGGGCGAGCAGCGGTAGCACCGACAGAGATGCCCACGAAACCAATCACGCCTAAATCTGAAGGATCACCAGATAAGCGGCCTAAGGGAACATTCACCGTAACCGAGGACGAAAGAGAAATCTAAGGAGAGCACCATGGCCGGAAGAGTCTTGATGGTAAGTGGATCGAAGGGCGGCGTGGGCAAGAGCATTGTCTCAATTGCTCTTACCCATTACTTGCTGAAGCAGCGGAATGAAGTCTTGCTCATTGAAGCGGACACGGCAAATCCTGATGTCGGGAAAGCCTATGGGAAAAGCGTCGAAACGCTCTATCTGAATCTCGACGAAAAAGACGGCTGGATGGATCTCACGAATCGCCTATCGGAACACCCCGAACAAACCGCCGTAATCAATACACCTGCGCGAAGTGGCGAAGGCGTAAAGCTTCACGGAACGCTTCTTTCAGACTCGCTCCGTGAACTCGATAGAGAGTTAGTAACACTCTGGGTCATCAACTCGCAGCGTGATAGTCTCCAGCTCTTGCGTGAGTATCTCGACGGCATGCAGGGCGGGACAACTCACGTTCTGCGGAATCTTTATCACGGACCTGAACGGAAATTTGAGTTGTATAACAGCTCCAAGATCCGCGAAACCATCGAGGTGAGTGGTAAGACCTTGAACTTTCCCGATGTCGCCGATCGTATCTCCGATCAGCTGCACAGCGACCGGCTCACTATCGAATCCGTGATTGCCAATGCGCCTTTGGGGAATAGAGCCGAGGTAAACCGGTGGGTAAAGGAATGCGCCACAGTCTTCGAGCAGGTGATGCCATGAGCCTGGAAACAGCTTTCTTGACAATTTATGGGCGAGAACCCAAGCCGGAAGAGACGAATCGGTTCAACCGGCTTGCGAAGGAGCTTGGTATACGGGAGAACGATGCGCTGTGGAGCATCGTGTTTCTGCTTGGACACCACCTCGAATTAGCGGAAAAGATACCGGAACGGATGCGGGAACAATCGAACCATGCACTTGCGGCGTTCGATGCAGGCGTTCAACAGCGGAGTGAAACAGCAGAGAAAGAATTACGCGCGATTAAGGCGCGTATCGAAGAGACCATTAGCGCCACAGTCGTAACGTCATGCGAAAAAGAGATTGCACGCTCGGCGCAAAACGTTGCGCGTGCTGCGGCAGCGAAGAGCTGGCTTCAATGGCTCGGTGTCGCGTCTTGTGTCGGAATGGTCTTTCTGGGAACGGCCTTCTACTGGGGTAATGAGAACGGTAAGCGGATCGGCTACGCATCGGCTCTCGACGTGAAGGAAGCCTCAAGCTGGGCGGCAACACCAGCCGGACAAGGTGCGTATCGCTTGGATCGAAATGGAGACTTGGGCCACTTACTTCGTTGTGATCAGACCGGCTGGAAAATCCAGAAGACCAAGACGGGGGCGATGGGCTGCTTCGTCAACCCTGGTCCTGATGATCAGGTCGTCGGGTGGCTCATGCCCTAAGAGGCGATCCAATCTGCTTCATCCCGCAGTTCGGCAAGGCTCGTGCAGCAACCCGTGAAAATTGCCAAAGGTGTTATGCAGCCGCCTAAAGCTCACTCGTTCCGCATTGCCAATCGCAGGTGGTTGACCCTTTACCCAGAACTTCTGCATCTTGGCTTGGTCGGTTACATCCTGGTCGATAACCAGTGACCGCACAGCCTGGATGAACTGACCGTGGCTGAAGACATAAACCAAGGCGTCATCCGGCAGCGATTGCAGGCGTTCTACGGCATCTCCAGCGCGTCGGAGAAGAGTCTCGAAACTCTCGGCACCCTCGCCGTCACAATAGCGAGGATCGGCCTGTTTCCAATAGTTCTCGATGTAGGGCAAACGCTCAGAGCTGAGAGTGCCATTCCAGCGACTTGGCTGAAGGTAGGTGAATTCCTGGACGGCCCAGACTTCGACAGGGACATCTGGGTAGCGGTCGATGGTCGGCGCGGCGGTCTGCTGGGTTCGTAGGTAGGGAGATGTCACGATCAGTGTCGGGCGTTCAGTCCAAGCCTGCGCAACCTCTCCGGCCTGGTGCCAGCCGAGATCCGTCAACGAAAGCGAAGCAAGGTCGTGACTGGGGATACCAGCGTTGCCGGTGCTCTGTCCGTGGCGAATGAATACGGCGCGCATCAGCTTGTTTCCTTTCCCCCTGAAACGATCCCGACTGCGCCATCAGAGATGGAGTGTTCCGGCGTTCAACTGTTCCATGATCTCATTCGGCGCACCCCCTTGAGCGATGTGTACTCTGTAGCAGCTCGCGACCGCGCGGAGACGAATGAGTAGATTTGAAGGATGCTGGTCCAGACGCGCAGGATCAATGCCGTTGTATGCAAGGACACGATCCAACAAGTCGCCGTTCGCCACGCTAAATCCCTTAGCGGCGGGCTCTCTTTCGAGTTTCAGGTCATCGAAGATGAAACCTGGAGGCAATATGAGCTCTTCTCTCATGGAATCTCCCTTAGCGGGTTTGCGTTACGGGTCTGAATACAGGTGGTTTTGCAGCTCAGGTCGGCACTACGTGCTTTGGGCTTTCGATCAGAAACGGCAGAACGAAGGGCACAGGTGTTGAGATTGGCCAGATAGGTTATCCACCGACAGGGAGCAATCGACTTCTTGATAAACCTCTTGTCTTCATGTACCTCTTGCTTCCTTATATGCAGTTGAATTTTGTACCTGGAGGTCCCCTGTTTTGTACCCGGAAGTCCCCTTCCTGTACCTGGAGGCCCCCTTTATCCGTACCTGGAGGTCCCCTGAAAACTTGCTGTTCCCACAGTCGATCTGTGGATTTTCTTGCTGATGAATGCAGGCAGCGAATAACAAACAGCTAAATTGGACATGTGCTCTGTCTTCACGCCGGGCCACGAGATGGCCGAAAGGATGCTCTGGTTGGTGCTTCGCGGCCGTGGAAATATCGCATCCCCTGCGGAGGGGCGATAAATAGACCCTCTTTGCGCGCCGAGGCTGAGAGTTCAGGCCAGAGCGATCTCAGCGCATTGATTGCTGTAGAGAAGCGGCTTCTAATTCGACGGGGGTTGGAATCGTCTTGCCAGAGCTGCTCTCGCAATTCTCTCCATGGGATGATCGATGGACCTCCTGCTGCATATGCTCTCCAATACAAGAACAGCACCATGTCCTGAAGTTGAGGTTTGCTCCGCATGGCTCGAATGATCTCAACCGGTACGGGAACAGGATGCGCGATCAATTCTTTGAAGAATAGAGGATCGATCTCCAAGCCAAGCTCCTCTGTGGCGCGGGTTCGCGGCATGTCGGCAGTAGTTTCAGGAAAGATCGAATGTGGCAGTCGCGAACGCCGTATAACAGGCATGATCTGCGTATCGGAAGTAGCTCCGATACGCTCGACTCCTATCGTTAGGGCACGGATGCGCAGGAAGCGGGCGCGTAGATCACGGCGGTTCTTACCTCCGTGCTGCATGCCCATCGCTGTAAGAAACTCCGTGGCTGTTTTCCAGTCCACGAAACGTGACCTGGACTTAACGGCTCGGTCGAGTAAGAAATGCAATACGCTACGGTCGCAACCATAAGGTAAGCCAACGTCGAGGCTGGAACTGAACGTCACTTTGATACGTGAACCGTCGCCCAGCCGGGCTTGCTTTGTGATGCGTGTCTTGTCCGTGGCCTGATAAGGGAGGCCGCACAAAATAAGTGCCTGCGCTACCTGGAAGAGTTCGCCGCTCAGACCCTCGCCTCGCATCCGCCCGGCCACTTCGATGAGGTTTTCAGTGATGCGTTTAGAGCAGAGTGCACTGCCTCGTGCCCGATTTTCGGCAGGGCTCTTTTCTGCGCCTACGGTTGTCACACCGAGAGCTTGCCCCAAAAGCACTAAGTCGTTGCGCACTTAGTTACTCCGGAACGATGACGGAAGCTATTTTGTCGGTAGCGAAGTACACGCGACGACCGAGCCGAATCCGAGCGTTGTTTATCGATTTTGAAAACGCACTGTCACCCCGGAGTGTGAGGCGAAGGCCTTCGGCGGAACGATCAAGCATTTTGGCTAGCTGAGCCAATGTAATGAGCGGGCCGTACTGCTTATAAAGGAGTTCCGTGGTAGACATCGTAGTTTGGCCTTAGGATTGGTAATCCTTGCCTCAAACTACGGGTGCCCATCCTTAGATACGAGGAAGGCTTGCTTCGCACGTTCATTCCTTGACAGAAATCAGGAACGGTGTTCCTCAAACTCTCTGGCTTCGCTGATTGCTTGTTCCCGCAGAGCAGTAAAGGTGGTGCTGTATGGGTCCATCAAATCGTGAACGTTCGTCTGCGTCGTGTGGCGGACGGAATCTGGGGAGAGCTCAAGCCATTCTGATATCAATTCATCGGTGATCTGTAACTGAAGGCTTTTGTCGGAAAGGCGCTTTCTCCAGAACGTAAGGTCGATGTAGGGCAAAACCTGCGCGTCTTTCCAAGTCTCATATTTGGGATTACGCGCTTTTTCTGGAGCGGCGGGCGTATAGAAGCACTCCGAAAGCTGCTGAGGAATGAGCTCTTTCACCTGCTGGAGAATGACCGATGGTGGCTGATTAAGATCGATGACCAAGTATGCCAAATTGTTCGCGGTGGTCGCGGCAGGAAGGGATGACTTGAGCGTGCGGCTGAGCAGTGTGCCTGTAGACCTTTCTGGATATATCTGCCATTGATCATCCTGGAGCTGTTGGTTGGCTTGGTAAAGCATGTCCGCATCGCAAGCGTGAGCGGCCCGTAGGAGATCAGATACAGTCATGGACCTCACTGCGCACCCTCGGGTATCCAGCAGTGCAAGAGTGGCAAAGCGTTCCGGAGAGAAGTCTCTCGATCCGGTCTGGAGTTCGGAAAGTATGCCCCTTGGAACGATGCCAGCTGCTTGAGTTTCCTCCAGCAGGTCGACATATGTACTCGCTTTGGCGAGACATGAAGAGGACTGTTCCGATACCGGTCTGCCCCAGAGACAATCCATACGGTGCAAGTCGATCCGACAGGCGATCTGCTGAAACCAGTCCGTCGCGCCAAAGAACTTGCATCGCTGGTACTTCGAAAGGTCGAACCATGGGAGATAGCGCTCCCTCAATTCAGCTTTGCTGAGCCGTCTTGCCATCTGAAGGCCTCCTGTCGTGTGTACGGGCAACACTATCCATGCGTCCCACTAGGTCTTCCGCACGCAGGTGCGTATAGCGCTTTAGCATCTGCATCGACTTGTGGCCGCTGATCGCGGAAACTTCTTGATCGGAAAAGCCCGCTTCTACGAACCGGCTCACAGCTTCGTGTCGGAGATCGTGGAACCGGACATCCGCGAGACCCTGTTCTCTTTTGATGTTTAGCCACACCGGGTGCACGCGGGTTGAACTGGTAGGGCCTCCGCTTGCCGTCATGACCAGGCTCACCGTAAAAGATAAGGTCAGTGTCTTTCGGTCGGACGGGATGCTGTAGAGCTTCCTGGAAGAGCGCAGCGGCGGTCGTCGTGAGAGGTACCGTACGCGGCGAGGTGTTCTTCGTCTCCAGGAGACTAACGATCCTTCGTTTCACATCGACCTGCACTTTGCGCAGCGTGACGATCTCCGATGAACGCATGCCCGTCTCAAGCGCGATGCGAACGATCCAGCGCAACATTGGATTCGAGTGCAGATCGATGGCTGCAAGCAGCCGCTTCTCTTCATCGCCCGTAAGGCGACGATTGCGACCAGGGCCGGGAGCCGGTCGGCGGATGTTCATGACCGGATTTGAGGGCAGGCCGATGCCCCATTCTTTGATAGCCACGGTGAAGAGATGGCCGAGCAAAGCTAGGTCGAGCCGGACTGTGTTGTTCGAACGCGGAACGGACTTGCCTTTCGGGTCTTTACGATCCTCGCCGGCGAGGCGTGTGTCCCTGAACTTCGCGATGATTTCGGGGGTGAGCGCAGCGAGCGAATACTTGCCCAGATGGCGGATCAGAATCTTCGAGCGATTGTGATCTGAGATCTGAGTGCTCGGCCGCTTCGTTGGGGTCACTTCTGTTATGTAGCGCTCAACGGCCTTCTCAACGGTGAGACGGTCGGCTGACGCACGTTGGATATAGGCACCACGCACCATATCGTCCTCGGTGCGGCGAGCCCAATCCTCCGCGTCGCGTTTCGTGCGAAAGGTCTTCGATGCCGTGGGCCACCCGGTCTTGCGAATGACCGCCTTCCACTTGCCGAGATCAGTCTTTACGAGGGTCGCCAAGTGTACCTCCGGCATGTACCGCGAGAGCGGCACTGTACCTCAAGTGTACCTTGACTGAATTTTATGGAGGGATGGTGGGCCCACCAGGATTTGAACCTGGAACCAACGAATTATGAGTTCGCTGCTCTAACCGTTGAGCTATAGGCCCTTTATGTCGTTTTTGATGCTGCTGCTACGTCGATAATTCCGTCTCGATTGTACCTTAGTCCCTTGGTGCATCTTCTGATTATGAGTCCCCTGCTCTAACCGTTGAGCTACAGGCCCCTGTGTGACGTGCAAACCGTCTTCGACTCGCTGCTAGAATCCTGCAAGAGCGACGTGCGTTCCGTCTCACGATTGTAAATGCATTGGCTCGCCATGGGACCGGTATGGAGATCCCGTGCGGAGGTATATGGATCACTTCGATGCAATTATCGTGGGCGCCGGGCAGGCCGGTCCACCACTGGCTGCACGCCTCTCCAATGCAGGGATGAAAATTGCCGTGATCGAGCGGAAGCTGTTCGGCGGGACCTGCGTGAATACGGGCTGCATCCCCACCAAGACACTGGTCGCGAGCGCCTATGCCGCCCATATCGCGCGGCGAGCAGCTTTCTATGGTGTCACCGTGCAGGGCCCCATTGGCGTGGATATGAAGGCGGTGAAGGCGCGCAAGGATGAGGTGTCCGGCAAGTCGCGCGACGGCGTCGAGGAGCGTATGCGCACGCTGACGAATTGCACGGTGTACCGGGAACAGGCGCGATTCGAGTCCGCGACGCAGATCAGGGTAGGGGCGGAGGTGCTGACCGCTGAGAAAATATTCC
This sequence comes from Edaphobacter sp., assembly GCA_965277575.1. Lineage (GTDB taxonomy): Bacteria > Acidobacteriota > Terriglobia > Terriglobales > Acidobacteriaceae > Edaphobacter. Next base: position 722,322 of record CBDIDK010000002.1, read on the forward strand.
TCAACGTAGGTGGGCGCGCGATCATCCCGGATCTGCCCGGGATCGAGAAGATTACTGGGCTGACGAACAGCACCGTGCTCGATCTGGATGTGCTGCCGTCGCACCTGGTCATCGTAGGAGGCAGTTACATCGGACTTGAATTTGCGCAGATGTACCGGCGCTTCGGGAGCGAGGTCACGATCGTCGAACGCGGCGCGCGCCTGGTGCAGCACGAGGACGACGATGTCTCCGCGGCGATCCAAGACATTCTCGAAGCGGAAGGCATTCAGGTCCGGCTCGACGCGGAGTGCATCCGGTTCGACAGTCGGGACGGCCGCCCTGTCGTTGGCCTGAATTGCGGGTCGGGCGAGCCGGACATTGTGGCTTCGCATATTTTGCTCGCGGTGGGGCGTCGTCCGAATACGGATGATCTAGGGTTGGACGCTGCTGGCGTCGAGCGGGACAAGCATGGCTACATCGTCGTCGACGACCAGCTTCGCAGCTCCGTTCCTGGTATCTGGGCTCTGGGCGACTGCAACGGAAGGGGCGCGTTCACGCATACTTCGTATAACGATTTTGAGATCGTAGCGGCGAATCTGCTCGATGGCGAAGCTCGGCGGGTGAGCGACAGGATTCAAGCGCATGCCCTCTACATCGATCCTCCGCTGGGACAGATCGGCTTGACCGAGGCCGAGGTACGCAAGATGGGAAGGCCCGCGCTGATCGGTAAGCGGCCCATGACGCAGGTTGGGCGCGCTGTTGAAAAGGGCGAGACGCAGGGCTTTATGAAGGTTCTCGTGGATGCTGACAGCAAGAAGATTCTGGGCGCGGCGATTCTGGGCACCGGTGGAGATGAGGCCGTTCACTGCATCCTCGACACCATGTACGCCGGCGCTCCGTACACCACGCTGACGCACGCGGTCCATATTCATCCGACGGTCTCGGAGCTGATTCCGACCATGCTGGAGTCGATGGAGCCTCTGGAAAAAGAGGCCTAGTTCCCGGAGCGATGCTCCCCATTGCCTCCGGGGCTGGACCCTGCGATACTTAACCGTGCCCACACCGCACAAAACTAAAAAAACTGGAATGAGGTCGCGGACATGTCTGCAAAGTACATCTTCGTAACGGGCGGAGTTGTGTCTTCACTCGGCAAGGGTCTCGCCGCAGCCTCGATCGGCTGCCTGCTTGAGGCGCGCGGAATCAAGGTCAACCTGATGAAGTTCGACCCGTATCTGAACGTCGACCCCGGCACCATGTCGCCCTTCCAGCATGGCGAGGTCTTCGTGACCGATGACGGCGCCGAGACCGATCTCGACCTCGGTCACTACGAGCGGTTTACTCATGCGAAGCTCACGCGCGACAACAACCTCACCACCGGGCGCATCTACGAGCAGATCATCACCAAGGAACGGCGCGGCGACTATCTCGGCAAGACCGTGCAGGTGATTCCGCACGTCACCAACGAGATCAAGAACGCGATGCGCAAGGTGGCCGCGGACTGCGAGGTGGCGATTGTCGAGATCGGCGGAACCGTTGGCGATATCGAGTCGCTTCCCTTCCTCGAAGCGATACGCCAGATGCGCCAGGACCTTGGCCGCGAGAATACCTGCTTCGTCCACGTCACGCTGATTCCCTGGATCGCCGCCGCGCAGGAGCTGAAGACCAAGCCGACCCAGCACTCGGTGAAGGAGATGCTCTCGATCGGAATCCAGCCGGACATCCTGCTCTGCCGCTCGGACCGTGCCGTGCCGCGCGAGATGCGCAACAAGATCGCCCTGTTCTGCAACGTTGAAGAGTCCGCCGTGATTGCCGCGCGGGACGTATCCAGCATCTACGAGGTGCCTCTGAACTTCGCCGCGGAAGGCGTAGACACGCTTGCGCTCAAGTATCTTCACCTCGAGGCCAGGGCCGCCGATCTCGCGAAATGGCAGGATGTCGTTCGCCGGGCCTACAACCCGAAGGATGAGGTCTCGATCGCAATCGTCGGCAAGTATGTCGAATACGAAGACAGCTACAAATCGCTGAAGGAGGCGCTGGTGCATGGCGCGCTCGCCCACAACCTGAAGCTGAAGCTAATCTGGCTGGAGGCGGAGGGTCTTGAAACGCCCGACTACGCCGTGCAGCTTCAGGGATTCGACGGCATTCTGGTTCCCGGCGGCTTCGGCAAGCGCGGCATCGAGGGCATGCTCAACGCGATTCGGTTTGCCCGCGAGGAGGGAGTGCCCTACTTCGGCATCTGCCTGGGCATGCAGACCGCCTGCATCGAGTACGCGCGAAATGTCTGCGGTCTCCGGGGCGCTAACTCGGGCGAGTTCGATCCGGCCACGCCCTACCGCATCATCTACAAACTGCGCGAACTGACCGGGGTTGAAGAGATGGGCGGAACCATGCGGCTCGGAGCCTGGGATTGCGTGATGGAGCCGGATTCGGCCGCTGCGCTCGCCTATGGAACAACGGAAATCTCGGAGCGGCACCGCCACCGCTACGAGTTCAATCGTGAGTACGAGGCCATCCTTACCGGGGCCGGCCTGCGCCTCACGGGAACCACCCCCGATTCCACTTACGTCGAGATCGTCGAGATTCCCACGCATCCGTTTTTTCTGGGATGCCAGTTCCATCCGGAGTTCAAATCCAAGCCGCTCGAGCCGCATCCGCTCTTCCGGGACTTCATCGCAGCAAGCTATCAGAACCGTATCGCCAGCCACCAGGACATTGCCATGCGTAGCGGGGTCGAAGCAGGTTGATGGGGACGAGCCGGTAACCGATCGTGACGTATCGTAACAGAGATGAAATGGGTCGGCTAATCTTCCGGTGGGCGATTGAGAAGAGCCTGTTTACAGGTTAAAAAGCTCGCGCAGCCGTTTGGTTTGGTTGCGGCTTACAGGAATCTCTGTCTTCTGTGGATCGTCCATCCTGAGCTGATAGCTGGACTTGAACCACGGGACGACCTCGCGGATGTGCTGGATGTTGACGATGAAAGAGCGATGCGCTCGCCAGAAGGTCTCCGGATCGACCTGATCGGCGAGCTCCTCGAGTGTCCGGCAATTCGATTGACCCTGAAAATCCTTTGTAACGACGCTGATGGTTCCCTGGTCGATGGAAGCGAAGCAGATATCGGATTGATCGACCAGCAGCAGGCGGCTTTGAGCGCGGACGATGAGCTTGCCGGAGTGGGATTTCGGAGCTTGCGCCTGCTCCTCGACGAGCCGCAGGAGAGCGTCCAGCTTGGCATCGCTGGCTGATTCTACCGGGGCCAGCCGGCGGGCCATCGCTTTTTCGATGGTCTGCATCACGCGCTTGCGGTCGAATGGCTTGAGCAGATAATCGACTGCATTGACCTCGAAGGCGCGTACGGCGTACTGGTTGAAGGCGGTCGCGAAAACTACCTCGGGCATGGGCACCTTGCGGTCGAGCAGCTTTTTGAGTACAGCGAATCCATCGAGGCCGGGCATCTGCACATCGAGGAAGACGAGGTCCGGCTTATGCACGCGGATCAGCTCGATGGCTTCGATTCCGTTGGTCCCCTCGGCGAGGACCTCGACGCCGCCCGCGCGTTCGAGCAGATAGTGCAGCTCCTGCCGGGCTAGCGGTTCGTCGTCGATGATGATCGCTGTCAAGGACATGCCGGCGGCTAATCGCTATAGGCCCGAAGCCGGGCGGGGGCATGGTCTTCCGCAAGGTCGTGTCCGCATTGCGTACAGTAGACGTCGGTGATCTGGACGCCGCGGAAGCACCGCCCGCAGACCGGCGACATTTGAAACTGGCATTGGGGACAGAAGTGAACGCTGGAGGTGATCTCGGTGCTGCAGTGCGGGCAGGGCGAGAGGAGCGGCTGGCGCAGGAGGAAGTAGACCACCGCTCCGATGCCTCCCGGCAGGACGACGACGATGAGCATCCAGAGAGCAGCAGGCATGCGGCGGCGTTTGACGTCCCGGCTGACATAGCCGACCAGGAGGACGTAGCTGCCAAACGCGGTTCCCCACGAGTAGCCCATCAGCAGGCGCATGGGAAGCATCTCGTGTTTGTGATGGGGCAGCATCCCGTGAAACAGGTACTGGAATGCGACAAAAACGAGAATGGCAAGAACCACGGACCAGAGGGGGATCAGGCTGAGCTGGTCGTCTTCGTTCTGCTCCCTGCCGGAGTTCAGGTTTCGTACGGTGGACATTAAAGGGCCTCTCGGTCGGCGCGTTTACGGGGACGGCGGAGTAGTACCAAAGCCAGCAGAGATATGGACATGGGCAGGAACCATAGAAGCAGGACCATGAACTGGTTGCTGGCATCGGGGACACCGTTGGGGGTGACATCGTACTGGTCGAGAGCGGTCCAGGCAGCGGTGCAGAGGATGACCAGAAGAGCGGAGCAGACGGCGAGCGGAATCCAGAGGCTGCGGACGCGGCTGCGGCGGGCGGCAAGGGTCCGGGCGCGCTCCCGCACGACGCGATGCGTGCGATTGACAAGAGCGGCGCGGGCCGGCGCATTCATGCTTTGCAGGGCGGCGCGCGCAAAGGTGCGGGACTCTTCCTTGGTCTCGGCTTCCCGGCTCTCGGCTTTTGAGTCGGATTCGGGCTCAAAGGAGGACCTCTGTCGAAGATCGCTCATGCTATCGCCTCCACGACGGGACGCGAGGCGCGAAGCTGCTCCACATGCGGCTTCAAGGCTGCGAGGCCGCGATAGAGCCGGGATTTCACGGTGGAGAGCGGCGCACGGGTGACGTTGGCGATCTCGTCCAGGGAGAGCTCCTCGTAAAAGCGGAGGACCAGGACCTCTCTGTAGGTGGAGTCCAGCTTGAGCAGGACCTCGGCGACTTCGGCGCAATCCTCGCGCGACTGGAATTGTTCGAGCGGAGAGGGTCCGGCGATCGCGATTTCGAAAGGCCGCTCGTCTTCGCCGCCTTCGCTCATCTCATCCAGGCTGGCCATGGTGCGCTTTCGCGAGAGGTCGATGACCAGGTTGCGGGCTATGGTGAAGAGCCATGTGTCGAAGCGGGCTTTGCCGTTGTACTGGGCTCCCCGGAGCAGGACGCGCATCCAGGTCTCCTGAAACAGATCTTCGGCGATCTCGCGTTTGCCGGTGAGAAAGAGCAGATAGCGCAGAAGCCGGTGCTGGTACAGCTCGATCAACTGGTCGAGAAGCTCAGGGTCCTGACGCTTCAGTCCCTGGGCAATGGCTGCGTTCTCGCTCTGAATCTGAGCGGCCATGGCTGCCGAGATAGGGATTGCCGTCGTTCTCACACCATCTGAGACGGGCTTTCGCTCGGAAAAGACTCGCGGGTGTTGCGAATAGGCCATGAGAGACGAACTTCCTCGTAATTTGGAGGATCTGAAATTTGGAATGCGAATGGGGCTGTAACCGCTGCTCTGCCACTATTCTACGGCCTGAATCTCGATTCCCGGGGGTCACGGCGGTAAACTTGAAGGATGGAAGTTCTTTACGGTCTCCATCCTGTCGAGGAGGCCATCCGCTCCGGTTCGCGCCAGCTCGATCATGTCAGTGTTGCCCGGGAGCGCAAGGACGACCGCCTGGAACAACTGATCGAGACCTGCCGCAGAGCCGGTATCCGTGTCTCGCTGGAGCCCCGGGACCAGCTCACGCGTATGGCCCGCACGGATGCTCACCAGGGCGTTCTGGCGGTAGTGCGAGAGCGGAAGTTTCTCGGTATCGAGGATCTGCTGGCGGTGAAGGAAGAGGGAGGACACCGGTTTTTTCTCGCGCTCGACGGGGTCGAGGATCCGCATAATCTGGGCGCTCTGCTGCGCACGGCGGAGGGCGCGGGCGTGGACGGGGTCGTGCTGCCTGAGCGGCGGTCCGCCCCTGTGACGGCGACGGTGGCGAAGACCTCCGCGGGAGCCTCCGAGCACGTCCGCATTGCCCGGGTGACCAACCTGGTCCGCGCGCTGGAGCAGATGAAGCAGAAGAACGTGTGGGTGCTTGGACTGGACGAGCGCGGGGACCCGGACTACATGGACTTCGACTTCAAGACGGATTGCGTGCTGGTGCTGGGGCGGGAGGGAGCCGGACTGCATGACCTGGTGAAGAAGACATGCGATCATCTGTTGCGCATACCCATGGCGGGACAGGTTTCGTCGCTGAACGTGTCGGTCGCGGGAGCGATCGTGATGTACGAGGCGATGCGTCAACGGCGCCGCCGCGTCGAGCCGCCGCCAGCACCGAAGGCTGCAAAGCAACGCAAAGGGTTGGGATCTTGAAGAGAATGCTGTCTGGATTTGTCTGGTATGGTCCCGTGGTGCTTGCGGGTGTTCTTACCCTGAGTTTGGCGGGCGTGGCCCAGGTGTCGCCTCAATCCGATACAGCTGCCCAGCGCGGAACGGTTCTCTTCAACCGGGATCAGGATTCGGCTCCCGATGCGAAGCGGGTGCAGATTCCTGCTGCCCCGGCGGCAGGCAGCGTCACGGATGCGGAGCGCTCTTCGCTGGTGTTTACGGCCTACGACCTGGACGTGCATCTCGCTCCCACGCAGTCGCGGATTGCCGTTCATGCGCGATTCACCGTCCGGAATTCGGGTGCGGCACCGCTGGCAAAGCTCGCGTTTCAGGTCTCCTCATCGTTGAACTGGGAGAGCTTCGCCACCGATAGCGGCGGGCGCGTTGTGAGGTTGCCGTTTGCAGAGGCGGTCGTCGATACGGATGCGGACCATACGGGTAAGGCGAAGGAGGCCGTGGTGTCGCTGCCGCAGCCGCTGGCGCCGGGCGCGAGCATGGAACTGACGGCGTTCTACTCCGGCACGATCGAGCAGAGCGGCGAGCGGCTGGAACGCATCGGTGCGCCCGCCGATCAGGCTGCGCGGGCAGATTGGGACGCCATTGCGACGGAACGCACGGCGCTGCGCGGATTCGGCAATGTTCTGTGGTATCCGGCTGCTTCTGCGCCCGTGTTCCTGGGTGATGGCGCGAAGCTCTTTCAAATAGTGGGACGCACGAAGCTGTTGCAGGCGCAGGCCAAGGTTCGTCTGCGACTGGCGGTGGAGTATGTCGGCGATGCTCCGGATACGGTTTTCTTCTGCGGCCGCCGCGCGAAGCTGCTGGCTGTAAGCGAGAACGCAAATGTGGCGGTGGCCGAATCGCCGGGCGTCGCAACGGCGGAGTTCCCGGAGCGGCCGCTGGGCTTCCGCACCATGAGCCTGTTCGTTACCGACAGGGCCGCGACGATGACGGACGGAGACGTGATCTCCGCCGTGACCGACCACTACGACACACTGCCAGGATATGCCGGGGCCGCGGCGAAGGTGCAGCCTCTGCTCAAGGACTGGCTGGGCGCCGATCCATTGACGACGCTTGACCTCATCGACCAGCCAGGCCAGCCGTTTGAAGACGATGCCCTGCTGGTGACAACGATGAAGGCCAGTGACGCGAATACGCTGGCTCCCACGCTGCTGCATTCATTGACCCACGCATGGTTCCGGTCGGCGCATGTGTGGCTGGATGAGGGCGTGCCCCAGTTTATGTCGCTGCTATGGGTGGAGCAGACGCAGGGGCGCGAAGCCGCTCTGCAGCAATTACAGCAGCAGGTGAATACACTCTCACTGGCAGAGCCCGCCGTAAACGCGAATGGCGAGCCCGCGCAGACTGGACAAAGCCTGATCGAGGCGCGGGACGACGTGTACTACAGAACCAAGGCGGCAGCCGTGCTGTGGATGCTGCGTTCGATCGCCGGGGAGGATGCACTGAAGAATGCGCTGCAACTCTATCGGAGGAATGAGAAGGCTGACGTTGATCCGAAGGAATTTCAGCGCGTGTTGGAGCGTACGTCAAAGAAGGACCTGGCCTGGTTCTTCGACGATTGGGTATACCGGGACCGAGGGTTGGCCGATCTGAGCATCGTCAGCGTGACTCCTCGCGCGCTACCCGGCAAAGGGGACAAAGGCGCAAGCTGGCTGATCGCGGTCGAGGTGCGGAATGACGGCGCGGCGGTGGCGGAGGTGCCAGTGACGGTGCGCTCGGGAAAGTTCACAGCGACGGAGATGCTGCGTATTCCGGGGCGGTCCAGTGCTTCCACGCGGATCGTATTCGAGGGTGAGCCGGATGAAGTCGTGGTCAACGATGGCAGCGTGCCCGAGGTGACGACACCGATGCACACGAAGGAGATCGTTGTGCGATAGGGATCGCAGTATTCCGGCAATGCGGCAGTCGGTTGGGAGCGCCCCCCTGGCTACCAGCAGGTGGGGCCTGTTGGTAACCTTGAGCGTCACGGCTCCGTTTGCGCACGGCAGCCCGACGGTGCATGACGCATCGACGAAGAACGGCGGGTTCAACGTGAGCCGCAGATTCGCCGGCAGTGAGCTTAGACCTGGCGATTGAACTAAAGTGTTAGTGCGGCTGGTACGTTCGGTAATTTCCCCTGCGAATTCCAACTGCTAGACTGTCACTGGAAGTTGGCCGGATCGATACTTCTGGCGACTTCTGCAGTGAGGAATCCATGATCCACAAACTAGTTCTTGCTGACGATCACTCCGTCTTTCGTACCGGGGTAGCCCGCGTCCTCGCAGTAGAGGATGACTGTCGCATCGTCAGCCAGTGTAACGACATTCATACTCTGATGAAGACGGTAAGCGGGTCGCTCAATGCGATCGTTGTGTTCGCAGCTTCATTGAATCCCGACGTCAGCGATCTCGTACGCACCACCCAAGAGCAAGGCGGCAGGATGATCGCCATCCTTGAAAACAATGAGAATGCGCAACCTTATGTTCGCGAAAAGATCAATGGCATCGTCTACCGGGACGTCTCGAACGTCGAGCTGTTGCGCTGCGTGCGAAGCGTCGGCCGGGGCGAGACATACGTCCATCGGCGGCCATCGAACATGCCAAACGAGTGCGAGAGCGACCTGGTTGCGGAACGGGTCCGGGAACGTCTGACGCCTAAAGAGCTGAAGATTATAGGGCTGCTCCTGCAGGGATATAAGAACAAGGATATCGCGGAGGAGTTGAACAACTCTGAGCAGGTGATCAAGAACTATCTTCGCGCCATCTTCGATAAGACCGGCGTTTCAGACAGGCTTGAACTCGCTCTGTTTACGATGCACCACAAGCTGCTGGCCGAAGCCGCGGCCAAAGCCACAGACTACGGCAGCAAAGGATCGTACATGCTCGCGAAAGCTGTGCGGGAGCCGATCGCAGGATCACAGCTCGTCTCCGTATAGCTGCTCCGCAGGTGTGTCGGCAACGCGGTGCGTATACGGGTAGATGAGAGATGCCGGCGACGGCCGCTGCCACTGCACCTCAAGGCTCGCGAATCGTGCAGCCGAGTGACCTCCTTACAAATCGAGCACCATGCTCTCCATATTTGGAACACCAGTTACCTTCATCGGCGTTGGCTCGGTGGACAGCTCTTCCGCGTGTTGATGCCTTCGCGCTGCGCCTACCATGATTCCCACAACGCTGATTGCAACGACATAGTTGATGCCCTTCGCCATCACAACGCCGGCCAGGGGAAGGATCAGCAAGGGGATTGTGCAAAGGAGCACGGAACTGCCTTTACCCGCTCTCTCTTCTCCGTCTGCGCCCGGGTTGTCTCTGCGGACCAGGAGGTCATCGACAAAGATGCTCAAGGGCAGCAGGAGAAGTGTAAGATCGTGCGGCTGCATGTGGTAGCTGACGAGCATTCCCGCAGGCAATGCGACGAGCAGTGAAGCTCTCTGACGAACGGCGAAGCCCAGCACCGCGAGACTCAGCGCTACGTTGAGACCCTGGCCCCAGAACGCGCCGTGCGAGAGTCCATAGGTCAACCCATGCAGGTTGGGCATGTCGGTTGGAAACATGCCGTAGCGGGCCTTGGCTGCGACTGCATGGGATGCGGTCTGGTTTGCGATGCTCCATATGCTCTGCATGTAAGCGGTTATCCCCGCTCGCCCAACCAGCGCGGCCGAGACCAGGCAGACACCGGCCGCACCCGCGAGAAAGCCCGAGATGAAGCGCCACCGCCGCCAGCAGAGGAAGATCAGGACAACCGGGAGGGCAATCTGGAACTTCGCCAGTCCAAGGGCGAGCACCAGGCCGGCAAGCAGGTCCCGCTTCTGTTGCAGCAGCACCCAGGCGGCACAGTAAATCACAAGCAACGCGAACGATATCTGCCCTTGCATAAGCGCGACAGACACGCCAAAGAGGCACCCGTAAAGCGCAGGCAGGAGTAGCCAGTTTCGTTTGCCGATGGCAGGCAGCCAGGGCCGCAGCAGCAGCGACGCCGAAACGAGGAGGGCCAGGTTGATGAGAAGCAGAAGAAAAAACGAGGACCGATACGGCAGCAGAGACAGCGGGATAAAAGGCAATGCAGCAAACGGCGGGTATAGGAACGGCAAGGCTCCAGTGCGCCGGCCGATGACGGCATCCTGAAGCCGCTCCTGGTACTCGTAGCTATATATCTGCGACGCGTGGCCGCTACGAAGCGCCAGGCCGGCCGTGTAGAAGGCTCGCAGATCGACCTTGCCGTCCAGAGATGGCCCCGATCCGAGGACGCATACATAGGCCTGGCAAAGCAGAAGAAGCAGCACCGCAGCACGGAGGGCGAGAGGAAGCGGATGCGGCAGGGCCTGCGCCTCCACGGCAATGGACTGAGTTGAAGCACCCTGCATGGTCGCCGTCCTACGAACCTGATCCTGCAGCGGAGGCTTCGAGAATCAGTTCATGTCCCGGTTTGATACCGCATTTTCGTATTCGGCCCGCGGGCAGTTCGAGCACACTGCGCGTCTTTACGCCAAGACCGCGAATGGTCCAGGCACCTGTATCTTCAAAGGTCTCGATGACGCGCTGGTTCTTGTCGAGGCTCACGATATCGATGGGAAAGGACATTCCAAAGGTGTGGACGCCCGAGGAAGGCCTGATGAGCAGCCCCGCGCCTTCTTCCAGACCTCTGCGCCCAAGCAAACCGAACAGGCGCGTTCGAAAGGTGTTGGCAAGAATGCCGTGCGTGCAAACGACCTCGCCCGTGGTTCCATCTGTAATGACAAACGCTCCGGTGCGGCCCTTGCCAAACAGCTTTTTTCCGCTCATACCTGCTCCCTGCCTGTCTCGAAGAAGAGAAGATGGGCGGCGGTGTTCTGCCACCCATTCTTCCGGTTAGTCAGCCTTTTGGCGATGACTTAGGCCGCGCTCTTGCGCCGCATGACGATGATACCCAACACGACGGCGAACAAGAGGCCGGCAACGATACGGGCGACGACTGAAGCTCCCATTGCGATTCCTTTCTCACGCTGTGCGCGATCTCGGCTATTGCGACGAAGTAAAAGACAGGAAGACCACGTAGATCGTTGACCTTTTGTTTTATTCCTGCCCGGGGCCTAAAAGGTGATCATCTATCTGAGAAGACGGCAGCGAAGATAACGCACATTCTAAGAAGAACGGAAGCAGCTAGAATCCATAAAACATGTTTTCAGAAAGCCTTTTTTGCACTACTTCGCTGTAGTAAGAGTAGCTCCACTCTGGCTAGAAAATACCTTAACTCGAGCTTGCTCTCTTACTTTTGTAATAACCTGAAGGTGTTAGTTTCTTTAGGATTTCGACCGGTTCCGATCAATTGTTGTCTATTCTTTTTCACCGGGCGGCATCTCAAATCAGATTCCAGTAAGTAGGGCGTTTATTTGGTGCATGACTTCCCTGCTTCATCCAGACAGGCAGCTACAAGAGCCGCGAGAAGAAGGCTATCGTGCGCTTTCGGCCATACCGTGCATGATGTTGATGGCCGCGGGCCCAAGAAGTACGACGAACATGCTTGGGAAGATAAAGAGGACCAGAGGGAAGATGATTTTGACCGTGGTCTTCGCGGCAAGCTCCTCGGCGCGCTGACGTCGCTTCTGGCGAATGCCGTCCCCGAAGTTACTGAGCGCCCGGGCGATGGGCGTGCCGAACCGCTCCGTCTGCATGAGCATGTTGACAAAGCCGTCGATCTCCTGCAGTTTATTTCGTTTCGCCATGGACTCCCATGCATCGAGCCGCAGTTTGCCGGCGCGTTGTTCGCGATTGATCTGCATGAACTCCTCATAGATCTGGGGATGACTGGTTCCAAGCTCCTGTGCCACACGCAGCATGGCCTGATCCATGCCGAGTCCAGCATCGACGCAGATGACCAGGAGATCGATGGCATCGGGTATGCTGCGTCGAACCTTCTCGCGCCGGCGTTTGATCAGCCGGGTGAGGACGAGATCCGGGCCGAGATAGAAGACGCCGCCGAGCACCATCATCCAGAAGAACCGGTTGGATGGAATGAAGGTTGCCAGCAGGATTGCCGCGCCAGGTCCGATCATTCGCGCCGCGAAGTACGTATCGCGAGCGGCCGCGGACCTGAATCCAGCTTGCGTAAACCGCTCTAGCAGCTTCGGGTTTTCGGTCATGCCCAGGCGAGATCGCAGCCAGCGTACGCCATCGAAGAGCTTCTTCTGCAGATCGGCAAGGCTCGCTCGCGTTGAAGGCAATTGCGTGGTGCGGCCCTGTGTGACCATGAGTACGCGCTCGGAGGCGGCGCGCGACGTGCGCGTCAGCATGAAGGAACCGAGCAAGCCCATCACTGAGAACACCATCATCAGAATAGAGAAGAAGAAGAGATGAGTCATGACGTTATACCTGGATATCGACGATTTTGCGGATGATAAGGCCTCCTATGACGATCATGATGCTGCCGCCATAAAGCAGCTTCTGTCCGATCGGATCGGTGAAGAGAACGTGTCCATAGCTAGGGTTGATGATGCTGATGATCCCGAGCATGATGAGCGGAAGTCCGCTGAGTATCCACCCTGTAAGCCGTCCCTGAGCGGTGTGGGTGCGAATCTCGCCTTCGATGCGTACACGGTCTCGGATGACGTCGGTTGTGCGATCCAGGATTTCTGTCAGGTCGCCTCCGGTCTCTTTCTGGACCAGAATGGCGGTGATGAGAAAGTGGAGATCCTTCGATGGCACCCGGTCGCCGAGTTGCAGAATCGCATCGCGAAAGGGGATGCCGAACTTCTGCTGCTGGAAGACGATGGCAAACTCGGATGCAAGCGGCTCGACCGACTGCTCAGCGACAATTTCGATGGACGAGCTCATGGAGTGGCCCGCCCGAAGCGCGCGCGCCATGAGTTCAATCGCATCGGGGAGAGCGGTGGCGAATTTGCTGGTTCGCTTCGACCTCTGGAACCTGAGCAGAAACCAACGCGAAGCGCCACCGGCTGCGACGGCTGCCAGATCCAATGGCAGTGTGCCGACGAAGATGTGGGCCATCAGACCGGCGCCGACGGCTGCGAAGAGGCTGCCGACGATAACTGAACCGACGCTCGCGTTGCTGCCCGCATGCAGGATCAACTGCTCCAGGTCGCTCGAGAAGTGGAATCGTTGCAGATACTCGCCGAGACGATGAACAGGGCCTGCGGGTACTTTCCCCGACAAAGCCGGGTCGTCATCGTCGGCCTGCTTCTTCGACGAGAGCGTGATGCTATGCAGCCTTTGCTCAATCGCCTTCTCCGATTTCTTCGGCCGCAGCAGGAACAGGACGAGAGTAAAACTGAACAGGACGAAGCCCACGAAAGCCGATAGCAGCATGTCTACACCTCAACCGACTGGTCGAGCAGGTTGAGAGCCAGGGGGATGCCGGCGGCCTTGAGCTTTTCGGCAAACTTGGGCACGATGCCGGTCGCGAAGAAGCGCCCTTTGACCTTGCCTCCAGGTCCGAGGCCCTGCTTCTCGAACAGGAATATATCCTGCATGCTGACGATATCGCTCGTTGCGCCGGTGATCTCGGTGATGTGAGTGATGCGCCGCGAACCGTCGCTCATGCGGGAGGCCTGGACGATCAGGTGTACGGCCGAAGCGATCTGCGCGCGAATCGCCTTCTCGGGCAGCGACACGCTTCCCATCATCGCCATGGTTTCGAGCCTGGCGATCGCATCGCGCGGATTGTTTGCGTGGATGGTCGTGATCGATCCATCGTGGCCGGTATTCATCGCCTGCAGCATATCGAGCGCCTCCTCGCCCCGGATTTCACCCAGGATGATGCGGTCGGGCCGCATACGGAGCGCATTGATGACCAACTCGCGCTGCCGGATCGCGCCTTTGCCTTCGACATTCGGCGGCCTGCATTCCAGCCGTGCCACATGCTCCTGCTTGATCTGCAGCTCCGCCGAATCCTCGATGGTCACGATGCGTTCATCGGGAGAGATATAACCGGACATCACGTTCAGCAGCGTCGTTTTGCCGGCGCCGGTTCCACCCGATACGACGATGTTGAGTCTCGCCTTTACGGCTGACTTGAGGATTTCAAGCATGTGCGGCGTCAACGCGCGATGGCGAAGCAGGTCGTCTGCCGTGAGCGGCGAACTGCCGAAGCGCCGGATCGACATCAGCGGTCCGTCGACGGCCAGGGGAGGAATGACAATGTTGACGCGGGAGCCGTCGAGCAGACGGGCATCGACCATGGGAGACGATTCGTCAATGCGGCGGCCCACCGCGGAGACGATCTTGTCGATGATGTGCATCAGATGCGCGTTATCGCGGAAGACCACGTCCGTCTTTTCGATCATCCCGCGCCGTTCGACGTAGACGGTGTCATAGGTGTTTACAAGGATGTCGCTGACGGTCTGGTCGTGCAGGAGCGGCTCGAGCGGGCCAAGTCCGAAGACCTCGTCCATCACCTCCTTGGCGATTCCGTCGCGATCTATCGAGCTGAGCGGTATGTTTTGCTCGCCGACAAGCTGCGAGATGGTTGCGAGCAGCTTCTGCCGGCCGCCTGGGTCGTGCTGCATCGCTGCAAGTTTATCGAGATCCATTCGTTTGATCAGCTCGTGATGCACGGCCGTCTTAAGCTGGTGCATCGAGACGTCCGCGAGCACCGGGCTGGGGCTGATACGCACTTGCGCGGCCGTGGCGGTCGCCGTCGTCTTCATAGGGCTCGTCATGAGGAGGAGGTTCTCAGGCATGGATGTCTCCTAGGCTACCTTCTCGCGCTTGACAGGCCAGAAGGAGAAGCGCTTTCTCGATGAGCCGGGCTGTTGCGCCTGCGTGGCTGTGGCGGACACAAGCTTTGCGGCCCACTTGTTGATCTGCTGGGAGAATGCCGAACGATGTTGCGGAGGAATAGGCTCCCCGGCATTGATCGCTCGCACAAGATCGGCATAGCTGTTCGGAATTGCAATCCATACCGGATAACGCACGGCAGCCTCGATCTGCTCCGCGGTGACAGCATCGTCGGAGGTGGATCGGTTAATGACAATGCGCAGCTTGCTGGTCAGCGATTCGGTAAGACTGAAATGCTCCACCCGGCGTGCGAGATCGCGAAGCGCAGCCACGTCAGGTGTCGAGACGAGGTACACCTCATCGCTCGCCTGCAGTATCGACGGAACGATCTCCTTGTAGGTCATCGAGGAGTCGATCAACACGTAATCGTATTGGCTGCGGAGAAAGCTGAGGACGAGCTGAATCTCCTCCGGAGTGCTCTTATGCTCGTGCGAGCAGACATCGGGCGACGCCAGCACATCGAGCCCCTGCCCATGTTTGGTTACAAAGCCGTTCAGCAGTTCGGGGTCGAGCCGGTCGGCGTTGCGGACAAGCTCATCGAAGTGATACTGGCAGTTCTTCAGGCCCAGATAGAGCGCTACATGTCCGAGTTCGTGGTGGTGATCGATCAACAAGATGCGCTTACGATGACGGCGCACGAGATTGTTCGCCAGATGAACGGCCATCGTTGTTGTACCCGCGCCGCCTTTCACGCCAAAGAACGAGATAAGCCGCCCTGCGCTCTTGTGCACGAGAGGCTCGATGACATACCCGTTCTGGAAGCGGATCAGCGCATCGCGAAGCGCCGCGGCGTCCGCCGGTTTGGTCAGGAACTCATTGCATCCCGCGCGCATGGCGCCGAGCAGGTAGTTCGTGTCCATCTGCGTTGCCAGTGCCACGATGCTCAGGTTACGCAGAGACATGGTGCGCAGCCGCTCCATCGTCGCGAGTGCAAGCGCAGGATCGCGATCGCAGTCCACAAGCGCTACCGAACCTGTTGCCGCCAGCATGGAGGGCGGGAACTGCAGCCTCTTCTCTGCGCTGAAGTAATCATGAAACTCGCCTGCGAAGGTGGAGCCTGGCGCCTCCTCGCACGCCTCCATGGCCGCCGCAGAGACGTCCTGGGAGCCGCATACGCTGAAGACTGCCTGTATCGCATGATCGAGTTGGGTGGCGCTGTTCGACATAAGTTGCTCGGCTATTCGGCTCAGGGTTTTCTGGGCTGAATCTTCTGCTCCTTGGAAAGATCGGAATCGAAGGACTGGTTGTCCATGTTCGGGACGACGAATTGGGGTTGGACGGGAGCTGTCGTATCCGTAAGCGGATCGACAAGCGTCGCGGTCACCATCACTACGAGTTCCACGACGGAGTGCGAGTAAGACTTCGAAACGAAGAGCTTACCAAGGATCGGGATGCCCGATATGCCCGGAATCTGACTCAGATTTTCGGTCGTGCGGTGATCGAGCAGGCCCGAGAGGGCGAAGCTCTGTCCGCTCTTGATCTCCACCTCGGTCTCGGCGCGCCTGGTGGAGAGCGCCGGAACCGTATAGCCGGAGATGGTCACGGCGTTGCTGTAGTCGAGCGTACTGACCTCTGGCGCGACCTTCAGCAAGATTGAGCCGTCCGCATTCACCGTGGGCGTAAAGTCCACCTTCACGCCGTATGGGCGAAATTGGATCGTAACGATAGGGGCTGATCCGGGCGCGCTGGAGCCCTCAACAATAGGAAAGGGAAACTCGCCGCCTGAAAGAAACTTCGCCGATTGCCCGCTGAGAGCCGTCAGCGTAGGCTCGGCCAGCACCTGCAGGACCTGCTTCTGTTCGAGATCCCTGATCGTCGCGCCAAAGTTCAATTTCTGGCTGTAGAGGAAGACATTCAGCACATCGCTGGCGAGCACGGAGGTGGCGGACGAGCCACTGGTGCCCGAGGTCGCAGTATTAGGCGTGATGGTGGAAGGGAACTGTCCCGTCGTCACGCTGAACGGCGTTGCTCCCATGCCGGTGAAGTTGATGCCATACTGCTCCATCTTCGAGCGGTCCACTTCGACGATGCGCAGCTTCAACTGCACCTGCTTGCCATGCACCGGCGTCACACGCAGGGAGCTGACTATATCCTTGGCGTAGGAGACGGCAAGCTTCGCAGCCCCGTCGGCAACCTCTTGCGTCGGCACTGTTCCGGCAAGATAGATGCGTCCCTCGCCTCCCTTTACCTCGATATGGCTGGTGGGATAGGCCTCAGCAAGTGATTGCCGCAGCGCGTCGGGGTCGACGTCGGCAGCAACCGTATATAGGCACGACTTGCCAAGCGTGTCCCAGATGACCAGGCTGCTGATTCCCGGGGTCTTTGCCGTCAGCACCACCTCGCTCGGGCCCGCCGTGAAGGATTGAAGCACGGCCGGATTGCCGATGTAGATCCGCCGCATCGGGCTTACCCCGTGCAGAACGGTGGAGTGCCCAACGGTAAGGTGCAGAGTTTGACCGGCGCCGATATCGTGCAGGTCCATGCGAGTGCGGGCCTGGCGTGCATCCGGCGAATCCACCGGCTGCGCCGAAGCCACCCTTTGCGCGAGCGATGCGGATTGACCCACCGCAACCACGCCCGCGAGCAGAAGAAGGGACGCAGCCAGATGTGTGCCTGGAAAGAGCTTGATAGCGGTCATCTCACTCCGCTGAACGTATCGGTGGTGTGCTTGTCCCCGGCGATGGTCTCGACCAGCACACTAGGCGGAGCGGGTCTGCTGCGTTCCGCACGCACATGGGGCGCCGGGCTGGCTCCGGATATTCCGGTTGCCTGAGATACCCCGGACAAGTCCGGCTCGCCCGACAACCTGGAAAGGGTAATCGGCAGATCCGCGACATGTACCTTATCCGAACCGCCGCGCAGCACGAAGTGGAAGGCCCCCTGCGTACTTGCCAGGACGGCACGTTCCGCGTCCTGCGGGGTGAGCAGCAAGGTGACCACGGTCGCAGCCACAGGTTTTCCATCCGGATCGGGCTGGGACTTCTGTCCGACGGCCAGCACCTCCGCATCCTGCAGGACGGTAAATGTGATTGGCTCGGGCGATCGCTCCGGCTTGTACGTCACGAGCACGTCGAGGTGCGATCCGGGAAACAGGAATCCTGCCACTCCCATCACCTCGTCGGAATGAAGGGCGATGGCGCGCATTCCCTGAGGAATCTTGCCGGCAAGGCCAAGCCCGGAGCCTGCAGTCGAGAGAAATTTGTCCGTGACCGGCTGATCCTTGTCGATCGGGAATAAGGCGGAGCGGCCGACCAGATCGTCGGTCTTCACAAACGCGCCGCTGATCGGGTCGTTCGCCGGCCAGTTGACCAGCTCGAGATCGTCCCGCGTGAGAACCTCCCCGGCCTGCAGTGGCTTCGAGGGAGCCGCATAGCGGAGATACACAACCCGCGCGGACGCCTGCGCGCGCATCTTCCGGCTCAGCACCCAGGTGCACAGGCCTGAGACGGCAAGCGCGACGAGGAAGGCTGTCGAGAGTCGCCGCGCATTCATCGCACCAGCTCCTTGCCGGATGCAAGCAGAAAGGTCAGCAGACAGCCTGCCGCGATCGGAAGCGCGTAGGGCAGTCGCAAGGTTGCGTCGTTGGTCACATTGAGATCGGGATGCGCGGTCAGTCCCACGGAGTTGTGGTGCTGCACAAGAAGGATGACGTTTGCGATGGTCTGGCGAAGCCGTCCGCGGTAGAGGGCAAGCGCGACACCCATGATGCCGCCGACGAGTGCCGTGGCGAGAAGAACGTCCTTAATGTATGCGGTTCCGGCAAGACACCCGACCGCCGCCATCAGCTTCACATCGCCCGCGCCCATGCCGCCGGCGACAAAGAAGAGAAGAAAGATTCCACCTGCGATAAGCCCGGCGAGCGCGGAAAGCCCAAGTTGCGCCGGACCGCCAAGGTAAAGATGCAGCAGGAGACCGAAGAGGATCGCCGGGCCTGTCAGCAGGTTAGGAATGCGACGGCTGCGGAGGTCGTGCAGGCTTGCGGCCAGGGCACAGACCAAAGCAGCCGACAGGTAGATGGTTTGGGGCGAGAGTACCATTGCCAGTTCTGTTCCTGATTCGTTAAGGTTGATCCCGCTCTATTACTTGTTGGAGTTTGACTTTTGGCGGCGAGCCACTCATTGCAGCTCACCGCCCCCGGAGGAAAGTCAAGCATCTGCGTAACGTTTAGGCTGCGCTTGTGAGGCTGGTTGAAATATTGGTGAAGAGGCCTCCGATCTGAGGCTTAATCAAACCGAGCGCTGTGATGGCAGCAAGCGAGATGAGACCGGCGACGAGCGCGTACTCGATCAGGTCCTGACCAGATTCATCGTTCAGCAGCATGGCGGCAACATTCTTCAGATTCTTCATTGTGTTTCTCCCGGTTATGAAATTTGAGCAAGGACCCGATAAAAACGTCTTCGATAGCGGCGTCGGTTTCGGTGCCTTCCTCTTGTGATGAGATTACCCAGAACCGCTCTGGTTAAAACCAAGCTATACGTTTCTTTCTCCCGGAGGTAATAGCCCGAACGTGCTATCGGCTGCCCCGGGAGTTGCACGGCGCACAGGCAACCTCCAACCCATTAACGTGAGAGCTATCCCGGGCTGGGGAGAACACCAGGAAGGCCCAGCGTGGCCGGAATGCACTCCCGCGCACAGTCTGTATTGTTGCGAAGCTGTCTCCCGCTTGCGCCTGAGCGGTGGTCTCAGCGCACTACTGCAGGATCGCCGCCTTGGACATATTGATGATCGCAGCCGGAGTCAGCGCGAGCCGGACCGCGCCGCTGCCGCTTAGCTGCACCTGATCCGCAACGATCTCACCCAGGATGAAGGTGCCCGTACTCGTTCCGCCGCTCAGGTTGAAGACGTCTCCCCCGCTGGTCGAGTGGAGGTAGATCGTACCCGAAAACGAGAGCTGGCCAGACCCCGAAAGGGCGGTCTGCGCCGTGTTGGAATGGGCCTGGAAGATCAGCAGGCTGCGGGTTCCGGGCGCGCCGCGCGAATCGGTTGTGTCGCCGCTCGCGTCCCAGTAGGTGCCGTTGGCTGTGCATTGTCCCCACAACACATTGCCGCCGATGGTGGAAGGCATTCCGAGCGATGCCGGCGGCGCGGACCCGTCGCACGTCAGATCTTTTGTCGAGACCGGATCTATGCCGCCGCCCGCTCCTCCCGAGATATTGAAGGACCCCGAGAGAAAGTAAAACATCAGGCCATCGGTCTGCTGATATCCGCTCGGTTTCGCCATCCTTAAAGTGTTACTGCCACCTGAGTTCAGCGATCCGTTCAGATAGTAGATACCGGGCTGGAATATCATTGTCATGTAGCTGTTAGGGATCTTAAGCCCAGACGGATAATATCCCGGGCTGAACTCGTAGCAACCATTGTTCTGATCCGGACAGTTATCAACCCCATGCGCAACCTTGAGCCCGCCAACGCCCAACGAAGGCGTGACACTCGTTACGGAATTCGGGGCAACCACGGATGCATATGGGTCCGAGATGGGAAGCACACCGCCCTTCCAGTTTCCCGTCGTACCTCCGCAGTAGCCGCTGTTGCCGTTGCATTGTGTCGTCGTGCCGTAATTGGTTGGAAATGTATCTGGCCCGCCAACGATCCCGATGTCCGATCCGGTTCCCTTCGGGCCGCCCGCGCTCAGATCGATCATGCCCGATGCGGTCCACTTGACCGCTGTCGGACTTGAGGAGTTCACCTGAACGCTGCGGGCCGGCCCCCCCGCGATGATGACGCCACCGCCGCCGCTGTAGGTGAACGCTCCGGAGATGGTCGGATTCAAAACCAGCATCGGCGCAGGTTCCTTCACCTGGATGACGCCGCAGGTACACGCCACGTTGAGCGTTTGAAAGTGGCTTGGCAACAGGAGAGACATGAAATAAGTTCGAACGTTCTCCGCGATGTTGACCTTCAGGAAGCTGGAGCCAGTGGAAGACACGCCCGTGACGCTGCTGGGGAAGGTCCAACTCACGTTGTTCGACTCCGCCGTGCTCGACAGTCCCGCTCCGTTGTATCCGTTGGCAGCGGCATACGCGCACATCGTCGCCTTGGGGCTTCCCACGCAGTCGCCGGCCTGCCCGGCGGTAAACCCGCTTGTGCTCGATGGCGAGCCGGCCAGCAAGTCCATCGCAGCCGCCTGGCAGGCCGAATCCGCAGCCGATCGCCCAGCCTGCCGGTGAAACCACATATTGGTCAGGTCCACGCCAAACCCCAGGACCGCGAGCAGGAACATTCCCAAGATCAGGACGATGGAGATCGCCGCCTGGCCCTCTTCGCCGCTGGTAATGTCGATTCTGCGCGTGACCTGGCTCATCCCTAGTACATGATCCTTCCCTGCGACGACACCTGCAGCACGGGGCTGGCGCCTGGGAAGTGAAACATAGGCTGGTAGGTGTACCGGATTGCGACCTGGACGCGGGAGGTGGCCGTCGATGCGCCATCCGGCCAGGTGACGGTCACGTTCATGCCAGCCAGTTTTCCTGAGTACGTTCCCGCGTAGTTCGTAACAGCCGTGACAACGTTGGTCCCGCTGGAGTCGCCGCATCCGGTACTCGGCCCGCTGCAACTTGCGCTGTCGGCGCCGTGGATCGAGGCGTAGCGTACGCCTTCCCTGGCCGCCTCCTCGATCACGCTATAGGTATAGACCATCATGCTGCACTCGACGATAACCAGCACCATGGTGATCATCATCGTGAAGGTGAGCGCGGTCTCGATAAGGATCGACCCGTCTTCCCGCTGCCACGCCATCCGCAGATGCGCCCAGACCCCGTGCCCGATCCGGTCCCCGGCATGTGCCGGTTTCAAGTCGCTCCTTCCACTGCAACTGCCGCCGTGTACGGATTCTGCGTTCATCAGTCCATCGCCCTCATCGAGACCTGCCGGTGGAACTTGAGACTCGGCAGCAGCGACACCGAGAAGAACGACATCGGAACCGGCGGTTGTACCGTGTACGTCACATCCACCCGCTGCAGTACAAACGTCGGCGCCTCAGGGTCGGCGATCGGGGTGTATGCCGTGCCGCTCGGGCCATAGCTCGTGCATTTGGGGAGGTTGCCGCTCATGCCATTCATCTTGCTGCAGACCTGCACACTGGTTGTCGTCGAAGAATCGAGAAGGCTACCCAGGTCCGCCATCGCCGCGGCCACAACGCTGTTGGTCGTAGAGACCGGCCCGGCAGGCGGCAGACTGGACTGCGCGGGGCCCTGGTAGCCCATGATCGAATACTGCGTAGCATTGCGCGCCGCGGAGGTGATGTTGGCCTCGGCAATGAAGAAGTAGCCGAAGTCGATCGCATACGCCATTAGAAGCACCAGCACGGGCATCATGACCGCCACTTCGATCAGGCTTTGACCTCTGCACTCTCGCAGTAGTCGATGGATCGCACCTTTGCCCCGCTCCTGCACCAAGCCACACTCCGTCGTGGTCCAGCAACAAGCTGTCGACCACTTCTGAGCATACCGGTCCAGCGCCTGCTTTCAGCCACGTACAGAACGGCAGACCAGTCGAAGCTATTACTTAAGTCATGGGAAACGCGGGGCGTCGCTCGTTAATCCGCAACGAAGATCCACAACAAACCGATACCGAAGCAGCGAATCGAATGCCGCCGCATACCATCTTCAGATGCTCCGAATTTTTACCTTCAGATCAAGGCCGCTCCAACGCCATCGCCACGGAGTTCCCTCCGCCGAGACAAAGCGCCGCCACCCCTTTGTGCGCATCGCGCCGTATCATCTCGTGGATCAGCGTCACCAGCACCCGCGCGCCGCTCGCCCCGATGGGATGCCCGATCGCGACCGCCCCGCCATTTACATTCACCTTCGCGGCGTCCAGGCCAAGCTCCTTCATCACGCCTATCGCCTGTACGCTGAAGGCTTCATTCAACTCGAACAGCTCGACCTCGTCCCGCTCCCATCCCGCACGCTTCAAAACCTTCTGCACGCCGGTCACTGGAGCCAGCATCACCCACTTGGGCGCGACTCCGCTGCTGGCCTGGGCCCTGATCGTCGCCAGCGGCTTCAGCCCCAGCTCCTTCGCGCGCGCGGCCGACATCACCACCACCGCTGCCGCCGCGTCGTTGACACCGGGAGCATTCCCCGCCGTCACCGTACCGTCTTTCTTGAACGCAGGACGAAGCGCCGCCAGAGCTTCTAGTGAAGCATCCTCCCGCACACTCTCATCCCGCGCAAACACCGTCACTGCGCCCTTCTTCCCCGGCACATTGACCGGAACCACCTCGGCGTCGAACCGCCCCTCCCTCCAGGCGGCGCTCGCCCGCCGGTGCGACTCGAGCGCGTACGCATCCTGCTGCTCGCGTGTGATGGAATGCTTCTCCGCAACATTCTCGCCCGTCATGCCCATGTGGTAGTCCTCGCACGCGCACCACAGGCCGTCCTTCACCATCGAATCCACCACGGCGGCATCGCCCATGCGAAAGCCCTTGCGCCCCTGGGGCAGCAGATAAGGCGCGTTCGACATCGACTCCATGCCGCCCGCGACAACAATCTCCGCATCGCCCGCCATCACCGCCTGCGCCGCCAGCGACACCGCCTTCAGCCCGCTCCCGCATACCATGTTGATCGTCATCGCCGAAACCGTATCCGCAAGGCCGCCCAGCAAAGCCGCCTGCCGCGCCGGGTTCTGCCCCAGGCCCGCCGGCAGCACGCACCCCATCAGGCATTCGTCCACCAGCGACGGATCGATGCCCGCGCGCTTCACCGCCTCGCGCACGACGATCGCGCCAAGCTGGACCGCCGTCATCTCCGACAACGCCCCTTGGAACCTGCCCACCGGCGTCCGCACCGCGGAAACAATCACCACATCCTTCATCTCTTCACCTCATCCGAAGATCGCAAACCCCAAAGCGCAAGTATACGGCGCGGTCCAGGCGCATCGCACACCTGCCTCTTCGACGACCACTCTGCGGAGAAAGTGCGTTTGCCTTCACTCGGGAGGAACACACGAAGGTGAAAAAAAAACGCGAATGCTGCGATTTTTCTTGACAGTGAAATTTCGTAAATTTATACCTTCGTTAGCTGCAATGCACCGTGTTGCAGATGCAATGTCTAATCACTAGGGAGAATAGGCAAATGGCGACTAAAAAAGCTGCAAAAAAGGCACCAGCGAAGAAGGCTGCAAAGAAGGCAACCAAGAAGTAATCCAACCAAGGCAAACGGAACGGGGGACGCCATAAAGCGTCCCCCGTTCTGCGTTCGCGCCTGTCCTGTTCCGTTATTGCGCCGCAGGCTTTCCCGTGTTCTTCGGCGTCGACAGATACCCCGATACCTTATTCTTCTCGATCACATTCACCACCAGTTCATAGAGGACCGGGTCTTTGCCCGTGTAGAACTGCACCGGCTCGTCCAGCCCTCGGTCCTTCTTCTCGATGGTGCGGTCGTCGGCGCTCACGTTCAGCGTGTAGCGCGAGTGCTTCTCGTCCGCCTTCTTCAACTGCAGCTTGACGGTCGACAGCAGCGTCGGCTTCGCGCCCTTCTGCAACGTGAACTCAAGGTAGTTGCGGTCGCCCTTGTGCTTCAAGATTTCGAGCTCGCCGTGATTGGTCGCAATCAATCCGCTCATCACGCCCGCATCGCCCACCACCCGGTTCAGTTGCGTCTTCGTCGCCTCCAGGTCGGACTTCGTCGTCGCCACCTCGGTCTTCACCCCGCCCACGTCGGTTCTCACGCTGGCAACATCGCTCGATACCGCGCCAATCTGCTTCGAGTTCTTCGCCTGCTCCTCCTCGAGCTTCGCCGTCGTCTCCTTCTGGGCCGCCAGAATGTTCTGCGTTCTCAGCTCGATCTGACGCTGCGCGATGCCTACGCTCTTTCCCAGCGTCTCACCCGTCGCCCGAAGCCGCGCATTGGTCGCCTCCAGCTTCTGCGCCAACTCCGCATTCTTCTGGTCGGTCGCGGCAATCTTCTGCTCCGCCACGGCCAGATGATTCTGCAGCCCGTAGCACCACACCAGCCCACCCAACCCCGCGAGCAACGCGGCCGCAACTACCGCAAGCAATGCTCCAGAGATCGACCGCTCCGCCACATACCCATCTTCGCTCATATACTCTCTCCTGTCCGCAACCTGTCGTCTCCGTTAGACTCCCGCTGTGCCGCGTCAACGAGAGGCAAACCTGACACCCAGACTATAACCCCTCTCCAGAAGCACACTTGAGGCTATTATGAACTTTGAACCGAGCTAGTTCTTTGCAGGGCTGTTGTTTACTTAGCATGGAGGGATGTCGAGTTTTGCTCGTAAGGGCTACCTGTGTGATGTGACCGATGCGGAGTGGGCGTCTGTGCTGCCGTACCTGTTGTTGTGCCGGAGGACAGCAAGCATCGGGAGCATGATCTGCGCGAGGTGTTCAACGGTCTGCGCTATATCGCGAAGACGGGCTGTCCGTGGCGCTGGATGCCGAACGATCTGGCTCCCTGGGTGGCGGTGTACCAGCAGACCAGGCGCTGTGGTCGATGCCAGTTGTATGCATGCAGCCAATCGGGCAGGAGTTGTTTTCATTGCTCTGATCGCGAGTGATCGCCGGGAGCGGCATGCTGGTGTCGCTGGACCACCGGCGCGGACTCCAGATCGCGGATTATGACAGTCCATTCCGTCTCCTCACTGCAAGCTTCTTGTTCGCACAGTCAGCTTCTATGATCCAGATCGAATGGACACCCTATTGAGACATCACACCTAGGCAGCTTATGAACGAATACATCGGGACGTGGTAGAGTCCGATCATCGACTTGACGTGGTTTTCCACGCCGTCAAACTCATGATTACAGATCATCTCATCCCACGTCATTCGACGCCGCGAGGTGCTTTACAGGTCAAAAGACAGGAAAGCACATGCATGAGTCAATGAAAAACGTGAATAGTCTTGAAGTCCAAGCTTTAGGCTCAAATTCCACTCACTCCGGCGAACATAACGAGATTCCCTGTGCTGAAGAGCAGATACGCATTCCAGGGAGCGTACAGCCTCATGGGATTCTCCTCGGCATCGATCCTGAACTTGAAATTGTCTTATTCGCAAGCGAGAACGCTGCAGAGTTTTTCAGGGTGCCTCTCAAGCTCATCCTCGGATCAACGATAGACCTCTTCCTCGATCGTGAACTTCTGGCATCTGTGCGCCTTCTGCACTGCGCCCTTGATCCCGTAGACCTTGTCACTTATCTAGGCGCGTTCACTGTTCGCGATGAGCTTTGCAGTGTAGTGACCCACTGTGTCGATGGGCAGCGCATCCTTGAGTTCGAACGGCAGGATCGCCTTATCGGACTGGAGATGATGAACGGTGTCATGACCAACTTCGTGGGTACGCTCAGCCGACTTAGCACCGAAGCTGAGCTCTGCCAGGCAATCACCAGACAATTTCAGATCCTCACTGGTTTCGACCGGGTGCTTCTCTATTCCTTCGACGCTGCGGGTCATGGCACTGTCCTTGCGGAAGAGAACAACGGTACGTTGCCGAGCTACTTGCATCTTCGTTTTCCAGCAAGTGATATCCCGCAGCAGGCACGCGCGCTCTATGTATCGAACACAGTCAGGATTATTCCCGACGCGGCTTACCGCCCTGTTCCACTGCAAGGACTTCAAGACAAGTCGCCTGAACGTCTCGATATGTCGCTATGTGTGCTGCGCAGCGTGTCTCCGGTTCATCTTGAATACATGCGAAACATGGGAACCTTGTCATCCATGTCCGTGTCGATCCTTTGCGAAGGACGTTTATGGGGTCTGATCAGTGGCCATCATGCCGAGCCTCGCGCCATTCCATACCTCGTCCGTAGCGCCTGCGACATGCTGACCAAGATGGTGGGAACCCAGCTCACCTCGTTTCAAACGACTGCCAGAATGCGTACTATGGTTCGCTTCCATGATGTGCAAAGACGAATGCTGACCAGGATCGCAGCAGAGAAGGATTACCTCTCTGCGGTTGCTGCCCAAATGGAACTCTTGATGGAAGTAACCGATAGTACCGGAGCCGTATTGGCTGTGGACGGGGAGTTCAGCTGTGCCGGGGCGACGCCAGATGTAGGGGGGTTGCGAAGAATTACGGAATGGCTCGACACCTACTCTACCTTGGAATTTTACGAAACGAACCAGCTCAGTGCGGAGCTACCTTGGGCCGCAGATCTGACCGGCGTTGCCAGCGGACTGCTTGCGATCCGAATCTCCGATGTGCGACGGCAGTACATCTTATGGTTTCGGCCCGAGGTTATCAGCACGGTGCGTTGGGCAGGCGAGCCGGTCAAGGCGATGGATCAAGCTAAACGTCTTCACCCCCGGCTTTCCTTCGAGACATGGAAGGAGACGCTGCGGGGCCAAGGTCTTGCCTGGCAGGCCGTAGAGGTCGAATCCGCGAGAGAGTTCAGAGCAGGACTCACGAGCATTGGTTTGCGCAGGACGGAAGAAGAGGCCGAACTCGGTGAAGCTCGATTCGACAGACTCACCCAGGCGTTGCCGATCAAGGTCTTCGCCGTCTCCGACGATGGTCATATCACCTATACCAATGAGCTGTGGCGTAATGCTGGATTGCCTGAACAAGGACTTTGGTACGAGTCCACCAGAATAGCCGAACAGGATGTCCCACGCATCGCAGTATCCTGGGCCCATGCGATCGAATCTGCGACCGGCTTTGAAGAAGAAGTACGCCTTGTCGCTCCAGGGTCGGATGCGGAGTATTGGAACTTGATTCGCCTCATATCGTTCAGCCGAGAGGGGGCCAAAAGAGCAGGGTGGATTGGAGCCTGCATCGACCTGACAGAGCGCAAACAGCGGGAAACAGCTCTCAAAGTCACTGAAAAGCTGGCTTTGACGGGTCGTATGACGAGCTTTCTTGCCCACGAGATCAACAACCCGCTCGCAGCGATCACGAACGTTCTATACCTCTTGAAACAAGACTCTCCCCAAAGTACGAAGACCAGCGCCTATTTCAAGACAGTAGAGGAAGAGCTGGAAAGGATATCGGGCAGTGTGAAGCAAACGCTGCGTTGGGGTTCCGAGAATGCAGGCGAGAAGAGTTGGATAGCAGCAGGATCGCTTTTTGAGGATGCGCTTCGTCTCTTTGCCACGAAGATTCGTAATCGCGAGGTGCGGGCTGCTATTGAAGGGGATGCGACGGTTCAGGTTTTCGGAGTCATCAGCCAGCTCCGACAAGTCATCGCTCATCTTGTATCAAACGCTCTGGATGCGGTGCCCGTGCGAGGCAAAGTTTGGCTAAAAGCTGAGTGATCAGGAGATCTACTTGAGCTTCAGGTGGGCGACAATGGTGCTGGTATGAATGCAGCCGAGCAAAGCCTCCTGTTTCAGCCTTTCTACAGCACCAAGGGAGATTTAGGAAATGGCCTGGGACTCTACATCGCGAAAGAAATTGCCGAGAGACATCAAGGAAGCGTCATCATAGAGTCCGCAGCGGGCCATGGAACGGTGATTCGTCTGCTACTGCCGATACCGGGATAACCTTGCAGACATTGGTACCTCACGAAGCGCTTTCGCTTGCCGTTACTTTCTAACTTCCTGGTTCTGCGAAATCCCCACCATCCATTCAGCGAACAGTTGGAACATGCTCTGTGCGCCAAGTATCACCTCGTCCGCCTGGGCATCGGGAACGCGCACTCGCAGAACATCAAGGAAGTCCTTCCATAGTGGGCCCGTTTGTCTATCCGAGCCGCGAAAAAATGCAGTCCCTCGGCCCATTTGAAATCCCAGAACTATCTCAACGTGCCTGGCAATGATCGCGCCCCCCAGCCGGGAGCCTTCCATCACGTACATGGCTCCCAGAAATTGCGCATCCGATGTAAACGTCGGCATTCTGGGCATATCCGATAAGCTGAGCTGGGGTGCCAGGAACCGAAGATCTTCCTCGATAAGTGCTTGTCTCTGGCGAAGCTTCATCATGGGCTGCATCCACTCTGGAGCTGCTCCTTCACCCAGTTTCTCCCAGGCTGCTACCAAGCCTTGAATGCGATAAAGCACGGCTATATAGGCCTGCAGAGTTAAGTCCTCATCCATTAACGGAACGGAGTCTTCAACGGCTTCGTGATCTATTTTGGTAGCTTCCCTCAGAAGTTCAATGTTCATGCCCGATATCTTCTCCGCCATTCCTGATGGTGAGCTATGTATGTTTCTCCTCAGACGCTGGCGAATCGAACGGTAGAAAAAGCGTGAAGACTGTTCCTGCGTGTCCTCGTTCTTGACTGGATCTGACCCTGAGATTGCCACGGTGGCGTTCTACAATGTCGCGGCTCACCCATAAGCCAAGACCCGTGCCGTTGAGGCCCTTCGTCGTAAAAAATGGCTCAAAGATCTTCAGTGCAGTTTCCGCTGACATCCCCAAGCCAGTGTCAGCGACCGTGGAAATCACCCCGCGACGGGCCGTTCGCCAGTCTGTGCCTTCTCGACATGTCTTATAGGTCCATTAAAATATCACATCTTTCGAGACTGTGCATGACACCAATTCCATGCAAGAAAGCGCGAGATCCGCCATTCCGATCTTTCCAGCCGCGACACCATGCGATCATTTGAATAGTGGGCTAACTATTTGATTTTGAAGAGATGTTTCACGCTCGCATAGTACATTTCTTCTTTCAAAGAGATTCTTCTGCGTCCGCCAGCCATTTGTGGCGGAGGCCGATGGGGCACAACTCGGCCTTCACCTTCTCAAAAGTGGACAGAAGGGGCTTGTCGAGTATCCAATGAAGGCTTGACGTGAAGAGCTGCCTCCGATGCGTAGTGGGGAATACACGGTGGGATTGGGTGAAAATGCCATTTCTTGAGAATGGCGAAGCATGAGGATGCTAAAGGGCTAAGATCATTTCACCTCGTTTGGGCCCGCAATTTACTGACCGCCTGGCAGGCGCTCAGCACCTCGTATTTTGCTCAGTTTAGCGACGTAAGGAAGGCATCATAAGATTGAAAGTCCCCGAAACCACTATTACAGCTCCCGTTGAGCCAGGGGAGTCTGAAAAGAATCCGTCACCAAGCAAGGAGTCTTTCCCGGTTGTAGCCGTGGGTGCCTCTGCGGGCGGTCTCGAAGCGTACACAGAGCTGTTCCGCGCTTTACCGGCGGAAACCGGCATGGCCTTTGTCGTGGTGCAACACCTCGATCCAAATCACCAGAGCATGCTTTCGGAACTTATTGCGAAAGCTGCCAAATTGCCGGTCGAAGAGGTGAAGGAAGGGACGGCGATCAGACCCGACCATGTTTACGTGATTCCTCCGAACGCCTTCATGACCATGTCAGCAGGAACCTTCTTGCTGACGCCGCGAACGAAGGAGTTGGGACAACATCTCGCCGTAAACCATTTCATGCGGTCGCTGGCTGAAAGCCGAGGAAACAGGGCTATTGGAGTCATTCTTTCAGGCACTGGATCCGACGGCACGTTGGGACTCGAAAGCATCAAGGCGGAAGGTGGCATCACTTTCGCGCAAACGTCTTCAACGGCTAAATACGATGGGATGCCGCAGAGCGCAATTGATTCCGGGTGCGTTGACTTCGTTCTGCCGCCAAAGGAGATTGCCAAGGAACTGCTCCGTATTCAGCATCATCCGTACGTGCTCCAGGATGCGCCGGGAAACGAGGCCAGCGAGGCCAATGAGTCTAACGAGGCCAATGTTTCGCAGGCCCCTGCCGGTGATTTCAGCATCATTCTTGGCGAGCTGCAGAGAGCAAGCGGAACAGACTTCAACCAGTACCGGCCAAACACCATTCAACGACGAGCCTTGCGACGGATGGCGATCCTGAAATTGGATTCGATGGCCGATTATGCGGCCTATATGAAGGCAAACCCAGACGAAGGAGAGAAGCTGTACGACGATATTCTTATCCCCGTCACAAGCTTCTTCAGGGACTCCGAGGCCTTCGACACCCTGAAGAACGAAGTCTACCCGGCAATCATCAAAGACAAGGGCAATAAGGGCATCATCCGGATGTGGGCACCCGGCTGCTCGACCGGCGAAGAAACATATTCGCTGGCCATGAGCTTATTGGAATTCCTGGGCGACAAAGCTTCGAGCTTCCAGGTACAGATCTTTGGTACCGATCTTAACGACAAAGGCATTCAGAAAGCTCGTGCCGGGATTTACAGGGAGACCATAACTGAGGAGCTGTCACCGGAGCGTCTCCAGCGCTTCTTTGTAAAGGTATCGGACGGATACCGCGTCAACAAGGCGGTTCGCGATATGTGTATTTTTGCCCGCCAAAACCTCGCTACCGATCCACCGTTTTCGCAGATGAACCTTGTGGCCTGCCGCAATCTGCTCATCTACATCCAGCCGGCCCTACAGAAGAAGATCATACCCATCCTGCATTATGCGCTGAAGCCTTCGGGATTTCTGCTTATGGGCAGCTCAGAGAGCGTTTCTTCCTATCCGGATCTCTTCTCCACAGTAGACAAAAAGCAGAAAATCTATAGCAAAAAGATCACTCCCAATCGTCTGCCGTACGATTTTGGGCAAATCTACCACCCAGCGGAGAAAGTAGAAGTTCAGCCTGATCGGACGCTAAAGCCCCGCGATGAGGCGCTGCCCGAACTCGACATTCAGGCTGAAGCGGATCGTTTGGTCCTGAAGAATCACACGCCCGTGGGAGTCGTGGTCAACCGGGCCATGGAGATCCTTCAGTTTCGCGGGCGCACCACTCCTTACCTCGAACAAGCACCGGGAAAGCCCAGCCTGAATCTGCTGAAGCTGGCACGACATGGACTCGCCATCGAACTACGAACGTTAATCAACGCTTCGATCAAGAAGGACCTTCCGGTCAGGAAAGACGGAGTGACCTTCGAAGACAACGGTCATCAGCAAATCCTGAATCTGTCTGTCTCGCCGTTAGGAGAAAAGGGGTCTGGCTTTTTCCTGGTGCTCTTCGAACGTGGCCAGTTTCCCGAAATGTCAATCCCGAAGACGCCGGCACGGCGTAAGGGTACCGAGAGTGAGAAAAGCACGGAGGAGATAAATGGGCTTAAGCAGGAACTAGCAGACGCCAGGGATGCGCTGCATTCGGCTAACGAGTCGGAAGACGCAATCAAAGAAGAGTTCCAGTCTGCGAATGAAGAGATCCTATCGGCGAACGAGGAGCTTCAAAGCACGAACGAAGAACTGGAAACGTCGAAGGAAGAGCTTCAATCAGCGAACGAAGAGTTAAATACCCTCAATGAAGAGCTTAGAAATCATAATGTCGATCTGAGCCAGCTAACCAACGATCTGTCGAACCTGCTTGATGCGATTCGAATCCCGATTGTTTTCGTCGGCGCCGATCTACGCATTCGTCGCTATACCTCTACAGCAATCGAGATCTTCCACTTGATTCCTTCCGACGTGGGCCGACCCATCACCGACATCAAGCACAGCCTTGATGTTCCCGACTTAACCAAACTGATTCAGCACACGATCGCCAATCTTGCTTCCACAGAACGCGAGGTCAAGGATGCTACGGGCCGTTGGCGTTCCCTGGAGATTCGCCCTTATCGGACAGCAGACAACAGGATTGAGGGCGCGATCCTCGCGTTGCCCGATATTGACCGCCTCAAGCACAGCGAACAGTATCTGAAACAGATCATCGACAATATACCGAACCCGTTGCTGGTACTCGATGCAGACTTGAAAATCCTGCTTGCGAACCATACGTTTTGCACGACTTTTCAGGTCTCTCAAGAAAATACCGCTGGCCAGCTCCTCTATCGCCTCGGCAACGAGCAATGGAACATTCCAAAACTGAAGGAGTTGTTGGAAGATGTACTGCCGAAGAAATCCCTGGTACGAGATTTTCTGGTGACGCATACATTTCCGGAGATCGGCCTGAAATCCATGCTGGTCAGTGCGCAACGTATCGAGGATGTCGCTGGCGGCGGCCGGCCAATGATTCTTCTGGCTGTTGAGGACATTACCGAGCGGATGAATGCCGAGATGTCTCAAAAGCAGCTCTCCGAGACGCATTCCCGCCTGGCGGCCATCGTCGATTCCTCCGACGATGCCATCATCAGCAAGAATCTGAACGGCATCATTACGAGCTGGAATCAAGCTGCAAGCCGCCTCTTTGGATATACAAAGGAAGAAATTGTAGGGCAGTCGATACTCCGGTTAATTCCCGAGATCCTTCACCCGGAAGAGGACGAAATCATCCGCAGGTTGAAGAGAGGGGAGCGTATCGAACATTACGAGACGACAAGAAGGAAGAAAAATGGAGAGACAATGGAGGTCTCGTTGACGATCTCGCCTATCAGGAATGGAGCGAATGAGGTAATTGGAACCTCGAAGATCGCGCGGGATATCTCCGGCATGAAGAGGATGGAACAGGTGGTGATCCAGGCCGACAAATTGGCAACCATGGGCCGGATGGCCGCGACGATTGCTCATGAAGTTAATAATCCGCTTTCATCGGTACTCAACCTGATCTTCCTGGCGCGGATGAACAATGGCACTCCCGAAGCGGCTTCCTATCTGTCCACGGCTGAAACCGAGATCGAGCGAGTCTCCCATATAGCCCGGCAGACGTTAGGCTACTACCGCGATCTTGGTGGACCGGTCGAGTTGTTTCTCCATGACCTGATCGAAGAAGTTCTTAAAGTTTACAAATCCAAGATACAAACGAGGGGAATCGTCGTCGAACGCGCCTTTGACGATCTTCGCCCGATCACCGCCAGCAAGGGCGAACTGGTGCAGGTTTTCTCCAATATCATTGCCAACGCGATTGACTCTATGACGCATGGAGGATCGCTCTCCATCCAGATACAAAGCATTCCTGACTTGTCAGAAGAAGGGCTGCAGGTTGTGATCCAGGACCAAGGGGCCGGTATTGCGGAAGATCATCTAAAAAAAGTCTTTGAGCCTTTCTTCACCACCAAAGGCAATCTTGGAACCGGCATCGGTCTGTGGGTGGCGAAGCAACTCACGGAGAAGCGCGGAGGACAGATCACTTTGACGAGCAGCACGAGTGCTACCCAGCATGGAACCGGCGTCATCATTTCCATACCTTTCACACCTATGCCTGTCAGCATTGCGGATGCGATAGCAATAAAGAGCGAACTCAGTGCGCTAAACGGTGCAGGAGTTCCAATCGTTAAGCAATGAACATAGTGGAAAGCAATGAACATAGTGGACACACATGCTGCCGTGCTACTTGAAGCAATGGCTTGCCCATCCCTCCAAGCGGGGTATCCGTAAGTTAGTTCCGGTATTGCAAGCTGCACGCGTGTCATGTCACGGACGGCCGCGACTATCCGCCCGATGCGCTTCACGCAACACCGGCTCAACCACTTTCCACTGTTCGCCGGTCAACTCCCAACGTCCGGCCATCGGGGTTGCGGAGATACTGAGAGCTTCTACAGAATCGCACCTTTCCGCGCCACAAGCTTTCATGAGACTGGTTCTAGACTAAGAGCCTGTTCTAGTAAACGCTCTGCACATCTTCCGCATGTCGGAAATACAAGGTTTATGCTTGAAGCGACTGCTGCCGTTCTGAGCCGCTAACTCGGAAACGAAGAGATGTTTTGCAACACATCGCGGAATTGGAAGGCGTCGTTTACAGACTGTTGCCACGCAATAATCTGCTCATCGAGCTTTTCCATCAGCGCCCTCTGTGAAGGGTCGGCAACCAGGTTCTTTTGCTGATAGGGATCGGCGATATTGTCATACAGGATCCAGCGTCCCCCTTCCGTAACGGCGTATGTGTGCGTCGTGGTCCGGATGCCTCGATAGAAGGGTGTGGGGTCCTGAAAGACAAAGCCGCCGCCGCGATTGGCCATAAGGATGATGCCGTCGGTGGGTGTAGCCCGGCCGCCTCTCATTACCGCCGACATATCTCGGCCGGAACAACGTGCCGGAGCTGGAATGCCGGCGAGGCCGCACAGGGTGGGGAAGATGTCGATTGCGCCTAACAACTCCTTCGACGAGCCGCCCGCCTTTGTCACGCCGGGAACGCGAATGAAGAAGGGCACATGGCATGACTCCTCAAACGGCACCTCTTTATGCCCAAGCCCGTGTGAGCCCATCATTTCACCATGGTCGGAGGTGTAGATGACGATCGTGTTGTCCGCCTGCCCGGTCTCTTCGAGCGCCACCAGGATACGCGCAACCTCTTTGTCTATTCCGGTGATGCTGCCGTAGTACCCCTGTTCGGCCTGTCGCAGCGTCTCGGGCGATTTAACCCACGGTGTGAAGATGACGGATTCGGGCGTGGGCTTCCCAATGTTCGGGCGCAGTTCCATGCTGGCCGGCGGATACGGCGCCGCATCCACTTCTGGAGGATTGAACGGTGGGTGCGGGGGGTTCCAGGAGACCATGAGAAACCACGGTTTGTCTCGACCCTGTTGCCGCAGAAACGTCAATGCGTCGTCCGTCATCAGCGTCGCGTTCCATCCGCTCGGCTGGATCTTCTCGCCCGTATCGGGGTTGAAGGTCCACGCGCCATAATGTTTTCCCGAGGCGGCCCACATGCGCCAGTCATCAAAACCTTGCCGCCGCGGTCCTTTGGGTACGAACACTTCTTCGTGGAAGTCCTCGAGATGCCACTTCCCGACATATCCTGTGTGATACCCCGCATTCCTGAAGGTGTTTCCAAGGGAATCGGGCTGCGGGGCAAGCGTGCAACCATTGCCCATGACGCCGGTTTGCTGCGGATAACGTCCCGTCATCAGAATG
This sequence comes from Edaphobacter sp., assembly GCA_965277575.1. GTDB lineage: Bacteria > Acidobacteriota > Terriglobia > Terriglobales > Acidobacteriaceae > Edaphobacter. The sequence continues at coordinate 757,903 of CBDIDK010000002.1, forward strand.
GCACGGTACGGCGTGCAAAGCGGATAATTGGAGATGCAGTTCTCCATCGTGAAATTGTCACGTTGAAATTTTTCGAGAGTCGGCGCCTGCACGGGACAATATGGCTTGCCAGGCAGCGAAGCCTCGCGATGCTGGTCGCTGAAGAGGTAGAGAATGTTCATCTTCGACCTGGGTCTGGGTGCCGCCAGGGCCTTCGTATCGGCGCCAACGCGGGCAGCGACCGTGGCAGCAACGCTGGTGCGGACAAATTCTCTGCGATTCATAATTGCTTCCTAAGACAGCGGGCGGTCAACACAGTTGCAAGAGATTATGCTGCGTGCATCTGAGCTTTGCAGCCCGGAGCGTCTGGCAATAATCTATAGATTATAAATAGAGCGTGGTCAAGCCCATATTTCAACGACGTCTCTCAGAAGAATTGGCGACTTGAACGAGTCGCTGTCGCCACCCCTCGCCACGCAGCACCTTGTACCGGTATTTCGCCACCAGATCAGGTGGTACTTCCTATCCCAAACCGATGCGCGTTCTTTGATCTCCGTCATGTTCGCCCAATCTGGCATGGATGCTCAAAAGCTCACCGCCTCAAGGTGGTGGGTTTACACGGGGAGATTAATATTCAAATGTTCAAAAAAATCAATAAGAAATGCTTTACATTCCTATTATAGATATTATATAAAGCTCTGCCTGCGGCTAAATAAAGCAATGTGTGAGGCGGAGTCATGCGACTGTTTCCATTGAGAGTTCCGGTTTTTTTTGCAGGATTTCTGGCTTTCATGCTGGCGTTCACAGCCCTGCCTGTACTGCGCGCGCAACAATTGACAGCACAGCTGAACGGCCGCATCTCAGATAGCGCAGGAGCGGCCGTTCCAGACGCCACGGTTACAGTGAGTGATCCATCACGCGGTTTCAGCGTCTCTGTCATTACAGGCGCGAGCGGCGACTATGTCGTCCCACTGCTGCAACCGGCAGACCATTACCAGATTCGCGTCCAGCGAGCCGGCTTCAAGGAGAGCTTACAGAAAGACGTCAGCCTCCAGGTGGCACAGACAGCAAAGATCGACGTGACGCTCCAGGTCGGTGAAGTATCGGAGAGCATCACCGTGACCGGCGCACCGCCGATTCTTGATACGCAGACCTCATCAATAGGCCAGGTAATCACTGGCCAGACGGTGCAGGATCTTCCTCTCAACGGGCGCAGCACGTTCCGCCTGATCGCACTGACGCCGGGTGTCACCTTCAATCAATCCGCCTACGGCCAGTTCGGCGACGTGGCTGTCAACTCGACCTTCGATACAAACTTCTCCATCAACGGTGGGCGCGCGCAATCCAACGAGATTTTGATCGACGGCGTACCGAGTTCCGCCGGCTTCTTCGACCAGATCACGACTCTGCCCACGGTAGACGATACGCAGGAGTTCAAGGTGGAGAGCAACAATCTTTCCGCGCAGTACGGACGCTACGCAGGCGGTGCAATCAACGTAAGCACCAAGTCGGGCGCGAATGCGATACACGGCGATGCCTTCGAGTTTGTGCGTAACTCGGCCTTCGATGCCAATGACTGGTTTACCAAACATGCAGGCAACCCGATCCCGCCGTTTAAGATGAACCAGTTTGGAGGGACCGTGGGCGGCCCGCTCGTTCTGCCGAAGATCTACAACGGCCACGATCGCACCTTCTTCTTCCTCGACTACCAGGGAACACGTCGAATCAAGGGCGTTCCGTATACGGCGCTGGTGCCGACAGACCTGCAGAAGCAAGGTGTGTTCGGAAACGTGAACATCTACAACCCGTTCACGACGACGACGGCTGGGGCAACGAAGCCGCGCCAGCAGTTCAGCTATCTGGGGGTCCTCAACACAATCGATCCTGCATTGATCGATCCTGTGGCGGCTCAGATCCAGAAGTACTTTCCTGAGCCGAATCTAACCGGCGTGACCGGCAAGAACTTCACCAGTTCGGCCCCCGTAATTGTGAACCAGGACGTATTCAGCACACGGATCGACCAGAATGTCTCGCAAAAATATCATCTTTTCGGGCGCTATGCCTACAGCAATTCAAATGTGACGCAGCCGAACGCCTTCGGCAACATTGCCGACAGTGAGGGCGCCGTGGGAACGACGACCCTACGCAACCAGTCCTTTGCCTTCGACAACATCTACAGCATATCGCCGAGCCTCGTTCTCTCCGTGGACTACGGCTTTGCGCGCTGGTATCAGATTCGCCAGACACTGAGCTACGGCTTTGACATCAACTCGCTCGGATTCCCGTCTTCCCTGGCGAACGCAGTAACCATCAAGATGTTTCCCACGATCCTCATTGGTGGCGGATATGTGGGCACCAACAATCAGAGCTACTTGAACAATGGAAATGACTCGCATGCATTGCTGGCATCGGTGACTAAGATAGCCGGCAAACACACAATCGTCGCGGGCGTCGATGGAAGGTTGCACCGCATCAATTTCTTCAATGTCCTCGCCAGCACCGGAACGTACAACTTCGCGATAGCGCAAACGCAGGGTCCTAACGCAACGGTTGCGACGGGAGGCAATGCGTACGCCAGCTTCCTGATTGGAGCAGGCAGTGCAGGTACGATTCCGCTGGGTTCCGGAGTCGAGCTGCAGGACCTGTACGGTGCCGTCTATGTGGAGGACAACTGGCGCGTTACCGAGCGGCTGACGCTGAACCTGGGCATTCGCTACGATGGCGAGTCACCCTACGTGGATCGCCATAATGAGCTGAACTACTTCGATCCGAACGTTGCAAGCCCGGCGGCGAACGTCTCCTTCCCGAACCTGACAGGAGGGCTGCAGTTTGCCGGCGTGAACGGCAATCCGCGCAACGTCTACACGCGGCAGCATGGAAACGTGGCGCCGCGAGTCGGCTTCTCGTTCAGCCCGAACGTGACGACGGTGGTGCGCGGAGGCTTCGGCATCTCCTATGCACCGCTGGAGATATCGAACAATGCCGTTGGATTCAGCCCGAGTCTTGGTTTTGGATCGGTCACATCCTGGAATACCTCAAATGACGGCGGCTTCACGCCTGCAAACCTGCTGCGGAACCCGTTCCCCCAGGGTCTGATACAGCCTTCGGGGAGCTCGCTCGGCGCAGCCACCCAATTGGGCCAGAACCTCACGATATGGAACCACACCCCGCAAACACCTACCTCGTATCAGTGGAACCTCGACGTGCAGCAGCAAATGCCGGCAGGCGTCCTTTTCGATTTGGGCTACGTGGGCTCTCGCGGCCTGCATCTGACAGGCAATTTCGATCGCAATACCCTCAATCCGAAATACCTGAGCCTGGGCACAGGTTTAACGACGCAGGTCCCCAACCCATTTCGGCCTTTTGTTCCAATTGGTACCCTATCTGGCGCCACCGTGGCACAGCGGCAGTTACTGCTGCCCTATCCCCAGTTTCTGTCGGTCCTGGAGGAAAACAATCCTTACGGTTCTTCCACATACCATTCGCTGCAATTGAAGGTAGTCAAGCGCCGTTCCCACGGCCTGACGATGCTTGCTGCCTATACATGGAGCAAGCTGATCTCAAACATCAATGCGTCCGACTCGCCAATTGGCTCGAGTAATGGCACTTCACCGCAAAACTACTACGATCTGGGGGCTGAGCGTTCGGTGTCGGAGCTCGATATTCCGCAGTCTTACGTAATGAACGCTACATATGAACTGCCGTTCGGACGCGGGAAAATGTTCGGCGGAAGCGACGGCGCAGTCACCGATAAATTGATTGGCGGTTGGAAGTTGAACGGGATCTGGACCGAACAGAGCGGCCAGCCGCTGACGCTCTCGACCGCAATCACAGGTATCGCGAATGGACGTCCGAACCTGACAGGAATCGATCCTGTGATCCACGGCTCACGCAACAATGCACAGCGTGTGTCGGCGTGGTTCAACACGGCCGCATTCGCGACGCCGCCCGCGTACACCTTCGGCAACGTTCGCCGTACCTTCACCACGGTGCGTGGGCCGGGAGTGCAAAATCTCGACACGTCGCTTCTCAAAGACACTCAGTTTGAGAAGTTCGATGCAGAGTTGCGCGCGGAGTTCTTCAACGTGACTAACACGCCGCACTTCGCATTGCCGAATACAACCGAGCAGAGTGCCTCCTTCGGCGCAATCAGCAGTGTTGTCGCCTCGCCTCCCGAACGCGAGATTCAATTCGCATTGAAGATCTCGTTTTAGGAAGCGCGACCCTATCTAATTTTCGCGATGCATCACCATGCGCGATGCTGCTGCATGACCATAACTTCCACCGCCCTCACGCTAGCCTCAACCTCGATACGACCATCAGCAAGGGTGGGGTGCGTAACTCAGGAGCAGTTCGACAGGCTAACGGAGTGCCTGGCGTGAGACCAGTGCTAACTGTAATTTGCAGGAGGTGAGAGCATGCGCGGAACGAGAAGGCGAGGCGGGAGTAGTACGGTCGCGTCACATGGAAGACGCGGATGGAAGGGTGTGTTTCTGATCGACAGTCTGGCGCAGAAGGCAATCCTGGCGCGATCGTCGATGGTGAATATGCACGTCCCCGTAGCCTGCACCGCGGGTCTCCAAAGTGGGGTCGTCGTGGATGTGATCGACCAGGCTTGACTGTCCGGGCAGACATTTTGGTATCGCGTAGCTGAGCATCGCCGGTTTAATGAGCGCTACGCGACCAACTGAACTCGGTGCCAGCGATAACAGTTCGCCCCTGCATGGGGACCTGCGGAATCTCCTGATAGCCGGTGTTGCTCAGATTTAGCAGGCGCAGGTAGGGGCGGATACGGCCGGTATTGCGGGCGAGCGAGATGTCCCAGAGCGGATATGCCGTGCGGCCAGTCTTCTGGACGATGTTCACCTGAGTGTGTGCCGTAAGCTGACGGCCTGTTCTTGTTGGGAGTTGGCCCGTCCAGATAAAAAGGGCGTTCTCGGCGGCGTAATTGAAGGCGTACTCGGAGATCAGATTCGGTGGTGGCGATACGGCATGGGCAGCGGTATAGCCGAACTGAAGCTGCTGAGTCTCCGTCAGACGGAGGCGCACCGTGGCCTCTGCTCCGGTGATGTTGAGATTCTGGATATTGAAGGCCTGGTAAGGCTCGGCGAACGTTAGGGCTGCGGTGACGAGCGCCTGTTTGGAATAATCGATCGAGTCCTTCTGCTGCAGGCGGAAGCCGGTCGCGGTGATGGTGAGGCGGCCGTTCGCGGGGGTCCAGTCGAGGCCGGCCTCGTAGCTCCATGAGGACTCGGGTTTGAGGTTGGGGTTGCCGATGGTGGTGGGGTCGGCATAGTAAAGGTCCACGTACGTAGGCAGGCGAAATCCGTGACTGGCGGAAGCGCGCAGGCGAACCGTGTGGGTCAACGTGTAGGCGGCTGCCACACTGGGCGAAAAGACGTTATCGCCGCCCGAGAGTATTTCGTCTCGCGCTCCCAGGGACAAAGAGAACCGGCCCAGGGCCCGAATGCTGAGGTTGACATAGCCTGCTCCCTGGTTGCGGGCGTGCTCGCCGAGCGAGTTGCTATGAATCGTGTCGCCGTCGGCTTCGGCCCCATAGGAGAGCGTAGTGTTTGCGCCAAAGTTGTCGGCGCGCCGCAAAGCCCCCTCATAGCTGGTGGTTACGTGGTTGTTTTCGTAGACCGAAGGCTGATCGGCGAAGAGGATGAACAGGTCTGAGTGGCGACGATAGCCGAAGCTGGCGGCTGTCTTTTCTCCGACTTGCTGCTGAATGCTTGCGAACCAGCCCTTGGTGCGCTCCTGCGAATCGTAGGGGCCGTAGAAGAGATTCGCGCCGTAGGGCCGGTCGCTCGCGGCGAGGAGGATGTCAGTGGTTCCGGGTTTCAGGCTGAGCCATGTCTCCGAGGCGACGGCGTTGCTGCTGTAGTTGCGGTCGGGAATGAAGCCGTCGGAGGTGTCGCGGCTGCCTGTGATCTGTTCGGCAAAGAAGCCGTGCGTATAGGCGGCGCGAAGGTGCTGCTCGATGGAGCCGTAGCTGCCCCCACCCGCACTCGCGACGATCATGAGACCGGGTGCCGGCGACTGCGTCAGAAGGTTCACCGCGCCGCCGATTGCGTCCGAGCCATAGAAGGTGCTGCCTGAGCCGTGCAGGATATCGATGCGCGTTACGGCGTCGAGCGGCACGGGGATGTCGAGATTGAGGTGGCTAGTCTCTGGATCGTTGATCCGCAGGCCGTTGAGCAGGACGAGCGACTGCTCAAACGTGGTACCGCGGATGGAGAGATCGGCCTGCACCCCGTTGCCTGCGCGCGCTTGCAGGTTCAGCGAGGGGTCCTGGCGCAGCAAATCGACGACGCTGTTGGTGAACAGAGGTTGGTCGCGCGGAGAGAGAACTTCGACCGAGCGGTTGCTTTCAGCCAGTGGAAGAGGCTCGACTGTGGTGGTAATCGAGACGCTCTGCGCAAAGGGAATTGGAGCCTGAATCTGTTGAGCCGTTGCAGAGATCCAAGCGAGTGCGCAAACAAACGACAGGGGGAGGTAATCCACAATCAACATTCTCAAAGACATCTCATTCGTTCAAGCCAGTGGGATCTTAGCGAGATTTTCTAGCAGCGGACGATATTGATTGATTGTCTCGAAGATAAAAGCTGTGCGCCTGCTTAGTTGCGCTAAATCGATGAACACATACCTTTCTCCAGAAATGTGATCGGCATAGTTATCGAAATGCCGTGCTATTTCGCTTAAAATTGCGTTATGCGTTTTGTCTTGGTCTGACGCAAAAATCATCAGTTTTATCGGAGTCTTAAGTACAAGCAGTTTTGCAAAGTCTTTACCGATTTCAAGCGCTTGGTGCTGAGCTAGATATTTGCCTCGAACCCATGGATTGCCCCACTCCGACTCTGCTGCAAGCGCCATCGATTCTCGCCCATTCTCGGATTTCCACATAACATCTACTAGAAACTCTTCGACATTACTGCTTTTATCGGTGAAATGACAGACGCAATTGGATGGCGCTAGCTCTTTCAAAATTTCGCGTACGTGCACCGTCCATGCAGTGTTGGAATGCCCTTCTACACCGGGGATTGCATATATGGCTTTAACTAAGTCCTTCGTGAGCACGATGGGATCTACGGCTGTGGTCTGTGGATAAAACATCACTATATTCTACTGTGCAAACAGCCGGGTACGTCACTCACGGATGATCTTAACGAAGATGCCATCCGGCAGCGCGGAGCCTCCGAGGATGTGGACAACCCCGTCCCGGGTGAATCCGCGAAGCATGGCGTCGGCCTTGGTGTAGGTTGCCGGTTGCGGTGGCGCCTGCGACGCGGTGGGATAGGGTGTGGCCTTGAGCGGCGGTGGAGCGGGTTGGCCGGCCGCATGGGGGCGCTTCATCCCGCGGTCCATGGCCTCGTTCGCCAGGCGGTCGGCGTCCTTGTTCTTGTGGCGCAGGGCGTGGCTGATCTCGAAGGCTTCGAGCTTCGCGATGCGGCGCCTGGCCTCCTCATGGAGCGGCTTCAAATCGGGGCTCTTTACCTGGTACTTACCCTGAATCTGCTTCACCATCAGCTCCGAATCGCTGACCACGCGAAGACGCGGGTGACGGTGATCGAGCGCGTACTGCAGGCAGCCCAACAGTCCGGAGTATTCGGCATAGTTGTTGGTGCGCATGCCGAGGAATTCGCTGAGTTCGGCAATCACCATGCCGTCGTCGTTCTGGATCAGCGCGCCGAACCCGGCCGGGCCGGGGTTGCCGCGGGCTCCGCCGTCGCAGTGCGCGTTGATCCAGCCATTGCCGGAGCTGGTGGAGGATGCCTGCTGGAACAGGCCGGGATTCGGGGTCGAACGGAAGGGCATGCGGTCAGTTTACCGGAGTTGACGTGTGCGAAAAACCGGCAGAGGCGAATGCTCACCTTTCCCAAGTCTATGGGTCTATTGGAGTGTTATTCGAGTTCCTGACTCCGGAGTCAGACTAATGAGTGCAGAAGCTATAAGGATGGACTTTGGCGGGGAGTTGTCCCCGCCCGTTGGCGGACGTCGGATCAGTCCGTTTGCGGCAGGACTGTTGGCCACTGTAGCGGTAGAATCAGTGCCAGCGATGCCAAAGGCAGTAACTCAACCCGGCACCCGCAACGGCGGCAAGCTGACCCAGGCGCAGCTCGACGCGCGGGCGCAGCAGCGGAGCGAGGACGATGAGTTGATCCGCGAGGCGCAGGCCGGGCAGCGGACCTCGTTCGACGCGCTGGTGCGACGCTACGACCAGTCGGTGCTGAGACTCGCGCTGCACATGCTCGGCAACGAGCAGGACGCCCAGGACGTACACCAGGAGGCCTTCATCAAGGCGTACCGCCACCTGGGAAACTTCCGGTTCGAGTGCAGCTTCTATACCTGGCTCTACCGGATCGTTACGAACCTCTGCCTTGACCAGTTGCGCAGGCGCAAGAGCCGCAGGGAAGATCCGGCGACGGTGCTGGATGCGAGCGGCGACGAGATGGACCTGATGGCGAATATCACCGACGACCGGGCGATGGCCAATCCAGCCCGGGAACTGGACCGGAAGGTGATGGGCGAGCGGATCAAAGAGGCGTTGGACAAGTTGACCCCTCGCGAGCGGACCGTCTTTGAGCTGAAGCACTACCAGGGATTGAAGCTGAGAACCATCGGCGAGATGTTGAGCACGACCGAAGAGACGGCCAAAAATACGCTGTTTCGCGCTACACGGAAGCTGCGGGCGAATCTGGCGGAGTTGAGAAGCTGAAGGTCCGTGTTTTATCGTAAGAGCAATTCTTTGGTCCAGTATGGATAGGTAAAGGGCGATGGTAAAGACCCGCACGGTATTTCACATATTTGAGGCTGGCTGAGGTAGCAATATGAAGTGTGAGAGCGCAAGTGAAAGCATAGTCCTGATGAACTATGGCGAGTTGCCGGATGAACTGGCCGGCATACTGGAGCAGCATCTGGCGCAGTGCGAGAGCTGCCAGAATGAGTTGGAGACAATGCGGCTGTTCGATGCGCAGTTGGCATTGCTGCCGGTCATAGAGCCTTCGCCGAATCTGCTGGCGCAGTCGCGAATGCGGTTGGATGATGCGCTGGACATAATTCCGCCGCATGGATTCCTGACACGGCTGCGGGTGAACTTCTTCCGCTGGATGGGAAACGTACAAAGCGCTCCGGCGCTGGCCACGCTGCTGGTCGGAGTGGGGTTTCTGGCTGGCAACTTCACCTATCGCTACCAGGTCGCGCATGAGCCGAGGGCGAGACCCGGCGCAGTGACGATGAGCCGTCCGGCCGATGGAGTTGTCGCAAATGTGACCGGCATCGTGCAGACACCCAACTCCGAACTGGTGCAGGTGCATTACAACCGCGTCGTGCCGGAGACCATGGAAGGCTCGCTCGACAGCCCTGAGATTCGCCAGCTTCTGCTGATGGGCACCAGTGCCGGGGCGGCAGAGCCGGTGCGGTTGAATTCGGTTGCGCTGCTGACCAGCGAGTGCAAGGCCGGCCATGGCTGCCAGCCGCAGACCGACGGCAAGGGCATTCGTCATGCGCTGCTGGTCTCGTTGCGATATGACTCCGATCCGGGTGTGCGGATGAAGGCGCTCGAAGGCCTCGATCGGTATGTCGGCCAGGACCAGCATGTGCGCGACGCGGTGGCAGAGGCGCTGATGAGCGATCCGGATGCGGCAGTGCGAAAGCTTGCAATTCAGGAGTTGGAGCCGGTGCGGTCAGATTCTAGTGTCCAGCAGGTTTTCCGAACCGTCTCAACCCAGGACACCAACCCTTACATCAGGACGGCGTCCTTCCAGGCGCTGCAGGATACGGCGAATATCCAATAGGGTTTCTGCAGAAAATTCTCTGGTCTTTTGGGGAATGAGCCGGTTCGGAAACAACTGATTTTTCCTCACAGGCTGTGTACGCGGGGCAAGAGTATGACGATGAAGTACGGAGTCTGGGCGGGGGTGGCGGTACTCGCGGCCGGAACGATCTTGGCCGGAGGCGAGAACGTCTTGTACGCCGCACAATGGAGTTCAACTGCGGGACCGGTCCTGTTCGTCGCAGCCATGGGCGGAGGGTTCGTACACGGATCGCAGGGCTATCTGGGTGTAGAGTTGCGGGACGTGAGCGGCGACGAACTGCCTGCACTCAAGCTGAAGGAGACTCGCGGCGTGGAGGTCGTAAACCTCGACCATGACGGCCCCGCATGCAAGGCGGGAGTACAGGTTCATGACGTCATTCTCCAGATAAATGCACAGCCGATCGAAGGTGAGGATCAGTTGCGACGGATGCTGCGGGATATGCCGGCAGGCCGTGCGGTACGCTTCGTCATCAGCAGGGATGGCCAGACCCAGACCCTGACGGTGCAGATGGCGAACCGCAAGACGGTGGGATTGCAGGCATGGGAGCGGCACTATACGGTGCCCGAGCCGGCAACGAAACAGAACGAGTATGGCGCAATCGGCAACGGGTTTATGTCCTCAGCCACGCCGTCGAGCGCTGCCACCCCCATGCCCAAGGGTCATCGGGACTTCCTCGGAACGACGATGATCCTGAGCTCTTCGTTCACCGGCGCGCAACTGGAACTGATGGGCCCGCAACTGGCGCAATACTTCGGTTCCGATGGAGAGGCCGGTCTGCTGGTGCGCAGCGTCGAAGGAAACAGCCCCGCGGACCTGGCAGGCATGAAGGCGGGCGATGTCGTGGTGCGCATCAACCTCGTACCGGTGGCGAACGCAAACGACTGGACCAGGACCGTACATGACAATAAAGGTCGGCCAATTCCCGTGGTGGTTCTGCGAGACAAGCATGAGCAGACGCTGACCCTTACTCCGGACGGTAAGAAGCGGTCGAGTGTGAAGCCGCGCTTCGGGCTGGAGGATTTCTTCGGAGGCAAAAGCCAGTCCACGCGGGAGTTCCTCGCGAAGCTGTAGCGCTTCTGTGAGATTGCTTGAGCGGGGCTTCCAAGCTTGCGCCGCGCTGTGTAGCTTTACCGCATTGCAACGGGGAGTGTGGTTCACTGGAATGAGGAGAATTCCATGCGACGACTTTCCCTCATGCTGGCCGCAGCCGCGGCGATACTGCCGTGTTACATTCTGGCGCAACAGGCTGCTTCAAGCGGGCCCTATAAGGTTCTTCAGACAATAAAGACGGGCGGGGAAGGCGGATTCGACTACGTCTACGCGGATGACGCCGCACGCAAGCTGTATATCCCGCGCAGCGGACCTTCAGGACGGATCACTGTCTTCGATTTGGATACATTGAAGCCGGTGGGCGAGATCGCCAATACCAGTGCGCACGGAGTTGCGGTCGATGCGAAGACCCACCATGGCTTCGGCAGCAGCAACCCGGTCGCTATGTGGGACGCGAAGACGCTGACGCCGATCAAGACCGTCGAGGTGCAAGGTGGCCCGGATGGCATCATGGCTGACCCATTCAATCACCGCATCTACGTCTTCAGCCACCGCGCGCCGAACGCCACAGTAATCGACGCCAAAGACGGCACGGTCGTCGGCACCATCGATCTGGGTGGAGCGCCGGAGCAGGCGGTCTCGGATGACAAAGGCCATGTGTATGTCGACCTGGAGGACAAGGGCAGCATCGCCGTGGTGGATGCGAAGACCATGAAGGTGTCTGCCACCTACGACCTGGCCGGCAAGGGCGGAGGCTGCGCGGGGCTTGCAATGGACGTGAAGCACAATATCCTCTTTGCCGCCTGCCGCAATCCGCAGACCATGGTCATCCTGAATGCCACAGACGGCAAAATCATCGACACGCTCCCGATCGGCGCTGGAACCGACGGCGCGGTCTTCAATCCGAAGACGATGGAGGCCTTCAGTTCGCAGGGCGACGGCACCCTGACCGTGGTCAAGGAGAACAGCCCGGCCAGCTTCGTTGTCGAGCAGACTCTGCAGACGCTGCCCCGGGCGAAGACGCTGACCCTGGACAGCAAGACAAACCGCCTGCTGCTGATCACGGCCGAGTTCACTCCACCACCTGCAACTCCACCCGGAGGCCGCCCCGCGCGAGGCCAGATGGTTCCCGACACGTTCTCGATCCTTGTAGTGGGTAAATAAGACCGCAAGCCAATACATCGTCGGCAAGTAAGGGGGGCACTCGCAATCATTCGATATACTTAAGACATGTCTTCTGTACCTGGAAGTGTCGGAGAGAGCCGCGCCAACCCTGCAAAGCGCCGCGCAAAAGCAGTGACGCGCAAGCTGCGCGAGCTTGGCTCGATCGCCTCGGCACTCGCCTCGACCGCGCATCCCTACATGGCCCATATCGTGCCGATGCGGCGCTGCAACCTGGCCTGCACGTACTGCAACGAGTATGACGACCACTCGGACCCGGTGCCGCTCGACGAGATGCTGCGGCGCATCGACCATCTCGGCCGCCTCGGGACCTCGGTCATCACCATCTCCGGCGGCGAGCCGCTCCTGCATCCCGAGCTCGACCAGATTATCGCGCGGATTCGCAAGACCGGGGCCATCGCCGGCATGATCACCAACGGCTATCTGCTGATGCCCGACCGCATCGAGCGCCTGAACCGGGCCGGCCTCGATCACATGCAGATCTCGATCGACAACGTAATGCCGGACGAAGTCTCGAAAAAAAGCCTGAAGGTGCTGGACAAGAAGCTCCAGATGCTCGTCCAACACGCCGACTTCCACGTCAATATCAACTCCGTCGTCGGCGGAGGAATTACCAATCCCACCGACGCGCTGACGGTGAGCGAGCGTGCGCTGGCGCTCGGCTTCAGCTCGACCATCGGAATTATCCACGATGGCAGCGGGCAGTTGAAGCCCCTTGGCGCGGCTGAACGCGGCGTGTGGGACAAGGTTCGCAACCTGACCCGGCGCAGTTACTCCCGCTTCAATCATTTCCAGGAGGCGATCGCCAACGGCAAGACCAATGACTGGCGCTGCCGGGCAGGCGGCCGTTATCTCTACATCTGCGAAAACGGGCTGGTCCACTATTGCAGCCAGCAGCGCGGCTATCCCGGCGTGCCGCTGTCCGGGTACAAGACCGCCGACGTAAAGCGAGAATTTCTGACAGAGAAGAGTTGCGCGCCTTCCTGCACAATCAGTTGCGTCCACCAGGTCAGCTACATCGACCACTGGCGTGCGCCGCAGACCTCCTCCACGACGCCCGGCGCCTCGGGCCATGGCAGTTCCCCCGAACTGGTACAGATCCGCTAGAAGCAGAGCCAGCACTCAATCCCAAGAAATCTCCGTAGGCTATCTCCGTACGCTATACAGGGAATCGGGTGGCCCATCCTTTGCGCTTTTGCAAAGGATGGGTTATCGAGCGGAGCTCTACCGAACCTGTACCACACCGTCAAGAGGACTGTACGACCGGCACTAGACGCCAGCCCAAGAGCGAAAACGTTCCAGCCGCATCCAATCCCTATGACCCAGACGGCCAACCATCTCTTCACGCCTCTCCAGCTCCGCAGCCTCACCCTTCCCAACCGCATCGCCGTCTCGCCCATGTGTGAATATTCTTCGATCGACGGCTTCGCCAACGACTGGCACTTCGTTCACCTCGGCAGCCGCGCCATCGGGGGAGCCGGTCTCGTCCTCACCGAAGCCAACGCCGTCAGCCCTGAAGCCCGCATCACCCTCGGAGACCTCGGCATCTGGAAGGACGAGCACATCTCCGAGCTCAAACGCATCACCACCTTCCTCCACCAGCACGGAGCCTATGCCGGCACCCAGCTCGCCCATGCCGGACGCAAGGCCAGCATGGCCGTCCCCTGGGAGAAGGTGCGCACGATCCCGCCTTCCGAAAGCGGTTGGCAGCCCGTCGCCCCCTCCGGCATCCGCTTCGACGACGATTACCCAATGCCCTCGGTGCTCGACCGCGCGGGCATGGACAAAATCACCGCGGACTTCGTTGCCGCCAGCCACCGTGCCCTCGCCGCCGGCTTCGACCTGGTCGAAATTCATGCCGCCCACGGCTACCTCCTGCACGAGTTCCTCTCGCCCCTGTCCAACCACAGAACCGACGAGTACGGCGGCAGCTTCGACAACCGCGTCCGCTTCCCTCTCCAGGTCATCCGCGCCGTCCGCGCCGCCTGGCCCCTGCACCTGCCGCTCCTCGTCCGCATCTCCGCGACCGACTGGACTCCCGCCTCTCTCGGCGCAAGCTGGGATCTCGCACAATCCGTCGCCTTCGCCAGGCTGATGAAAGCAGAGGGCGTAGACCTCGTCGACGTCTCCACCGGCGGTAACCATCCTGCCCAGCAGATCCCCGTCGGTTCCGGCTACCAGGTCCACCATGCCGAGACCATCCGCCGCGAAGCCGACATGCCCACCGGCGCCGTGGGCATGATTACCCAGCCCGCACAGGCCGACCAGATCATCCGCACCGGCCAGGCCGACCTGGTCCTGCTCGCCCGCGAACTCCTCCGCGATCCCTACTGGCCACTCCACGCAGCCGACGCCCTGAAGCAGCAGATCACCTGGCCCGTACAGTACGCACGCGCCGCCCACCGCAGCACCGAAGCCCGCCAACCCATCTCCATGGTTCAGGACTGACAACATGCGGCAGCCCTGAGATAAACGACAAGCGAACCCTGCTCATCCGCGCAACACCGCATTGCCCGTCAAAACGTAAACGACGTCTGCAGCGAGATCTGCCGCACAGCAGAGTTGGTCGAATACGGCCTTCCCTCGAGCTGCGTCGATCGCCCAAACTGCTGCGAGGTGAGCTGTCCGTTCGGCGTGGAGAGGTCGACATCGTTGAATATGTTCAACCCCTGTACGCCGATGGCGAAGTTGTAGCGCCTGCCCGTGCTGGCGCCGATTGCTCCCGAATCGTGCCCATGACCTGATCCGTGGCCGTGATCCGGACCACCCGGACCGCCTCCTCCAGCAGCCTGACCCTTCGGCGCTCCGGTCTGCGGCCCAAAGCCGAACGTCTTCGTAATCCGCAGATTCGTCGTGAACAGCTTCGGCCCCGTGCAATAGTTGATCGGAATCGGGGTGTAGGCCGTGCCTGGGGTCGGCGAAACGAAGCTGCCGCAGCCGGCGATCGTGTTGGTTCCCAGTGTCCCGGCCGCAATGCCGTTCGGCGCTCCCAGCGCTGGCCGGTCGTTGTATACGCTGTCGTTGTTGCGGTCCGTGCCCAGCGTCACGTTGTAGGGCGTGCCGGCGGAGAGGATCACGATCGGGCTCACGCTGATCGTGTACGGCAGCGATAACGTGCCATACAGAAACGCACGGTAGCGGGTATCGAAGTTCGCCCTGCCATAATCCTGGCCGATGTTGTACGAATCGATTGACGGAAACGACGTGATCCCGTTGGTATCCGACTTCGCGTCGTTCAGCACCGCATATCCGCCCACCGAAAACGTGCGGCTCGTGCGAATATTCAGGTTGGCGATCAGCTCGTTCTGATGAAAAATTCCGCCGGACTGATACTGATACTGCACAGCCGGTCGCGTTCCAGGAGGCGACAACGGGGGTACAGGTGTTGGGTAAACACCATTTACAGGCGAATTCGAGTTCAAACTGTAGAACTGGTGGATCCCGTCGGCGCGAATGTAGTTCACCGACAACGTCGCCCCGCGAAACAATTGCTGGTCTACGCCGAACGCATAGTGCAGCGTGTACGGAGCACGCAGGTTCGGTGAAGCCGAGTAGGTCTTGTTGCCCACGCTCGCATTCCCCCCCGTGCAGGCCGCGATATTCTGCGGGGTGCAGGCCGCACTCGGGTTCACAAGCACCGTCTGGATCTGGTTCAGCCCATTCGACTCGATCGTATTCAATACATTGGCCAACTGAAAACGGTCATAGAAGATACCGAATCCGGCATTCAGCACCGTCTTCGGCGTCGACTTCGTGCTGCCCAGGCCGTAGCGAACCGATACGCGCGGCGCAAAATCATGGTGATCCGAGAGATGATTCTGCGTCTCGAAGCGGATACCATAGCTGATCGACAGGTTCGGCCGCGCCTTCCAGTCGTCTTCCGCATACAAGCCCAGGTCGAAAAAGTTAACTGATACCGGGTGCAGTATCTGCGTAATGCTGAACTGGCTGGCCTGATTGTTCTGGTACGAGGACGTCGTTGCATTGTTGTTGCACACCGTACTCAGCAGGCAGTTATACGTAAACTGCCCGTTGGTCCCCGCAGTCGTGCTGTTCTGGTCCTGGTCGGTCCGCAACCGGCCACCCAGCCGGATGAAATTCTTCGCAAGCTGGATCGAGGTATAGTTCTGCACCTCATAGCGAATCTGATGGTCTGAGCTGCTCCCCGTATTGGCGCCCCCGCCAGTGAAGTTGCCCTGGACCTGGATAGTTGGCGCTGTGCTGTTCGCAACCTCCGTCGCCAGATTGCGCCCGAACTCGAAGCGCGTCTCATTGATGATCTTCGGGCTGACGATCTGGGTATCGCTGACCTGCAACTCCGCCTCGGACGCGCTCGAATAGTAGCCCGTGCTGGGCAGGTTCAGTCCGCCTACACCCTGGTTGGTCTGGTCGTTCACCACATACTGGAACCGGGTGACCAGCGTGTTCTTCTCGCCCAGGGCAAGGTCGATGCGCGGGCTGATTGCGGTTCGAGACTGCGGAGCCGGGTTCGCAATCGAATAATTGCACGAGATCTGGCCCGCCGGACAGACCAGCGTCGTATCCAGAACCGTCGGATTCAGAATCGTCGCGTTGATCAGGTTGTTGTCCTGGATCGCGCGATTCGATCCGGATAACGTAAAAGAAGCGATCGACGAGATCGGCCCGGTCAGATTGCCCAGCACGAAGATCGTGTGATACGGCGGCTGGGTCTGGAATGGCTGCCCCGGCGTGTTGAACGCGTTCAGCAAAGGATTGCCCGTATTCAGAGACGAGGTGATCCCCTGAACGTTGAACTGGCCATGAAACTTATCTGAGCCGGGCTTGGTGAACACCTCGACGCGGCCATACCCCAGCTTGTCGAACTGCGCGGAGAATGGATTCTGGTTGATGCGTATCTCGCGAATCGACGACTTCGGCGGAAGCTGCCCACCGGTAAAGCCGTCCACATAGATCTGGCCGCCGTTCGGTCCCGCCGCCGGTCCCGCCAGCGCCGTCAGCTCCGACGAAAGCTCATCGGGATCGTCCGATAGCGCATCCAGATCCTTGCCCTTGATCGTCGTGGAGCTCGCATTGTTATCGGGATCGATGCCCACCTGCGCCGTCGACGCCGTGACCTGCACCGTCTCCGCCTGCTGCTGGATCAGCATCTTTACGTCCAGCGTAAGCGCCTGTCCCGCCGTAATCCTGACACCCTGCTTCACAAACGAAGCGAAGCCCTCCATCGTGACGGTCAAGGCATATGTCCCTGCCGGCACACCCGTCATCACATACGTCCCATCGCTCTGCGACTGCGTGCTCAGCGCCTTACCGGTCGCGGGTGTCAGGATTACCGTCGCCCCTGGAATCACTGCGCTATCTGGATCGGCAACCAGCCCGCGCACTGTCGCGCCCCCCTGTTGAGCCCGGGCAACCATCGGCAGTACGGCGATCGAAAAAAGTAAAACCAACTGCAGCATCCTACGAAATGACATCCACTACTCCTCAAGAAAATTCATCGTTACAGTTCAGTGTCGAAGCTATTGGCCGCCGCCCTCAGGCTCACCCGAGCCGATGCTCCATGGAGACAAGGTCATGGCCGGACTCCCGCTTGGCGTCGCAGCCAGGATCGGCTCTACACCCGACAAAAGGGTCACCGCCGTCAGTACGCCGCTTCCCGGACTGGCCTGCGACGCCACGATCATCACCGCATCCCCAACCTTCAAATCGCCGATAGACCCGGCAGGAAGCCGATTCACCACCTGCGAAAGATCGCCCGCCGCCGTTCTGCCTTCGCCTGTTCTCCCCGCGCCCTGCCCTGCCTGTCCTCCCGCCCGCGAAGCGCCGTCAGCCATTGCACCGCTACCCGAAGCACCGCTGGCCGCTCCAGCATGCCCACCGCCACCAGCGCCGCCCCGCGCCCTCGCCGCAAAACGCGCCGCAGCCTCCGGTGGCAACACCCGCACGCTGGAGTTCGCGGTCAACTTCACCGTCACCACCTTCTTGGTGGCAAGGTCTTTCAACGTCACCGTCCCGTTCGCCGCATCGAGCGAGGCAATCTCCCCCGCAAGATTCTTGAACGAGCCGCTGACCACCTCTTCAGCCTGGACCGACGAGCCATCCTCGGACTTCGCCCCGCGCACCCGCACCTGATCGCCCGGCTGAATCTGCGTCAGCGTACCCGGCACGGCATCCTCGAACTTCACCGAATCGCCCGCATAACGCCGGAATTTGGTATTGCTGGACGTATTCAACTGGATCTTCTTTGCGCCGGACGAAACCGTCAGCACCCCTGTACTCGGATCCACCGCGCTCACAATGCCGCCGGTACCCCGCTTCTGCCAGTCGGCCTGCTCCATCTCATGCTTCTGCGCAATATCGCCCGACTTCATCAAGATCACGCGCGACGCCGCAAAGCTGCCTGCCGTCTCGCCGACCTTACCCGTCACCAGCACGCGGTCTCCCGTAGCGATGTCCGAGAGCGTAATTGCCTGAGCGGTCTTCAGGTCTGTGCTGCCTGGCGCAAGCTGCAGAATTCGCGCACCATCGGCCACGCTCACCTCGACCTGCTGCCCCGCATCCGTGGTCAGCGTCATGCTTCCGCCGGAGGTCGCCTTCACGGTACCGATCTCTCGCGTTGCCGCCGCGGACGCGGGCGCCTGAACCATCGCATTCACACCGCCGGCTAAAAGTCCGGAGAACGCCAACACAAAGCAGGCGAACAACACGGCTGCCAGAGAGAGCGCGTTTCGTTTAGCCATCAGGTCCATCCTCATAATATCTTCTGCTCTGCCTGGACATACCACGCGTGCTTCCGTGTTCGATAGTGCCGGTCTGTTGGAAGACGAACGAGAGACTCAAAAGTTTCCGCGCTTAGCGGTTTTACACGCATTTATGCAGTGTGGCTGGATGCCGCACCCGCTTACAATGACCGGCCTGAGGCCGAGGCTGCGCCGCCGCCGAGGTCGCTCTATTATACCCAACTGGAATAAGTTTTTCTATTGAATATAAGGATCGCCACTATATCCCCCCCCCGGCTGCACAGCTAGGCATACTCGTCATGCACTTTCTCGCGCAGCTCTACTGTCAGATGTCGAGTGCAATTCTACGTGCTATACCGCCTCGCTCGACACAACCGCCAGGCTGTCCGGCGGCAGCACGACCTTTCCGCCTGCGGCCGAGACCGCCTCGCTGGACGCCAACAGCATCGGGGCTCCCCCCGGGTTCTCGAACTCCGCCGGCCCTGTGCCAAGGTTGCAATACACCTTCACCTGACCGCGCTCCATCGTCAGCCACCGCTTGGCCTCGTCGAACTCCACCTTCACATGTCCCAGGTCTCCATCGTTCAGGCAGGCGGACCCGCGCCGCAGCTTGATCAGTTTGCGAAACCACTCCAGCATCTCCCCATGCCTGCCCTCATGCACCTCATCCCAGTTCAGCTTCGATCGCTCGAACGTCTTGCGGTCTTCCGGATCGGGAATATCTTCCGCGTTCCATCCAAATGCCGCAAACTCCGCCTGGCGTCCCGCCTTCACGGCCTTGGCCATCTCCGCGTCCTCATGATCCGCGAAGTATTGAAACGGCGTCGAAGCCGCGTACTCCTCGCCTTCGAAGATCATCGGGATGAACGGCGCCGTCAGCACAAGCCCCGCCGCGACCTTGGACCGGTCGAACCCGATCACGTCCTGCAACCGGTCGCCCACCGCCCGATTTCCAATCTGGTCATGATTCTGGATGAACCCAAGAAAGTGATGCGCCGATAACCGCCCCACCGGCCGCCCATGAACGCGTTTCCGAAATCCAGAGTAGGCGCCGTCATATACAAAAACCTTCGTCAACGCCTTCGCCACATCGCCAAGTGTACCGAAATCGGAGTAGTACCCGGTAGCGTCGCCGCCATTGTTCAAGACCGTGAATAACGCATGATGAAAGTCGTCGCTCCACTGCGCATCGATGCCGTAGCCGCCTGCTTCACGCGGGGTCACCAACCGTGGATCGTTCAAATCGCTCTCCGCGATCAGCACCAGCCTGTGCCCCAACCTGGTCGACAGGTTATCCACCTCCGCCGCCAACTGCTCCATAAAGTTAACCGCCGACCGATCCATAAACTCGTGCACCGCATCCAGCCGCAGGCCATCGATGTGATAATCCCGCATCCACATCAGCGCGTTATCGCAGAAGAACCGCCGCACCTCGTCGCTCCCCTCGCGCTCGAAGTTGATTGCACCTCCCCACGGCGTATGGTGTTTATCGGTGATGTACGGCCCAAACACGCCGGTGTAGTTCCCTACCGGTCCGAAGTGGTTGTAGACCACATCCAGCAGCACCGCCAGCTTACGCGCGTGACACGCATCCACAAGGCGCTTCAGTGCGTCCGGTCCGCCGTATAACTCCGTCGCGGCAAACAGCGAAGCCCCATCGTATCCCCATCCGTAGCCGCCCGGAAAAGCTGCCACCGGCATCAGTTCGATATGCGTCAGGCCAAGCTCAGCCAGATAATCCAGCTTGTCGATCGTCGCGTCGAACGTGCCTTCCACCGTAAACGTCCCCACGTGGAGTTCATAGATCACGGTGCTTTCAAGCGGAGGCGCATTCCACCCGCCATCGCTCCACCGGAACGCCGCATGGTCGTACACCCTGGAAGCGCCATGTACGCCGTCCGGCTGCCACAACGAACGCGGATCGGGATAAGGCGTCGTATCGTCGTTCACCACGAACCAGTAGTCCGTGCCGGCGCGCGCCTCCTCGACCGCCACCTTCCATATGCCGCACTCATCCGGTCCGCTCATCGCGTGCAGCGTATCGCCGGTCTTTACGGCAATGATCTTTACGGCAATTTTCTCTGCCTTCGGAGCCCACACCGTAAACTCATGCATTGCGTCCACCACCCTCCGCCCCTTCGCGCACCAGCAGCGCCACAGGAAAATCCCTCAACAGACCCTTCACCGCGACCGCACCACCCTCGACGCTCGCCCCCGTCAGACGATTCCTCCATCTCCCCGCAGGCAGCGCCACCACCGTGTCCTTCCACGCACCGGCGAGCATGTATGTCAGCCGCGGAACCACCGTCGCTACCGCATCGCCGCGCAGGTAAGCGATCACATGGTCGTGCTTCTCCCCGTCCACCTCCAGCGGCACATAGGCCGCCCCGGCGCCGAACCACTCAGGCCTCTCCCGCCGCAGCAGAAGCGCATGACGGATCGTCCACATCTTCGGCAGTCCCTCGTCCGCACGCCTCATCACCTGCCCCGCCACATCGGCTCCGCGCATCTGCTTCAACTCCTGCAGCAGCCGATGGCGCAGCCTGTAGTCCACCGGCCTTCGGTTATCGGGGTCCACCAGGCTGAAGTCCCAAAGCTCCGACCCCTGGTACAGATCCGGCACACCCGGAGCCGTATGCTTCAGCAGCGTCTGCGCCAGCGAGTTCACCCGGGCCGCATCCTGTATCCTCTGCACAAACTGCTGCATCTCCCGCTCGAACGGCGCATACTTCAGCGTGCATTCGATAAACGTATTCATCGCATCTTCGAAATCCTTGTTATTCGCCACCCACGAGGTCTGCTGCTTCGCCTCGCGCACCGCCTTTAGCATGTAGCCCTGCACACGCTCGTACGAGATCGGCCACGCGCCAATCAGCGTCTGGTAATAGAAGTACTCCGTATTGCGGTCCGGCATCGCCTCCGCTCCCGGCCGCTTCGTCTTGAATGCATTGTTCATCCGGGACCACCGTTGCACCAGCGCCCCAAACCGCCCCGGCAACTCCGATAGAACCGCCAGACGCGCTCGCACATCGTCGCTGCGCTTGGTGTCGTGTGTCGAAAGCGTCGTCATCGTCGCCGGGTGCGTCGCCTGCATCTTCTCGCAGTAGCGGTGAAACTCGCCCACGCTCAGCCCGTCGCGCCCGGGATTGCTTCCCACCTCGTTCATGCCCGTCAACCGGTTGTAGCAATAGAACGCCGTGTCCTCCACACCCTTCGCCATCACCGGCCCGGCGAACTGCTGAAACCTCAGCAGAAATTCACTTTCCTTCTTACCCTTCGCCTTCATCGTCAACACGTCGTGAAGAAAGTCGAACAGGCCGTCGTCGATGTCCTGCCGCTCCGCCTTCGCGCATTCGATCGCCTGCCTAATGTACTCCCTGTCCTCCTGCGTGATCTCATCACGCTCCGGCACCACATACGTTCGATAGATCGCAAAACACGCGGCCACCTCGCGAATCGCCCGCCTGATCTCCGCCCGGGTGTAATCCCGCCGGTCGCGATTGGCCTCGCAGATCTCCACAAAAATCGTGGTCAAACGATTGACGTCGCTCCCCAGCGCCTCCTGTGTAACGTTCACCTTCTTCTCATGCGCGACAGCGTCGAAGTTCGTAGGCTGCTGCGTAAACTCGCCGTAGATCGAGGACAGCTCCATCATCCCCTCCGGCGCTACCAGCACGCCCGCCGCGACGTTCAAAAAATCGTACCCGCTCGTCCCTTCGATGGGCCAGTTCTGGCGCAGAAACTCACCCGGCTCCAGAATCTTCTCGCCGATCACCCACGCATCCGGCGCGTACTCGCGAAGCCTACGGAAATATTCCAGTGGATCGCGGAGCCCATCGGGATGGTCCACCCGCACCCCATCCAGAACGCCTCGCCGCAGCCAGTCGAGAATCAGCGCATGCGTCTCCTCGAACACATACTGCCGCTCCACCCTCAGCCCGATCAGCGTATTCACATCGAAGAACCGCCGATAGCTCAACTGCTGGTCCGCCGTCTTCCAGTACGCCAGCCGGTAATTCTGCTGATTAAGAAAGTCGTCGAGCGCGTCCAGGTTGCCGTTCAACTCCGCCACCGACCGGTCGATCGCCTCACAGATTCCCTGCTCCTCCGCGCACAGCCGCTCCAGCAGGTGGAACAGCACCTTCTTGTCCCGTTGCCGCGCCAGAATGGTCCCGCGGTCCACATACTCCGGCGCAGGCAAACGCCCGAAAGATGCCGCCAGAAAATTCAACGTGTCCGACTTCGCATACTCCGCCGCGGGCGAAAGAATCACCGCCAGCGAAGGGGGCGCCACCGGTAGCGTCTGGCCTGCACACTCCACCTGAAAGGCCGTGCCGGCCCGATTCACCTTGATCCCGCCATCCTTCAGCACCCGCCCGTACTGGTCGCCGAGAATCGGTACCAGCACCTTGTCGCGCAGGCGCTCTTCCTGCGGCTGCCAGTCGATATCGAAGAACGAAGCGTAGCGGCTCGAGGTCCCATTCTCCAAAACGTCCCACCAGTAGCGGTTCTCCTTGCCCAGCGACATGTGGTTCGGAACAATATCCAGCACCTGCCCCAGCCCCGCCTCCCCCAGCCGCGCGCAGAATCGCTCGTGCGCCTCCGCGCCACCAAGTTCGCTATTCACATTCTGGTGGTCCACAACGTCGTACCCGTGCATACTTCCCGGGGCCGCCTGCAGATACGGCGAGCTGTACACGTGCGAAATACCCAGCTCGTGCAGGTACTCCGCAATGCCCGCTGCATCGTCGAACGTGAAACCTTTATGCAACTGCACTCTATACGTGGAACTGGGAACACGAATCATCATCAACCGATCACAACAGGGTATGTAGGAGGCCAGGGCAGAAAAGAAAGGCAACTTGGCCATTAGAGTCAGCGCACTGCAGGTTGGTTGCACCCCGAAGGCGCCTCGCCTTACCGCATCAATGTGCCCTGCCGCCCTGGCTGCTCTCCGGACGCCATACGCCGGACAAGACGAATGCCGCATGGATCAGCGCAATGTGCGACAACGCTTGGGGAAAGTTCCCCACCATGCGTTTGCCCACCGGATCGTACTCCTCCGACAGCAGACCCACATCATTGCGCAGCGCAAGCAGCCGCTCGAACAACCCGGTTGCATCCTCCTTGCGCCCGATCAGCCAAAGATTTGTCACCATCCAGAAGCTGCAGGCGAGAAACACGCCTTCGCCGCCCTTCAGCCCGTCTTTCGTCTTCTTCGTGTCATACCGCTCGACGAGCCCATCCTTCATCAGATGTTTTTCGATTGCCTCGATCGTCCCTCGAATGCGCGGATCTTCCGGCGGCAGGAAACCCACCAGTACAAGCCGCAGACACGAGGCATCCAGTTGCCTGGACCCATAAGCCTGCACAAAGCTGTTCATCTTCTTGTTGAATCCTCTTTCGCAGACCTCCTTGTGAATCATGTCGCAATTTTTTCTCCAGCGCTTCACGTCTCCCTTGCCGTCATATTGCTCATGCTGCTTGATCGCACGATCCAGCGCCACCCACGCCATCACCTTCGAATGCACAAAATGCTGTGTGCCGCCACGCGTCTCCCAGATCCCGTCGTCCGGCTCCTGCCATATCTTGCACAGATGGTCGATCAGCGATGCCTGCAGCGAGATCGCCGAAACCCGTATACCTGCCTCGGCCTGCGGCGTCCGGGCCAGTGCCGCCGAAACCTCGCCAAAGACATCCAGTTGAAACTGACCCGCCGCGGCATTTCCGATCCGCACCGGAAGCGAATCTTCATACCCCGGCAGCCACGCGGCCTCCCATTCCACCAGTTGCCGCTCGCCGCAGATCCCGTAGATCGTCTGCACCTGGTCCGGAGCGCCCGCCACCGCCCGCAGCAGCCACATCCGCCACGCCACCGCCTCCTCCACGTAACCTGCCAGCATTAAAATTAAAAGGGCGAATGCAGTATCCCGCAGCCAGCAATACCGATAGTCCCAGTTGCGCTCGCCGCCAATCTCCTCCGGCAGCGAAGTCGTCACTGCCGCAACCATGCCGCCCGAAACCCTGTACGTCATCGCCTTCAGCGTGATCAGCGAGCGAGACACTGCCTCCGCATATTTTCCTTTGTACTTACTCTTCTTCGCCCATCTCTTCCACAACTTCTGCGTCTCCGACAGCGCCTTCTCGACATCCAGTTCGATCGGAAGATTCCCCAGCGACGACACGTTCGTCAACGTGAAGCTCACCGTCTGGCCCTTTCGCACCGTAAAATCGCTGCGCGTGCACATCCCTTCGCCGCGCATCGGCACCTTCGTCCGCAGCACAACCTCGTCCGACCCCGCCACCGCCCGCAATTCGTTGCCCTCCGACGTGACCCAGGGAATCGTTCTTCCATAATCGAAGCGGACGGCGATCTCCATCGCCATCGCAACCTTCCCCCGCACCCCGCGAACCATCCGGATCACATGCGAATGGCTGCCCTTGCGCAGCATAAAGTCGGTCAGGCACACCTCGCCGTCTTTGGTGACAAAACTCGTCTCCATGACTAGTGTGTCCGGTTGATACCGCCGCAGGTTCGACCTCACCTTGCCCACGGGGGCGATCTTCCAGAAGCCGTGATCGCGTGTGCCCAGCAGAGCCGCGAAACATGCTCCCGACGAAAACGTAGGCCAGCATAGCCAGTCGATCGATCCCTCACGCGATACCAGCGCCGCCGTCTCAAGATCGCCAATCAAGCCATAGTCCTCAATCGCCGAGCCGTGCAGCGCCTCCTTGCTCTTCTCCTTCTTCTCCACCTGTCATCCTTTCCGCGCATCCCATTGATTACATGCAGCCCAGAGAATTGTATGCAGCCCAAAGATTGCATGCAGGCCAGACCAGTAACCGCGCATACCCGTGCCTGCATCCTTCCTGACTGAAGCCCGAACACGCACGGCAGACATTAAGATGCACGCCGTCCCGCGTTGGAGCAAATAAGATGCCGCTCCCGGTAGTGCTATCGACTGCGCTCTCTATTCTTGAAGTGATTCAGTCAAACGCAAGCAGGAATTTTCGATCTGGCGGTAAACTCACTGGAGACACCGCAGGATCTGTGTTCGGTCCAGACTCACCGTACGGCCAACCGCCGCACCACCTGCTAACCGCATTCCGGAGAAGGTTCAGAGAACGATGGCTTCCACCCAAACCAACATCGTCGCAGCCACAGAGTCAGCCTCTTCCCACGGCAGCCTCCTCGTAAGCCTGGCGTCTCTGCCCTCCGATGCGCTCGAAATCACCCTCGCCAACGTCGCCCTGGCTTTTCCCGACCAGGCCGTTCTCGTGGCCACGCCGGACCCGCCGCCCGCCACCGCACCCATCGGACCGCTCCGCCTTCTGCCCTACACCGCCACCGCGGTCCCTGCCTCCGGTTGGGTTCTCACCGCGGCCGACTATCTCAATGCATTCAAGCTGCTGCAGGAAAATCACGCCAGCGCTTGCCTCCTGCTCGGCGCAGAATCCCACACCCTCCATCCCGAAGCGATCCGCGCCCTGGCCGCCGCAACCCCCTCCGCCGACCTCGTCATGGCGCGCTACACCCTCGGCCCACGAGAAGGCCTGATCAACTCAGCCATCCTCTATCCCGTCACACGCGCCCTCTTCAACGCCCGCCCGCGTTTCCCCCTCGCCATCGACGTCGGGCTCTCGCCCCGCATGGCAGAGCGCCTCGCCATGGCCAGCCAGAAGTTCACCGCAGGAAACCAGAACGATGCCCTGATCTGGCCTGTGGCCGAGGCGGCAACCGCCAACTTCATCATCACAGAGGTTGAAGTAGGCAACCGCGCCACACCCCATCCCGTCGCCTCCGACCTCAACTCCCTGCTGGCTCAGATCGCCAGCTCTCTCTTCGCTGAAGTCGACGCCCGCGCCGCCTTCTGGCAGCGCGCCCGCGCCTCTCAAGCCCCCCGTCCCCAGCCACAGACCACCGCGTCCATCGAGAGCCCATCGGACCTCGCCCCCATGCTCGACGCCTTCCAGCTCGCCTACACCAACCTCCACGAGATATGGTCCCTCGTCCTGCCTCCAAACTCGCTGCTCGGCCTCAAACGGCTCTCTGCCATGCCACCCGCCAGCTTCCGCATGCCCGACAGCCTCTGGGCTCGCATCGTCTACGACTTCATCCTGGCCTACCGCCTCCGCACCATTAACCGCGGCCACCTTCTCGGCGCACTCACCCCGCTCTATCTCGCCTGGGTCGCCTCCCATCTCCTTCTCACCAGCAGCGGCACGGCCGCAGACAAGCACATTGAAGAGCTGGCGACCGTCTTCGAAGCCGACAAACCCTACCTCGTTTCACGCTGGCGCTGGCCCGACCGTTTCAACCCATAGCCCGCACCATCCAGCAGCGACGCGAAAAAGAGAAGGTCCAGCACCCGTAAGGAGATTCCGCCATGTGGCAACAAGTCGATCTAGCGCTAAGGCAGTCCGCACACCGTGTGCTCTTCAAGCTCGCCAGCTTCCTGCCCGCCCTGCTCGCGCTCTTCCTGGCCGTCTTCGTCCTCACCGCCATTGGCATTGGCCTGGCCGCACTGCTGCGCCGCGTCCTCACCTCGGTCAAATTCGACGAGCGCATCTCCCGCAACCAGAGCGGCAACGTCAGCGATTGGGCTCCATCCCACAGCCCCACCGCGCTGGTCGCCCGAACCGCCTTCTGGGCCTGCGTCGTGCTGGGCCTCTTCATCGGCATCTCGGCCTTCGACGCCGCGTATCCCGGCGACGCCCCGGTCTCCCTCATCGTCCTGCCTTACCTCACCCATTCGGTCGGCGCCATCATCCTGCTCATTGCCGGCACCGTCATCGCCCGGTTCCTCGCCCGTTCCGTCCTCATCGGGGCCGTCAACGCAAAGCTCCAGTACGCCCGCTTCCTGTCGATGGGCGTCAAGTGGCTCGTCCTGGTCCTCACCGCCGCCATGGTGCTCGATCACCTCCAGATCGGCGGTGTAGTCGTCGAACTTGCCTTCGGGATCCTCTTCGGCGGCATCGTCCTCACCCTCTCGCTAGCCGTCGGCCTCGGCTCCCGTGATATCGTCAGCCGCTCCCTCGAACGCACCTCCGATCACACCGTCGACCCCATCGCCACCGACTTTGACCCGCGCCCAACACCCATAACCGAAACCCTCCGCCACTTCTAGAGCAGGATCTTGATCCCGACCAGAGGAAGGGCCAGCGCAGCAGATGTGGTCAAGACCGGTATACGCGCCACGAAGTGGCCGCCCTCCGCGCAGGAGGCCCGTCCGGCAGGACAGCTTTTGCGGTGTATTCCCATTCGAAATCAGCTTTAATAACCTTGGTCGGCGCGGAACGCCGTCACCTTGTTGTTCACGAACGTGACGGCAATTGGCTTGCCAAGGTTGGCGAAGACGACCATGCGGTTTCCGTAGGTCTTGCTTGTGCTGTTGCTTACCTGACCGAGAGCAAGTTCGACCTGGCGCTCGTTCATGCCGAGAATAACCTGGTGTGCATCGACGGCCTTCCAGATCGCCGGGCCCCAGTGCTTGTAGAGCTCGTGCGGGTCGTCGTAGAAGAGAACTTCATCCGTGTAGAAGGTGTACTGGCCAGCCTGCCGATAGCCGACGGGCACCGCGTACTCCTTCGGATCGTTCGCCCGCGTGAAGACCATCAGCACCTGCTTGTCGCCGCCGGGGATGCGGTGGGTGGCCGATTTGGGAGCGACCTGCTCCACAAAATCCTTTATCGCCAGCGGCTCAGCCCCGAGCAGGGTGCCTGCGCTCTTGCCGTACTGCACCGTATGGCCCGCATAGGGGTAGAACTCCAACTGGCCGCCGGCTGAGACCCAAACGGTCGAGCCCTTCAGCTCCTTGACATCGGCCAGCGATGACGGGCGCTTATGCTTGAGGAAGACGAGATCGTCCGCGGGAATCACCTCGCGCGCAGCCGGCTTGAACGCCTTGTCCGGAGCGTTGCGTTCCCGATAGATCAGCCCGACCCGTATGCCCACCGCCAGCACCAGCACGACGCTGGCCGCAATGGCCGCCTTCGCTCCATTTTCCATTCGCTATTCCTCGTTTCTGAACTCTAATCCACCGGCTCGGCTACACTCAACTCCTGATCGGCCTCCATCAGCGAATCGGCGGTCAGGGCGTCGGCCCGGCGCAACCGGGGAAACAGGCCCGCTGCGCTCGCAGTGACGACCATGGAGCCGATGCCGCCGATCACGACGGCGCGCACCGCTCCCCACCAATGGGCGGTCAGACCGCTTTCGAACTCGCCAAACTCGTTGGAAGCGCCGATGAAGAGCCAGTTGACCGCGCTGACCCGGCCGCGCATCTCGGGAGGCGTCGCAAGCTGCAGGATGCTGGATCGGATGACCACGCTGACCATGTCGCTGGCGCCTACGACGATCAGAGCAGCGGAGCTGAGCCAGATGCTCTTTGAGAGCCCGAAGACGACCGTAGCCGCGCCGAAGATGCCGACGCAGGTCAGCATCAGCAGGCCCGCGCGCCGCTTGATGGGCCGGACGACCATGGTCAGCGAGACGGCCAGCGCCCCGACCGAAGGCATGGCTCGCAGCAGGCCCAGACCGCGGGGTCCGGCGTGCAGGATGTCGGTCGCGAAGATGGGCAGCAGCGCGACCGCGCCACCCAGCAGCACGGCGAAGAGGTCGAGCGAGATCGAGCCGAGCAGAAGCTTCGCGTGCCAGACATACTCCAGTCCGGCGAGCATGGTTTTGACGCTGAAGGCCTTCTGTTCTGTCCGTTCCATCTTCGTCCGGATCATGCTTACGAGAACGAGGAAGCCGAGCAGCATGAGCAGCGTGAACCCGTAGACGATCGGCGCGCCGTTCCACATCGCGACTGCGCCTGCGAGCGGCAGCGTGAACAGGATTCCTCCGACGGCGGGCCCGGACATATTCGCGATCTGGTAGACGGTGGCGCCCCAGGTCACCGCGTTGACGAAGTGCTCCTTGGGGACGAGACTGGGCAGCATTGCGCTGGCTGCCGGTCCGCTGAACGCCCTGCCCAGCCCTATTCCGACCAGAACCGCATAAATGGGCCAGATTCGTCCATCCTTCAGCGCGGTCGCACTCAACGAAAGCCACAGCAGCGCGGCGGTGCAGCAGGCCTGCAGGCCGTAACAGAGCAGAATGATGTTGCGGCGGTCGTAGCGGTCCGCCGCGTGACCCGCCGCCAGCATAACGAAGAGCCCGGGAAGGAAGAGCGCCAGGCCCGTATAGCCCAGATCGAGCGCCGAGTGGGTGATGGCATACACCTGCCAGGCGACCGCGACCGACTGCGCCTCAGCGCCGAGGATCACCATCAACCGAGCCGTCTGGTAGAGCCGGAAGTCGCGCGACTGGAATGCGGATCGGTAGTCTGCCGTTGCCAACTCCAGCCGTTGCCCGCCGTCCGCCATGCCCTATGTTTTCACACTTCAGATGTGTGCAGCTTTCGATCTGTGAGGAAGGCGCGGCTGAAACGCACTGCACCGGAGCGTGCTGTAACTTTATTCAGAGTTCATGATCGGCATGGGAGAGCCAACCGACGGTGAAACTACCTCTGAATGCTGGCGACCTCTACACCTTCAAATGAGACGCCCCGGAATTCGCTGTCGTGGAGGTGAAGGCCTCCGCTAAAGAGAAGCATCCCGAGGTGCATTACCCCAATGCTCCGATCGAATCGGCGCGATACTCCTCAGGTCCAAAAGCTGGCTGGAACTTGTCGCAGGTCTGAGGGTCCGGTGCAGGTGCGTTATTCTCTGAAGGGGCAGAAACACTACCCAGAACAGGCTCATACGATAAGGGGTGCCAGAGTACAGCATAAGGCAAATGAAGCATGTAGCAAGCGCGGAAACGGCCACCCATTTCCACACTGCATGGTCAAACCCTCGACGTAAGGATTCCAGCTGCGTGTCGGTCCAGATGTGGGCCTCTATGCCCTTCCGCAGCCGGCGCTCCGCCCAAAGTGAGAGTGCAAATCCTCCGAGCAGCGGACTGGAAAAGAGAGCAAACAGCACCGGCTGGGACAATGGGATGGTCCAGGCCGCACCATTACCGCGATGAAAATGCAGAAGATTTATAACGGCCGGAGCAAACGTAATCGTGGAGATGAGACCACCCACAACTGCCCAGTACGCCAACAGCATTGGCGATGATCGGCCCGGCATTCTCATGCCGACATCGTATCATCGCCCGTCGCTAGACTGACGAAATTGAAACTATGCCCACAAGCGCTTGTGTACCATGTGGGTCGCGAGTGGGTTAGATTTTGTCTTTCAACGGCTCCGTGATTCCGACAATCTTATTTTTTCCATCGACAAACACCAGCTTAGGGCTCGCGCTTGCCGCTTCACGTTCATCGAGCCACGCGAAGCTCGCGATGATGATGACATCGCCGGCCTGCGCGAGACGTGCTGCGGCGCCGTTCAGGCAAATCTCGCCGCCTCCCGGTTCAACCGCCAGCGCGTAGGTCTGCAACCGGCTTCCGTTGGTCACGTTCCACACATGTACGGCTTCAAATGGCTGGATATCGGCTGCCTCGAGCAGGTCCGCATCGACCGCGATGCTGCCTTCATAGTTCAGGTCCGAACGGGTGATGGTGGCGCGGTGAATCTTCGATTTCAGCAACTTGCGTAACATTTCGTTCTATCTCACCTTCATGGGTTGACTTACTCGACCACCGTATAGCCACCCGGCAACAACTGTTCTTGCACAGCAAACAGACATCCTGCCTGGAACGCCGAACCTTCCTATTCTACCGCCCCAGTATTCTACCGCCCCAGATAGACCTTGTATTGCGACTCCACCACCCCGGTATTCCGGGCCAGCGTCAGCTTCGACTGGTTGTACTGGTAGAGCGTCTGAACCAGCCTGCTCTGCGCATCCGCCAGCACCGCCTGCGCCTGCACCACCGGCAGATTGTCGTCCACCCCGGCGGCGAACCGGTCTGTGGCCTGCTGTAGCTCCTCGGTCGCAAGATCGACGTTGCTGCGCGCCACCTTGACAAGGTCGTTCGAGGACTGCACGTCCAACATGCTGGCTCGAATCTGCTGCTCGATGGAGACACGCAGCGACTCGATCTGCTGGCGCAAACCCAGCACCTGGGCATCGGCAACCTCGCGCTCTCCCCGCAACTGACCTTCCTGGAAGATCGGTACGCTGACCTTGCCGGTAGCCGCAAAGACGCCGTGGTAGAGGCCCGTCGTCTCGCCGAGAACCCCGTAGAAGCCGTTGAAAGCAAGTGTCGGCAGACGCTCTGCCCGGACTGCCTTGCGGGTCTGCGCCGCCACCTCCAACTGCGCCTGCAGGCTCAGCAGGTCCTTGCGTCGCTGGAAGGCAAGCCGCATCGCATCGTCGAGCGGCAACTCCGCGTACTCCGCATAAGGGGCATGATCGGTAAGCGCGATCTCCTGGCCGGCGGGCAGCCCGATCATCCGGTTCAACGCAATCTTGTCCTTCGCGAACGTGTTCTCCGCGTTGATCAGGGTCTGCTGCTGGGTCTGCAACTGTACCCGCGCCCGCAGCACATCGAGGTTCGTTCCGACGCCCGCATCGTGCGAGGCCGCCGCCTGCTGCAGCACCACCTCATCCTCTTTTTCGAGCGCCTGCGCGTTCTCGATCTGCGACGCATCCGCCAGTGCCCGCAGGTATTGCGTTCCGACGCCCAGGGTAACGCCGCCCCGCAGGTTCAGCGTGGTCAGGTTCGCTACCGTGCCTGCCTTCTGGGCCGCGCGGTACAGGTAATACGCGGGCACGTTGAACAGCGTTTGATTCGCGCTGATCTCTGCCTCGGTCGTATTTACCTTGACGATGGTGGGGAAAGTTCCAGCCGGTAGACCGAGACCCGCCAGCGAGGACGCCTTGAATCCCATCGCGGCAAGGTCGATCTCCTGCGCCTCCGAGTCCGCGCGCGCCGTCAGGCTAGGCAGCAGATTGTTCTCGACCGTCAGCAGTTCGCCGTGCACCAGCCGCTCGTTCTGAACTACCAGTTGCATCTGAAGGTTGCGTTTTATGCCGCGGTCGATCGCGTCGTCCAGACTCAACGGCAACGCGGCGGGAGTCGGCTGGTCCACGACGATGCCGTCCGGTAGCTTGGTTGCGGCGAGATGTGGCACAGGCGCCTGGGGCAGCTCCGCCGTGTTCTGCGCATACGCCTGGGCGACGGGCACACACACTGCGGGCACACACAAAACGGGCGCCAGCGCGCAAGCCCTCGCTCTCTTCAGAAAATGGAATGGAACATTCATGCTCTTTCTTTAGAGTGCCATACCCCCGCCATGGATGCGAAAACCAGGAGCAAAATGGCGGCGGCGGCCTCTTGGAGCATATCTCGCGCCAAAATGCCTCGGTAGAGGGGGTGGAATTCAGCCGAAGACCGCGATCCCATCTCTCTTGCTGGCTTCGGCATCGCCCGGGCCCCGCCTCGGCTAAAATACGAAACATAAGCCTATGCGTCTTACTTCCGTGAACACTTCCCTGAACCGCATCGTCCTCGCCGCCGCTCTTCTGCTTGCCGTCCCGGCAGTTACCCCGGCTTTTGCCCAGCAGGGTGGAACCACCTTCCGCGACACCTCCATGCTGCGCGCCCCTGCGGGCTCGAAGGTCGCAATCTATGAGTTCGAAGACCTGGAGTGCCCGGCCTGTGCCCGCGCCTTCCCGATCGTCCATGCGGCAGCCGAAAAGTACAAGATTCCGCTTCTGCGCCACGACTTCCCGTTGAAGATGCACATCTGGAGCTTCGACGCCGCGGTGATCGCCCGCTACATCCAGGACAAGATTTCGCCTCAGGCTGCCGAAGACTATCGCCGCGCCGTCTTCGCCAGCCAGACCTCGATCGCCTCGAAGGACGATCTCAACGCCTTCACGCAAAAGTATTTCCAGACGCACGGCCGCGAGATGCCGTTTGTGATCGACCCCACCGGCCTGTTCGCCGCCGAGGTCCGCGCCGACTATACGCTCGGCGAGCGCGTCGGCCTTACTCAAACCCCGACCATCTTCGTCGTCACCCGCAAGGGCTACGTCCAGGTAACCGATGTGACACAGCTCTACCAGATGCTGGACGCCGCAATTGCGGAAGCGGGGAGCGAGCCCGCCGCGAAGACCAGGACCTCGGCCCGCAAGTAGCCTTCCGCGGGGCTACTTCGCGCCGGTTTCGGTCCAAAGGAACGCCATCTCGTCCGCGTAGTCCTGTACCAGTTGGGTCTGCGAGATACCTGCGCTATGGCCACCTTTCAGGCTGTAGTGCAACAGGATCGGGCGGCCGCTGGAGTTCGCCGACTGCATCAATGCCGTCATCTTCCGCGCATTCATCGGGTCCACGCGCGTATCGCCGTCGCCGGTAAAGAAGAAGATCGCAGGATACTTCGTGCCGGACTTTACATTCTGGTACGGCGAATACTTCAGGATGTACGGATAGTCCTTCGGATTCTCGGCGGACCCATACTCGGTGGTCCACGTCCTGCCCATCTCGAAGCGCTGGTAGCGCAGCATGTCGAGCAGCGGATAGCCGCACCAGATCGCCCCGAAGAGGTCCGGCCGCTGGGTCATCGAAGCGCCCATCAGCAGGCCGCCGTTCGACGCCCGCGGATGGCGAAATGCTCGGGCGACGTGTACTTGTTGGCGATCAGATACTCGGCCGCTGCAAACCAGTCGTCAAACACGTTCTGCTTTTTCTCAAACATGGCCGCTTTATGCCAGGCTTCGCCATACTCGTCGCCGCCGCGCAGATTCGGCAGCGCGAACCATCCGCCCTCCTCCATCCACCATGCATATTCCGGGTTCCAGACGGGGGTTTCGCTCAGCGCGAAGCCGCCATAGCCGGTCATCAGCAGACGTTCGCTTCCGTCGCGCTTCAACCCCTTCTTGCCCGCGATAAACATCGGCACCTTCGTGCCATCCTTCGAAGTGTAGAAGACCTGCTTGACCTCATAGTGGCTGGAATCGAACGGCACCTTTGAGGTAAAGAAGGCCTCCGACTTCCCTGTCTTTGTGTCGTAGTGATAGATCGTCGGTGGCGTGATAATCGATTGAAACGTATAGAAGCCATCCGGGTCTACGGCACGGCCGTACAGCGTGGAGCCTGCGCCGATGCCGGGATAGGGAATCTCGCCGAGCTTGCGGCCATCGAGCGAATAGGCCGTCAGCTCCGAGGTCACGTCCTTCAGGTGCAGTACGAAGATCTTGTCGCCGACCGCGTTGACCGATTCCAGCACGTCCTTGCCTTCCGGGATCACGGTCGGCCACTCGTCCGGCGACTTGCCCTGGATCGCCTTCAGGATGCGTCCATTCGGAGCCTTGTAGTCGGTCTGAACATAGAACGTGTCGCCCACGTTGAACTCGCCGAAGCGGCTGTCGATGCCATACACCAGAGGGACGATGGGTGAATCCGCAACGCGCAGATCCTTGATGAGAATGTCCTCGCGTTTGGCCGGAACCCCTCTGCCGATGCTGAAGACAAGAAAATGTCCATTCTCCGTGACGCGCACGCTGATACCGTCGATCTCGCCCAGCTTTTCGCCGTGGTACTCCTTGCCCAGGATCATCGGATCGTTTCCGTCCGGCGTTCCGAACCTGTGATAAAAGACCCGGGTTCCCTCACCCGCGAACAGCTTCGAGTAATACACGCCTGCTTTGTCCGGAGCAATATCGACGCCGTAGTACCGGGCGCGCGGCAGCATGTCGGCGGTCGGCTTGCGGGTGGCGATATCGAGGAAATGCACCTCCAGTTCGTCCGCCCCACCCACCCGAATCCCGTAGGCCAGCAGCGCGCCATCCTCGGTCAGGTTCAGCATGTTCACCGAAGTGTTCTGGTCCGTGCTCAAGGTGCCCGCGTCGATCAGCCTCTCGTCGGCTCCATGCAGTCCGCTGCGCATGTAGATCGAGGCCTGGTTCTCCTCCGCCTTGCGCCTGGAGAAGAAGTAGCGGTCTCCCCGCTGCTCCGGTACGCCCATCGTATCGACCTTCAGCAGCTCCGCGATCTCCTTGGCGACGTGGGGCAGCTTCTTCACCTGGGAGAAGTACTGGGCGGTGTATGCGTTCTGCGCGGTGATGAAGGCTCGCGTCTCCGGGCTGTGGGCGTCTTCGAGCCAGCGATAGGGATCGGTCACCCTGGTCGGCACGTTGGGGTCGGCACTCTGGTACTGATCAACCACCGGCTGCGTCTTTACCGCCGGTGGATTGGGCAGCGTGACACCGCCCCCGCCATGTACCTGTGCGCCACAAACCAAAGAACTCATGACCACTACCGCTGCCGCCAACGAACTACAACCGCGCATCGCATCTCCTGTCGAATTGTTACTGACCGTTGAAACCCAGCTATAGAGGGTGAACGTGTGGCAGGGCCGCAGCCGTCTCACCGGGTTTGAAAGATGAGGAAATAGTCCTGGCCGTCGGCCTTGGTGAAATCGTAGTTGCCCACCAGCTTATATCCGGCCTGAGCCATCTCTTTCACCACGATCGGCTGCTTCACTCCATGGTCGGTCCCGGTGCCATTGCGATCGATGATTCCCACCTTGGCTCCCGGCCGGAGCGCCCGCTGGAGCGCCTTCATGGCCGGGACCGGATGCGCAATCTCGTGGTACACCTTCAGCATCAACACGGCATCCACGCTTCCGGCCGGCAGGCTGGGATCATCCGGCGATCCCAGGATAGTCTTCACGTTCCCCAGATTCTCCTTCACGATTCTTTTGCCGATGTACTCGATCGCCAGCGGATTGATGTCTTCGGCGAGCACAATGCCACCGGGCGCCACGCGTCGCGCCGCCCGCACCGTGAACCATCCCGAACCGGCACCAAGGTCCGCGACATTCTTTCCGGGCGTGATGCCCAGCAGGTCCATCACGCGGTCGACCTGCAACTTCTTGTCGCGGTCCGGATACTCGAAGATGGAGAGATCGCCGGTGTAAGGCTGGCTGGTGGGCCTGGCCGCTGGCTGGCCCGTCCCCGGATTCGACATCCCGACTGTAGCCTTATCGAGCGTTCGTTGGGTTCCCGCGCCGGTCTGGCCACCGGCCGAGAAGGTCGCGCCAGTCAACATCAACAGCGGAAACAGGAGCCCGGCGAACCCCCGCCCGGTGCGCGAAGAAGAATACGTCATAGTCTCACCATCGATCATATTTCCGTGATTTGCAAGGGCAAACGCGTATCTCAACTCTCGTAAAGCAAAAGACGGAACTTCAGGCACAAGCGGGGCGTATTGTTTCAACAGATACGGAGGTCGAGATGCAGGCAAAACAGGCTTTGGCGGCGACTGTGGTCCTAGCGGCTTTAGTGGTGAGCGGCTGCCGGGTGGAGTCGGACAAACACGGCGACGGGGAAAACGTGAAGGTTGCCACGCCTTTCGGGGGCATGGAGGTGAAGACCAACGACGCCAAGGTGGTTGAGGGAATCGGGCTTCCGGTGTATCCGGGGGCGGAGTTGGTGAAGAAAAAGGGCAAGTACGGCAATGACGACGGGGCGGCCGATGTGAACCTTAGCTTTGGCGGATTCCAGCTGCGGGTGAAAGTGGCGAGCTACAGGACGGCAGACAGTTCCGAGAAGGTGACGGCGTTTTACCGCAAGGCGCTGGGGCGGTACGGGGACGTGATCCAATGCGAAAACGACAAGCCGGTGGGCATGCCAACCCATACGCTGGAGGGGCTGACCTGCGGTTTCGAGAAGGAGAGCCACATCACGGTGGATGACCAGATGCGGGACAAGATGGAGTTGAAGGCAGGTTCAAAACAGCACATGCACGTTGTGGCGATCGATCCGGAGGGAAATGGAACCAAATTGGGGCTGGTGGCGCTGGACCTGCCCGGGCATCTCTCCTTTGGCGACGGCGGAGACGATCGGCAGAAGCAGTAGGTTCACCGCAGAAGCAACAGGTTCACCGCTGGCCCACGCACCGCGCTTGCCGGGTGCTACGGCCTGCGATAGCTTCATTACATATGCACGAATTTTGTCACCGTTGCGGTGGGGAGCTTCCGGCTGGCGACGGCACGTCTCCTTTCTGTCCGCACTGCGGTTCCCCCCAGATTTATCTTCAGGAGTACGAGCAGCAGACGGGCGCGCCCGACGGCGATAGCACCGGCGCAGTCCCGCCCCCCAATCCGCGGCAGATAGAGTGGAAGACCGCGATCCGATGTGCGGCGCTGGTGGGCGGAATTGCAGCCGTACTGTGCCTTCTGGCCGCGCGCGTGGAGGCGGTCACGCTGGTGAGTTGGCTATGGACGATCAGCGGCTCCCTGATCGCACTGGCGCTCTATCAGAGGCGCCGTCCGCTGGCGTGGATGGATGCCGGGATCGGCGCTCGCATTGGGATCGTAGTTGGGCTCGCGCTGGTGACGTGTCTGGCGGTCGCGATGGCGGCAGGAGGCCTCATCGCGCGGTACGGGCTGCACAGCATGGCGGGGTTCGATGCCGATCTGACGCAAATGCTTCATGCGCAGATCGAAAAAGCAGCGACAACGACGCCAGAACCTCCCGACGTGCTGCGGTTCCTGTATTCACCGGAGGTGCGGGCGGGCATGATGCTGGCAGGATTTGCGATGGTGTCGGGGGTTCTGCTGCTGCTGTCCACGCTGGGCGGCGCGGTAGGCGGTCTGCTGCGGACTCGACGGAAGGTAACGGTGTAGGTTGGCTCCTGGACTGGTGAGAAGAAGCGAACGGCGGAAGTCTGTCTGCGCCGGTCCGGTCTCAATGCGATTTAGTTCCTGATGGTAATGCTTTCCATCGCGAAGATGCTGCTCGGCGTCGGCCTGCTGGGCCTGTCGAGCTCCTCCGTCTACACGGCGCTGGTGCTGGTGGCTGCGAGCGGCTTTCTGCGGCGCAGAAGGTCGCTTGTGCGTGGCAGCTTTCGACCGCCCGTAAGTCTGCTGAAACCGCTGCATGGGAACGAGCCCGGTCTTGAAGCGCGGCTGGAGAGTTTTTTTCGGCAGGACTATCCGGAGTACGAGCTTCTTTTCTGCGCACGGGAGACCACAGACGCCGGGCTGCAGGTGGCGCGTCGTGTGGCGGCACGCTATCCGCGGATCCCGGCGCAGTTTCTGATCAGCGGCGAACCGGCGTACAGCAATGCGAAGGTCTCTTCCCTGGAACGGATGGCGGCGGCGGCCAGCTTCGATATCTGGACCATCAGCGATAGCGATGTGCAGGTTGGGCAGGGGTATCTGCGCGAGGTAGCTGCGCCCTTCGCAGAGGAGCGTGTGGGTCTGGTGACCTGTCTCTACCGGGGCGTGCCGCAGGTTGCAAGCATCTGGTCGCGGCTCGAAGCCTGCGGGATGAGCGTCGAGATGGCCGCAGGTGTGCTGGTGGCGAGAAAGCTGGAGGGGATGCAGTTCGCGCTGGGTCCGACCATGGCAGTGCGGCGCCAGTGCGTGGAGGAGATCGGCGGCTTTGGCAGGCTGGGGCAGTATTGCGCCGATGATTTTGTACTCGGCAGTATGGTGGCCGGCCTTGGCCGGCAGGTTGTGCTATTGGATTATGTGATCGACCATGTTGTGCTGAATGCCGGCCTTCTCGATTCGGTCAGGCATCAGGTGCGTTGGATGAGGAGCACGCGGTTCTCACGGCCAAGGGGACACCTCGGGACGGGGCTGACGTTCAGCCTTCCGTTCGGCCTGCTGGTATGGGCGAGCGCGACGATGCTGGGCATGCCTCGGGTAGCGTTGGCCGGACTGGCGTGGAGCCTGATGACGCGTATGCTGCTGGCCGAGGTCGTCGGCGGAGCGGTGGTTCGGGAGCGCAGGCTGGTGCGGACCATCCTGCTCTATCCGCTGCGCGACCTGATGGGGTTTGGCTTCTGGCTGGCAAGTTATGCGAGCAACAGGATCGCGTGGCGCGGCGAGGTCTTCGACCTGCAGCGAGGCGGTGGGATGCGGCGACGTTCGGGCAGGACCCCGGCAGGCGGCGATCTCCGCGCGGACTGATTCCTTCAACACGCTGTGGCTGATATCATCAAGCGCAATTGCTATGAGCGACGGGACGGAAGTACAGAAGCTGAGGTTTCGTGAAAAAGGCCGGTTGATGTCGGCCTCGGAGATCGAGCGCACGCTGGTGCGGCTGGCGCATGAGATCGTGGAAAAACACGGCGGCAGCAAGAACGTGGGGCTGATCGGCATCAAGCGAAGGGGCGTTCCGCTGGCGCAACGGCTGGCAGTCCTGATCGGAAACATTGAAAAACATCCTGTGGATACGGGTGTGCTGGACATCAGCTTCTATCGCGACGATCTTTCAACGGATGGGCCGCGTCCTACGGTAACGCCGGGGGCCATCGGGTTCGACGTCAACGGGCGCGACATCATCCTGATGGACGATGTGCTGTATACGGGACGGACGATACGGGCGGCTCTGGATGCGCTGTTCGACCATGGGCGGCCAAAGAGTGTACGGCTGCTTGTGCTGATCGACCGGGGCCATCGCGAGCTGCCCATCGAAGCGACCTATGTGGGGCGGACGATTCCCACCTCGAAGCGGGAGATCATCGAGGTGAAGCTGAACGAGGTGGACGGGCAGGAGCAAGTGCTGCTGGTCGAGTTGGCGGACTGATGCCGGTTGTGATGAAACCGGATCTGCCGAAGAGTTCCGTTCATCCTGCCGGGTCGCTGGTGTCGGTGAGTGACCTGCGCGTGGATGAGGTTTCGGCGATCCTGTCGGAGACAGCGCGCATCGAGCGGATGGCCCATGCGGAGCGGGCGCGGATGCTGGCGGGGCGGCGGATTGCGCTGCTGTTCTATGAGTCGAGCACGCGGACACGGACGTCGTTCGAGCTGGCAGCGAAGTCGCTGGGTGCGACGACGACGCTGGTGAGCGATAAGTCCTCTTCGATTGAGAAGGGCGAGAGCCTGAAAGACACCGGGCTGACTCTACGGGCGCTCGGAGCGGAGTGCATCATCCTGCGTCATCCCAGCTCGGGAGCACCGTCTCTACTAACGCGAATGACGGGGCTGCCGGTATTAAATGCGGGCGACGGCATGCACGAACATCCCTCGCAGGCGCTGCTGGACCTGCGGACGATGTTGATGCGGCTGCCGGGGTTCGATGCGAGTGCGGTGAATGCCAGGACGTTGCGCGGTGTGACGGTGGTCATCACAGGAGATATTCTGCATAGCCGGGTGGCCCGCTCGAATGCGATGCTGCTGCCCCGGCTCGGCGCAAAGGTGCTGCTGTGCGGGCCGAGAGCGCTGCTGCCCGAGGAGGCGCTGGGGCTGGGCGAGGGCGTGGAAATAGTCCGGGACTTCGATGCGGCATTGCAGCAGGCTACCGTTGTCATGATGCTGAGGATTCAGAGGGAGCGGCTGGCAGGGCTGGAGCTCGATCTGGCGGAATATATCGACCGGTATCAGTTACACATGGCTCGACTAACCGAACTTGCGCCGAACGCTTTGGTGATGCATCCCGGCCCGATGGTTCGCGGGCTGGAGATTGCGGGCGAGGTGGCGGATGGGCCGAATTCGGCCATCGAAGACCAGGTGCGGCATGGATTGGCCGTGCGGTCCGCGCTGCTGGTCAGGGCGCTCGCCGCGGGTGGATTCGAGAGCGTAACCGTATGAGTGACGTACTGATTCTAAATGGACGTGTAGTCGACCCGGCAAGCGGCGTGGATGCGGAGCGGGATGTGCTGCTTCGGAACGGCCTCGTAGCGGCAGTCGAGATGTCGGGTGTTTTGAATGGCGTTGAGGTAGAGGAGACGATCGATGCGGCGAGGATGATCGTCGCGCCCGGGCTGGTTGATATACATGTTCACCTGCGGGAGCCGGGGCAGACGTACAAGGAGACGATTGCAACCGGGACTGCGGCGGCGGCGGCGGGCGGGTTCACCAGCGTGGTCGCGATGCCGAATACGGTGCCGGTGAACGATTCGCTGGAGAGCCTGGAGTGGATGCAGGACGCGGCGCGTGGCGCGTGCGTCCAGCTATTTGCAATGCCCGCCGCAACCTTTGGCAGCAGGGGCGACGAGATCACAGACTTCCACGAGCTGCGCCGGGCGGGCGCCGTGGGGTTCACCGACGATGGTAAGCCGGTGCTGGAGACCCGTGTGATGCGGGAGGCTCTGGTGGCGGCTGCGAGGCTTGGTGTACCTGTCTCGCAACATGCTGAAGATACCCGGCTGACCAGCGGTTGCAGCATGAACGCGGGGGGGGTTGCGTTTCGCCTGGGCCTGCGGGGCATGACGGTTGAAGCGGAGGCGCGGATCGTGGAGCGCGACATCCGGCTGCTGCGGGATATCGAGCGGGTCGAGGGGCTAAGGGCGCATCTGCATGTGCAGCACGTATCGACGGCGCGGGCGATGGGGCTGATACGCGAGGCGAAGGCGCAGGGGCTGCACGTTACCTGCGAGGTTGCGCCGCATCACTTCACCCTGACCGAGGACGCCATCGGGGACTACGACACCAATGCGAAGATGAATCCTCCGCTACGCGTGGAAGCGGATCGCCTGGCGATGATCGCGGGGCTGATGGATGGGACGGTCGACTGCATTGCGACCGATCATGCTCCCCATGCCGCGTTTGAGAAGGAGCAGGAGTTCGAACGGGCGCCGAATGGGATTACCGGGCTGGAGACGGCGCTCGGGCTGGCTCTGCGGGTGCTGCATCGCGATGAGGGAATGCAGGTTTCGCGTGTGGTCGAGCTGATGAGCACACGTCCTGCAGGGATTGTCTCGCTTGCGCGCAGGGGAACGCTGCGCGTAGGGAGCTTCGCCGATGTGGTGGTGTTCGACCCGGCAGCGCACTGGAGCTTCGAGGTTAAGGCTTCACGGTCGAAGTCGCGGAATACGCCCTTCGACGGGGCCGCGATGCTCGGCCGGGTCATGGCCACACTCAGCGAAGGGCGCGTGGTCTTCAGGGCATAGCTGCTGCCTTCTACGGGCTTATTTCGCGCTCGACGAAGGCGCGGTTGCCGGAGCTGCGGCTGGAGCGGCAGCGGGCGCAGGCGTCGAGGAGCTGTCGCTGGCCGGCTTCGAATCGCCGCTCGGCTTACTGTCACCGGACGGCTTGGAATCTCCGCCGGGTTTGCTGTCGCTGCTGCTTTCGCCGGAGGACTTGGGCTTGGCATTGCCGTAACCATCGGCGTACCAGCCGCCCCCTTTGAAGGAGATGGCCGGTGCGGAGATGACGCGCTCGAGAGATCCGCCGCAGCGGGGGCAGACGGTGATCTCGGGGTCGGAGAACTTCTGGATCTTTTCCGTGCGCTTGTGGCAGGCGTTGCATTCGTATTCGTAAAGGGGCATGGCGATTCAGGGTTCCTGGTGAGGTGCTTCTGGAAGTCTATCTTTTTCGGCAGAACGATGTCTTCAATCCAGAGAATGCAACCCAGCCAGCATGCTCCCGTGAAGGATTCGGGTGACGAATATACCGCCACTTCGCTCGCGATAGAAGGCAACGTGACTTCCGCATTCCATCCGGCGCAGGCCGGGTCGAGCGGTCATTTCCCTGCCCTGATCGGGGATGTCCGCAAGGCGCTCCAAGCAGCTTCTTATTTGTACAACGTAGATTCTCGCCTGGGGCTTTCCCAAGGTGAGGCGGGAATATGCGGCAGTCTCCCGCCGGTCGGTTCGGGCCCGCTCGGAGAGGCGAAATGTGCTCAACAGGCAATGCTCTTCGATTGATCATTGATCTCGTCCCGGTCCAGTTCGTCTAAAACCTGCTGAAAGACGTCGCCTTCAGCTACGCCGCTGGCGTCGCCCTCATCGAGAGCACGGACAAGGGCGGCGAGCTTTGCGTCGTACTCTTTTTCCTCTCGTTCCAGCCCGCGGAGGGCGGCTCGTACGACTTCGCTGGCGTTCTCGTAGCGCCCGTTTTCGATCTTCGCGGCGATGAAGCTGTCCAGTTCTGGGGTGAGGTTGACGTTGCGCGTAGGCATTAGAGCGTCTCCTGACAGGAGTATACTTTGATTGGCAATCCTTGCCAATCCGCTTGTTGGGTCTCTGACTGGTGACTCACAGCCTCGCTAGTTCAATCAATCGGACACTTGCAATAGCCTCGACCTTGCGTAGAGCGTCGACGGCGGCGTTGGCGGAAGCAGCGTTAGGCACGTCGATCTGGACGACCGCGAGGGCCTGACCTTGCGGGACGCGTTGTGAGCGGGCAGAGGCCGGGTGGGCTCGGCCAAGGGCGAAGTTGGCGATATTGACCGAGTGCTCTCCGAGGATCGTGCCGATGCGGCCGATGACCCCCGGGACGTCGTGGTTGCGTATGGCGACCAGGGTGCCGTTGAGTGGAGCCTCGATGTCGATGCCGTCATAGGTGAGCAGGCGCGGCGAGGTGCCGTGCAGGACGGTGGCGGAGGCGCTGGTATCTCCGTCGGAGGAGTGAAGGGTGAGCTTGAGCACCGAGCCTGCGCCCCCAACGGTGAACTCCTTTTTGTCTTCCTGGATGCGGATGCCGCGTTCG
Organism: Edaphobacter sp.; assembly: GCA_965277575.1. Taxonomy (GTDB): domain Bacteria; phylum Acidobacteriota; class Terriglobia; order Terriglobales; family Acidobacteriaceae; genus Edaphobacter. The sequence continues at coordinate 801,974 of CBDIDK010000002.1, forward strand.
GTGGCAATAGCCGCTGCATTGATCCGGTTCACCACCTCGGAGTCCGCGAAAATACCGGCGATGGCGGCGTTGCGAACCAGGTCGGTCTTACCGGTGGCGATGCGGCCTGTGTAGGTGATCTGGATATTTTCGAGGTTTCCCGGCGTCGCATGGCTCAGGAAGTGGCCCAGGCGCTCGGCCATTTCAATGTAGGGAGCGATCTCGATGTACTCTTCGTGCGAGAGCGAGGGCAGGTTGACGGCGTTCTGCACAACGCCCAGCTTGAGGTAGTCGCGCACCTGCATGGCGAGCTGGATGCCGATCGCCTCTTGCGCTTCATCCGTCGCGCCGGCGATGTGGGGCGACAGGATGACGTTGTCCAGATTGAAGAACGGGGAGTCTTTGAGCGGCTCCTGGTGGAAGACGTCGAGGGCGGCTCCGCCTATCTGGCCTGACACGATGCCATCGGCCAGGGCCTGCTCGACGATCAGTTCGCCGCGGGCGCAGTTGATGATGCGTATCCCCTTCTTCATGATCCGGATGGAGGTCGCGTTGATCAGCCCTTCGGTCTGGGCGGTGAGACCGACGTGCAACGTGAGATAGTCGGACTGCTTGAAGATATCGTCGATGGGGACGAGGGTTACGTTGTTTTCGCGGGCAATGACAGGAGCGACGAAGGGATCGTACCCGATGATCGCCATGCCGAAGCTGGCGGCGCGGCGGGCGACCTCAAGGCCGATGCGTCCCAGGCCGAAGATGCCGAGGGTCTTGCCGCGTAGCTCCTGGCCCTGGAGCGACTTCTTGTCCCACTTGCCCGCGTGCATGGTCGCGTTGGCGCGAGGGATGGAGCGGGCGAGCGAGATCATGAGTCCAAGAGTAAGTTCGGCCACGGCGACGGCGTTAGCGCCCGGCGTGTTCATGACCACAATGCCGCGATGGGTGGCGGCGGCGGTGTCGATGTTATCGACGCCCACGCCGGCGCGGCCGATGACACGGAGCTTCGGGGCAGACTCAAGCAGCTTGGCATCGACCTGGACGGCGGAGCGGACGACGAGCGCATCGGCATCGGCTAATTCGGCGGCGAGGCCATTCTTTATCTGGTCGGGCGTGACGATCTTCCAGCCGGGCTCCTGCTGGAAGACGGCAAGGGTGGCGGGGGACACTTTTTCGGCGAGAACGATCTTCAAAGGATGACCTCAGTACAGTTCGTAGGTGAGCTTATTTGATTCTAGAGAAAGAGCCGGTTGATTGCGCCAGCCTTGGGCGAAAGTGTCTGTTATCCAGTCGAGAGACTCTTGCGAAGGTCTTTCATAAGCAGCATCAGGTGTAGATCATGGCCCGGGCAACGCTCGAAGTCGAACCGCTCATAAAAATTTCTTGCTGATTCGTCGATGGCGTGGACGAGCACGGCGCGAATACCGATAATCTCCGCGGCACGGTCGATTCGGATCAGTGCGTCTTTCAATAGCGCGCTGCCCAGTTTGCGTCCTTGCTCCTTTGTATCGATAGCCAGGCGGCCAATGAGACTTACTGGCACAGGGTGACTCGACTGCCTTTGAGCTGCCCGGAGCGTTGCCTGCTCGCGCATGATGCTTCCAGCGGATATCGCGTAGTAACCAACCACGATATTCTGTCGATGGAGGACGTAAGTACAAGCGCTGTTGTTCGATTCGCTTTGGAGAGCATACTTCTTGAGCCACGAGTTAAGGGACTCGTGAGAACCGCAGTCGAAGTGCTCCAGATCATGGTGTTTGGAAAGCCGTTCCACCCCGGAAATTTCGCGCATGAGCTATCGTTGCGGTCTCTGTTCGAGTGCGCTAGGCGCGGCAAGCAGCTCACGTAGTCGAGGCTTCAACTTTGCTGAAGAGTCGAGTGCGGCAGTAAAGCAAGTCCATTGCTTTTCCGTGTAGACGAAATGACGCTGCGATGCCAGCTCTTCTTCGGCTCGAAGACAAGCGCTCTCGACGAGAAAGGTGGAGACGTTCGCGCTCTTCTGCGAGGCGGCGAGCCGGATCAGTTGCGCCTGCGCCTTGGTGACGCGGATATTGATTCGTTCAGTTCGATTCCTTGACACAATGGCGGGCATAGCACGCTCCGTACGTACATTGTATGACAAAAAAGCTACTGGGCTACAAAGCTTAGACGAAGAAGTGCGGCACGAATGAGCTTAGGTTATCAGTGATGGGGCTGTAGGATTCGCGCACGCCGAGGCCGCAGCAGTCCTGATCGACCATCCACAAGCCGAGGACCGCATGCCGATGATCGAAGATGGCATCCGGCGCGAGGGCCTGGACGATCTGCCTGCCGTGGTAAGGGCCTTCGGTGGCGGCGACCGGTGCGTTGTCCCGGACCAGGGTGATATTGGCGCCTTCGCGGGACATCAGCGGTTTGCGTACGTAGCTCTTCATCGTGCCCGGCGCGCTTCCATCTTCCAAGGCAAAGTGGGATTCGAGAAGGAGTTCGTGGCCGGGGTAGAGCTGCCAGAGAATCGGCAGAATGCCCTTGTTCGACAGCAGCATCTTCCATATGGGCTCGATCCAGCGTGTGCTCCGGTAGGTATCGATGGCGTGCGGTGCGAACTCCTCCTGGAGCATGGCCTCCCACGGATACAGCTTGAAGATCGAGAACATGGGGTGTTCGTCGGGATCGAGGAACATCTGCTGCTCGTCGTTCCAGCCGATCTCGTTCATAAACATCTGCAGGGTGTCCAGGGCGGCCTGCTGAGCGGTGTCACGCAGATAGGTGATGGTGAGCTGGTCTTCGGGATTGTCGAGCGCCGCGAAGTAGATGGGCTTCGAGAGATAGGGGTCGATGTCCTTCCACTTGGCGACGAGCTTTTCGTGGATGGAGTTGAACTGGTCCGCGCTGGATTGACCAGGCTTCCTGCGAAGGTCTTCGAGCCAGTTCCACTGGATCACGGCAGCTTCAAGCAGCGACGTAGGAGTATCGGCGTTGTACTCGAGCAGCTTCGGAGGGTGGCCCGATTTCGCGCCTGCCCAGCTCACGTCGAAGCGCCCATAGAGAGCGGGCGGCTCGTTGTCCCAGGCCCACTCGATCGCTTCAACTGCTTCGGCGGGGATGTCGAGTTCGGCATAGCGCCTCTCGTCGATGATGTGCTGCGCTGCGGCAAGACACATCTGCTGCAACGTATCTCCCGCGGCTTCGAGCGTGTCGATCTCTGCGGTGGTGAACTGGTAGGCGGCGGACTCGTCCCAGTAGGGGGTGCCGTTTTCGAGCGTGTGGAAGGTGAGGCCCTGGGATTCCACGGTCTGCTGCCAGTTCTCGCGTGGGGTAAGCGGGATGCGTTGCATGGGTCTCCTGGTTTTCTATCCGGTTTGCTACTCGGTTCGCTATTCGCCGGCTGCGCTGCCGTGGCCTTCGCCTCCGCCGAAGCTGCTGCCAAAGCCGCCCCGGGTGGTTACGCCGGAGCGGGTGGCATAGCTGCGACCAAAGGCCGGCCCATAGCCGCCGCCGCCGGCTGTGCTGCCAAGCCTGTAGCCGCCCCAGCCGCCATAGTAATAACGGTAGGGCAAGAAGATGGGGAGAAAGCCGCCGTGGCCATCGGGGCGTTGCTGCTGGACGCCCTGCTGGTTGGGAAGATTGGCGCAGAGCTTGTCGTCGACGACGTGATTCTGTTCATCGACGCAGCGCTGCATCTCGGGTCCATGGCAGCCGCCGATCATGGATAACGCGGCGGCAGCGAGGAGTGGGGCGGCAACTTGGGTTGAGCGGCGCATAAATAAAAGGATATGGCGTGTGGCGGAAGCGCGGCCACATCCAGAGCCTAACTATATCCCGGTCCCGAAGCGATCCCGTCCCGAAGCGCGTGGCGGCAGTCATTGATGACAAGAGAACAAACGAGGTGTAGCATTATGCCGCTGAGAGGCGGACGCCTCAGACCCAGACGACTTCAACCGTCCAGGTCTTGAAGCGCACATGCCAGGGCATGGCATGGCGCACCTTTCGCAGGCCCCCACTACGTGTGACCGTATGACCTAAGGCCCGAAAGCTGGCTCGATGCCGGCCTTCTATTTGCGATTTCCATATGAGGAGATGTGCCATGAAGAGAGTTAGATTCGCTTCGTCGTTTTTGTGTGCCGCTGTTCTTGCAAGCGGCGCGTCGGGAGTTCAGATGCTGGCCCAGCTGCCGGCCAACGCAACGGTGTATGCCTCCGGGCTGGAAGGGCCCCGGGGCTTGGCCTTCGGACCCGATGGCGCCTTGTATGTCGCCGAAGCGGGGCTGGGCGGGACCAACTCGACTGGCGGAACATGCGCGCAGGTGCCACCGCCGATCGGGCCTTACAAGGGTGGGCTGACGGCGCGGATTTCGAAGATCGACACCAGCGGAAACCGGACAACGGTCACATCAGGACTGCCCTCGGCACAGGATGCTCAAGGCGATGTCCTCGGTGTCGCGGATATGACGTTCCTTGACGGGCAGCTATATGCGGTCCTGGCAGGGGGCGGGTGTTCGCATGGAAATCCCACCTTCCCCAACTCGATCCTGCGTGTGAACCTCAAGAATGGAAAGTGGATCTTTGTCGCCGACCTGAGCGAGGCCCTCGTCGAATATCCGGCGAAGTACACGAGCCCCGACGACTACGAGCCGGATGGATCGTGGTACGGGATGATCAGCCATGACAGTCGCCTGTACACCGTGGAACCGAATCACGGACAGGTGTTCTCCGTGACCCCTGAGGGAACGGTGCGCCCGGTGATCGACATCTCCGCTTCGCAGGGTCACATCGTTCCGACTTCGCTGGTGGCGGAGGCGGGTGTGCTGTACGTCGGCAATCTGAACCTCTTCCCCATCGATCCGCAGTGGTCGAAGGTCATGACCATCGCGAAAGATGTCTTCGTTCCTAACCCGCTGCCGGGATTCGGCGAGCCGGGCGACTCGTTCGGTAAGTGGGACGTTGTGAGCTCGAAGGCCGGGTTTACGACGATTGTCTCTATGAAGGAAGGACCGGACGGCCTGCTCTATGTGCTGGAACTCTCGGATGCCCCGGGATATCCGACGCCGGGCAAGGGCAAGGTCGTGCGCGTAAAGCGCTCGGGCGTTATCGAAGACGTAGTGTCGGGGCTCGCAGTTCCGACGGGCATGACCTTCGGACCGGACGGCCGCCTGTATGTCTCGAACCTGGGCGCTGCGCCGGGAGCCGCGGGGCAAATCCTGCGGATCGACCTGCCGGCCGTGCAGTAGAGCAAGAGCGTTCAGTTTCAAAAAAGGCAGGTCCGGGCTGTAATCCGGACCTGCCTTCAACTGCAAAACTTCGGATCCTTGACCGGGTAATTATCTGGCGTGTTCGGCGTAGAACTTCTGTGCGGCGATAAGACCTCTCCCGAACTCGAAGTCAGGAGCCGGAAACCTGGTTTTGGCGATGACCTGTTCGAGCGCGCCGAGGATCGCGATAGTGTCCATATAGTCGAAGTAGCCGATATGGGCAATGCGGAAGAGCTGACCCTTCATCTCGCCTTGGCCGTCGGTGACGATGGCGCCGAACTGCGACTTGAGGCCCTTGACGAGAGTGCCGGAGTCGGAGCCTTCGGGCGCCACGATGGCGGTGGCGGCGGCGGCTTCAAAGCCAACGGGCGCAAAGAGCTTGAGGCCAAGAGCCGTGGCGGCGGCGCGGGTCATGGCAGCGCAGGTAATCGCGTTATCGACCAGCTTCTTGCGGCCTTCCGCCAGATCGCCTTCTGGCTTTTCCGGTGTTCCGGCCTGCGCGGCGATGTAGTTCAACGCGGCGCCCAGTGCGGCGATCAGCGCGACAGAAGGCGTATAGGCGGACTCTCCCTTGGCGGCGTTCTTGCGCTCCTTGCGCAGGTCGAAGTAGTAGCGCGGGTTGTAGGTGGCCTCCATGCGGTCCCAGGCGCGGGCGCTGACGGCGAGGTAGCTGAGACCTGGGGGGATCATGACGGCCTTCTGCGAGCCGCCGATGAGGACGTCGATGCCCCAGCCGTCCATGTCCAGATGCGTGGTGCCGAGCCCCGTGATGCCATCGACAATGAGCAGGGCCTCGGAGCTCTCGTCCTTGAGAAGTCTGGCGATACCTTCGATATCGTGGCGAACGCCGGTGGAAGACTCTGTAGCCTGCACGAACACCGCGCGCGTTTCGAGCTTTAGCGCGGCTTTTATTTCGTCTAGGGTAAAGGTGCTGCCGTAGGGAGCGCTGACGACATCGACGTGGCAGCCGAAGGCCTTGGTGATGCCTGTCCAACGCTCACCGAACTTGCCGGCGGTGAGGACGAGGACGCGGTCGCCGGGCGATGTGAGGTTCGAGACGGAGGCCTCCATCGCGCCGGAACCGGAGCTCGAGAGAATGATAATGTCGCTTTCGGTGCCGACAAACTCCTTGAGCTGGCTAAGAACGCGGGTATACAGGGCGCGGAACTCGGGGGTGCGGTGGTGGATGTCGGCCGCGGCCATGGCAAACTGGGCGGCGGGGAGCAGGGGCGTCGGCCCAGGAGTGAAGAGGCGGATTTTGCGGATCATGCATTTATTGTAACGACTCTCGCGTAGCGGCTGTGCGCGAGCAAGAACTACTTATAATGAGGAGTTGATACGACAAAGGCACCGGAGACGAGGCAGGCAATGACCATTGGCGAAAAGATTCAGACGGATATTGTGGTGGCGATGAAGGCCCGGGATGAGCACCGGCTGACGACCCTGCGCATGGTCAAGTCCGCGCTCAGGAACAAGGAGATCGATAAGCGCGAGAAGCTGACCGATGCCGAGGAGTCACAGATTTTGACGACGCTGATCAAGCAGCGCAAGGAGTCGGTCGAGTCCTTCACTAAGGGCGACCGGCCTGAGCTGGCGGAAAAGGAGCGCGTCGAAATCGGCATGATCGAGACGTACCTGCCGCAGGCTGCCGGAGAGGACGCGATTCGCGGCGTCGTGCAGGGGGCGATCGACACGATGACGGTCGATGGAAAGAGACCGGGGCCCAGGGATATGGGTCCGCTAATGAGTGTAGTGCAGCAGCGAATCCTGGCCGATGGGCTGCGCGCCGATGGAAAACTAGTAAGTGAGATCGTGAAAGCGGAGCTGGCGAAGTAGTCCTGGCTTTATGCCTAATTGATAGACATACCGCTATGGTCCACGCTGCATATCTAATCCGGAGCTCCAGAAGTACCCATGCCCATCCTGCCAGAAGAGCCTCTCCGAGGAGGGGAGCGCAGTAGCGAAACCCAGCTCCTTCCCGCCTTAAAAAAGACCCGGAGTTTCTCTGCTCAATTTTCCCGAGATCCCCAGCGCTACCAGCCCTGGCTCCGGTCATGAGGAACATCAGCCCTGCTGCTTCCGAAGCCCTTCGACCGCCCGACCAGCACATCCAGTCCCGCCTTCAGGCCATTTACCACGCCTGACACCTCGCGCACCGGAATCTTGATCCCGCGCTGAATCGTGTCCGCGATCTCCGCCGACGTATTCAGAACCGAAGACATCATCCCATCCACCCGGGCCACCTGCGCGCGCGTCTTCTGGTTCACATCGGTCGCTGTCGCCTCGAAGTCCCGCGTTTTACTCTTCACCATATGGGTGGTCTCGACCAGATTCTCCGTGATCGCCTTCACCTTCGGCGCATTCTCGCGGATCATCTCCTGCGTCTCACGGATCCAGCCCTGCGAGCTTTCAATAATCGGAAGCGCCTTCCCGCGCACCTCTTCCGCGATGGCTATTCCCCGCTTCAGCGCCTTGGCAGAGCCGATCGCCATCACCACCAATGCGATCGCCTGCACCAGCATCGCCAGCGCAGCCAGAGCTACGAAGATCGTCAATAGCATCGAGTTCCCAGACGACAAGGAACCCGGCTCCTGCATCCACATCCCCGCCAACCCCATGCACGTTGCGACCATAACCACCCCTCAATCCTTCAATCTCCACAGCGTCAACCACAATCAAAGGCCCGGCCACCAGCACAGGTAGACCGGGCCATTCCATTCCGTCCTGCCTACGAGTTCTGCGACGGCGAGGTATGCGACGGCGCGGTTGTGCTTGCATACGCGTCCTTGCCCGCATCGATCGCAGCCGTTACCTTGTTCTGCTGGTCCTGAACCAGGCCCTTGCCCTTTTCGACATACTGCGACCACTGTGTCCGGCCTTTGTCGTAATACTCTTTGCCCTTATCGACGTATTCCCCAACCTGCTGTTTGCCCTGCGCCGTCAGCTCCGACGCCCTGTCCTGCGCCTGCTGCGCCAGCACAGCCGCGCGGTCCTTGGCATCCATCGCGCTGGACATCAGGTCGTCGCGCATATCCTTGCCGGCCTTCGGCGCGTACAACACGCCAACCAGTGCGCCAACTCCCAGACCTGCCAGAAACCATCCCAGTCCGCTGATTCCACTCTCGTTATCGTTGTTCATGTCAGACATGCTCGTTCTCCCGTTCAAGGTTTGAAATACAGAATCTGTGCTTCCGTTCGAATCTACATCTAAACTCGTTACCCTGCCTTCGCCGGCCCGGTTTCAGCTTGCCCTCGGCTTGCGGTCAAGCTTCTTTGAGGGGGCAGGTTTCATTACGATAGATGGCCCGGCAATGATTTAGGTTGCGCGGCCCGGCTCCCGGCTTCAACTTTCCAGCAATCTCCCCGGTAGGCCACGGCGCCCTCCCCAACCCCCAATCCCCGGTCGCAAATCTTTGCGGCCAACTGGTATAAACTCAACCCCAGAAGCAGGCCTGCTCCGCACCCACGCGCGCCCTGCCACACATTCATGTGAGGTCCGGATTGACAAGGCAACAGCGCAACCCCGCCGGCTTTCTCTCCTTCACCCTCCATGCGCACCTGCCCTACGTCGTCAACCACGGCACCTGGCCCCACGGCCTCGAGTGGCTCCACGAGGCCGCCGCCGAAACCTATCTCCCCCTGCTCCGCGTCCTCGGCAATCTCGCGCGCGACGGCATTCGCTTCAACTGCAATCTCAACCTCTCCCCCATCCTCCTCGAGCAACTCGCCCACCCTCTCTTCCTCGCCGAATTTCCCAGTTATCTCCAACGCAAAATCGTCGCCGCGCGCGAAGACGAGGCCTACTTCCTCCAGGCAGGCGAACACCACCTCGCCGACACCGCACGCTTCTGGCAGGGCTTCTTCTCCCAGGCCCTCAAGGACTTCAACGCCTTCGATCGCAATCTGGTCCAGGCCTTTCGCCGCTTCAACGACTCCGGCCTCATCAACATCATCACCTGCGCCGCAACCCACGGCTACATGCCCCTGCTCGGCACCGACGAGAGTCTCCGCGCCCAGGTCCGCACCGCCGTCGCCACACACATCCGCCACCTCGGCAGACGCCCCCGCGGCATCTGGGTTCCAGAGTGCGGCTACCGTCCCGCCGGCCCTTGGAGCTACCCCGTAGCGACCGCCGGCGACTCCCCACCCTCGCCCTCCTTCAGCCGCATCGGTATCGAGCAGGCCCTCTCCGAGTCCGGCATCGAGTTCTTCGTCGCCGACACCCACCTGATCGAAGACTCCCGGCCTCCCGACAACTCCATCTCCCACCACCCCCAGGCCCAGCAGGCCGCTTACAATCCCCACCGAACTCTGTACCAGCCCTACTATGTCGACGGCCCCTACACCGAAGCCGAAGCCCCCATCGACGCCGAAGTCAAGCTTCAACTCACCACCGTCTTTCCCCGCGACCCGCGCACCGGAGTCCAGGTCTGGTCCGGCGAAAGCGGATACCCCGGCGACCCCGCCTATCTCGACTTCGACCGAAGACGCTGGCCCGGTGGCCACCGCTACTGGCGTGTCACCGGCCCCTACGTCCCCATGGACGAAAAACAGCCCTACTCCCCTGAGGATGCCGCCGAACGCGTCCAGTCCCATGCCCGCCATTTCGCGAAGCTCGTCCACCAGACCCTAAGCCCAGGCTTCAACGACGCCATTCCCCCCATCCTCTGCTCGCCGTTCGACGCAGATCTCTTCGGCCACTGGTGGTTCGAGGGCGCCCATTGGCTCGAAGCCGTAGCCCGCGCCCTGCATCACCCCGAAAGCGACATCCAGCTCATCAGTTGCGCCGAATATCTCGATCGCTACCCGCGCGCCGGCTCCATCGCAATGCATCAGGGCTCCTGGGGAGCAGGCGGCGACAGCGAGGTCTGGCTCAACCCGGAGACCAGTTGGACTTACACCCACATCTACGCCGCCGAGCTCTACACCCGCGAACTCTGTACCTCCCGCCTCTGGATCGACTCTGCTCCTGGCCTTCGCATCGTCCAGCAGCTCTGCCGCGAGCTCCTCCTCCTCGAATCCTCCGACTGGCAATCCCTCATCACCACCGGCGCAGCCCGGGACTATGCCGAAAAACGCTTCCTCACCCACAACGACCAGTTCGACGAGCTCAAGGCCATCTGGCAGTCCTTCCAGTCCACCGGCGAACTCGATCCCGCCCAGCAAACCCGGCTCGGCCAGATCGAGCTCCGCGACAACATCTTCCCCCACATCGATCCCGCCCACTGGGCTGCCGGTTCCAAAGCAAGTCCAGGAAAAAAACCCGGCAAACTCCCAACCAGAGGTTCAGACAAGCTTCCGAACCAGACGCCCAGACAAGAGTCCGGACAGATTCCCCACACCCCGCCAGCCGAGTGCCGGGAATAACCCGTGACCACCGCAGCCTCGATTCCCCACACCGTCCCGCAAAGCGAAACACGCACCCCTTCCCCCACCTCGGACCCCACCTCGAACCCCAGGCTCAACCCGCTCACCCTCTGGCATCTTCTCTCTCTCGACGCCCCCACCGTGGCCACTCTCTGGACCTGGTTTATCGCCTCGGCCAACCACGTCCGTCTGCCTGCCTCTGCCCTCATGGCGATGGCCGCCGTGGTCTGGATGCTCTACGCCGCCGACCGCATCCTCGATGCCCGTATTCTGGATGCCCGTATCCTGGACGCCCATATCCTGGACGCCCATATCTCAGACGCCCAAATTTTAGACGCCCAAATTTTCAACGCCCCGCACCTCAACGCCGCACCCAAACCACCCCTGCACTCCGAAGAACTCGAAGCGCGCCATCACTTCCACTTCCTCCACCGCAGGGCCTTCCTCCTGGGAATCCTCTTCGCCTCCATCGCCTCGGCCATCCTCCTCCCGCGCCTCGAGGCCGCCTCCATCCATCTCTATCTCTTCCTCGGCGGTCTGCTCGCCGGCTACTTCATCCTCATCCACGCCACCCGCAGCCCGGCAGACTCCTCCCACAAAGCCCACCGCTTCCCGAAAGAGATCGCCGTCGGCATCTTCTTCGCCGCAGCCATCTTCATCCCAACCGTCGCCCGCCACCCCGACCTCCGCACCGCGCTGCTCTCCCCAGCTCTCCTCTTCGCCGCCCTCTGCAGCCTCAACTGCCTCTTCATCTACGCCTGGGAGCACCCCGCTCCCAACCCCGCCGCCGCCCCGAGCCCAAGCCCGAGCACGAGCCCAGGTCTCCGCCTCGCCCACCCCACCACCCGTCTCGCCCTTCGCCATCTCCGCTCACTCGCCATCGGCATCGCCATCGCCGCCGTCCTGCTCTGCCTCGCCGATCTGGCACGCCCGTCAACAAACCCTCAAGCTCCCTGGCAAATCCCCGCCGCCTGCGCTCTCTCGACGCTCCTCCTGCTCCTGCTCCACCGCCAGCGCCGCACCCTGTCCGCCCTCAACCTCCGCGCCGCCGCCGACCTCGCTCTCCTCACCCCCATCCTCTTTCTCTTCTTCCCCCAATAGCTTCAAATCTTCCGCTGATAGCTTCGGGCCGAATTTGCTGATGGTTCCCTGGCACAGTGGGTGCCCCATCTTCGGCGCGCCTTTGCGCCTAAGGGGGGTCATCGAGCGACAGCTCGACCGCTTTCCTCATGAGCCGCACCCACTCTGCTCAAAGAAAGCTCGGATTGAGTCCTCCCGCTCACAGAGCCCTTCTTCCGAAGCTGCGACGACGAAATCGCAGCTTCCCTGCAAGCTCCCAGCCGCTCTCAATTCCCGAGCGTTATGTGAACAGGCTCGCCCCTCACGACCCGATGACCCGCAGCGGGAGTCTGTGCGACGACGGTCTCCATGACGGTCCCCATGACGGTTCCCGTAGAGACGCCCACGCCACCGGGCTGTGCCGTGCTGGATGCCGAAACGGCCGCGGTCGCTGACGAGGTGCCTGATCCCGCAGGCTGAGGCTGAGGCACGGCTGGAGCGGTTGCCGCGGGGGTATAGAGGTCCTCCGCACTGACGATACGCAACCCGACCGCACCCGCCCGGGCCGAAGCTCCTGCAAGCGTCAGCCCAGCCAGCGACGGCATGACAAACGCCTCCGATCCCGACTCCGGAGCCGTGCTGAGCAGCAGGCTGACCCGCGGACGGTCCACACCCCCGGCATTCGGGTTGGGAGTCTGTGCCACCACCGCGCCATACTCGCCGGCCCCCCCGAACACACCGGACACACCGGGAACGGCAATCCTGGCAACCGTGCCAAGGTCCAACCCCAGCCGGCGAATATTGATCGACGCCGTCCGCTCGCTCTGCCCCAGTAGATCGGGAATAGCGACCTGCTGCGCGCCAAGGCTCTCCGTGACCCGCACCGCCCATTCCTGACGCACCGTCGCCCCGGCCGCGGGTGATTGCGCCAGCACGCGTCCCGGCGGCACGCTCACCGAATAAAACCGGTTTTCAAGATTCAGGCTCAGGCCGAGCGAGCTGGCGAGCTTACTGGCATCAGAGATACTGAGACCGGCCAGGTTGGGAACCGTGACCTCCCGGCCGTGGATGGCCAGACGCATCGCAATAAACGCCGACACCAGCGCCACCACCAGCATCGCCAGCGCGCCCAGCACAATATTGAAAAAACGGTTGATGCTCGATATCTTCATCTGCTCAGCCAGAATATCCGAATCACCTCACCGGCCGCCTTCAACCCCATACCCCGCCATCGCGCGGAAGCCTGAACCCCAATGAGCACCCAACTCGTGCGGTTCTCCATCAGATGTACTCCGGTCTCTATCCCGACCAACGGGAGAGCCTATGGAGCAAATGTGGTCAAAACCGGTATACACGGCACGAAGTGGCCGCCCTCCGCGCAGGAGGCCCGTCCGGCAGGACGCCCACCATCGCGCGGAAGCCAATCCCCAATGAGCAGTCAACCGGCCAATTTCGACCGTATCGCTCGCCCGTATCGCTGGCTGGAATACCTCACCCTCGGGCGAACTCTCGAACGCTGCCGCCTGCACCACCTCCCCGCCCTTCTCAGCCGCCGGCGCGCCCTCGTCCTCGGCGATGGCGACGGCCGCTTCCTCGCCCGGCTCCTCGCCAAAAACCCTCACCTCGAAGCCGACGCAGTCGACACCAGCGCCGCCATGCTTCAACTCCTCCGCCAAACCTGCGAAGCGGCCTCCAACACCACGCAGACACGCCTCCGCACCCACCACACCAGCGCCCTCACCTTCCCCGCCCGAACCCCCGCCCGAACCTACGACCTCGTCATCACCCACTTCTTCCTCGACTGCCTCACCCAGCCCGAACTCGACCACCTCATCACCCGCACCGCCCCCGCCCTCACCCCCGGCGCCCTCTGGCTCATCTCCGACTTCCGCATCCCTCCCAACCCCCTCCGGCTCCCCGCAAAACTCCTCATCCGAGCGCTCTACCTCGCCTTCCGCATCCTCACCGGCCTCCGCACTACCCGGCTCCCCGGCCACGCCACCCCGCTCACCCTCGCCGGCTTCACCCAAATCGCGCACCACCACCAGCTAGCCGGCCTCCTGACTACAGAACTCTGGCAACTCCCGCACCCACCCAAACCGGAACCAGCTCCACCCAGAGCCCATCCTGCTCTAGAATGTGAATAGACTATGAATATTTTTATCCTCCGCCACGCCAGTGCCGGCGTCAGCCGCTCCAACCCAGCCCTCGACAAAAAGCGTCCCCTCGACAAGGAAGGCAAGAAGCACTGCCTCCAGCTCGCCCACATCCTCAACGCGCTCAACATCCAGTTCGACCTCGTCGTCTCCAGCCCGCTCAAGCGCTGCCTCCAGACCGCCTCCCTCGTTGGCACCGAGACCGGCTACGAAGCCCAGATCCTCCACTCCGACGCGCTCGCCCCCACCGCCACCCTCACCCAGTTCCAGCACCTCCTCAAGGAGCACGCCGGCGCCGAGAACCTCCTCCTCGTTGGCCACAACCCCAACCTCACCACCTTCCTGGGCTCACTCCTCGTTCCCGCCAACACCCACACCGAAGCCAAAATCCGCCTCCGCAAAGGCTCTCTCGGCCGCGTCGTCCTGACCCGCGGCCCCGCCACCCTCCAGTCCCTGCTCGACCCCCGCACCGTCCGCGCCCTCTACACCACCTCGACAAAGAGCTCCCGCCGAAAGACCTCGCGAAAGTAAGCCGCCTCTTTCTTCAGCGACCACGCCTCCAGCTCCGCGCCACCCCTTCCCGGCACCAGCTCCAGCAGCACACGCTTCGGATACACCCGCGTCCGCATCTGCACCACCGCGCTCGCCCGGTCCTGGTTCAGCGCCACCGCCAGCCGCAGCAGCACCACCGCCCTCACCACGTGCCCATGCTCCGCCACCGGAATCGCGCGCATCAACCGGTCCAGCGGCTCCGGCTGCGTCTTGCCCAGATACCGCGCAATCGCACTCACAATCCCCCGCTGCTCCGGCGAAAACCCGAATATCTCCGAGTTCGCAATGATGTACTGCGTATGCCGATGGTGCCCCTGGTGGTTCATGAACTTGCCGGCGTCATGCATCATCGCCGCCGCCTCCAGCCAGAGCCTGTACTCCTCGGGCAGCTCATGCACCCCCGCCAGCGCATGAAACAGCTCCACCACATGCTGCCGCACCGGCTCCACCTTCCGCTGCTCGATCCCATACCGCTCGCACACCTCCAGCACGCCCGCCCACCGCTCGCTTTCGATCTTCTGGTGTACCGAGGTCCTCAGGTCCACCTCCGCCAGCATCTGCGCCAGCATCCCGTCCCGCAGCCCCAGTCCCGAGTAGCGAAACCCCTTCAGCCCCAGCCGCTCCAGCAGGCTCGCATACACCAGCGCCCCGCCCACAATAATCTCCGACCGCTTCGGCCCGACCCCCGGCACCGCCTCCCGCTCCGCATTCGACATCTTGGCCATCCGGTCCGCCAGCCGCCGCACCTCGCCTGTCTCCGCCGTCAGCGTCCCCATCCGGTCCAGCCGCCTCTTCGCCAGCGTCTTCTTCCCTGCCCCGCCCTTCCGCACATGCCCGCATGCCTCCGCCAGCGCCGCCGCCGTTCCCGAGGTCGCCACCACGATCCCCACCCTCGGCATCCCCAGCTTCCGCTCTCCCCGCCGCAGCTCGCGCTCGATAAACTGCTTCAGCCGCGCCACGTCTCCCTTCGCCGGAGGGTCCGTCTTCAAAAACTCTTCCTGCAGCCGAACCGCCCCCAGCGGCATGCTCACCATCGTCTTGATCCGCCCTCCATCCGAGAACGTCACCTCGCAGCTCCCGCCGCCCAGGTCGATCATCAAACACCGTCCCCGAGCGCCCACCTCATGCGTCACCACCCCCAGGTGGATCAGCCTCCCCTCCTCCAGCCCCGAGATCACCTCCACGTCCCACCCCGTAGCCGACTTCACCCACTCCGTAAACGCCTCCGCATTCCTTGCATCCCGCATCGCGCTCGTCGCCACCACTCGCACCTTGTCCGCCACATGCAGCTGCACCGCCTTGTGAAACCGCTTCAGCGCCCGGATCGTCCCCGCCATCGCCTCAGGCGAGATCATCCCCGTCTGAAACACGCTCTCCCCCAGCCGCGTCACCTCGCGGTCCTCGAACAGTGTCTTCAGCCGATGCATCTGCACCGAAGCGATCTTCAACCGGCAGGAATTCGACCCAATATCAACCGCCGCAAACGTAGCCATAGTCTCCCAAAACCCCCAACGCAAAAAAACTCCCGCCACAGCCAAGATTACACAGCCACACACCCAGCCACCTGCGCACGCCACCCGTCTGTCTCCCGTCTATGCCGCATATCCCATTTATGCTGGATGTGCACCTCCACCTCAACCTCCATCCATGACCAAGCAAACCCTCGCCGCCTCCCTCCCCCCAACCTCGCACCCGAGCAATCCCCCAGGCAATCCCCGAAGCAGTCCCCGACGCTCTCCCGCGCTCCTCATCCTCTCCGGTCTCTGGTTCCTGCTCTTCTTCGCCTCGCTCTTCACCCCGCCCCTGCTCGACGACGCCGACGCCACCCACGCCAATGCCGCACGTCACATGGCCCTCACCGGCGACCTCGTCACGCTCCACGTCAACGGCATCCGCTACCTCGAAAAAGCCCCCCTCCCTTACTGGCTCGTCGCCCTCAGCTTCCGCCTCTTCGGCTTCAACACCTTTGCCGCCCACCTCCCGCAGGCCATCGCCGTCCTCCTGCTCGCCTTCCTCGGCTACCATTGGGCGCAGAGATCCTTCGGCAACCGAACCGCCTTCTACACCGGCCTCGCGCTCCTCACCTCCGCCGGCGTCTTCCTCTTCACCCGCATCTTCATCCCCGAAGTCCTCCTCTCCCTCTTCCTCTGCACCGCCCTCTACGCCCTCCTCCAATCCATCGAAGCTCCAGGAACCTCCGCAAATCCAGGCGACTACCCATCCACAAAACCGGGTGCCCCATATCTCGATTCTGAGATGTGGGCATTCGCGCCCCGCGCGAACCGCACTCTCTCCCTCCACCCCTACCTCATGTGGACCACCCTGGCTCTCGCCGTCCTCACCAAAGGCCTCGTAGCCCTCGTCTTCTTCTTCGGCACAGCCATCCTCTTCCTCGCCCTCACCGGCGACTACAAAAGATGGCGCCAGCTCAAGCCCCTCACCGGCGCCATCCTCTTCCTCGCCATCGCCGCCCCCTGGCACATCCTCGCCGGCCTGCGCAACACCGGCGGCATGGACGGCCACGGCTTCTTCTGGTTCTACTTCATCAACGAGCACGTCCTCCGCTTCCTCGGCCGCCGCTACCCCCGCGACTACAACAAGCTCCCCGCCAGCCTCTACTGGAGCCTCCACCTCGTCTGGCTCTTCCCCTGGAGCCTCTTCCTCGGAACACTCATCCACCAGGCCTACGCCGCCTTCCAGCGCTACCGCCCCACCAATCCCTTCCCCCCTGGCAAGACCTTCTACTGGCAGCCCTACGCCACCGTCGCCGCCGGCCTCCTCCTCCAGAACGCCCTCCACATCCCCTACCTCTTCACCGTCTTCCTCGCCCTGGCGGCCTTCCTGATCTACGAGCTTTACCGCCGCCAGACCAGCTCCGCAACCCCCACACCCCTGCTCAGAATCACCACCTTCGCCCAGCGAACCACCCTCCTCCTCAGCCTCTTCGCCACCCTCGTCCTCGTCTTCTTCTCCCTCTCCACCAATCAGGAGTACTACACCTTCCCCGCGTGGCTCCCGCTCCTGCTCCTCCTCATGGCCGCCCTCGTCCAGTCCGAGCAGACCTTCGCCTCCGACCCCTCCTCCCGCCTCTGGATCACCACCGCCCACGCCGCCTTCACCGTCCTCGGCGCCGCCGTCGCCCTCACCCTCGTCTATGGCCTCTGGACCTCCCGCCACCTAGCCTTCGTCCCCGACATAGGAGACCTCCTCGCCCATCGCGGCGTCGGCAACTACACCCTCTCCATGTCCCACCTCTTCGACCTCACCGGCCCCAGCTTCGCCGCCCTCCGCCTGCCCGCCATCCTCGCCGCCCTGGCCTTCCTCATCGGCCCCGCCGCCGCCTGGTTCCTCCGCCGGCAGCGCCACCACCTCGCCGCCACCTCCACCATCGCCATCACCTCGGCCGTCTTCCTCGTCGCCGCCCACATCGCCTTCGCCCGCTTCGGCCCCATGCTCTCATCCAAAAGCTTCGCCGACACCATCCAGCGCCTCGAAGCCACCCACGCCATCGCTCCCGGCGCCGAAGTCCTCCTCTACGGCGACCAGTCCTACGGCTCCTCCATCCCCTTCTACCTCGGCAGAACCGTCCTCCTCGTCGACGGCCGCTCCTCCTCCATGCTCTTCGGGGGCACCTTCCCCGACGCCCCCCCCATCTTCCTCACCCCCCAGGACCTTCTGCAACGCTGGGGAACCGGCCCCCGCAAACTTCTCTATGTCCCCCTCGAACACCGCGACGACGCCGACCGCCTCTTCGCAGACCGCCTCTTAGCCGGCCGCCACCCCATCCTCCTTCAGGAGACCTCCGGCAACGCCCTCTACACCGACCGTCCCATCCATCCCACCGATTCCCCCACCGATTCCATCGACCCCCCATAAAGCCGGGTGCCCCATCTTCACGACGGCCTCATCGTCGTTAAGATGGGCCATCGCGAAGCGATCCGCACTCCTTCTACCCGCACCCATCGCTCAACTGTTCGTATCCGCCTCATCACCGTTACGCCGTTCCAGCTTCCTCATCCAACACCGACGCGTACCTGAAAAAACAGTGCCAGAGAGCCCAACCCAATCCGCCCCTCGCCCCTGGAGCCCTCGCTCCATAGCCATCCTCGTCCTCGTCTGGCTCATCCTCCAGCTCGGCGGCATCTTCTCCCCCGGCCTCCTCGACGATGTCGACTCCATCTACATCCAGATCGCCCGCGAGATGCTCCGCCGACACGACTACGTCACTCCATACATCGACGGCATTCGCTTCTTCGACAAGCCCCCCCTCATGTACTGGATGGCCGCCGCATCCATGCGCCTCTTCGGCATTCACGACTGGGCCGCACGCCTCCCTCTCGCCCTCGCCGTCTTCGCCCTCCTGCTAGCCGTATACGCCCTGGGCATCCGCCTCTTCCGCGCCACCTCCCCGGCCGCACCCGACCGCGCCGGCTTCTACGCCGCCCTCGCCCTCGCCACCGCCATCGGCCCCTACCTCTACACCCGCTTCTACATCCCCGACATCCTCCTCGCCCTCTGGATGACCCTCGCCGTCCACCTCTTCCTCATAGCCCTCGACCGCATCGCCCTGCCACAGAGCCGTTTGCCCGACGGTGAAATCCGGGTGCCCCATCTTCGCCGCGGTCTTATCGCGGATAAGGTGGGCAATCGCGCCAGCGATCCGCTCTCCTCCCCCAACCCAAGCCTCCTGCCCTGCCTCGCCTTCGCCGCCGTCCTCGCCCTCAACGTCCTCACCAAGGGCCTCATCGGCCTGGTCTTCCCTATCGCCTTCGTCCTGCTCTACCTCGCCCTCACCCGCCAACTCCATCTCCTCCCCAGATTCCACCCCCTCGCGAGCACAGCAGTCTTCCTCGCCCTAGCCGCCCCGTGGCACATCCTCGCCGCCCTCCGCAACCCGGCCATCCCGCTCCCCCCCGGCCTGGGCCTTCCCGCAACCGGCGGCTGGGCTTGGTTCTACCTCTACAACGAGCACTTCGCCCGCTTCCTCGGCAAACGCATCCCCCACGACTACGGCCTCACCCCCATCTGGCTCTTCTGGCTCTACCTCGCCATCTGGATCATCCCCTGGACAACCTTCCTGCCCTCTGCCATAGCCCACCACATCCGCACCCTCCGCCACATCTCCACCGGTGCAAGGAATCGGGTGCCCCATCTTCACCGCGCTCTTGCGGTTAAGGTGGGCCATCGCGCCGGCGATCCGCTCTCCTCAACCACCCGGCAGACTCCAAACAACCAGTCCACCGCGGACGCTCCACCCTCAACCCTCCTGAATCCAGATAGAGACCACGAAGCGGCCCTCGCGCTCATCCTCTGGTTCCTCCTCGTCATGGTCTTCTTCTCCATCTCCAGCCGCCAGGAGTACTACTCCCTCCCCGCCATCCCAGCCCTCGCCCTCATGGCCGGAGCCCTCCTCGCCCGCGCCGACCAAGCCCATCTGTCCTCAACTCAAGGAAAGGAACACGTCGTCTCGACCCGGAGCGAAGTCGAATGGGCTTCGCCTTTGCGCCGCAGTGGAGAGACCCCTGTATCTCCTCCCCCCGCCGCCCAGATCTCCGCCCTCGCAGCCGCCCACAGCGCCCTCCGCTGGCACCTCTTCCTCCTCGCCCCCCTCACCACCGCCATCGCCCTCGTCTGCGCCTGGTTCGCCCTCACTGCCCCGCACCCCGCACCCGGCACCGATCTCTCGACCCTGCTCGCCAACTCCGACGTCTACAACCTCTCCCTCAGCCACCTCTTCGACCTCACCGGAGCGGCCATGGGCCTCTTCCGCGGACCGCTCGCCGCCACCGCCCTCGGCATGCTCGTCCTCGGACTCGGCAGCTTTGTGCTCCGCCGCAAAACCCACACCTACGCAGCCAACCTCACGATGGCCGCCGCCATGACCCTCATCCTCCTCGCCGCCCACGAGGGCCTCACCCGCTTCTACCCCATCCTCGGCTCCAAGGGCCTGAGCCTCGCCATCCTCCAGGCCCAGCAGACCCATCCCCGCCCCAACGACCTCATCCTCCTCGACGGCGAGCTCACCTCCGGCTCAACCCTCATCTTCTACACCGGTCAGCCGGTCCATCTCATCAACGGCCGCGTCAACGGCCCCTGGTACGGCAGCTTCTGGCCCGACTCCCCACGCATCTTCGAGAACGAGTCCACCCTCCGCCAGCTCTGGGCCAGCCCCCGCCGCATCTTCCTCCTCACCTACAACCCCGCCGCCCGCACCCGCGACCTCGCCCCCTCCAACCCCGTCCACACCCTCGCCAGCGCCGGCGGCAAAACCATCCTGACCAACCACTAGAAAAGCCCTGATTCAAGTCCCGTCGCGCCACAGATGGTCGAACGGAAACGGTAAAGGCGCCTGCAAGCTCCACGCCGCCGACGGCAACCAGGAACGCTGTCGGCGGCGCAGTGAGATCACCTGCTACACTTGCGCTTCGCCAATCCGGTCAGCGCAAGCAATCCGCTTCCAAACAGCACCAGGGACGCAGGTTCGGGCACAGGGGAAGAGAATGGATCGTTCACCTCGATGTCGTTCACGTAATATCCGCTGCCGGATATGGCGATCTCCTCGATGCCGGTCCAGTCGAGCACGATCTGCTGCGGTGAGCCGCCGGGAACGGTCACTGTCTTGGTATCGATTACCGTGTGGCCCAGATCGGAGTATCCAGTGATGGTCGCACTCGCGCCGCCCGTGAAGTAGAGCGAGTCCATGGTCACCGGAGCGGCGGTAATTGTCTGGCAATTGAAGCCGCAGTTCGTGTCATAGGTTGGATTGGAGAAAGCGAAATAGAGCGGATAACCGCTGCTCGTACTGTAGTCTCCGCTGTAGCCGGACTGGTTTTGGCCGAGCGTCTGGCCTGTAGGGATCGGGAACATGGCACCGGCGCTCATGTAAATCTTGCCTGAATTGTTACCCATGCCAGGCACGCTGAAGTTGATCGATGCCTGGTCGGAATTGCCAAGGCTCTGCGTCCACGGATTCTGTTGAACACCGGCAGAGTTGAAGACATAGGTTCCTGTGCCGTTGATGCCTGTGTAGTCGCCGTGGTCGGTGGTCTGCCTGCCGCTACCCGTCTGATAGTCGTTCAGCGTTGAAAAATCGAAGGTGGTGGCATTCGCGGTCCATGTTAATGACGCCAATGCAATTCCGAGCAAGAGAGCGTTCAATTTCATTTGGATCCTCCGCCCGGCCCTAGTGCAATTCGAATGCCAAAAGGAAAATCGATCTCAGCGGAGACTTAGATGCACGAAAAATCCCTTTCGCTGTAAGCAGGCTAGCGTTTTTCTCAAAAAACCCGCACGACCTGTTCGAGCAGGGCAAGATGTAAACTTTTGCATTTCCATGAGAAAACAATTGACTTCATGCCATGAAATGGTTTACGACGGGCGACACCACTGACGCCGTGCCCCTGGCACACCGGCGCCTGGCCCGAGACTCACTCATGCAGAATCGACCTCGCCTGAAAATAAATGTCGAAAGCCTGGCGCACTTTCAGACGCGGAAAAGCCGCGGTCCATTCCCCACGTTCACCACGCATCCGTCCACAACATGCACAAAAAAAACCACGTTTTGCGTCGGTCAAATCCCAAAACCCCCCGCAAAACATCAGCAAAACAGGGCAATTCCGCGCTACACCCACCCCCCCAGCTTTTTTCCACCCGAAGCTACGACTCCTCCACCCTCCCGCCATCCTTCAACCGGTACATCTTCCCCCGGTAGTAGAACCGGTCTCCCCCATAGCTTCCCAGCCAGAGCAGGCTGCCCAGCAGGTCCCGCAGAGGATAGATCAGCATCCCCCAGGCCCACGCCTCCTCCCCCATCACCCGCAGAATAGTCCCCGCCTGCAGCCACCGGTTCAGCACCATCGCCCCCAGCCAGACCACCCCCGCGAGCGCATGGCCGCTCATCAGACCCCACGCCAACCCCAACAAACCAAATGGCATAGCGAACGTAAGCCCGCTCCCCAGATGCCCCCACGGCCGCGACCGCCGCGTACTCTGCATCCACCGTAGCTGGTTCCGGAACGACAGCCAGAACGGCGTATCCTGCACCATCAGCCGGATCACATGCGTCGCCAGCAGCACGCCGGTCCCCTGCGCCGCCAACCGGTTTCCCAGCACAAAATCATCGGCATAAAACTGCCCCAGCTCCTCAAATCCGCCCACCTGCCGAAACGACTGCTTGCGCACCGCCATCGTCGCCCCCAGCGCGAACTTGGTGCCCTCCAGCATATCCGCCACCAGCACGCCCGAGGTCATCTCCACGCTCTTCCCCACCGCATCCAGTTGCGACGAAAACCCAGCCTTTCTGCCCTTATCCGTCGTCCCCAGGTACACGCACGAGGCCAGCCCCACATGCGGATCTTTCAAATTCTGCACCATCCGCCGCAGGTAATCCTTCCTCACCCGCACATCCGCATCGCTTGTAATAAACAGCTCATACCGCGCCACCGAATCCATCTTGGCCAGCGAAAACACCTTTGCATTGTGAAACTTAGGCTCCGGCTCGCCGCACGTCACATACCGTGCATTCACCTGCGGATAACGAGCCCCCACCAGCCGCGCCAGCCGCAATCCCGCATCGCTCTCCTGCCGCGCACAGAAAAGCAGCTCGAACTCCGGATAATCCTGCTCGAAAAATGACGCCAGGTTCCGCTCCATCCCCGGCTCGGTCCCATGCAGCGGCTTCAACATACTCACCGGCGGCAAGAACGTCGTATTCGCCCGATCCTCCCCCCGCTTCCTCACCCCAAAGCGCACCGCCGCCGCTATCACCATCAGGCAATAGACCGTGGAGCACATAGAGCCGAACAGCGCGACGCAGAACAGAATCCGAAGCAACAAACCCATCTCGCCCTTGCCAGAAAAACAGCTGAAAACTCATGCAGATAGCAGTCCTCAAGTTTATCGCAGCCCAACCCGCCCACATATCGGCGAGCATCGCGCAACCTGCCGAAACACCAGCACAAAAGTTCTTATCCGCACTTCTCCGTTTTGATCCGCGGTCGCCCGCCCTACCGCTTTTTGCTCGATTTACCCGAAACCACCTTCACCGGCACCACCGGCCGCCGCATCGGAACCAGTCCCGCGCCCGGCTCCTGCTGCTGTTGCATCCGCGTCAACATCTCCGTCCGTACATAATCGACGAACCCCTGCATCTGCCGGTTCATCTCCTCCATCCGCTCGCGCATCTGCAGCACAATCGCGATTCCGGCGATATTCACCCCCAGGTCCCGTGCCAGATTTAAAATAAACTCCAGCCGCTCCAGATCCTCGTCCGTGTACAGCCGCGTGTTCCCATCACTGCGAGATGGCCGCAACAACCCCTCGCGTTCGTACAAGCGCAGCGTCTGCGGATGAATCTCATACATCTCCGCCACCGACGAGATCATGTACGCGCCCTTGTTCTTCCGCTTCGTCGCCATCGCCTGTCCCTGCCTCTGCTTTTACGCAGTCTAGCTCTTCTCGATATACGCTCGTCAACAAACCTGAGCTATCCTCGAAAGCAGCATCTCACTCACAGCCATGAAGAACGCCAAAGCCGCCCTCCACACCGCGCAGATCCTCACCGGCATCGCCGCCGCAGCCGCGGCCTACGCTCTCATGCCGCGCACACAGAAGCGCCGCCGCCCCCCGGTCGTCCTCATTACCGGAGGCTCCCGCGGCCTGGGCTTTGCCTTGGCCGAGCGCTACGCCCGCGCCGGCGCCAGACTCATCCTTGCCGCGCGCAATGTGGACGAACTCAACCGCGCCCGTCAATCCCTCCTCCTGCGTCACGCGGTCCAATCGCCAGACGACGTCCTTCTCATTCCCGCCGACCTCACCGACGCCTCCCAGGCCGCACTCCTCATCGAGCACGCCGTCAGCCACTTCGGCCGCATCGACATCCTCATCAACAACGCCGGCATCATCGAGGTCGGCCCTGTCGAAGACCAGCCCATCAGCGCCTACCGCCGCGCCATGGCCACCAACTTCTTCGCCGCACTCCACACCACCCACGCCGCTCTCCCGCATCTGCTTCACCGCCGTCCCGGAGAGGGAGACGCCGCGATCGTCAACATCGCCAGCATCGGCGGCAAGTTCGCCGTCCCCCACCTGCTCCCCTACGTCGCCAGCAAGTTCGCCCTCGTCGGCTTCTCCGAGGGCCTGCACGCCGAACTCCGCCACAAAGGCGTCCGCGTCACCACCGTCTGCCCAGGCCTCATGCGCACCGGTGGCGAAGACCACGCCCACTTCACCGGCCAGCAAAAAAAGGAGCAGCGCTGGTTCAGGCTGGCCGCGAAGACTCCCATCCTCGCCGCATCCGTCACCCACGCCGCCAACAAAATTTACAATGCCGTAGCCGCCGGCCGCGCCGAAATCACCATCACACCCCAGGCCTGGCTAGCCGCCCGCATCGTCGGCCTCGCCCCCGAAACCGCCCAGTACATCGCCAGCCTCGCCAATCAACTCCTCCTGCCCGCGTCTGTCCCAGCCTCTACCGACCAGCTCGACCTCGGCTTCAAGCTTGTTTCGAGCCTTCACCACCAGTAGCCTCTCCCAATGAAATCGACCTCAGCAAAGCTGAATAATGTAGATTGATCGCTGACGCGGCTCCTCGAAGAAACAGACGAACCTCACACCAAAGCTATCTTGCCGGCGGAGATCCCATCCTGCGATGTCCCTGCACGCCTGTACCTTCGTTGTCGCGGCTCTCCTTCTGGCTTACCATCAGGCGACTACATGGCTGCCGTTGTACCCTTGGAACAACATCGACGCATACAGCCGAAGAGAGCTCCTGCTCGAAGCAGTTTGGAATGGAGCCTTGATGGGCCTCGGCGTCCTCTCGCTTGCCATCGGAAACTCTGGCTTCTGGCGCTACTAACCCCCTTGTCTACTATCCCTTTCTTTTTTTCGGCGAGTGCATGCAGTGGTGGGTTCCCTACTTCTTTCCACAGTTTGCGCAATCCAAGGTCAACTTCGACTACGACGCAAAGTTCTCACGCACAGTAAAGCTCATCCCGCAACACCCCGGCAGACGAACTCCCGACGCTAACCACACCGTACTGCACCTGCTCACCTTGTGTGTTCTCGTCCTCGTATTTATCGATAGGCTCCGCTAGTTCAATTCATCCACCTACACCCCCGCAAACAGCCCCTCCCGCACATCCTCCGGATTCAGCTTCGCCAGCTCCCGCAGAATCTCCTTACTCCGCTCATCCTGCACCTTCGGCACCACAATCTTCACCTCCACAATCTCGTCCCCCCGAGCCCCTTCCTTCGAGGCCGAAGGCACACCCTTCTCCCGCAGCCGCAGCTTCTGCCCCGTCTGCGTCCCCGGCGGAATCTTCAATTGCGTCCGCGCTCCACCCTCATGCGTATCGATCGTAGGCACTTCGATCTTCGCGCCCAGCGCAGCCTCCGTCATCGTAACCGGAACGGTTACATAAATATCGTCGCCGCCGCGCGCAAACACCGGATGCGTTCCCGCCTTGATGATCAAAAACAAATCCCCGGCAGCGCCGCCATTGGTTCCGGCATTTCCCTTGCCCGCCAGCCGAATTCTCTGCCCATCGCGCGTTCCCGCCTTGATCCGAAACTCCAGCGGCTCTCTCCGCGTCACCACACCCTCGCCATCGCACGTCGGACACGCGTTCTGCACCTTTCCCGTTCCGCCGCATCGCGGGCACTGGATATTGAATTTCATCCGCCCGCCCATCTGCGTCACCTGCCCCGAGCCGTGGCACTCCGGGCACTCCACACTTCCGCCCGTCGTCGACTTCCCTTTGCACGTAGGGCAGACCTCCTGCCGCTGAATCTCCAGCCGCGTCACCCCGCCCCGCACCGCCGTCCAGAAATCCACGCTGATCTGGTACTCCAGGTCGGTCCCCGGCTGAGGTCCGCGCGCGGCCTGCCGCCCCCCCGTGAACATGCCGCCGAAGATATCCTTGAAGCTGCCGCCAAACCCTCCGGCAGACTCCTGCTGCGCTCCCCTTCCAGCCTGGAAATCCGAGAAGTCGAACCCGCCAAAGTCGAACGGAACCTCCTGTCCTCCGCTCCGTCCGGCCGGCTGCCGTCCATACCCCGCCCCCCCGCCGCTGCTGCCGCCGTATCCTCCGCGCGAAGCAGCCTCCGCCGCCGCAGGATCGATGTTGTCCGAATAAAAGCCGAGCTGATCGTAGATCTTCCGCTTCTTCTCGTCGCTCAACACGTCGTTCGCCTCGGAGATCTCCTTGAACTTCTCCTCGGCCTTCTTATCGTTCGGATTGACGTCCGGGTGATACTTCCGCGCGTTCTTCCGGAACGCCTTGCGAATCTCATCCGCCGTCGCCGTCTTCTTCACGCCCAGCGTGCCGTAATAGTCCTTCGTCTGTGTCGCCATCGTTGTTTCCTTTATGCTGTAGCCAGCCGCAGTTGCCGAAACGTCTTCCTAGCCTATCTCGCAACCTGATCTACCCCATCGCCAACACCCGCCTGGCACGCCGGACACCAGAATAAATTCCTGCCCTCCATCACCTCGGTCAAAACCTTCGTCCCGCACACAAAGCAAGGCCGCCCCTGTCGCCGGTACACATAATGCGCCTCCTCCTTCAGCACCGCTCCCGCCTTGTGCGGCCGATCCTTCGGCTTGGTCGTCACAATTCGTCGGTCGACCATCCCCGCCTTCATCAACACACCCGCATCTGCCCATATTGACCGCAGCGCCGCCTCCGCAACCTCCCTGCCCGGCGTGAACGGATTCAGCCTCGCCCGGAACAGCAACTCCGCACGATAGATATTCCCCACCCCGGCCGCCACCGACTGATCCATCAACAGCGCCCCAATCGTCTTCCTGCTCTTTCCCACCCGTGCCATCATCTTCTCGGGCCTATCGCCGTTCAGCGGATCGGGCCCCAGCCGATCCAATAACCTGTCCCACATCGCCTGCGAGAAGATCGAGCAGTCCGTTGGTCCGCGCAACTCAATCCACGCCACCTTCTCCGCGGCAACATGGCCCGTCCCATCATCGTCCGAATACCACGCATGACGTTTACTCGCACCCGGAGCCGCCGGACGCTTTACCGCAGCCGCATTCCACATTCGCAGCCTCAGCGCGCCACGCACCTCCGGCAGCGGCCCCGAACCCTCCGCAAAGTCGCCCCGCAGCCCCAGGTGAACATGCAGAATGCGGTCCCGCCCAAAGTCATAGCCCAGATGTTTCCCAACCGCTATCACCCGCCGCAGCCTGCGCCCGTCAAGAGCATCAGAATCCGTAAACCGCCCCTGCGGTCCATCCACCCGCACCGCCTTGCCCGCAAACGCCGAGGCATGACGCTCCGCCCACCGGTGAATCTCATTGCCCTCTGGCATCGTCCTCCAACCTTGTCGCTGTCACCTGCGTCTGATGCCGCCGCCGAATCCGCCGCGGCCTGCCGCCAGCCACCAACTCATACTGGTAGTGTTCGATAATCCGCTCGGGAGTCCACAGTGCCCAGTGCTCGCCCTTCTGCGTCTGCATCTTCGCAATCTGGATCTCATCCATCTGCCGCATCATCCGCTGCAGATCGCGATAGTGCTCCGAGTAGGCGCTCTCCTCGGACTCGATCAGCGGCTGCATGTCCACATACACCGGCTGCGCCCACTCATAAAACGTATGCCACACGTCATACACGTCCAGATGGCCCTTCTTCACCAACAGCGAGAGATGCTCGTAAAAGTCCAGCACCTCGAACGCATTTACCGGCGGATCCTCCAGCGTCCAGACTTTGAGCGCCATCCCATCGAGCCGCGCCTCCGCCAACCGCCGCCGCACCTCTACAAACTTGTCCGAAAGAAAAAAGCTCAGTTGCTTCTCAAGGTTGTCGACCGCTCGATACGTCCGTTCGTGCCGAAGTTGCAGGCCTGCATAGGAGATGGCGCCGGCACTGGTCAGCACCAGAGCTACCGTCGCCACCGCCTGCACTGCTTCCCAATTCATCGCCGAAATTAATTCCAGACCTGCCGAGCCTCAATCGCCTCAATCGAAAACATCTGGTCCGGCTCCATCTGCTGCATGCGCTGCGCAAACTGCACGGCCTCTTCGCGCGTGTCGAACATCATCCGGTTGTACAGTTGTCCCGCGCGAACCTGGTCACACCTCCACATCGTCTCGGTCATCGCTTTCCCTCCAGGCAGTCGATTGAACTCCAGGTTCTCCAGCCAAATCACATCCGCGTACCTGTCTTCCCCTTTGCTCCTGTTCACTAGAACCCTTTCTGGTGATAAGACGCACTCTACACGTTCCATCGCCACACGGCGGGCTAATAAAAAGAGAGGGGCACCCATACAGGAACGCCCCTCTTCTCTCTTACGTCCTCGCATCTGCTACGGATTACATTTATTTCTTCTCGTCCACATCGACATACTCGGCATCGATCACGCCCTCATCCTTCTTCGGCTCCCCCTGAGTCGCATCGCCGTGCGCTTCCGCCGAACCAGCCGCCCCATCCGTCGGAGCCGAAGCCGCGGCAGCCTTGTACATCGCCTCCGCCAGCTTGTGGCTCACCGTCGTGAGACGCTCCTTGGCCGCATTCAGCTCCGACGCGCTCGGCGTTCCCGCCAGGGTCGTCTTCGCATCCGCCAACGCAGTTTCCACCTCAGCCTTGTCGGAGTCGGCAACCTTATCGCCCGAATCCTTCACCATCTTCTCGACGTTATAGACCATCGAGTCCAGGCCGTTGCGCGCCTCAACCGCATCGCGCTGTTCCTTGTCTTCGCCAGCATGAGCCTCGGCATCCTTCGCCATCCGCTCAACCTCTTCCTTGCTCAGGCCCGACGAGCTGGTAATCGTAATCTTCTGATCCTTGCCCGTCGCATTGTCCTTCGCCGTCACATTCAGAATGCCGTTCGCGTCAATATCGAACGTCACCTCGATCTGCGGCACGCCACGCGGAGCCGTCGGGATCCCGCTCAGCTTGAACTTGCCCAGCGTCCGGTTCTGCGCCGCCATCGGCCGTTCGCCCTGCAGCACATGCACCTCAACCTCGGTCTGCGAGTCCGCCGCCGTCGAAAACGTCTCCGTCTTCTTGGTCGGAATCGTCGTATTCCGGTTGATCATCGCCGTCGCCACCCCGCCCATCGTCTCAATCGACAACGTCAGCGGAGTCACATCGAGCAACAGCAGGTCCTTCACCTCACCGGCAAGCACGCCAGCCTGCACCGCCGCGCCGATCGCCACAACCTCATCCGGGTTGACACCCTTATGCGGCTCCTTGCCGAACAGGTCCTTCACCAACTGCTGAATCTTCGGCATGCGCGTCTGACCGCCGACCAGCACGACCTCGTCGATCTTCGACGCGTCCACACCGGCATCCTTCATCGCCTGCTTGCTAGGCCCAATCGAACGCTGCAGCAGATCGTCCACCAGCGACTCCAGCTTGGCCCGCGTCAAATTGCGAACCAGGTGCTTCGGACCGCTGGCATCCGCCGTGATAAACGGCAGATTGATCTCAGACTCCTGCGCCGTCGACAACTCGATCTTCGCCTTCTCCGCGGCATCCTTCAGCCGCTGCAAAGCCATCTCGTTGCCCTTTGCATGAAGATCCAGGCCAGTATCGGACTTGAACTCGCCAATCAACCAATCCACAATCCTCTGGTCCAGATTGTCGCCGCCCAGGTGCGTATCGCCATTGGTCGACTTCACCTCGATCACGCCTTCGCCGACCTCGAGAATCGAGATATCGAACGTGCCGCCACCAAAGTCGTAGACCGCAATCGTCTCGTCCTTCTTCTTGTCCAGCCCATAGGCCAACGCAGCCGCCGTAGGCTCATTCACAATGCGCTTTACATCGAGCCCGGCAATCTTGCCCGCATCCTTCGTCGCCTGGCGCTGCGCATCGTTGAAGTACGCCGGAACCGTAATCACAGCCTCCGTCACCGAGGTCCCCAGATAATCCTCCGCGGCCTTCTTCAGCTTCTGCAAAATCATCGCCGAGATCTCAGGCGGGGTATACTCCTTGCCCTGCGCCACAACGACGATGTTGTCGCCCTTGGCTACCACCTTGTACGGCACCATCTTCAACTCATCGCCAACCTCGTTCAGGCGGCGGCCCATAAACCGCTTGATCGAATAAACCGTGTTCTCCGGGTTGGTAATAGCCTGCCGCTTTGCGACCTGCCCGACCAGCCGCTCCCCGCTCTTGGTGAACGCAACGACCGACGGAGTGGTCCGGCCACCCTCTTCGTTCGGTATTACCTTCGGTTCGCCGCCTTCCATCACGGCCACGCAGGAGTTCGTCGTCCCCAGGTCAATTCCTATAATCTTCGCCATCCCTTATCCCCATTCCGGGCCCCTGGCCCACCAGCATTCTCGATCTCTCGAGAATCTCACCTTGAGTCACTTACTGTCAACTATTCTGATGTAGTTTAAAGCCAAAAGATTCACCCCCGACCCTCTTACTTTTGAGTACAGCCGAAGGTTCGCCTCAACGACTTCACACTCAGCCCGAAAACACCCCTGCCAAGCGTCCCCTCCCCGCAGCCGATAGGACGGCACATCCTCTCCCTTATATGCCGCCCTTCGCCTGCACCGGACGCCTCATCGGGAAAATGCATCCTCTCGCCCGGTTTCGTCCTCTACTGTTAAACACAGCAGCTAAATACAGTAGAAGACCCCAAGGGGATGCCACACCACGCCATGGCTTCAGCAGCGACCGCGCCGCCAGATCAATCCGCTGAGGTCACCCAGGGCGTCAATCCCTGGCTGATCGCCGCTGCCGTCATGCTGGCGACCTTCATGGAGGTGCTCGACACCGCCATCGCCTCGGTCGCCCTGCCCTACATCGCCGGCTCCCTCTCCGCCTCGCTCGATCAGGCAACCTGGGTCCTCACCAGCTACCTCGTCGCCAACGCCATCGTCCTTCCCGCCAGCAACTGGTGCTCGCTCCGCTTCGGACGCAAGCGCTTCCTCATGTCCTGCGTCGCCATCTTCACCGTAGCCAGCTTCGCCTGCGGAGCGGCCCCGACGCTCGGCTTCATGCTCCTCGCCCGCGTCGTCCAGGGAGCCGGCGGGGGCGCCCTTCAGCCTCTCTCGCAGGCCATCCTTCTCGAATCCTTCCCGCCCGCCAAACGCGGAGCCGCCATGGCCGTCTTCGCCTTCGGTGTCGTCGTCGCTCCCGTCCTCGGCCCCACCCTGGGCGGCTGGCTCACCGACACTTACTCCTGGCGCTACGCCTTCTACATCAACATCCCCATCGGCATCCTCGCCCTCTTCATGATCAACCGCTTCGTCCAGGACCCCGCTTACATCAGCAAAGCCAAAGTTCCCGCCTTCGACCGCTACGGCTTCGCGGCCCTGATCGTCTGGACCGGCTGCCTGCAGGTCGTACTCGACAAGGGCCAGGAGGACGACTGGTTCGGAGCCGTCTGGATCCGCTGGGCCGTCTTCTTCCTCGTCATCTCCTTCCTCTACTTCATCTGGCACTGCTGGCGCGACAAGGACACTCTCGTCGACCTCAAAGTCTTCAAAGACCGAAACTTCGCCATCGGCACCACCCTCATCTTCTTCTTCGGCGTAGGCATCTACTCCACCGTCACCGTCCTCCCCCTCTTCTATCAGGAGCTGCTCGGCTACACCGCCTTCACCGCCGGCCTCGTCGTCGCCCCGCGCGGCATAGGAGCCATCATGGGCATGCCCATCATCGGCTGGCTCTCCAACAAGGTCGATCCCCGCTATCTGCTCACCTTCGGCTTCATCACCTTTGGCCTCACCACCCTTTACTTCGGCAACGTCACGCTCGACATCTCGCCCACCACTCTCCTTCTGCCCATCCTGATCACCGGCTTCGGCCTCAGCTTCATCTTCGTTCCCATCTCAACCGCCTCCTACGGCACACTCGACAACAAACAGATCGGCAACGCCAGCGGCCTCTTCAACCTCTTCCGCAACGTCGGCGGCTCCATCGGCATCTCCATCGCCCAGACACTGCTTACCCGCCGCTCCGCCGTTCACCAGAACGAGATCCTCAACTCCGTCCCCCTGAGCGGCCAGCAGTTCCAGAACAACATGCAGTCCGCCCAGCAGTCCCTCAGCGGCTACTTCGGCCGGGCTAATACTCTGACTCCCGCCCAAACTACCCTCTACCAGCAACTTGGCCGCCAGGCCTCCCTCTGGTCCTTCGTCGACGTCTTCCGCTGGCTCTCCCTCCTCTGCTTCTTCTGCGTAGGCATCGTCTGGATCTTCAAAAAGGTGAACCCCGGCAAAGCCCCCGCAGGCGCCCACTAGCAGCAGTCCTCCAGCAGATACACTCCACTCCTTCATCCCAACCAACGGGAGGGGGCAGGGCAGCAGACGTGGTCAAGACCGGTATACATGGCACGAAGTGCCCGCACTCCGCGCAGGAGGCCCGTCCGGCAGGACGCCTTGCTGTGTACATGCATCAGAAATCCGCACCAGCAATACGTTGCCGCGCCGGCCCGCCGCCTTCCTAACCATCAATTCATCAAATATCGCTCATCAAACTCTCTCCTCACGTCGTACTATGGAAGCCATTTCTACGGCAGGCGCGGGCCGGCGCCGCAATCAGCCGCAGACCAAAGGAGCAGTGATGACAAACCCCTTCGTCCACCTGGAACTCAGCACACCCGACCTCGCCAAAGCCAAAGAGTTCTACAGCAAGCTCTTCAACTGGACCATCACCGACAACGACATGGGCAACGGCATGGTCTACAGCATGTTCAAGCCCGACGACGGCCCCGGCGGCGGCATGTTCACGATGCCCGGAGCCCCCACCGGATGGCTCGCCTACGTCGGCGTCGAAGACATCAAAACCGCCACGACCCAGGCCACCGAACTCGGAGCCACCGTCATCCGCGGCCCCCAGGAGGTCCCCGGCCACGGCTGGATGACCGTCCTCACCGACCCGACGGGCGCAACCATCGCCCTCTGGCAACAGACCGCCTAATAATTCCCTAATAATTCTTTGATCGCGAATCCGAATACCCCACATCCCGTCTCTGAGATGTGGGTCTTTCCTCAAAATCCGGGTGCCGGGTGCCCCATATCTCGATTCTGAGATGTGGGCCTTCGGGCATTGCCCGAACCGCATTCCTTCCCCGGCCCAAAATCATCGCCGATCAAGCGACCCGGCGGCGCAGCGCAGAAATCACACCCAAAGCCGTACACTGCTCTCACCATGCGCCTGCCCCTCGCACTATTCTTCCTGGCCGCCGCCCTCACCACCCAAGCCCGCGCCCAGTGGGACATCGAAGACTCCCACACCACCGCCAATCTCCGCGGTATTGCGAACACCGGCGGCGGAGCCGTCTGGGCCAGCGGCTCCAACGGCACCGTCCTCCGCAGCGAAGACGGCGGCTACCTCTGGCAGACCTGCTCCATGCCCCCCGGAGCCGAAAACCTGGACTTCCGCGGCATTCAGGGCTTCGACGAAAACACCGCCATCGTCATGTCCAGCGGCAAAGACGACCTCTCCCGCCTCTACAAAACCACCGACGGCTGCCAGACCTGGAAACTCCTCTTCACTAACCCCGACAAGGACGGCTTCTGGGATGCACTGCTGCACGACACCGATGACGATGAAATGTTTGTTCTTGGCGATCCAGTCAATGGTAGCTTCCAGTTTTTTTCAGAAGAACAAGACGGGAAGTTCTCAGATAACTGGAACGGTCATCAGATTAAGGCAATCCCTGGTCAAACCGCCTTCGCAGCTAGTAACTCGATCATCGCTATGAACGTTGGCGAAGGCAAGTTCTCGTTCGTTACTGGAGGAACAAAAGCCGAAATTATTCACGAAGAACATGGCATCGACGCCAACAAAGGCATGTTCTCTGAATGGTCGCGCAGTCCTCTACCCTTTGCCGCTGGCGAAAGTAGTGGAGCGTTCTCCATTGCGAGTTCCCCTTCCAACAAAACACAAAAGACAAAGGTTGTCGTCGTCGTGGGAGGAGATTACAAAAATCCCAACGCTTCGGAGAGAACTGTTGCCATCAGCAGCGATTGGGGTTACCGCTGGCAAGCCGCCCAAACTCCACCCCACGGCTACCGCTCCTCCGTAGCCTACGACGCCCCACAAAAACTCTGGATCACCGTAGGCCCCAACGGCACCGACATCTCCACCGACGACGGCAAAAACTGGACACCCCTCAAACCCTCACCCACCGACCCACCCGACGCCGACAAAAAGTGGAACGCCCTCTCGCTCCCCTTCGTCGTAGGCCCAAAGGGCCGCATCGGCCGTCTCCGAACCATCACCCAAAACCCACCAGCCAACCCATGACCGCACCACCAACCCTCGGGTGCCCCATCTTCGCGCAGTCTCATCGCGCTAAGGTGGGCATTCGCGCAAGCGAATCGTCTTCGGCTGCCTAAACCTCGTCCAGCACCGCAAAGACCTCACCCACGTTCACCCGAATCTCCGTCCCGCCCACGGTCAACTCAGCCTCACGCACCACCTCAAACCCATCCGCCGTATACCGCCGAGCCTCGCGCGCATCCGGATCGAAGCACCACACATGCTCCACCCCCATCGCCAGATAGTCGTTCAACCGCGCCCGCATCTTCGCCCACGTATCCTCCGGCGACAACACCTCGATACACACGAGCGGAGCCTCACGCACGATCCGGCTCACCTTCTGCCCCCGCCGCAACACCATCACATCCGGCACCCGGAACCGGTCGACACCAACCTGCAGCCTGCATTCCGGAATAATATCGATCTTCCACTCAGCTTCATGATCGCCCAGCAACCGCAGCAGCCGGTACTGCACCTTGCCGTGCTCATACTCGCCCAAATTCCGCTCCTCGACCAACCCATCCACATAGTCGCAGTCAGGCCGATAGCTCGTCCGCAGATACTCCTCCACCGGGACCAACCGCTCCTCCGCCGAAATCACATGTGCCGTAGCCATAGCCTCAGTATGCTCCCACACCAACCCCGCCACAACACGAAAGCCCCCTCTACTGCTGAGGAGTAGGCTGCGGAGAGGTACTCCCGGTTCCCGTACCAGCTCCCGCATTCGAACCAAAACCCTGGGCCGCCCCACCCACCGGCGTTCCCCCAACGCCCGAGTTCGTCTGCGAAGCCGAGCCCAGGCTCGAAGCACTCCCCGCATTGGGCGGCCCACCCAGCAGGCTCGCCTTCGCCTTCAATTGTTCAACTCGCGGGTCATACAGAAACTCCCACGTCTGATAGCTCGTCTGATCGTTGATCGCCAGGATCGAGTCTCCCTGCTTCGGCAGCCCCACCCCCACAAACGGCGCACCGCCGCCCGTAAAGCCGGTAGCGGATTGACTCGCCCCCCCCGGCGATCCAGGCGAAGTGCCAAACCCACCTGCAGCCCCGGCCGCACTCCCACCAGCCGCTCCTCCACCTGCACCCGTCGCACCCGACCCAGAGTTACTCGACCCGAATGAACTTGATCCAGACGCACTCGACGATCCGAACGCACTCGACGATCCAGACGCACTCGACGCCCCGAACCCACTCGAACCACTCCCAAACGAGCTCCCCGATCCCCCCACCCCAGGCGAACTAGGGCCGGTAGCACCCGGCGAACTGGAAGACCCAAACGCCGACGCTGCCCCTGATCCTGCCGACCCCGCTCCTGCCGACCCCGCTCCCGCCGAACTCGAACCCGCCGCCCCCGCACCAATCCCCCCCGACGAAGCCATCCCCGCCGCCGTCCCCAGCCCCGGTGCCACCCCCGTCAGCGGCTGCCCGAAAAATCCCTTCACCGTCGTCTTCGCCTCACCCATCTTGATCAGCCGCCAGTCGGCCTTCCCCGTCCACGGATCAAGATACCGCTGCCGCAGATACCGGACATTGTTGGTCTTCTCCAACTGGTCCAGCGACCCCGGATACGTCCCTGTCTTACGGTAGTAAAGCTGGATCGCCCGCACATACTGGTTGGCCCGGTGCACCGCTTCCACCTCGCGCTCCCGCCTCAGCTCATGCGCCACCGTCGGAGCCGCAATACCCAGCACCAGCAGGAGCAGGAAGATCACCACCACCAGGCCCAGCAGCATCGAGCCCTGCTCCCCGCCCTGTCGCGTCGATCGTCGTTCCATCCCCATCGCCCGCACCCCTCACCGCGCCAGCAGCGGAAGAGTCTGCCTGTTATTGTTTGCCATATCCTCCACCACAATGGAGTTGGCCAACACCGTAATCACCTTATACCGCCGCTGCACAATATCTCCATCCGAGGCCAGAAACACATCCTCCCCGTGCAGCAGAAACGCCCGTCGCGTCCCATTCGCCGAGGTCGCCGTCCCAAAAAACTTCAGGTCGATCGGCGGTGGTGGCGGCGGCCCGCTCGGCATCGGCGCAGCTACCTGCGCCAATCTCCCCGTCCGAACGGACGCAATCGGCTTCGGAATATCCACCGGAACCGAGCTCGCCGAGAAGATATTACGCCCGCCGCCGGTATACACCAGCGACTCCGTCACCAGCATCGCCGCCATCCGCAGCGTCGGGTCCAGCTGTGCCGAGGTCGTCCCCAGATCCTTCGCCGCCCCTCCCACCGCATTCCCCGGCGGAACCGAAACAACCGCCCCATTCCTCCCTCTCGCGCCCTCCGAAGACCCCGCAGCCGCGGGAGCCACCGCGACCGGAGTCGACGCCACCGGCGCAGCAGGCGTCACCGAAGCAGGCCCGCCATGCGGCAGCTCAAAGTACAGAATCCCCGCCGCCAGCAACACAAACCCGGTTACCGCGGCCACCTTCTTCTGCAGGTCGGGAGTCATATTGATCATCGCGCTCGCCCCCCGCCAACTGCGACCGCACCCGATCCGTCACCAGCCGAACCAGCCGCCGCTCCGCCCACCTCAGCCGCGCTCTTCTCCGAACCCTCCACCCCCACCGGGCTCCGCAGATAGGTCGTCAGCCGCAGCCGAAGCCCCACCGTCCCCGACTGCTGCCCCGTCAGCGTCAGCCCCTGGATCATGAAGAACATCCTGTCCCGCTCCAGGCCATTGATAAACAGCACCAGCGGCCGATAGTCCCCGCTCAGACTCGCATCCATCCGCACCTCGGTCACCGCGCCCGCCGTCCCAGCCAGCACCGTAGCCGGGTCCGCATACTGCACCCGCGTCAGCTTGATCCCCTGCTTCTTGGTCAGCGCGCCCAGTTCGGCCGCCACCTGCGAATACGCATACGGCAATCGCTGCAGATAGAACCTGTCCGAGTCCTTCGTCGCCTGCGCCAGCTTCTCATCCAGCCCCTCCAGCGGCTGCTTCGCAATCTCAGCCGTCTTCATCGCCACCGTCTGGTCCGCCAGCGCCGCCGCATTCTGGCTGTTCGCCGCCTGCCAGGCAAATGCCATATGCGCCAGCAGATACAGGTTCACCAGACCCAGAAGCACAACGCCCGCAAAGTGGACGTTCAGCAGCGTCAGCAGCCCGCGCATCCTCTTCGTCACCCGGTTCGCCACCACCACCGGCCGCTTCGTCGCAGTCATGGTCATCGCGCGCCGCCCTTCGCCGTATGACCCAGCCCGGAACCCGCCCCAGCCCCGCTCGACCCCCGGCGCGAAGACCTGCGCAACCCCCGGCCTCGCGACGCCCTGCCGCCTGCCGCTCCACTCCCCACCGCCCCATCCGAATGCCGACCGGAGACTCGATCCGCAGCGACCGCCTTCACGCGGCGCTCCGGCAGCGGGTTATATCCACTCAAAATCTCGAACACCACACCCCCCGGAGCCACCATCGGCATCGCCCGGGTACTATCCGCCGTCAGCGCCTGCTCCCCCGCCAGCCGCGGAGCCACAAACCGCTGCGACGTCTCCAGGTTCCTCACCAACTGCACCGAACGATCCCTGTCCCCGCTCACCCGCAACCGGATATTCACATCGCCTTCCTTGGTAATCACCGGGTCGATGCTCGTCACCTGCACCCCCGCCGGCAGCACCCGCTCCAGGTCCATCATCACAGCCGTCCAGCTAAAGCTCTTTCGCGCGAACACCGCATTCAGAAACCGGCTTCGCTCCAGCACCGCCATATTCTGCGGCTGCCGCATCCTGGCCTCATTCGCCGCGCGCTCCTGCTGAAACCCCGCCGTCTTAGCCTTCAACGCATCCATCCGCGCCTGCGCCACCCGCGCCTTCGCATTCAGCGAGTGCAGCGCAAACCCCAGCCCCACCGCCAGCGCCGCCAGCACCACCATAGCAAGCCGCAGCCGCGCAAACAGCGGGCGAAGCTCAACAAAAGGCCGTGTCGCAAGATTGACCGAGATCCGCATCAGCTCTTCAGCGCCCCCCGAACGCCGGCCAGCCAGCCTCTCGGCAGCTTCGCCACACTCGAGGTCACCGCCCCCGCAGACAGCATCCCCGCATCCACCATCTCCCGCACCCGCAGCCCCTCAAACCCGCCCTCCGCCATCATCGCGGCCATCGCCTCCGCTCCCAGCACACCCGCGCTCAACACCACCTCCGGCGCAATCTGCAACGTATCTTCAAAGTAAGCCGCCGCCACGCTCACCGCCTGCATCACCTCGCGAGCCGCTGCCTCCGCCGTACGCTCTCGCACCGCGGCCGCTCCTAAAACCGAACTCCGCACCGCCTCTACCTCGAGCCGCTCCCATCCCTCCGGCCCCAGCGGTTCCGACTCCAGCGGTTCCGACTCCAGCGGCGTCCACGCCTGCACCGAACTCTCCCGGTCAACCAGCGCCACTTGCGCCACCGAAGCCTCTCCCCCAGCCAAAGCCGAAACCATCTGGCTACCTGTATCCCCGCCCATACCGCTACCCATATCCACAGACCGATGCAGCATCAGCACGCCGCCCTGCACAATCGCCGTCGTCACCGCTCCCGGCCCCGCATTCACCACCAGCGCGGCAGCGTCGGTCTCCTCCAGCCCAGCCAGCGCCGCCAGCGTACTCGACAGCACCGCCCCCGGCAGATACCCCGCCCCAATCACCACGCCCTCATACTCCGCCAGCACATCTCTCGGCATCGCCACCGCAACCATCTTGATCACGCCGCCCTTGCCCCCCCCCATCACCTGGTAGCTCACCACCGCATCGTCCACATCGAACGGCAGCAGCTTCTTCAGCCGGAACCGCACCACCGGCAACGCCTCCGCCGCCTTCGAAGGCAGTTGATCGAAGTCCAGAAACAGCACCCGCACCGCCGAATCCGGCACCACCAGCGTCACATCGCGCGACCGCTCGCGCCCCGTCCCCGCCACCCCATCCAGAGCTTGCCGCACCGCCTCCACCACCGCAGGCCGATCCACCACATTACCCACCTTCAACCCCGGAACCAGCGCCCCATCGACCAGCTCCGCCATCGCCACCCCCGTCAGCAGAGCAGCCGCATCCTCGGCCCGCGCAGCCACCACGCCCTCCGCGCGAACCTCCACAGCCAGCCGCGGCCTCGTCCCCAGTGTTGTCGGTAAAAAATCCATGCCGTCCTAGACTACCTTGCCCAACCACACTCCGGGTTACCACCTTCGTCAGCCGCCCGCGGGGGTTTTGCGAAGCGACTGTTTTTACTCCCGATTCCCTGCTCCCCGCCTCTACCGCCCCGCCTCGATAAACGTAACCTTATTGATCTCTTTCAGCGTCGTAATCCCATCCCGCACCCGTTCCAGCGCCGAATCCCGCAGAAACGCCATCCCCTTCTGCTTCGCCTTCTTCCGAATCTCGCTCCCCGGCTTCTTCGCCAGCAGCATCTCGCGAATCTCGTCATCCAGCTCCAGCAGCTCATGGATAGCCGACCGTCCCCTGAACCCCGTCCCATTGCACTCGATACACCCCGGTCCCTCGCGGAACTTGAACCCCCGCCACTCGTCCAGCTCCAGCCCGCTCGCCAGCAGCTCCGCGTCGCTATACTGCACACTCGTCGCGCAAAATTCACACACCTGCCGCACCAGCCGCTGCGCCAGGATGCAGTTCAGCGCCGAAACGAAGTTATAAGGCTCCACCCCCATGTTCAGGAAGCGTCCCAGCACATCGACCACATTATTCGCGTGGACCGTCGTGAACACCAGGTGCCCCGTCAGCGCTGAATTGATCGCAATCTGCGCCGTCTCCGCATCGCGAATCTCGCCTACCAGGATCTTGTCCGGGTCATGTCGCAGAATCGACCGCAGCCCCCGCGCAAAGGTCAGTCCCTTCTTCTCATTCACCGGAATCTGCGTAATCCCGCGAATCTGGTACTCGACCGGGTCTTCGATCGTGATGATCTTGTCTTCCTCGCTCTTGATCTCATTCAGCGCCGCATACAAGGTCGTCGTCTTACCCGAGCCCGTAGGCCCGGTCACAAGCACCATCCCATACGGCTCTTTGATATACCGCCGAAACCGCTCTAAATCCTTCGCCGCAAACCCCACCACATCCAGCGACAGCGACTTGAACTTCTCCGACATCGACTCTTTATCGAGCACACGCAGCACAGCATTCTCGCCATGCACCGTAGGCATGATCGACACACGAAAATCGATCAGCCTGCCCTTGTACCGAACCCGGAACCGCCCATCCTGCGGCACCCGCCGCTCCGCGATATCCAGTTCGCTCATGACCTTGATACGCGACAGAATCGTCTGATGATGCTCTCTTGCAATGGGAGCCATCGCCTGCTGCAGCACACCGTCAATCCGATACTTCACCAGCAGCGAATCGTCGAACGTCTCCAGATGAATATCCGACGCCCGCCTCTCCAGCGCCGTAAAGATCGTCGTATCCACCAGCCGGATAATCGGCGAGATGTCGTCCTCGCTCGTCAGCCGCTCAATCGAGATATTCGAGTCCTGGTTGTCATCGCCCGACAGCACATCGAACGCCAGCCCCTCGCTCGCCTCATCCAGCACCCGCTGCGACTGCTCCGTCTTCTTCAGAAGCTCCGTAATCTGGCTCAGTGTCGCCACCCGCGTCACCAGCCGCTGCCCCAGCAGCCCCGAGATCTCGTCCAGCACCATCAGCTTCGAAGGGTCCGAGACCGCAATCGCCAGCCGCCCCTCCATCTGCTCCAACGGCACAAAGTTATACCGGAACATCATGTCCACCGGCACGCTCTTGAACAGCTCATGCGAGATCTTGAAGTTCTTCAGATCCACAAAATCCGCATGATAGCGCCGCGCCATCATCTGCGCCCGCTCCACCTCATCCATGCCCAGTTCATTCAGCGGTATCGCCAACGGTGCCATTGCCATATCCCTAAGACTCCCCTAAGCCACCCTCGTTACCAAATAACTGGAACTTCGCCCGAAGACCGAATCCGTTCATCCTTCGTCACCAGCTTCAACCCATGCACCAGCGCCGTAGCTCCAATCACACGGTCTGCCGGGTCTTTCGAGTACTGTGCCGAGAGTGAAACCGCACGGTCTGCAATCTCCGCCGTGACAGGAAAGATAGTAAAATTCTGCTCTACCGCACGCAGAAAATCCAGCAGCGATGTCTTCACCCCTACCCTGCCGCGTGAGACCAGCATAGCCAACTCCCAAAGCGTCTTGTCCGAGATGCCAATCCCATCGCGCTGCCGCTCGGTCCGGATAGCCTCCTCAGCATTCATCGAGAGCAGCTCCGGAACCTGCGCGACCCAAAGCACCACATGCGTATCCAGAAGGATCACCTCAGCTGCTCCGCTGCGCGTTCGAGAAACGCCTCCGACTCCTCGTCAGAATAGACCGGCGAGATCACGTCGCCCGAGATATCCAGCTTGCCTTTATAAAAACCGAAGATCGGGTCCCTCTCATCCGCAAGGATCGGCACCAGCTTCGCCACCGGCCTGCCATTCTTCGTAATCACCACCGGCTCCCGCTTCGCCTGCACCTCATCCATCACCGCCAAACATGTAGCTTTGAATTTTCCCGCCGCCATCGTCCTCATCGCAGCTCCTCCAACCATAGTCATGGTACCATGGTCACGAATATGACCTCATCCGGCAATCTCACCTTCCATGCTATTCTCCCCGCATAGCCGACACGCGCATACGTGTCCTCTACGGAGAAGCCTCCCCATGAGCACATCCCCCGCCTCTCTCTCCGCCTTCGCTCCCAAATCCACCACCTGGTCCATCGCCCTCAGCGCCCTGCTGATCCTGGCCGGCGTCCTCGCCATTCTCATCCCACCGCTCTCCGGCATCGCCGTCACGCTCATCTTCGGCTGGGCCATGATCCTCAGCGGCATCACCCACTTCGCCTTCGCCTTCAAAACCCATACCACCGGCGGCGTCCTGTGGGAGCTGCTCGTCGGCGCCGTCTACCTCTTCACCGGCGTCTACCTCATCCTTCATCCGCTCGCCGCCCTCATCGCCCTCACCCTCATCCTCGCCGTCTACCTCTTCTTCGAGGGCATCGTCGAAATAATCCTCTTCTTGCAGCTCCGCCCCCGCCACGGAGCGAACTGGATGCTGGTCGACGCCGTCATCACCCTCATCCTCGCCGTCATGATCTGGCGCTCCTGGCCCGCCAGCACCGTCTGGGTCGTCGGAACCCTCGTCGGCATCAGCATGATCTTCAGCGGCCTCTCCCGCCTCATGCTCTCCCTCGCC
Organism: Edaphobacter sp.; assembly: GCA_965277575.1. Classification (GTDB taxonomy): domain Bacteria; phylum Acidobacteriota; class Terriglobia; order Terriglobales; family Acidobacteriaceae; genus Edaphobacter. Next base: position 844,742 of record CBDIDK010000002.1, read on the forward strand.
GGCCGTCGCGCCTTCCACCAACCAGCTATCTAAAGCGAATTTCGAATCGGTATACACCGCAAGAAGCTGTCCTGCCGGACAAGCCCACTGCGCTCAGCCACCCCACAAACGAAGACCTGTTTGCGGGGGCCCCGATTCGCGGTCACTTCGTGACTTGTATACCGGTGTTGACAACCTCTGCTGCGTTGGCCCTCCCGTTGGTCGGGATCATGAATAAAGTACATCGGTTGGAGAACCGATCTAGCCTTCGTCAAGCCGTCTTTCGATGCGCTTGGACATACTCCCGCAACGCGGCATTAATGCGCTGCGCCGAAGCATCTCCGCTCTCCTTGAAGAACTCCAGAACATCCGGCTCAAGCACAACCTCTCCGTCCCGCTTCAACCCTGGCCGTGTCCAGCCTTCGTTGCCGCCCTGCAACGGAATATCGGTCAAATCGATATCTTTGTTCGGCATCGTCCGAAGCCGTTCTCGCTGTTCTAAAGTGAGACTCGGCGGAGTCTTCGGATCTGGCGTAAATTCAACCTTCCCAGTACACTCTTCGCTCATCCGGCATCGCCTTTCCTGCGGATCAAGATCGTCACCACGGCCCGTAGTCCTTTGCCCATTCCGCCTTGAATCGGTGAAAATCGGTGTCAGGCTTTCCTGCCCGGAGCAGCTCTTATCCGCCTTTATCCCTCTGATTCTCTGATCCTCCTGATCCCCGTTACGCCTTCTCCATCATTGAGCGCCTACCGAGGCCCCGAAGCCCCCGAACTCAAGCTGAAGATCGGCAGATACAGCGCAATCAGAATCGTCACCACCACCACACCCATCACAATCAAGATCGCAGGCTCGATCAGGCTCATCGCCGCCGTCAGGTTCGTCTGCACATCCTCCTCGAAGAACTCCGCCACCGAATTCAGCATCTGCGGCAGCGCCCCCGTCGACTCCCCCACCTCGATCATCTCGATCGCCAGCTCCGGAAACACCTTCGTCGCCTGCAGACTATCGGACAGCCCCTTGCCCTCCCGCACCGTCTCCACCGACCGATACACCGCCAGGCTGATCTGCTTCGAATCGATCGACCGCGCCGCCGTCTCGAGCGAAGGCACCAGCGGCAGACCGCCCGTCAGCAGCGTCGACAGTGTCCTCGAAAACAACCCCACCTGGTACTTCAACCACACATTGCCAAAGATCGGCAGCCCGATCCTGATCTTGTCGATCGCCGTCCCCCCCGCCTCCGTCTTGGCCCAGCGAAACATCAGGTACCCCACCGCAGCCACCACCACGGCAACGTAGATCCCATAGCTCTGCGCATACCGTCCAAGCTGCAGCAGAAACACCGTCAACGCCGGCAGCTTCGTCCCCAGTTGCTCATACAACCCCGCAAACCGAGGCACCACAAACGTGATTAGGAAGATAAAAAGCCCGATCACCATCACGATCAGCAGCGCCGGGTAGATCAAGCTCGCCTTCAGCTTCTTGCGAAACGTCAGCGACACCCGCTGAAAGTCCAGAAACCGCTGCAGCACCTCCTCCAGATTGCCCGACCGCTCCCCCGCCAGCAGCGTCGTCGTATACACAATCGGAAACCCGCCCTGCGCCTCGAACGCCTGCGAAAACGACTCCCCCGTTCGCACCCGCGCCGCCACATCCTCCAACTGGGCCCTGAAGTTCGGAAGCTTCTGCCTCCGCCCCAGCAGCTCCAGCGACCCCAGAATCGGCAACCCCGCCTTGATCAGCGTCAAAAACTGCTGATTGAAGATCAGGAAGGTCTCCAGCTTCACCTTCTTCTTCCCCGACCCGCCCAGCACATTCCTCGCCTTCACCGAGTAGACGTAGTACCCCGCCTGCGTAAACCGCGTCCGCAGCTCCTCAGCCGTCGCGGCGGCATGGCTCTGCTCCTGCACCCGCCCCCGTTCATCCGCCAGCTTGATTACAAATTCAGCCATGCACCGTCAACTCCATTCCATAGGCGCCATACTCCTTGGACGTTCCGCAACCTCTTTAGCTGGCCGTCCCGCCCACCTCCGGAGCATACTAGAGTCATGGCTACAGCCTCTACCGCCCGCGTTCAGGAGCAGTTCACCGGGCCCGTGCTCCAGAACGCCGACGGCTGCCACAACGGCGAAGCCGTCACGCTCCGCGAATATCTCAGCACCACGTACCATCCCGACTGCGACTACGTAGACGGCCATCTACAGGAGCGCAACTTCGGCGACTTCGATCATGCCACCCTGCAAGCGGAGATTCTCTTCCTCCTCACTGTGAACGCAGCCGAGTGGAACATCGAACCTCTTCCCGAACTGCGCCTCCAGGTCTCCGCCACCAACTTCCGCATCCCCGACATCATGGTCCTTCGCGCCGACCACAACGTAGACCGCATCGTCCGCGAGGCCCCGCTCCTCTGCATCGAGGTCCTCTCGCCCGAAGACACCTTCAAGCGCCTCAACGAAAAAGTCGCCGACTATCTCACCCTCGGCGTCCAGCACATCTGGGCCTTCGACCCCAGCTCCCGCGAAGCATACCTGTGCGACGCCAACGGCTTCCACAAGATCGCCGTCCCAGAGCTCACCGTCCCCGGAACCCCCATCCGCGTCGCCCTCTCCGACGTCTTCCGTACGACCTGACCGCCATCGCGGCGTCGCTGTACCCATTCTCAAAGGAAACGTTAGCTCGACCCTGAGCGAAGCTGAACGGGCTTCACTTTTGCCCCGCAGTGGAGAGGCCCCTGTATTTCGCTGTTGCCTGTTCTCTCTTACCTGAACACACCGATATTGGCCTTATCCGGTCGCCATCGACCGCACCCGGACTTTGCTGCCCATAACGCACCGCCGCCCCAATCGCTCATCCGCATCTAAATCCCTGCAGCCCGGCGCAGTCCGTGTCCGCAGGAGACCCCTTGAACCAGCCCCTCAGCCTCGCCTACGACTCCTTCCGCTCCATGCTCGCCACCACCCTTCGAACCCTGCCCTACATCGCGGTCGGCCTGCTCGTCTTCGCCATCTTCTACTTCGCCTCCAAAAGCACCCGCCGCCTCATCATGCGCTTCACCCAGACCCGAAGCCCGCATCACAGCGTCGCGCTCGTGCTTGGCCGCCTCGCCGAAGGCACTCTCCTCCTGCTCGGCATCCTCATCGGCCTCATGGTCGCGGTCCCCTCCTTCAAACCCGCCCAGCTCATTCAGATCCTCGGCATAGGATCGGTCGCGATCGGCTTTGCCTTCCGCGACATCTTCCAGAACTTCCTCGCCGGCATCATCCTCCTGCTCACCCAGCCCTTCCAGATCGACGACCAGATCATCGTCGACAACATGGAAGGCACCGTCGAGCAGATCGAAACCCGCGCCACCTTCCTCCGCACCTACGACGGCCGCCGCATCGTCATCCCCAACAGCACCCTCTTCACCATGGCCGTCACCGTCAACACCGCATTCGAAAAGCGCCGCCTCCAGTCCGACATCGGCATCGGCTACGGCGACGACATCGACACCGCCCGCGCCCTCATCTTCGATGCTCTCCGCACGCTCGACTCCGTCTGCAAGGACCCCGCCCCCGAGGTCCTCGTCACCGCCATCGGCGACTACAGCATCAACCTCCGCGCCCGCTGGTGGATCGATCCACCCCGCCAGCGCGACACCTTCCTCAGCATGGACGCCGCCCTGACAGTCATCAAAAACACCCTCACCCAACACGGCATCGATCTAGCCTTCCCCACCCGCCAGATCCTCTTCCACGACCAGACCGAGTCCACCGACGGCAACCGCGCCACCCAGCGCGAAGGCTGGCCGGCCCGGGACGGAGAACCCACCATCCCGCGCTCCTCGATGCCCCCGCCCGCCGCCACCCCGCAGCCCGAAAATAAATCGTAGAAATCTGGCGCATCTTCCGCCGCGTCGACAAGCCGGTCATTTCTCCAGCTTCACCACGCATTCGGCCACAATAAGCACAAAAAAAACCACGCCGGGAACACACGTTTCTCAAAACACCCTGCAAAAACCTCAGCAAAGACGCAAAAAAGCCCCGGAGAATCTCCGAGACTTTTCCCGAACAAAATGTCAGTCTAGACGCTGAAAGAAGATCCGCATCCACATGTGCTCTTCACCGCGGCGTTCTCGAACTTGAACCCGGCAGCCTCAAGCGTCTCCACATAGTCCACCGTGCAGTTCTGCAGGTACATCGCCGAGGTCGCGTCCACAAATACCTTTAGATCCTCGAACTTATAGACCTTATCCATCATGCCGCTCTGGTTCTCGAACGACATCGAGTACTGAAAACCCGAGCATCCGCCCCCAACCACCCCAATCCGCAGCCCCGCGGGAACCGGATTCTGTGTCCCCATAATCTCCCGAACCTTCAAAATCGCAGACGGAGTCAGCGTCACAGGCGTAGTCGAAGCAGGCACTCCCACAACAACTTCAGGTGTAATAGCAGGCGTTACGGTCGCAGTCGACATTGGGCAAATCTCCTTGTATCTTCCACCTTTAAGTGTATGCGCCCGGCTTCACTCCGGCAAGCCCGCATACCGAATAGATGCACTCCCCGCCCGTCGGATGCAGCCGGAAACCAGCCAATCCGCCCACCCCTGCTACTATTTACCCGCGTCCCGCCGAACCGCCATGAAGCTTCTCCTCCTCATCTCGAACGCCTTCATCAACACCATGGGCATCACCCAGCCTTCACCCCAGACGGCGAGACGCGCAGCCTGGTTCATCGTCGCCCTGCTCAGCCTGGTCGTCGCGGCCATCGTCACCGTCGCCCTTCTGGCCTTTCATTTGACCTCTCATCCCTGAACCGGTTCGCGCTCACCACTCGAAACCGCCCTTGCGTAACTCCCATCGCACCCTCGCCGAAATCACTGGCCAATCTACATTTCCTGGCGTATGATTGCGTCGAACCGCTCTCAACCGTTCGAACGCCGTATCTCCAAACCACCGGCACTGCGGACCTTCTTGCATCGAAACCTTCCAAAGGACGGAGGAACTGCCATGAGCACCATCCCTGTTCTCCTCATCGTCTGGGCTATCGTCACAGCCTGCTTTCTAGGCCTGCTCGCCTACAAGGGACAACTCACCCGCTATGAAGAAGACCAGCTCTTCCTCAGTGATACCGTATCCCACGAGCAGCAGGTCCAGACCAACATCGTCCGCAAGGTCAACCAGATCCAGCCCTTCGTCCGCGTACTGGGAGTCGCTGCCGCGGTCATGAGTGCCGGAATCATCGGCATCATCACCCTCGACGCCTGGCATCACATCCGGTAGAACTCGGAGCAGCTCACACCTCTAGAAATCGGAGCAACTCACACCTCGGCAACAGGCCCGTCTAGCTCTCGCTGTCCAGCATCGCCATCTGATGCTTGTCATACCGCGTCCCTGCAATCTCGGTCGCGGGCATCGCCTCCTCCAGCCGCGCCACCTCCTCGCCCGAAAGCCGCATCTCCAGCGCCCCCAGCGCCTCCTCTATCTGCGCCACCTTCCGCGCCCCGATCACCGGAACCACATCCTCGCCGCGCGCCAGCACCCACGCAATCGCCATCTTCACCGCCGTCACGCCTCGCGCCTGTGCTACCTCCTGCAACGCCGTCACCAAGATCTGGTTCTTCTTCAGATTCTCTCCCGTGAAACGAGGCAGGAACCTCCGGAAATCACCCTTCCCCGTCGGTACCGATCCACTCAGCAGCCCCCGCGAAAGGACCCCATACGCCGTCACCCCGACACCCATCTCCCGCAGCCCCGGCAGCAGCTTCTCTTCAATGCCGCGGCTCGCCAGCCCATACTCCAGCTGCACATCGCACACCGGAGCCACCGTCTTCGCCCTCCGCACCGTCTCTAGCCCGACCTCCGATAGCCCGATATACCGCACATACCCCGCCTTCACCATCTCCTGAATCGCCCCAACCGTCTCCTCAATCGGCACCGTCCCATCCAGCCGCGCCGGCCGGTAAATGTCGACATGGTCCACTCCCAACCGTTTCAAGCTATACGCCAGAAAATTCTTCACCGCCGGCGGCCGTCCATCGAATCCATTCCACGTCCCGTTCGGCGACCGTAGCGCCCCAAACTTGACGCTCAGCATCACCTTGTCCCGCGCGGTGGACCCCATCTCCAACAACGCCCGCCCAACCAGCAGCTCATTGTGCCCCATCCCATAAAAATCGCCCGTATCCAGCAGTGTCACGCCCCCATCCACCGCTGCATGGATCGCCCGCACACTCTCCGCGTCGTCGCTCTCCCCATACATCCCTGACATCCCCATGCAGCCCAGCGCAAGCGGAAACACCCGCGGCCCGTCCGCCCCAAGCTGCCTCGTCTCGTACACTTTCCCGGACTCTGTCATAACAATCACCCCTCCAACATCCTACGCAAAACGAAAGGGCCGAAAGCGTCTCCGCCCCGGCCCCTTCCCATCTCACCACAAATCAGGCGTTATACGTTGACGACGAAACCCTTCCGCCCCGTCCCGTCCAGTTCGTATGAAACGACTCCCCGCGCGGCTTATCGACTCGCTCGTACGTATGCGCGCCAAAAAAGTCCCTCTGCGCCTGCAGCAGGTTAGCCGGCAGCCGCTCCGTCCTATATCCGTCATAAAACGCCAGCGCCGTAGAGAACGCAGGCATCGGAACCCCGATCTCGATCGCATGAATCACGCACTTCCGCCACGACCACTGATATTTATTCAACACGCCCGAAAAGAAATCATCCATCAACAGGTTCTGCAGCTTCGCATCCTTATCGAACGCATGCTTGATATCACCAAGAAATACGCTGCGAATGATGCAGCCGCCGCGCCACATCAGCGCGATCCCGCCCATATTCAGGCTCCATTTCTGGTCCTTTTCCACCGCTCGCAGCAGCATATATCCCTGCGCGTAGCTGATCATCTTCGAGCAGTACAGCGCCCGCCGGATATCCTCGATAAACTCCTTCTTCTCCGAGATGGTGAGCACCTTTTTCGGCCCCTGCAGCACCTTCGAAGCCGCCACCCGCTCGTCCTTCAACGCCGACAGGCACCGCGCAAACACGCTCTCCCCAATCAGCGTCACGGGCATCCCCAGGTCCAGCGCAGAGATCGCCGTCCACTTGCCCGTGCCCTTCTGGCCGGCTGTGTCCAGAATCTTGTCGATCATCGGCTGCCCATCCTCATCCTTCTTCGCAAAGATGGTCGCCGAAATCTCGATCAGGTAGCTATCCAGCTCGCCCTTGTTCCACTCCGTAAACACCTCGGCAAACTCATCCGCCGTCAGCCCCAGCCCGTCCTTCAGTAACTGGTACGCCTCGCAGATCAACTGGATATCGCCATACTCGATCCCGTTATGCACCATCTTCACGTAGTGCCCCGCGCCGTCCTCGCCCACCCAGTCGCAGCACGGCGTCCCATCCTCTACCTTCGCCGCAATCGCCTGAAAGACCTCCTTCACATGCGGCCACGCCGCGGGATTTCCGCCCGGCATGATCGAAGGCCCAAACCGCGCGCCCTCCTCTCCACCCGAAACACCCGTCCCCACAAACAGAATCCCCTTCTCAGCCAGGTCCTTCGTCCGCCGGTTCGTGTCCGTAAACAGCGAGTTACCCCCATCGATCACAATGTCGCCCTTCTCCAGGTGCGGCAGGACCTGCTCAATCGTCTGGTCCACCACCTCGCCCGCCTTCACCATCAGCATCACCCGCCGCGGCAGCTTCAGCGACGCGCAAAGCTCCTCTACAGAGTGCGTCCCCACCACCTGCGTCCCCGCAGCCTCATCGCCCAGAAACTCGTCCACCTTCGACACCGTGCGGTTGAACACCGCCACCTTGTACCCATGGTCGTTCATATTCAGGACCAGATTCTGCCCCATCACCGCCAACCCAATCAAACCGATATCGCAAGTCGCTTCAGCCATTCCCTGTCTCCTCAGACGAACACTCAAATGATTTCGCAGCCGCCGGATACTACCTAAAAATTGGTCCAGCCACGAATGCCCTTTCTATCACACGCAGCGAAAGTTAGCATAGACCGGCCTGTCAAGGTGACTCCACTCTTGGCATGTGATGATCCCGCTTCTTAGATGACGCTCCAGAAATGCATCCTCGCCACATGGTCCTGATCGGCGCCACCGGTCAAAATCGGTGTAAGCCTGTCGGCTTGCCGCACATCGAAGATCATCCCGTCGCCAGCGCTCGCAACACCCCCACATTTCTCGCCTCGTCCCCCGGAGCATCCACCGGCGTCTCCGCGATGAACACCGAGTCCTCGAACCGCTCATCATGCAACAGCCGCCGAAACACCTCCGCCCCGATCGTCCCTTCCCCAATATGCTCATGCCGGTCCAGCTTCGACCCCATCGCGGCCTTCGCATCGTTGCAGTGCCACACCTTCACCGCATCGAAGCCCACCGTATCCCCCACCAGAAGCATCGTCTCGAAATACCCGTCCACCGAAACCAGGTCATACCCCGCCACATGCACATGGCACGTATCCAGGCACACCCCCACCGGCGCGCAGGGCTTCAGCCGCTCCACCAGCTCCGCCACCTGCTCCAGCTTGCCGCCAAGCGAAAACTCCGCCCCTGCCGTATTCTCAATCAGTATCCTGAAGTCCTTCCCCTGCCACTCCAGCCCATCGATCGACCTCTCGATCGACTGAGCCGCCAGCCGCAGTCCCTCCTCGCGCGTCAACCCCTTCCAGCTTCCCGGGTGCAACACCAGGAACTCCGCCCCCAGCGCCAGCGCCCGCTCTACCTCCCCGCGAAACGCTGCAATCCCGTTCACCCGAACGCTCTCCGTCTGGCTGCACAGGTTGATCAGATAGCTCGCATGAAACGACACCGGCCCCACGGCATGCTGCGCCCTCAACTCCCGCATCCGGGCCGCGTCCTCCGGCTTCACCGCCGCCGCCCGCCAGGTCCGCGGACTGGACGAGAAGATCTGGAACGTATTCGCTCCCGCCGCCACCGCCCGCTCCACCGCCGTCCAAGTCCCGCCCGCCACCCCGACATGCACCCCGATCCGCTTTTTCTTCAAACCAGCTTCAGCCATCCCCCACGCTCCCTGCAAAAATAAACCCGCCTGACATGGCGTACTTTTCGGCCTCAGAAAACGATCGTCGATTATCCACGTAAAGTCGCATTCCGCCACAACCTGGCCACAAATTCACCACACGAGCCAACCGCATCTCCCAAAACACCCTTCAAAAACATCAGTGAAACCGCCAAATCGCCATCCCGCGCCACACCCAGAAAAAGTACACAAGAGATGGCGACCGCGGGGGTAAAAACGGCACAACCGGCAACCAGCCGCATCCTCCAAACCTCAAAGCTCCCTAATACACATCTCGCTGGTACCGCTTCTGCTTCTTCATCCCCGCCAGGTACTCCGCCGCGTGCTCGAGCGTCCCATTCGAACCCTTCGCGATCACATCCAGCAGCGCCAGTTCCACATCCTTCGCCATACGCGTCGCATCCCCGCAGACATAGAAGTAAGCCCCGCGTTCCAGCCACTCATACAGGTCTTTGCACCGCTCCTGCATCCTGTCCTGCACATACACCTTCCGCGCCTGGTCCCGCGAAAAGGCTGTATCCAGGCGGGTTAGCAGCCCATCCTGATGCATGGCATCGAACTGGTCCTTGTACAGAAAGTCCAGTGCTCGTCGCTGCTCGCCGAAGAACAGCCAGTTATCCCCGGTCTGTCCTGTAGCCTGCCGCTCCTCCAGAAATGCGCGAAACGGCGCAATTCCTGTCCCCGGCCCAATCATGATCACCGGCGCCGACGCATCCTCCGGCAGCCTGAAGTTCGCATTCGAGTGCAGAAAGATCGGCAGCGTCGCTCCTACCGCAGCCCGCTCGCCCAGATGCCCACTCGCCAGCCCCTGCCGTTCCCGCCCATGCGCGTCGTACCGGACAACACGCACCGTCGTTTGCACGTTATCCCCATGCATCGCCTGGCTCGAAGCGATCGAATACATACGGGGCGTCAAACGCTGCAGGATGTTGAACAACTGCTGCGGCTCGGTCACCACACCCGGGAAGTCTGTGGCCAGATCGATAAACTCGCGTCCCCAGCAGTACTCCTCGGCCCGAGCCTTATTGTCCGGCCCGACCAACACCTTCAGCCCTTCCAGAGCAGGAGCGAGCTTCGCAAACTGGCCCACACTACCCCGCGAAAGCTTCCCGATTCCCAGCCGCGTCCGCAGCGCCTCATCCAGGCTGATCTCGACTTTGTAGTGGTCGAGCACCCTCTCTTCGCCCCGGAAACCGAGCGCCACCAGCACCTCATCGACAGCTTGGAGCCTGTTCTCGGGAATGATCCCCACCGCATCGCCCGGCGTGTACGTCATTCCTTCGTCGAGTGTCAGCTCCACATGCCGCGTCTCTTTTTCGGAGCCTTCGCCCGTCAGCAACTCATTGACCAGCACCGTCGACATAAACGGAGTATTGCGTGTGTACTTCGACGCATGTCCCGCCGAACCCTTAGCTTCCTGCTCCAGGACTTCAATCATCCTTCTATGGTAAAAGGTAAAACCCCAGTCAGCAAAGCCCGGCCGGAAGCAGCTTATTCCACGACCCGGAAGTCATCCTCTTCCTGAGCCTTCGGCTTATCCCAGCCGCCCAGCGGAGTAACACTCCCCTCCACCTCTGCTGGCCCCCATGTATGAGGAGCATAGCGGTACACCGGCGTCTCTTCCTTGAGCACCGGATCGACGATACGCCATGCCTCTTCCACGTAATCCTGCCGGGCGAACAGGGTCTCATCGCCTGCCATTGCATCGCTCAGCACGCGCTCATATGGCTCCATCTCGTCAGGACGCGCATGGCGGCTGATCACCATCTCCACCGCCTGCCGCTTGCCACCTTCTACCGACGAGGCGACCGACACGGCCATCGCCACGGCCATCTCCGGACTCAAACGAAAACGCATGTAGTTCTGCGGCACGTCCTCATTGTTTAAGCTCATCCCGGTCACAGGAGGCCGGCGGAATCGCGCGATGATCTCCATGCAGCTCACCGGAAGCTCCTTGCCGGCGCGAAGGTAAAACGGAACTCCTTCCCAACGCCACGAGTTCACCTCCAGCCGCAACGCCGCGAATGTCTCGACCTTCGAGTCCGCCGCCACGCCGCCCTCCTGCAGGTAGCCATCGAACTGCCCTCGAATCAGGTTCTTCGCCTCCAGCGGCGGGATCGCCTTCAGCACCTTCACCTTCTCGTCGCGCAGCGATTCGGTGTCGTTCCGTGCCGGTGGCTCCATCGCAAGATTGCACATCACCTGGAAGATGTGGTTCTGCACCACATCGCGAATAGCCCCGGTCTGGTCATAAAATGCTCCCCGGCCCTGCACCCCGAAGTCTTCGGCCATCGTAATCTGCACGCTTTCGACATAGTTGCGGTTCCACATCGGCTCCATAAAGGAGTTGGCAAAGCGGAACGCAACCATATTCTTGACCGAGTTTTTCGCCAGATAATGATCGATGCGAAAGATCGCCGACTCATCGAACGCGGAAAGCAGAATCCGGTTCAACTCTTGCGCGGAAGCGAGATCGTGCCCGAAGGGCTTTTCCACAATAATGCGCGCGCCTTTGGCAGAGCCCGACTTCACCAGTTGCTCCACCACTGTCTCGAACAGCGCAGGCGGGATCGCAAGATAATGTGCCGGACGCTCCGCCTCGCCAAGCGCATCGCGAACCGCTTTGAACGTGGCAGGATCGGAGTAGTCGCCGTCCACATACCGCAGCAACCCGCTCAGTTTCTGCCACGCATCGTTGTCCAGGCCGCCATGTTTTTCCAGACTGTCCTGGGCGCGTGCCTTGAACTGGTCGAGATTCCAACCAGCCTTCGCTACACCTACAACCGGAACATTCAAGGTCCCCCGCCTGATCATCGACTGCAAGGCCGGGAAGATTTTCTTGTAGGCCAGATCGCCGGTTGCTCCAAAAAACACCAGCGCATCGGAATGTGGATTGCTCACGAATTCGTTCTCCTGTTTCGGTTATCAGGTCCTAATGAGCAGCAGGCTTCTCAAGATGGCCGCCAAATTCATAGCGAAGCGCAGAAAGAAGCTTATTGGAGAAGTCCGCCTCTCCTCGCGAACTGAATCGCTCATAGAGCGCCGTGGTCAGAACCGGCGTCGGCACACCTTCATCAATACCTGCCTTCACCGTCCAGCGCCCTTCACCCGAATCGGAGACCCGCCCACCGAACTTGGCCAACTGAGGATCTTCAGCCAGCGCAGATGCCGCCAGATCCAGCAGCCACGAAGCGATCACACTGCCCCGGCGCCAAACCTCCGCAACGTCCGGCAGGTTGAAGTCGTATTGGTAGTGCTCTGGGTCCCGCAACGGCGTCGTCTCCGCGTCGATCTCGCCCAGATGCTTGCCGATATTCGCCGCTTTCAAGACGCCGAGCCCTTCCGCATAGGCGGCCATCATTCCGTATTCGATCCCGTTATGAACCATCTTGACGAAGTGGCCGGCGCCCGACTGCCCGCAGTGCAGGTATCCCAGCTCCGCCGTGCTCTCCATCTTCTCGCGCCCCGGCGTGTGCGAGATATCCCCACTACCCGGAGCGATCGTCCTGAAGATAGGATCGAGATACTGCACTGCGGCATCCGGACCGCCGATCATCATGCAATACCCCCTCTCCAGCCCCCACACCCCGCCGCTGGTCCCTACATCCACATAGTGGATCCCCTTCGGCGCAAGCTCCTTCGCCCGCCGGATATCGTCGATATAGTACGAATTGCCCCCGTCGATCACACTATCTCCGGACTCGAGATGCGGGAGGATCTCAGCCAGCGTCTTCTCCACCACTCCCGCGGGAATCATCAGCCAGATTGCCCGCGGCTTGGCGAGCTTGCTCACCATGTCCTGCATCGACGTGGCCCCCGTGACCCCTTTCTCTTTGGCTAATTCATTCACCACCTTTGGCGACATGTCGAACACTGTGCACTCATGACCATGCGCGACCAGCCGCTTCACCATGTTTGCGCCCATTCTTCCCAGCCCTACCATTCCAAGTTGCATCGTTTGCTCCCCTTCCGAACCTGTTCCGCAGCTCCTAAGTACCTTTATTATCTGATCCGAGCAGCACAGCCTAAGCGGCGCGCGATGAAAAGACCACCAATTATCCAACGTCTTTTTCTTCCTGCCTACCCTAAGCCCCGTCTCCACAAACGATTAGATGCGGAAATGACTGGCAATACACGATTCCATGCTGAATCGATGTGACTTCGGAAGTCATATTTAAGATTAGGGGTTGTGGTCTCGCCGTGATCAGCGATGAAGGCTTGGTCGTGCTCCGGAAGTTGTATTTGCCGCCTGCATCGATGGGAGCAGACTAAAACGACTATGGGGGCGGAGATTCGTTCGGGAGATGTTCCGGACTGTTCGCCTGCAATCACATCGCGCAACTCTGCTGTCTTCCATCGTTATCCGGCATATCTCCTAGTGAGGGGCCACAAAACAAATGGAACCCTCCGTCTCCATAGTCTGTCCGTAGCCGCAACGAACCGCTCTCGGGCGCCTACGTCCTCTGCAGTATCACCCACGCAGCTTCACTTGCCCGACGCAGGAGTGTCGTTGGGTCGCTCCACGGGGATATACGGTTCCACAGCCAGCAGACTGGAAAGTGTTCCGCGCTCCTGATCGGAAAATTGGCTACGGAAGCGATCGGAGCCGAGGATAGCCTGGCGCTGTGGCTGCGGCATCTCGCGTAAATCACGGAAAGCTCGCGCTACCAGCCTGCGCCGTTCCACCGGAAGCGCGCGATATTCCTGCATAGCCCCACGTACCTGCTGGCGCTGTGGCAATGTCAGGTGCTCCATGGCCTCCGTGTGCTCGAGCAGTCTGCGACGCTGCTCCGGAGGCATGTTGTTCAGCTGAGTCAGGCGGTCACGCATGCGTTGCTGTGTCTGAAGTGGAAGATCGCGGAACCCCGGCTCATTTTCAAGCGCACGCTGCTGCTCGCCTAGTGGCAAATCGCTGTGATGGTTCATCCACTGCGCCAGATGCTCCTGCTTCTGACCGGCGCCCAGCCGTCCCCCAGCTATCGCCGGATGGCCTCCCCCCCCCCCTTTGCGCAAACCCAAAGGTTGACCGGCAACGGTTGCTACACAAATCGACAGCATCGCTGCAGATAGAGCGTGGTAGATGCAGCGCGGGGATTTAGTTGGAAATCGCATGATCTTCAGGTGGCAAAAAGTGGCAAAAAACCGTATTTCCGACAATTGCGAGGCCAGCATTGACTATGCAGCTTACTGCTTTCATCTCTCCGGAACTACCACTATTTACGGTGGGTACTAAGTAATGGGAGAAGCTGTGCTGCTTTCGTCAATAGATCCGTCATCCTGTAACAGTTGGTCCATCGTTTGCAACGCCTGGTCGTTCTTGTCGAGAATCTGCAGATCCTGGACAGTAGCTGAAGCCGCGATGCGATGGGGAGGCGAGGTGGAAAGGTCCGCAAAGGCACCCCCTCCGATCAGCAGAACAAGTGCCAGCGCACCCGCCAGGGCGGGACGGAACTGCCTCCCCGTATTGAACAACAGCCTTGCCTTTACCTGTTCAAACCACCCGGCAGGGGCTTTCGATTCCTCCTCTCGAAGACGAACCGCCAGTTTCTGATCAAAATAAGCTGACGGCTCCGGCGCGCGCCACATATCCAGCAACCCCAGGACAGCCTGCATGGATTGGAACTCCTGAAGACAAGCTGTACACGAGGCAAGATGCGCCCGGACTGGGACGTTCGCGCCCGGAGCCGTTTCCAGAAGCACACCAGGAAGAGCGGATTGACAGTCTTTACAGTTCATTGTGACCTTTCCCTATCTGTATCCATTGCATCTTCAGACCATGTACAGGAGACGCACTAAATGAACCCTTTCAATTTTTCACGCAAGGTCTGGTAGGCGCGAAAAAGCAATGATTTCGTAGCAGATTCGCTCAATTTGAGTATGTCCCCGATCTGTTTGTAGTCCAAACCTTCATACTTATGCATCAAAACGGCCATCCGTTGCCTCTCCGGCAACGAGAGGACATGCTGACGAATCGCATTGAGACGCTCCTGCCGAAGCAGGTTGGCCTCCGCACCGGGAGTTGTATCCGCCACATCCGGAGTTGTGCCCGTCTCCAGATCTGTCTCATCGAGATAAATTGTAGAAGCGGCGCGCTCATGCCGCGTATCCCGAGCATGATTAACGCAAAGATTGGTGGCTATCCGGTACAGCCAGGTGCTGAACCGCGCCTCGGCTCGATACGTCTCGCGTGCCCGATAGACACGCAGGAAAACCTCTTGGGCAAGCTCCTCGGCTACCGCTTGATTATGCACCATGCGGTACATGAAGTGAATAATGGGTTTCCGATACTTCTGAATGAGAAAGTCGAAGCCCGCCATATTGCCGGCGCGAAGCTCCAGCATGATGGCCGCGTCGTCCATCTCGCCGAAATCACCGGCCGCATGGTGAGTTCCGGCAGCCTGTAGACCTTCGAGGTTTCTCGGATCAATAGCCAGCGTAGCCATATCATCGATAACCCCGTCTTCGTCTGTGGGTTGCGTTTCGGGCCCAAATTCCCGCGGATTCTCGTCCGGGTGGGCGACGGAGTCACCAGCATCCCGCCGAGGAGAACCGGGTTGAAAGGGTAGAGCGGCCATCCTGCTGACTGATTGTAACTGCGCCCCACGCTTCCATCATTCAGCAGGTGTTCTTCTAAACAGCCAATGACTGCGCCACTGAATGCCACGCTCCCGATCGCCCGGTGGCAAGTTTCCGCCTTTTAATCTTTGCAAATGCTATCCTGTAACCACAGATTCGCCAGAGACCACGGGCTCCGCAGCGATCACAGGGCGCATAACTCAGCGGTAGAGTGCCACCTTCACACGGTGGAAGTCGTAGGTTCGAATCCTGCTGTGCCCACCATAAACCATTACAGTTCAATACGTTGCGAGCAGAGCTTTATGCCGGATGCATCTGGTACGTCTTAGGCCCAGCCATAGCGCCATGAGACCCCCCACCACCCCATAGGATTTCGAGCCTTTGTACCGGGACCCCATTCCGTCCGACTTCTGAGCCTAACCAGAATTGGGGCCAGCCCTCATAACGTATTCAGGTGAAGCGAAGTTGGGGCCAGTCTGTATAACGTAACCGCCCATGCGTAAATCAGTTTGCGCATCATTGATTGCCTCCTGGTGCCGTCGGAAGGTTGATGGTGGTTGAGTCCGTTCCTGTGCTGATGGGTTCATCCAAGCCGTTCATCAGTGCATAGTTCTGCAGCGAGATCGCGGCACGCCACTCCTGATTCAGTGCTTCTGTATATCCGAGCTGAAGCGTGAAGAGGAGATGCTGTGCTGCGAGTACCGCAGGGTACTCAAGCGCCATTTGCTGATATTTCGTCACCTGCAACTGGTAGGCGCGACGCGCTCGGGGAATCATCGCAGTCCGGTATCGTTCCGCAGTAAAGTGCGCAGTCAAGTACTGCTGGGCAAGCGGCTCTGTCTGATTGCGGGTCCAGAGTTTTGTGCGTTCCACGTCTCTGTGTGCGCGGTCCAGCAGCACCTTTGAAGTCTGGATGTTGCCTTGATTGCGATTCCAGAGCGGCAACTGCACGCCTGCTTGAACGAAACTCTCCCAGCCTGCTTTCTTTCCGCTGCTCACCTCTTCGCCCGAGTACCACTCACCGGCAGTGATGTTGAGATTGGGGGTGCGCTCATGTCTCGCATCTTTCAGACGAGCTTCGCCGAGGGCTTCGTCTGCTTGCGCCCGCTTGACCAGTGGACTCTCCTCTACATCGCGCTGCACATATTCTTCAGGATTGAAGTCGGGCGGCTCGACGAGTGTGCCCGTGACGGGATGTATCTGGAGCGAGTGCTGACCGGCATACGTAGCCAGTTGCGCAAAGTGTGCGATGAACATGCGCTGAGCGTTGAGGAAGTCTACTCGTGCCTGTTCCGCCGCAACCTCTGATGTCAGGATTGCTGCTGCGTCAGCTTGCCCAACGCGGGAAAGCTCGTGTGTATTCGTGTCGGTGTCGAGGGCGACCTTCAGCAATCGGTCGTGAATCACCACAGACTGCTGTGCAGCCAGCGTATCGAAGAAAGCTCGGGCCACATCGTTATGGACTCGCGTGCGCTGAACCTCAAGTGCGTACTCGTTCAATTTACCTTCTGCGCGATAGATGTCACGACGAAGCGCGAGTTTGTGTCCAAGGACGAATTCCTGGGTAAAGAACGCGCCCTGTTCTCCGCCGTGATACTCCCCACCCCGAATATGGTCTCCGCTGTAGCCGACGATAGGATCGGGCGGCAGACTTATCTGTCGAGCCTGTTGACTGGAGCGGTCTACGTTGTCCTGCGCCTGCGCGAGGGTCGGGTTGGCCTTGTCGGCAAGTGCCAGAAACTGTTCCAGCGTCATCGCCTCCCGCTTGACCACGTCTCCCAGCAACTCTGGTACTGGGAGATCACTTCCCGTGCGGAATTCCAAAGCTTCCGGCTCCTGCAACTCCTGGATCGGCACTGTAACCGTCTGCTGATCGCTTTGATCGTCCGGCCTTTGTCCAGCCTGTTGCAGAACTGAGTCATGCTCACTGGCGGCATTTCGCCGGGCCTTTGGATTACGCGCGTCCTGGCCCATGCTTCTCATGTCACCCGGCATCGCGTCGGGTGACCTCTCATTCCGATTCGGCTTAGCGGGCCTAACAGGCGAAGTCTGCTGCTTTGCCGGTTGCTGGGGCATCTTCATTCCCGGCATTGACTGTTGCTGTGCCTGGACGACCCAAGGCGTCGCGCCGAGTACCAAACAAATCATCAAAGTTGCTCTTTTCATCTCTCACTCCATGAGGTTGTGCTGCCGTTGTCCAAAAGGGCTGTGTATCGCTCATGGCGGAATCGAGCGTTAGCCGCGCCGTACTCGGCCGTCTGGATTGCCATAAAGGGACATGTAGGGATCGCGAGGCCGGTCTGCATGCTTCATGGCAGCGATCACCTGGTCGTATTGCTCTGGCGGCAACACGCGAACAAAGGTCATCATGCCTTGCATGAACCGGCTCCAACCTGGACGCAAGCCATGGTTCTCCGGTTTCTCGACCAACTTGTCCATGTTCATCATTGGACCTTCCATGTAAGCGTCCTGCGGAAAGTTCGGAACATTGTTCGCGTCGGGAGAAGTCTCCGTATTCTGCTGCTTCATGCTCTTCTCGCCCATGTCGAAAGCGTTCAGGTTTCGCTTCTGCTCCGCGCTAAGACGCGGATGGTTTCCCATCTGTTCGGCCATCATGCCGTCCATTCCAGCGTCGAGACTGGTATTGGCCAGAGGCCCATCGGGCGAGGAAGCTTCCTTACCTGCCGCGAGCGCCGCCGAAGGCACAGCCGGGTCGGACGATGCATTCGGATTTTTGGGGCTCCGCGTCTGCGTTCCTTCCATCTTCATGTCCATGCTCTTCGTCGCGCCCATGTTCATCTGTTCGCCTGGCTCCATCAGGTGCCCATGACTGTCATCGCCGCGTAGCCCTTTACCATCCGGAAAACCTGCCATGCGCGTCATTGGCCCCACCTGGCTCGCCATGCTGTTCATCATGTGGTGCGGCAAGTGGCAGTGAAGCATCCAGTCGCCGGGATTGTCGGCGACGAACTCTACGTTGCGCGCCTGGGCCACCCCGACCAACACCGTATTTCCCGGCCACCATGCCGTCTCAGGAATGCGTCCGCCCTCTGTCCCGGTGATGTAAAAGGTATGGCCGTGAAGGTGCATCGGATGGTGGTTCATGCTGAGATTCACGAAGCGGATGCGAACACGGTCGCCTTGCCGAACAATGAGAGGTGTAGACAGAGGGCCGGCCTTGCCGTTCAAAAGCAGCCAGTTGAATTCCATGTTCATCGTGTTGGGCGTAGAGTTGTTCGGCAGGACCGAATACGCCTGTACGTTGATGAGGAAGTCTTTATCGCAGTGTGGTTGATAAGGTGTCTTCGGGTGCATGATGAAGGCGCCCAACATGCCCGCCATCTCCTGCATGGACATGTGCGAGTGATAGAAAAAAGTGCCTTCCTGCTTGATGACGAAGTTGTAGGTATAGCTTTCGCCAGGTTTGACCGGCTCTTGGCTGATTCCCGTTGACCTGCCCCCTTTTTCTCAACCATTCATAACTGGAGTTTCTCAGTTGTGTTGTTGGTTGTGGTTGGCGAAGGGATCCGGGCCATGGCCCGGATCCCTTCGAGGACGAGTTTGAACTCCTGGGGCGTGCGGTAGTCCAAGGAGCTATGCGGCCGCTCGCAGTTGTACTCTTCCCGCCAGGCTGCCAGAGTACACCGAACATCGTTGAGCGTTCGGAACCAGCTGGTGTTCAGGCATTCGTCACGCAGCCTGCCATGGAAGCTCTCGACGTGTCCATTCTGCATCGGACGGCCGGGTTGGATGTGGATCAGTGCAACCTTCCAGTCCTCGGCCCAGCTGAGCATCCTGCGCGAGGTGAACTCCGGCCCATTGTCTGAGCGCACGTTCTCAGGCCGGCCACGCTCGCCGATCAACCGCTCCAGCACCCGCGTGACGCGTCCACTGCCGAGGCTGGTGTCAGCCTCAAGCGCAAGACACTCGCGCGTGTACGCATCCACCACGCTGAGGATCCGCACCATCCGCCCGGTCGCCAGGCCGTCGACGATGAAGTCCATCGCCCACTCCTGGTTCGCTCCAGTCAGCCGCTGCTCCGTTGTGCGTTCGCGGACGAGACGCTTGCATCTCTTGCGCCGCACCATTAGCCGCTCTTCGACATACAGCCGATAGACTCGCTTCACGTTCACGTCATAGCCCCTGCGGCTCAAAAGCGCATGCAGCCGACGATAGCCATAGCGCGGCTTTTGCCGCGCTAGCATCACCAGCGCTTCTCGCAACCCGGCGTTGCGGTCCGGTCTCGGCTCGTACCGATAGCTTGACCGCTCCATCTTCAGCAGCTTGCAGGCCGTGCGTTCGCTCAGCCGGAACTCCGACGAGACGAACGCAACGTCTCCTCTTAGACCGGCAAGCTCCAGCCGTTTTTTCGGATCACCGCCTTGAGCGCTTCGCCATGCAGACTCAGTTCCGCAACCAGCAGCTTCAAGCGACGGTTCTCATCCTCCATCGCCTTCAACCGCTGTGCCTCGCTCACATCCATACCGCCGAACTTCTGCTTCCAGCCATAGAACGTCGCCGCGCTGATCCCGTGCTCGCGACACACATCCGCCGTCTTGATCCCAGCCTCATGCTGCTTCAGTATCCCGATGACCTGCTCTTCCGTATAACGGCTCTTCTTCATCGTCAGCTCCCTCGCTCAGATTACGAGAGAACTCCAGTTTCAACTGGTAGAGATTTCCGGGGGCAGGTCACCGGCATCCCGTCGTTGCCAAGCTGATCCTCGAACCCGTGCCAATGAATCGAGCTTGGTTCCGGGAGCTCGTTCTTGAAGATCACGCGGACCCTATCGCCCTGTGTGACCTGAATGGTAGGACCGGGAGCGCTTCCATTGAATCCCCAGACATCGATCGTCTTTTGTGGAGCAATCTGTTGCTTCATGACGTGGGCCGTCAGGCGAAAGACCTTGACATCGCCATCCATTTCGTAGGGAAGGTCGCCAATGTCTGTTGTTACGACCGGGATATTGAAGTCGGGAGCACCGCGATGATTCACCTTGGACAGCGAGCCGCTGCTGATGCCAAGGTAGCCTCCAGTGCTGCTTGATTGACTTTGGGAATGGGCTGCATGGGTGCCTGTGGCCTCCGCGCGATTGACAGCGAAAAGGCCGGCACCCAAAGCGGTGGTGTGTTGCAGAAAGGTTCTGCGTGTAGACATATTTAGATCTCCGTGAGGTCGCGGCAATGGGGAAAGGAGCCGCCGGACACGAAGCGCGTTCAACTCCGCAGATATCGGAGCGGTAGCGACACATCGCCGGCGACAAGAGAACGTCGTCTGGAGAAGGTCGGGCTACTAAACGCGCTGAATCGTATGAAGGTCTACGGGCGAGGAAGGTCTATAGAACGGGGGACCCCGGCTCGTGAAGGAACTGACAAGCGCATCTGACTCGAAGTGCTGCGCGTTCAGATGCGCCACGCCCGATAAAACCGGAACGTGAGCTATTGCCGACCGTTGGTCCGTCAAAGTTGCGGGTTGCTGCGCACATACATGGTGAGAGCAAGGTGACGACAATGAGACTGTCAAAGCCGAGGCTGTGCCACTTTCCGATGTCGCCGTGCCGTGACACATGCCAGAACCCATGTGCGCCTCATGGGCCTGCGGACTTGCAGCATCTGAATGACAAGCAGGTCGAAGTCCACCGATGTCGCATTTAGCCTCACAACTGGAGGCGGCAGATGAAACAAACAGCATGATCGCTGTTAGCACGCCCGCCCATGTCGACCGGAACTTCATAAGACCAGTATGCACCTTGCGTGACTTCGATGCAGATGGGCAGTTAGAGGCTGGGGAACTCTTGGCGTATGCTGACTTATGTGAAGCTGCTACGCCAATTCGGAGCTGTACTACTGCTTCTCGTGTCCTTTGTGGCACCAGCAATGGCGTGCATGGCTCCTGATTCGGGCATGACGGTCGAAGAACGGGCCTGCTGCCGCAAGATGAAAAGTGACTGCGGGCAGGTGGAAATGCCCGCCTCTCATGACTGCTGCAGGAAAACTCCAGGCGTGCTTCATGACAATGCTTTGAGATCCGATTTGGCCTCATTCCACCCTGTCATTGCGATTGCAATCTGGACCCTCCCCCTCGACATTTCCCCGCCCGACGAAGGAACCCACAGTTGGATTTCGCGTCCAGAACACTCACCGCCAAGACCTCCTCCCTCGATCATTTCTGTTCTCAAGGTCTAGTTCCTACCTATCTCGCTGAAGATTGGAGCCGCACACTTGTGCGCGCTCATGTCTGAACTGCAACCGAGAAGGAGTTTGACCATGAAGGTGGCCGCCTATTGGACCGCCGCATTGGTGTTGTTGCTCACCGGCATTTCTGCATATCCGCAGGAAATGACCGGTCAACTGACGCCACTTGCCACATTGCTTGATGAAGCAGAATCCAGTAATTCCCAGGTTGCCGCTGCAAATGATGCGTGGAAGGCATTCACCCATTTGGCGCGACAGGTGTCGACGCTGCCCGATCCGCAACTTACTTTTCAGTCGTTCAGCGTCGGCAGCCCGAAACCCGGTGCGGGCTTCAGCAACAGCAATTTCGCGTATCTCGGCTTCGGAGCTTCGCAAGCTCTCCCCTATCCGGGCAAACTCCGACTTAAGGGCGAGGTTGCGTCACGCAAGGCAGACACGGCGGAAGCTCAGGTTGGTGTTGTCAGGGCCGATGTGGCTGAACAAATCAAGCTGCTCTACCTGCGGCTTGCCTATCTACAGCAGACACTTGCCATCCTCGAACACACAGATGGTGTGCTGGGGCCACTCGTCGAGAATGCGCTTTCGCATTACAGTCTCGGCGAGGGCAGCCAGGCTGGCATCATCAAAGCGCAGTTGCAGCGCACACAAATCCTGCGGCGCGAGACTGTCAATCGCGAACAGATGGGCGAAGCAGAAGCCGATCTTAAGGAGCTACTGCATCGGAGACAAGATTCGCCTGACATTGTCGCGGAACCACTTACGGAGACAACACTTCGGCTCAACGCCAGTGGACTGCAAGCTCTAGTTCGTCAGCAGAATCCTATCCTGCAGGTGGAGCAACGGTCAGTCCAGCAAGAAGACGCACAAGTCAAGTCTGCGCAGCGAGAAGGCAAGCCGGACTTCAACGTCGGCTATATGTACCAGTTGACCGGTTCTGCCTATCGCGACTACTACATGCTGACGCTGAACCTGAGCCTGCCACATCACGGCCGCGTTCAAGCGGAGGTCGCTCAGGCGACGGAGCAGGCGAACCATGCGCGGCACGAACTCGACTCCCAGGCGCAGCAACAACTCGCTGCCGTGCAAAAGCAGTTCGTTGCAGCTACCAGCACGGCTGAACTGCTGGATGAATACAACCACGGGCTGATTCCGCAATCCGAAGCAATCTCTCGCTCGGAGGAGTCTTCCTACGAAGCCAACAAACAGGAATTCGCACCCGTACTCTCGTCTCTGCTCGATTTGCTCTCGCTGCAAAGTGATTATCAGGAAACCTTACTGGAACATGAAACCGCGCTCGTGCGTCTTGAGAAGTTGACAGGAGCGTCACTCCGATGAGCCAGTCCACGCAAAAATACATCCTCGTTACATCGCTCGTATGGGCCTGCATCCTGGGCGCGGTTCTCTTCTTCCTGCATAAGCCCCAACACCCCGCACCCAACGACAATGGCACTCCGGCCCCGCTTGCGGAAGGCCCACCCGTCTCTTCCGGTGCAACGCCTCAAGCACCGCAAGCACCACAGCAAGTCGAAGCTCCACTCGCGCCCGTGCAGTTATCGCAGGCGCAGATGCAAAGCATTGATATGAGTACCGGGATGGTGCAATACAAGAAGCTCGATAATGAGTTGAGTGCGACCGGAACCGTTGCTATCAACGATCGGCTCGTCTCCTATGTACAAACCCGTTTCTCAGGCTACATTCGCAAGGTTTTCGTCAATGCGACCTATCAGTATGTCCGCAAGGGACAGCCTCTTTTCACCATCTACAGCCCTGACCTGGTGGCGACCGAGCAGGAGTACGTGCTCGCGCGCGCAAATCAGACAACACTCGGCACCAGCTCCATCGGAGATGTCGCGGCGGATGCAAACTCGCTCGCTTCTGCGGCGGAACAGCGACTGGCTCAGTGGGATATTTCCGCCAGTCAGATCGCCGACCTGAAACGTACTGGCCGCGCTTTGCCTGATCTCACCATCAACGCTCCTGCTTCTGGATACGTCACCGAATTCAATGCGCTGCCCAATCTGTACGCGACCCCCGCGACGCGGCTATACACCATCGCGGACCTCTCGCGCGTGTGGGTCAACGCACAGGTATTTCAAACCGACGTAGGGCAGCTTAGGCCGGGCGACTTCGCAAACATCACAGTTGATGCTTACCCGCTGAAGACGTTCAGAGGCCGAGTCGAGCAGATTCTTCCCCAAGTGGACATGGCGACACGCACAGTTGCGGTGAGGCTCTCCATCGCGAATCCCGGCCTGCTGCTCAAGCCGGGGATGTTTGTCAACGTCGATCTCAAATCCTCGATGGGACGACGCCTTGTGATTCCGGCCTCGGCAGTGTTCCAGACTGGCATAAGGCAGGTTGTATTCCTGGATCGCGGAAATGGCAGCATTGAACCCCACGATGTCGTGCTTGGGCCGCACATTGGCGACTATTTCGTGGTGCTGAAGGGTCTGACCTCTGGTGAGTCCATCGTCACCTCGGCCAACTTCCTGATCGACTCGGAAAGCCAACTGCAGGCCGCCGCGGGTGCATACACACCTCCACCTCCGGGAGCGGGGGCAAACCAGGCATCCCCTGTGCAACAGACGCAGATTGATCTCACCACCGATCCCACACCGCCACGTAAGGGAGCAAATGTCTTCCGGGTCAAGCTGACTGGGAGCAACGACGCGGCCATCGCAGGAGCGGATGTCACGGTGACCTTCTTCATGCCGGCCATGCCGGCGATGGGCATGGCTGCGATGAACACCTCTGTGCACCTCGCGGAGAAAAGTGGAGGCGTCTACGAAGGCTCGGGCAATCTCGGCTCCGGTGGAACGTGGCAGGTCACGGTTGTCGCGAAGAAGAACGGCACGGTCCTCGCCACGAAACAAGTTCATCTGAACGCAACGGGAGGGATGTAATCATGCTCTCCCGAATCATCGATCTATGCGCTCGCAACCGATTCCTTGTCTTCACCTTTACGCTGCTGTTGACGTTCGCGGGCATCTGGTCGCTACGGCATATCCCGGTAGACGCGCTCCCTGACATCTCGGATGTACAGGTCATCATCCACACACGCTGGGACGGGCGGCCGCCCGACCTCATCGAAGATCAGGTCACCTATCCCATTGTCACGAGCCTTCTGGCTGCACCGCATGTGAAGGCCGTTCGCGCGCAGACCATGTTTGGCGATTCCTATGTTTTCGTCGTATTTCAGGATGGCACGGACCTCTACTGGGCGCGTTCGCGGGTTCTGGAATATCTCCAGCAGATCGGCGGACAGTTCCCCGCAGATGTGCATCCCCAGATCGGTCCCGATGCCACCGGCGCAGGCTGGGTCTTCGAGTACGCCATCATCGATAATCGCGGCAACCAAAGCCTGGCCGACCTCCGCAGCCTACAGGACTGGCATCTCCGCTACGCTCTCGAAACCGTGCCTGGCGTCGCCGAGGTTGCCAGCATCGGCGGATTCGTAAAGCAGTATCAGGTCAACGTCGATCCCAACAAGCTCCTGGCCTATGGCATTCCTCTGTCCAGAGTGATCGCAGCCGTGAAGGCGAGCACGAACGAAGTCGGAGGCCGCGTGCTCGACCTGAGCGGTGCGCAGTACTTGATTCGCGGCCTCGGCTATTTAAAATCGACAGCCGATCTCGCAAACGTCGCAGTCGGCAGCAGCAACGGCACCCCCATCCTCATCCGCGACCTCGGCGCCGTTTCGCTTGGTCCCGACATCCGCCAGGGTGCAGCGGACTGGAATGGCCAGGGCGAAACGGTTGGCGGCATCGTCGTGATGCGCCAGGGTGAGAACGCGCTGACCGTCATCAACGGTGTCAAGGCAAAACTAAAACAGTTAGCCCCTTCCTTGCCGCCCGGTGTGAAGATTGTCTCGGGTTATGACCGTTCGGGTCTCATCAACGATTCGATTGCAACCCTCGAACACGACCTGACCGAAGAGGCCATCATCGTCAGCCTCGTCATTCTGATCTTTCTGTTCCACTTCCGTTCGGCGTTGATTGCGATCCTCGCACTTCCGATTGCAATGCTCATCGCCTTCATTCCGATCTATTACCTCGGCATCAGCTCCAACATCATGTCGCTCGGTGGTCTTGCTCTAGCCATTGGCGTGCTTGTCGATGCGGCCATCGTGATGGTAGAGAACGGCTATCGCCATCTGTCGGAGCGACAGGAGCGCGACGCCACTCCTGTATCGGAGCCCGAACGCCGCGAGATTCTGATCGGCGCGGCCAAGCAGGTCGGACCCGCACTCTTCTTCTCGCTGCTGATTATCGTTGTCTCGTTTCTTCCGGTCTTCCTGCTGGAAGCTCAGGAAGGACGGATGTTTCGTCCACTTGCCTGGACCAAGACGCTGGCGGTTGGCTCTTCCTCGATCATCGCCATCACGCTCGTTCCGGTGTTGATGGTGTTGCTCATCCGGGGAAAGCTCAAGCCCGAGCGCGCCAACCCAATCGCGCGATTCACGCAAGCCGTCTACCTGCCCATCCTACGATTCTGTCTGCATCATCGCAAACTGACCATTCTGGTCAATCTACTGTTTTTACTGGTCACGCTGCCGGTCGCCTTCAAACTAGGCAGCCAGTTCATGCCGCCGCTCTTTGAAGGTTCTGCGCTCTACATGCCCACCGCTCTTCCCGGCATTTCGGTGGAGCAGGCGAAGACGATCTTACAAAAGCAGGACGCAATCCTGCACACCTTCCCGGAGGTGGAAAGCGTCTTCGGCACGGTGGGGCGCTCCGATAGCGCGACCGACAACGCGCCTCTGGACATGTACGACACCACCATCATGCTCAAGCCGCGCGAACAGTGGCCGGGCGGCATGACCTATGACAAGCTCATCCAGGACATGGACGCAAAGGTACAGTTTCCGGGCCTGTCCAATACCTGGACGAGTCCCGTTGAGAATCGTCTGGACATGGAACTGACCGGCATCAAGACGCCTCTCGGAATGAAGGTGCAAGGCCCGAGCGTGGACGGAATCGAGCGCGTCGCAGGGCAGATTCAAGGTGTTCTTGGATCGATGCAACAACTGCGTTCCATCTTCGCCGAACGCATCTCGCAGGGCTTCTATGTCAACGTAGAGGTGAACCGCCTGGAGGCCGCGCGCTATGGCCTCAGCGTCGCCGATGTCCAGACCGCCGTCGCGTCCGGGATCGGCGGTGAGAATGTCGCCGAGAACATCGAAGGCCGCGAGCGCTACCCGATCGACGTGCGCTACGCACGCGCGTTTCGCGACAACGTCGAGGCGATGCGCGGCGTGCTCATCGGCACTCCATCCGGAGCGCAGATTCCTCTCGGCCAAGTGGCCCAGGTCTCGTTCACTCATGGTCCAGCGGTGATCCGTGATGAGGACGGCCAGCTTACCGGCTACGTCTACCTCGACATCAAAGACAGCAACTACGGAGGGTTCGTCAACGCAGCCAACCGTCTCCTGCAAAGCAAGCTGGTGCTGCCCACGAATTACACCTATCAATGGTCGGGCGAGTACCAATTTGAGTTGCGCGCAAAGCAGCGCCTCAAGCTGATTTTGCCCACCGTATTCTTCCTCATCTTCGTCCTGCTTTACATGATTTTCCACTCGGCAGCGGAGGCAGTCGTGCTCATTGTCCCCACAATTTATGCGGTGACAGGAGGCCTTCTGCTGCAATGGCTCCTTGGCTATAACTTCAGCGTGGCGGTCTGGGTGGGGTACATTGCGCTCTTCGGCATCGCGGTAGAGACCGGCGTGGTGATGGTCGTATACCTGCACGAAGCCCTGGACCGCCATCTCCTCGCTGGCGAAATCCATAACGCTCACGATATCGAACTGGCTGCTATCGAAGGGGCGGTACAGCGACTCCGCCCAAAGCTGATGACGGTAGCCGCCGTTCTCGCGAGCCTTATCCCGATTCTTTTCGAGACAGGTATTGGGTCCGACGTGATGAAGCCGATAGCTGCACCTATCGTCGGCGGCATGATTACATCAACCATCCACGTTCTGATCCTGGTGCCTGTCTTCTTTGTCATGATGAAAGAGCGGGCTCTTCGCCGAGGCACGTTGCGCGACAGAGGGCTGCCGGAGTGATAGACCGGAAAGTGGGTTTCAAGCATCATGTGCATCAGAGAGGGATATGTTGCAGGCTAGAGCTAAAGTCACAACTCGAATCCTTTGGCTCCAGAGCTTGACGATCGCCTGGATGAGAGTCAGTACGGCGTGGCAATTTATGGCGCTATCGCGTCTCACAGTGAAGTGCCTCTTGTATTTGGCGCCGACAGTTTCGTCGAACTGCTATCAGCCGCTCTTGTCCTCGTGGCGACTTTTCCTCATTCTCGGCCATCAAGGAGCGCGCTACCCGCGCCACCGGACTTCTGCTCTTCCTTATTGCGGGATTGATCCTGCTGACGACCGTGGTTGAGGTCTTCAACGGCGTTCAACCTGCGGTGAGTCTTAGCGGTATAGCAATTACCACTGCTGCGCTGATCGTCATGCCTGTTCTCGCCTGGATGAAGCGCAGGACAGCAAAGAGTGCTAACAACCACGCTTTGGCCGCGGATGCGGTGCAGTCGCGTATCTGCCGAGAACGGGGACTCGATGCGTCAAGGTACTCCAGCGAGTATCGACCGCGATGTGCCGCTTAAGCGACTCGATCTTCTTGCCAGCTTTGTACCCGCGCTGCCCTTTTTAGGGCCGTCTTGGAGGATTGCGAATCCACGATTGCCACGGTGGGCGTGGCGTTTCGTCCCTCAGCGCTGCGCTCCTGTTCGCGCAGCGCCTGGGTGAGGCGGTCCCAAACGCCGCTGTCCCGCCACGCATGAAACTGCTCATGCACCGTCTTCCATGGAGGAAATTTACTGGGCAACTGACGCTACGGACAGCAGGTTTTGACCACGTAAATCATCGCGTCCACCATCCGTCAAATCGGATACATGAACCCAAGCTAAGGAAAGGATCGCGCCATGCCTGGGCCTTCCTCAATTCCTTCCTCAGTTTTTGGACAGATTCTTATAGAGGCTCTGATGAAGTGCCGCCCTTCAATTACATCCGGGGCTAAAGGCCCATTTAACTGGTGTTCTGTGGACGGACTGAAGTCCGGCACCTAATCCAAAACGACTAAATCAGAGCACCCTTAGACGTGGTTTCTGTAGGTTGACGAAGAAGCCAATCGGTCAGGTGCTGTGCGGGAGTGCGGGTGTTGGGGCAGGCGGGGCTGGGGCTGCGGGCTTGTGGAGGAGGTCGATGACGGCCTGGTAGAGATGGTTGCGGGTTTCGAAGCGGTCGCCTGCGCGGGTGACGTAGCGGACGAGGATGTCGATGCCGGAGGCGGCGGGTCGCATGTCGACGGCGGGGGTGGCTTTGAACTGGCTGAGGCCGTAAATCTTCGAGGACCGCTGCCACTCATCTTCGGCGAGAGCGGCATCCTTTTCGGTTACCCGGAGGACGGCCTCGTGAATGGCTTCGATGGTCTTGTAGGTATTATCGCCTGGAGGAATATTGACGGAGATCTCGTCCCACATCCACTGGCCGGCGGTGGAGAAGTTGAAGTACTGGCCTGAGATGGCGAAGTTGTTGATGAAGGTGACGCGGCGGCCGGTGGGGTGGCCCTTGTCGGTCCAGTTGCCGGTTTCGAGGAGGGCGGTGCGGAAGAGGCCGATCTCGACGACCTCGCCGCCGACGGAGTTGATCTCGACCCAGTCGCCGACGCGGATGCCGTTTTTACCCATGAGGATGAACCAACCGAAGAAGGCTAGGATGAAGTCCTGAAAGACGACGGTGAGACCGGCTGCGCCGAGGCCGAGGATGGTGGGAACCTGGCGGGGCGCGCCGAAGACGACAAGCAGCACCATGAGAAGGGTGAGGAGTTGAATGCCGAGGGTGGCGATAGTGCGGAGGGTGTGGGTGCGGCGCTGGTCCATTTTGGAGCGATCGAGAAGGGACACGGCGACGGTGCTGAGCAGGACACCGCAGAGGATGAGAAAGGCGATGACCGAGAGCGACTGCAGGACGAGATGCGTGACAATACTGTGCTGAAGCCGGACCTGCGCGATCCATTTGGCGTAGACGGTGGATAGCTGGTGTTCGGTCTGGAGCTGGTCTTCGAGGATGCTGTGCATCTGGGCGAAGGCGTGAGCCTGGGCCATGCGGGCTACGCGGGTCTGGACTGTTCCCGCCGTTGCGCCGGGCTGGGCGGCTGCCTGAGGGCCGATGGCGGCTACGGCTGCGGTGGTCTTGTCTTCGAACCCGGCTTGCTGGGCGGTGAGAGTGGCAATCTGGGAGTTGGTTTCGGCCTCCGACTGGCGGAGGAGGGAGACGCGGCTGCGCTGGTCGAACCAGGAGGAGAGGCGTCCGGCGAGGGTGCCGTACTTCCGGGCGGAGAGGACGGCGATCTGGCCTCCGCTGGCGGATTGCGAGTCGTATTTCTTCATGGCGGCTTCGCGTGCGGTGAGCTCTTGCTGGATTTCTACTCGCTTGTCGCCGCTGACGCGGGCGAGCTGGCCGGTGAGGTCGGTCAGCTCGTCGCTGTCGAGCTGGAGCTGGGCTTTGGCGACGTCGAGGTCGTCGGAGGTTACGGGAGTGGCGGGGGCCGCGGATGCGGGCTTCAGGGCGGCGGTGAGGGTGTCGACCTTGGATTGATCGTCCTTGACAACGGATTGGAGTTGGGCGACCTTCTGCTGCAGGGCGAGTGCGGGGCCGGTGAGGGTGTGGGTCTGGAAGGATGCCTGGCGGAGAGCGAGGGCGAAGGCCTGATCGACCTCGTGGTCGGCGAGGCGCTCGGCTTCGCGGGCGAGGGCCTGCTCTTCGGCGGAGACGGCGAGCGGCGCGAGGGACTGGATGGTCTGCCAGGGGCGTTGGTCGACGAGATTGCCGGGGGCGCCGGAGGAGGCGCCGTGCGTATCGAGGAAGGGCATGTGCGCCATGGCGCCGCGGGTGTAGAAGCTGGCCGCTAGACAGACGGCCAGGAGGATCGCGGGGACTGCAATTGCCAGGCGGTGGAATTCCTTCATGCTTCAACCCTACATGGGCATGAGGAAGATGCAAAGACCATCAGACAGACACGATCTCGCGGGGAAAACGAATGCTCTAAGGATGCATGTCGATGCACAGACACGCTGGATGGTTGCCCGAAAATCAAGCAAATGGAATTTGGAGATCGGAGTGCAGGGGATGGAGGCAACGAAACTTATCCCGCTACACGGAGGCTACTTGAAGCCAGTTATCAGCCGCGCAGTAGTCGCAACGGTCGCACTCTCGATCGTGTCCACCGTTCCTGCCCTGGCAGACTCACTCGACAACTTCACGGTGAGTGGCAATGGTGAGGTGATCACCTTTACGTTGCCTGGTTCCCCAATCCCGACTGACCGCGAGCCTAACTTCGGATTCTTCGGGATCAGCAATGTCGCATACTCGATCAACGGAGTCTCTCAGGCTCCGGGGCAGTTCGACTTCTTCGACAACCAGTTCTCCGGCAACGGATTTGATATCTCCACCTCGACCTTTCCGTACACCGGCGTGCTGGCATTTCAGGGTCCCGTCCTTTACACAGGCGGCGGTTCCACGCCCACCTTCACACTTACCAATGGAACGCCTTTCAGGGGTTTTGACGCAAACACGGGCGCTTCCTTCACGGTATCGATCAATCCGGCTGCCTCTGCGGTTCCGGAGCCTTCGAGTCTTGCACTTCTGGGCACCGGCGCTCTTGGAGTTCTCGGAGCGATGCGGCGTAGAGTGTTCTCGCGGTAGCTTGTCTCTGGCCGGCTCACCCGAACCCAGCGCCCGGAAGGTTGTGAGCGCTGGGTTATTTGCTGCCGAACACGACTGGCGTTCCAGTTGGGCGGCGGCTCCGGCTGAGAGTATCCCAATGTAGGATCGAGGCGTGGAGAGTTCACGGGCGGAGACGGGACGGGGTGCGGGGCGATCGATCGCGCGAGGGGTGAGAATGCAACCACTGGCCGCGGTTGGAGTTGTGCTGCTGGTGGTTTTCGTGGTGTGTGCGGTGTTTGCGCCGTGGCTGGCGCCACGGGACCCGGCACAGCTCGACCTGACAGGGAGGCTGATGGGACCTTCAGCGGCGCACTGGTTCGGAACCGATGAGCTTGGGCGGGATATATTTTCGCGGACCTTGTTTGGCGCGCGAATCTCGCTGATTGTGGCGGTGAGCGTGGTGGGACTGTCGCTGGGGCTGGGACTGGTGGCGGGGGGACTGGCTGGATTCTATGGCGGCTGGACCGATACGGTTTTGAACGTGTATGTGACGAATGCGTTTCTGTCGCTGCCGGGGATTCTGCTGGCGATTGCGTTTGTGGCGTTCATGGGGCCGGGACTGGGGAATGTGATTCTGGCGCTGGCGATCTCGGGGTGGGTGGGGTATGCGCGGCTGGTGCGGGGACAGGTGATGGCGGTGAAGGAGCGCGAGTTTGTGGAGGCGGCGCGTGCGCTGGGGGCGAGCGATCTGCGGGTGATGGGACGGCATATTCTGCCTAATATTCTGCAGCCGCTGATTGTGCAGGCGGCAATTGGGATGGCGGGGGCGGTTCTAGCGGAGGCTACGCTTAGCTTTCTGGGGCTGGGGGTTCCGCCGCCGGCGGCTAGCTGGGGATCGATGCTGAACGATGCGCGATCGCACCTGTTCGACTCGCCGCACCTTGTTTTTTTCCCGGCGATGGCGGTGATGCTTTGCGTGCTTTCGTTTAATTTTATTGGCGATGCGTTGCGGGACTATCTCGATCCGAGGACGAGGATGGCGGCGGGATTGTGAGAGGGCGTAACGGATATGCTTGGCGTGGGATTGAAGAGGGATTGAGGATGCGTAAGAGTATTGTTTCGCCGGTGGCTGGGACGGCGTCTTCAACTCCCGTAGAATGGGCTGATCTCAACCGGATTGCGTCGGTTGAGATCAGCTCGGAGGATGAGCTGTTCCCGATCGAACAGGCTCTGGGAACGGCGGTTACGACGGGGTGGCGGGCGGCAAAGACCGGGCCGCAGTTGATTCGGTTGAAGTTCGATGAGCCGCAATGGATTCGGCGGATTCAATTGCATTTCGTGGACCGGGCGGCGGAGCGGGGGCAGGAGTTTTCGGTCTTTGCGGGAACTGGCGCGGCGTTGTGGGAGGTGGCACGGCAGCAGTGGACGTTCAGCCCGCATGGGTCGACAGAGGAGCTTGAGGACTATACGGTCGACCTGAGGGGCGTCACGGTGCTGGAGCTGCGGATTGATCCGGACCGGAGCCACGATCCGAAGCTGAGCCAGAGTCTGGCCTCGTTGCAGAGCTTGAAGCTGGCGTAGAACCATGCTGATTGGGGTGATTTCAGATACGCATGGGCTGCTGCGGCCGGAGGCGGTCGCGGCTCTGGCCGGGGTGGAGCACATTCTTCACGCGGGGGATGTGGGGAACGTTGCCATTCTCGATAGGCTGCGGGAGATCGCTTCTGTAACGGCGATCCGGGGCAATGTGGATGTGTCGGGGGCTTGTGCGGAGCTGCCTGCTACGGATGTGGTCGAGCTGGGTGAGAGATTGTTTTACCTGGTGCATTCGGTACATGATCTGGATATCGACCCGGCGGCGGCTGGGGTTGCGATGGTGATGAGCGGACACTCGCACAGGGCTTCGATGAGCGTGCGGAATGGGGTGATTTATTTCAACCCGGGTAGCGCCGGGCCTCGACGGTTTTCGCTGCCGGTGACGGTGGGGTTGGTTACGGTCGAGGATGCGGTGGAGGCCAGTGTGGTGGAGTTGGCGGTGAGGTGAGGCTGTATGCACTTCAGCAATGAGGAGAACAGTGGTGGTGGGTGCCACGAGCTATGGCTGCCTCGAGATAGTGCTACTTCGCGTCGAAATGGACGGAGTTGAGGATGGTCTGCATGCGGCTGCGGACGGAGTCGAGTTCGCGGGGGGTGATGTCCTGGACGCCGCTGACGTCGCCGCCGCAGAAGCTGTTGATGACGAGGTCGAAGCGGTGGCAGGCGCCATTGCGTGGCGTGGTGTAGATGTCGTCGCGGGATTCGGTGCAGATGCCGCCGTGCTCGTTGTAGCCGTGGGTGAAGGGGATGCCGTCGATGGTGGAGACGGTGACGGTGCGGGGAGCCTTGGCGGTGGCCTGCGCGGCGCACTGGGCCGGGGTGGTATGCGGGGTGACGCTGAAGTAAAAGAGCGCTCCGCTGAAGGTGGAGTAAGGGTGAGGGTTGAAGCTGATGGTGGCGACGGCACGCATCTGCGTGGAGCGGAGAGCGGTGGGGGCGTCCAGCAGGAAGGTGCTGACCTGGCGATCTTTACGGTAGAGATTCCAGGCGGCGGGAACGGTGAAGGAGATGCCGTAAACCGCGTCGTGGAATGGGTGAGCCGGGGGGAGGGTGGGCTCAGGGGTGGGCGCGTGGGAAGGCTCGGTTGGAAAGGTTGGAGAGAGCGGCAGGGGTTGAGACGGCTGTGGGCTGGGCTGGGAACCTGTCTGGGAACCGGCCTGGGGAGCAGGTTGGGCGGCAGCTGCGCCGGTCAGGAGGGCGAAGAGGGCAGAGGCAGTGCAGGACAGGACGGCGGAGGATCTCATGCTTCCCTTTTTCTCTGGTTCAGCAGGCTGGGGTTCCGCAGACTGGCTTCGAAGCCAGTGTAAGCTAACGGGCGCCGTGCTTTGACCCGGACAGGGAAAGTTTCTCGGCCGGTTATGGACTTGCTGCAGAAAGCGGGCATCTTACAAATACGATGTCTATGTCTCCCTCGCATGAAGTCTTCGATATAGCAGCTATATACCGACACAAGTTCGAAGGCATCTTCGACATGCACGGGGTCAGGACGGGATCCCCCGAAGACCTGGCAGGGCTGGTGACGAGGCTGGAGACGGACCGGTACTTCGCCATGGACTTCCGGGAGATGGCACAGTCCGCTGCGCGGCTCGGAGGCGGGGATTCGAAGGCGGAGATCTGCGAGATGGTGGTGCGCTGCGTGGGCGGTCCGGCGGCGCAGGATACCGACCCCGGGGCTGAGGAGCTTCGCAGAGAGTTTGCGGCAGACACCGCGAGCGAGCGCCAGGCCAGCGACACCGGCGCAGAAGAGATACAGGCGGCGGAGCCTATGCAGTGTGATCAGCCCGCAGAGGAAGGCAGTAACGGGGCGAACGAGCGATTGCGACTGGTTTCAGAGTCGGATGAGTCGTTGGCCTCGCCAGCGGAGATGCAGGCCGGCGAGTTGCCAGCGCACAGGGTGGACGCGAACGAGGCGGCGGAGGAGATTGCGGGCGGACCTGCTTACGGAAGGTCGCAGCAGTTGGACGATCTGCTGTCGCGGCTGGAGATCGACAACAATTCGCTGCGGCTGCACCTGGACACGATCGATCACCGGGTAAGCAGGATTGAGCCTCACCTGGAAGATCTCACGTCGCAGGTGGCTTTGTCTTCTGGCCGAATCGCAGAGGACAGCGCAAGGAAGGGCGTACAGGCTGGTGACGCGGGACACTTCGACGTTGGCGACCAGCCGGCTGCAGTTGCCGAGCCCGGGCAGCCGATGGCGAGAGAGGGGTTCACACGGGCAACCAATCGAGCGGCTGCGCGACATCCGGTGCAGGCGGACCGGCGGCGCAGGCTGATGACGCTGGCCGCGGTGCTGCTGGCCGTACTTTGCGTGTTCGCATTGACCTGGAGCCTGTTGCGCCGGCCACGCGGTCCGGCAGCCCAGGATGTGGGGTTGAACCCGGTAAGTGGAACTCCCGCGGGCGCCGCGGCAGGACCGACTGCGGCTGGCTCCGCTGTGACCGGCGGTGCGGCGAGAGAAACGCAGCGCTTGAACCCGGAGGCGGTACCAGGCAATACACAGGCGAGGGCGGGGATGCACTCTCACTCTGCGGACCGAGAACCTGCGGGGCACTTCGGAGGGGATGGACCGGCCACGCAGACACAAGCGCAGAGAAGCGTGGGAGCAGCGCCGGGAGGCGCGGCGGGGCTGGAGGGGAGTGCGACGACGACGGGGGAAGAGGGTACTGCAGGAGAGAATACGGCCGGAGTGAATACGACGGGCAGGTTGAGCCGCCCTGGAGTTGCTAACTCTGAAGCTGCTTCTCCCGTGGCCGGGGGCGTTGCAGCCGGTAGCCAGAGCCAGCGCTCCGCCGCAGGGAGGAAGAGTTTCCGCCACCCAAGCAGCAGGCCGCCCGGAAGAGCGGCGGGGTGGGGGATCAGCGTCTCCTCGGGTGTGATGGCCTCGAACCTGATCCGGTCGGTCCCGGCGAACTATCCTAAACTGGCCAGGCTGGCACATATTCAAGGGGTTGTGGTGATGCAGGTCTTCGTCTCGAAGGATGGCATAGTGGACCACATCAATGCGGTGAAGGGACACCGCCTGCTTCGCGGCGCGGCGGAGAACGCAGTGCGACAGTGGCGATACCGGCCGTATCTGCTGAACGGGCGCGCCGTTGAAGTCGCGACGGTGGTGACGGTGGATTTCACGCTCGGCAAGTAGCGCAGTACAAGACATCGACCGCGGATAGGAACGATAAGAACGGATGAAAGACACTGGGCCGCCGCAGCGAGTAAGTCCGAACGCAGCGGAATAAAGCTGATTTCGAATGGGTATACGCCGCAAAGTTGTCCCGCCGGACGGGCCTCCTGCGCGGAGCGCGGGCACTTCGTGCCATGTGTACCGTCTTGGCAACATCTACTGCGCTGGTCCTCACGTTGGTCGGGAACAAGAATAAGTACATCGATTGGAGAATCGCTCTATCCATCCGTCAGACCCGTGGCCGGTATTCAGGGCAGTCGGGCGCGTTGACTCCGGCTGTACGGCTGCATACGATGAGGGTTTAGGCCGCCCCGTAAGCCGCACGTTCTTACTCCATGAATAAACAAGTCTTCTACGACCCACAACGCAAGCGCTGGAAGCGGCTGCGCCGAATCTTCGATGTACTGGCCCTGATAGGGCTGGTGCTGGGCAGCGTGTTTGTGGTGGGTCTGCTGCGGATGAAGCCTCTGCCGGAGCTTCTGCTGCAGACACAAAGGCGGAACTACCGTGCGTTGACGCATCGGTCCGCTCCAGCGCTTAAGACGGGACAGAAGCTGAAGCGGTCGGCCCACAGGAAGACGGATCGCAAGCCCTCGGACGTGCCGATGAATCAGGGCGAAGGACTGCGCGCGGCGTACTACGTGGAGGACGATCCGGCGAGCTACTCGTCGTTGAAGCAGCACATCGGCCAGATCGATCTGCTGTTTCCGGAGTGGCTGCATGTGGTGTCGCCGGATGGCGCGCTGACCTCGTATACGATCGACAACCGGCCGTATGCGGTGGTGGACAAGGCGGGCGTGCATGGGGTGGATCGCGAGAGCAAGGTGGCGCGGGCGATTGCGGCGAACCATGTGAACCTGGACGTGTTTCCGCTGGTAAACAACTACGACCCGAACAAGGGAATGTTTCTGCCGCAGATTGGCGATTTTCTTTCGAGCGATACGGCTCGGGTGAATTTTCTCAAGCAGGTGGATACGTTTCTTGCCGCAAATCCGAGCTATCGCGGGCTGTCGCTCGATCTGGAGGAGATTCCGGATAATGCGCAACCGGGTTTCAACGCGCTGGTCGCGGCACTGTATAACGACTTCCATCCGCGGAACCTGAAGCTGTATGTGAATACGCCGGTGGGCGACGACTCGTTCAATCTGAGCTTTCTCGCGAACCACTCCGACGGTCTGCTGCTGATGAACTACGACGAGCACCAGACCGATAGCGGGCCGGGGCCGATTGCGTCGCAGGACTGGTTTGTCGACAACCTGAAGAACGTGCTGAAGACAGTGCCGAAGGAGAAGGTGATCTGCGCGCTGGGGAGCTACGGATACGACTGGACGCTGGCGCTGCCGGAGGGCGGGAGAGCGAAGGGCAGGAAGGGAGGGCCCGAGAAGGTGCTGTCGTCGCATGACCTGTCGACCCAGGACGCGTGGCAGGCGGCGGCGGATTCGGGGTCGCAGATCGATCTCGACGACGACTCGATGAACGTGCATTTTGCGTATGACGATGAGGATGCGCATGTGCGGCACCAGGTGTGGTTTCTGGATGCGGTGACGGTGCAGAACGAGATGCGGGCGGCGCGGGAGCTGGGGATTCAGACGTATGCGCTGTGGCGGCTGGGGTCGGAGGACAATTCGGTGTGGAAGATATGGGACTACCCGATGCAGACCGACCCGGTAAAGGCGCTGGCGGATGTGGAGCCGGGCTACGACGTGGACACGGAGGGCGAGGGAGACATTCTGCGGGTGACGCGAAAGCCGCAGACCGGCAGGCGGGTGGTGACACTGGATGATGACGACACGGTGCCGGTGGACTACAGGATGATCACCCAGGAATCGATGGCGGAGTATCCGCTGTCGTACACGGTGGAGCAGTACGGATACCACCCGAAGCAGGTGGCGCTGACGTTCGACGATGGGCCGGACCCGGAGTGGACGCCGAAGATACTGGACATCTTGAAGAAGTACGACGTGAAGGGCACATTCTTCATGATCGGCGAGGTGGCGGAGAACAATGTCGGGGTGATGCAGCGGGTGTACCGCGAAGGCCACGAGATTGGAAACCATACTTGGTTTCATCCGGACATCAGCGAAATCTCGAACCGGCAGGTGGACTTGGAGTTGAACCTGACGGAGCGGCTGTTTGCGTCGAAGCTGGGGGTGCAACCGCTGTACTTCAGGCCGCCGTACTCGATCGACCAGGAGCCGGATACGAACGACCAGGCTGCCCCGGTGGCTCGGATTCAAGGGCTCGGGTACGTCATCATCGGGAACAAGATCGATACGAACGACTGGGACGAGCATCCGCGAAAGACCCCGCGGGAGATTACCGATGGGGTGTTCAAGACGATTGCCGACATGCAGAAACATCCCTGGAATAAGGGTTCGGTGATTCTGCTGCATGATGGAGGCGGGGACCGGTCGGCTACGATAGCCGCGCTGCCGGTGCTGATCGAAGCGCTGCGGGCGCGGGGATACGAGATTGTGCCGGTGTCGGAGCTGCTGGGCAAGACACGGGCGGAGGTGATGCCTTCGCTTACGCCGCACCAGAAGTGGCAGGCGCGGGCGGACTCGATCACGTTCTTCTTCTACAGCTTCTTCCACTATGCCGTGGTGGTGGTGTTCTTTGTCGGCGATGTGCTGATGAGCGCGCGGCTGATCATCATTGGAGTCTTCGCGATCATCGACCGTTTGCGGAAGAGGAAGGACTTCGCGGGGCCCGGGTATGCGCCGATGGTGGCGGTGCTGATTCCCGCTTATAACGAGGAGTTGGTGATCGTCCGGACGATTCGGTCGGTGATGATGTCGTCGTACAAGAATATTCGAATCATCGTGATCGACGACGGGTCGAAGGACCGGACGTATCAGGTCGCGCGGGACGCTTATCCGAAGGACATTGAGTCTGGGCGGCTGACGGTGCTGACCAAGGCGAACGGGGGCAAGGCGGACGCACTGAACTTTGCGCTGGAGCGGATTGAAGAAGAGATTTACGTCGGGATCGACGCGGATGGGGTGATTGCGCACGATGCGATCGCCAAGCTGGTGCCGCACTTTGCGAATGCGAAGATCGGCGCGGTAGCGGGCAATGCCAAGGTGGGCAACCGGGTGAACCTGTGGACACGGTGGCAGGCGCTGGAGTACATCACGAGCCAGAATTTTGAGCGGCGCGCACTGGATTTGTTCGACGTGGTGATGGTGGTTCCGGGCGCGATCGGGGCATGGCGGACGGCGGCGGTGCAGGCGGGGCATGGGTACCACTCGAACACGGTGGCCGAGGATGCGGACCTGACGA
The DNA here is from genome assembly GCA_965277575.1 of Edaphobacter sp. Taxonomy (GTDB): domain Bacteria; phylum Acidobacteriota; class Terriglobia; order Terriglobales; family Acidobacteriaceae; genus Edaphobacter. The sequence continues at coordinate 884,261 of CBDIDK010000002.1, forward strand.
TGAACCTGCTGGAGCAGGGGTACTGCGTGATCTATGAGGACCAGGCGCTGGCGTTTACGGAGGCTCCGGTGAACGCGGATGGGTTGATGCGCCAGCGTTTCCGGTGGTCGTTCGGGATTTTGCAGGCGATCTGGAAGCACCGCGGGGCGATCAGCAAGCATCGGGCAATGGGGCTGTTTGCGCTGCCAAATATCCTGATCTTCCAGATCGTGCTGCCGCTGGTATCGCCGCTGATCGACCTGATGTTTGTAGGAGGAGTCCTGAACTACTTCTACGACAAGCACTTCCATCCGGAGTCGGCTTCGACGGATAGTGTTTTGAAGCTGCTGGCGTTCTTCTTGACGTTTCTGATCATCGACTTTGCCGCGTCGGCCCTGGCATTTACGCTGGAGCGGAAGCACCCGGCGAGCAAAGGCGATGGGTGGCTGCTGTTCCACATCTGGATTCAGCGGTTTACCTACCGGCAGCTCTTTTCGGTGGTGCTGCTGAAGACGGTCAAGCGGGCGATCGATGGGAAGCCCTTCAACTGGGACAAGCTGGAACGGACGGCGAAGATGTCGCAGGCGACGGAGAAACTGACCCAGTAGGGCCGGCGTTGAAGGACAGAGCCGGCAGCGCACACTGTCAGAAAACGGCTATGACACCGATTTCCACCGATGACACCGAGCCGAGACATGCGTGGAAGGGACTTATTGCGCGCAACTGTCGAGGTTCCTGAGGGGCGCAGGCGACGGCACTATGGTTGTCGCGCTAGAATTGAGGTCTTATGGCTACTGTGACTATCGCCCCCTCTACTGTTGCAAGCGTCCTTTCGACACCGTTCGTAAATGAGGCTTTCATCGACTTCACCACTGCCGAGAACAGGCGTGCCATGCAGGCTGCGCTGGCCCGGGTGGAGAACGAACTTGGCCGCGAGTACGACCTGGTGATCGGGGGCAAACGGCTGCGGACCGCAGGCAAGATCGTGTCTGTGAACCCGGCCCGGCCGGCGCAGGTAATCGGGATCCATCCGCGTGCCGGGGCGGAGCATGTGGAAGAGGCGATGCAGGCGGCGCAGACGGCTTTTGCGACCTGGAGCAAGACATCGATTGAAGAACGAGTCGGGCTGCTGTTTCGCGCGGCGGCGATGATCCGGGAGCGGAAGTTCGAGTTCTGCGCGTGGCTGAGCTATGAGGTGGGCAAGAACTGGGCCGAGGCGGACGCGGACGTGGGGGAGACGATCGATTTTCTGGAGTTCTATGGGCGCGAGGCCCTGAAGCTGCATGGAGCGAAGACACCGATCCAGTTTCCGGGCGAGCGCAACCAGCTTCGCTATGTTCCGCTGGGCGTGGGAGCGGTGATTCCGCCGTGGAACTTCCCGTTCGCGATTATGGCCGGCATGACGGCGGCGGCGATCGTGTGCGGAAACACGGTGATCCTGAAGCCTTCGGTGGATGCTCCTACGATTGCGGCGAAGTTCCTCGAACTGATGGAGGAGGCCGGGCTGCCCGATGGTGTGGTCAACCTGTGTCCGGGCGAGGGGCCGGAGTTCGGCAGCGCGGTGGTGGCGCATCCGCAGACGCGGTTTATCGCGTTTACGGGTTCGAAGGCGGTGGGTCTCGATATCCATGAGCGCGCGGCGAAGGCCCAGCCGGGGCAGATCTTCATCAAGCGGACGATTCTTGAGATGGGCGGCAAAGACTCGATCATCGTCGAGGCGGACTGCGACCTGGATGCGGCGGTGGAGGGGGTGGCGACGAGCGCATTCGGCTTCAACGGGCAGAAGTGCTCGGCGTGTTCGCGTGTCATTGTGGAGGAGAGCATCTACGACCTCTTCTGCGACAGGCTGCAGGAGCGGGTGGCGAAGATTAAGACGGGCGACCCGGTGGAGAATTTCTATAGCGGCCCGGTGATCAGCGAGAAGTCGTATCGCAAGGTGCTGGACTATCTTGCGATCGGCAAGGGTGAGGGCAGGGTGCTGATCGGCGGCGATCCAACCGAGACGGAGAGCGGCGGATACTACATTGCGCCGGCTGTGATTGCGGATGTCGCGCCTGAAGCGAGGATTTCGCTGGAGGAGATCTTTGGACCGGTATTAGCGGTGATCAAGTCGCGCGGGTTTGAGGACGCGTTGCGAATTGCGAATAATACGGAGTACGGGCTGACCGGGTCGGTGTACTCGGGCTCTCGCGAGAAGCTGGAGCGGGCGCGGGAGGAGTTCCACGTGGGCAATCTTTACTTCAACCGGAAGTGCACGGGCGCGATGGTTGGAGCGCATCCCTTCGGAGGTTTCAATATGAGCGGGACGGACTCGAAGGCGGGCGGTCCGGATTACCTGCTGCTGTTTACCCAGGCTAAAAGCGTCGCAGAGAAGGTTGGGCACGCGAGCGAAGCAGCGGACGAGCAGGAAGAACGGATGGGGTTGTAGCGCCCGCCAGGGCATCAGCAGAGCGAGGACATGTTCTCCTCGCTCTGCTGATAATAGCGGGTTTGCCAGACCATCCTGCCCACAGGTACGCATATCAATCCTCTAAGCCTGCGATAGGTCTCCGGAAGCCGATGTGCCAGCGTGGCCGGAGGTAGCGCCGCGCATCAGGCGGATTTTAGCTGGATCATGGTTCCGGCTTTGGCTGCGGCCTCGGCGAGGACGCGGTGGTGAATGGTGAAGAGGGCTAGTTCGAGGCGGTCGGAGACGCCGGTCTTATCGTAGATGCTGCGCAGGTAGTTCTTGATGACCTGCTCCTTGGTCCCGAGCTGGGCGGCGATGTCCTTGTTCCTGCAGCCCTGGACGATGAGGGCTACGATCTGCATCTCCTTAGGGGTAAGCCGGTCCCGCACTCGGGTACCTACGCTGTCGGCTGCCTGCATGGTGGTGAGGTTAGCGCGCTGGATGAAGCGTTGTCCCTTGCTTACGCGGCGAACGCATTCAACCAGTTCGGCGCCTCGAACGCTCCGGCTGACCAGGCCATCAAACAGGACGGCTACTTCGTCGGGCACATGCTCGGAGTTTTCAGCGACCATGATGATACGGCTGGCTGCGGCCTGGGCATGGGCTCGCAACTTTGCGGCATCCGGACGAAGGCTGGAGGAGACAAGCGCGACGGAGTTGCGGAGGCTGTCGATGGAGCTGAACAGACGGGCGAGATCGTCACACTGCCCGGCAATGCGCATATCGTCTTCGAGCGCGAGGACGCGGGCTGCGCCTGCTTTGAAGATAGCCTGATTATCGGCGAGAATGATTCGAATCATAAGCTTCCTGGTCTCCCGCGGAGTGAATTGCCCCGCGGTTTCCTTATCGGAAGATTGCCCTGGGAATGTGGCGATGTCTACAAATCGGACAAACAGCCTGTGCCGGCTGCGCTGATGACGATATCGCACGACTCGACACTAGTCCGGATTGTCCCTGCGCGGCTTAGCTTACGCACATTTTGAAGTAGGCAAGCGATTTTTCCAAACCTTCCCGGAGCTTGATCTTCGGCTGCCAGCCGAGAAGGGCCTTGGCCTTCGTAATATCCGGCCGCCGGCGCGTCGGGTCATCCTGCGGCAGAGGCTTGAAGACGGTTTCGCTCTTGCCACCTGTTACGGCAAGAACCTCGCGAGCACACTCCAGGATTGTCCATTCGTCGGGATTGCCGATGTTGACCGGCAGGTGCTCCGAGGATCGGGAGAGGCGAACAATCCCATCGATCAGATCGGAGACGTAGCAGAAGCTGCGTGTCTGGGACCCATCTCCATAGATGGTGAGGGCCTCTGAGCGCAGCGCCTGCATCATCAGATTCGAGATGACGCGTCCATCATTTGCCTGAAGACGCGGACCGTAGGTGTTGAAGATGCGGACAAGATGCGTATTGACGCCGTGGTACCGGTGATAGGCCATGACGGCAGCCTCGGAGAAACGCTTTGCCTCATCGTAGACGGATCGCGGACCGATCGGATTGACGTTGCCCCAGTAGGTCTCTACCTGCGGATGCACGTCGGGGTCGCCGTAGCACTCGGATGTCGATGCGTGCAGATAGCCGGCGCTGTACTTGCGGGCAAGGTCGAGGGTGTTGATGGTTCCGGCCGAGCCGACGAGCAGGGTCTCGACGCCGAGGCGGGTGTAGTCGACGGGACTTGCCGGAGAGGCGAAGTTGAAGATGAAGTCGACCTTGCCAGGATCGAAGGGCTTGCTGATGTCCGACTCGATCAGGCTGAAACGGGATTCGTTTGCAAGGTGGGCAAGATTGGTTAGGCTACCGGTGCAGAGATTGTCAACACCGACAACGGAATGCCCTTCGGCCAGCAGGGCATCACAAAGATGCGATCCCAGAAAACCCGCTGCACCTGTGACAAGAATTTTTTGCGACGTCATCAGTAACCTTTCCGTGTGTGGAACGCCTGCTTCGATAAACCCTTGAAGCTAGGACTGAGCGGACGTCGAGGGAGACAGATCGCGGACCGGATTGGCCGCAGGCCTTCCGATGCTCAGGTAGGTGAAGCCGTGTTCCCCCATGACCTGCGGGTCATACAGATTGCGGCCATCGATGATGATGGGATAGCGGAGAGTTTTGTAGAGCCGGTCGAGGTTCAACGACGCAAACTCAGACCAATCGGTAAGGATGAGCAGAGCGTCTGCGTCTTTAGCGGCCGAGTATGGATCGTCCGCATAGCGAAGGTTCGGAGCGGGGGGAAGTACTTCCTCGGCACGCTTGATCGCGGCCGGGTCATAGGCGGTGATGGAGCAGCCCTCCGCGAGCAGCATCTCGACCATGTCGATTGCGGGAGATTCGCGAATGTCGTCGGTCTCGCCTTTGAAAGCCAGGCCAAGGACGCCGATGCGCTTGCCGCGAAGCGTCCAAAGAGCGGAACGCACCTTGCTGAGAAAGCGCTTCTTTTGCTGATTGTTGATCTTCTCTACTTCTGTCAGCAGGCTGAAGTCAATGCCGAGTTGCTCTGCCACGGACCGGAAAGCCGCAACATCTTTGGGAAAACACGAGCCGCCATATCCGATACCGGGCCGGAGGAACTTGGGGCCGATACGACTGTCGAGCCCCATGCCGCGCGCTACCTGCTCCACATTGGCATCCGTGGCTTCGCAGAGGTTCGAAACCGCGTTGATGAACGATATCTTCAGGGCCAGGAAGGCGTTGGAGGCGTGCTTGATGATCTCCGCGCTTTTGGTGGAGGTGAGCAGCAGAGGCGGGGGTTGCGCCACGCTGCAGGAGCCTGCGATCGCTCCTTCTCCCTCATAATAACTGCCGGTGGTGAGCGGGGCGTATATACGATTCAATACGGCAGCTGCACGCTCGCTGTCAGCGCCGACGACGATTCGGTCGGGGTGCAGGAAGTCGGAGACTGCGGTTCCCTCGCGCAGGAACTCGGGGTTTGAAACCACATCGAAAAGGTGCCGCGCTGCTCCGTTCCGCTCCATGGAACGACGCACCCACTCGTTGGTGTACACGGGAACGGTGCTTTTTTCCACAATCACCTTGTATGTGGTGAGTGAGCGAGCTATCTCGCAGGAGACGGCTTCGACATAGGAGAGATCCGCGTCACCGGCTTCGCTCTGCGGGGTTCCGACGGCGATGAAGATTGCCTCGCACTCGCGGGTTGCTTCTCCCAGGTCGGTCATAAAGCGGATGCTGGTGTTGCGATAGCGTTCCAGGAGCTCTGGCAGGTGGTTCTCGTGGATGAGGGTATCGCCCCCCTGCAGTGCGGCGACCTTCCGCTCGTCGTTATCGACGCAGATCACGTCATGGCCCATCTCGGCGAAGCAGACTGCTGCGACAAGGCCGACGTAACCTGAACCGACTACCGCGATCTTGATATATTGGCTCATAGCGTGATTGTTAGCGTCTCCGGCTTCGATGATATCCGACTTTGCTCCAGCTTCAAACGCGGAATGCGGGTAAATTCAGCCACGGTGCGGGCGGCCGGGGTTCGAACTTCCTCAGCGACGGCACAGTCGGGTAGACTGGTTTGAATGGGCTCACCACACACGCAGATGCCGCCTGGCGCAGGCGCTCCGGATACGTTTCAGTCCGGGTTCAGCACGGCGGCCACAGATACGACGCTGTCTGAAGCTCTGATCACTCTGCGGAAGCGCCGTTGGGTCCTGATCCTCACGGGGTTGCTTGGCCTTGCCTATGGCATTTACAAGGCCGAGTCTCAACCTCAGATGTTCGAGTCCTATGGAACGATTCAGGTCAGGTCCGGGTCCTCTAACGAGTACCGGGTGGGAGCGGTTTCAGGATATGGCGGCGATACCTCCTCCAAGATGATGACGGAGTTGGAAATACTGAAGAGCGATTCGCTGATGCTGAAGGTGGCGCGCGAACTGGATCTTTCGAATAACCAGGACTTTCTGGCGGCGAAAGGCCCCGTTCCACACACCAGTCTCGACACGCCGGCGGTGAGACAGAATACCGTCCATGCGCTGCAGAACAGCCTGCACGTGGCGCTGATTCCGAAGACTGACATCATTCGAATCAGCTACAGCAGCCTGAATGCGAAGCTCTCCGCCGATATTGTCAACACGGTGATCTCCGCGTATATCCAACGCAGCTATGAGACGCGATTTGAGTCGTCGCAGCGCGTCTCCAACTGGCTGTCCAAGACCCTTGACGACCTGAAGCAGCAGGTGGAGACCTCGCAGGAGCAGATGATGGACCTGGAGCGGCGACTCGGCATCCTGGGCTTCGATCCAACGCACAATCAGATCAGCACATCGCTCGAGGACCTCTCCAAGGCAGCCGGAAGCGCGAAGCTGGCGCGGATTATCGCGGAGTCTCGATACCGGGTGTTGAGCGGAATGGATCCGAACTCGATCGAGGGTTCCATCGAGACTACTCCCGGAACGGCGCCCGGGGAGTTGACTGGATTGCGCGCCCAGCTTGCGACTGCACGGGCAAACTACGCGCAGCTCGAGGCTACGCTTGGTCCGAATCATCCGCAGGCCAAAGCGGCGAAAGCGCAGATGGATGAGTTGTCCAAAGAGATCGCGACAGAGCAGGAGAGGCTGTTGCTGCAGGCGAAAGAATACTACGTTATTGCGCGAGCGAACGAAAACCAGACCTCCGCGGCGCTTGAAGAGCAAAAGACCGAAGCCGATAAACTCCGCGACGATCTGGTGGAATACACTCTGCGCAGAAGAGAGTACGAAGCGAACCGGACGCTGTATGACAGCCTTCGCGAGCGTCTGCGTACTGCCGGCGTACAGGCAGGACTGGAGTCGCTGGATATCGAAGTGGTCGACCAGGCCCTTCCGCCCGTGAGCCCTGTACTGCGGCCGCAATCCAAGATCATCCTGACCTCCCTGATCTTCGGCCTGGTGGGCGGCATCGTTATCGCCTTCGTGATGGAAAGCCTCGATACGGGCCTGCGCAGTATCGCTGAAATCGAGAGCATTACCGGACTTCCATCTCTGGCGATTGTGCCGAGGGGAAAACGGACATCGGCGGAGCAGGCCGGCACTCTCACGACAGCGCAACGCAACATTGGCGTCCTCACGCAGCCCAAATCCCAGTTTGCCGAAGCATTCCGATCTCTGCGTACCTCCCTGCTGCTATCGACCACCGGCCATCCGCCCAAGATCATCGTTCTTACCAGCGCCACTCCGTCGGAAGGAAAGACGACCGCCGCCAGCAATCTTGCTGCGATTCTGGCCCAGCGGGAGACGCGCGTGCTGCTCATCGACGGCGACCTTCGCCGCCCAAACGTGCATCATCGCTTTGGCATGAATGGAAAGATTGGCCTGACTACCGTGCTTACGGGAGCAACCACGCTCGAAGATACCGTGCAGGTTGTGCCTGAGATTCCCAATCTCGATATTCTTCCCAGCGGACCGATTCCGCCCTTCCCCGCGGAGATGCTAAGCTCCGACGCCATGAGCGCGCTGGTGAAGCACTGCCGCGAAATCTACAGCTACATCGTCATCGATTCCCCTCCCATCCTCTCCGTGACCGATGGCGTGATCCTCGCGCGACAGGCAGACGCAGTGGTTCTGGTCGTGCGTCATGGCAAGTCGAGTAAACATGTTGTCCGCCGGGCGCGCGATCTTCTCCTGCGCTCGGGCGCGCCGATCACAGGCATTGTCCTGAACGCAGTCGACCTGAATTCGCCGGAATACTACGGATATTACGGGTACTCCGGCTACTCCTACTCGAGCGTCGATGCGGAGAGCTGGGAGTCCCAGCCAGCTTCCGAAAAGACGAGCTCCAAAGCCGGAGAGGATGAGTGATGAGTAAGAGAACAGGCATCCTCAGGTTGGGCCGGGACCTCGGTAGCGCATGGAGGCGCAGGTGGCTGGCGATCACGGCGGCGTTGCTCCTGTGCGTCTGCCTCGGCTCTGCGCGGGCCCAGTTCACCGGCCCTTCGCTTGGCTCTTCCGCATCGGTCAACCTCCCCATGCCGCCCACGACGGACCCCGCGATTCTGTTTCCGCCTCCTCGCGAGATTCATCTGGGCCATGGCGACCTGCTCTCCGTTCGCTTGTTTGCAACGGAGTACCTCGCGACGGTTCGAGTAAGTCTGGATGGAACCATTCAGTTGCCCTTGATCGGCTTGGTCCATGTAGAGGGTCTTAGCATCCATGAGGCGCAGGACCTGGTCGCGGAACGACTGACCGCAGCAGGCATGTACCGCGATCCTCAAGTGTCCATCCAGATCACAGAATCGCCAAACCAGGTTGTTACTGTGACGGGCGAATTGCATGGCATTCTGCCCCTTGTCGGGCAGAAGCGCCTATTCGATGTCCTCGCGGGCGTTGGAGGACTGACCCCAACAGCAAGCCATACGATCACCATCAACCGTCCAGGCGTAGCCCAGCCGATCATCGTCGATCTGGGAACCGATCCGGCCAAGAGCGCATTGGCCGATGTGCCGATCTTTGCGCAAGACACGATTGTTGTCGCTCGGGTCGGAGTGGTCTACCTATTGGGAGCGTTCAAGACACAGGGCCCCATTCCACTCCAGCAGAATTCGCCACTGACGTTGATGCAGGCGGCAGCCATTGGCGGCGGTCCGGGTTACGAGGGCAAGACCAACGATCTTCGTATTATCCGCACCGTCGGACTCGAGCGTAAGGTGGTCACCGTAGATATCAAGAAGATATTCAACGGGAAGGCGCCCGATCCGGTCCTGCAGACCGACGATATTGTCTTCCTGCCGACAAGCGCAATGAAGGCCGCAATCAAGGGTGGCGGGATCGGCACTGCACTGGGGATTGTCTCTACTCTCGTCTTCCTCACCCAGTATTGATCCGTGGATAACAACAGCGGATAACAACAGCCGAATCGGCATCCATAACCATGGAAGGTACCGGCAAGATGGATTCTCCGAATACTGGGACGATGCAACGCGGAGAAAATAGAGTAAGGCTCGCCTATCTGGTCAGCCATCCAATTCAGTACCAAGCTCCATTGTTGCGGCGAATCGCCCAGGAGCCGGATATCGATCTGACGGTGCTCTTCGGCTCGGATTTTTCGGTGCGTGGGTACAAAGATAAGGGGTTCGGGGTGGACGTCGAATGGGATGTGCCGCTGCTGGAGGGCTATCAACATGAATTCCTGCCCACGCTGCGAGATAACGCCACGGTGGGCGTGGCCAGCCCGTTGAACTACGGCATCCTGAGTCACCTGCGAGGAGGGCCACAGCGCAAGGATGCTCGCTTCGATGTGCTGTGGGTGCATGGCTATGCGACCGTCAACGCGCTCCATGGAATTCTCGCCGCCAAGGCGCTGGGAATTCCGGTTCTGCTTCGCGCTGAGTCGTGGCTTGAGGACCGTTTGCGAAGTGGCGCAAAGCTTGCATTGAAGCGCTTGTTTTTCAGAGTGCTGAAACAGTTCGTGAATGGAGTGCTGCCGATCGGCAGTTTGAATGCAGCGTATTGGAGCCATTACTTCGGCGAGGACTTCCCTGCTTCGCTCATGCCGTACGCTGTCGACAATCACTACTTCCAAAGCCGCAGCCTGCATGCACGCGCCGGGCGCGAGGAACTGCTGACCGAGTTGAAGCTCGATCCATCCCGCCCCGTGATCCTCTTCGCCTCGAAGCTGCAGAGCCGGAAGCGCTGTGAAGACCTGGTCGAAGCTTATACATTGCTCATTGAAAGAGAAGAGACAAAACCCAGTCCCTATCTGCTCATTGTGGGCGACGGCGAAGAGCGCGCCTCCCTCGAACGGCGGGTCGAGGAGAGTAACTTAACTGGCGTTCGCTTCTGCGGTTTTCGAAATCAGTCCGAGCTGCCGAGGTTCTTCGATATCGCGAACGTGTTTGTTCTCCCCTCGCGACATGAGCCATGGGGCTTGATCGTCAACGAGGTTATGAATGCGGGACGAGCGGTTATCGTCTCCGACGAGGTTGGTTGCCAGCCAGACCTGGTAACAGACGGTGTTGAAGGATATGTCTTCCCCGCCGGCGATGTTGAAGCCCTGACGATCGCATTGCAACGAGTTCTGGCGACTGAGGAGACTACGGCACAGATGGGGCAGCGCTCTCTGGAGCGCATCCAGACCTGGAACTTCGAGGCAGATATTCGTGGACTGCGGCAGGCGATTGCGCAAGCCACACGAAAGCTGAAAGTATGATCTTCCCTTCTCTATCTCGCCGCTCTTGCCGGATGAATGTTCTTGTGTGCGTAGCTGCGATGGTCACTCACTGATGCGCATCCTGCATATTATCGGGACCATGAACCCGCAGGCCGGCGGCCCAACCGAGTCCGTGAAGGTGCTGCTGAGCTACGGTCCCACAGGGTACAGCGGTGAAGTTGTGACTTTGGACGACCCCTCCGCGCCTTTTCTCAAGGACATTGCCTTTCCTGTTCACGCCCTGGGCCCCACCCGGACGACATTTGCCTACAGCGACAAGCTTCTTCCATGGCTCAAGACAAACTGTCACCGCTTCGACGGGGTGATGGTACACGGGCTATGGCAGTACTGCGGGTTTGCTGCGTGGCGGGCCTTCTCCAGGAAGACGCCCTACGTCGTATTTACCCACGGCATGCTCGACCCTTACTTCAAACAGTCCTTCCCTTTGAAGCACCTTAAGAAGTGGCTCTACTGGATACCGGCGGAGTATTGGGTGCTCCGGGATGCGTATCGCGTTCTCTTCACCTGCAAGGCAGAGGAGCGTCTCGCAAAGGAAAGCTTCTGGCTGCATCGCTGGAACCCATACGTTGTCCCCTTTGGGGCGATCGGACCGTCGGGTGATCCCGAATCGCAGAGGCAGATCTTCTTCTCGAAGTGCCCCTCCGTTAGAGGAAGACCTTACCTGCTTTTCCTGGGCAGGATTCATCGCAAGAAGGGATGCGATCTGCTGATCGACGCCTTTGCAGCAGTAGCAGCGGACAATCCAGAGCTTGACCTGGTGATGGCAGGCCCCGACCAGCAGCAGTGGGCCAGGAAGCTGCAGCAAGCGGCTGAAAGCGCCGGCATCGCAAACCGTGTCCACTGGCCCGGCATGGTCGAGGGCGATGCGAAGTGGGGCGCCTTCTTTGGAGCGGAGGCATTTATTCTGCCGTCGCACCAGGAGAATTTCGGCATTGCGGTAGCCGAGGCGCTCGCGTGCGGTATACCGGTGCTGCTTGCGGATAAGGTCAATATCGCCGAAGACATCGCTGAAGATGGAGCCGGTTTGGTGGAGCAGGATACCCCAGCGGGCACACTGCGCCTGCTGCGTGCCTGGATCGCCATGTCCGTGCAGGAGCGGAAAGACATGGCGGAGCGAGCGTATCAATGTTTCCATCGCAGGTACGATATGCGAGAGAATGCGAAGGCCATCATGCGTGTCTTCGAGGCCGCTCCCGCCATGATGCCAACGGCTGTCGAAAAGGAATAGTGCGGAGGGCGATGTCCAGGCAGATTCATTACCACGCGAGCGAGCACATCTCAGCGGAGACCGCTGCCGATCCCTATCTGCGTCCTGCGTTCTCCTTCAATGACCGCCTGCGGCGGCTGATCTGGAACCTGTGCTGGGCAATCTTCTACAGAATGTCGCCACGGCCCTTCCATTCCTGGAGATCGTTTCTCCTGCGGTCATTTGGGGCGACGATGGGGCCGAACTGCCACTTTTATCCCCGCTCACGGGTCTGGGCTCCGTGGAACCTGATCTGCGCCGACCAGGTCACGGCCGGCGATGGAGCCGAGATATACAATCCCGCGCCCATGACGCTGGGGTCACATGCCATCCTGTCGCAGGACGCATATGTCTGCGCGGCGACCCACGACTATGACGACCCGGCATTTCCTCTGATTGCCTACGCGATGAACATCGGAGCGTACGCCTGGGTATGCGCTCGGGCCTCTGTCGCACCCGGTGTCAATGTAGGTGAGGGCGCTGTGCTGGGGCTGGGATCGGTCGCCACCCGCAATCTCGAACCGTGGACGGTCTACGCAGGAGCCCCTGCCGTCAAGGTAAAGGAGAGGCGCCATTCGCCGGATGCCTCGATCGATCAGACTTGAGGCCGCTCGGAGGTCGTGAGGCCATGATCTGATCACGGCGGGACAGCAGTCTCGCCGTGACTTGACGCGGATGGTGGGGCAGCCTCGAGCTTAGCCGCGGAGCTTGGCCAGCAGGTCTGTAGGGTGGACGGGCTTAGCCAGGATCTCGAATTCGTGACCCTGCATGCGGGCTTTCTCCAGAAGATCTGCCGTGGCAGCCTGTCCGGAGAACAGGAGGATCTTGCATTTGGGCAATCGGCTGCGCGTAATGATCGCCGCCTCGATGCCGGTCATGCCGGTCATGATGACGTCGCTGATGAGCATGTCCGGCTGGAAGCTGTCGATCGATTCGACGGCCTTCTCACCGCTGAACACGGCACGAGCCTCGAAGCCGGCCTGATTCAGGATGATTGCAAGGGTATTCGCGATTACCTGTTCGTCGTCGGCAACGAGCACCTTCGGTTTAACTGCGGATGCGGCGTTGGATGTCGGTTCTGCCATGCTGATTGTCCCCAAAGAATCAAAGTTCAGTTTTTTAGTGCAAGCGTACAGACTTCTGCTTTACCTATGAAGTAATGATACGCTGAGCGCAGACCTGGTCGACAGGCAACCACCACAATTCACAGGGAACCTATACGCTATTGGAAGCCCCTATGCAAGCAGCGATCATACGCGCAGAACACGTCGAGAAATACTACGCGCAACCGAGCGAGAACCGCATCCAGGTTATCTCACCGACCGACCTGTCTATCGGTGCGGGCGAAATTGTTGCCCTGCTGGGTCCCTCCGGTTCGGGCAAATCCACACTGCTGCGCATGTTGACCGGGCTCTCCGCGCCTTCCGGAGGTGAGGTTTACTGGCATGAGAAGCCGATTGCGACTGCGGACGTCAATGTTTCGATCGTATTTCAGAGCTTTGCTCTCTTTCCGTGGCTTACGGTTCTGGAGAATGTGGAAGCGCCGCTGAAGGCCCGGGGCATGGAGCCTGCGGAACGGCGCAAACGCAGCCTGAAGATCCTCGATACAGTGGGTCTTGACGGGTTTCAGGCGGCCTATCCGAAGGAGCTCTCCGGCGGCATGCGGCAGCGGGTCGGCTTTGCCCGGGCGCTGGTCGTGGAGCCTGAGGTGCTGTTCATGGACGAGCCGTTCTCCGCGCTCGACGTGCTGACGGCCGAGAACCTGCGCAGTGAGCTGCTGGAGCTGTGGCAGAACAAGACCATTCCGACGCAGGCGATCTTCATCGTGACTCACAATATTGAAGAGGCGGTCCTTCTGGCTGACCGGATCATCGTGCTGGGACGCAATCCCGGGCACGTCCGTACGGACTTCAAGGTCGGGATTCCGCATCCGCGCGACCGCAAAGCGACGGCGTTCACGCAACTGGTGGACTACATCTACAAGGTGCTGACGCAGCCCGACGCGCAGCCTCCGGCGCTGCCACAGACCTCCTCCGGGAAGACCGTGCGGGACCAGCGGCAGATGCACTACCAGATGCTGCCTCACGCGCGTCCCGGAGGCATCGCCGGTCTGCTCGAACTGGTGCTCGACCACAACGGCAAGGACGATATCTATCGCCTGGCCGATGACCTTGCCTTCGAGATCGACGACCTGCTGCCGATCGTCGATGCGGCGCAGTTGCTTGGCTTCCTGACAGTGAACGAGGGCGATGCCGCGATTACGCCCACCGGAGCCGAGTATGCGAACTCGGAGATCCTCCGCCAGAAGGAGCTGTTCCGGACCGCCGCAGTCGAGAACGTGCTGCTGCTGCGCCAGATCGTGCGTGCCATCGAGGCCAAAAGCGACCGGACCGTCCCCGAGGAGTTCTTCCACGACATGCTCGACGAGCAGTTCAGCGAAGACGAGACGCTGCGGCAGTTGGAGACCGCGATCAACTGGGGACGGTACGCGGAATTGTTCGACTTCGATGCCTCTCGCCGACGGTTCATAAGGCCGGAGAAGCTGCACCATGACACCGAACCCAGCGAAGCGGAGATCGATGCATGATCGAGTTTCCGAGCGGAACACCTTCGTGGCGTCCGCATCTTCTGGCGCGGTCCCAGGTTGCGAAGCGGAGCTGGCCTTTTTTCCTGGACATCACCGTTGCCGCGATCTGTCTGGCCGCCTTTTACGGTGTGCTGCAGATTGCGCGGTTCTGGTTCAGCAAGGCGCAGCCGGAGTTCCTTATTTCGCTCGCCCCATCGAGCCTGCCGCTCTATGCGTTCTACTCGGTTGTGCGGATCGGCCTGGCCTATGCGCTGAGCCTGCTCTTTGCCGTGGGCTACGGCTATGTGGCAGCGTACAACAAGCGTGCGGAATCGCTGATGATCGCCGCGCTCGACATCCTGCAGTCGATCCCGGTGCTCAGCTTTCTGCCCGGGGTCATGCTGGCCATGGTGGCCCTGTTTCCCACCCGTCAAATTGGGGTGGAATTGGGGGCGATCCTGCTCATCTTCACCGGCCAGGTGTGGAACATGGCCTTCAGCTTCTATAGCTCGCTGAAGAGTCTGCCGCGCGAACTGGGAGAGGCCTCGAAGATTTATGGCTTCTCGACCTGGCAGCGCTTCTGGCAGCTTGAACTGCCGTATGGCACCATCGGGCTGGTCTGGAACTCGATGATCTCGGTGGCTGGGGGGTGGTTCTTCCTGATGGCCTGCGAGATGTTCGTGCTCGGCGACCGGGACTTCCGCCTGCCGGGACTGGGGTCTTATCTGCAGACCGCCGCCAGCGAAGACAACGTGCCGGCGATGATCTACGGCATCTGCACGGTGGTGCTGATCATCGTGGCGACGGATCAACTGATCTGGCGGCCGGTGATTGCGTGGAGCGACAAGTTCAAGATCGAGCAGTCGGCCAGCGCGGATCGGATCAACTCGCCCATCCTGCACCTGATCCAGAACTCCAATGCACTGCTGGTCCTGCGCAACCACACGCTGGTCCCGCTGAGCGAGCGTATTTATCGTTCGCTTGCGGAACGGCGCGACGCGCGGCGCAGGCTTCATGCGGCGGGCACAGGACACTCCTCCTCGGCCCCGGCATGGTTGCGGATTTCGGTTTTGGTCGCGGGCGCGGCTGTGGTGGCGTACGCCGCTGCGAGTGCGCTGATCAAATTGCGGGGCATCGAAGGGCCGCAGTATCTCCTGATCCTCGAAGGCGCCGTGTCGACGTTTCTTCGAGTCAATCTTTCGCTTCTGCTGGCTTCGGCGTGGACGATCCCGGCCGGCGTGGCGATCGGGTTCAACCCCAAACTGGCGCGGATCGTGCAGCCGGTGGTGCAGGTCGCGGCTTCGTTCCCTGCCCCGATTCTGTTTCCGATCATCATCCTGGGCCTGATCCGGCTGGGAGGTGGGCTGGGCATCGGGTCGATTGTGCTGATGCTGCTGGGAACGCAGTGGTACATCCTGTTCAATGTCATCGCCGGCGCCATGGCGATTCCGTCCGATCTGCGCGAGGTGTCGACGCTGTTCCACTTCACCCGATGGCAGCGCTGGAAGACGCTGATCCTGCCGGGAATCTTTCCATACCTCGTGACCGGCCTGGTGACGGCTTCGGGCGGCGCATGGAACGCGAGCATCATCGCCGAGTACTTCCACCTGAAGGGCCAGACGATGCATACGCTAGGGCTCGGAGCGGAGATCAGCGCTGCCAGCGACAAGGGACAGTTCCAGATCCTGCTGCTGGCCACGATCGTGATGGCGCTGATGGTGGTGACGGTGAACCGGCTGGTGTGGCGGCCGCTCTACCGGCTGGCGGAGACGCGTTACAAGCTGGATGGATGAAAGTGGCCAGCACGCCTCTCAGGGCACTCACCGTTATTCCGTTCGCCCCCCCATACTTATCGTGCAAAGTCTTCGATCCAGATACTTTAGGGTCGGACCTGGAAGTCAGGCCCTCTATCTAAACGCCCAGCGGCAGAAAGTAGTCGGTTTGCGGATGAGAGCCGGCTTGAAGGCTCGGTGGGCGCGGTGATCTTGAAATTTTCATCAGGATCATCTAGCAGTTGGTGTTGCTCACTCAAACCGCCGCTGGTCATTCAACAGGTTGCCAGAGCGTAAGTGATTGTAATAGATTCGAGCTCGTCAATGCTTCCCCCGAGGTGATGTGCCCAATGCTGGCTAAGGCCTTCGCTGTCAAGTCACCTCTATTCGCCTTCTTGCTGGCGGTTTTTCTTGGAATGAACCTGGGCCTCGTTTCCAGCGGCGCAGCCGCGCAGAAACCTTTAGCGGAACGTCCTCCTTTGCTTTTAGGCGCGGCCTGGTATCCGGAGCAATGGCCGGAGTCTTGCTGGAGTGCGGACAGGCCAGCGGCAAGCAATTCGCCGGTGCAACCCGCAATCACGGCAACTGGAACAGCGACCGTTATAAGCACTTCGTCCGTGAAATGGAGGAGCGCCTCTCGCAGCGCTTCGGCCATAACCCCTATGTCATCGGGTGGCAGAATCGGCAACGAGTATTCCAGCCAATCCTACGACGCCGACACGCAAGCCCAACTCCACGCTTGGCTGGAGCACCGTTACGGCACCATCGACAAGCACATTAGATCCAAGCCGCACTATTGCGATCATCTATGAGCTTCCTTAATCAACACGGCGAGATTACAAAGAGGAGGCGCTTTGATCCAGTTTTAGTCGACTTTGCAGCGCTCTAGCTGTGAGCAGTGAGGGCAAGGCGGTTCCGCAAAGCCAGGTATTCTCTTATCTCACCTCAAGAAAGGCTCGCGTGCCATGAAGACAGTCTTGTGCCCTTTGTTGCGCCGAACCATCGCCTATTTCGGCATCCTCGCACTGACCGCCGTTCTACCGGTTCTCGTCCACGGGCAGACCGTCACCGAAAATGCTCAGAACCTCAACATCGGTTTCAAACGGCCCGGACGAACAGTTCCCCTACATGGACACGTTCTACTCCGCGACTGAGGCTTACTACCAGACGCTTGGACGCCAGATGCCCGGCAATCGCCTTTGTCATGCCTATTTGTCGTGGGACATCGCCCAACAGGGCGTCGGATCGGGCCCGATAGGCACAGAAGGCTCTCGCTCCTGGTTCGAGGACTGGTTGAGCCACGCTCAAGGTCACTGTGACGAGGCGCTCATCACCTTCAAATATGTCGCTGGCGTCAGCAGCGGCACAGGATTTCCTGCTACCTCAGATTTCGAAACTGCATTCACGACCTTCCAGGCGACATCGTGGGCCTATACGAACTGGACCGGCACCTTCGCGTTCACGCCATGGAACGAGCCAAACAATGGGAGCCCAACCGGCGACGGTCTGAAGACAGTGCTCAATGCCCGAACCGCGGCCGACTATTATCTCGCCATCCGCAAGCACTGCATCCCGTCCGGCTGCACGGTGGCGGCCGGCGACTTTGGGTCGAATGGCAACCTGGGAGACGGCTTTGTCCAGAATTGCTCAGACGACGTCCAGACCCTGTGCAGCAATCCGACCTACATGGATACCTACAAGCACTACCTGGTGGCCGATGCCCCAACGTACGGCTTGGCAAGCACATTCCGCCCTGAGATCTTCGCATATCACGGATGGGATGACGTCAACGACTACATTAATCAAAACCCAAAGTGCGACAGCGTGACGGACAAGGTCTGCACGACATTCGTGCTTCTCAATAGCCTCACCGACGATACCTGGGCCAACGTTAAGATCTGGGACGATGAGGTTGGCGCTGGACAGAACCCGTAGACCAATCCGAATCCTGTGATACAAGCGTGCGCTGCATCGTTCCTGCTTCGTCTCACAGCAATTGCCAGCAGCCGGATCGAGCGTATCTATTACACCAAAGCCGATGAGTCTGACGGCCAGCATTGGTCGCTCTTCGACAGCACGGGAGCGGAGAAGCCGGCATTCAGCGTGCTCGGGTCGCTCTTCGACAGCACGGGAGCGGAGAAGCCGGCATTCAGCGTGCTCGCCGATCGCAACACGTTGTACACGCCGCCCTCCGGCTACACCTGCCCGGGCATCCAGGGCACAGTGCAGCTATCGACCTCTGCTACCTTGGCCGAGCTTGGAGATGGCAGCTATCAGGCAACCGTGACTGTCAAGAACGACGGGAGCGCGATCGCTCAGGACGTGCAACTGACTGGAGCGACGCTGGCCAGCGCGGCGGGGTCGCCATCGCCAACGGCGCTGGGCACGATTCAGACGGGAAACTCGGCCGTCGCAACCATCCTCTTTCCATCTTCGGCCGGCACGCCGGGAACGGGAGTGGTGGAGCGGTATACGGGAACCTATACCGGAGGCAGCTTCGGCGGAAGCATTCGGGCAGTCCTCCCGGCCAACCAATAACACAGTACCCCACAGCAGCCAACAGAAATCAAACTTGAGGATTAAACGATGCTGAAGAAGATGGCTCTATCCCTTTCAATGCTTGCGTTCGCAGTGTCTCTCCTGGTCGTGCCCGCGTCGGCAGACACGCTCAAACTTACGCTGAGCGATCCAGTCCAGACCGGCACTCCAGGCGCCACGCTGACGTTCAACGCTACGGCGTCGGCGCCGGCCACCAACGGAGCGGCGGAATTTCTGAACAGCGACGCCTTTGACATCGACACTCCCGGTCCGAGCCCGATTGACGACTCCGGCTTCCTGCTCACCTTTCCATTCAGCCTCGACCCTGGCGACAGCTTCACCGGTCCGCTGTTCACCGTCGTTCTTCCTGCAAATCTCACTCCGGGCATCTATGACGGCTTCTTCGAGATCACCGGGGGCCCTGATCCGTCCTCCTCGATCGATCTCGCCACGGCCAGTTTCGAAATTGTCACCGAGACGGCAAGCCCGGTTCCGGAACCCGGCACTTTGGTCCTGCTCGCAACAGGCCTCGCCGTTCCGGCCGCTTTCATCTGCGGCCGTCGTCGTCTCTCTCGGGCGAGCCTCTGAATAAACTTTCTGCGCTCATTTGTCGATGGTGCAAGCGGTCCCCGCAAGACGGAGATCTCGCAGCAAGCGTTGCCACTCGATCAGATCGCTGTCGAGGGACTGCTTACTTGGCATGCAGTATGCCCCTTCGATTCCAGCGAGGACTGGGTCCTCGGCAGTGAGCGGGCCTTCGGTAAGCTTCCGGTTTGGCCGGATAGCCTCCGCACGAAGATACTGCAACCGGCGGCAAAAAAGGCAGGAGTCACGAAACAGGTAGAGGTAATGGAATGGTCCGTCGCGATCGAGATTCATCTGTGGCAGGATGAAGGCGAGCACACGAGGATTTCCCATTACCCCCATGTTTGCGTGACTGAGAAGTTCGCCAATTCGCACAGGTCGCCGCCATTCAACCTGTACTAGGAGGCTAAGGCGTGGCGCACGCCGTGGAACCAGAAGTTTCAAGATCGTAGCAGCACCTGCGGCATGGTCTTGGAGGACACTCAAATGATCTTCCATTCAGCACGAGGTCCCGGCTGATGCTCGCAATCGCAGCGCCGAACGTGGCGTATACCGTGTCACCCCGGATCCTCTGCTTCCTAAGCCCCTTTGCGAAAGAGTGAGCCGAATGCAGAACTCCACCAGCTTTCTAGGTGTTTGGTCTCACAGTGTGGATGGTGTAAGGCACGGTAGCGATCCGGGCACGCTGTGGGACTAAAATGTGAAAGGCCTGAATGTGGGAAGCGGCCTACGATTCGCTTTCCGGTACTAAGTGTTTTAGCGTCTTATCTGGAACCATCTTGAAGGGAAACTCGGAACATTATGTCCAGCCCCCAGTCTTTGCCGATCGCGATCTATTATGAGCAGCCGAACTGGTTCAAGCCGCTGTTTGCGGAGCTTGACCGGCGCGGAACTAACTACGTCAAGCTGGATGCGGTCGAGCACAGCTATGGGCCGGATGATCGATCCGAAGAGAAGTACGCGCTGGTGCTGAACAAGATGAGTCCCTCGGCGTGGAATCGCGGGCATGGGGATCAGATCTTCTACACGCTTGGCTACCTGGAGCACCTGGAGAGCCGCGGGATTCGCGTGGTGAATGGGGTGAAGGCGTACCGGAGCGAGTTGTCGAAGGCGGCGCAGCTCTCGATGCTGGAAGGGCTCGGGCTGGGGTATCCGAAGGCACGGGTAATCCATCGGGCGGCACAGGCCGTCGCTGCGACGGAGGGTCTGCGTTGGCCGGTGGTGGTGAAGCCAAATATCGGCGGGAGCGGCAGCGGAGTGGTGAAGTTCAGCTCGAAGGAGGCGCTGGCCGAGGCTGCGGCGGCGGAAAACGGGCTGGTGCTGGGGATGGATTCGACCGGGCTGGTGCAGGAGTTCGTGCCGGCGCGGGGATCGTACATTGTGCGCGTCGAGGTGCTGGACGGCCGGTATCTGTACGCGATCAAGATTCATATTACGGGCGAGACGTTCGATCTTTGCCCGGCGGATATCTGCAGGACGCCGCTGGGGGAGGAGTTGAACCGGGCGGCCTGTCCGATCGACGCTCCGAAGACGGGGCTGACCGTAGAGGAGTTCGATACGCCGCCGGAGGTGATCGAGGAGGTCGAGCGGCTGATGGCGGCGGCGGGGATCGAGCTGGGCGGCCTGGAGTTTATGGTGGATGACCGCGACGGCGAACGGGTCTACTACGACATCAATGCGCTGTCGAACTTCGTGGCAGATGGACAGAAGGTGGTGGGGTTCGACCCGTTTGCAAGGCTTGCGGACTGGCTAGAGGCCGAGGCGAAGGTCGTGAATGAGCGCCGCGCCAGCGTCGCAGAGCTGGCCGGAGCAGTGCGCTGATGCGATACGGCTTCTGGTTGCCGGTGTTCGGCGGGTGGCTGCGCAACGTCCAGGATGAGCAGATGGAGGCGAGCTGGGAGTATGTGCGCGACCTGGCGAAGAAGGCTGAGACGATTGGGTACGATCTGACCCTGATCGCGGAGCTGAACCTGAACGATATCAAAGGCGTCGAGGCTCCTTCGCTGGATGCATGGTCGACGGCGGCGGCTCTGGCTGCCGTGACCGAAAAGCTGGAGCTGATGGTAGCGGTGCGGCCTACGTTTCATAACCCCGCGCTGCTGGCCAAGCAGGCTGCGTCTATCGATCAAATGTCGCATGGGCGGCTGACGCTGAATGTAGTCTCGAGCTGGTGGAAGGACGAGGCGACCAAGTACGGCGTTCACTTCGACGAGCATGACGATCGTTATGCGCGGACCTCGGAGTGGCTGGATGTGGTCGATGGATGCTGGAAGACACAGGGATTTTCTTACAAGGGCACGTACTACGACGTGCTGGAGAATGTGCTGTCGCCGAAGCCGGGGAGCAGGCCCCGGCCGACGCTGTATGCAGGCGGCGAGTCGGAGACGGCGAAGAACCTGATCGCGTCGAAGTGCGATGCATACCTGATGCATGGCGACGCTCCGGCTGCGGTGGGAGCGAAGATCGCCGACATGCGGCAGAGGCGCGAGGCGCTGGGCCTGGCTCCGATGACATTTGGCGTGAGCGGGTTTGCGGTGGTGCGGGACTCGGAGGCCGAGGCGCTGCGCGAGGTGGAGCGAATTACGGACGTGAGGCAGACGGCGCGCGGGTATGCCAACTACGAGCAGTGGGTGACGGGCTCGAAGCTGGGGACGGAGATCTCATTGAAGGATTATTCGGTATCAAATCGCGGGCTGCGAAGCGGGTTTGTGGGGACGCCGGAACAGGTTTCGGAGCGGATGGAGGAGTTTGGCGCCGTGGGCGTGGACCTGGTCCTTCTCCAGTCGAGCCCGCAGGCGGAGGAGATGGAGCGCTTCGGGGCGCAGGTCATCAGGATCGGGAGTGGCTCTGGAGTTTAACCGAATCCCGGCCTGAAGGCGTAACAATGATAAGAAGGATAAAGACGGATAAACAGGATGGCGAACTGGTGGAACTGTCCTGATTCCCTGTCCTCTCGCCTGTGCTTAATCCGCTCTTATCCTGTGCTTATCCCTTTGATCACCGGTACGCCTTTCTCTTGATGGGGACTGGCGATCGTCTTAGGAACGGCATACATATATTGGGGTATGGCTGTGTAGCGTTCCGGGCGACGATGCTGTAGTTTGATTGCAGCATTCGGGTGACAGGAAGCGTTGAGGACTGTGTTGGCGGATCGACGGGCAGGGTGGAATGCGGGGCTGCTTCAGTGTCGAGCGCTCGCGCTGATGCTGCTTATGCTCGTGGTGGGCTGCCGCGGGAAAGACAGGCTTCGAGAGAGCAGGCTCTATCACCGGATTGCGCAGGGTGGCCGCAGAAATGTAGCGCAGGCGGTTCCGGGGATAATGGCGGCTGCGGGGAGCGAAACCATTACCGACCACTGCGCGCACGAAACGTATGCGAATGCGAGCAAGGGCCTGATTGTGGAAGAGGCCGGGCTGCACGAGGACGTGTTTTCGCTGCGAGACCTGAACTCGCTTGCGCCGAATGCCTATAGGTTGGACGAAGCGCTGAGGCTGGAGGCAATGCTCCGCGCCGAAGCCGGGATGGCCGAGCACAGCAAGGCGCAGGATGACTGTATCGCCGCGTTCGCCCAGCACCTGGGTGTCTTGACCGACGCTCTGATCCAGGCTGACAAGCTTCAAAAGGAGATGGACGCATCCGCCTATAACGACGCGAGCAAGCAGGCGCAGGAGCAAGAGGAACAGATGGAAAAGACGCAACGCGCGCTGGACCAGATCAGGCACAGATAGACCGCGGCGAGTGAAGAACCGCGGCGTCCTGATTACTGCAGAAGGCTCTCTTCAGTGCGGAGGCGAAGGATGCGGTCGACCGCGTAGGGTGCGCGTTGCGACGCGGTGTAGAAGTGGCGGACCTGAAGTTCGCCGAGCAGGCCGATGCCCATCATCTGGATTCCCGCAAGGATCAGGATGCCGGCGATGACGAAGATAGGACCATGAACCTGCATGACTGGCTGGCCGGTGACAAGCTTGAGGAGCAGCAGCCAGCATGCCAGGGCGAAGCCGCTCAGCATCCCCAGAGCGCCCACCGTGCCGAAGAAGTGCAGCGGGCGGGTCATGTAGCGGAGCAGGAAGCGGATGGTGAGCAGATCGAAGAAGACCCGGAAGGTGCGGGAGATGTCGTAGTGGCTTTTGCCGAACTCGCGGGCGGGGTTGGAGATGGGGATCTCGCAGATGCTGGCGCCGTACCAGGAGGCAAGGGCGGGGATGAAGCGGTGCATCTCACCGTAGAGGGGTATGTTCTGGATGACCTCGCGGCGGTATGCCTTGAAGGTGGTGCCGAAGTCGTGGATGGCAACGCCGCTGAGGGCGGCCATGAGGCGGTTGGCGATCAGCGAGGGGATGCGCCGGAGCAGGACGTTGTCGCCGCGCTGACTGCGCCATCCGCTGACAACGTCGTAGCCCTCTTCAAGCTTGCCTAGAAAGCCGGGGATCTCGTCCGGGTTGTGTTGGAGGTCACCGTCCATGGCCAGGATGAAGTCTCCCTGAGCATGGTCGAAGCCGGCGGCCAGGGCTGAGGTCTGGCCGAAGTTGCGGCGCAGCTTGATGACGAGAACGCGGCTATCGACTGCGGCGATCTCCTCGAGGAAGCGGTAGGTGCGGTCGCGTGAGCCATCGTCGACGAAGACCAGCTCGAAGGTGTCGCCAACCTGCTCCATGACGGCCTTGAGCCGGTCGTAAAGGGTGGTTACGTTCTCTTCTTCGTTATGGAAGGGGACGACGATGGAATATTTCGACACAGTGTGATGGTACTCCCAATTGCGCTGTTCATAAGATAAACCGCCGGCCGCCGCGGATGCAGGTTTTTGGCGTCTTAAAGCGGATTTCGGATGGGTATATACCGCAAGCTGTCCTGCCGGACGGGCCTCCTGCGAGGAGTGCGGGCACTTCGTGCCTTGTATACCGTTCTTGGCTGCATATACTGCGCTGGCCCTCCCGTTGGTCGGGTTTGGAGTACATCGATTGGAGAACCGCTCTAATACCAATACGGGGCAAAGCTGCGTTCTGTTTGCAACCGGCGCGGAGTTGAAGACGCCCCCGGGGTGTATCTGGCAGGGTGTCGAAGGCGGTAAAAGCTTCGACGGGCGAACGGTGAGCGCCGGTCTGAGTTCAGGTTGCCTTCGCTAAGGCTGGGTCATCGCGCGCGCAGCGCCTCGGACGATCTCCCCGATAGCCTGGCCGGCGGCTCCGCCGATGGGCCCCCAGGCTTCGGCGGCGTCATCGAGAACGGGCATCAGCAGAGTCACCTTGGTTCCGCGTCCTGGGCGGCTGTTGATTTCGACCGCGGCCAGATTGCCGTAGAGGACCTTCATGCGTTCGCGTACGTTGCGCATGCCGACGCCGGTTCCGGGCTGCGACAGACCGCTATTTGCACCGGGGACGAGCAGGGCTTCGTCGCGATCCGGGGCCATGCCGACGCCGTCGTCCTCCACTTCGACCAGCAGAAGTCCCTCTTCAGTGATGCGGCTGCGGATGATAACCGTGCCTCCGCTGATGCGCGGCTCCAGACCGTGCTTGATGCTGTTTTCAATGAGCGGCTGCAGCAGCATTCCTGGAACGACGATGTGCAGGGTGTCTTCGGCGATCTGCTTTATCACCTTCAGCTTCTCTCCGAAACGTATGCACTCGATATCGAGATAGTCGTCGATGAAGGTGAGCTCTTCGTTCAAGGGAACGAAGGCCTCCCGATCCTTGAGCAGGACGCGAAGGATATTGGCGAGTTTGACGATCATGTCGCGGGCCAGCTCCGGTTTGGAGCGAACCAGCGAGGTGATGGAGTTCAGGGTATTGAAGAGGAAGTGCGGATTGATCTGGCGTTGCAGGGCGTCGAGACGGGCTTCGAGAAGCAGCCTTCCCTGCTCTTCCAGCTTGCGTTCGACCCGGATGGCATTCCAGATCTTGAGCGGGATGCCGACCACGATGGGAGCGGTGGCGCAGATGAGCAGTTCCACCCACCAGACGCTCGAGTGGAGCTCGAAGAACTGCCTCGGATACAACTGCGCGAGCATGCTGGTTCCCAACTGCATACCCGCGACAAGCAGAAGCAGCAGGATCTGGCGGTCGAGGTGAGGGCGGCGCAGGTTGCGGGTCACCCAGCGGTAGATGCTGAGGTCGATCATGGGAGAGAAGGACCAGACGTCCTCGGGGTCGGCAAAGCGGCCGAAGGCTCCTGCAATTGCGGCTACAGCCAGGTTGACCGGCAGCGCCCAGAACTCATGGTGGAGCAAGGCGGGGATAGCCAGGGCGGTCCCCCCGGCCATCGCGGGGATGGGCCCTACCAGAATGCCGAGCAGGATGGTGGTTTCGAAGGAGAGGTCCGCGGCGAGGAAGTTCGGCACCATGACGCGGACCCAGACGCCGAGCGTGAGCGGCACGCAGACCATGACCACGAGCCACGCAGTCTGGCGTGGAGTGCGGTGCGGCGTGAGCAGCAGGTTCTTGAAGGTATTCGACCGGGCGAGCGAGCTGGACACGGCCGCGGCTACGCCCAGTTCCACCAGCAGCGTGATAAGGATCAGCTTTGGGTCGGTCTGGGTCACACTGCTACTTTACCCCCAAGGCGTTCCCTGGCGTTGTGGTCCGACTGTAGTGCGCGCGGCTGTGACTCCATGCATCCGGCGGCCCGGCGCGCAATCCAATGGACATGGAGCATGAAACGTATAATCGAACGATGCCGTTTGCAAGCGTGACCAAGGTAGCCGACGCCGACTTTCCCACCCGCTGGGGACACTTTCGCATTCTCGGCTTCGAAGGGATCATCGAGAATCCGGCTGCCTGCAACGACAGGATCCCACCTCCAGCGGTGCGCCTGGAGTCTGCCGTGGCGCTGGTCATGGGAGACGTCCACGCCTCGCCCCCGATCGTCCGCATCCACTCGCAATGCCTGACCGGCGATGTCTTTCATTCGCTCCGGTGCGATTGCCGGCAGCAGTTCGAGCTTGCGATGGCGACAATTACGGACGCAGGTGCGGGAATTCTGCTGTACGAGCAGCAGGAGGGGCGCGGAATCGGGCTGATGGCCAAGCTGCGCGCCTATGAGCTGCAGGATCAGGGGCGGGACACGATCGAGGCAAACCTCGAGCTGGGATACGAGGCGGACTGCCGTCACTTCGAGCTGCCCGCCGCGATCCTGAAAGAGATGGGAGTTGGTTCGGTACGGCTGATTACGAACAACCCTGAGAAGGTAAAAGCCCTGGAAGTGGCGGGAATCAAGGTGGTGGAGCGCATCTCGGCCGAGGTGCCCAGTGAGCCTGCGAGCGAGCGTTACCTTAAGACTAAGCGCGAGAAGATGGGCCACCTGGTCAGTTAGACATGGGGATTGCACTGGTCGAACTCAACAGTCAAAGTCAAAACGTCCGGCTTTCTCCCCCCGTACTCCCCAACCCAGCCCCCTCCAACCGAAGACCTCCAACACTCCTCGCTCTGGAAAGCCGGTTATGAAAATTCCCTTCGCCCTTGCCTTCGTCCTTGCCTTCGTCCAGGCTACTTTATTCGGCGCCCGCCCTGCTTCTGCTCAAGAGCCGGGCAAGACCACTGAAGTCCGCATCGCCACCCCCGGCCCCGAGCCCGACAGCTCACCCCGCATCGTCTTTCTCGCTCATCGTCTCGGCAACGACCACGCCGAAGGCATCTCCGCCCTCGATATGAACGGCGACGGCTTCACCGACCTGCTCAGCGGAGCCTACTGGTACGAGAACCCAGGCGCCAGCGGCGGAGACTGGAAGCAGCACCAGTTCCGCACCGTCGGAATTCACAACGAGTTTGTCTCCGACTGCGGGGAGTGGATCGTCGATGTCGACCACGATGGCCTTCCCGACCTCGTTACCACAGGCTGGATCGCCAACGGCCTCTGGTGGTACAAAAATCCCGGCCCCGCCGCCGTAGCCGCGGGCACCCTCTGGCAGCGCGAGAAGATCGCCGACAGCTACGATACCGAGGGCGGCGCCTACGCCGACATCAACGGCGACGGCAAGCCCGACCTCGCCCTCGCCCACTACAACAAATCAGGCATTCTCTGGGTGGACTTCTCCGGCCCCAGACCGCGCGTCCACCACGTCGGCGGCAGCGCGGAAGACGGCCATGGCATCGGCATCGCGGACATCGACGGCGACGGCAAACCGGACATCCTCACGCCCTATGGCTGGTTCCAGAACATCGACGCCAACAACGACAAGTGGCAGTGGCATCCCGACTGGCGCCTGGGCGATGCCGGGTTTCCCATCCTCGGCTACGACGTGAACCACGATGGCAAGCTCGACCTTATCTACGGCCAGGGCCACGGCTACGGCCTCTATTGGTTGGAGCAGACCGGCTCCAGCGCCCATCGCACATGGGTCCGGCACGCCATCGACGAATCCTTCTCCCAATCCCACTCTCTCATGCTCGTCGACATCGACGGCGACGGCCAGCCCGAGCTCATCACCGGCAAACGCTACCGCGGCCACTCCGGCGACGACCCCGGCTCCTACGATCCCGTCGTCGTCTACGCCTATAAGATCAAGAATCAGGCCGTCTCCAAGACCTCATCCTCGCCAAATGGAAGCTCGGCTTCCTCAACCACCTTCACCCGATACACGCTCTCTTATAACGGCACCGCCAGCGCGGGCACCCAGTTCGTAGCGGAAGACTTCGACCACGACGGCGACATGGACCTCGCCAGCGCCGGCAAGCTCGGCGTCCACTTCCTCGAAAACCTGAAGATCGTCAAGGTTCCAAAAGCGACCCGCGAGGCTCAGCAGCCCATCGAACGCAAGTGGCCCTTTCCCGGCGAAGGTAAAGAGGTTCCGCAGGAGGACGGGCCCACCCCCCAGCACTGACCGTCAGGCACTCACTGCCAAGGCACCCGACCTTATACTTGAGAGACACCGGTGTAGCTTTCATTCGTTATCAATACACCGGTTTCGAGGAGGTTCATGGCCGCACTGATCGATGCGATCGACGTCAAACGCAAGAGCGTGTTCGAGTTCGAAAACACTCCATTCTCCTGCCTGGAAGCCGAAGTGAACACGCCTACCGCCCGCGGCGGCCAGACGCTGGTGCGTCTGAAGATGCGCAACCTGCTCACAAGCGCCGTCTTCGAAAAGACCTTCAAGGCGAATGACAAATTCAGGGAGCCTGACCTCCAGTTGATCCCGGCCTCCTACCTCTATACCGACAGCGCCGGCTCTCACTTCCTGGACCAGGAGAGCTACGAGACCCTCACCCTTGCCGAGGAGATGGTAGGGGGCGCGCTGGACCTCCTGATCGAGGGCGCTTTGATCCAGTTGCACAAATACAACGGCAATCCCATCGGCCTGCAGTTGCCCATCTTCGTCGAGCTCGACGTGGCCTACACCGAACCGGGGGTGCGCGGCGACTCATCGAGCGGCAGCGTGACCAAACCGGCCAGGCTGGAGACGGGCCTCGAAATCCGGGTTCCCCTCTTCATCAAAGAAGGCGAAAAGGTAAAGGTCACAACCGAGACCCGGGAGTTTGCAGGACGCGCTTGATCTGAAGCCGACTTTGAGCCCGGGGTAGACCCGCCTCGTCGGCAAGAACGATCACGGACGGACTCAGCATCTGCCCCGGCGATGCGCCCGCCCATAGCCACGCCCATCCTTCCGTGGCGGAGCACACCGTGATTTGACAAGCAGGATGAGGCAGCTTAGCGTTACCCGCGCAGTCATACCCAACCCCTCCGGAGACGGTGCTCTCGTCTACTCGAAGACAACGCGATCACCGTTCCTGACACAAGCGGAGTCGCAATTCACGATGCAGGGACGGTCTGGCTCAACGGCAGCGGACAGATCACCCACGTTATCAACGGAGAGGGCGCACCGGTCAACAGCAGCTTCGCGGACAAGGTAAGCCCGATCGTAACCTATTCCTGAATCGCTCCCCGCAAGCGGCTTGCACCGGCAACTCCGGGCAGGCAGCGAAGGGTTCACCGTTGTCCCGAGACAGAAACAGGGCGCATCCAGGCCGGACGCGCCCTGTCTTTCGAACAGAAAGACGTTTACTTGATTAGAGAAGGCGGCTTTGGACCACCGCTGGTCGTCGCCGGTCCGGCAGCTCCGGAGCTAACCCCATCCAGCGATGCCTGATACGCCACAATCTTCTTCAGCGTCTCATAGGGGACCTGCGTCAACGGCAGCAGATGCCCATCGACCGCGAGCATCGGCGTCTGGTCCACACCCGCCTGCTCGGCCAGCTTCACGGACGCATTCACCTCATCCTTGGTCGCCTGCGTGGCCGCGCATGTATCCACCGCCGCCGGATCGAGCCCGGCCTTGGTCACCGCGCTCTTCAGCGTCGCATCGCCGGTCTCAGGCGTCAAACCAGCCTGCGCGTCGTACACCGCCGCCGCATAGGGGAAAAATGCATCGTTCTTCTGCTTCTCCACGCAATATCCATACGCCGCCGCCTTGAAGGCATACGGGTGCAGGTCGACAATCGGGAAGCTCTGAAACACGATCCGCGCATTCGGGAAGTCCTTCCCCAACTGCTCCATCGTCGCCTGCGCCTCTTTGCAGTGCGGGCACTGCAGATCCGCAAACTCCACCAGCATGAAGTCCCTGCCGGTCGCGCCGCGCGAAGCTCCATCCGCATGCTCTTCCAGCATCTTCCGCGTATCCGCAAACGGCGTCGCGCCGAACGGTATCACCGTGTCGCCCGCAATCGCGTGCTTCCCATCCGGCATCACGAAAAATGCAGTCGGCTGCACCTTCGCGTTCGGCGTCTTGTCCGAAACGAACACCACTACCTTGCTCACATTCGGCGACGGCGTCACCTGAATCGCCTCTACCTTCCAGATGCGGTTCGAGTCATACCCCCAGAGCGATTTCAGGAAGCCGTTGACCGTATCCACCGTCGGCGAACTCGCCGTGAAGAACTTCGGATTCACCGCAGGAAACGGATCCGCCCTGGGCGCCTGATCCATATTCTGCAACTGCAGCGGAGCCGCCGCCGTGCCCTGTGCAGCCGCTGCCGGCCTCTGTGGGGCCGCCGCTGGAGCCGGATTCGCGGCCGCGCCTGTTCCCGTCTGCGCTCCCCCGACTGCCGTAAGACTGAGAGCCGCTGCCAATCCCGTCAACATCACAAATGAACTCTTCAAATGAACCCTTCCTCCGCCGCCGCTATCCGCGTGCAGCATTTCTGTTCGCCTGCATCCATTACACCTGAACCTTTACCGCAATGGGAAATCGTCTCCCCATCCCGAACGACTTTCGCGTCACCTTCAAGACGGGAGCTGCCTGCTGCCGCTTATATTCACTCCGCTCTACAAGCTGGATCACCGACCTCACCAACCCAACATCGATCCCTTGCTCCGCCGCAATCTGCTCCGCCGGGCAGTACCGCTCCACATACGCCTCCAGTATCGGATCGAGGACCTCGTAGGGCGGCAGCGAGTCGGTGTCCCTCTGCTCGGGGCGCAGCTCCGCCGACGGCGCCTTCTCCAACGTCTCGCGCGGAATCACCTCCCGCTCCCGGTTCGCATACCGGCTCAACGCATACACCCGTGTCTTCATCACATCGCCGATCACCGCCAGCGCGCCCACCATGTCGCCGTACAGCGTGCAGTAGCCAGTCGACATCTCGCTCTTGTTCCCCGTCGTCAGCACCAGCGCGCCAAACTTGTTCGAGAGCGCCATCAGCAGCGCCCCCCGTATGCGCGACTGCAGATTCTCCTCCGCCAATCCGAACGGTGTGCCGGCAAACAGCGGCTTCAGCGCGTTCTGGTATTGCGCAAACACATCATGAATCGGAAGCAGTTCGAACCTTACTCCCAGGTTTTTCGCGACCCTGCGCGCATCTTCGATCGAACCCAGCGAAGAGTATTCGCTCGGCATCCCCACACCCACGACGTTCTCCGCACCCAACGCCTCCACCGCGATGGCCGCCACCAGCGCGGAGTCGATTCCTCCGCTCAAACCCACCAGCGCGTTGCTGAATCCGCACTTCCGCACATAATCCCGCGTTCCCAGCGCCAGCGCCTGCCAGGTCGCCGCCACGTCGTCCAAAGCAAGATCACCCGCAACATCTGCCCGGTCCGCCGTATCGAAGACCACCAGATCCTCAGCGAACGAAGCCGCCCGCGCCACCACCGCGCCATCCGGCCGGATCGCCAGCGAAGACCCATCGAACACCAGGCTGTCGTTGCCTCCCACCTGATTGGCCATCGCAACAAACGCGCCGTGCCGCCTCGCCAGCGCCGCCAGCATACTCTGCCGTACCTCGGGCTTGCCCTGCCAGTACGGCGAGGCCGAAATGTTCAAAATGATTCTCTGCCGCGCCGCCAGTTCGGCAGGCTGCTTCTCCCATTCCAGCATCAGCGCCTCCACCGGATCGGCAGAGTACCTCCGCCGCGGCCAGAAGCCCTTGTCGTTCCACGCATCCTCGCATATCGTGATCGCGACCGGCTCGCCATCCACGCAAGTCAGCGCCTGCTCCAGGGCTGGCTCGAAGTACCGCTGCTCATCGAATACGTCGTAGTACGGCAGCAGCATCTTCTGCTGCATGAACTTTACCGCGCCTCCACTCAGCAGCGCCGCCATGTTTCTTACGTGCTTTCCCACGGCAGAGGTCGCCGCCATCACCGTTCCGCACAGAATCGCCGGTCTGCCCGCGCCCCCGGTCCACGCAGCAATCTCCTCGATCGCGGCGTCCGCGCGAGCGGCAAATACCGCCTTCTCCAGCAGGTCCGCCGGCGGATACCCACATACCGCCAACTCTGGAAAGACGACGATCCGCGCGCCCTGCTTGCCACCTCGGAACGCGTATTCAAGGATCTTCTTCGTATTCCCGGCGAAATCCCCCACCGTCGGGTTGATCTGGGCAAGCGCTATCTTCACGCACTTAAGTCTAACGCTTAGGAGCCCGTCCCGCTCAACACCACGCCCACAGTTCGCGCCAGGATTCGCAGGTCCATCAGCAAATTCCAGTTCTCCACATACGCCGTGTCGAGCGAGATATAGCTATCGAAGGAGGGGTCCTGCCGAGCCTCCACCTGCCACAAGCCAGTGATCCCAGGCAGCACATCCAGCCGGCGAAGGTGCGCCAGATCGTACTTCTCCACCTCGGCCGCCATCGGAGGCCGAGGGCCCACCAGGCTCATGTCGCCTCGCAGCACATTGTAGAACTGCGGCAGTTCATCCAGCGAGTATTTCCGCAACACCCTGCCCACGCGCGTGATTCTCGGATCGTTCGCAATCTTGAACAGCACACCGTCCCGTTCGTTCATGTGCTCCAGGTCGGCCTTCAGCGTGTCGGCGTTGCTTACCATCGTACGAAACTTGTAGCAGGAGAACGCACGCCCTTTTCGCCCAATCCTTTGCGCTTTATAAAAAACCGATCCTCCCGAATCCGTTCGGATCGCAATCGCAATCGCCAGCATCGCCGGCGACGCCGCCAGCAACGCGATCGACGAGACAGTAATATCCAGCGCGCGCTTCAGCAAAAACCCGCCAATCGGAAAGTCCTTTCGGTGCAGTGGAATCGTGGGGAACTGGCCGATGTACTCCACCCTCGCATTCCACGCCAGTCCGTCGTACATATCCGGCACCACGCGCACATCGATCCCCGCGATCCGCGCGTCTTCGACCATCCCGATCACCAGCTTTTTATCTCCCGGCACCGAGAAAAAAATCTCGTCGACGAACAGCGACCGCGCCAGCGGCAGGCAGTTCCGCACATCGCCAATCACGTCCGCATCGCCCGACTCGGCCTCTCGCTCCGTCAATGCGATAAATCCCTTGAAGCGAAACCCCAGGTGCTGCAGCGACTCGATATGATTCCTCAGCGCATGGCCCACACGGCCTGCGCCCACGATCAGCACATTCCGGGTATTGATCCCGGCCCGCAGCCTGCGGTACACCATGCTGCGCCACACTGCGCGCCGTACGCACACCAGCACCACGGTAAACAACACCATCAACGCAATCACAATCCGCGAAATCTCTTTCCCATTCGACAGGAACAACGTGCCGCACAACAGCAGCCCGGACGTCAGCACCGCTTGGATCGTCATCCTCTGCTCATGCAATCCGCTGCGATTCTGGATCGGGCCGTACAGGCCGTAGGACCTCGTGATGAACACCACGCAGGCCCCGAACCACGCGACATAGACGAACAGCATATTGGGCGAGGACCGAACCAAGTGCGGAAGTACATGCAACACAGGCACGTTGGCCGGGGTCCCAACGCGAAAATGTAATGCCAGCAGGCTGGCGACCGCGACCGTCAGCACATCCAGCGACGCCCGAACGGAGCTCGCCACGGAAGGGCGGCGAAACACGCCCC
The DNA here is from genome assembly GCA_965277575.1 of Edaphobacter sp. GTDB lineage: Bacteria > Acidobacteriota > Terriglobia > Terriglobales > Acidobacteriaceae > Edaphobacter. Next base: position 917,806 of record CBDIDK010000002.1, read on the forward strand.
CGCGCACCGAGGTTTCACGCCCACCTTCGCCCGGCCGCTTTCGTTCTGAGATGATCACCTGTTGCAGGTAGTCCGGTGTCGCCATAGCGAACGCCTTTCCAGCTTCAGTCTTTCTGTGCCACATCGCTTGTAAGATGCCTCAAAGGTACAGTCCGGCAATCTCAATGCGATGAAAAAGCACCCGCATTACGACAGAGACACCCCTGGTTGACTTAAGTATCCCGGAATCGCCCTCTTCCCGGTTGAAGCCTCGAGAGAGAATCCACCATTCGCCGGTCCTTATACAAAAAGCATACTTGGCCCAAGGCCCCTTTGCAACCTGGCGCTCCACCCCCGCATACCGTCTAAACCATTGATTGGTCTAAATTTAGCTCTGCTTTGCGAGGCCGCGCCAACTCACACCGGTATGGTTAGTTCATCCAGCGAGAGGAACTCCTGCACAACCGGATCCTGCGACCGCTCCATCTCCGCAACAGTGCCAAAGAACACCGCCTTGCCGCCACTGAGAAAGACCACCCGGTCCGCCAGCTTCTTCGCCAGTCGCATGTCATGGGTGACCACGATGCTCGTCAAGTGCAGTTGCTGCTTCAGCCGCTCGATCAGGTCGCCCAGCAGATGAGCCATCAGCGGGTCCACCATCGTCGTAGGTTCGTCATAGAGCACCGCCTCGGGCTGAGCCGCCAAGGCCCGCGCAATCGCTACCGACCGCTTCATCCCCGTCGACAGGTCGGACGGAAGCAGGCCTTCCATCCCCGCCACGCCCACCATCTCCAGCAGCCCCTTCACCACCTGCAGAATCTGGCCCTCGTCCATCTCTCCGCGCTCCCGCATCGGAAACGCGACATTCTCCCCCACCGAAATCGAATCGAACAGCGCGCCGTTCTGGAAGACCATCGTCACCTTGCGCCGTATCGCCTGCAACTCCCGCTCCGTGAAGCCGCAGATATTCTCCCCCGCCACCTGGATCGTCCCTTTGTCCGGCTTCAGAAAGCCCAGCAGCATCTGCAGCGAAACCGACTTGCCTACGCCGCTTCTGCCCAGAATGCACAGGGTCTCCCCGGGAAGGATCGAAAAGCTTACGTCGTCCAGCACCACCACATCGCCAAAGGCCTTGAAGACATGCTCGAAGGAGATATACGGCCCCGGCTTGTTCCTGACGTCCGGCACGGCCTCGACCGCGGCCTCATTCTGCTGGGCCGCCTGCTCCATGAACTCTTCAACCATGGGCGACACATCGTCAGACACGCTGTCGAGCAGCGGTGTATCGGCCGTCATCTCAGCCTTCTCACCCTCAGGCCTGTCTCCTTTAGCCTTCTCCGCCTCCGCCTTCTCAACCGGTTCAGCCATTCAGTCACTCCCGCGATGCACATCCATAGTCACGCAAGCCTAAGCCTAACCCATCCCTCTCAAACTGAACGCAATCAACTGGCCCAGACACTACGCCCAAACCTCTGCAATAGCTGTTGCCTGTTCTTGATCGGCGAAACCGGTGTCATCGGTGAAGATCGGTGTCAAGCCTTCATGCGATTCCGCGTGAACCCACACACCGGCAACAACAGCGCCTAAGTATCCAGCGTATCCACCGTATCCAGAGCATCCAGATGCCCTTCCCCGTCCGCGAACTCCTCCGGCGTATTCAGGTTCGCGAACCACAGCCGCTTTGCCGATTGCTGAGCCCTTGTGAGCCCCTGCCAAGGCTCCCCACCGCCGGGTTCAATCACGAACTCGCTATCCTTGTCCCACACGGTGTTCACAAATACGCGCTCCAGCCCCACTGCCTGCCGCCTCGCCAGCTCCTCCGCAGCATCTTTCAACACAGGAAATACCTTATACGCCTGCCTTGCCATCGCCTCACGCACAAATGGCGCCACCTCCCTGTGCAGCAGACACAACAACGGCTGAGGCATACCGCCGACGGTAAACATCGCTACCCGCGCCGTCGGCACAAGGTCGCCTGCCACTCTCCTTATCCAGTTCTCCAGAAGCGCCGACGGCAGGAACGGCACATCCACGGGCAGAAACAAATTCCACTCGTGCCAAGAACTCTCCATCGCCGCCTCCAACCCGCCCATCGGACCGCAGCCTTCATGCAGGTCCCGGATCAGCGGTGCGAACGCCGCCAGCTCCGGCCGCCCGCCCACAATATGAACCTCCGAACACACCCGCCTCATCTTCGTCACCGCATGGGCCACCAGTTGCTTGCCTGCAAGCTCCAGCAGCGCCTTGTCCCGCCCCATGCGCGAGCTCTTCCCCCCCGCCAGCACATACCCGCCCACGTCGAGCAACGCCATCAGGCACCCACAGCGCTCAAGAACCGCACAATCGACTCGATCCCTCGATAGAAGTTCGCCAGGTGAAACTTCTCGTTTGGCGCATGAAGGTTGTCATCCGGCAACCCGAACCCCATCAGCACGGTCGGGATCTTCAACTCGCGCACAAAATCCCCCACAATCGGGATCGATCCGCCGCCCCGCACAAACACCGTCTCCTTCCCGAAGACCTCATGCATCGCCCCCGTAGCCGCGCGCACAAACTCGTTGTCCGTACTCACCACGATCGGATCGCCCGCGTGGATCAACCTTACCTCAAGCTGAATACCCTTCGGCGCGATCGATTCCACAAACGCCTTGTACCTGGCGAAGCTCTTAGCCGGCGTCATGTCCGGGACCAGCCGCATACTTACCTTCGCGACCGCCCTGGCGGGGATCACCGTCTTCGCGCCCGCCCCGATGAATCCTCCCGGCATCCCATGCACGTCCAGCGTGGGCCGCGACCACGTCCGCTCCAGCACGCTCAGACCCGGCTCGCCGGTCAGCGCCACCGATCCAATCTCCGTCTCACGGTAGTGCTCCTCGTCGAACGGCAGTGCCTTCCATGCCGTCAGCTCATCCGCGCTCGGCCTTTGCACCTCGTCATAGAACCCGGGAATCAGAATCCTTCCATTCTCATCTTTCAACTTCGCAATCACCTGCGCCAGCGCGACAAACGGATTCGGAGCCGCCCCGCCATACATGCCCGAATGCAGGTCCGTCCGCGCTCCCCGCGCCTCGATCTCCGTGTAGATCATCCCGCGCAGACCGACGCACAGCGTAGGCAGATCGGCCGCGAACATCTCCGTATCCGACACCAGCGCGACATCGGCCTTCAACTCATCGCCATGCTCCCGCACAAACCTCGCGATCCCCTCGCCTCCAACCTCCTCCTCGCCCTCGACGATCACCCGTACGTTCACCGGCAGCGTCCCGCCGGCCGCCGCCATCAGCGACTCCAGCGCTTTCACATGCATCCACATCTGGCCCTTATCGTCCACGGCTCCGCGCGCATAGAGGTTGCCATTCCGCTCCGCCGGCTCGAACGGCGGCGACGTCCACTCCTCCAGCGGCTCCGCCGGCTGCACATCGTAGTGGCCGTAGCAGAGCACCGTGGGCTTCGGCGTCCCATCCGCCGCAGGCGCGGCATGAAGCCACTCCGCATACACCAGCGGATGTCCGATGCGCGGCGGCACCATCCGGGCCTGCCCCGCCGCATCCGTAATCACCTCTTCGGCGGTCGTCGTCTCGATCAGCCGGACATTCTCCATCCCGATCCGCTTCAGCTCCGCCGCGACAAACTCCGCCGCCCGACGCACATCGCCCACACGCTCGGGTGCAGTCGAAACCGAAGGAATCCGAAGCAATGCCTTCAACTCCTCTACAAACCGCGCCTTGTTCTCCTGCGCATACCCAACCGCCGCCGCTGTCATCTTCGTCGTCACTGATCCACCCCTCCGAATCGATCGTTCTCATCGCCGATCGCCCATACTGCAACACACGACGTGCGATCACAAGTATAGGTAATTCCGGCTATCCCGCGCCGAGGCGGGTAAAGGAGCAAAATAATCTCATGTCGTTCGCCAACCAGCCCGCCAACCAGCCGCAAATCGGCAGCCCTGCAACCGGCCAGACCTGGGACACCGAAGCCTACGCCGCGAACGGCCGCTTCGTCGCCGACCTCGCAGCCGATGTAGTCGCGCTCCTCGCCCCGCAGCCCGGCGAACGCATTCTCGACCTCGGCTGCGGCGACGGCGCCCTCACCGCGCAGCTCGCCGCGACCGGAGCCATCCTCACCGGCGTCGACCCCTCAGCCGCCATGCTCGCCGCCGCCCGCCAGCGCGGCTCGACAGACGTCCGCGGCTTTACCGTGGAGCAGCACGACGCCACCGCCCTTCCGTTCCACCAGCAGTTCGACGCCGTCTTCTCGAACGCCGCCCTCCACTGGATCAGCGGCCTCTCCGGCCAGCGAGCCGCCCTCGCCGGAGTCCACCGCGCCCTCCGTCCCGGAGATCCAAAAGCCCGTTTCGTCGCCGAGATGGGAGGTCACGGCAACATCGCCGCCATCCGCACCGCTCTTCAGTCCGTCCTCGCAGCCTTCCATATCGATGCCGAAGCCGAAGCCGCCAGCTTCTTCCCGTCGCCCACCCTCTATCGTCGTCTGCTTGAGGAAGCGGGCTTCACCGTGCAGTCCATCGAACTCATCCCCCGCCCCACACCTCTCCCGAACGGCATGGAGTCCTGGCTCAACACCTTCCGCAACGGCCTCTTCGACCGCCTCAACTCACCCGCATATCCTCCGGCGGCCCGAGCCAGCGCCATCACCCAGACGCTCGCCCTGCTTGAACCCATTCTCCGCGACCTAGACGGCAACTGGATCGCCGACTACGTCCGTCTTCGCTTCCACGCCACGGTCTGAAGCCGCACCCGCAGCGTCATTCGTCGCCCTCAAGATTTTCCAGACATCGCGCGAGCACGGCGTTCAACACGTCGACATCCTCCCTCGCCACTCCGCGCCACATTCTTTTTTCGATCACGCCTGCCAGCGTGCCTGCGCTCTGCAGCAGATCTTCTCCGCTCGGCGTCAACTGGGCAACCAGTATCCGCTCATTGACCGGATCTTTGCTCCGCGTGATCCACCCGCCGTATTCAAGCCCCTTCAACAAGGCCTGCGCGGACTGCGGCGTCACATGGCAGAACCGCGCCAGTTGCGCGCCGGAGCCGCCCGGCTCATCCCGTATCGCCTTCAGCACCTGCAGTTGCGCGGTCGTCACACCCTGCGGCCGCAACTGATCGTCCATCTGTCCGCGAAAATGCACAAGAATGCGCTTCATCGTCTGCGCAGCTCGCCTGGTCGCAGTCAGCCGTGTCGTTTCCTTGCGTCCTTCCATATAAGCCTCCTGATATCATATCAGGAGACTTATATGGCGACCATGACAGCACCCTTGAACGCGGCACCGGACGCAAGGCCGTCCGCCGGCCCTCCAGCCGCATGGAGGCCAACCCACAATCCGTGGGCCGTCGCCCTTACCGTCACCCTCGCCACGTTTATGGAGGTCCTCGACACCTCCATCGCCAACGTCGCCCTCCCGCACATCGCAGGCTCGCTCGGCGCAAGCTCCGAGGAGGCCACCTGGGTCCTCACCAGCTATCTCGTATCGAGCGCCGTTGTCCTTCCCATCTCCGGCTGGCTCTCCAACCGCATCGGACGCAAGCGCTTCTACATGATCTGCGTCTCGCTCTTCACCATCTGCTCCCTGCTCTGCGGCCTCGCCCCGACCCTGCCCTTGCTCATCGTCGCGCGCATCCTGCAAGGCGCCGGCGGAGGCGGCCTCGCCCCCAGCGAGCAGGCCATCCTCGCCGACACCTTCTCCGTCGAAAAACGCGGCCAGGCCTTCGCCGTCTACGGAATGGCCGTCGTCGTCGCACCCGCCATCGGCCCCACGCTCGGCGGCTGGATCACGGACAACTTCAACTGGCACTGGATCTTCTTCATCAACCTCCCCATCGGCCTCATCTCGCTCTACCTCAGCAACCGCATGGTCGAAGACCCGCCTCACCTCATCCTCCGCAAAGAAACGGCCAAGCATCGCAAGATCGACTTCATGGGTCTCGGCCTGGTTGCACTCGGCGTCGGCTGCCTCGAATTCACCCTCGACAAGGGCCAGGAGAAAGACTGGTTCGGCTCGCCCATGATCGTCACCTTCGCCATCCTCGCGGTCGTCACGCTCATCGTCTTCGTCTTCTGGGAGTGGAACCACCCCGACCCCATCGTCGACCTCAAGCTCCTCCAGAACCGCAACTTCGGCACCGCCGTCTTCCTGCAGCTCATCCTGGGCATGGTCCTCTTCGGCTCGACCGTCCTCATCCCGCAGTTCCTCCAGGGACTCCTCGGCTACACCGCCGAACGCGCAGGCATGGTCCTCTCCCCCGCCGGCTTCGTCATGATGCTCATGATGTTCGTCGCCGGCCGCACCGTCGGCAAATTCGATCCCCGCATCATGGTCTGCTTCGGCTACGTGATCACGGCTGTCGGTCTTTACAACCTGACCCGCCTCGACCTCAACGCCGCCTTCGGAACAGTCACTCTCTGGCGCATGTTCCAGGTCATCGGCCTTGCCTTCATCTTCATCCCCATCAGCACGCTCAACTACGTCGGGGTCCCCGCCAGCAAGACCAACCAGATCTCCAGCCTGTCCAACTTCGCCCGCAACCTCGGCGGCAGCGCAGGCACCGCTCTGCTCACCACCTATCTCGCGCGCAACTCACAGGTCCAGCAGGTTGCCCTCGCAGCCAACGTGATCCCCAACAGCGTTCCTTACCGCATCTACATGGACCGGATGAAGGAGATGCTGATGGCCCAGGGCATGTCCGCGGCCAGCGCCTCACAAATTGCCATCGGTCAGGCCTATCAAGAGATGCTCCGCCAGGCCTCGATGCTCAGCTACAAAAACGCCTTTGCCATCCTCGCGTTCACCATCTTCCTGCTGTCTCCCCTGCCCTTCATCATGCGACTGCCCAGCAAGAGCGCAAAACCCGACCCCGAGGCCCTCGGCGGCCACTGAGGTACATCCTGTTCCCATGTCCATAGATCCTCATTCCAAATTTCAACGATTTTCAAAAAAACCGCACAATTCTGAGCTCCTCTTGAATCCAGCACGGCTCTGGAAGAGTCAATAGAATAGTCATCGAATCAATCATCAACCTGAAAGCAGCAGACCGCGAGGATAGCGCCCCATCCCGACCATGCACAAAAACAATCTTTTCCTCTTCGCTGCTCTCTTGCTCCCCGCCTGTCTGTCCAGCGGAGCCCAGACCGCGACCCCGGCGCAGACAATCGCCTCCACCACCCTGCCCGACACCCCCGGCGAAGACCCGGCCCTGGCCTCCAGAGCGGCGTATGATGTCTCTTCGTCCTCGGACTCACCCGCGCAGTCCCCGCAGGGCGATACCCCCATCGTTCCCCCGCCGTCCGGCAACACCACCCTCCAGACCAAACGCATCCTCGGCATCATTCCGAACTTCCGTTCCGTCAGCGCGAATCAGAAGCTTCCGCCCCAAACGCCGAAGGAGAAGTTCATCACCGCCACCGAAGACTCCTTCGACTACTCCGCCGTGCTCCTCCCCGCAGCCCTCGCAGGCTATTCCCAGGCGACCAACGCCACCCCGGAGTTCCGCCAGGGCGCTGCCGGCTTTGCCCGCTACTTCTGGCACAGCTACCTCGACCAGGCCATTGAAAACTACTCGGTAGAAACCATCGTTCCCATCCTCACCCGCCAGGACAACCGCTACTACACCCTGGGCACGGGCGGCTTCCGCAAACGTTCCGTCTATGCCCTCACCCGGGTCATCATCACCCGCAACGACGCGGGTCACGAGACCTTCAACACCAGCGAAGTCGTCGGTGCCGGCATGGCCTCTGGAATCTCGAACCTCTATTACCCGTCGAGAGAGCGCACCTTCAGCAACACCGGCCAGAAATGGGGCCTCAACGTCGGCGTCGATGCCGTCACCTTCCTCTTCAAGGAGTTCTGGCCCGACCTCAACAACAGCCTCTTCCACGTCAAGGACTAGGTTCTCCAATCGATGGACTCTATTCTTGATCCCGACCAACGGGAGGGCAGCACAGTAGATGGTGTCAAAACCGGTATACGTGGCACGAAGTGGCCGCCCTCAGCGCAGGAGGCCCGTCCGGCAGGACAGCCTTGCGGTGTATACCCATCCGAAACCAGCTTTAGTCGGCAGGAAACAAAACGAAAGCCCCGCAGCGAATCGCGGGGCTTTCATTTTTCCTTGCTGCGCCAATTCATCCTAAGGCGCTTCACTTATCGACGAACGTCTTACTTCATCGAGAAGGTCTTACTTCGAAAAGATTGAGTTGCCGGGTGTAGTCTCTTCGTCCGAATGTATCCGGTTTTGCGCTCTCTTGGCGCTCTCCATTGCTGCATGATCCATCTTCTTCTGATCGCTCGCCCCAACCTCGGTTGCCGACGTATCCGATTCGACCGCTTCGTGGGAAGGACGTGTGCCGCTCTTTGTTGAATCGAGACCCTGTGCCATATCTCACCTCTATCAAGAAAAGATGGCGCACGCCACATCCGGGTTGCTCCCACACTCCAACTCAAACAGAAGCTTCTGAAAGAAATAGTCGAAAAAGCTGGCGCAATTTCAGGCCGTCGGCAGCCTGGTGCACACATTCCGCGTTTACCACACCTCCCACCACGAAATCACCACGCAAAAACCACAGCTTGCACATGCATTTTTGCAAAAACCCCTGCAAAACCCAGATCCACCACATAACCAAAAGTGCTGAATCACGCGCAGCCTTCCCGGCCGATTACTTCTCGCCAATCAGTTCGATCTGGTGGATCTTGGGCTGCTCTGAAAACAGCTCATCCGCCTTTGCCATCAACGCCTTGGCGATCTCGCCGTTCAGATGAGCCTGACGTCCTGCCTCGTCGTTGAATGTGTCGAAGACGCCAAAGACGCCCCCCTTGTCTTCCTTGAATCCATACCAATGCACGGTTCCCGTCTCTGCCTTCGCCATCTCCGCGCCCTGCTTCAGAAAGGCTTCCACATCAGCCTCTTTCCCCGGTTTAGCCTTCAACTCCGCATACAACGCAAACTTCGCCATCGCATAATCCTCCTTCCCGTAGGATGCAAAATACTCCGCTTGCACCCGCAAAATCCGGCATCAAAGCGCTAGAGGTTCACAATGCGCTCAGATAAACCTTCCGTCCTCCGTGGAGTTGTCACAGGCATGGTTGCCGGAATTGCCGCCACCCTGATCATGGATCAGTTTCAAAAGCTCACCGCGGCAGGCCAAAAGGCTACCGAAAAACAGGTCAAGCTCGCTCATGGAGAATCTCCTGAGCAGATCGCACATCAGCAGGAACAAAAAGCGCAGCAGGCAGCCCAACAGGAGGGCTCCACCGAGATTGTTGCTCGCAAAATCGCCAACGCTGCCGGAAGCCAACTTGGCGGAGACGATAAGAAGACCGCAGGGCAGGCCGTTCATTACACCTTCGGCACCCTCATGGGCATCGTCTACAGTGTCTCCGCAGAACTGCTTCCCCAGGTCACCACAGGAGCGGGCACAGCGTTCGGTACGCTTCTCTTTTTGGGAGCCGACGAGGTCGCCGTCCCCGCATTTCAGCTATCACCGCCGCCCACACAGACTGCCCCTACAGACCACCTGCAGCATTGGGCCGCCCACGTCGTCTACGGAGGGTCTCTCGAACTTGTTCGCAGCCTTGTCAGGCGACTTTTCTAATCGCGGCTTTTCTAATTACAGACGAAGACTCGTTATGCGATTTGACCATCGCAATCCCCGAATTGCCCCCGGAGCGCGCGTGCGGTAGCCTGTTCCTAGGAGCCACAGGAGCTACACACCGAATGACGCTTCGTTTTCTCGCACTTGCACTTGCCCTCACCGTATCGGCACGCGCCCAATCCAGCCCTCCATCCACGGATCTTCCGGACGCACCCAGCACCCCCAGCCCAGCAAATCCCGCACTGCTGCCGACCGGTCCCACAGCCGTCATCGATACGACGATGGGACGTCTCACCTGCAAACTCTACGACAAAGAGGCTCCCGTCGCTGTCGCCAACTTCATCGGTCTCGCAGAGGGCACGAAGGACTGGACCGATCCGCAGACCCTGAAGAAAGTACATCGCCAGCCCTTCTACAACGGCACGATCTTCCATCGCGTCATCCCAGGTTTCATGATCCAGGGCGGAGATCGCGCCGGAGACGGCACCGGAGACCCCGGCTACTACTTTCAGGACGAGATCGATCCCGCCCTTACCTTCGATCAACCCGGCCGGCTTGCCATGGCGAATGCGGGACCGGGGCCCAACGGCGGAGGCACTAACGGCTCTCAATTCTTCATCACAGAGGATGTTCAACCCGAGTTGAATGGAAAACACACCATCTTCGGCCAGTGTGACGCTCATACTATCCCGCTGGTCGCATCTATCGCGCGCGTTGAACGCAACTCAAGCGACAAACCGCTCACCCCCGTCGTCATCAATCGTGTCACGATCGTTCGCGACGGCCAGCCCATGCCGCCTCTGCCTGCGGCACCGCCAGCCACGGCTGCTCCGGGCAGCGCATCCTACAACTGAGTTTTTCGCTCCTCACCATTGAGCGCAAGCGATTTCCCCGCAACACAACCTCCAAGGAGAACTTCGACATGCCAACAAAGCCGGGCACTTACGCCACATTAACGACTACTGAAGGAACAATCGTCTGCGAACTTTTCGAAAAGGACGCCCCGGAGACCGTGGCCAACTTTATCGGCCTGGCCGAGGGAACCAAAGAGTGGAACAGCCGCAGCAAAAAGGGCGCCAAGCTCTACGACGGGACCGTCTTGCATCGCGTCATCCCGCAGTTCATGATCCAGGGAGGCGACCCCGAAGGCACCGGCATGGGCGGCCCTGGCTACAAGTTCGCCGACGAGACTAAAGGCTCGAAGCACGGTTTCCATCAAAAAGGAAAGCTGGCCATGGCCAACTCCGGCCCCAACACAAATGGCTCACAGTTCTTCATCACCGTTGCCGACACCAGCTGGCTTACCGGCAAACACACCATCTTCGGTGAGGTGGTTGAAGGCTACGACGTAGTCGAAAAGATCAGCAAGGTCAGCAAAGACGGCTCCGACCGCCCCAAAACTCCGGTCGTCCTGGAGACGGTAACCATTGAGCGCGTCGCTTAACCAAAACAGGTTCTGCAATGCAGGAAGGCCCGCCGATAAAGCGGGCCTTCCTCGTCTTCATCCGCGTTAATCGTGAAATCCGCGGTCAGCTTTTTACTTAAGCCACCCCAATCACGGTGCAGAGCTCCTTCACCGAGTCGGCGCTCTTCTGCAATGCCGCCTGCTCCTCTGCAGTCAGCTTGATCTGGATAATCTGCTCGATTCCCTTCGATCCAAGCTTGCAAGGCACCCCAACGTACAGCCCTGAGATTCCATACTCCCCTTGCAGGTAAGCAGCGCAGGGGAGAATCTTCTTCTTGTCCTTCAGGATCGCCTCGACCATCTCCACCGCCGCAGCCGAAGGTGCATAGTAGGCAGAGCCGGTCTTCAGGTGCTTCACGATCTCGGCTCCGCCATTCGCCGTGCGCGTCTCCAACTCCTTCAAGCGCGCAGGTTCGATCAACTCCGTAATCGGTATGCCCGCCATCGTCGAGTAGCGTGACAGCGGGACCATCGTGTCGCCATGGCCGCCCAGCACAAATGCCGTCACGTTTTCCACCGATACCTTCAACTCCTCCGCGATAAACGTCCGGAACCGCGCCGAATCCAACACTCCCGCCATCCCAAGCACGCGCTCGCGCGGAAACCCAGCCTGCTTGAACGCGGTCTGCGCCATCGCATCGAGGGGATTCGACACCACGATGATGATGCAATTTGGCGACATCTTCACCACCTCGCCAACCACTTTCGACATGATCCCGTGATTCGTATTCAACAGGTCATCGCGGCTCATCCCAGGCTTGCGCGCGATGCCGGCCGTAATCACCACAATGTCCGAATCCTTAGTATCTGCATAATCGTTTGTGCCCACGATCGCGCAATCCCGTTTCTCGATCGGCATTGCCTGCAGCAGATCCAGCGCCTTGCCCTGGGGAACGCCTTCGACTACATCCAGCAACACAACATCCGCGAGTTCCTTAGCTGCAATCCAGTGTGCCGCCGTAGCTCCAACATTGCCCGAGCCAACAATCGTTACCTTCTTCCGCATCTGTTCTCCTCTATCTTTATCCGGTACTCCACTCGAAAAGCCTTATTCTTTCGGCATCTCCCAGAGGTACAACGCATTGCCGTCTGGATCGTGGAAATGGAGGAAACCTCCTCCGTCGCCACGAATCACCTCGCCGATATCTCTCGCTTCGCTCTTCCGCAGCAGCACCGCTGAAACTTCAATATCGTCTACGTTAAGTCCAACCGTAATCGCCCCATGCGTGCCCGGTTCCGGCTGTTTGTCGCGTTTCGGATGCAATCCGATTGTGAAGCCGCCCGCCGCTACTGTCGCCCATTCGTTTCCATAGTGGCTGGTCACTTTCATGTCCAACACGCCTGTATAGAACGCCAGCGAGGCTTCCATGTTTGAAATATAAACTGTCGCATTGCCGTTAGTGACCATTGGATTCCTCTGTCGAGCCTAACCCATGTTTTGAATCATGCGGCTCGCGAACTCGCTCGTCTTCGCCTTGGTTGCGCCCGGCATCTGCCGTTCGAAGTCGTACGTCACGAACTTCTGCTGAATCGTCTTTTCCATCGACGATTCGATCAGCCGTGCCGCCTCGCTCCAGCCCAGAAAGTCAAACAGCATGACGCCAGAAAGAATCACCGATCCGGGGTTGATGACATCCTTATCCGCATACTTTGGTGCGGTCCCATGCGTCGCCTCGAAGACCGCATACCCATCACCGATGTTAGCGCCTGGCGCAATCCCCAGCCCTCCAACCTGCGCGGCGGCGGCGTCCGAAATATAGTCGCCATTCAGATTGGTCGTAGCCAGAACACTGTAGTCGGATGGTCTGATGATGATCTGCTGAAAGATTGAATCGGCGATCCGGTCGTTGATCAGGATCTTGTTCTTCCACTGCCCGCTGCCGTGCGACTTGCCGATGCTGGCGATGACGCTCTTCACCTCAGCGATTACCTCTTCGCCAAACTCCTTTGCTGCGAACTCAATTCCCGGCTCGATCAATGCCGCGTTCTCCTCCGCCGTCAGGCTCGGGTTCGCCTCCAGGTTTCCCAGAATCCAGCTCTCACGCTCGGTCACGGTGTGCTCGCGAAACTCCTGCACGGCAACCTCGTATCCCCACTCGCGGAAGGCCCCTTCGGTAAACTTCTGAATATTGCCTTTGTGCACCAGCGTGACCGTCTTTCGGCCGCCCCGGAGCGCATACTCGATGGCCGCCCGGACGAGCCGCTTCGACCCGGTAATCGATATTGGCTTTACTCCCACACCCGAGTCGAGCCGAATCTTCTTTTTGGTCCCTTTCAGCATATCGTCGTTCACAAACGAGATAAACTTTGCAGCCTCCGGCGTTCCTTCACGAAACTCGATCCCGGCATAGATGTCTTCGGTGTTCTCGCGGAATATCACCACGTCGAGTTTTTCCGGATGCTTCACCGGACTTGGCACTCCGGCGTAGTACTTCACTGGCCGAATGCACTGGTAAAGATCCATCAACTGCCGCAGCGCTACGTTCAACGAACGAATACCCCCGCCCACCGGGGTCGTCAGCGGCCCTTTGATCGAAACACGGAAATCGACCGTGGCCTTGACCGTTTCTTCCGGCAGCCATTCCTGGCTCTTGCGGTAGCTCTTCTCGCCCGCCAGCACCTCATACCAAGCCACCGAGCGTTTCCCTCCATATGCCTTCTCGACAGCGGCATCGAACACACGCTGCGATGCTTTCCAGATGTCGCGCCCCGTACCATCCCCTTCAATAAAAGGAATAATCGGGTGATCCGGCACGGTGTACTTGCCGTTGCTGTATTCGATAGCCTGACCTTCGGCTGGCACTGCGATTCCGTTGTAGCTCGATTGCATGGATGTTGGCTCCGGCAGAAAAGTTAGATCGAAGGCTACCATCCGCAAAGGACCAGTGGCAACGGTATGCGTCACGGCTGTGCGCTTATCGGAACGCACTCAAGTATTTACAACGCCAGTTCAGGGCCGAAGCGGCGAGACCCGCAGGTTCACGCTGGCACTATCGCTCCACTCATCGGACACCGTACAATTCAGGAGTCAGTTGGCACGTTCACCTCAACCTAATCGACTGTCACGCGGCACAGCACGAGCACCGATCGAGCGGAACTGGCAATGATGCAATCCGGTCCCCTAGCAGCGCGAAAGTGGCGAAATTGGCAGACGCACCAGACTTAGGATCTGGCGGAGCAATCCGTGGGGGTTCAAGTCCCCCCTTTCGCACCATCTTCTTCCAGCACCACAGATCACGAGATAACGTCAGAAAGCGATTCAATGAGCCAGCAAAACCCGCCTGCAGACCAGCCCACGCTCAAACTCACCACCACCGAAGGCTATCGCGACGGCTATGCCAATAGCGTTCAGGTGCGTATGAGCGTCTGGGACTTCTTCCTGGTCTTCGGAACCATGACCCAGGAGCGGCCCGAGGAACTGACGGTCAAGAACTTCCAGGGCATCTATTTGAGCCCGCAGCAGGCCAAGGCTCTCTGGAATGTGCTCGGTCATAATCTGGCGCAGTACGAGCAGACCTTCGGGCAGATCACGCTCGAGCAACTGCCGCAGACCGAAGGGCCTGTCAACTAAGGCGTGCGACACCTGAGCGGGAGGAAAAACGAGGCGGCAGGCGACATCCCCCTTTGGATGCTCTACCCTCTCTTCTTTGCAGCTGTCTACCTTTCGCACTTCTTCCTCCTCCGCCTGCCGTATTTCTGGGATGAAGCCGGGTACTACATCCCTGCCGCGTGGGACTTCTATCGCACGGGCACGCTGATCCCACAAACCACGGCAACGAACGCGCACCCGCCGCTTCCTTCCATTCTGCTCGCCGGATGGTGGCACCTCTCGGGATATGTCGTAAGCGGGACGCGCACGCTGATCTGCATGGTATCCGCGGCTGCACTGCTTGGCGTGTACAGGCTGGCGAGGTCTCTGGCTGGCGCCCGGGCAGCATGGGTGACGGTACTGCTCACGGCTACTTATCCCATCTGGTTCGCACAAAGCACGCTCGCGCACGCGGACATCTTCGCCGCTGCATTCACGCTATGGGGACTCTCGTTCTACTTCGAACGTGGTGAGTCAACGCACTCCACCGGCGACCTTCCCCGGTTTGCAGGCAGTGTCCACAGGAAACAATTCTGGGCTGCCGCGATGTTCTCTCTTTCGGCCTTATCAAAGGAGACAGCTATCGTGACCCCGGCAGCGCTGGCGTTGTGGGAAGCATCTCTCCTGGTCCGCGATCGTCGCCGGAGCGATCTGCGCCGTGCGCACTGGGGCTGGCTGGCAGCGCTGGCGGCTCCGGTTGTGCCGCTTGCCGCCTGGTATGCATATCACTATCGCCGCACCGGCTTCATCTTCGGCAACCCGGAGTTCCTGCGATATAATGCGACAGCAAATCTGAACGCATACCGGATCGCGCTTTGCCTGTGGCACCGTCTGCTTCACCTGACAATGCACATGAACATGTTTGTTCCCGTCGTGTGCGCGCTGGCCGCTGTGCTGGTCCCTGTCCCTACTCCTAACCAGTCGCAGGGTCCGAAGGCAAACAAGACGATCAGCATGCCAGACCTAAAAGCGATCGCAGTGATCCTTCTTGCGAACTGGATCGCCTTCTCTATCCTGGGCGGAGCCCTGCTCACACGCTATCTGCTGCCGATGTATCCGCTCATTATCGTGATATGCGTGGCGACCTGGCGGCGGCATCTGCCCCAGTGGGGCTGGGTTGCGGCTCTGAGCACAGCGGCGTTCGTCTGCGGCATCTGGATCAATCCTCCATACGCCTTTGCCCCCGAAGACAACCTCACCTACCGCGACATGATCGTGCTGCACCAGCAGGCCGTCCGCTTCATCGACTTGAAGTATCCACAGGCCACCGTGCTGACGGCATGGCCTGCGACCTCTGAGCTATCCAGGCCGGAGCTCGGATACACGAATCATCCGCTCAAGACCGCCGCCATCCAGAACTTCTCCATCGAGCAGATCGAAAAAGCCGCCGCCGACCCTGGAGCCTACGACACGGCGCTCATCTTTTCTACCAAGTGGGCTCCCCCAGCCAATCAAGTGAATCTAGGCAGGCGCAACGAGTCGAAAGATCGCAAGTACTTCGATTTTCACCGCGACCTGTCACCGCGAGAGGTGGCGACCTTGCTGCACGGCGACGTTGTGTGGCAGGCGAGACGCAAAGGCGAATGGGCCGCGGTATTGCACTTTCCCCGCATCGTGGAGGCGAGGCAGCTAAACGGCACGAACCCCATAAAACCCATCGGCGATGACGCTCTATACTCATTCTTGTGCGCTGCTCCGCCTCAGTTCGATGGATCCTGCAACGGTGCTGGGTCGTACTGCTTCTGATCCCGTTCCTCACGACAGCCTTTGCACTCCCCCCTTCCACCCCTGAAGCTTCTGAAACCGGCGGCCGGGTCGTGCTGGTGCTGCCTTTCGACAACCGCTCCGGGCAGGCGAACCTGAGCTGGGTCGGAGACTCTTTCCCGGACACGCTGAACCAGCGACTGAACTCCGCAGGCTTTCTCACCATCAGCCGCGACGACCGGCAATACGCGCTCGACCATCTCGGCATGCCGGTCGATTTCAGGCCCACGCGGGCGACCACGATCCGCATCGCGCAGACGCTGGACGCAGACTACGTCATCGTCGGGAGCTACACCGTCAGCAGCGGCCGTATTTCGGTCCAGGCGCAGGTACTCGAAATCAACAAGCTGCGGCTATCGGCGCCTCTGTCCGACTCTAGCGAATTGAATCGACTCTTCGATGTCGAGAATGCCATTGCGTGGAAGATCGCAAAGCAGGTCGATCCGCACTTCAATGTGGCGGAGCAGACCTTTGTCGCTTCGTCTGAGGGAGTTCAACTCAGCGCGTTTGAGAACTACATTCGCGGCACCGATGCCACTACGTCGAAGGAACGGATCAAGCGGCTGCAAACGGCTGTGCAGATCACTCCGAACTACCCTGCTGCGTTACTCGCTCTGGGCAAGGCGCAGTTCGCACAACGAGAGTACGATCAGGCGGCCGCGACACTCGCGAAGATCTCGCGGACAGACAGGCGTTCCCTCGAGGCCGCATTTTACGTTGGTCTCGCCCGCTTCAATACTGGGAAATACGCTGAGGCAGAATCAGCCTTTGCTTTTGTCGCCAGCAGACTGCCGCTGCCCGAGGTGGTGAACAATCAGGGAGTCGCCTCCAGCCGGCAGGGCCATGACGCCGCCGCCCTGTTTCAAAGAGCCTCTGCCGCAGACCCGAATGACCCCGATTATCATTACAACGTGGCGGTCTCCCTGCTGCGGCGAGGTGACTTCGCAGGGGCACAGCGCGAGGTCGGACTCGCATTGAAGCTCCGGCCGGGGGATGCCGAGGCAGCCGAACTCCGCAGCCGCATCAGCGCCGGTAAAGGAACGACCGAAACCGTGAAGCTGTCCAGGCCAGTCCAGGCAAACACCAGCACCGACCAGAGCGGATCGGACACCGGAACCGAAACCTTCGATCCTCTCGAGCGCATCCGCAGGACCTATTCGGAGGCCTCTTTCCGGCAGGCGGCCTTCCAGCTCGACCAGATGCGTGCCTTACGGATGGCCGCGCTTCCCCCGAAGGACCGCGCCGTGCAGTATACCCAGCAGGGGCAGGACTATCTTGCCCAGGGCCTGATCCCCGAAGCCGAGCAGGAGTTTCAGGCTGCGATCACTGCCGACGCTGCCAGTGCTGGGGCTCACGCCGGGCTCGCCGAGGTGCGCGAACGCAGCGGAAGCGAGGAGGGTGCGAGCCGGGAGGCGGCCGATTCGCTTCGACTCCACCCCAACGTAGCCGCCTACCTTGTCCTCGCCAGGATAGAAGTTCGAACCAACCACATGGCGGAAGCAGCCACGGCCGTAAGCGACGCACTGAAGCTGGAGCCAAACAGTGCAGCCGCCCAAGGCATGCGACAGGCTCTGCAAGCTCGCGGACAGGGCGTTCCATGACGCCGCGCCTCAGCAGACGCTCGCTTCTACTAACTCTGCTCTGCTGGCTGACATCAGTTATGGTCGCCAGTGCACTCGCCTCTAGCGGACCGCCAGTAGTGGTCAAACTAACGATCCACGACACCATCCAGCCCATCACGGCGGATTACCTGCAGCGAGGTCTCGATTCTGCGGCGCGCCTCCATGCGCAGGCAGTCATCGTCTCGATGGGTACACCCGGCGGCCTGCTGGAGTCCACTCGTGTCATGGTCCAGGCCATCGAAGCGTCGCCAGTGCCGGTCATCGTCTTCATTTCACCCGCTGGCAGCAGGGCTGGCTCGGCGGGGTTCTTTCTGCTGGAGGCTGCGGATGTCGCAGCGATGGCACCTGGGACCAACGCGGGCGCAGCCCACCCCATCGTCGAAGGCCGGCAGATGGACCCCGTCCTCAAGCAGAAGATCGAGAACGACGCGGCGGCCTTCCTGCGTTCCTATGTCGTCCGGCGGGGACGAAATGCCGAAGCCGCAGAGGACGCCGTCCGCAACTCTAAGTCCTACAGCGATCAGGAGGCGCTCCGTCTCAAGTTGATCGACCTGATCGCACCCGATGACGGGTCACTGCTGGCAGCTTTAGATGGCCGCGAGATCCACCGGTTCGACAGCGCTTCGGTCACCCTGCATCTGCGCGGAGCGTCTATCGTCACGACCCCACCCTCTTTGCGCGAGCGTCTCCTCAGCAGGCTGACGAACCCGGACTTCGCCGTCTGCCTTCTGGTCCTCGGCGCGTTGCTTATCTATCTTGAATTCAATGTTCCCGGTACGATTGTCCCCGGCTCGGTCGGAACGCTGTTCGTCCTGCTGGGGCTGTTCGGTCTAAACCTGCTGCCGATTCGTCACACTGCCGTTGTTCTCCTGCTTGCCGCCCTTGTGATGATCGCGCTGGAGACCAAGTTCGCGAGCCACGGCATCCTTGCGCTCGCCGGAACTGTCTCACTGGTCTTTGGCTTGGCCACCCTGGTCAACGGGCCGATCCCCGAACTGCAGGTCCACACCGGCATGGCGTTAGGGGCCGGCATCGGCTTCGGCGTTATCTCCTTCGGACTGGCCTATTTTGCGTTGCGCGCTCGCCGCAACAAGGTTCTGCTTGGGCCGCAGGCCATGATCGGTGGAACGGCGATCGCTCGAACCCCGCTTTCCCCCTTCGGACAGGTCGAAATTCGAGGCGAACTGTGGCAGGCATCCCTGCGCGGCCGGTCCACTCTGCCAGCGGGCGCATCAATCACAGTCCGCGATGTAGATGGCCTGGTGCTGATCGTCGAACCAGCCGGAGATTCAATCTGACCGGCATTCCGACGCACTTACCCCGTTGCGCAGGATAGACTGGAGGAGCACCTTTTTTCTTATTGAGGGAGTTTCGTCTTGATGTTGAATGTGTCTCGCGCGTCGTGTATCCGTACTCTTCTGCTGTGCCTGCTGGGAACCGTCGCGGCACCAAACATCAAGGCTCAAGAGGCTCAGCACCCCGCACTCGACCGCCAGTTATCCCGCATCGATCTCGGTGTTTCCGGTGTTGGCGCCTTCAACAGCTCCTCCAGTGGCACCGCCGTCGTCAATGCCGTGCCCACCACCGTGAATCTGAGCCCCGGCAACACTCTAGGCGCCCTGATTACTATCCGTTACACTAAATCCCCGCTTCTCGGCGCCGAGTTCAACTACGGCTACGCCCGATACACCGATACATTCACTCCTTTCGGATCGACACCCGTGGGCGGTGTGCAGCAGAACGCGTCGGAGTACACGGTGGGCTACGTTGCTCATGTTCAGACCATCTTCGGCCTGAACCCGTTTGCCTCGGCAGGGCTCGGAACCCTGTCCTTCACGCCAACCCCGCTCGGCGGCGAGGGCCTCATCAAACAGGCCCGTGCAGCTTACTACTACTCCGTCGGTGCCGAGCAGACGGTCCTCTCCCCCCACTTCGGCATCCGCGTGCAGCTCAGGCAGGTCTTCTTCAAAGCTCCCGACTTTGAAACCAACTACCTCACCATCCTGCGGCATACATCGACCTTCGAACCCGGCATCGGCTTTTATCTGCACTTCTAGGCTGCTGGAGTCCATTCCGGTGAGCCTGCTTTACAATCGCAGCGGCGGTCCAAAGTCCGTTCTGCTCGAGGTCCCACTCCATGATGTCTCTTCCCGCGCTCTTCGCCATCGCAATCATCGTCCTTTACCTCCTGAACTCCATCAAGATCCTCAAGGAATATGAGCGTGGGGTGATCTTTCGTCTCGGCCGGGTAGGCAAACAGGCCGCCAGAGGGCCCGGCGTTGTTTTGGTCTTCCGCCCCATCGACCAGATTGTGCGCATCAGCCTGCGACAGGAGGCCATGGAGGTCCCGCCACAGGACGTCATCACCCGCGATAACGTGACCCTCAAGGTGAACGCTGTCATCACCCTGCGCGTCGTCGATCCGACCAAAGCCGTGATCGAGGTGGCGAATTACATCTACCAGACCTCCCAGTTCGCACAAACCACCCTTCGCTCTGTACTGGGCGAGGTCGACCTCGACGGCCTGCTGGCGCACCGCGAAGCCCTGAATTTGCGCATCCAGACTCTGATCGACGGGCACACCGCGCCGTTTGGCGTGAAGGTCGTCTCTGTCGAGGTCAAGCAGGTCGACATGCCCGAAACCATGCTGCGCGCGATGGCGAAGCAAGCCGAGGCCGAGCGCGAGCGCAGAGCGAAGATTATCCACGCCGAGGGTGAGTTCAACGCAGCCGCCAAGCTGGTAGAAGCAGCGGAACTGATGGCAACCCAGCCAATGACCCTGCAGTTGCGCTACCTGCAGACCTTGACGGAGATCGGTGTCGAGAAGAACACGACGATCGTCTTCCCCTTGCCCATGGAGTTGATGAACCTGCTCAATAAGACATTGACCCCCGCTGCGGTGGGAGAGAAGAAGGACTGAACGTGAACGGCCGATACGACAGCGAAAACGATATTCGCGACCGCCATGACGCGGAGGAACATGATCGCGAGATCTCTCTCGGAACATCCACTATCCTGGGAATTTTTTTCATCCTTGCGCTGATCTGCGCAGTGTTCTTCGGCTTCGGCTACAGCATGGGAAGACGTTCCGCCCAGACAGCAGCCGTCGGATCCTCCGAGGCGGCTCCGACGTACGACGGCAGCAGCTCCAAACCTGCGCCGGGCAGCCCTGCCGGCAGGACAGGTACGCCTTCCCACTCAGGCGCCGATGCAGCCGATCAAGACAGTGGCGCATCGCCTGTGAGCGAAAATGCCTCCGCTTCCAAAGCAGAGGCAAGGTCATCAATCTCCAAATCCAATCCATCCAGACAGTCTATCGACAGTACCGTCATTAAGCCGGTCACACTACCCAGGGGGGCCTCTTCCGGCGCAGGATCGCCGACTCCCGTGGCCGCATCCGGAGCAGGTTCGACATACGTTCAAGTAGCTGCAGTCTCTCACCAGGAAGACGCGGACGTTTTGATGAGCGCCCTCAGGAAGAGGGGCTACAATGTGGCCGTTCGGCAGGTGCCGCCGGATAAGCTGCTTCACGTGCAGATCGGTCCGTTTGCCATCAGGAAAGATGCCGATGCAATGCGGCAGCGCCTGCTCGCGGACGGCTACAACGCCATCGTCAAGTAATCCTCCGGCTGCATCTCCGGCGGCAGGGCGCTCGCAATCGCGAATCTCACGGCATGCAGCACCTCCTCCCTCGTCGTGTACAGCCCCTGGTCGATCGGCGGCAGTACTCGTATGCTGGCGACACCGGGAGTGATCGCGACACTCCCCTTTCGCATCATGGTCTGTGTGCCGGAGATAGCGACGGGAACGATTGGCGCATCCGTCTGCTGCGCAAGAAAGAATGGACCCTTCTTGAAGGTGGACAGCCTGCCATCGCGGGATCGTGTGCCTTCGGGGAACACCAGGATATGCAGCCCCGAGCGAAGCGCATCGCCGGCAGCCGCGACGCTCGCCTGCGCGGCATCCCGGCGGCTGCCCCGTTCCACTGGAACGAACTTCGCCATGCGCATAGCCGTGCCGAGGATCGGAATCCTCATCAATCCGCTTTTCAAAAGCACCGAACTCCGGCCTGGCAGCGCCGGAAGCAGAACCTGGGGATCGAGGTTCGAGACGTGGTTGCACATAAAAATGCAGCTGCGACCATCTGGAACATTTTCCAGACCAGTGATCTCGGTTTGGATGCCGGCTGCGGTAACGCCGGTCCTGACGATCCACATCGCGACCCGGTAAAGCGGCCCGATGTCCTGAATAAAATAGCAGTAGGGAATGCCCAGTATCCCGGCGATAGGACCGAATACGAGATACACCAGCATCAATTTAAGAGTCGCGAACATACCACGTTCGAGCATACCGCACAGGCATGACTCGTACCTTGCTCAAGACCTTTGGCTATCGATATGAAGTTCCAGGAGGGCTCAAAACGTACAACTCAGGCGTGCTGAGACATCGACTGCCGAGCCTGGATTGCGCCAGGCAGCTTCTGGTAAATGCCGTCAAATCCGCCATTGGATAGAATCGCAACAACGTCCCCTTCCAAAAGCCGAGGCGACATCGCTGCAACGATAGAATTAGCATCCTGGTGAAGCTCTGCGTGAACTCCGCGTCGTTCGAGAGTTGCTATGACCTCCTCCGGCCGCAGTCGTTCGTCATCGGGAATACTCTTGGATTTGAACACCCCCGCCAGCACGACACGATCTGCCAGGGCCAGGCTCTCGACGAGGTCCGCTTGAAAAACGTTGCGGCGAAGCGTGTTCGATCTCGGCTCGAGAACCGCCCAAAGCCGCCGGCCAGGATATGCCTCACGAAGGGCACGGAGAGTCTCGCGAATCGCTGTGGGGTGATGAGCGAAGTCGTCGATGATAGTGACGCCTGCAACCACGGCGCGCACTTCAAGCCGGCGCTTGACGCTCTTAAAAGTCGCCAGTGCTTCGACAATTGCCTCCGTCGGCACGCCCTGGCCTGCAGCAAGCGCGGCCGCAGCGGTTGCATTCAGGGCATTGTGTTCGCCCGCCATCGGCAGGCTGAATGAAGCAAACAGTGCGCCGCCGCGTGACACATCCCACCGGCTCAGCGGACCGTCGTGCCGCATATTGGAGATGTGCCAGTGGGAGCCGGAGGCGAAGCCATAGCGCTCCACCGCGCAGAAAGCATGCGCAATACACTCCGTTACATTTTCGCTTCCGTCGAAGGCAACGATGCGGCCCCGGCGCGGCACCAGGTTCACGAGGCGCTTGAAAGCCGTTTTCACTGCGGCGAGGTCGGCATAAATGTCGGCGTGATCGAATTCGACATGGGTCAGAATCGCTGCGTCCGGAAAATAGTGCAGGAACTTCGGACCTTTGTCAAAGAAGGCAGTGTCATATTCGTCGCCTTCGATGAGGAACGGACGCGTCGAACGAACCATAAAGCTGGTGCCGAAGTTCTCCGCGACACCGCCGATCAGGAAAGACGGTGCGAAGGAAGCGTCCTGGCGCGAAGCCACCTCGTAGATCCAGGCCAGCATGCTCGTCGTCGTCGTCTTGCCGTGCGTTCCCGCAACCACCAGCGACTCGCGCCCGGCCAGAAACATATCGTGCAGGATGGCTGCCATCGAGCAGAACGGTATCCGTGTGTCGAGAACGTATTCAAGTTCAACATTACCGCGGGAGATAGCATTACCCACCACAACGAGATCTGGCCGAGGCGCCAGATTGCTTTCGGCATAAGGCTCATGCACCGTGATCTTCAACGCGGCGAGTTGGTCGCTCATCGGCGGATAGGCTGCAACATCGGAGCCTGTGACATGATGCCCCTGAAGCTGCAACATGCCCGCGAGAGAAGCCATCGCGGTGCCACAGATACCGATCAGATGAATATGCTTGGAAGAGTGCTGAATATTCTGCATGATAGCCAGTAGAAGGTTAGACGGTAACAGCTCCTTCCAGAAGGTGCATCTGCGGGTTCCCTGCCTCGGAGAGGTCGAGTGCGGCAGCGACACCCAGCGGAAGCGTAATGTTGAACTCACTTACGTGCCCACACCGTAGGCCGATGGCAATAGGCCCTTTGAATTCACGCAGCGCATGAAGGATGGCCCGGTCGAGGAAAACATCCTCTTCGGGTGCGACGCACTGGCGCATATCGCCGAACACTATACCTGTAACCTTGTCCAACAGCCCCGAATAGCGGAGATGGAGAAGCATTCGGTCCCACTGATACGCCTTGGTGCCGACGTCTTCCAAGAACAGAATGTCGCTCGTGTTGGCCTGCGGAGCGTAGGGCGTCCCGAGCGCTTCAGCCAAAATCGACAGACAGCCACCGGTGAGCACACCTTCCGCCCTACCCCCTTGCAGGATGCGCAGACCACCGTCAGCACCGAGCGACCATGGCGTCGCAGTGTGCAGGCTGCTCTCCCAGGACCTTCCGTCCACACCATCGGCACTGGAAAAATCCGGAGCAACCATGGGCCCGTAAAAGGTAACGAGATTTGCTTCATTGTGGAGCCAGCAGTGCAGTGTAGTGTGATCGCTGTAACCGATGAACGGCTTAGGATTTGCCCGGATGAGCGCAGCGTCCAGGTACGGTAGAAGCTCTGCCGAACCCCATCCGCCCCGTGTGCAGATAATTCCGTCAATGCCGGGATCGGCAAAGGCATCGTGCAGGTCGGCAACCCGATCGACGACTTCACCCGCATAGTAGAGCGGGCCAGCATCAGCCGCATGACTGCCAAGAACCGTCCTGTAGCCGAGTGCGTGCAGTTGTGCAACACCTCGCTGCACCAGGTCCGGCCTGGGCGTGCTCGCCGGAGAGAGCACCGCAAGCGTCGAGCCTATTCCCAGGCCGCGAGGCTTGGTAATGGCATTGCAGACAGTAGTCATAGACCGAACACCTCGCCGCGGCAGATAATTTCAGCCGGGCCCGTCAGGTGCATCACAGCGTCGTTCGCTGTCCATACAGCGTGCTGCGCGCCTCCTTCAGCGACCGCGGTCAAATCCCGGTCGACACCTCGCAACGTCATTGCAGCGGCCGAAGACGCGCAGGTTCCTGTGCCGGAAGATGTCGTGGGCCCGCAGCCGCGTTCATAGATGCGAAAAGCAATCTCGGATGGCGATACGACGCGAACAAATTCGACATTGGTGCCGTGAGGAAACAGCGGGCTCGTACTGATCTGCGCACCGAGCTGCTGCCACGTTCGGCCATGAGCGCTGAAGTCATCGCTCTCGACGAACAGAACGAAGTGCGGGTTGCCGACGTTGACCATCGCTCCTGGAACGATGAGCGCCGGACTACCGCCGACATCTGCAAGCTCAATAGTGCGCTGCATCACGCGAGGAACACCCATATCGCTCTCGATCAGGTAAAACGGGTCCGAGGCTTCGACCACATGACAGGTGCGCACTCCACCGTGTGTGCCGAGCGCGACGTCCGAAAGCCCTTCACTCGCGGCAAGCCACGCCGCCACGCATCGCGTTCCGTTGCCGGACAGTTCGGCCTCGCTGCCGTCGGAGTTAAAGAGCCGCAGAGAGTATCCTCCATCCGCCTTGCGTTCCAGAAACTCGATGCCATCCGCGCCGACGCCGGTATTACGGGCACACAGCTTTCGCGCGATTTCAGCATGGCGACGCTCGGCCAGAGACTCATTCAGGATGAGAAAATCGTTGCCGCAAGCGTGTGCCTTCACAAAGGGGATCATGCTGTTTCTATTCTGCATCATTTGCACTACGGCCTTGCTGCCGGATGTTCCGAGGCAAAGCTGTTCGACCGGTAGATGCGAGCACATGGCTGGCCCGTCGTGCAAAGAATCGACAGTTCAGTCAGATCTCCGGGATGCCGTGCAACGGCAGCGGACACCGGGTCGCCTTCGATAGCCACCACGTAGGCTGCGCTATTCGCCGGAGCCGCCAACGCCGCCTTCCAGGTGTCGTAGTCGCTCTCATTCAGCGTCTGCCGCAGAGGCAGCCCCGCATCCTGCAACGCGCCAACGTGGTCGGAGTTGTACATCAGGATCGGCACTCCGGGGGGGAAAGCATGCAACTGCCGTGCCAGCGCCGACTCGAATGCCACCCGCGTCGTGGAGTTCACAACAGCTTCCTTCAGCACCAGCGGCAGGTGATACAACATCCCGATCGCATTGCAGACGATCAGAAGAAGAACAATCGGTTGAAAAAGCCTTGCTGCCATCGGCCGAGACTCGCGCCAGCGACGCTCGGCCCACTCCAACGGCAGAAACATGAACACCGCGAGCGCGGGCAGCATCTCCACCCCGTAGCGCGAGTTGTAGTAAGAGTGCGGCCAAAGCTGCGGGATAAAGATCGGGACCGACCCGTAGGCCACGGAGTAGACGTAAAACGGCAGCGGCACCCACAATAACAGCGCCGGCAACGCAAGCCTGCGGCGAACAGCCAGAACAAGGCCGGCAAGCGAAGCTGCCATCACCAGAAAACCGGTCTCCCATGCCGCAGCGTCCACCTGCGCCGTGCGTGTATAGAAGAGCAGCGCCCACAAAGGATTATGCCATCCGCGATAGTGCCGCGAGCCGGGGGGTGAGGTCTTCCTGTCGATCGACACCGCTGAGTACGGCCCGCGCATGAAGTCCAGCGGGTCATGGAAGAAGTGCTGATTGTAGGCCAGCCAACTTAGAGGGCCCGCGATCGCAAGCAGCGTGAACACTACAAACGGCGGCGCAACCATGCGAAAGACATCGCGTCGTCGCGCGAGACTTGCGGTAATAAGACACCAGGCCGCGGCTCCGAGTATCCAGCCGTCATACCGCGTGAACACGGCCGCAACGATCAACAGCGCAATCACAATCAGACGTCGGGAGACGACAGCGTGCCGCCCTGCGTGGATGGCAGCGACACACTCCAGTGTTAGCAGTGTCATCCAAATGAGAATCGCCAAAAAGACCGGCTCCGTCATCGCAGTCGTCGAGAGGTAAAGCAGGTTGGGATTCAGCGCGTAGAACGCCGTCGCGGCGAGCGCCCAGCGCGGCTTCAATATACGGCGTGCCAACCGGTACAAGCCGGCGACGCTTACGATATAGCAGGCCATGGACGGCCACGCGCCCGCAAGGCCGTTCTGCCACCACTCTATTTTCTGCACGAAGGGCAGCATCAGCAGGTGGGGCAAAGGCAGCCAGACGCCGCCGAGCTGCACCAGGCCGGGATTGCGCGTGTCCAGAATGCGACGCGCGATGCCGAGATGCGCCACCGCATCTCCGTAAAGCAGCAGGTATCCGCGCGAGTAGCAGACCATCAGCGCCAGAAAGACAAGCAGCACGGCGCCCAGGGCAACCGGAAATGTCTCCTCGCGTGTGGCTGGCCGTACCTCATCGGGGTCATACTCCGCCTCCCGGGCCGAGCCCGTTCCCCCAGCCGAACCAGCCAGGTTCCCCAGCCGGGCGGGCCTATTTCTACGGGTGGTCAAGGTGCGAAATCTCCCGGAAAAGTTTGAAGCGCTCGTCGATCTCCTCGCGTGTCACATTCTGCAGGCGCTCGGTGCCGAAGCGTTCAACAGCAAATGAGCCCATCACACCGCCATAGAACATAGCCGTGCGAAAGACCACAGGGGTGAGTTCCGGCTGTGACGCTAGATAACCGTAGAAGCCGCCCGCGAAGGAGTCGCCCGCGCCGGTCGGATCGACGACCTCGGCCAATGGGAGCGCAGGTGCGCGAAATGGCCGTGAAACATTGCTTCTGCCGGCAAACGAACGGTCGCTGAAGAACGCCGTTGCTCCATATTCGCCGTGCTTCACCACCAGCGTTCTTGGGCCCATGGCGATTACCTTTTCCGCGGCGAGCACGAGATTGCGTTCACCGGCCAGCATTCGGGCTTCGCCGTCATTGATCAGCAGCACATCCAACTCGCGCAGAACCTTCGCGAGATTTGCGGAGTGATCGGCGATCCAGTAGTTCATGGTATCGCCGCAGACCAGGCGCACATCCGGCATCTGGCTCCGCACCCGTCCCTGGAGCGCAGGATCGATGTTCGCCAGAAAGAGGTATTCGCTATCCTTGTAGGCATCCGGAATCTTAGGATCGAATGTCTCAAACACGTTCAGGTCCGTGCCCAGCGTCTTCGCCTCGTCCATACTGCCCGAATAAGAGCCCGTCCAATGGAAGCTCAACCCTTCCGCCCGCTCAAGACCCTGGGTATCGATGCCGCGCCGCGTCAGAACGGCTTCGTGCTCAGCCGTGAAGTCCCTGCCCACCACTGCGATGACACGAACCTGGGTAAAGTAACTGGCCGCAAGAGCGAAATGCGTTGCGGCGCCACCCAGGCAGTGATCGACTGTACCGTGCGGTGTCTGAATGCTATCGAATGCCACTGATCCTACAACGAGAATTGCCATAAGCTCCTTGATACGTCTTGGGCGATCGAAAGCACCCTCAGTTACAAATATTTCTCCAACAGGATGGACAGCTTCTTGCGAGTCTCCGCCGGGATTACGCCGCGGTCGGTAAGAATCGCATACTTCAGCGCGTCGGCGCAGCCACACGTCCTTGCCAGCGTCGGCATCGCGGCCACGGCAGAGCGCACGACCTTCGACGCATTGTCAGCGTTCTGGTGCAGCACCGCGACCACCTGATCCACCGTCACATCGTCGTGGCCCTCGCGCCAGCAGTCATAGTCGGTGACCATCGCCATCGTCGCATAGCAGATCTCCGCCTCACGTGCGAGCT
The DNA here is from genome assembly GCA_965277575.1 of Edaphobacter sp. Taxonomy (GTDB): domain Bacteria; phylum Acidobacteriota; class Terriglobia; order Terriglobales; family Acidobacteriaceae; genus Edaphobacter. The sequence continues at coordinate 946,486 of CBDIDK010000002.1, forward strand.
TCGCCTCCTGCAGGTTGGTCATCCCGATCACGTCCGCCCCCCAGCTGCGATACAGGTTCGACTCCGCGCGCGTCGAAAACTGCGGCCCCTCCATGCAGACATACGTTCCGCCAGTCTTGCCCACCACACCCACTGTGTCACACGCCTGCTGCAGAGCTCCAGCCAATGCCCCGCAGACCGGATCGCCGAAGGCAACATGGGCAACAATTCCATTGCCGAAGAACGTCGCCACGCGCGCAAACGTTCTGTCGATGAACTGGTCCGGCATGATGAAGTCGGTCGGCTTGTGCTCCTCTTTCAGCGAGCCCACGGCGGAAACAGAAAGTATCCGCTCCACGCCCAGCATCTTCATCGCAAACATATTAGCGCGGAAGTTCAATTCGCTGGGCAGGATACGATGGCCACGGCCGTGCCGGGCAAGGAAGGCGACCTTGCGACCTTCAAGCTCGCCGAGGATAAAAGCATCCGAAGGGTCGCCAAATGGTGTTGCCAGGCGCTCTTCACGCACGTTCGTCAGTCCTGGCATGGCATACAGACCACTGCCCCCGATGATGCCGATCTCTGCCTTGTTCAATTCTTTCCTGCTCCTCTAATGAAGTCCGTCCGGCGTTCGTGTCACGACTGTTGAAGTATATCGTTGCGCAACGTTTGTATTCACCAAGCCCAGTGAAGCTAACCAGCCTGACATCGCAAGAGCCGGTTCACCCCGCGGCACGCTTGCAAGATGCATCGGCCCACTCGTCTGCACATTCCTGATGCTGTCGCGCAGCTTACGGGCAAGCGCGAGATTGAAACCCTCTCCAATAAACACTTCCGTTCCAGAGCGCGAGATCAGGACATCACCCTCATTGGTCGAGTAAACCTGCTCGTCCTCGTCCGCCTCATCCTTGGGCCGTCGCTCGACGCCAGAGTACGTCCTCGGAATCTGATTTGCATAAACTCGCATGAACGAACGTGCCGAATCCGCGTTCTTCCAACGGGAGTAATACAGCAGGCTGATCGAAGCTGTTGACTCCTTCTCCGCAGCCGTCACCGCGGACTTGCGTTGCGCCGCATAGTACACCCCGCCATCCCACGCCTGCGCAAGGGCCGATGCAATCGCCCGGCCCCCGAACAGTTCGGTGAGCATACGCACATCCAGTTCCCCCATCACGCCAACATCGTACGGGTTGTACTCGGCCTCGATGAGAGGATGGATGTCGGGAAGCCGCAGTACGGGTACAGGTGTATGAGCTATATAGGCCTCCGGATTCATGATCTCGAAGCTGGAGGAAGGCGGATTCGCAAGCACACCCGCAAATGCCGCCTCTTTGCCCGCTTTCACGAGGATCGCCTGCTCGAAGCTCAGCCCCTCGCTGTAAGGAAATAGTAACGATTGCTGGAGCATCAGAGGCGCGCGGGCCATAATCGGCGAACCGCTCGTATCGGCCACCTGGTCCTTCAACCGTCCCGCCAGTTCTGGCGAATTGGCCAGCGTCTTGCCCGTCGGGCGCAACGTATAATCGACAAACACTGCCATTGCCTGACCCTCGGCCGCCGCCGTTCGAGCGGTGTCCGCCTCATCCGATTGCAGGTGCAGGTTGTCGTCCTTTACATCCTTGGAGATTCCCTCCAGCCCAACATCGGACCACTTCGTCAGGCCGACCTTCTGGTCTTGCAACGCGTGCGTCAGTTCATGCGCCAGTACCGGCTTCTGGTCGTCGGGCTTGATCCAGTCGAGCAGATTCACGGTCTTCGTCTTGTTGTCGTAGAAACCCGCGATCTGCTCCGTCAGTAAACTCAGAAGAAACGGGCGCAGGTGAAAATCTCGGTCCAGCAGGCCGAATTTCTTCAGCACAATCTCAGACCGCTCCATCCGCTTCGTGCTCTCGTCTTCGTCGAACTTCTGTTTCAGGTAGCGGTTCACCTCGTCTCGCGAAATGAGCTTGCGTTTGACGCTGTGTTCGATCGGCAGCTTAGTGTCGCTGCTGACAAAGCTGAGGATCTCGTCGACCGACCGAAAAAGCTGCTTCGCCTGATCCTTGGTCATGGGCGGCTGATCCTTAGTAATCGTGGCCATGCTGCCGGTCTGGAGTGGCGTTTGCGATGCTGGCGGCGCCGTCTGGGCTGGTGCCTGGGCCGATGTAGACGGTGTAGCCTGGCCGCCCGAGCGATCCGGCATCTGTTGAGCATAAGCCGCCAAGCTCCCTGCCAGCAGCATTGCGGCTGCAATTCCGATCCTCAACTGTCTGCTTCTACCGCTAAATCTTCGCCGCAAGCTACCCTCTTCTTCCATCGCTATAATCAAGTGTACGCAGAGTTTCGCGTCATTGTCCGCTATGGCCCAGACAGCACACTCCGAGCCCGGTCTTCCGTCCGTCACATCCCCTCGCGCCCAACTCGATGCGCTGCTACACGGCGCCGGCGTCGTCGCGCTGGACGGCACAGGCTGGATCCGGGTAACTGGCGACGACCGCGTCCGGTGGCTCAATGGAATGGTCACCAACTCCGTTCAGCAACTGAAGGCCGGCGAAGGCAGCTACAACTTCCTCCTCAGTGTGCAGGGACGTATCCAGGGTGACGCGTACATCTTTGCGGAGTCCGATGCCCTGCTGCTCGAGACTGCTTCCGCGCAGGTGCCCATCCTGGTCGCTCTGCTCGACAGATTCATCATCATGGATGATGTGGAGCTCACCGACGTATCCAAGGTCTGGTCGGGTCTAATGGTGGCAGGTCCTTCGACCACGTCCCTTTTGGCGAGAATCGGCCTCGCCGTCGATGATCTGACGCCCCTTGAAAGGCGCAGTATCGCATGGAACTCCTCAGCCGTCACCGTCATCTACGCCTATGGGCCGCTCGCGCCGCATTATGAGCTGTGGACCGATGCAACAACGAACGCTGCCCTGCACGTTGCGCTCCTGCAAGCCGGTGCGGTAGGTTGTGAGCCACAGAGTGTAGAGTGGCTGAGGATGCTTGAAGGAACGCCGCTCTATGGCGTTGACCTCCGCGACCGCGAACTACCGCAGGAGACCGGCCAGGACCGCGCACTGCATTTTTCCAAGGGCTGCTATCTCGGACAGGAGATCGTGGAGCGGATTCGTTCGCGCGGCAATGTCCATCGCATCTTTTCGGCCTTTCGCCTCGACGGTGAACTGCCTGCTGCGGGCTCCGCGCTGGAAGCCGAAGGCAAGCAAGCCGGCGAATTGACCAGTATCGCGGCAATTCCACTCTCTGACAACAGTGTTTCGGTTCAGTTCGCGCTTGGGTTCGTGCGCCGCGAAGCGCTAGACCGTGGCGTCCCGCTCAGCTATCCTGGCGGACGCGCAGTACCCGTTTCCCTCCCTTTTTTTGACCGCTGAAACTACAGCCTTGCGGTCTGCATCTGAATTCCTGAAAGAGCGTGACCATGTCTGAACAAAACAAGCCCTTCGTTGTCACCGATCGCCGCAAGTTCACCGTAGACGGAGACCCCCGGCCCGACGCCGACCCTTCGCCTCCCAAAGAAAAGCGGGTCGAATCCTCCGCGGGGCCGGTCGCGCCTTCCGAGTCGCATCCGCTGCCCACTTCTTCACCCGAACCTTCGCCAGAGAGCGAAGCTCCTCCAGCGCCCACCTCCGAAGAGAACGAGCAGGCCCGTCGCGCCTACGAGATGACCGCCGACCGTCTCGATACGGCAATTCGCTCGGCCAACCCCGGCATGGATCACCCTCCAGCGATGAGCTTCGAACAACTCGTCCAGTCCATCTACATGACCGCTATCATGCAGCTTGGAGGCGCCACCCAGGAAGGCGAGCAGCCCCAGGTCGACATCATGGGCGCGCGCCAGAGCGTCGACATGCTCGGTGTGCTCGCCGAAAAAACCAAGGGCAATCTCACCGCCGACGAAAACCGCCTGCTCGACAGCGCGCTCTTCGAACTCCGTATGGCCTTCCTCGAAATCACGCAGGCCCTGGCCCGCTCCGCTGCCGCCAAGACGAGCGGCTCTGGCAAGCCCGGTCCGGGCGGTACGGGCCCGACCGGTCCCTCCATCGTGCGCTAAGCAATGGAGGCGACGCTTACTTTTCTGGGCACTGGCACCTCCATGGGGGTGCCCACCCTCGGTTGCGACTGCGCGGTCTGCACCTCCGCGGATCCGCACAACCGGCGCACTCGCCCCTCCATCCGCCTCGCTTACGGCGGTCATACTGTGCTCATCGACACCGGCCCGGACTTCCATGCGCAAGCTCTCCGCGAGGGTGTCCGCCGCGTCGATGCCGTGCTCTACACTCACGGCCACGCCGACCACATCATGGGCTTCGACGATCTGCGGCCGCTCAGCTTCTACGCGAAGGATGGCCTGCCCATCTACGCCGACGATCCCACCGCCAGCAACATCGAGCGCATCTTCGAGTACACGTTTCGCAAGGAAGACCGGTACCCAACCAGCGCGCGCGTCCAGATTCATCGCATCGATCCAACACCCGGAGCCGGCATCGACCTCTTCGGAGCATGTTTTCGCCGCATTCCGGTCATGCATGGCAGGCAGGAGATCACCGGCTACCGCTTTGGCAGCGCGGCCTACCTTACCGATATGAGCGACATCCCGGAGGCCAGCCTCCCCCTGCTGCAGAATCTCGACATCCTGGTTCTTGACGCCCTCCGCCGCGATCCGCACCCCAGTCATTCGCATCTCGACAAGTCGGTCGCCCTCGTCCAACAACTCAACCCACGCCGTGCCTTCTTCACCCACATGAGCCACGATCTCGACCACGCCGCCACCGAAGCCTTGCTTCCACCGCACATCCGTCTCGCCTATGACGGTCTTCAGCTCCAGTTCGAGATCGCCTGATGAAGATCTTCCGCCAGCTCGCAGATATCCCCTCGGATTTCGGCCCATCCATCGCCACCATCGGCAACTTCGATGGCGTACATCGTGGTCATCGCTGGGTCATCGCGGAGGTCGTCGCCCGCGCGCGCGCACTTGATGCCCGCTCCATCGCGATCACCTTCGATCCCCACCCTGTACGCGTCATCCGGCCGGAGCTCAGCCAGGCTCTGATTACCCCGCTCGCCGAAAAACTCGAATTGCTGGCGTCGACCGGCATTGATGCCGTCCTGGTTCTCCCCTTCACTCCCGAGCTCTCGCGTACGTCAGCACGCACCTTCGCCACTACCGTCCTCCAGCAGAAGCTGCATGTAATCGAGTTGCACGAAGGCGAGAACTTCCGCTTCGGCTATCAGGCCGAGGCCGGCGTCGAAAACCTCGAAGCGCTCGGGCGCGAGCTTGGCTTCCACGTCCGCGTCTACGCCCCACAAAGCGTCCGAGGCCATGCGATCTCCTCCAGCCGTATCCGCCAGTTCATCGCGCAAGGCGATCTCAGCCAGGTCCGCGCACTGCTGGGCCGCTCCTTCGCGGTGCACAGCACGCCAGCCCCGGGGCGCGGCTATGGCACCCGCTACACCGTTCCCACCATCAATCTCGCACGGTATGCGGAGCTTCTACCCGCCAACGGCGTCTACATCACATCGCTCACCGTCGGCACCGGCGCATCCAGCCAAACCTTCGACGCCGTAACCAACGTCGGCAACCGTCCCACTTTCGGCGAAGATGCCTTCACGGTCGAGTCCCATCTGCTCAATTTTCAGCCCATTGAGTTGAGCGAGCACACCCCTCTCACTCTCACCTTCCTGCGAAGGCTGCGGCCCGAGATGCGCTGGCCAACTCCCGATGCATTACGCGAACAGATCGGCCGAGACGTAGCCCGTGCCCGCCGCTACTTTGGCCTCTGCCGCGTGCTGAACTCCGATCGTCCCACTGTTTCTCAATCGGTTCTACCGGCTCTATAGCGGTATCTGCGGATGACCGGGCGCAGTTTTCGGTGGGACAGTGATTGGCGTCTTGGCAGAAGACGCCTTTGCCGGTAGCTCAGCCGGACCCAACGCAGAACCCGGATCATCCTGTCGCCCCGAAACACCATCCACCGCCGCAGCCGAATCGCTATCATCGGTCTTCGTCATCATGGCTTTCGTAGCTCCGCCCGTATCGACCGCCCTGTTCATCGGCACATCCAGCTTCTTCTTCGGCGCACCGGCAGTCGCGAACGCCTCATTGGGCTTATTCGCAATGGCCGCCCGCATGAAGTCCATCCAAATCGGCAGCGCCGCTCGGGCTCCAGTCTCCTTCTTGCCCAGCGATTGCCGGTCGTCAAAGCCGATCCAGGTCCCGCACGTCACCGACGGCGAGAAGCCCAGAAACCATGCATCCGTGTAGTCGTTGGTCGTCCCCGTTTTGCCCCCGAACGGATGATTCAACTGCGAAGCTGCCGCGCCTGTTCCCTGCCGTACCACAGCCTCAAGCAGTTGCATCATCGTGCGCGCCGTCTCCACCGAGATCACCTCATCGACCTGCGTCGGACTCTGATCGAGCGGCAGACCATCCGCCTGCGTCAGCTTGCGAATCGTATGCGGCTCGATGCGGATGCCGTCATTGGGAAAGACGCTGTATGCCCCCACCTGCTCGAACAGACTGATCTCCGCCGAACCGATCGCCACCGGCAGAAATACCGGAATATTGCTTGTAACTCCGAACCGGTGCGCCGTCTCGATCACCTTGCGAATGCCGTACCGGGCGGCCAGCTTCAGCGCAGGAATATTCCTTGATTCGGCAAAGGCCTCCAGCAGCGTCATCGGCCCCTTGTAGTTCGCCTCGTAGTTATGCGGCGTGTACGGCCCGCTCGGAGTGGGAAAGGTAGTCGGCCCATCCACGATGATGTCGCTCGGCTTCGCTCCAGCCTCGATAGCCGTCGTATAGACGTATGGCTTGAACGACGATCCAACCTGCCGCAGCGACTGCGTGGCTCGGTTGAACTGCGACAACGCAAAGTCCCGCCCACCCACCATCGCCAGTACCTCGCCGGTCGAGTTATCCATCGCCATCATCGAAGCCTGCGCGCCGGAGTCCTGCTGCAGCGTCGCCCGCACCGGGCCGCCCGGCGCATTATCCTCAACCCTCACATAGACGATATCGCCCACCCGAAGAAAGCTCGCCGCCGAGACCTGCTGCGTCCACACCCAATCCTCCGGGGCCAGTACAGCCTCCTTGGCTCCCAGCTTCACCACCACTCGCTTCGGGGAAACCTCTGTCACCAGCCCATGAACATAGCTTCCCTTGTCGAGCGCCTGCGTCCAGTCCGGATGCCGGTAGCTCTCCAGGTCCGTGCCATCCAGCAGAACGTTATGCAATCTGCCGATCCACCCGCGGCGGCGCTCATATTTAGCGATGCCGTCCAGTACGGCTTTATTCGCCACCTTCTGCAGATCCAGGTCCAGCGTCGTATACACCCGCAGCCCCGCCCCATGCACCTCTTCAACCCCGTACTCCTTCTCGAGCTGCCGCCGTACCTCCTCAACGAAATACGGGGCCACGCTATTGGCTGGCGCCTCAAGATGCAATCCAAGCGGCGCGGCCTTCGCAGCGTCCGCCTGTTGTCCCGTAATCTTGCCGTCCAAAAACATCTCATTCAAAACCAGGTTGCGCCGCTTCAACGCACGACTCGGATATTTCAGTGGCGAATAAGCCTCCGGCCCTTTCGGCAGCGCCGCCAGCAGAGCCGCCTCGGGAAGCGTCAAATCGCGCGCATTTTTGCTAAAAAAGAACTCCGACCCAGCTTCAAAACCGTACGTCCCGTGGCCCAGATAAATCTGATTCGCATACAGCTCGAATATCTGCTGCTTGGTAAACCGCCGCTCGATCTGCATGGAAAGAAAGATCTCCTGCAGCTTGCGTCCGTAGGTCTTCTCAGAGGAGAGAAAAAGATTTCGCGCAAGCTGCATGGTCAACGTAGAAGCGCCCTGCGCGCGTCCGTTCGAATGCAGATCGCGATACGCAGCCCCTACCGCCCGCACCAGGTTCACGCCCCAATTGCTCTCGAAGCTCTTATCTTCGATCGAGATGATCGCCACGCGAAGCACATCCGGGAATTGCGAGTAAGGCACGACCACACGCCGCTCCAGCGCGAACGATCCAAACACCTTCCCATGGACGTCCAACAACTCCGTCGTGGTATTGGGGTGATACCGCGCCAGGTCTGACATCTGCGGCAGATCGATCGAGTACACCAGCATCAAGCCGCACATCGTGCCAAACATGGCCGACAACCCAAGCAGTATAGAGTAGGTCACACGACGCGCAATGCGTCGGCTCGGATAGTCTGGCCCCGTCAGCGTAGCCCGGCGCAGAATCTGCTGCCAGCGCGGCTCCTCTGCACGAGTCTGCAACCTGGTTTCGCGACTGAATAGGCTCGGCACGGCCCTTCAACCATAGCACGGGACAACAATGCTGAAACGCTCAATCCGGTATGGCAGCAGCGCCGCAGACTGGGACAAGGAGGCGCTATGCCGCCTTGTTCTTCAATAGATCGAGAGCCTTCGAAAGCTGCTCGTCCACGCTTACGCCGGGCTTCTGCGCAGCCGGTCGGTTCTCCGCCGTTGTCGTGTCTTCATCGGCTGCACCGCCATCATCGTTGTTGGAAGCAACCACAACTTCCGGCGTCACGCCATCATCCTGCAGCTTCTTGCCCGAAGGCGATTCATACTTCGCCACCGACAGAATCAAAGCCGCACCATCCGGCAGCTCAAACGTCTTCTGCTGAGTCCCTTCGCCAAATGTCTTCTCGCCCACCAGTTCAGCGCGTTTGTTGTCCAGCAGCGCCGCAGCCACGAGCTCCGCCGGCCCAGCCGTTCCACGGTTCACCAGAACCACCATGGGTGCCGTCGTATTGATCGCCTTCGATGCATCGGCGACAAAGGTCTGCTTCTCCACCTTCTGACCTTCCAACATCGCGATAGTGCCCGTCTTCAGCATGAAGTTCGCCAAGCGAGTCGCCTCCGTCATGTCGCCCGCTGCTACGTCGCGCAAATCCAGCAGCACCTTCTTGTTCCCGGCCTTCTGCATACCCTTCAGCTTCGCCTCGATCTGCTGTACGTGGTCGTGGTCGAGGACGCCCGGCTTCAGGTAAAGAATCGAGGAGTTCTCGTACATCGTCTCCGCGACCGGCGGCAGCGCAGACACACTGCGCGTCATCACGACCTTGTCGGGAGCCGCCTTCCGCGGGTTGATGATCGAAAGCGTAAGTTCACTCCCAGGCTGCCCTTCGAGCAGCAACTGAATCACCGCCAGAGACAAGTCGCGGGTATCTTGCGGGCCTATCGCCTCAATGAATTCGCCATCCGTCAGGTTGGCCTTGTCCGCCGGGCTGCCCGGTACTACAGAGACAATCGCCGCATAACCCGCGCGCTTGGAAACATTGATGCCAACCTGCGCCTTGCCGCCCTTGTCAGCCTTGTAGGCCTTATAGTCCGCAGGCGACAGATAGCTCGAATCCGCATCGAGCGATTCGAGTAAGCCACGCAATGCGCCGTTGGTAACGGCGTTGATGTTCGGGTCTTCAACGTAGTCGGTCTGGATGTGCCTCAGCACCTCGCTATAGACGTTGATCTGCCGATAGGCGCCATCCTGCGGTTCCGCCGCCGCACTGACTCCGTTGGCGTTCACACCCAGAAAGACCATCAGCACAAGAACAACCGACACGGCAAGCAGCAGAATCTTCGAAATCTTTGGCATAATTCTGATCAATCTCCACAGAAAGGCATAATCCAAGAACATCAACAGCATTTAGACGTATGCCGTTAGTGAAATGATACTCTCGTACCAACATTGCGCGAAGCAGTGCTCCATCGTGACGCGTGGTGGCGGTGGGCAGAATCGAACTGCCGACCTACGGGTTATGAGTCCGTCGCTCTAACCATCTGAGCTACACCGCCGCTGTGTATGGGGTATGCCGGCGCAAACATCAATCCACAACGCTAATCTTGAGCGATGAGAGATACCGCCACGGCACAGCCAACTCCAATAATACTTGATTCCAGCCTCAGCGGAAAGCCGGAATCAACCGTCCTCGGAGTCATCCCCGCGCGACTTGCCTCAACGCGGTTGCCGCGGAAAGTCCTTCGCAGCATCGCAGGCAAACCCATGCTCGCCTGGGTCGTCGAGGCCGCAAAGGCCTGCCCCCAACTGAACCAGGTCATCGTCGCCACCGACTCCGATGAAGTCGCGGAGCTATGCTATCGCCACGACTGGCCGGTACAACTCACCTCTCCCGACCTGCCCAGCGGCACCGACCGCGTTCGTGCCATCGCACACGACATCCACGCCGACGTCTACGTGAATATCCAGGCAGACGAGCCCCTGCTGACGCCCGAACACCTCACTGCGCTGCTCAGCCCTTTCGCTCGTCCCCACGTCGAAGTCTCGACCCTCAAAGTTCTCTGTTCATCGAAAAATATCGACAATCCCAACGCAGTCAAGGTGGTCACCGCCACCGACGGCCGTGCACTCTACTTCTCACGCGCCGCCATACCCTACGACCGCGACGGAATCTCGCCCCGGTATTGGAAGCACATCGGCCTATATGCCTTCAGAAAATCCGCACTGGAGCGCTTCCCCACTCTCCCCCCCAGTGCACTCGAACAGGCAGAGCGCCTGGAACAGCTTCGCTTTCTCGAGAACGGAATTGACATTTACGTCGAACCGACAGAGTTCGACACTATCGGCGTCGATACCGAAGAAGATCTACTGCGCGTCGAAGCCATTCTGCACTCCAGAACGGCCTGATACGCTCACTTCTCGACCAACTGCTCCATCTTCACAGGTGTAAACCGCAGCTCCAACCCATCCGGCCCCGTCGATACCCGAACTCCCTCCAGCGACGACACCGCCCACGCAGCCTCACGCAACTCCTCCAACGAGTGCGTGCCGAGCACTCCAAGCACACGGCATCCCGCGGCTATGCCCGCCCCCACACCCGACGGTGCATCCTCCACGACAATACAATCCGACGCTTCCAGACCCAGCAGCTCCGCGCCACGAATATACGGCTCCGGGTCCGGCTTGCCGCGCTCCACCATATCGGCGCTGATGATCCGTTCAGGAATCGGCAAACCAGCCGCAACCAGCCTTCCCAGCAGCAGCCGCTGCGTAGCCGAGGTCACAATCGCCCATCGCTCCGGCGGAAGGCTCTCCAGCAAAGACTTCACCCCAGGCAGCACCGTCAGGTCGGCGATGTCCTCCAACTCCATATCTTCAATCACACGCAGACCCTCCTGCGGGTCGATATCTGGCCGGAGCGACCTCACGATCTCAATGGCCCGCATCCCGTGCGGCACCTCATAGCTCTCTGCACCCGGAACCCCATATATCGCCGCCCACCTTCGCCAGCACCGCACCACCGAGCCAATCGAACTGATCAGCACCCCGTCCATATCGAACAGCAGACCCTTCGTCGTAACGCAGACCGGCTCCTTCAAGCAGCACTCCCCTTCAATACAAAAGCCTCCCCCGCCTTCAACACACTCGCGACCGACTCCACCGAGCAACTCTCGCAATAAACCCGCAGCAGCGGCTCCGTACCCGAAGCCCTCAGCAGCAGCCACGTCTCGGCAGCATTCGGCCTTCCAGCGCATTCGGGATTATCAAGAAAGAACTTGATCCCATCCAGCGTCTCCACCCGCAGCACCTTCATTCCCGCAAACTCAGCTACACCCGCCTTCGCCCGCGCAATTGCGGACTGCTTCAGCCCCTCATCGATATGCATATCGATCCGCCCATACTGATGCTCGCCGAACTCCTCCTGCAGCGCAGCCACAAGCTCACCGAGCGTCTTCTTCTCCTCCGCCATCACATTCGCAATCAGCAGCGAGTTCAACATCCCGTCCCGCTCCGGCAGGTGGCGGCTGATCCCGATTCCGCCCGACTCCTCCCCGCCAACCAGAATATCCTGCTCCAGCATCAGGTCGCAGACGTACTTGAACCCGATCCCATGCTCATGCAGCCGCCGCCCATACTTCGCGCAGATGCGGTCCAGCATCTTCGTCGTATTGAAGGCGCGCGTCACATCGCCCGGCCATTTCTTCCGCTCCAGCAGCCACTTCAACAACACCGCAAAAATCTTATGCGCGTCCACCACATTGCCATGCTCATCCACCGCGCCGATCCGGTCCGCATCCCCATCTGTGATCAGCCCCGCATCGCACCTCTCCGCAACAACCGCAATCTGCGTCGCACGGATATGCGGCAGAATCGGCTCCGGATTGATTCCCGGAAATGCCGGATTGATCTCATTCCGCATCTCGACATGCGGCACTCCCGCCCGTGCAAAGATGCCCGCCACCACCCCGCGTCCAGCCCCATACATGCAGTCGATCAGAAACCTGTACCCTGACGCCCGAATCGCATCCAGATCGACAAATTTCGCAATCGCCGCAACATAATCGGAATTGAAATCCACCATTTCGACCCGGGCGGCCTCCTCAACCCTGGACAACTGCTTCCCCAGATATCCCTCTATCGCCGTCATAATGGAAGGCTTCCCAGACCCACCATAGCTCGCCTTGTACTTCACGCCATTCCACTCCGCCGGATTGTGGCTCGACGTAATCATCACCCCACCCGCCGCCTTGCGCTCACGCACGGCATACGAGAGCGCAGGCGTCGGCGTAATCTCGGCCGCCATGGCCACCGGTATCCCAGCACCGGCAAGCACCTCCGCGACTACCTGCGCAAACGACCGCGACCCGAACCGCGTGTCATACGCGATACAAACGCCGGCCGCCGCATCCTCATGGGCCAGAACATAATTCGAAATCGCCGCAGCCGCAACCCTTACATTCGCATAGGTGAAGTCGTCCGCAATAATGCCGCGCCACCCGTCGGTGCCAAACTTCACTACTGTCTTCATCTCATCCATAGTCTCTTCAATATCCTGAATACGCCCCGTATCGCCCTAAATCAAATCTTCCCGTCCCGCAGCCTTCAACTCCGCTACCACCTTGCCCACATCCTGCGAGCGCTCTCGCGTCGTAATCAGCAGCGCATCTTTCGTCTGCACCACCACCAGGTTCGTCACGCCCACCAACGCGATCACCTTCCCCGGCGCATGAACATAATTCCCACACGAATCGATCGAAATACAAAGCGGGTCTTCTCCATCGAACACATTTGCCACCGACACCTGGTCCGGCGCGCAGTCCGCGACATGCTCATGCAGCGCGTCCCAGCACCCAAGATCGTTCCAGCCGAAATCCCCCGGCAGGCTGTAGATCTCAGCGGCAATCTCTCCTCGCGCGGACCGGGGTTCCAGCACCGCATAGTCGATGCTGATGTTCTCGCACTGCGGATAAACCTCCGCGAATACCTCCGCAAACTCCGGCGTCCCATGGGCGGCTGCGATCTTCTCCAGCAGCGGAGCCATCGCCGGACAATGCTCACGAATCGCCCCCGCCAGCGTCCGTGCGCTCCACAAAAATATCCCACCGTTCCAAGCATAGTTCCCAGACGCGACAAACTCCTCAGCCCGCGCCCGCTGCGGCTTTTCGGTAAACCGCTTCACCCTCCGCACCGCGATAACGTCGTCTCCGGGCCTAGCGAAGCCCTCGACAGCAGCGCCAAGCTCGATGTACCCATATCCAGTCTCCGCCCGCGTCGGGGGCACGCCGATCACCACAATCCTCTCCCCGCTCGCCGCCAGCGCAACTCCCGCCCGGATCACCTCCGCAAACCGTCCCACGTCTTTCACCACGTGGTCCGACGGAAAGATTCCTATCACCGTCTCCGGCGCAGTCTTCTCCAGCAGAAATGCCGCCAGCGCACATGCCGGAGCCGTATTCCGTGCCACCGGTTCACTTACGATGTGCTCCCGCGGCACCCCCGGCAATTGCTCCGCGATCATGCCTTCAAGCAGACCGTTGGTGATCACCCACACATCCGCCGCCTCCACCAGCGGCAACAGCCGGTCCACCGTCTGCTGAATCATCGTGCGATCGCCATCGAGCGCCAGCACCTGTTTCGCCCGCGCCTTCCGGCTCCTCGGCCAGAACCGCGTTCCACTTCCGCCTGCGAGAATCACTGGAGCGAAACGCTGCTGCTCCCCTTGAGTACCTTCCGTCAGCATACGACTCCGTATCGAAGGAATCACCGCCTCTGACCGCGGCCCACCCTCAAATCCACGACCTGTTTTGCTCAACCCAGCTTTGCGAAATACTCCCGCATTCGCCTGACGCCCTCGGTCACCACATCATGCGATACAGCATACGACAACCGAATATGTTCGTTCGTTCCAAAAGCTTCACCCGGCACCACCACCACATGGGCCTCGCTCAGCAACTTTGCCGCCAGGTCCGCCGCCGACGTCACCCCGCCCTTGCCTATAAAGTTCTTCACATTGGGATACACATAAAACGCCCCCTGCGGCACCGTGCACGTCAGCCCAGGAATCGACTTCAAGCCCTCCAGCGCCTGGTCGCGCAGCTTCACATAATCGGCCCGCATCTCCGCCACGCACTCCTGCGACCCCGACAGCGCCGCAATCGACGCCCGCTGCACCATGCTCGCTGTATTCGACGTGCTCTGCGACTGCAGCTTGCTCATCGCCGCAATCACCGGCTTCGGTCCCAGTGCGAAACCCGCTCTCCAGCCCGTCATCGCATACGTCTTCGAAAGCGACCCCAACACAACGATATGCTCCTTGCAGTCGGTGAATGACGCGCCGCTGACCACCTCGCCCGTAAACGTCAGGTACACATAGCACTCATCGAGCAGCACATAAATCCCATGCCGATGCGCCAGCCTGACAATCGCCTCAAGGTCTTCCGGAGCCACCACCGCCCCCGAAGGATTCGATGGCGTATTCAGAATGATCGCCTTCGTCTTCGGCGTAATCGCCGCTTCGATCATCTTCGCCGTAATCCGAAAATTTTCGTCCTCTTTGCTCTCGACCAGCACAACCGTGCCGCCCGCATATTGAATAATGTCCTTGAACGACACCCAATAGGGCACCGGCAGAATCACCTCGTCGCCATGATCGACCAGCACCTGGATCGCATTGAACAGCGCCAGCTTCCCGCCCGTCGTAAACACGCACTCATCCGGCGTATAGTTCGACCCGAAGTCGCACGCGTGGCGATCCACGACCGCCCTCCGAACTTCAGGGATGCCAGCCACATTGGTATACCGCGTAAAGTTCTTTTCGATCGCCTCGATCGCCGCATCCTTGATGTGCCGCGGGGTCGAAAAATGCGGCTCCCCCGCCCCGAAGTCCGCCAGGTTCACACCCTCTGCCTTCAGCTTCAGCGCCGCCGCCGTAATCGCCATCGTCGCCGAAACTTCAATGCGTCCAATCCTGTCCGCAAACACCTTCGTAGCCGTCGCACTCATCCCTCTAGTGTGTCAGATTTAGCACGCAATGCAAATCTCCAATTCAAACAACCATGGCTTGCTAACCTATGAAATGAAGAGATTTCTCTTAGCAATTCTCTTAACCCTGGCAATAAGCATTTATATGGTAGGTGAAGCTCAAGAGCTCATCCCACGCAAATCATAGATGTTCAAAGCTTTTCAGCATCGGGCGCTCCAATCATCGCTCCAAATAATGGACATCCTGTGGTCATTCCGATATCCATAACGCTAAATGTCTCTGAGGCGTTTTGCAATGCCAGGTATCGACGTCACCCTCGAAATGTTCGGCTGTACAGAACAGGATTGCGAGAGAGCTTGGACAGAAGACAAGGCCTAGTCAATTACACGCGGGAAGGAATGTCGCCACTCGCATGAGGTGTTTGAAAGCAGGCATATGGATAAATATTTCGTCATCTCGAAGCTGCGGGAACACCAGCAGGAGCTTCGCGCCGCTGGCGTCCTTCATCTGCGCCTTCATGGCTCTGTCGCGCGCGGTCAGACTTCTACCGATTTCGATGTAGACCTGATTGCCGATTTTGATTCGAGCATGGGTCTGAGCCTCTTCGACATGGCCGGTCTGGAGAATTATCTAGGGCATGTTCACACTATCTGAGGGCTTCGACGATGAGGGCGAAGTTGAGGAAGCCGATGAAGAGCACGTCGAGCTTCTCGAAGCGGGAGAAGATTCTGCGGAAGCCCTTGAGCCTTCGGAACAGCCGTTCGATTTCGTTGCGTTTCCTGTAGAGGGCGCGGTCGTACTCCCAGGGTTCGATGCGATTGGACTTCGGCGGAACCACTGGAACCATGCCTAGATCGAGCACCAGTTGCCGCGTCTCATTGCCTTCATAGGCGCGATCCATCAGCAGGGGCAGGCCTTCCGGCATCCTCGGCAACTCCCACAGCAACTCGCGTCCTTCGGGAGCATCGTGCGCGTTGCCCGGGGACAGAGCGAACGCTATGGCCGTTCGAGCATCCGCGGCAACCATATGCACCTTGGTGTTCCATCCGCCGCGGCTTTTGCCGATGGCCTGGGGTCCGTTTTTTTTAGAGCGCCGGTTCCGTCAGGATGGACCTTGATCGAGGTCGAGTCCAGAGATACTACTTCGAGTTTGATGCGGACGATCTGCTCGACCTGCAACTTCTCGAACACACGGTCAAGGACGCCGGCCTTGGACCAGCGGCTCATCCGCATATAAACGGTGTGCCAGCGGCCAAAACGTTTCGGAAGACCACGCCATTTACAGCCCTGCTCGGCCACATACAGCACTGCGTTGAGCACTTGAAGGTTGCTCAGGCTCACGTTCCCACGCTGCACTGGCAGCGCATCCTTGATCCGTTCATACTGCGCTTCTGTCAGTTCCATCGGTAAGAACAGTTTAACAGACAGCTAACTGCTAGTGTGAACACGCCCTAACCGATCTGTTAGGGGTTCCTGTGGATCTGTCGCCGGCCAACACCCTCAAAGACCCGGTGCGAAAGAGAGCAGCACAAGAGGCCGTGCTTGCCTTTTGAAGACCCTACCCTACATCTCCGCGACATGCTCGAGTGCATCGATCTCATCGAGAACTTCACCTACGATATGGACCTCGATGTCTTCCGTGAAGACCTGCGAACCGTCGCGGCCGTCGAACGCAAGCCGCAAAAAATCACCGGGGCTGATGTAAGGCTCGGTGACGATGCAGAAAAGTTATGCCCCGGACTGCCTTGGCGCAATATCAGGGGAATCGGCAACGGGCTGCGACATCAGTACGACAAGGTCGATGTCGAAACGGTATGGAACACCGTGCAAAACGATCTGCCTCCACTCAAAGCATCCATATACCTGGCATTAAATCCCTAAAACCCGCCCCGGCACCTTGGCCTTCAACCGCTCCACCACCAGCGGGGGCACCAGCGCCGTCACATCCCCGCCAAGCTGAAACACCCCTTTAATCAGCCGCGAACTCACATACGTGTACTTCTCCGCGGGCATCATGAACAGCGTCTCCAGTTCGGGGTCGAGCTTCCGGTTCATCATCGCCATCTGGAACTCATACTCGTAGTCGCTGATCGCCCGAATCCCCCGCAGCACCGCCTTGGCCCCCTGCTGCCGGGCGAAATCCACCAGCAGCCCATTGAAGGTCGTTACCGACACATTTCCGAACTCCCGCGTCGCCTCATGGATCATCTCCTCGCGCTCCGGCACGGTGAACAACGGCGTCCCCTTCTCGGAATTCCGCAGAATCGCCACCACCAGCTCATCCACAATCTTCGCCCCCCGCGCAATCAGGTCGAGGTGCCCATTGGTCAGCGGATCGAACGTCCCTGGATAAATAGCCTTCACGGTATGCATGTCACCAGAAGCATACCGCCCTTTGCCGGATAAAAAAAATCACGCCAGGCACCTCAGTCTTCCCGGCCACCCCAGGCGTCCGCCTTGACGGCACCCAGCAACGTCGCAGCGAGTTTGGACCCGATCTGTCCATGTACTCACAAGCCGTTACCTCCGGCACTCTCTCCAGCCACACAGCGTCGCTTTCCCGTCTTCCATAGGGATTGCGTAAGACCGATCAACGCTGAGTAGCCGATCGCACACAATCGACGAAGGGAATACCGGACCACCTCACAATTGAAAGTGGCGCCAAGATTATGACGCCCTTCCGCATGGTCGGCTCTGATCAAGTTGATACTGCCACGCCGCAACCGTTTTTCCGCGGGGATAGAACGTGATCTGCTTCTCTCCGGCATCTGTGCGAATCGTGAACTTCGCCATACGTTCGGGATTACGGTTGTCGACCGAGACGTGAACAAGTGGCTGACCGTTGCGAAGCCCCGCCTTGAACGCCGATCCACTTTCGACCACTCCCGTCAGCAGGTGCATAGCGAGAGATTGCGCCAGATCAAGCCCGAGATCGAAAGTGGGCAAGTCCTCTCGCGACAGGTGTGCGCAGGTACTCATTGAGGGTATCTGCTCAGGAGACGGCAGATCCGCGTGCTCTGTTACGGCACGTTTCAACAAGCTTCGCGAGTCGTTGGAAAGGTATCGCCCCGCCGTCTCAAGAATGCGTTGAAGAGTGAGAGGCTGGCCGGCGCCTCGCACCATGTCGAACATCACGTCGTCCAGCGAGTGTTGGCCGCCCGATTCTCTTCGTATCGTGGCATCCAACCAGAGCGCTATGACCCGCCCGCGAACATATTCACTGCTCAAAATTGGGAACTCGCGCAGGTCGCTGTTGAGCGAATGGATATAATTCTGCGCCGGCAACTCACCCGCTCTGTAGGTCAGCAACTGCGCATAGTATTCGGTAACACCCTCCATGAACCATTTGATCGATTCGTCGCTGGACGGAACCACGCCCATCCGCTCGGGATCCCATGCATGAAACGACTCGTGCGCAAGCTGCGGAAGCAAGCCGGAAATAGGGTCGAGGCGTGAGACATACATCCAGAATGCGTTGGTAAACGCGCTGCAGTCGCTACTACCGTGGTCACGGTCATAGGGCTTCAAAGTTACAAGGAAGTACGGGAAGTTATCGTCGTGCCAGAAATTGCGCACCATCCCAACGACCTTCTGGACTTGTACGATTGCCTCGTCGTCAGTGAACATCCAGGCGCCCCGCACGGCCAGGACAGCCGGCCTGCGGCCAATCTGAAAGTGATGAATACGGAAGTCGCCAGCTGCATAGAGTCCATGGTCGACGTCAATCCATGACCCGGTATACGTCTGGCACCGGTCCGCTGGAGACGTGCTGCTGCCAAAGCTGGTTGCCAGCGACCACCCAGCCGGGAGTTTTTCCCAATCGAAGTTCGCGGTCTCGGTTGTCCCGGTCTTGATCTTCAGCGCCACGAGCGCATTGCTGCCGGTGAACTCAAAATACTCACGCATCAAAACTGGATGGAACTGCATTGGGTTGACCAACGGTCCAGTCCAGTCCTTTTTTAGATCGTAGGCAATCACAACGGGATGATGGGCTGGGGCGTGCAGATCTTTGTGTATAGGTCCGGACCGTCATCGAGCAACGCGCCTTTTGAGACCGCGTGCAAGTTCGTCATTGCGTGGATCGTCTCGCCAGCCCACTGCACCGGCAGCACCAGCATTTGCGTCCCATCGACTCCGGACTGAAATTCGAGCTTGACGTGCAGCACAAGACCACCAGGCGTGACCTCTGGTCCGAATCGATAGGTAATCGCCTGGGTTGCGTTCGTCTTTGCAAAATGGCACTGGGCACAAAGGGTGCATGTTGCGCCAAAGAGAACGCCAAACCGGGCCAGAATTTGAATCGGCTCTTTAGCGCGCCGATTGCATCGCACAAAACCCCTCATCACGAACCCGCTGTCCGATCACCCAAACCGGGGAGATACCGTCAGCCTACTTCCTTGCCCGCACCGCTTCCTTCGCCTGCAACGGCCCATCCGTCGGCACCGGCGGAACCTCCGCCACAGCCGAACTCGCCCCCGCAATCCCCAGCTTCTTCCTCAACTCCGCATCCACCCGGCCAAACACATCCTTATTTTCCTTCAGGAAGTTCCGCACATTCTCCCGGCCTTGACCGATCCTCTCGCCCTGGTAGCTGTACCACGCGCCGCTCTTGTCCACGATCGTGTGCAGCACCGCAAGATCCAGCACATCGCCCTCGCGCGAGATCCCCTCACCGTAAAGAATGTCGAACTCGGCATCGCGGAACGGAGCCGCCACCTTGTTCTTCACAATCTTCACCTTCGTCCGCGAACCCACCACCAAATCGCCATCTTTCACCGCGCCAATCCGGCGAATGTCGATCCGCACCGACGAGTAAAACTTCAGCGCCTTACCCCCTGTCGTCGTTTCCGGGTTACCAAACATCACGCCAATCTTCTCCCGGATCTGGTTGATAAAGATCAGGCATGTCCGCGACTTCGACACCGTTCCCGTCAGCTTCCTCAACGCCTGCGACATCAGCCGGGCCTGCAGCCCCATATGCGAATCACCCATCTCGCCGTCGAGCTCCGCCTTCGGAACCAGCGCCGCCACCGAATCCACCACCAGCACGTCGATCGCGTTCGACCGCACCAGCGCCTCCACAATCTCCAGCGCCTGCTCGCCATAATCCGGCTGGCTCACCAGCAGATTGTCGATATCCACACCCAGCTTGCCCGCATACGCCGGGTCCAGCGCATGCTCAGCGTCCACAAATGCCGCCAACCCACCCGCCTTCTGCGCCTCCGCGATAATCTGCAAGGTAATCGTTGTCTTACCCGAGGACTCCGGGCCAAAGATCTCAATCACCCGCCCACGCGGCACCCCACCCACCCCCAGCGCCGCATCGAACGAGATCGAACCCGTCGAAATCACCGAGATCGGCACCACATCCTTCGAGCCCAACCGCATGATCGAACCCTTGCCAAACTGCTTCTCCAGCCCCGAAAGAGCCAGTTCTATTGCCTTGCTACGGTCATCTGCCACGATTCTGGTTCTCCTCAGTGGGTTAACAACGGTGGGTTGAAAGCTCAATGCGGATTCTAGCACCCAAAACGAAAAAAGCAAATAAAAGGCGAATACAACTATCGTCGTAGTAGATCCACCGGCTCGTTCACATCCCCTATCCGAAAATACTCCGCCAGCCCCGGGTGTCGCTCCGCAACCGCCCGGTACATCTCCCAAGCCACCCGCCGATAACTGAAGTGCCCAGCCACCCCCGACCGCAGCTCCGAGATATACAGCGCCTCCGCGAAATCCATCTTGAACATCGCCCGGCACCGCGTCCCAAGCGGCAGGCAGTACTGTGCAGACTCCGCCGCCTCCGTAACCCCACAGTCCCGAAGCCGTCGATAAGCCGCATACGCCCCATCCATCGCGGCCCCATACGCCGCCTCCAGCCCGGCCTCGGCAAGCGTAGGCTGACCCGGGCAGGTAGGCTCCTCGTACCCATGCACATCCGTATACCCCTGTAGCAACTGCACGCACCTGCGATGACGGTGCATATCCCGGAATCCGCCAATATCCATCAAAATATCGAACCGCAGCCCCCGCCCCGCGCTGAACGCCCGCAGCAGCTCATCATGCCGCCCGCGGTGCTTCGTCCCCAGCCCAATCAGTTCCAATCGCCGCCCGTCGCTCAAAGCCGAAACATGCCCCCGAAGCTGCCGGTAAGAGTAATAGCAATGCGGATAAAGCAGCGACGTAGCCAGCTCTACCTCCAGCGGCTCGTCATCCTCCACCAGGTCCACCACCGGCGAGACAGCGATCGCCTCCCCCGCCATCAACTCCTCCACCGCACCAGCCAACTCGCCACGACTCTGCCGCAAATACTCACTCGCCACCGCATATTTCACCAGCGTAGGCGCAGTCTTAACTGGACGCAGTAACGTCTCCGCCGCCCTCTTCCCGCAAGCCGCATCGACCGACCCAATCTCCTCGCAGAGCACCTGAGCCGCGCTCTGCTGCACATTCCACGCCGGTTCCATCGCGGCCACCCGCAGCTTCTCGCCAAGCTGACGCACCTCCGCAAACTCGCTCGTCAGCAGCCGCGACACCTGCGTCTCCAGCGTCCGCGCATTCACAATCTGTCCCAGCGAGGTATTCGTCGCCAGCGGAAGCAGATACCGCGCCACATCGAACGCCCTCGCCTTCAACGTCCGCTCATACGCGTCGGCCTTCATCGCCTCCGGCCGCGCAATCGTCTTCTTCAGCGCCTCCAGCATCCCCGCGCTCACCCGGTCGTACCCGGCAAACAGAGCTTCCACCGCCCCGGTAAACCGCGTTGTCTCTGCCCCGAGATCCGGCGTATACCAGCCCGACCGCCGGAAATCCTGGTACCGCGTCGAGCGCTCCTGCCCATCCCACCGCTGCTCATCCACCAGTTCGATCGCCGCCAACAGGCTCAGCCGCTCAATCGCAAAAGGAATATGCGCCAGGTCCGCAATCGACCGATGCCCATATTGAAAATAAAATGTATTCAGAAACTGCTCCGCCCGCTGCGAGCTGATCTCCGCCAGCGACTCCTTCATCGTCAGCGACGACCGCGAATACTTCGCCATCGCATACGCCAGAACCTCCGGATCGGCCCCATGAATCGCATACACGTCCGTCTCGCTCACCGCTGTAGTTCTCTCGTCCGGGACGGCTGGTTTCTTTTCGATATCTGACATGATGAAACCCAGAATACTCGATCTCCGAAACACTCACTCTCAAACCGCATCTATCTCAAAGACGCCCATAACCACATGCCAATCCCCGATGTTCTCACCACGGTAGCCCACCGCCCCTACCCGCTCCCCAGTGGCCACTGGCGCATGGCCCAGCGTTGGAACAGCCTCCTCTTCGCCCACTGGCCCATCCCCGTCAGCGACATGGCACGCGTCCTCCCCGCCGGTCTCGAAGCCGACACCTTCGGCGGCCACGCCTGGGCCGGCGTAGTCCCCTTCTCCATGGACCGCGTCCGAACCTGCACCATCGGCAACAATTCCCTCGCCATCCCCTCCACCGCCCACTTCTGCGAACTCAATCTCCGTACCTACGTCCGCTCCCGCACCACTGGCCTGCCCGGCGTCTACTTCTTTTCCCTCGACGCCTCAAGCCCCCTCGCCGTACTCGGAGCCCGCGCCTTCTTCCACCTGCCCTACTTCCTGGCCAGAATGAACAGCCAGAATGAACCCGATGGCAGCATCCAGTACCGCAGCAAACGCCTCCTGACGAACCGCAGCGTCCGCTTCGAAGCACGTTATCAAGGCTCAGGCCAGATCTCCTCACCAACCGTCAGCGGCAGCCTCGAGCACTTCCTCACCGCCCGCTATTGCCTCTTCACCCACCACGCAGGACGCCTCCTCGTCGGACACATCCACCACCTGCCCTGGCCTCTCGAACCCGCCGAAGCCGAGATAACCGTCAACGAACTTCCCTCCGCTCACGGACTTAAATTGCCTCCGGTTTCCCCCATCCTGCACTTTGCGCGCCATCTCGATGTCTACATCTGGTCCTTACGCCCAGACAAAAACCCAGACCAATAGCCCTGCACGTACCGCCATCAACAATCCATCCGGAGCCGAAACACTGCATTCGTATAATGAGCGGAACATGAGCATTCAAGCAGGCCGCATCGCACTCGTCACAGGAGCCTCCCAGGGAATTGGTCGCGCCTGTGCCCTCGAACTCGCCCGCGCCGGTGCATCCATCGCCCTCGCCGCACGCAATATGGACAATCTCGCCGAGGTCGCCGCCGAGATCAGCGCAGCCGGCGGAACCGCCCATCCCTTCCCCCTCGACGTAGCCAGCGAAGATTCCATCAAAGAGTGCGCCAGGGCCGTCATCACCCACTTCGGCGCAGTCAATATCCTGGTCAACAACGCCGGCATCACCCGCGATATCCTCTCCATGCGCATGAAACGCAAGGACTGGGACGATGTCCTCACCACCAATCTCACCGGCGCGTTCCTCATGACCCAGGCAGTCATGTCCCAGATGGTCAAAGCCCGCTGGGGGCGAATCATCAACATCACCTCCGTCGTAGGCCAGACCGGGCAGGCAGGCCAGGCCAACTACGCCGCCTCCAAGGCTGGACTCATAGGCCTTACCAAATCTCTCGCCCGCGAACTTGCCAGCCGCACCATCACCGTCAACTCCGTCGCCCCCGGCTACATCGCCACCCCCATGACCGCGGTCCTCACTGAAGACCAGAAGGCTGCCCACGCCCAGTTCATTCCCCTCGGCCGCGTCGGCACCGACCTCGAAGTCGCCTATGCCGTAACCTTCCTCGCCTCAGAAGAAGCAAGCTACATCACCGGCCACACCCTCGACGTCAACGGCGGAATGCACATGGCCTGACATTCGCCTCAAAGCATCACCTCCGACCACGATAGCTTCCGGTTATTAACTGAATTACTAATGCAATTCAAGGAACGAACTCCTCGCCGCCTTCAAGTGAAGCTTCAACTCTCTTCGCGCAACTGCCTCTTCGCGAACCTCGGCTGGTACAGAATTTCCTCAACCCCAAAATTAGCCATTGACCAGCCACGTGCGTATGTTTACTTTGTGGCTAATGACTGACCTGCAAACACTTCCCAGCCACACCGCAACCAACCCTGTCGAGGCTCTTTCGATCGCGATGAACATTGGTACGACCATTCGAGGCTACCGGCTCCAGAAAGGTATGTCTCAGGGCGACATCGAAAAACGTACCGGCCTTTTGCGCTGCTATCTCTCCCGGGTTGAAAACGGCCACACGGTCCCCTCCCTCGAGACGCTCCAGAAGATCGCCCGCGCCCTCGACCTCCAGCTCTCCGAATTCTTCGCCGAAGAGGTCATCGGCAAGGAGATGTCGAGTCTCAACCTCGGCGAAGACGAAATTCGCTTCCTCACCCAGATCCAGCGCTACTCCGCAAACCTCTCCGAAAGCGACCGCCGTCTGCTTCTTGCCATGGTCCGCAAGTTCGCCCAGACCACGTTGAGCTAGACGCAAGATGAAGCTTAACCTCAGTACGGCGATCCTGTTGGTCATCGCGATGGGTTGTATGGTCCTTGCCTCCTCCAGCGAACCGTGGACTCCCATCAGAATTGCCGGCGTCCTGATCGGCCTTCCATCTCTCATTCTCCTGCTTATCTCGCGCGTCCAACTCGGAAGCTCCTTCGCCCTGCAAGCCAAGGCGCAAGCCCTGGTCACATCGGGCATCTACGCCCACATTCGCAATCCAATCTATTTGTTCGGCACACTCACACTTGTTGGAGCCGCCCTGTTCGCAGGTCGTCCCTGGCTTCTCCTGGGCTTGCTGGCGATCGTACCGCTCCAGATCGTTCGCGCGCGCAACGAAGAGCGCGTCCTGGCAGCCTCCTTCGGAGAAGAGTATGAGCGTTATAAAGCCGCCACCTGGTTTTAATCCGAACCGGCATTGCTCTACCCATCTCGACCGGGGCAGCGAACAGCTCATCGTAACTCCGGGCGAAAAGATACTCGTACGATACAACCGCAGTATCGCCTCCGGTCCCTCCCTATTTCCTTGAAGCTTCCCGCCTTGCTCTCCTATGGTTCGCTACGAGCTAAGCTGGAAAGTCGGAGGTGACGCATGGAACATGGACACGAGCAGCTTGCAACGAGAGTTATCCAAGGTCCGCTCAGTCGTTGGCTTTCGGCAGCATGGTCAGCATTTCGCGTCTATACCTTATGAGGTCATGAATGATACGTGTTTGGGCGTCCGCTGCGGTGTTTGTGCTTTCGGCAGTAAGTTCTTTTGCAGCGCCGGGGCCATGCGGTAGCTTGAAGAACCGCAAAATCGATCCAGCCGAGATTGCTCTTCCGACGCGCGGCGCCATCATAACCTCCGCCAAACATGACAGCAAAACCCGGGGCGGCTTCTGTAAGGTCTTCGGGCGGATACTGTCCGTCGATCCTGCGGCCGACCCGATCAGATTCGAGATCAATTTACCCGATGCGTGGAATAGCAAAGCGGTGCAGTTCGGGGGAGGCGCGTTCAATGGCTACCTGCGTCAATCTGATGGACTGGGGACCACCGTCGTTGGCGAAAAGCATAAAGCGGGGCCGCTTGCGAGAGGCTACGCAACGTTCGGCAGCGACTCCGGCCACCATCATCATTACCTCTTTCTCCCCGACATATTGAACGCATTGAACGCGCGGTTCGCCCTCAACGACGAGCAGCGAAAAAACTTTGCGTCCGACGGCCTGAAGAAGACGCATGACGTAGCCGTGGCATTGATCAGGATGCATTACGGAAGTGTACCCGCGCGCATGTACTTCGTCGGCGGCTCGACCGGAGGCCGCGAGGCCATGAAGGTCGTCGACCGTTGGCCTGCCGACTACGACGGCGTCATTGCAGCATACGCAGCGTGGAACCAGATCGAAAGCGATCTCCAGTTCATCCGAGTCTCGCAGGCGATGTACACCAAATCCGGGTGGCTACCGCCGGCGAAAACAAAGCTGCTCCGCGATAAGGTGCTCGACGCCTGCGACGCCCTAGACGGTCTTAAAGATGGGATCGTCAGCGATCCAGGCGGCTGCGATTTCGACGCAGCTACCCTGCGCTGCCCCGACGGTAAGGACCGCAAAGGGTGCCTGTCGGACGGCCAGGAGCGCACGATAGCGGCCTTCACCAAACCGTCGGTTTCAGATTTCACCGTGCAGAATGGTATCAACTCGGAGCCGGGCTATAACCTTCTACGAGGAGCCGATCTGGTGGGGAGCACGGGGCTACTGCACCATCCATTCCATCCTCCAATCGCTCTGCTTAACTCGTTCTACTACATCGTCGGAGATGGGGTGCTGCGATTCTTTCTCACCAAAGACACTCACTTCAATGCCCTTACCTTCGACGTAAATACCGGCGGCCCGGGGGGACAATGGATTCCGGGCATCCTTCAACAATCGGCCGAAGACGACGGCAGTCTGGCGGACCTGACTCCCTTTGAGCGGCGTGGGGGCAAGCTGCTCCTCGTCCATGGCACGGCTGACTCCACCATTCCGACAGACGCTTCCGTCATGCTGTACCGCCGCATCGTGAAGGCCATGGGCCAGACCCGCGCGGACGCTTTCATGCGGCTTTACCTGATTCCAGGCTATGGTCACGGCCGCGGTGTCTTCAATGCCGGCTTCGATACCGTAGGAGTTCTCGACGCGTGGGCAGACAAGGGTGTCGCCCCCGCTGGGCTGGTCGTTTCGGACCAGAACAAGGGAGCCGCCCGGACGAGGCCAATGTGCTCGTGGCCACGCTGGCCAAAGTATCAAGGCGGCGATATCAAAGCCGCTACGAGCTTCGCGTGTGAAACCACTCCATAGCCGGTCTTCTCCCCACCAATAACTCTCCGCCGCCTATGATTGCGAAAATGAGCATTCACCACTTCAAAAACCAAGGCGGCTTACAACTACTTCAAGTCCGCATTCCCCCGAAGTTGAAAATGTTCCCCCATCGGGCTCGATTCGTTTAGGGTTGAAAACTTTCCCAGTAACGCCGATCACCGGGGTTTTTATGCCGGATGTGGGATTCAGCCGCCGGGCTGCCATTTACTACGTGGTTTCATTCAACGACGAAATTCTCCGGCACAACGACGCCGGTCCCAATCTTGATTCAATCAACGAGACGCTCAGCCGGCCGCACTGTTCGGGAGCAGGTGGTTGATCGACGATGGAAGCCTGATGCTCTCGGCAACGGGGCGGAGCGCCCTGACATCAAGGGAAGAATCTCTTCCTGCGGGTCTGCGGGCCTGCGGTCTTCAGGGATGCTCAACGATTCGTTGTCACCTATACCCTCCCGGCGGCGTCAGATACATGGCCTACACGCAGGAGACAATATGAAGCGATCCTCGAAGCTAGCTCCCCTGGCACTCTTACCCTTGCTGTTCGGCCAACCGCCGCTACGCCCGCAGACCGCCCACATGCCGGCCTCGGACAAAAATGCCCCGGCGGTTCTTGTAGAGCTCTTCACCTCCGAAGGATGCTCCAGTTGCCCGCCCGCCGATGCGCTCCTTCGGCAGATTGATGGCACCCGGACCGCAGCCGGCCAGCTCATCGTCGGCGTCAGTGAACACGTCACCTACTGGAACGGTTTGGGATGGTCCGATCCCTACTCTTCCACCATCTACACCGTCCGGCAGAACGCCTACGGGAGTCGCTTCCGGCTCGATAGCGTCTACACGCCGCAGATGGTGATCAACGGCGCCCAGCAGATCGTCGGAAGCGATAGAGATGGCCTGGAGCGGGCGATTGAGCACGAGAGTGGCCGCCCGCGGATGCCTTTGCACATCCTATCCGCGACGGTCGTGGGGGGCGTTCTCAACCTGACCTTCACCGCCGATGGAACAAGCTCTCCGCAAGGGGCAGACATCACCGCGGTACTTGCCGACGACCTTGACCGTTCCAGCGTGCTTCATGGCGAGAACTCCGGGCGCACACTCACGCATGTGGCTGTGGCGCGATCGCTCGCCCGCATCGCCACCGTGCATGGCCCGACGGAAAAAACAGTTCAGGTGCCGCTTCCCGCCTCCTTCGGCTCCGGCAAAGGTGGACACCATCTCATCCTGTTCGCGCAGGCGGCAAATCTGGGACCGGTTCTCGGCACCGACTCCAAGCCCATCGAGTGACACCCTCGCACATCTACTGTCCTTGAAGCTGGTTGAGGATATCCTCAGCCGACGTGCGGTCTCCATGGCTATGGCTTACCTTCTCGAACAGTACCTTGCCCGTGCGATCCAAGATGAAAGTCGAAGGGTACGCCGTCTCGTGAGGGGCGTCCCAGCGCAATCCATACTGGTTGGTCACGGTGTAGTCCGGGTCCGTCACAAGCTGTATATTCGCCGGCAACTCGGCCTGTTTCTCCAGAAATTCCTTCGCATGTGCGTCTAGTTCCGCAGGCGGTCCGGGATACACAAGCAGCACATCCGCCTTCTTCGCTGCGAACGCAGGGGCATGCTCTACGAAGTCGTGTACCTGCTTCATGCAATAGGGGCACTGGTATCCAGGAAAGCCGCGCAGCACCACCAGGACCACCGTCCCCTTGCTCGTCAGGCTGGACAACCGAAGCGGCTGGCCGGTTGGCGTAGACAACGTAAAGTTAGGAGCCTTGGCTCCAACCGGGGGCGTCTGCGCAGAAGCTGCCATCCCCGCCGCCAGCAAAAAAGCGAATGCTATCGACCCCAATAACGAGACGCGATCGACCTTGCGGAGCATCGCACCGCAAGTGCGTATCGAGCCATATGCAAAGCTACGATTTATCTCTGAAGCCATCTATGTAACCGCCTTGGAAGATATGAATTCCGACATGAGACGCACGACCCCAACTTTAGTTACGGCGCGTACAGGATTTTGCCTTCTTTCGCAGCGTGGGTCACCTGCGGCCCGCTGCGACTCTAATACCTGCAGGCCGCCTCGATATCGCCAGCATCACATCGGCATCTTGGCCTCCAGCAGGCCCAGTGATAGACTGAATTGCAGTTGACGCATGGCGTAGCGGCTTGGTTCCCCGCCCTCCATGCCTCCCGAACATCTCCTGGAGCGTTCCCTTCAGGCGCAAATCTCAAGAGGTCACCAGACTAGCCCGATGCTCTATCTCCTCGTAGTTCTCCATGTGATCGTCTCGCTCTTCATCGTAGGTGTCGTACTCCTCCAGCAGGGCAAATCGGCCGATCTCGCCGGAGCCTTCGGCGGTCAGGGTTCCCAGACAGCCTTCGGTCCTCGTGGCGCAGCCAGTCTCCTCACCAAGGTGACAACCTACTCCGCAATCGCATTCATGCTCACCTCCATTGGGCTTACCGTCATGCTCTCGCGGGCCAGCGGAGAACATTCCGTCCTCTCCGGCACCGCCTCGCACCCGGCCACCCAGACCACCACTCAGCCCAAGTCTAAGAAGTAACCCCTTCTCACGTAACGATGCGCAGGCTGAGGCTTGCGCATTTTTCGTGTCCGCAACTCAGGCCATAATCACCTATGCTGAAGCTTGCTGCCCTGACGCTCCTCTCCGCACTGGCCTGCGCCGCCGCAGTCCCCGCGCACCAGTTGAGCCATCCGGGGCCGACAGGTCCCTGGCTCTTCGCCGGCTTCAAAGGAAATAGCGAAGACGGCGTCTACTACGCCATCAGCCTCGACGGGTACCACTGGACCCTCGCCAACCAGGGCAGACCCATCCTGCGCCCCACCCAGCCCGGCGAACTCATCCGCGACCCCTTCCTCCAGCGCGGTCCCCATGACACATTCCACATGGTCTGGACATGGTCCTGGCGCACGCCTGCTGTCATCGGACACTCCACCTCGACCGATCTCCTGCACTGGACTCCACAGCAGCAGCTCCCGGTCATGGACAACGAACCTTCCGCCCTCAACGTCTGGGCTCCCGCTCTCTACTACGAGCCCGACCACAAACGCTGGCTCATCTTCTGGTCCTCCACCATCCCCAAACGCTTTCCCGGCGACGACTCCGGCGATGGCGCCCTCAACCACCGCATCTTCTTCACCACCACCCCCGACTTCAGCCAACTCGCTCCCGCAAAGGTCTTCTTCGATCCTGGCTACAGCGTCATCGACGCCACACTCCTCCAGACCGGCACCTCCAAACACCCCAGCTTTCACCTCATCTTCAAGGACGAACGCAAGACCCCGCTCGAGAAGCATCTCCAGACTGCCGAAGCCCCCACCCTCGGAGGTCCCTGGACCCACATCAGCCCACCCATCTCCGAGACCTGGTCCGAGGGCGCCGCCATCATTCCCGTCCCCGGCGGCTTTCTCGCCTACTACGACCACTACCGGAAGCCGCAGCGCTATGCGGCCATCTTCTCCCCCGATCTCAAAAGCTGGACCGATGCATCAAGCCGGATCACCTTCCCAGCCGGCCTCCGCCACGGCTCCTTCCTCCGCATCACGCAGGATGAATACGACCGCCTCGCAGCCCTGAAGTGATCCTCAACGGAGCACTCACCCCTATTGCACTTGCCGTTAAATCCACCGGCTCCGCGCACATCCGTAGTCGGCCTTTATCCTTGAAGACATGATCCACGAAATCCTTACCGTCGGCGCCCTTCAGTGCAACTGCTCCATTCTGGGCGACGAGAACTCCCTCGAAGCCATCGTCATCGACCCCGGCGACGACATCCCCCGCATCATGGCCGTCCTTCGCCAGCACAGCCTGACCGTCAAGCAGATCGTCGTGACACACGCCCACATCGATCACATCGCCGGAGCCGCCCGCCTCAAGCAACTCACCGGAGCTCCCATCCTTTACAACCAGAACGATCTGCCCCTCGTGAAGATGATGGATATCCAGGCCGGCTGGCTTGGCGTCGCCACCCCCGAAGTCCCCCTACCCGACGACATCCTCGACGACGGAAAGCTCATCGCAATCACGGGCATCTCCGGTTCCATCCTGCACACCCCGGGCCACACCCAGGGCAGCGTCTGCCTCTATCTCCCCGCCCGATCCCTGCTCATCGCAGGCGACACCCTCTTCAACGGCTCCGTCGGGCGCACCGACCTGCCGGGCGGCAACACCCGCCAGCTCATCACATCCATCCAGGATCGCCTCCTCACCCTGCCCGACGAGGTAACCGTGATCCCTGGCCATGGCCTAAAAACCACCATCGGCGCGGAACGCGAATCGAACCCCTTCCTCCAACACTGAATTTGTTCGCCGTCATAATGCTAAGGCTTACTAATTTGACTTGCATAGAATCAATGAAATTATTATATTTATAATCAGTGCTTTACATAATTTTATCAATCCTCTACCTTACATGCACCGCATGAAATGTTATCCATCTAGGTTCCACCACGCGACCTCTGCAATCTTCTGCATCCCCAACCGAAAGTCCTCCGCGGGCCCAATCAAACTCACCACAACCCGGCCGCGTTCGGCAATTCCGTAGAACGAACCTGGATGGACCACCACACCTGCGTTCCGCACCAACTCATCCCCACCAGACCCATGCTGAACGGTCCGGAGAATTGCGCTCCATCCCGCCTCCACCCGAAGCGGCTCCACCCCGGCGGCTCGGGCCAGGGCAAGATTCCCTCGCACCCGCTCCAGAATCTGCCGCTGAATTCCTCGCCGACCCGCAAGCCAGACTGGCAGCGCCAGTTGCGCCGGAGCATTCATCGACAGAAAAGTATCCGCAATCACCTCCAGCCGCCCCAGCGCTTCGGCCAGAACCGCCTCCGGCCCAAACCCCGCAAGCCACCCCACCTTCATCTGCGGCAGCCCCGCGATCTTGCTCATCCCGCTCAGCACAAACGTCAACACCGGGTGCGGTCCCACCGAGAAGCTCGCCAGCTTCAACCCGTCTTCCACCGGATAATCCAGAAACACCTCGTCCACAATCAATGCCAGCCCATGCCGCACACAAATCTCCTCCAGTCTGCGCCTTTCAGCCGGCCCGGTAGGATGGCCCGTAGGGTTGTTCGGATGGACGACCACAACCGCCCGCGTCCTCGGTCCAATCCGCCGCTCCAGCTCCGCAAAGTCGATCCACCATCCAAAGTCATAGAACAGCGGATAAGCCCGTAGCGTCACATCCTCCAGGCCAGCCAGAAAATCAAACAGCGGATAGGTCGGCTGCGCCACCAGTACCTCATCTCCCGCGTCGCACAACAGCCGAAAAAGATACCCATATCCTTCACTTGTACTCGTCGTCAGCACCAGCGCATCCGGGTCCAGCTCAGCCGAATGCCCGGCATAATACCCCGCCACAGCCTCCCTCGCCGAGCGCAGCCCTCGCGGGTCGGGGTCGTACGTCATCGCCGCCGGATCGCCCAGCGCACTCAATATCGCGTCCGCATCGTATTCAAACCCGCAAACGGTAGGATTGGACACGGTCAGGTCCAGCAGGCTCTGACCAGAAGCCCGGGCCTCCCGGATCGCGGCCGCAAACCCGCTCTCCCCCACATCCCAGCCCGTCCGATTTGAAAATCGAAGGCTCACCGTTTCCTATTGTTCCATGCCGACGCGCTCCAATGTCATTCGTACGGAACGGGCGTCAATCACCTGCCGCTTATCGAATCGGGAGGTATCCGTCGTATACCATCAGCCGCTCGCTTACACTATTCACTCATGCCACACATTCAAGCAGTTCTGTTCGATTACGGCCTGGTCCTGTCCGGCCCTCCCGACCCCGCCGCCTGGTCCCAAATGCGCCACATTTCAGGCCTGAGCGAAGATCTCCTCCACCGTGAATACTGGGCCCACCGAAACTCCTACGACAGCGGCCACCTGAACGCCCACGCCTACTGGTCCAGCGTCGCCGCCGGAGCAGGAATCCTCCTCACCCCCACCCAGATCGAACGCCTCATCGCCGCCGACGTCGACTTCTGGTCCACCCTCAACGCTCCTATGCTCGAATGGGTAGCCCGCCTGCAACAGGCCCGCATCCGCACCGGAATCCTCTCGAACATGCCCGACGCCATGGAGGCCGGCCTCCGCGCCCGCCACGCCTGGATCGAAGCCTTCAACCATCACACCTGGTCCCATGCAGTCCGCCTCGCCAAGCCAGACCCCGCCATTTACGATCACGCCGCCGAAGGCCTCAACACCGCGCCCGCAAACATCCTCTTCATAGACGACCGCGCCGACAACATCGCCGCTGCCCAAGCCTGCGGCATGGAGGCCGTCCAGTACCTCGACCACGCTGGGTTCGAACGCGAGATGCACGCTCGCGGGCTCAGCCATCTCCTAAGCCTGGCGGATAGTAGCTCGTTCCAGAAGGGGAAGCTGTAGTACGTCTATAAGCGGCTTCTCCTCTTCAATCGGGCATGATTCATACAAAAACGTTGCAAACTCGCCAGGAGACGATCTCGCGGTCGTCCGAGGAAAATTCGTGCGTCACGCATCCCCCACTCGCTCCTCTATACTTCAAGTGATCGCATGACCAAACGCTGCCTGACACCACTTTGTATTCAGCCGAGCTGCTATGACCTGCCCAGGACAACAGTGCGACAGCGGCTACGCACATGAACGAACACCCGGCAAAAGCGCTTACCATCGGCATCCTCGCACTGCAGGGTGCATATGAGGCTCACGCCCGGACGCTCCGGGACCTCGGCGTAGACACCCGCCTCATTCGCACGCCCAATCAACTCGCGCACCCGGCTCCCATCGACGGCCTCATCATCCCCGGCGGAGAATCCACCACGATGCTCAAATTCCTCGAGCAGCATGGCTTCATGGACACCCTCGCTACCTTCGTTCGGCAAACACCCACCTTCGGCACCTGCGCCGGCGCCATCCTCCTTGCCACCGACGTCCAGCACCCCGCCCAAACCTCACTCGCCGCGCTCGACATCACCATCGAACGCAACGCCTACGGCCGCCAACTCGACTCCACTATCCTCACCGCGCCCACCGAACTCCCCGGCGGCCCGCTCGAAATGGTCTTCATCCGAGCTCCTCGTATAACCCGCGCAGGCCCGCAGGTAGAAGTCCTGGCCACCCGCGACGGCTTCCCTGTCCTTGTCCGCGAAGGCCATCTCCTCGCCGCCACCTTCCATCCCGAACTCAGCGCCGACCCACGCGTTCACCAGCTTTTTCTCAACGTAGTTCGCGCCCAACCCGCATCCCCCGACATCCCACAGGCGCGCTAAACCCGGACGATCATCACCTCGGTCGACTTCCCTTCCGAAGCTGAATCTCCCGTGCCGCATTCGAGCGCCACATCAACATACTCATCAACGGGCCACCCTTCATCGACCACTCCGCTACCAGGAGCAAAGGCGGATTCGGCGACTCCAATCCCGTCGATACAGAAGCCGCAGGCGGTATCCTTGTAGCGTGACGCTCTCCAGCATCCCACCGCTCTCGCTCACCGATGCCGCCACGCTCCTCCTCGCCCGCTGGAATCTTCCGGCGGACGCCAGCGCTCACGGTCTCGCGCTCGACCGTCATCTCCTGCTCAACCTCTGGATCGCCCTCGCCCTCCTCGCCTTCGCTCACCTCATCCTGCTCACCGGCCTCTTGCTCCGCCGCCGCCCTGAGTCCACCCACGTCTGGCGCATTGAATATGTTCCTCTGGCCGCTCTTGCCGTCCTCTTCGCCGCTCTCACGCTCAAGGCCGAACGTCTGTGGGCCGCCAACCGCACCACAGGCGCCGACCCGGCCGCCCTCCAGGTCGAGGTCACCGGCGTCCAGTTCGCCTGGTACTTCCGCTACCCCGGCCCGGACGCCACCTTCGGCATCACCCGCCCCCAGCTCGTCGCCCCTGGCGAAGGGAATTCCCTCGGCCTCGACCCTGCTGATCCCCACTCTGCGGATGATGAGGTCGCCTCCCAGCTCGTCCTCCCCGTCAACCGCGAAGTAGACCTCCGCCTCCACGCCCAGGATGTCATCCACGGCTTCTCCATACCCGAGATGCGTCTGAAGCAGAACGCAATCCCCGGCCAGACAGTTCATCTCCACTTCACCCCCACCGCGCCCGGCACCTACGCAATCCTTTGTACCCAGCTCTGCGGCCTCGGCCACTATCGCATGAACGCCACCCTCCGCGTCGTCTCTCCCGCGCAGTTCTACGCCTGGCTGGCCTCTCACCGCAGGGGGGCGAAGCCATGACCCCGCAGCCGAAGAGCTCTTCCGCCCTGAGCCCTAAGCCCCCCGCCCTGCTCTCTCGCCTCTTTACCACCGACCACCGCATCATCGGCCTCCAGTACCTCGCGCTCGCCCTGGTCTCGGTCGCGATCGGCACCATCCTCTCGCTGCTGATGCGCATCCACCTCGTCTGGCCCAACTGGCCGCTCCCGCTCCATGGCCCTATCCTGCCCGAAGAGTATCTCGCCCTGGTCACCATCCACGGCACCGTCATGCTCTTCTTCGTCCTCACCACAGCCCCGCAGGCCGGCTTCGGCAACCTGATCCTCCCGTCCCAGATCGGCGCGCGCCGCATGGCCTTCCCCGCCCTCAATGCGGCCAGCCTCTGGCTCACGGCCCTTGCTCTCATCGCCCTCCTCAGCTCCACCTTCGTTCCCGGCGGCGCCGCCATCTCCGGCTGGACGGCCTATCCGCCCCTCAGCGCCGTTCCCAGCGCCGGCCCGGGACAGGGCCAGGGCATGGACCTCTGGCTCTTCAGCATCGCCCTCTTCGCCATCGCGTCCACCGCAAGCTCCATCAACACCCTCACCACCATCGTCCGCCACCGCTGCCCCGGCATGACCTGGGATCGCCTGCCCCTCACCGTCTGGGGCTGGTTCACCGCCGCGCTGCTCAGCATCCTCGCCTTCTCGGTCCTGCTCGCCGCCATCCTGCTCCTCTTCTGCGACCGCCACGCCGGCACCAGCTTCTTCCTCCCCACCGGCGATCTTGTCAATGGAGCGCTCCACACCGGCAGCAACGGCAGCCCACTCCTTTGGCTTCATTTGTTCTGGTTCTTCGGGCATCCCGAGGTCTACATCGCCATCCTCCCCGGCATGGGCCTCACGTCCATGCTGCTCGCCAACTTCAGCCACCGCCCTGTCTTCGCCTACCGCACCATGATCGCGACGACTCTTCTCATCGGCTTTCTGGGCATCCTCGTCTGGGGACACCATATGTTCGTCTCCGGCCTGAACCCCTTCGCCAGTTCCGTCTTCTCCATCTCATCGATGGCCATCGCCCTGCCCGCCTCCGCCAAGGTCCTCAGTTGGCTCGCCACGGTCTGGCGCTCACGTCCGGTCTTCCCCACGGCCATGCTCTTCGCCCTCGGCTTCGTCAGCCTCTTCATCACCGGCGGCCTCACCGGACCAATTCTGGCCCAGCCCATTCTCGACCAGTACCTCAACAACACCTTCTTCGTCGTCGCTCACTTCCACCTCATAATGGCTATGGCGGGCATCTTCGGCCTCTACGCCGGAACCTATTACTGGTTCCCTCTCATTACCTCAGCGCTCGGCCAACCGCCTCGCCTCATGTCCGAGCGCCTCGGCCGCCTCCACTTCTGGACCACCCTGCTCGGCGCCTACGCCGTCTTCCTCCCCATGCACCTCACCGGCCTCGCAGGCGAGCCCCGCCAATACGCCCAGCTCACCGGAATCCCCGGCGCAAACGGCGCTCTCAGCCCCGCAGGCGCGCTCCTCGCCCATACTCTTCCTCTTAATTTCCACATCACCTACGCCGCCATCTTCCTCGCCTCCTGCCAGCTCATCTTCCTCTATAACCTCGCACACGGCCTCTCCCGCGGAACGCTTGCTCCACAAAACCCATGGCACGCCACCACCCTCGAATGGCACCCGGCGATCAACGCATCTTCAATTTCCTCGGTGGAGCCTTTTCACCCCGATCCTGCATCCGATGATCAGATTCAGATGGACTCCATCTCCGTCCATCGAGCACCGTGCGACTACCGCTCCACCCCAGCCGGGGACATTTTCCTGCCCCAATGGACCCCCGACAACACCACAGATCTAAAACCGGAGTAAGCTGTCCACAACGCGTGCGCTGAAAGGCCGCCTCCATGCCAGCAACCATCACGCCAACCAGAACCGAGCCGGACCGCAAGCGTCGCGTCGAAGATCACGACCACGGCTCCGGCCGCCGCCCCCCTACCGACAAACGCACCGGCGGCGGCGGCGACAACGACAACTGGAACGATCGCGCCCGCGGCAGCCGAGGCCCGCACGAGCGCCTGCGACGTTACCGCATGGGCATCTTCTTTGCCCTGGCCAGCGACCTCATGTTCTTCGTCGCCATCGTAAGCACCTTCTTCGTCAACCAGTCCTCCGGCCACTTCGACGCCTACAACCGCTATGTCAACGAGTGGCTCCCCACCGCCATCCCACCCATCCTGTGGCTCAACACCGCCGTCCTTCTGCTCAGCTCCGTAACGATGGAGATTGCCCGCCGCCAGATGTTCCGGGAGCACGATGTCATGGACGAGTGGCTCGGTCTCGGCAAACCCATCACCCGCCGAACGCTGCCC
Source organism: Edaphobacter sp. (assembly GCA_965277575.1). GTDB lineage: Bacteria > Acidobacteriota > Terriglobia > Terriglobales > Acidobacteriaceae > Edaphobacter. Next base: position 984,048 of record CBDIDK010000002.1, read on the forward strand.
TGGCTGTCCGCGTCCATCGCTCTGGGCATCCTCTTTCTTGCCGGCCAGTGGGTCGCCTGGGGTCAGCTCGCCGTCCAGCATGTCTTCTTCAAGACGAATCAGAGCAGCCACTTCTTCTATCTCATCACCGGCGTCCACGCCTTCCATCTCATCCTGGGCCTCGGCGGCCTGCTCGCCGCGTTTGTCGGCCTCTACGTCTCGCGCAGCCTGGAGACCCGGCAAATCATGGTCGATGGAGCCGCCTGGTACTGGCACGCCATGGGCCTGCTCTGGCTCTTCCTCTTCGCCCTTCTAGCCTTCTTCCAATGAGCTGGTTACGCCTCTGGCAGATCGTTCTTCTCGGCACCGTTCTGGGTCTCGCGCCGGCCGCCCGTCCCCAGGGATGCACCCAGTGCCGGGACAACACCGCCGCCACACCGCCCGCGACCCAGGCGGCCTACCGCCACGCCATCTTGCTGATGGTCTCGACCGCCGGCGGCCTTTTTCTTACTGCGCTCATTCTCCTCAAGCGTCACCGCTGAAGGAAAACTGCCCAATCTACCTTGGCTTCTTGACGACTGCCTTGGTGGACTTTCTTCCGGCGCTCTTCGTCACCGGAGCCACGGTGTTCTTCGCAGGAGCACTCTTCGCCCCAACCTTCTTCGCAATCTTCTTTGAAGGTGCTCTCTTCGCGTCCGCCTTGCCGCCGCCCTTCTTTGCCGCGGCCGTTGCCGGTGATCGTTTCCCGGAAGATGCGGGCTTTACCGCCGACTTCTTCCCCGAAGCCTCAGCGACTGACTTCTTTGCCGGGCTCTTCACCGCAATAGCCTTCTTCGCCGGGGCCTTAGCGGCAGCCTTAACCGGTGCAGCCGCCTTCTTGACAGGGGCAGGTACGTTCCTGGCAGCGGCCTTCGCCGGAACGCTCTTCACCGGAACGCTCTTAGCCGGAACTTTCTTAGCCGGTGCCGCCGTCTTCGCCGGACTGACCTTTGCCGCAGCAGTCTTTACCGGAGCGGCGCTCTTCTCAGCTTTGACCGGAGGCACCGTTGCAGCCGCCTGGCCGACACCATCCGGAAGACCTTCTACCCCGGCCACCATCTCCGGGGCGACTGCCTTCTTGCGGCTCTTGGCCGGTTTGGCATCCTTCTTCGGTGCTCGCGGACGCCGCAGATGCACAGCCGGTGGCGGGGCCGGCGGCGAATGCGGCTCCAGGTACGCCTTCATCTCCTCCACCGTCCCCAGCCTGCCATCCATCAGCTCGAAGAACACCTTTTCCTGGAGTTCGTCGTACTCAGGCAACTCGGGAACGATACGCATCTCCTGCATCAGCGTATAGGGCAGCCGCTGTCTCGCCTGCGGCCACTCCATGTAGAAGGCCTTGAACTTCGCCTGAACTCCAGGATTCTTGCTCGTATGCGCCACCCACAGGACAGCTTCCGGCTTGGCCGAATGCAACAGCTTCCAGGCCTGCGACGGCGAGGCTGCGGTCTTCGCGGAAAACTGCGCCGCAAACTCCTTTGCCTCACCTTCGAGAGCTTCGATCTCGGTCACAAACCCGTGCCGCGCAAATCCCCGCTTCAGCGCCGTAATCTCCGCGGGAGTCAACTTCGCCGTCAACAGAGGAAAGTTCGCCACCGCCGCCTCAGGATGGATTCCCTGCATCTGCAACTGCGTCTGGCTCTCCCGCAGCCGCTCCAGCTCCGGCACATTCGCCTTTGCCGCCGACAGCCCCGGAAACAGGTGCTTCATCCACCCCTCCGCCTCCAGCCGCCTCAGCACCCGCAGCGGGTCTTCCTCATGGAAGATCTCTTCCGTCTCATACCCGCGATGGAACTCCCCCATCGCCGATATATACCCTTCCTGCTTGCCCGTCTCATACCGCGCCTGCGTCTTCTCGTCCATCTGCCAGCCCAGCCGCGCCATGTACCGCGCCGCCCGAATCATCCGAACCGGGTCTTCGATGAATCCGTAATTGCTCACCAGCCGGAGCTCGCGGTTTTCGATGTCCGCCACCCCGTTCAGCGGATCCATCAGCAATCCGTAGGAGCCGTCGTTCAAAGAGAGCGCCATCGCATTTGCCGTGAAGTCCCGTCGCCGCAGATCTTCGAGGATCGTCGCAGGCTTCACCACCGGCTTCCCAGGCTTCGAATAGGTGACCGACAGCGTGCTTCCGATTTCCATCCGAACGCCACCCGGAAACCGCACAAACAGCGCCTGTCCGGCCTCCGACTCGCCGGTCAGGACACCGCCGGCTTTCTCTATATCTTTCTTTATCTTAAGCGCGTTTCCTTGAACCACTAGATCCAGATCGCGCACCGGCGACCCGCTGGTCAGGTCGCGCACCGCCCCGCCTACCAGGAACACGGTAAGCCCTTTCGATCGAGCGACTTCGCGGACCGTCCTCAAAGAGGACTGCTGGGCTTTCGAAAGTCGGTTCTCAAGCAGATAGATGTAGTCGGCCATATCTGTTACGTTTACTCCAAGCCGGTCCTAACCGGGACGCCTGGATTCTTATCACCTTCGGACCAAACCTCCGGCCGAAACTAAATGACAGAGAATCAAGCGTTTAGAAGATAATGCGTGTCAGACGCAAAATGCAAATGTAACACAGCAGTAGCGACTTGACTACCTTTTATGCACCTTTTTCGTTGCTTGCGCCGCTCTCGTGCGACAATCCGCCAGCCCCATGTCCTCCGCCCGCAAAAAGGTCCTCGTCCGCCGCTTCACAGGCCCCATCCTTCCCGGATATCTGCCGCTCTCCGGGTTCGTCCAACACCACCAGTTACATCGCCCGCCTACCGAGTGCACCATAGACCTCCTCGACCTCAGCGGCCGAGTCCTCCAGCTTCCTCTGGACGACATCAAGCACATCAGCTATGTCCGGGATTTCAATCTCGCCGACACCCTTAACCCCGAGCGCCTCATTCGCCGGAGCTTCCTCGCGCGCCCCCGCACCGAGGGCCTCTGGCTGCGCATGACCTTCCGTAGCGGCGATCTCCTCGAAGGCCTCGCCCCCACCGACATCAGCCTCCTGGAAGACGTGCTCAACGATGCCGGCCTGCACCTCACGCCACCGGACATCCGGTCTAACACGCAGCGCCTGTACATCCCCCGGACCTCCCTCACCCATCTCCAGCTCATCGCCGTCATCACCTCGCCGTCCCGCCGCAAGCCGCTCCCCTCGTCCACCGACTCGACCCTGCAAAAAGACCTCTTCGACACGCTCATCCCCCCCAATACACGCCTGAACTAAAAGCTTTAGCCGCCCACCGCCACCCGATCACAGTCAATCCCGGACATGGCTCTCCTCTTTCCCATCATCGCCTTCGCCATCGCGCTCATCGCAATAGGCCGCGGAGCCGCCAGCGGCCAGTTCCTTGAAATAGAACGCAAGCGCGACCGCATCGCCCGTCACGTCTGCCTGCTGGCTGGCATAGCTATCCTCGTCGCCTATACCCTCTGGATCATCCTGTAGCCATCCGCAACTGACCGTATGGATCCAGCCCTCGAACAAGATATGTTCTGCGAACAGCACTCCAGTCCGGATTCCCCTCTGGAATTACAATCGGTACATGCCTGCCCTCACGTTAGCCGAAGTAGCCCTGCGTCTCCAGGCCACCCTCCAAGGCGATCCGGATACGCAGGTCACCGGTGTTGCCGGCATAGAATCCGCCACCCCAGGCGATCTCACCTTCGTTGCCAACCCGAAATACGCCAGCCTCGCCCGCACCACCCGTGCCGCCGCCATCCTGGTCGAGCCCTCCTTTCCCGAACTCCCCACCCCCACCCTGCGCCTCGAAAACCCCTACCTCGCCTTCGCCAAAGCGATCGAGTTCTTCTACCATCCCCCCGCCTACCCACCCGGCATCCATCCCACCGCTATCATCGCCTCCACGGCCACCATCGGAGCCAACCCCCACATTGGCCCCTATGTCGTCATCGGAGACGATGTCACCCTCGGAGACAACGCCACCCTGCTCCCCCATACCGTTCTTTACCCCCACGTCCACATCGGGAACAACTTTTTCGCCCACGCTCACGCTGTCGTCCGAGAACACTGCCGATTAGGCGACAATGTCATCCTCCAGAACGGAGCCATCATCGGCGCGGATGGATTCGGCTTCGCCCGCCAGCCCGACCCCTCCTCAGAAGGCGCCGCCTGGTACAAGATCCGCCAGTCCGGTCCCGCGATCCTCGAAGATTCAGTAGAAATCCAGGCAAATGCCTGCATTGATCGCGCCTCCGTAGGAGAAACTCGCATCCGCGCCGGGGCAAAGATCGACAACCTCGTCCAGGTGGGTCACGGCTCCGCGGTGGGCGTGAACACCCTGCTCTGCGCCCAGGTTGGCCTTGCCGGCTCGTCGAACATCGGCAACAATGTCATCCTCGCCGGGCAGGTCGGCGTCGCCGGCCACTGCACTGTAGGGGACGGAGCCATTGCGACCGCTCAAAGCGGCATTCCGAACGACGTGGCCCCCGGAAAGGTGGTCAGCGGCTATCCCGCAATCGAAAATCGCCAGTGGCTCCGGGCCGTCGCTCTCTTCAACCGGTTTCCAGAAGTGGTTCGCGGCCTGAAATCTACACTAAAATAACCATCTAAGTGGTGACTTTAGTCGTATAACAAAGAGCCGTACCTAATCCATGGGGACCAGGACCTTGATTGAACCGCCAGACAGTCTCGTCAGCAGCTCTTCTCAGCCGCCGAGCCGCGCCATTCAGCCAGTGCGCATCCTTCTACTCGATGACGAACCCACCAACCTCCTGCTCCGTACCGCCATCCTGCGCCAGCACCGCTACGAGTGCGTCCCCGCCAGCACCATCGAGGAGGCCACCGAGGTGCTCAACAAAATCGATATCGCCGTGCTCGACTATCATCTCGGCGCAGGCCAGTTCGGAACCGAGGTCGCCGAACTTCTCCGCCGCCTCCGGCCCCACGTCCCAATCATTATCCTGTCAGCCACCCTCGAGCGCTTCTTCGGCGGAGTCGAAGACATGCATCTCCTTAAAGGTCACAGCTCAGTCGAAGACCTCCTCGATGCGCTTAGCTCCCTCGAAGCTAAGCGCCGCGGCGCAGCCGTCGTGGTTGATGCCCGCGACTTCTACTACTCCCGGATCGCCATGGCCATCGGTTCCGACGTTCTGGTCCAGGTCTTCGATGAGAACGGCACCTGGCAGCACTGTAACGACGCCGCCGCCCACTACTTCCAGCAGCCGCGCGACTGGTTCCTCGGCCGCAGCATATTCGAGGAGATGTCCACCCTCATGCGCGACTGGCGAGAAGTCATCCGGAACGTTTGCGTCGCCCGCGAGACTTACATCGACCGAACTCATCGCGGCCTGCTCAAGCTCCCCAGGGCCGATGAGCGGAACCTCACCTGGAGCGTCCTCGCCTTTCCCATCACCCTGCACGATAATCGCAATGGTGCCGTCCTGGCCGCTCGTATCCTCGAAAAGCCAGCCTTCTCCAATGCGGAGCTGTTTCCTTTCGAATAGCTCGGATTTTTGCCGGCAAAAGCCACCGAAAGATTGCTGGAAGAGACAGGAATGTGAACAAAACGGAGTTTAGCCATGTCTCCCCTCCGCCTGAAGTTCCAAGGTGCTGCGTCGCTATTGGTTTTGGCTTCGCGCTGACGCAATCCCTCAATACCGGCCGCTTTTCATCTACCCTGATACTCTTGAACCTATGCGTTCCCTCCACGCACTCGCTCTCTCCGCTTGCCTCCTCGCGGGGACCGGCTGCCACTCCCCCTATGTCGAAGCCACCGTTATCAACCGCACACCCCGCATCATTGAACTGCTCGAAGTCGATTACCCGAGCGCCAGCTTCGGAACCGAGAACCTGGCTCCTGGTGAAGCCTTTCACTATCGTTTCAAGGTCCTTGGCACCGGCAGCATGAAACTTCTTTACACCGACAGCATCCACCACGACCACACCTTCACTGGCCCATCTCTCAAAGAGGGCGCCGAAGGCCCACTCGCAATCGCGATCACCCCCGATACCGTCACCTGGCAGCCGTCCCGCACCGTAGCCCAATCCAAATAGCCCGACGCGCATAAGCTCCGATCGATGTCATAGGTCATAGATTCAGCGGTTCATAGGTTCAGCGGTGCAAATCGCTGCTTAACCGTCCATCTCCGGACTTAATCGAGGCCAGATGCCCGCCCCTCCTTGCCCCTGCCCGATGCCGCATTCGGTGAGCCGCTCTGGCCCTTTCGCTTCTTGTCCTTCGCCATCAACCCGAACACGCCGGCAACCACCAGCAATGCAACCATTATTCCCACAAAAATCACGGTAATCATCGAACCCTCCCCAATCTAAAACGACGTCAGTTCCCGAATCAATAGCTGGCCAGCTCCTCTCTCTGGCCCGCACGACCGATCCCTGAGCTTCGTGTTTACTTTCAAACAGCATCCATTTCTACAGGGTGCAACCGATTCCTCCAGTCTTCCATCCTGTAGCTCGGCACTCCTTTCCTCTGATGCCGTCCCGCCCCTTGATGTCCATCTGCGATAACCTGATGTCTATGTCGAGCGGCTATTTCATCACCTTCGAAGGGCTCGACGGCTCCGGGAAAACCACCCAACTCCGCCTCCTGGCTGCCTCGCTCGAAGCCGAAGGCCATAGCGTGACGACCCTCCGTCAACCCGGCAGTACCGTTCTCGGCGACAGAATCCGAGGCATCCTGCTCGACTCCCGCTCGGAAGCCGCCCTAGGCCCCATCGCTCCCGCCGCCGAGTTGGCCCTCATGTTCGCCGACCGCGCTCAGTCCATCGCACGGATCATCCTCCCCGCCCTCGTCGCCGGCAGCATCGTCCTCTGCGACCGTTACACCGACTCCTCCGAGGCATACCAGGGCGGCGGGCGCCAGCTCGGCAGCGATCGCATCCTGGCCATGCACTCCGCCGCCTGCGACAACCTCCAACCCGACCTCACCATCCTCCTGCTGCCCTCTCTCGAATCCTCGCTTCGCCGAGCTCGCCGCCGCAACCAGCGCCACATGGAAAAGCTCGGCACCGACGAGAATCGCTTCGAGCGCGAGTCCGACGACTTCTACCGCCGCACCTACGACAAATACGAAGAGATCGCCGCCCGAGAGCCCCACCGCGTCATCCCCATCCGCGACGACGCCACGATTGACCACATTCACTCCTGCATCCACCACATTGTGTCCATCAGACTAGCCACTCTCGCACCCTGATCCGCCTGGCGCGCGATTGTCAAACCCGCTGTTATCCAGTCGTTATCCCTACTATCACCGTTACGTCTTCCTCCCCCGGCATTCTAATGACAACCCCCTCACCCACCCTTGGAAACCCGCCTGAGCCGATGCCCCCTACGGAACAACCCGGCAAATGGCTCATGCCCCCCGGGCTGCGTCGTTCCCTACCCTTCTACGCCCATAAACCATGGGTCAAACTAGGCAGTCCCATCCTGCTCTTCGAGCACCTCCTCAAGACCTACGGCAACATCGCCCACTATAAATTCCTCGGCACCCCCATCGTCTTCATCAATGACCCTGAATACATCCGCGAGATCCTCATCAACCAGGCCGCCAGCTTCGTCAAGGAGCGCACCGTCCGCCGCATGAAGATCCTTCTCGGCGAAGGTCTCATCACCTCCGACGACCCCATCCACATGCGCCAGCGCAAGATCGCCGCGCCCGCCTTTCATCGCCAGCGTATCGCGGCCTACGGCGACCAGATCGTCGCCTGCGCGGCCGCCCAGCAAAAAAACTGGCGGCCCGGACAGCACATCGACATTGCAGCCGCCAGCATGGGCCTTTCGCTCGAGATCGTCGCCCGCACCCTCTTCGACAGCGAAGTCACCTCCGACATCCGCAGCATTAACGATGAGGTCAACATCATCATGGACCTCTACAACTTCATCGTCGCCTTCCCCAGGATCGAATCCTTCCTCCACCTTCCCATCCCCGGCATCAGGAAGTTTCGCCGCTCCAAGACTCGCCTCGACGCCATCGTCGATCGCATCATTGACCAGCACCGCCAAGCCGCGGCCCAGGGCCAACCCGACAAAGGCGATCTTCTCTCCATGCTCCTCAGCAGCCGCGACGAAGACGACACCCAGCACGCCGGCATGTCCAACGAGCAGGTCCGCGACGAGGTCCTCACCATCTTCCTTGCCGGCTACGAGACCGTCGCCAACGGCCTCGCCTGGACCTGGTACCTCCTCAGCCAGAACCCCGAAGCCGAAGCCAAACTCCACGCCGAACTCGACGTTGTCCTCGGCTCTCCAGCCAGCCAAAATTCCGGGTGCCCCATATCCGGACCTTCGGACATGGGTTCCCATACCGCCCCCAGAACCCGCCGACTACCCACCCTGGCCGACTACCCCGCCCTGCGCTACACCGAGCAGGTCTTCGCCGAGTCCATGCGCCTCTACCCACCTGCCTGGGCCATGGGCCGCATGTCCACCAGGCCCGTCAGCCTCGGCCCTTACCGCATCCCGCCCGGCGCGCACTTCTTCTTCAGCCAATACATCATGGGCCGCGACCCACAATACTTCCCCGACCCACTCCGCTTCGACCCTGACCGCTTCTCCCCGGAGAATAAGGCCGCCCGGCCCAAATTCACCTACTTCCCATTCGGCGGTGGCAGTCGCCAGTGCATCGGCGAGAGCTTCGCCTGGATGGAAGGCGTCTTCTCCATAGCTACCATAGCGAGCCGCTGGCGTATGAGCTATCTCGGGGCAGTCCCGCCCGAAGTCCAGGCCAAAATCACCCTCCGCCCGAAGGGTCCGCTGATGATGCAGCTGACCCCACGTTGAAGTAAGCCCCTGAACTCAAATTCATCCATCGCTGCTTTTGCTCTGCAACCGGGAGAAATTGCTTCAAGAAACCGTCACCTCGACCCAAGGCGGCAGAATCCAGGCCATCTGTCGCCCGATGCGCCTCTCTTGCTGACGGGGGCCATCGGCGTAGATCGGTTGTAAGCCTCTCCTGACCTGATTGACGGCCACAACCTTCCCTTACTTTCCCGGCAAGCCAAATCGGAACACGAGGCCCGTACTCACGCTGAACAGGCGCGAGGTCAATTGGCCCTCCGTCCCGCCAAAATTCCCGCTGCTCACCGTTCCAGCCGAGCCGTAACCCAGTTCCACCACACGAAAATCCACGTGGCTGGCCAGTGTGTAGTCGAGCCCTCCGAAGATTCCGTACTGCACCCTGCTCAGGTGAACCGTGCTGGTCGGCGGTTTCGAACTCCCCACCCCCCCCGATATCTGCAAATAAGGCTTGAATGACGTTGCGATCGGCTTGGCCGCAACCCGCACCCCCACCAGAAAACTGTTGAGCGACGCATTGTTCCCCTTCACGATCGAATCGCGTACATCCACCCCGACATCGACTCTGGTGGCGTGAAAGAAATCATAGTAACCGCCGATGTTCGCGCCATAAAACGTACGCGACGTGGTATTTTCACCCAGAAATGCAAATGGGCCTGTATCGATCTTCGAGTTGCTCACATGAACGCCAACCGGGTTCACATACAGGCCGAATTGCGCACGCGCAGCGGTCGTTAGAAGAACTGGCGCGAGGCATACAACAAGAAACCGCAACTTCATAAGAGGCAAATCCTTTACGTTTAGACTGACACCGGCACAATTCCAGGTAGATCTGAAGCCGCTTCGGCTGTGTGCCTTCCAGTCTATCGAAACAACAGCAGGAATCTCCAACGCTGTGCATGAACCTGCCTAATCGTCCTAATAAATTGAGCGCCTCTGCATCGCTCAGTCAGGCAGAATATCCCGTTCCGAAGTGATCCTCCACTGCCCATCTATCCGTTTCATCTGCAGCCGGGACATAACCCACCGCTCCGAAAGCTTGTGCGGCAGCACCTGCACCATCGAATGCTTCACCAGCCGAACCGTCGCGTCCGAAGCCGTATGCTTCTCTACCACAACCTTCTCCAGCCGCAATGTATACAACCCCTTGCGTGCATTGATCGCCGCCTGCTTCTCCTTTACCAGTTCGCCACGGCTCACATTCCACTTCGACAAATAGTGATAAACCGGGATGGCGTAGAATGAGGCCTGTGCTGCCGCGTCGCTCGACCGCATTGCCTCCCCCCACTTTTCTATCCAGGCCTTCGGATCGGTCAAATCGCTGCCCATATGTCGCGAGCCAGCAGAAGCTCCTGCCATGCGGGATGCATCCGCTGCTTTTCTCTGGGCGATAGCAGCCGCCTGCCTTTCGACTGCCGAATGGTACCGTCCCCAGAACAGATACGCCCCCGCAGCCGAAAGCACAACCAGGATCAGTACAGCCAAAGCCGTGCCCAGCCGTTCCCCAAAGCTCCAGCCGGATTCCTCTTCAATCTCCGCCTCAGGCGACTCACCGAGCATGCCGGAAGACCGCACCACACCGGCCTCTGCTATATCAGGCTTTGCAGTCATAATTTTGGCAATAACGGGCTTCGCAATATCGGCTTCGACGACATCCGGCCTTGCAATATCGGCTTTGGGTGGGTTGGGCTTAGTCGGTCCAAACAGGACTGGCACCTCTGCACTCCGTGCCACCTCCTCCGCCTGCCTGGGCGTCTCGACCTCACCCTTCGACTCCTCCTCACCCGCAGCAGTTTCAGTCGGTGTCAGCGCCTCGGTCCCGGTTTCAGCCCTCGCATCCTTCATGAGCGGAGCCGTAGATTCTCTTCCGCCTGACAAAGAATCCCGGCCGCCCGCCAGAGCCGCCGCAAGGACCGGAGTCCTCATCGCCTCCAGATCCAACTGCGTCTTCATCTGTTGGAATAGACCCTCCAGCTTCGACCGCACCAACTCATTCTGGGGCATATCTCCTATCACCGCCGATGCTCGGAAGCTCACATCCGCTTTGATCACAGATCCCCCCTCCATCTCTTTCACCGAGAGCTCCGTCACGTCCTGAAGATTCACCCTTCGAGGCGAAGGACCTAACCCACGCACCAAAACCCGGTTGCCATCCCGAGCCACCTCCTCAAACGTTTTGCGCAGACACATCTCCAACGCACCAAGCACCCTCTCCGGATCATGCCCCGGAACCGCTTCACTTGTCTGAAATTTCAAAAAGAGCCTCTCCCATTCGGGCAGCGCCACGACATCGCATACAGCCCCGCGAAGCTGCGAACCCATCAAATGTTAATCCCTTTCATTTGTACGCCCCCAGCCGGTCCGCAGACCTCGAAGATTTCCGCCTGTAAGCCGGCAACCCGCTCACTTCCCGCATCGGTAACCCAGGGCCGCAACACAGAGCCATCGACCGTACTCCATTACGCTGTTACGACAATTCAAATACTCGGACGGTCGCCATCGCAACGAAGCCGTGCGCCTCTTCGCAAAACGCAGAATATCGCCGGCCCGGTACCCCCGCCACAAACCGGGCATCAACTTTTTAGCACCGCTGTAACACACCCCCTTGTCCATCCGACACCCCGGCTCGCACGCAGGCTCGGCTACTCCATTTACCCTAGAGGATGAGGAGCCGCTCCGTGACCAGCCCGACCGCCCTTCCCGCCACCTTCAACGATTTCCTCGGCAATACCACCGCAATCGAGCACCTTCGCACCGCCATAGCCGCGCGCCGATTGCCTTCCTCCCTGATCCTGAGCGGCCCCAGCGGAGCCGGAAAATATACTCTCGCCCTCATGCTCAGCATGGCCGTCCAATGCGAGCGCCAGCCCCGTGAACTCCGCTCCTACAGCGAGGCTCTCGGCTCCAATGGCCAATCCCTCGCCAGCTTCTGCGGCGTCTGCCACAACTGCCTTCGCATCGCGTCCGCCGCCAGGCTCGAAGATGAAGTCGATAAAGCCGTAGCCGCCCGCGAAGAGCTCCGCGAAACCGACAAGAAGGAGACCCGCGTCCTCATCCAGCCGCACCCCGACGTACTCATCGTCCCCCCCGACCCCCCGCAACTCCTCATCAAGCTCGGCCAGGTCCGCACCATCATCCAGCGCTCTTACTACCTTCCCAGCGAAGCCCCCCGTAAGATCTTCATCCTCACCGCAGCCAGCATGATGAAGGAAGCCGCCAACTCCCTCCTCAAGGTTCTCGAAGAGCCACCCGCTACGGTCCACATCATGATCCTCGCCGAAAACCCGGGCGAACTCCTCCCTACCATTCGCTCCCGCTGCGCCACCGTCCGCCTTGGAGCCTTGCCCGTCGAAGAAATCGAGATGCTTCTTGCTGACCGCCGCCCCGACGTTCCGCCCCAGCAGCGCGCCCTCATCGCCCGCCTCGCCCAGGGAGCCGCCGGTAAAGCCCTCGGCTTCGACCTTACGGCCTACACCGCCGCCCGCGCCGACGCACTGATCTTTCTACGCAATGCCGCCGCCGCCAGCACAGGTTCATCCGAGCCCGACCACACCACCCTCTTCAAGATGACCGAGACCTACCGCGCCGGAGCCGAAGGCCAGCAGAAGACCTCCGCTCTCCTCCGCAGCCTCTCGCTTCTCCTCGAAGATCTGCTCCTTCTCGGCGCCGGCACTCCCGAACTCCTCCGCAACACCGATCTCCGCCCCGAACTCGAACGCATCTCGCAATCCCTCTCCTTCCACTGGATCGAGCAAGCCTCCCGCGCCCTCGACCAGGTGCAGAGCGGTCTACGCCGCAATCTCCTTCGCAGCCTCTCTCTCGACGCTTTCGCCGGCCAACTGGCAACCGCGCGTTGACCGACAACCAGAGGACGCTGGCTCAGGTTGAACGTCCATAGCCGGCGATGAGTTGCGCGAGCGGGGCGCGAACCTCCTGGTACTTCGGATTGGAGGCAAGGTTGGTGAGTTCCATGGGATCGGCGTGAACGTCGAAGAGCATGGCTCCATCACTCGCGTCCTTGCCGAACTCTGCGTAGCGCCACTGTTCGGTTCGGACCGCAGTGCCGTGGACCGTGGTTCCGTCTTCACTCCAGATGCTAAAGGCCGGTTGGCTCCAGATGGCGCGTGGGTCGTTGAGCAGCGGGGTGAGGCTGGTGCCCTCTATTCCGTCCGGTACGTCGAGATGGCAGAGTTCGGCCATGGTGCGGTAGATGTCGAGCGACTGGACGATACGGGTCGACGAGCGGCCGTTGCCATGAGCTCCCGGGACGTGAATGATAAGCGGAACACGGGTACCGTTCTCGAAGAGAGAGCCAGCCTTCGACCATTTTCCCTTTTCGCCTAACTGATAGCCGTGGTCGGCGACGAAGACAATGGCAGTAGTGTCGCGCAGGCCGAGTCTGTCCAACTCCGCGACGACACGGCCCAGGTTCCAATCCGCCCAGGAGAGGGAAGCTAGATAGGCGCGGATGACCTCTTTCGATTCCGACGGGGATGCGCCGCGGCCGATAAACAGGTCCGCATTGCGCATGCGAATGGCTGCTTTCGGAAAGCCTTCGGGTACGGTGGGCCACGCGGCGAAGTCAGGAGGAAGCTGGATGTGCCCGGGGTCGTAAAGGTCGAAGAAGCGTTGCGGGGCCGTGGGCGGGCTGTGAGGCTTGGAGAAGCCGCAGCCAATGAAGAATGGCTTATCTGGCTTGTCTTTGCATTGATGGAGATAGCTGATAGCTCGATCGGCCACCATGTAGTCGCTGGCGCCTTCGCCACTGCCTTCTAGAACGAGTATCTGGTCGGAGTGGGCGGCGCGCTGGTTGTCGCCGGGCAGCACGGGGAGTACGCCGTTGGGCATGGGAATGCGTGCATGTGGAATGTCCATGGGCCGGCCGGTCTGGGTCGGGTGCATGGATTCGACATCGCCGTCGAAGTCCGTCCAGGCCTTGGGGTCGTCGAGCCCAGCGTGGAAGATCTTACCGCTTCGCAGGGTAGTGTAGCCGTGTTCACGGAAGAGTTGTGGGAGCGTGACCCAGTCGGGGTGCAGGTTGCGGACGCTCGTGTTGTTGCCGAGGACTTTGGTGGTGTGGGGCGGATGGCCGGTGAAAAGAGAGGATCGCGATGGGTTGCAGAGGGGAAACTGGCAGAAGTTGCGGTCGAACCGGACTCCTTTTGCGGCCAGAGCGTCGATGTTGGGACTGTGAGCGTTGAAGCGGCTGCCGTAACACGCTAATTCCGGGCGCATGTCGTCCGACATGAAAAAGAGGACATTGAGAGGACGTTTTCGGGAGAGCCCGGTGGCAGCGGTTCGGCTTGTCGGCTGGGCGACCGCTGGCAGAGCGGAGGCGAGTGCGGCTCCGGCGGCCTGGGTGAGGAAGCTGCGGCGGGAACTTACAGAGGTTGGCTGGTGCTTGTCTTCCTTATTGCCCATCTTCCTGGAATTAGCCTCTGGACGGTTGGACGTATCAGGGGGCTTGCTGGATGCCGCGGCAGCCGAAGTTCTAGGCGGCGCTATCCACTCTCAACGAGGGATATCGATGGGACCGGTCCTGTCTTCCTTGGCTGGCGGATGGGCGGCAAACCAGGTCTTCTGGTCCTCGACCAGCCTGGTCCCCTCTTCCCGGATGTCCCGGATGGACTCAAGAGCCAACTTGCGCGAGAGACTGTAGGCGTCGTTGTCGGGCGGCGACTTCAGGGCGGAAGACCAGCGTTCGGTAGCGTCAAGGAGCTTGGGTAGAGCTTTGCGGATGTCGCGGTGGTGTGGACCGTAGTCGTCGAGGTTGTCGTTGAGTTCGTCGGCGATGGAGGTGAACTGCTCCAGCAGGTCGTGGGTGTCCTGTTCACGGCCGGGTTTGCGGGGGTGCGCGAAGAGGTCCTGGATCTCCCTGGTGCGCGTATCGAGGAGTTTGATGAAGACCAGAACCCGGTCGTTAGGAACGTAGGCCGCATCGCGGAGTTGGTCGATCTCGGATTCGGACAGAGCGGCGTCGCCGCTTTGAGCGTGGAGCGGAGCAACGAACGACAGGAGGAGAAAGGTGAGGACGAGACAACGAAGCATAGATTCTGGATTTCGAGACGAGTAGAAAATATAGACCTTCACTCAAAACGCTAGTGTTTAAAGACCTGAGCAAGGAGCTCGTCGTGGACCTGATCGAGTTGCTTGAGGGTGGCCTGGAGGGTGGCACGGTCTTCGCCTGACGCCTGGTGGAGGTACTCGCCGAGGCGGAAGGTGGTGTGGTCCATGAGCTGCTCGGCATTCTTGATGCGTCTGGTGTCGTTGGCGAGGCCGAGGTGGATGAGGGTGGCGTAGTGCTCGACCCTCTTCAGGGTGGCGCTCGCCTGCTCTATGTCTCCCCGCAGCATCTGTCTGCCAGCGACCTCGGTCATGGTGTGGACCAGTTCGGCGTAGAGGAAGCACTGGTCGCGGGAACTGGCCTGCTGGGCGCGGAGTTCGAGCTGGCTGAGGGCACGTGCATCGGGCAGGGACTCGTCGATCGAGGCGGCGATTGCGGGAGCGCAGAGGAGGAGTAAAAAGGAGAGGACCAGAAGGCGAAATTTGCGGTTCATAACGCACCTCGAAGGGAGCGCTTGCCTACTTCATGTGTGCGAGGGTGAGAAGGCGGTGGCGGGCCTCCCACTCCTCGTCGGGGAACTTGCCGTTTGCCACGGCGAGGAACTGCTGATACAGGCCGGTGGCTTGCTTGACCTGGTGAAGCTTGTCGTGCGCAGTAGCCGCGAGGAACAAGGACGATGGCGACTGTGGCAGCACTGTATCACGAAGCGTGATGGCTTGCAAGGTGGTGGCGGGATCGCCGTTTTCGGACGAGGCGAAGGCGAGATGGCTGGCGGCGGCGCCTAGATCGTCCTTGGTGGGGAATACGGAGGGCTGGGCGACGGCGCGCTTGAGGAGAGCCTCGGCCTCGGCGAATTTCTTGAGGTGAATCTGGGTGTCTGCGCTGTCGTCGAGAAGGGTGGGGTCGCGCGGGGAGGCGACGACGAGGGTGTTATAGAGGGGAGCGGCCTGGTCGTACTGGTCGTTGCGTGTGTAAAGGCGGGCGAGGAGGCGGGTGAGGCTGGGGTCGTCGGGGTGGGCGGCGTGGAGCTTTTCTACGATCGGGATGGCCTGGGCGGCTTTGCCCTGCTGGTCGTACAGGCTGGCGAGCTGGGCGTTGAGGGTAGTGTTGCCGGGATCCCTGGCGAGCGCGGCTGTGAGGAGGGTCTCGGCTTGGTCCGGCTTCTTCTGGGCAAGGAGGAGATGGACGAGGGCGGCGGTGGCGTCCTGATCCTTGGGGTCGGCGGCGAGGAGGCGGCGGTAGGCGGCTTCGGCGGCGGCCAGGTCGCCGGAGGCCTCGGCCAGTTCGCCGGAGAGGAGGATGTCGTCCGGAGTTTCGGAGGAAAGCTTGATGGCGGAGAGGAGTTCGCCGCTTGCCAGGGCGGGATTGGAGGTGCGGTCGATGCGGGCCAGGGCTCGGAAGGCGCGTGCTTTCAGGCCTGAGTTGTCCGTGGTGAGGGTGGTGGCTTTGGCCAGTTCGGCGTGGGCTTCAGCGAGTTTGCCGCTGCGGGCAAGGAGGAGGCCGAGGGCGAGGTGGGGGTCGAAGTAGCCAGGGTCGGCGGCGATGGCGCGGCGGTAGGTGGCTTCGGCGGCGGGCTGGTCGAGAGCATCCTGGGTAGAGGCGAGGTCGAAGAGGAGATGGGGGTCCGTGGGGTTCTTTTCGGTCAGGGCGGTGAGGAGCTTGAGGGCGGTGGGGTAGTCCTGCTTGTCGAGGGCGGCGTTCGCTTGGGCGCGGAGAGGGTCTTGCGGTGCGGGTTGCGGCTGTGCGGTCGAGTCGGATGTGCCGGCGGGGAGCTGGGCGTGGGCTGCGGGTGCGACGGCGAGCAGGAGCAAAAAAAACATTGCCGACGAGAAGGTCGAGGGAATTTGGCGGCGACTGCGGCTTGAAACTGCCTCGGCCTTGCGATGCGTCATGGTCATCATTAATGTACCCCCTCCCCCCCCACAAAAGTGCGCAAAGTCTTCGAAACAGGAACTTTAGGTCTGGACTTCCATGCTGCTGTTAAGTACATGAGCCCGGCTCGATGGCCGGGCCTACAGAGATCTTGCTGATTTAAGAATAGCAGGCGTGTCAAGGGCTGCCCCTCGGAACTGCGGAAGGCTTCATTGCACGTTGTCGATACGCTCGATCATGACATCTGTGGCCTTTATGAGGGCAGCGGCGGTCTGGCCTTTTTTTAGATTGAGCTCCCGCGCCGCATTGGCTGTGATGATCGCGGTGATATAAGAATCGGAGGTCGCCAGAACGACCTCCGCGAGCAGGCCCTCGATGCGAAGGCTGACCACCTTGCCGAGGATCTGGTTCCGGCCGCTTACCCGGCGAAAACGGTCGCGCGAGTTGCGCGGTGGCTTTTCGGTATCGGCGACAAGGAATGGCTTGAGCGTTCTCTCAGCGATACGGTGGTGTCCGCCAGGCGTCTTTACGGTCGTCAGCTTGCCATTCAGAATCCACTGCTTAATGGTGGGATAACTGACGCCCAAGAGCTGGGCTGCCTCGCGCGCAGTCAGCAATTGCTCCGTATGAGGCATGATTCCTCCGAACCAGTTGTTCGTGCCCGTTGCTCGGGTCGAACCGCAATTTCGCTCAAGCACTTACCTTACGGTAGCAGGACGGAATGCCCTGTGGCTCACGCAAAGACAGCTACCACAGGAACTTCAAGGCGAACTGCGTCTGTCGCGAGGAGGTGGAAGTGCTTGTGATCAGGCCGGCGGTTGGCGAGACACCGGTTGGCGTGAAGGTAACCGCATTGGGAGCGCTAAAGTTCGCGCGATTGAGGATGTTGAACTCTTCCGCCCGGAGCTGAAAGGTGAGGCGATCGCGAATGGCCGTGTTCTTGACGAACGCCATATCCCACGTTCCAAGGCCTGGGCCAATCAAAGTGTCTCTGCCCAGGTTGCCGTAGAGGCCGCTTCCGTTGGGCGGGGCAAGGAAGGCCGCGGGATTGAACCATTGGTTTGGATTGCCTTCGACCACAGGGCCGTTGAAGTTCGGGTTGACAAAGGGACGAACCGGATTGCGTGTGTCTCCATTGTTCGAGGGGTTATAGCTCAACTGCGGGGTGAAGGGAAACCCGCCCTGGATCGTGGCGATGCTGTCTATCATCCAGCCACTGGCCAGACCGTTCGCCAGGCCGCGCAGATTGGAGCCGTACCGTGCGGCGCGTCCGAAAGGCAGTGCATACACCTCGCTTAGAACGGCAACATTCCTGACGTCGAAGTTCGCCAGTCCGCGGTCGGCGCGCAAGTTATAAGGGTTCGAGGCCGTCGCAGGCTCGCCGCCCGAGGTAGTCGAGTTGAGCGAATCCCCATCGTCGATTGTCTTGGACCAGGTGTATACACCGCGGAAGGCAACGCCGCTGCTGAAGCGATGGTTTATATCAATCTGCAAGGCGTTATAAGAACTATCGCCGCGTGAGAAGTAGGTCCACGTGTTGGCCAGCGCGGGGTTGGCCCGCACGGACGTGGGGACGTAGTAGGTTCCCACCGGGATTGCCGCGCCAGCGAGGCCCGCTGGAAAGCTGCCGGGATAGACTGCCGGACAGGCCGGGTTGGGGCAGATCACGGGAGCGGGTTCGTTCGTGTCAATGCCAATCAGCCCGTGATATCCGTGCGAGCCGACGTATGCGACCTTCAGAGCCGTATTCGGACCCAGCTCCTGTTCGACGCGCAACGTGTAGGAGATCAGGGTAGGTGTCCGGAGATCGGGCTGGACGCCTCCGGGCACGAGCTTTGCGGTGGCAGGCACAGCAGCGCTTGTGATCAACGGCAGGGTCGATACGTTCGCGTTCGGCAGGCTGTAGGTTGGGTTGAACGGCGCGTTCTGGTCGGTCCGGTAGCCGAGCGCGTCCTGAAGATCGTTGTAGATACCGAAGGCTGCCTTTACCACCGTGCGGTTCGAGTTGGCGTAGGGGCTCCACACCAGGCCGACGCGAGGCTCCGGCAGGAACGTGGCATAGTTTTTGGTAAACACCGAGCCAGACACCTGCGGCTGGGTTGAGATCACGTTGTTTGAAAAGGTATACGTGGCCGCCCGCCCATGCGCCTCGTTCCAGCCCGAACTCGACTCCGCACGGAAGCCAAGTGTCGCCGTGAACCGGGGAGCGACCCGGATGATGTCCTGGACAAACCAGGCGCCGAAGTAGGCGCGCCAGTTCAGCTCAGTCGGAGCGGGGTCGTAGAGCAGCGTGCCGGCCACGCCTTGCAGCAGGGTCTGCAGGCTGGTGAAGGTCGCCTGTCCATACTGACTCAGAGCCAGGTTCTCGTTCGACTGGAACCGTTGCAACCACACACCCGCGCTGAAATCGTTACGCCCTCTTGTAAGCGACACGTGATCTTCGTAGGTGAACAGATTCCGGTATACGTCAAGATTGCTGCCATTGTTGCTTCCTGCCAACGAGAGCTGCGCGGTTGGATTCGAGGTAGCGCTGCCGCCCACCACGACGGCGCCAAGCGGTCGCCCGGCGAGGAAGCCCGGCAACGCGGCCGCTGGCGTTCCGGGCGTAGGCTCGCCGGTAAAGTAGTAAGCGGCTCTGGAATAACCGATGGTGCCCTGGTTCAGCAGCCTCGGCGAGAAGACATGCGTCTCGCTGACGCTGGCAACCTGCTCGCGCAGAGTCTCCACATCGGTCGAGTAAAGATTGGTGCTGGTGGGCGTATTGTCCGCGCTGTCGTCGATCGTGTAGATCGCGTTGAACGTATCCGCCGGCGAGAAGACATGGTCCACGCGCGCGGTTCCGAAGTCGTCGCGAACGATCTGCAACGGCGTGTTGAATGCCTCCGCAATGCCGCCAAAGTCCGGCGCGTTGGGGCTGGGCACAGGCCACGCGGAGACCAGCGAAGAGATCCCGACGAAGACCACACCCGAAGCTGGGCAAACCGTTGGCGCCGGGGTCACCAGCTTGCAGGGCAGGTAGCCGGCGCGGGCGTTGTTGTCCGGCACCAGGTCCACACCGGTCTGATGCAGATGCTGATTCAACCCCTCGAAGTTCACGAAGCCGAAGGTCTTGTCTCTGTGGAGCGGGCCGCCGAGCGAGACGCCATACTGATTGCGCTGAAAGCCGGGTGCGGAGCCCGTATCGAAGTAGTTCGGCGCGTCCAAAACATTGTTGCGAAGGAACTCGTAGACGGATCCATGGACCTGATTGGCGCCGCGCCGGGTAACGATGACCACCTGCGCACCGGGCCGCTTTCCATACTCCGCCCCATAGTCATCGCGAAGCACATTGAACTCCTCGACCGCGTCCACGCCCAGCAGTTGCCCGCTGGTTCCGCCCGGCTGCATGTTGTTCTCCGCGGCTCCGGTAAACTCAACGCCGTTTAGGAGAAAGATGTTCTGCTGCGGCCGGTTCCCCGACACCGCAAAGTTGTTCCCGTTGGTGGAGTTCGACACACCCGTTCCTCCCACCTTCGCGGAGGTAAAGTTGACGACGCCGGGATTGAGCGTGGTCAGCAGGTCGTAGCTGCGGCCATTCAAGGGCAGGTTTCTGATTTGCTCCCCGGCAACCAGGCCAGAGATGTCGGCTGTCGTCGCGCTGACGACGGGCGCATCCCCCTTGACGGTCACCTGGTCACCGACCGCTCCGACGTGCAATTGGACATCAACAACGGCTTCCTGTCCCACGGCGAGGTGAATACCGCTGCGCACCTCCTTCCTGAAGCCCGGCTTCGTTACGTCGATCTCGTAGTTCCCGAGCCCGAGCGAGCGCAACTGATAGCGACCGGTGGAATCGGTTGTGGTCGTACGCTCGAGGCCGAGCTCCGCACTTCGGGCGGTAATGGCAGCCGCCGGAACTCTGGCTCCAGTCTGGTCCACGACCGTGCCGGACAACGCCGCCGAAACCTGAGCAGAAGCTTGAAAGACAAGGGAGCTGATTGCAGTCATGCTCCCGAAGACAATGGCTGCTCGAAGCGTGCGAAACCTGGCACGATTGGACATGCTCACTACTCCCATTCAATTTTGTATGACTAAGACCGTATACCAGTATGACTCACAATTATGGCTCAGTCGAGGCAATCAGCAATTTGGAGTTGATACGCGGAGGACTACTGGGCCAGGTGTATGGAATGGCCGGGCCGTTTGCGGGGGAGCTACTCGGAATCGAATACGTCGATCCAGTGTTCCTGCGTTTATGCCGTGATCTGGAATTCGGGCTCTGCAGTGGGCGTTGGGAGATTGAGGACGGAGGCGAGCCAGTGGCCGGTGTGGCTGGCGGGATTTGCGGCAATCGCTTCGGGCGTGCCGGTGGCGACGATCTGGCCGCCGCCGCTGCCGCCCTCGGGCCCCATGTCGATGACCCAGTCGGCGGACTTGATGACGTCCAGATTGTGCTCGATGACGAGGAGCGAGCCGCCGCCTTCGATGAGCTTGCGGAAGGCGGCGAGGAGCTTGGCTACGTCGTCGAAGTGGAGGCCGGTGGTGGGCTCGTCGAGGATGTAGAGGGTGCGGCTGCGGGCTTTGGCGGCGGTCTGACCGGCGGAATCGGTGGTGCTGCGGTTGGTGATGGAGCGGGCGGTCGCGAGGTGCGAGGCTAGTTTGACGCGCTGGGCTTCACCGCCCGAGAGCGTGGTGGCAGACTGGCCGAGACGGACGTAGCCAAGGCCTACTTCATCGAGGACGTAGAGCTTGTCTACGATCCTGGGATGACCGGCGAAGTAGACGAGAGCCTCCTTGACCGTCATGTCGAGAACGTCGTGGATGTTCTTGCCCTTGTACTTAATGTCGAGAATGGCAGATTTGTAACGTGTTCCGTTGCACTCTTCGCAGGGGAGCTCGATGTCCGCGAGGAACTGCATCTCGACCGTTACGGTGCCGTCGCCTTCGCAGACATCGCAGCGGCCGCCCGGGACGTTGAAGGAGAAGTGTCCGGGGCTGAAGCCTTTGCGCTTGGCGTCGGGTTGCGCGGCGAAGAGGGCGCGGATGTCGTCGAAGGCCTTGATGTAGGTGACGGGGTTGGAGCGCGGGGTGCGGCCGATGGGAGACTGGTCGACGAGGATGACGTCGTTGAGGTGCTGGGCGCCGGAGAGCTCGCGGTAGAGGTGCGCGGGGTCGGAACCTTCGGTCTGGCCGAGCGCCTGCATGAGGGCGCGGTAGAGGACCTGGTGGACGATGGTTGACTTGCCCGAGCCGCTGACGCCGGTGACGCAGCAGAGGAGGTTGAGGGGGATGTCTATGTCGACGCCGCGGAGGTTGTGGATGCGTGCTCCGGCGAGCTTGAGGCGCTCGCGGCCGGGCTCGCGGCGGTGCTTCGGAATGGGGATGGTGGCGCGGCCGGAGAGATATTTGCCGGTGATGGAGTTGGGGTTGGCGGTGACCTGGGCTACGGTGCCGGAGGCGAGAAGCTGGCCGCCGAGTTCGCCTGCGCCGGGGCCGAGATCGAGGAGGTGGTCGGCGGCGCGGATGACGTCGGGGTCGTGCTCGACGACGAGGATGGTGTTGCCGAGGTCGCGGAGGTCCTTCATGATGCCGATGAGCTTGGCGGTGTCGCGGGTATGAAGGCCGATGCTGGGCTCGTCGAGGACGTAGAGGGCGCCCACCAGCCGCGAACCAAGGCTTGTCGCTAGCTGAATGCGCTGGGCTTCACCGCCGGAGAGGGTGGAGCTGAGGCGGTCGAGGGTGAGGTAGTCGAGGCCTACCTGGTGGAGGAAGTGGATGCGCTGGCGGACCTCTTCGAGAATCTTTCCGGCGACTTCGGTTTGTGCCGGTGAGAGTTGCAGATTATCGAAAAACTGCTGGGCCGCGGTGATGGTGAGGGCGCTGGTCTCGCAGATATTTTGATTGTTGATGAGGACGGCGCGGGCTTCGGCGCGGAGGCGCTGGCCGCGGCAGTCGGGGCAGAGGGCGTAGCCGCGGTACTTGGAGAGGAAGACGCGGACGTGGAGCTTGTACTTCTTGCGGTCGAGCGCGGCGAAGAAGCCTCGAATGCCGGGGAAGCTGCCGGCACCGTCTTCGATGAAGCGCTGCTGGTCGGGGGTGAGGTCGTACCAGGGGATGTCGGTGGGGATGTTGGCCGCTTTGGCGGCGCGGGTCATCTCGCCGTGGTGGGAGCGGTACTTGGTGGTGGTCCACGGGGCGATGGCGCCTTGGGCGAGGGTCTTCGATTTGTCGGGGATGATGAGGTTGGGGTCGAAGTCGATGGTATTGCCGAAGCCCTGGCAGCGCGGGCAGGCTCCGTAGGGGTTGTTGAAGGAGAAGAGGCGGGGTTCGGGCTCGCGGTAGGCGCGGTGGCAGGTGGTGCACTCGAAGGCGGCGGAGAACCGCTTTGCGGCGTATTGACCTTCCGCACCGGATAAGACATGGAACTGGACTTCGCCGGATTCGCGGTAGCCGGTCTCGATGGCGTCGACGATGCGGGCGCGTGCGTCCGGGCTGATGGCGAGGCGGTCTACGAGTACGAAGATGGGGCTGCCGAAGTCGAGTTCGAGGAGGGACTCGGGGGTGGAGAACTCGACGATTTTGCCGTTCTGATAGAGGCGATTGTAGCCACGGCGGCGGAGTTCGGTGAGGCGTTCTTTGAGGGTGTCGGTGAGAGATGAGAGACCGACCACGGATGACGTGGATTTTGCGGATTTTTTTGTTGCGGATTTTTTAGCGGGTTTGGGCTGCTCGGGCTCAGCTTCCGTGGCGGGTTGCTGGAGAGGCTCGAGTTTGAGTTCGGCGCGGACGATGGGGAAGAGAACGTAGGTGCGGGTGCCGTCAGGCAGAGTCAAAAGGGTGGCGATGATCTCATCTACGGTGTCGCGTTTGACGATGCCGCCGCAGTGCAGGCAGGTGACGGTGCCGCAGCGGGCGTAGAGGAGGCGCAGGTAGTCGTAGATCTCGGTCGCGGTGGCGACGGTCGAGCGCGGATTGCGAGTCTGGTTCTTCTGCTTGATGGCGATGGCGGGAGCGAGGCCGTCCATGAAGTCGACATCGGGCTTCTCGATGCGTTCGAGGAACTGGCGGGCGTAGGCGGAGAGCGATTCGACGTAGCGGCGCTGGCCTTCGGCATATACGGTGTCGAAGGCGAGCGAGGATTTGCCGGAGCCGCTGACGCCGGAGACGACGGTCAGGGCGTTGTGGGGAATGTCGACGTCGATGCCCTTGAGGTTGTGGGTGCGAGCGCCGCGGATGGTGATCTGATCATTCATAAGGCAGGGAGTAGGGAGTAGGGAATAAGGTTTAGGGAGTAGAGATCACTGCTCCGGTTGTGGGCGGAAGATTTCGATCATGAGGAGGCAGGCTCCGATGCAGATGCAGCTGTCGGCTACGTTGAAGTCGGGCCAGTGGTAGTGATAGATGTGGACTTCGAGGAAGTCGACGACGAAGTGGTAGCGGACGCGGTCGTATAGGTTGCCGAAGGCTCCGCCGAGGATGAGTGCGAGAGCTACAGAGCTTACGCTGAGGGCGCGACCGGTGCGCCAGATAAAGCCCAGAAGGATGAGGACGGCGGCTACCGAGAAGCCGATGAGGATGTTGCGCACGGTGACGGGCGAGGCGGTCTCGGCGAACATGCTGAAGGCGGCGCCGGTGTTGTGGACATCGGTGATGCGGAAGATGCCTGGGATGACGGTGTGGGCCTGTCCGTTGGGCAGCTCGCGGACGACGAGGCGTTTGGTGATGCGGTCGAGCAGGACTACGGCGGCGGAGATGGCGAGCAGGAGACCGCGGGCATCTCGGACTGCTGGGCCGGTCACCGGGGATGAGGCTTCGTAGGTGGAGGACATCAGGATTGCGGCTCCGTTGATGTGCTGGGTGGCACGGTATAAGGAGGGAGGTCGATTGCGACAAGGGCTTCGGCGCAGCGAAGGCAGACAGTGGGGTAGTTTGCATCGTTGCCGACGTCGATCGTGAAGCGCCAGCAGCGTTCGCACTTGGAGCCGGCGGCGGGTTTGGCCTGCGCGTAAAAGGCTCCTGCCTCGGCCGTGCCTTCGGTGACGATGGCGTGAACGATCTCGACCTGGGCTACACCGAGGAGCTCGGGGAGGATGCCGGCGTATCGCTCGAAGATGGGGTTGGACTGCTCAGCGAGAGTGTGCAGCCAGCCAAGGACGATTTGAACTTCGGAGGCTTTGTTGCTGACGGCTTTGGCAGTGCGGGCCTCTTCCATGACCTTGAGGACTTCGTCGCGGAGGGCGAGGAGTTGGTCCCAGTCCCGGTCGAGCTGTTCCAGGTTGGACGGAACGGTGCTGGCCAGATTGGGAAAGAGCGCGAGATGGACGCTCAGTTCACGTCCTTCTTCCCTGGGCAGCAAGGCCCAGACTTCGTCGGCAGTGAAGCTGAGGATTGGGGCGATGAGGCGGGTGAGAGCTTCGGCGATGTGCCAGAGCGCGGTCTGGGCGCTGCGGCGGCCGGCATGGTTGGGGGCGAAGGTGTAGAGACGGTCTTTGAGAACGTCGAGGTAGAGCGCGCTGAGGTCGGTGTTCACGAACTCGTTGAGCACGTGGTAGGCGCGGTGGAACTCGAAGGTATCGTAAGCGACGCGGATCTTCCGGTCGAGTTCGGCGAGGCGTGCGAGGATGTATTGGTCTAAGGGTTCGAGCTTCGCAAAATCCCGCTGGGCATCGGTGGAAGGGTCGAAGTCGTAGAGGTTGCCGAGGAGAAACTTCAGCGTGTTGCGCAGCTTGCGGTAGTTGTCGCTGACACGCTGCATCAGGTTTTCGCTGGCGGCTACATCTTCGCGAAAGTCGACCGAGGCTACCCACAGGCGGATGATCTCGCCGCCGAGGCGTTTCGCAATATCGACGGGATCGACGCCGTTGCCGAGGGATTTGGAGAACGCCCGGCCTTGTTCGTCGAGGGTCCAGCCGGAGGTTGCGACCATCTTGTAAGGGGCTGTGCCGCGGACTGCGACGGATGTCAGCAAGGACGAGTGGAACCAGCCGCGGTGCTGGTCGCCGCCTTCGGTGTAGAGATCGGCGGGGTAGTTGTGCTCGGGTTCGAGGACGGCGTGCCAGCTTGCGCCAGATTCGAACCATACGTCGAGGATGTCCATCTCCTTGCGGAAGTCTTTGTGGCCGCAGCTTTTGCAGGCGGTTCCAGCAGGGAGGAGAGCGGACGCTTCGTGGATGTACCAGGCGTCGGCGCCTTCTTTTTTGAAGAGTTCGACGATGCTCTTGTTGACGGCCTTGTCGTTGAGGGGCTCACCGCACTTTTCGCAGAGGAAGACGGCGATGGGGACGCCCCAGATGCGCTGGCGGGAGATGCACCAGTCGGGCCGAGTGGCGATCATGTTGGAGATGCGCTCTTCGCCCCAGGCGGGGTCCCACTTCACCTGCTTGATCGCGTCGAGGGCTCGCTGGCGGAAGGTGGTGGTGGGCGGCGTTTGTGACCCTACGGAAGAAATACAGGGGTCCTTCACTTCGTTCAGGATGACGACGTCAGAAGGGGAAGCGGGCATCTGGGTGTCCATGCCGATGAACCACTGCTCGGTGGCGCGGACGATGACGGGGTTGTGGCAGCGCCAGCAGTGCGGATAGGAGTGCTCGAAGGTAGTGGCGCTGAGCAGCGCGCCGCGCTCGCGGAGCAGGTCGATGATGGGCTGGTTGGACTTGAAGACCGTGAGGTCGGCGTAGGGCTGGGCTTCGCTGTTGCGCTGGCGGCCCGCGTTATCGACGTACTGGATCTCGGGCAGGTCGTAGCGTTTGCCGGTGTAGAAGTCGTCTACGCCGTGGGCGGGTGCGGTGTGGACTGCGCCGGTGCCCTGGTCGGCGGTGACGTAGTCGGCGAGGACGCCGAGGATGCTGCGCGGCTTTCCATGTTCAAGCAGGAACGGGTGCTGGAAGGTGGCGCGCTCGAGGTGGTTGCCGGTGAAGACCGCGACGATGTCGGCCTGGGAGGCGGGCTCGGCGGGGTGTTTCGCGCTCATGAGGTGGCAGTGCGCGATGACTGACGAGAGCAGCGCCTGGGCGACGATGTACGTGCCTCCCTCGCAGGCGACGGCGACGTACTCCATCGCCGGGTTGAAGGCGACTGCCTGCGAGGCAGGGATGGTCCACGGGGTGGTGGTCCAGATGATGGTGTAGACTTCGTGGCCGGCGAGCGCGGGGTGAATGACAGCGGGGTCGCTGCTGAGGGCGTAGCGGATGTAGACGCTGGGCGACGTGTGCTGCTCGTATTCGACCTCGGCTTCGGCCAGGGCGGTCCTGTCGTGGATGCACCAGTAGACGGGCTTGAGACCCTTGTAGACGAAGCCCTTCTCGAAGAAGTCGTAGAACGTCTCGACGATGCTCGCTTCATAGCCGAGCGACATGGTGAGGTAGGGATCGTTCCAGCGGCCGAAGACGCCGATGCGCTCGAACTGCGTGCGCTGGAGATCGACGTACTTCTGCGCATACTCGCGGCAGGCGCGGCGGACGGCGATAGGAGCCATCTCGAGCTTTTTGCGGCCTAGCTGCTCGTCCACCTTGATCTCGATGGGAAGACCGTGGCAGTCCCAGCCGGGGACGTAGGGCGCGTCGAAGCCGGCCATGGTCTTGGTCTTGACGACGAAGTCCTTGATGCACTTGTTGAGGGCGTGGCCGAGGTGGATGGCTCCGTTGGCGTAGGGCGGCCCGTCGTGGAGGATGTACTTCGGAGCTCCTGCGCGGGCGGCGCGGATCTGGGCGTACAAGTCCTGCTGCTGCCATGCTTCGAGGCGGGCGGGCTCATTCTGCGGCAGGTTTGCCTTCATGGGGAAGGTTGTTTGGGGCAGATTGAGGGTCGATTTGAGCGGCTTTGGCTCGGGCTTCGGTGGAGTTGCTTCCGGCATTCGTCCCTCATGGTTCAAGATGGCAGAAGCGCAGTTTGCGCCAAACCTCTATTGTAGCCGGGCGACACGGTGACGAAACGGATGCGGGTGAGACATTCATAGGGTGAAGTGCGTCCAACAGGACAAGCACGGGAAGGTGAATGTTTGTAGAATGTCTGAAAGCTTGGATGGGGCGCCGGCAGCACGAAGAATCCGGCAGAAGACCGGAGACGTTGCAATAGATTGAGGGTAGACGAGCGCGCGAGACATCGAGAGGGGTGAGGCGGAGTTGGCGGCCAACCACCCCCGAGGCGAAGCATCCTATGGCTAATACATTGTTGACACCACCAGAGATCGACCCAGGCAAGTCGGATCCGGCCTTGCATCCGGCGGAGGCGCCGCACCTGAACGAGGAGACGGATGGGTCCATGTGGACCTCGCTCTTCTCGAATCTGCGGGATGCGTTCAGCACGTCGAAGGAAGCGCCGCTCGAGCTTGAGTCGAAGCCGGTAGCAAACGACCTGATCATCGAAGAAGAGGGCGTGTTTGCCTCGCTGTGGAGCAGTGTGCGGGATGTGTTCTTCCCGGTGAAGCTGCCGCCGCTGGTGCTCGAGTCCCAGCCTGTCGCAGTCGTCGATCGCATGCAGGTGAAGCGGGACCCGACCTCGACGGCGGTCGCGGTGGTGCTGCATGGCCTTATCATTCTGCTGATTGCGTTCCTGATCGCGAAAAAGGTGAAGTTCGCGGCGCCTACGAAGACAGTCGCAGTGACGGAGCTTACGGCGCCCCCGCCGGCGCCTCCGAAGGCCAATACGATGGGCGGAGGCGGTGGACAACGCGGGCCTACGCCGGTGACCAAGGGCACGCCGCCGAAGTTTGTGGAGCACCAGATCGTTCCGCCGAAGGCTCCGCCGCTGGTTGAGCCGAAGATCAAGATCAACCCGACGCTGGAGGTTCAGCCGGATGTGAAGATGGCGAGCAGCATTCCGCAGATTGGCGTCGCCAATTCGCCGATTGTGGGAATGTCGATGGGCAACGGGAGTGGGACGGGACTCGGTTCGGGGAATGGATCGGGGCTTGGGCCAGGTTCGGGCGGGAATACGGGGGGCGGACCGAGGCGGATTGGCGGCGGTGTCTCGCAGCCGCAGTTGATCTACTCTGTTGAGCCGGAGTTCTCGGAGGAGGCCCGGAAGGCCAAAGTCGCGGGCAACGTAATGGTGAACCTCTGGGTTGGAACGGACGGAAGACCCAGCCATGTGCATGTGATTCAAGGGGTCGGGATGGGGCTGAATGAGAAGGCCGTCGAGGCGGTGAAACAGTACAGGTTCAAGCCGGCGATGGAGAACGGGAAGCCGGTTTTGGTCGAGTTGAATGTCGAGGTCGTCTTCCAGATCTTCTGATCAGGTCTGGTGAAGGCTTACCACCGATAAAAACGACAACACCGATCAACACCGCTTTTGGGTTACGTTCGAAGCGCGAGCGGTTTTCCTGTTTCGGTTTTGAGGAATTGACGGCAGGGTTGAAACCCACCTCCCAGGGGCGGGACATGGGCACACCTTCGTTCTGTTCGCTCACTTGCTTCAATGTATGTAGCATTTCGCTCAAGGTATCTGCTACTGGCCAAGGTTGAAGTTGACTTCGATCTCGGATTCGGAGATCTCACTGCCCGGAGCGAAGTGCCATTTGCGGACGGCATCCTCGGCGGCGGCGGTGAGAAGCGCGTGACCGGATTCGATTTTGGTGGAAGAAACGGTGCCGTCGGCTTGGATGGTGACCATCAGCATCACCTTGCCGCCCACATGCATCCGGCGGGCCAGGTCCGGGTATGTCGGCGCGACGCGAGTGACGACGGTACGCTGAGCATTGCCCGCGAAGGCCGGCGCCGCGGTGAAGGCAACGGCTGCAAGAGCTAAAAGGCGAGACGAGGTGCGGATCGGGTGAGCCAAGGAAAACCTCCTGAGATAGAGGTTGTATCGGCAGGGCTGGGGCAGGCTTTAGCGGTGGACTGAATTATGTACGAACGTGAAGGCTCAGGCGCCAAGGCTCAGTGATTACCGCGAGGACAGGAGGACGGGGCCGATCTCCGCGAAGGTAAGGTTTTCAGCGGGGCTGGCGGTGCGCTGCTTCCAGTCCAGGAACAGCTTGCCGTAGCTGTCGGTGAGACATGTGGCGGGGTCGATATCGAGGTCGGCGAGGGTGCGGTCGATCCACGCGGTGGGGCCTTCCAGTTCGGCGTAGATGCCGATGGGGGTTTCGTCGAGGACGAGATGCGCTGTCGCAGAAGAGCCGGCTGCGACCGCGTGGGACCACTCCGACCTGTATTTTTCGTAGATGAAGGCGGGAGTATAGCCGAGCTGCAGGAAGATCTCCGCCAGGGCGGCGCAGTCGGCTACCGTCGTTTCGGTCTCGATGCGAATCTTGTACCGGGTGGTGTCGACCGGAGTCGATTGATCGGGCAGACGCTTGTGGGTGAGGGTGCAGACGCTGCCGTACTTGCGAATTCGGAGGAGCTGGCGGCGACCGCGGAGGTCTCGGCCGGCGGTGTCGTAGAGGGTGTTGTGCTCGAAGGTGCGAGGGGTTTCGAGGTGGAAGCCAAGCTGGGGAAGGCGGATCTGGAGGGCCTGTGGATCGGAGACGGGGAACTTGAGCTCTATCTCGGCGCTCTGCATGGCTGGAGTATACGTCCGGCTGGGTCTGCCTGACGGTTAGGATGAAAATATGCACGGTGGAAAAACGGAGCGTCTGGCGGGGGCGGCGGGTGTGGCGCGAGCGGCGGAGTTGCTGCGGGCCGGCGGGACGGTTGCGTTCGCTACGGAGACGGTCTACGGGCTGGGCGCCGACGCGCTGAACGGTGCGGCGGTTGCCAAGATCTTTGCAGCGAAGGACAGACCGGGGTGGGACCCGCTGATCGTGCATGTCTGCGATCGGGAGATGCTGAGGCGGGTGGCTGAAATGCCTGGTGAAGGTGGCCTGGGGGACGAGGCGCTGATGGAGGCGTTCTGGCCGGGGCCGCTGACGCTTCTGTTGCCTCGAACGGCGATGGTGCCGGATGTCGTGACGGCGGGACGGCCTTTGGTGGGGGTCCGGATGCCGCGCCATCCGATGGCGTTGGAGCTGATCCGTACCGCTGGGGTACCGGTGGCGGCGCCGAGTGCGAATCGTTTTGGCAGGACCAGCCCGACCACGGCGGCGCACGTGCTCGGCGACCTGGATGGGCGGATCGATGCGGTGCTGGATGGCGGAGCTACGACGGTAGGGGTGGAGTCGACCGTGCTGGGAGCCTCGCAGGACGGCGTCGGGTGGGTGGTCTACCGGCATGGAGGCGTGACGCTGGAGATGCTGGAGCAGGTATGCGGGGCTGGCATGGTGAAGCCGTTTCTCCCGGAAACTTCCGCTGGGGAGCAGACTCCGCAGAGCCTGCCTTCGCCCGGCGTGGGGATTCGGCACTATGCGCCGCGAGCCCGTCTGGTACTGGTGCGAGATTTTTCGGGGAATTCACGGAACGAATGGAGTCTGGCAATCGCTGCCGTATCTGAACCGGGTGGAAAGACAGGCGTCATGCTTCCGGATGGCTGGGTAGCTTCGGATGCTCCGCTGGTCTACCGGTGGGGGCCATGGGGGGATGGTGAGACGCTGGCACGGCGACTGTTCGCGGGGTTGAGGGAGCTGGATGAAGGCGGCGCAAGCGTGATTGTGTGTCCCGTGCCGGAGATGGGCGGGATCGGGGCGGCAATGCGGGACCGGCTGGAGAAGGCTGCGCGGAAGAGGTGAGGACAGATTCTTCGAAGTCGCTGTTCTTATAAAATCGATCCTGTACGGACACACCCGAAGTCGAACCTTGCATCCTCGAACCTTGCATGAAGGAAGCACCAAGGTACCTGCCCTGAGCACACCCAAGCATTCCGGAGCCTCGCCCCTGCGCCAGTTCCTGCAGCTTTTCTCGCCCTCTCCTTCCCCACAGCCTCCGCTCATCCTTACGCCTCCGATGGTTCCATCCTTCCCCGTCGCGCCGCGTAGACCTCGCGCACCAAAGATCACTGCTCCCGCTTCCCTCCTCGCCATCTTCGAAGAGCAGTATCGCGAACTCCGCCCGCGCGCTCCCATTCCGCCTCTCGATATCCGTTTCCGCCGCTTCACCTCGCTCAACACCACCATCCGGCTCCGCGAAGGGCGCCTCCACGTCCGCCTCTCGGATCTGCTGGAGTCCGCCCCCGAGACCGTTCACCGAGCCATCGCGCATATCCTCCTCGCCAAGCTCTACAAGAAGCCCATCGCGGCATCTCATGCAGACCGCTACCGCCGACACGTCTCATCCGAGGCTGTCTCCAGGCAGGCCGAACACATTCGCCAGACCCGCGGCCGCAAGCGCCTCCTTCACCCCCAGGGGCACCACTACGACCTCGACGAAGTCTTCGAATCTCTCAACACGCGCTTCTTCCATGGTCTGCTCGGACGCCCAACCCTTACCTGGTCCGCCCACCATGCCCGCCGCATGTTAGGCCACTACGACGCCGCCCACAATACCATTGTCGTCAGCCGCGTCTTCGACCGGCCGGACACGCCCCGCTGTGCGATCGAGTACCTGCTCTACCACGAGATGCTCCACCTTAAGCATCCTGTCCGGGTCAAAGCCGGCCGCCGCTGCGTCCACTCCCGCGAGTTCCAGGCCGAAGAGCGCCTCTTCCCCGAACTCGACGCCGCCAAAGCCTACCTGAAGCGCCTCTGAGCGAATGTAGATCGCAAATGTCCTGCCGGACGGGCCTCCTGCGCGGAGTGCGGCCACTTCGTGGCGTGTGTACCCTTTCTCGAAAGGATATTCGCGCCTGCCCTTCCGTTGGTCGGGAGGAGCTGGAATACACCCGCGGGAGAACCGCTTTACGGATTCAGTTCAAGTACCGGCGCAGCAACCATTCGGCCGCGCCACGTCATCGCCATGACCACCAGCCCGACCACCATCGAACCCAGCGCCGCCACCTGCGCATTGCTCATTCCCCAGTAGAGCCGAGGATTCACCCGCACAAACTCCACCAGAAACCGCCCCAATCCACTCAGCGCGAGATACAGTCCAGTCAGCCAGCCGATCGGCCTTGCCTTCCGCCCCAGACGCCACAGCAGCCAGCCCAGTGCCAGTGCAAACAGCAGTTCATACACCGGCGTAGGCTGTACCAGCGCATTCGGCGGATTCGGAGGCACCAGCGCGTTCTTTGCCATGTGCACACCCCACGGGAGTGTCGTGTTGACCCCATAGTCGCCATCGCCCGAGGTCAAACACCCGATGCGCCCGACACCATACCCAACCGCGGCCGCCGGTGCAGCCAGGTCCAGCATCCGCACCGAAGCCAGCCAGCCCCGCAGCCCATCCGGCGTTGCCAGCTTGCCCTGCCACATCAGCATCGCGATGCCCGCCAGCATTCCGCCAAACCACGCAAAACCTGCCTGAAACCAGTGCAGAAAACTGACGGCCACATCCAGCGGATGCTTCCAGCCCGGCGCGCCAATCTCGCGCATCGCCACCCGCAGATCGGCGACATTCTGCAACTCATGCCACGTCTTCGCGCCCAACACGCCGGCGATCACCACCAGCGCCACCACGCTCAACGCATCCGCATCCACGCCATTGCGGACGAAATTCCTGTGCAGCACCACCGTCGCCGCCACCGCCGCCAGCCACAACAACAACCCGAACGTACCCAGATGCACCGGGCCGATATCAATATAAGGAAACATACGCCTCGCTGCTTAAAGTATAGGCGACAAAGTACAGGCGGTCTTTCCCTGCGCACCCATACGCGCTACGCTATCCCCTATGCCGACCAGCACGCCCGCGTTCCCTCCTGCCTCCACCTTGGACATCCTTTTCTCCAGAGACCAGATCGCCGCGCGGGTCCGGTCCATAGGCCAGCAGATCTCGGCCGACTACGAAGGCCAGAGCATCATCCTGATCGGCGTGCTCAAAGGCGCGGCGATCTTCCTCTCCGACCTCGCCCGCTCCATCACCGTCGATGCCACCTTCGACTTCGTTTCGGTCTCCAGCTACGGCCGCGCCCGGGTGTCTTCCGGAGCCGTGAAGCTCATCAAGGACATCGACAACCCCATTGAAGGCCAGCATGTGATCCTGGTCGAAGACATTCTGGATACAGGGCTCACGCTGAGCTATCTGCGCGGCATGATGCTGCAGCACAAGCCCGCGTCGCTGAAGATCGCCACCTGTCTCGACAAGCCGGAACGCCGCCTGGTGCCGATCGACGCAGACTATGTGGGCTTCCCTATCCCCAATAAGTTCGTCGTCGGATACGGCATGGACTACGCCGAGCGCTACCGCAACGTGGAAGATATACGCATCTTCCCCTCCAATATTGCCGGGCAGTAGGGAGAGGGGGCAGACGTCAAAGTGCGCGGCTTTCTTGGCGTCGAGGCGAGTTGTGGTGAGGGGGTCGTCTTTGTTAGGTGATTCTCATTTTTCCGGATGGGATAACGTGGACAATTTGTGGACACATTGTGGTGGAATGCGTGGTAAAGCTGGTGGCCCGACAGTCGCTTTTCGGCGGCTGAAAACTACGCCACAAATCTGGACTTTATTTTTTGCAACTCGAACTCCGCCGCCAGCAGCTCGCAGCTTCTCAGCCGCGCACGGTGGTCCCAGGTGATCGTATTGACCACCAGTTCCCCTATCCCCAGCTCAGACGCCATCTGCGACATCTGCTCCCGCACACGCGAGGGTGTTCCGACGAAGTAGCGAGGCCACTCCCCTTCCTCCAACGCCACCTCTCCCAGGAGACGAAGTTCGCGTGTTGCCTCCTCTGGCGGCGCAACGGGTCGCCGATCGTTCTGGCGAATCCTCCGTTGCAGCAGCCGCACGCTGGAGGAGAGAAACTCCGCCTCCTCCTGGGTCTCCGCGCAGATTGCCCCCACCGCTACCGTCGCCTCAGGCTCGGTACGATATGGGCCAGGCCGGAAGCTCCTCCGGTAGGTCTCAATGGCCGCGCGTGTATGCAGCGGACTGAAGAAGTGTGCGAAGGCATACGGCAGGCCGAACTCCACCGCAGCCGCCGCGCTCCACATGCTCGATCCCAGCATCCAGACATCCGGACCACCCGGCATCACCGGCGAAACCCGCATTCCGGCAAACGGATGGCCTGCGGGAAAGCGATGCCCCTGCGAGAGCCCATCACCCAGGAACGCGAGCAGCTCGTTCACCTGTTCGGGGAAATCGTCCGGCATGTGGGCCTTCCGGTTCCGCAATAGCGCCAGCGACTCGACCGGGCCGCCTCCGGGAGCGCGCCCGATCCCAAGATCGACCCTTCCCGGATAGAGCGCATGGAGCGTCCGAAACACCTCCGCCACTTTGAAGGAGGCGTAGTGCGGAAGCATGATGCCGCCCGACCCGATCCGAATCCGGCTGGTCTCCGCGCCGATCCGCGCCAGCATGATCTCGGGGGCGGTACAGGCCAGCGTATCCATCGCATGGTGTTCGGACATCCAGAACCTGGTGTACCCCAGGCCATCGACCAGCCGCGCCAGTTCGATCGAGTTCTGCAGAGCCTGCCCCGGGGTACTGCCATCAGGCACCGGCGACTGATCGAGAACCGAAAGGCGAAGCGTCTTTTTCCCACCGTCTTTACTCACACACTTTAGATGTTGAAGCCCTGAAATCGAACTATCGTTATGCACCCTGCTTCGCCTTTTATTCGCTACAATGAAAGCATCGCACATATAGCGGTAGCACCGTCATCGTCATCACTCGCCCGAATGAATGTCCAGCAAAAACTCGAGATCCTCGCCGATGCCGCGAAGTACGACGCCTCCTGCGCCTCATCGGGAGCGAAGCGCGCGGGCAATGGCGAAGGCATCGGCCACTCCGACGGCATGGGCATCTGCCACAGCTACACGCCGGACGGCCGCTGCGTCTCGCTGCTCAAAATTCTCCTCACCAACTTCTGCACCTACGACTGCGTCTTCTGCGTCAACCGCGTCTCCTCGGACGTCCAGCGGGCGCGCTTCAGCCCGGAAGAGGTCGTCAACCTGACGCTGAGCTTCTATAAGCGCAACTACATCGAGGGCCTCTTCCTCTCCTCCGGAATCATCCAGTCGCCCGACTACACCATGGAACAGCTCATCCAGGTCGCGAAGGCCCTGCGCAGTGTGCATAAGTTCGGGGGGTACATCCACCTGAAGGCGATTCCCGGAGCAAGCCAGCTCCTGATCAACGAGGCGGGCCTCTACGCCGACCGGCTCAGCGCGAACATCGAGCTTCCAACCCAGCAGGACCTCGTTCAGCTCGCGCCGGAGAAGAAATCCACCATCATCGAATCCACGATGAACCAGATTGCAGTCCGCAAAGATGAAGCGGACGAGGACCGCCGCAGGTCATCCTCCGCTCCGAAGTTTGCCGCCGCAGGACAATCGACCCAGATGGTCGTAGGGGCCACACTCGCGAATGACCGCCAGATACTTTCGACCGCAACCCACCTCTACGGCCAGTACAAACTTCGTCGCATCTATTACACCGGCTTCAGCCCGTACCCCGACGCCGATGCCCGGCTGCCCCTGAAGGCCGCTCCCATGATGCGCGAACATCGCCTCTACCAGTCCGACTGGCTGATGCGCTTTTACGGCTACACGGCAAGCGAGCTCACCACGCCCGAAGCGCCGGACCTCTCGCTCACCGAAGACCCGAAGACGACATGGGCGAAGGCTCATCCCGAGTTCTTTCCCATCGACGTCAACGCCGCGCCGCGCGAAGCTCTTCTTCGCGTTCCCGGCATCGGCTATCGCAACGTGGAGCGCATCCTGAGCATCCGCCGCTACCACGCGCTGCTGCTCAACGATCTGCGGAAGCTGCACGTCCGCATCAAGAATGCCCTGCCCTACCTCATCACCGTGGACCATTCTCCGTCGCTCTCACTTCTTACAAAAGAGACAGACCTACCCATGGCCCAGCTCGATCTTTTCGCCCCTGTCAGCGCCCTCACCGGCTCGGTCTGACAAGCGCCACCTGCATATCTTCCCTCTTACTGGCAAAATACAACCATCATTTCAACCGAAGCGGCTCACAGTCTCATCGTGAGTCGCGCAGAGGAGAAACCCCTGTATCTCTCCTCTTCTGCGTTTATCAGCCATATCAACCTCGGCATCTCAACCTCCAGCAGATGAAACGAATCCCTCTCGAACCCGACTTTGCTGCATGGCGCCAAGCCGCGCGGGAGGCCCTGCACCTCGGCTATCTACCCGAAGAACTCGACCTCCAGGACGCAACCGTCCCCACCACGCTCGATCTGACCCTCGAATCTGGCGAAGCCCCCACCGGAACCCCCACCTCCACCCCGCACACCTCCAGAGCCTTTCTCGAAGCCGCCAAATTCGCCGCCGTCCACCGCGACCCGCAGCGCTGGAACCTGCTCTATCGCATCCTCTACCGGCTTCAGTCCAACCGCGACCTGCTTAGGATCGAGGTCGATCCCGACATCGCCCAACTGCTCCGCCTCGAAGCCCAGGTCCGCCGCGATCTTCACAAGATGCACGCCTTCCTCCGCTTCCGCATGGTGCTTGAGCCCGGCGACCCGCACGCCCGACCCACCGTCGTCGACGCATCCCCGCTCACCGCGCCCGAGCCGCACCACCTGGTCCTCGCCACCGCCACCCCCTTCGGCATCGACCGCACCGAGCTCCCCTCCTGTGAGCCCGATCCTCACGCCACCCCTACACCTTCCAAACCCGATGCCTGCGAGCACTTCATCGCCTGGTACCAGCCCGACCACCGCATCCTCCCCCTGGCCGCCCCCTTCTTTGCGGAACGTTTCAGCGTCATGCGCTGGACCATCCTCACCCCGGACGCATCGGTCTCGTGGGACCCGGCCGCCAGACAGCTTGCCTTCGCTCCCGGGCTGCCCCGTGAATCGGCCCCGGCTGAAGACGAGCTCGAAGACCTCTGGCGCTCTTACTACGCCAGCATCTATAACCCTGCCCGTCTGAACCCCGGCGCGATGCGCAGCGAGATGCCCGTCCGCTACTGGAAGGACCTCCCCGAGGTCTCGCTTCTGCCCGAACTCATCACCCAATCCAGGACCAGAGTCAGCGCTATGGTCACACGCCAGCAGAACCAGCCCACCGCCCAGCCCTTCGTCCCCGCCGAGCACACCGTTTCCGCCATCCTCGCCGCGCTTCCCTCCTGCAAGGGCTGCGACCTCTACTGCCACGCTACCCAGGTTGTCCCCGGCCGCGGCGCGGGCAACGCCAGGCTGATGCTGGTCGGCGAGCAGCCCGGCGACCAGGAAGACCTGCAGGGCGAGCCCTTCGTCGGCCCCGCCGGAAGGGTGCTCGACGGCGTGTTGGAGGAGCTGGGCATCGCCCGTTCCGAGGTCTTCCTCACCAATGCCGTCAAGCACTTCAAGTTCGTCCAGCGCGGCAAGCTCCGGCTGCACCAGAACCCGCGTATGTCCGAGATCGGCGCGTGCCGCCCCTGGCTGCTGGCCGAGATCGACGCCGTGCGTCCCCACGTCATCCTGTGCCTTGGGGCCTCTGCGTCCAAGTCATTGCTGGGGGGCACCTTCGCCCTGATGCGCGACCACGGCAAGCTGCTCCAGACCCCCTACGCCAGCCAGGTTATGGCAACCATCCACCCCAGCGCCGTCCTTCGCGCCCGCGACAAGCAGTCCGGTGAGCAGCTCCACCAGTTCCTCCGCGACGACCTGGCCCTGGCCTGGCACACCGCCCTGCAACCGGCTCCTGCCCGGCCAGTTCACCCCTCGATATGATAGAAAGTACCCGGGAGCGGCTCATCCCGAGTCGCCCCGGAAACAGAGGAGCAGAGCCTTTTGAGTACCTTCACCACCTTCGAACCAACCTCCCACAGACCCGCTCACTTCGACGCCCAGGCCTTTACCGGCCACACGCTCTCCGCGCCACAGAATCTCGCCGCCATTCTCGACCACACCCTGCTCAAGCCGGACGCCACCCGTACCCAGGTCCTGCAGCTCTGCCATGAGGCCGCTACGCACCGCTTCGCCTGCGCCATGGTCAATCCCACCTGGGTCTCGCTGGCCTCAGCCGCGCTGACCGGAACCGGAATCCCCGTCGGGGTCGTCATCGGCTTCCCCTTGGGCGCTTCACTTTCCAGCACCAAGCGAGATGAAGCCACCCACGCCCTCAAGCACGGCGCGCACGACCTCGACATGGTCTTGAATATCGGGCTGCTCAAATCCGGCCAGCCCGCCGACTACGAGGCCGTGAGTAAGGATATCCGCGGTGTCGTCGAACTCGCCCATGCAGACGGAGCGATCGTCAAGGTCATCCTCGAAACCTGCCTCCTTACCTTTGAAGAGAAGCTGCGCGCCTCCGAGCTGGCTCTCTCCGCCGGAGCCGATTTCCTCAAGACCAGCACCGGCTTCTCCTCGGGCGGCGCCACCGCGGACGATATTGCCCTGCTGCGCGGCGTAGCCGGACACCGCGCCGGGGTCAAGGCCTCCGGCGGCGTCCGCTCCCTGGCCGACGCCACCATCATGCTCAACGCCGGAGCATCCCGGATCGGCGCCAGCGCCAGCGTCAAGATCGTCGCCGAACTCGCTGCCCAGACTACACCCCGGTAGCCGCGCCGAATCGCCTCCCCTAAATCTCTTCCCACCCGGTAATATCATCGCAGCGTAGTATGCCTCCCCCTCTCAAACCCGGCACCGCACCTCCTGCCGGTCTTAAAGTCATCACGCCCGAGCACCCCTTCGAAGGCGATTACCGCCCCACCGGAACCCAGCTCTTCCATCCCCACGCCGCCGACCCCAAAATCCGCGTCGAGCCTTTGCAGGTCGAGTTCCTGCACAATCTCGCCGATGCCCTCAACTCCACGCTCGACCTCAACACCCTGATGCATCGCGTCGCCGACCTTGTCCGCGCCGTCATCGACTACCGCATCTTCGCCATTCTGCTCATCAATGACCGCGCGCAGGACCTCCGGATGCGCTTCCAGATCGGCCACACCACCGAGATCGAGCGCTTGCGCATCAAGCTCGGCCGCGGCATCGTCGGCCAGGCGGCCCTGCATCGCAAGTCCCTGCTTATCGAAGACGTTACCAAGGCCGAAAACTATATCGACGCCAACCCCAGCGTCCTCTCCGAACTAGCCGTCCCGCTGGTCGTCAAGAACAAGGTCATCGGCGTGCTCGATCTTCAATCCGAAGCCCCGGCCTACTTCACCCACGAGCACCAGCGCCTGCTCGAGCTCGTCGCCTCCCGCATGGCCATCGCCATCGAAAACGCGCGCCTCTACACCCGCGTCTCGCGCCAGGCCCAGACCCTCACGGTCCTCAACGACATCTCCCGCGAGATCACCAGCATCCTCGACCCCGACGACCTGCTCGAGCGCATCGGCCACCTTCTCAAGCGCGTCATCGACTTCCACATGTTCACCATCCTGCTGTGGAACGAACGTACCCAGCAGTTCGAGCACCGCTTCTCCTCCCGCTTCGGCGAGCGCGTCACCCGCGAACGCACCATCGCGCTCGGCGAAGGTCTGATCGGCACCTCCGCCCAGCTCCGCGAACCGGTGCTCGCCCCCGATGTCCGCAAGGACGCCCGCTACGTCGAAGCCAACCCCGAGGTCCGCTCCGAGCTCTCCGTGCCCCTCGTCTACAAGGGTCAGGTCATCGGCGTCCTCGACCTCGAGCACACCCGCGTCAACTACTACAACGAGGACCACCAGCGCACCCTCTCCACGCTCGCCGCGCAGGTAGCCATCAGCATCGCCAACGCCCGCCTCTACCAGCGCATCCACGAGGAAGAGCAGCGCATGGAGCGCGACCTCGAGATGGCCCGCCAGGTCCAGCTCCGCCTGATGCCGTCTCACCCCCCGCGTCTCGAACACGCCGAGATCGCAGCCGAATTCGTCGCCGCCCGCTCCATCGGAGGCGACGTGTACGACTTCCTCGACTACGGCCCGCACCGCAGCGCCCTGGCCGTGGGAGATGTCAGCGGCAAGGCCGCACCCGCAGCCCTCTACGCCGCGCTTGTCAGCGGCATCCTGCGCTCGCTCGCTCCGCAGCATCTTTCGCCGGCCGCCATGCTCGCCGCCCTCAACGACCAGCTTCAGCAACGCAAGCTCGACTCCCAATACGTGACGATGCTGATGGCGGTGTGGGACGACAGCAACCAGACCCTCCAGATCGCCAACGCCGGCTCCGTTCAGCCGCTCTTCGTCGCAGCGAATCCCGACCTCGCACAGTCCCCCACCGTCCGCACCATCAAGGCCGAAGGCTTCCCCCTCGGCCTCTTCCCCAACGCCGAATACGAAGAGTTCACCCTAGCCACCCGCCCCGGCGACCTCATCGTCTTCTTCTCCGACGGCATCGTCGACGCCAACAACGAGACCGGCGAGATGTTCGGCGACGAGCGCCTCACCCGCCTGCTCGAAGCCCAGCACCACCCCACCGCGCAGTCCACGGTCGATGCCATCCTCCAGGCCGTCTCCGCCTTCCAGTCCGGCACCGACCGCTTCGACGACGAGACCGTAGTCGTCCTGCGCGTCCTGTAGCCTGCCCCGTCAGATCACAGCGTCCATATCCCGCAGGTTGCCGCCGGTCATCTGCCCCGGCTGGTCAAGCTTCAGGAGCGACAGCAGTGTGGGGGAGATGTCGCGCAGGCTGCCGCCGGTACGCAGTTTGGGAGCGGATCCCTCTCCAGTGACGTAGAGGAACGGGACGGGGTTGGTGGTGTGAGCGGTATGCGGGCCGCCAGTCGCGGGGTCGATTAGCATCTCGGCGTTCCCATGGTCGGCGGTGACCAGCAGCGAGCCGCCGCGCTGCTTGACCGCTTGATAGATACGCCCCAACTGGGCATCTACAGTTTCGACGGCGCGGATCGTGGGCTCCATCATGCCGGAGTGCCCGACCATGTCGGCGTTGGCGAAGTTGACGATGATGACGTCGAACGCCGTGTCGTTGACGGCTTTGCAGACGGCGTCGGCGATGCCTGCGGCGGACATCTCGGGCGCCAGATCGTAGGTGGCTACCTTTTGTGACGGGACCAGTGTGCGGTCTTCACCGGGAAAAGGCTTCTCGATGCCGCCATTGAAAAAGTACGTGACGTGGGCGTACTTTTCGGTCTCCGCGACGCGCAGGTTGCGCAGGTTCGCCTGGGACATCAGGTTGGCGAGCAGGTTGTCCATCGACTCCGCTGGGATGACGATGGGCAGCTTGTAGTTTTTGTCGTACTGGGTCATGCAGACGTAGTGCAGGCCGGCGGGCACGGTGCTGAGAGGAATCCCGGCGTCGAGCTCGGCGGCCTCGGGAAGCTGGTGACCCTGGCTCCCGATCGGGTCTGCCGTAAGGCCGGAGTTGCGCGTGAGCACACGGGTGATCTGGCGCGCGCGGTCGGCGCGATAGTTGAAGTTGATGACGACGTCGTGGTCGCGGATCAGGCCGACGGGTGCGCCGTCCGTTGGGTTGGTGCAGGTAAAGGGCGGAACGAACTCGTCCGTGATGCCGTTGTTGTAGAGCTCGCGGACGCGGGTGATAGGCCCTTCATAGGTTCCGCCCTCGGGTTGTCCTGTCACCATGGCGTCGAAGGCCTGCTTCTCCTTCTCCCAGCGGAGGTCGCGGTCCATGGCAAAGTAGCGGCCGGAGACGCTGGAGAGGAGGCCCACGTTGTACTCCAGGAACTTGCGCTGAAGCTCCTGGAGATAACCGGTGCCACTGGTGGGCATGGTGTCTCGGCCATCCATAAAGGCGTGGACAAACACGCGGGTAAGCTTGTGCTGCGCGGCCATGCGGAGCAGCGCGTACAGGTGCCGCTGGTGCGAGTGGACGCCGCCGTCCGACAGCAGGCCGATGAGGTGGAGCGCGCGTCCCTTCTGACCGGCCAGCTCATAGGCGCGGGTTAGCGTGGGGTCCGCGAAGAAGCTGCCGTCCATAATGGCCGTGTCGATGCGTGTCATATCCATCCGGACGATGCGCCCGGCGCCGAGATTCAGGTGGCCGACTTCGGAGTTGCCCATCTGCCCGCCCGGCAGGCCGACGAACTGCTCACTGGCGCGGAGCAGGGTGTTAGGGTAATCGCGCAGCAGCTTGTCGTAGACAGGCTTGCGGGCCTGGGCGATGGCGTTGCCGTGAGTTTCGGGGCGGTAGCCCCAGCCGTCGAGGATGGTGAGGACAATGGGCTTCGGCATATACAAGGGACAGGATACCAATTTGTGATGCGTGGGAGGGGAGAGCTCTTCTTGCCGATCGGCGCCGATAACGCCGGTTCCTTCGCCGATTGCAAAAGATCGGCCGCGGATCGCGCGGATGGGCTTCGACAGCAGCTTCGGGGACGCGCAACAAATTCATAGTCCCTTCGCCTTCCTTACGTCACAATAGAGAAGAGGAACTCGTCCATGCCGCGCATCAATTTTCAACAACAACTCGTCGCTCTCAAGGACAAGCTGCTCGCCATGGCTGCCCTGGCCCAGCAGGCTCTTTCGCTTTCGCTGGAGGCCTATCTGACCGGCGACATGGGTTTGTGGGACCACGTCATCGAGATCGAAGCCGCCATCAACGCCGCCGAGCGGGACGTGGACGAGATGGCCTATGACCTTCTCGCCAAGGAGCAGCCGATGGCGATCGATCTCCGGTTTATCCTTTCGGTCATCAAGATCAACGGCGATCTCGAGCGCATCGGCGACCAGGCAAGCAACATCGCCCAGAGGACACAGTCCCTGCAGGCGATACCCGAGATCTCGCTGCCCATCGACATCGCCGAGATGGGTGAGAAGGTGGGCATCATGATCCGCTCCGCAATTCAGTCCCTGCTCGAAGCGGATGCGAAACTCGCGGAACACGTGCTCGCCATGGACGGCGAGATCGATGGAATGAATCGCAACGTCCAGACCGAACTGGTCGAAGTCATGCGACAGCACCCGACCGTCAGCAGCCAGGCACTGAGCGCGATCATCGTCGCGCGCAATCTGGAGCGCGCCGCCGACCACGCCACCAACATCGCCGAAGACGTCATCTTCTGGGTCCGCGGATCGGACGTGCGCCACAAGTTTTCGCTCGCCGAGGCGGACTGACGAATAGGGAAACTTTCCTCAGCGCGCCATTGTTTGTTCTTCTTCTCGCACCGCAAAACACCCAAATTCAGGTCGGAAGTCAGTTTCAATCCAAAGGACATCTCCTAACGGGACGCATGGTAAAGGACATTGTTCTGCGTGAAATGCCCTCTCGTAAAAATAATTATGGGCGGCTTCCAGGTAGCTCGTGACTCGCTCATACGTTCTACCGGCGCTCTCCAATCAGAGTGGTCAAACTCGTTGAGAGATGTTCGCCGTCGAGTGGGAGGCGATTCGCTTCGCCTATCGAAAGGATGGTGCGGTGTTCATCGATCAGAATCATCGTCGGCCATTGCGATATCTGGAATCGATCTCCAATTAAATTTTTATCGAATCGGGCCTGCGGCCAAGCGATCCCCATCTGGCGGACCGCCTTCTCGGGTTTTTCCGGCGTATCGTCACCGTTCATCGCCAAAATTTCGAATCCCTGTCCATGAAACTTCTCATATGCCTTCTTCTGTATGGGGAGATCTTCCATGCAAGGAACGCACCACGTCGCCCAGAAGTCCAGCAGTACAAATCTGCCCTTCAAGTCGGACAGATGCCGTCGTACGCCGCTGAAGTCGGTAAACTCAAAGTCCGGAACCACGGACCCGACGGCGAGATGAATCCGATGATCTGCGGCGGCTGGCATCGCCTGCACCACAAATCGATCGTCTTTCAGTGCCACGGACTGCACCTGCAGCGTCAGGTTTCCAACCTGAAACACCGGCGCGCTTCCCCGGGCGCGCACAAACTCTTCACTGCCGGGAGTCTTGTCAAATTTGCCGTCGCCATCGATATCCAGCCATTCGAGTCCATTCATCAATGAAACTCCCGGCGACCTGAAATCATATTGGAACCGCACCATCAACGTACGTTTCGGCAACTCGACGGTACCTTGCACAAACGGCATGGTGGTGTAGGGAACCGCAAGCTGGCCGGACTTTGCGGGCGTCGGGATACCGTCCGGCATGAGCCAAACGTCCATCGGGCAGGTACGAATTGGTCCCGCCGGCAAGTCGACATCGAAGGTAGCGACACTCTTCAAGCGAGGGACGTCTTTCGCTGGTGGGCGAAACGGAATCCGTTCTTTCAGGCCGAAGTGTCCGTCCTGGTTGGCATCTATGTAAAGGATGTCGGCTCCGCCCGATGCTCGAACGATCACTGCTTTATAGTGGATCGCTCCGTCCTTAGGCAACGCAAGTTCCCCAGCGAAGGCCTTGTC
Organism: Edaphobacter sp.; assembly: GCA_965277575.1. GTDB lineage: Bacteria > Acidobacteriota > Terriglobia > Terriglobales > Acidobacteriaceae > Edaphobacter. The sequence goes on from CBDIDK010000002.1 coordinate 1,028,852, forward strand.
TCCCGATTCCACCGTCACCCCAAGCATCTTCGCGTCATCCGCCGAAATTGTGTTGAAGATCACAAAGCTCAAGTCCGTGGGGTCCACATGAAGATCGGAATCGAGCTTTCCGGTGAATCGCGCCTGGGCCTGCAACCACCCAATAGAAACTGATGCCATCAGTATGAGGAGAACCGCTTGCCGAAACCTCAAGGCGAGAGTCATTAAGTTATCCAGACGAGTCCGAATCTAAATTCAGTCGCGGACAGTATAGCGTCCGTAAGGGCAGATCTTTCAGATTTCAGGTCGAAAGTTGTATATGGTTGCACTTACTGGGATCGTAGACGACCCTTGCACGATTGTTATGGCCTCGTGCAGCCTTAGCCTTTGGGTTCATACCCAAAGGTCTCGATTTTTAATCTTTGGAATTGTTGCTTCAAACCGGTTCACCACCCAAATTCCCTTTCCTTGACTCAACTCCGCCATGCATTTAGCCTTGAATCTATGACGATGTCCCGTATTCAAGGATTGGCCGCCTGTCGCCTGTGTTGTTGCGACGAGGTGCGCCGTCGTCTTTCGAGTGATTCATAGACCTTTCCGCCAGGTCTGAACCTCTCCATAAAGCCGCAAGCGCCCACGAACCCCGTGGGCTTTTCTATTTCTGGAATCCAAACTTTCAGCAATCCAAAAGGATCTTCATCATGAGCACTGCTCCCGTACACCCGATAAAAGAGACCAAGGCACAGAAGTCCGAGCGTCTGAAGCTGGCCCGGAACCCCTGGGACGGCTGGGAAGAGGTTCGCAGGTTTGCGCTGGAGGGCCGTGACTCCGTACTGCCCGAGTGGGCCAACCTGTACTTCAAATGGTGGGGCGTCTATACGCAGGGCGACGGTATCGGCGCGACCGGCGGAGTCGGCGGAGAAGGCAAAGCGACCGAGTTCTTCATGATGCGTATCGGCCTGCCGAACGGCCTGCTCACCAGCGCACAGCTCCGCGTGATCGGCCGCATCACGAAGAAATACGCACGCAACCTGGCCGACATCACGACGCGCCAGAACATCCAGTTGCACTGGCTTACCATCACCGCGCTGGTCGATGTGGTGGACGAACTGGCCGCCGTCGGCCTGAGCCCCAAAGGCGCTTGCGGCGACGTGGTGCGCAACGTGACCGGCTGCCCCCTGGCAGGACTCGACAGTCATGAACTGATCGACGCGTCGCCGCTGGCGGTCGAGATCGCGCACCACCTGACCGCCAACCCGGAGTTCTACAACCTGCCCCGCAAATTCAAGATCTCGGTCACCGGGTGCCCGCTTTGGTGCTCCTACCCGGAGATCAACGACCTCGCGCTCACCGCCATCAAGCGCACGGATGCGGATGGCCGCGAAGAGATCGGCTACACCCTGCGCGTCGGCGGCGGCCTTTCGACCGAGCCTCATCTCGCCGTTCGCATCCCGGCGTTCATCCGTCAGGACCACGCGCTTGCTGTCGTCCACGCCAGCGCGGCCATCTTTCGCGAGCAGATCGCCCTGCGCGAGAACCGCACCCGCGCCCGCATCAAGTACCTTTTCATGCGCCACGGCTGGACCGCGGAGTCCTTTCTGGAGGCGCTGGAGGAAAAGCTGGGCTACAAGCTCGATCCCAGTCCGGTGTCCGAAGACCTCGTCCCCGATGACGTATATCGCGACCACATCGGCATCACGCCGCAGCGCCAGGCCGGCCTTTCGTCGGTGGGCGCAAGCGTGCTGAACGGACGCCTGTCGGGCGAACAACTGGAGCGGCTGGCCGAGCTGGCCGAGCGGTACGGCAGCGGGCAGCTTCGCACCACCATCATGCAGAACATCGTCATCGTCGATGTTCCCCACGCGAAGACCAGCGAGCTTATCATCGCGCTCAACACCCTGGGCCTGCACGTCGATACCTCGGCCTTCTGGCGCGGAGCCATCGCCTGCACCGGCACCGAGTTCTGCAAGCTCGCCATCGCCGAGACCAAGGGCTTTTCGAAGTGGCTCGTCGGCGAGATGGAAGAGCGGCTGCCCGGATTCGACCAGCAGATCAAGCTCCACGTCACCGGCTGCACCAACAGTTGCGGCCAGCACTGGATCGCCGACATCGGGCTCGAAGGCAAGAAGATCAAGAAGGATGGCCAGACGGTCGATGCCTTCTACTTCTGCGTAGGCGGGGCCGTGGGTAAGTACGCCCGCACCGGACGTACGCTCGGATATCGCGCCGCCGCGGAAGACGTGCCCGGCGCAATCGAACGTCTGCTGCGCGGCTACCTCGCCGAACGAGAGCCGGAGGAGGACCTGCGCGCCTACTTCGCCCGCACCGACGACGAGACACTGCGCGCGCAGCTTGCGGGAGCCATCGTCGATCCTGTCGAACGCGACGCAGCCCCCGTAGGCGCCGGACGCCACGCGCCCGGAGAGTAGCTCTACGAACGTTTTTAGGAGTGCACGTTTTCAGTCGTGCCTAAGGCGAATTCAGAATTGCTAAGGGGAAAGACCCCCGCAGTTGCTTCTGTTTGTTCTTGTCCTGTAGATACAGTCATGCCGAAACCGCTATAGCCGCTAAAAAACAACTTCCTGTAAGTGGAAGGCAGATGTACTGCACCAATCCGTTACGGAGATGCCTCATTCCATGAACCTCTTCCCCATCTTCCTCAAACTCGCCGCGCGCCCCTGCATCGTCATCGGCGCGGGCAATCTTGCCGAATCGAAGATCGAATCCCTGCAGGCCGCACACGCCAAGGTAATCGTGATCGCGCCCAAGGCGAGCCCTCGCATCACCAATCTGGCCGCTGCGGGAGAGATCGACTGGAAGCAGCGCGAGTATGCGGCCGGGGACCTGACGGGGAACTTCCTCGCGGTCGCCGCAACCGATGTGGCCTCCGTCAACCGGGCCGTCTATGCCGAGGCGACCGAGAAGAACATCCTCTGCAATGCCGTCGATGACCCGCCCTTCTGCGACTTCTACTTCCCTTCCGTCGTCCGCCGGGGCGACCTGCAGATTGCCATCTCGACGGCGGGTGCCAGTCCGGCGCTGGCCCAGCGGCTGCGCAAGGAGATCAACGCCCAGCTTCCGCTCGACGCCGGCGACTGGCTGACCGACCTGGGCAACCTGCGCCGCGAGGTCACCCAGATGGAGCCGTTGAACGAAGAGCGCAAATGGCTCCTGCATCAACTCGCCCAGCGCGAGGTCTGCGGCTTCGACCAATGCCCTTCGCGCCTGCTGGCCCGCGAACATGCCCTCACCAATCCCCTGCCCAATTCACCGGCCGATCCACCGGCCAAGCCCCTGCGGGATCTCTCTGAGGAGAGATCGTGAATCACGCGGCCACACCGGGCACCGTCTACCTGGTGGGAGCTGGACCCGGAGACCCCGGTCTGCTCACGCTCCGTGCGCTTCGGCTGCTGGAGACCGCCGACGTCATTCTGCCGGACGACCTGGTCTCGGATGAGGTCCTTGCGCTCGTGCCGTCCGGGGTCGAGATCATCCCGGTCGGCAAGCGTTGCGGCCAGCCCCGTATCACCCAGGCGGAGATTCATGTGCTCATGATCGACGCCGCACAGGCCGGCAGGTCGGTAGTGCGGCTCAAGTCCGGCGATCCGCTGGTCTTCGGCCGCGCGGGGGAGGAGATTGCCGCACTGCGCACCGCCGGGGTAACCTTCGAGATCGTACCCGGAATCACCGCCGCTTTCGCCGTGGCGGCAGGCTTGCAGACGCCCCTGACCGATCGCAGCGCAGCCTCGAAGCTGATACTGGCCACTGCCCACCATGCCGCAGGCAAGGTTGAACTGTCGCCGAAGTGGGCCGGAGCGTTCCCCGAGGACTCGACCCTTGTCATCTACATGCCCGGCCGGCGATTCCGCTTGCTCGCGGACGACCTGATCGCGTCAGGCATCGCGCCCGAAACCCCGTGTGTCGCGGTCTCGAAGGCCACAGCTCCCGACCAGCAGGTCTACGCCACCACGCTGAGCGAGCTGCAGGACGGCGCAGTCGGACCCGCTCCGGTCATTCTGCTCATCGGCCACGCGATACAGGTCTCGCTATAAGAGAGAACATAAGGAAGAGAGACCTGACTGAAGGCGGTCTGAAAATAAAGTAGAAAAACTTGGCGTACTTTTGGCCGCGCCGAAACATGGTTCCCAAACGGCCACGCCATACCACGCATCCACCGCAGCTTCACCACAAAATTGCCACGCGCGGCACGTCGTTTTCGCGCAAACCCCAAGCAAAAACGCCTGCTTCACCATCGCTCGAAAATCAGGACGAATCGCACGGAGCGGACCGCGAACTACGCCGCCAACCTGCGCCGAACCACGCCCGCTGCGGCCGCCAGCCCGGTCAACATCAGGATCAGGCTGCCCGGCTCCGGAACAGGAGCGATGACCGGCGGCGAAATCACGACCGGCGGCGGAATCAAGACCGGAGGCGTATCCACTGGCGGAATCAAGACCGGCGGAATCAAGACTGGAGGCGTATCCACTGGCGGCGTATCCACTGGCGGAGTCCCGACCGGCGGTATGAAGACCGGCGGAGTTCCTACTGGGGGTGTCGTGCTGCCAGGAGCTGTGCCTACCGGCATGGTGAAAGGAGGGATGTAGATGGGCACGCCGCCTCCAGAAAAGCTCGGGGGGGCCTCTGAGGAGAAAATCGGGGCTACCGGAGCGCTGTCCTGAGTCAAAAAGGCTCCGGGGCCGCCGAAGCCAGGAAGCAGGCTAACTTCTTCCGGCGGCAGCTCAGCGGAGGTGAACTCTGCCGGCTGCTCCTCCGAGATGAGGGGTGGCGCGATAGAACTCTCCGGCAGCACGCCACAGGCGAGATCGACCCGGCGACGTGCCTCGCGCGGGTTCATCCTGGGGTGGTGGACCACAGGAAAAAGCAGAGGCGCAGGCTTCGGCTTCGGCTTGACGTACCCGGCAAGCTTGCGGCGAGCATACAACCGGGCACGGCGCCTGGCCGCCTCGATTCGCTTGACCTGCTGCGAATGCACCAGCTCTCTGCGGTATGAGGCAAACCATCGCTCACAGTCCGTCGATGCGTTGACGCAGGTGGCGGAAGCGCTTACGACGAGAACCAGCAACAGAAAGTACACCAGGCGGCGCATAGGGTTACCTTGAGCGAGATGTCGCTCGAATTCGGGTAGTTGCAATTAAGGAACCAAATCGGATACCCCATATCATGACGCAATTTGCATGCTACAGGGAAATAATTTACCGGAATGGAACGAGTTTACCCTTAAGCGTAGAAAAAATTTCCACTGAGTGACGAAAATGTCGGAGAAATCGGTTACGTCCGTCTCGGGCCGAACGTACACGGCTTAATATGGGTAAGCTCGTCGGCATGGAGGCTGCGTCCTGCGCGGCGGGGTTTTACCATCCACGCCGGCGGGGATAGATGGCGGGAATAGAGGCTGTGCGCCAGACGACCCTCTTGCCGGGGACTCGACAGGCGAGTAGGCACCGCAACCTTTTCAGCCAAATTACGTTCTAATGAACAGGAATTCAGGACAAGTCAGACCCGAATTCTCGCAACCGCACTCCATGGGTTTGCAGGGAGGTTCAAGATGCGTTTCCTTAGATATATCGCTTTATTGGCAATCCTTACAGTTCCCGCAGCCTATTCTCACGCCCAGATTTCGTTTGGGATTGGGGTTGGACCGGGGTACGGAGGTTATGCATCTCCGGCGTGTTCGTATGGCTACTACGGCTACGCTCCTTACGCTTGTGCTCCTTACGGGTATTACGGGCCTTCGTGGTTCAACGGCGGTCTCTTCATCGGAGCTGGCCCCTGGTTTCGTGGCGGGTACGGCTATAGAGGCTACGGCTACCGCGCGGGGTACTACGGCGGCTATCGGGGCGGATACGGGCGCGGAGGCTGGGGTGGCCGGGAAGGATTCCGCGGCGGCGAAGGCTTCCGTGGGGGAGATCGAGGAGGCTTTCATGGTGACGCCCGAGGCGGTGGATTCCACGGCGGTGGAGGTGCAGGCTTCCATGGAGGCGGAGGTGGATCCCACGGGGGCGGCGGACATGGCGGTGGCGGACATCGTTAGACCAACGCGCGCTTAAATTGAATGGCTGCCAACCTGGGTTGGCAGCCATTTTCGTTGAAACCATCTCTGATGATGGGATGCTGTCCTAACTGGCGATTTCGGAGACCATGCCCTGGGCGGACTACATCTTCGCGCTGAGAGGCTGTAAGGGTTCGGTGCGCTGGGCGGCCCCGGGATCGGAGTCGACGAGGTACTTTTTCAGCAACTCATGATGCAGACAGTAGAGGGCAAGTTCCAGACGGTCTGAGACGCCGAGTTTGTCATAGATCTTGCGCAGGTAGTTCTTGATGACCTGCTCGGTCGTCCCGATCTGGTAGGCGATCTCCTTGTTGCGCATGCCGCGTGTGATGCAACTGATGATTGCCAGCTCCTTTTTGGAAAGCTTCGGCTGAACCTTGGGATCGGTCAGCGTGGTCGCCTGGGAACGATAGGCTTCGATGACCCAACTGATGGATTGATTGTCGATCCAGGTCTCGCCTTCGGCGATCTTGCGGACGCACTTGATCAGCAGGTCGGGCGAGATGGATCGTGGCACGACTCCGCGAACGCCGCGGCGATAAAGTTCAACTGTGTTGGACTCATCGGTCGCGGTGACCTGAACGATCAATTTGGCCATGGGCGCCTGCCGGACGAGCTCCGGAATAGCGTCGATGGTGCCGGCGATGAGTTGTCCTTCGAGGACCACGACATCGGTCGGATAGCGCTCGAGGGCGGCGTAGAGGTTGGTCAGCGTCTCGACCTGGGCGACTACCCTGATGTCGTCCTCGAGAGCGAAGACCTTGCGCATACCGACGCGATAGATAGCCTGGGAATCGGCAAGGATTACACGTATTCCCGCGGGAATCGCGTTCTCTTCTGCTACGTCTTCGGGCATGTGAGTAGGGTCGAAATGAATAACCGTCATAATTCAGGCCTTTAGGAAATATTCGTCAATCACAGCAGCAGCCTTCTTTTCACCATTCTGCAGGTAGTGGCGTACGATACGGCCGGTGCAATGGATGGTTACATCGGTGGTGGATCCCATTACGGCCGAGGGCATGGCAATGGTGAATTCGATCTTGCTATCGATCTCCGGCAGATAGTCGCTGAGGAACAGGAGTCCATTTGCAGATATATTTTCCGTTACGGCGTCCAGGGGGCCCTGTTCGGTGTTCAGGCGAAGCGCCAGCCTCATTGGGAAACGGACGGCGGTGCGAACTGGATTATCACCGCTCGGCTTTTGATTCTGCGCCACGCATCTCCCCTTTATGCCGTGCTGCTGCCCTGCTGCGGCTAAGCCGCCATATAATTGGAGTCTAACCTACAGGACACCCGGTTTTCGCAGATTTCGTGCGGCGGGGGATTACGCTGGTGCAATGAGCGCCGCCGAGCCGCCGACCCACTCACGGTCTCGATTGTGGTCGACCCCCATCATCAAGCCGCGGCCGAGGCGTACCAGGCTGATCGCCGGCTGGAGCGCTCCCCCGTCCGGCCAGAGGTACATGATGCGAATCTCGGCCTGGGTAGGCCCGTGCGGGGTCTGGATGACTGGCTCGAAGCGGACGCGCTCCTGCAAAAGGTACAGGTGACGATCGGCGACAGGGATGGATTCGAGAAGGCTGTCGCCGGGGGCAAACTGTATGCCCGTGCCTGCAAACGAGTAGAGCGGCTTGAGGAGGAGGTCTTCGCGCCTGGCGGGGAGGCCTTCCAGGCTGCGCCCGGCGAACCAGTCGTCCAGAAAGACAGCCTTCGGTACGGAAGGGTGATCGAGATAAGGCAGCGAGAACTTGCTGATGCGGAAGTACCAGTTGGGATGGCCGGCCCACTCGACATCGAGGTCGTCGCGGTAGTCGAAGGGAAGCTGGATGTGCCTGCGCTCGAGATCGTCCACGATGGTGCGGTTGTAGATGCGCCGGACGGGGATTTCACGGCCGTCGCGACTGTAGAAGAGGCGATTTCCCTGTTTGCGCAACTGCATGATATCGACGGTGGCGATATGGAGTTTGTCTTCGTAGATGTGGAAGTCGGGCAGGGTCTTCTGGCGTTCCGGGTCGATGTCGAGGAGCACTACGTTTTCCGGTTCGTGGTCGCCGACGATGACCTTGCGGAGGAGCTCCCAGTAGGTCTGGTCATCGAGGCCGCCCAGGAGCCATTTAAGATCCGGGTCGAGGTCGTAGGTTTCGATGTACTGGCGGGCGAGGACGTCCTGGTAACCGAAGATGGAGGGGAAGGCCTGCATTTCGACGAGTCTGGGTTGCAATGAGCCGTCGCGCGCGCGCACCAGGCCGAAGTCGACGGTCATGAAGTTGGGCTGGGGGTTCTCGTTGGGTACGCGGTACCGGTCGGGAACAGTCTGGTGGGACGCCTGCATGTACACGGGGTTGTTGAGGAGCTGGTGCGTCAGTTCTGCGCCTGTCGCGGCAAGCTGCTGCATGAGGGATTGCGGGAAGAAGCAGGGGGTTTCGGCGACGCGGAAGTCTATGCCGGAGCGCGTGAGGCGGTTCAGGCGGGCAAGGAGATCGGTGTACCGGGCCGGGGTGAACTGTGCGTTGAATCGATCCCGATATGGCTGCAGCATGGGAGCTAGTGTAGCTTGCCGCAAACATCTTCCGAGCGACTTCAGGGATGTGTGGTGAGGCGCTGCACCGGTTTCGCCGCGGAAGCATCTACAAGCCGGAGCTTGCTCGGGACGGCGCTGCATTGCTCACCCGAAGACGCATGCCACGTCGAACCGTCCGCATACCTCAGTTCGTTGACTTCAATCCAACGGACGAACAACATTTTAGTTACCCTGACTTCCGTGTTCGTGAGTTCTGACGCACCTTGGGAAGGACCAAGATCGAAGCTTTGTATCCTGTTCTCATCGATGCCTTTATTGACCGGCAGATAGCGGTTCGAGGATGCCAGCCCATGGACAGTGACGCTGGCGCTCAGCATCTTCGGTGCATTGCGACGTTCAAACGTCAATTCGAGTAACGGACCATCGCCATTTTTCTTCTGATCTTCCACCGAACGAGCGATTGCGCGTCCGTTTACCTGCGCACTCAATCCAATGGGGCATCCCTCGCTTGTCGGAGACCCGGTTGAGCTTGTCTGCTGCGCCGGAATGTAAAGGCCAGTCGAAAGGAGAGCCAGAAGCAGAAGAGCATTGCGCATAGTCAACCTCGCATCTCTAATCCACGCACATCTTACGCCTGAAGAAAAGACAACCGCAACAGCGGAAGAACACCTGAACCCAGCCGGCCCGGGTGGTCAGGGCTACCTGTCAGTCGAGGAGGAATTCGCCATCGCGCATGATCTGATCTTCACCGTCCGCGTTGCCGAGCCAGATGCTGAACTGGAGGCCGACCACGTCGATGTGGGTGGAGGACTTCCAGGGGGCTCCGGTATGGGCGCCGTAGGGGTCGCCGAAGGCAATGTGGATGCCAGGGAATTTTTCGTCCTGAAGGATGTTGCCTATGACATGGTCGACGCCGATGTTGGTGCCGATTGCGAATTCGCCGACCCGGTCGGAGTTTTCGTCGGTGTGGGTGTAGGCCCAGAAGTCGCGTTCTAGCGCCTTGTTCTCGCTGGAGACGCGGGTGATGCGGTTGCCTTCGATATTGATGGTGAGTGGCTGGGCGCGCAGGATGCCGTAGCGGGCGCAGAGGAAGTCGCCTACGACGCCATCGACGACGAAGACGCCGTTGACCTCGCCGGGCGCGGTGAAGCACTCGCCGCCGGGGAGGTTGCCCCATTTTTCCGGGCTGATGATGCCGGAGGTCTTGAACCAGCGGTAGTCGGGGTTGAGTTCGGCGTGGATGTCGGTGCCGGCGGGGGTGGTGGCGCGGACGTAGGTGGCGGCACGGACCTTGTCGAGGACGGCCTGGCTGAGGCGGTCGATGGCGAGGAAGTCGGCGCGCATGCCCTGGGTCATGATCTCGGCGGTGATATTGACCATGTGGGCGTGACGCATGCGGCGGCGATTGACGACATCGGTCATCTGCATGCGGCTGAGGAGTTCGTTCGGCTGGACTTCAACGGCGAAGATGCTGACCTGGGAGCTTTCCATATCATCGAGGATGGCTTCGGGCATCCCGGTGAGCGGGCGGGGTGCGATGTTCTCGAGGACGAAGGCATTCCAGGCGCAGCCGATGCGGTCGAGCTCGCTGGCAAGGGAGGCGGCGATGGCGATGCAACGGTCGTCGGTGATGAGGGTCACCTTCTCGTCCGGCTGGATGCGCAGGCAGGTGGTGACGGCGTTGTGCGCGCCGGGGATGAACGCGGGCGGGAATGCGACGGTGCGGATGTCTAACGCTGGTGGCGCTGCCTGATGGACCACGGGTCTGCCTTCCGGGTGAAACCTGGTTCTAGCATAGCTTGTTACAGTCTGGTTACGACGGTCGGCGGGTTGGGGTACCCCCCCTCCCCTGGCGGAAATTGCGCAAAGTCTTCGAATCATTGACGTTAGGTCTGGACTTCGGCTGTATGTGGTGCAAATTCTAAAACATAATGGTCTGCGGATCCGTTCTGCGCGAAGTCTTCATTCTTATAGACTTGTGTGCTGAATGCAAAAGCCTCGACTGGTCGTCGAGGCTGCTTTCTTTGATCTTACTATTATAGCGGATTCGGCGGGAAGGTGCGCCACGCTAATTCGCTTGATTGACGCGGGTTTTGTGAGTTTGGGGCTTGACAAGGATTTTGCTCCGACCATCTGGCCTGTGCTCGCGTTCGCTTCGTGCGGTCGTGCTTCGCACGAGGCCCACACATCGGAATCGATGTATGGGGCACCCGGCACCGGCGGGTTTCGTCTCCCGAGTTGCGGCCTTGGGATTCGCCGGCGTTGTGCCGTCCTTCTCGACGCAATCTGCGGGCCTTCCGAAACCGAGCGTGCAGAATGACGGTGTCCGTGTCTTGTATCATTGAGAATTGTTGACGAACACAAGTGAGCCCTATGAGCGGAGAACGCAAGCTCTATGAGCTACTACGATTTAAGTTGCTTCGATCTACGTCACATGATCGAGTGCGGGCAGCAAATACGGAGCTTGGCACCGAATGCCGGAAGTATGCAGGCAACAGCCAATATTCTGGTCCGCTACTTCCATCAGACATTCGCCGATCCCGGGAGCGCACAGAGCAACTGTGTGCTCGTCCGGTGTTTCAAGACGCGTAAGCTCGGGCATTTACCCGAACCGCTCAAGGCCGAGGCTAACCGCCTTCTCCAGCGCCCGGAAACGAGCCTTGGCATTCCGTGTCTCACCCTGCTCGCTTCAGCAGGGGATCTTGACGAGTGGAATGATCCAGGCTCATCGGTTGCGCACGCTGTCATTCCTCTTGAAAGCGTGGGGGCGGTCGAGCGCGCGCCGATGATCGCTCAACTGATGCAGCAGCTGGGTATAGAGTTCGAGTCCATCCTGCAGCCGAATGAAGATTTCCTGCTGCAGGCCGATGAACAGGCTTACGGCGTTTTCCAGGTAGAGGACGCTGTCGGAAGCCCATCGATTCCAGCTCAGAGCGCCTTTGTTCTGAAGCATGGTGTTCAGTCGGTCCTCGGGTTTGGTGGATTGCTTCCCTCAGGTGATCTGTTTTCCATCATCATCTTCTCCCGGGTGCGCATCTCGCGCGAGGTTGCCACTCTGTTCCGAACTCTTGCATTGAGCGTGAAGCTTGTGCTGCTGCCCTTTAGCAGGGGACCGATCTTCGCTGGCGATCCAACGCCGGTTATCGAGGCGGCGCCACGGAGCTACGAACAGGAGCAGTTGCGATCCGAGATGGCGACCCTGCGTCTATTGATTCCGGCACTTGAGGCAGCGGCGCTGCAGCAGACTGGACGATTGCACGCTGTCATCTCGGATCTCAATGAGCAGAGAGAAGAGTCTCAAAAGCTGGGAGCACGCCTGAGCTCGATGCTTGAATCGACAACCGACGCCGTGTTCCTCCTTGATCGCGACTGGCGTTTTACGTACGCTAATCGGCGTGCCCTGGCTGTCCTAGAACGGGGTGAAGACCTGCTGGGCAAGAACATTTGGGATGAGTTTCCGGTGGCCATCAACGGGGAATACTGGAATCAATACCATACCGCGATGGATATGGGAACTCCAGTGCAGTTTCAGGAGCACTATCCAGAGCCACTGGACAAGTGGTTTGAGATATATGCCTTTCCGAGCCATCCCGGGATAGCGGTGTTCTTTCATGACATTACCAACCGCCGCAAGACTGAAGCAGCTTTGATGCGCAGCGAGAAGCTTGCCGCAGTAGGGCGGTTGGCTGCGTCGATTGCGCATGAGATCAACAATCCCCTGGAGTCCGTGACCAACCTTCTCTACCTTGCCCGCACCAGCATCGACCAATCCGAGATTCGGGATTACCTCTCGACAGCAGACCGGGAGTTGAGGCGTGTCGGTGCGATCACAAGCCAGACCTTACGTTTTCATAAGCAAGCCTCGAATCCGACGGAGGTCACCTGCGACGAACTGGTTGAGGACGTGCTCTCGATCTATCACGGACGCATCGTCAACTCGCGGGTGCGGGTGGAGCGCCGAATGCGCACGACAAGACCCGTGTTATGTTTCGAGGGTGAGATTCGGCAGGTCCTCAATAACCTCGTTGGTAACGCGATCGATGCGTTGCATCCTGAAGGCGGCCGGCTTCTACTGCAAAGCCGGGAAGGTGTGGATTGGAGAACCGGTCGTAGAGGCCTGCAGATCACCGTCGCCGACTCTGGACCAGGTATGTCCTCTCAGACGGCAGCCAAGGCGATGGAGCCCTTCTTCACGACAAAGGGTATTGGCGGCTCGGGTCTGGGGCTTTGGATAAGCAAAGAGATCACTGGCAGGCATAACGGCCGGCTTCTGCTAAGAAGTAGTCAGCTCGCCGGGTGCTCAGGCACGGTCATGGTATTGTTCCTGCCGTTCCAAGCAGCGGTGCGTTAGTTCCTGCACGAATGCAATGATGGAAGCGGGCCGGTCACAGGCCGGCTTTGGTTTCGCTGGCCATGTAGTCGACTACGGCTTTTAGGTCGCCGGTCTGGCGGAAGACTTTGAGCTGGCGGTCCGCGCCGGAGCCTTCGCGGAGCATGGTGTGGATGTAGGCGATCTCGTTGCGGCTGCCGAGTTCGTCGAGCACGTCGTCGACAAAGGCCAGGTATTCGAGGATGAGTTCGCGGGCGGGGACCTCTTTCTCCTTGCCGAAGTCGATGAGCTTGCCGTCGAGGCCATAGCGGACGGCGCGGAACTTGTTCTCCATCAGCAGCGCGCGGGAGTACTGGCGGAAGTCGAGATTGCGCGAGTGCAGATGCCAGAGCTTGCAGGCGGTGGCCTGGATGAGCGCGGCGATGGCGATGGACTCGTGGGCGCGCAGGGGGATGTCGCAGATGCGGACCTCAACGGTGTCGAAGAAGGGATGCGGGCGGAGGTCCCACCAGATCTTCTTGGCATTGTCGATGGAGTTGGTCTTGATGAGGAGGTTGACGTAGTTTTCGAACTCGGAGTAGCTGCTGAAGCTGTCGGGCAGGTTGGTGCGGGGGAAGTTTTCAAAGACCTTGGCGCGGTAGCTCTTGTAGCCGGTCTCCATGCCGAGCCAGAAGGGGGAGTTGGTGGAGAGGGCGAGGATGTGGGGCAGGAAGTAGCGCAGGGAGTTCATGATGTGGATGGCGGCTTCGCGGTCCTCGATGCCGACGTGGACGTGGAGGCCGAAGATGAGGTTGGCGCGGGCGACGAGCTGGAGGTCTTCGACGACCTGGGCGTAGCGGGGATCGGGGTAGATCTCCTGAACGCGCCAGTCGGCGAAGGGGTGGGTTGCGCCGGCGACGAGGATGAGGCCGTGCTCGTGCGCAAGCTGGATCATGTTGCGGCGCAGGTCGAAGAGGTCTTCCTGGGCCTCCTGAATGTGGCGGCAGACGCGGGTGCCGACCTCGATGACGGACTGGTGCATCTCGGCCTTGACACGCTCTTCGAGGCGGAGCTTGCCCTGCGCGAGCATCTCGGTGGCGATGTGCGAGCGTAGGTCCCGGGTCTCGGGATCGATGGTCTGGTACTCCTCTTCAATGCCCAGCGTGAAGGATGGCCTCATGGTCGTTGCCTCGCTTGCGAATGCAAAAACATACCACGGATCAGGACGGCTAGATGCATGGATAAGAGCCGGTCGATCCGATCGATTGTGTTCAGCCCTCCGGGTTGGCGGGTTTAGCCTTTCCGCTGGGTTTCTTTGTGGCTGCTTTTTTTGCAGGAGCTTTTTTGGCCGGGGTTTTCTTTACCGGGGCTTGTATTTCTAAGCCGAGGAGCGCGGCCCAGTTGAGTTCGGGCTTCGCCTTATCGGCGGATTGCGCCTTGCTGACTGCCAGCCGGGCGACGGCATCGACGATCCAGTCGAAGCTCTCCTGGCCAACCGAGTGCAGGTCGGCGTCGGGGGCCGGGTTCATGAAGTCGATGGCGTAAGGGATGCCGTTCTCTACCGCGAACTCGACCGTGTTGAGGTCGTAGCCGAGGGCTTTGCAGAGAGTCAGGGCGTCCTTTTCGACGCGCTGCAACAGCTTCTTGTCGTAGGCGGGAGGATCGAGGACGTAGCGGTGTTCGTAAGGGCGGCGGGGATCGTAGGGCATGATGCGCACTTCGGATTGGCCGACGACGTAGCAGCGGAAGTACTCCTGAAAGTTGACCGCGGATTGCAGGGTCATGCAGAGGTCCCGGGTCTGGTCGTAGGCGTGGAAGAAGTCGTCCGGCGAGTGGACGTGGAAGACGTCGCGCCAGCCGCCGCCGTCGTGCGGCTTGAGGAACGCCGGGAAGCCGATGTACTCGAAGATGCCGTCCCAGTCGAGAGGGAATTCGAGATTGCGCAGCGAGCGTGAGCTGGTCTGGGGCGGGTAGCACTTGTGCGGGAGCAGCACGGTGTGCGGGACGGCGACGCCAAGTTTATCGGCCAGGGCGTAGTTGAAGAACTTGTCGTCGGCGGACCACCAGAAGGGATTGTTGATGATCTGAGTGCCGGTGAGCGCCGCGTTCTTCAGGTAGGACCGGTAGAAAGGAATGTCGTGCGAGATGCGGTCCACGATGACGGCGTAACCCGAGGGCGCTGCCATGCGGACGCCGCCCAGATGGACGAACTCCGCCTGGATGCCTTCGATCTCCATGGAGTTGATCTTGTCGACCAACGCTCCTGGAAACGTATTTTCCATTCCGAACAGGACACCGATCTTCTTCAACATATTCCTCCGTGGCTGGTTGCGTTTGGGTGTGAGTGGATTAGCGGAGTCAGCTACAGGTAAGCCTTGAGCATCTTCTGCCACCAGGGCCAGTCATGTCCGGTTTCGTCGCCCCAGACGTCGAGGCGGCAGGGGATGCCTTTGTCGCGGAAGATCTGCGCCATGCGTTCGTTGTCGTTCCAGCACTGGTCGTGGACGCCGGTGGCGAGCACCCAGGTGTTGTGGCGATAGCGGTCGAGATACCAGGGATCGCACATGTTGGGAAGGTAATGCATGGGGATGTTGAAGTAGCAGTCCTCGTCGTAGTAGCCGGCGAGGAAGTTGGAGGTGTCGAAGGCGCCGCTCATGGAGAGCATGCCGCTGAAAATATTGGGATGGCGCAGCGCCATGTTGAGGGCGTGGTATCCGCCGAAGCTGGTTCCGATGGCGGCGAGGTTCTGGGTGTGGTTGCCCTGGCGGATCAGGGGAACGACCTCCTGCAGGAGGTACTGCTCGTACTGGAGCTGGCGGGCGATGCGCCACCTTGGCGGCACGGCCTTGTTGTACCAACTTTCGCCATCGACCGAGTCGACGCAGAAGAGTTGCAGGTGGCCTTGTTCGAGCTCGCCCGCTACGGAGTCGACCATACCGCGGTCCTCGAACTCGAAGAAACGGCCGCAGGATGTCGGGAAGACGAGCGCGGGAACGCCGCTGTGGCCGAAGACGAGCAACTCCATGTCTCGTCCCAGGGAGGGTGAAGACCAACGATGGTATTCGCGTTTCATGGGCCGCCCCCCTCTGCTAGTCTGATGCAAATCCTAGTTTACCGGAGCGATCTTCCAAGCCATTGCAACCGCCCCCTTTATCCTCGTCTCTCTTCGTTTCGAAGCTTCCACAAAGCGAATCTGTCTCGGCCGGGGGGAACGTGGAATCGCAGGGCTATGGCGATGCAAGCGACGGTTTAAATAAAGATCCCAGATACCAGGTCTGCCAGTTTCATTCGGCCATTCTGCCGGACGACAGGGCGATCGAGGTGTATCTGCCTGCGCAGTATAGCGAGGACGAAAGCCGCAGGTTTCCCGTGTTTTACCTGCATGATGGACAGAACCTGTTCGATGGGCGCACCTCGTACATCGCCGGACAGACATGGTGCGCCCAAACGACGGCTGACAGCTTGACTGCGGAGGGAGAGATCGAGCCGGTCATCCTGGTGGGGATTGCGAATACGGGACTTCGCCGCATGGCCGAGTACACGCCGACGCGCGACCCCCGGATGGGTGGGGGAGAGGGCGCGAGCTACGGGCGGATGCTGGTCGAGGAGTTGAAGCCGATGATCGACAGCACATACCGCACTCGGGCGGGGGCGGCGGATACCGGGCTGGGAGGATCGTCGCTGGGAGGGCTGATCTCGCTTTATCTCGGGTGGACGTACCCTTCGGTGTTCAGCAGGATCGCGGTGATGTCGCCTTCGTTGTGGTGGGATCACCGGAGTATCTTCGGTCTTATCAATCAGCCCGGACCAAAGCCTGATCTGCGTATCTGGCTGGATATGGGAACCGCGGAGGGCTCGCGGCATGTGCGCGACGCGGACCTGCTGGAGGCGATGCTGGTGCGGCGGGGCTGGCGGCCGGGTGCGGATCTGGCGTATGCGCGGGTAGAAGGAGCGGTACACGATGAGCAGGCCTGGGCCGATCGTTTTGGAGATGTGCTGCGCTTCCTCTTCCCTCCACATTAAGGTTTTCAGGCTGAAGCGCGTTGCGAAAAGCGGCGGTTTCGGCCATACTTAGGTGTTGGGTTGTGTCCAGCGGTTCCCTGTCCAGATAAGCTTTGACAGCGTCGTCATGTCATGTTCACCCAAAAATCAGAGTTTTGAAAGGTATCGCTCGTGTTGATGATCCGTTTGGCGCGCGTTGGAGCGCGTAAGCAGCCGCATTACCGCATCGTTGTTATTGAGAAGGACCGCGCACGTAATGGCCGCTCGATTGAAGTTGTGGGCACGTACAATCCACGCACGAACCCCGCGACGGTCGACTTGAAGCGCGACCGCATCGAGTATTGGACCGGCAATGGAGCCCAACTCTCGGAGCGCGTCGGCAAGCTGATGGCGCAGAAGCCGGCTACGGAAGAGACACCCGCGGCAGCCTGAAGTCACCTTCGTACGCTATCTTTGGGAACATCTGCGAGCTGTTTTTCGATTCCCAAAGATAGCTGACATTATTGATTCTATTCTGTCCTCCCTGCAATGGCTTCACGTAGACTCTTGGTATTGGTTCAGCGGTCCTGCCGTTGAATCAACGTGGTATGGCTGGCACATTCCGGCCCGATCGCGGACGGTGTTTCGCTCGTTTCAGCTTCTATCCGGAAGATCTCGCAACAGACGAGACGAAGGGTCGAGCTTGGGCGGCTCACCGTACACTCCCAGACTTTTTAGAAGGTATACGTGATGACTCAGGCCATGCCGGACGCTGCAAGGGAAGACTCTGTAAGAAATATGACGGACCTGGTGATGGAGATGGCGCGTGCGCTGGTGGATCACGCGGACAGTGTATCGGTCGAGGCGTTTCAGGACGGGGACGGAACTGTTCTTCGCCTGCGAGTCTCGCCGAACGATGTGGGAAAGGTGATCGGTAAGCAGGGGCGGACGGCGCGCTCGATGCGTACGATCCTCGGCGCGGCCAGCATGAAGGTCAAGCATCATTTCTCTCTGGACATCGTGGAAGAGAGTGCAGCGGCCCGGCTGGAGGTCTGATCTGTGTCCGGGGGGGGGACGGTAGAGCGATGCTGATAGCTGCTGTTTCTAACCCTGTTCCGGCGCGAGCTGCTCTTCGATGAAGGACTCTTCTGCATGGACTGTGCTGGCGCATCTGCTTCGGCCGCAGGGCCGCAAGGGAGAGTTGCTGGCCGAGCTGTTGACCGACTTCCCCGAACGATTTGAGGATCAGAGGCGCGTTTACCTTGCGGCGCCTGAGTTCAGCGGAGCCGTGGAAGAAGCTCGTTCCGCCGAGGTGACGGCATTCTGGCTGCCGGTGGGAAAGAATGGGGGGCGCATCGTCCTGCAACTTGCGGGCATTGCGTCGATCTCGGGAGCAGAGTCTGTCGCAGGAATGGACGTGCTTATTCCAGCCGAGGAGAGGCTGCCGCTTGACGACGACGCTGTGTATATCAGCGAACTGATTGGCTGCACGGTCTTCGACGGCCAGAATGCGGTCGGCGTGGTCGAGGATGTCCAGTTCCCTGCTTCCGCGGATGGGGCGAGGCGGCTGCCCGAGGCGGCTCCGCTGCTCACAGTGAAGTCGGCGGCGGGCGATGAGGTACTCATCCCTTTTGTGAAGGCATTCCTGGTCTCAATGGATCTCGGAAAGGGACGCATTGAGATGCAATTGCCTGAAGGGCTGGTTGAAGTCAATCGGGCGGAGATCGATCCGGCATCGGACAGGATTGACGATCAGAAGCGATAGGCAAATCCCAGCGAAAGTATAGGGTAGATGGGGAACTTCTTCATCGTTTCGTTGATGTCGTGGACCTCCTGCTTGAGGCTGGCCTGGGCTTCGGCATTGTCGGCGAAGGTGAAACAGCCGTCGGAGGTGCAGGCGGTTCCATTGAGGGTGACGTTGATCTGGGCTGCCCCGGTGTAGGCGGCGCCGACCTCGAACGGAACCGAGAAATGGCGGCCGCTGCGCGGAAGGATGTTGCCGAAGCCGACCGTGAGCATGGGCGCGACTCTTCGGGGGAAGACGACCTGGGCGGTCCCGGCGACGGGATCGTTGACGCTGTTGGTGAAGGCCTGATCTCCCAACGTGAAGGGTTGACCCGCCGGAACACTGGACGGTGCGCTGATGGAGCTTCTGAGATAAAGGATGCCCGGGCTGATATGGAAGGAGCGATGCCCGGGGAACCAGTCCACACTGGTCCCACTGGATACAAGGTGCAGCTTTGCGTCGTAGTTCACGCCGTCTACGGTGAATGGATAACTGAATGCAACGAAGTTGAAGCTGGACCGAAGGTTGAAGCTGCGTGCGAGCGGTGTGCCCAACTCGACGCCAGCCCCCAGTGTGTCTACCTTGATCCCCAGGGCGATGGCTGAGAACGGTCTGCTTTCTCTTTGCTCGTTTACGATTGCGGGACCTGGGATGGACCGTACATACGCCGCGCTGCTGGAGTAGTCTGCGGTTGAATCGTTCGTGTCGTTATGCAGCGCCACGGTTTCAAAGTTCGGATTGGACGTGCTTGTGAGGTTGCCTGGCCGCGGCTGCGCAACGGCGAGGGAACATACCAGTGCAAGCGGAACGGTCAGCACGGCAGTAAGCCTGATTCGAGACATGGGGAGGACCTTTCGACTCACGTTGATTGAGTTGAAAACATGGATTAAGCGTAGAGCACGCAGAGGCAGGAATCGGCGACGCAGCCTACAACTAAACAGTGATATGGTCGAACTGTTCGTGTCATAGCCGTTCCCGTGCGGTTGATATTTCGTCTATGCGTTTCGACATCCTTACGATCTTTCCCGGCTTCTTCACCGGTCCGTTCGACTACGGAATTCTGAAGCGCGCCCGCACCTCGGGCCTGGTCGAGATCGCGACGCACGACCTTCGCGATTTCACGCACGACCGTCATCGAACTGTGGACGATCGTCCGTTCGGCGGTGGAGAAGGCATGGTGCTGAAGGCGCAGCCGATCTACGAGGCCGTGACCTCGCTTGATCTTTCGCCTAAGGCCGAACGGCCAAGTCGCAAAGAGACCCTCCTTCTGCTTTCCGCGCAGGGTCAGCCTTTCACGCAATCCCTGGCCCAGGAGCTCGCTGTGACGGAGCGCGTCGCGATCATCTGCGGGCGCTACGAAGGGGTGGATGAGCGGGTGAGCGAACTGCTGTGCGACCGTGAGGTTTCGATCGGGGACTATGTTCTTTCGGGCGGTGAGCTTGCCGCCGCGGTGATCGTGGATGCGGTGGTACGGTTGCTGCCGGGTGCGCTTGGCAATCCGGATTCCTCACGCTTCGAGAGCTTTGGGGCGCAGGACACGGCGGAGGAGATGACCGGTAACGAGACGCCTCCGCGGTCGACCTACGGCTCTGGCGGCCTGCTCGATTATCCGCATTACACGCGTCCGGCGGAGTTTATGGGAATGTCCATCCCGGAGGCGCTTTCGAGCGGCAATCACGAGGTGATCCGACAATGGAGGCGACGGATGGCGCTGGAAAAGACCCTGAAGAACCGCCCCGACCTGCTGGACACTATCGAGATCAGCGATGAGGACAGGGAGATACTGCAGGAGTTGGGCTGGCATCAGGAGCTTCGGCCCTGAAGCGATCGGCCCCGCGTGCTACCGTGGCGATCTTCAAAAGTGTTCTGGAAAATGGCGCTTTCTGTCTTGCGCCGCATAGGAAATCGCGGATCTTGGTGTAAACTATAGGTCGAGTCCACCATAGGAAAGTTGTGTCATGTCCATACATCCGATCATGCAGAAGCTGGCCGCCAAGTTCGAGCGGACCGATCTACCAGAGTTCGCCCCCGGCGACACCGTTCGCGTCCAAGTGAAGATCAGAGAGGGCGAGAAGGAACGCCTGCAGGCATTTGAGGGCATGGTGATCGCCTGCCGCAAGGGCGCGCAGGGATCGTTCACGGTACGCAAGATGAGCTTCGGCCAGGGCGTCGAGCGCATCTTCCCGTATAACTCGAAGGTCGTCGACAAGGTCGAGAAGGTTCGGTCGTACCAGGTTCGCCGCTCGAAGCTGTTCTACCTGCGCGGTCTGCGCGGCAAGGCTGCTCGCCTGCGCGAGGTTGAGCGCGCCGCCAAGTAACTTTATTTCAGCCGGTCCACTTATAAGGTAAGCCACGGCCTCGGTCGTGGCTTACTTGTGCGCGCTGGTTATAAACTCGTCTTAGTCAGCATGGCCTCGATTCCCCAGCCTCGCGTCTCCCGCACAACCCGCCTTCGTTCTGCTGTGAAAGCAGCGACCGCCAAGCAGCGCATGTTGAGGCTGCTGGTATGCAGCGATGCGCCGGAGCAGGCGTTGCGATACTACGGGTTTCGCAGCATCGCGGGGGTGGATGAGGTGGGGCGTGGGGCGCTCTTTGGGCCGGTGGTTGCGGCGGCCGTGATTCTGCCGGAGTGCCTCGACGAGCTTGCGCAGGCAGGCCTGAAGGATTCGAAGCAACTGACGCGCGAGGAGCGGGAGACGCTGGATGCACAGATCCGTGCGATGGCCCTTGCTCTGTGCATAGCGGAGATCGATGCGGAGACGATCGACCGCGTCAACATCTATCAGGCCACGCGGCTGGCCATGCTGGCGGCGGTGCAGGGTCTTGCGCCGGCTCCGGATCACCTGCTGATCGACGCCATGCGCCTGGACCATCCGTGCCGGCAGACGAAGCTGATCTATGGCGATTCGTTGAGTCTGTCGATTGCCGCCGCCTCGGTGGTGGCGAAGGTGTATCGCGACGCGCGCATGAGGGAGCTGGACGAGGTGCATCCCGGCTATGGGCTGGCTTCGCACAAGGGGTATGGGACGCCGGAGCATCGGCAGGCTCTGACACAACTGGGCCCGTCGACGCTGCATCGCATGACGTTTGCCCCGGTTCGAGCAGCCGGCCGGGATGACCTGGTCGAGGAGCAGCTTTCTGCGGAGCTGTTGTTCGACGGTGGTGAACTGGAGGAGGAGTATTGAGTTCCGAGAGTGCGCGGCCACTGAAGATGATGTGTATTGTGGCGCACCCCGATGATGAGTGCTTTGGGTTTGGCGGGGCGCTGGCGCTGGCGGCAGACCGGGGCGTAGAGACGTATGTTGTGTGTCTGACTGACGGCCAGGCAGCGACCAATCGCGGCGATGCGGCTTCGGGAGCGGCGCTGGGGGAGATGCGGCGTGAGGAGTTCAGAGCTTCGTGCGAGGTTCTCGGCGTGACGCAGCATGAGCTGCTGGACTATCAGGACGGGCAGATGGAGTTTGTCGACTTCTCAGCCGCAGCGGGGCGGCTGGTCGAGCGCATGCGGCGCTTTCAGCCTGACGTGGTGCTTACCTTTGGCGCGGACGGCGGCATGAACACCCACCCGGACCACATGATGGCATCGATGCTGGCGACGGCGGCGTTTCACTGGGCCGGGCAAGCGAAGCGGTATCCCGATGCCGGACGCACGCACCAGGCGCAGCGGCTTTATCACCTGACGACGAACATCTTTCTTCCTGATCGGCAGCCTCCGCTTCCTGTTCCATGGATGGTGAAACTCGACGTACGGCCGGTGCAGGCACGGAAGGCCGAGGCGTTTCGGAAGCATGTGTCGCAGGCTCCGCTGATGGAGAAGACGAAGGACTGGTTCGAGAGGTACGGGGCTGAGGAGTTCTATGCGCTCGCGGCTGTAGGTGAGCCACAGGCCGCTGCCGTGACAGACGATTTCTTCGGGAATCTGGATTAGGAGATGCGGCGTTGGACGAGATGAAGGCAGGCGATCCGATTGCGATCTTTCGTGCGTGGATGGCGGCGGCCGAAGCTGCGGAGGTCAACGATCCCAATGCAGTGGCGCTGGCGACGGCGACTCGCGAGGGAATGCCGAGCGTTCGCATGGTGCTGATGAAGCGCGTGGATGAGCGCGGGTTCGCCTTCTATACCAATGCGGAGAGCCGGAAGGGGCTGGATCTGGCGGAGAACCCGAATGCCGCGATGTGCTTTCACTGGAAGTCGCTGCGGCGGCAGGTCAGGGCTGCGGGCGCGGTGACGGAGCTACCTGCCGAAGATGTGGATGCCTATTTTCACAGCCGTTCGCGCCTGAGCCAGCTTGGAGCCGCGGCTTCAGAGCAGAGCCGAAGACTGGAGAGCCGTGAGGAGCTGGAGCGGCGAGTGAGCGCGCTGGACGCTGAGTTTCCGGGAGAGATCCCGCGGCCGGATTACTGGAAGGGCTACCTGCTGCGGCCCCAGAGGATCGAGTTCTGGCAGGATGGCGCGGGACGGCTGCACGACCGTTTCCTGTTTGAAAGAGCCGCCGATAGCTGGCAGGTGGAACGTTTGTTTCCGTGAGCTTGCACAACGCTGAGTGCGCCGGGATGATCGGATAAAACCCTATGAGTTCTTGCACGTTGAAAGGGATGGGCATGAGTACAGAGGATGCAGGGCGGAGGGCGTTTTTGAAGGGGGCGGCAGGCGGTGTGCTGGGCTCCGCGGGCATGATGACGGGGCTTTCGGGCATGGCGTTTGGAATGTCGCCCGGCGATCCGGGTGTGCTGCATGAGGTTGCCGAGCAGGCTGCTTCCGGGCAGGAGACGGCGCCGAAAGATTCGATTAAATTCTCCGTGTGCGGCATGAGCCACGACCACATCTACGGCATGGTGGGAGCGATTCAGCGGGGCGGAGGCGTGCTGGTGTCGGCCTATGGGGCGGAGCCGGAGAAGGTCGCGGCCTTCACGAAGAAGTTCCCGGACGTGAAGATGGTGCGCTCCGAGGACGAGATTCTTAATGACCCATCGGTCCAGCTTGTGCTGACCTCGGCGAGGAACGTCGATCGCGCTCCGCTGGGTGTGCGCGTGATGAAGCATGGCAAGGATTTCCTGACCGACAAGCCGGGGATTACGACGCTGGAGCAACTGGCGGACGTGCGCCGGACTATCGGCGAGACCCACAGGATCTACGGCATCATGTACAGCGAGCTGCTGGAGGTAAGGGCGGCGGTGAAGGCGGGGCAACTGGTCCAGGCGGGAGCCATCGGCCGCGTGATCCAGACGATCAACATTGCGCCTCATCAGATCAACCAGAAAGGCGGTACGGGAGGCGGTGCCGGAGCGCGGCCCGACTGGTTCTGGGACCCGGCGCTGTATGGCGGAATCCTCTGCGACATCGGATCGCACCAGGCGAACCAGTTTCTGTACTACACGGGGTCGAAGGAGGCCGAGGTGGTGGCCTCGCAGATCAGCAATGTGAACCATCCCGAGCATCCGAAGTTTCAGGACTTTGGAGACATGATGCTGCGCGGCGATCGTGGCTTCGGCTATGTGCGGGTGGACTGGTTTACGCCCAGGGGGCTGGGGACGTGGGGGGATGGGCGGCTGTTCATCCTGGGGACCGAAGGCTACATCGAGCTGAGAAAGTACGCCGATATCGCGGGGCGGCCGGGTGGAGACCACCTGTTCATCGTGGACCAGAAGCAGGCGCGATATATGGACTGCAAGAACGTCCCGCTGCCGTTTGGGCCGCAGTTTGTGTCGGACATTGTGAACCGCACGCACGTGGCGCAGGATCAGGCACAGGCGCTGCTGACGGCGGAGCTGGTGATCAAAGCACAGAAGAACGCGCAGATGGTGAAGCTGAAGGCTTAGGCGGCCTGTACACGAGCTTTCGCTTCGTTTGCATTGAGAAGCTTGCGATAAAGCTCGATGGTCTGAGCGGCGATGGCGGACCAGGCGAAGTTCTCTTCCACACGCCTGCGGCCCGCTTCGCCGAATCGCTTGGCTTTATCCGGGTCGGCGAGGAGGACGGAGATCTTCTCCGCGAGGTCGCGCGAGAATTTGTCGGGGTGGAGAGGAAAGCTGGTGGCGGGGTCCTGCTCGAACGGGACCAGATAGCCGGTTTCGCCATCGACGACGACCTCCAGGATGCCGCCTGTCGCGCTTGCTACGACCGGGGCGCGACACGCCATCGCCTCCAGGTTGATGATGCCGAAGGGCTCGTACACGGACGGGCAGCAGAAGACGCTGGCGTGGCTGTAGAGCTGGATCGCCTCCGGTTTGGTCACCATCTTTTCGATCCAGACGATGTGGGGGTTGATGGCGCTGGCCTGCTCCACCTTCTGGCGCATCTCGGCGGCGATCTCCGGGGTGTCCGGGGCCCCGGCACAAAGCACAACCTGGGTACCGGGCGGAAGGTACGGGATGGCTTCGACGAGATGGGTTACGCCCTTCTGCCGGGTGATCCGGCCCACAAACAGGACGTAAGGACGTGCGGGATCGACGCCGTATTTGATCAGTGCTGTTGTGTCAGAGGTTTGCCTGTACTCGTTGAGGTCGATGCCGTTGTAGATGACGTGGATACGTTCGGGCGAGACGTCGGGATAGGCGCGCAGAATGTCTTGCTTTGTGCCCTGGGAGACGGCGATCACGGCATCGGCGTCGAGGATAGCGGTGCGCTCCATCCACGAACTCATCGCGTAGCCGCTGCCAAGCTGCTCGGCCTTCCAGGCACGCAGTGGCTCCAGGCTGTGGGTCGTGAGGACGAACGGGATGTTGAAGAGTTTCTTCGCCAGGAAGCCGGCCATAGCGGCATACCAGGTGTGCGTGTGGACGATGTCGATGGATGCGAGAGAGTTCACCTGCACGAGGTTGAGGCTTAGCGCTTCGAGCGCGGTCTTGTATTTTCCTTGAGCGCCGTCGGTGACCTGAGACCAGGGCTCGCCGCCCCGGACATGCAGATCTCCTTCGTCGTACGATTGATCGCCCCAGCAAAGGACTTCGACTTCGATCGACCTGGCCAGCTCGCGGCTCAGGTATTCGACGTGAACTCCAGCGCCCCCGTAGACGTTGGGCGGGTACTCTCGTGTGATCAGACCAGCTCGCAAGGAAGCTCCTCGTTTCGATTCCAAACCGGGCGTGAAATCGAATAAGCACTCATCATACGCAAGTGCAAGCCGAGGTTTCGCGGTGAGGCGATCACACCTTGAGATGCTTCTTCTCCGGCGTCTTCGCACTGCGCGGCCTGCCGGTGGCCCGTGGCGTGAGCGAATTCGAGTGGGACAGGACGAAGCGATGAAAGGCTCCGGCATTACCCGAGGGGACCGGGCCGGTCGGGTAGGCGATCGAAAACATGCGCGGCAGCTGCAGCCCCTTAACCCGGACGACCTTCAGGGTTCCCAGCGTGAGCTGGTTGCGGATGGCCCAGCGGGAGACGAAGGCGGTCCCCAAACCTGCCTCCACCGCGCTCAGTAGACCTTCGGTCGAGTCGAGTGTCATTGGAATCCGCAGATCGCGTAGGCGAAGACCCGCGTGCTCGAGCGCCTGTTCGACGACGCGGCGTGAACCTGAGCCCTGTTCCCGCATCAGCAGAGGTCCCATCGCCACGGTGGCGATCGAGATCGGATGCTCGGTCCACTCGTGACCGGCCGGAGCTACCAGGACCATGTGATCTTCCATGAAGGGTTCGACGACGATGTCGCGGCGCAGCGCGGGTCCTTCGATGAGCGCGAGATCGATACTGTGCGCCGTGAGCGCTTCGAGGACAGTGTCGGTGTTGCCGCTCATCGCCGTTAGTTCGACACGAGGATTTTCGCGCAGAAAGCCTGCCATCAGGTTCGGAAGCAGATACTGGCCGATGGTCTGGGAGGCGCCGAGGCACAACCTGCCCCGTATGGCCCCACTCTCTTCTGCAATGGCCTGGGCGGCCTCATCCGCGAGAACCTTCAGTCTTTGCGCATAGCGGAAGAGAATGCTGCCGGCCGAAGTCAACACCACCCGCCCGCCCGCCCGGTCGAAGAGAGGCTGGCCAATCTCGTCTTCCAGAGCCTTGATCTGCTGCGTCACCGCCGGTTGCGACAGAAAAAGCTCTTCGGCGGCACGGCGGAAGTTGAGATGGTGAGCCACGGTGCGAAAGACCTTCAACCGGAAATTTTCCATGGTGTGTGATCTTACCGCAGAGCGTGTGTGGGGCCTTTCTGCCGCGATCGGCATACGTGAATTGCCGGGACGAAGCTTTGGGAAACACGTCGCGAGGCGCGCCTGGTTTCGACGAGATGACGGCTGTTCCGTGCCGCGCCTAGAATAAAGAGGCGAGGTGGCCTCAAAGTTATGGCAACAATCAAACAAGACGATTTCATCCACAGCGTGGCCGATGCGCTGCAGTACATCAGCTTCTACCATCCGGTGGACTACATCACCAACCTGGCGCGGGCGTATGAGATGGAAGAGAGCCATGCTGCGAAGGATGCCATGGCGCAGATCCTGATCAACTCACGCATGTCCGCAGAGGGACATCGGCCCATTTGCCAGGACACTGGCATTGTGACCGCATTCGTGAAGGTGGGCATGGACGTGCGATGGGAGCCGGGAATCGCGGGCATGTTGACCATGCAGGAGATGGTCGACGAAGGGGTGCGCGAGGCCTGGCGGAATGCGGATAACGTGCTGCGGCCAAGCATTCTCGAAGACCCGGCCTTCACGCGGCGCAATACAGGCGACAATACGCCCGCGATGGTGGTGGTGTCGCTGGTCGAGGGCGGCGATGTGGATGTCACGGTCGCGTCGAAGGGCGGCGGATCGGAGGCGAAGAGCCGGTTTGCGATGCTCAACCCTTCCGACAGCATCGTCGAGTGGGTGCTGAAGACGCTGCCGGGCATGGGCGCGGGATGGTGTCCGCCTGGCATGCTTGGGATTGGGATCGGCGGGACGGCGGAGAAGGCGATGGTGATGGCGAAAGAGTCGCTGATGGACCCGATCGATATGCAGGAGCTGATCGCGCGAGGGGCGAAGACGAAGATTGAGGAGCTGCGGATTGAGTTGTACGAAAAAGTTAACCGGCTGGGGATCGGGGCGCAGGGGCTGGGTGGTCTGACGACGGTGCTCGACGTAAAGATCATGGATTTTCCGACCCACGCAGCAAACCTGCCGGTGGCCATGATCCCGAACTGCGCGGCGACGCGGCATCTGCACTTCAAACTGGATGGGTCGGGACCGGTGATGGTGGCGCCGCCATCGCTCGATGCGTGGCCGAAGCTGGAGTATGACGTACACACCGCCCGGCGGGTCGATCTGAACACCATCACGCGTGAGGATGTGAAGACCTGGAAGCCGGGCGAGGTGGTGCTTTTATCCGGCAAGCTGCTGACCGGCAGAGATGCCGCACATAAGCGGATGACCGATATGCTGACGCGCGGGGAGAAGCTGCCGGTAGACTTCGCGGGGCGGTTTATCTATTACGTGGGGCCGGTAGAGGCGGTGCGGGACGAGGCCGTGGGGCCGGCGGGACCGACAACCGCTACTCGGATGGACAAGTTCACGCGGCAGATGCTGGCGGATACGGGGTTGCTGGGCATGATTGGAAAGGCGGAGCGCGGTCCGGCGGCGATTGCTGCGATTCGGGAGTTCGAGGCGGTGTATCTGATTGCCATCGGCGGGGCGGCTTACCTGGTGTCAAAGGCGATCAAAAGCGCAAAGGTGCTGGCGTTTGCGGACCTCGGGATGGAGGCGATCTATGAGTTCGAGGTGCAGGATATGCCGGTAACGGTCGCGGTGGATTCGAAGGGCACGAGCGTACACCAGACCGGGCCGGAGGAGTGGTCGCGAAGGATTGCGGGACACACGACGGAGCTTGGAGGCGTACCGATTCTAGGGCAGTAAAGAGTGCGCGCTTGCCCGAGCGGGCGACCTATTCGGGGAATTGAGCGCATCAGAACGGTGGTAAGGAGGCAACACCATGGCAGACAAAAAGGCAAGCGATTCAAGCAAGGTCATGCGCGATCCGAAGACCTCGCACGAGCAGAAGAGCAACGCCGCGTCGGAGTTGGGCAAGAGCAAGGCCAGCAGCGGCGGAAACAAGAAGTAGCCACTCTGTAATACTGCTTTATACGATGCGCGAGGGGTATTTCTGGCTGGACGAAGCCGGAGAGGCCTCTTTTTTTCTGCGGCTGAGAACGAAGCTGCGGCGCTTGCGGCGGTCGTCGGAGGCATGGTCGATCTTCTTCCAGAAGCCTACGAAGTAGTCGACGGCCGAGATGATCGAGACGACGGTCATCCAGTAGATCGCTGTGACGGCGATGAAGTGGACTCCAATCTCGAAGCCGCCGTGGAAGCTTGGAAACCAGAGCCAGTAGTTCCAGCGATGGGCGAGTATGGCAGCAACCACGGAGACGATCTGGATGACGGTCTTGAGCTTGCCGATCTCGCTGGCTTCGATGGTGAAGCCTTCGGCGGCGGCGATCGAGCGCAGGCCGGAGACGAGAAACTCGCGTCCGATAACCAGAACGGCAATCCAGGCGGGGACCACGCGGGGGTTGTAGGCGACCAGAACGATGAAGGCGGCCGAGACCATGAGCTTGTCGGCGAGCGGGTCGAGAAGCATGCCCATGGTGGTGATCTGGTGGCGGCGGCGGGCGAGGTAGCCGTCGAGACCGTCGGTGATGCTGGCCAGGATGAACACAATGGAAGCGATGATCTCCTGTTCGCCGCCGCGCAGGCCCG
The DNA here is from genome assembly GCA_965277575.1 of Edaphobacter sp. Lineage (GTDB taxonomy): Bacteria > Acidobacteriota > Terriglobia > Terriglobales > Acidobacteriaceae > Edaphobacter. The sequence continues at coordinate 1,058,162 of CBDIDK010000002.1, forward strand.
TCGCGCCATGGCCGCCGGTGAAGGGAAAGCCGGGCGAGAGTATCCAGATGAGGAGGGGCACGCAGGCGATGCGGCTCATCGTGATGGAATTGGGCAGGTTCATGGCGCTTGCGGCGTAAGGGGGCTGCGCCGACCGACACTAGCATTCTCCCATAGTGGACGTTTGGAAGCGGGGAAAGGCTGCGTAACGGCTTGAGTCCTGCCGGACGGGCCTCCTGCGCGGAGAGCGGTCACTTCGTGACTTGTGTACCCCTTCGGATGGGCCTCCCGTTGGTCGGCAGCGATCATTTCCGACCAGCGGGAGGACCTCTGCTGATGATTCTGCCGAGACCGGTATACATGTCACGAAGTGACCGCTCTCCGCGCAGGAGGCCCGTCCGGCAGGACCTTCTAAGCGTAGATGCCGCGCTGCTTGGTGGTGTAGGCGACGCGATCGATGGCCAACATATAGGCGGCGATGCGGTTGTTGACCTTGTGGGCGGCGGCATACGCGATGACATCGTTGAAGCTTTCGATCATAATGGCATCGAGACGCTGGTTGACCTCGGCCTCGGTCCAGAAGTAGCCCATGCGGTCTTGCACCCACTCGAAGTAGCTGGTGGTGACGCCGCCGGCGTTGGCGAGGATGTCGGGGATGATGAAGACGCGCTTGTCCGCGAGGATCTCATCGGCGACGGTGGTGGTGGGTCCGTTAGCGCCTTCGCAGAGGATCTTGCAGCGAAGCCGGTCGGCGTTCTGGCTGGTGACGACGTTTTCGGTGGCAGCGGGGATGAGGATGTCGCACGCGCGGGTGAGGAGCTCGTGCTTGTCGGCGGCCTCGGCCTCGGTGAAGCCGTTGATGGTGCCGGCGTCCTTGCGGTGGCGGATCAGGGCCGGGATGTCGATGCCGTTTGGGTTGTAGAGGCCGCCGTCGTATTCGGCGATGCCGATGATGGTGTAGCCTTTCTGGGCGAGGAGCTTGGCGGAGTTGGAGCCGACGTTGCCGAAGCCCTGGACGATGACCTTGCAGCCGTCGATGGACATGCCGAGGTGCTTCAAGGCCTCGTCGCAAACAACGGATACGCCCCGGCCGGTGGCCTCTTTACGCCCGCGGGAGCCGCCAATGTTGACCGGCTTGCCAGTGACGACGGCGGTGACGGTCTGGCGCATGTGCATCGAGTAGGTGTCCATGATCCAGGCCATGGTCTGTTCATCGGTGCCCATGTCGGGCGCGGGAACGTCTTTTTCGGGTCCGAGGAACTCGATCAGTTCGGCGGTGTAGCGGCGGGTCATGCGTTCGAGCTCACCCTGGGACATCTTCTTGGGGTCGCAGATGACGCCGCCCTTGGCTCCGCCGAAGGGAATGTTGACGACGGCGCACTTCCAGGTCATCCAGGAGGCGAGCGCCCGGACTTCGTCGAGGGATACGTCGGGGGAGTAGCGGATGCCGCCCTTTGCGGGCCCGCGGGCAACAGAATGCTGGACCCGGTAGCCGGTGAAGACTTCAATCGAGCCGTCGTCCATGCCAACGGGAATGTGAACGATAATTTCGCGAGCGGGGTAGCGGAGGACCTTCCAGATGCCTTCATCGAGGTTGAGTTTGCGTGCGGCGAAGTCGAATCGAGAGGCCTGGGCTTCCCAGGGATTGGTCTCCTGCTCGAGCGTGAGAGTCGGCATGTCATGTTTCCTTTTTTCTGTTGCTGGTATCAGCGATTCTCCGGCCATCGTTTGCCTCCCGTGGAAGCGGGTTTCAGCTTGAGCCAGACCGGTCTGTGGCCAAACTGGAGGAGTATAGGCTTGCGGAAAGACGATAGGCAATGGAACGATTGGGGGAGTTACCCCCTTCGTGCTGGCGCCTCACGTCGCTCCTCCGGGTGCTGTGGTCGTCCTGCGGCCCAGCTATGATGGATGCAGCTATGGCTCCTTTCGACAGCATTTCCCTGCCCTCGGCCCGCGAATTTCTGAATCTGAGCCGAAAGCACACGCTGGTGCCGGTGTACAGGACGGTTACGGCCGACCTGGAAACTCCGGTTTCGGCATTCCTGCGTATCGCCGCCGAGGAGCCCGAGGCCTTTCTGCTGGAGTCGGTCGAGGGTGGCGAGCATGTGGGCCGTTATACCTTTATCGGCATACAACCGTACAAAAAGATGGTCGCCCGGGGAAAGCAAATTACCGTTCGCGAGGGGCGGCGCGAGCGTTCGTTCGAGGGAGATATTTTTGACGAATTGAAGCGGGCGCTGAGCGGACATACACCGGCGAGGCTTCCCGGGCTACCTCCGTTTACGGCTGGAGCAGTAGGCTTCTTTGCCTATGACGTGGTGCGGCAGATAGAGAAGCTGCCTTCGCTGGCGAAGGATGAGTTGGGAGTTCCGGACGCCTGCCTGATGTTCTTCGACCAGGTGCTGGCATTCGATCATGTAAAGAAAGAGATTCACCTGATGGTAACGGCGGACCTGACGCGAGAGGCTCGCGAGGGCGCGTATGAACGCGCGGTGCGGCGGCTGAACAAGATGGAAAGACGGCTGGCGAGCGCCCTGCCGGTGCGTTGCGGGAAAAAGCCTGAAGGCAAGTTGAAGGTGACGCCCCGCACCTCGAAGGCAGCATTTTTGAAGGCGGTGGAGAAGACCAAGGAGTACATCGCTTCGGGCGACGTGTTTCAGTGCGTGCTGTCGCAGCGGTTCGATTGCGTGCCGGGCGTGGACGCGTTTGAGGTATACCGGGCGCTGCGGATCGTGAACCCTTCGCCCTACATGTATTTTCTCCGGTTTGGGATGGACGATGGTAAACCTTCGTCTTCGAAAGTCGGGCATAGCACGGCCCACATTGTGGGATCGTCGCCGGAGCTGCTGGTGCGGGTGCATGGCCGCGAGGTGGAGTACAGGCCTATCGCGGGAACGCGGCCGAGGAGCGCGGACGAGGTCGAGGACCGGGCGCTGGAGGCGTCCCTGCGCGCCGATGAGAAAGAGGTCGCCGAGCACATCATGCTGGTGGACCTGGGCCGGAACGATGTAGGCCGGGTGAGCGAGTTCGGCTCGGTAAAGGTGAAGGACCTGATGTTCGTGGAGCGGTACAGCCACGTGATGCACCTGGTGAGTTCGCTCGAAGGGAGGCTACGGCCGGAACTGGAAGCGCTCGATGCATTTCGCGCGTGTTTCCCTGCCGGAACGCTGAGCGGCGCGCCGAAGATACGGGCGATGGAGATCATCGAGGAGATGGAGCCCGCGCGACGCGGGGTCTACGGCGGAAGCGTGCTTTATGCGGACTTCAGCGGCAATCTCGACTCCTGCATCGCGATCCGCACGCTTTACATGAACGGCGAGCAGGGACACATTCAAGCCGGAGCCGGGATTGTGGCGGACTCCGTACCGGAGAAGGAGTTCGAAGAGTGCGGAAATAAAGCGCGTGCGGTGATGCGGGCCATTGAGCGAGCGAGGGGAGTTTACGGGGGAGCAAAGTAAGAGAGATCCGACCGCGGACCACCACGGACCGAAGGCGTAACGGTGATAAAGAGATCAAGACGGATAAGAGCAGATAGGGGAAAATTCAAGAGACCAGTCGGTATCTCGTTTTGCTTTTATCCCGCTTTTTCTTTTTATCCCCGTTACGCCTTCAACTGATGCCGGGATCGCTTCCACCCTGATCTTCATTCTCCTGACGGAGCGCCCACCAGATGCCTCCGACGATCTGCAATGCCCCGATGGTGCGGGTAAGGGCTGGCCGCTCCTGAAGATGGCCCATCATGCGTTTCCAATGTGTCGGGCCGTGTTTCCATGCCAGCGCATCGTTCTGTGGACGCAGAACCGCCATCACTCCGTCGCCGATGAGAGCCATCGCCGTGAAGTGCCTCCAACGTCTCGATGCAAGGGACATTTGCTTCACCTGCTGAATTAGAGGGGATTGAATACGTCTCCGTTGCCTGCGACGGGTAGCGGCGCCGCGGGCGTAGAATTTATATAGCGCTATGGTCTTTGTTCTCGATAACTACGATTCGTTTACCTACAACCTCGTGCAGTACATGGGCGAGCTCGGTGCCGAGATGGTGATCCGGCGCAACGACGAGCTGACGCCGGAGGAGGTTGAGGCGCTGCAACCCGACCGGATCCTGATCTCGCCCGGTCCCTGTACGCCCCAGGATGCGGGCATCAGCATCGGCCTGATCCGGCACTTCGCCCAGATGGGCACGCGGGGCGGCCGCAAGGTGCCGATCCTCGGCGTGTGCCTGGGACATCAGGCGATCGGGGCGGCGTTCGGAGGCAAGGTGGTGCGGGCGGCGAAGCTGATGCATGGCAAGACCAGCGAGGTGGAGCACGATGGCAGGACCATCTTCGAAGGCATCCCGTCCACGATGACCTGCACGCGGTACCACTCACTGATCGTCGCGGACGAGGGGTTGCCGGACGAGCTTACGATCTCGGCCCGCACTGTGAATGACGACACGGGCGAGAGGACGATCATGGCGCTGCGCCATCGCGAGCTTCCGATCGAAGGGGTCCAGTTCCACCCGGAGAGCGTCTTGACCGTTCATGGCAAGCAGATCGTTCTCAATTTTTTGAATTTGACGGTGTAGGGTGGATTTGTGATTGTGACAACGCGTTGGCTGTCTCTGATGTTTGTGACGATATGTGCCGTGGCGAGCGCGCAGCAGCCGATCGGCACCGTGGGGCTGCAGGATGCGACAGTGGTGGGTGCGCTTGAGGTGAGCCAGGGCCGGGCGGTCCTGGCAGGCAATACGGATGTGACCGCCGGAGCCCATATTGCAGACGTAACGCTGAGCCGTGGCGGCTCGGTGCGGATATGTGCGACCAGCCGGCTCCATGCGACAGGAGGCAAGACTCTGGCGGGGCCCGCTCCGCTGGTGCTGGCGCTAGATCACGGCGCCATCGAAGTGCAGATGCCGGCAACAGGGAGCGATGTCGTGATGACGCCGGACCTCCGGTTTACGCTGCATGGAAGCGGGCCGCTCGATCTCGAGCTGCGCGTTACCAGAAACGGCGACACCTGCGTGGACAATCGCGGACCGAATGCTCCAACCTTGAGTGTGGCCGAGCAGTTTGGCGATGCGAGCTATGAGCTGCGGGCCGGGCAGCATGTGCTGTTCGAACATGGCAGCCTGAAAGAGGTCGTAGACCACGAGAGCACGTCCTGCGGGTGCCCGCCCGAGCCTGCGATGACGGTGGCCGACGCTCTGGTGAAGGCCGGAGCTCCTGCAAAGCCGGAGCCGGCCGATGCCGCGACTCCTGCGAAGACCGCCGCGGAGGAACACCCCTTCCCTGCCGCGGTCAGTGAAGGGCTGGCACCCGCAGCAGTGACTCCGCAGGCACCGGTGGGAGCGGTTCATGCCCAGGTGTCGGCGACGCTGAGCTCTGGCAACGCCGCGGACAGCACCTCCGTCCCGGGCGCTTCGGCGGGAACAATTGCCGGAGAAACAACTGAGGACTCGCATACCGCTGCGGGACCTTCGACGGCTCCTCCTGCCACAGCGCAGGCTCCGGCTCCGCGAGGCGGCGTGATCCATGCAGTGGGGCGATTCTTCCGGCGGCTCATCGGCCGGGAGTAGCTTGGCGACCAGAAGCTTGGACCAAGCGGCCATCCACTGTGCGCTAGACAGATATATGTTGCGCTACAATCGAAAGGTTGTGGCTGATCGGCATTGGCGCCGGTGAGCCCTGCACGACTTCAACAAACAAGCTGAGATTCAGCACAGATCCTCACTACAGATCAGGGGTTTTCTTTATGTCGATTCCCGCAACGCAGATGCGCCCGGGCATGATCATCAAGCACAATAACGACCTGCACACCGTCTTCTCGGTCGAGCACCGGACTCCGGGCAACCTGCGCGCCTTTATCCAGGCCAAGCTGCGGAACGTCCGCACCGGCGCGATGTTCGTGGAGCGTTTCCGTTCGCCCGACCCGATCGATCGCGTCATCGTCGATGAGATCAAGATGGAGTTCCTCTACAACGACGGCGACGACTACTACTTCATGGACGAAAAGTTCGAACAGACCATGTTGCGGCGCGAGACGCTGGGCGATGCGGTCGAATACCTGATCCCGAACCTGAGCATCAGCGTCAGCTATTACGACGGTAAAGCCGTGGGTATCGAGCTGCCCGGCGTGGTCGAGATGACCGTGATGGAGACCGAGCCGGGGATCAAGTCGGCTACGGCATCGTCTGTCACCAAGCCGGCCAAGATGGAGACGGGGCTGGTGGTTGCCGTGCCTCCGTTCATCAACGAAGGCGAAAAGATTCGCGTGGATACGGCGGAAGGCGCTTACATCAGCCGGGCGTAAGGAATTGCTGAGAAGATGAATCGCGCAGACCTGCAGAAATTGTCGAATACCCGACTTCGTGAAGCGCGCCTGCTTTTTGATGCTCGCGAGTATAGCGGAGCATATTACCTGGCAGGTTATGCAGTAGAGTGTGCCTTGAAGGCCTGTTTCGCAAAGCGAGTCCAGCGCTACGACTTTCCTAGCAAAGACGCGGAAAAGATATTCACACATAACTTCCGTGATCTCGTAAGACTCGCGAATTGGGAGACGAACTTAGGGAAGAGCAGGCAAATTCAAAGTTTGCTGCAGGCTGGGAGCTGGTTTGTAAATGGACAGCCGAAAGCCGTTATTCCCCGTGGACACGCGATGACGCCGAAGCGATCCTCCATGCGATCATGAGGAGAAAGGATGGGGTGCTGCCATGGATCAAGCGACGCTGGTAAGTCCCGATGTAACGACCGGAAGTAATGCTTTGGCTGTTCTCGACAAGGCACAAATCAAGCAGATCGTTGCTCTGCTGGGCGTCTTTCCGGAGTATGGCGACTGGAGGATGATCCTCTCTTCACCTTCACTCGATCAGACCCATCAGCTCAGAGCATACGAACAGGTGACCGAGGCATTGCAGGGTCAATTCATTTACACCCTGCCTGCCATCATGGTTCTACCGACAAAGGATCCATTCATACGAGAGCTCCGCCGTCTCTTTGGAAAAGTAAAGGACGTCACAGGAATGAGGCTTGGCGGTCAGCAACTCGGGAACAGGTTTGTATCCAACGCTTACGTTTATCGGATATCCCCTCTCTAACATATGGTGCGTCATTACCTCGTCAAAGGCCGTGTGCAGGGTGTCGGCTTTCGCTGGTTCGTGCAGCGGGAGGCCGCAGAGATCGGCCTGCGCGGTTGGGTCCGCAACACCGATGACGGCGACGTCGAAGTGCTTGCCATGGGCGGGCCGGACGAACTGGCCGAACTGAAGGATGCGCTGCGGAAGGGTTCGCGCGGCAGCCGCGTCGATGCCGTACTGGAACATGAACTGGCCGAGAGTGAAGGCGCGCAGCTCGGGCCGTTTGAGATCGAAGGAGCCTGGTAGAACCGATGACATTGCCGATCAATTGTGAGCCGCTGAAGACGCTGATACGCACTGTGCCCGACTTTCCTAAGCCCGGAATTCTTTTCTACGACATCACGACGCTGTTGAAGGACAAGGCAGGCTTCGCCACGCTGATCGATGCATTCGCGCAGTACTACATCGGCAAGGAGATCGATCTCGTGCTGGGGATCGAGGCGCGCGGTTTCATCTTCGGGCCGGCGCTCGCGTACCGGCTGAATGCGGGCTTCGTGCCGGTGCGCAAGCCGAAGAAGCTGCCCGCGCGGGTGGCAAGGGTGAACTACGACCTCGAGTATGGGACGGATTCGCTCGAGATCCACATGGATGCGATTCAGCCGGGCCAGCGTGTAGTCATCGTCGACGACCTGCTGGCCACCGGCGGGACCATGCAGGCCACAGTTCAATTGGTGAGGCAGCTAGGCGGGGAGATTGCCGGCCTGGGCTTCGCGATTGAACTCGACTTTCTAAAGGGACGCGCAAAATTTCAGGAGTACGACGTCCTGAGCCTGCTGCATTATGACGAGTAAACGCGTGGCACCTCTCCGCGATGTCCTCGTCTGTCGCCAGGCATTCAACATTCAAGATCGAGGCAACCAGGAAGGAACTGCTGAATGAAATCACATGGATATGCTGCACAGGGTAAAAAATCGCCGCTCACACCCTTTAATTTTGAGCGCCGCGAGCCAGGCCCAAGCGATGTTGCCGTCGAGATCGCCTACTCGGGCATCTGCCATTCGGACATCCACCAGGTGCGGGATGAATGGGGCGGCTCGATGTATCCGATGGTGCCCGGCCATGAGATCGTCGGACACGTTACCGCGGTCGGCGGCTCGGTGACGAAGTTCAGGCAGGGCGACCTGGCCGGAGTGGGCGTCATGGTCGATTCATGCCGGGAGTGTGTGAACTGCAAGGCCAGCCTGGAGCAGTACTGCCTCAAGGGAATGACCGGGACCTACAACGCCATCGATCGCCAGGGGCAGGTTACCTATGGCGGCTATGCAAACAATATCGTGGTAGACGAGCGGTATGTGCATCGCATCTCGCCTAAGCTGGATCTCGCAGGCGTCGCCCCCCTGCTGTGCGCCGGAATCACCACATACAGCCCGCTGCGGCACTGGAACGTCGGAGCCGGGACGAAGGTCGGGGTCGTCGGGCTGGGCGGCCTGGGGCACATGGCGCTGAAGTTCGCGCACTCGTTCGGAGCACATGTGGTGCAGTTCACGACCTCCGAGAGCAAGGTGGCTGATGCAAAGCGCCTGGGCGCGGACGAGGTTGTCATCACGAAGGACGCAGACGCGCTGGCGAAGCAGGCCGGTAGCTTCGACTTCATTCTGGATTGCGTAGCCGCGCCGCACGATCCAAATGTCTATCTGAAGATGCTGCGGCTGAATGGAACGCTCTGCCTGGTCGGACTGCCGGATAAGCCGCTGCCGGTCGAAGCATTCGCGCTGACCTCGCAGAGGGTGGCAATGGCGGGCTCGAACATCGGCGGCATGACGGAGACCCAGGAGATGCTGGACTACTGCGGCGAGCATGGGATCGTGTCCGACATTGAACTGATCGGCGTGGACAGGCTGGGTGAAGCATACGAACGCGTCGTGAAAGGCGATGTGAAGTACCGCTTTGTGATCGACATGGCCACGTTGCCGAAGAGTTGATGCAGCTTCTCCAAAATACACCACGCCACTGACAGGGCGTGCAGGTCACTACCAGGCGCCCTGTTTGCCCCCGTACCACCAGACCAGCCCCACCGTAGCCGTGGGCTGACTGGGCGAAAGGCTCCCCGGCTTACTGGTCAGGAAGAAGGGCACATTGCTCCAGTCCCGGCGGAACTCGGCGCGCGCCAGGAAGCCTTCGCCGAATTTGTACTCATACGTCCCGGTAAACTCCTTCAGCGCCTGTGTCGTCCCGCTGAACAGTCCTCCCCGGTCGGAGAGATACTCCCCTCTTCCCGCCAACGCCATCTTCGGGGTCAACTGGTACCGCACATATCCGGCCCCTCCATCCACATGCGAGGGGGCCGACGACTCTCCCGGAGCCGCATTCGCCCACAACCGCGAGATCACATAGTCGCCCTCAAGCGCCAGCGTCAGCTTCGGCGTGGCGTTCCACGTCACATAGCTGTCGAAGATGTGCTGCTTGCCGTCCGGCGCGGGATCGATCGCCTGCAGGCAGAGCCCCGGCTGAACCGGCGTAGTGCAGTTCGAGGCCGCGGCGACATCCGGATGATCCTGCCCGACATAGTAGTTCACATTCCACAAGACGTTCTTCGTCGCCTGGAGCCTGAACCCAAACAGCTCGTCTTTATACGAGTTCGTCGGCTCCGTCTGCTGGGTTCCATTCACCACCCAGTAGTTCAACGCCAGTTTGTCGTTCACCTGGTAGCTGGCGCGAAGACCCGCATGATAGAAGGGCAGATAATACGAATAGAAGGAACGCGAGTAGTTCATCTGGTCTTTCGTATAGTTGCCTTCGATACCCAGGGAGCTGGCCCACTTTCCGAAGTCGAGGGTAAGGCCCTTGCTCAGAGGAACGACATAGGTGCCGTAGGCCTGAAAGATATTTCTGTAGATATCCGGCCGAGGCTCATTCGCCGGGTTGCCCTGTAGCGTGTCCGTCGCCTGCCCGAACTGGAGGTCCAGCCGCACGCCATACCGGCGTCCCGCGGCAACGTCCGGATCGAGCGCCAGCACTACACCGGTCTGGTTGATGCTGAAGCTGTTACTCAGTACGTCGTAGGCCCGTAGATACTCCACCCGGCCGATGGGATGATTGAAGTCATACTGGTAATAGCCGTCGAAGAAATAGTTCAGCGTGGCGCCTCCGGGCAGATTCGCCGGCAGCCCTGGGATTGCTGGTGTACGCGGTGCTGCAGCCTGTGTTCCGTTGGTTGACGCGGTCTCACGAACTGCTGTCTCCGAAGATGCCGCAGTAGTCGCCGTCTCCGACTCGGGCTGCGCCGCCTCTGCTTCGTGGACCGCCCCACTGCTGGAGACGCCCTCCACGCTGCTACGAAGCTCAACGGCTGTGCCACTGGCGGGTGCCATGGCCGCGCTCCTACCTGGCGATGTCATGGCCATCGACTCCCGTTGCCTGTGCAGCTCCTCTTCAAGCGCGCTCACACGCAGCGCAAGCTCACGCACTGTCTTTCGCAGGTCTTCATCCTGCTGCTGAACGGTCGCTCCGGTCATCGATCCAGCCGGACTCTGGCCGCGGGCCGGGATACCGCTCATCAGGACAGCAGACAAAAGCAGGGTGACGATTCGATTCGAGAGCTGCATAGGAGACCTTTCTGCAAACACGGTTAAGCAGATCACGAGTATCTCAATTTCGCGGAAAATTCGGCATGTGGCTCCTGGGTCCGCCGGAAGACCGTCGCCTGAGCCGTTTACTCTTTCTGGCAGAGCACGGGTAAACTCGTCGAGTGGCTTCCCCATACACCCTCTGGCAGCGCCTCGCCCTCGCCATCTTCCCCCGGGTCGCGAGCATGGCCATCTGCTGTCTTGGCGTCACGCTTCGATACCGGGATGTCTGCGAGCCTGGAGCGACCCCGGGCTACGATGTTCCGCCTCCGGCCGTCTATGCCTTCTGGCACCGCTGCCTGCTCGCCTGCGCGTGGCGCTTCCGGAACGCGGGCGTCACCATCCTGATCAGCCGCAGCTTTGATGGAGAACTGATTGCACGGACAGTTGAACACCTTGGATTCATCGCCGTTCGCGGCTCGAGTTCGCGCGACGGCACCGCAGGGCTGCGTAACCTTCACCGCGCCTACCTCGACGGACACTACTGCGCGATCACCGCCGACGGCCCGCGTGGTCCCGCGATGGTCGCCAAAGCCGGCGTGACCCAGCTTGCCACGCTCGCCGGTGCCACCGTCAGCGCCTTCTACCTGCACCCCGACCGCGCCTGGCAACTCCGTTCCTGGGATCGATTCCTGATCCCCAAGCCCTTCTCCCGGGTCACAGTCGCCTGGACGCGGCAGGTTGCATCCGACCGTACAGAGGTCCAGGCGGCGCTCGACCGCTCGGTCGAACTCGCATCTTCGGCGAAAATATAATCTCAAAAGCTGGCGCAAAATTCATCTGGCCAAAGCAGCATTGCACGTGTCCACGAGTCACCACGTTTTGTCCACACAAAGCACAAAGTTCACCGCAAATAAAACCGGCCTTGCGCGTAACCGACTTCCATTTCGAGCTTCCCGAAGAGCTGATCGCCCAGTCCCCACCGGCGATTCGCGGCTCCAGCCGCATGCTTGCCATCGATCGCAAGACCGGTTTCTACCATGACGATTTTTTCCGTAATTTACCGTCGATTCTCCACCCCGGCGACCTTCTGATCCTGAACGACAGCCGCGTCATTCCTGCCCGTCTCTACGCCACACGCGCCCGCGGCAGGCAGACCCAGCGCAGCTCCCCGGACCCGGCTGGGCGCATCGAAGTCCTTCTAACCCGTGAGCTTTCAACGAATCGATGGCTGGCCCTCGTCCGCCCCAGCCGAAAGGCCCAACCCGGCGAACGCCTGCTCTTCCACGCTCCCGGTGAGCCCGCGCCTGTCCTCGAAGCTGAGATTGTCGCCGCTGGAGAGTTCGGCGAGCGCACTCTCGACTTCGGGGCGACGCCTGATTTATATGCCATCCTCAACAAAATAGGGCACATGCCGCTCCCCCCCTACATCCACCGGGAGGACAACGTGGCGGACCGCGACCGCTACCAGACCGTCTTCTCCCATGAGCCGGGAAGCGCCGCGGCCCCCACCGCCGGCCTCCACTTCACGCCTGAAGTGCTGGCGCAACTTCAACAAAACAAAGTCCAGATCGAGACCGTCACGCTGCACGTCGGGCTCGGCACCTTCCAGTCGGTCCGCGCCGAGCGCCTCGACGACATCCGCCTCCACGCCGAGGCGTACACGCTCCCAGCCGCCACAGCCAAGGCAATCAACGCCGCGCTGCGCGAGGGCAGACGCGTTATTGCCGCCGGAACCACCACCACGCGCACCCTGGAACACTGCGCCAATACAGCCGATGGAAAACCGCTTCAGGCGCACTCCAGCCAGACCAGCATTTTTATTCGTCCCGGTTACACGTTCCGGATCGTAAGCGGGCTGCTTACGAACTTCCATCTTCCACAATCCACACTGCTTATGCTGGTCAGCGCCTTCGCGGGCCGGGATGCCGTGCTCGCCGCTTACCACCACGCAGTGCGGGAACAATACCGATTCTTCTCTTACGGGGACTGCATGTTGCTTCTTTAGCCAGGCGTCACCGGAGCCCGGTAATCGCGAACGGCATACCCTGTAACGCGCTACCATTAATAGCCATGGCAAAGACCCTCGACACGACTGCCTATCCCGACGCCAAGCCGCCTGTTTATCTGCTTGATAGCATGGCCTTTATCTTCCGCGCCTACCACGCGATGCAGCGCCAGCGTCCGATGTCCACCCGCACGGGGATCCCGACGGCAGCGACGTATGTCTTCGTCAACATGATCAACAAGCTGCGCAAGGACTTCTCCCCGCACTATCTTGCCGCGATCTACGATCTCTCCGGACCGGTCTTTCGCGATGAACGAGCCAGAGAGATGAAGGCCGTCAGGAAGTTCAACATCAAGACGCAGCAGTTTGAGGAGATCGACTATCTCGGCTATAAGGCCAACCGTACCGAGATGCCCGCCGACCTGAGCCAGCAGCTCCCGTTCATTCGCAGGGCGCTCGAGGCCTTCCGTATCCCCATCCTCAGCTACGAAGGATTCGAAGCAGACGACGTCATCGGCACGCTCTCCTGCAAGCTCAGCGCGCTTGGCCACAAGGTCTTCGTCGTCTCCTCGGACAAGGACATGATGCAGTTGGTCAACGACAATGTGGTCATTCTTAATCCTATGAAGGACAACCTGATCCTTGACCGGGCCGGGGTGGAAGCGAATCTTGGCGTGGCGCCTGAGCGTGTGATCGACGTGATGGCGCTGCGGGGCGATGCGATCGACAACATTCCCGGTGCTCCCGGGATCGGCGATAAGGGTTCGGTCGAGCTGATTCAGCAGTTCGGCAGCGCAGAGGCCGCGCTCGATGCCGCTATCGCTCATCCCGACCAGGTGAAACGCAAGACCTATCGCGAGTCGCTACAGAATAACCGCGACAACATTCTGCTTTCGAAGGAGTTGGTGACGATCCACACGGGCGTTCCCATCGAGTTCGATCTGGACGACATGCTGACTCAGCCGCTCGACAATGCGTCCTGCCGGGAGCTCTTTTCGGAACTCGAATTCACGACGCTGTTGAAGGAACTCGCGCCCTCGATCGATAACACGCCTATCGCCTACAACCTTGCACCGACACACGACGACATAGCGGCACTTCTGGCGGACGCTCGCACGACAACTGCCAGCGGCGAGCTGAAAGGCCTGACACTTGCGGTCTTCGAGGATGCCCGGGCGCTTGCTGAAGAGGTCTGCGCCGATTCCTCCACTGAGGAAGAGGCCGAGCCGGAGCCGCTGCCGTCCGAATCCATGTCCCTCTTCGAAGCTCCTGAAGTGCCACCGTCGGATCTCAGCGCCCCGAAAGCTGCTACCGGGCTCCTGCTCGGACTGACCACCTCCGCCACAACGGCGACGGTAGCCGCGCTCGATATACCGGGCCTGCGCGCGGCGCTCGAAGACGAAGCGCTTCCGAAGCATGTCCACGATCTGAAGGCGGTGCTCCGTGCGCTTGAGCCGCACGGCGTGATGCTTGCCGGCGTACGCGACGACGTGATGCTCTACAGCTATCTCGTCAACCCTACGCATGGGTCCCACATTCTGCCTGACGTGACGGCTCGGTTCACCAACCGGGCGCTCGCCCGCAGTTCGAAGAGCCCAACCGCGGAAGAGGTGGCAAACCTGCTTCCCGAAGCGGCCAACGCCGTGCACCGGCTGACGCAGACGCTGCGGGATCAGATCGAGCCCGCCCAGCTCGCTTCTGTCTACAAGACCATGGACCTGCCCCTGGTTCCAGTCCTCCTGCGCATGGAACAGGCCGGGGTCCGCATTGACTCCTCCGTTCTCGGAGACATGTCCAACCGCCTTGCGGTCGAGATCGACAATCTCGCCGAGCGCATATACAGCGACTCCGGGCACCGCTTCAACATCAATTCGCCGAAGCAGCTTGGCGACATCCTGTTCAACAGGATGATGCTTCCTAAGCCGATGAAGTACGGCAAAGGCAAGGTGGTCTCGACGGCACAGGATGTCCTCGAAGAGCTTGCGGAGCAACACCCCGTCGCAGCCCTGGTGCTCGAGTACCGGCAGATGTCGAAGCTGAAGTCGACCTACCTCGACTCTCTCCCGCAGCTTACCGATGCAGAAGGCCGCGTCCACACCACCTTCAACCAGGTTGGCACCGCGACCGGCCGCCTCTCCAGCACCAACCCAAACCTGCAGAATATTCCCATCCGCACGGCGCTTGGCCGCGAGATTCGCGCTGCGTTTATCCCGGCGCCGGGCAACGTGCTGATGTCCGCCGACTACTCGCAGATCGAGTTGCGGCTGATGGCTCACTTCTCGCAGGACCCCCTGCTGCTCGATGCCTACCGGACCGGCAAGGACATCCATACGCTCACCGCGTCGGAGGTCTTTGGTGTTGACGCCGCCACCATGGACAAAGAGACCCGCGCCCGCGCCAAGGCGGTGAACTTCGGGATCGTCTACGGCATCAGTCCGTTCGGCCTCGCGGCCCAGCTCAACATCGACCAGAAGACCGCGAAGACGTACATCGAGACCTACTTCGACCGCTACCAGGGCGTGCGTCGCTTCATCGAGGAGACGCTTGAAACGGTTCGCCGCGATCAGGCCGTGAAGACACACTTCGGCCGCGTCCGGCCCATTCCCGACATTCAGTCGCGCAATCCCAACATGCGCGGATTTGCGGAGCGCACCGCCGTCAACACCCCCCTGCAAGGCACTGCCGCGGACCTGATCAAGCTGGCGATGCTGAAGATCGATGCAGCGATCACGAGCCGCAAGCTGAGGTCCCGGATGACGCTGCAGGTGCATGACGAACTGCTCTTCGATGTCGTCCCGGAGGAGGCCGGCGAGTTGCAGGAACTGGTCAAGCGGGAGATGGAGCACGTTGCGGAATTTTCCATACCCATCGTGGCCGAGGTTGGGACTGGACCGAACTGGCGCGATATCAAGTGACTGCCCTGCGTTGCTGTTCCTGATAGACTTAACATTCTGCGTCGCTCACTCGCGCAGTCAGTTCTCGTACAGCAGATGACCGCAGCGAGCCATAAAGGAAATTTAGACCAGTGGATCAGCGGACCAAAGCGGCACTCAAGCACGACCAGTTCATCGACACGACCAACCATGGCCTCGAGTGGGCCAGCGAAAACCGCCGCTCCGTCATCATCACCAGCGCCATTCTGCTGGCTGTGATTCTCGTGGTTGTTCTGGGCGTGGTCCTGTACAACAACCGCGCCAGCGACGCATCGATCGCATTCGGCTCAGCGATGCAGGAGTATCAGACGCCGCTCGCCGCGCCAGGCCAGGCGGTGCCTCCCGGGATCAAGACCTATCCTTCGACGGCGGCGCGCGCGAAGGCTGCCAATGAGCTCTTCATGGGTGTTGCCGGAAAGTACAGCATGACTCCGGACGGCAAGGTGGCGCGCTACTTCGGCGGCCTCACGTACATGGAGGAGGGCCAGAACGCGCAGGCCGAAAGCACCCTGAAGCAGGTCGCAAGCGGTTGGAACAGGGATCTCGGCGCGCTCGCCAAGCTGGCCTTGGCGCAGCTTTATCGCCAGACCAGCCGCGATCCGCAGGCAATCGAACTGTATAACGAACTCACCGCAAAGCCGACCACAACCGTCCCCGCAGGCCTCGCCCAGCTTCAGCTTGCGGAACTTTATGAGGTTGAGGGGAAGCCCGAGCAGGCCAGGAAGATCTATGCCCAGCTCAAGGACAAAGATGCTAAGGGTCCAGCCGGTCAACTCGCCGCGCAAAAACTGAACCCCGCACCTGCGGCTCCAGCAGGTCCGACCGCACAGTAGCGGGCTCAATGTCCGTAGTCATCGTCGCGTAGAAGATCGGGGCGCGCGTCCGCGAGGTGAGCGGCGCTTGCTGCATCCGTCCGCAGCCTCGTCAGTATGCTCCATTGGTCATTTTCTTTTGCCGGCGCGACCCATACTGGCAGAGGCATTCTGAGATATTCCGACAATGCGAGCGCGTGCGGCTCATACAATGCACGAATTGTATGCAGCCGCCTCGCAGCTGCGGGGTCGCCGCACAGACGCAGATGCTCCCCGCCGAGCGCGCCGCAAAGCCTAGCGAACTCCGTTGGCGGCAGACGGTCCTGCTCGCCGCTGCCGCGCCTGACAGTCCTTTCCTGAACGTGGAAAACCTGCCCCAGGTCGACGAGCGCATGACGCGCTATGACGAAGGTCAACTGAGCCTGACGCGATGGGGTTCCTTCAATTACGGAGATCAGCAACGCGCAGGTATCGAGGATCGCCACCATTGCGGACAGCCAGCTTTGACTGTCATGCTGCGAGCGGTAGAAGCAGAGAATTGGATAGGAGATGTGCGACTCCAGTATCTCGGCGGACCAGCGCTCCCACTCAGCCATGAGCGCCATCAGCGCCTCTTCTCCTCCGTCAAAAGCATGGCGGCGCAGCAGTTCGGCCGCATTCGGCGGAGAGCCTGCCCTGGCATCCAGCAGTGCGACACTTACCTCCCGGTGTGAGAACGCCTGGTAGAGCACGGGCACATACCCGATCACCAAAGCGACAAACCCAAGTCCCACGCCGGACTCGAAGATGATCAGCGCGCGCGCCAGTGAGCTATGGGGAACGACATCGCCGAGCCCCAGCGTGAACAGCGTGGTTCCGCTTACGTATAGATCCGTGCCGAGTTGCGCCCAGGCGCTGCTGCTATGGCCCATCATTACGTCGCCGAACGGAGATCGCATGGAGAAATAAAACATGCCAAAGCTCAGGATCAGAAGCAGCGCCCAGAGCACAAGGAGCAGCAGCAGCGAGAGCGGACCATAGACGCTGTAGATCTGCTCTCGCACTTTGCTGTTACGGGTCCGCTCGGCAAATGCAGCCCACGGAGCCCAGGTCGCCACGAAGAACATGCGTGTGATCCGAAATCGCTGGGTGGGCCGCCGCGGCAGAATGATCGTCTGAAAAGCGTCGAGTGCCACCCCCAGGGAGAAGAACAGACCGGCAATGAAAGCGAGAAGGCGCATGGTCAGACCATCGGAAACATCAGAAGACTGCAGCTTTGGTACACCTTACCAGAGCTGGAGCCTTTCACGGGGCTCCGTCGCGGCCACCCCAAAGATTCGACATTTCGGTTACTTCTTAGCGGTGAGACTGACGAAATTCATTTGCCCGACGGATTATGCAGGGTTAGTTATTTTTTCATTCGACAAACAGGTTTGTTGAGCCTACGCTGATGATCAGGTGAGCATTCGTACCCGAAAGCAATTCCGAAAGGAGATTGCGATGCAGCGTGTTCTGGTTGTTGACGATGACCGGCTCGTGGCCGACACTCTGACTCTGATCTTCTGCAAGAGCGGCTTTGAAGCGGTCGCCACCTATTCCGCAGACCAGGCGCTCGAGCGTGCCAGGCAATTCAATCCTCATCTTCTTCTCTGCGACATCTCAATGCCGGATAGGGATGGCCTGAACCTGTTGTCGGAGATCACGAAGGAGCAGCCGGCCTGCCGCATTATTATGCTCACCGGCTTTTACTCCAACCTCAATAAAATGCGCGAGCAGGCCAGCCAACTGGCGCTACCGGTCGGCATCCTGACCAAACCCTGCCAGCCGGCCGAGCTTCTTCGACAGGCCGCCGCTCTGCTGGCCATCGCTTGAGCCCGTTCTCTTCCCTCTCCCATGCTTGACTTTGGCCGGACGCTCGTCTTCCTTGGACTTCTGCTGATTGCCGCTGGCGTCGTGCTTCTTGGCCTCGGCCGCCTGCACCTGCCGCTTGGCAGGCTACCGGGCGATCTCTCCTGGCGCGGCCGGGGATGGTCTGTTTCGGTTCCCCTCGCCTCTTCGATCCTGCTGAGCGTTCTACTTAGTCTGCTGCTGTGGGTGGTAAACCGGCTTCGCCGCTAGCCTCGAATCTACGTCCGGAAGCGCCTCGCGATGCTAGACTCAGGGCGGTATGTCCGAGACGGAAGACAACCCGCCGACCCTCGCCAGCCTGCGAACCCGTAAGGCAAAACCGCGCCCTACGAGGCGCTCCGTTCTTCCTTCGACACCGAGTTCGCTCGCCCAGAGCGGCTTCTTCTTCACGAGCACTAAGCCCGATACGCCTCCGACTCGGCCAGCACCAGCACTCGGCACTTCACCGGCTCCTCAGACGCTGCAACCAATCCGGCCCAATCCGGTGGCATCGGCGGCTCGTGTGACCACGGAGCGGCGCATCTGGGGCGTTCGCGCCCTGGTCTCCGAGATTCGCCAGCAGGTGGAAGGCCTCTACACCGACCTCTGGGTGGAAGGCGAAATCTCGAACTGCCGTCCTGCTTCTTCGGGACATATTTATTTCACCCTGAAGGATGGGGAGGCGCAGCTCCCGGTGGTTCTTTTCCGGCGCCAGGCTCAGCTTCTCCGCTTCCGCCCGGCCGACGGCCTCGCGGTGCTTGTGCGCGGCCGCATATCCATCTACGAGAGCCGCGGACAGCTCCAGCTCATCGCCGAGACTATGGAGCCTCGCGGCGCCGGCGCCCTGCAGCTTGCCTTCGAGCAACTCAAAGCTCGTCTGCTCGCTGAAGGTCTGTTCGACCCCGGGCGCAAGCGTCCGTTGCCCGCATACCCTAAGTGCATCGGTATCGTCACTTCGCCAACCGGCGCGGTCATTCGTGACATCATGACCGTCGTTCGCCGCCGCCATTCGCGTTTAAACCTGCTCGTCTACCCGGCGATTATGCAGGGGGCCTCCAGCGCAGGCTCGATCGCCGCAGGCATCCGCTGGTTCAACTCCAATCCCGGACGTGCCGACATGATCATTCTTGCGCGCGGAGGCGGCTCCATGGAAGACCTCGCCTGCTTCAACGACGAGGCCCTGGCCCGCACCATCGCCGCATCGGCGCTGCCCATCGTCTCCGCCATTGGCCATGAGACCGACTTCACCATTGCGGATTTCGTCGCCGACCTTCGCGCCCCAACCCCTTCCGCGGCCGCCGAGCTCGTCACTGCGGCGCAACATCGCATCGAAGAGCGCGTTCAAGCTCTGGAAGCCCGCGTCCACCGAGCCAGCCGATTTCATCTGATGCATGCCCGGCAACGTTATGCCCGGCTCTCGGCTGAGTCCGTACTCATTCGCCTGCGTGATGGGGTCAGCCGCCGCGACCAGCGTCTGGACGAGTTGCGTCTTCGCCTGGAAGCCGCCGCCATTCGCCGTCTCGGGATGCGCAGCCAGCATATCTCAGTTCTGACTGAACGTCTCCGCCGTCAAGACGTCGCCTTGCGCATCGCCGCTACGCATCGTCGCCTGCAAACCTCAGCTCAGCGCCTGCAAAGTACCGCGACTCGGGCCGTCGTCACCAGCCAAAGCCGTCTCAGCCGGGCCGCTGCGCGCCTTGACGCGCTCTCCCCTCTGGCGGTTCTCGCGCGCGGCTACGCTCTGGTTTACCTGCAGGATGGCGCAGGCTCACGCACCTTGCTGCGCTCTGCCGCGGAGGTCACCCCCGGCGCTCTTGTCCATGCGCGACTTGCCCACGGCACGGTCGAAGCCAAAGTCACGCAATCGAACCCAAACTCGGCAGCAAGCGAGGCCAACGCAGCAACGGAGAACCGCACGACATGAAGAAGCTTTTTGGAACCGACGGCATTCGCGCCGTCGCCGGCCAGTCCCCGCTCGACGCCCCCACGATCTATGCCATCGGCCTTGCCCTCGCCCATACGCTTGCCGCGACCACTCCCAAGCCGCGTGTCCTGCTCGGCATGGACACCCGCGAATCCAGCGAATGGATCGCCGCCACCCTGACTGCCGGCCTCGTGGCGGGTGGTGCGGTGGTGGAAAGCGCGGGCGTTATCACCACCCCCGCCATCGCATTTCTCACCCAAACCCACGGCTTCTCCACCGGCGTGGTCATCTCGGCCTCGCACAATCCATGGCAGGACAACGGCATCAAGCTGTTCGGCCCGGACGGCTATAAACTTCCGGACGCGACCGAACTCGCCATCGAGGATGAGATCTTCCGCAAGCTCGCCAGTTTGACCAGTGCGCCCGAGCAAACCACGCCCCCTGAGGTCAACGAGGCCGACCGCGCGGAGTACGTTCGTTTCCTTCTTGCCGCCGTCCCTGGCCTTTCGCTCGACGGCCGCCGGATCGTGATCGACTGCGCGAACGGAGCGGCGTCATCCGTGGCTCCGCAGCTCTTCGAAGACCTCGGCGGAGAGGTCATCATTACCCACGCCAGCCCCGATGGGCGCAACATCAACGAAGCCTGCGGCGCGCTGCACCCCGGCATGGTCGCGGGCGCCGTAAAGCACCACAAAGCATCCATGGGGATCACCTTCGATGGGGACGCCGACCGCGCCCTCTTCGCCGACGAGCACGGCAACGTAGTCAACGGAGACGCCGTTCTCCTGCTCGCCGCACGCGATCTGCAAGCCCGCGGCCTGCTTCGCAACTCCACCGTGGTCGCCACCACTATGTCGAACATGGGCCTCGAAGCCGCCCTCAAACGCTCCGGCATCCAGATGCTTCGTGCTGCCGTTGGCGATAAGTACGTTCTCGAGCAGATGATTGCTACCGGCGCAGCGCTGGGCGGCGAACAGTCAGGTCACATCATTTTTTCAGGGCGTAGCACCACCGGGGATGGCCTTCTCACCGCGCTTCTGCTGCTCGACATCGTTCATCGCAGCGGCCAGACCCTCGCGGAACTCGTCGCCGACCTCAAGGTCTTTCCCCAGGTCATCGTCAATGTGAAGGTGCGCGAGAAGAAGCCACTCGACGCCATCGCCGCAGTAGCCGCTGCGATCACCGCGGCTGAAGACGAACTGGCCGATTCCGGGCGCGTCGTTATACGATACAGCGGCACCGAAGCGCTTGCCCGCGTCATGATTGAAGCCGAATCCGAACCGTTGATGCGCCACCACGCCGACGCGATCGCGAACGCCATTCGGAACGAGCTCGGGGCCTGACTATTTGAGAGAAGGTCTTCTCCGCAGGTCCTTGTTTCGCGGCCAGCCTTGCCGATCGCATCACCCTGCACTAAGCTGGATTCATTATGTATGAAGACTTCAAAGTGACCGACCGCTGGACCGGCGAAGACCTTCACTGCACCTGGAAGGGCACCATGGTCGCCATCGCGACGCGTCACGCCGACGCTACGGACATCCGCTTTGCCGTGAATGGAAAACCTGTCTGGATCGCCATGCCAAACCTCGCATGGGTGGAGCAGAAGCGCCGTACCGGCTTCGTCATTACGGACTATCTTGCCGCCCAGACCGCCGGACGTTACCTGAAACACGCGATTCAGTCGGGCTACGACAACGGCCGCGAGATGTACACGATGACCGTCGACGAGGTGATCGAGCACGCCGACGCCGTGGTGAAGGAAGCCGGCCGCACCGACAACCTGCCCAGCCTGCCCATCATCAACGAAGATATTCGCGCCGAAGACGAGATGGGCATCCACCTTCCCGGCGAACCGGCATAGCTTGACCGAGGTTCTGTCCCCATGCTAACGCGCCGAAGATTCCTCTTCGTCCTGCCTGCCTTTGCCGCGCCGGCCCGTGCGTTCGCGGCATTTCCCTTTCACAGGAAGAAGCCTGCGCCGCCCCTTCCCCTCTACGTCTACTTCGGCACGGACACCAACAAGGGCGTAGGCAAAGGCATCTACCAGTCCCGCTTCGACCCCGTAACAGGCAGGCTGACCGACCCGGTGCTCGCGGCAGCCACAGCGCGGCCCTCCTTTCTCGCCTTGTCGCCTCCCCGTGGCGGCCGCCGCTTTCTGTACGCGGTGAATGCCGTCAATGATCCCAACGCCACGGTGACAACGTTCGCCATCGACCCGAAGAGCGGGGCTCTCAACAAGCTTGGTGAGGTCTCCTCCGCAGGCGCAGGGCCGGCTTACATTTCAGTCGACTCGACAGGCCACTCCGCGTTCGTCGCGGACTACTTCGGCTCCAGCGTCGTCTCCTACCGTATCGAACCCGACGGCACACTCAGCCAGCCAGTCGATCGCATAGACTTCAAGGATCACGCGCAGTTCGGCGCTCTCGGCCCCAACGCCGCCCGCCAGGATATCCCGCATCCGCATTGTGCCACGCTCTCGCCCGACAACCGGTTCCTACTGGTCTGCGATCTCGGCACCGACCATATCTCGGGCTTCACCATCGAACCTGCGACCGGGCGGCTGTCCGACCACAGGCTCTTCACCAACAGCCGTCCAGGCTCGGGCCCACGTCACATCGCTTTTCACCCCAATGGACGCTGGGTGTATGGAATCAACGAGATTGACTCTACAGTGGACCGTTATCTCTGGACCACAACGCGTTTCAGCGAGGCTCCCCAGGGCCTTCTTGTCAACGCAAACACCCCTGTCAAAACGATCGCAGCGGACTTTCCCGCAGAGAAGAATACGGCTGCCGAGGTTGCGGTTTCGCCGGACGGATCTTTTTTGTATGCCAGTAATCGCGGTGAAGATACGCTGGCCGTATTCACCGTCAGCGCGAAAGACGGCAGTCTCAGCCTGTTACAGCGTGTCTCCTGCGGCGGTAAGGGTCCACGCCAGTTCGCGCTCAGTCCCTCGGCTCAGTGGCTGATCTGCGCCAATGAGAACTCCGCAACGGTCACTGTCTTCCACCGGAATACCGCCTCCGGAAAGCTGTCCGGTCCCACCCAGAGCATTCCACTCGACTCACCCTTGTTTGCGCTTTTTAGCTGAGCTCCACGTGAAACCTGCGCGCACCCAAGACAATTCCGGCTTACTTCTTTTTAGCTGTACTTTAGCCAGCGGAGAATTTCGGGAAGGCTGGGCTTCTTGCCATACATCAGGATGCCAACGCGATAGACGCGGCTGGCGACCCACAGGATTGCGACAATCGTGAGGCTCATCAGAAGAAAGGAGAGCCCGATCTGCCATGCAGGCACACTTGTCAACGAGATACGGAAATCCATCAGCAAGGGGCTGCATAGGGGTATCAGCGATACGATCTGGGCCAGCGTGGAGTTGGGTGCCGGGACGATCACAAAGAGCATCAAGAGGGAAAACGCAAGTGGCATGACGAGGAACATGTTGAGCTGCTGGAGCTCCTGTTCGGAGTTGGTCATGGCGCCAAGCGCGGCGGCAATGCTCGAATAGACCAGAAAACCGAAGACGAAGTAGGCGATAAAAAAGAAGATCTGAGTTGCACTGATGGGAGGATGGCCACCGCTGCCGATCAAATTCGTTGCGAGCGACGTGGAACCGAGGGCAGCGGCGGCGATCATCCACACGCCGATCTGGGTCAGGCCAACCGCGCCCACGCCGAGGATCTTTCCAGCTAACATCTGGTCCGGCTTGATGGTGGAGAGCATGACCTCAAAGACCCTGCTGCTCTTTTCTTCAATGATGGAGCGCGCAGTGTTCATGCCGTAGAGCATGATGACCATGTACATGAGAAAAAACAGGAGGTAAGCGGCTCCTGAGGCTGCGCGACTGTCTCCGGTCTTGCTGGTATCCATCACAACCGGCGCCATCAGAGCGTCGATGTCAGGAGCGCCCATGCCCTGCTGCCTGAGACCTTCGCGTGTGAGAACGCTTCGGATAGCCGACGAAAGGGTGTCCTGCGTGGCCCGGTCGCCAGCAGAGCGGGGCACATAGGTAAAAGTTGGGCGGGCGTTCTGCCCGGATCCTCGCCCCGCAGGTGGCATGACCCAGAGATAACCCGCGAGGTCCCCTTTCCCCTTGAGTTCGTGGTCGAGTGCGGCGCGGGTCTGATCGCCATTCGGAGCCGATGGGGTAAGGAGATCGACGGTCATGTTGCTGTTCTTGCTCGTCTGGAGCGTGTGCTTCAGGTCGGCCGAAAACGTGGTATCCGCGGAGACGATGGCGACATGCGAGGAGGACTTGCTACGCGAGGTGAGATATCGGCTGCCGAAGACGAAGGCGCCCATAAAGAGCGGGATGAGAATGGTGGCTACGAGGAAGGCCTTGGTACGGATACGCTCCAGGTACTCGCGTTTGGCGATGAGCCAGACATTATGCATGAACGTGTTCTCCGGCCGGAATGCGTCTGGAAGCGGATATGCCTTCGGCTGTGACCTTTTCAATAAAGATCTCTTCGAGGGTAGGCTCGGCGACTTCGAATCGGGTGATGGTGGCTCGTGCGACGGCGAAGGCCAGGAGAGCCTGCGCGTCGGCTCCATCCTTGAGCCGAATCTCCGCGTGGCCACCGTAGTTTTTTGCCTCGGCAATAGAAGGATGCTGCAGAAAGGAGGCATCCCCGGTGAAGTCGATGACAACGCGATTAGCGGGGTAGCGGGATTTGATCTCGCGCATAGAGCCCGAAAGGACGAGCTGGCTGTTGTGGATCAGGCAGATGTTGTCACACAGCTTTTCGACCTGGTCCATACGGTGGGTGGAGAAGAGGATGGTGCGGCCCTGTCTGCGGAGATCCACGAGCGTGTCCATGAGGAGGATGGCGTTGACCGGGTCGAGGCCGCTGAAGGGCTCGTCCATGATGATGAGCTCGGGTTCGTGGAGCAGGGTCGAGATGAACTGGATTTTCTGCTGCATGCCCTTGGAGAGCTCTTCGGTCTTCTTGTCGATAGCCGGGGTGATCTCAAGCCGTTCGCACCACATATGGGCGCGCTTGCTGGCGGTGGAGGCGTCCAGGCCGCGAAGCTGGCCGAGAAAGATGAGCTGGTCCATGACCTTCATCTTCTTGTAGAGACCGCGCTCTTCAGGCAGGTAGCCGGTGCGCTTGAGGAGGTCGCGGCGGAAGGGCTGCCCAAAGAGTTTTACCGTGCCGGAGTCCGGGACCGTGATGCCGATGATCATGCGGATGGTGGAGGTCTTGCCGGAGCCGTTCGGTCCGAGAAGGCCGAACATGCTGCCCGGCTCGATGGTGAAGCTTAGATCTGCGACGGCGATTTTGCTGTCGTAGGCCTTGCGGACGTGTTGCAGTTCTACGATTGGCATAGGTGCTCGCGATCAATGCGTTAAGCCAAGTTTAGCAGGGTGCCAGGCAGTCGCATGGAACCTGCACGCGGTATTCGCCCGTACGAAAGTTCCATGCGATAGAAAAACCGGATGATAACTGTACTTGCGTCAATTCCGGCCGGCTGCCACGAGTTTCGGTGTGCTGGTTGAACGAAAAAAGCATCGGACAGGATGAGAGGTGAACCCTATGGCGGCAAACGACGGCAAGAAGCACTTTCATTGCAAGGACGTGGGCTATGCGTGTGACTGGCAGCTCACAGGAGACAGCGAGGAGCAGATGCTGCCGGTGATTGAACAACATGCCGCCGAGGTCCACAATCTCACTCACTTCAAGGGCGAGGCTGTGGAGCATGTCCGGGAGGCGATCCGGAAGAATGGTAGCTGAAAGTTTTTCGCTCCATGTTTCAGAGTATGGATAGCTCTTCAGCGATCCGGAGGCTGCGATGTTTTCGGTCAAGCTTTGCGGAGATCAGCGCTAGCGCCAGCGTGATGAGGGTGACAATGGCGCTGGCGAGCGGTAGCTGACGGTAGGTGTAGCCGGTGGTGAGCATCAAGCCGCCGAGCGAGGCTCCTGTGGCGTTGCCTAAGTTGAACGCGCCCTGATTGAGAGTGGAGGCGAGGTTGGGGGCTGAAGCGGCTTGGTCGACAATGCGGGACTGGAGAGGAGCTCCGGCAGCGAACTGAATAGCTCCCCACAGGAGAATCATCGCGATGGCAGGGAAAACGTAGGGTTCTAAGAAGTAGAGGACGACAAGCGCGGCGACAAGGGCGACGAGCGCCGTGATGAGGAAGGCCATGGGTCGCCAGTCGCTGAGCGCGCCACCTGCAAGGTTGCCTACGGTGATCCCGACGCCGAAGAGGAGCAGGGTAACGGTGACGGTATGGGGTGAGACGAGGGTGACGGCTTCGAGCATGGGCGCGATATAGGTCAGGACACAGAAGAGCGAGGCGGAGGTGAGGACGCTCATGGCCAGCACAAGGAGTACCTGCGGCTTGCGAAGGACGCGGAACTCGCGCAGAAGGCTGCCTTCGCCTGCAGGTTGTGACGGGACGAGAAAAAACACCGCCGTAGCAGCGATGATCCCGATCGGAACGATGGCCCAGAAGGCAGCGCGCCATCCGAACGTCTGGCCGAGTGCTGTGCCGGCTGGAACCCCGAGGACATTCGCCAGGGTGAGCCCGGAGAACATCAGCGCGATAGCTTGGGCGCGCTGATTACGGGGCACAAGATTTGCGGCGACCACGCTGCCAATGCCGAAGAAGGCTCCATGGCAAAGAGCTGTGAGGACACGCGCGCTGAAGAGCAGGTTGTACGTGGGAGCGACGGCACACGCAAGATTACCCAGGGTGAAGACGCCCATCAGAAGCAGAAGAGCCAGCTTACGTTCGAGCTTGGCGGTGGCGATAGCGACGATCGGGGCTCCGATGGTGACGGAGAGCGCATAGCCGGTGACCAGGACGCCCGCCCTCGGGATGCTGACATGGAAGTCGGCGGCGAGATTCGGCAGGAGGCCCATGATGATGAACTCCGAGGTGCCGATGCCGAAGGCAGCCACGGCGAGCGCCATGAGCGGCGTTCGAGTGAGGATGTGTCCGTTCCGTTCGGCTTGCTCGTCGTTCCGTTGCTCATTTGCTTCGCGCGGAGGCATCGTTTTATTGCAACATACTTGCTGTACCTACCCAAGCCGTGCCGTCGGACACGAAGGTTGGAATGGTTGGTTCTTGATAGCATCGGTCTGTGCTGGAACTATCGACACCGATCAAGTTTGTGAAGCGCATTGGAGAGCGTGTCTCGGTCGAACTCGGCAAGCACGGTATCGAGACAGTGGAAGACCTGCTGTACCATCTGCCGTTCCGGTACGAGGACCGGCTGAATCCGGTGCCGATCAGTGCGTTGCAAGCAGGCACGATGGCCTCGGTCATTGGCGAAGTGCGCGGCACGGTGCTGCTCCAGACCAGAAACATGCCTTTGTTCGAGATGACGGTAGGCCAGGGGTTGAGCACCGTAAAGTGCATGTGGTTTCGCGGCACCTACCTGCGGGACAAGTTCCATGTCGGGCAGATGGTGGCACTCTACGGGAAGCTCGAGCCATCGCGGAGCAGCGCGGGAAAGTTCAAGATGATCCAGCCTCAGTTCGAGATACTCCCGAGCGGGTCCACAGGCCTGGATCCGAAGCGAGGCGATTTCCCAATGCTGGAGGTGGGGCGGATCGTTCCAGTGTACGAGTCGTTAGGTGGAACGACGGCCTGGGGGGCAAAGCTGGGTTCGAAGTGGCTGAGACAGGTAGTCTGGGCACTCCTGGAGGAGTTGGCGGGCGAGCGAGTCGATGAGCCGGGGGAGACGCTGCCCAGTGTGCTGCGCGAGCGATTGAGGCTAACGGGAAGGTTGCAGGCCCTGAAGGCCGCGCACTTTCCGGAGGCGGGAACCCCTGTAGCGGAGTTAATGTCGGCAACGACTCCCGGACATCGGCGGCTGATCTTCGAAGAGCTTTTTTATCTGGAACTGGGCCTGGAATTGAAGCGGCGGCGAATGCGTGAGCGTGCAGGGACCGCCTTCGCGACGAATGCAAAGGTGCGTGAGGCGATCAAGCAGGTGCTCCCGTTTCACCCCACTGCGGCACAGAAGCGTGTGCTCGGCGAGATTGCAAGCGACATGCGCAAGCCGCAGCCGATGCGACGGCTGTTGCAGGGCGATGTGGGATCGGGCAAAACGATCGTCGCGATGCAGGCGGCGCTGGTGGCGATTGAAAATGGATACCAGGCCGCTTTGATGGCGCCTACGGAGATTCTTGCGACACAGCACTACCTTTCTGCTCGAAAGCTGCTGGGAGAAGTGCTTTCGCCACGGACAGGCAGGCCGTACAGGATCACGCTGCTGACCGGGTCTCTTGATGAGGCGACAAAACGCGAGGCGCGAGGAAGGATATTCCGCGGGGAGACGGACCTGGCAATTGGAACCCACGCTTTGATCGAGGACAAAGTGGATTTCGACAACCTGGGATTGGTGATCGTCGATGAACAGCACCGCTTCGGAGTACAGCAGCGGTTCAAGCTGATGAAGAAACCTGGCGCAGACGGACTTTCCACCGAGCCCGACGTGCTGGTGATGACGGCGACGCCAATTCCTCGAACCCTGGCGCTGACGCTTTATGGAGACCTCGACGCGAGCGTGATCGACGAGCTGCCGCCGGGACGAACTCCGATCGTGACGCGACGGACGACCGAGGAGCGGGCCGGGGATGTGTGGGCTTTTGTCCGAAAGCAGGTGCAGGGAGGCAGGCAGGCTTACATCGTGTATCCGGTAATCGAGGGAGCAAAGGACGATCAGCCGGAGTTGGATTTCGCGCAGGATGCAGTGGTTGAGGACTCTGCGACGATTAACAAGTTTGCAGGTTCGGGCAAAGCAGCTTTGGTGCGCAAGCAATCGAATCAGGACAACATTCCTTTGAAAGCTGCCAGGAAGACGAAGACTCCGGGCGGTTCAAGTGCAAAGAAAAGCGATGCGAACATAGGGCATATGCTTGCGCCCAGGAAGGCTCTCCGAGCGGCCAGCGATATGTTTGAAGAGTTGCGCAAGGGGTCGCTGGCTGGACTGCGGCTGGGCTTGCTGCATGGCCGGTTGAGCGCGGACGACAAGGAAGTGACGATGCGCCGGTTTCAGCGAGGTGAAATCGATGTGCTCATCGCCACGACGGTGATTGAAGTTGGGGTCGATGTCTCGAACGCTTCGGTGATGGTCATCGAACATGCCGAACGATTCGGGCTGGCACAGATGCATCAGTTGCGAGGCCGTGTAGGACGGGGGGCCGCGAAGAGCTTCTGCATCCTGATGACAGGCGGCAAGGTCAGCGAACAGGCCGAGGCTCGGCTGGATGCAATGGTGCGGACACAGAATGGATTCGAACTCGCTGAGCTGGATTTACAGCAGCGCGGGCCGGGAGAGTTTTTCGGTACGCGTCAGGCCGGGTTGCCGGAGTTTCGTGTGGCGAACCTGATTCGGGATCGTGCGTTGCTGGAGCTGGCGAAGGCAGAGGCGGCACGATTTGCATCGCAGCCCGATCCGGACATTTCGGACACCGAGAAAGACATCGTGTGGGCACGGCTGAAGCTGCAGTGGCAGAGGAGGTATGGCCTGGTGGAGGCTTGACGAGCGGTTAGTAGCTGTGAAGCTTGGCTGGAGGCCTTAAGAGGCTGCGGCCGGCCTCAGCATGGAATTTTGCTGCTGTGAGCACGCGGCCTTTTTGGGACCCCGTTTGCGAGCCACCAGTACACGGATGCGCTCGATCATCTCGGCGGGAGATGCCGCCCCTTTGGGGAGGAAGACGTCGGCGTGGACAGCGCGGTCGAAGGTGTTGACAGTGCCGGAGACAATCATCGCTGGAAGGCCGGGGTGAAGCTGCTTGGCGCGACGCACCAGTTCATTGCCATCCATCTGCGGCATGAGTAGGTCGCAAAGCAGCAGGTCGACAGACCCGGGAAGCGATTGCTCTACAAGCTCGAGCGCCTGCTGCGCTGTGGCCACCGAGATGACGCGATAGCCGCGAGTTTCTAGCAGGAAGGTCCGGACAGAGAGAATTTGTTCATTGTCGTCGACGCAGAGAATGGTTTTCTTAGGGCGCATGCGGTCTCGCTTCTGCCGGACGCCACCTTGTGGTGACTCGCGGCCGATGGACCAGAGCAGGATGCCTGCTGGTTTGCAGACATACCGGTCTGGTGTCGTTCAAGAACATGCCCCGTGGTGCGGCCGGATCAGACTCCGGAGCGTGGGTCGGCTGTTCCGATGAAGCGACATACAGGAAGAGCGAGGCCCTCCTGTCTGCTCCACTGGGGATCAGTGCCCTTGTCCGGAGCGCAAGGCTGCCGAACCGCGGGGTGCGAGAGAAGCCATCGCCGATGCGGGTTGCCACGCGACTCCGCGGGCGCAGGGGGATCGAATCTGCCGCGAATACGGTGTGGCCGACGCCGGTAAAAACAGGCTGGCCGCACCGCCTTGCAAGCAGCGATGGTGCGCATGGGGAGTAGCGACCGCGAGGCAGTCAAGCTTCTCTCAACTCAAATTGTCTGTAATACAGGCGAAAGCAATCATTTCCGGCCAGATTGCAAAGTGCTTGCAAAGTCGTCGTCAACGCTTCCCAACAGTACGAAGGGTTGCCGAGCTTGGCAACGGCGAATCAAGAGCGAAAACTGCCTCGAATATACATTGCAGATTCACCGCTGTATGCAAACCTGCGTGGTTACTGGGGATGAAGCCAGATGCTCTGTTGAAATCGGGTGTATCACGGCAGGAAAAAGCGTCCCCTTGCAACGGGAATGGTGCGGCCGCCGACAAACACCTTCGTTATGGAGCCGTCTTCGATGCTCGCGCTGACGTGGATGCGACTTGGACGAAGCATCTCGATTCCCTGCTCAATGACGAGAGGGTCACCACTGCCAACCAGGCCATGTCGCACCAGGTATGCGATCGTGCAACCCGATGCCGATCCGGTGGCGGGATCTTCCCCTGTGTCGAACTGCATGCGGGCGTGCCAGTCTGCGCCCGAAGCCGGATCAGCGCGAGTGATGCAGTGGAAGAACTTCGCGCCGATGCGATCGAGATAACGGCGAGCAGGCTGTGGCGAGATGCGCAGGCGCGCTGCTACCCCCAGCGATCGCAGCGGCACGATGCAGAAGGCAATGCCAGTGGAGACAACCTGCGCAGGCAGATCGGGGTCGAGGTCTTCGGGGTCGAGGCTAAGCGCAGCCGCGAGCGCAGCACGATGTTCTCTGCTGCTGTCGATTTCGCCAAATGTAGGGTCGTTCTGCTGCATCGTTCCGTAGACTCCGATTTCGCCGGGCTGCGTTGGCTGAAAACGCACAGAGA
This sequence comes from Edaphobacter sp., assembly GCA_965277575.1. Taxonomy (GTDB): domain Bacteria; phylum Acidobacteriota; class Terriglobia; order Terriglobales; family Acidobacteriaceae; genus Edaphobacter. Next base: position 1,089,514 of record CBDIDK010000002.1, read on the forward strand.
TCGGGCCGACACCGAGGTCAAGGGTGATTTGCGCCGCACCGCGCAGCACCGGATGATTCCAGTAGAGCCAACTTGCTGTGCCGAGTGTTGGGTGGCCGGCGAAAGGAACCTCCTCCGTGGTAAGGAAGATGCGGACATGGACGCCGCGTTCGCGTTCAACCTCGTCAGGACGAGACAGAATAAATGTCGTCTCGCTCAGGTTGGTCTCACGGGCGAGCGCCTGCATCTCGGCGGTGGACAGGCCCCTTGCGTCCGGGAAGATTGCAAGAGCATTGCCTTGGAGCGGGCGTTCGGCGAAGACGTCAACCTGGGCAAATTCGAAGGCGCGAGGCTGACTCAACGATGCAGCGGCGGGATGCGGGGTAGTTGACATGAGAGCTCCTCGGACGTATGGTTTGGAGAGACCGTAATGGGGCAAGCCGGCCCCATGTTAGCTTAGCTGGCAGCCGTAAAAATATCTCTCATGACGATGACGCCAATCACGAACTTCACACTAGGCTGCTGCTGTTGCTGTAGCACGATGTGGGTGTGCGGATGAGCGAATCGAAGTAAGCAGCTTCGAGTAGCACAGAACCCACCCAGAGCCAGCGAGCCGGGTGGGTTTTTGTATTTGTCGACAGGTTCACACGAGAATTGAGCGTTTCAACCACTGAAGAGGCAGGAAAAATCATGTCACTCCGCATCAATGACGTAGCTCCTAACTTCACCGCCGAGACAACACAGGGAACGATCGATTTCCATGAATGGATCGGCGACAACTGGGCCGTTCTCTTCTCTCACCCCAAGGACTTTACACCGGTATGCACGACAGAGCTGGGCGCAGTGGCCAATCTCGAGAGCGACTTTGCCCGTCGCGGCGCGAAGGTGATCGGATTGAGCGTGGACCCTGTCGGCAACCACGAGAAGTGGGCCGCGGATATCGAGGAGGTCGGTGGCTCGAAGGTCAATTTTCCGATGATCGGCGATCCTGAATTGAAGGTCGCGAAGCTGTATGACATGCTCGCGGCGGATGCAGGTGAAACCTCGGAGGGGCGGACACCCGCGAACAACGCACCAGTGCGCACCGTATTTGTCATCGGGCCGGACAAGCGGATCAAGCTGACCCTGGCCTATCCCATGACCACCGGCCGCAACTTCGATGAAATCATCCGCGTGCTTGATTCGATCCAACTCACGACCAAACACAAGGTAGCCACACCTGCTAACTGGAAGCAGGGCGACGACATCATTATCGCGGGATCCGTATCGGACGACGAAGCGAAGAAGCTTTACCCGGAGGGCTTCAAGACGGTGAAGCCATATCTTCGCACCGCTGCACAGCCGCAGTAACGCTCTGCCCTACATAGGTATTGCGGGCAAGATGAGCACCGATGGCGAAGTGGCTAACGCGCTGGTCTGCAAAACCAGTATTCATGGGTTCAAATCCCATTCGGTGCTCCAAAATTTCCCCTCGGTACGACGCCCTGCGAATTGTGTCACCCGCGCCCCAACGCCCGGGCACTCATCAGCCGCCGCTCCAGGTGGCGCTCCAGCGTCTCCACCGCAAACCGCCGCAGATCAGCTCCCCGCTCCTTCGGCCACGCCTCCTCGGCCAGCCCCTTAACCGTTCCCCGAAATATCCTGCCCGCCTCCGCCACCGAAGCTGCCGACAGCGCCACACTCCCAGGCCTTCGGTCATCCCCGCACGTTATCCCATCGCTTGTCCCCGAATACCAGACCGCTCCCCCATGCAGATCGAGCCCACACACAACACACCGCCCCAGCTCCGGCATCCACCCCATCAACCGGTTCATCCACAAACAAAAGTACGTCACCGGCATCCACACCCGGCCCACCTGCATCTCGTCGAGCGCTGCCAGTACCAGCCGAAACACCGCATCCTCAGGAGCGCCCTCCGGCAGCGCCTCCTCCACCACCTCCGCCATCATCTGCAGCGCAGCAGTCCGCGCATAGTCGATCGGCCTCGAAAGCGGCGAACTCAAAATCTCAAACGCGTCCAGCCGAACCAACTCCTGCCTCGGCCTCTCCCCATACGTCGCCCGAACCCAGGTCATCGGCTCCAGCGCCCCTCCAAACCGCCGCCGCGACCGCAGCGCATGGCGAGCCACCCCCTTCACCCGTCCCTGCTCCCGCGTAAACAGGCTAACCAGCAGGTCCGCCTCCTGAAACGGCCAGACCCGCAACACAATCGCCTCTCCCTGCCGCTGTATCATCCCTCCCAGACTATTACCCTCGCCCACAAAGGTCCGCGCCACACCCGTAGTAGAGAGGCTGCTTTCTAGGGTTATCATCATCAATTTATCGCCACAATAGTATCGCGCAGGATGAGATTCTTGACTCATGATCGGATTCCGATATATCGTATTCTGAGTATGAAGAGTTCGGCCGTTATTCCGCCCCTATCTAATCCGATAATCCACATACTGCTTGCCCTCGCGAAAGGCGATCTGCACGGTTACGGCATCATGCAGGAGATCAAAGCTCTCTCAGCCGGAGAGTACAAACTTGGACCCGGCACGCTTTACGACAACCTGAGAACCTTGCTAGCGAATGATCTGGTGAGCGAGTTGTATGAGGAAGGCGATGCTTCCGACGTTCGCCGTTTGTACCACCTCACAAAGAGTGGAGTTGAGGTACTCGATGCAGAATTGAAGAGACTCCACGGGGTTGTCCAGGCAGGAAAAAAGCGGCTAAGCACGAGTCGCGTAAAGGAGGCCCAATGACTTTTTCTGTTGGTCGGAAACTCTTTGCCACCCTCGTTGCCTTGCATCCCAAAATGTTTCGTAAATCGTTCGCCCAAAGCATGCTCCATACATTCGACGAAGCAGTTGAAGAGTTCGGCATCTTCTGGCTTTTGCAGGACTGCTTTTTTTCACTCACCCGGCAACACTGGGCCTGTCGCTTCGAAGAGGACTATGAAGGCGTTCCTTGCCACGTGGCTGGCTTACGTTCTGGAGTTTACCCCTTCATCGGACCCTCACACCTGAATGCCGTGAAGTTCCTGCTCGCAACGGCTCTTTCTTTCGTTCTCTATCTATTCGTCCGTCCTGGTTGAGATTTGGAGGTTTCTCTTGAACGAGCTAGGACCTGTTGACCTAAAACGGTCAGGCGTCCGCTGGACAACAGCCTCCAAGACGCTCTTCAGGTTCGCGTTCTGCTACTTCCTGCTCTATGCGTTCTGCGGTGGGAACGGCACACCTTTTGGACTGCTTCCCGGCGTAGGCAGAACAGTTGATGAGTGGATTCAGCGACCGATGAATCTGCTGGCCCAGTGGATCGGCGTCCATCTCTTCCATCTAACTGGCCGAGCGGCTACGATTCACATCCAGGCGACGGGCGATGGTGCATTGCGGTGGGTAGCGGCGGCAGTAATGTTAGCAATCGCTTTGTTCGCGGCCATGGTCTGGAGCTTACTCGATCACCGGCGCGAGAACTACGTCACCCTACTTAGCTGGTTCCGTTTCGTCATGACGATCGTACTCGGGGTCGCACTTCTGAGGTATGGATTCATAAAAGTGTTTCCGATCCAGTTTGGACCGCCTCCACTGGCACTGTTGAATGAGCCGGTGGGTAACTCATCGCCAACGATGCTCTTCTGGTCCGTGTATGGCCTGAACCCAATGTTTGTGATGACGCTTGGTTGGACAGAGGTCATGGCAGGGCTGCTGCTGATGTTTCGGAAGACGGCATTTGCTGGAGCTGTGCTGGCGCTTGGAATCATGACGAATGTGGCCCTGTTAGACATCTCGTTCGATGTGCCGGTGAAACTCTATTCTCTCTCGTTGGTCGCTATGGCTCTTGTGCTGCTGGCTCCGGAAGCCAAATTATTTGCAAGGCTTTTCTTGATGCGCGAGCCCGTGACCGCCAGCGAGAGTTGGGGACCGAAACCGTCGCAGCGTCGCGGGCGTTTGGCCATGCTCGGCGTAGAGACGCTGATCGCGATGCTGGCATGTTGGCAGTTCTCGACCGGAACATGGGCCGTATGGCACCTAAAAGCGGCCGCGATGCGCGATCCGCCCTCAATCACGGGGGAATGGAACATAGGCGGTGGCGCGAGCGGAATTGTGGGTGGAAATGAATCGCCTATCGTGACAATGTACTTCGAACCAAATAGCGATGCCATGTTTCGTGCCGCGGACGGAACTCTGTGGCGTTCCCGAGCCATTTATGACCGAGAGCACCGTAGACTGCGAATCCTGTACGAAGTTATGGGCATGTTGATGTTTGCCGTCGACCAGCCAGACGCGAATCATGTGACATTGATACCGAAGGGGCCTACAGCAGCGCAGTTGCATGTATTGAGCATGACGCGGGTGCCATTAGCGCAGAGTTATCCGCTGCTACATCACGACTTTCACTGGATAAACGACTTCGAGCCTTTACGATAACCAGTTGTTCCGTTTGTTCGTAGTCGTTATGACTTAGATCCCACAGAATAAGAGCGGCTGTTCTTCCACTCCGTTATTACGGGCTGTCTCACTGAGAGATGGCCCAAACAAAACGCGCAGCCCAAAGGCCACGCGTCTTTCAAAACAATCCCACTCTACCGCCCAAAATGGGCAGCGTTCTTCACCTGAAACTCCGCCCACTTCTCCGGCAGATCATCCCCGGCATAGATCGCAGATACCGGACACACCGGCACGCACGCGCCGCAATCGATACACTCCACCGGATCGATAAACAGTTGCTCGGCCTCGCCGTACCCCGTCTCATCCTTCTTCGGGTGAATACAATCCACCGGGCAGGCATCCACACAAGCCGAATCCTTCGTCCCGATGCACGGTTCCGCAATCACATAAGCCATCGCTGATAAATCTCCCTTATCCCCTCGAAATCACTGCTCAAAACCAGGCACGAACTTAGATTCTACCAGCAGCCGCCCTTCAAATCACACCAACCCCTTCACCGCAGACATCCGCCGCTCCGCAAACTCCGCCGCCGTCGGAATCGTCCCCATCTCACGCCCCGCGAACATCTCCCCGAAGATATGCTCCATCTCCCGCTTCACCAACCCGTTCGTAGCCAGCACTTCGCGGCTGTCCAGCGTGAACTTGCCCCCATCGAAGTGCGTCACCGTTCCCCCCGCCTCCTCCACCAGCAAAAATCCCGCCGACGTATCCCACGGATTCAGGTTGAACTCCCAGAACCCATCGAGCCGGCCACAAGCAACATACGCCATATCCAGGGCTGCCGAACCAGCCCGTCTCACCCCATGCGATCGCAGCGTAATCTCCTGGTACAAATGCACATTCGGGCTCTCATGCCGCTTCTTGCTCGGAAACCCCGTAGCCGTCAGGGACTCCTGCAGCATCGCCGTCTTCGACACGGAAATCCTCCGCTGATTCAGCCACGCCCCACGTCCCCGCTCCGCCGAAAACATCTCATCCCGCAGCGGGTCGTAGATCACTCCTGCAATCATCTCGCCGTCCTCATCCGGCAACCCAGCCGGCCGCCGCTCCAGCCCAAGGACAACGCAGAAAACCGGAAATCCATGCGAAAAATTCGTCGTGCCGTCCAGCGGATCGACATACCACCGTAACTCGCTATCCATCCCTTCCCGCGTTCCCTCCTCGCCGTACACCCCATGCGTCGGAAACGCCGCCTTTAACTTCGCCACGATCAACGCCTCACTGGCCCGGTCCGCCTCCGTCACTAGATCCACATCGCCCTTATACTCGGTCGTCACCCCCTTCTCATAGAATCCCCGCAGCAAAGCCCCTGCCTGTCGCGCAATCCCTTCGGCCACATGCGCAAACTCGAACTTCTTCACCATCCCCATAAGAAAATCCTCTCCTCGCCTACCCACCCAAGTACATCACAATCCCTTAAATAAGCTCTAAATCAGTGTCATTGCCTATAGCGCCTGTTATTGCCTTATGAGTTGAGGAGGAGACCCATTCTTGTGAGCATCCGGCATGCAAAGCAGAGGAAGCGGAATCTTTTGAGGGTGGTGTCGAGTCTTTTGGAGGCGTGAAATCGCCACAGCTTCCCAATGTGGTATCTCAGAGTACAGCCCCTGCGTGCCAGACGCTAAAGGGTCTTCGGATGGATGCGAAGGATAGCGGCGGCTTGATCGCTATCCAGGAACCCCTCGGAAACAAACTTGAGATCGGACATGGCTCGTACGCCTCCTGAACACATAGTCAGCGCTTCGAAGCTTAGTGTCTAAGGTTGCTGTCAGTGGTGTTTTACCTTAATCGAACGGCTGAGTTGCACTGAGTGTCCCTGGATGCCCGGAGTGCTTTTTGAGGAACTTTGGGGAACACTTTATTGTTTGTGAAATAAATGTGAATCAGCTCTTAGCGCAGAAAGATTCTGCATAAAAGCGAGGTTGTCCTGCTTTGCAGCTCTGCCACGAGGTGATTACAACAGACGGAAATCGGAGGCGACTGCGTTGAGAGAAGGCTTCCCCAGTCCACCTTGCGCAGCAAATTCCGGCCAGCTCTTCAGTGCGCTTCGGACGTTGGCCAGCAGCTCTACCGGGCGTCGGATCGCGAATCGATCCGCTTCCGTCAGTAGATCATCGCGGGTTATGTCGCCAAACTTTCCATTGACGCTCATCAAATGTTGGTAGGTCCATTCGCCCTTTGGGTTGTAGGCGTGCGTCACGTCATACGCAGGAGCAAGCTCCCAGCCTTCCCCCTGCTTGAGACGGAAGCTGAAATTCTTCGTATGATCGTCGCAGTTGCGAGCCATCACGTTGAAGACCATGCGGAGGAACGCCTGACTGAGTGCCTCGTCTCCGAGTTCCAGTTTTCCAATCGTCATGAATAGCTGAGCATAGGCATGTGTTCCGCGCTGTCTGAAGTCAAGGTGATCCATGGCGCAGAGTGTTTGAAGATGGTGCTTGCGCGTCTCTCCCGCTATGACATCGCGGTCAAACCGCTTCGTCATGAAGTGAGCCCGGTTGTTCTCTTCAAGCAACCGGCATGGAGACATCTTGATTCCAGCAGCTCCCGCCATCAGCGAATAGGCATATTCAATGCGCCCGTAGTCAGCCCCGGTTCCCAACTCCATGTCCTTACCCACACCATCAAATTTCAGAAGCCAGTGCTCAAAACCGGGGGCGGCCTGAAACTGGCCGCTTCTCACCTCGTCCGTTTCAGGATTCCAAGCAATAACAGCCTTAGCTCTGGCTCCGCCCGCAGACGTGCCCACTTTGATGATGTTCGCCAGAGCAGCCTCGGCTTCGCGATCAACGGATAGATTGCCATGCACCAACTTACGCGCCTCTTCAACCAGAGACTTCATGGCGATGGGCGCGGCACTCTCATTGTGTGACCCACGGGCAGGGCGAAACTCAAGTGCTCCCATGCCGCGACGCCCCATATATGCCACGCGATCAAGCATCGTGATGGAATTCTTTTCAACACCGTGCAGCGCCATCCACGCGTTGATAAGGGCATTGCCGAAATCATCAGGCAATGCGTCGGCAAGCATTGCTGGCAAGCCGTGAAATGTTGCTCGCGGCAGTGTGGGGAAGACGAAGACGGGCCGCCTATCTGCAATCGGCAGCGTAAAGGGTGCCAGCTCTACACCCCCTCGCTTCCACTCAAGCTTGTACTCGAACGCATAGCAGCCGAGTCTCGGATCGGGGGCGACCGCGCCGACCGGCTTACCCCAGATTGAGACTTCGATAGCCTGAGTTGGAATCATTGGCTTTCCTTGGGTGATCGGCGGACTCGCTGCCTGACTTTGGAGTGGCGAAGAAGCGCAAGGGGGCTCACTGTCGCGTCTGGTGCCAGCATTTTGATTCCTTCAAGAGAGTCCAATGCTCTGAGTGTGCGCAACAGTGTTTCAACAGTAGAGCCGCGCCCAGCTTCCAGGTTTCGCAGTGCCTTCTCAGAAATCCCCGCCCTCTCTGCCGTGCTACGCTGGTCGAGATTCTTGGACAGGCGTAGACCTTGCAGTTGTTCTCCGAGGAGAGTTTGCAGTTCTGCGGGCGTCTTGAACGAAAAATCATTCATATCGGTAGATTTCGACCTCTTAAGGTAATTTTAGTCTATAAACGGTAGACTTATACCGTTTAAACTACTTTCTCCTTGAGGTGTCATTTCACCGGGTCTCTAAACCAGCCAAGCATTCATTGCAAGCTACTTAGTGACATATCAAAGCGGCACTGCTGCTGGTTGGCTTATCGCTTTCTACAACCCGAGACTCACGCCGCGGTCGAAGGGATGCCCGCGTAAGCGAGCGGTGGGGCCTTGGCGGTTCCTGTCAAGCTCCGGTGAAGAACCTGCCCCAGAGTGCCTCCTTCTCTTCACCAGAAAAGTATCCACCATCAAACGCCGGGACCATACAGCTAAAGCCACATCGACGCAGCACGTTTCGCAGGGCTGAAGCCCTACGTTAATCCGCTGTACTAATCCTGCGCCGACCCCAGCGCTAATGGAGGCGAGTAGCTAGGTCACCGCGCTTTCGCGTCATGATCGTCGCCCCTCCCAAGCTCCGCCACAATCTCCGCTGCTGCCTTCCGCGCCTCATCCTCCCGGTCTGGCGGAAAGCTGATCGCTCCCACGCGGGCGTGTCCGCCGCCGCCATACCGTTCGCAGATTGCCGCCAGGTTGACCAGCTCCGAGGACGCGAGCTTCGTCCACGGATTCGTCCCCACCGACACCTTCGCGCGGAAGCTCGACTTGCTCAGCCCCACGTTGTACGTCGCCTCGGGATGCAGGTAGTACGGGATGAATTTGTTATAGCCCTCGGTCGGCTGGTCCGTGATGTCGAATGTAATCACGCCTTGGTTCACAGACGCCCGCGAACGGATCAGCTCCAGCGCGGCCCAGTGCCGCTCCATCAACGGCCCCAGCAGCTCCTGCACAAATCCTTGGTCCAGCACGTCCTGCAGACTCATCTCCGTAAGCAGCGGAATCAGCTTCGGTGTCAGAGTGTTGTCCGATGAGCTCTCGATCGCCAACGTCAGCTTCATCGCGGGCTCGCCCATCTCGACTGCGGCCTTCGCGCTCTCGTAACGCGCGCCATCGACTATATCGGCCCACTTGATCAACTCCGTCATGGGAGATGTATCGAAGCCGAAGTCCTTCCGTCCGACATGCGCAATCCAGCTCGTGCATGAGATGTAATTCGGGTCGAAGAACTTCCGCATCCGCTGCGAGCCGTCCGCCTGCCCGTCCTCGAAATCCTTCTGGTCTTCCGGCGTCAAAAACGCGCTCTGATGATGATCGAACCACCACGTCACCTTCGGCGAAGGCGAATACTTGAAATCCACGATCGCATTCTCGCCATCGCTGAACTCCTTCTCATCGAACAGCGCACCCGCCCGATGCACCAGCCCGTAGTATGAGAACGTGTCCGCCGTCTTCACGCACTCCCGATGAAACCGCGCGAACAGCGAAGCCGAGCACGCCCCGTCGAAGCACTTATCGTGATAAAAAATCCTGCATTCCACGTCACTTCCCCCGATGCAACGCTCCATGTGTGGAGCGAAGACTCCAGCATAGCGCAGGAGCGTCGATGCCCATAAATGCGACAAAATCGTGAGGCCATCTCCGACTCAGGGAACCGCGAAACCTTCTCACGCGTACACCCGTCTGTCACATGAGGATCGCCCTTGAACACCCCAGCCGAACCTTTTGCTTCCGATAGCACCCCACCGCCTGCACCTGGTTCTGTCCTTGCGCCCTCGACCCGCCACACGATCTTTATCGGCGCGGACGGTCTGCGCGCCGGTTGGAGTCTGCTCCTCTTTCTGGCCCTGTTCGCCACGCTGATGCTGGCGGCAACCGCCGTCGCACACAAGTTGCACCCACCGGTCCACAACAAGGCAACTGTCGCTGCCAATGCCACCATCAGCCTGAAATCCGCGCTCATTGACGACTCCATTCCCCTGCTGGCGGTTGTGCTCGTCACCTGGATCATGTCAAAAATCGAGCGTCGGCCGAACTCCGTATACGGCCTCGGCGGCGCCCGCAAGTTGCCTCATTTCTTTGCGGGTCTGGCATGGGGCGTCGCCTGTCTCTCACTGCTCGTTCTCATCCTCTTGAAGACCGGGCTGCTCGTGATCGACCAGCGCCTGCTCTTCGGCGGCGAAATCCTCCGTTGGGCTGCGGCCTGGCTCATCGGCTTCCTCCTCGTGGGCCTGCTCGAGGAGTACCTCACCCGTGGCTACCTTCAGTTCACCCTTACCCGCGGCCTCGGCAGCATTTACCAATGGGCCTTCAAGACCCGCTACAGCGCCGCTCTCGGCTTCTGGACCGCGGCAGGCATCCTCTCCCTCTTCTTCGGCCTCGGCCACAGCAAGAATCCGGGCGAATCCCCCATCGGCCTGCTCTCCGCCGGGCTTGCCGCAATGGTCTTCTGTCTTAGCCTGTGGCGCACCGGCTCACTGTGGTGGGCCATCGGCTTCCACGCCACGTGGGATTGGGCGCAGTCGTTCGTTTACGGCGTCGCCGACAGCGGCACCATGACCCAGCACCACCTTATCGCCACCCACCCGCTGGGCCGGCCCATCCTCAGCGGCGGAGCCACCGGACCTGAAGGAAGCATCTTCATCGTCGCCGTCCTCTTCCTCATCAGCCTGATCATCGTCTTAACCCTGCCCCGCATCGATGGCGGATACACGCGGAATCTCCAGATCCGGCTGCAGCCCGGCGGCGGCATAACCGATTCGTCCAGGGCACAAGCCGCGCGGGTCAATCCGTCGGCATTGCCTGATACCGGCTCTCCGACAGATCCAGCTCGCGCTCCATCGACCGCAGCACATCGTCGCTGATCTGCGCGCGCTCCCTCAGTCCAAGCAGCGTCTGCCGCTCCGCCCGCAGCGTGTCCTCGGCGATCGAGCGCAGCCGCAGATATGTCTCTCCATCCAGCCCATCGCCGCTCCCTGGCGCATTCGCATCCACCGCGGCCAGCCGGTGCCGGTAGCGGTGCAGCAGGTCGTCGTAGATGTGTTCCACGTTTTCGCCGCCGGTTCTCCGTCCTTCTTCCAGGTGATGGATCGCAGCCGAAAGCACAATCCTCCGCGCCTCGCGCTCCTCCCGTTCCATGCCTGTCGGCTTTGCCAGTCCCAGCGCGCGAATCAGCGCCGGCAGCGTCAGCCCCTGCAGCACCAGCGTCACCAGGATCACGCAGAACGCGAGAAACACGATGAGATTCCGCGCCCCGAACGGCTGCCCATTGGCAAGCACCTCCGGGATCGAGATCGCCGCCGCCAGCGCCAGCACACCTCGCATTCCCGTCCACCCCACCACGAAGACCTCCTTCGTCCCCAGCGGCTTCTCCTTATGGCCCAGCCAGCGCCGCTCGACAAACGACGCAAACTTCATCGCCGGAAACACCCATATCATCCGCAGAAGAATAAGCATCGCGCTGAACACCGTGCCGTAGAGCACCAGCGTGCCAAGGCTGTACCTCCCATGAATGCCGGCCAGCACATACGGCAGTTGCAGCCCGATCAGCACGAAGACTAGGCCATTCAGCATGAAGGTCAGGGCCTCCCACGCGCCCAGTACCTGCAACCGCGCCGCCGCCGAAAGATAGGTCGCGCTCTTCCGGCTCAGATACACTCCGGACGCCACCACCGCCAGCACCCCCGACGCCCTCGCCCACTCTCCCGCAAGGTACGCCGCATACGGAACCACCAGGCTCACCACCAGCTCCACCGGCCCATCGTCGATGAACCTCTCCATCCACCCGACGGCCACACCAATCAGCAGCCCGATGCCGATCCCGCCCACCACCAGATACGCTAGCCGCATCAGCCCGCCGGCGACCGTCGGCGCCTCGCCCTGCACAATGATGGCCAGCCCAAGCTCCAGCGCCAGCAATCCCGTCGCATCGTTCAGCAGACTCTCGCCCTCCAGAATGTCGACGATCCTCCGCGGCAGGCCCAGCGTCTTCGCAATCGAAGTCGCCGCAATCGCATCGGTCGTTGCCACCACCGCGCCCAGCAGAAACCCCGCCTTCCAGTCCAGCGCCGTGATGAAGCGGTCGGAAAACTCCGCCACGCCCCACACCGTGAACCCCACCAGCCCCACCGCCAGCAGCCCCATCACCAGCCCATTGCGCCGGAACTCCCGCCACGACATCGCCCATGCCGACGCATATAGCAGAGGCGGCAGAAAGACGACAAACACAATATCCGGGTTCAGCGGTATGCGCGGCATATGCGGCAGAAAGCTGATCGCCAACCCCGCCAGCACAAGCACAATCGGATACGCCACCTTCAGCCGCTGCGCCATCACCGCAAACCCGGCCACCAGCACAAGCAGCAACAGCATCACCGTCTCGACTGCGTGAAGACTCTCCCCAGACCCCATCCTGCAGACCTCCCTTTCACAAGCCATGATCTCGCCTCAGCCGGCCCGCATCGTTCCCGCTGGTAAGACAAATCTAACTCTTCCAACCCGCGAACATCGTTCGCACCGCAACAGACGCCCTGCTACTTTCGTCCGCACCAGCGCAGCCAGCCTCCATTTAGACTCTGGATTGTCTATGCATCCCTCCGAACCTCTGCCGTCCGAGCCCGTTCTGCTTACCCCCACCTCCCTTGAAGATGGCCCCCAGATCGCCGCGGGCGACACAACCCAGCACCCCGGCACGCCCCTGCAGACACAACGCCGCCGCATCTTCGTACGCACCGCCGTCCTTCTCGCCGCGCTGGTCTTCCTCGTCGCCATCGCAGGATTCTTCTATGGTCGCCACTGGACCCACCAGGCGATGCGCGATTCGCTTCCCCAACTCGACGGCACCCTTGCCATCGACGGCCTCACCGCCCCCGTCACCGTCCAGCGCGACGCCCACGGCGTTCCCCACCTCCGCGCCGCCTCGCTCGACGACCTCGTCGTAGCCCAGGGCTACATCACCGCGCAGGATCGCCTCTGGCAGATGGAGGCCCTGCGCCACCACGCCGCCGGCACGCTAGCCGAAATCCTGGGTCCCGGCCTCGTCCCGCACGACCGCGCCCAGCGCATCCTGCAGATCCGCGCCTCCGCCGACCGCGCCGTGGCCGTCCTCCCTCCTGGCCAGCTCCATTGGCTCCAGCTCTACGCCCGCGGGGTCAACGCCTCCATCGCGGACCAGAGCGCGCATCTCCCACTCGAGTTCCGCCTCCTCCGCTTCCACCCCGCCCTTTGGACCCCACGCGACTCCCTGCTCGTCGAACTCGCCATGTTCCAGGACCTCACCACCAGCTTCACCGGCGAGCTCGACCGCGAAGCCCTCTCCGCCCGGCTTCCCCTCACCCTCCTTGCCGACCTCTACCCCGTAGGCTCCTGGCGCGACCATCCCCCCGCGCAGCCTCCGCTCGACCTCACCACTCCCCAGACGGACATCCCAGACATCCCGCTCGACGAGTCCCAAACCGGATCGCAGGAATCGAAAAGCAGGTCAAAAAAAGCGCCGAAGATCGTGTACGCGCCCGGGTACAGGACCGCGCTCCGCTCCCCCGAACACCTGTACGACCTCATCCACGCCAGCCGGCTCCTCGCGCCCGTCCTCTTCGCCTGCGATGGCTGCAAAGCGGGCTCGAACAACTGGGCCGTCTCCGGCGCCCGCACCGCCTCCGGCAAACCGCTTCTTTCGAACGACATGCACCTCAACCACGGCGTTCCCGGCGTCTGGTACCAGGCCGACCTCGAAGCCCCCACCCCCACCGGCCAGTTCCATGTCTCCGGTGTCTCTCTGCCCGGAAGCCCCTTCATCATCGTCGGCCACAACCAGCACCTCGCCTGGGGCTTCACCAACCTCGGCGCCACCGTCCAGGACCTCGCCATCGAGCACACCCGCGGCACCGGCACGGCCGCCGAATACCAGACCGCCAACGGAGCTTGGCAGCCGCTCCTTCACCAGCAGGAGATCATCCACGTCCAGGGCGGCAAGGACATCACCCTTGACGTTCCGGCCACCATGCACGGCTCGCTCATCACGCCCATCGTCTCCGGCATCTTCCCGTCAGAGAAGCGCGCACTCTCCCTTGCGTGGACCATCTACGACCCGGCCAACATCAGCGACCCGTTCTTTGACATCGACTCCGCCACCGACTGGCCCAGCCTCCACGCCGCCGTCGCCGCCTGGGGCGGTCCCGCCCAAAACATGGTCTTCGCCGACGATCAGGGCCACATCGGCTATCACGCCGTAGGCAGGATTCCCATCCGCGGCAGCCTCACCCAGCCCTCGCCCATCAGCCCCGTTCCCTTCGATGCTCTCGACCCCGCGCAGCAGTGGGCCGGCTACATCCCCTTCGACCGGCTCCCGCAATCCTACGATCCCGCAGACGGCATTCTCGCCACCGCCAACGCCCGCGTAACGCCGGACAGCTATCCCTACCCCATCACGCTCGACTGGGCCGCGCCCTACCGCAACGAGCGCATCTGGAAGGTCCTCTCCTCCCGCACCCATCTCACCCCGGCCGACATGCTCGCCCTCCAGACCGACGTCTACTCCGACGTAGACCACGTCATCGCCCAGCGCCTCGCCTACGCCATCGACCACGCCGACTCATACGCACTGGGCGCAAAGACGGCAACCGCCAAACGCCTCCACCAGGCCGCCGACCTGCTCCGCGCCTGGAACGGCAATGTAGACGCAGACGCCGCAGCCCCCGCCATCGTCGACGCCGCCCGCACCGCCCTCTGGCCTCTGCTTCTCGATCCCCAGCTCAGCCAAGCGCCCGGCACACCCACCAGCCTCCGCTCCGGACTAAGTCGTAGCAACGCCGCCCTGCTCTACAGTTGGGGCGAAAAGGCCTACGCGCAGGAGTGGCTAATCATGCACACGCCTGCCCGCTGGCTCTCCGCCAAATACCCCACCTGGGACGAGCTCCTCACCGCCGCCGTCGCCACAGGCCTTGCCGAAGCGCACGCCCCCTCCGACCTCTCGAAGTGGCGCTACGGCAAAGCCAACCCCATCGACATCGAACATCCCATCTTCAGCCAGTCGGCGCTTCTCCAGCTCTTCATCGGCCGGCCGACCGGCACCGGACCGCAGCCCCAGAGCGGCGACCACACCACGGTCAAGCAGGTAGGCCGCAACTTCGGCGCGTCGGAGCGTTTCACCGCCGACCTCTCCGACCTCGACCACAGCACGCTGAATCTCGTCCTCGGCCAGTCCGGCAACCCGGCCAGCCCCCGGTTTATGGATCAGTGGCCCGTCTGGTACCACGGCACTACCCTGCCCATGCCCTTCAGCAACTCCGCCGTGGATGCCGCCACCACCCACACCCTGACGCTCAGACCGCGATAACAACAGCAAAATTACAGCACCCGCGCGAAGCGCCCAACCCAGCCGGCAATCAAACCGCCCGATCTCCCCTCTCTAATACTACAGTTGCAGATAATGGATTTCATAATGACCGGTTCGCGCACTGCTCTCTAAAATCAAGGGTTTACAGTCTGTCCTCTCGGACTATTCGCTATCTGCAACTGTAGTACTAAGAATCTGTCTAAAAACTGACACTGTAGGCTTTCTCTGCTGTTGTTTGTTTTTCGCCGTCATCCTGAACGCAGTGAAGAGCCTGCCCTGAGCTTGCCGAAGGGACCCCTGTATTTCGTTTTTTTGGTCTTTGCCTGTTCTCAAATCCAACTCATCCGTGCAAATCCGTGGCCGAATCCTTCAGTTTTTAGACAGCTTCTTACAGCCTGGAAACGTCGCCGCTCGGGCGGCTCTCTTGTATGTGTACGCCGAAGCGAAAGTCTCAGCGCCATGCTCGAACGCAATGCACATTGCCTACGACCGCGTTCAGCGTACCGAAATGCCCTCCGATCTCAGAATCGAGCTCGACCAGTCTGCTGTTCAGAGCGGAAAGGTCAACCTCTTCGTCAGCGAAAGCATCGTGCGCGAGCTCGGCGCGCAGCGCATCGTACCGCAGCCGGAATCTACTCGGAAGTCAACCTCACTCCCGCCCCAAAATCACCGCATAAAACCCATCACACCCATGCACCCCGGGAAGTGTCCGCAGCACGCCATCCCGCACCGCCGAACCCAGTTCCACGTCACTCCGCAGTAGTCCCCGCGCCGCCAGCTCTCGCATTGCGTCCTCTACCGGAAACCGCTTGGCTCCATTCTTCGCAACCACCGCATCCACCACAGACTGGCACTCCTCTGGCTCCAGCGAGCAGGTCGAATACACCAGCCGTCCACCCGGCGCCAGCCGCTTCAACACAGCCGAAAGAATTCCCCTCTGCCGCTCCGCCTGCCGCGCCAGCTCCTCCGGCTTCAGCCGATGCCGGATCTCCGGATTTCCCGCCAGCGTTCCCGTCCCGGAGCACGGCACATCGCACAGAATCAGGTCAAAGCTCCCCTCGACAGCTTTGTCATCGAGGGCATCGGCAACGCCGCACACCACCCGCTCCGCATAGGCGTACCGCCGCAGTCTCGCCTCGGTCTGCGCCAGCCGCTTCGCGCTCACATCGGTCGCCACAACCTGCGCATCTCCCAGCCGCCGCGCCAGGATCAGCGTCTTGCCTCCAGGAGCAGCGCAGCAGTCCCACACCCGCTTCGCCCCCGGCATCGCCGCCGCCGCAATCTCCGCCACCAGACGCGAGCCGTCATCCATCTGCGGCAGGTCGCCCCCGCTCTCGGCGAAGAACCCGCCCTCCCCCGGTTCTTTTTGGTCCGCCTCGCAGATCGCCAGCGCGGTGTCGCGTCCATACGCCGCCACCCATCGCTCCACCATCCACCGCGGATGTCCCAGCCGTTCCGCGAACGCCGCAACCGACTCATACACCCGCGTGCCCGGCTGCTGTGCTGCCGCCAGCTTGCGCAGCACCGCATTCACCATCCCGGTCGCGTGAGGCTCACCCGCCGCACGGCAAAGCTCCACGCTCTCGCCCAGCGCAGCATGTGCCGGAACCCTGTCCAAATGCAGCAGTTGGAACGCGCCCAGACGCAACGCAATCGCCACCGGCTCGGCCAGCCTCTGTTCCGGACGCTGCAACAGGCCGCGCACCCGGGCATCCAGCGCAATCTGCCAGCGCAGCACACCCATCACCAGCGCGGTCGTCAGGTGGCGATCCTCCGGCGACAACGCCTCCATGCGCGCCGAATGCAACAGCTCATCGCTATGACCTTTACCGTCGCCCACCAGCTTCAATATCTCGAACGCCGCCAGCCGCGCCGGCGCAATCCGGGTCAGCGCCACCTCGGCAGACGCCGTGGGTCCAGCGGAAGCAGGCCGTCTGGGCACCATCCCGCCAGCTGCCTTCCTGGCAACCCGCTTCCCCGCATCCGGCGTGCTCCTCCCGGGCCTCTCCCGTCCGCTTCCTGAGTCGTCCTTCATAGGCCCAGCCGCTCTCCGTTCTTCACCTGATACCCACGCAGAAACTCAGCCACCAACATCCTCCGCTTCCCTTCCACCTGTATCTCGTCCAAACCCAGCGCAGTTCCACCACCACAATTCACCATCAGCGAACCATCTTTTACCATCAAAACACCAGCCTCATCCTCCACTCCATCTGTATCGTCCGCCACCTGCATTGCCTGTAGAATCAGCTTCTTATCCCGAAACGTGGTATGCGCTCCAGGCCATGGCTGAAATCCCCGCCACCGGTCATATATCTGCTTCGCGGACAGCGAAAAATCCACCCGCCCATCCTCGCGTTTCAGAATCGGAGCCAAAGTAGCCAGCGAATGATCCTGCGCCTGCGCAAACAGCGTTCCCGCCTCAAGCTGACGCAGCGTCTCAACCATCAACTCCGCTCCCACCGGAGCCAGCGTTTCATACACATCCACCGCGGTCTCCTCCCGCCCGATCGGAACCGCCTGCGCCAGCAGCATATCGCCCGTGTCGAGCCCGGCATCCAACCGCATTGTCGTCACCCCGGTCACCACCTCGCCGTTCGCCACCGCCCACTGAATCGGCGCGGCCCCACGGTACTTCGGCAGCAGCGATCCATGCAGATTGATATTCCCAAATCGCGGCAACTCCAGCATCCACTCAGGAATAATCCGCCCATACGCCACCACCAGGATCACATCCGGCGCAATCGCCTCTAACTGCCCGCGAAGCTCCACATTGTTCCTGATCTTCTCCGGCTGCACCACCGGAATCCTCCGCTCTACCGCTGTCTTCTTCACCGGCGAACTGTGCATCTCCATACCCCGGCCAGCTGCACGGTCCGGCTGGGTCAGCACGAGCGGAACATCATGCCCCGCCCCGATGACCGCCTCCAGCGTCGGCACAGCAAACTCCGGTGTCCCACAAAATACCAGCTTCATGCCACTCACCTGCCTGCCTGAATATCGGGCGCGTCCGCTGCGCTCAGCGCTAAGCGCTCCAGAACCGTGCGAAGCACCTACCACTCGCCGTTCTTGATCAGTTTTTTGATCTTCCGCACCACCAGGTCGCGCTTCAACCGGCTCAGTCGATCGATGAACAAAACACCCTCCAGGTGGTCGATCTCGTGCTGCATCGCACGCGCCAGCAGCGCATCGCCTTCCAGCTCAAACCACTCGCCGGCCGCATCCTGCGCTCGAACCTTCACCCATTCGGCCCGCGACACCTTCTCGCGAATCTCCGGCAGGCTCAGGCAGCCCTCCTCCTCCACCTGCTTGCCGGTGCGTTCGATGATCTCCGGATTGATCAGCACGATCTTCTCCTCCGGATTCTTCTTGAAGCTCACATCGATCACCGTGATCCGCTGCGAAATATTGATCTGCGGTGCGGCCAGTCCAATCCCCTGCGCCGCATACATCGACTCGAACATCTCTTCCACCAGTTGCTTCAGCCTGGCGTCGAACACCGTCACGGCTGCGCCGGGCTTTGCCAGCACCGGGTCCGGCCATTTCACTACCTCATGGATCTTGCCCACTCGTTTGTCGCCCACTCAATACGCTCGAATCTGCTCGCAATAGCCATTGAAATTTCGCTGCATCTCCCGCAGCGAGTCGCCGCCGAACTTCTCTACTGCCAGCCTCGCCACCGCCAGCGCAACCATCGCCTCCGCCGCCACGCCGGCCGCCGGAACCACGCACACATCGCTTCGTTCGTACGCGGCCTTCACCGGCTCCCGCGTGGCAAAGCTCACCGAGCCCAGCGGCCTCCGCAACGTCGAGATCGGCTTCAAATATCCGCGCACCACCACGTCCTCGCCATTCGAGATCCCGCCTTCAATCCCGCCCGCATTGTTCTGCTCCCGCGAAAACTTCGTGAAGCCCTCGCCTTCATATCCAATCGCATCATGCACCGCAGACCCCAGCGACTCCGCCGCCGTTACGCCCCGCCCAATCTCGACTGCCTTTACCGCCTGCAGACTCATCACCGCCTGGGCCAGCAGCCCATCCATTCGCTCGTCCCAGTTCGCATGTGTACCCACGCCCGGCGGCAGGCCATGCACCACCACCTCAAATACTCCGCCGATCGTATCGCCCGTGCGCAGAACGGCGTCTACCTCGGCCTTCATCGCCGCTTCACTTTCGCCGTCCACGCAGTTCAGCAGCACCTCGTCCTTCTGCTGCAACGCCCGAATCTCATCCCAACTCGCCGGCCGCGAAAGCTCCGCCTTTCCCACTCGGATCACGTGGCTGGCAACCTCAACTCCAAGCGCCCGCAGCAGCAGTTTGGCCATCGCACCCGCAGCTACACGAGCGGCGCTCTCCCGTGCACTCGCGCGTTCCAGCACATAGCGCGCGTCGGGAAAATCGTACTTCAGACTCCCCGCCAGATCCGCATGTCCAGGTCGAGGAGAAGCCACTGCCTTGTGCTTGACCGCATCGCCTGCCTCCACCGGCAGTATCTCCGTCCAGTTCTTCCAATCGTTATTGGCTAGCACCATGGCCACCGGCGACCCGATGGTCTTGCCATGCCGCACACCGCTTAAGATGTGCGCCCTATCGCGTTCGATGCGCATCCGTCCGCCGCGTCCGTAGCCCTTCTGCCGGCGCCAAAGCTCGCGATCGATAAACTCCTGTTCGACCGCCACACCCGCAGGAAGACCACTCACCAATGCAACGAGACTCTCGCCGTGGCTCTCTCCCGCTGTCGAAAACCGTAACATTTTCTTATGAACCCCTGACGGACCCTGGACTCGGACCCAGACCGCAAACCTAAATTGTAGCAACCGGACTGACTCATCCGGTGCAGCGATCCTCCGCCCTGAGGACGCATCCCTTCAGAACAAACCGCAGCCGCAATGAATCCGTACCCGATCGATGCCCGAAACTACTCTTGTTTCAGGTAGGCCTGCGTGTTCAGCAGCGGGCGGTCCATACTGCGCACCCAGTCGGTCACCTCGTCGCCGCTCCTGCCACTCGCAACAGCCGCGGCAAATTCGTTCCGCACGGCCTGCATCTTCGCCTCCAGGTCGTCCAGCGCACTCAGCAGAATCGCCTCCGGCGTCATCGGCAGCTTCGGCGAGCCGAACTCGTACTTCCCATGGTGGCTCAGGATCATATGCTCCACCAGCACACGCAGTTTGTCTGGAAACGGGGCAAGCGCCTGCACCTTCTCACGCAGCATCCCCTGCGCAATGCTGATGTGGCCGATCAATTGTCCCTCCAGCGTGTACCCGAAGCTGGACTTCCAATACAACTCGCGAACCTTGCCGATGTCATGCAGAATCGCGCCCGTCACAAGCAGGTCGGCGTCCACCTCGGGATAGAACGGCACCGTCGCCACGCAGACCCGCACCAGTGTCAGCACATGCTCCAGCAGACCGCCCAGCCACGCATGATGCAGCCTCTTCGCAGCCGGAGCGGTCTTGTAGGCTACGGCGATCTCCTCATCATCAAGGAACGCAAACACCAGCCGCCGCAGCTCCGGGTTCTTGAAGGCTTCCACGTATCCCCGCAGCTCGGCCCACATCTCTCCGACATCGAACCGCGTCGCCGGCTGAAAGTCCGCAGGGTCCACCTCGGAGTCCGCCGCGGGCCGCAGCTTCTGCAACGTAATCTGAAACTTTCCCTGATACTTCGAGATCCTGCCGTGCACCTTCACATAGCAGCCCTCCGAGCAGGTCGTCACCGGCTCGGCAAAGTCCTCCCACATGGTGCCCGCCAGGGTTCCCGTGCTGTCGGTCAACAAAAGGCTTAGAAACTGGCCGCCCTGCTTCTTCTCTCGTACCTGTAACGACGACAGGACGAAATACGAGGTCACGGCCGCGTTGTCGAACTTCGCTGCATGCTCAATAAAAAAATCTTTCATCCCAAGCAGAATATCCTGCCTGCACGAACCAGATCGAACTTGCACATGCAGAAACGCGAGAGCCGTGGCCTTCGCGTCGTATCCATCCCGAGCCGAATTTACTGCGGTTGCTTCGGTGTACCCTTCGGCGTCACCGGTGTCGCTGGTGAGCCGGGCGTTCCCGGCGGAGTTCCGTTGTCCGCGGGCGCTCCAGGCGCCGGAGCCGTCACCGCCGGCAGCGTCGTCCGGTCAGCCCCTTCGGGCGAGGTCTTCGCCGGCCCCAATGTCCCTTCCAGCGGAGTTCCCCGGTCCGAAGCCTTCGCCGGAGTCTCGTCCGGCAGGGGCGCCGCAGGCGCGGACGGCCTGTTCTGCAACCGCTCCTTGGGCGCACCCTTCACCTTCTTGTTCTTTTTCTTCTTCACCGTGTCGCCATTCAGGCCGAGGGGTGCAGCCTGGGTCTGCTGAGCCATTTTTTCATCCGTGCTTGCGGCAACCGGCGTCGCAAGCGCTTTCTCCCGGGCCTTTCTCGCCTGCGTCTTCTCCTTCACCACCTTTTCGGTCTTCGCGCGGTCGCTGAAGCGGGTCTTCTTCTGCACGGTCGCCTTAGGAGCGAACGGATCGGCGTCGCTGGTCGATGAGCTCTGGGTATCGGCCTCTACTGGCGCGATCGCTGTCCCCGGTGCCGCCTCTGTTCCAGCAGCCGCAGTCCCTCCTGCCATCGTCCCGCCCGGCGCTACCGCAGCCGATGCAGCCCCGACGCCCGTGTCTCCGCCGACCCCGGTATCCTGCGGACCCGCCGGCAGCGTATTGCGCGGAGCCTGCCCGAACCGGATCTTCTCCCGCTTGATCTTCTTCGGTTTCGCGCTTGCCACCCGCGCTCGCATGCTCGTCGTCTTGGCTGAAGTTGTGGTGTCAGTACCCGGCGCCGGCACCTCAGCAACGATCGGCGTTGCCACAGGCGCAGCCGCCCTGTTCGCCGCGGCGTACCGTCCAGCGCGCTCAAACCTCTGCTTTTGCTGCACTCTCTTTTTCTTCACCACCGGCGGAGCGTATGCCGTAAACACGGGCTTGGTCTCCTTCGCACTCGCGCCCGAGTCCACATACCCCTGCGCGATATCGATATAAGCCTCTTCGCGCAGCTTCGTCAGATACGCGCGCAATGCTGGCTGCATCTGCGCGGTGTACATCGCCTCCTGGACCTGCTGTTCTACATCTTTCAACGGCGGTACCCCGGCGGCCGTATGGTCCGTAACCTTTAAAATCACGAAGCCCTGCCGTGTGCGAATCGGCGCCGTCGACTGACCCGCCTTCAGATCGAAGGTCTGATCTTCCAGCACCTTGGCAAGAGCTCCCCGCTTGTACATTCCCAGATCGCCGCCCTGTGCCGCCGTCTGGCCGCTCGAATAAGTTTTTGCGAGGTCCTCGAACTTCGCACCGTCCTTCAGCTTCGCCGCAACTTCATCCGCTTTGGCCTGCGCTTGCGCAACAGCGGCATCGCTGGCATCTGCCGCGGTCGAAATCAGAATCTCGCTCAGCTTGATCTGCTCCGGCTGGGCAAACTCCTGCTTGTGCGCTTCGTAGTAGGCCTGCTCCTGCCCCTGGGTCATCTGCAGCTTGCGGCCAACCTCGTCCCGTACCACCTGCTGGGTCAGGATGCTGTTGCGAATCTGCGCCTTGAAGTCCTCGAACGAAACGCCCTGTGAGCGAGCCGCCTTCTCCAGGTCTTCCATCGTGTCCAGATGGTTCTGCTTGCGGATATCGTCGAGCCGGCGAATCACCTCGGCATCCACGTTCAGTCCAAGCTCCTTCGCGCGTGACAGCAGCAGTTGCTGGTCGATCATGTCGCGCAAGAGATTCTTCTGCCTGTCGCCTGCCTCGGTCGTGCTCACATTGGCCTGCTGATCTTCTTGCGCAAGCTGCTGCACCGCGCGCTCCACATCGCTCCGGCTGATGATCTGGTCGTTTACATGGACGATCACATCTTCCACAACCGTGCCGTTCGGCGTAATCGGGGCAGGAGCAGGCAGCGTCAACTTCCGCTGCGGCGAAGCCGGCAAGGTCAATGGGCTCTGATACCGGGGCGCCTGTGCTAACGCCACTCCGGGCAATGCCGCCAAACATAGCCCGCACATCACCGTCAACTGCGAAATTCTCAATGTCATCGTCTCTCGTATCCTACTTCAGCAACCGGCATCGGCAACTGCGCCCTGTGTTTCACAACCCGCGGCACATCATCGTAGACTCCCAATCAGCCTGGATTGTCATCTGTAGTTAGTATTCTAACCGCTCCTGACACTGACCCGTGCCGGCGGCTTGGCTCACCTTCCGATGCTATACTTCGTCCAAAGCAGGATAGCGTCCGCCGTCCGCCGTCTGTGTGCGAACCGTCGTTCCTTTTCGTCTTCGTCGTTCCTCAGAGGTCAACCAAGCTCATGGCTCCCCGTACACGCCGCGCACTCCTTTCAGTCGCTCTTTTCCTGGTCACCTGCGCCGTGCTCGGCACACTTGTCAACCAGAAGGTTGCCGCCCAGTCGGCCACCGATGAATCGACACTCCGGGATTCGCTTCACTCCTTCACCAATGTCTACGCCCTGGTCGAGCAGAACTACGCCGAGCCGCTGAACACCGACAAAACCGATAAAGCAATCTACGACGGCGCCATCCCGGGCATGCTCCACGTCCTCGACCCGCATTCCAACTTCTATGACCCAAAGGCCTTCGCGCAGATGCGGGAAGACCAGCACGGCAAGTATTATGGCGTCGGCATGACCATCCAGCCGCAGCCCAGGCCCGATGGCAAGACCAAGATTGTCGTCCTCTATCCCTTCGAGGGCACGCCCTCCTATAAGGCCGGCATCCGGCCCGGCGACGAGATCGTCACCATCGACGGCAAATCCACCGAAGGAATGGATTCCGCCGCCGTCGCCAACCTGCTTAAAGGCGCCCGCGGAACCCACGTCTCGGTCACCATGGCACGCGAGGGCGCCGCCCATCCGCTCGTCTTTGACCTCGTCCGCGACGAGATTCCCCGCCCGTCGGTCGATCTGGCGTTCCTGCTCCGCCCCGGCGTTGGCTACATTCATATCTCCAGCTTTATCGAAACAACCAGCCGCGAAGTAGGCGACGCGCTCGACCAGTTCGGAGACATACGCGGCCTGGTCATCGATCTGCGCGGCAACCCCGGCGGCCTGCTCAACGAAGCCGTCAACGTCTCCGACAAGTTCCTCCAGAAGGGACAGATTGTCGTCTCCCAACGCGGCCGCGCCTTCCCCGACCAGGTCTACCGCGCAACCCGCGGCGAAGAGGGGCCACGCTTCCCCATCGTCGTTCTGGTCAATCGCAACACTGCTTCAGCTGCTGAGATCGTCTCCGGCGCACTGCAGGATCACGACCGCGCACTCATCGTAGGAGAAACCACCTTCGGCAAGGGCCTCGTCCAGACCGTCTTCCAGATCTCCGAAAACACCGGTCTCGCACTTACTACCTATCATTACTACACGCCGTCCGGCCGTCTCATCCAGCGCAACTACGACCACATCTCGCTCTACGACTACTACTATGTCCGGGACGACGCCGCCAAGCCCAACAAGAGCAACCTGGAAGTGAAGCTGACCGACTCCGGCCGTACCGTCTACGGCGGCGGCGGCATTACCCCGGACGAGAAGATCGCCAACCTGAAGTCGAATCATTTTCAGGACAGCCTCATCATCCACTACGCCTTCTTCAACTTCAGCAAGCACTATCTCGCCACTCATACCGTATCCAAGGATTTCGTAGTCGATGATGCGGTCATGCAGCAGTTCAAGGACTTCCTCAAGACCAACCAGATCGAATACACCGATGCGGATATCGCCAGCGTCAGCGATTGGGTCAAGGAGAGCATTAAGAGCGAGCTCTTCAC
Organism: Edaphobacter sp.; assembly: GCA_965277575.1. Lineage (GTDB taxonomy): Bacteria > Acidobacteriota > Terriglobia > Terriglobales > Acidobacteriaceae > Edaphobacter. Next base: position 1,114,491 of record CBDIDK010000002.1, read on the forward strand.
GTCGCAATTCGGACAACTCGACGGCCTGAAGGTACGCGCCGAATGGGATCCCCAGATCGCCAAGGCCGTCACCTTCCTGCCCGAAGCCCAGACTCTCGAGGCCCACTCCAAGGTAGCCCAGAAGACAGTTACCGCCAGCCGCTGACTCCTCCAGGCAAGAAGGAACGGCGCTCAGTCACCAGGCCGAGCGCCGTTTCCTATTCTGCATCGATAGTCTGGAGCGGGAGACGGGGATCGAACCCGCAACCAACGGCTTGGGAAGCCGCTACTCTACCATTGAGCTACTCCCGCTTCGCTCCCCATTATAGACATAGTGGCTTCTACCGTCAGTCCTCCCAACGCGAAATCCAACGCCTGTTATTCTGAGGGCGTCCATAGAGAAGGAATACATAGAGAAGGAATATTCTTTCGCTGGCTCACCCATCTTCATCTTGTCTAAAAACGTAGGAGCGATTTGAACGACCAGGCAAATGCTGGAGGTCCGTGGAGCGATCGTCTGCGCGCGCTCCGCAACATGCCGCCGGTCCTGCGAATCCTCTGGGACTCCGGGCCGGCGGTCGTCTCCTGGGGCATCGGTCTTCGCCTCATCGTGGCCACCGTTCCCTTCGGCATCGTCAAAGTTGCCGCAGCCATCATCAACGACATCTCCATCGTTATACGGCACCAGCCTCTGCCATCCGGTTTCTGGATTCTTGTCGCAGCAGAGGTTGGCCTCAACGTCCTCTTAGGCCTGCTCACCCGCGCCGTCGATTACTCCGACTCCCTGCTCGCTAATCGCTACACCCAGTACGTCAGCGTCCGCGTCATGGAGCAGGCCGCTCAGCTCGACCTCACCACCTACGAGGACCCCGTCTTCTACGACCGCCTCGAGCGCGCCCGCGTCCAGGCCACCGACCGTCTCGCCATGATTCAACTCATGGGACGGCTGATTCAACAGGTCATCACCACACTGATCTTCTCCATCGCCCTTGTGTTGGCATCGCCATGGCTCCTGCTCCTCATGGCATTCGGCGTACTCCCCTCCTTCATCGGCGAGACTCACTACGCCTTCCTCGGATACGCCAAAAACTTCCGTCAGACGCCCGCCAAGCGCCAGATGGACTATCTCCGTCAGGTCGCTGGCAGCCGCGAAGGCGCAAAAGAGGTCAAACTCTTTGGACTCAATAAGTTCTTCACGGAACGCTTTCAGACCCTCGCTAACCAGATCTACGTGGAAGACGTCGCCCTCTCGCGCTCGAAGCTCATCGTGGGGGGGCTGCTCGGCGTCATTGGCACCCTCGGCTACTATGGGGCCTACGTCTACGTCATCTGGCGCACCCTCCACGGCGACTATGACCTCGCGGGTTTCTCCTTCCTTACCGGCTCGATTCAGCAGGCCAGCTCAACCCTCCAGCAGGTCTTCTCCACCGCCTCCGGCATCGCCGACCAGGCGCTCTTCCTCACCGACCTCATCGCCTTCTTCGACATGAAGCCGACCGTCAACTCCAACCCTAACGGTCTCGCCACGCCGGCAACAATCCAGCGCGGTTTCGAATTCCGCAACGTGTCCTTCACCTATCCGGGAACCGAACGCACCGTCCTCAGCAACTTCAACCTCACCCTCTCCCCCGGCGAACGCATCGCGCTGATCGGCGAGAACGGCCAGGGCAAAACCACCGTCGTCAAACTGATCACCCGCCTCTACGACCCCACCGAAGGCCAGATCCTCCTCGACGGCGTAGACCTCCGCGAATACTCGCTCGAAGACCTCCACCGCCACATCGGCGTCATCTTCCAGGACTTCATGCGCTTCGAGATGACGGCACGCGAAAACATCGCCGTAGGCCGCGTCGAGCGCCCGCACCAGCAGAGCGACATCGAGTCCGCCGCGCACAAAAGCCTCGCCGACACGGTAGTCAGTAAGCTCGCCAATGGCTACGACCAGGTCCTGGGCCGCCGCTTCGAAGGCGGAGTCGAGCTCTCCGGCGGCGAGTGGCAGAAGATGGCGTTAGCTCGCGCCTACCTTCGCGACGCCCAGCTCCTCATCCTCGACGAGCCCACCGCCGCCCTCGACGCCCGCAGCGAACTTGAGGTCTTCGAGCGCTTCGCCGAACTCACGCAGGGAAAGATGGCCTTGCTCATCTCCCATCGTTTCTCGACCGTCCGCATGGCCGACCGCATCGTCGTCCTCGCGGGCGGCCGCCTCATTGAAGAAGGAACTCACCAGCAGTTGATGGCAGCCAACGGCGTCTACGCGGGAATGTTTGAGATGCAGGCCGCAAGCTACAGGTAATCTCCTCGCCGCATCCTAATTAGCAGTCATCCCAGCAGGCGAGACTCCGCCGCTAGCCCACATCGAGAAAGGCGTCATGGCACCGTTCCCGCAAGACCATACCATCTCAGAACCTGCTCTGCCGCCCACGGCGCCGGTCCAGGAGCAGCCCGCCACCCCGCTCCCGGAAAAGCCCAGCGTAAGCGATACCCACCTGCGCGAACACGCCGGCGCGCTAAGCCGCCAGTGGGAGATGCTTCCCATCGACCGGCGTCAGGCAGGCTTTTCGCAACGCCTCGCCAAGCTCAAGGCCAGGCTAAGTGACCTCCTCCGCCTCTGCCGCAAAACCGCAAACCTCCAGGAACTCACCCCCGAGCTTGAACTCCTCGAAAGCACCCGTATGTTGGAGTCCGCCCTCATCGCCGGCGACAACACCGCAGCCACCTTCGCTGCGCTGCCCCGGGTCCGCATTGCGGAGGAAGGCGATCTGCCCCGGGTCGTCAATCTCGCCGAAGGCTACCTCTCCGCCGCCCAGGGCATCTGGTCGCCCGAGTCGCTCACCATCTACGTCCAGCAGGCACAGCAATGCGACGCTCTCCTGCTCGCCGAGGTCACCGTCCTCCCGCAAGCCCTCAAGCTCGCCCAGCTCGAATATATTCTCGACCGCGCCGAAGAGGCCTTCGCCGCCGGTCCTCTGCCGCCGATCGAACAGTCGCCCTTCTCGGCAATCCTCCACAGCATGCGCCGCCTCAACCAGTTCGAGTGGCGCACCGTGCTCGAACCCCTCATCGCCTTCGACGCCATTCTCCGCCAGGACCCCAGCCAGGTCTTCGCCAGCATGGAAGACGAGACCCGGCACGCCTACCACATGCGTGTCGCGGAGCTCGCCGCACACGCCGACTCAAGCGAGGTCGAGACCGCCCAGGCCGTGCTCCAGCTTGCCCTTAGCGCCAGCCGCACGCCCGACGCCGATCCACGCCACGCCCGCCGCATCATGCACATTGGCTACTACCTCTTCGCCGAAGGGCTTCCCATTCTCAGCCGCAAAATCGGCTACCACGCGCCCCCCAAGGAGAGACTCCGCAGCATACTCCGCCAGTGGAACGAAGACTTCTACATCCTCGGCACATTCATCCTCTCTGTCGCGCTCATCGTCGCCATCATCGCTCCGCTGGTTCCGCACCACAACTTCTGGCCCATCATCGGCGCGCTCCTGCTGGCGCTGCTTCCCGCGACCCAGGGCGGCGTCGATCTCATCAATAACAGCGTCACCGCCATCATGAAGGCGCAATCGCTTCCCAAGCTCGACTTCTCGAAGGGCGTCCCCTCCGATTCGGCGACCTTCGTCGTTGTGCCTACACTTCTCCTCTCGGAAAAGCAGGTGCGCGAGCTCTGCGACGAACTCGAAGCGCGCTATCTCTCCAACCAGGATCCCAACATCCACTTCGGCCTGCTCAGCGACCTTCCCGACGCCCCGGCGCGGCCTCTGGACGACGACCGCAACCCTCTCGTCGAACTCGCCATGCATTACATCGACGGACTCAATGAGAAGTACGCGCCGGCCAAAGGAGGCGCCTTCTTCCTCCTGCATCGCCATCGCATCTTCAACTCCCGCCAGGGCGTCTGGATGGGCTGGGAGCGCAAGCGCGGCAAGCTCCTCGACCTTAACCAGTTCCTGCTTCGCTCCTACGACAGCTTCCCCATCAAAGCCGGTCCACTCGAAGCTCTCAGCGACATCCGCTACGTCATCACCCTGGACTCCGACACCCAGCTTCCGCGCGCCACCGCCTCGCGCATGATCGGCACACTCGCTCATCCGCTGAATCAGGCCATCATCGACCCGCGCCTCCGTGTCGTCACTGCCGGCTACGGCATCCTGCAGCCCCGCGTGGGCGTCAGCGTCTCCTCTGCCTCCCGCTCCCGGCTCGCGGCTCTCTACTCCGGCGAAACCGGCTACGACATCTACACCCGCGCCGTCTCGGACGTCTATCAGGACCTCTTCGGAGAAGGCATCTTCGCCGGCAAAGGCATCTACGAGGTCAGCGTCCTTCATCACGTGCTCGACCGGCGCTTCCCGCGCAACGCCCTCCTCTCGCACGACCTCATCGAAGGCTCCTACGCCCGCGCCGGTCTCGTCACCGACGTCGAAATCATCGACGACTACCCCTCGCACTACTCCGCTCACGCCCGCCGCCGTCATCGCTGGGTCCGCGGCGACTGGCAGATTGCCAAATGGCTCTTCGGCAGCGTTCCCGACGAGACCGGCAAGCTCGTCCCGAACCCCATCAGCACCATCTCGCGCTGGAAGATCTTCGACAACCTCCGCCGCAGTCTCGTCGAACCCGTCACCTTCCTCATGCTTGTGCTCGGCTGGTTCGTGCTTCCCGGCGGCGCACTCTACTGGACCGCGGCGACTCTCCTCCTGCTTCTCCTTCCCGTCATCGTTCAGCTTGGCTTCAATCTCGGCCGGGCACTCCTCAAGCTCAGCTTCGTCGGCGCCCGCGAAAGCTTCACCATCTTCGCCGCGTCCTTCGGCTTCACCCTGCTCAACATCACCTTCCTCACCCACCAGACGCTGCTGTCGCTCGACGCCATCGTGCGTTCGCTCATCCGCAGCTTCGTCTCCGGCCGGCACCTGCTCGAGTGGGAGACCGCCGCCCAATCCGAACAGGGCCGGTCCAAAACCCCCCTCGACATCTACCTCCAGCTCTCGCCCGTCGTCGCCATCGTCATCGCCATTGCGCTCGCCCTGGTTCATTTCTCCGCGCTCTTCGCCGCCGGCCCCATTCTGCTCCTCTGGATACTCGCTCCAGCGGTCGTAGTCTGGCTCAACGCCTCGCCCCGGCGAAAGGAAGGTCCGCTCACCGCCTCCGACCGCCTCTTTCTCGAGGACCAGGCCCTGCACATCTGGCGTTACTTCCTCGAGTTCGGAGACGAAAAAAATCACTGGCTCATCCCGGACAACGTCGAAGAAAAAAATGCCTTCCAGGTGCGCAAACTCTCGCCCACCAACCTCGGAATGCTCTTCAACGCCAGGCAGGCCGCCTATGAATTCGGCTTTGTCACCCTCTCCGAGTTCGCCGAACTCACCCTCAGCACCCTCACCACCTACGACCGGCTCGACAAGCAGCGCGGCCACATCTACAACTGGTACGACATCGAGACCCTCAAACCCATCCAGCCCTTCATCGTCTCCGCGGTCGACAGCGGCAATCTCGCCGCCTCCCTCTACACCCTCCACACCGGAGCGCTCGATCTCCTCAAGCGCCGTTTGCTGAGCGCAGAATCCTTCTCAGGTCTCAGGCAAATCCAACGAAACACCGGCGCATCGAACGGAGCCAAACACAACAAGGTTGCACCCGAAGCAGACGAGTCCGTCGCCGACGCCACTGCCCCATCCATGCGTTTGCATATCCGATCGGCATTGCAAACGCTGCCTGCCGCCACCTCGGGCCAGACCGCCGCTCACCGCCTCACCGCCAAGCAGGGCAGCGGGCCGCCCGCAACGTTCGAAGCGTGGTCTTCCAACGAGGCCAGCCGCCGTCACGCGGCAATCTCCCAGTTCGTGCATGACTACGCCCCGTGGCTCCTGCCCGAATACGAACCGTTGTTCGGGCTCATGCAACTCAATGGTGCCGAGGACCACTCCATCCCCATCCTCGAAAATGCCGCCGCCTACGCCAAGGCGCTGGAACAAAGAGTAGCGGCCGCGATCGCCGCACTCCCCGCCGACTCTCCGCTCGCCGCGCCCGCCGCACACCTCCTATCCGCCCTCCCCGCCGCCACGCAACGCCTCGCGCAGCTACAGGCCGGCATGATCACCATCGCTGCCGAAGCCGAGCGCCACGCCGACGCCATGGAGTACGGCTTCCTCCTCGTCGAGTCGCGCCAGTTGCTCTCCATCGGCTTCGACGGCCAGACCGGTGAGCTCCACTCCGCCTGCTACGACCTCCTCGCCTCGGAGGCCCGCATCGCCTCCTTCCTCGCCGTAGCAAAAGGAGATATCCCCCAGCAGTCCTGGTTCCGCCTCGATCGCTCTCACATCCTGGTCAAGGGCCGCCCGGCGCTGCTCTCCTGGACCGGCACCATGTTCGAATACATGATGCCCGCCCTCTGGATGCGCACCTTCCCCAATACCCTCCTGTCTCGCTCGCTCGAATCCGCCGTCCACATCCAGCGAGAGCACGTCCGCAACATCCCCTGGGGCATCTCCGAGTCCGGCTTCGCCAAAATGGACCCCCTCGGCCGCTACAGCTACCAGGCCTGGGGCATCCCGTCGCTCGCCCTGAAGTACGGCGCCGAAGACGGGCCCGTCATCTCGCCCTACTCCAGCTTCCTCGCCATGCCCTTCCTGCGCGAAGACGCCATCGCCAACCTCCGCCGCATGGCCGAACTCGATTGGGTAGGCGCCTACGGCTTCTTCGAGGCCGCCGACTACACCCAGGGCAGCCAGCCCCAGCTTGTGCGCTCCTGGATGGCCCATCACCAGGGGATGTGCCTGCTCGCCGTCGCCAATCTGCTCAAGGACAACATCATCCAGCAATGGTTCCACGGAACGCCCCGCGTTCGCGCAGCCGAACTGCTCCTCCACGAAAAGCCGCTCAGCAAAGAAACCCTCAAAGACCTGGAGAAACAGTCCAGAATGGATGCGGTTCAAGCGCCCCAGCCGCTGGACGCCGGCGCAAAGTAAGCCGCGGCCTGCGTCCTCCTAGCGGACGCGCCGATACAACTGAAGGTCGCCGAAGCGGTCAACCACGCGCCAGTTCGAAGCGATCTCCTGCTCGGTCAACGTGCCGATGATGAAAGGCGCATGCCGCTCAGGATATCGATAGCCAAGCCGGAAGATTCTCTTCAGGCGGGTATCGTTCGGAGCCACCTCGATCATACGGTTATCCTTTGCCTGCATAAGAATCCACCGGCCCTGCCGAAGCCGTCCGATGAGCGCCCTCTCGCCCTCCGCGTCCCATATTTCAGTGATTCCAGGAGATCGGCCCCCGGCGAAAAGATGTGCGCTGCGCATCGCGAGTTCGTCGCGCAACGGAACCGCCCTGAGAAACGGCGTGGCAACCGGCTCCCCGCCCGTATCGGCCTCCAGGCGGCCCATATCCACCTTGCCGGGGTACGGGTGCCGCTGCATCGTCAGTACCGCACGCAGCGAGCTCGTATAGATGTGAAAATTCGTAGCCTGCGTCTCAACCGCCAGCAGCACGACGGCCACCGCCCAAACCCACCGCCTCTGCGTTGAAAGCCGTTCGACGCCAATCATCGAAAGCATCAGGAACGGCAATCCATTGAAGAAGACATGCAGCGGATCAGACCGCCCCAGCGCTCCGGGCAGAAGCCCCAGCCCAAGAAAAAAGACGCCAAGCAGCAACGGCCCCTGATCTACGTCCGCAGACAGGCCGGCATCCTCTTCCCTTCGAGACGCAAGTCCCCGCCCCACAGCCATCGGAGCCATCCATGCAACAGCGAAGCAGAACACCAGCGTGTACGGCAAAGGCTCGATCACAGTATTCAGCGCACCGGCCGAGGCCTGTCCCAGGCGATCAAGAAAGCCAGCGCCGTACAACATCACGAACGCGGCATATCCAATCGCCGGCGCAAGGAGAGACAGTAGCCAGCCACGCCGCTGGGCTGGCTCTCTCGAACGAACCGCACCTGCGACCGCCATGGCAGCAATGCCCGCCGATAGACCGGGGCCCAGTTCCGGTGACACCATGATCGATACAAATAACCCGGCAGCCAATGCGCAGGCGCGGCGGACAGAACTGGCTATACCTGCACCCCACACCAGAAGCGCAATCGGCAACGCAAACTTCGTCAAAGAATAGTTCGGCCCGAACAGAGGATGCAGCGCCTCAAAGCAACACACGCCAAACAGCAGCCGACGAGCCCAGCCGGACATCGGCAGACGGTTCAGCGCAAACCACACGAGCCATATCCCGGCGACATTGAAAAAGGTAAGCGTGAGGACATAGCAGCTCGCAATCGACACGCCCGCATGCCCGACCACCCGCCAAAGCCACACCGCTGGCTCCAGCAGCAGCGGTCCATATGGAAACTCAAGGTCGCGATAGATCCGCATCGGCGCAGCCAAGCCTATGCCTGCGGCGTTGTGCGTCTGCTCCAGAAAGTAATACGTCTCTGCAATCCGAAGCCCCGACCGGACAATCGCAAAACCCCACGCAAGTGTCCAGATGCCAACCAGCAAACCCGCCGCAAGCAGGACGCCTCTGCCCAGCGCCTCCGTGGCCGGCCGCCGTTCCTCCTCACCCGCTCCGGCCACAGACCCGCCACGACTTCTCCGCCGAATCCCCCAAACAGTCACCAGCAGCACGCCCACCGAAACCAGAGCAAGCCCCACGCAAGCCGCCCGATTGTCCGCACCGCTGATCCACGCCGTCGAAAATACCGGGACATCCGTCACCGGCAAGAGAAACGGCAGCACAAACGCCGCGAAGCCACCCAATACCACCGCTGCAACCAACACCGGCCACCCCGGACCAGTCCTGTTCAGGGATTCAGCTCGTCGCGTCGACTGGAGGGCTTCCATGAGCTTGTTCCTCGCGAATCAAAAGCACTTTCAAATCGAGCTTCGGATACAGAAAAGGCCCTCCATCAATAGCGAGGGCCCTTCACACCGCAACGTCGAACGCGCTAAAAGATGTTCCAAAGCAACTGGTTATACACATCATGGTGGAACTGCACCTCAGGCGCCTTCACGATCGTCCCCAGCAGCCGCGCGCAGCGATCCGCCGAGGCCTGCTTCAGATCCGCATACCGCGTCTTCACGTCTTCGCCCAGCAGCGTCGTCGTCCATGCCGCTCCGCGAAAATCTTCAATCGCCGTATAGATGTTGTCCGGCAGATATCGCTCCGCCTGCCGCAGGTTCTTGATCTTCGAGGTATCGCCCTGCAACCCGCTCCGGAAGATCGAGTACAGCACCAGGTAAGGATTCGCATCCGGCCCAACCGAACGCACCTCCACCCGCGCCGACTTCTCATTCCCAATCGGAATCCGCACCATCGATCCCCGGTCCGTCGCCGAAGCCTTGATCTGGTTCGGCGCCTCAAAGTGAGGGTCCAAACGGCGATATGCATTCACGCTTGCATTCAGCAGCAGACACAGATCATTGCCATGGGTTAGGATGCGATCCGTAAACTGCCATGCCATCTTGGAAATTTTTTCCTGCCCATTCGGATCCCAGAACAGGTTCTTCCCGCCCTTGGTGATCGACACGTTCGTGTGCATCCCGCTGCCGTTCACCCCAACCACCGGCTTCGGCAGAAAGCTCGATGTCATGCCCATCTGCGTCGCCACCTGCCGGCAGATCAGCTTGTACAACTGGATCTGGTCTGCCGCGGCAACCACTTCGCCATACGAGTAGTTGATCTCGAACTGCGACGGCGCAACCTCCGGATGGTCCTTCTCGTTCTCAAATCCCATCGCCCGCTGCACCTCGGCCGTGGTGTCGATAAACTCGCGCAGCGGATCGCCCGGCAGCGTGTGATAGTAGCCGCCCTTGTTCACATACTCGAAGCTGCCCGTCTCGTGATAACTGCGTTCCGCATCGATGCCCTCGAACAGGAATCCCTCAATCTCATTCGCCGCGTTCAGCGTGTAGCCCTGCTTGTCGAACAACTCCTGCGAAAACTGCTTTAGCACTCCGCGAATATCCGCGCTGTAGGTCCCGCCGTTCTTGTCCGTCACCTCGCCGAACACCATCACCTTGCCCGCGCCAAACACATCCGCCGGCACCCAGTAGAACGCGCTCCAGTCGATCGCCAGACGCAAGTCGCTCTCCCGCTGCGCCGTAAAACCGCGAATCGATGAGCCATCGAATGTCAGGTTGTCATAGCTCTTCACCAGAAACTTCTTGTCGTAGTCCAGCATATGCAGCCGGCCTTCGAGATCGCTGAACATCACCGTCACAGCCTTGATCCGGCGCTCGTCGGTCAGATACTTCAACCGCTCCTCCTGGATCACGTCCGCCGCCACGCGCTTCTTGCGTTGCTCTTTGGCAGCCAGGTTCAGGTCCTCGAGTTCGCCATACGGAAGTTCCAGAAAATCCCGAAATTCGCTCAAGATGTAAGGCTCCTTCTGCTATAAAGTGCACGTCGACCGCACTCGGCGGGGACTGAGATGGATGCTGGGAATGGGCCGCAGAATCATCGCGGATACCTTCGGCTTAATCCAACGTATCAGATATGTCTATTGTAGAAAAGACCATATAGCGGCAAACGAGCGTGCTCCCGCGCCGCAAGCGGCAATCCGCTCCGGGGAACGGCTTCTACCAGATTCCGCAGCCGTTCTTAAACGCCGATCCGGCGTCGAGCCAAACCGAAGAGACCCAACAACCCGGTTCCCAGCAGCACCAGCGACTCCGGCTCAGGAGTCGGCACAACCGTAAACGAGGTCAGAACATCATTGCGACCATTGCTCGCGCTGATAGCGTAGAAACCACCATTGTCGCTGAAGATAAGATTGACCGCCACGCCACCCGTAAGAAGGTAGGACACCCCAAAGGAATCAAGGTATCCGCCGCCACTCGCGGGATAGAACAGCTCATTGTCATTACTTACATTATCGATCTGAGGATTCAAGATTATCGGATAGGAGTTCGGTTCCAGCAGAGAGGTGATCGGTTGACCAAATGTCGTCCCGGTGATCCCCGTGATGAGATATTCTCCCGGGGTTGCGGTGGCATAGGCCGTGAATTGGCCTGATCCTAATGCGGCGTTGCCACTGAAGCTGAAGTCGAATGAGTCCGCAAACGCGGAGCCGGAGGAAATTGCTGTGGAGACGATCAAGATCGAAAGCCCAAGAATTACCTTTTTCATACGAAACCTCTCAGTAGATGAAAACGCTCTAGATTGTGAATGAGCATTACCCCGTACTCCTGTGCAATTCGCCAGCCATCGAGCTCATCGAGCATTTCCGCGCCAAAGCCTTAAAACGCCGACGGTTTCAGATCCCGTTTACGCAAACCTCTGCATGAAATTGGGTATATTTTTCCATCGGAAACACGCGCCAATCATCAATCAAAGAAGGCAAGTAACATAGAAAAGAGGACTTATGTCAAACAAAGTTCCCAACAAACGCATCGGCCTCATCCAGATGTCCTGCGCCCCGGACACCGCGGCCAACCTCGACAAAGCCGCGACCCGAGTCCGCGAAGCCGCCCGCGCCGGAGCCAACATCATCTGCCTCCCCGAGCTCTTCCGCGCCCAGTACTTCTGCCAGCGCGAAGAGCACGCCCTCTTCGACACTGCAGAATCCATCCCCGGACCCTCCACCGAACGCCTCTCCGCCATCGCCCGCGAAGAAAACGTCGTCATCATCGCCTCCCTCTTCGAGCGCCGCGCCCCCGGCCTTTACCACAACACCGCCGCCGTGCTCGACCCCACCGTCACCGCACCCCACAACCTCGCCGGCATATACCGCAAGATGCACATCCCCGACGACCCCCTCTACTACGAGAAGTTCTACTTCACCCCCGGCGACCTCGGCTTCAAGGCCTTCTCCACCAGCCAGGGGTCGGTCGGCACCCTCGTCTGCTGGGACCAGTGGTACCCCGAAGCCGCCCGCGAGACCGCCCTCCGCGGCGCCAGCACTCTTTTTTACCCCACCGCCATCGGCTGGCACCCCTCCGAAAAAGCCGAGTACGGCGAAGCCCAATACTCCGCCTGGCAGACCATCCAGCGCGCCCACGCCATCGCCAACGGCGTCTTCGTCGGCGCAGTCAACCGTGTCGGCTTCGAGCATGGCGACGTCATCCACAACGGCATCGAGATGAAAGGCCCTGAGGGCGCAGGCCTCGAATTCTGGGGCGGCAGCTTCATCGCAGACCCCTTCGGCCGCGTCATCGCCCAGGCCAGTCACGACACAGAAGAGATCCTCATCGCCGAAATCGACCTCAAACTCCTCGAAGACACCCGCCGCAACTGGCCCTTCCTCCGCGACCGCCGCATCGACGCCTACACCGGCATCACCAGCCGCTTCTTGGACTAAGAAACCTGCTCCGTCGCTTTCAGAAATTATCTAGAAAGCTTAGCCGAGCAGATGATTCAGCTGTTACTTGTTCTTCGTCGTCATCCTGAACGTAGTGAAGGACCCTGTATTTGCCTTTACTTTGGGCAATCGAAGAGATTCAGTCCTTAGACAGTTTCTGATAGCGCAGCTAAATTTTGTGATAAACGATACGAAGATAACGGTGATCCAGATAGCTGAAAATTTTGTCCTCCCATTGAATCTCTGGACAGGGAAGTTCTGTGTTGAAGTAGATGGTAGAGCTGTATCCACTGCCGTCAGATCGGGAATAGAGTTCATCATTCAACGCAGTGAAGGAAAAATTCTCGAACGGCTTCTCATCGGTAGTAAGCAGTCTGAGATCATCCCGAACACTTTGAAAATTTACTCCGATTACAAGCTTGTAGGGTCTGAACGCTGTTTTTATTCGGGAAAGTCTATGCAGCCAGATAAAAGTTTCAGCAAAGCAGATTCCCACCAGGAGAGCCGCTTTGAAGCTGAATCCCGCGAAATAGTAGAAAACGGCTACTGAGGCAGTAAATGTAAACAGCACCTTGAATGTATTAGCCAGTGTTCCAATCTGGTTCGTCATAGTGTCTGCGTAGGGGACACTAGAAGACAGGCTCCTCTTCTGATTTCGAGTTCTCGGCTAAGGCCACCTAGATCCCCCCGCACGCAACACCTGAAACGATCCCGGAGACGCATCGCTTCCCACCGCAGCAATCTCGGCGAGTGACCCGCAAAGGACCGCCCATTCTTGCGCCGGGTGCCCCATATCTCGATTCTGAGATGTGGGCATTCGCGCGAAAGCGCGAACCGTCTTCTCTATCCCAACCGACCGGCACCCGGGTGCCCCTTCGGCGCAACGTAAAGAAGCTTACCCCGACAAAGCCATGTCAACCCCCAAAACCAGCAAAACCCGCTCCAATCAAGCGCATTCGCATGGCGTAGTAGTTATCTCAACCAGCTATACTTTAAGTCAGGGGATCTTCAGCAAACCCTGCAGAAAGAAATCCCCGGGATCAGCCAGTCCGCCCAGGCATGATTTACGCTGCTAAGCCTTGACTCTGAAGTCCCAGCCTAAGTCTCATGGATGGAAGACTTTGCACACTTTTTGAGGGGGGGGGAGGGGTGCCCTGCCCATAAGGAGCAACACCACGTGAGCCGCACCGACCAGACGCCGACGAACTACCGCATGCCCGCCGAGTGGTCCCCTCACGCCGCCACCTGGATCGCGTGGCCCCACAACGCCGAGGACTGGCCCAACAAATTCCAGCCTATCCCCTGGGTCTACAGCGAGATCGTCCGCCACCTCTCCCGAGTGGAGGATGTTCACATCCTGGTCAACAACGCCGACGCCGAGCGCCGCGCCACCAGCCATCTGCGCCGCGCTGGAGCCAACCTCGCCCGCTTGCACTTCCACACCTGGCCCACCGACCGCGTCTGGCTCCGCGACTCCGGCCCCATCTTCATCAAGAATCCTCAAGGCGACCTCGCCATCACCAACTGGAAGTTCAACGCTTGGGCCAAGTACGACAACTGGCTCCGCGACAACCAGGTCTCCAATCATGTCGCCAAGCACTACGACATCCCCGAGTTCTGCCCCATCGTCCCCCTCCCCGACGGCACCGGCCACCGCCTCGTCCTCGAAGGCGGCAGCATCGACACCAACGGCGCCGGACTCCTCCTCACCACCGAAGAGTGCCTCCTCTCTGAAGTCCAGCAGCGCAACCCCGGGATCACCCGCGAGCAGCTGGAGCAGGCCTTCCTCGACTACCTCGGCATTGAAAAGACCGTCTGGCTCCACAAAGGGTGCGCAGGAGACGACACCCACGGCCACATCGACGACATCGCCCGCTTCGTGAGCGAAAACACGATCCTTACCTGTGTCGAGCCCAACATCCGCGACGAAAACCACCTTCCCCTCGCCGAAAATCTCAACCGCCTCCGCACCGCTCGCAACCTCGCTGGCCGGCCATTCGAGATCGTCGAACTCCCCATGCCCGCCCCCGTCCACTTCGAGAGCCAGCGCCTCCCCGCCAGCTACGCCAACTTCTACATAGCGAACGACCTGGTCCTGGTCCCCACCTTCAACGATCCCAACGACCGTCACGCCCTCAATACCATCGCCGCCTGCTTTCCCACCCGCGAGGTCGTCGGCATCCACGCCGTCGATCTCGTCTGGGGTCTCGGCACCCTCCACTGCCTCTCCCAGCAGGAGCCCGCCTGATCCTGATGCAGACTCAAGTCCAGCCGAGCAATGCCGATGAAGATCGTGATAGTGAAAGGACAGTTCTCTTGACACTCCAGATCAACACCAGCAGTAATCCCTCCACATCATCCGCCGAAGGCATCGCATCTGCCCAGGCACAACCAACCCCGCACACGGAAGCTGCAGCCACCGCTGCCCCGTCAAGCGATTCGGTAAAACTCTCCCTGTCGGCTCACATCCATCAACTCAAGAGCCAGGGCCAGAGCGCAGGCCAGATTGCAACCAGCCTCGGTCTCTCCGCCCAGGTCGTCTCCGGCTATCTGGGGACACCGGCTCCCAAACCCGCCCAGACCGCCGCACCCCAGCCCTCACCGGTCCCAGCCGCCCATACACCAGAACCGGCGCCACGAACTCCATAGGCTTGGAGGCTGCTCCCGCACGGCGGCCGGAGCAGGCTCTTTCCCGTACAGCAACAGAATCGAACCCGGCACATTCGCATGACACAAGTGGCCTTGGCACGCGAAGACGAAAGACGACCGAAGACGACCGAAGACAACGTAAAGACCATGCCGGACGAATCCGCCAGCCCACCCGAAGACCTTAACTACCTCCGCGCCGCCATCGCCGAAGCCGAGGCCGCCGAGGCCTGCGGCGAAGTTCCCGTAGGCGCTGTCGTGGTCAATCAAGGCGTCATCATTGGACGAGGCCAGAATCGAGTCCTCCGCGACCGCGACCCCACGGCCCACGCCGAGATCGTCGCCCTCCGCGCCGCCGGCCTCCACCTCGCAAACTACCGTCTCAACACATGCACCCTCTACGTCACTCTCGAGCCCTGCGCCATGTGCGCCGGAGCCATCCTGCATGCGCGCATTGCACGCCTGGTCTACGCCGCCGCCGATCCCAAGGCCGGTGCCTGCGGCAGCGTGCTCAGCGTCATGAATCACCCCCAACTCAACCACAAGGTCGAGGTCGTCTCCGGGCTCCTCGCCGAAGAATGCGGAGCTCTCTTACAGAATTTCTTTCGTACGCGCCGCGCCGTAGCATCCAAGCAAACATGAGCAATCGTCTTGCAGGCAAAGTCGCCATCGTCACCGGTTCGGCCTCCGGCATCGGCCAGTCCATCGCCATACGATTCGCCAGCGAAGGCGCTACCGTAGTCGTGGACTACCGCAATCACCCCGATGCAGCCAACGAAACCAGGGCCAAAGCGGAAGCTGCTGGCGGCAGGGCCATCACCGTCCAGGCCGATGTCTCCAAACTGGCCGACACACAGAATCTCGTCGACCAGGCCTACCAGCAGCTAGGCCGATGCGACATCCTCGTCAACAACGCCGGCATCGAGAAGGAAGCCGCCTTCTGGGACGTCACCGAAGCCGACTACGACGCCGTCCTCAACGTCAATCTCAAGGGTGCCTTCTTCCTGACGCAGGCCTTTGTCCGCCGTCTTCGCGATACTAAACAGCCGGGCCGCATCATCAACATCAGCTCCGTCCACGAGGACATGGTCTTTCCCAACTTCTCCACCTACTGCATCTCGAAGGGTGGCATGCGCATGCTCATGCGCGACCTCTGCGTCGAACTCGGCCCCCTCGGCATCACCGTCAACAACATCGCTCCCGGCGCTATCAGCACCCCCATCAATGCCAAGCTGATGGCCGATAAGACCGAGCTGAACGCCCTTGTGCAGAATATCCCGCTCCGCCGCCTGGGAACCGCCGACGAAGTCGCAGGCGTCGCTCTCTTCCTCGCCTCCGAAGACGGCGCATACACCAGCGGCTCGACCTACTTCGTGGACGGCGGCCTTATGCGCAACTACCACGAGCAATAATCCAGCAAAACCCAGTAAAATACACGTATGGAACTCACCGTCTACTCCGCCTCGTGGTGTCGCGACTGCCGGGAAGCCAAGCGCTTCCTCGACAAGCACAACATCCCTTACAACGAGATCGACATCGAAACCACCCCCGGAGCCGCCTATGCGGTAGAGTCGAACGTCGGCAAACGCGCCATCCCCCAGTTTGTCCTCGACGGCAAATGGATCCAGCCCTACAAACCAGGCCGCGGCTTTCTCCACCAGGAGATGGCCGAACTCTTCGGTGTGCCCCACCCGTAGCGATTAACTTGTCGTAAGCCAACTTCAAAACCAACGTTTCTAGAAGTTGCCGTGGTCGGCCTCACGGACTTCGACATCTCGCACGCCCAAAGCTGAGAGCGCCGGTGCTAAGCAACAACCCCGTCGTAAGCGGCTGCAACGGCTGTCTTTGCGCCCAAGCAAACGTTACGGAAGCAGCAATAGCCGCTCAAAACCCAGGAGGGTTCTCCTTAGCTACATTCAAGGTGCGTTCCATGGCGAGGCCGGCGCGCGCCATCGTGCCTTCCTCGAAGAGCCGCCCAATCAGCGTCACCCCATGCGGAACCCGGCGCGGCGGGTTGAACTTCGGCAGGGGCCGCGCCGGGTCCGGAGCCCAATCGCTGCGAGCCTCCGATACCTCGACAAACCCGGCGCGAAACGTGAGCGATGGATGCCCCGTGAAGTTCGTAATCGTCAGCATCTCGTCGCGCAGCGAAGGCACAAGCAGCAGATCCACCTGCGACATCACGCGCGCCATCTCCACCGCAACCATTCGACGCAAGCGGTCGGTCTGGACGAAATCTACCGCCGAAAGGAATCGCGCCTGGCGAAACGAGTTGGGCCACGCATCCGAAACCTGCGATCGAAGCCGATCCACCTCATGGTCCAACGTGATCTCTTCAAATGCAGCCGCAGCCTCCGCGAACAGGATCAGGTCCAGAGAGTCATACGGCCAGTTCGGAATGGATACTTCGACCGGCACCATGCCAAGCTTTTTAACTGTCTCAAGCGCAGCGCGATCGACCGGTGTCGCAGGCGCTTCGTTCAGCCACGCTGGAATGTATCCGACCCGAAGCCCTTCGATCGAGGCGCCCGCGTCGAAGTCGAGCTTGCTGGGAACGCTCGATACATCGCATCCATCCGGCCCACTGATCGCTTCGAGCACAAGCATGGTGTCTTCAACGCTGCGCGCCATCGGTCCCAACTTGTCCAGCGACCAGCACAGCGTCATCGCACCGGTGCGGGGAACGCGGCCAAACGTAGGCCTCAGTCCAGTCACACCGCAGCGCATCGACGGACTTACAATGCTGCCGCCGGTCTCGCTGCCGATGGCAAACGCTACAAGCCCCGCCGCCGTCGCCGCACCCGGACCCGCACTCGATCCCGACGAGCCCTCTTCGAGCAGCCACGGATTCATCGTCTGTCCGCCAAACCAAACATCGTTCAGCGCCAGGGCACCGAGGCTGAGCTTCGCGATCAACACCGCGCCCGCTTCATCCAGCCGCGTGACCACCGTCGCATCCATCGTTGGGATTCGGCGCTCAAACGGCTCCGCGCCGTAGGTCGTACGGATTTCCGCCGTATCGAGAAGGTCTTTCGCGCCCCAGGGAATGCCATGCAGCGGACCCCGGTAATGACCCGCAGCGATCTCTTCATCCGCCTGCTTCGCCCGGGCCATCGCACGGTCAGGTGTCAGCGTGATCACGCAGTTCACCTTGAGGTTGAATCGCTCCATCCGCGCCAGGTAGATCATCGTCAGGCGCTCGCACGTCAGTTGCCGAGTTTCGATCCAGCGGGAGAGCTGCGTCACCGGAGCGAACGCGATCTGCTCCTCGCCTCCGGGCAGTGGACCTGGATCGGTTTTGCTGCGGACGAAGTGATTATGCGCAGGTCCGGCAGATGTGCCGGGAAGCGTGCAATCCCACCGAGACCACGGCGCAGTCGCAGAGTCGATCGCCACCTTGCGCGGCCCAACCCGGCGCTCATAATACGGAGCCATCGAGTTGCGCCAGTTTCCCGCGGCCTGTCCCCGGTCGGCCGCCGTCAGTTCAACCTGCACTAGCTTCTCAGCCTCGGCAAATGTCGCGGATGTCACCTCAGGACCCACGGCAGGAGCCGCGCCAAACGTCGTCGGCGCGCCCGGAGGCAGTACAGGCGATCCATTCTGAGCAAAGCCCGTGGACGCCACACCTGCTCCGACCAGGCTTAATGCCGTCTGGGTTAAGAATTCTCTGCGCGATTTCGACATGTTTCCTCTCTGGCGGATAGTAAGTTCAGTCGGGAACCTGCCAGCCCACCGGCGTCTGGGCCATGGTTGTCTTGCCGACGCTCTGCCCGCTCGTAGCCGCTGCCATCTTCGGGAACGCAGCTTCGACCTCAGGAGTCTTCGCCCACACCGGCACCTCTTTCATCGCATAGCGATAGGTCACGCTGGTCTCATTGAAGCCGTTCGCTGCAACCGGCGAGGTGAAACTATCAATACTGGCCACCTCTCGATGTCCATAGCAAAAACGCGGAGCATATCGCGCGCCGGCTGGGGTCACCGTGTAACGGCTCGCGTGAATGCTCATCTCCTCGGTCTTCTCCAGCAGCAGTGCCTTCACCAGAGAATCCATCTGTTTCGTCTTATCCCGTTCGGTGGTCTCGTACGGAAACCGAGTGTTGTCGAGCAGGCAATCGGCATGATCGAGAAAATGTTTGTTCAGCCCCGCAATGAAGTTCTCCGGTGTAGCGCGGGACTTTGAAGAAACGCAGCCTGTCGTCCCCCCTATGAACGCGAGAACCAGTAACAGCGCTACTCTTTTAATACGTGTCTTGAAAATCCAGACCATGGCTTCTCCCTATCTTCAACTTCCGTTGTATGCCGCTACAGAGAGTCGCCAGCCGCCTCTCCATCCCAAACATATGGTTCCATCCCGGCTTCCCGATGTGGCACGCCGCTCAAGCTTTGAGCAATATGATGACTGATGCCCGCAGCAATCAACTTCTTCCCTCATACTAGCCACAAAGCTGAGACCTTCGCGCTTTTTTGAGGAAGCCAGCTCCGGCACTCGCCGCCTGCGGCCACATGCTCATCGCGCTCGGTTTCCGTTCCTCTCCGAACCGAGTCCTCGCACCGGCCTCCAGCTAGTCTGTACACTTCGCTGACGTCGCGAAGGGCTCACCTACGGCGCAAGCAGCACCCGCAGATCGCGCAGGTTATTCCCCGTCGGTCCCGTTACCACCGTATCCCCCAGCCGCTCAAGCACGGTATACGCATCGAACGCACTCAGCCCTGCACTGACCGGATACCCCGCCGCCGTGGCCCGATCCACCGTCGTGCCATCCACTACTCCACCCGCAGCCGAACTGTTGCCGTCCACACCATCACTTCCCCCACTCAGCACAATCATCCCGCTGCCCGCAATCCGTTGACTGCACAGTATCTCACTACAGAGCAACGCGAAGTGCTGATTCCTCCCCCCTCTTCCCGCAGCCAGCGCCGGAACCTGAACGGTCACTTCCCCGGCAGACAGCAGACACACGCGCTCCTGACCATGCCTCAGCTCATGCAACCGCTCCAGCAGATAAGCCGCAGCTCGCTCGGCGCTCCAGTCATCACAGGTGTTGTCGATCTCCACAGTCCACCCCAGCTCTTTTGCCCGCGCCGCCGCTGCCTGTTCCAGCGACACACTATCCAGCAGCACGCTCCATCGCGACCGCGCGAAGATCCCGTCACCCGGTTTCGGTGTCTCAATCAGCAGACTAGGGGCGATAATCCGCGCCACCTCGCCCGGCAGCAACTCCGCCAGACCGTACTTCCGCGCAATCCGGTACACATCGTCCTTCGTGCTGCGGTCGGGCAGCGTCGGCCCGGACGCCAGCGCATCCAGCTCGCCCTGCGGCACATCCGACACAAAGATCGTCACCTGCTCCGCCGGAGCGGCCGCCGCCGCCATCCGTCCTCCCTTCACCGCGGACAGATGCTTCCGCACTGCATTGATGGCGGCAATCGGCGCACCGCTCTCCACCAGCGCCCGATGCGTCGCAGCCATCGTCTCCAGCAAAACTCCAGGCTGGAAGAACTCCTCCACCATCGCAGAGCCGCCGCCACTCACCAGAAACACCACCAGGTCACGCTCCGTCAGAGAACCCAGGCTCCGCAGAATATCGCCAGCCGCCATCACCGAAGCCTCGTTCGGATGCGGATGCCCACCTGCATAGACCCGAAAACCCGGCCATTCCGTTCGAGTCCCCTCCAGCCCAACGACGATGCCTTCGAACCGCCCGGCCTCGCTTTCCGCCTGCTTCAGAAATGCGCGGGTCATCGTCTCCCCGGCCTTGCCGAACGCAATCAGCATCAGGCGCTCGTACTGGTCCAGCCCGTAGGAGTGCCCTTCCACACGCAACGCTCCGTCTTTCAACTGGACGCAACGCTCCATCGCAGGCTCAATCCGGGTGGCCCGCAATGCAGACAGAAAAATATCCGCCGCGTCGTCTCGAACGCTTCTTCTCATCGCGGGTCAACCTCAACGCAGGCCTACTGCACCCCCGGCTCAACCGTCATCATCCGCAGCTCCGGAGAGACGATCAGCGTCGCCTCTGTCCGCGCCTGCACCTCCGCCGCATCCAGCCCCTCCGCGACCTCCATCAAAACCAGCCCCGCTTCGGTCACTTTGATCCAGCACAGCTCCGTCACAATGTCATGCACCACGCCCTCTCCCGTCAGTGGCAGCGTGCACGCCTTCAGGATGCGTGAGCCGCCATCTTTGGTCTGGTGCTCCATCGCGACGATCACTCGCCGCGCACCCGCCACCAGGTCCATCGCACCACCCATTCCCTTCACCATCTTCCCCGGAATGGTCCAGTTCGCCAGGTTGCCGCGCTCATCCACCTGCATCGCGCCCAGCACACTCATATCCATGTGCCCGCCGCGTATCATCGCGAACGACTCCTCGCTGCCAAAGTACGAGCACCCCGGCAGCTCCGTCACCGGCTGCTTGCCCGCGTTGATCAAATCCGGGTCCGTCTCCTCGTCGCTCGGTGCGGGCCCCACCCCCAGCATTCCATTCTCCGACTGAAAAACCACATCGATTCCCGCCGGAAGATACGCCGTAATCATCGTCGGCAGCCCGATTCCGAGGTTCACATAGAAGCCATCCTTGAACTCCCGCGCAATTCGCCGCGCAATCCTCTGCTTGCCTGTCACGCCGCACCTCCGCTCTGGATGAACTTCGACTCCACCGGCTTCCGATACGCCGCGCCGACCACAATCCGCTTCACATAGATGCCCGGCGTCACAATGTGGTCGGGATCGAGTTCCCCAGGCTCAACCAGCTCCTCCACCTCCGCAATCGTCAGCTTCGCCGCGGTCGCCATCGCCGGGTTGAAGTTCCTCGCCGTCTTGCGATACACCAGATTCCCCAGCCGGTCACCCTTCCACGCCTTGATCAAGGCCACATCCGCGTGCAGAGCCTGTTCCAGCACATACACTCTTTCACCGATCCTACGCGTCTCCTTGCCGTCCGCCACGATCGTCCCCAGCCCCGTCGGCACGTAAAAGGCGGGAATACCTGCGCCGCCAGCCCGTATCCGCTCCGCCAGCGTACCCTGTGGAACCAGCGTGAGGTCCAGCTCACCCTTCAACACCAGTTGCTCCAGACGGCGATTCTCCCCGACATAGCTTCCAACATGGGATGCGATCATCCCCGCCTCCAGCATCAGCCCCATGCCAAAACCATCGACGCCCATGTTGTTGCTGATCGTATGCAGTCGCGTAACGCGCCTTCCCACCAGCGCCGCAATCAGGTTCTCCGGAATTCCGCACAGCCCAAAACCACCGAGCATGATGGTCGAGCCCGAAACGATATCCGCCACCGCTTCATCCGCGGAAAGCACCACCTTATCCATCGCATTTCACCAGCAGATCCCTCCCAAAGGCACAAGTCACTCACCATCGTCTTACTTCGCCTGCACCGAGAACGTAAACGTCGTCGAGCTGTGCCGCGTCTCACCCGGTTTTAACTCCGTCGTGGGAAAAGCAGGATGGTTCGGCGAATCTGGAAAATGCTGCGTCTCCAGGCATAACGCGGAGTTCTTCGCATGCCCTTTCTGCTCCTTCCCGTACCGCGTACCGTCCAGAAAGTTGCCCGTATAAAACTGCACACCGGGTTCGGTCGTCGTCACCGTCAACACGCGCCCGCTCACCGGGTCGTACACACGCGCAGCCGTCTTCACCTCGCCGTTCCTGCCGCGCAGCACCCAGTTGTGGTCGTACCCTCCCGCAATCTTCAACTGCTCGTTGTCTTCATGGATACGTGCTCCAATCGCCGTCGCCTTACGAAAATCGAACGGAGTCCCCTCCACCGGCGCAAGCACACCTGTCGGAATCAGGCCTCCATCTACCGGCGTGTACTTGTCAGCGGGGATCGTCACGTCATGGTTCAATATCGTGCCCTGCCCATCTCCCGCCAGGTTGAAGTACGAGTGATTCGTCAGGTTCTCCACCGTATCCTTGTCCGTCGACGAGACGTAGTCGATCCGCAGCGCGCCATGATGCACGGTATACCGCACATGCACCGTCAGCGTCCCGGGATATCCCTGGTCGCCGTCCTTGCTTACCAGCGTCATCTCCACACCATCCGCAATCGCGCGCCCCTGCCACACCTTCTTGTCGAAGCCCACCGTCCCGCCATGCAACGAGTTCGCGCCATTGTTGGTGGGAAGCTGGTACTCGTGCCCATCCAGCGTGAAACGGCCCTTCGCGATCCGGTTCCCATACCGCCCCACAACAGCCCCGAAGTAACTCTTCTGATCCGCAATGTACCCATCGAGCGCGCTATACCCAAGCACCACATTCGCCATTTTGCCCGCACGGTCCGGCACCTCGATCGACACCACCCGGGCCCCATAAGTCATCACCCGCGCCTCGATCCCATCGCCCTTCAGCGTGTAGATATCCACCGCCGTCCCATCGGGCGTCGTTCCGAATCCCGCCTTCGTTACCGACCCATGTGCCGCCATCGCAGTTGTCATGCTAAGCAGCATAACCTGTAGCCATCTCACCGTCATTTCCTTTGTCCCTCCATCCGGCAGCCGTCCTCATCCTGCAAGTTCACCACGGTAAGAACAACGCTCGCGACGCCCTGGCTAATATACGTCAACGCTCAACGTCACGGGAGTTATCCTCCGAAACGGGGCAGTAAGATGGTGACGTATTCGAATTGAGAAAAAAGGATCGTCATGACCCTGCGAACCAGAATCTCTCCCCTCTCCGTTCTCCTGCTCTTCTGCCTCTGGGCCGCCACCGTCAGCCGCGCCTCCGCAGCCGCGCCTCCGGATCATTGGGTCGGCACCTGGGCCGCCTCACCCCTGGCTGGTAAAAATCCGGGGGGCAAATTCGGCGCTCCCGGAGCGGCAGGAACGACCCTCCGCGAGATCGTCCACCTCTCTCTCGGTGGCCCCTCTCTCCGGGTCATTCTCACCAATGAGTTCGGCCTCGAACCCCTCACCATCGGCGCCGCGCAGGTCGCCCTCAGCTCTGACGCCAGTGGCATCACCGCAGGCAGCGCAACGCCACTCACCTTCGGTGGAAGACCCTCCATCGTTATTCCGCCCGGCGCCCTCGCCGTCAGCGACCCCGCCGCCCTCAAGGCTGCGCCCTTCGCCGACCTCGCGGTCAGCCTCTTTCTTCCCGACCAGCCTGTAAACCAACTTACCTTTCACCCCTTCGCCGACCAGACCAACTATCTTGTGCCGGGCAATGTCGTCAGCGCTGCCTCGTTGGATGCACCCCAGCGGTTTTTCTCCTGGGATTTTCTCAAAGGGGTCGACGTCACATCCGGCGGCAACGGCGCCTCCATCGTCGCCTTCGGGGACAGCATCACCGATGGCGCCCACAGTACCCGCGACGCCAACGCCCGCTGGCCCGATGTCCTCGCCCGCCGCCTCCAGGCCGACAAGAAGACCGCGCAGCTAGGCGTCGTTAACGAAGGCATCGGCGGGAACCGCATCCTCCACGACAACACCGGCCCCAGCGCCCTCGCCCGCTTCGACCGCGACGTCATCGCACAGGCCGGCGTCAGGTACGTCATCCTCATGGAGGGCATCAACGACATCGGCCACGCCACCGACCCCCACAAGCCCTTCGATGTCGTCACGGCCGACGATCTCATCGCCGGCCTCTCCCAACTCGCCACCCGAGCCCACACCCACGGCATCAAGGTCATCGGCGCGACCCTCACCCCCTTCGTGGGAGCCAAGTACCAGTCCGCCGCCGGCGAAACCATGCGCGAAACCATCAACCAGTGGATTCGCACCACACCCCAGCTCGACGGCGTCATCGACTTCGACAAAACCACCCAAGACCCTGCCAACCCCGCCGCTTACCTGCCCGCCGACGACTCCGGCGACCACCTCCACCCCAAAGACGCCGGCTACAAAGCCATGGGCGAATCAATCGACCTCAAACTCTTCACCACCAGATAGACCTCGTCAGAAAGCAAGAGAGGCAGCGGCGAAAAAGCCCTGCCTTTCCGTTCATCCAAACCGACCATTACACCGCCAAAACCCGCTCCCACGGCTGCAGCACCTTTACCGATGCCATTCCTGCTGCGGTTGCCGCCTGAATCCCCATCTCCGTATCCTCAAATACCAGGCAATCCCGCGGCTCAAGGCCCAGCCTCGCCGCCGCAATCAGAAACGGCTCCGGATCAGGCTTGCTCTTCGTATAGTCCCCCGCACACACCAGAGTCTCAAACCTGTCCAGAATGCCGAGCGTCTCCAACGACTTCGTCACCGAGTCCCGCGTACTGCCCGAGACCACCGCAAACGGAATCGTCCCATGCGTCATCTCGATATGCTCCAGCACCTCAGGCACAGCCTCCAGTTGCGGCAGAATCTCGAAATACATCGCCTCCTTGCGATGCGCAATCTCCTCCGCCGGCATCGCCAGCCCGTGCCGTTCGTTCAACGTTGCGATAATCTCCATTACGGGCATTCCTCCCCACGAATAAAACAGCTCTTCCGGAAACTCACACCTCCACTCCGCCAGAACCTTCATCCATGCCTTGTAGTGCAGCGGCATCGAATCCACAATCGTCCCATCGCAGTCAAATAGATACGCCTTGAACGGCCCATCCGGCAGCTTCAGCTTCATCTCTTCCATCTCCTCCACAACGGACCGCAAGTAAACAAAGGGCGGCAGCCCGACCCATCATTCCGGTCGAACCCGCCGCCCGCATCACTCCGAAACGGTCTACTTCAACTCCATCCCGGCAAAGAAATACCCGATCTCGAACGCAGCCGTATCCTCTGCATCCGAGCCATGGATCGCATTCTCTCCAATGGATGAAGCAAACTGCTTGCGGATCGTTCCCTCGTCTGCCTGTGCTGGATTTGTCGCACCCATCAGCTTGCGGAAGTCTGCAATCGCATTGTCCTTCTCGATAACCATCGGAAAGATGGGTCCGCTCGACATGAACTCCGTCAACTCCCCGAAGAACGGCCGCGCCGCATGGACATGGTAAAAGCCCTCGGCCTGCGCCTTCGAAATCGAAAGCCGTTTGATCGAAATAATCTTGAACCCTGCCTTTTCAATCTCGGCAAGAATGGCTCCGGTATGGCCCTTGCGGACCGCATCCGGCTTGATAATGCTGAATGTGCGCTGTGACAACGTATTTCTCCTGTATGAGTCTCTAACTAGGAGTGTAAAGCACCGCCCCTCAAGCGCGCCCGTTCCCTCGCCGTAACCCTCTCTCTGGAGACTGACCATGCGGATGATGCAAAGAACAGCCTGGATCTGGTTCGCAGGCTTCGCCGCCTGGATCGCAGACGCCCTCGTCAGCGTCCACCTCCATGACTGGCTCCACGCCCGCCTCGCTTTTATGGTCGCAATCGTCTTCCTGGTCGCCGGTCTATTCTATCGCCGCCAGACCTGAACAGGCATCGCCGCAAAATCATGAGTTCATCGCAACTTCGCGGAGGCAAGCGACAACGCATTTGCGACTTGAGACAAACGTCGATCGCGCGTCCAAAGCAATGAGCCTGAAGTCACCTGAACGGATGCAAGCAAATGAACGTCGATGTAACCAATACTCGACCCAAAAAGTCTGCGGCTTTCGGTAAAGTGCAAGGCTTCGTCATTACGAACTAATATAGGTTGCGGCAATTTTTGCAAAGTCCTTAACACGAGGTCGCGATCCTTCAAATCTCCCATGGCTATTTCGCCAACCACAAAAGGATGGCAGAGCACCTGTCCTGCTTCTAGCAATCTTTCGAGAAAAGCATCGCTCTTGCGAAATGATCAACCCAAACGGACGTATCAACCAGAATCACTTGGCGGGACGCCGCCGCGGAACAGGACGCAACTGTGGCTCACTTCCTCCTAGACGAGCCAGTCGCCGCGCACTCTCACGCTCAATCAAGGCCTTCAATGTCTCCCGTACTAATGCCGATTTTTCACTCACGCCAGTAAAAGACATGGCATCTTCTAACAAAGCATCATCGAGAGTAAGAGTAGTTCGCATAATTTTCCATTAGGCCTCAATGCACTTGTTCTAGCATCGTTTGATGCGCGAATGCAGCAGCCTATTCCAACTCCGCATTCCCTACCCTCAATACTTCCAACTCACATCCGCACCCGCCGGAGCCGTCTTCCTGATCCGCTCCATAATCTGCGGCAGATACATTGTGTTGTAGTGCAACCGCGAAAGCGCATTCGGCAGCGTCGGATCGCCGTTCCAGCAGTGCTCCGCCCGAGGCCCGTACTTCACCTCGCCGTCATACGGCACGCCATGCCCCGCAGTCCCCGTCGTCTTGAGGAAGTCCTCCATCAGGTACACCGCGTCATTCAGGAAATAGGTATCGGCACTCCCCACATACAGGTGGATCTTGCCCTGCAACTTCGGTCCCAGCGTAGCCCAGTCGCGCTGCAGCTTCGCATCCAGATCGTAGTGCTCCCGCCAGTATTCAGCCACCTTGTGATCGATCGTACCCGTAGACTTGTCGAAGATCGGCTGCGGATACCCATCCGCTCCCTCCGGCGAATACACCGCCTGCCAGATGTCGAACTGGTCCCCCGACCGTCCCCGGTCTCCCAGCGCCGCCTCATACGCCACATTGTCCCGCATCGAGATCAGCGTCTGCCCCAGGTAGTTCCGCATCGCCGGCTGCTCCACCCGCTTGTTCGCCCCCTGCATGTAGAACATGTTCTTGTCCTTGTACAGGTCCCGCGTCATGTACGCATGAAAGTCGACCGGATCGGGACAAGCCACAAACGCCCCGTTGTAGTGATCGGGATAAAAGATCTGCACAGCCAGCGACTCCCACCCGCCCGTCGACCCGCCATACATGAACCGAGCCCAGCTCTGCCCGATCGCCCGAAACTTCTTCTCCACCGCCGGCACCAGCTCCGTCTCGATTGCATCGCCATACGGCCCCAGATTGGCCGAGTTCACCGCATACGAATCGTCATAGTACGGATTCGCATGTTGGATCTTCATCACCAGCACCCGGGGGAACTTCGGCCCGGTCCACGCCTGATACTCCTTGTACGCTTCCTGCTGCTGAATCCGGTTGTACCCCGCCATATGAAACCGCTCCGAATAATCCGGCTTGAGATTCGTATCCGGTGGTGTCGTCCGAAAGTCGTCAAACCCCGTCACAAAGTGGTCATGGAAGATCAACAGCGGAAACCGCGCCTCCGGATGCTCATCGAAACCCTCCGGCACCAGCACCACCGCGCTCAGGAACATCGGCCTGCCCCAGAACTTCGTCAGCAGCGCACTCTGCACTCGGATATGCCGCACATACTTCGTATCCGCCTCAGGCGCAATCGGCGGAATCACCTCATCGAGAGATACCGCAATCGCCGGGCTCCCCGGCCCCACGCGCACCTTCCTCGGCTTGCTGTACAGATTCCCGGGCGCCAGGTTCCAGTGCTTCCCCTCGCCACGGTCCGGCGACAGCTTGATCGTCTTGCCATCTGCCCGATGAAAGGTCTCATACACATCCAGCACCGCCTGCACGGTATAGTCCCCCGGAGGCACTTCGCTCAGCTTGCGAACCGGATATCCCGTAGCCGAGTCATCCACCTTAACGCTCTGCCCCGGCTTCAACCCATCCACCGTCACGCCAAACACCATCTGGCTCTTCGGCGTGTCGTCGATCTGCATCCGCGGCTCCTGCGACGGATCGTTCGACAACAGCAGCAACACCCGTCCATCCAGCGCCTTCGCAGACTGCTCGCTCGGAAAGCTAACGGAAAACGTCGTTGCACTCTGACCCTTCACCATCAAAGGCACAGACACAAAACAAAGAATCACAGCAGATGTCAAAGAGAAATGGCGCATGCGGGCCAGTATAAGACCCCACGCGCCAACCCACCAATACTGGCCCTCTATTCTCCTACTCCCTATCCCTAAGCCCTCCCCAGCAGCCGAGCCATCGCCTCGCCAATATCCGCCGGCGACTTCACCACATGAATTCCCGCCTCGGACATCGCCTTCATCTTCTCCGCGGCCGTACCCTCGCCTCCGGAGATAATCGCCCCGGCATGTCCCATCCGGCGTCCCGGAGGAGCCGTCTGCCCCGCGATAAACCCGACCACAGGCTTCCTCACATGTTCTTTGATGAACTTCGCCGCGGCCTCCTCCGCCGAGCCGCCGATCTCACCGATCATGATGATCGCCTCGGTCTCCGGGTCGTCGTTCAGCAGCTTCAGCGCATCGATGTGGGTCGTCCCGATGATCGGATCGCCGCCAATCCCGATCGCCGTCGACTGCCCAATCCCGCGTGTCGTCAACTGGTACACCGCTTCATAGGTCAGCGTCCCCGACTTCGAAACGATCCCGACCGAGCCTTCTTTATGAATCCGCCCCGGCATAATCCCGACCTTCGCCTTACCCGGCGAGATCACTCCCGGACAGTTCGGCCCCACCAGCCGCGACTTCGAGCCCTTCACCACCTCCCACACCTTCACCATATCCAGCGTAGGAATCCCCTCCGTAATACAGATGACGAGAGGCA
The DNA here is from genome assembly GCA_965277575.1 of Edaphobacter sp. GTDB lineage: Bacteria > Acidobacteriota > Terriglobia > Terriglobales > Acidobacteriaceae > Edaphobacter. The sequence continues at coordinate 1,143,840 of CBDIDK010000002.1, forward strand.
GCCCGGCCGCCGCAGCCTCAAGAATCCCGTCCGCGGCAAACGGAGGCGGCACAAAGATCACCGACACGTTCGCTCCCGTCTCCTTCACCGCCTCTTCGACGGTGTTGAAGACAGGCCAGCCCTCATGCGTTGTCCCGCCCTTACCCGGCGTCACGCCACCCACAACCTTCGTCCCATACTCCGCGCAGCCCTTGGCATGAAACGTACCCTCACGCCCCGTAATCCCCTGCACAATCAGCCGCGTATTTTTGTCTACAAGAACACTCATTCTGCCTCCTCTGCAATCGTCCAGTCTTCGACCACACGATCACCAAAACAACTCGCATTGTGCTTTAACTTCTCGATTGCGTTAATAGTTGATCCGCACTGATTGCATTCGAAACCAGTGAAAGTCCGTCTCATCGGAATTATGTTGTGCGACTTCCCGCCTTGAATCAGATGAGTCTCGACCATCAATGTTCCTTCGCCGCTGCAACTGCCAAATCAGCCGCTTCCTTCATCGTCGAACCGACAAGAAAATTCAACCCCGAATCAGCCAGAATCTTCCGGCCCTCTTCCACATTCGTTCCCTCAAGCCGCAGGATGATAGGAATCTTAACCCCCAGTTTTTTCGCCGCATTCACCACACCCTGCGCTAAGACATCGACCCGCAGAATGCCACCGAAGATATTGATGAAGATCGCCTTCACGTTCGGGTCGCTCAACAAAATCCCAAACGCATTCTCGATCTGCTCCTGGTTCGCACCTCCCCCCACGTCGAGGAAGTTCGCCGCCGAGCCACCCGCGTACTGGATGATGTCCATCGTCGCCATCGCAAGGCCCGCCCCATTCACCATGCAGGCAATCGTGCCGTCAAGCTTGATGTAGTTCAGCGCAAACTTCGACGCCTCCACCTCCAGCGGGTCTTCCTCCGCCATATCGCGAAGCTCCTTCAGATCCTTATGCCGGAACATCGCATTGTCGTCGAAGTTGATCTTGCAATCGAGCGCCAGCAGCTTGTCGTCCTTCGTCGTGATGAACGGATTGATCTCCATCAGCGTCGAATCCGTATCCACGAAAGCCTTGTACAGCCCGGTCATGAACTTCACCGCGTCGTTGATCTGCGTCGGCTTCAGCCCCAGCTTGAACGCCAGCGCCCGCGCCTGATACGGCTGAAACCCCACCGCCGGATCGATGTACTCCTTATAGATCAGCTCCGGCGTCGCATGGGCGACCTCTTCGATCTCCATCCCGCCCGACTGCGACGCCATGAAGACGATCTTTGCCGAAGCCCGGTCCAGCACGATCCCCAGGTAAAGCTCCCGCTCGATCGCCGAACCCTCTTCGATCAGCAGCCGCTGCACCTTCTGCCCTGCCGGCCCGGTCTGGTGGGTGACAAGCTGCATTCCCAGGATCGCCTTCGACGCCGCATCGGCCTCGTCCAGCGTCTTCGCCAGCTTCACCCCGCCGCCCTTGCCGCGTCCGCCCGCGTGGATCTGCGCCTTCACCACGACAACCTTGTTCCCCGCCGCAAACAAGCTCTTCGCCGCCGTATCCGCCTGCTCCAGCGTGGTCGCCATCTCGCCGCCCGGAACCGGCACGTTGTACTTCCGCAGAATCTCTTTAGCCTGATACTCGTGAATTTTCATAGGTGTGTTCGCGAACTCCCCGCGCGAGAAGTGTAGCGGACGCACTCAACACCCCGCAATCGCAATCTCGCACAACCGTGCGCTTATCGCCCAGCACCTCCGAAAGGCCGCCCCATCCGGGCCAACGCCAGACACGCTCCAGGCCGCCCTGCCACGCAAGCATGCATCTCATCTCATGATTTAGGGGGAACTCATGGACCACATTAACATCCCCGAAGAGCAGATTGTCTCCATCGACTCCATCGCGCAGGGCGTATGCGGCCTTCGCATCGCCTTCGTCAACGTGTTCTCCATCGAGCATCCCGATGGCTCATGGACGCTCATCGATGCAGCCCTCCCCCACACCGCATCGCACATCAAAAGCTGGGCCGAAAAGCACTACAGCACACCACCCACCGCCATCCTTCTCACCCACGGCCACTTCGACCATGTCAGCGCCGCCAGGGACCTCGCCGAAGCCTGGAACGTTCCCATCTACGCGCACCCTCTCGAATTCCCCTATCTCACAGGAAAGCAGGAGTACCCCCGTCCCAACGTAGGCGCGGGTGGTGGCCTCATGACTCTGCTGTCGCCGCTCTATCCTCGCGAACCAATTGACGTCAGCGACCGCCTGCAAGCCCTTCCGGAGGCGCTCTCCTCACCCGCCGACCTGCCCGGACTTCCTGGCTGGCAACTGCTCCATACCCCCGGCCACACCCCGGGCCACGTCTCCCTGTACCGCCCCGCGGACAAGACTCTCCTCGTAGGCGACGCCTTCTGCACCACCAGGCCTGAGTCCTTCTTCGAAGCGGCCCTCGCGCAGCAGCCCGAACTCCACGGCCCCCCGGCCTACTTCACCTCCGACTGGAACGCAGCCCGCGCCTCCGTCCAGAAGCTATCCGCCCTGAACCCCGTCACGGTCGCACCCGGCCACGGCAAGCCTCTCTCCGGCCCCAACGTCCCAGAGGCGCTCAGGCAGATGGCCAACCGCTTTGACGAAATCGCCATTCCTGATAACCGGCAATAGCAGTATCGCTATCCCATCTTCTCCTTCCACCCAATCGTCACCAGCAGCCGGTTCATCGGCAGCGAAGTCAACAACCCGCACACCATTCCGATCTGCATCATCAACCAATAAAGCGCCCGGTTCGGCTCGATATGCGGCGAAGCGAACAGCTTGAAGTACATCAGAGCCATCCACCCATACATTCCCACCTGAAACGCCGTGATCGACAGCGTATCCGCCTTGATCGCCGCCAGGATACCCGCGCCCGGCGAAAGATGCCGCATGGGCGCGATCGTAAAATACTGAAACACGATCCCCAGCGACCAAGCTGCAACAAAGTCCCACACAAAGCTCGCCCACAGCGGCGACCCCGCAATCGTCAGCGCCAGCCCGAACACCGCAAACTCCGTCACAATATCCGCCAGCGCGCACCCCGCTCCACAATGGCTCGTCGCCAGCGCACTCTGCGCCCATGTCGGCGCACTGCGGGTGTCCTTACCCTCCCTCATCTCCGGCGCATCCTTCGCCATCATCCTTCCCGCCTGGAAGTACCACCACACCGCAAACACACTCAGATAGAGCGCCGTTGCCGGCCATACGACATTCATTACACCCATCTTCTGCGGATGCCGCACCTCATCCACCGAGATCACGGCCGCACTCGCCACCGCCACTCCTATCGATATCCACGCAATCGCCTCCAGCATCGTGTCCCTCCCCACATCGTGTGATGCAGCCCCAGCCCACCTGCTAACCTTAAACCGATGCCCTCGCAGCCTCTCCTCAAGCACGTCATCGAAGGCCGCGCCACCCTCACCCGCGAACAGGCCCGCGCCCTCATGCAACAAATCCTCACTGGCCAGCTCACCGACATCGAGATCGCCGCTCTCCTCGGAGCCCTCGCCGCCCGTGGAGAAACTGCCGCCGAGATCGCAGGCTTCGTAGACACCATGCGCGCCGCCGCCACTCCCCTTCCACTAACGCCCGCCGAACAGGCGAAGCTTATCGATACCTGCGGCACCGGCGGCGATGCCAGCGGCACCTTCAATATCTCCACCGCCGCAGCCCTCGTGGCCGCTGCCTCTGGAGCCACTGTCGCCAAACACGGCAACCGCGCCGTCACCTCGCAGTGCGGTTCCGCCGACGTCCTCGAAGCCCTCGGTATCCCCGTCGCGCTCACCCCCGCCGAAGCAGCCGAAGCCCTCCGCCGACACCGTTTCGCCTTCCTCCACGCCCCCAGCCTGCACCCCGGCATGAAAGCCGTCATGCCCGTCCGCCGAGCCCTCGGCATCCGCACCGTCTTCAATGTTCTCGGGCCCCTCACCAACCCCGCCGGAGCCGACAGGCAGGTCATGGGTGTCTACGCCCCGCATCTCGTTCCCATTGTCGCCGAAGCCATGGCCCTGCTCGGCACCCGCCACGCCTTCGTCGTCCACGGAGACGCCGGAAACAATGCCGGCATGGACGAAATCTCCATCGGCGGCCCAACCCGGATCGCCGAAGTCCAAAACGGCATCGTCACGCTCAGCACCATCAACCCAGAGGATGCTGGCCTACCCCGCGCCTTCATCGACACCCTCAGGGGCGGCGGCGCCCATACCAACGCCGCCATCCTCAGCGCCATCTTCCGTGGGGAGCGAAGTCCCCGCCGCGACATCGTCCTGCTCAACGCCGCCGCCGTCCTCATCGCCGCCGGCCTCGCCTCAACCCTGCCCGCCGGTTTAGCGTTGGTAGCAAGCACCATCGATACCGGAGCCGTCACGGAACTCGTAGCCGCCCTCGCACGTACACAATAAAGCCGGGTGCCCCATGTTCGGATCTTCGGACATGAGCCTTCCTCCAGCAGCATCCGAACAGGAGCAACCACCATGTCGACCTATCCGCCGCCCCAAGCCGCTATCGATCCCGCCCTCGTCACCACGGCGCTCGATCTCCCTGGCTACCGCATCGTCCACAGCGCCGGAGTCGTACGCGGTATCGTCGTCCGCTCACGCAACGTCTTTGCCACCATCGGAGCCAGCCTTCAGACCCTCGTCGGCGGCGACATCACCCTCTTCACCGAGCTCTGCGAAAAAACGCGCCAGGACGCCTTCGCCATGATGACCCTCCATGCCGCCCAACTCGGCGCCAATGCCGTCATAGCCGCCCGCTACGACGCCAACGAGATCATGCAGGGCATCACCGAGGTCCTTGCCTACGGAACCGCAGTCGTCGTCGAAAAGGTGACCGGGGAAAGATCGTAACCTGAGGAGTAATACATGGCCCGAGTCACCGGCAGCGGCGGCATCTTCCTCCGCGCCGCAACCCCCAGGCGCTCGCCGCCTGGTACGCTCACCATCTGGGCATCCAGCTCAACCAGCACGGGAGCGCCAGCCTCCTTTGGGCCGACGAACAGCCGACATCGACCGGCCGCACCGAATGGGCGCTCTTCCCCGCCGACATAAACTACTTTGGGCCCCGGCAACCACGCAGTAATCCAGCAGGCCATGGTCAACTATCGCGTAGACGATCTCGACTCCCTCATCGCCCACCTCCCCGCCAGAAGTCGCCATCGATCCCACCGCGAAGACTATGACTACGGCCGATTCGCCTGGATCATCGATCCCGAAGGCAACCGAGTCGAACTCTGGCAGCCTTTTCTCCAAAACTCACTCTGATTCCTGGCAACTGCTCCACACACGCTACCTCAGCTTAGCCACCCAATACCCAAATAGAATCAGCAGAAAACCCGCCAGCCCAAACACCACCTTCTGCCTTCCCAGGTACCCCGCGCGTCCAGAGGTCATCCGCGGCACCAGCGGCACACCCAGTCCCAAGCCGCTCAAAAAGCCACCCACATGCGCGAAGTTGTCGATCCGGATGATGTTCGTAAAGATCGTCCCCAGCCCAATCACCAGGTTTAAAGCCGCAAACAAAATCACCGACCGCCGCAGCCGTCGCAACTCCTGCAACGGAATCGGCAGCTTCTTGTTCGAAAGCAGCACAATCAGGATGCCCGCAATCCCGAAGACCGCTCCAGATGCTCCCGCTCCAACTGAAAAGTAATCGTGGAAGATCACATTGAACGCCAGCGCCAGCAGATTGCCCGCCACGCCCGTAATCACATACACCGCCACCAGCCCCACCGGCCCCAGCAGCGGCTCGCCCAACAGGCCCAGATTCCATAGGCACCACATGTTGGTCGCAATATGGAGCAGCCCCACATGCACAAACGTTGCCGTCAAGAGCCGGTACCACTGTCCATGCAGAATCAGGTCCGCACTCGTCGCACCAAAGTGGAGTAGCTGGTCCGGCGTCGGGTCGCGCGGCGAAACCCCATGCAGCACCATCCACCCAAACACCGCCACATTGATCGCCAGCAGAAAGTACGTGCCCGGAGCGCGAAGAACATTCCAACCCTGTGCCGCGGAGCGCGACTGCGAACGTGCAGCCTCGCGCTCATAATTCGGAATCTGTGGAGACGAGCCTTGGCGCAGGTGCGGCGGCAGAACTTCACCTTCAGTTTGAGGGGAGGAGATCATGGATATAGTCTTCTACGCTATCGCGCCCTGAGGCGTATGACAAATCCATCTGCACAAAAGCAACGTCACCGCGACGGCGGACCCTGCAACGGGGAGATACCCGATCCAGGTACTTAGCACCCGCAGTTGTCCACTCGATTTCAGGGAGCCAGTAACGATAACTACTTAGGCAGCATCCTTGGTAAACCGATCCCGCAAATCTGCCGGAATACGCTGCTGAACCAACTCCCCGAGGAAGCCCGGCAGAGGTGTGGCAACGGCAACCAGAACCCAAAGCAGCGCCGAGAACACCATACCCGCGATAGCCACCGCTTCAAGCGAGATCGCCACGGCATGGGTCTGATTCAACCGAACATGCACCGAAAAAATGTGCGTAACCAGCTCAACCCGATGAATCACAACGGCTGCAAGCAGAAACGCGAGAATGGATAGCGTGCTGACACTGATCAGCAATACATCGATGGTCCGGGCAATCCGCTGGCGGTGGCGGCAATGAATGCACTCCGCCAAATGCTGGTCGTAGTCCGTGCGCATCGCCGGGGATAAACCCGAAATATCGTAGCGCCATCCCGAAAGGATATCTCCCACTACATGATCAGTGCAGGGAGTGGAACGTGTCCGGCGAGGCATCGTAAAAACTGACGCTACTTTTTTCATTGGCTTCCAATACCTATCCTACTAGCTTTGATACCCAAAGCCCGGGAAAAGATTCACCGGGACGTAACACGGAGAGCACACCGGAAGACGCAATTGGGCATGATCGCGGCTAGCAATCGGATTACTTCTGAAACGCGTCTGCGAAGGACGACTGCCTTGACGATCTCTCAGCGGGGAAAACCTGTCAGTGCGAGGACGAGCGAGACGGAGAGGCAGGATTGCTCTGTACTGGGCGTCCGCTTGGGTTAGGGCGAAGTACGAGGAAAACCACAATGGACAAAACAACGATGGCAAGAATGACGAAGAGCATGATTGCGCTGGACCTGCCGGAGTTGTTCGCCGAACCATCGATCGGTGGTTGCATGAAAGTTGGATGCGGGATTGATAGACTCTGTAGCCCTATCCCTTATTGCTCACTCATATTCTGCTGCGCCCGCCGGAAAGCAGCATCGCTCACGTGTACGGTGCCTTGGAAGGGGCGGTCGATGTCGGCAATTGCGACCAGGACAAGCGAGACGATCAGGGAAAAAGAGAATATCTGGACCGCATGCAGCCAGCTGCTGGCGGTGCCGAAAAGACAGCTCGATATCACGGTGACGATACCGCCGAAGATGAGAACACACCATAGGATTGCGGGAAGACGAGACGTGCTTTGCAGTTGACGAATGCGGCGATGCTCGGCGAGGGCGCTTAGCTCGTAGAGGGCATGGTCTTCGGCCGTGAGTTGCTCGGGTGAGGCTGTCTTGACCGACATCAGGATGTGCCAGAGGTGCTGATTGATCTTTCGGCTTTCTAATGAAGCGGTCTCGTTGCGCGCCATGGCTGGCCAGTCCTGATTGACAACGACATCGGCGTAAGAGCGGGCAGCTTGCCGGAGCGGCTCTTGCTGCTCGACCGGAAGGCCCTCTGCCAGACGAAAGACATTCACCAGAGCGTTGGCTTCGGCGTCGGCGTTCAACTCAGCAACGCCCATGTTGGTCCAGACGGTGTACAGCATGAATCCCAGAATCACCGCATAGGTAGTCCCCAGAATCCCGAGCTGCCATCCGATGATGTCGTTGTGAACCTTGCGCTTTTCGCAGGGCCAGAGCCGCTCGAGGATGGCGCGGAAGAGAAGACAGGCACTTACGATCAAAATGATGACGATGAAATCCTGTGTGGTGTCCAGCATGCGGATGATCTTACCGCGAGGTTGGCGTTTGCGAAGATGAGATTGCCTTCTATTTTGGACCCCGGATGGTGATACTTACGCTTTCACGATCGAATGCACGGATTTCGGGATGGAACCCTGTGTGCGCCTTACACGGAGGGCCACTTGACGTATCCAAAGAGCACCGGCCATCCTGAGGTGATTACTGGAGCACTGGAGCAGGGGTAAATCGACGCATAAGTGCGCCTTAGGTCCTTCAATATCCCATCTGCTTGTTGGAAGTCTGATCCAGAAATCCTCCCTTTCCCTTTCCCTTCAATAGGTTATCGTTTCAAAAGCGCAAATACCCCCTGCAGCCAAAGTTGTAGTTTGTTAATAGTCTTGAGAGGTCAAAGCAACCTTTTATTGGTCTATACTTGCTTCATCGCCCAAGCGGCTTTCCCTGTGTGCTGGATGCATTCGTCTCCGCCAGCCCCTCATCACAGGCTTGTACTACTCCTGCCAAATCTCATTCGCTGACGGTTCGCTCGTCAGCAACGTATCTCTAACCCATCTCCCATAGAGGTTTGTAAAGCCATGCGCATTGCATCTGTAGGCACAGCATTTCCGCCCCATCGCTATCCACAGGCAGTCATCACGGAAGCTCTCAAAGAGCGCATGAAGGACAAACTGGAGATTCCTGCAGTCATGAACCGGCTCCATTCGAATTGTGGCGTCGACTTCCGTCACATCATGTTTCCCCTTGACACTCTTGGGACACTCTCCGGCTTCGGCTCACACAATGATCTCTGGATCAAGGGTGCTCTCGAATTGGGCCAGGAGGCTATTCGGAAGGCGCTGGATCACGTCGGCCTCGAACCGTCGGATATCTCTGCGATCTTCTTCACCTCGGTAACCGGCATTGCCTGCCCGAGTATCGACGCTCGTTTGGTCAACCTGATGGGCTTCCCCAAAGATATCAAGCGCACCCCCATCTTCGGCTTGGGCTGTGTTGCGGGAGCCGCGGGGATTGCCCGCGCAACCGACTACGTGCGTGCTTTTCCCAAGCAGTACGCGCTTCTGCTCTCCGTCGAACTGTGCTCACTGACATGGCAGGCAGATGATTACTCCATGGCTAACCTTGTTGCCTGCGGGCTTTTTGGAGATGGCGCCGCTGCGGTCGTCCTGGCTGGAGAAGAGACGCCCCTTGCTGCGAAACCCACGAGTGTTGAAGATCCCTGCCCCCGCGTGGTTGATACCCGCTCCACGTTCTATCCCGACACCGAGCATCTGATGGGATGGAACATCGATCACAGCGGATTCAACATTGTGCTCTCTGCTGACGTTCCTGAGCTTGTCAGCAAACAACTCCGCGGGACCGTCGAGGGTTTCCTCGATGACAACGACCTGTCTATGGGGCAGATTTGCAGTTTCATCATGCATAGCGGAGGACCGAAGGTTCTCAAAGCCATGGAGAGCAGTCTCGACCTGCCTCGCGGCGCTCTGGCCGCTTCATGGAATAGCCTTCGTCAGCGAGGAAATCTTTCGTCCGCCTCTGTCCTGACGGTGATGCAGGATTTTCTACTCAACCGCCCGGGAAGTCCCGGTTGCTACAGCATGATCGGTGCAATGGGCCCGGCGTTCTGCTCCGAACTGCTTCTACTCCAGTGGTAGCTGACGGGCTGTAGCGACTCCCGTACACAAAAGTTCACGGCGAAGGAGGTGACGTTGTCAGTCCCCTTCGAGAGCTTTGCTCGCTTGAGCTTGGGTGCTCGCGTTTTCACGCTCTTTATAGTGGGAAGGCAGAAGCCGCTGATTTTTGAAAGGGCGACCAGGAAGAGGAAAAATCACGGATTAAAAATTGGACGGGAGCCAATTGTGGCTCCCGCCTTGAATGAGGAGCAGGTTTAGACGTTGAACTTACGGCGAGCAAACCCAACTACGCCGAGCAGGCCGGTTCCGAAAAGAGCGAGCGAAGCAGGCTCAGGAACGGCTGGGTTAGCTTGGGCTGACGCGGAAAACGACGTGATGGAAGCAGCCGCCTGGTTTGGCAGATACTGAGAGGTGAACGAGAAGTTGGCCGGGCTCGACGAGTAATTGACCTTGCCGGTTCCAGTAAAGAAGCCGTCTCCCGTAACATCCAGGCAGTTGCCAACGGTGCAGCCTGTCACGCCACTCACAATTTGAGCATTATAGTCGGTCAGGAAGAAATCGAAGGTTTCGTTATTCTCAGAAGTCGTAAAGAGCTCAACTGGACTGATTGCAGGGGGAACCATGTTTTGCCCGTTATTGTAGGGGAGCGGCGTGTTGGCAGGAAACGTGGGGAAAAAGCTGATTGCGTTTCCAGCTGTCAGGTACAGACCAAATGTGCCGGAAGGTATCGTGAAGGCTGCGACTGATCCTCCGGCGAACGTGATGGTTGAGCTGGTATAGGCATCACCGCCTGTTGCGGCAAAGGCGCCGGTGATGGAATCGGCGTGTGCAACAGCGACGCTGCTGATAGCCAAGGCAGAAAGTACGACGAGGTGCTTGAACATGGGTGGTCTCCGGGGGCAAAGAATGGACATCGAGGAATTCCTCACCATGGCTGTTAGCAGGTTGGATGCCAACTTGAAGTAGCAAATTATTGCGGGTTAGTGCATTGAAAACAGCAAGTTAGTTTATTCTTCGAAGCTCAGGCAACCCTGACTGTGCAAATAATTGCCTAGTAAGAGGAACCGTTTTGACCCTTTACTTCTTTCTTCACCCGGCTAAAGCAAAGATCGACTTCAATCTAGGCAAAATTTTCTATGCGCCCGAAGCAACCTACAGAGCATAAACCTCATCATGCAAATTGCATTGGAGTGAGCCTCCAAACCAATCGAGGAGCGCGGAAAGCAAGGGACTTGCATCCATTCCAGAGGTGGAGGCCGAAGCTCGATGCGAGGATCTCAATGTCGCTCACTGGGCGGCGCTGGCGTCTTCCAGTCCCTTGCTCATCTTGCGGAGAGAAGAAGATGCCTGTGCCGCTCGCAAGATGGACGACGACGCTCCTGGCCCGGAGCGCCTGCACCTCGCGATCGCTCCCTTGAAGTCACCATGGTGGGCCGGAAGAGATTCGAGCTGGAGGGCTGGTTCGTAGCGGAAGGGCGGGAGTTCCATGCCGTAGGCTTTCATACCGTCGCCGCGGATCTTGAGCGGCCTGATTGCGGCGGTTCTGCTCGACATCAGTATCGTTGCTCCGTTGCAGGGTGGGATGCAGTATCGCGGGAGTGCAATTTCGGTCAACTCTCTGATCCGAAGGCGTGAAACTCAGGCGGCAGTTCCAGTTTTGGTCGCTCTGTCTAGGGCTTTCCAGACTGCTGGTAGCACGTTAGGCGATACGCCAAGCAAAAGGCGCCCCCTGTTGGGGACGCCCTGTCATTCGCCAGTCGTGGTTTGCTAGGCCAATCCCAGCTTCCGCCGAGCGACTCCTGCTGCTCCGAGCAGACCCGTTGCGAGCAGCAACAAACTGGATGGCTCCGGCGTTGGCGCTACATTCGTCTGTACGATCGTGCCCGACGCAGCGTCGAAGTTTGAATAGCTTGTACCTATCTGAAATGTCAGACCTGAATTGAGAGAGACCGATTGCTGACCCAGGATCGCAAAATCCACAAGATTGGTCAGGTTGCCGCCGTTATCGAAAGAAGCAGTGACGAAGCCCGGAACGAACGTGAATACCTGGGAATACGGATTCATAATGGAGACGGAGAAACTGCTGATGTCGCTGTCGTTGAGGGGCCCACTGGGTGGGAGCGAGTTTAAAACCAGCGAACCGGTTCCATCAATGGTTGCGCCATTCTGATCCAGAAGGTTGAAGGTGACGGTTTCCGCCAGCATGGACAACGGCATTGTGAGCAAGGCGAGAGCAGCGACAGAGGCGAGGGCTTTAAGGCGCATGAAAACTCCTTGGATATTGGAATTGGTAAGGGCGGACGATAAAGGATCGTTTGGGTTCGTTGGTAGCAATTCCCAGGCCATATCGCCAAGCTACCTGACCGCAGTATTGCCTTGAATCCGACCATATTGCCGCGGACACCGAGCGAAGTAAATGCACTCCCTTGCATCCGGCATGAGAAGGCGGTTTCTCTCGATGAAAGATGCTTTGCGGCTGAGGGATGGTGGGCGGTAAGCCCATACAGATAAAAGCCCAGGCTGATCGCCCGGGCTTTGCGGGTCGGAGACGCTGGCGGCTTAAGCCGATGCTTCTTCAGCGGCTGCCTTAGTCTGGGCTACCGTCCAGTCAGGGGCGCCTACCTTGAAGCGGGCGAAGCGACGGACGCTGATGTTTTCGCCGAGTTTGGCTACCTTGGCGGCGATGAGCTGCGCAATGGTCTGCGTAGATTCCTTGATGAAGGGCTGGTCAAGAAGGCAGAACTCTTCGTAGAACTTGGCCAGCTTGCCGGTGAGCATCTTTTCGATGATCTCGGCGGGTTTGCCCGTAGCCGCAGCCTGGGCGCGATAGACGTCCTTCTCGCGCTCGAGGTCGGCCTCGGTGACATCTTCGCGGCCGACGAAGCGCGGATCGACGGCAGCGATGTGCATGGAGATATCGCGGAGAAGCTCCTGGAAATCCTCGGTGCGGGCTACGAAGTCGGACTCGCAATTGAGTTCGAGCAGGACGCCGATCTTGCCTCCGGCGTGAATGTAGGTTCCGACCGCACCTTCGTTGGTGGTGCGGCTGGCCTTCTTGGCGGCGGACGCCATGCCGCGCTTGCGGAGGACGACGAAAGCGTTCTCCATGTCGCCCTTTGCTTCCTGCAAGGCCTTGAGGCAGTCGCCCATGGGGGCGCCAGATTTATCGCGGAGTTCTTTGACGAGCTTTGCGTCGATCTTGACGGGAGTGGCAGTTTCAGACATTGTGATTCCCTTCTGAGTTGGCGAGTGCGACACAGAGGTTCGCAATCGCATTTGCTGAATATTTGTCTCAAGGTCAGCGGGCGAGGCGCTCTTCAAGACGGGCCAGACGACCGTCCAAACAGTTAAAGGTCATGACCAGGGTCCGGAGGTCACTCTCGATCATAAATTAATGCGAGTCCATCGAAGAAAACCGCGATTTCATCGTTGACTCCATCGAGTGAGACGTAGATTGAGCTGGTTCAAGACATGGTTGCTCTGAAACAAGCCGATTACGATACCCACAAGGATGCTGAACGTCGGGATGCCAATGGCAAAGTAAAGCTGGACGTTATTCATGCACCCCCCCGCTCCTGCACCATGTCACTTCGATAGACTACCCGACACGCCCCAACGAGAGAAGCGCGCCGGGCGTGCCGTTTTTATGCCCCTGCCTGGGCAGAGATCGCTTCAGGTTCGGCTTCGGGTTCGGTGGCGGCTGCGGGAGCCTTGCGGATGTTGCCGCCGAGGACCGCGGCCAGATCGACAGTTTCGTCGTCTTCGATCGAGGCTTCGGCGACTCCGGCGGACTCGTGGACTTCGAGGTCGGCTGCAGGAGCTTCCCCCTCTTCCCCGATGTGCTCGGGAGCGACGCCAAGAGGCTGAATGTCAGCGGCCTCCGTCGCGAAGGCCTTTTCGGAGACCATCTGAACGCCCTCATAGGCTGAATCCGCGATCTTCGTGGTGAAGAGGCGAATGGCGCGGAGAGCATCGTCGTTGCCGGGGATAACGTAGTCGACGACGGTGGGATCGCAGTTGGTATCGACCACGGCGACGACCGGGATGCCGAGCTTGCGTGCTTCGGCGACGGCGATGGCTTCGTTGTTCGAATCAACGACGAAGATCGCGTCGGGAAGGCGCTTCATGGTCTTGATACCGGCGAGGTTGGTGGTGAGGTGCTTGCGCTCACGCTCGAGTTTGATGACTTCCTTCTTGGTGAGGAGTTCGTATCGGCCGTCTGTGGACATGTCGTCGAGTTCGGTGAGGCGCTTGACCGATTTCTGCACGGTAACCCAGTTGGTAAGCAGACCGCCGAGCCAGCGGCTGTTGATATAGGGCATCCCGGCGCGTGTGGCTTCCTCGGCGATGGCATCCTGGGCCTGGCGCTTGGTGCCGACGAAGAGAATAAGCTTGCCGGTCGAGGTAAGGTCGGTAACGAACTTCGAAGCCTCTTTGAACATCTTAAGGGTCTTCTGGAGGTCGATGATGTAGATACCGTTGCGCTCGCCGAAGATATACTCCTTCATCTTGGGGTTCCAGCGCTTGGTCTGATGCCCGAAGTGGACGCCAGCTTCGAGTAGTTCCTTCATTGTGATATTTGCCAATGTAGCTCCTTAGTGGAGACAGCCGGGCCGAGCGTTTAATTACTGGCCGGTGCCTGGATTAATCCCGCCATCCAAGAAATGGCGGGAGATTTGACTCCTGACCTCATGCAACGGCCAGAATGGGCCATTACGTGAGGGTGATGCGATGGGTGCCGGAGAACATCTTCGGCACCCATTCCAACTGATTTGCGGCCAGACCGGAAGTAGAGCAGCAGCGAAAGCTTTGCTGGCGAGCTCTTTACCTCTTGGAGAACTGGAAGCGAGCGCGCGCGCCCTTCTGACCGTACTTCTTGCGCTCTTTACCACGCGAATCGCGGGTTACGAGACCTTCTGCCTTGAGCGCCTTGCGGAGCTCTGGGTTGAATTCCATGAGGGCGCGGGCAATGCCGAGCTTGACCGCATCCGCCTGGCCCATGACGCCGCCGCCCTTGACGGTTGTGAAGACGTCGAAGGTCTCACCGATGTCGGCGATGCCGAGCGACCGCTTGGCCGCTGCACGCTGCTGAGCGGTGACGAAGTAGACATCGAACTCTTTTTTGTTGACGGTGAATTTGCCGCTGCCCGGACGCAGGAAAACGCGTGCGATCGAGGACTTGCGACGGCCGGTTCCGTAGTATTGGATCAGATCTGCCATGGTGCTCCTTGAACTTGCAAAGGGCCGGGGCTAAAGCCCCTTTCCGCCCCGTTGATCAGCAGGCTAAAGCCCGCTGCTAATCCCAAAACGTCATATTCGACGCAATCCGCGAACTAACCTTCGAGAGTGTGCGCCGGGTGCGCGGGAACCATCACCTTCGATGTGAGCACCTTGGGCGCGTTCGAGGCATGAAAGTCCATGGCGACGGGCTGCTGAGCAAGGTGAGGATGCTGGCTACCCTTGTAGACCTTGAGCTTGGTGGCCATCTGTCGACCCATCTTATTCTTCGGAAGCATGCCCTTGACGGCCTGCTCGACAATGGCTTCGGGGCGACGGGCGAGTAGCTTGACGAACGACTCTTCGCGGAGGCCACCAGGAAAACCGGTGTATCGGCGATAGAGCTTCTGGTCGGACTTGAGGCCGGTCAGGACGATCTTTTCGGCATTGATGATGATGACGTGATCGCCCATATCGATGTAGGGGGTGTAGAGGACGTTGAGCTTGCCCGCGAGGATGGAGGCGGCCTGGGTGGCGAGGCGGCCAAGGGTCTTGCCGCTGGCATCGAGCACAAACCACTTGCGCTTGATATCTTTGCCGCTTGGGATGGTGGTGGACATCGCTTGATCTACTCCCTGTTTCTGCCGTCTTCAGTGTTCGGCGCGGTGCATGAAGAAAGGTGTTCGGCTAATAATTCGTAAAAGCAGAGCTTCCGAGGAAGCCGAATACCGGCTGTTCTGGGCAGAATGGCTGACCGATGAAGAAGAGATTCTCTTCCAACGCTCAGGTAATAAAACGCCTGACCAGGACTATGCACCGCCTATCGGATGGGGGCTTCAGAGGCTGCTCTGTGGAGAGCTGCTCCCAGCGACCCATCGCGGATGGCACGGATAACCTCGGATGCCGGATCGACGTGAGCGATGAAAACACAAACCGACACGTACATACAGGCGCGAGGCTGCGCAAGACTCAAGAATAGACGATGATTTAGCGGGAAGTCAATGATAGAACTACGATTCAAGCTGCCAAAAGCTACTGTATGAGCTGGGCAGCCCTGGTCTGCTGGCCGAAGCTGGTCCGAAGCAGCCTTGGGATCGTCGGTCTTCGAGAGTGGCGATGCGCGCGGCCCGGAGCCACTGGGTCAAGACGATAAAGGATGAGCAGGTTGCGGTCCGGGTCGTCCATGGCGGGAAAAGCGGCGACGCGCCTAAGGTGGTACATCGGCGCCAGCGCCTCCATCTTGTCGTCATCAACCTGGTTCCAGGCGACGTACCAGCCCGGACGGTAGGCCTCGACGCGGACGGCCAGATCCATGGTGCCGAAGTCGTCGCAGATAGATGGCAGGCCCGTCATCAACGACAGGTTGGAGCCGCTGATGGACAGCACCAGCGGACTGTGGGTCCGGTCAGCGGCCACAATCGTGTGGATCTGTGCGGCGGCGCTGGTGAAGGTATATTCCGGAGCAGTGACGTAGTGGAGTGTCTGGCGCGCATCTTGCACCACGATCAGCGCGAAGACCGCCGCGACGCAGGCAGTTCCCAGCCGACGCAGCGGGACCGTAGCCAGCGAGCCCCGGAGCGTCCAGACCGTCTCGAAGACAACCGGAACAAGCAATGTGAGTGGAATTGCGATCACGAGGTAGTACCGGGGCTGCAGGTTGTTGTGATAGGCCAGAAACGCCGCGTACCCCGCGGCCCAGAGGAGCAGCGCAGGGATCAGCGGATTACGCAGCAGGCGCGGGCGGACCAGAAGAGCCGAAGCTGCCGCGAGAAGCGCCAGCGGGTAGAGCAGACTGCCTATCCATAGACCATCCGCAAACGTGTCGCGAAGAACGGAGAGAGCAGTCGAGGGCGTGATGCCGGTATAGGCGTTGGCGCTGAAGAGATAACGATAGTCTTCCAGAAAGTGCGGCCGAACGAAGAAGCCGAAGTAGCTGAGCCAGAGGACGGCAGCCAGGGCGGCGGGGACGAGGCTCAGGCGGAGAAATGCTCGCAGCTTGTAGTCGGCGCGCGCCCAAAGGATCCACGCGATCGAGGGAAACAGGAACACAGCGGTAGTCTTGCTCAGAACCATCAGCGGAAGCAGAAGACCGAGCGAAAGCAGGGGAACGGCGCGCTTGAGACGGGAATTTGGCACCATCGGCTCAGCCCCGTGACCCGCGTGCGAGGCGGCGAGCAGCGACATCAGGGTCAGAAGGATCAGCAGCGGCTCCAGGATGGCCATACGGGTAAACGCATAGCAAAAGGGACTGACGGCGAGCAGAAGCACAGCGATGGCAGGAGCGAGCGAGTTTGCGGACCTTCTTTCCACCGACCGCCTGAGCTGGTGCCAGCGGCGTAGCAGGAGGTAAGAACAAAGCAGAATCAAGCCGAATATGCCGACGGTAAGGGCACGGGCGGCGACCAGATGGACGCCGGTAAAGCGGAAGACGAAGCCTTCGATCAGAGGCCAGATGGGAAGAGCGGCGGCGGGGTTGAAGTCACCGGGAATGTACCAGTGGCCGCGCTGGAAGTAGCGGATGGCGGCGTCGCCGTACCAGCCCTCGTCGGTGTACTTGGCCCAGTCCATCCAGGGAGAGTGGTTGGGGAAGTCGGCGCTGAGGTGGAGAGCGTGCAGGGCGAGAAAGATCGAAGCGAACAAAAGGAGCACCGCCTCGACCGCTCTCGCCATTGTAATGCGCAGCCACGGATTAGTTGAAGGCTGGTTCATGTCTGGTTTTACAGGAAACTAAACGCGGATTTGCTCCGCTGCTGCGAAGGACGCTACTCACTCTACTCGTAAGAGAGAGCGTCGATCGGGTCTTTGATGGCGGCCTTCAACGCAGGGTAGAGCGCGCCGCACATCGCTCCGACGAAGGCGATCGCCACTGCGGAGAAGACCCACGACGGAGTGACAGAGAAGTCGAGCGTGGGGAACTTGTAGTGGAAGATCAGCCGCATCAGGTATGTGGCGCCAACGCCAAGGACGATGCCGCTCATCGCAAGCAGGCCGGTTTCGCGCAGGACGACGGCGACGATATAGAGCCGGGATGCGCCGAGGGATTTGAGGATGCCGATCTCCCGGGTGCGCTCCATGACAGCGGTGTACATGGACTGGAAGATGACAAGGAAGCCGATGATGACTGCGGTTCCGATGACAATGCGGAGGCCGATGTTGAAGCCGGGAAGCTTGTTCGGGGTCAGACTGGAGAGCAGTTCGTCGAGCGTCTGAACGTCATACTGGCTCATGCCGGGTGTTGCGAGGATCTCTTTGCGGACGATCTCAGCGTTCTTTGGGTCGTCCAGCTTGAGGTAAAAGAGGCTGGCCTTGTCGGGGGTGCCTCCGATGGCGTTCATGGTCTCGATCGGGATGAATTTGCGGCCGCCCTTGCCATTTTCGACGATGCCGCAAATCTTGAAAGGGTGGTTGAGAATGGTCATGGTATCGCCGATTTTGAAGCCGCGCGCGGCCTCGTAGTCGTCGATGATCACGTCATCGGGGCCGGTGAAGGAACCTCCGGCAAGGAAGACGAAGGGACGAAGCGCGTTGTAGCTGGCGAAATCGATGCCGTATATGTTTTCGAGGCTTTTGCCCGCCGTGAGCTGGATGTTCACAGGTGCGGCGACGGCGACGTGCGGTAACGTGCGGAGGACATCGGCAACCTGGATGGAGGCAGCCGCACCGGACATGCCGATGAGATTGGTGACCGCGCCGGGATGCGTAATCATGTCCATGCCGATACCGCTGGTTCGGGTGCGTTGCCCATTCAGCATGCCCAGCATGATGGCCGAGATGGAGAGAATCATGATGACTTCGATGGCGACAGCGAAGGCGCTGATAAGCGAGCGCAAAGGACGATGGATGAGATTGCCGACGACCAGCTTGTTCATACTCTTACCAGTGTAGGCGAAAGAAGCTGTAACCCCATCGTCGAATCGTAGAACGAATGCTGCCGGACGCCGAAGTGATTGCATTTCCTTCGGGACAAGGGTTTATGCGGGATTTCCGGCTTACTTAGAACTTGGTATGGGTGGGATCGATGGCCGGGCGATTTCCAGCCGCGGAGCTTGCGGCTGCAATGAGTTCGCTGGCTGGATAGGGCGTGGAGAAGAGCGTCTCGCGGCAGATCTGCTGCGCGGTCGAGGGCGGCACGATGAGGTAGTGAATATCCTTGTATCGAAAGCCTGTCATCTCATATTCGCCGCAGACGATCCAGTTGCCGAACGGCATGGACTCACTGAAGGTGCCGAGTTCGCTCATATCGAGGTAAAGGAAGTCGGGCTTGCTGGCTGCGCAGACTTCCTGGCGCTGGTCTTGTGCCAGCCGGGCGAACTGCCTGCCGTCAACCAGGCCGGAGAGGTCGCAGATATTGGCCTTGGAAAAGTAGCCGATCACACCTACATCCGATGCGACGCCGAGCTTGCCTTCGAGCACATCCAGATGACGGTGCGGAATTTTCTCCATCAGCTTCGCACGATCGTGGAGGATGGGGTAGACCAACGCAATCTCGAGCGGTTGCGCAACCAGCACCAGGGTCAGCAAAGCGTAGGCGAGGACACGTCCGGGGACATCTTTCTCGATGCCTCGGCTACCGGGCGCAGCATCGCCCAGCTCGAGAATGTTCCAAAGCACGGAAAACAAGAGCGTCCAGATCAGGTAGCGAATGCCCTGGATCTCCTGTCCGCGCAACCCTGCGAGGAAGAGGGTCAGGGGGAAGGCCGAATTCGCAAACAGGATGGGAATCGTGATGCGACGGGAGCGGAAGAGCAGGAAAAACGTGAGCAGCCAAAGCAGCAACATGCCGATACCGAAGCTGAAGCCACCGACAATGGCGTGGGCTACCGGTATCAGTGTCTCGCTCAAAGGCCGCAGGCCATGGGACTTTGCCAAAGCAGTGTCGGGGAGCAGAACGCGCATCTTGAGCACGATTGCCGCCATCGCGAGCAGGTTTCCCACGAGCAGATGGCTGGAGTTGAGCGCAGCCTTCAACCACGTCCGCGGACTCCTGGGGTCGCTCGCGGACGAGACGCGCCGGAAGGTGACAATCGCACAGACGATGGCGCAGAGCATAGCAAGCTCAGTACGAAGCATTGAAGTGAAAAAGCCGAGAACGGCCAGGCCGATGTAGGCGCCCACGGGAGTCGCCGACTTTCTCGAATCGCGGAAACCCAGCCAGCAGATGAGGGAGGTAAAGCAGAGGACCAGGCCCGTCTCCATGCCGTCATCCAGCCAGCGGATCGCGGAGGGAACAACCAGAAGAAGAAGAAGAAGGAAGCCAAGCAAACGCACCCGCGAGAGCCGCCGCGGTATCGAACGTGCAAGCAACACCGTCATTCCCGCAAAAAGCAGGAGGTGGGCGACGCTGGACACACCGCGAGGCAGATTGGGCGAGGTGATGACGCTGCGCAGCACGGCCAGCAAAGACACGTAAAGAAGACTCGATACGCCATAGTTGGGATGGACGCCATCGTAGGTGATATGGTGCGTGCGCAGGAGATTGTCGGCGTAGCGCAGGTGGATCAGCGCGTCATCAAGGATCGACGGCCAGGACCAGATAATGCAGGCAATAAGCCAGACAGCCAGCAACGGCACAGCGATCCGGTAAATTCTTTTCATAAGGGAGAACGGCGGCTACTTTCAAGTTCGCTGCTGGTTGACTCCATTCTATGCAAGCTTCAGCCTGCGGCCAATTCAAGCCGGATGGACAGGCAGTTTCCGGCTGCTCATCGTGGAATAACCCAGCCGGTTGTAGACGAACAGCAGGCAGAGCAGCAGTGGGATAAGTAAACGCAGTTCGCGCAGCTCTCCGCTGATCAGGATCGTGACGATATACGGAGCGCTGAGGACCAGGAGCACGACGGCGGGTTTACAGCTCCGGTATTCTCGTTGCGCCATCTCCTCGGCGATGTAAAACAGCAGTACCAGAACAACCAAACTGGGGAGCGCCCATTTGCCGCCGAGTGTGACACCTTCGGCGATGGAAGGGACGCCCGGGAGAAGGACCCGCAATCCGGCGTAGCAGAGGGCGAAGAGAACGAGGTGGAAGATGCCGGCGCGAAAGTATGTCTTCGCTTCCGGAGCTTCGGCAAACAAGGCTGCCGTCAAGAGCGCCGGCGTAACCAGAAACTGCGTCTCGCGATTGAGCGCGCCCAGAATCGCGGCAAGCCCCAGAACCGCGTACATAAGCGATGCGGAGCGCGCCCGCATCGCCAAAAAGCACGCCATCATCAGCGCATACGCAAGCTGATCGTAGGGGGTGACGGTGTAGGCCGACAGCGCCATGACAAACACGAGAAAAAAATAAAGCCCCAGCCGCAGATCGCTGATCCCCCTCCTGCGATCCCAGAGAAAGAGAAGAAGAGCGAGGTTCGTGAGAAAGAGGAAGACTGCGTTCAAGAGAACATATGCGCCGTAGAACAGGAGCGTCGCCTGGGGATCGGTCGGCATCGGAAAAGCTTGATCGTGGCGGTGACCGGCCAGCAGGCGATAGGTATGGAGCAGCAGGCCGCGGCCAAGTATCCGGTAACGGTAGATCCCACTGCCGTACTGATCGAGGAACCCCTGCAGATGGAAGACGTGCGAGGTATAGGCGCTGCGCAGCCAGAGATGGGTAGCGACGATCGTTACGAGCGGGATAACGGTCGCGAGGCACAGGAACAGTCCGCGCTGCTGAGAACTCGGCTGCGGAGAACCGGCCACGCCAGAAGCATCCTCCAATCCGGAACGCGCTGGCCTGCGAAGCGCAACGATCGCTCGTCTGAGCCACTCCGGCATCAGCTACCCTGAAGCTCAGCCAACTCAGCGGTCCTGACCAGCCGCCCACGCCGACTCACAATCGACAGCTTCTCGGTATTCAGAATCTTGCGTGCCTGGTCCTTCGCATGGCTGGCCCACGGACCCGCCCGGTCGAGCCGCACATAAGCCAGCCAGTGCCGCAGCGCTTTTCTCCGCTGGCCCTGCCGCTCATACGAGAGCGCGAGATTATAGTGAGCATCGGCATACTGCGGCACCAGCGCCACTGCCCTCTGGTAGGCTGCCGTCGCCTCTTCCAGCCGCTGCATCTCGTCCAGCACATTGCCAAGATCGAAGAATGCAAGCGCATACTCCGGGTCCGCCACCGTAGCCTGCCGGTAGAACCGCTCCGCCTCTGCATACTCCCGCAGGTTGTAGTGAATGGTTCCCAGGTTGATGGCCGCAGGCGCGTGTGCCGGGCGTATTGCAAGGATGCACTGGTACATCTCCATCGCCTTCGGAATTGTCGACGGAGTGTCCTCCATCTGCACCGCTCTCAGGAACATCTCCTGCATGTCGCGCGCCTGTCGGGCTGACGCATCCACCCTGCCGACCACACGCAGTTGCCGTTCGGGCGATGTGTCGAAATCGAACGCAAGCTGCCTGGTCATCGGATCCATCAACGCGCCGCCATGCCGGAAGCTCAGCCTGGACCCCCGATGCACGAAGCTCGTCTCCATGAGCGGATTCCGCATACCCGCCACACGCTGCATCGCATCCACCGACGCTCGTATGCTCTTGGCCGAGATGCGCGTGGTCGCCTGCAGGTCGCGCATCGTCCGCAACTGGCTCAACGCCTCGAAGGTGTAGTGTTCGCTGGGGGAGATCAGCCCTGCTCGCTCCCACGCCGCAAGCTGGCGCACATGCAGGTGCAGGATCCGGATTACGTCTTCACGGCTATATCGGGTCACGTAGGTGTCTCGGTTCGCCTCGCCCTGCGGTCAATCGTCCAATCCCGCAGACTCTTGTTGGAGTATGCCTCGCGAACCAACGCCAATCAAGACAGAACACGGCTAACCCTATAAATAGCAGTGGATAACGCGTACCAAATGTGGTTCATGACTGAAATCGCCGGCCGTCTTCCCACCGCCCCTACGGCTCTCCCTCCCTAAATTGGAACTTGGAATTCAAAGCAGGAACACTTCCAATGAGCACACTCAGTCTGCTAGCATTGCGTCCCTATGGACTCCTTCAACTCCGCCCGCCGGGAACTTCTTCGCTTCGGCAGTATGGGAATCGCTGTAGCCGCGGTGACCGCCGCTCCTGCCGCCTACGCGGCCACGCCTTCGGCAACGGGACAGACCGTCTACGATATCCGGACATACGGCGCGCTCGGCGACGGCAAGACAGTCGATTCCCCAGCCGTCAACAAAGCCATCGAAGCAGCATCGGCAGCCGGTGGCGGTACAGTCTTCTTTCCGGCCGGCAACTGGCTCTGCTTCTCCATCCGCCTGAAGAGTCACGTCGCGCTCTATCTTTCGCAGGGCGCAACCGTAGTTGCTGCGGATTCCCCGCTACCCGGCCAGACCACAGGCTACAATGGCGGCACCTACGATACGGCTGAGCCGAATACAACGTGGGATGCCTACCAGGACTACGGCCACAACCACTGGCACAACTCGCTGCTTTGGGGTGAGGAGATCAACGACGTCAGCATCACCGGTCCGGGCCTGCTTTATGGCAAGGGCCTAAGCTTCGGAGCCACTCGCGCGGCACGCGGCAACTATCCAATCTACAAGGCAGAACAGCCGGGCGTCGGCAACAAGACCATCGCCCTGAAGAACTGCCGCAACATCATCTTCCGCGACTTCTCGATCCTCAAGGGAGGCCACTTCGGCCTGCTGCTGACCGGTGTAGACAACCTCACCATCGACAACCTGAAGATCGACACCGACCGCGACGGCATGGACATCGACTGCTGCAAGAACGTTCATGTCTCCAACTGCACCGTGAACTCGCCGTGGGACGACGGCATCTGCCCCAAGAGCAGCTATGCGCTCGGCTACAGCCGGGCTACTGAAAACCTGACCATCACCAACTGCTACGTCACCGGCACCTACGAGCTCGGCACCATTCTCGATGGCACCTTCAAGAAGTTCGCGCCCGACGCCAAGGTCCCACGCACCGGCCGGATCAAGTGCGGCACGGAATCGAACGGCGGCTTCAAGAACATCACCATCTCCAACTGCGTCTTCGAGGGGTGCAATGGCCTCGCGCTCGAAAGCGAAGACGGCGCGCTGTGCGAGGACATCGCCATCTCCAACATCACCATGCGCGATATCTTCACCTCGCCCATATTCATCCGCCTCGGCTCACGGCTGCGCGGCCCGAAGGAGAGCACGAAGATCGGCACGATGCAACGCATCTCCATCAATAATCTCGTCAGCTACAACGCCGATTCGAGGCTTGGCTCCATTCTCAGCGGCATTCCCGACTACCCGCTCAAGGACATCAAGCTCTCGAACATCTATCAGCAGCATGTGGGCGGTGCCGCTCAGGACTCGCTGGCAATTCGACCGCCGGAGTTGGAAGCCAAGTACCCCGACCCCGGCATGTTCGGCCCCATGCCTTCGCAAGGCTTCTTTCTACGGCACATCCGCAATCTGGAGATGAGCCACGTCGAGGTGCAATGCATGGCGCCCGACCCGCGCCCGAGCTTCTATCTCGACAGCGTCGAACGCGCGGACTTCATCGCCGTCACGGCGCCAGCGGGCGTTCCGGCATTTCACCTGGACAAGGTGACGGACCTGCGCATCCTGCTGAGCCGCGCCGCAAAAGACACACAGCTAGCGACCGCGGATGGGAAGACCTTATAACCGCTCACGCTACTTACGAATCATCAGTACCCGCGCCTCATACGGTTCGAGCGTAAGCTTCACGGACAGCGAACCTTTGCTCCTGATCGCATGGAGACGCGTAATCTCCGCCGTCTCCGCATTCCAGACCTCGACTCGGCCCCCGGCACTGCGCAGCGTCACCTCATGGGACAGAGGCCGTGCGCTCTCATTGAAGAAAAGATAGACATCCGCGTCACTGAGCCTGCGCTTCATGCACCGCAGCGCAGTATCACGCGTATCCAGTCTGACATCGGGGCTCGGGATTGCCGCGCTTACCGCTACTTCTATCGCGGCGGGAACGACCTGAGGAGCAGGAGGTGCCACCGGTGGCTGGGCTGGCGGTGTCGAGGTCGGCGGAAGCTCGCCGGTTACGACGGACGCCCAGGAAAAATCCGCATGCGTAGCCGTTCGAGCGTCCAGGATCGTCCTGCCTGCGATCAAGGATGGGGTGTGTTCCAGAAAAAGCACATGGCCGCCTCCGCTGGCAAACGCGCGAAGCCGGTCCACGGCAGCTTGCGAGAGCAGAGATGTGCCTGGCAGCAGGACGGTGGTGAACCGGTTGCCGCTCAGCGTCTGGAGCGTACCGTGGCCCGCGATGAGGTCCTTCGCCAGCGCATCTTCGCTGACGATATCGAAGTCGACCTGCCGCTCCGACAGCATCTCTTCGGCGGCCACAAAAGCTCTGTCCGAAGCCGCATCGCCGATCCACATGGAGCTCGATGGAAGATACAACGCGACCGATGCGGCGGGTCTGCCCATCGCCATCAGGTAGCTCATCCGCTGCGTGTAGCGCATCAATGCGGGAAAGCCGGGATCTGCCATGAAGGAAGGTGCAGGCCGGACGCCCTTACTCGTCGAAGGAAAGTACATGACCTCCACCAGGTTGATGCCGCGCACAAACTGCTCGTTCAGGATGTAGCGTGCCTGCTCGAGGTTCGGCAAAGGGCGATACGCCGCGAAGCTTTCGGTAAAGGCACGCGGCTTGCCGTATATGTGCGAAACAGAGGACGCCAGCCGGGGGAAGTCGGAGATGGTATCGGGATCGATCTGGTGCCAGATGGTGTCGATCCCCGGCACCTGGACGTATCTCATGTCCCGGAAGAACTCGCCCTCGCTGCGCACGAGCTGCATCTCCATCTCTTCATGGTTCAGGTGAACCTGGTATTCGAGGTGGTTCGCCGCGCACCAATCCCCCTGCACCTTGAAGAAGCCGTCACGAAACATCTGCGAAAAGACGTCCCAGTAATCGGCCTTGGCGCGCTGCTGTTCTGCAGTCAACTTCGGAAGGAAGAAGCTTGCGACAAATGGCCGTACGTCATACCCTTTTACCGCCTGGAATCGCTCGAACAACTTCGGCGTCCAGGGTATGCCGCTGATGGAATAGTCCGGTTCATCGCCGCGAAATCCCATGATCGTCTTGCCGAACTCATCGCCCATCGCGCGTTTGTACCGCTCGTGCGTGAACTCGATGAACTGCATCGTCGCCGCGGGATCGAGATAGTCCTCGAGCGACTGCGATCCGTCCTTCACCCGCTTCGGGTTGGTATCGGATCTTGTGGGCGACGTCCTGAACTGATGCTCGATCACATACACCTGCCAGTTCCCTGCCGGTGCGGTCCACGCAATATCGCCATTTGTAACCGTAAGTGGAACACTCGCTCCGGCCGTGGAATCTACCGCCATGGCGGCCACCACAGCCGGTCCCAACGCCTGCTTCACAACCTCTCCGCCAATTACGGAAAACTTTCTCGACACCACCAGCGCCTGCATCCTTAGCTCGGGCTTCAGTTCCGTAAACTTGCCGCCCGCGAACCCGCTTGGATACCCCGCATCGTCTACGATCCACACCCGCATGTTGCGTTTCCCGGCCTCTTCTACGAAGCTGCGGAACAGCCTGAAGTAGCCCTCGGACAGGTAGGGATATGGCATGTCTGCCCCGGCCTGCACGGTCACGGCCTGGAAGCCGAGCGCCTTCAAGGTGTCCAGGTCGCGCCGCATGACGATCTCATCCATCGCTCCGCCAAAGCCGTAGTAAGGCTCCGGTCCATACTCCGGCGGCGGCGTCTTCCAGGCAGACGCGACATCTGAGATCGTGGGCATCTTCATCTTCTGCCACGACTGCGCCGGCGTCATCACTCCAACGCTCCAGAAGAAGATCAGAGTTGTCATGCATCGCTTCATCGAGTCGCTCTCCCGGCGTAGCCCACAACCGTATGCAACAGGGTTATACAGGAGGACGCTATCGTTTGGAAACTATTTCTGCATGGAAACAACGTTCGCTCTCGCAATCGGCGCAGCGTCGATAGAGGTCGCTGCCGCCAGAGGCCGCTGCCGCCCGTATCCTATATCGCAGCGAATAAGAACTATAGCTTGGAAAGCCGCTCGCCAAGACGCGAAGCGAGCGCAAGCAACGTGTGGGTTGGGTTGGAAAATCCAGACGTTGGAAAGACCGCACTGCTACAGACATATACATTGGACGTGCCATGAAGCCGCAGGTCGGTGTCCACCACGCCGCACCGTGGAGAATCATCCATCCGCATACCGCCCATATGATGGAAGCTGTCTTCACAGCGTGCCCGGAAGCTCGCATTCCCCGCCTCAAGCTCTGCGTCGATCATGATGTTTGCCAACGCACGAAGAGAGTGTCGGGCCACCTCGGCGAACCTGCGGATCGTCCTCAACTCAAGATTCGAAATCGTCCACGACAGCCTCGTCCGCCGAAGCCCAACTTCATCTTTCTCATCCGAGAGAGTGATCGCGCTGGACGATGCCGGCTCCTGCTCACAATGAACTCTCATCTTGATCTGGGCGGACTTCGGGTGAAAAGCACGATGCTCGATCGCGTATCGGTAGCTGTGCTTCCACAGCATTGGGCTGTGGCGCACAATCTGCCATGCATCTCGCGCTTCAATCTCTCTCAACCTGCCGCGCAGTAAATGCTTTGCCGTCGTCTTGATTCTGAGTATGACCTCATCGGCATCGCTGGTCGAAAAGAAGGTAGCGCCTGCATTCAGCAGAGCCTCCCTTTCCTGGGTCTCCTTATCCAGCTTGAGCTTGGGGTTGTACTTATAGCCGTTCAGGAAAATCGTGTCGAAGATCTGATGAAATGCGGCGTTCGAATGGGGAACCACGGCCGCGGCATTGCAGTCGATGTGATCCTGAAAGTGGCGGCCCAATAGCCCGGACTCGTTCCACGGCAACGCGCCGCCTGTGGGCTGAAGAAAGAAGCGCGAACATTCAATCGCGCCAAGGCAGAAGACGTATTCGTCAGCTACGAACATCGCTTCCTTTCCTGTTTGCGTCCGGCAGCGCACACCCCGAGCTTGGTCATCGCCCATCACAAGCTGTACGGCGTTCGCGTGGACCCATACCTCGATTGACTCGCTCCGCTCAAGCGAGGCACGGTGGAGCGTCGCAAAGTTCGGCTCTGGGCACCATCGAGACATATACGCCTGCAAATGAGAAAACTCCGGCGGCGGCTGCCCAAGTTTCTTCCAGACCGATTCGTCGTTGTGCAGTGCGCCAGCGACGCCTTCGAGTTGCAGCGCCCGGACATAGTACGGAGCCAACTCCTCCTTGGAAATTGGCCAGCCGCTCCCTGCGACCCACGCTCGCTTCTCAAAATCGAGAGCATCCAGCTCAAGAATCTGGCCGCCCCACATTGTGGTGGTGCCACCCAGAACGCGAAAACGGCCATTGTGAAGGCCACGATGGGGCAGAGCTTCAACCTCGCTCGCGTAAGGCCGCTGGGATGCCTCTTCAAGAGCCTGTCCTCCGCCCTCAAGCAGCGTAACGCTCTTCCCGAGACGCACCAACTCCACCGAAAGAGCGATGCCCGCCGCACCCGCACCGACGATACAGACATCGGCGCGGCGGTTGGGGTTCGGGGTCTCTGAAGCTAAATCACGAATCACGTTCGCGTTCCGTACTGCGTCGCCAGATAGCGGCCTACAGCGTCAGCCGCGCTCCGACGGAATCGTGACCAGGTAAACCGCTCCGCTCCAGCCCGCGCACGTTCGCTCATCGTCGCCAACTCGGAGCGATGATCGAGCGCCCATGCAATCCTGCTCGCCAGCAGATCGGCGCGACGGGGCTCGACGATAAATCCCTCGACTCCATCTTCGATCAGGTCTGGAGCAGCGGTGTGTGTCGTTGAAAGAACAGGCAGCCCGCAGGCGAGCGCTTCCAGAAGCACCTGCCCGAAACCTTCAACAACCGAGGGAAATACGAACAGGTCAGCCGTCTGGTATGCCGAGACGAGCTCACTCGCGCTGACCGAAGGCCGGATCTCAACCTGTGAAGCGAACGGACGAAACAACTCCAGATCGTCCACCACCCGCCCACACACCGTCACCCGCACCTGATCGGTGTTCAACAAGCCCAAAGCCTGCAGCAGGTACTTGATGCCCTTGCGCTGATTGATGCGACCGACAAAAAGTAAATGCAGCCGCGAATCGGGTTTTATAACAGACGTCTTAGGCGCAGGATGAAAATGCTCAAGATCGACGCCGTAAGGAATGACCGTTATCGCCGATGCGGACGTGCCATGCTCGATAAGGCTGTTCCGTGTAAACGTCGAGGCCGCCAGAAAGTGCGTCGCCATGGCCGGTTCGCTGACCAGGTGTTGATAATCTTCTTCCGGCAGCGCGAGCTCCCATTCCTGCCGTAACGAACTTGCGCAGTCCGGGTGATCGGCCAACTCTTGGTTCAACAGGCGTCGCACTGTGGCAGGGTGTGGATGCACCTGAAACAGCATCGCAGGCCGTCCATACTGACGCATCGCATCGAAGCCGAAGTAGCTGTAACTGACGAGCCCGGCCCCGGCAGCAACAGCCCGCTTGCCCGCCGCTCTCCCCAGCGCTGCGTCTGCAGCCCGGTTACTTCGTCGCCGGATGGAGAACGGAACCCGGGGGATCTTATCCAACAGGAGGCAACGTAGACCATCCAGCAGGCACAGTCTCACCTCCCTAAACGGAAGGCCGGAGCGGCTCCGCTGAAGGAGAAGCAACCGAAGACGCGCCGGCAGCATATTCGTAGCCAGGCGAGCCCATCTGCGATCGGTGGGCCAGAACAGGTCCGTCACCAGTGAGTCGAGCAGACCGGCTTCGGATAGCGCAAGCGCAAGCTGGTAGGAGTCTCGCGCGCCGCCATGAACAACGACCGCTTTGCGTGCCGAACCCCGTGCCTCAGCCATTTCTACACTATCCCGCACAACCGGCTGAGTGACGCGTTCTTCAGGTGGCAACTTTGCAGAATTGAGAGTAGCGGGCATCGTCTCCTTTTAGTCTTTGGCAACCCGTCCACAACTAGAGCAGCGTTTCGAAGTGCTGCTTGAGTTCGCCCGCGCAGGCGGCCCAGGTAAACTGCTTCGCACGCTCTCTGCCCGTTATCGAAAACTGCTGCCGCGCCAGAGAGTCCGTAAGCAGGCCGGTGATCGCGTCCGCGTGGGCCCTGGCATCCGTTGGGTCTATAAGCAGCGCGGCATCTCCTGCGATCTCTGGAATAGACGAGCTGTTGCTGGCTACCACCGACGCGCCACACGCCATCGCTTCCACGACAGGGAGACCAAATCCCTCGTAACGCGATGGATACCAGACCACGGTCGCCGCAGTGTACAGCGCATGCAATGCCTCATCCGGCACAAAGCCGAGCAGCCGGAAATTCGGACCAAGCACCTTCGACTTCTCCGCATAGACGGGGTTGGTATGGTTGACCACCGCGACGATCAAGTCCGGAAAGCGTTCCAGCAACAACGGAGAAGCGGCCAGAATCAGCTCGGCATTCTTGCGGAAGTGAAGACCACCGGGCACAAGGACGAAGGGCCGGTTTGAAAGACCAGCCTGCTCCACATAAAGGCGCCCCGCAGCAGGGACAGGATCGAAGAAGTGAGGTGTCACGCCGTTATAAACCGCGCGTATGCGGGATTTGATGCTCGGGAAAAAGTGCCCAAGCCGCTCTGCTGAAAACTGCGAGACGGTGTGGAACATATCCACTGTGCGATCGAGCTTCTTGTAAAGCACCTCCCACTTCAGCCTCGTCTTCCAATACTTCATGTCCCGGATATGCGCACCGGGTTCGAAATATCCCGCGTCATGTGCGGTCATCACCAGGCGAGCTTTATTTACGGGGACGTACGACTCGCCCGTGCAGAAGACGATCTCCGCTTCAGGCCAGAAAGATTCGGCCTTCGGGCTGTCGAGAAAAAACCAGCGCGCCTGTTGACGCGAGGTGTCGGCGACGAAGGTGTGATATCGATAATCTGTCCAGGGCTGCTGTACCAGCGGCAATATCCGCGCCTTGTCACTGGCGTCCGCAAGAATGCGCACACTCATGTCATCGCGCAGTGCGAGATGCTCCGTGATCTGCCGCGCGGTTCTTCCAGCGCCCGTCGAACCGTAGATATTTCGCAGATGGACATACGCGAGGACGTTGATCGGCTTCGTTGTGGCACTTGACTTCACGGCAGGCGCCTCCGGCTCCGGAATCTTCAATACGTCAGCTTGAAAGGCCATAAATTTCGCTCCGGCGACCGGCCTTACCTGAGACCGGTTTGGCATACAGATTCACCAGCATCGAGACACAGAAAAATACACCCACTCTATTCGGGGCGCTTCGTATTCTCTATCTGGTCTCGACAATCATAGTCTACACAATCGCAGTGTCTACACAATCGCAGTGCTGCGCCAGCTCCCATAACAACTCACACCACCAGGGTTACCTACCTACCTAGAAGGCCATGCGCGTTTCACCCTGTTTTGTGAGTGGAGAGATTTGCCTAATTTTTGCAAACCTGTGCATAAGCAGACATGCGCAGTCATGGTCCGGTGCTGTAGATATTGGGCTATTTCGTTGGAGTCTTAATTGCAGCTGATAATTCAACCCCTAACGCTGCCCAATTGCTGAGCGCAACCAGGCACGCTGGCGGTTTAGCTCGAAACACAATTCAGTGACTTAGGTCACTCTCGGTAACGTCAACTTGAATGCATCTGTGAAACCGGTCCCCTACGATATTGTCGCCGATAAACTACACCCTTTAAATTCGATCTGACTATCTTCCCACCATGTGCATCATGTCTAACAAGACCTACTACGCAAGCGCAAGTATTGTCGGCAACTGACGACCCCCCGCATCTACAGGCTGGATAGTTTTCGTAACAAATAATAAGGAAGCCATGATCAAGAATCTCATCATAGCCGTACTATTTGCCGCATCCCCTGCCTTGCAGCTCCATCCGCAGACCGGCTT
This sequence comes from Edaphobacter sp., assembly GCA_965277575.1. Classification (GTDB taxonomy): domain Bacteria; phylum Acidobacteriota; class Terriglobia; order Terriglobales; family Acidobacteriaceae; genus Edaphobacter. The sequence goes on from CBDIDK010000002.1 coordinate 1,175,484, forward strand.
GCAAAGGCGTGCTCATGCTCCGGAAGAATATGTGCTGAGTGAAGGCGATCAGATCGTCCTGCACGTTACAGATCTGGACGAAATTTCGGACAAGCCGCTCAAGATCGACCCGGGTGGCTATCTCGATCTGCCACTTGCGGGACGAGTCCAAGCCAGCGGACTGACACTGGAACAATTCAAGTCGGAGGTCGCCGCAAAGCTCAGCAAGTACATCAACTCTCCTGAAATCTCGGTGAATCTCGCCTCGAGCGATAGCCGGCCGGTCTCTGTGATCGGGGAGGTAAACAACCCCGGGGTGCATCAACTTGCAGGTGCGAAGCGTTTGCTGGAAGTCATCTCCCTTTCCGGCGGTTTGAAGCCTGATGCCGGTCCGAACGTGATCGTGACTCGAGAGCAGAAATGGGGCAAGATCGATGCCTCCAATGCCAAGGTGGATCTGAGCACCGGCTACAGCACCGCCACTTTTTCTGTCGATTCCTTGATGTCCTCGAAGTACCCGGAGCAGAACATCCTGATCAAACCGAACGACGTCGTTTCGGTTCCGAAGGCAGACCTGATCTACGTGGTTGGAGACGTTCAGAAGGCGGGTGGATTCCAATTGAATACCCATCCCACCCTCTCGCTCCTACAGGCGGTCGCCCTCGCGCAAGGTCTGGCGCCAGACAATGCCGCAGGCCGTTCGCGCATCCTGCGACCTGTTCCGGGCGGCGACGGGGTGCCGCGAGAGATCCCGGTCGATCTAAACAAGATCCTCGCCGGCAAAGCGCCGGACGTGCAGTTATATGCGAATGACGTACTTTTCATCCCACACAGCGGCGCGAAGGTTACCGCTCGTCGTGCGATGGAAGCGGCGATCGGTGTCGGTTCGGGGCTCCTGATTTACAAATAAACTCCGGCGGCTGCACTTCGCCCCGAAAGGTAAATGAATGAGAGATCGATTCCTCAAGCGGCAAGGCGCCTGGAAGACTGTTGCTCCCACACGTCAGGCGCTGGCCCTGGACTCCTCAACCGTGCCGCAGATGGCCGAAGAGGAACCGCGGGAGGGTCTTCTCGCCGAGTACCTGCGCACGTTTCTGCGTTATCGCAGGCTGATCCTGCTTTGCGGCCTCGGAGGAATTGCACTCAGCTTTCTGCTGAGCATCCACTCGCTCCCGCTTTATCGCACGCGCACGTCGCTCGATATCAAAAGCTTGAACAGCGACTTCATGAACATGCGCTCTGTCGCTCCCACCGGCGACAACACTGCAGCGGATGCCGATACCAATCTGCAGACACAGATCAAACTGCTGCAAAGCGATACGCTCATGGAGCAAACGACAGACCGTCTGCTCGATGAGCCGCATCCGCAGTTCATCGAACCCAACGACCTGCTCTCCCGAATGGCGCGTCTCTTACACATTCCCACCGGCAAGCCGATCGCCTACAAAGCTCTCGTGGACGATGCCGCCAAGCGTATCAAGGTCAAACCGCTTGGCCTTACACGCCTGGTTGAAATCACATGCGACTCCTGGAATGCGGACTTTTCCGCAAAGTTCTGCAACACCCTGACCAGCACCTTTGAGGAGCAGGATCTCCAGACGCGCGCCACGGAGGCGCAGAAAACCAGCGCGTGGCTTACCCGTCAGGTAGCCGATGTTCGCGTGCGAGCGCAGGAGTCGCAGAAGAAGCTCGAAGCAGCCGTAGGCGGAAATGGCCTCATGCTAAGCCAGACCAGCACAACGGTCGGCGAGGATCGCCTGCGTTCGCTGCAGGACGAACTGGTCAAAGCCCAGGCGGACCGAATGGAAAAGGAGGCTCAGTCGGGCCTCGCTCATACAGCGGCCCCCGACACCCTTCCTGACGTACTCGACAATCCCACCCATCGCGCCTATGAACTAAAGCTTGCAGATCTCCGCAGCCGCATCGCCGAGCTTGTGCCGCCACTTACCGAGGCAAATCCCAAGGTCATCCACCTACGTTCGCAAATTCAGGAGGCTGAGGCTGGTCTACTCGCATCGCAGACGACAAGCGGCCATCGCCAGGACAACGAGTACGCCGCGGCACGCCACCGGGAAAGTCTACTCGCCCTCGCTTACCACGCCCAGGAGGCAACTGTATCTTCCGATCTGCAGAAGATCGCTCAGGTCAGCCTCCTGCGCCGGGAATTGGACTCCGAACAGCAGCTCTACCAGACACTGCTCGAGCGCGCCAAGGAGGCAGGTTTCGCCTCTGCCATGCAGGCCGCGACCATACGCGTGGTCGACGCAGCAAAGCCGCCGAAGCTTGCCTTTTCCCCACGCCGCGGTTTAGCTGGGGCCGCGGGCCTGGTCCTGGGATCGCTCTTAGGGATAGGACTCGCCTTGTTCAAGGAGCGGAACCTGAAGGTCTTCCGACTGCCCGGCGATGTGGAACGCTTCCTCCATGTCCACGAACTCGGCGTTATCCCCACGTCGCAACGCGCGCCGCAGAAGATTTATTCCCCTGCGCGCTCTCTCTCACTGCGTGAGACCACAGCACAGGCCAATCAGGGAAAAGCACTCGCGCTCACGCGATGGGATGATAACTTCTCGCTCGCTGCCGAAGCCTATCGAAACGCCACATTCTCCATCCTGCTATGGGACTCAAGCAAGCGCTCGCGCAGCTATGTTGTCTCAAGCCCGAGTGCCGGCGAAGGAAAGACGACGGTCACATCCAACCTGGGCGTGGCCCTGAGCAAATCGAAGATGCGTGTGGTCCTGATAGACGGGGACCTGCGCAAGCCGAACCTTCACAATGCCTTCAGGCTCTCCAATGACTTCGGGCTGCGCAACATTCTGCGCGGAGAACTGGACCTGGAGAAGGTGCCCACCGACGTCCTCACCCTGCGTACAAGCCACTCCAACCTTGCCGTAATTCCTGCAGGCAGGGGCGATGAAGATATCGTGGAGCTTCTGCACTCGCCCTATGTGGGCGGCCTGCTCGCTCGTTTGTCCAAGGACTTCGATGTCATTCTCATCGACACTCCCCCGACGCTCTATATGGCGGATGCGCGCATCTTCGCCGGCCAGACCGACGGCGCCATCCTCGTCTTCCGTGCGGGCGTAACGACACGGGAAGAAGCGGCCAACGCACGCGACCTCTTCGACCATGATGGAGTCCGTCTCGTCGGAACCATCCTGAACGATTTCGATCCGGTACGCGAGGGCAGATCCAGCTACTACGGCTCCTACTACCGCTATCAGCAGGGAACAGAAATCGACACTAAGGTTGCGGCCGGCCAATGAACACGTGCTTGGCGACAGAAGCGGCAGACAACACGGCCCTGGCTGCCCTGAACGATCCAGGGCTGCAGCCGATTGCGCCTATGGTTCTCGGCACGACTGTTCCGGTCCCCACGGCGGACACATCCTCGCTTCCTGCACACGTCACCAGCAAACTTCTTGGCGGCACCTCCGCGCTTGGGCTTGGCGTGGTCATCGAGCGCGGCACGGGCTTCCTCGCCAACATCCTCGCTGCCCGGCTGGGCGGAGCTTCGACCTTTGGCGCCTACTCACTCGCCATCTCTACCGCCAACAATATCTCCACCTATGCCGCGGGAGGGATAGGCGCAACCGCGGCACGCTTTTCCGGCAAGTACCCCTACGGCACTCCGGAGTATTCGACCCTCGCCCGAGCTCTCGCGATCGTCTCGCTCATCTCGGCGTCGCTCGCTGCAATGGCCTTGTGGTTCGGCGCAGCTCCTATCGCACATCTCCTCGGAAAGCAGGAGCTCACGGGGCTTCTCCGGTGGGCTGCCGTCTCGGCCTCCGGCATCATCCTGCTCGAGTGTGCCCGCGGATTTTTTGTCGGGCAACGGCGCCTCACGGCTCTCGTTCTGCTCTCACTTGTCGTCGGCGTCGGGATGCTTACGCTGCTGCCTGCGGCCGCCCACACCCACAGCCCAGTTCGCATGATCGTACTGCAGGGGGCGACCACGATCACTGCCGTGGTTGTCTGCCTGCTACTTGCCGGACCGCTCCGGCTGCACAACAACGCGGGTCCTGGCGCGGCGGCGCACCTGGGATCGATGCTGCGCGAGGTATGGGCGTTTGGCTTCATCCAGCTCGCGGGCCTGATTGGCTCCAACCTCGCCGGCTGGTGGCTCATGACGCTGGTCGCTCGCGCCGACACCACGCTCGTGCAGATGAGCTTCTTCGCCATCGCAAGCCAGCTACGCAACCTCGTCGGCATCGCGCCCGGACTGCTCACCGAGGGCAGCTACGCCGTGATGGCCGACCCCGGCGGAGAAGACACCAGGACGCCTCACCGGGTTATGGCGCTCTGCAGCTATGCTTCGTCCAGCGTAGCCCTTGTGCTTGCCTCCGCGGGCATTGTCTTCGTGCCATGGGCGCTGACCCTGTTGTATGGCCACGCCTACAGCGCCGCCGGCGTGACGGTGGCCATCGGCCTCGCCATCGCGGTCGTCCATATGGGGAATGCTCCCGCGGCTGCGCGCCTCACCATCGTCTCCATACGCGCCACCGGCGTCATCAATACCGTCTGGGCCATCTTCGTCGCAACCGCCGCAAGCGTCTTCCTGTTCAACGGAGGCACCGCCTGGGAGGCCATGACGATCTACTTCGCCGGACACGTTCTCTCCTCCAGCCTCGTCCTGCTCACCCTCAAGCGAAAGGATCATGTACCCGAGGGCATGACGGCGATGTTTCTGCTGGCCACGCTCAGCAGCGGCTCCCTTGCGGCTCTCGCTCTCCTGCGCGACGCCAGGCCCGCTCTTACACTGCCGCTGACCGGCATCATGTTCGTTCTGCTCGTGCTCTCCTCGGCCGGGCTCATCCTCCTGGGCAAGCGGCACCGCTGGCTTCCTTCCGCCGCGGCCATGCTGACACTCACCACCGCGCTTCGATCCCGCATGGGCAGGAGGCGGTCCAATGTTTGAGCTCATGCTCATCGCGACTGCGGCCATCGCCGTCTTTGGGGTTGTCATCGCATTTGACGGCAGCCGCGACGTGCTCCATCCGCTGGTCTATATCGGGCCGATGCTCGCCTTCCTCTACGGGTGGATGCCCTGGAAGCTCTTCCAGGAAAATGGGCTCGCCCGTTTCTTCGATAACGAGCAGTTGGTCTATGTTCAAACGCTCTACATTCTGGGCGTGCTGGCATTCGTTGTGGCCTGTCTTAGCGTCGGCGTTCGCCTGCGCGGGCCCAAAGCTACGGTGACGAAGCGTTCGCAGCGCGTCTGCCGGCGCATCCTGATCGGCTCCGCCATCGCAGGCAGTCTCGGCCTCACCTGCTGGAGCATCACCATCATCAACGTAGGCGGCTTCGTCAACGCGTTCAGCGCCTCCTACTCCGGAGGCTGGGACGACAGCGGATACGTGCGGGACGGAAGTCTTCTCCTGCTCGTAGGCGTCCTCCTCGCCATCACTGCCCTGTCCTCCGGCGGCCCGCGCATCTGGGCCATCGCACAGGCTTGCCTCTTTGGCCTTCCGTGGCTCGCCAGCGCACTGCTGATGGGACGGCGTGGCCCCACCTTCGCTCTTTGCGTCGTCCTCCTGATGGGCTGGTACGTCAATCGGACCAAGCGGCCACCTATTGTCGCTGTAGGTCTCGGCGGCCTCTGTCTCGGCTGGCTGGTTCTCTTTCTCGTCACCAATCGAAGCAACATCTACCTCGGCTCCAGCTTCGACCTCAAGACCGATGTCAGCAATATCGTCGAGAAGCCGGACACCGGCAACGAATATATCTACGGCTCGGGCACCGTGCTCAGCGCGGAGCGTCGCGACCATTACTTTTGGATGCGGCGTTACCTCGCCCAGATCATGGTCCGGCCCATCCCCAGCGCAATCTGGCCGACCAAGTACGAAGATTTCGGTGTGCCGGAGCTCCTTCATAACGCAGGCACCGGCGAGGGTTTCGGCGACACGCTCGGCTGGGTGGGCGCTGTCGGTTCCGCCCCCGGCATCATCGCCGATCTCTGGATCGAAGTGTGGTGGTTCGCGGTACCGTTCATGGCCGTGCTCGGCTGGGGCTACGGCTACGTGTGGAAGAAGGCCGTCACCGTGGGCGGTCCATGGTCGAGCCAGTACGTCGTCCTCTCCGCACTGTCCATCTATCTCGTCATGCAGACCATGGAGGCTGTCATCTTCCGCACGCTTCTGCTCTCGATTCCCTGCTGGCTCACCTGGCGCTGGGCGCTCCACGCACCCGCACCACAATATCGCCGCCGAAAGATTGCTCACCGGCGCGATCCTCTCGAAATACTTCCTGTCAATACGGCAAGTTCATGGACCGGGTGGAAGGGAGCGCCCCATGCATAACGCCCCTCCGTGCCGCGTAGCCGTTATCTGGATCGACTGGTACCCCTACCACGTAGCTCGCTTCCGCGGCCTGGACTCGGCGCCAACGCTCACCGGCAGGGTCGCGGGTATCGAACTGGTCGGTGGAGTCGGCGTCCATAAAGGCCTGAAGTTTCGTGAGGACCTGCCACCGAATCTCGCCATCGAAACCCTCATGCCTGAGAGCAGTTGGCGTGACGCCGACAAGCTGCGCCTCTCCCGTGCTCTCTGGTCGCGCCTCTCACACCTCGATCCGGGCGTCGTTCTCGTCCCCGGTTACTACACCCTCCCGGCGATTGCTGCTGCTCTCTGGGCGAAGCTGCATGGCCGCGTCAGCGTTCTGATGACAGAAAGCACCGCGGGCGACCACAAGCGTGTCTGGTGGAAGGAGTGGGCCAAGGGTCTCATGCTCCGCAGCCTCTTCGACCGGGCGGTCACCGGCGGCAAGGCTCACGTCGCCTATCTCCGGCAGCTCGGATTCCCCGCCGACCGCATCGCCAACTTCTACGATGTGGTCGACAACGACATGTTCCGCGAAGGCACGAGCCGGCTCCGTCTGGAGTCTTCCTCGAACTACCATCTTCCCCCCAGATTCTTCCTGTACGTCGGACGATTAGCCGAAGAGAAGAATGTAGCCACCCTACTCACAAGTTGGACCGCGTATCGAACCCAAGGCGGCACATGGCCTCTGGTACTCGTCGGTGATGGCCCCGCGATCGAGACCCTGCGCACCGAAGCCGCGAACTCGCCTTTCTGCTCGGACGTCATCTTCCCCGGCCTGAAGAGCTCCCGCGAACTCCTCCCCTACTACGCCTTCGCCGGCTGCTTCGTCCTGCCGAGCACACGCGAGCCCTGGGGTCTGGTCGTCAACGAGGCAATGGCTTCCGCCCTGCCTGTTCTCGTCTCAGACCGATGCGGCTGCGGCGTCGATCTGGTCGCCCCCGGCCAGAACGGCTTCCTCTTCGACCCGCTCGACACCGCATCTCTGACGGCCCATCTTCACACCATCGCAGGCCTCGATCCCTCGCATCTGGATCGGATGGGCGCACGCTCGGCGGAGATCATCCACAACTTCTCTCCTGCCAACTTCGGCCTCTCCATCGCTTCTCTCCAAGGTTCGCGACACGAGCAGCCCGCGATGCAATCGCTCGCCGGAGGCACCCAATGACAGCGACGCTTCAATTCCCGGCGGCAGTTCACGCCTCGCACGCAGAGCCGGCGGGACGCTGGCTTCAGGTCGTCTCGCATCTCGATCCGAAGTACGGCGGCCTTAGCTCCGCTGTGCCCGCTCTCGCCGGCAGAATCGCGCAGACCAGGCGCTTCGACGTTCCCCTCGCCGCGTTCTGCGCGCCCAATGAGCACTTCCGTCCTGCGGAATACGAAGCTCGAAACCTCACTTTCTGGCCCACAGGCCGGGCCGCATGGCTCAACAACCGACAGCTTCACCAATCTTTCAGCGAAGAGCTGCTTCGTGCCGATGGAGTCCACATCCACGGTCTCTGGGAGCAGAGCACAGCCATCGCCGCAAAATTAGCCCGCCTGCACAACAAGCCTTATGTCCTCTCCGCACATGGCATGTTAGAACCCTGGGCACTCGCCAACAAGCGCCTCAAAAAACTCATTTACGCCGCTCTGGTCGAGCACACCAACGTCGCTCGCGCCGCCTGCCTGCATGCCCTTACGCGCGCAGAGGCCAGCCAGTACATCCACTTCGGTGCGCGCTCCCCCATCGCCATTATCCCCAATGGTGTCGATCTCCCCTCAACCAGAGATTCGAGCCTCTTCTTCCAACGTTTTCCCCAGCTCCAGGGCAAACGCATCCTCCTGTTCCTCTCCCGGCTCCACGCCAAGAAGGGATTGGATCTCCTCGTCAAGTCCTGGGCAAACCTCGCAAATACCTGGCCCGACGCTCATCTCGTACTCGCCGGCCCAGACTCCGGAGGAACACAACAGAATATCGAGCGCCTCGTCGCCCTCCACGGCCTTGACCATCGCATCCTCTTCACCGGCATGTTGGACCAGCCGATGAAATGGAGCGCCCTCGCCGCCGCCGAGTGCTTCGTTCTTCCCTCCCACTCCGAAGGCCTCAGCGTCAGCGTGCTCGAAGCCATGGGCATGGGCCTTCCGGTCATTGTCACCGAGCAATGCAACATGCCAGAGGTAAAAGACCGCCGCGCCGGATGGCAGATACAGCCCGATATCGATCGGCTCACGACCGCACTCACCGAATTCCTGCAGAACACCGGCTCCGCCAATCGTGAGATGGGGTCGAGAGGAGCCGATCTGATCGCAACCCAATACAACTGGACCAACATCGCCACACAGATGGCGAACGTCTACCGCTGGCTTCAGAGCGGCGGCCCCATTCCACACAACGTAGAACTTGTCTTCCCGTGAACATCATGACGCCCATTCACCTCGATACGTACGACAACTCGTGGTACTCCCCCGGCGGCTCCTTCCTCAAGCGTGCCGGATGGTTCTTCCTTGGTCAGCCGCTCCTGCGCTCCGCCTTAATCCCCTCGTCTTCCTTCCGCGTTCATCTCCTGCGCGCCTTCGGTGCGCGCATCGGGAACGGCGTCGTCATCAAGCCGTCGGTCCTGGTCAAGTATCCCTGGCATCTCGTCATCGGCGACCACTGCTGGATCGGCGAGCACTGCTGGATCGACAATCTCACCACCGTCCGCATCGGCAGCAACGTGTGCCTCTCGCAGGGAGCTTATCTCTGTACCGGAAATCACGACTGGTCCGATCCCGGCTTCGGCCTGATGATCGCCCCCATTCAGCTAAACGACGGCTCCTGGGCTGGAGCGAAATGTATCCTCACCCCGGGTTGCGTGTTGGGCGAAGGTGCCGTTGTGGCGGCTGGCGCAGTCGTGACAGGCAGTGTTCCCGACTACCAGATCTATGCCGGAAATCCTGCGGTTTTCATAAAGACACGCACCATTCGCAGCGTCGCCAAGCCGATCCATGAGGAGGTACACCCATGAAGATCCTCTTCATCAACCAGTTCTTCTGGCCGGACTCTTCGGCCACCAGTCAACAATTGACCGACCTTGCCACCGGCCTCGCCGGACTGGGCAACGAAGTCTCGGTCCTCTGCGGCGAAGGAGGCTACGCAGCCGCGGCATCGAGCGGCGCGCCACCGGTCCATATCTACCGCGTCAAAGCTCTGCCCTTCGTGCGCGGACGCGTCGGCCGCGTGCTCTCCTATCTTTCGTTTTACGTCTCCGCCGTCGTTCGCGGCCTCACTCTGCCGCATCAGGATGTCGTCGTCTCCCTCACCACACCGCCGCTCATCTCGCTTCTTGGCTCGCTCATCAAGACCTTCCGCGGATCGCGCCACTTCATCTGGGAGCAGGACATCTATCCCGACGTCGCCATCGACCTCAACTACTTCAAGGCCGGCGGCCCCGCCGATCGCATCACGGGACTGCTCGCCGACTTCTCCCGCCGCCACGCCGACAGCGTCATCGCACTAGGCGAGTGCATGAAGCAGCGGCTCATCCAGCGCGGCATCGCTCCCAGCAAGATCGTGATCGCGGAAAACTGGGCCAGCAGCGCCTCCATCGAGCCCATGCCCCGGCCCGGCGACCCTAGCGAGCTCGTCCTGCTCTACTCCGGCAACCTCGGACTCGCGCACGATCTCGATACCCTCACCGGCGCAATGAACGATCTGCGCGACGATCCCCGCTTCCGCTTCCTCTTCGTCGGCAGTGGAGGCAAGCGCCAACAGCTCGCCGACTTCTGCACCGCCAACGACATTCACTCCGTCGAGCTCCGCCCCTATGTCTCTCGCGACCGATTGAGCGAAGGCCTCGCCGCCGGCGACATCGGTCTCGTCACCCAGCACGATGTCTGCTGCGGCTCTGTCGTCCCCAGCAAGGTCTACGGGATCCTCGCCGCCGGCCGGCCGGTCCTTTTCATAGGACCTCGTACAGCAACGCCGGCCCTCACGATCAACCTTCATCAATGCGGCTGGCAAATCGATTGCGGCGACGTTGCAGCTCTCACCCAGCTTCTCCTGCACCTCGCGCAAAACCCTCATCTTGTCCACGAAGCGGGCAGTCGCGCACGTCAGGCGCTGCTCGATCACTACGATCTGCCACTCAGCATCGCTCGCATCGCTGCAATTCTCGATTCCCACTCGGACGTAATGCCGGAAACACCCCAGCACGCCGGCTTTTCGTCTTCTCCCGGCAACCAACAACGGGCCCGCTCCTAACCATCGGAATTCCTGCTCGGATTCCAAGAACGGAGGCTCCAATGTACGCGCTCTTTGCACTCGGAACATCTGCATTTCTTCTCTGCCTGATCATGACTCCACTCTGCCGCGACATCTTCCTGCGCGCCGGTATGGTCGATCTTCCGGATGGCGACCGCAAGTTTCACATCCGGGCCGTGCCTCGCATGGGGGGTATTCCCATTGCCATCTCCTACGCCTGCGCCCTCGGTCTGTTTTTCTGGTTCAAAGGCAGCGAAGGCAAGATCTATATCCAGCACGGCCAGCTCCTGCACGGTCTTCTCCCCGCTGCGGGTGTCATCTTCCTCACCGGCCTCATCGACGACATCTTCGCGCTGAAGTCGTGGCAGAAGCTCCTCGGCCAGGTTGCAGGCGCGACCCTGGCGGTCTCTCTTGGCGTGACGCTCTCGGTGTCGCACTTTCCTCATTGGGTGTCGATCGCAGTAAGCCTGATCTGGCTTATCGGCTGCACCAACGCGTTCAACCTGATCGATGGCATGGACGGCCTCGCAACCGGCGTCGGCCTGCTCGCCACGGTCACCACGTTTCTCGTCGCGCTCATCCACGGCAACTTCGGACTCGCCCTGGCCACAGTTCCCCTCGCTGGCGCTCTGCTTGCGTTTCTCCGCTATAACTTCAGCCCTGCCTCTGTCTTCCTCGGCGACTGCGGGAGTCTCACCATCGGCTTCGTGCTCGGCTGCTTCGGCCTCATCTGGAGCCAGAAGACCGGCACGATGATCGGCATGATCGCTCCTCTCATGGCGCTGGCTCTTCCGTTGATGGATGTCGGCCTCGCCATCGGCCGCCGCTTCCTCCGCAGTGTTCCCATCTTCAAAGCCGATCGCGGCCACATCCACCACATGCTACTCGGCCTCGGCTTCTCTCCTCGCGACGCAGCGCTTATCCTCTACGCGGTCTGCGGCATGTGCGCCTCCCTTGCTGTCCTCGAAACTGTCAGCCACAAGAGCTTTGTCTGGCCCATCCTGGTGCTCTTCTGTTTGCTGGTCCTGCTCGGCGTAAGAAGACTCGGCTACATCGAGTTCAGCGCGGCACGCAGGACGTTTTCACACAAGACCATGCGTCAGGCCGTTCAGGAGGAGATCCACCTCGAAGAGCTCAGCCGCGCGCTGCTCGAAGCAGACACGCTTGAAACCTGCTGGCATGTCGTACGCGACGCATGTTCCACTCTCCACTTCGCCTCCGCTCATCTGCAGTTCAACGGCAGCTCCTTCTTCGAAGAGTTCGTCGAAAGCTCCGAAGAGCCATGCTGCCGCATTCAGCTCTCCCTCGGCGATCAGGGCAGCCTGTCTCTCACTCGAACCTCCAAGCAGGCCCCACCCCGCATCATGATGACTGTGCTCGTCCATATGCAATCCTCCATGTCCAAGAAAGCGCTTCAACTCGAAGGCTCCCGCATCAACGTCACCACCACGGCAGCCTGAGCGCGGATTCTCCGCACGTTCATAACTCGTCAAAGCCCCAGACACGCATACACGCGACCTCTATACTAGGTTCCAATCCCGCAAATGGCCGACACCTCATCGCAACCGGTATGGCACCTGCTTCAGATCTCCGATGTGCTTGATCTGGAGTTCGTCTCCGCCCTCGCCGAAACGGTCCCGGTACTCGCATGGGAGCCGCACCGGACCATTCTCCCCCCCTTCCTCCACGAAGGCAGCGAGACCGAGCGCCTCTACCCGCACTCCACCCTGCGCATCCGGACACTCCCCCTCCTCCGCGGCTTCGCACGTCCTCCCATGTCCTTCCTTGCCCAGACAGGCCCATCCGTCTTCAAACGGCTTCTCCGCCAGACTCCCGACCCCGCGCACTCGCCTCTCATCTGCACCGTTCCCTTCTTCGCCTCGGTAGCCGAGCGGTGGCCAGGCCCGGTCATCTATTGGCTCACCGATCTCATCGCCGAGTACGCCAGTGCCGACCGCGCGCAGGTCCATCGTCTCGACCGCCGGATGTGCCGCGCCGCAACACTCGTATGCCCCAACTCCGAGCGGCTGAAGCAATACCTCACCGAGCACGCCGGCTGCGACCCTGCAAAGGCCCACGTCATACCCAACGCCACCCGCGCGAGCAACCTCCTCCCGCATCCACCGCTCGAACCCGGCCCGCGTCCACCCGGCCTGGAATCCATCAAACGCCCGATAGCAGGCGTCATCGGCAACCTCGCCGGAAACATGGACTGGCTGTTCCTCGAACGCCTCATCGACCTCACGCCATCTCTCGCCTGGGTCTTCGTTGGCCCCACCACCATGGCCATGGTCGATCCCAACGCCCGCCGTGCTCGTGCGGCAGTCATGCAGCATCCCAATGCACACTTCATCGGCAAGCAGCCCTACGGAGCCCTCGCCTCCTACGCCCGCGCCTTCGACGTAGCCGTACTTCCGTATAAACGGTGCGAGCCCACCTACTCCGGATCGAGCACCCGCTTCTACGAGCACCTCGTCGCCTGCCGCCCCATGATCGCCACCCGCGGACTCGAAGAACTCACCCGCAAGGAGCCTCTCCTCCGCCTGGTCGATACCGCGGAGCAGGCCGCCGAAGCCTTGCACCAACTCCATTTGGTCTCTTTCAACGACGGCCTCGTCGAAGAACGCTGGCGCGCCAGCCAATCCGCCACCTGGCAGACCCGCGCCCTGGCCGTTCAATCCGCTCTCGCCGAGCGCATTGCCCTAAACGCCTCCAACGCCCTGGCCCCCGTGCCAACCCCACAGCCCCAACCCTGCTAATCCGCACCCGTCACTTCGCCCGCCCAGCCTCGCGGTAAATCTCCATCACCGTGTCGTTGTTTTGCTGCCAGTAGCCCGCATGAACCATCAGGATGTCTCCCCGCCGCACCGAGTCCACCAGTTGCTGCCGATGCGCCTCCAGCGTCCCCGCATCCACATCGTTCACCAGGTTTGCCGAAAAAGCCTTCGGATAAACCTCGAGAACAGATGCGTCTGTCCCCAGGTCCCCGTGAAAAAGAAACGTCTTGAACGGCGCCGCAAAAGCATACATTCGTAGCGTCGACTCCTCCGGAATCACCAGCGAATCCGGCATCGACTCCGCAGCCTGCTCCAGTATCGAAGCATCCAGCGTCTGTCCATCTTTCTCCACGCTCGAGTCCACGTAAAAGATCGTCGCCCCCCAGCGATCGTGCGCATACTTCATCTTCCGTATCAACTCCGGCGCCACCTCCGAGTCCGGCAAGGTCACCTGCCTCGCGCTGCCATCCGCGCCCAGGCTGAAGTGCTGCGGCCGCACACACACACCCACACGAAACCCCGCATCCCGTAACGTCTTGAAGTAGGCGTCATCGAGCTTCATGCCCGCATAACGCGAGCTCCTGTCCGCAACCATGCTCTCCATCTCCGGCGCAGCCTGCGCGATCATGTCGGGCGAGCACACATAGCTGGTGTCCTGCGGAAACTGCTCCCCTTCAATGTCCCACGTGATCGCCCCTTGCGCATGAAGCCGCTTCAGATTCGCAGCCGTCTTCGCCGCCTGATCGAGCACCCGCGCCTGAAACTTCTCCAGCCCGTCCGGCGTCGCCACGTCGAAATCCCCGGCATTGCCATCGTTGAAGTATCGCCTCGGATTGTTGCCGTACCCTCCCGGTCGATTCACATCCCCCTGCGGAGAGCTCGCCAGGTACACCGTCCCGATAATTCGTCGATCGGGCCACGACAAACGAGCCGGCCACCTCGCCGCCCAACTCTTGTAAGCATCTCCCGCCAAGTTCGTCGCCGCCACGCCCGAAGGCGCAAACCGCAGCGAAACCGTAAACGTATCCACCTGCCCCGGCTTCACCGGCCTGTCGAAGTGCCGCTCGAACGGAGCCAGTGCATCCGGACTTGTCCCACTGATAACCGGCGTATAAACCAATTCGTGACTGGTCGCCTGAAAACCGCTATAGAGAGGTTTCGCGGCATCTGCCACCACCGACGCCACCGTCCCGGAGCCATAATCCGCCACCGTAACCCCGGGCGTGGTCACGTTATCGGCGAACCGCGAATAGTTTCCCTTGCCGAACCCAACCGGAAGATGCGGCAGATGCAGCGCCATCGGATAGATCGTGCCGCCGTCGAACACAATCCCTGAGCCCGGCTTGTTCCTCTCGGTCACCACCATATCCAACGCGTCGCCGTGCTGCCGGTACTGCACCTCGATGCTCCCCCAGGTGAATGTATACGTCCACGTCCGGCTCCCCGCATCCCAAGCTCGCCCGCTATTGTTCTCTCCCCAGCCAAACTGCCCTGTCGTCACCACATGCCCGCTCATATCGCTCGACTTCATATGCCAGATATGAAACGCATCCTCAGGAAAGCGATCCACGTCTTCGAGTACCTGCCCCTTATATGAAAGCTTTTCCAGCCCACGAGCGCCATACGTCACCACCAGTTCGCCCTTCGCCGCAGGCTGTCCGTCCGCCCGGCGCGATCCCGTCCCAAACACCAGCGGCAAACCACACAGCAACCATTTCCACACCGCAAATTTCATTCGTGCCTAAGCTCCCAACGCCGGGTCCAGCGAGATTAAATGCGCATGAACAATGAAGCGTTTCGGAGCGGCGCCAATAAAATCGAACGGATAACAGGTAATCAGCGTCATCTCCGGCCTCTCCCCAATCGCCGTCACACCCACCTGCTCGGGCAACACAATCTCCGTCGAATCCACCACATATCGAAAATCACCACCGGTTGTGACTATTCGAATCTCCATGCCAGCCCGTATGCGCCGCAGCGGACGAAAAAATGTGTCTCGATGTGCAGCCAATACCAGGTTCCCCAGCCCTCCGGGAAGTGCGGTGCGCGGAATATGGCCCACTCCGCGCACCAGCGTCGCCGTATCGTCATCTTCAAGCACAGGCACCGATAGCGCCAGTCCTGGTATCTCCAGCCTGCCGAGCACGTCTCCCGGTCTCAGCACCCGATGTTCCGAAGCAGCCCCCCTACTTGCTTCGGTTCCACTCGCAATCGCATTTATAGTGGAGATTCCAGCGGCTGCACGCTGTGCCCCATTAGCCTGCAACGCACACGCGATAAGCAACGAACAGCACAGCAAACCGGTCGCCCACATGGCGACTTCGGCAAGCAGAACTGGCCGTCCAGCGAACCTCATCGGCTACGATGCCACCCGGGCCATACGCCGGTAGGCGAGTAGCCCGGCCGCTCCAAACGACAGTATCCCCGCAAGTCCAAACAGCGGCATCATACTCGCCGTGTGTGGCAACGAAGCCACGGCTGGCCTCGCCTTCGGACGAACTCCCGCCACTTCATATCGCACAGCGGCGATGCCGGGTCCGGTATCGCCTGGGCCCACAGGCTTCGGCGTAAGCATCCAAAGGGTCACCATCTTCATATCCTCGGGAGAGAGTGTCGGGTCAGCCACCCGCCCCTCGGAAGCAGGATCGATCGCTGGGATCTTCGTGTCATTTGCCTTCGCAAGCGTCACCGCCTCTGCCTTCGGATATACGAACTCCACCACCATTCCGTTCGGAAACTCGAACCCTCGCAAAGCCGCTGGTCCGTTGGCTCCTCCACTCAACGTAATCGGGCCCGGTCTGGCCGGCCTGGCTAACCCGCTTCCAGGCAGACCGATAAACATCGCCTGGGCGCCGCCCCCCGGCTTGTCCAACCGAACGATGACACGATCACTCAGGTGATCTACCAGCCGGAACGAGTATGTACCCGGCTCCAGAGTAAGACCGGGCACCTGCGTCTGACTCGACAAGGAAAACTGCGAAGAGCTTGCATCTGCATTCCTGCCGGAGGGAGAAGAAGCCGCGAGCGCCGATGCCGCTGGAAAAAAGATTAAAGCTGCCATGCTGACCAACCGTCGTACGTTCATCACTGACTCCTTGGGGTATTCATCTCAAACGTTCTAAAGAAACTACGAGTTGAACCGGCAATCCGATTCAACCATCATGTTGGAATAATTCAACGCCTGCCTACCTCGATTCGATGCAACGTGTCGCTTGACGCGGAAACAAGTGTGGCCCTTCGCCGACATATAGCTTTAACCCGCCCGTGCTGCGCATCTGAGACTTAAACCAGAAGACCACGTCTCGAAACCGGAGGCCCATGCCCAAGAAATACATCACTGCTGGATTGGTCTTTCTGTATGGGTGCGCAACTCTGCAATTCATCCGCTATTACAGCAAGAGCACGATCTTCTACCTCAATATGCCTGCCTACCTCGACGGGCATGAGCGATTGCCTTTTCAGGAGCGCGTACTACCTATCCTCCTCATGCGGCCCCTTTCCCAATCGCCATGGGTCATGCAGCATCTCATGCACTCAAACGGGGCCTTCACTCAGGAACGCGGCCCCTTTTACCTGATCAGCCTCATCGCGCTCGTGATCGCCGGTATCTACACCCAGAAGTTATACAACTGCCTCACGACCACACACTGGCTAAGCTTTCTGGTCTACCCGGTCTTCCTCTTCACCATCATGTGGAGCTACTGCATTCACAGTGAAGCCAACTTCTCCTACCCGTACGACATCCTCAGCGTGGCCTTCTTCACCGCTGGACTCTACTACATCTACACACGACGCTATCTCGGACTCTTCCTCGTCATCTTGATCGGTACTTTCAATCGCGAGACCACCCTCTTCCTGATCGGAATCTACGGCCTCGATTCAGCCAGCACCATGCTGGTGGAGCCTCGCCTGCTTAATCGCTTCGATTGGAAACTCGTTCGGTGGCCGCATGTAGCCCTGCTCTGCATCGTGTGGCTCGCGATCAAATTCACCCTCGCTCATCTGTTTGCCCATAACGACCCGACCGAGAACTACGTCAGGATCGGCGAAAACTTCGGTCGGCTCAAAATCCGGCTTCTGCCTGCGCTTCTCAACATCTGCGGTTACACCATTCCGCTGGTTCTCGTCTTTTATCGATGGATCAAACCGGTCCGCTTCGCCAACTATCTCTTCATCCTGCCCGTCTGGTTTGCAATCATGTTCTACACCGGGGTAATACTCGAAACCAGGATCTACGGTGAATTGTGCTCCTTCTCGGCTATCGCGCTGGTTCTCATCATGGAACAGCACCTCAAGGTGATCACGCCATCTCACATGGCCGACAACCGGATCTCATCGGCAATACCGCTCGAAGTCGCCAGCTAAGCAACTTTTGATCGTTATCTGTCGCACACCTTTCAAACCACCCCACCGAATCGCCAAATATCTCTGTCCTCGTCTTTGAGGACAAAGTTAGATGTCCCGCAGCAACTCGGAAAGGCTCATCTTGAAGCCAAGCGCCATAACCTCGAGAATCGGCAGCGATATCGACTTTCTCCCCCGCTCCACATCCGAAATAAACGTTCGATCGATTCCGAACTCCGTTGCCATCCTCAGTTGCGTCAGATTCCGCTCGCGACGCAGCTCGCGTAAGCGAACCCCGAAACGGCTGCTTACATCCACCGGGAGATAATAGTTTCCAGGATTGCGCATCGCCGCGGAATTAGGAGGGCGCTGCTGTATGTGCAGACGCGGCGGAAGAGAAATAATTTGGACGTTCATGTCTTCAGAGCTCCTGACGGACGTGGGTTCACCGGTTTGTCCTGACCTCTATCGAAAATTCGATAGAATCTTTCGCTGCGAGATCAATGGACTCACGACGATGTGCTTGCTTCGTACACGTTCTAGAGGGCCTTCAAACGAGAGCGAAAAAACGTTCCCGTCGAAAAGAACTGTCTCATAGCTACGGTGCCAAAGGAATAATGGATGAGAGATGACGGCGTTAGACGACAACGCATAGCCGAAACTGTGATAAGTAACTTACTCGGGTAATGCAAAAGTACTCGTTTCGCCTGTCGAGTTGCGCGGCCTGACCCACCCCATCGACTCTCGCTACGCGCAGCACGACCGCTCTCTTCTACTCCGTCATCATTCTGTATTCAGTTTCTTCACTGCTGTGATTCGATGCGCATCGTGAGAGGTTGTTCTGATGGCTGACATCGTGCGATAGCAAGGGGTCGCTCTCGCAAATTCGCACAACCAATCTGCCGCTCCTAACAACGCCGCACCCCAGGAAGTCAGCCTCAGCTACCAGCTACCGCCTCCGTTCGGACAAGAGCGTATAGACGCAGCGCAGGCTCCTCCAATGCGCGATCGTCGACCAGTTCGGCATTCTCCAGCACATGCTCCCGCCGCTTGGAGGAAAACAGGATCACGCTCTCCGGATTGCACATCAGCGCGGCCTTCAGCATCAATCGTGCCAACACCTCACCTTTGTTCAGATCCGCTCCGCAATGCGCCGACCACCGCTCGCAACGCGCACGATCCTCGGTTAACGCCTCATGAAGGGCCTTAAAGTTTTCCGTTAGAGAACGATGATGAAGACGAAACGAAGGACCGGCCGGAATCAGCGGATCCAACACCGACCACCCATATTGCAGCGTCGGGCAATATGCAGGTCGCTCCGCCATCAGCCCTGCGATCTTGCCGGCTTCGCTACCCACTCCGAACGTGCCGATCTTCCCCGCTGAAACCATCTCCTCCAACAGCCGCAGCAAACCACCGTCCTGCAGATCGGCCGCCTCCGCCTCATGCAGCAGCCACACATCGACGCGATCCACCCGCAGCGCCCGCAGGCTTCGCTCCAGCGACTCTCGCGCATGCTCTGCTGTAAAAGGTGATTTCGCCACACCAGCCGCTCTCGAAGCAGCCGACAGCTTTTTCTTTACGCCCGGCAATGACTTGAGCAAAGGTCGAGCCACCGTTCTCGCCAGCCCCATCAACGATCTGTTCCGCGATGCCGGAATCCCGAACTTCGTTGTTACCGTAACCTGCCCAGGGTGCCGCGCCAGAAACTCTCCCAGGCACCCCTCAGCCTCTCCGAAGCCGTAGCTCGGCGCGACATCGAAGTGCCGTATTCCGGCGCCGAATGCGGCCTCCAGCACGGCAAGCGATTCCTTGCGGCTAAGCCCGCCCATCACGCTCGAGCACCCGTAGCCAAGACGGGTTGTCTCTCGTCCGCTACTTCCAAGCTCAATCATCTGCATCGCGTCTCCTACAACCATTCTCGCTCGTAAAGACCCTCGAACGCCCTGCACCAGGCCTGCGGAGTTCCCTCTGCAGCGGGAAAGGAGCAGGGACAAGGAGACTTTGGCCCTGCACCACTTGGAGCAAGTCCATATCGTCGCTGATCTTCAGAATAAACGGGTGAGGCGCTTCACTCAGGTCACTCCGCTTTAATGGTCGACGCCTTGCGTACACTCTGACAACTTCGGCAGTGTCTCAGCATCCAAGTGACTATGAACCGCATAATTCTTCCTGGAATCCCATCTCCGCTCGGTGCGACCGCGTCGCGTCAAGGCACCAACTTCGCCATCTTCTCCGAATACGCCACCAAGGTGGACCTCTGCTTCTTCGACGACTCCGGCAAGCAGACCGATTGCATCACACTCCGGGAACGGACCGCCTTCGTCTGGCATGGACTCGTCCGAGGCATTAAACCCGGTCAACTGTATGGCTATCGCATCGACGGCCCGTGGGAGCCGGACCAGGGCCAGCGGTTCAACTATAACAAGCTGCTCGTCGACCCCTACGCCAAGGCCATCTCTGGCAACGTCGACTGGAAACAACCCATCTTCCCCTACGACCTGGAATCCGGCGACGATCGGAAGATAGACACCCGGGACAGTGCTGACGGTGTTCCGAAGAGCGTCGTCATCGACCCGAAATTCGACTGGGGCGACGATTGCATGCCCGAGACGGCGCTCGCCGATTCCGTCATCTACGAGGTTCACGTCAAAGGCTTCAGTGTCCGAAATCCGCTCGTCCCCGAAAACATCCGCGGAACCTACGCCGGCCTTGCGCACGAATCCAGCATCGAATATCTCAAAAACCTCGGCGTAACCGCAGTCGAACTTCTCCCCATCCACCACTTCATCGATGAAGGCCACCTCGTCGACAAAGGATTGGTCGACTACTGGGGCTATAACACCTTGGGTTACTTCGCCCCCATGTCCCGCTACAGCTCTTCAGGAGACCGGGGCGGCCAGATCCGGGAGTTCAAGGAGATGGTCAAATCTCTCCATGCCGCAGGAATCGAGGTCATTCTCGACGTTGTCTATAACCACACCTGCGAAGGCAACCGCATGGGACCCATGCTCAGTTGGAAAGGCGTCTGTAACACCACCTACTACCGCGCGGTGGAGGACAACCAGCGGTATTACATGGACTACACGGGCACGGGAAACAGCCTAAATGTCCGCAATCCACAAGTCCTTAAAATGATCATGGACTCCCTCCGCTACTGGGTTACGGAGATGCATGTGGACGGCTTCCGCTTCGACCTCGCAGCCACTCTCGCCCGTGAACTGCACGAGGTCAGCCGTCTCTCCTCCTTCTTCGACACCATCCACCAGGACCCAACACTCGCAGATGTCAAGCTCATCGCAGAGCCGTGGGACGTCGGTGAAGGCGGCTATCAGGTAGGTAATTTTCCCGTCTTATGGGCCGAATGGAACGGCAAATACCGCGATACCGTGCGCCGGTTCTGGAAGGGCGACAGCGGCCAGCTCTCCGACTTCGCCTACCGCCTCACCGGCTCAAGCGACCTCTATCAATATGACGGGCGAAAGCCATACGCCAGCATCAACTTCGTCACCGCGCACGATGGCTTCACCCTCTGCGATGTCGTCAGCTACAACGAAAAGCACAACGAGGCCAACAAGGACGACAACAAGGATGGTGCCAACGACAACGAATCATGGAACATGGGGGTTGAAGGGCCCACCGGCGACCCGGAGATCAATGTCCTGCGCGAGCGGCAGACCAGGAACTTCCTCGCCACAATGATGCTCTCCCAGGGGGTGCCCATGCTCAATGGCGGGGACGAGATCGCTCGCTCTCAACGAGGCAATAACAATTGCTACTGCCAGGACAACGAACTCACCTGGCACGACTGGAATCTGGATGAACCTCGCAAGCGGCTGCGCAACTTCACCGGCCAACTCATTAAATTCCGGCTGGCCCATCCCAATCTGCATCGCCGAAAGTTCTTTCAGGACCGCAAGATTCACGGTGCCCACGAGAGCACAGTTATCCAGGACATCGCCTGGTTCAACCCCGATGGTCAGCAGGTAGCCGAAGAGGTCTGGAACACGGAATGGAGCCGCTCCGTCGCCGTGATGCTCAACGGCCAAACCCTGCAGGTTAGCGATATGGAGGGTAATCCGTTGGTTGACGACAGCTTCTTCCTCATCGTCAACGCCGCCCAGGACGGAGTCGAATATGCCATTCCGCCATCGCCATCTGGAAAAGCGTGGTATCAGATAATCGACACCGAGGATCTCGAAAATCCGTTCTCACAAGTCGAAGTGGGCGACAAAGTTATCTTGGGCGGAAGATCTCTCAAGCTATTAAGTGATACGGCGACCCGTTCCTGACGAACCACCGAGTACCTTGCTGGCCTTGGCGCTCCGGTTATTTCCGGAGTTGAGCCTTGGCCAGCAAGCCATCCTCTGATGCGGATTCAATAACATCCAATTCCTCGCTGGAAGCGGCAACCCTATATCCAGATCGCACGAACGTGTCCAGCCGGAACCCGGCTTGGCGTGCTCCACTGCATGCCTGCGCAACAGCGGCTCCAATTTTTTGGGAAGCCGTCTGCGTGTCAGAACCCTGGCGGATCTGGACAAGCCTCGTCAGCTTCAACCACTGGACGATCTCCTCCCAGCCTTCCATGTTGAAGTAAGTCGTGCCAGCCGCCGCATGCACTCCGGCCAGCCACCGAACATCCGGATCGGCCCAGAACACCTCGGAGTAAAAGAGTTCCGCTAACTCCTCATTCATCCCCAACAAAGCAACCCTCACCAAAGCGGCCGCTCGCCAGGTATCCTCGCCCTCGATTCCCACCGATGAAAAAGCTTCAGCAAGTGCAGATCTCAACTGCAGCTTGTCAAAAAGCGCAGTCCTCACATACCGTCCTGGAAGGCAGCGCAGGAGAATCCACGCAAGCACAGGAGCCCAGGTCGCTTCTGAACGCACACGCGGCGTATGCTCCGGAAGCGATTCGACAGTTGAATCTACGGATCCTTTCAGAAACTCCTTCTCCGAAGAAGCGAGTCTCAGAGCAGATAAAACCATCCCTTCGACCAGTCCTCCATACCTGTCTCCCTGGTCCTCAGGAGACATCGGCTCATGCTCTGGCGAAACTTTACCTCCAGCCGCCCCACCATCTCTCGCTGCCGAAATATCCTCGATCGCTTCTCTGTCCTCGTCAACGGCGATTTCATTCACTCGTTCAAAGAAGAGTTCACCCTTCTCAATCAGTGTGCGAAGTCGAGGACCAGGCAGCATCGGCTGCGGCGCACGCCTCGCAGAATCCTTCTCCGCGGGCGCGTTGTCGATGCGGCTTAGACCGGCACCATCTGGTGCCTTCACCACGGCTTCTCGTGCATCCGCCTCTTGGTCCGGCTTGACTCGTCCCACATTCGGTTTCTGCGGGTTGTCCTGCACCTCAACAGACATCATCCGTTCAGCCATCTCGGCAAGTGTCTGGATCGTCTGGGCGTTGATGACCTGGCGCAAAGCCTCATGCAGCGGCTGGAGACGCAGCTTCGAAAGTGCCTCATCCACGCTGTAAACTCCAGCCCCATTCAGCGCATCGCACAGCCGGTCCCACGGCTGCTCGGCGGTAGACTGAAGCTCGCGCCAATCCAGCAGCACGAAATGCTGGTAGCCGCGCAGATCGAAGCTCAGGCCATCGTGCTGCACGTCGGACACGCGTCGCAGGTATTCCAGACCGCGCGCCCTGTCCCGATACGCCACAACCATCCCATCGCCCGCCCTCAGCCCCAGCCCTTCCAGCAGGCTTCTTTGCTGCAGGTCGCCCGTCATCTTGTTCATCGAAGCTGCCGAGACGTGAATCGTGCCGTGCGTGCTTCCATACGTGTTGTTGTACAAAATCACCGCGCGCTGATCGCCCAGCCGATTCGAATAGGCGAAGACATTCTCATCGACCACGCCATCTGCCATCCAGAAGTCGTAGAGAACAAAGTTGGCGCTCTCGGCAAACAGCCGCCGGTTGTGCAGAAGCGGGGCGATATCATGCTGGTGCCGCGCAGCGAGCCCCTCATCCGGATACTCGTCCATCTTTGCCTGCTTGAACTCCATGCCATACCGCTCGGTGTAGCCCTCAATCTGGCCGTGCGCAAACATGGGCAGCCCCGGCAGCGTCGCCAGAAGCGTGCAAACCCCCACGTATTTATCGCCGGAGCCGAACTGATCGATCGTCGTCCGCTCGTCCGGATTGCTCATGAAGTTGACATACCGCTTCAAAATATCGGGATCGAACTCAATCGTCTTCTTCAGATAAGAACGGTATTTGGCATTCTCTTCATCCCGCAGCATATTCATGAACGCGCTGTTGTAAACGCGATGCATGCCCAGCGTGCGAACAAAGTATCCTTCCAGCAACCAGAACGCCTCCGCCAGTAACAGCGTGCCCGGCACCTCCGCAGCCACGCGATCGACCACTTCACGCCAGAACTCATGCGGCATCAGCGCATCGAACTCATCCTGCGACATGGCATCTTCGGCTCGCGACGGAATCGATCCGCCGGCGCCCGGCAGCGGAAACCAGAGGCGCTGCACATGCCGCTTGGCCAGCACCATCGCCGCGTCAAACCGGATGATTGGAAACAACCGCGCGACATGCAGGATCGCCTGGATCACATGTTCACGCACCATCGCCTTCGAGTAGTCCAGTTGTGCCGTGTCGTTCCATGCAAACGTCGTGCCGTCATTGCCGTGGTAGACATACCGCGTCGTTCCCTCACGATAATGGCGCAAACGAAAGACGACAGCAGCGTCCGTCTGCTCGTAGTAATGATCTTCAATTTTTATCTCGACCCGGCTGTCGGCGGAAAGGTCGGGCCCGTCAAACCGGTACGCCGGAAACGGACTCTCCCACCTCGACAGAAACCAGTCCGGGTGCTCGATCACCCAATCGGAGTCGATCCCCATGTGATTCGGCACCATATCGCTCGCCAGTCGAATACCCGCGGCAGCCGCCCGCTCGCGCAGCGTGTCATACCCCGCTCTCCCCCCCAGGTCCTCGGCAATGTCATACCCCTTCAGCGAGTAGGCCGATGCAACCGCATCGCCATGTCCGCGCAGGCGCTTGATCGTTCGCGAAGCTGTGCTCCGCTCCCACAACCCGATCAGCCACAGTCCGGTAATGCCTCTGTTGGCGAGCAGGCTCAGCTCCTCTTCCGGGATTTGGTCCAGACGGTGGATATGCCTTTGATACTTCTTCGACAACTGCTCCAGCCACACATAGGTGCTCTTCGCCATCAGCACCACGTTCGGCATCCACGCCTGATCAGCGCTGAACGCCTCGTACTCGTTCAGCGGAGCCTGATAATCAGTGGCATAACGCCTGTGCCTGACGCCGTCCGGCCCAATCACAAAATCTTCACCGCCGAAGTCATGGTCGTACCCGACAAACTCATCCCCAACGAAGCCCTCGCCTCCCCAACCCGCCGCGCCCTGGCGGAACTCGCCAGGTCCGGGCGGATGGAACCGCATCCAGATCGCAATATCTTCTTCGCGCAACACATCGATCGCCAGCAGAACCCGCTTAAGATCCTGCCCCAGATACTGGGGCCAGTTCTCGCGAATAAAATCAAGCTGTCCCGTAAGCGAATCCGGAGAGGCAAGGAACGGCGCACGTAAAGCATCGACCAGGCTGCCCACCTCAGGCGCAATCGGCGGCCGCGTCGTGAAGTAGTCCGGCAGAGTCGAGGTGACGGCTTGATAAACCGTCTCCGCCTTCAATCCCGTGTCGTCGAACAGCTCGCGATACGGTACAAACGCGGGATTGATGTTCGACAGCCATAGCAGCATCAACTCTTCGAGCGCGGCCTCCCGATTCGACAGCCCCTCCGTCTCGCCCTTCAGCCACTTCTCCGCTGTCAGTTCACCTCGATACACTGCAAGGCTCGGAAACTGCTCCGCAAACGCAAGCAACATCCGGTCCACGCCAGCCGCCCCCGCCTGCGCTTCCATCCAACGCACCGCGTCCGAAAGAACTGCAGGATCGATCTCCTTCCGATAGCGAGCCACAAGCGCATGGTTCAGCTCATCGATCAATCCCATCGCAAACAGCGCCCCGGCATTCACAGGCTGCTGCTCACCTCCAGCCTCCGTGCCGCGAGCTTCATTCAGCCGCTGCGCAAGCTTTCTACTCGCAGCCACGTTGCCGAAGATGACATTGCCGGTATAGCTGAACACAAGATCGTCCACGTTCAACTTTTCGCGGAGAGCACGCGAGATATGAAATTCCATGCAGTCGTTTCCTTCTCTGGTGGCTCCCGTTGTCTTCAACGAACCACAGCTATAAGCGCTCAGCGATATCTTCGATCGATTCGCAGTTCAATCCGAGGCAGTAAAACTTCCAGATACACCGATTCTTGCAAACGGCTCGGCGGTTCGCCTTATCTCTCTCCAATGTAGCCCATTGACGCAGGAAATCGCGTAACCGGACTACTGCGTCAGAGCGCTCTCATCGAATCTCGTCAGCAGTTCCGCGGCGTCTATATATACTTCGATGCACCCGGAGTCATAAAGCTCCTTCGAACTCCACTTGCGATAGCTCTTCCGCGGATCTTCGATGGTCTTGCCCCTCCACCAGGGCACGCACATCGGGATAAACTCATCGCCTCCCTGTCCAATCTGCCGCTGTACATCCTCCAAGCCCACCTCGACACCGGCGCAGGTGAATGCGTCTCTCCACGCCGCGCGTGCAGCCAGTTACTCTCGACCAAAGTCCCATCGATGTCGCACAGCATTGCTTTCACCAAAATGTCCGCCTCCCTCAAAACGCAACCTGTTCTCCGTAAGATGCAGCTCGGAAGACTCAAGTCTGAATGCCCCGGAAGGCGTGAAATGAGCCGTTGACAGACCCTCCACAAGCCCCGGAAACCATTCGACCGCGCTGCTAATCTCATCCCGTATGCACGGCCCAAACCCGAGCCAACAGCCCATCGGCACGCTCCTCGGTGGTTTGGGGCGCCGCTCCTGTTCGGCCTCCTCATCGCGTCCGGCTCGAAAACCTATGTAGCCATGGGCTACGCTTTGGGTGCAGTCCTGATGCTGCTGGCGGCACTATGCGAAAGCCTCATCGGTGTCGAGGCTGCCGGCAGATCATTGGAATCCGTCTCCAAACCCCTTCAAAGCAGCGGCTGAGATCAAGCAAAAACACCTCAATTATTCGTAATCCGGAGTCGAACTCGATCCGCCCCCCCACGGTCCGCACACGCCCTCGTGACCAAAGCAATCGATGGTTCCTGAGCCGGATTCGGACGGAATATCGCCGGCGCGTTCCGTGTCTGCCGCCCTTCCCAATCTCACGGGCCAGCACTCATAATGGTGCGCACGTCCATACCCAGCGGAGCAATAGGCCTCCAGGCTGCCACTTCGGTGTTATTGGACAAGCCGTCAAACCGCCGTAACTTTAATTAATGACAGGCCTTGGTCGAATCCGGTCGCGAATGCGGTGCCACTCGCCTTGTTGAGCTGTATGAGGCTTTCATGTATTTCCCCAAGGCGTACAAGAACTCGGGCTCGCTATCTCCACCGGACTGCGGCCTTTCTGGATCCATCCTCACCCAGTCACCCTTCGAGACCGGATATGCAGGCGCGCCCCATAACCTTCGGCCCAGTCACCTTCAAGACGGCATCATGCTGAACCCGGCCGATGTCACTCTGCGCGATCGATACAAGGAGGAATTGCAACAGGCTCTCAGCTTCAGCCGATCGGTCGTCGCCTGCTCGCCCTTCAGCATCGTCGTCACCGGCAAAACCGGCCTCATCACCTGCGTCAATCCAGCCGCCGAAAGAATGCTCTCGTACCAGGAATGCGATTTGCTCGGCCAGCCCTACACCTCCCTGCATGACCCGCGCGAGATTGCCCGGCGTGCCGAGGAGTTGTCGTCGCAGTTCTCCCTGGACGTCTACCCCGATCATCACGTCTTTCGCCTCACGTCTGAAAAGGGTCTCGTCGACGAAAGAGAGTGGGCCTACATCCGCAAGGATGGATCGCGCATCCCCGTTCAGCTTGTCGTCTGCGCCCTCAGAGACGAAGACGAACACATCGTCGGCTTTCTCGGAATCTCCTACGACCTCACCGAAAAGAAGCGCACCGAAGAATACATCTACCATGTAGCGCATCACGACGCTCTCACCGGCCTGCCCACCCGCACCCTGCTCCGCGACCGCTCGGAGATAGCCATCGAACGCGCCAAACGGTCGCACGACAAACTCGCACTCATGTTGGTCGATCTCGACAATTTCAAGCGAGTCAATGATTTTCTCGGTCATCAGGCCGGCGACACCGTTCTCTGCGAAATCGCCAGACGCATCAGGGACTGTGTCCGCAAATCCGATACCGTGGCCAGGATGGGCGGAGATGAGTTCGTGGTCCTGCTGCCCGATCTTCGCTCCACCAACGACGCCAGTGAGGTCTGCCACAAGCTGCTGACCGCAATCGCCCGCCCAATCCAGATCGGCAGACACGAGATCATCGTTACCGCCAGCATTGGAATCGGTCTCTTTCCCGAGTGCGACGATCTCGACCTCCTGTTCAAACATGCCGACCTGGCCATGTACAACGTCAAAGCCCGCGGCCGCAACGGCGGGGAGATCTACACGTCCGAACTGGCCATGCCCGGCCTCCAACAGCTTCAGATGGAGTCCGCCCTGCGCACCGCCCTCGATGCGCACGAGTTCGAAATCGTCTATCAGCCGCAAGTCTCGCTCTCCGGCAACCGTATGCTCGGAGTCGAGGCCCTGCTCCGCTGGAACAGTCGCATCTTCGGCCCCGTTGCCCCCAATCTCTTCATCCCCATCGCGGAAGAGACCGGCCTCATCGTCTCCATCGGCGAATGGGTCCTGGTAGAGGCATGCAAGCAGGTCGCCGCCCTGCAGCAGCGGCTAGGCGCTTCATTCTCCGTCGCCGTCAATATCTCGCCCCGCCAGTTTCAGCAGAAAAACTTCCCTGCCACCGTCGAACGCGCGCTTCTCGCCAGCGGTCTCAAGCCCCACCAGCTCGAACTTGAAATCACGGAACAACTACTGATGATCGACTCCGAAGAGTCCCTTGAAATCATGCAGCGAGTCCGAAAGCTTGGTGTCCGCTTCTCCATCGACGATTTTGGCACCGGCTTCTCCAACATGGGCTACATCACCCGCTTCGCCGTCGACCGCATCAAAATTGACCGCTCGTTCATCTCGCGCTGCCACACCGATCCAACCAGCCGCGCCGTCACCGTCGCCATCATTGCCCTGGCTCACAGCCTCGAGATCGAGGTCGTCGCAGAGGGCGTCGAATCGGAAGAACACGTCCGGATGCTTACCCAGATGTCCTGCGACCAGGCCCAGGGATACTTCTACTCCCGCCCGCTCGACCCAGCCGGCCTGGAGATCTTCGCAAATCGCCTCCCGCAGAACTCCACCACCTCATCCGAGTTCCCTCCGCTTCCCATGGCGCAGCCCCGCGAGACGCAATGTTGAACCAGGCCCACTCCGTCCGATGAACATACGATGAAGTAAATGCCCTCCCGAGAGACGGTGCGGCCGCGGCAGAACATGCGATGAGCCAGCGAGAGACGCCCGAACAACAGAAACACCGCGGCATCGCCCTTAAAGAAACCCAGATCTAAAGCCAGCTACCGCCCCACAGGCACATGCCGGTACTCCGGCTCGTACCCCAGCTCCCGCGCATAATCCAGTATCCGCTCAAAGTCCAGGCTGATCGTCGCCCCGGCCTTCTGCGTCACCTCATCCTCGATCGGCAGATCGAAATCATCCGCCCCATACTGCAACCCTTCGAGCGCCCGCTGATTCTGCGTCAGCACCGAAGTCCGAATCCGCGGAACATTATCCAGATAGATCCTGCACAGCGCCAGATGCCGCAGATACTCCGCAGTCGTAATCTCGATCCCGCCGATCTGCGTGAAATACGGCTTGAACGTCCAGCAGAGAAAGCTCGCCAGCCCTCCCGTCCGGTCCTTCGAATTCCTCGAAGCCAAAAGCTGGTCCTGAAACTGTCGCGTCCTCTCCAGATGCTCCAGCCTCTCCTCCAGGCTCTCATCGAACCCGATCACCATCGTCGCCGTCGTCTTCAGCCCCGCCTCGACGATCGCCCGCTGCGCCTCAAAGTACTCCGCCACCGTGTACTTGAACTTCGAGTGCCGCGCCCGAAAGCTCTCCGTCAGAATCTCCGATCCCCCGCCCGTTATCCACCGCACTCCAGCGCCCTTCAACCGCGCCGCCGCCTCCGCATAGCTCAACTTCGCATGGTCCGCCAGGTACAGGAACTCCGCGATCGTCAGCGCATAAAACTCAAGCCGCTCCCCATACCGCGCCCGGATCGCCGCAAACAGCTCGCAGTAGAAGCTCAGCGGCAGATACGGGTTGAATCCGCCATTGAATGCCGCCAGGTCGCCACCCAGCGCCAGCAATTCGTCCAGCTTCCGAAACACCTCGTCGTGGCTCATCACATACCCGCCATCCTGGCCCGGCAGCTTATAAAACGCGCAGTAATCGCACTGCGCCACGCACACATTGGTGTAGTTGATAATCCGCATCACCATATACGTGCATGTCCCAGCCGCATGAAACCGCCCCCGCACCCCGGCCGCAATCGACCGCAACTCCTCATCCGTCGCGCTCTCCCAGAGCACCCGCGCCTCATCCCGGCCAATGCGCTCACCCCTGCCCACCTTGGCCGCAATCTCCGGAACGGTCATCTCCACCGCAGCAAGTGAATTGCTCATACGTCAAGTGTAGTGCTCTCGCCGCAACCGAACCATGCCATGCGCAGTCCCCAGGACACAGGCATAGCCCGTATTCCCCCAAAGAAAGAATTTCCCTATCGCATCAACGGCGGTGTATAACTCTCTCGCACCCCCGTCATGCCTTGCATCGCATCGTGGCGGCCGGCACGCACACAGGAGAATCATCCCGCCCATGCCCTCCCGCATCCGCCGCACCGTGTCCTTCCTCGCGCTCCTCACTGCCTTCGCTCCCATCGCCTTCGCGCAAAGCCCCGCCACCCCGCCCACCGCCTGGGTCGACAAGGACACCGGCCATCGCGTCTTCCGCCTCACCGGCGAACCCGGCTCCTCGGGCTTCTACTTCAACGTCAACGCCTACACCCCCGACGGCAAGCAGATGATCTACAACGCTCCCGACGGCATCCACGTCCTCACCCTGGCCACCAAAAAAACCCGCCTCCTCGTCCCCAACCCGCCCCGCCCCTCCACACCCGAAACCGACCCGCGCGCCCGCTTCCGCAACGGCGTCCACACCGTCGTCGTCGGCCATAAGACCAACAGCATCTTCTACACCCGGTTCGACCCCGCCACCGCCGCCAACACCGTCTATAAAGCCAACATCGACACCGGAGCCATCACGAAACTCACCGTCCTGCCTCCCCGAGCCAGCCTCTCCACCATCAACGCCGACGAGACCCTAGGCGTAGGCACCTACGATGAACACGAGCAGGATGTAGCCAAGGAATACGGCGGCAGCCGCCCTCTACCTACCCCCAGCGGCAAAGCCCAGCCCCAGGCTGGCAACCTGGTCCAGCCCGAAAACAAGGGCCAGATGATGGAGCGCCGCCTCGCCGCCCGCATCCCCGTCGTCCTCTACTCCATCAACCTCCAGACCGGCGAGAAGAAAGACCTCCTCCACTCCACCGACTGGATCGGCCACATGCTCTTCTCCCCCACCGACCCCGCCCTCCTCATGTACTGCCACGAAGGCCCCTGGCAAAAGGTCGACCGCATCTGGATGATCCACACCGACGGCACGCACAACACCCTCATCCACAAGCGCACCATGCTCATGGAGATCGCCGGCCACGAGTTCTGGGGTCTCGACGGCAAGACCATCTGGTATGACTGGCAGTTCCCCAAAGGTGAAGATTTCTTCCTCGCCGGTTACGACCTCGCCAACGGCCGGCGCACCGCCTTCCACATGCAGCGCAACGAGTGGTCCATTCACTTCAACCTCACCCAGGATTTAGACCTCTTCACCGGCGACGGCGGCGATCCCGGCCAGGTCGCCAAGGCCCCCGACGGCGAGTGGATCGAGCTCTTCCACCCCCGCATGATCACCGGCCAGGGCGCCCTCAACGAGCCCACCTTCTGGCAGCCCGGCGTCTTCCAGTCCGAGCACCTCGTCAACATGGCCCACCACAACTACAAGCTCGAACCCAACGTCCGCTTCTCCCCCGACAAGAGCATGGTCATCTTCACCAGCAACATGTTCGGGCCCAGCTACGTCTTCGGCGTCGAAGTCGGCAAAGCCGCCAACCCGAACCCCGCCGAGATCTTCTCCACCCCCGACCTCGCCCGCAAGTTCAATCCCACCGAGCCTCCCACCAACAGCAAGGCCCCCGGACGCTGAAACGCCACCCGCACGCAAGGAGCATCACCCCAATGGCCAGCCCCTCGACTTTCCCGACTCTCCCGACTCTCCCGACTCTCTCGATCCCCGCCATCGCCGCACTCCTGCTCGCATCCCTGCCCCTCACCGTCCTCGCCCAACCCGGCCAGACCCCGCCCAAGACCTGGGTCGACAAGGACACCGGCCACCGCATCTGGCGTGTCTCCGACGAGCCCAACTCCGGCGCCTTCTACTTCAACGTCAACGCCTACACCCCCGACCACAAGCAGATGGTCTACAACTCCCCCGAAGGCATCCGCGTCCTCGACCTCGCCTCCATGAAGACCCGCATGTTGGTCCCCAACCCACCCGCTCCCGCCACCCCCGACGCAGACCCCCGCGCCCGCTTCGGCCGCGCAGCCCACGCCATCGTCGTAGGCCACAAGACCGACAGCATCTTCTTCACCCGCACCGACCCCGCCACCCACACCAACGCCGTCTACAAGGCCGACACCAACACCGGCGCGATCCGCAAACTTATCGATCTGCCCGGCCATCTCAGCATCGCCAGCGTCAACGCCGACGAGACCCTCGCCGCCGGCACCTACAACGAGGCCGACGTACCCGGCGGCAACCCCAACGCCCCCAACGCCTTCGCCGCCGCCGCGCCCGTCATCCCCCCGGCCAACGCGCACGCTGCTTCCACATTAGGCGGAGCCCACGTCCAGTCCGACGACAAGGGCCAGATGATGGAGCGCCGCCTCGCCGCCCGCATCCCCCTCGTCCTCTTCACCATCCGCCTCGAACCCGGCCCCAACGGCGAAAAGCCCGGTTTCATCAAGCCCCTCCTCCACTCCACCGACTGGGTCAACCACCTCCTCTTCTCCCCCTCCGACCCCCAACTCCTCATGTACTGCCATGAAGGCATGTGGCAGAAGGTCGACCGCATCTGGCTCATCCACACCGACGGCACCGGCAACACCCTCATCCACAAGCGCACCATGCTCATGGAGATCGCCGGCCACGAGTTCTGGGGCCTCGACGGCCAGACCATCTGGTACGACTGGCAGTACCCCAAGGGCGAAGACTTCTTCCTCGCCAGCTACAACCTCCAGACCCACCGCCGCACCGCCTTCCACATGCAGCGCAACGAGTGGTCCATTCACTTCAACCTCACCCAGGATTTAGACCTCTTCACCGGCGACGGCGGCGACCCCGGCCAGGTAGCCGACGCCCCCGACGGCGAATGGATCGAGCTCTTCCACCCCCACATGATCGGCAACACCCAGGGCGCCCTCAACGAGCCCACCTTCTGGCAGCCCGGCGTCTTCCAATCCGAGCACCTCGTCAACATGGCCCACCACAACTACCGCGCCGAACCCAACGTCCGCTTCTCCCCCGACAAGAAATACGTCTTCTTCACCAGCAACATGTTCGGTCCCAGCTACATCTTCGGCGTCGAGGTCAAAAAGTCCGCCAACCCACCCGCCGCCGACGTCCAATCCACCCCCCAACTAGCAACCCGCTACAACCCAACCATGCCCACCCCAACCACCACCCAGAAATAGCCCCAAAATGGAAGACGTAGAAGCCGGGTGCCCCATCTTCGCGACTGCCTTATCGTCGCTAAGGTGGGCATCGCGCAAAGCGAGACCGCTCCCGCCCAGGCTCAACCCGGCAATTACCTTCCGTAGTACGAAATAAACAGCATTGCCAAACAGGAGCCCCATGCGCCCCATCCTCCTCCTAGCCGCCCTCCTCATCTCCACCGCTCTCCACGCCGCCCCCCGCACCATCCAGCCCTTCACCGCCGACTGGCGCTTCACCCAATCCGACCCCGCCGACGCCCAATCGCCCGCCTTCGACGACGCCACCTGGCAGACCGTGACCCTCCCTCACGACTGGTCCATCGCCGGCCCCGTCGCCGAGACCAATCCCTCAGGCCCCGCCGGAGGCTTCTTCCCCACCGGCATCGCCTGGTATCGCAAGACCCTCACCCTCCCCAGACTCGACCCCGCAAAGCGCACCTTCATCGCCTTCGACGGCGTCATGGCCAACTCCGACGTCTACTGCAACGGCGAGCTCCTCGGCCACCGCCCCTACGGCTACGTCAGCTTCAACTACGACCTCACCCCGCACCTCCACCCCGGCACAAACACCATCGCCGTCCGCGTCGACGACAGCCAGCAACCCGCCTCCCGCTGGTATCCCGGAGCGGGCATCAACCGCCAGGTCCGCCTCGTCACCACCAGCCAGACCCACATCGTCCCCTGGGGCACCTTCGTCACCACGCCCCACGTCTCCGCCGAACAAGCCACCATCCACGTCCGCAGCACCATCACCAACCAATCCCGGGCTCCCTTGACCGTAAGCCTCGCCATCACCCTCATCTCCCCCGCCGGCCGGCCCGTCAAAACCTTCACCTCACCCGCCGCCACCATCGCTCCCAACGCCACCGCCGACCTCGACACCGAGACGACCATCCCCGCCCCCGACCGCTGGGACCTCGACCACCCCGCCCTCTACGCCGTCCAGGCCACCGTCCTCCACAACCGCAAGCCCATCGACGAGGAGACCATCTCCCTCGGCATCCGTGAGTTCCACTTCGACCCCGACCAGGGCTTCTTCCTCAACGGCGTCCATCACAAGATCTACGGCGCAGCCCTTCACACCGACGCCGGAGCGCTCGGCACCGCAGTCCCCCTCGCCGCCTGGGCACGCCGCCTCACCGCTCTCCGCGCCCTCGGCGTCAACGCCATCCGCACCGCCCACAACCCGCCCGCGCCCGAGTTCCTCGACCTCGCCGACCGCATGGGCTTCCTCGTCATGGACGAGATGTTCGATTGCTGGACCGTCGCCAAGAACCCCTACGACTACCACCTCTACTTCCGCCAGTGGTCCCTCCGCGACACCACCGACACCGTCATGCGCGACCGCAACCATCCCAGCATCATCCTCTGGTCCGCCGGCAACGAGATCCACGACACCCCCCACCCCGACATCGCCATCCCCATCCTCAAATCCCTCGTCGACACCTTCCACAAGAACGACCCCACCCGCCCCGTCACCCAGGCCCTCTTTCGCCCCAACGTCTCCCACGACTACACCGACGGCCTGGCAGACCTCCTCGACGTCGTAGGCCAGAACTACCGCGAGCAGGAGATCCTCAAAGCCCACGCCGACAAGCCCTCCCGCAAGATCATCGGCACCGAAAACGGTCACGACCGCAACCAGTGGGTCGCCATGCGCGACCACCCCGAATACTCCGGCCAGTTTCTCTGGGACGGCATCGACTACCTCGGCGAAGCCGGACGCTGGCCCGCCATCGGCAGCGGCAGCGGCCTCCTCCTCAGCACCAGCCTCCCCCGCGCCCGCGCCTTCGAGCGCCAATCCTGGTGGACCGGCCCCGCCACCGCCCCCATGGTCCGCATCGCCCGCCGCGTCCAGGCCGCCCGCCGCTCCCCCACCGACCCCGGCTACGCCTCACCCACCTCCAGCAACCAGCAGGCCCCAACCAACCCAGCCAAGGCACCCCTCGACCCCACCACCCGCTTCACCCAGCCTCTGCTCCTCGACTGGACCCCGGCCAATCGCGAACCCCACACCGAAGATGTCGAAATCTACACCAACGCCGAAGAGGTAGAACTCTTCCTCAACGACAAGTCGCTCGGCACACAAAAACTCCACCCCGACGCCAGCCCCATCATCTTTCAGGTCCCCTTCACCCCCGGCACCCTCAAAGCCATCGCCCGCATCGGCGGCAAGGTCGTCGCCCAGGACGAGCTCCGCACCGCCGGCAAACCCGCCCATCTCGTTCTCTCCACCGGCCTCACCGCCGCCAACCTCATCAACGCCGCCTCCAGCCAATCTGTCCAAAGCCGGGGAGCCGGGTGCCCCATCGTCGCGACGGTCTCATCGTCGCCAGGGTGGGCACCGTGCGAAGCACGACCCTCCCCACTCTCCCCACTCTCCCCCGACTGGAACGACATAGCCTACATCACCGCCACCCTCGTCGACGCCGACAACACCGTAGTCCCCGACAGCGCCACCCTCATCCACTTCACCACCACCGGCCCCGGAAAGATCATCGCCGTAGACAACGGCAACATGATCGACCACGACCCCTTCCAGTCCAACCAACGCAAGTTATACGAGGGCAACGCCATCGCCATCCTCCGCGCCACCGCCTCCTCCGGCGCCATAATCCTCACCGCCTCCACCGAAGGTCTTCCCCCCGCCACCATCACCCTGCAAGCCACCCCGCCTCCACCGCCTCCCACAGCCCAACGCAGCTTTTAACCCCGGGGTACCGGTGCAACTGGCAGCCGCACACTCCACGTCCGGACTCTAATCCCGTCCCGCTCTCGCTATGTCATCATGGGGACACCGGTGCTGCCGGCCAGGTATCCCTCTCATGACCTCCCAGTACCCCTCGGCGCGCAACTCCTCCGGCACCGCGCTCGCCGTCATCCTTTCGCTGATCCTCGGCGCCGCCGCCCTGGCCATCTTCATCCGCCACGCCACCACCGGCATCTTCGCCCGCGTCGCCACCGCGATTACCGGCCGCACCACCACCTTCGACACGTCGGTCCCGGCAGTCGTCCACCGCATCCAGCGCCTCAATCGCCTGGAAACCGTCGTTTATTCCATGGACACCGTCGTCGAAGGCGCCCATTCCAGCCCCATCCTGCCCGACCTCCTCGCCGGCGACCGCCTCCTCCTCGTCGTCCACGGCCAGTCCATCGCCGGCATCGACCTCTCCCAACTCAAGCCCGAAGACGTTCGCATCGACGGTCAATCCATCCACGTCACCCTTCCAGCCTCCCAACTCTTCCTCACCACCCTCGACAACCAGCACACCCGCGTCTACGCCCGCTCCACCGGTATCCTCGTCCCCGCCGACCAGAACCTCGAATCCGCCACCCGCGCCAAGGCCGAGCAGCAGCTCCAGCAGACCGCCCTCTCCGACGGCATTCTCGACACCGCACGCAAGAACGCCCGCGCCACCGTCACCACCCTCCTCTACAGCCTCGGCTTCCAGCAGGTCGACGTCACCTGACACTTCCAACCTGCCACGCGCGACCACAGCGAGCTCTTCTATAACCCGAACGGTCGCAGGGACTCGCTGTCAGTACCATTGAGTGCGATGCTCCATCAGATATGCTCCAGTCTTCATCCCGACCAACGGGAGGGCCTGTGCAATGTATGTCGTCAAGACCGGTAGACAAGGCACGAAGTGGCCGCGAATCGGGGCCCTCGCAAACCGGTCTTCGTTTGTGGGGGGGCTGAGCGGAGTGGGCCCGTCCGGCAGGACATTCTGCGGTTATCCCCGTTCAACCATTCAGGCAGCATCCATATCATCAACATGCCTCCCCAACTCTGCCTCAACCTGCGCTATCATCCATAGCATGAAGTTTTGCTCCAGACTCGGCGCCTTCGCCGCCAAAGCGAAGGATCTTTACGTTCCGGCCGCTCTCCTGCCTCCGCCCGCGTCACAGCAGCACCGCCCTGAAGAATCCACCCTCATCAAGACCGTCGGCTGGATCTCTGCCGGCTTCGGAGCGGTCGCTCTCGGTCTCTTCATCGGCCGCGAGATGCGCCAGCGCTATAAGTTCAACCGCCGAACCCCCTACGACTTCTACGCCCACTCCGGCGACGAGCAAGACGTAGACTTCGGCCTCGGCATCTAGAGCAGTATCGACATGTAGCCTGTTCGCAAGTAATTGATTTATAAGAAGTGTCATCCTGAGCGAAGTCTCTCGCAGTTTTATCGCGAGAGGCGCAGTCGAAGGACCTGCGGGTTACCTGACGGACCCTATCCGCGGTAGAGCCTGAAACTTTGTTCAGCTTTCTCCAGAAGCTTTCAGACCTGAGGGTTCCAGGAGAGGGAGCACTCAGCGTCCTCTCCTGGACCTACCCTGCGCTTTAGTACCGCAATCGCCTTCCCCTCTGCCTGTAAGGGAAGCCCAGGCCGTGAGCCGCTATGAAAGCACCGGAAGCCGCAAGGTCTTGCCCACAGGAATCTTGTTTGGATCGACCCCATTCGACTCGGCAACCTTCGGGTATTTGTTCGCGTTCCCATAAAAAAGCAGGCACACCGCACTCAGGGTATCTCCGGACTTGATGGTGTACTCCTGTTCCGCTCCGCCCGTGGTTGCAATCTCGTGATGCAGATCCGCGTAGGTTGGATCGGCCTTCTTGATCAGGTCCCAGACGTGATTAGCCACCACGGTACTTGGGACCTCGCCCTTGAGGTGCAACTTGTCACCTTCAAGCTCTACAACATCGAGTTTCGCCCCGTAAGGCGCCAGCTTGTCAAAGAGACTGATTACAGCAGCATACTTCTGCTTAAGTTGTTCGAGATCTGCCATGCGATTCTCCTGTTTTAAGATGCGTACGTGAACCCGCGCTTGTTTATAGGATGCGACCCAGCACCGACTGAAGCACACCCCCCGGCTCAGGTGCCGGTCCGGTCGGCTCCCCCGTCGTTGTCACATGATTGTTCGAGACCAGGTGATGAATGAGGATGGGTACGGCAACCGCCAGGCCTGTCTTCACCACTCCCGGCGACAGACCCGTCCGTTGCGCTATGCTGTCGATGATCCCCGTCCCTCCGACACCCGTCTCCACATCCGCCGGATTTGCTGGGTGCGTCTGACCATTCGACCATTGCTGGACGATGCCGCCGAGTCCGTTCTGATGAAACGATTGCAGCAAACCACCGAGTCCACCTGCGCGTTCCTGCATCACCTGCACGAGTCCCCCAGCTACCTTGGCGTGGTCCGCATTACCGGATCCAGCAGCCATCTGCTCGACCATATCGAAAACTCCCATCGCTCTCACCTCATCCGTATCAGATGTTTCGACGAGATTTAAAGCTGTCCGGCATCTACATGCATGTGCGCTGCCCGGTCTGCCTGACCGTCTCTCAGTTGCCGATCGCAGGCCGCGCCCGGGTGCCATGAGCCGAATGCCTGCCGCCTCGCCTTACTTCAGCAACCTCCATTACGCGTTGAGCTTGCCGCACTATGCGAGCACATTGCCCTTCGTACGGCCTCGAGCAAGCTCGTTCGAGGTGGCTTTAGCCGTAACCCTCGGGCTTTAGCTCAACTGGTGCTCAACGGTCCTCCTCCTCAGGGGTGAACTGCCAGAGAGGAGCCGAAGCGGGTGGTTCCGGGCGTACTTGCCTCGCCTGAGACATATATCGCGACGCCGTAGCCATAGTTGGGCGCATCATGGGCACTTACCGGCGCTCCATCACCGGCAAGGAGCTCTACGACAGTCGGCTCTCCCGGTCAGCCGGCACAACGTCATTTACGATGGACACGATGAATAACCCAGCATTTCTCTTCCCCGGCCAGGGATCACAATCCGTCGGCATGGGCCGCGACCTCCACGACAACTTCCCCGCCGCACGCGCCGTCTTCGAAGAGGCCGACCGGGCCCTCGGCTTCGACCTCTCCCGCCTCATCTTCGAAGGTCCCGAAGACCAGCTCAGGCTCACCGTGCACGCCCAGCCCGCCATCCTCACCGTCTCGGTCGCCGCAGCCCGCGTTCTCGCGGAAAAGGGCATCGCCCCCGCCCTGGCTGCCGGGCACAGTCTGGGCGAATACTCCGCCCACGTCGCCGCCGGCACCCTCAGCTTCGCCGACGCTGTCCGCACCGTACGCTCGCGCGGCCGCTACATGCAGCAGGCCGTCGCACCCGGCCAGGGCGCCATGGCCGCCATCCTCGGCCTCTCCGCCGAGCTCATCAACGACATCTGCTCCCAGGTATCCGACGACCTCACTCCGCTCCCCACCGCCAGTGTCACCAACCCTCTCGCCCAGGCCTTTTCTCCCAACAGCGCCGTCGTGTCGCCCGCAAACCTCAACTCCCCCGACCAGACCGTCATCTCCGGCGCAACTGCCGCGGTCGAGCGGGTCGCCGACCTCTGCAAACAGGCCGGAGCCAAGCGCACCGTCATGCTCCAGGTCAGCGCCCCCTTCCACTGCGCCCTCATGCAGCCCGCCCAGGAGGCTCTCGCCACCGATCTCGAAGCCCTCATCTTCAGCGACCCGCGCATCCCCGTAGCCTGCAACGTCGATGCGCGCCTGCTCACCCGTCGCGCCGAGGTCACCGACTGCCTCATCCGCCAGGTCACCGCCCCCGTCCGCTGGGTCGAGTGCATCCAGCTCCTCATCGCCCAGGGCGCAACCCACTTCATCGAGGTAGGCCCAGGCAAAGTCCTCTCCGGCCTCATGCGCCAGATCGATCGCAACCAGAAGACGCTCAACGTCGAAGACTCCGCCTCTCTCGAAAAAACGCTCTCCGCTCTCACCAGCAACTGACCACGTCCTGTCCATCGCTCACCACCACACCACCAGCAAGAAACCGCGAGGAAAAAACATGCAAATCAACGACATCGTAGAAAACTTCACCCTCCAGAATCAGGATGGGAAAACGGTCAATCTCACTGATTTCAAAGACTCGCCCGTCGTCCTCTTCTTCTATCCGCGAGCCGACACCCCCGGCTGCACCATCGAGTCCTGCGGCTTCCGCGACGCCTTCGAGAAATTCCAGAAAGCCGGCATCGTCGTCCTCGGCATCTCCCGCGACACGGTAAAGGACCAGAAGAAATTCAAGGAAAAATACAGCCTTCCCTACGACCTGCTCGCCGACCCCGACATGGAGCTCATCAACCGCTACGACCTCATCAAGCCGAAGAATATGTACGGCAAGCTCGTAAAGGGCGTCAAGCGCACGACTTACCTCATAGGACCAGATACCGGAAGCGGCCAGCGCCTCCTCCATATCTTCGAAGAGGTCAAGCCCGAAGGCCACGCCGAAGAGGTTCTCGCGCTCCTTGACAAGCAAAAAAAATAAGTCCGCAATCACCCAGAACTGAAGCCATCCAGGTCTATCGTCGAGTACCATAAGCCCATCCGGATGAGCACAACCTCCACCAGCGCGGCCGCAGCCGAAGCCCCCGTCAACCCCATCGTCGACCCCGAGCTTCCCGCGCCTCTTTCGATGGGCGAGGTCCTCCGCATCCCCATGATGCGCCGCCTCTGGTACGCGCAGATCATCTCTGTCTTCGGCGACTTTCTCGCGCTCTACGCCGTCATCAGCGTCCTCACCTTCCGCCTCCACGCCAACGCCCAGCAGGTCACCGGGGTTCAGATTGCCTACCTCCTGCCGATCGCCATTCTCGGCATCCTGGCCGGCGTCTTCGTCGATCGCTGGCCCTTGAAACCCACCATGGTGTCGAGCGACAGCATTCGCGCCGGCCTCGTTCTTCTCCTCCTGTTCGCGCACCAGACGTGGCATTTCTACCTGATACTGGCCGCGATCAGCATCGTCTCAAGCTTCTTCGGGCCGGCCCAGGGAGTGGCGATCCGCTCGGCGGTTCCCTTCCACGGGCTGCGCTCAGCGAACGCGCTCATGCAGCAGGTCATGTTCGGCATGAGGATCGTCGGCCCGGCCATCGCGGCCTTCATGGTGGCCTCGTTCGGTCCGGTAAGCTGCTACCTGCTCGATTCCGCCAGCTTTGTCGGCTCTGCGGCCCTGATCGCGTCCGTCGCTTTCATCGCCCAGACGGCCGCCGCACCTGCGACGAGCTCCGGCGGCGCCCAGTCCACCCTCGGCCGCATCTGGTCCGACATGAAGCAGGGCATCAGCTTCATCGTCCACCATGCCGGCCTTCTATTTGTGATCCTGGCCCTGGCCGCCGCCATGTTCGTCATCGGCTGCTTCGGCCCGCTGATTGCCGTGTATGTGCGCGACAGCCTGCACGCTTCGACCCGGGTCTTCGGCATCGCCAGCGGCTTGATCGGGCTGGGAATGCTGATCGGGATCAACGCGCTCAGCTCTTTTGCCAAGACCGTGCGCAACACGGTGCTGGTCTACTCAGGGCTGGCTGGGATTGCGGTGGGACTAATGTTTCTGGCTGGATTCGCCCAGATCTGGTCGACCATGCTGGGCGACTTCATCATCGGGTTTGCTGTCGCAGGCATCGTCATTCCGTCGCAGACCATGATCCAGCAGGAGACACCCGCGCCGTTGATGGGCCGGGTAGGATCGACCGTCATGTCCGTGGTCTTCACCGCGCAGATCGCAGGTCTGGTGCTCAGCGGAATACTCGCGGAGCGCATCGGAGTGCGGCATGTCTTCGCCGTCTGCGCCGTTCTGCTTGCCCTTCTCATCGCCGCAGGAAGGCTCTTCATGGAACCAAAGGGGACTCAGTCCGTGACCGCATAGGAGCAAGAATCTGCCCTGAACCCAGGCTCCCCCACCGATGTACTTCAGTCTCGATCCCGACCAACGGGAGGGCCAGCGCAGTACATGCAGTCAAAACCGGTATACATGGCACGAAGTGCCCGCCCCACGCGAAGTGGGCCCGGTCCGGCAGGATAGCTTTGCGGTATACCCCCTCGTGCGCATCCCGCTTTCTAAATATCCAGGTTCTTCACATCCAGCGCATTCTCTTCGATAAACTTCCGCCGGCTCTCCACGTCCTCGCCCATCAGGGTCGTAAAGATCTCCTCGCAGGCAGCAATGTCTTCGAGCTTCACCTGCAGCAGCGTCCTCCGCTCCGGGTCCATCGTGGTCTCCCAAAGCTGCGGCGCCGTCATCTCGCCCAGGCCCTTGTACCGCTGTACCTGATACTCCTTGCGGCCCTGCTCGATGACATATTCGAAGACCTCGCGCGCCGTCTTCTTCTCCACCGGGTCCTGGGAGGCCTTGCTGGCCCGCTTGCCCGGCTTGGTCTCAGTAGCGGTTCCTGGAGCCGCGGCAGTCTCCGCCACGCCCTCCTCCGACGCTATCTCCTCGGCCTCATCCGCCGCCTCCGCAGCCGCTTCCGCCTTGGTCTTAGTCGCGTACTCGATCAGGAACGGCGCCACCAGTTGCTCCCGGATCTGCGCATGCTTGCCCAGCATCTGCCTGCTCTCCGGAGCCGAAGCCAGCGCCCAGTCAATCGCCCGCACCGCACCCTGCGCATCCGTGTAGCTCACCGAGTAGCTCCCGTGCTCCTCGTCCAGCACCACATCGCCGACGTTCTTGAACTGGTACGTCTTCTGCATCGCCACCAGCCGTTCGCGCATGGCCTCCAGCTTCGCCGGAGTCTCGAAGTCCACCCGCCGCGCCGAGTCCTTGCCCTCCTGCGCGAACATCTCCGCAAACGCCTGCGTCACATCTTCATTGCGCAACCGCTTCTGCACCTTATCGAAGAAGCCGAGATAGTCGTTCAACTGCCCCATGTACTTGGTCAGCGCCGCGCCTTCAAGCCGCCCACCATCCTTGCCGTACCGGATGACCATGCCATCGGAGGCGCGCTTGACCATCACCTCGACGTACTCGCGCTCGTCCTTGATGTACTGCTCGAACTTGCCCTTCTTGATGCGAAAGAGCGGAGGCTGCGCAATATACACGTGGCCCCGCTTGATCAGCTCCGTCATGTGCCGGAAGAAGAACGTCAGCAGCAGCGTGCGGATGTGCGATCCGTCCACGTCGGCATCGGTCATCAGGATCAGCTTGCCGTAGCGCAGCTTGCTCGCGTCGAAGTCGTCCTTGCCGATCCCGCAGCCCAGCGCCGTAATCATCGCGCGAATTTCTTCGTGGCCCAGCATCTTGTCATAGCGCGCCTTTTCGACGTTGAGGATCTTTCCCTTCAACGGCAGGATCGCCTGAAACTTCCGGTCGCGCCCCTGCTTGGCCGTGCCACCGGCCGACTCGCCCTCGACCAGGTACAGCTCGCAGCGGTCCGGCTGCCGCTCGGAGCAGTCCGCCAGCTTACCCGGCAATCCGCCGCCATCGAGCGCACCCTTGCGCCGCGTCAAATCCCGAGCCTTGCGCGCCGCCTCACGCGCCCGCGCCGCATCGATTGCCTTATTGATGATCTTCTTCGCAACCTGCGGATTCTGCTCCAGGAACGCGCCCAGCCGCTCATTCACGAACGCCTGCACCGTGCCCGCGATATCCGAGTTCAGCTTGCCCTTGGTCTGCCCTTCGAACTGCGGCTGGCTCAGCTTCACGCTGATGACGACCACGAGAC
This sequence comes from Edaphobacter sp., assembly GCA_965277575.1. Taxonomy (GTDB): domain Bacteria; phylum Acidobacteriota; class Terriglobia; order Terriglobales; family Acidobacteriaceae; genus Edaphobacter. The sequence goes on from CBDIDK010000002.1 coordinate 1,219,458, forward strand.
CCTCACGCACGTCATCGCCGCTCAGGTTCTCCTTCACGTCCTTGAACAGCCCCAGCGACTGCCCCGCCGCGTTGATCGTCCGGGTCAGCGCCGTCTTGAAACCCGACAGATGCGTCCCGCCATCCACCGTATTGATGTTATTGGCAAAGGTGAACACCGTCTCCGAGTAGGCGTCGTTATACTGCAGCGCAATCTCCATGGCCACGTTGTCGCGCTCGGCCTCCATGTAGATCGGCTTCTCGTGCAGCACCTGCTTGCCCTTGTTGATGTGCTTGATGAACTCGGCGATGCCGCCCGCGTACTTGAACTCCTGGTGCTTGCTCTCGCCCGTCTTCGCATCCGTGGTGCGCTCGTCCGTCAGGTGGATCTCAAGCCCCTTGTTCAGGAACGCAAGTTCGCGCAGCCGCTGCGCCAGCGTGTCGTAGTTGTACTCCGTCACGGTAAAGATCGACTTGTCCGGCAGAAAGTGGACCTTCGTACCTTTGCGTTTGCTCGGCCCCATCTTGCGCAGCTTCGAGATCGGCGCGCCCTTCGAATAGTCCTGCTCCCACGCATGTTCATCGCGCCAGATCTCGACATCGAACTCTTCCGACAGCGCATTCACGCAGCTCACACCCACGCCGTGCAGCCCGCCCGAGACCTTATAGTTCGAAGCGTCGAACTTGCCGCCGGCATGCAGCATCGTCAGCACCACCTGCACCGCGGGCATCTTCTCGCCGTTAATCACCTTGTCGTCGACCGGAATCCCGCGCCCGTCATCGACCACCGTAATCGAGTTATCGACATGGATCGTCACATCGATCCGCGTCGCATGGCCGCCCAGCGCCTCGTCCACCGAGTTGTCCACCACCTCATACACCAGATGATGCAGCCCCTGCTCGCCGGTCGAGCCGATATACATCGCCGGCCGCAGCCGCACCGCCGCCAACCCCTCCAGCACGGTAATATTCTCAGCCGAGTAGCCGCCACCCTCCTTGCCCTTGGCCGGAACGTCCTTGATTACGTCAGCTTCAAGCTCCAGAAGAGCGCCTTCGGTGGGGATTGCAGTCGATGCCATGATTCTCCGTTCAGCCGTAACCGGTATGCTGGAATTTCAGCTTCGTTCCGCATCTTGCGCAATCCGCGAAAACCCGCGTCGATTCAGCGTTTTGTATATGTCGAGGCCCTTATGTGCAGTAGGTTAAGTATACCACCTGAGAGGCTAGTTCTTCGCTGGCCAATGCAGGTCCCCACTGCACAAAAACTGCTGCATAAAAACCGCCTTGACCAGTCGAAAACAGGCCCGTAAAACCTTGTCAAGAGGGCAAGTCGCGAACGCCACGTCCCGAACGCCGCGAAGGCGCACAAAAAGAGTAACTTGGCCGAGGCTGTCTCGATCCGTTCAACTGTCGTAGCAGTTCGCCTGAACCAGTAAAATAGAAGTAGGTAACAGATTGGGGATCGGTCGCGCCTCGAAAGCTGAGTTTTCGCCTTCGTCACTAACTGCCATGGATCGAATACTTTGCGGTGTGTCCCCCCAGTATTCACGGTACTTTGCCTTACATCGCCGGTCTAGGTACCAGGCTAAGTATCATCGATTGAAGACTTTGCATCATTATACGGGGAGGGAGGGAGATATGGACCGCGAACGGGCCGAACGTCATATATACTCGGAGAGTTGTCCAGAACACTGTTTTCGTCAGGAACACCATGCCAAAGTTGAAGACCCACAGCGGCGCAGCCAAGCGCTTCCATAAGACCGGCACCGGCAAGTTCAAGCGCGGCCAGTCCAAGATGCGCCACATCCTCACCTCCAAGGCCACCAAGACCAAGCGCAAGCTCGGCGGGTCGGCGCTCATCTCGGACGCGGATCACCACAAGGTTGCCCGCATGCTTCCTTACGCCTGATATCAGCTAGGGAAGCGCCAGTTTTCAAGTCGAGCCGTTCGCATAGAACAAAGGGCCAGTTAAAGCGTTATGGCCCCTGGAATCGCGTTAGCGAATCCACCGAGACTTGAAGTTGCATAGCGAGTGAAGAGGCCACATCGTCGTTCTCATCAGACTCTTTCAGGACACCACTAGTTCTGACTGAAACGAGAATGCGACCCTTACCTCCAGCCGCTCAAACGATGTACGCAAAAGGAGAAGTACCATGCCCCGTGTCAAACGGAGTACAAAACGCAACGACCGCCGCAAGAAGATCCTCAAGCGCGCGAGTGGATACTTCCTCACCAAGTCCAAGCTCTATCAGGCAGCGCAGGAGGCCGTCGAGCGCGGTCTCATGTTCGCCTATACCGGACGCAAACAGAAGAAGCGCCAGTACCGCGCCCTCTGGATCGTCCGCATCAATGCCGCCTGCCGCAACAACGGCATGAGCTACTCGACCTTCATCAACGGCCTCAAGCTCGCCGGCAACGGCCTCGATCGCAAGATCCTCGCCGACATCGCCGCCAACGACGCGCCGGGCTTCACCGCCCTCACCGTCCAGGCCAAGGACGCCCTCAAGTCCGCAGCCGACCAGCACGCCGGCAACCGAGCCAAAGCCGCGGCGTAACGCAAACGTAATCGACACCCGAGAGGTACGGCACAAGCCGTGCCTCTTTCTTTTGCATCGAACCAGTACCAAACCCATGCCCCCCACGTATCCTGTCCCTATGCCCGCGCCCAATCAGACCGAGGATGCTGCCACACCCGTGTCGGCTCCCTTCGAATCCTGGGGTCGCTACCCCACCTACGGCGCAAAGGTCCTCCCGCTCCACTGGCAAAGCGATTACCCCGCTATAACCACCGGGCTGCACGACAGCGTCCTCCCCGTCGGCATGGGACGCAGCTACGGCGATGTCTGCCTGCTCAAGGACGGCAACCTCCTGCTGACCACCGGCATGAACCGCCTCATCGACTTCGACCCCGAAACCGGCCTGCTCACCGCCGAAGCCGGCATCACCCTCGCCCAGATCCTCGACTTCTCCGTCCCCCGGGGCTTCTTCCTCCCCGTCAGTCCAGGCACCAAGTACGTCACCCTCGGCGGAGCTATCGCCAACGACATCCACGGCAAGAATCACCACACCGCCGGAACCTTCGGCATCCACATCACCCAGTTCGAACTCGTCCGCTCCGACGGCGCGGGCCTGCTCTGCTCCCCCACCGAAAACGCCGACTTCTACGCCGCCACCATTGGCGGCCTCGGCCTCACCGGCGTCATCACCTGGGCCACCCTGCGGATGAAGCCTATCGTCTCCCGCCTCATCGACTACGAGGGCATCCAGTTCCACGGCATCGACGAGTTCCTCGACCTCACCAACCAGAGCAAGGACATCGAATACACCGTAAGCTGGGTCGATTGCGCCTCCACCGGCCGCAACTTCGCCCGCGGCATCTTCATGCAGGGCGATCACTCCGCCCGCCGCGACGACCTCAAGCGCTCGCCGAAACCGAAGCTGGTCTTCCCCTTCGACGCGCCCGGCTTCGCCCTCAACCACCTTAGCGTCAGCCTCTTCAACACCGCCTTCTTCCATAAGCAGATCCACAAGCGCGTCGTAGCGCTCCAGGACTACGAGCCATTCTTCTACCCGCTCGACAAGGTCCTCCATTGGAACCGCATGTACGGCAAACGCGGCCTGCTCCAGTTCCAGTACGTCATCCCCTGGGAGCACGCCAAAGAAGGCACCATCGCCATCCTCCACGAGGTCGCCAAATCCGGCCTCGCCAGCTTCCTCGCCGTCCTCAAGGCCTTCGGCGACGTGCCCTCGCCCGGCATGATGAGCTTCCCCAAGCCCGGCATCACCCTCGCCCTCGACTTCCCCATCAAGCCCGGCAAGAGCTTCCCTCTCTTCGGCCGCCTCGCCGACATGACCCGCGAGTTCGGCGGCCGCCTCTACCCCGCCAAGGACGCCGCCATGACCGCCCCGCAGTTCCAGGCCTTCTACCCCCAATGGGAGCAGTTCGCCCGCTACCGCGACCCCATGCTCACCTCCAGCTTCTGGGAGCGCGTCACCTCAAACTCTTAGAACCTATCTAAAACTTGTCTGAAAAAATTTGTTTTCGGCATCATTTGTTTCCGTAGTTATTTGTTCTAGTCGTTGTTTGTTCTCGTCTTTGTTTGTTCTCGTCTTTGTTTGTTCTCGTCGTTGTTTGTTCTCGTCTTTGTTTGTTCTCGTCTTTGTTTGTCTTCGCTTTTCGTCGTCATCCTGAACGCAGTGAAGGACCCCTGTATTTGCTTGTTTCATCCTGTTGCTTGATTCAAGACATCGGTGAACATCCGAGTAATTCTCAGTTTTTAAAACAGGTTCTTAGACTGGACAGACCGACCCTATGAGCACCACCCCGCAGAACATCACCCCCCGCAAGATCCTCGTCCTCGGAGCCACCTCCGGCATCGCCGAAGCCACCTGCCGCATCTGGGCCGCCCAGGGCGCAAGCCTCTTCCTCGTAGCCCGCAATCGGGCCAAGCTGGACGCCGTAGCCGCCGACCTGAGAATCCGTGGCGCCAGCTTCGTCGACACCGCCGTAGCCGACCTCGACGACACCGACAAGCACCCCGCGCTCCTCTCGCATGCCGTCAACTCCCTCACCGGCATGGATATCGCCTACCTCGCCCACGGCATCCTCGGCGACCAGACCGCCGCCGAGCAGGACTTCAACACCGCCGCCCAGATCCTCCACACCAACTTCATGGCCCCGGTCTCGCTCCTCACCTGGCTTGCGAACTACTGCGTCCAGCGCCGCGCCGGCACCCTCGCCGTCATCTCCTCGGTAGCCGGCGATCGTGGCCGCAAGTCCAACTATCTCTACGGCTCCTCGAAGGCCGGCCTCTCTGCCTTCCTCGGCGGCCTGCGCAACCGCGTGGACCGCGAAGGCGTCCATGTCCTCGCCATCAAACCCGGCCCCACCCGCACCGCCATGACCGCCGGCATGCCCAAGAGCGAAAAGTTCGCCGACGTGGACTCCGTAGCCGAATCCATCGTCAAAGCCATCGACAACCGCAGCGATACCCTGTACGTCCCCTTCCAATGGCAGCCCATCATGTTCGTCATCCGCAACATCCCCGAGCGCGTCTTCAAAAAACTCAACCTGTAATTGGCCTTTACGCCTGTCGTTCTGTAAAAAATGAGCAGACGACAATCAACAAGCCGTCATTCTGAGCGCAGCGAAGAACCCCTGTATTTGCATTAGCCGTTGCTCGTTCTTCCGTCCGTTGCACCGGCGCTCAACATTTTCAGAGATTGCGGTCTCGCTCCGTACCGTCGGCCGGATGCAATAATGCGGGAATGAACGAACAGGCTTCTGATGGGTTGGACAGGCGGAGCTTCCTCGGCGTGTGCTCCATGGCCGGACTCGCACAAACATTATTTCCCGGCGCCTTATTCGCTCTCGCCACTCAGGCGAAGGCACAGAGTTCATCAACTCCGCCATCGAGTGCACCCGCTCTACCTGTCATCACGCCCGAGATGATCGACAACGCAGCCACCATCGCCGGCATCACCATCACACCCGAACAAAAGAAGATGATGCTGGAGGGCCTCGACGCCCAACGCAAATCCGTCCAGGCCATCCGCAAGCTGAATCTGCCTAACAGCGTCGCTCCGGCCTTCATCTTCGATCCCGTCCCCGGCGACATGGTGCTCGACACCATCCGAAAACCAATCCAGATCAGCGCTCCACCCAACGTCCAGCCCCTGGCCGCAACCGCCTCTGCCGGCCTCACCGGCGACTCCGACACCCTCGCCTTCGCCTCCGTCCGAGAGCTCGCCGAGCTGCTCAAGACCCGCAGGATCTCCTCCATAGCCCTGACCAAGATGTATCTCGCACGCCTGAAGAAGTACGACCCGCGACTCCATTTCGTCATCACCCTCACCGAAGACCGCGCGCTCGAACACGCCGCCGCCGCCGACCGGGAGATCGCGGCCGGCCACTACCGAGGCCCACTCCACGGCATCCCCTGGGGAGCGAAGGACCTCCTCGCCGTCAAAGGCTACCGCACCACCTGGGGCGCAGGCGGCTTCGAGCAGCAGAGCTTCGCCTACGACGCGACCGCAGTCAAACGCCTCGACGAAGCAGGCGCAGTCCTGATCGCCAAGCTCAGCATGGGCGCACTCGCCCAGGGCGACCTCTGGTTCGGCGCCCGCGCCCGCAATCCCTGGAATCCGCGCCAGGGCTCCAGCGGATCGTCCGCCGGAAGCGCCAGCGCCGTCGCCGCCGGATGCGTAGCCTTCGCGCTCGGCACCGAAACCCTCGGCTCCATCTCCTCCCCCTCCACCCGCTGCGGAGCCACCGGCCTCCGCCCCACCTTCGGCTTCGTCCCCCGAACCGGAGCCATGGCCCTGAGCTGGACCATGGACAAGATCGGCCCCATCTGCCGCGCCGTGGAGGACTGCGCCCTCGTCCTCTCCGCCATCTACGGCCCCGACCACCACGACCTCTCCGTCCAGAACGCCGCCTTCAACTGGGACGCAAACTTCGACTGGAAGACGCTCCGGATCGGCTACATCCAATCCGCCTTCGATCCGCCCACCCTTCCCGCCAAAGCCACCGACACGCAGAAGAAGAGCTTCGACCGCCGCGCCTACGATGCAAAGTACGCCTCAACCGCGCTCGACGAGCTCCGCAACATGGGCGTCAAGCTCATCCCGGTCGAGATGCCCGACTTCCCTTTCGCAGCCATCGTCCCCGTGCTCCAGGCCGAGGGCGCAGCCGCCTTCGACGACCTCACCCGCAGCGGCCGCGACCAGCTCCTCACCGGCCAGATGCCCTTCGACTGGCCCAATCAGTTCCGCATCGCCCGCTTCTACTCCGCCGTCGACTACATCCAGGCCATGCGCTCCAGAACCCTCGCCATAGCCGAGATGGCAAAGCTCTTCGCCCAGGTCGACGTCATCGTAACGCCCTCCTCCGGCAGCCAGCTCACGGCCACCAACCTCACCGGCCACCCAGCCATCATCATCCCCAACGGCCTGCGCGGCGCCGGCGCCCCCAAACCCGACACCGACGAGGACGGCGCGCTCGCCAACGCAGGCGGCCCCGGAACCCCCGTCAGCCTCACCTTCCTCGGCGCGCTCTACTACGACGCCCGCCTCGCCGCCTTCGCGAAAGCCTACCAGGACGCCACCAGCTTCCACCTCGAACACCCGAAATTGGACTGATGACTAGCAGTTGACCGGCCATAAGGTCAGGCAGGACTGCCGAACAACTCCCATTTTTAGGATTTTCTACGGAAATTGATATAAAAATAAGCGAAATTTATAATCCCATTCGCAACTTTTCTTGAGATATCGGGTCTATATCCAGCTTTCTTCGATTGGACTTCAGATTGCCTGTCACCCGACAGTACAAGTACCTGGAGAGGCCACGATGAAGCATTACCGGTTGTTGCTAGCACTTCTCGCAATTATGTCTCTTCCCATCTGCCTTCACGCTCAAACCAGCCGCGGCATTCTTGCCGGCGTCGCTAGGGATGCGACAGGCGCTGTCATTCAAAAAGCCTCAGTGACCATAAAGAACGAAGAAACCGGTGAAGTTCGCAACACCCAGACCCAGGCAGACGGAGCATACCGCCTGGACTCTCTCACCCCTGGCTTATATACGGTAACCGTGGAGCATACTGGATTTACCAAACTGGTGTCCAGCCACGTCGTCGTCAACCCCTCAGTCGTTAGCGCATACGACGCCTCACTCCAGGTTGGAAACACAAGTGACGTCATCGAAGTGAAAGCCACGTCCAACTCCATCAACACTGAAAACGGGCAATTGACCGGCATTATCGGGCAAGCAGAGCTTCGCAACCTTCCAATCTTCAGTCTCAATCCCATTGAGCTCGCAACAACGATTCCGGGAGTACAGCTGATCAACACCACCGGATCGGGCGCTCAGGGACAGGTATTCTCTGCCAACGGGGCTCGCCCACGCGCAAACAATTTCCTTATCGATGGCCAGGAGGTCAACGACGTCTCAATCACGGGACAAGCGTTTCAGCCTGATATCCCCGATACCTTCAACAATGTGGCCGTTCTGACCAGCGCTTCATCGGCGGAATATGGGCGCGCCGGTGGTGCAGTCACGAATTTGATCACACGAAGCGGTACAAACACGTTTCACGGTACTGTCTTTGAGCGGTATACCGGATCCGGCCTGAATGCCCTGAACGCACAGCAGCGTCAGGCAAAAGCGACGGCGACATCGCCGATTCAAAAGACCCGCTTCGACCGGCACACCTTTGGCTTCACCGCCGGCGGACCGATTATCAAGGACAAGCTGTTCGCCTTTGGAGCAAGTGAATGGCAGCGCTTCTACGGCCAGGTGCTCGGAGGCCGCTTCGAGCTCCCCGACCAGGCTGGCGTTGCGACGCTCAATTCCATTCAGGCCCAGGCAGGCACGGTAGCGTCCTCGCAGGCTGCCCTGTTTTCAAACTACCTGTCGAACTACGCCTATCTCGGGACCGGCCCCAACGGATATCAAAATGTCAGTCCGAAATTTGAGAGTCTCAATGTAGGTGCGCAGCCCGGTTGCCCGGCCGGAGGATGCACGGTAAGCACCGGCCTGTTTCAGCGTCCGTCAACGCCTCAGCAGAATACGGTGACGCAATGGATCTATCGAATCGACTTTACCCCGCGAGAGAAAGATTCCTTCGCCTTTCGCTATCTGCACAGTCGCAACTTTTTGACGCCCGACTTTGCAAACAACTCCTCTTTGACTGGCTTCGACTCGCAGCAGCAAGGGCCTTCCGAGATCGCCGAGGGATTCTGGACACATGTCTTCGGCCCGCGTGTCCTGAATGAATTTCGCATCTCGGAAGCCCGTGTGAACTTCCAGTTCAACTTCACGCCCCAGACCATTGCTAACCCTTTGAGCACAACGCCAACCATCTCTTTCCTGGGGAACCAGATTCCCAACCTGGGACTTAATCAGAATCTCCCACAAGGGCGTGGAGAGGACCTCTACCAACTGCAAGATACGGTCGGGTTTACCAGGGGAAGGCATTCCGTCCGCGTCGGTTTCGACATAGGTCGCCAACTGGAGCAGGAGATCATCTCACTCAACGCTCTCGGCACACTCACCTACGCAAACAGCGGCACCTTCAACACCTCGCTCGGAGAGTTTCTTGCGAACAATCTGGGCAAATCCGGAACGGCAACCAAAACCTTTGGGTCACGACGGATCGATCCGCACGGCTGGAGAAGCGGCGTCTTCGCTCAGGACGATGTAAAGCTCAATCCTAGCCTTACTGTTAACTTGGGAGTTCGCTACGACTATCTGACGAATGCGGAAAACTCTCTCCGTTATCCCGCTGTGGACCCGGCAAACCTCCAGAACCCCATCGATGCCGTGATCAGGGTCAAGCCTGACACGAACAACATATCCCCGCGTCTCGGTTTCGCCTACGTTCCCCACATGGGCTTCTTCTCCGACGGAAAAACGGTCATCCACGGCGGCTTCGGCATCTTCTACGACAGCAGCTTCAGCAACTTCGTCGTCAACGCAGGCCAGGCAGCGCCCAACGCCGTCGCTGCCACTCTTACCTCTACCGCGACCGACGGCCTCTCCAATGCCAACACGTTGCTCTCCACAATCACGCCGACCCTCAGTCCCACGGCAAGCGTTACCAGCCTCGATAAAAACTACGTCAATCCCTACACCTACCAATACAACTTCGGCTTTGAGCGCGAACTTCCGGCAAACTCGAAGTTCACCTTGAACTACGTGGGTAGCAAAGGAGTCAAGCTCTTTGCATCCCGGCAGTTAAACTACTTCGCTCCCGGAGCGTCCACACGGCTGATTCCAACCCGCGGTGTGATCAATCTTCGCGGTACCTACGGCTCATCCAACTACAACAGCCTTCAGGCTGAACTGTCGCACTCCACCTCTCACGGCGTAACCGTTCGTGCGGCTTACACCTACAGTAAAGATCTCGATAACGTTTCGGAGGCGTTTGCCACCTTTGCAGATACGTTTACTCCGTACGCGTCCGATCTGTCCTCAGGCGGCCTCGCGGGAGAAAACGGAAACTCTGCATTCGATCGCCGTCACTACTTCGTCGTCTCGTACGTCTATGCTCCGGTGGGCTTCCACTCGGACAATGCCCTGCTCAACGGATTCTACGGCGCCTTCACGCGTAATTGGAGCATCTCAGGGATCGAGCGGTACCAGTCCGGGCCATACAGCACTCTTTCAGTCGGCGGTATCGATTCGAATGGCGATGGAACTGCCGGAAACGAACGCCCTATCGTCAGCAATGCCTCTGCTCCTTTCACTACGGCTGCCGTCGACGGAACTCTGATCGGGGGCACCACCGGCGTAACCTATGACCTGGTTGCGTACAACCAAACTCCTGCTGGGCAGCCAAAGGTCCGTACTCCGCTCGCCCCCGCCAATGCCCATTTCTATATACCCGGTGGAGCGAACTCGATCGCCACCATCCATCAGCAGATCGGTAGAAACAGCTTCCTTAATCCTGGGCAGGAATTTAGCGACGTAGCCTTGGAGAAAGGGGTCGGTCTCTCCTATCTGCACTTCGAACGCGGATTGATAGTGCTTCGCGCCGAAGCGCAGAACATCACCAATCACAACAATGTGAACCCTCTGACAACGAATGTTTTCTTATTGGGTACACCTTCGGTATTCAACCCTGTAGTCTCTCGTCTTGGCATCGGACGGAGCCTCGTCCTTTGGGCTACATTCAAGTTCTGACCAGGCGCTCGGCAAACGCGAAGAGGCTGCCGCGCAAGCGTCAGCCTCTTTTTATTTGGCTTTGAAATCTCTCAGGCGCATCGTCTAAATTCACCGTGCGGATGCTACCATCCCGTCATGTCGACCGAGCAGACCGTACTGGTGCAAGCCCAAGCTCTGGTCAAGACATACAACTCCGCAGTACGCGCGGTAGATGACGTTACCTTCACCATCCGCCGCGGCGAAACCCTCGGCCTCGTAGGCGAATCAGGCTCCGGCAAAAGCACAGTCGCCCGCATGATCCTGCGCCTCATTGAACCGACCGCCGGTCAGGTGCGCTACGCCGGACACGATCTCCTAACCTTGGGAAAACGCGAGCTTCGCGCCATGCGTCGCCGCATGCAGATCGTCTTCCAGGACCCCTACGCCTCCCTCAACCCCAGGATGCGCGTCCGCGACATCCTCGCCGAACCCTTCGCCATCCACCGCGAAAAACCACCCGAAGGCCTGGCTCCCCGGCTCGCAGAAATGCTCCGCACCGTAGGCCTCGACCAGTCAGCGCTGCTCCGCTTCCCGCACGAGTTCAGCGGCGGCCAGCGGCAACGCATCAACATCGCCCGCGCCCTCGCCCTCCAGCCCGAGTTTCTCGTCCTCGACGAGCCCGTCAGCGCGCTCGACGTCTCGGTCGGCGCACAGGTCGTCAACCTCCTCAAAGACCTCCAGCGCCAACACGGCCTCACCTATCTCTTCATCTCCCACTCCATGCCGCTGGTCCGCTATCTGTGCGATCGCGTCGCCGTGATGCGCCAGGGCAAGCTCATCGAGCTCGGCGACTGCGAGCAGGTCTGCACCGCGCCCCAACAGGAGTACACCCGCCAACTCATCGCCGCCACCCCTGAGATGCCCGTCTGAACATCAGCAAATGCCTTGACCACGGATCACGCGGATAAGATCGGATCAAGCCGCCGAACGCAACGAACACAAACCGTCCCTGTCACGCCATCGTTTGTCCTATCCGGCTCTTATCCGTGCAATCCGCGGTCGATTCTTTGTCCTCGCTGGCCGCCATCCAAAATCGATACAATAGATCCATGAGCCACGAAGGAATTCGCATCGTCAGCGAAGAGGAAGCTCGCCGCGGAGACCTGCAACACGAAAAACTTCCCCTCGCAGCCGTGACACCAAACAAGGTCCGGGTCATGAAGACCGAGGGCACCGGCGTCGAAATCGACTGGAAAGACGGCCATCGGAGCAAGTGGAACTTTGCCTGGTTACGCAACGCCTGCCCCTGCGCGACCTGCCACGAAGACCGTGAAAAGACCGGCAGAGAGCCCGGCGTTGCCAAGCCAAAAGAGCAGACGCTCCTGATGATGTATGAAGCCCCCGCACGTCCCCTCGAAGTAACCCCCGTAGGCAAATACGCCCTGAAGTTCAAGTGGAGCGACGGACACGAGAGCGGCATCTACTCCTGGGACTATCTCCGGCGCGTCTGCCGCTGCGACGAATGCCTCGCGCACATCGAGTAACCCCGACAGGCTCCTCAATGTCAGACGACCCGGCCGCACTCTGTCGAACGTGCGGCCGGCATAGCCATAATGATCCCGTCATAATGATCCCATCACCGAATGCTGATCGTGGCACCCTCGTGGCCCTTGCTCACCTCCTCAATCACCGAACCCACAGCATGATTCGGCGTAGCATTGTTGGCCAGAATCCGGGTGCCTACAGGCAGCTTCAGCGAGATCGTCTTCCCCGCCTCAAGCGTCATGACCTTGTCGTCGATCTTCAGCTCGATTGCCTCGGACGAATCGTTGCGAAGGTTGATCTTGACGGCCTTCGGTTGGCTGCTGAACATGCCATGGATGGAAACCGGCACAGTGGCAGGCGCAGCATAAACAGCCGGAGCCGCACCAAGGGTGGCGGAGAGTACAGCAATGAGCACGACGTGTGAACCTTTCATAAGACGCTCCCGATACTTCAAATTCGACCGGAACTCTCTGCCATGGTTCAGGAAGCTCGTCGTGAAATGACTTACGCATAAGGTCCTATCGCGGTTCCGCAAATCTCATCATTTTTCCAAACATATTCGACACCTCCCCCGATTAGGCGCTTCGACCCTCACGGCTTAAAATAGAGATTCGGAGTGTGCAGCACTTGAGTCGACTTCTAGAAAACATGAACCCCCAGCAGCAGGAGGGCATCCAGTCCGTAGACGGGCCCGTCCTCCTGCTCGCCGGCGCAGGCAGCGGCAAAACCCGCGTCATCACGCATCGCATCGCATACCTCATACAGGAGCGCGGCGTCCCCGCGGACTCCATCCTCGCCGTCACCTTCACCAACAAGGCCGCCAAAGAGATGGCCGACCGCGTCGACAAAATCCTCTGCCACACCTCGCTCGCCAAACCCATGCTCGCCACCTTCCACAGCTTCTGCGTCCGCGTACTTCGCCGCGACATCGAAGCCCTGCGCACCGGCGGCGTAGGCCTCACCCGCACCTTCGCTATATACGACGAGACCGATCAGCAGGCCGTCGTCAAGCAGGCGCTCAAGCGTCTCGCCATCGATGACAAATCTCTCAAGCCACGCGTAGCGCTCGGCCGAATCTCCTGGGCCAAGAATCACATGATCGATCCCCAGGAGTATTTCCTTGCCAGCACCAATCCAATGGAAGAGAAGATCGCGCACATCTTCGAGATCTACAAGAAGGAGCTCTTCAAGGCCAATGCCCTCGACTTCGACGATCTGCTGCTCGAAACTGTCCGCCTGCTCAAGTCTTCCGGCGAGACCCGGGAAAGATACAACCGCCGTTACAAATATCTTTTGATCGACGAGTACCAGGACACCAACCGCCCGCAGTACGAACTGATGAAGCTCCTCGCCGGCCCAGCCGGAAACGTCTGCGTCGTCGGCGACGAAGACCAGTCCATCTACAGTTGGCGCGGCGCTGACATCAAGAACATCCTCGAATTCGAAAAGGACTTCCCCGCCACCAAAACCATTCGTCTCGAACAGAACTACCGCTCCACCCAGATCATCCTCGAAGGCGCCGGCGCCGTCGTCGCGCAGAACACCCAGCGCAAGGGCAAGAACCTATTCACCACCCGCGAAGGCGGCAGCCTCATCGGCTACTACGAAGCCCCCGACGGCGAGAACGAAGCCCTCTTCATCGCCGACCGCGTGCAACGCTATCTCCGCGAAGCTGGCGGCCAGACCGACCTTCCCCGCTGCGCCGTCCTCTACCGCACCAACTCGCAGTCCCGCCTCGTGGAAGAGGCCTTGCGCCGCTATCAGATCCAGTACCACATGGTCGGAGGCTTCAGCTTCTACGACCGCTCCGAAGTCAAAGACATCCTCAGCTACCTCAAGCTCGTGCAGAACATCCACGACTCCGTGGCGCTCGGCCGCGTCGTCAACTCGCCCCCGCGCGGCATCGGCAAAACCACGATGGAGACCCTGGAGCGAATGGCTCTCTCAACCGGCATCAGCACCTGGGACGCCATCGGCCGCGCCATCGAAGACAGCCTCCTTCCGCAACGCGCCCTCATCGCCCTCGCCGGCTTCAGGCGCCTCATCGAAGATGCCCGCGCCATGCTCGGCCCCGGATTCGCCGACAAACTTTCCGGTGATCTCGCAGCCGACTCATCGCTCTCTGAAGACGACAACCATGCCGACACCTCCTTCGGCTTCGGCGATGCCGCCAACGACGCAGCCGGCGAACAACTCCCGCCCGCGGAAGCCAGCGCCGAATCCGAGGACACTGGAGCCGACACCTCCTTCGACACCAGCTTCAACTTCGGCTTCGACTTCGGTCCCGGCGAAGAGATCTCCACCCTCGCCGCCGAAAACGCGACCGACTCCGATGCCTCCCACGGCATCCACACCGCGCAGGAAATTGATGCCGCCGGCTTCAACCCTTTCGCCCCCGTCGTCCTGAAAAACTCCGCCCGCACCACGTCGGACCGCACCGCGAGTCGAATCGTGGATATGGATAACGACGGCGAAGCCTCACCCGCCATCCGCGAAGCCTTTCGCAAACCCGGCGACCCCGCCACCCTGCCCGAACTCATCAAGTTCCTCAACGACCGCAGCGGCTACATCCGAGCCCTCGAAGAAGAGGCCACGCCCGAGTCCTTCTCCCGCATCGAAAACCTGAAGGAACTAGCCAACGCCGCGCAGGACGCCCAGGAGCGCGGCGAATCCCTCTACGAATTCCTCGACCACGCCGCTCTGGTCTCCGACGCCGACAGTTACAGCGAAGAGGCCCGCGTCACCCTGATGACCCTCCACGCCGCCAAAGGCCTCGAATTTCCCCTGGTCTTTCTCACCGGCATGGAAGAGGGCCTCTTCCCCCACTCCCGCACCCTCACCGACCCCACCGGCCTCGAAGAAGAGCGGAGGCTCTGCTACGTCGGCATGACCCGCGCCATGGACACCCTCGTCATGACGCGCGCCCGCTACCGTCGCCGCTACGGCAGCGATATGCCCGAATCCAGCATCCCCTCCCGCTTCCTTGAAGAGGTGCCCAGCCGTCTCATTGAAGACCTCGGCAGCCCACCCGCCCGGCCTCAGTTCTCCGGTTCCGGCTACGACTGGCGCTCCCCCTCCGGCAATGCCTACGCGACACCCTACCCAAAGAACGATCGCCTTGGCCGCGCCGGAGCAGCCACCGAGGGCGACCGCCATTACAGCTACGAGGACGAAGATCAGACTACCCACAGCTCAGGTCAAGAAGGTCAACGCCCGGATCAGGGTGCCCGCGCAGCCGCTCGCGCCGCAACCGGCTACGGCGGCGGCAATCGCTCCGGTCCGGCTGGCAAAAACGCAGCCCCGGGCCAATCCATCGACAACATCGCCAGCTTCTTCGCCGCGCGCGGACAGAAGATCTCCCGCCCGAAACTCGACATCGAAGCGCCCACCGGCAAGACCGGCCTCAAGCAAGGCTCCCGCGTCCGGCACCCCAAGTATGGCGAGGGAACCGTCTTTCGTCGCGAAGGCAATGGGGACGACGCCAGGATTACAGTACAATTTCAACAGCACGGCGTGAAGAAGCTGGTGGAGAAGTTCGCCCAGTTGGAACGCCTCTAAGTTCAAGCATCTCTAACCCGCCGTCATTCCGAGCGCAGCGAAGAACCCCGCATTGGCTTTGTTCTTGCGGTTGCTTGTTCTTCGGTCCGCTCCATCAACAGAAGCGCCGTACTAACGTTCCGAAAATTGCACTTATAGAAAGATCGACACTTCAAATGGCAAACACCAAGAGCATCACCGACACCCAGGAGCGCAAGAAGGTAAAGCGCGCAGCACGCAAGAAGGCCGCCCCCAAGGCTCCCCGCACCGGCGCACGCGGCGAAAGCAAGCAGAAGATCAAGAAGGCCTCTCGCGGCCAGTCGAAGCGCTAGAGCACTATTACAGTAGGTGTAATTTGGAGTATGGGTCTCGGCTGGCTTTTTCGCCGGGAAAAAGCCTACCTGGACATGGTTAGAAACTTAGAGTGACTGTAATACTGCTCTAGGCGAACCTGCTCCAGCGGAGCCGCTGCGGTCTTTTACTGCTGCGGCTCCCGGCTTGGGCGACCGCAATTCTTGCACTTGAAAATCCCATTGGTGCAATTGCAACGCCCCGCACCAATTCTTCTGTAAGCAGGAGCGAGCGCGCTGGCCCGGCAAATCTTTCGAACAAAATCGATCGACAAGCTGATCTCGGAATCGGAGAGGCCGGAGCACGCCCTCAAGAAGACGCTCGGCCCCGTCTCCCTCACTGCCCTTGGCATCGGCGCGGTCATCGGCTCCGGCATCTTTACCGTCATCGGCGTCGCCATCGGCGGCAACCCGGCGGCACTGGCGACCTGGGCAGACTCGCCCGTCATCGACCTCATCCTGCATCACGGGGCCGTCGCCGGCAGGCCCGGAGCCGGACCCGCGCTCGCCCTCTCCCTCGTCCTGGTCGCCATCGTCTGCGCCCTCACAGGCCTCTGCTACGCCGAACTCGCCTCCATGATCCCCATCGCGGGCTCCGCCTACACCTACACCTATGCCACCCTCGGCGAACTCGTCGCCTGGATCATCGGCTGGGACCTCATCCTCGAGTACGCCTTCAGCAACATGAGCGTCAGCGTAGGCTTCGCGGCGCATGTGGTCGCGCTGCTCGATTGGATGGGCATATCGCTCTCCCCGAAGTGGCTCTCCCCCGCCTACCTGCCCCTCGGCCTCCAGGACCTGCAAGGAAAAGACATCTACACCGCAGGCTGGCACGCCGGCTTCAACATCCCCGCGTTCCTCGTCGTCTTGCTCCTGACCGTCGTCCTGGTGCGCGGCATCCGCGAGTCCGCCCGCACCAACAACATCATGGTGCTCGTCAAAATCGCGGCCATCCTCCTCTTCGTCTTCTTCGGCCTCAGCTTCATCCATCCCGCGAACTATCACCCCTTCTCGCCCAACGGCTGGTCCGGCGTCCTCGCGGGCGGCTCCATCATCTTTTTCACCTACATCGGCTTCGACTCCATCTCCACCGCAAGCGAGGAATGCAGGAATCCCCGTCGCGACGTGCCCATCGGCATTCTGGCTACGCTTTTTGTCTGCACCATCCTCTACATCGGCGTGGCCGTCGTGCTCACCGGCATCGTGCCCTGGCAGTCCGTCGCAGGCGATGCAGCCCCCGTCGTCAATGCGCTCAAGCGCGTCTCCATGACGCCAGGGGGCCAGCCTCTCCACTGGGTCCAGCTCGCCGTCCTCATCGGCGCGCTGGTCGGCATGATCTCCTCCATCCTGGTCTTCCAGCTCGGCCAGGCACGCGTCTGGTTCGCCATGTCGCGCGATCGCCTCCTGCCGGATGTCTTCAGCAGGGTCCACCCCAAATTCCGCACCCCGGCCTTCGCCACCTGGGTCGCCGGATTCCTCGTCGCCATTCCCGCCGGCCTCTTCGACGTCGGCACCTTTGCCGAAATGTCGAACATCGGCACCCTCTTCGCCTTCGTGCTGGTCTCGCTGGGCGTCATCGTTCTCCGCTACAAAGACCCCCAGCGCCACCGCGGATTCCGGGTCCCGTTCGGGCCGGTCATTCCAGTGCTCAGCGTCTTCTTCTGCATCCTCCTCATGGCCGGCCTGCCCGCCAAAACCTGGGTGCGCTTCTTCGTCTGGCTCATCATTGGCCTCGTCGTCTACCTCCTCTACAGCCGCAAACGCAGCGAGTTCTACGTGAAGTAGCTAAGCTCAAAAAACGCTTCGGAGATGATCCCGACACCCTCGGCTCCGTGATCCCAACGATTGACGGAGTAAAGGATGGGGTCTTCACCGGGTGCCCCATATCTCGATTTTGAGATGTGGGCATTCACATGAGCGCGAACCGTCTTCACCGGGTGCCCCATATCTCGATTCTGAGATGTGGGCATTCGCGCGAAGCGCGAACCGTCTTCACTGGGTGCCCCATATCTCGATTTTGAGATGTGGGCATTCACGCGAGCGCGAACCGTCTTCACTGGGTGCCCCATATCTCGATTCTGAGATGTGGGCATTCGCGCGAGCGCGAACCGTCTTCACCGGGTGCCCCATATCTCGATTCTGAGATGTGGGCATTCACGCGAGCGCGAACCGTCTTCACTGGGTGCCCCATATCTCGATTCTGAGATGTGGGCATTCGCGCGAGCGCGAACCGTCTTCACTGGGTGCCCCATATCTCGATTCTGAGATGTGGGCATTCGCGCGAAGCGCGAACCGTCTTCCTTCGTAGCCGCACACCTCGCCCTGCTACACCACCCACACGGCCCCTGCTTTTCCCCTAAACTAAACACATGGCGCGTAAACAGACCAGGCAAGACGCAGAAGTCGACGTAGTCGACTGGCTGCGCAAACTACCTAAGGTCGAGCTCCACCTCCACCTCGAAGGCACCATCCAGCCCGAGACGCTCCTCGAACTGAGCCAGCGCCACGACCCGGAGCCCCTCACCCCGGCAGCCGCAAAGAAGCTTTACGTCTACGAAAACTTCCTCGGCTTCATGGACTCCTTCAAAGCCGTCTCCGCCCGACTCAAAGGACCGGACGACTACGAACTCATTACTTACAACATGATCCGCGACCTCGCCGCCCAGGGAGCCGTCCACGCCGAGGTCTACATCTCCTTCGGCATCATCTACTACTGGAAGAACACAGAGGTCGAACCCTACGTTCAGGCCATCGAGCGCGGCCGCATCCGAGGCGAACAGGAGTTCGGCACCACCGTCTACTGGCTGATCGACGCCGTCCGCCACTTCGGCCCAGACGAGGCCGCCAGGGTCTTCCGCAAGGCCGCCGAGCTGCGCCATCTCTACCCCAGCATCGTCGGCATCGGCATCGGCGGAGACGAGGCCCGAGGCAGCGCCGACCTCTTCCGCGACTCCTACGCCGAAGCCAAAGCCGCCGGGCTGCACCTCACCGCCCACGCCGGCGAGACCATAGGCCCCGAGAGCATCTGGGCCGCCATCAACATCGGCGCCGAACGCATCGGCCACGCCCTCTCCGCCCAGAACGACGCCGAGCTGCTCGACGTGCTGGCCGAAAAGCAGATCCCCCTGGAACTCAACATAACCAGCAACCTTCGGACCGGTTGCTGCAAGAATCTTGACGAGCATCCCGTCAAGCTCTACTTCGAGTCCGGCCTCATGGTCACCCTCAACTCCGACGACCCGCCCATGTTCGGCAGCAACCTTCTCGACGAGTACATCCTCGTTCAGGAGCGCTTCGAGTTCTCCCTCGAACAGATGCGTGAGCTCGCCGCCAACGCCGTCGAAGCCAGCTTCCTCCCCCCCGGCCGCAAACTGAACCTCCTGCGCCAGATCGAGCAGTACGGCTTCTGACGCCCCAGACGTCCCGGACGCCGATTGAGAAATAAAGTTCAAAAAGCTGGCGTACTTTCAACGCCAGAACCGCGTCGGTCAGACGTCCATCTTTGCCACGCAAATGGCCACATTAAGCACAAAAAAACCACGTCGAACCACCCGAGGTACGCCAGAACCCCAGCAAAAACATCACTCCACCACAACCGGAAAAAAGCGCGCTACTGCGGAGCCCGCGGCGCGAAATACCCCTTCTGGGCCCTGACCTTATATCGAGGATCGGTCGCCTGGAGGTAAATCGTGCGGAAAGCACCGTCCTGCTTCAGGTCTGCCGGCCGGTACACGAGATGGTACTGGCTGCGCAGCTCCTCTTCAATGTTGCGAAACCCGATGGCCACATCCTCCAGCTTGGTAGGGTAAAACGCCTGCCCGCCAGTAGCCTCCGAAATAGCCTTCAGCACGTCATCCCCCTTGTCCTTGCTGGGACTGATATTGGTGCTGATGGAGTAGACGATAGTATCCGCGCGCTGACACATCTTGATCGCGTCGCTCTCCTGCGCCCGGCTGTAGTTGTCGTCGCCGTCGGAGACGAGGATTAGCGCACGGCGAACCGCGCCAGTCTCCTGCAGGGGAAGCATCTCGTCTTTGCATGTCTTGTAAAGCCCGTCAAACAAGGCAGTTCCGCCACCGGGCCGAAGCTTGCGAATTCCCTGATTCAGCAGATCGACGTTGTTGGTAAAGTCCTGGGTAACGTCTGTCTGGATATCGAATCCCTCGACAAAAGCACGGTCATTCCGATGCAAGACTTGTAGCAAGAACTCGATAGCGGAGTCCTGCTCGAACTGGAAGCGCTGACGGATTGAACTCGAAGTGTCCAGCATGATGCCGACGCGCAGTGGCAGATTGGTCTGCTGGGTGAACTGTATGACAGCCTCAGGCGGACGCCCATCGTCGAGCAGGCCGAAGTTCTCCCGCTTGAGACCCGTGATGAAATGGCCCTTTTTGTCGGTCACCGTAAAGATGAGATTGACCTCGTTGACCTGCACATGAATGGTCGCCGTCGGCTGGTCCTGAGAGGGCGTCTCGCTTGCGCTGGCCAGCGGAGGCGGCGCCTGAGGTGCTGTCTGCGACGGCTGCGGAGCTGGCTGGGTGGCAGCAGGAGGTGGCGCTGTCTGCGGCGAGGATGGAGCCATGAACTGATGAACAGGGGAGGCTTGCTGTCCTGAAGAGACAGGTGGCGAGGGCACCGGCATTGCTGCGGGATAGGTAAGCACCGGTCCCGCATTCGGATCTGCGGGGGGTGCCGAAGGCTTCTCAAGGGCACGATGGAGCCAGCCTGGGCGAGCGGGGGAAGCGGGCTTGGACCCCGTCTGGGCCCGAAGCGGAATGGCGACGACGGCGAGTAGGAACACCGAAGCTTTAAGCCCGGAGGGGCGATGAATTTGGCTGATTGCGGTCACCCGGTTGATTCTACTCAACTCTGCGCAAACCCGCGCGTATAGCCGTTAAAAAGGCATCCAGTTCGGCGGGAAGAGGCGCATCGATGTCCATCGGCTTGCCGGTCTGGGGATGCGCAAAGGAGAGATGGGCGGCGTGAAGAAAATTGCGGTCCAGATTGAATTCGGGAGCGAGGCCAGGAATGATATGCGGAGCGCCGTACAGCGTGTCGCCCACGACAGGATGGCCAAGCGACTGCATGTGAACCCGAATCTGGTGGGTGCGGCCGGTCTCGATCCTTACCTCTACGAGCGTAAAGGGGCCGAACGGACTGGCGACATGTTCGAGCACCCGGACGTGGGAGACGGCTGTGCGGACGCCCTCCGAACCTGCGGAGCGGCGGGTGGTCATGCGAATCCGACGGACCAGGTCGCGGCCAATCGGCAGGCTGATGGTGACGTCCTTCGCAACCTTACCGTGAACCAGCGCGATATAGGTCTTGGTCACCTGTCGCTGCGAGAACATTTCGCCTAATTTGCGATGTGTGCTGTCATCTTTTGCGATCAGGATGATGCCGCTGGTCTGCTTGTCCAGCCGATGCACGATACCGGGACGCAGATCTCCGCCGACGTCCGACAGCTTAGCGAAATGGAATAGAAGCGCATTCACCAGGGTGCCCCGATTGCGGGCATCGTCGGTCGAGCCCGACCCCGCATGCACCATCATGCCCGCAGGCTTGTTGATAATCGCCAGGTACTTGTCCTCATGCAGTATGTCGAGCGGTATGTCTTCTGCTACGGCATGAAGCGGCGGCGGGTTCGGAGAACCCTCTATTTCGATCGACTCGCCTCCATGAAGCTTCTGCTTCGGCTTGGCGGGTTGGCCGTCCACTCGAACCTGACCGGCTTCAATGAGCATTTGCACGCGGGCGCGGCTGATATCCGGCAGAGCTTGCGCGAGGTACTGGTCGAGGCGAAGATTGGCTGCTGCGGGGTCGGCGGTGAAGGTGTGAACGGCGGAGTCGAGGTCCATTTCATCATCGAATTCGACGATTGGAACTGGTGGTGCGGTGCTCTCCTCGACCCCCCGAGTGGCGACGTACTCAGGGCGGACGGTACGGCGGCGATGCCCCTTTGGAAGCATGTTTTTAGACGGCATGAGAGACCAGCTTTCGGGGTTGCAGCAGGACGAGACCTGAGGTAAGGATCATTCCCAGGCTTATCCACTGAATGGGATCGAGAAGACTGCCCAAAGCAAGATCATACTGGCTGGGCTGGCGCAGGAAGGTAAGCAGGAACTGCGTTGTGCCCGCCAGACCGAGGGCCAGCGCCATGGTGTCGCCGGAGTGACGACGCCGTGGAAGATGCGCGAGAAGCGCAAGGGTGAGGATGGCTGCAGCCATAGCAACGTAGAGCGGTACAGGCTGCAGCAGGGTAGAGCCTGGAGGGATTCGTATGCCCCAGGGCAGCGCCGTAGGCAGGCCCGCGTCGCTGCCTTCAGCAAAATGGCCAAGGGCCAGGAAAGCCCACGCCAGCGTAGCGCAGGGGGCCCAGGCGTCCAGCGTGGCAAGCAGAGGCAGATTACGAATACGCAGATGAATCACGGTGACAACCGCAGTGAGCAGGAGCCCGGTTGTGGTGAGCGAAGGCACCATGAGCAGAAGGATCGGGTAGGAGAAGAAGCTGTGCAGGTTGGTGAGGACAAGGAGAAGTCGCGAGAGGACAAATGCAGCGAGAATCGTGAAAATACCAGCGTTCCAGAACTTTTCGGGATCGAGACCAACTACCTTTGCGGTGCGGAGACTGAGAGCGAGAGCAGACATCAGCCCAACCGCGGCAAGGACGCCAAAGGTGGGAAGCAGGAGATGACCGGAGTGAAGAAGATAGGGATGCACGTCGTTATCGTTTGTGCTTCGCCATCAGCAAACCGAGATGAGAGAAGAAGACCGACCCGCTGGGCCGTACGTCGAGTCGCTGGTGAACCCGTCTAAGACGGCGGGACCCCGCCGTGGCTCTTTAGGCTTTCCTGACTGGAGGACTGCACACCGAGCCATGTATACGAGCTAGGTCCCTGTTCAATAAATATTGGTTCAACCAGCGTAGGTCGCGTACCTGCTTTGCAGGCCGGTTTCTAGCTTGGATGCTACTGCGAGCGGGGGAGAATGGCAAATGCGGTTGATTTAGCCGGCTTTGCGGTCGTCCAGAACCTCGTCGAGCATGTGGGCGATGGAGCCGGCGCGGGTGCGGACGGTCTGCTGTGAGCTCTGGAGGCTGCCGGCGAGGGTGTCTTGATGTTGGCGGGCGGTGCAGAGTTCGTCGGCAATATTTAGCGCTGCGAGGACGGCTACGCGGAGGGAATCGACGGTGCCACCGTGCGCGGAGACGGCGCGCATTTTGCCGTCGACGATGGCGGCGAGGCGCTCGATGTAGGCGGTGTCGGTGCCGCGGAGGTGATAGACCTGGTCGTAGATGTCGACCGCGATGGATTGGTTCTGGATTTGCTCGGGCGGGGTTCGCGGAACTTCGAGTGCCTGGTCCATCGGGGTCTCCTTTACCGGGGTATTTTGGCTGATTCTAAAGCAGTTCGTCCATCTGCTGGAGCATCTTTTCGACGCGTTGACGAACCGTTTCGCGTTCTTTGTTGAGGGCGCTCACCTCGGATTCGACCGCGATGGTGGAGTTGAGCTGGGTCTCCAACTGCTCACGGAGGGAGGCTACTTCGGCTTCGGCTGCGGCGCGGGCTTCGCGTTCACGCTTCACGATTTCGACTGCTCGGAGAACCTTTTGTTCGAGTGCCTGGAACTCGTCGACGCTGACGGTGGATGTACTCATATCTCCCAAGTATAGATGGGGGTCGGGAGGCGGAAGCTGGGGAAAACCGGGGTGGAATCTAGTTGGATGCGAGTTTTTTTGAGGCCTTTTGGCGCGGATTGATTTGCTGTGGTGAAAGGGCCTGTTTGAGCGGGGATTGGCGATTTCCACAACGTATATTCGTGGTGCATTTGTGGTGTATTTTGTGCAGGACATGGACGGATGGAGGTGATTTTCATGGTCTGACGATGTGCCGGAAAATGCGCCACGTCTTCGAAGTTTATTTTCGAGGGGGCTATGGCAGCCTCCGTAAATTGGATCCGGGAATGGACGAGGGCTAGTCCGGCCCTATCTCAAACAGATCAGGTTTTCTCAGGCTACGGTTTGGGCCGGGGCGCGGATGACGCCTCCTAGTTCCGTCAGGGTGGAGATGATGGCCGACCACCAGGAGGTGAGCTCGTCTTCGCGGAGGGTGCGGTCGTGGGACTGAAAGACGCAGTTGAGCAGAAGAGCATAGTGGGCGGGGGGAACGGACTTACCCTTCGGATCGCGGAAGATCTCGGTCGGGGTAAGGCGCTGGAGCTCCGGGATGGCCAGGGCGTGGATGGCGGAGGCGATGGTGTGCCACTGTGTGGTGTCGGGGAAGGTGAAGGAGAAGTCGCGCTCGACGGCCTGGAAGCGAGAGAGGTCGTGGGCGGTGACTTGTCTGAGGGGTAGTGCGTACAGGCGACCGAGGTCGAGCTCTGCCAGGTAGACGGGCTGGCGGAGTTTGCGGGCGTCGCGCTGGGTCTGGACCAGTTCGCCAAGGTGGGCGATGGGAGTGTTGTTGAGGAGTGCGATGGCTGAGCGGCCGGGTTCGAGCCACCTGGGAGTGGAGACGGTGGTAAACGTGAGGGCCGCGGGGCCGCCGGGGAGGGTGAATAGCGAAAGAACCGATTCGATTGCGCCCTTGAGCTCAAAGAACGGAGCGTCGGCTGCGCTGTGGAGGGGCGTTGGCGCAGACTGGCCGGTGAGGCCGACCGAGAGGCTGTGCGCCTCGTGGACCTCGTTCGTGGTGCCGGTAAAGACCTGGCCTTGCTCGAAGAGGCGCACGTTCCTTACGTCGCGGTTGAGATTGTGGGCGAGCATGTTCAACATGCCGGGGAGGAGGGAGGGGCGGAGGAGGGTGGCCTCGTCGGAGAGGGGGTTTTCGAGGGGGATGGTGCCGGGGGTGGGGGAGAGCGGTTCGCTGGCGCGAATGCCCACCTTAGGCGCAAAAAGCCGCGCCGAAGATGGGGCACCCGGATGGTTGCCGGTTCCCGAAGCCGAATGGCTGCCGGTTTCCGGAGCCGGATGGTTGCGGGTTTCCCCACCCGGATTCAGAGTGGGACCTGGAGCTGGTGGGACATAGAAGAGGTCGGCGTCGTGCTGGCTGGCGAAGGTGCTGGAGATGCTTTCGCTGTAGCCGAGCGCGAGCAGGCGGGTGCGGACGGCGGCCGCGGCGGCGGCGGTTGGGTGAGCGATGACGATGCCGGGCGCGGGAAGGGTGTTGGCGAAGCGGTTGTAGCCGTAGACGCGGGCGACCTCTTCGATGAGGTCGATCTCGCGCTCGAGGTCGAGCCGCCAGCTTGGCAGTCTGGCGAGGTAGATGTCGAGGCCGTGGAGGAGGAGGTCGCAGCCGAGCGCGGTGAGGTACTGCTGGACGATCTCCGGCGTGATGCCGGCGGGATCGATGGTGGCGCCGAGGTGGCGCTGGACCTGCTTGACGGAGAGTTCGATGGGAGGACGGGCGGCGGTGCGGGCTTCTACTTCGGGGTTGATAAGGTCGATGAGTTCGCCTTCGAGCTTGCCGCCTGCCTGGAGGATGATCTGGGCGACGAGGGCGTTGGCGACGGGAGCGGCGTTGAAGTCGGCTCCGCGCTCGAAGCGGTGGGAGGCGTCGGTGTGGAGGCCGTGGCGGCGGGAGGAGCGGCGGATGCTGGCGGGGTCGAACCAGGCGGACTCGATGAGGATGTTTTTTGTCTCCGGCGTGATCATTGAATCCCAGCCGCCCATGACTCCCGCCAGGGAGAGAGCGCGCTTCTCGTCGGAGATGACGAGGTCGTCGGCATCCAGAGTGCGTTCGGTTCCGTCGAGGAGCTTGAGTTTTTCGCCTTGATGGGCGAGGCGGACGACGATGCCGCCCTGAATCTTGTCGAGATCGAAGGCGTGGGTGGGGTGGCCCATGCCCAGCAGGACGAAGTTGCTGGCGTCGACGGCGTTCGAGATCTGCTTCTGGCCGAGGAGCTGGAAGTATTCGGCTACCTGACCGGTGCTCGGCGCGATGATGATGTTGCGAAGGACCTGGGCGGTGAAGCGGCCGCAGAGTTCGCGTGCGTCGGGTGCGATGCGGACGGGGAAGGGCTCGTCCAATGTCCCGACTGGGAGCTTTGTGTTGAGTGGGGCGAGGGGAAGGTTGTAGATGGCGGCGGCTTCGCGCGCGATGCCGTAGTGGTTCATGGCGTCTACGCGGTTGGTGGTGATGTCCATCTCGAAGAGGTGGCCGTTGGGCGTGGCATCGGCACCGGTTCCGAGGCCGTGGACGCCTTCTACGGCGATGCCGCGCAGGGTGAGATCTTCGGCGAGCTGGTGGTTGTCGGCCGGGATGTTGGGGACGTAGGTGCGGAGCCAGCGGGTAAGGATTTTCATGATAGTTCGTTCTTCCAATTCGGTCCTGGCATAATGCGCTTCATGAACTCGTCGAAGAGGGGGACCGTGAAGGCAGTGTCTCCATAGTTGGGGCTCCAGAGCATCCCCTTGAGAATCAGGCTCTGGCGTAGCGGGGCGAGAGTGCTGACACTGCGACCGAGGAACGCTGCTATATCGCCAGAGCGGTGGGGTCCTGGGCCCAGCTCGGCCATGGCACGAAGGTACTTCTTTTCTGTGGGCTTGAGGCGATCAAAACGAACTCGAAAGAAGCTTTCATCGAGAGTAGCGACAGCCTCGGTGGACGCTTGCTGCACATCGGAGAGAGTTATGGGAGATTGTTGGGCTACGTCCCAGGAGTGCTTGCCCCACTCCTGGAGAAAATAAGGATAGCCGCGAGTCTGGTCGAAGATGCTTAGAAGCGCGTCTGGAGTGAAGTCCGCTCCCTCTTGATGCGCGGGGGTGAGGATCGCCAACTGGGCCTCAGCGGGCAGGAGCGCACCGATTATGGGAAAGTCAAAGAGACGTTCGGCGTAGGATTTGGCGTTCCCGGCGAGACCGCGCAGTTGAGGCAGGCCCGCACCGACCAAGGTAAGCGGCAGAGCAGATTGAGCACAACGATGGAGAGCGCTAATGAGAGCGGCGAACTGGTCTTCCTCGATGTATTGAATTTCGTCCAGAAACAGAACCATGGCAGTTTTGGCAACCTTCGCAGCCCGCCCGACCTGTTCGAGGAGGGTAGCGAGATCGCCTTCAAGGTCGCCGTTGTCGGCCAGCCCAGCTTCCGGCTCGACATCGATGCCTACCTCGATATCTTGATATTTGAGTTTAAATACTCTGGTAAAGCCCGCGAGCGCGCGAAGGCCGCGGAGAGCAGCGTCTTTTGCCTGCTCCACACGGCTGAGCCGGAGGAGGGCTAGACGGAGTTGTGGAGCGAGGAGCGCCGGCAAGGAACGGTTTTCCGGAGTTTCAGCGCGAACGGTGAAGATGCCGTCGGCCTCCGCATCGGCGCGCATGCGGTCGAGCAGGACCGTCTTTCCTACCCCACGCAGGCCGACCATCAGGACACTTTTGGCAGGCCGTCCGATGCGAATGCGCGCTATGGCGACGCGGACCTGCTCGCGAACTCGATCACGACCTGCCAACTCCGGTGGCTGGGTGCCAGCACCTGGGGCATATGGGTTGCGAACTGAGTCCATCCGATAGTTATAACTAAGTTAGGAGGTTTAGTAAATTTCGATAAAGTTTGTAAGGTTTGTATAACTGGGAATCAGTTGAATCCTTCACCGGAGGAAGCCAATCATTATAGGAGGTTTACAGGCGAATGGAAGTTCAGCTTGTGGCGGCGCGGGAGTCGTAGTCGTTGGCGGTGATGACCTGGA
Organism: Edaphobacter sp.; assembly: GCA_965277575.1. Lineage (GTDB taxonomy): Bacteria > Acidobacteriota > Terriglobia > Terriglobales > Acidobacteriaceae > Edaphobacter. Next base: position 1,247,192 of record CBDIDK010000002.1, read on the forward strand.
GGCCGGGAGTGGCGACTACTTGCTGGTCGATGAGGATGATGGTGCGGGCGGCGCCGTCGGAGTAGGTGATCTGCGATCCTGTGTAGGCGGCTACGGTGGTGCTGGTGGGAACGGTTCCGGCGGGTAGCATGACGAAGGTGTAGGCGCCAGTGGCCACGTTGAGGTAGCCGGTGTTCGCGCCGAAGACGATGCCCGAAATGATGGGTGTGAGGGCGGTGAGCTTCTGGCCGGCGGGAACGAGATAGATATCGACGGGGCCGATGCGGGTGGCCTGGTCGATGAAGCGGAGGGCGGTCTGGCCGGAGGGCGCGGGCTGGCTCTGGTCGGTGAGGGTGATCTGCTGGAGGCTGCCGGCGATGTTGCCGATGAGGATGGTGTGCTGGGCGAATTGGGCGAAGGTGGCTTTGGAGGAGGAGAGGACCTGCTTTGTGCCTGCGGTATCCGCGGTGATGGTGTGGGTGCCGGGACCCATGGGGATGTAGGAGGTGACCGTGCCGAAGCCGAGATTGTAGGTGAGGGCGGTGCCGGCCACGTAGATGTCGAGGCCTGGGGCGTCGGGGCTGGCCGTGATGATGCGGACCTGCGAGAGCGGCGCGGTGCTGACGACGGCTCCGCATCCGGAGAGCGCAGCCAGTCCGGCTACACAGGCTAGACGCGCGGCTTGCCGGACGAGATTGCGGGATTCCAGGAACATTGGCTGCGGGACTACGGAACGAGTGGGGTGGATGAAATACAACCTCAACTCTAAACGATTTCGGAGCGGTGTCGGCGGCGGTGATGGGGGCGGGGAATGGCGAAAAGGTGGGAGTTGGACGGGGTGGCGGCAGGAGCGGATTGGGTATTGGAGGGTGCGGCTCAGCAGCAAAGCGGTCGTGCTTTCGCTCGATGCCCCACCTTAGGCGCAAAAAGCGCGCCGAAGATGGGGCACGGCGGATTCAAGGTCCAAGTGCAACAGCGCATCCTCAAGTCAGGCCAGAAGATGACAGGAAGACGGCCATGGAAAAGATGGAAAACAAAGGGCGTTTCCCACTTTCCCACGGCACGGCTGCGGCGATTTGTATGAATATAAGAAGCTGTCTAAAAACTGAAGGATTCGGCCACGGATTTGCACGGATAGTTGGATTGAGAACAGGCAAAGACCAAAAAGACGAAATACAGGGGTCCCTTCGGCAAGCTCAGGGCAGGCTCTTCACTGCGTTCAGGATGACGGCGAAAAACAAACAACAGCAGAGAAAGCCTAAAAATGTCAGTTTTTTAGACAGGTTCTAAGAAAGTAAATGTGTTGCACTTGGACTTTTAATGTACCGACCCCAGTGTGCCATATACCGGCAGCGAATTCGGTGTAGATGGCGGCTTACATCGGGGTCTACCTTACAGCGGGGTCTACATCGTACCGAGGGAGTGCGAGCCTTCGATGCGGAGGGTGTAGGGGAGGGTGGACTGCGGGGCGGGAGGCATGGTGACGAGGAGGGCTTCGGGGGTCTGGCGGAAGCGGAGTTGGCGGGGCTGGATGTCTGGAGCGAGACCGAGGAGGGTTACGTGCTCGACCCTGGCGGAGGTGGTGGAGAGGGAGCGGATGGCGGCTTCGGCGGCGGGATATTTGTAACCGAAGGCGTACAGATTGTTGTTGACGGTGGTGAAGCGGAAGTCGGCTTCGGTGATAGGAGTGGATGGCTGGCGTTTGAGGGGCGGTCCGGCCAGTGCGGTAGAGCCTCCCTTCCAGTCGCCGGGAGCTTCGGTGGGAACGCCGGGGCCTTCGCCGTAGTGGGTCCAGGGGCGGCTGCCGTAGATGCCTTCGCCGTTGGACTTCAGCCATTCGCCTATTTCGAGAAGGATGGTCTGCTGGGCTTCGGGGATGCTGCCGTCGCCCATGGGGGAGATGTTGAGCAGGAGGTTGCCGCCGAGGCTGGAAAGCTCGATGAGCTCGTGGAGGATGTTTTCGGCGGAGCGGTAGGTCATGGGTTTGGGCGATTCGGAGTAGCCCCAGGTGCTGCCGAGGGAGTCGTCGCACTGCCAGCCGCCGGCGTAGATCCATTTGGGGGCGCGCTGCTGTTTTTCGAAGTCCTGGACGCTGCCGAAGAGGTAGGCGACGTCTTTGGTGGCGAGGGTGGTCTGCTTGCCCCATTGGGCGGCCCGGTTGTAGTAGTAGGCGGCGGCGCGGAGTTTGACGTCGTCGTACTCGCGGACGTTGACGCCGTTGTCGAAGTAGATCATCTGGGGCTCGTATTTATCGACGAGCTCCTGGACGCGGGCGAGCCAGTCCTCCTGGAAGGCTTTGGAGGCGTTGTGGTTGTTGAACTCGCCGGGGATGGGTGGGCCGTAGAAGCCGGCGTACTTCGGGTCGAACTCGTCGTTTGGGACGCCGGGGGCGGGGTAGGCGAAGGAGTCGTGCTCCATGCGGTGGCTGGAGAGGCCGAAGATGAGGTTGTGCTTGCGGACGGCGGCGGCGAGCTCTCCGGTGAGGTCGCGTTTGGGGCCCATTCTGCCGGCGCACCAGGGGGTGATGTCGGAGTTCCACATGGCGAAGCCGTCGTGATGCTCGGCCACGGGGACGACGTATTTTGCGCCGGCCTGCTGGAAGAGCTGCGCCCATTGGGTGGGGTCGTACTTTTTGGCGGTGAAGAGGGGGATGAAGTCCTTGTAGCCGAACTTGTCGGGTGGGCCGTAGTGTTCGGTGTGCCAGGCGGAGTCGGTGGTGTACATGTGGCGCTCGTACCACTCGTTGAGGCGGGCGGGGATGGAGTAGAGGCCCCAGTGGATGAAGATGCCGAATTTGGCCTGGTTGAACCAGGTGGGGAGGTGGTAGTTGTCGCGGAGTGACTCCCATGTGGGCTGGAAGGGGCCATCGATCATGGGCTTGGCGGTAGCGTAGGCGTCGGGCTGGCCTGCCGGTGCGCCTTGCTGGGCGTGGAGGGATTTTGGCAGGAGAGCGGCAGCGGAGAGGAGGGAGGCCTGGGAGACGAAGCTGCGGCGGGTGGACGGCATGGAAGGGAGCTTACGCCGGTTGGGAAACTATTTCAATGGCGGATTTAGAGTCGATGAGCGCGGGCTGGGGCTTTAGCGGCGCTGCGATTCGAGCACGGCACCCCGCTCGCTATCGTCTTCTACTTTGTGGCGGGCTGTTTGGCGATGATCAGGTTCTTGATGCCGTCGTAGGTCTTCTGGGGGAGGATGCCGCGGGTGGTGAGCTGGTTTTTGGCGGTGTACGGGCGGCCGTCGATGATGCGCTTCGTGTAGGCGTCGCCGATGCCGGGAAGGGCCTTGATCTGGTCGGGAGCGGCGGTATTGATGTCGAGCGGGGCCGCGCTTGCAGCGGAGGGTTTGGCGGGCTGAGCGATAGCTGCCGGGACAAACCCAAAGGCGGGAATCGCGGCGAGAAGGAGGGCAGCGGCTAGGACTTTGCGGCGAAGATTGAGCATGGTGAGATCTCCTCGGAGTGGCTGGGCAGGTTACAGCGAAAGGGTACGAGAGTATGGGAGGTGCGTCAATGAGCAAGTCTTTGCTTACAAGGTTCGCAAGGAGAGGATGGCTTTTGCCTGGACGGTGTTGACTTCTTAAAGGCCGGACGCTAACCTACATAAGAGATGAGTCTGGTTCACCTCCATCACGGACATCACCATCATCACGCAGTAGACGTGTTGGCGGCTGGGTCCGGCGTGACGAAGTAAAGAACGCAACCCAAGGACTTCGAAAGGCCCGCTGACGCGAATACCGCGCACGGGCCTTTTTACTTGTTCGATGAACGAAACGGAGATAGTGATGACGGATGCAGTGACGATTGATTTCGCGAAGATGGACGGTCTGGTTCCGGGCATCGTGCAGGATGCGAAGACGGGCGAGATGCTGATGCTGGGCTTTTTAAATGAGATGAGCTACGCGAAGACGCTGGAGACGGGATTTGTGACGTTCTGGAGCAGGACGCGGCAGAAGCTGTGGATGAAGGGCGAGACCAGCGGCAACCGGCTACGCGTGGTCGAGGCCGCGACCGACTGCGATAACGATGCACTGCTGTTCCGGGTTGAAGTCGAAGGCGATGGGCTGGTGTGCCACGAGGGAACGGTGAGCTGCTTTACGAAAGACATTCCGATGGAGGCGAAGTGAGCGAGACGAGGCTGAAGCTGGGGATTCCGAAGGGCAGTCTGCAGGATGCGACGATTGCGCTGTTCGAGCGGGCGGGATGGAGGATCTTCGCGAATGGGCGGAGCTACTTCCCTTCGATCGACGATGGGGAGATTGAGTGCATGCTGGTGCGGGCGCAGGAGATGGCCCGGTATGTGGAGCATGGGGCGCTCGATGCGGGACTGACAGGGAACGACTGGGTGCTGGAGAACGAAACAGACGTGGAGTATGTGACGAGTCTGACGTATTCCAAGCAGAGCCGGCAGAAGGTGAAGTGGGTGCTGGCGGTGCCGGAGGATTCGCCGTTTCAGAAGCCGGAGGATCTGGCGGGGAAGATTATCGCGACCGAGCTGGTGGAGTTCACGAAGCGGTATTTCGCTTCGAAGAAGATTCCGGTGAAGGTAGAGTTCAGTTGGGGCGCGACGGAGGTGAAGCCGCCTACGCTGGCCGATGCGATTGTTGAAGTGACCGAGACGGGGTCGAGCCTGCGGGCGAATCGGCTGAGGATTATCGAGACTTTGATGGAGAGCGAGACGCAGTTGATCGCGAATAAGAGTGCTTACAAGGATGCGTGGAAGCGGCAGAAGATCGACAATATCTCGCTGATGCTGAATGCGGCGATTGCGGCGCAGGGCCGTGTCGGGTTGATGCTGAATGCGCGTAAGGCGGACCTCAAGTCAGTGATTGGGGTGCTCCCCGCGCTGAACTCTCCGACAATTTCACAGTTGAGCGATGAGGAGTGGGTGGCGCTGAATACGATTCTGGATGAGTCGCTGGTGCGTGAGGTGATTCCGAAGCTGAAGGCCGCAGGAGCGACGGGGATTGTGGAATATCCGCTAAGTAAAGTTGTGCTTTAGCGGGGGGAGGAAAGGCGTAACACCGATTTGCACCGATCTTGTAAATCGAATCGAAGACGGTTTCTGGTCTCTGTTTCTTGGAATAACGGTAGCAGGGTTTTACGGGGTTGTTGATGAAGCTGGTTAAGACATTTGGACGCGGCAAGGCGGCGGCTGATGCGTTGATCGAGACGCTGGAGCGGCGTGGTGCGGTGAGTACGGCGCGTGTGGAACCGGTAGTGCGGCGGATTCTGGCGGAGGTGCGCAAGAGCGGCGACCGCGCTCTGATGAAGTATGCGGCGCAGTTCGATGGGCTGGCGAAGGGACAGGCGCTGCTGGTCTCACGGGAGGAGATGAAGGCGGCGTGGGAGGCGACGTCGCCGGCGCTGCAAGCCGCGATGATGGTGGCGCGAGCGAATATTCTCGAATTTGCGGAGGCGCAGCGGCCTGCGGAGTGGATGATCTCGCCAGTAGACGGCGTGAAGACGGGCCAGATTGTGCGGCCGCTCGAGAGTGTGGGCTGCTATGTGCCCGGGGGAAGATATCCATTGCCTTCGACGCTGCTGATGACGGTAACGCCGGCGCAGGTAGCGGGCGTGACGAGGATTGTGGTGTGCTCGCCGAAGCCCGCGAAGGAGACGATGGCGGCGGCATGGCTGGCTGGTGTGACGGAGTTTTACCGTGTGGGTGGGGCGCAGGCGATTGCGGCGATGGCGTATGGAACCGCTACGGTCGGGCGCGTGAACAAGATCATGGGGCCGGGAAATTTATTTGTGACTGCCGCGAAGGTGATGGTTTCAGGTGAGTGCGGGATCGATATGCCGGCTGGTCCGACGGAGATTGTGGTGACCAGCGAGGCTGCGATCAAATCTGGAGCCGCCGTAGGGATCGCGGCGGATCTGGTCGCGCAGGCCGAGCACGATCCGGAGGCGCTGGCTGTGCTGATTACGAGCAATGAAGCTTTGGCGCGGGAGGTTGCGGCCGAGGTGAAGGTGCTGGCACGCGGAAATGCCATTGCGAAACAATCGCTCGCCGCGCAGGGGTGCATATTTGTAACAGGTACGGTTCTAGAGGCGCAGAAGTTGACGAACCGGCTTGCGCCTGAGCATTTGACGGTCGATGCGGCGGCGGACCTGAAGTGGGTGCGCAATGCAGGATCGGTGTTCGTGGGAGTGCATACGCCGCAGTCGATGGGGGACTACGTCTCGGGGCCGAACCATGTGCTGCCGACCGGGCGCGTGGGCCGGGTTCGAGGCGGTCTGAGCGTGCTGGATTTTATAAAGGTGATTACAGTGCAGCAGTACACGCGTGCGGGGCTGAAGCAGATGGGGCCGCATGCGATTGCGCTGGCCGAAGCTGAGGGATTGAAAGGACATGCAGAGAGTGTGCGAGTGAGAATGCGATGAGTACTGCTACAGATATGGTTACAGAACTGAAGACGGTGCAGCCGCGCAAGACCGTACTGGAGATGCCGGAGTACCACCCGCCGCTGGATGGGCGCGAGGCGTTGCGGCTGGACTTCAACGAAAATACGTTTGCGCCTTCGCCGCGCGTAATCGAGCGGCTGCGGGCGGTGACGGCGGAGGGACTGACGAAGTATCCCGAGCGCGGTCCGGTTGAGCGAATTGTTGCGGAGCACTTCGGATTGCAGGCGGACCAGGTATTTTTGACCAACGGGGTGGACGAAGCCATTCACCTGATATGCGTCGCGTTTCTGGAGGCGGAGGATGAGGCTCTGATATGGACGCCGTCGTTCTTCATGTATGACGTGAGTGTGCAGATGATGACACCGCACCTGCGCAGGGTGCAGTCGGACAGGACGCTGGAGTTTCCATTTGCGCGGTTTCTGGAGGCGATCAACGAACGGACGAAGCTGATTATGATTGCCACGCCGAACAATCCCACAGGCGCGGTGGTGAGCCGGGAGCATCTGCTGGCGATTGCCGCGGCCGCTCCTCATGCGGTGCTGATGGTGGATGAGGCGTACTTCCACTTTCATGGTGCGTCGACGATGGAGGATATCGCGACAGTGCCGAACCTGATTGTGGCACGCACGTTTTCGAAGGCATATGGGCTGGCGAATCTGCGGATCGGGATGCTGGCCGGAAATGCGACGCTTCTGAAGTACGTGCGGAAGGTGAGTTCTGCATATAACGTGAACGGGGTCGCGCTGGACTGCTTGCCGGTGGCGCTTGCGGATGAGGAGTATGTCGCGTGGTATGCGGAACAGGTGCGCGTGGGGCGCAAGCGGATGATGGAGGGGCTGCGCGAGATGGGAGTTCCCTTCTTTCCGAGCGAGGCCAACTTTGTGCTGATGAATATTGGGCCGAAGCATAAGGAGTTTGTGGCTTCGATGCGGAGCCATGGCGTGTTGCTGCGCGATCGTTCAGCCGATCCGGGGTGCGACGGCTTTGTGCGCATCACGATCGGCGTGGAGGAGCATGTGACGCGTGGGTTGGCTGCGCTGAAGGCTTCGTTGGCTGACATCGGATGGAGGGTGACGGCATGACGGCTGGGAAGGCATTGAAGATTCGGTCCGGGACGGTGAAGCGCGATACCACGGAGACGCAGATTTCCCTGAAGCTGGTGGTGGATGGGCAGGGCGTTTACAAGGTGTCGACGGGCATTCGGTTCTTCGATCACATGCTGGAGTTGTTTACACGGCACGGCGGATTCGATCTGACGTTGAAGTGTACGGGCGATCTCGACGTCGACCAGCACCATACGGTCGAGGATGTGGGGATTGCGTTGGGTGAGGCGTTTGGCAAGGCGCTCGGCGACAAAAAAGGCATCATGCGGGCTGGGTACTTTGTGATGGCGATGGATGAGACGCTGGCGGTGGCTGCGGTGGACCTGAGTGGGCGCGTCGCGTATGTGGTCGATGACAAGGTGAAGGTGCGGCTGGTGGGAGATTTTCAAAGCGAGTTGCTGGCGGATTTCTTCGATGGATTTGCGCGTGGTGCGAAGGCGAATGTGCATGTGAAGACGATGTATGGACGGAGCAATCATCACAAGATCGAGGCGATTTTCAAGGCGTTTGCACGGGCGCTGCGCGGGGCTTGCTCGCGGGATGAGCGGATGCGGGAGATGCTGCCGAGTACGAAGGGATTGCTGTAATGCTGGACAACTTAACACCGATCAGAACCGATGACACAGATAAGAACGGATTGGGTGCATTAGGGGTTTCAGCAGGACTGCCCCCCGAACAAGAACAAACAAGAGCAAATACAGGGGTTCTTCCCCTTCGCTGCGCTCAAGAGCACAAATGATGTGTGATGTGTACAGCAATGTTGAATTCGCTCGTTTCACCTAGTGGAATGTATGTCAGTTTGTGCGGAGTAGAGGATGATTGCGGTAATTGACTATAAAGCGGGAAATCTGACCAGTGTAGTGAAGGCGCTGGACTATCTCGGTGCTCGCGAGGTTGTGGTCACGCAGGACTCGGCGGTGGTGCGTTCGGCGGCCAAGGTGGTGCTGCCGGGGGTGGGACATTTTCAATCTACGTCTCTATTGCAGGAGCTTGGGCTTACTGAGGCGGTTCGGGAGAGTGTCGCGAAAGGTGCGTGGTTCCTGGGCATTTGCGTGGGGTTGCAGTGGTTGTTTGAGGGGTCGACTGAGGCGCCGGGAGTTGCGGGGCTGGGGCATTTTGCGGGTATGTGCGAGCGATTTCCTGCCCTGTTTGGAGGCGCGGAGTTGAAGTCGCCGCATGTGGGTTGGAACTCGCTGGAGAACGTGAGAGCGGGTTCGCGCTTGTTGCGGGGGGTGCACGATGGTGATTTTGTGTACTACACGCACTCGTGGCGCGCGCCGGTGATACAAGCCACTGCTTCGGTTACACAGTATGGGGGCTCGTTTACGGGTGTGGTGGAGCGGGATAATGTGATGGGTGTGCAGTTTCATCCGGAGAAGTCGAGCGCCGTGGGTTTACAGGTTTTAAAGAACTTTGTGGAGTTATAGACATGCCATTTATGTATGAGTTGAAGGTGCGCGGGGATGAGCCGGCGTATACGTTTGTTCAGCAGCTTGTGCCGAAGGCAACGCTGGTTGGCACGGGACAGGCCGTGGCGACGTTGACCGATGGCGCAATGGAGTTTCATGTGCCCGCGCCGAAGCAGGGTTTGCTGGTGGAGTGGGTGGTTGAACATGGAGCGATGATCGAGCGCGGCGATGTGCTGGCGCGTGTGGTGTGTGAGGGCGAGGAGACCGATGTCGCCGATGCTGTCCCGATGAGGCTGGGATAGCGATGCTGACGAAGCGTGTGATCGCCTGCCTGGATGTGCGGGGCGGGCGCGTGGTGAAGGGCGTGCAGTTCGTGGACATCGTCGATGCGGGCGATCCGGCGGAGTTGGCGCATCGCCATGCTGCGGCGGGGGCGGACGAGATTGTGCTGCTGGATATTACGGCGACGCATGAAGGGCGCGGGACGCTGCTGGATACGGTGAAGCGGACGGCTGCGGCGTTGTTTGTGCCGTTCACGGTGGGTGGAGGGATTCGGAGCGCGGAGGATGCGGCGGCGGTGTTCGATGCGGGGGCGGATAAGGTTTCGATTAATTCGAGTGCGATTGCGCGGCCGGAGTTGATCGGAGAGATTGGCGGCAGCTTTGGGGCGCAGGCGGTGATTGTGGCGATCGATGCTCGAAGGGTTTCGGGAGCCGCGGGCGTCGAGAATGCCGAGGTATTTGTGAATGGCGGGCGCAAGGCTACAGGTCTGCGAGTGGTGGATTGGGCTCGCGAGGCGGAGGAGCGTGGGGCGGGGGAGATTTTGTTGACCTCGATGGATACCGATGGGATGCGGAGTGGATTCGATTGCGAGTTGACCGCGATGGTGAGTGCGGCGGTGCAGATTCCGGTGATCGCTTCGGGCGGCGCGGGGAGTGCGGCGCATTTTGCCGAGGTGTTCGGGCGAGGGAGGGCGGATGCGGCGCTGGCGGCGAGTATCTTTCATTTCGGGGTTACAGATTCGCGGGAGCTGAAGGCTGAGTTGCAGCGGGCTGGGGTGAGTGTGCGGCTGCCATGCTGAGGACGCGACCGCGGATCTTCGCGGATGATACGGATTAAGAACAGGCAGCGGTAAAAGGAGAGGCAAAGGCGAAATACAGGGGTTCTTCGCTACGCTCAGAATGGCGGCTTTCTAACCTGGGAGAAGAACGATGTTCACTGCGCTCAGAATGACGGTCTTGATTAGTACGGGTTCAATCACTTAGGGAGAGAACGATGTTGATACCTTCGATCGATTTGATGGGTGGGCGGATTGTGCAGTTGGTTCAGGGCGAGAGGCTGAAACTGGCGTTCGATGACTTTGAGTATTGGATTGAGCGGTTTTCGAAGTATCCCGTGGTGCAGTTGATCGATCTGGATGCGGCGATGCGGCAGGGGGAGAATCGCAGGTTGATCGAGATGATCTGCAAGCGGCTGCCCTGCCAGGTGGGCGGCGGGTTGAAGACGGCGGAGGATGGCAGGGCGCTGCTGGAGGCCGGGGCGAGGCGGGTGATCTATGGGTCTAGTTTGTTTGGAGGCGCGGAGGCGGGGGAGGCGCGGAGGCATACGGTGATTCGGCTGGAGTTCGCGGAGGAGTTGAAGAGGGCGCTGGGGGAGGAGGCGCTGGTGTTCAGCGTGGATACGAAGGCGGGCAGAGTGGCGGTGAAGGGGTGGAAGGATTCGGTGGATTTGACGCCGGAGGAGGCGGTGACGTGGCTGGAAGACTGCTGCGCGGCGTTTCTGTACACGCATGTGGATACGGAGGGGACGATGCAGGGGTTTCCGCTGAACGTTGCGGCGGTGTTGCGGGCGTGTACGGCGAAGCAGTTGATCGTTGCCGGGGGGATAAAAGAACGCCGCGAGATTGACGCGCTGGATGCGATGGGGGTGGATGCCGTGGCGGGAATGGCGGTCTATTCGGGGGCGATGGAGGCTTAGATTCGTGCATCCTCCGCGTGGCAGCGGTCGTCAAACAGGGACGCGACTGCAGACGGCAACTGACTGTGGCGCGTTGAGGGGGAGTTGATGGAGTATGTGAAGCTGGGGAAGACCGGGTTGAAGGTCTCGCGCATTTGTCTGGGTTGCATGAGCTATGGGGTTGCACCGCCGGGGCCGCTGCGGCCGGGAAGCCATCCGTGGGCGCTGAATGAGGAGCAGAGCGGGCCGTTCTTCAAGCAGGCGCTGGACCTGGGGATCAACTTCTTCGATACGGCAAATGTGTATTCGACTGGATCGAGCGAGGAGCTGCTGGGGCGGTTTCTCAAGGCGAATACGAAGCGCGAGGATACCGTGATCGCGACCAAGCTGAATGGCGTGATGCGCGATGGGCCGAACGGGAAGGGCCTGTCGCGGAAGGAGATATTCTTCGAGCTCGATGCGAGTCTGAAGCGGCTGGGGACGGACTATGTCGACCTGTACCAGATTCACCGGTGGGACTACGAGACGCCGATTGAAGAGACGCTGGAGGCGCTGCATGGTGTGGTGAAGGCGGGTAAGGTGCGGTACATCGGGGCGTCGTCGATGTATGCGTGGCAGTTTGCCAAGGCGCTGTACGTGGCAGATCTGAATGGGTGGACGCGGTTTGTTTCGATGCAGAATCACTACAACCTGCTCTATCGCGAAGAGGAGCGGGAGATGATGGGGCTGTGCAAGGCTGAGGGGATCGGGGTGATTCCGTGGAGTCCGCTGGCGCGTGGCAAGCTGGCGCGGGCGTGGCAGTCGGAGACGACGAAGCGGTCGGAGACAGACCAGTTTAGCAAGGCGATCTACTCGAAGACGGAGGACGCGGACAAGAAGGTGGTCGACCGGCTGGGGGAGATGGCGGACAAGCGCGGTGTGGCGCGGGCCACCCTGGCGCTGGCGTGGATGCTGAGCAAGCCAGTGGTGACTGCGCCGATCGTTGGGGCTACGAAGCCGAACCATCTGGAGGATGCCGTGGCTGCGGTTTCAGTGAAGCTGACGCCCGAGGAGATTGCGTCATTGGAAGAGCCGTATGTTCCGCATGCTGTGGTTGGGTTCAGCTAGAACGGCTCTCCCGTAAGCGCCCTTGAGACCCACATCCCAGAGGCGGGACGTGGGACCCGGGTAGATGAACAGAGGGGTTTGCTAGCTACTGATCCGTGCTGAGGGCGTCGGCGGTGGCGTAGTAGCCTTTGCGTGCCTGAATCTTCTGGCCGGGTTGGCAGGTGATGTTGAGAGTGCGGAAGGTGCCGTCGATCTTGTTGTTGATCGGGGTGAAGCTGGCGAGGTACTGGGTGCGGAGTTCGTCCTGGATCTGGTCGAAGGCCTCTTGCAGCTTCTTGCCATTATTGCCTACGTTGATGACGCGGCCTCCGGTGTCTCTGGCAAGGCGCTCCATGTCGCCGTCTCCGGTGTAGCCCATGCCGAGACCTCCGTAGAATCCGCGGTCGGCGATGAGGATGACGTAGACGATGGCGTTGGCCTTCTGGGCGGCTTCAGAGGCGGTTTTGATGGTCTCCTGCGAGCCCTGATCGCCGCCGTCGGTGAGCAGGATGAGGATCTTGCGGCCAGCCTCCTGGCGCAGCTTATCGTGGGCGGCTAGGTAGACCGCGTCGTAGAGCAAGGTTCCGCGGGCGGTGCCGTTGCCGGTGACGGAACCGGTGCCGGCACCGGTATTAATGACGGCACTGTCGATGGAGCGCTTGATCTCGCGGGGGCTGTTGGTGTAGTCGGCCAGGAGATTCACGTTGATATCAAAGGAGATGAGGAAGGCTTCGTCCTTGGGGGTTAGGACGTCCTTGAGGAATTCGGCGCCGGATTGCTGCTCCAATGGGAGGACATTCTGCTGGCTGCCGCTGGTGTCGAGCAGGATTCCGATGGTGAGCGGGAGGTTCTTTTCCTGGGTGAAGTTCTTGGTCTTCTGGAGGGCCTTGTCCTCGTAGATGCTGCAGTCGTCTTTGTGCAGGTTGGTAATGAAACCATTCTTGTCGCGCACGGAGAAGTAGACGTTGACGAGGTTGACGTTGACCTTGAGGGTTTGGGTGTCACCGAGGTCACGGGGCTGGGCGGGAGCGTCGCTGGCCGGCGGCGGCCCTCCGGGCGATGGAGCCTCCTGTGCGCGAAGGGCAGGGGTGAGACCAAGGCACACAGCGGCGACGAAGAGGAGGGAGCGCATACGGTATTAGACGGTACAGCGGGCGTGGAGTTTGCGAAAAAGTTTCGGGATGGGCGGGATGAGGAGGTGGAGCGGGTACATGCTGGGGAACCTTACTGTATGAAGTCAGTGAGATTTGGGATGGACGGAAGAGCGCAACGTTGCCGGGTGTCAAAGCGTCCAACAAGAAGCTCGCCTGTTTTGAAGCGACACATGCCGGCAAGGGATAGCGGCAGTGGTGCTGCGCTGGTAGTCTGTTAGTTGGTACAGTTTAGGCTGGCAAAGCCTGTTTGGAAGTTATGGGGGTCTCACGTGTTCAGGAATGGCGTATTGACAGCGGCTCTGGTGTGCATGACGTTCGGCCAGCCGGTACAGAAGGCGGCAGCGCAGGGTGCAGCACCTCAGGAGGCGATTCCCGATGCGCCGAAGCCGCAGGCGCTCCCTGCGGTGGGTCCGGTCGCGCCGGGGATCGGTACGACGCGGGACTCGAATGGCGACACGGCACCGGCTGATTCCCAGGCCGCCCCTGCGAGCAGCCTGCCCGAAAGCCCAGCCCAGAAGCAGGAAGAAGGCACGCCTCCGGAGCTGCCCTCAGCCGGAGAGGGCGTGAAGGCGTTCACGCTGGTGGTGAATACGAATTTCGTTGAAATCCCGTTCACCGTGAAGGACAACAAGGGAAGATTGGTGCCGGGTCTGACCTGGCGCGATGTGCGTATCTATGAGAACGGCTATCGGCAGCAGATGAGCCTGTTCACGGTGGATCCGTTCCCGTTGTCGGTGGCTCTGGTAATCGACCAGAGCATGACCTACGACAACATGACGAAGGTGAACGACGCGCTGGCGGCGGTGCAAGGCGCGTTTACCCCGTACGACGAAGTAGCGGTATTTACGTACAACAATGGCCCGCGGATGATGACGGACTTTACGGCCGGCCCGAGCGCACGGTTGACCCAGGCCCTGGTGCGGTCCAAGGGAACCGGGCGCGAACCGGTACAGGTGCTGGGCGGTCCGATGTCGCAGACGACCAATATCAATGGCTTCAACTTCGATCCGAACACAGCCCCGATACGCAACCAGCCGGGCTTCGAGCTGAACCCGCCGAAGGAGGTGCATACGCTGAACGATGCGATTCTGGCTGCCGCGACCGCGCTCTCGAAGACCCGGCCGGGCCGGCGACGACTTATTTACGTGATCAGCGATGGCCGGGAGTATGGAAGCACGGCGAAGTATAAGGGCGTGGTGCGATATCTGCAGACCAACCAGATTGCGGTGTATGGGACGCTGGTCGGCGATTCTTCGCTGCCGGTTACGGGCTTCCTGGACCGGATTCACCTGCCGCTGATGATGCGGGATAACATTCTGCCGGCCTATGCGAACGACACGGGCGGAGCGTTCGACGCGGAGTTCCGGCAGAAGGGCATCGAGAGCAGCTTTGCGAAGATTGCGGAGGAGGTCCGGACGCAATATACGGTCGGATACTACACGCATGAGCCGTTTATCGATGGCAAGTACAGGTCGGTGGAGGTGAAGGTGCTGCGGCCGAATCTGACGATTCTCGCGAAGAAGGGCTACTACCCGACGACCTCCAGCGTGCGGCCCTCGACGATCGGTGGGCAGTAGGGGATTCGCGTCCTGTTTCGCTCACAGCCTCGGCCGACGACCTTAAATGGGGCGCAATGAACTTCGTGCTGCATGGGAATGCGCTGCTGGCGCTGACGGCGGCGATCCTGTGGGGTGGCGGGGATTTCTCCGGCGGCATGAGCGTGAAGCGCGCCGGGGGCAGTATGCGTTCGGCACTGCAGGTGGTGCTGCTGAGCCATGCTATGAGCTTCGGCGTTCTGCTGGCGGTGGCGCGGCTGCGGGGCGATGCGTTTCCGCACGGCGCTCCGCTGCTTTGGGGGCTGGCAGCGGGGGTGACGGCGGGGATTTCGCTGACCTGCTTTTATGTGGCTCTGTCGCGCGGGGCGATGGGGGCTTCGGCAGCGGTGAGCGGGCTGTTGGCGGCGGCGATTCCAGCGGCGGTGTCGGCGTTTGTGGAAGGTTCTCCCGGGCTGCTGCGGATGGTGGGGTTCGGCGTGGCGGGATTGGCGATCTGGATGATCGCAGCGGGCCCGAATGAAGAGGCGAGTCCGGATGCCAGCGGAACATTCTGGCTGGCGGTGGTGGGCGGCGTGGGTTTCGGAGTTTACTTTGTGGCGCTGAAACTGGCGGGTTCGGCTGGGGTGATCTGGCCGCTGGCTATATGCCGGATGGGCAGCCTGAGTATGTGCTCGCTGATGCTGGTTGCGGCGATGGCGAGGCGCGGTGAGGCGGAGCAGAAGGTGCGGCTGAACAGGCAGGTCGTGATCTGGGCGGCGGCGGCGGCGCTGCTCGATACCTCGGGGAATCTGCTGTTTATAGCAGCGACACGGGCGGGCCGGCTGGATGTGGCGGCGGTGCTGGCTTCGCTGTATCCGGCGTCGACGATTTTGATGGCGGCGTGGATGCTAAGGGAGCGACCTACGCGGCGGCAGGGGCTGGGAATGGCTGTGGCGGCGGTTGCGGTGGCGATGGTGACGCTGTAGGCCGGGATGACATGCTTTTTGCTGGCTCTGAAGACTATACACCGCAAAAAGTGTCCTGCCGGACGGGCCCACTCCGCTTAGCCACCCCACAAACGAAGACCTGTTTGCGGGGGGCCCGATTCGCGGGCACTTCGTGCCTTGTATACCGGTCTTGACACCATCTGCTGCGCTGGCCCTCCCGTTGGTCGGGATCAAGAATAGAGTCTATCGGTTGGAGAACCGATATGGTACCTCAGTTAGATGGGTTGGATTGAGTTTGAATCGGTGCGGCTCAACGGGAAAGCGGTCGAGCTGTCGCTCGATGACCCACCTTAGGCGCAAAAGGCGCGCCGAAGATGGGGCACCCACTGTCCATCTACCACTAGTTAATTCGGTTTAAACAGACTTTAAGACGACTATGGCGCGCACTACAGCTTCAGTTTGGCGAGGTTCAGGGCGGGTTCGGGGTAGGACAGCTTGAGGCCGTCCATAACGTCCACGAGAACCTTCGAGATGGCGATGTTGCGAAACCATTTGTTGTCGGAGGGGATGATGAACCAGGGTGCATCCTTGCGACTGGTGGTGGAGAGGATGTCCCAGTAGGCGTGCTCATACTGCGGCCAGAACTTGCGCTCGTGAATATCGGCTTCAGTGAGCTTCCAGTTTTTTTTGGATCTGTCGATGCGGGATTGGAGACGGCTAGTTTGTTCCTTGTGAGAGATGTGCAGGAAGAACTTCAGGATGACCACATCGTTGTCCGCCAGCATGTCTTCGAAGTTGTTGATATCGTCGAGGCGGCGGCGCGCGACCTTGGCGGTGATGAGGCCGTGTACGCGGGGGGAGAGGACGTCCTCATAGTGCGAACGGTTGAAGATGCCGATCATGCCGCGGGGCGGGACGGCCTTGTGGGCGCGCCAGAGGAAGTCGTGGTGCGCCTCGAGCGGGGTGGGCACCTTGAAGGCGGTAACGTCGCAGCCCTGAGGACTGACGCCGGAGAAGATGTGGCGGATGGTGCCGTCCTTGCCGGCAGTGTCCATACCCTGCAGAACGATGAGGAGAGCCTTCTTCTGGCTGGCGTAGAAGATCTCCTGCAACTCTGCGAACTTGCGGCGCTGTTCGACAAGGACCGCAGCCGCGGCCTGTTCTGATTTGAAGCCGCCCATATCGGAGGTTGGCGTTTTCTTCAGATCGACGCGCGTGTGCGGCTTGACGAGATAGGGGGACTTGATTTTCATGAGGCAGCGGCGCAACGGCGGCGATAGAGGCAGCGCGGCTGGGCGGAAACGAGTTGCTGCTGAATGAGTTGGGACGAGATTACTTGACCGACTCTTCCGGTTTGGGCGTGACCGTGTGAGCGGTGTCGCCGGTCTTCGGAGTGGCGTCGTCGCCGAGGCCCTTCATGCCGTCCTTGAAGCCTCGGAGACCTTCGCCGAGACCTTTGCCCAACTCGGGCAGCTTCTTGCCGCCGAACAGCACGAGAACGATCACTGCGATGATCATGAGATGCGTTGGTTGAAATAGATCGCCCATATGAATTCTCCCTGAAGCCAATGGCTCGCACCGGCTGCCCACCCACTATTGTCGCACAGGTGCATTCCCATGCATTCCACTGATAGATACGATGCGTGCTGCGAAGCAGATGTGGGCTGAACGTTATATCGTGGATATGGAAAGAAATGCAAAAGCAGATGCTCGGAAGAAGATGCGGAGAGAGATGTTGCGATTGAAGACGATGGGTTGGACGAAGACGGGAGCGCGAAGAGATTGGAGTCGCGCATGGGCTGGGGTTATGGTGGTGGGTTTCGCGTTGGCCGCGACAGCGCGGATCGAGGCGCAGGCATCGACGTCCACGGACACGACGACGAAGGCCGAGACAACGACCACGCGAACGACGACGCTGGGCAAGATCGGCCCGACCGCCCCGGTGACCTATAAGAATCGCTACGAGGTCTATGGCGGCATCAACTTCATGAACTTCCAGGCCGGGCAGAAGCTGGCCACACGTGCCAACCTGGGCGGCGGGGAGATTCTAGGGACGTACTGGCTGACGAGAAGGGTCGGACTGGCGGCGAATTACCGGTTTGAAGCCGGGACGACGCCGGTTCTCGCGAACCCTTACGTCAGCAACCGGCCCCTGGTGTACATGCATATCGGAATGCTGGGAGCGCAGTATCGCGGTCCCAAGAACCAGTTTGTAGCAGTGAACTACCATGCCTACGCCGGGGTTGGGGCAGGCATCTTCGATTACAGCCTGAAGGATATTTCTCCGCCGTTTCGGCCGGTGATCGGGCTCTACACGAATCGCGTGAAGCCGATGGCGGCGATCGGAGGGAGCATCGACTTCAACCGGTCGAGGAACTGGGCTGTGCGGATCTCGCCGGATCTGATCCTGGAGCACTTCGGGACAGAGACGCGGGAGTTCTTCGCTGTCTCGGGGGGCGTGCTTTACCGGTTCGGAAAGCAGTAAGGGCCGACCGCGGATTGGCGCGGATGGACACGGTTTAAAGACATAAGACGGATGA
This sequence comes from Edaphobacter sp., assembly GCA_965277575.1. GTDB lineage: Bacteria > Acidobacteriota > Terriglobia > Terriglobales > Acidobacteriaceae > Edaphobacter. The sequence continues at coordinate 1,265,304 of CBDIDK010000002.1, forward strand.
AAGACAAGGCTGAAGAGCTTTGCTTTTATCCGTCTTTGTCATTGCGGGCTTTGTTTTGGTGGAGTGGATACGAGTTTGCTATTCACTTATGTTGACCCGGGCGGTCCTTTTATTCCGGTTTTGTCTTTATCCGTCTTATCAGCCTTGGTGCTTAATCCGTATTGCTCAGTGTAAATCGGAGCTTTACCAGGAGTTTCCCTGCTGGAGGAACTCGGGGGAGACGGGGTTCTCGTAGACGGAGTAGTCGCGCGTGACGACGGTGAGGCCGCTGGGAGAGACGAAGTAGTTCTTGCGGTCTTCGTTGGCATCGTAGCCGATGACGGTGCCGTCGGGCAGGTGCACGTCTCGGTCGATGATGGCGTGGCGGATGCGGCAGTGGCGGCCGATATTGACGTGGGTGAAGATGATGCTGGAATCGACGTCGGCGTAAGAGTTGACGCGTACATCCTGCGAGAGGACGCTGTTGCGGATGACGGCGCCCGAGACGATGGAGCCGGACGCGACGATGGAGTTGATGGCCATGCCGGTACGGCCAGGCTCGCCGAAGACGAATTTGGCCGGCGGGTACTGGTAGGAGCGGGTGCGCATGGGCCAGGATTTGTCGTAGAGGTTGAAGGTAGGGGAGACGCCGGCGACGTCCATGTTGGCCTCGTAGTAGGCGTCGAGGGTGCCGACATCGCGCCAGTAGAGCGCCTTCTGCTTGTTCTCGTCGACGAAGTTGTAGGCCATCATCTTGTGGCGGCCGAGGATGTTGGGCAGGATGTTGTGGCCGAAGTCGTGCTTGGAGTTGGGGTCTTCGGCGTCCCTGCTGAGCTCGGGCAGAAGCACGTCGGTATTGAAGAGATAGATGCCCATGGAGGCGTCGACCATCTCGGGCATGAAGGGGGAGCGGATCCTTGTCTCTTTGGGTTTTTCTTCGAAGCCGATGACCTCGCCATTACGGCCCACCTCGACTACGCCGAAGGAGGAGACCTCTTCAGGCCGGATGGGCAGGGTGGCGATGGTGACGTCGGCGCCGGTGTCGCAGTGCTGCTTCAGCATGAGGCCGTAGTTCATCTTGTAGATGTGGTCGCCGGAGAGGATGAGGACGTGCTTGGGTTCTTCGGCGCCGATGGAGTAGATGTTCTGGTAGACGGCGTCTGCGGTGCCGGTGTACCAGTTCTTGCTGACGCGCTGCATGGGGGGGAGGATTTCGATGAACTCGCCGAGCTCGTTGGCGACCACCGGACCCCAGCCCTCGCGGATATGGCGGTTCAGGGACAAGGCCTTGTACTGGGTGAGGATGTAGACGTGGCGCAGGTCGGAGTTGATGCAGTTGGAGAGAGTGATGTCGATGATGCGGTACTGGCCGGCGAAGGGAACGGCCGGCTTTGCGCGATCGCGGGTAAGGGGAAAGAGCCGTTCACCGGCGCCACCGGCGAGTAGAACACCAAGCGTATCTCTCATAGTTTTCTCGTCCGGGCTTCTGCTTCACGCTGCAACTACATACTTTGTGCTTCGGATGCAGAAAACGAAGGGCAGGTCATCGAGACGCGAGTCTACCAGCTAACTGCTTCAGTTGGCGACGAGACACCTTGTCTCCTAATAAAGCCCCGGGCGGTTGAGCTTTGCCGGTGCTGCAGCGACGGTTCCTCCGGGTCGCCCTCAGGCCTCTGCGCTGCCGCTTGCAGGGTCGGGGACGTTATCTTCGTCTTCGGTGACGCTGATGCGCAGGGACTTCAGGAATGTCAGATCGTTCTGGGTGAAAGGGCGTTCGGTGCTTTCGTCGGAGTCTCCGACCAGTTCTTCCGTCTCCTCTTCGACCTCATTGAGGCCGATGGTGGCCTCGAGCATGAGGAGAACATCGAAGCCCTGTTCGCGGATGTTTTTGACGACGCCAGCGATATCTTCCGACTCCGAAACGGACTCGTGAATGGCTTCGCCAAGTTGTTTTATCAGGTTTTTGACCTTCTGATTCAATGCCACCTCCGGATTGCCCTATGGTTCGAACCTGACCGCGCATCGGGTATTCCCGGCCCAGTGGACCGGCGGGAACGGCATTGCGGGCATTGCGAGCGTACATGCGACGCCGCTTCAGAATACGCCTCGGCTGAGGAGGCTGCAATCGATCTCGAGGCTACCCGGTCCAGCTAGGCAACGGTGTGATGGTCTGCCCAGGCATCCTCGAGGCGGTGGGCGAGAAGTTCAACGGGCTGCGTGCGTTTGGGTGCCCAAATAAGAAATCCAACAGCCGCGGCACAGACTCCGCCGATCAGCCAAAATATGTTCTTCATGCTGTTGTCCCCTTTTCGTGCTGGTACGGGTTATTTGGATGCGCCGGAGGGCGACGGCGTTTCTCGGGTACCCTCCGGCGTGCCTTGTTTGAGAAAGAGATGATCGCGGAGAGGGCGGGAAACGCTACACTTTCAGGTATGGATTCGGTTCGATTCGGTCGTGCGCTTGGTATGGGTGCCCGTGCAGCGGCCAGGACGCTGGCTACGGCGGTGGATGCCGCGACAGCTCCCAATCCTTCTGCTGCGCCCAAGGCGGGGACTGCGGCGGCTTCGGAGCCGGTTCAGGCGCGTGAAACAAGAAGCTCTAGCACGCCAGATTCTCCTGGACGGCAGTTCGGGGCGCAGGCCGCACGGACCGCCACTCAGGTCCGCGAGACCAGGGAAGGCCTGAAGCGAGGGAGCAAGCGCTTCGGCGAGGCGGTATGGGGGCCGTTCGTGAAGCTGTCGGGCGTGCTGTGGCTCGAGTTTACCGGGGTCTTCTTCGGCATATTTACCCTTTTCGCGGCCATGGGAGCTTGGAGACTACGGGGAGACCTGCACCAGACCGGGACCAATCACGACGCCCACATGCATCTTCTGGCGGCCGCGGCCATGGCGCTGGTCTTCGGCTATTTCTGCATCAGCAGCTTCGCCAGCGCGGCGCGCCGAGGGCGCAGGCGATAGCGCTACTTTGAACCATGAAACGGGTACACTCAAGCGTCATGTCCGACTCGCCTGAAAGACTGCCAGAGACAAGTTCCGGAATTCCAGTCAAGCTCGTGTATCGAGCCGAGGATGTCGCGGACCTCGACCCGTCCGCCGCGGTCGGGGAGCCGGGCGCGTATCCGTTCACGCGGGGCATCCAGCCGACCATGTATCGCGGGCGGCTGTGGACGATGCGCCAATACGCGGGCATGGGCGATGCTGAAGAATCGAACCGGCGCTACAAGTTTCTGCTGGCCCACGGGACCAAGGGGCTGTCGGTTGCCTTCGACCTGCCGACGCAGATCGGATACGACTCCGATAATGCACTGGCGCTGGGCGAGGTGGGCAAGGTTGGCGTGGCGATCGATTCGATCGAAGATATGCAGCGGCTCTTCGACGGGATTGCGCTCGATACGGTCTCGACCTCGATGACCATCAATGCGACGGCGTCCATCCTGCTTGCACTCTATGTTGCGGTCGCGCGCAGGACCGGCGCGGCGGCGGCGAAGCTGAGCGGCACCATCCAGAACGACATCCTGAAGGAGTACATCGCACGCGGAACCTACATCTATCCGGTGAGCCACGCGATGCGGCTGGTGACCGACATCTTCGCCTGGGCGGCGGTGGAGGTGCCGGAGTGGAACACAATCTCGATCTCCGGCTATCACATGCGAGAGGCCGGCTGTACGGCGGTCCAGGAGGTCGCCTTCACGCTGGCGGATGGCATCACGTATGTGCAGGCCGCGATCGATGCGGGTCTCGATGTGGACGCGTTCGCGCCACGGCTGAGCTTCTTCTTCAACGCGCACAACAACCTGCTGGAAGAGGTCGCGAAGTTTCGCGCGGCGCGCCGGATGTGGGCGCGCATCATGCGGGAACACTTTGGCGCGAAGAACCCGCGAAGCTGGATGCTGCGGTTCCATACCCAGACGGCGGGATCAACCCTGACGGCGCAGCAGCCGGAGAACAATGTGGTGCGGACGACCCTGCAGGCGCTGGCCGCGGTGCTGGGCGGGACGCAGTCGCTGCATACGAACGGATTCGATGAGGCGCTCTCGCTGCCGACCGAGAATGCCGCGCGCATCGCGCTGAGAACGCAGCAGATCCTGGCGCACGAGAGCGGCGTCTCCCAGACGGTCGACCCGCTGGCAGGATCGTTCTATATCGAATCGCTGACCCATGAGATTGAACAGCGGGCAGACGAATACATGGCGACGATTGCCGGGTTCGACCCACAGGGCAAATACGGGATGCTGCGGGCCATCGAGCGCGGCTATGTGCAGCGGGAGATTCAGAACGCCGCCTATATGTTTCAACGGGCGGTGGACGCGAAGGATGCGATCGTCGTCGGCGTGAACGAGTTTGCCAGCGAGCAGGAGGTTGCCGTGCCGATTCAGCGGATCGATGAAGCGCTGGAGGCCCGGCAGGTGGAGCGCGTGCGTGCGCTGCGGCTGCGGCGGGATGCTGGGCTGCATGGGTCGGCGCTACGGCGGGTGGAAGATGCCGCGCGGGGGGGTGAGAACCTGATGCCTTGCATCGTTCAGGCCGTGGAGAGCTATGCGACCGTGGGGGAGATCGCGGATGTGATGCGGAAGGTATTTGGAGAGTATCGGGAGACGGTGACGGTATGATGTCCCGCTCTCTATCGCGTGAGACATGCGGCGGAATGCCGTGGGACGGGCCGATGCAAGGCCTGAGTTTCACCCGATGGTAACGATCCTTCTTCGGCTTCGCGCGTATCCCAGGCTGGTCGCCTAGACTTGACGTATGGCTTCGCGTCTCCGGGTTTCGTTCCGCCCGCATCTTGTGTCTGCGCTGCTCGCGATCGGTGGCATGACGGCAGCGATGCCTTGCTTTGCGGCAAGCATCCCTGCGGTCCACGGCACCTCGTTGGCAAACGAGGCGGTGAATCTTCCGGGTGCGCTGCAGGGCAAGGTGGGCGTGCTGGTGGTCGGGTTCAGCCGGGGTTCGCGGGAGGCGGTGGCGGGCTGGGGAAGGCGGCTGGCAGCGGACTATCGCGACTCGCCCACGGTGGTGTACTACGAGATGCCGGTGCTGGCGTCGGTTCCCGGGATGCTGCGCGGATTGGTCGTGCGCTCGATGAAATCGTCGGTGCCGCAGCGGGCGCAGGCTCGGTTTGTGCCGATTACCGATAAAGAAGCGGCATGGCGCAACATCGCACATTACGGGCAGGCCGAGGACGCCTATCTGCTTGTGGTCGATGGGCAGGGGGACGTGGCGTGGCAGACGCAAGGACAACCAACGGACGCCGCCTATGGCGCATTGAAGCAGCAGGTCGAGACGTTGAGGACCCGCACGGCACGATAGCTTCGCGGCAGAACCGGGTACTGGCGCTTCGACACTGGCGCTGGATGCTATCGTTTTAGAGGCGGCATTTACCAGAAAGACAGAAGGATCAGTTATGGCAGAGATCACGGGAACGCTTCGCAAGACAGCACTGAATGCCGTACACCGGACGGCAGGGGCCAAGATGGTGGACTTCGGCGGCTGGGATATGCCCGTGGAATACAGCGGCCTGATTGCGGAACATATGGCGGTGCGCACAGCGGTGGGCGTGTTCGACGTCTCGCACATGGGCGATATCCAACTGCGCGGGCCGGGGTCGCTGGCCGCGGTGCAGTATCTGTGCATGAACGATGCGTCGAAGCTGGCCGTGGGGCAGGCGCACTACTCGGCCATGCTGTATCCGAATGGGACCTTCGTCGACGATGTGGTGGTGCATAAGCTTTCGGACAACGACTACCTGATCGTCATCAACGCAGGTACGCGCGAAAAGGACGTCCAGTGGGTGAGAAACCAGATCGGCCACATGCCCGGCGTCCACGTCAACGACTTCAGCGACTACTACACGCAGTTGGCTATCCAGGGGCCGAGGGCGGCGGAGACGCTGCAAAAGCTGACTTCGACGGACCTGAGCACGATCAAGAACTACTGGTTTACCTGGGGCGACGTGTGCGGTCTGCACAACGTGATGATCGCCCGGACGGGCTACACCGGCGAAGACGGATTCGAGATTTACATTCCTTCGGATGAGCCGACCAGCGCGCGGGTGTGGGGCGAGGTGCTGGCCGCGGGCGCGGAGTTCGGTATTCTGCCGTGTGGGCTGGGTGCGCGCAATACGCTGCGGCTGGAGGCCGGTATGGCGCTGTATGGGCACGAAATCTCGGAGACGACTACGGTATTCGAAGCCGGTCTGGGCCGGTATGCGAAGCTCGACAAAGGTGACTTTGTTGGGCGGAACACCCTGGCTGAGATCCAGAATGCCGGCGGCCCGACGCGCAAGCTGGTTGGCCTCGAGATGATCGGCCGCGGTATCGGACGGGATGGATACCTGGTGTTCTCGAGTGATGGGAGACAGATCGGGATGATAACCAGTGGCTCGCCGTCGCCGTATCTGAAGAAAAACATTGCCATGGCGTATGTTCCGGTGGAGTTCAGTGCGCTCGACACCGAGGTTGAAGTGAGTGTTCGCACCCAGATGGTGCGGGCGAAGGTGGTCGCGCTGCCGTTCTATAAACGAGCGAAGAAGACCAGCTAAAACGCCGCCTGCCCAGCGCGGGCGCGACAATCTACAATGGAAGTTCTGACTGTAATAACCAAGTTTGAAGCACGGAGAGTGAAACAAATGTCCTACCCTGCAGCGTATCGGTACACCAAGGAACACGAGTGGATTCAGGTTGACGGCAAAGTTGGGACCGTCGGAATTACGGATTATGCGCAGAACTCGCTGGGCGACATCGTCTTTGTCGAGCTGCCCACCAGCGGCGACACTCTGGAGGCCGGCAAGACCTTCGGTTCCGTCGAGTCCGTCAAGGCGGTTTCGGATCTGTTCGCGCCGGTCAGCGGCACCGTGACGGCCACCAACGAAGAGTTGAAGGATGCCCCAGAGAAGATCAACACGGCGGCCAATACGACGTGGCTTCTGAAGATGGAACTGTCGGACGCCAGCCAGGCAGATGCGCTTCTATCCGCAGCGGACTACGAAAAATTCATCAGCGAAGAGACCGGACACTAAACGATGCGTTATCTGCCTAAGTCCCCCGTGGACCGCGAGGAGATGCTGGCCGAGATCGGCGTGGCGTCGATCGACGATCTGTTTTCGACTATTCCTCAGGAGTTTCAACTCAAGCGCGATCTCGAAATCCCCCGTCAGCACGGCGAGTCGGAGATCCTCGACCGCTTTCGCGCCTATTCCGAAAATAACGCGACAGGCTACGCGAGCTTTCTGGGTGCGGGGGTGTACCGGCATTACCGGCCGGTCATCATCGACTCGCTGGTGCAGCGCGGCGAGTTTCTCACCAGCTACACGCCGTACCAGCCGGAGATCTCGCAGGGCACCTTGCAGGCAATGTTCGAGTTCCAGACCATGATCTGCGAGCTGACCGGCATGGAGATCGCCAACGCCTCGATGTATGACGGCTCGACGGGCGCGGCGGAGGCCATCATGATGGCGGTGCGGGTGACTGGCCGCGATGGCGCGGTGATCGCGCGGACGGTTCATCCCGAGTACCGCGAAGTCATCGCGACCTATGCCCAGCATCAGGATATTCCGACGACCGAAGTCGGTTACACGTCGAATGGACGGGTTGATCTGGCTGCGCTCGATGCCGCGATCACCAAAGACACGGCTTGCGTGCTGATTCAGTCTCCGAACTTCTTCGGGACGATCGAGGATGTTGCGACAATCGCCGGAATCGCCCACGCGAAGGGTGCGCTGCTGATCGTTTCCATCGCCGAGGCGATCTCGCTCGGCATCGTGAAGCCGCCCGCGGAGGCAGACATCGTCTCGCTCGAAGCGCAATCGTATGGGGTAGCTGTCGGGTATGGCGGACCCTACTGCGGCGTTATTGCGTGTAAAGAGAAGTTCCTTCGCCAGATGCCGGGAAGGCTGATCGGGGAGACGAAGGACAAGGACGGCAAGCGCGGATTCGTTCTAACGCTCTCGACCCGCGAGCAGCACATCCGCCGCGAGAAGGCCACCTCGAACATCTGCACCAATCAGGCCCTTGTCGCGCTGATGACGACGATCTTCCTGACCGTCTACGGCAAGCAGGGTATGAAGGAGTTGGCGGAGCAGAATCTAGCCAAGGCCGATTACTTGAAGAACGCGCTCAGTGCTTCTTCGGCTGGGGGGAAGGTGCTGTTTGACGGCGCGCCGCGCTTCCACGAGTTTGTGCTCGATCTGCCGAAGAGCGCCGAGGAGACCAACGCTGCGCTGCTCGATGACAAGATCATCGGCGGGCTGCCCTTGCAGAAGTGGTACCCGGAGCTGGGACCGAACGTCTCGTTATGGTGTGCGACCGAGCTGACGACGCGCAAGCAGATGGATGCTGTTGCGGCGGCACTCGCAGGCAAGAAGGCTTAGAGATGGACGTATCGGCGATCATCGGGGACGAGCTGAAGGCGGTTGAATTCGTCGAGGACTTCCTGCAGCTTCGATTCGACGCTCCTTCGCTGACCTTCTATGCGTGGCCTCAGGTGTTGCTCCCTGAGTTTTCGGTTGCCTATGGGGAGCCGGAGTACCGCAACGCACTCTGCGCGCAGATAGGCGAGAAGATCGTGCAGGCATCGCTTGAGGAAGGCGATGCACTGACCATCGAATTTGAGAATGGCACCGTCTTCGGGCTTTCGTTGCGCGAAGAAGATGTCGATGGGCCGGAGTCCGGAAGCTACTCGGAGAGCGGCAACGAAGTGGATGCACAGGAGTTTTGATCATGGCAGTTGAGAAGTTTGAAGGTAGGCCGAAAAAAGCGACGACGCACACTAATCAGAACGAAGACCTGATCTTCGAGAAGTCGTCACCCGGCAAGAAAGCCTATCGGCTGGCGGAGCTGGATGTGCCGGCGGTCGATGCCGCTTCCCTGCTGGGCGCGTCGGTTCGCACTGACCTTGGCGTCATGCCCGAGCTGAGCGAGATTGAGATCATCCGCCACTTCACGCGACTCTCGACCTGGAACTATGCCATCGATCTTGGCATGTATCCGCTGGGCAGTTGCACGATGAAGTACAACCCTCGCGTGAATGAGGCGGTGGCTCGGCTGGAAGGCATCGCCGAGGCGCATCCCTATCAGCCGGAGTCACTCTCGCAGGGTTGCCTTAGCATCATGAAGACCCTCTCCGACGCGCTGATCGAGATCACCGGCATGGACGCGATTACGCTGCAGCCCGCAGCCGGCGCGCATGGCGAGTTCACCGGCATCCTGCTGGTCCGCGCGTATCACGAGGCACACGGCAATGCGCGCAAGAAGATCCTCATCCCCGACTCGGCGCACGGCACTAACCCCGCCACCGCGGCGGTCTGCGGATACGAGGTTGCCAACCTGAAGTCGAATGCGCAGGGCATGGTCGATCTGGCTGAACTCGAGAAGATGGTGGATGAAGACACCGCCGCGCTGATGCTGACCAATCCTTCGACCATCGGGGTGTTTGAGTCCGATATCAAGAAGATTGCTGACATTCTCCATGCGAAGGGCGCGCTGCTCTACATGGATGGCGCGAACATGAACGCGCTGGTCGGCAAGACGCGGCCCGGCGACTTCGGCGTGGACGTGATGCACCTGAACCTGCACAAGACCTTCTCGACTCCGCATGGCGGCGGCGGCCCGGGGTCGGGACCGGTGGCCTGCAAGAAGATTTTGGAGCCGTTCCTTCCCACGCCCGTGCTCGCCACTAAAGCCGACGGCACGCTCACGCTCGAGTACAACCGTCCGAAGACCGTGGGCCGCGTGCGCATGTTCTATGGCAACTTCGGCATGTTCGTCCGGGCGCTCGCGTACATCCTTGCCAATGGGCCGGACGGCCTGCGCCAGACTACTGAAGACGCCGTGCTAAACGCGAACTACATCCGCGCCAAGCTGGAGGGCACGTTTGAGCTGCCGTACAAGACCCGCACGCTCCATGAGGTCGTCTTCTCCGACAAGATTCAAGCCAAGAACGGCGTCAAGACAGGCGACATGGGTAAGCGGCTGATCGACTACGGCTTTCATGCGTACACGGTCAGCTTCCCCATGATCGTCGCCGGGGCCATGATGATCGAGCCTACCGAGAGCGAGTCGCGCGAGGAGCTGGACCTGCTGATCGATGCCCTGAAGCAGATTGCACGCGAGGCCGAAGAGAATCCGGAGCTGGTCCAGACGGCCCCGCACTCGACACGGCTGCAGCGGCTCGATGAGACAGCGGCAGCGCGGAAGCCTGTCCTGCGCTGGAAGGGGCGGGATGCGAAGTCGCCTGAGGCTCCGGCGGCTGCGACACCGTTGCTGGTCGTCGATTCAGCCGCCAAGGAATGGTAGCCCGGTGTCCGTATTTTACGATCGGCAGCAGGAGCTGGAGAAGTACGAGTTCATGCTGGGCGAGGCTCGCGGCCGGCTTGCCGTGACCCTCGACGTCCTGACCGATGCGCTGATTCTGGTCGGCCAGCATGGGATCTACTGCTCGAGCGCACGGAACCCCGCGGTCCCGGCGCTCGATCTACAGGCGGTGCTGGCCAACATCACCGGAGCCAAGGAACTGGTGGCTTCGGTGATGGAACGTCTGTGAGTGGAGAAAGAAGCAGCCGAACGGTCGCGGGGCCTATTTATTGAGCCTGCTATTGGGCCTTGACGGTGACGTATTCGTCCGTGTTCTCCCACTTGACGTGCAACTCTGTACTTGCGCCGCTGGTATGTTCGAAGCCGATCGACATATTATCCTGTGGCGTGGAGAGCGCCTTCCCGGTCATGGCGGTGCGGCCGAGATCCTGATTCTGGTTGTATTCCGTGCCCCACTGCCCGGTCTGCTTGTTGACGATCAGCATCCATTCCCCGGCACTCGGAAGCGTATAGATCGTGTATGTTCCGGCGGGGACGTCGAGTGTTCCGATCTTCAGATTGGTCTCCGTGACCATCGTCGTCGCGGGGTTAGCGCCGGTGCGCCAGACCTTCCCATAAGGGACCACGCCGCCCATGATTTTGCGGCCCTTCGCGCGGGGAGAGTTGTAGCTGATCTTGATCTGTTTACCATGGAGGCTCGCCTTTGCGGTCTCTGCCGGGCTGGCGAGGGACTGACTGGAAGGCTTGTCGATGGTGCTGCCGTTCATCTGATTAGGCGCCTGAGACAGGCCCGCGGCGGTGAGGAGAGTGCAACAGGCAGCGAGTGCGAGGGTGCGGACGTACATGGGCGGGTTCTCTCTTCCTAAATGCTTGCTGCGTTAGGTTAAACCGACTATCTGGCTTCGTATTTGATGCTGAATCAGCGCGCCGCGGACGGTCGATTTGCGATGATCGTGCTAGGCTAGAAGGACGCGCCCGTAGCTCAGCTGGATAGAGCGGCAGCCTCCGAAGCTGTAGGTCAGAAGTTCGAATCTTCTCGGGCGCACCATACTCATTCCCATCCCAGCAAACCGCATACACCGGACGCCTCATAGAAATCATGGTACCCGGCGGCGCACTGCTGGATGCTTGCGGCAGGCTTCCGACCAGTCTGCCGAAAGGACGGCCATTTCTGCTTAAAACGCGTTTTTCAATGGCCGCAGGTCTCTGTGTTCAGCAGGTGCGCCTCCAAAGAGCAGCAAAGAGCTTTCACTTCAAAACCTGCTTTGCAGGGTGACGGGCTCGATCGAAGTTGATTCTGGCGCCGAATGGCATTGTGCCAAACGTCCGGCCGTGTTTTCATCGGGTCTGCAGCATAACACTGATCTCCGACATTGAATTCACACCTGCTGCAGGAGCCACGATGACCTATCAAGTCTCACGTAACGGACAGATGTACGGCCCCTACACCATCGAAGACCTGCAGCGTTATGTCGCCTCGGGCAACGTGCTGCTCACCGACCTTGCCAAGAGCGACGAGATGCCCGAGTGGCTGCCTGTGGCCCAAATTCTTGGACGACCGGAGACTACGTCTACCGGGTACGCCGTGCCGGCCGGCTATGCGGCGCCATCCGCCGTCCCCTACCCAGACCCGCCCAACCTGAACTGGGGGCTGGAACTGTTGCTCGGATTTCTCACCTGCGGGCTGTTCGTCGTCGTCTGGAACCTGATTATCGCGGCCTGGGCCCGGCGCGTGCAACCGGCCAGCAAGGCTCTCCTGTACTACATCATCGCGACCGTACTGATCGTGATGAACCTTGGCGGCTCTTACGGTGTCATTCTGTCCCTCGCTCACCACCATCACCACCATCAGGGGATCTTTGGCAGCCTGGTTTCGATCGCAACCTGGGTCGTGCGCCTGATCGCCCGCTTTACCTTGCGTGACACGCTCGAGCAGCACTATAACGGTCCGGAACCGCTCGGGCTGCGCCTGAGCGCGGTTATGACGTTTTTCTTCGGCGGCATCTATATCCAATACAAGTTGAACCGCATCAACGACGTCAAGGAGGCTCTACGTTACCAACCCGCAGTTCGATGAGCCTACTCCCGAACCGTAGCATTTGCGCAGTCCTGAGTGTTGTTGCGCCTCCAGCGCTTCTCGCCGCCGCGGCTGGCGTCCTGTTCTTCTTTCCTCCGGCGCAGGTTGGCTTTTATCCTCGCTGTCCTATCTATACCGCCTTCGCCGTGCAATGTCCGGGCTGTGGCGGCACGCGCGCGCTGTCCGCCCTGCTGCATGGCCGGCTGGGCGAGGCATTTCACGACAACGCATTGATATTCCTGTTGCTTCCCTTGGTGTTCGGCTACGGAAGCAGGTGCTATCTGCGCCTGCTAAGAGAACAATTTTTTTGCTGGCCGCGACTGCCGCCGCCAATCCTGTATGGTCTGTCGATCGCTGCGGTCATCTTCACCATCGTCCGCAACCTTCCTTTAGGTTGATCGAAAGCGTTGCTGCGCCTGCGGACGCAAAACGGCCCCAGCGCGAGCCGGGGCCGCCATCACGAGAGCATTTCCTCCGTTTGAAGCCGCGAGTAACCGTTATGCTTCGGCCGTAACCGGCTCAGCGGTCGAGATGGGCGTTGCCGGGCCGCCCTTCAGATCGGTGCCGCCGGGCTTGCGAATGTCAATGCCGCCTTTGAAGAAGGCTCCGTCTTCGATCGAAATGCGCGCTGCGATCACATCGCCGGTCAGCGAGCCTTCGCTGCGAATATCCACGCGATCACTCGCCTGGCAGTTGCCCCGAACCTTGCCCAGCACCACGATCTCACGCGCCACGATATTCGCGGCAACCTGTCCATTGCGGCCCACGGTCACGCGGTTGCCTGGCAGATTGATGGCGCCCTCGACCTTGCCGTCGATGTACAACGATTCGGAGCCGGTCAGTTCACCCTTGACGACCAGCGACTTGCCGATCGTTGCCTGCTCTCCGGTGGGCACGGCTGACGATGTGCCAGCTCCGGAGGTTGTTGCGGGACGCGCCGGGCTCGCAGGGCTCGACTCGAACGAGGTCGCGGGCGCGGAAGGGGGGCGCACCGGTTCCGGTGTGGGAGAGGTGGGGCTTCCAGGCTGATTCGGTTTCCACATATCTTTTTAGTATCCTTTCGTACTGCTCGATGTTTCCCGTCGCAGGCTATCGTTCCCGTCGCAGGCTGTCGCACGCGCTGCCACGACGGCAGCACGCATACTTTTGACGATACTACTCCGCGCCGCTCCATGGATTAGCCTGTATTTACATTCTATTCCACACCCTTGCACCATTCTCAACACCTGCGAAGGTCTTACACCGCATCCTCCGTTTTCTGCCGTGTCCCGACCCTTTTGTTCCACTCCCGAAAAGTGGTACGCCGGAACCCGTTCCTACCGGTCGTATCTGAGTAGCATGGAAGATATTGGCGGCCTTCAGGACCGTGACCTGCACACTCCCAAAACCGCCGGGCCTGCGAGCCTTTCTAGCCATACCAGGCGTAAACCTTTCGCGAGAGCACACTTGAGATACAGATCCCGCAGCCCACTTCTCTCCAACTCGCGGCGAGCACTTCGAATCCTTCGTTATGCTGCACCTCTGCTTGTTGCCCTGCCTGGACCGCAGGGGCCGCGACGGCTCTTCGCCGCCACTCCCAAGGTACATACGGTGACCCTTGGTCCCTTCCGCAAGGTGCCCTATACCCAGCCCGACGCCACGCCGGACACCAGGGCCGACGAGACCTCGTCACTGAAGATCCGCTCGCTTTTCGTGGATGATCGCCAGAAGGAGTGGACCATGGGCGATGTCCATGACGTTACCGACCGCACCTTCACCGTCCGTCGCGCGCTTCGTATTAACGACTCGCTGCCGGGCGATACGGCGCCACGCTGGATCTGGCAGCCTGGCCCGTGGATGTCTGTGGACCGCCTCACCGGCCACATCACCGCGCTGCATCTGCCCGACTTCGACGCTGCTGTCTCGGACGTCGTCTGGTTCCGCGACTATGGGGCTTACTGCGGCATCGCCACCACGGGCAAAGGCGGCTTGTTCGCCATCGTTGCCCAACTGGGCGCGCATCGCGCCGTGGTCCGGAAGCAGATCGGTATGTGGCCGCAGAGCGATCATTTCCTTCCCGTCTGCCAGGCCGCCCACTGGCAGCGGCTGCCCATGCGCGTCACGTTGAAGCCTACCGGTGGCGAGGCGACAACCTATGACGTGGTCGGCTCTGCCTCGCTCATTGAAGATGGCGATAATCCGGAAGAAAATCAGCCCTAGCCGCGTCATACGCAGCCGAAGCGCATGATGAGCAAAAACGATCAGCAACCGTTGCATATGGCACTCGCTCCCACATGCCTCATCAAGCTCTACTGCTTACGCACGGCAGAATGAGTTTGACAAGGCCCGGGTGATCGCCTAACCTGCTCAGCAAGCGATCTATCGGGCCCACCCACTCCAAATTTCAATAGTTTATGTTGATCTCCGCTATCCAGAAGGAGTCCTTCATGAAGCTGCTTCGCACCCTGCTCATCGCTGCCGCGGTCTCCGGCATGACGCTCTCCGCCTTCGGCGATTCTCTGGACTTTGCGTTGAATGTCCTCGATCCGCCACCCAATTTTCCAATCCTTAATACGTTGGACATAACAAGTGCGGCGCCGTTCAACATCACGTTCGGCGGCTGCCCGCAGTTCATTATCAAAGGCACCAACCCCACGGCAACTGGCTGTTTCATTGGGTTGAACGACACCGGCCAGACCATCACAAGTCTGGATCTCAGCTTCCAGAACACCACGAACAGCAATCCGAACGACTTCACGACAGTTCTCAATGGCCAGTCTGTCACCTGCGATACGGGCAACGGTATGAGTCTCTTCGGAAATGTGACCGAGTGCTCACCCGCTAACGGTCCCAATGGCTTCTACAATATGGGTTTCGATGGCGGTAGTGGAATCCTGAATGGGCAGCCCTTCTACATCGCTGAGGCGGGTCCCGACCCGACGGCCTTCTCTGGAACGAATACGGGTACAATCGGCTTCGCTCCCGAGCCAGGCTCGTTCGTCTTGCTCTCGACTGGAATAGCCATGGCCGGACTGCTCCTGAAAAGACGGCTTCTGTTCAGTTAGGAACGTCGCCCCGCGAGGCGAAAGTTATATCGCTCACCCACCAGGACCTTCACCGGGACAGGCCTTATGCGTCGTGCTGCGACTACGATTGCGCTGTTTCTTCTTTTCAGTCTGACCTCTGGACTGAACGGACAGATCGCGCAACTCGACACTGCGGGAGGTACTCAGCTTCAGGTCACACTGGGTGATGGAGCAGTCGAACTGTCCGGGCCGTGGAAGTTCCACGTTGGCGACGACGTGGCATGGGCGCAGCCGAACTATGACGACTCCGGGTGGGGAACGATTGATGTGACCCCGCCACAGGGATCGTCGAACCCAGAGCTTGGGACCAGCGGATTCATCCCCGGCTGGACCGCCAGCGGCTATCCCGATCACTCCGGATACGCCTGGTACAGGCTGAGCGTTAATGTGCAGAGTTCTCATGGCGCACTCGCGATCAAAATGCCGAGAGAAGTGGATGATGCTTATCAGGTGTACGTCAATGGACAGATGATTGGCGAGCTTGGCAAGTTTGGCCAACATGGAGTGACCGCCTATAGCGGATTGCCTCGCGCCTTCCGGCTCCCTCGCGAACTTCGCAGCGGACCCATCATCATAGCCGTGCGCATGTGGATGGACAGCGCCACACCCTTCAACAGTCCAGACGCCGGCGGAATGCATGGACCGCCTGTCCTCGGGCACGCTGGCGTGATTGGAACGCAGATTCGCCTCGACTGGGACACTATCGCGCATTATTTCGGCAGCGGCTTCCTTGAACTGTTAGTTCTATTTCTTGCGGTGCTGGTAGCCATTAGTCTGCTGTCGATGGATCACACCGAGCCTGCTTACCTATGGCTTAGTCTCGTCTGCGCCGTCACCATGCTGAGCGATGGTGTCACGCTCAGCGGGGTCTTCTCGACCTTGATCCCGCAGGTGCCGCAAGTGATCCTGCTCGATGTCATCATCAACCCAATCCGTATCGGGCTCTGGGTTATTTTTTGGGGATACTGGTTCCGGATCGTCCATATTCGTTGGATACGAGGTGCAGTGTGGGCGCTGGTCCTTCTGCTGATGATTGGCACCGCCATGCTTCGCCCTCCTCTCTACGGCCAGACAATTCCTATTCATCTGGCGGTATCGCTTCGCCCGGCCCTGCTCACGCTGAAGCTGGGCTTTGCCGTGCTGCTCTTCGCGATCACGGTTCAAGGTATCCGCAAGCAGAAGACGGAAGGCTGGCTCGCCTTTTGCGCGGTATTGCTGGTCGCGGTTGCTTTATACCAGCGCGAACTTCGCCTGTTGCACGTGCGTACCGGTTACCTCATATTCGGTTTCAACCTTTCGCTTGGAACCATCGCCACGATCTTCTCGCTGTTCCTCATCACCGTTATGCTGCTTCGCCGCTTCCTGCACGCGGAACATCGACGGCAGCAGTGGAAGGTCGAGATCGAACAGGCCCGGCAGGTGCAACACGTTCTCATCCCCGAAGAGCTGCCAAAAATACCCGGCCTCGCCATCGAGAGTGAATACCGCCCCGCGCGCGAAGTGGGCGGCGACTTCTTCCAGATCATTCCCGGCAAGGAAGAGGGCGATGTCCTGATTGTCGTAGGCGACGTCACGGGAAAAGGGCTGCAGGCGGGGATGCTGGTTGCCGTCATCGTCGGCGCAATCCGAACGGCGGTCCAGTATCACTCCGATCCTTTGATCCTGATGAACACCTTGAACGATCGCCTCTGCGGCCGCAGTCGAGCCAGCGCAACCTGCCTGATCCTCCGTATCACCGGCCACGGCGACGTTACCCTGGCAAACGCAGGACACCTCCCGCCTTACTTCAACGGCAAGGAGATGCAGATGGAAGGCGCACTCCCCATCGGCATACTGGAGCAGGCGGACTTCTCCGTCCTGCACTTCACGCTCTCTCCCGGCGATACGCTGATGCTTATGTCCGATGGCATCGCCGAGGCGCAGGACCAGCACAAACGCCTGTTCGGCTTCGAACGCGTCGCAGAGATGCTTCAGAGGCCGATCTCGGCAGCCGTGCTCGCCTCCGCTGCGCAACAGTTTGGACAGGAAGACGACATCCTCGTCCTGCGCATTCAACGCGAACCTCCTCTGCGAACCGCCCTCGAATCGGCCCGGGCGCTGGCGGCGACATAACGGGCTACCGCCCTGAACCTCCGGGAGATCGCAATGCCCGTACCATCCGCCGCACCAACTCGCGACACCGAATTGATCGATCTGCAGCAGCAGGTTGCGCGGTTGCAGGCACTGCTCGAGGCCGCACGCCAGGTCCACTCCATTACCACGCTCGACCAGATGCTGCTGCGCGTGCTTGAGATCGTCGTCCGCGAACTGGAGATGCCCGGCGCTCTCTTCACCATACCCGCGCTCTCCTACGGGACCATGCCGCCAGCCCCGTGGACATCCTGGACCTCTTCGATCGACTGCGTACGATTTCCCCTGCACGACAAACAGGGCGCCATACTAACGGAGCTGGTCGTAGCTCTTCCGTACGGTCAGCAGCTCTCGCTGTTCGAGCAGGACTTCATCGAAGGACTCGTCCTGCAGGCGGCGGTCGCGGTCGAGAACGCGCACTATTATCAGCGCACCCTCGAATGGGTTCGCCTGCAGCGCGACCTCGATGCGGCTCGGCTGATCCAGCGCAGCCTGCTGCCGCAGGAGATGCCTACCATCCGCGGCTATTCGCTCGCCGTCCGCTCCAGTGCCTGCTACGAGGTGGGCGGCGACTACGTCGACATCGTCGGCCTGCCTGACGGATCGCATATTATGGCGGTCGCGGATGTCGCAGGCAAGGGCTTGGCGTCGGCCATCGTCAGCACCTCGTTCCGGTCGGCGTTTCGTGCCATGGCGATATCCGGCCTGCGACTCGATGAACTCGCCGCCCACATGAACGACCAGCACTACGCAGAAGGCCCCGAGGCCCGCCTCCGCTATGTCACAGCGATATTTGTGAAGCTCGACGCCGAGTCCCACACCATTGAGGTCGTCAACTGCGGCCACAACCCCGGCTTTCTCATCACGCCCGGCCAGCAGGTACGCGAGATCGGAGCCAGCGGCACCCCGCTGGGCCTGATCCCTTCGGCCCGCTACACCAGCGAGCACGTGCCCTTCCCGCCCGAATCCCGCCTGCTCCTCTATACCGACGGGCTAACCGAAGTCTTCCGCGATCTTGAAGAGTTCGGAGCAGAACGACTGCGTGCCACATTTCTAGAGTGCAATTGCCCCGAATGCGATGCTATTCTCGACACGCTGTGGACTACGCTCCATGAGTTCTCCGGCGGCGCTCCGCAAGAAGACGACATGACCGCCCTGGCGATCGTGCGAATGCCAGCTTAGGAGATGGTGGGCCACCATGAACGAGATCAAAGAGACCGCCGTAGAAATCCGGCTTCCCTCCCGGCTCGGGTACGAGAAGATCGCCATGGGGACCGCCGCCAGCGTCGCCAAGATGATGGGTTTCCCCGAATCCCGTATCCAGGACCTCAAGACAGCAGTCGCCGAGGCCTGCATCAACGCCATCGAGCATGGCAATCACATGGACGACAGCCTCTCCATCGGCGTGATTCTTTCAACGACGGACGACAGCCTCGAGGTCAAGGTGGTGGATGAGGGCCAGGGCGTCTCCGAACATCCGGCCAGTCCCGACATCGACCGCAAGATGCACGGCGAAGAGAATGCGCGCGGCATGGGCATGTTCCTGATCGAGTCGCTGGTCGATGAGGCGGAGTGGGTCAAAGGCAGCAGAGGCAACAGCAGCTACGTGCGGCTCGTCATCCGTCTGGATAAGGAAGGTAGATAAAGTGGAAACGGGAACCAGGACAACTCTCGATGAGCTCACGGGCGGCAGCGGCAAGCCGGTCAATGTGCTGCGCTTCAGCGGCGATATTTCCAGCGTCTCCCGGGACGCCGTGATGGGCGCGTACGGCAAGATCGCCAAAGATCGTACCGTCCTGCTGGACTTCACCCGCGTGGACTACATCAATTCCAGCGGTATCGCGCTGGTGATCCAGATGATGATGGAGGCCAATAAATCGGGGCAGCAGATCTGCGCCTTCGGCCTTACGCCACACTTCCAGAAGGTGTTCACCATGGTGGGGATCACGAAGTACGCTAAACTTTATCCCGACGAGACCGCGGCAAAGACTGCCGTCTGACAGTTCCCGGGGAAGCAGTCGCACCGGAACGATTTTAGTCGTGGAACTTAGAGCAAAGCGATGGTTTGCCTGTCCTTATTGAGTGATTGCGCGTTTTGGGGGTAGCAAAACGTGGACAGTGTGTGGTGATTTTGTGGTGGTGAGCATGGCAATTGTGGACAAATGAAATCCCTCTTTCGTCATGCGGGAAAATGCGCCACGTTTTGCGGATTTATTTTGAGGCAAGCGATTGCCGGGCGGCTTCGAGC
Source organism: Edaphobacter sp. (assembly GCA_965277575.1). Taxonomy (GTDB): domain Bacteria; phylum Acidobacteriota; class Terriglobia; order Terriglobales; family Acidobacteriaceae; genus Edaphobacter. Next base: position 1,285,109 of record CBDIDK010000002.1, read on the forward strand.
ACCATGCCGAGCTCTGCGTCGCCGTGGGCGGTCGAGACGAAGGCTGCTTCGTACTGGCTGGGCGGCAGCCAGACCCCTGCATCGAGCATGGCGCGGTGAAAGCGTCCGAAGGCCGGGGTGTCCGAGTTTGCAGCGCTGGCAAAGTCGGTCACCGGCCGGTCCGTAAAGAACCAGGTGAACATCGAACCTACGCGGTTTGTGGTCAGGGGGATGCCTGCCTCGTGCGCGATCATGGCGATGCCTTCGGCGATTCGAGCCGTCGTGCCTTCGAGCCCGGCGTAGACCGCTTCCTCATGCGCGATCAGGTGATCGAGTGTGGCGATTCCGGCGGCCATGGCGAGCGGGTTGCCGCTGAGCGTTCCAGCCTGGTAGACGGGGCCGAGGGGGGCGAGAAGCTCCATGATATCCGCGCGTCCGCCGAAGGCTCCGCAGGGCAGGCCGCCGCCTATGATCTTGCCCAGGGTGGTCAGGTCCGGCCTGATGCCGTAGACCTGCTGGGCTCCGCCGAGGGATAGCCGGAAGCCGGTCATCACCTCGTCGAGGATGAGCAGCGCGCCGTACTCGGCCGTGATCTCTCGAAGGCCCTCGAGGTAGCCGGGGGCCGGGGCGATGGTCCCGGCGTTGCCGACTACCGGCTCGACGATGATGCAGGCGATCTGGTCTGGCCGGGCTGCGAAGGCCGCCCGTACTGCATCGAGGTCGTTGTAGGGGAGCGCGAGGGTGTGCATGGCGGTCTCGGCGGGGACGCCTGCCGAGCCTGGAATGCCGAGCGTGGCGATGCCGCTGCCTGCTTTGACCAGCATGGCGTCGGAGTGGCCGTGGTAGCAGCCTTCAAACTTGACGACGAAGTTTCTTCCGGTGAAGCCTCGGGCGAGGCGGATGGCCGACATGCAGGCTTCTGTGCCGGAGCTGACGAAGCGGAGCCTTTCGATCGAGGGAAAACAGCGGGTAACGCGTTCGGCCAGATCGGCTTCGGCGGCGGTAGAGGCTCCGAAACTGGCTCCCCGGGCTGCGGCCTGCTGGATGGCCTCGACTACGGGGGGGAAGGCGTGGCCGAGGATCATGGGGCCCCAGGATCCGAAGAAGTCGAGATAGCGGTTGCCGTCGGCGTCGTAGAGGTAGGCGCCCTGGGCGTGGGTGACGAAGGGCGGGTGTCCGCCTACGGCACGGAAGGCTCGGACCGGCGAGTCTACGCCTCCGGGGAGGAATTTTTCGGCGCGGAGTTGGAGCTGGCGTGAGCGGGTGAGGATGCGGGGCATGTCTCTCTAGTATAGGAGGCTGAGACTTACCACCGATTTCACCTATTGCACCGATTAAAACAGGCAACGGCAGAGCGCCCAGTACTAAACTGAGGCCCGGATAGTTTCTGGTTTTTTCGGTCACACCGCCCAACGGCTCCGCCTGGAGCTGTCGATATCATCAGGTCTGGCTTAATGAAGATCAAGACGCATTATCGGACGCGCATGTGAGCGGTGGCCAACAATCTTGAAACCTGCCCGCCTGAAAGTTGAAACATACCCGGTACCTGATGCACTGGGGGACTTATCGCCATCGAGAGGATAAGCTTCCAGGGCTGGAACTCTGGCTTTCCTGGCCGCGTGAACAGCAGCGTCGATCAATACCGACGTGATTCCTCGCTTCCGATATCCTTTGCGTATATAGATGCATGAAATTGACCACACCGGCTCCTCATCGACGCGTTGCCAAGCGCGATCCAGCCATGGAAGCAGGGTACGGGGCGTCAATTGACACCAGCCGACAGCTACTTTTTTACCGTCAAACGCTAAGAGACCGGGAGGTGGGCCTTCTGTAATGATTTTGCAGAAGTCTTTCCGGTTAGCTTCCTGTGGCCTGCGCCGGTATGCATTTCCAATGCGCCAGTACATGCACCAACACCCGCCGCAGGCACCCTTGTCACCGAACAGGTCTTCAAGAGCGGGCCAGCAGGCGGGAGTCACAGGTCGGATCGTGAGTTCCAGCATGCCCATGGTATTGATCTGCTGTCGCCTTCCTCCAAATACTGCGAATGCCGATACGACGCAGTATAGCCGAACGGGTAGGCTGGTCAGGGTCACTTACTGGCTTCACGCCGATGCACTCATTGAAGTTTGAGACCGGCCCCCTGCTCCGGTTCCAGGCAGGCGTCGCCAATAGAAATTAATGAGCGGCTGCTTAACTTGCTCTTTGGATTCATAAACCAAAGTTGTTCGTTGAAATTCAAGGCATATCATATTGAGAGGCGCTTTCGACTGGGTCCTGCTGAGACGCATTATCCGCGTACCTGCTTTGATAGGCGGTGACGGCACCCTGCTAGACTGAACTTCTCTTTCAAGCGATATGACATGGAGCACGACCTTGCCGGATGAGACCCTCCCCACACCCGATTCGACCACCACGCATACCGCAGCAGAGCCGCATGGAGCTGCTCCAATTGCTTCGCCGAAGCTGACTGCTGCGCCCGGGAAGACCTCCGAGTTGAAGCGCGGAGCCGCCGGGGCGGACGGCGCTGCAAAGAGTTCGGCAGCCAGGAAGAGCATGAGCTACGCCGATGCGGGGGTGGACGTCACGTCGGGCGACCGCAGCAAGCAGCGCATCAAGATGCTGGCGCGGAAGACGTTCAACAAGCAGGTGCTTTCGGAGATTGGCGGGTTTGGCGGGTTATTTGCGCTGGACCTGGAGAAGTTTCCAAATCCAGTGCTGGTGTCGTCGGCGGATGGCGTCGGGACGAAGCTGAAGGTGGCATTCGAGCTTGGGATTCACCATACGGTGGGTCAGGACCTGGTGAACCACTGCGTGAACGACATTGCGGTGCAGGGTGCGACGCCGCTGTTTTTTCTGGATTATATCGCCACCGGCAAGCTCGAAGACATGGTGGTCGAGACCGTTGTGCAGGGCATCAGCGAAGCCTGCCGGGCCAACGGATGCGCGCTGATCGGAGGCGAGACGGCACAGATGCCGGGCTTCTATGCCGAGGGCGAGTACGACCTGGCGGGCACCATCATCGGGGCGGTGAGCAGGGAAAAGATCGTTACGGGCGAGCACATCGAGATTGGCGATGTGCTGGTTGGACTGCCTTCGAACGGGCTGCATACAAACGGGTACTCGCTGGCGCGCAAGCTGCTGTTCGAGGTGGCGAAGTATGGGCCGGAGCAGTATGTGAACGAGTTGAAGGACAAGACCGGGGCGGCGCTGATGCGGACCCATCGAAGCTATCTTTCGGTGATCAAGAAGCTGACCGCGGGCGAGTTGGTGAGCGGGATGGCACACATTACCGGCGGCGGGATCACGGAGAACCTGCCGCGTATTCTGCCGAAGGGAATGGGGGCGCTGATCGATCTGGCTTCGTGGCAGGTTCCGCCGCTGTTCGAGCATCTGCAGGCGCTGGGCAACGTGGAGCAGGACGAGATGCTGCGCACCTTCAACATGGGGATTGGGCTGATCGCGGTGATTCCGGCGGAGAAGATCAAGAAGGCCAAGGCGATTTTGAACCGCGCGAATGAGCGGCACTGCATTATTGGGCGGGTGGTTCGGGGCGAGCGGAAGGTGAGCTACAACTGATCCGCGGCGCAGAAGACAAACAAAAGCAAATACAGGGGTCCTTCACTACGTTCAGGATGACGGCTTTTTAGAGCAGTATTACAGTCACTATAAGTTTCTAACCATGTCCAGGTTGGCTTTTTCCTGGCGAAAAAGTCAGCCGAGACCCATGCTCCGAATTACACCTACTGTAATGCTGCTCTAGTCGCGCAGGGTTCACAATGACGGCGGCGGGTGAGGGGCCGCGGGTTATTTGGGTTCGGGGACGTTGGGCAGGGGGTAGGCGGTTTTGAGGGCGTCCTGATAGGCCTGGAACTCCTGCTTGATGGCTGCGAACTCCTTTTTGACCACCTCGCGGTAGGCGGGTTTGGTGTCGAAGTCGTAGAGGAGCGCGGTCATGGCTTCGGCATCGACGACGAAGCCGTGGTGGCCGATCTCGGCGGTGGCGTCGTTCAACATCTCGTAGGTGTGGTTGGGCGCGGTCGAAGTCTGGACGGCAAAGCCTACGCCGGGGATGTCGCTGGAGACGCTTCCGGTTTCTTCCCAGCCTGAGGGTTTGCTGACCTGTTGCTGCACGTTGGTGCCGCCGTATTTTTTCTCGTAGGTAAAGGCTACCTCGTCGAGGCTGGCTATGGAGATGCCGTCGCGGTCGCTGCCGTCGTCTTCGATCTTGAGCTTGGTGCCGGTGGAGAGGGCGGCTGCGCGGGCGGCGTTATCTATGATCTGGCGGACCTGGGCGAGGTAGACAGCGTCAGGGTAACGGATGTAGAAGTCGGCCACGGCGCGGTCGGGGATGACGTTGGGGGCGGAGCCGCCTTCGGTGATGACACCCTGGATGCGGGCCTCGGGGCGGATGGTGCTGCGCATGGAATCGACGTTGTTGAAGAGGTGGATGACGGCTTCGAGGGCGTTGCGGCCGGCCCACGAGGTAAGCTGATGGGCGGGCGCGCCGCTGTAGATGTAGTGGACGCCGTCGATGTTCATGCAGCAGGTGCCGAAGCCGGGGGCGGCGCGGCCGGTGGCGGAGGTGGAGTGGCTGCGGACGACGACGTCGGCTCCGTTGAAGACGCCGGCCTTGTACATGATGGTCTTGGCGACGGGCATCATCTCTTCGCCGGGGGTGCCGTAGACGATGATGTTGCCGGGTTTGTGCGAGGCCTGGAGGTACTCGGCCATGGCGACGGCGACGGCCATGCCAATGGGACCCTGGGTGCTGTGCTGGTCGCCGTGGAAGGGTCCGCTGGTGCCGCGGAGCGCGTCGTACTCGAGGATGACGCCCATATTTGGGCCGTTGCCGGTGCCGGTGTAGCGGGCGACGAAGGCGGTGTCGAGTCCGGCGACGGGCATCTCCAGTTTGAAGCCGTGCTTGACGAGATAGTCCGTGAGGATTTTGACGGAGCGGGTCTCTTTGAAGCCGATCTCAGGGTGGCGGGTGATGTCGTCGCCCATGGCGAGCAGGTCGGTGTCCATGAGCTGCTTGGCGCGGGCTACGACCTTGTCGCGGGCCGGGTCGGGGGCGGTGACCTGGCCGACGAGGGTGGGGATGTCGAGGGAGGTCTCCAACTGGGCGCGGTCGGCGAGGACCTGGCGGGCGGCGGTGATCTCGGTGGGGGTCTCCTGGGCGAAGGCGGAGGAGGCGAGGCAGAGGGCTGCGAGGGTGCCGATTATCTTTTTCATGATCTCCCGGTGGGGCAGATGAGGACGCTGAGGCCCGTGCTTCAAAGGAACTGATCGACATTGGCTGACGGCACACGCAGCCGTACCTTCGCGATGTCGATTCAGGATGCCGGTAGTGTAACCCGGATTCTGCCAAGGTCAAGGGATTGCTTCGCAACACGGATGAATTGCCGGAGGGTGCTGGGGCTTAGGGGGATGACCTAGAATCTGCTCAGGGGATTTTCATGCACCGTTTAGGCATTCTTCTCTCGGGCCGGGGCTCGAATTTTCTGGCCATTGCGCAGGCTATCGGCGAGCGGTGGCTTCTCGGCGTGGAGATCGCGGTTGTGCTCTCGAACGTTGAAGATGCTCCGGGGCTTGCGGGGGCGCATGGATTGGGGATTCCGGCGTTATGCATTCCGCCGGCGGGACGCAAGCGGGTAGAGTACGAGGCCGAGATGATCGCGCGGCTGCATCAGCATAAGGTGGATCTGGTCTGCCTGGCGGGGTACATGCGCATTATTTCGCCGATGTTTGTGCAGGCGTTCCCGAACCGCATTCTCAATGTGCACCCTTCGCTGCTGCCTGCGTTTCCGGGGCTCGATGCGCAGAGGCAGGCACTGGAGTATGGGGCCAAGGTGGCGGGATGCACGGTCCACTTTGTGGACGAGGCGGTGGATCACGGCGTCATTGTGCTGCAGAAGACGGTGGCGGTGCATGAGGACGATACCGCGGAGACGCTTGCGGCGCGCATTCTCGAGCAGGAGCATGTCGCTTACCCGGAGGCGATTGCGCGTGTGGTCAGCGGAGAGTATGTCATCGATGGACGACGCTACATTCGGAATGCTTAAGTTTCCGATCAGGCCTGCTGGCCTGCCTGCCCCTGCTGATCGGTTGCGTCGCCTAACTTTACCTTGATGTCCATGCGCTTGCGGGCGCGGAAGATGGTCAGGGTGACGATGTCGCCGGCGCGATGGGCGTTCATGACCGATGAGAGATCCTGGGTGGTGGCGATGTCCTGGCCGTCCATTCCGACGATGAGGTCTCCGCCGAGCATGACGGGCGTGTTGCCCTGGTAGGCGCGCTGGGTGCCTCCGTGGAGGCCGGCCTTCTCGGCTGCTCCGCCGGGGAGGACACGCTCGATGAGGAGGCCGTAGTCGGCGGGGAGACCGATCTGTTGGGCGATGTCGGGATCGACGGCGAGGGTGGCGATGTCGAGGGTGGGGCGGCGGACGCGGCCATATTTGGCGAAGTCGGCGATGACGGCTTTGGCGGTGTTGACGGGAATGGCGAAGCCGATGCCGGAGGACTGGTCTGCGCCGTTGCTGGCGATGAGGGTAGTGATGCCGATGACCTCGCCGCGCGAGTTGAGCAGCGGACCGCCGGAGTTGCCGGGGTTGACGGAGGCGTCGGTCTGGATGGCGTCCTCGATGGGATTGTTGTTGGGGCCGCGGATGGACCGGATGGCGGAGATAATGCCGCGCGTCATGGTGCCAGACAGGCCGAAGGGATTGCCGATGGCGTAGACGCGCTGGCCGACGGTAAGGTTGTTCGAATCGGCGAGGGTGGCGGGCTGGAGGTTCGGCGCGTTGTTGATGAGCAGCAGGGCGAGATCGTGGCCTTTGTCGACGCCGACGACGGTGGCCTTGTATTTGTGCTTGTCGGAGAGCGTGACCTCGACCCGCTGCGCGTTGTCGATGACGTGGTTATTGGTGAGGATGTGGCCCTGCTTGTCGAGGATGAAGCCCGAGCCTTGCCCCTGCTGCGGGACGGGGCCGTAGAAGAAGTCGAACTGCACGGCGGTCGAGGTGATGTTGACGACCGAGGGCAGGGCCTTCTTATAAACGGCGATGTTCTGCTGCTCTTCGGTGTCGTAGGCGGGAGCGGCATGGGCTTCGGTTAGCTCGAAGGTGCCGAGAGGACCGTTTACCGCTGCGGTGTTCGACGGGGGAAGGGTGTTCGCGGGCGTCGCCGGATGGATCCAGGGCGCAAAGACACCGGGCGCACCAGTTGAGCCGACGTGGGTGGTGACGTAGTAAAAGCCGGAGAGGAGAAGGACGACAAGCAGAACGGGACGCAGTTTCATCCTGGGCACACCTGATTTTCCGAATTGCAGAGCTGCCTGCTGATGTTTGATTGTATCGAGAGACAGGGTTGAGTGTGTCGCGTTATGCAGGGCGTGGCGTTACTGCCGGCGGAGAGCCTGTCCGGAGGATGCTGCCTGCAGGATGGGCCAGAGCTGGTCGACCTGCCATTCGAGCTCGGTAAGAGGGCCGGCGTTGGTAAGCACATAGTCGCAGAGGGACGCTTTTTTTTCGTCGGGAATCTGCTGGGCCATGCGGCGGTGGGCTTCGGCCTCGAGCTCGCGCTGCCGCTCTTGCGTTATCGGCTTGCCAGCGGCGGAACGGGCTACGAATCGTGCGATCCTGAGCTGCTCGGGGGCGGTGACGAGGATGATGCGATCGAAACGAGTCTGCCAGCGCTGACCACTGGAGGAGCTTCCGGCATGGCTGGTCTCGAAGATGAGGGCGGATTCGACCATCACGATGGCGTGCCGGTTGTGCGCGAAGATGGCTTCGGTGAGCTGCGCCTGCTGTGCGATGACGGCTGGGTGGACGATGGCGTTCAGCTCCTCGACGCGGCCTTGGGCAAAGGCGATGCGCGCGAGTGCGGTGCGATCGAGCCTGCCATCGCCAAGCACTAAGTCCGGCCCAAAGTGAGCGGCGATGGCGGCGTGGACGGGTTGTCCGGGTTCCATGAGAGCGCGGCCGATGGCGTCGGACTGGAGGACATCGGCGCCGAGCGCAGCAAAGAGGTTTGCCGCGGTGGACTTGCCGCTTCCCAGGCCGCCCGTGAGGCCAACGCGGAGCATGGCGGCTAGTTCTTCCCCGGCTTAGCGAGCGAGATGCCGCGCCGGAGTTTGGCGGCCGTCATGGTGTTCTGCATCAACATGGCGATGGTCAATGCGCCTACGCCGCCGGGGACGGGCGTGTACGCTCCGGCGAGCGCGAATGCCGCGGGGTGGATGTCGCCGACGACGACGGAGCCTCGTTTGGCGAAGGTTGCCGCACGGGCGGCGTCGCCCGGGAAGAACTTCTCCACCTGGGCGGGATCGGTTACGCGGTTGATGCCTACGTCGATGAGGGTTGCGCCGGGCTTGACCATATCCGCCGTCACGAAGCCCGGACGGCCGATCGCCGCGACCAGAAGATCGGCGTTGCGGGTGAAGTCGGCGAGGTTCTGGGTTTTGCTGTGGCAGACCGTCACGGTGGCGGAGGCGTTGAGGAGCATCATGGCGGCGGGCTTTCCGACGATGTCCGAGCGGCCTACAACGACCGCGTTCTCTCCAGCTACGGGAAGACCGCTGCGCTGAAGAACCTCCATGATGCCGGCCGGCGTGCATGGAGCCAGGCCGGGTTGGCCGCTCTGCAGGCGCCCTACGTTGACTGGATGGAAGCCATCGACATCCTTTTCGGGGGAGACGGCCTCCAGCAGGCGCTTGGTATCGACATGGCTGGGGAGCGGCAGTTGAATGAGGATGCCGTCGATGTCGTCGCGCGCGTTCAGCCCGGCCACCAGCGCGAGCATTTCGGCGGTGGTGATGGTCTCAGGCGGGGTCAGCATCTCGCTGAAGATGCCGAGCTCCCCGCAGGTCTTTACCTTGCTGCGGACATAGATCTGCGAGGCCGGAACCTCGCCGACCAGGATGACCGCAAGGCCGGGAACGATGCCGCGCGCAGCCAGGTGTTGCACCTCGACGGCAACCTCGGCCTTGATCTGTCCGGCAATCGCTATGCCATCCAAAATCACTGGCGTCAGGTTCGATGTCTCTTTCGTCTGGTTCGTCATCATCTCTTTCATGGTATCGCGCCACGCTGGCCCTTGCCCGTGAGTACGCATCTAACATAGGAGGATGAGTCAACCTGCATTTTCAGCGAAGGATCTCCGCTGGCTCGCCTGCTCGGTCTGTCATCACAGGTTAGAACTGGAAGACAGTCTTGTCCGGTGTCGCGGCTGCGGGCGTCGATATCCAGTTGTGGACGGCATTCCCGTTCTCATCTTGGACCGTGCTCTCTGAAGCATCGGTCAGGCTCAGATGGTCGAAACTTTTCGCGGCAAACCTTCGTACGCGTTGGCAGCAGCAAATTGATTCCGGTAAAGGCAAATCCAAGGGAGCGGCACTGTCGTTAACGCAGCAGGATAGCAGCGGCCCAGTTCAGGAAGAGAGGCGTGATGACTGCCGAATACAAAGGCCATATCGAAGAATTCCCTGAAGGCGATCTCTCCGGCTTGCGCGAAGATTTGACGAAGTCGGGCCTCGATTCCTGGCAGGCAGCCGACCTGATCAGCAGCTTCCTGGTGGCACGGGGGTATGGTGTGTCGACCGAGGATGCACGCAGCGCGGTGTTCCGGATGGAGTGGATCGGCTGCTCGCTGAAGTGCCTGCAGGCAGAGCTCGAAAAGCTCGCGCAGGTGATGTAAGGATTCTGCACCGCGAGCGTGTAGAAATCCGATTGCGATAAAGCGCTTTCACTGGACATAGATCGCCCAGAGCAGGCGAGTGGCAGATGCATTTCGTTTTTGCTCGTCCTTCCGACCGATACACAAAGACAAAAGCCACCTCACCTACACCTGCGTTCCTTATCGGTGTCATCCACCCTAAATGGCGTTAAGCCTTCCGTCTCCAAACAGGCATCTTATAAGGTGTCTGGAAGCCGCACACATCGCCCTCCCCTGAAGCGAAATCAAGCGATCCCGGAGACCCCATGGCCACGAAAAAGCAATCCGCTCCCAATCTCGCCGCATCCACCCGCGTCGCCCTGCCGGGCAGCGAAAGAGCGCTTTTCGCCGAAGCCGTCTCCGCAAAGACAGTGTCCCCGGCCAAGAGCTTTACCGTCTCCGTCATCCTCAAGCCCAAGACCCCCCTAAAACCCGCGAACCGCCTCGGCAAAGAGCGCCTGACCCGCGCCCAATACCGCCAGCAGCACGGCTCCGACCCCGCCGCCGTCAAGCTCGTCCGCGCCTTTGCCAAGGAGTACGGCCTCACCGTCGCCCCCGACAGCCCCGGCCCCGAGCGCCGCACCATCAAACTCAACGGATCCGCAGCCGCCATGCAGAGGGCTTTCGGCGTCACCCTCAGTCACAACGCCCACGACGGCGCCACCTACCGCACCCGCGACGGCAGCATCATGCTTCCCGCCGAGCTCATCGGCTCCGTCGAAGCCGTGCTCGGCCTGGACAACCGGCCCCAGGCAAAACCCCACTTCCGCATCCAGGGGCAGGCTGGAAACCGCACCGCAAACGCTGCGCAGGCAGGAGGCTTCGCCCGACCCCACATTGCCGCGCCCAACGCCGTCAACACCTCCTATACCCCGGTCCAGGTCGGTGCGCTTTACCAGTTCCCCACCGGCGCAACCGCCGCTGGCCAGACCATCGGCATCGTCGAACTAGGCGGCGGCTACAAGGCCGCAGACCTCACCACCTACTTCAAATCCCTCGGCCAGAAGGCTCCGACCGTAACCTCGGTCTCCGTCGACGGAGGCAAAAACTCTCCCACCACCGCCAACAGCGCAGACGGCGAGGTGATGCTCGACATCGAGGTCTCCGGGGCCGTCGCTCCCGGCGCAAACATCGTCGTCTACTTCGCCCCCAACACCGACCAAGGCTTCATCGACGCGATCTCGACCGCCGTCCACGACACCGCCAACAAGCCCAGCGTGATTTCCATCAGTTGGGGAGGCCCGGAATCGAGCTGGACCACCCAGGCTATCAACGCGCTCGACTCCGCAGCCCAGGCCGCAGCCGCACTCGGCATCACCATCACCGTGGCGGCCGGCGACAGCGGCTCAACCGACGGCGTCAGCGACGGAGCCAACCACGTTGACTTCCCGGCCTCCAGCCCCCACGTCCTCTCCTGCGGCGGCACCAAACTGACCGGCAGCGGCTCCTCCATCGCCTCCGAGGTCGTCTGGAACGAGCTTGCCAGCAACGAAGGCGCAACCGGCGGCGGCGTCAGCAACGTCTTCCCCCTGCCAAGCTGGCAGGCCAACTCCAATGTCCCCGCGCCACCCCAGAGCGGCGGAGGGCGGGGCGTTCCCGACGTCTGCGGCGACGCCGACCCCTCCACCGGGTACACCGTCCGGGTCGACGGCAGCGACATGGTCATCGGCGGCACCAGCGCTGTGGCCCCGCTGTGGGCCGGCCTCATCGCCCTCGCCAACGCACAGAATCGCACAACGGCCGGCTTCCTCCAGCCTGCTCTCTACGCCGCCAAAGCAAGATCGGCCTTCAACGACATCACCTCCGGCAGCAATGGCGCCTTCGACGCCGGTCCCGGCTGGGATCCCTGCACGGGCCTCGGATCCCCCAACGGCAACCGACTTATCGGGCTCCTCAGCGGTCCGGGCACCGGCTCGGCGACCAGGAAAAAGAAGAAGCCGGTTGCGCGAGTAAGCTCCACCAGGCACACGAAACCCGCAAACAGCAGGCGGTAACCGCGCCTTCGAAGTCGATGCCCATCTGCTGCTCTCGACAGCAGCACGCAAAAGCTGCGGACAGACTACGCTCGATTTTTCGTGTGCCCGATTTTTTGTGTGTTTTCGTGTAAGAGACCAGCGGATAAAATGGTCCCTGTCTGGAAACCAAAGTACGCAAGCGATTTACCTGATGAGACTGCGCTCTCGTGTCTCCATCCAGCTTCGAGCTTCGCATAACAATTGGCCAGATAATGTGTTGCCCGATGTCGCCTGGGTTTCATATGCCCCGCCGTGGGGAGCACTTAAGAGGAACATCATGTATCGTCATGCTCGCCGTCCAAGCAGCCGCCCTTTTCATGATGGCTCTCTGCGCTTGCTGTTGCTCCTGTATCTCGCGGCTGTTACAGTTTGCGGCTGGGGTCAGACTCCCGCCGCGGCCTGGCGAGGTGTTCTACAAAACGAGAATGCAAAGCACCTCTCGCAGGCAACGGTGGAACTGGACGCCGGCGACGAACACAGGTCTGCGATGACTACATCGGATGGATATTTCGTCTTCGATTCGCTGCCGCCGAAGACATACCATCTGTCCGTTGAGGCGAATGGCCGCGTTTACCGCAGCTCCGCTCTGATCAAAATCCCGGCGCAGGCCGTATCGGTGACCCTGACGTCCAAAGCTGATGGTGGGTTGGTCGTAGGTGTTCAGCAGGAGGAGACAGCGGGCGGGGGGGAACAACTGACCAGCAAAGCCGTCAGCGAGATCCCTCTCAACAAACGGGATTTCAGCCAATTGCTTCTGCTTGCGGCGGGTACTGCGGCAGATTCCAGCGGGGCATCGAATTTCACTCAGCAGTTCGCGATCAATGGACAGCGTGGGGTAGAAGCGGTCTTCGCCCTTGACGGCGCCGACATCAGCGACCCGGAGATGGGTGGAGGCACGTTTACAAACTTCAATGTAGATGCCGTTCTCGAGCTCCAGTCCCTCTCCGGCGTTATGCCTGCCGAGGTTGGCCGGGGCGCATCTGGTTTCACGAACATCCTGACCCGGTCGGGTACAGACGGCCTTCATGGATCTGTCTTCGAGTTCCTTCGGAACTCCTCCCTTGACGCCCGCAACTACTTCGATCACTCCTCCCCCGTCAATCCGGGGCGCATTCCGCCTTTCAAACGAAACGAGTTCGGCTTTACCAACGGTGGACCGGTCTTCTTGCCTCGCATCTACGACGGCCGAGGAAAGACATTCTACTTTGTGGAGTACCAGGGCTTCCGCCAGGTGCTCGGAACCACCCAGGTCTTCGCTGTGCCCACGGCTCAGCAGCGGTCCGGCATAGACACGACCGCATTTGCCGGCGACACGCTCACGGTGCCGGTCAACGGCGCGATCGCGAGCGTGCTCGCACGGTATCCTCTGCCGAACTACCCTCAAGGCACCTTCGGCGTGAATACGTACGCCACCTCTTCCAAGGTAGTTACCGACGCCGATCAGTTCTCAATCCGCCTCGACGATCAGCCTGGAGCGAAGGACCACATCTTCGGGCGATTTACGCTGGATAATCTGAACGGGCCAATCACCAACCCGGATCAGACCGTTCTCGATCCAAGCTTCGGTGTCGAGTACATCGACCGGCAACGGAATGGAGTCGTCACCTGGGTCCATACGGTATCGCCGCGGCTCGTCCTTGAGTCCTCTGTCAGCGCAACACGTACGACGCCGTCCTTTCCGACAACGAATCATACGGACCCGGCGATCAAGTTCAACGACGCTCTCTTTGAGCCGTTCAACGCTCCGGGCGGTACGGTTACGAGAGCGTTCGGGAACCTCTTCCAGGCTCGCGAAAACGTCTCAGTGACTACGCCGGCCCACGCCTTCAAGGCTGGAGCAGAGGTTCGCCTGAACCGCGACTCCACCTACTTTGGAATCTCACCGAACGGGGAGTACGACTTTGGGGGCGGTACGGCCTATTCGCCTTCTGAGATCAAATCTCAGAGCGGAACGCACGATGTCCGTGTGGGTGATCCTCTTCCGGACACTCTCTCGGCCCTTCTTACAGGGAGCCCGTTCGCCTATACACGGGCGGTTGCACCGTCGTACTTCTCGAATGGCGACAATATCGGTCCTGCCGCGGATAGCCGCAGCGCGTTCGAGGCCTATGCACAGGATTCCTGGAAGGTAACGCAACGGATGGTGCTCAACTACGGCCTGCGCTTCGAGCTGTATACGCCCATCTCGGACCGTGCGCGCCGCGCCTCCGGCTTCTACCCCACAGCAGACGGAGGACAGGAGTTCCTCGTCAATCCTCAACCTCGCTATCGAACGGCTATGAACAACTGGGGTCCGCGGGTTCAGGTTGACTATCGTTTCAGCGATCACCTTCGAGGACACGCAGGGGGGGCTTTGACGACAATCCCGCCGAACATCTGGCAGGTGAACGACCTGACCGGCGGTCTCCCGTTCGTATTCTATCCACGGGTCACGGCGGCGCCGGGTGCACAGATCCCTTATGGGTTCCAGATCACGCCGTCACAACTGCCGCGCGTATACACACCCGCGGGGGTGGACATCTTTGCGAGCGGACGGCCGAACGACGTGCCCGCAAACACTGTTGTCGATATCAACAGGCTGGAGCGTGATATTGCTTCCTTGTCCGGTCAATCCTCGCCGTTGAACGTCCAGGGAATCAGCCAAACCTTTGGCAATGCCATGCTGGCGACGTGGACGCTGGGACTGGAGCGGTCGCTTGGCAACGTTACGGCTTCGGCGAACTACGTTGGCACGACGGCTTACAAACTACCGCGCGTCTCTTTCCCGAACGCCTATCCTGGAGCTTCTCCCGCGTTCGCACATTTCACCCAGTTCAATCAAGCGGGCGTTCCCATCGGCGGCTTCGGTACGGAGAGTCAGGTCACAGCGACTTCACACTCCAGCTATCACGCGCTACAGCTTTCAGCAGCGGGTCAGAGCGGGCACGGTGGACCCGGAATGCAAGTCAGCTATACCTGGTCAAAATCAATCGATGACACCAGTACTGTCGCTGGCACCTCGGCTACGAGCACGGTAGGAGCGATCGCTCAGGCTGCGCCGCAAAACCCGTTCGACACCCACTCCGAGCGAGGTCCGTCTACCTTCGATCAGACGCATTCGTTCTCCCTCAGTCTGACGCAGGAGATTCCGCTTCAGACGCTCTCTTTCCTGAATGGGGTCAACAGCAAGGTTGTGGAAGGTTGGCAACTGATCAGCATCTCCAGCATCAGCAGCGGGACACCATTCACGGTTTACTCCGGCATACAGCAGACCGGCGCAGGGTCCGCCAACTCCGACCGCCCGGATCAGGTCGCCGAACCTGCGCTGTCCTCTGCACGTTCCCGACGAGAGGATTATTTCGGACGTGGTAACGACAACGCCTCATTTTTTTCGATTCCGACCAACCTGGCCGGGGGTACTGGACCTAATCAGGGGCGGTTTGGAACGCTGGGGCGAAACACCTTCCGGGGGCCTGCCTTCTACAACTTCGATATCTCGCTCGTGAAGGACACCCCTATAGGAAAGCGGCGATCGGGCAGCGAATTAGTGAACGTCCAGTTCCGATCTGAATTCTTCAACATCTTCAATATCGTAAACATGGGCCTTCCGTCCAACACGATTCTGGGCTCCGGCTTCGGTCTCATCAATCGGACGGCTGGAAGCTCTCGCCAGATCCAATTCTCCTTGAAGTTTGCGTATTAGGCCGGGACGAAACACCTGGCCGTTATTTCAAATTGGCATAGTCCTCTATCAATTTGACGACCTCATCCATTCCCTGGCCGCGCTTGGATGAGACCTCAAGTATCTTCATGCCGGGCCGCACGCTGTTGATGTTGCGCCGGGCAGCCTCAAGGTCGAACTCAGCGGCCTCGGCGAGGTCCATCTTGGTGATCAGCGCGATATCCGCGGTGTTGAAGATGGTCGGGTACTTGAGCGGCTTGTCTTCGCCCTCGGTGGCGGAAAGGAGCACGACACGCATGGCTTCGCCCAGATCGTAGCTCGAAGGGCAGACCAGGTTGCCGACGTTTTCGATGAATAGAAAATCGAGGTCGGCGAGACTCCACTCATCGAGAGCGCCCGCGATCATCCGGGCATCGAGATGGCAGATGGTTCCGGTCGTAATCTGCTTAACCTGCGAGCAGGCCCGCCCCAGACGCAGCGAATCGTTCTCCGTTGCGAGGTCGCCGACAAGAGCAGCAACGCGATGCTTTGCGCCCATCATTGAAAGCAGCTTTTCCAGGAATGCGGTCTTGCCCGAGCCCGGGCTGGAGACGAAGCTGACCACGCATACGCCGGCCGCCTCGAAGCGCTCACGCAACTCGCGGGCGAGAAGGTCGTTTTCCTTCAGGATGCGGGCGCGGACTTCGACCATGCGCGTCTGGCCAATCATGCGATCTCCAGTGCTCGTACTTCCAGTTCCCTTCCCTGCAAAATCTCCTGCGCAGGCGTGATGCATCTTGGACACAGGACTTCCTGAACGCTGGGTGTATGAGTTACCGCGCACCCCGGGCAATAGACGAGCAGCGGAACCGACTCGATCTCCAGCCG
Organism: Edaphobacter sp.; assembly: GCA_965277575.1. Classification (GTDB taxonomy): domain Bacteria; phylum Acidobacteriota; class Terriglobia; order Terriglobales; family Acidobacteriaceae; genus Edaphobacter. Next base: position 1,301,345 of record CBDIDK010000002.1, read on the forward strand.
CGAGCCGGTAAGTTCAGTGTCTTCGCACGCAAGCTCATAGGCAAACCGAAGCGCCTGGCCGTCGATGCCGGACAGCACACCGATTCTCAGGTGAACGACCTCAACCGTGCCTCCGCCATGCTTTTCGGCTTCTTCGCTGATCTGGTCGATCATGGCTAGCGCAATCGACATCTCATGCATCGAGTCAGCCTCGCTTACATCGATTTGATCTTCAGATATCGGCAGATGTCGGGTCCAAGCGAATACATCGCCAACGCGAACGAGACTCCCGCTCCAATCAAAAATAGCTTCTTCATCACTCCTCCTTCTGCTCAATCCGCTGCAATCGACACAGCATTCTCTCGCAACCTCTGCAACAGGTCCCGCACCATTCCGACAGCTTCCGGGACAGCAGCCTCAACCTGCGGCGACAGTCCCATCCGACCTTCCAGTTCGTCGCCGAAGTCCAGCGGCTCGCAGCCGACGATATAAACCTCGGCGGATACTTCACCAAGCGCCCGCGCCATGGCCAGCACACGCACAGGGTCCATCGAGTGCGGGTCCAATCCGGACTGGCCGGCATCATCGGTCGCCATCGGCTGCAACAGGTAGAGCGTACCCGGCGCCCCGCCGCGAGAGACCACGTCGACCAGAACCACGCTTTCCCACGGGTCGAGCAGTGCATAGGCCAGATCGAGACCGCGGATTCCATAGTCCACCAGCTTCACATCCGGCCCGAGATCTGCGGCGGCGAGCGCCCGCGCGGCCTCGACGCCAAAGCCATCATCGCCCAGGAAGATGTTGCCGATACACGCGACGAGGATTTGGTGGCTCATAGCGCCTCAGTTCCCAATGGTTCGATCTCGTCGGGTGAGAAGAAGAAGCGGTGACCGGCCTTCTGTAAAAGCCCAAGGTCCCGGCCTGGGTCGTCGTCGAGAACGACTGCCAGTTGGATCTTATCTTCGAGGTCCTGCACGATGGACTCGACCACGGCGGTCTTGCCTTCCATCGCCATGTCCATGATGTCGGCCTTCTTCTGCGGCCAGATGCGGACGCGATCACCCTTACGCACGTCGCTGCCAAAGACGCGCACGAGCTCTACCGGCGGACGTTCTTCAAATGGATTCCAGGGCTGGATCGCACCATCGAACTCATCAGACGGCGAATTCTCCACGGTCCGCATTCCACGGACGGCGCCGTGAACCTTCAGCAGGTGCTCTTTGGGCAGCGTCTCCATGCGTTCGAGGATGGCGCGCGCATGGGGATCGCTGCGGCGCATCTCTTCGTGCTCTGCGTCGGTGAGGGTCATCACACGCAGGGCAAGCATCTCGTCCATCTCCGTGCCATCGAAGAAGTCGCCTGTGCTTTCAGGGGCGATCTTCGGATAGTCGTAGAGAATGATGGGCGAGCAGAGCATCCGGGTCCGGTCACCCTCCTCTCCGGCAAGCACCGGGAAGACGCCCTGATGGCTGCACGCGGCCACGGCGGCGGCGAACTCCGGCGGAGGATCGAGCTCGGAGACAAACAGGCCGCCTTCGGTGTGCAGCAAAAGATGCGCGGAGGTGAATGCGCTTGCCTGCGCGAGCTTACGCGACATCTTCGCAGGCTCGTCCACGGGCGTCTCATTGGCAAAGTCCGCTCGCACGCGGTACAGGCCGTCGCTTATACGCTCCCCACGGAGTGTCAATTTTCCGGTGCATCGGCGAGCGGAGAACGCTGTGGGAGCCGTCTGCTTCTCGGCATCGGAGAGCACGTCGAAATCGAAGTCGTGCTCGACTCCAGCGCAGATCTCTTCAAGGGTGAGTCCGTCGAGCGTTCGGGCACGCGCGAATCCCTGGTCCCATCCATGCTCCGAGTCAATAGCAGGCACCAGATGCAGGAAACGCACACGGACGTCCAACAGGGTGCTTTCGCTACCTTCCACCATGATCTCTACGCGAAAGCTCCACGCCTCAGGCGGGTCCTGCGCCAGCGCGAAATCGCTGGGGAAGAGCGTACCGAAGTTCCAGCGCTGCTGATTCTTGATCGACGACGGCCGGTACGGATAGAGGATGTACCCCTCGTACAGCACGGCGTCGGCGATCTTTTCGATAGCGGCGAAGTTCATCGATCCGCCCCCACGGCGGCAGGCAGCGACTCCTGCACTTCGGCGAGTTCGGCGCGGTCGAGCAACTGATCGAGCAGGCGATCCATCATCGGGATTCCGCGCGCCACCTTGTAACGGTAAAGGCGGTCGAAGGTATCTTTCGGCAAACGCATCCAGACCGCGTCGGGATAATGCATGTCCACGGCAGCCTTCCAGACTTCGACCGGCAGGCGGAAGCGCGCTTCGCGGTCCCACGGAATCTGCATCACCTGCAGCGCGCCGTTATCGCCGGCGTAGAACGCTGTGCCGCTGAACAGCACCGAAACGGACACGTGCCCTGCTTCGAGCCCGTAAAAATATTTCGTTGCCGCGACATCGAAGTCCATCGTGCAGGGCAAAGGCAAATCAACAATGGCTTCCATGGCGAAGCCCGGCACCTTGAGGACGGCGTTGGTCCATAGCATGGGCTTCATGGTGCGGGCCCAGCGCTCGCGCTCGCCGAACAGGTCGAGCAGTCTCGCCTCTTCGACCGCGCTGTACGGCCGGCCCGCAGGTTCAAGCTGCACCTGGCAGTTCAACACGATGGAGTGTACGGGACGCTGTGGATTTGCATTGACGATCTGCAATGGCGCAAGCACCGTCGGGACCGCGGCGTAGGGCATGGCCGTGACTTCGCCGATGCGGAAAGAGAGGTCAGGCATGGTCCCCCTGCGTCTTTCCGCCAGCCTTCTGCCGCAGATCGTTGAAAAAACCGGCGACTGCGCCCCAGACCTCGGGGCTGCCTGAAAGGCCGCGCCACTTTGTGCGAATCAGGCCGACAAGACGGTAACATTCGTCGATCGGTGCGATGAAGTAGGCGTTCTGCTCGCCGACACGATTCACGATCAGCGCCTCGACCTCCGGCTCCATCTCCATCAGCGCGCGGTGCCCTGCGATGCGCTCTTCCCACATGTGTATGCCGAGCTGCGACTCGATCGCCCCAGCGGGACTGGGGTACAGCACGGTGATCTTGCGGTTGGCGTCGCGCAGGAAGAAGGCCAGGTTGATCGGCAGCATCATCTCTTCCCACTGCATGTCGGTGAAGGCGAAGTCGTGCAGTTCCCGGACGCGGCGCGGCACACGGAGATACCGGCCGTCCTGTTGGTCGCAGAATAGGATCGCGCATGCATCGCACGCGCAGGTCACCTGCCGCGATGTGCGGTCGAGCAGATGCTGATGAACGGGAACGAGCGCGGTGCTGCACAGTTCGCACCGTTCCACCTCCGGACGCGCACGCGTGAATCGCTTAAGCGCGGAGAGGCTTTCGGCAGACTCGCCTGTTTGTTGTTGCTGCGAGTGATAGTCCGCGATCGACGGCGTCATCGAGTCCATGCTACGCCGGAGGGAGCTGCGGCATGCGCGGATCGATCGGGCCGGCCGCCTTCGGATTGATACTGGTGGAACTGCGCGCGGTTGCAGTTTCGCCTTCGCGTCCGGGTTCCTTGTTATGTTTGACCCAGTCTTCGCCCCGGTGAGTGCCGGGAGTGTGTGACGGCTTGTCCGGTGTTACGTCCTGCTTCGCCATGACTGCCTGCCCTTCTTCTGTCTTCAGTTGGTCTGTAAGGTGACGAGATCCGAGTGCGGGGCTTCGGTCATGTTCTCTGAAATGACCGTCACCACCTCTGGCGCGATGTCATAGATTGCACTCTCGACTGTGCTCTTCAGCGTGTCCGACGACGAGGAGCAGCTACTGCACGACCCGCGCAGCTTCAGGTACACCGTTCCATCTTCGATCGAAGTCAACTCGACGTCGCCGCCGTGCGTTTTCAGATAGGGCCTGGCAGCTTCAAGCGCCGTTAAGACGCGCGACTCCAGCGAGACCGGGTGAATGCCGTGCAGAGAAAGCACATTCGAGACCAGGTCGTCTTCGGCCATGCGTTCGATTGAGCGATCACCTTGCGGCAGTTCCGCGACTACGTCCATGATGCGATCGAGCGCAACACCATGCAATTCGATCACGGCCTGCAGCAGTTCCTGCGCAACGGCGCGCATCGCCGGATCGCCGCACTTCTCTACACGGCTAACCAGTTCTTCGATGCGGTCGCTGCGTCGATTGAACTCGCGCTTGCCTTCCGCCATCACTCGTCGCCTTGGGGGCAGACGCTCCCCTGCGCGCCGAACATCGGCATGTGCCGCGTTTCGAGCAATTTGGTCTCTCCGTTATACATGTGCACGCCACAGGGCAGGCAGGGGTCGAAGCTGCGGACTGCACGCATGATGTCGATGCCCTTGAACTTGTCCGGACCGTTCTCCTCGAAGATCGGGGTGTTCTGGATAGCATCTTCGTAGGGTCCAGGCGTCCCATAGATATCGCGTGGACTAGCGTTCCACGGCGTGGGAGGATACGGGTGGTAGTTTGCGATCTTGCCGTCTTTGATAACGACGTGATGCGACAGCACGCCGCGTACGGCCTCGTGAAAGCCGCAGCCGATCGCCTCATCCGGCACCGTGAACTCAGACCACGTTTTGGTGCGGCCGGCGTAAATTTCCTTGAACGCCTGTTCCAGGAAGTGATAGGCCGCAGCGGCTGCATACGCCTGAAAGTAAGTGCGAGCGCGGTCACGTTCGATTGCATTCGACCACTTCGGTATCTTCCACTCGAATTCCACCTCCGGCTTGAGGGCGGTCTTCGGCAACCGGATCTTCACGCTTTTGCCGGTTGAGTCGATGTAGTCCGTTTTGACGAGCCCGGACAGCGCCGTGGACCACAGACGAGCGATCGGGCCGCCGCCGGTGTCGAGCGCGAGGTGGTCGCCGGTACGCTTGTCAAACCATCGCGGCGACATCACCCACGTGTAGTTGCCGTTGAAGTCGCGCTTCTGGGGACGGGGGACCGTGGTCTGGTTCCATGGGTGGTCTCTGTGAACAGGATTTCCCAGCGGGTCGTGGCTTACGAATATCTCGGCATTCTGCCAGGAGTCGTAGTACGAGCTGCCCAGCAGGATGCGCATGCCGAGATTGATGTCGACCAGGCTGTTTGTGACCAGTTCGCCATCGACAATAACGCCCGGCGTGACGAACATATTGCGGCCCCACTCGGCCATGTTCTTGTAGGTGTAGTCGCAGACTGCCGGGTCGTTGAACGATCCCCAGCATCCAAGCAGGATTCGCCGCTGGCCCACCTTTTCATAGCCCGGCAGAGCTTCATAGAAGAAGTCGAACAGATCGTCGTGCAGCGGAACCACGCGCTTCATGAACTCCGAATATTTTGACAGCCGCACTGCAAAGTCTGTGAAGACCTGCGTGGTCGCCGCAGTTCCGATGCCCCCGGGATAGAGCGTCGAGGGATGCACGTGGCGGCCTTCCATCAGGCAGAACATCTCGCGCGTCAACCGGCTCATCTGGAGCGTCTCGCGGTAGAACTCGCCCGTGAACGGATTCAGCGAGGTCATGATGTCGGCGATGGTCTTGTAGCCGTGAATTTCGGAGTTCGGCGCGGAGGTATTCTGCGCCTTGGCCCAGACGCTGGGATTGGTCTCCTTGACCATGTTCTCGCAGAAGTCGACACCGACCAGATTGTCCTGGTAGAGGCAATGATCGAACATGTACTCGGCCGCCTCGCCGAGGTTGATCATCCATTCCGCGAGAGCGGGCGGCCTGACGCCGAAAGCCATGTTCTGCGCATACACGGCGCAGGTCGCATGGTTGTCGCCGCAGATGCCGCAGATGCGGCTGGTGATGAAGTGCGCGTCGCGCGGGTCCTTGCCCTTCATGAACACTGAGTAGCCGCGGAAGATCGAGGATGTGCTGTAACACTCGGCGACTTCTTTCTTTTCGAAGTCGATCTTGGTAAAGATTCCCAGGCTGCCCACGATGCGTGTAATGGGGTCCCAGTTCATCTCCACCAGTTTGCGATTGGGGACAGAGTCTGCTGCGGTCTGCGGGAGAACTGACGTTGCCATGTATTTTCCTCGGGCTTCTGCGCCGCGTCGGGCGCGGTAGTGCGCTTTAGTGCGGCTCGACCTGATAGCCGGTCGTCAGCTCCGGTCCGCGATGGCGCCACTTCGGTTCCTTGTTCACCGTCGTGTTCGTAATCGCCCTCAGCGTGCGGATCATCTTGCCATACGCGCCTGAGGCGAGTGTCGAAACGCGCGCGCCTGGCGGCTCATCCATGAATGGCATGAACTTGTCCGGGAACCCGGGCATGGTGCAGCCGATGCAGATGCCGCCAACATTCGGACAGCCGCCAATGCCGCGCATCCAGCCGCGCTTGGTCACATTGCAGTTGACGACCGGACCCCAGCAGCCGACCTTCACAAGACACTTGGGCGAGCCGTACTCCAGCGCGAAGTCTCCCTGCTCGTAGTAGCCGGCGCGGTCGCAGCCTTCATGCACCGTCTTGCCAAAGAGCCATGTCGGCCGCAGCTGCTCATCGAGCGGGATCATGGGCGCGAGACCGGCCACCTGATAGAGCAGGTAGAGCACGGTCTCCATAAAGTTGTCCGGTTGGACGGGGCAGCCTGGTACATTCACCACGGGCAGGCCGCCGGCCGACTTCCACTTCCAGCCGAGATAATCCGCAAGTCCCATGCAGCCTGTCGGATTGCCTGCCATCGCATGGATGCCGCCGTAGGTCGCGCAGGTGCCGATCGCGATCGTCGCAACCGATTTCGGCGCGAGACGGTCGATCCACTCGCAAGTTGTGATGGGCTGGCCGGTGTCCGGGTTGGTGCCTACCGCGGCCCAGTAGCCTTCCTTTTTAATCCCCTCATTCGGGATCGATCCCTCGACAACGAGCACAAAGGGACCGAGTTTGCCCGACTCTGCGTCGTAGTAGAACTGCATGAATTCGTCGCCCACTTCAAACGCGAGCACCGGATGATGCAGATGAACTTTGGGGAGACCCGGAATCGCGCCCAGCAGCACATCTTCAATGCTGGGCTGCTCCGCTGCCGTGATGGAGATCGAATCCCCATCGCATCCCAGCCCGGCCGTGATCCACACGATGTGGACCTCCGACGGCGGCGCCGGCTTCACTTGCTTTGCAGAACTCGACTCGAAGTCCATACAGCCTCTTCCGTCTCACTCGTGCCATCGCTTGTGCTCTTCGCTATTCATTCGTGGATGCGTTCAACGCTTCTCGTTTCCAGCGAAGCGTCATCGTTACGTACAACCTGCGGGGTATTGTCCGACTCGTTCGCGACGTTTGTCAAATGCTCCGCTCATCCTGTTAGTTTCGATGCGCTTCTATCGAATGAGATGTCTTGCTGTGTCAGCAGATCCGCGGCAATTGCTCCCCGAACAAAACATCGACGACGCGGGTTCCTCCAATCTTCGTCTTCATTAAGACCATCCCCGCGCGTTGTCCTGTTACTTCGCCAATCACCCTGCTCTCTTTGCCGAGCGGATGACGCTGCATCTTCGCCAGCATAGAAGTGGCGAGTTCTGGCGCAACAACCGCGACGAGCTTTCCCTCATTGGCCACATAGAGCGGGTCTAGCCCAAGCACCTCGCAGGCCCCGCGCACCGTGTCCCGCACCGGAATGGTGTCTTCCTGCAACATCATGCCAACCTTCGACCGTCCAGCGATCTCATTGAGGGAGGTCGCGATGCCGCCGCGCGTAGGATCGCGCATGCATCGGATTCCAACAAGATCTCCCGCAGCTTCGGCCTCGTCCAGCATGTCGCTGACCAGTCCATGCAGTGCGGCGCAGTCGGATTCGAGTCCGCCCTCGAACTCCAGGTTCTCGCGCTGCGACAGAATCGTAATGCCGTGATCTCCCACGTAGCCGCTCAAAAGAATCTTGTCCCCAGGCCGGGCACGGTCGGCCGACATCTGCGTGGCGCGGTCGACCAGGCCAATGCCGGTCGTCGTGATGAAGATCTTGTCGCCCTTGCCGCGGTTGACCACCTTCGTGTCCCCGGTCACCAACTGAACTCCAGCTTGCTGCGCCGCGGAGCGCATCGACTCGACGACGCGAGCGAGTTCGTCGGTCGGCAGACCCTCTTCCAGAATGAACGCCGCCGCCAGATAAAGCGGTCTTGCGCCGCCCATCGCAAGGTCGTTCACCGTACCGTTCACTGCCAGTGTGCCGATGTCGCCGCCCGGAAAGAAGATCGGCGTGACGACGAACGAATCCGTCGTGAACGCCACCCGCGCGCCGCCAACGTCAAGCACAGCCTGATCGTCCAGCCGGTCCAGTGTGGGGTTGCGAAAGCGGCTGAGGAAGACCTTCTCGATGAGCTCGGCTGAAAGCTTTCCGCCGCTGCCGTGCCCCATGACGATCTGCGGATGCTCGAAGATGGGAAGAGGACACTCCCCGAAGGATCCTCCCGCGGCAATCTCCTGTTGCCTCTCCTGCGTGTCGGCCGGAACCATCAGGCTGGACCTCCGATGGACACCAGTTGCGGCTCGGTCAAATGTCGGCCATAGGCGTAATACGCGGCACAGGCACCCTCCGCCGAGACCATCGTCGCGCCCAGCGGATGTTGCGGGTCGCACTCGTGACCGAACGCAGGACAATCATGCGGCTTCTTGATGCCCTGCAATATCTCGCCGGCGATGCATATCTCCGGCTCCGACGTATCGATTGCCGCGACATCGAAACGGTACTCTGCGTCGAAGTTGCGAAACTCTTCGCGAAGACGGAAGCCGCTCCGCGGGATCGTTCCTACGCCGCGCCATTTGCGGTCTCCCACTTCGAACACCTTGCCGATGAGCTCCTGCGCGGGGTGATTTCCCTCCCTGCCGAGAATTCGCGAATACTGGTTTTCCACCTCGGCTCGGCCCGACTCAAGCTGCTGAATCACCATCAACACGCCTTCGAGGATATCGACGGGCTCGAAGCCGGAGATCACGATGGGCACGTGAAACCTGGCCACCAGCGGCTCGTACTCGCGGTAGCCAACCACCGCACACACGTGGCCAGGCCCCAGAAATCCCTGTACTCGATTCTGCGGCGACTGCAGGATCGCTTCGATAGCCGGCGGCACCAGTACCTGCGAGACCAGCAACGAGATGTTCCGCACGCCATCCGCCTTTGCGCGCCACGCGAGCATGGCGTTGGCCGGAGCGGTCGTCTCGAAGCCAATTGCGAAGAACACAACCTGTTTATCAGGGTTGGCCCGGGCAATCTTCAGACAATCGAGCGGAGAATACACAACACGCACATCTCCGCCGAGCGACTTGATGCTGAACAGATCGCCATCAGAGCCCGGGACGCGCAGCATGTCGCCGAACGAACAGAAGACTACATCCGGGCGCCGAGCGATGGCGTGCGCCTTGTCTATCATCTCGAGCGGCGTCACGCACACCGGGCAACCGGGCCCATGCACGAGCTCCACACCCTTCGGCAGCAAGTGATCGATGCCGTTCTTCACGATCGAGTGCGTCTGGCCTCCGCAGACCTCCATGATGACCCAGGGCTTTGTCTGCACGCGGTGAATCTCGTCCACCAGCTTGCCTGCAATTTTTCCGTCGCGATACTCGTCTAGATATTTCATCCGCCGCCCCCTCGCCATCTGGAACCCACTTCGATGACCTCGTCCACCACCGGCGCTTCGAGCTCGGTCAACTGATCCAACTCCGCCAGTGCGGCATACGTCCGCTGCGCCTCCTCTTCGTCGATGCGACTGATGGCAAAGCCCACATGCACCAGGACATACTCGCCTACCTGCGTCTCCGGCACGTACTCCAGGCAGGCTTCGCGCGTGACACCGCCAAACTGCACCCTGGCCATCTGCATGCCGTTTTGCGCGAATGTTTCGACAACCTTGCCCGGAATTGCAAGACACATGGTTAAGCCCTCACTTATTCCCTTCGCCTACACGCTCTGCCGCACCAATTCACAGGCAATCGCTGCCTGCCCAAGCGAGATACCGCCATCGTTGGCCGGAATCTGCACCGGATGAAAGACGTCGAACCGTTCGGCGCGCAACGCGGAAACGCAGCCGCGTAGAAGCCGGACGTTCTGAAAGCAGCCGCCACTAAGACAGATGCGGGAGAGTTGAAAAACGTCTCTCATGTCGCGACAGAGCCGCAGGACAACCTCGATCAACGTGTTATGAAAGCGTGCCGCAATGGTAGAAGCATCTGTGCCACGGTCGAGATCGTCGACAATCTGTCGCAACATAGGCCGCATGTCCACCTGCACCGGACTCTCCCCCTGGGTTGCAAACTCGTAGCGGTCTCGAACACCCTCGGCTGCGATTGCTTCGAGCGCCATGGCTGCCTGCCCTTCGAAAGAGACTGTCTGCCGCAAACCAATCAACGATGCGACCGCGTCAAAGAGCCGCCCGCAGGATGAGGTCTCCATCGCGTGAACGCGCCGGTCGATCATCGCATCCACCAACCGCACCTTCTCCGGCGGCAGCGACTGCCAGCAACTTACGCTCTTTGGAATCTGCTTGTCAAAGGCATCCCGCAGATAGCTTCGCGCCATACGCCACGGTTCGCGTGCAGCCGTATCGCCGCCGGCCATTGGGACGGTTCTCAGATGCGCGTAGCGTGCAAAGCCGGTCAAATCCGCAACCAGAAACTCACCGCCCCAGATCGTGCCGTCCGTGCCGAACCCCGTTCCGTCCCAGGCAACACCAATCATCTTGCCGCGCAGTTGGTGCTCTGCCATGCAGCTCGCAATGTGCGCATGATGATGCTGTACGCCGATCAGCCGGTCGGCGCCCATAGCTTTCGCAAGTTGCGTGCTCAGATAACCCGGATGCAGATCGTGGGCTACCACTCGTGGATCGACATGAAAAAGTCTTTTCATGCGCTCCAACGTCTCCTCGAAGAACTGTAGCGTCTCGTAGTTCTCAAGATCTCCAAGGTGCTGGCTGGGCAGCGCAAAACCTGCCCTGGTCAGGCACAAGGTGTTCTTCTGCTGCGCTCCGCAGGCCAGGACCTCAGCGCTTCCCAGCCCCAGCCACAACGGCGCCGGAGCATAGCCACGGGCGCGACGCAGGACCACTGGCTGGTCGTCCACGACCCTCACAATCGAATCGTCCACCCGTGTGTGAATGCCGCGATTGTGATGAACGAAGCAATCCGCGATGCCTGCCAGCCGCGTCTCCGCTTCCTGGTTCTCGATCACGATCGGCTCCTCGCTCACGTTGCCGCTGGTCATCACAAGCACCGCATCGGACACTCCCCTCTCACGCAGCACACGAAAGAGAAGATCGTGCATCGGCGTACATGGCAGCAAGACTCCGGTCATCGGATTGCCGGGCGAGACCTCCTGCGCAAGATCGGCACCCGCCCGCCGTGCCAGCAGCACGATCGGACGCTGGTAGCTCAGCAGCGCCGCACGCTCGGTATCCGACACAACGCACAGCTTTTCGGCAGTCGCGATATCTCCCGCCATCACGGCAAAAGGCTTCTCGCTTCGACGCTTTCGCCGCCGCAATTCCACCACGGCTGACGGCTTTTTCGCATCGCACATCAGTTGGTAGCCGCCAAGACCTTTCCACGCGACGATCCCACCCGTTTCCAGGATCTTCGCAACAGCCTCAAGCACCTGACGCCCACTCATCTCCGCGCCGGGTTCGGCTTCCACCAATTCCATACGGGGCCCACACACGCCACATGCATTCGGCTGAGCATGGAAGCGCCTGTCCTCCGGATCGTCATATTCCATGCGGCAAGCGGCACACATCGCAAACTGCGCCATCGTTGTCTCAGCGCGGTCGTATGGGACATCCAGAATGATGCTGTACCGCGGGCCGCAGTTCGTGCAGTTTGTGAAGGGATACTCATAGCGCCGGTTCCCCGGATCAGATACATCGGCAAGGCACTCCTCGCACAGAGAAACGTCGGGCGGCACAAGCGCGAACGCATCCGCACTTGCCGCGCTCGGGCGAATGACAAACTCAAAATCTCCGTGCACAGATATCTGGTAACGTTCTACATCAGAGATCTGCATCAGGGGCGGCCCTTGCAGCGGCAGCTCCGTCACAAAGCCATCGACGGCCGTGCGCGCGCCCTCTAACTCGATTGTCGCGCCTACGGCAGAATTGAACACGAACCCCCACAGCCCGTGTTGCCGCGCCAGCCGATACACGTACGGCCGGAATCCCACGCCTTGCACCACCCCGCGAACCAGCAGACGCGTACGTTCCACCTGCTCTTGACTCGTCGCCGCCCGGTCCATCGCATCTCCCAGCATCGAAGCATTCTACCGGCTTCGCTAGGCAGGAAGCTCTTTGGAGAGAGCGGCCTCGAGAACCTGCACCGGCTCATGTTCAATGCGATCCCGGCCGGCCTGTTTCGCTTGATAAAGCGCCCGATCGGCTGCCGCGAACAGTGCGTCAATGGAGCCATAACTGGGCAAGTCGCAAGTCGAAGCGCCGATGCTGACGGTGACTGTTTCGCCCAGAGGCGTTTTGTTGCGCAGTTTAAGATTCCCGACCGTCCCACGCATGATACGCGCTACGGACTCAGCGCCGCTCTGGTCCGTGCCAGGAAGAATTGCGGCGAACTCTTCACCGCCGTAACGGGCGAGGACATCGAATTCGCGTTGAAGAGACGCTTTAAGCGCATGGGCAACTTGACGAAGGCAGAGATCCCCTTCGCTATGCCCGAATGTGTCGTTGAAAACTTTGAAATGATCGATGTCCACGAGGAGGAGAGACAAAGGCCCATGCTGGCGAGAAAGACGGTTCCACTCGGCCTGAAGTACGCGATCGAAATCGCGGCGGTTGGCAACCCCGGTGAGTGGATCGGTCAGGGAGAGAATCTCCATAGCGTCACGCGCTCTCTTGACCTCGGCCTGGCCCCGCTGATATCCGATCTGGAGCAGCGTCGAACGAACGCCGTAGACAGCAAGCGAGAGCGCGATGCTGCCGACTCCGCACCTGAAATGGTGGCGAGCGATGCAGATTCCAAGCGCGAGCACCGTTGCGGGTAGAAGGACCGGGGTCCCATTAACCAGAAAAAGCCCAAACGTTTCACCGTATCGGGAGACAAACGGAATGGATTCGCGAGGAACTCTACGTAAGGCCATAGCGGCGAGGATGACAAAAGGAAGATCTACGATCACGTCGTAGAGACCCGTCGGTCCAGGGAAAGCAATATTGACGTAGTTGTATATCGCGGCGGAAATGGCATAAAGCCACAGAAAGGTGGTGAGACTTCGGTAGAAACGACGTTCCTCTTGTTGCGCAGGAGCGGCGATGAATATGAATCGCAGCGTCGAGACGCAGGCGAGAACCAGATTCTCGATATTGAAGGTGAGTACTACCACTCTGCCGGAGACGGGCTGCAGATGTTGATGGGTGAACGGAACAACGTTGAAGATAACCATATAGATAAGGAAACCCATGATGGCCACCTGGATCCCGCCCAGCCAGAGAAAAAGAGTGTTCCCCAGGCCCTCTGTCTGTGAGGCAATCGCGAGAAGAATCGGAACGCCATACATGAAGTAGAAGATTTGCGAGCCGGCCCCCAGATCGGCAGGCATATTCAGAATGAACTCCTCGCGGACTGAAATCATTGCCGCAACCGTCCAGATGAAGAATGCCAGGCTCAGGAGCGACCAAAGTAAACCAACCTGCGTCGCACTATGACGAGCGCGCCAGATGCACACCAGAGATGCGATCGCTGGTGCAAAGATCAGAAAGGGAGCGGACAGCTCTGCCGCATGAGCACGAGAAAGCAGAATGCAAATCGCGTGGAGACCAGCGTAGGCGGCCACATAAACCCAGAGACTCCTTCGTGTTAGCTGCGGATGTCGATTGAGCATCTCTCATTGCAGCAATATCACATAAAAAGATGCGAGGTCCATGCCACTAAAGATCGCAACCCGCCAAGTCAGAATCCGCTGGAAACTTCCGGCTCGCGTGGTTCGGGTGCGGTAGACGCAAAAAAGCCCCACTCTCAAAAGAATGGGGCTTTTAGATTATGCCGGCGATCACCTAATCTCCCACACACTTACGCGTGCAGTACCATCGGCCCAACGAGGCTTAACTTCCGTGTTCGGGATGGGAACGGGTGTGACCCTCGCGGTAAACTCACCGGCAAAGCTTCGAAAATTCGCTCTCGCGATCTTCCACAACTGAATAGATTGGGATCAAACGTTTATTACATGTTGCGTAGTATCCAAAAGATATAACTACAAAGCTTGTATTGAATGAATCCAGAACAGTGGACTTTCTCACTGCGCAGAGTAAATTCTATGGACAAGCCGAACGGGCGATTAGTACTGGTAAGCTACACGCATTGCTGCGCTTCAACCTCCAGCCTATCAACCAGGTGGTCTTCCTGGGCCCTTCATTTCCCTTTTGGGTTGGGAGATCTCATCTTAGAGCGTGCTTCCCGCTTATATGCATTCAGCGGTTATCACAACCGAACTTCGCTACCCAGCCGTGCCCTTGGCAGGACAACTGGAACACAAGAGGTTCGTCCATCCCGGTCCTCTCGTACTAAGGACAGCCCTCTTCAAATCTCCTACGCCCACAGCAGATAGAGACCGAACTGTCTCGCGACGTTCTGAACCCAGCTCACGTACCACTTTAATCGGCGAACAGCCGAACCCTTGGAACCTTCTACAGCTCCAGGATGTGATGAGCCGACATCGAGGTGCCAAACCGAAGCGTCGATATGAACTCTTGGCTTCGATCAGCCTGTTATCCCCGGCGTACCTTTTATCCGTTGAGCGATGGCCCTTCCATACAGAACCACCGGATCACTAAGGCCTGCTTTCGCATCTGCTCGACTTGTAGGTCTCACAGTTAACCACACTTATGCCTTTGCACTCGACGGTCGATTTCCAAACGACCTGAGTGTAGCTTCGCGCGCCTCCGTTACAATTTAGGAGGCGACCGCCCCAGTCAAACTACCCGTCTTACTATGTCCCTCTTCCAGATAATGGAAGCAGGTTAGAATCACAACAATCGCAGGGTGGTATCTCACCGTTGGCTCCACCGAACCCAAAAGTCCGGTATCAAAGCCTCCCACCTATCCTGCGCAGCAATGGCCGTAACTCATAGTAAAAGTATAGTAAAGGTGCACGGGGTCTTTTCGTCTAGCTGCGGGTAACCGGCATCTTCACCGGTACTACAAGTTCGCCGAGCAACTCGTTAAGACAGTCGAACGATCGTTACTCCATTCGTGCAGGTCGGAACTTACCCGACAAGGAATTTCGCTACCTTAGGACCGTTATAGTTACGGCCGCCGTTCACCGGGGCTTCAGTTCAAAGCTTCGAGCTTGCGCCCTAACCTCTCCCTTTAACCTTCCGGCACCGGGCAGGAGTCAGCCCCTATACGTCGTTTTTGACTTTGCAGAGACCTGTGTTTTTGTTAAACAGTCGCCGTTCGCGTTTCACTGCGGCCACATAGAGCTTGCACCCTAGTGGCGACCCTTCTCCCGAAGTTACGGGTCTAATTTGCCGAGTTCCTTAACAAGCTTTCACTCGAGCGCCTTTGGATATTCTCCTCGTCTACCTGTGTCGGTTTGTGGTACGGTTCCCAATTCCTCTCCTTAGAGGTTTTTCTTGGCAGCATGAAATCAGCAGCTTTCAGCCATTCGGCTTACTGCTTTACGCCTCACTGTTAAGACTCTCCGGATTTGCCTGGAGAATCCAGCTTACGCGTATCGAGCCCCATAGCCATAGGAGGCCCTGCTTATCCTTCTGCGTCACCCCATCGTGATAACGAGATCTTGGGAGGTCCGGAATATTAACCGGATTTCCATCGCTTACGCCTCTCGGCCTCAGCTTAGGGACCGCCTAACCCTGAGCGGATTAACCTTCCTCAGGAAACCTTAGACTTTCGGCGTGAAGGGTTCTCACCTTCATTATCGCTACTTATGCCGGCAGGGTCTCTTCTCTAATGTCCACGTATCTTCCCAGTTACGCTTCATCCACGAGAGAATGCTCTCCTACCACGTCCTTTCGGACATCCGCAGCTTCGGTATACAGTTTTAGCCCCGTTGTATTGTCGGCACCGGACCCCTTGACCAGTGAGCTATTACGCTTTCTTTAAAGGATGGCTGCTTCTAAGCCAACCTCCTGGCTGTCTGAGGGTTCCGACTTCCTTTCCCACTTAACTGTAATTTTGGGACCTTAACTGGCGGTCTGGACTGTTTTCCTCTCGACTGTGAAGCTTAGCCCCCACAGTCTGACTCCCGGGCTGGTTGTGATCGGCATTCGAAGTTTGATTGGATTCAGTAAGCCGGAAAGCCCCCTAGTCCATCCATGTCTCTACCACCGATCCAAATCACCCGAGGCTAGCCCTAAAGCTATTTCGGAGAGAACGAGCTATAACGGAATTTGATTAGCCTTTCACCCCTACCCTCAGCTCATCCGAGCTTTTTTCAACAAACACCGGTTCGGTCCTCCAGTGAGTGTTACCTCACCTTCAACCTGGCCAAGGGTAGATCATCCCGCTTCGCGTCTATTCCTGCCAACTTATCGCCCTATTCAGACTCGCTTTCGCTGCGGCTCGCTCACGCTTAACCTTGCTGACAAGAATAACTAGCCGGCTCATTATGCAATAGGCACGCGGTCAGACATTGCCTTACGGCCATAGTCCTCCCACTGCTTGTAGGCACACGGTTTCAGGTACTTTTCACTCCCCTCAATGGGGTGCTTTTCGCCTTTCCCTCACGGTACTGGTTCACTATCGGTCAGAAACGAGTATTTAGCCTTACGGGATGGTCCCCGTGGATTCAAGCAGGGTTTCTCGTGCCCCGCCTTACTCAGGTACCTGCTTCGAGTCTGGATCGCTTTCGTCTACGGGTCTGTCACCCTCTTTGGATCTCCTTTCCAGAAGATTCGACTAGCAACCAGATTGGTAACTCTACTTTTGCAGGCCCTACAACCCCCGATACACCTTAATGCAACGGGTTTGGGCTGTTCCGATTTCGCTCGCCACTACTATCGGAATCGAGGTTTCTTTCTCCTCCTGGAGGTACTGAGATGGTTCACTTCCCTCCGTTCGCCTGTTCCTACCTATGAATTCAGTAGGACATACCCAGGTTTTGCCTGGGTGGGTTTCCCCATTCGGAAATCTCCGGATCAACGCGTGTGTGCCGCTCCCCGAAGCTTATCGCAGCTTGCCGCGTCCTTCATCGCCTGTTTCTGCCAAGGCATCCACCGTGCGCCCTTAGTAGCTTGACCATAGAATTTACTCGCACGCAGCAGAGTGACAACCTCTGCAACATAGAGCAGTCTACGTTTTGATATAGTCCACGCCTGTGTCGTACGGCCTCTACCTCAACGTGCGAGATATTTGCCGGTAACACGAAAATTATTCTAAAGACACTCAATACTGACGACAGCGTCGCACTCAGAGACAACCTGAGAGCTAGCTGCTCAGCCTTGTAGTTATATTTACCCAATCTATTCAGTTGTCAAAAATCGTTGAGCGATTCGCATTACTGCGCAACCACTTCGCGCCCTTAGGCGGCTTGAGCATTCCCGCTCAAGGTTCAACCTCTTGGCTTATTGACAGCCATAGAGACTCAACCTCAAGCAGACATCGCTTCATTCCATGTCGAACATGCCAATCGAGAACTATGGTGGAGCTGAACGGGATCGAACCGTTGACCCCCTGCTTGCAAAGCAGGTGCTCTCCCAACTGAGCTACAGCCCCTTGTAAATTCACAAGAACGATGATCAGCATAACTGATCGTCGGGATAAAGGTGGTGGGCCTGGGTAGATTCGAACTACCGACCTCACCCTTATCAGGGGTGCGCTCTAACCAACTGAGCTACAGGCCCGAAACAGCGGCTTCTAGCTTGTGAGCCTCTAGCGTTTAGCTAGAAGCTAACGGCTAGAGGCTACTAGCTGGTTTTCTCGAAAGGTTTTCGAGGACACAGTTGAACGTGCATAGCAGCTACGCCGCTATTGACCATCGGTGTTGACAGGTATCGAAATAAAGAGGGTCTAGTTCAGGCTCATCTGCACTTGCTTGCGCTTATGCAGACGGTACTCGGTCAATACTTCAACTCGGATGATCGTGAGACCAGAGCCGCCTGCAATCGCAGGGCGTTGAAATATGCCGAGATGTTCTCTTTAGAAAGGAGGTGATCCAGCCGCAGGTTCTCCTACGGCTACCTTGTTACGACTTCACCCCAATCATGAATTACACCTTGGGCGGCTGCTCCCTTGCGGTTAGCGCACCGACTTCTAGTGCAACCCACTTTCGTGATGTGACGGGCGGTGTGTACAAGGCCCGGGAACGTATTCACCGTGGCATGCTGATCCACGATTACTAGCGATTCCAGCTTCATGGAGTCGAGTTGCAGACTCCAATCCGAACTGAGGCCGGCTTTTTCCGATTAGCTCACCCTCGCGGGGTTGCAGCGGTTTGTACCGGCCATTGTAGCACGTGTGTAGCCCTGGACATAAAGGCCATGAGGACTTGACGTCATCCCCACCTTCCTCCCCGTTATCCGAGGCGGTTTCGTCAGAGTGCTCAACTAAATGGTAGCAACTGAAGATAAGGGTTGCGCTCGTTGCGGGACTTAACCCAACATCTCACGACACGAGCTGACGACAGCCATGCAGCACCTATATAGCGGTCTCTTGCGAGACGCCGACGTTTCTGCCGGATTCCACTACATTTCGAGCCCAGGTAAGGTTCTTCGCGTTGCGTCGAATTAAACCACATGCTCCACCGCTTGTGCGGGCCCCCGTCAATTCCTTTGAGTTTCAGCCTTGCGACCGTACTCCCCAGGCGGATTGTTTATCGCGTTAGCTTCGACACGGCAGGATTGGGTACCTGCCACATCAAACAATCATCGTTTAGGGCTAGGACTACCAGGGTATCTAATCCTGTTTGCTCCCCTAGCTTTCGTGCCTCAGCGTCAGTTATGGTCCAGTGAGCCGCTTTCGCCACAGGTGTTCCTTCCGATATCTACGCATTTCACCGCTACACCGGAAATTCCACTCACCTCTCCCATACTCAAGCCCGACAGTTTCTCATGCAGGCTTCGGGTTGAGCCCGAAGATTTCACATAAGACTTGTCAAACCGCCTACGCACCCTTTACGCCCAATAAATCCGAACAACGCTTGCCCCCCTCGTATTACCGCGGCTGCTGGCACGAAGTTAGCCGGGGCTTCTTCTATGGGTACCGTCATTATCTTCCCCATCGAAAGGAGTTTACGTACCAAGATACTTCATCCTCCACGCGGCGTTGCTGCGTCAGGGTTTCCCCCATTGCGCAAAATTCCCCACTGCTGCCTCCCGTAGGAGTCTGGACCGTGTTTCAGTTCCAGTGTGTCCGTGCGCCCTCTCAGGCCGGATACCGATCATCGCCTTGGTGGGCCATTACCCCGCCAACTAGCTAATCGGCCGCGACCTCCTCCCCAAGCGCATTGCTGCTTTGACTCGTAAGTGTTATGCGGTATTAGCTAAGATTTCTCTCAGTTATTCCCCACTCGAGGGTAGATTAGTCACGTGTTACTCACCCGTGCGCCACTTTACTCAGGGATTGCTCCCCTTTCTCGTGCGACTTGCATGTGTTAGGCACGCCGCCAGCGTTGATTCTGAGCCAGGATCAAACTCTCGTTTAATCTTGGTTTGCCTGCCATCCAACGACAGGGGTCGGGATGGATCAAGCGCCCCCGGTGCTCGAAAACACCCGGAGGTTTATAACTAGTGAGAATGACTAAACCAAATTTCGTATCATCTCACGACTGGCACGTTCAACTATGTTGTCAAAGATCCGAACTGCATCCGCCTAAGCGGGCAGCTTTGGATCAAGGACTGAACCGGCATAAGCCGGATTCGTGTCCTCGAACTTGATGCGCTGTCGTCTGCTTTGATCGCCTGCTAAGCTTCTCTCGCTATGATTCTAATCGCCTCTACTTCAGCGTTGCGAGGAGCACTTCAGCGGCATGGGACGTTTTAGCGAACTTTTCAAGATTATCAATTTCAATCTCTTTTGTCAACAATTTTTATCAGCACATTTCTTTCATTTGCTAACTCGATACTTGAGATTGCTGACCGTCCGCCCAGCGCAAATATGAAAACATCAAAACGCCCGAATAAGGGGCGCGGAGCACTGAGCTCCTGCGAATCTTTTCAACTGCAGTGGCTTGGGTTTGGATTGCCGGCACGCCTGAGGCTTTTACCGAGATCAAACGCTTGGACTGCGCTCCGTCATCCCTTTACGATCCGCCTTGAGACTTCCAAGGCCAAGGTGAGAAGCATTCCTTCTTTGCAACTCACTTAGAGTACCGCGCTTTTCGTCTCCGTGCAAGCTTAAGGCTTTTCACTTCGTTTCGTGCCGTGCATCTCTTTGCGACTTCCTGAGAATATCAGCGACAACGGCAACGCGCAACTCCAACCCTGTGAATAACCTCGCATCCCTGTAGAAAAAATGCATTTCACCCCTTTCACCCCATAGGCACAGCCCTGAAGAATCAGCAGCGCGCCCTTTAGGCTCTCTGCGAACCCCGCATTGCTCTGTGGTCGCCACACCACGTTCAGCCTCGTTGCAACTCTCCGCACCCCATCTCCAGTCGCAGCCGCCCTTGAAGCACCAATTGACACAATCTTCTCGCCATCTCCGCCAACCGGAAAGACTAGAATCATCCCACCATGGAAGCCAATGAAGTTCAAGAGTTTGCCAATCAGATGAAGGAATCCGGAGAAGGCGGCGAGTCGCTCAAGAGCATCTCTCTCGGCATCTCCATCCTTGCCGTCCTCGTCGCCATGGTCACCGTACTCGGCCATCGCAGCCACACCGAGGCGGTCCTCATGCAGTCCCGCGCCGGCGACCAATGGAACGAGTACCAAGCCAAAAAGATTCGCATGGACAATCTCTCGGTCACGGTCGATCTCCTTGCCATCCAGCCCACCCTCGATGCCGCCGCCGCACACGCGAAGGTCGTAGAATACGAGGCCCATATCGAAAAATGGAAGTCCGATCTCGCCGAAGAGCAGGAGAAGGCCCGCGACTTCGAGAAGGAAGTGACCCACGCCGAAGCCCAGGCCACCCACTACGATCTCGGCGAAGCCCTTCTTCAGATCGCCGTTGTCCTCTGCTCCGTCACGCTCTTTACTCGCAGGCGCGCTTACTTCTTCCTGGGCCTCGGCCTCGGAGCAGCGGGCATCCTCTTCGCTATTTCGGCGCTTCTGGTGCCTTAGCCGTTGAGCCTGCAATGAAGCAGCGAAATCCCGATGCTTCAATCCGCATCGCCCGTGCGCATCCGCGGTCGATTGTCGTTCGCGCTTCGATTGAGCAGAATCAAGGCTTCGCGATCACGCCCAGGTCCACCATCCCATTCACGAAGTACTGCACCGCCAGCGCCACCAGCAGCAGTCCCATGATGCGCACCAGAATTCTCACTCCGGTCTCACCCATCGCCCGCGCCACTCGATCCGAGTTCCCCAGCACCAGGTAGCAGATTGCTGCCGTGATCGCAATTGAAGTCAGAATCGCGACCATCTGCCATCGCGTCTGCGCCTGCCCCACCAGCACCATCACGCTCGTGATCGAACCCGGCCCGGCCAGCATCGGAATACCCAGCGGCACAATCCCCGCGTCTTCCTTCTGCGCCGCCTCCGTCGTCTCCTCGGTGGATTCCTGGGTCGGCGACCGCTTCGCCTCCAGCATGTCCAGCCCGATCAGCAGCAGAATAATCCCGCCCGCGATCTCGAACGCCGGCAGTGTAATCCCGAACATTCTGAAGATGTACTGCCCCGCGACCGCAAACGCCGACAGCACCACCAGCGCCGTCACCGAAGCCTTCCACGCCATCTTGCGCCGCCGTTGCGCATCCGCCCCAGCCGTGACGGCAAGAAACGTCGGCAGCGCCGCGAACGGATCGACCAGAAAGAAGATGGAGCTAAGCGCCAGCACGGAAAACCGCACATAGGCCGATCGCTCCAGCACCGCAAAGCTGACAGAATGAGGATCGAACATCACGCTTCATTCTCCCATGCCAACCCCCACGCGCGACCCGGACTTCCGCTGTCGCGATACCGGCGAGGAGACTTTGGCAGTGTTCCTGCATCTCACTGGTTTAGAGCAATTCTCCTGTCACTGTGGAGCGAATGATTTCGAGAAGTGCCGTTTTCTTGAGCGAAAACGAGAGAAAACGGCCATAAGTAAAAAGCTCGCTACACACCACAGAAGAATTGCTATAGCTCTTGGAGAAGCACTGGAGAAGACATGCCCAACAAACAAGCAACCGCAACGACCCTAACCCTCACCCGCGAAAAGCTCATCGATCTTCTCAATGAAGACCTCTCCCGCGAATTCCAGGCCATCATCGCCTATGTCAACTACTCGCAGGTCCTCAAGGGAGCTGCCTACATGAACATCGCCGACGAGCTCGCCGTCCACGCCGCCGAAGAGCTCGCCCACGCGCTGATTCTCTCCAACCAGATCGACTACCTCGGCGGCATGCCCACCACCGTCCCCAAGCCGGTCAAGACCTCCGAGAAGGCCGAAGATATGCTCCGCTTCGATCTCGACAATGAGAACGAGACCATTCGCAACTACCGCCGCCGCATCAAGCAGTGCGACGAGCTCGGCGAATTCGCCACCGCCGAGCAGATCCGCAAGATCCTCCTCCAGGAACAGGACCATCAGATCGCCCTCGCCACCGCCTTGGGCATCGACGTTCCCAACGTGGGCATCGCCGACTGAACACACATTCACCAGCCGGACGATCTGCGCGGCCAAGCCATCCCCCTCCTCCCAACAGGCAGCTCCGGCGAAGTCCCCCCATCCCGCCCAACCTCGCATCTCGCCCGCTATAATTGTGTTTCAGTCAGGAGAGCGCGCATGCCCATCAAGACCACCCAGAACATCTGGCACAACGGAAATCTCATCCCGTGGGACAAAGCCCAGATTCACGTCATGTCCCATGTCGTCCACTACGGCTCCTCCGTCTTCGAAGGCATCCGCTGCTACAACCAGACCGGCAGTAGCTCGGCTGAAGGCTCCGCCGGCATCTTCCGCCTGCCCGAGCACATGGCGCGCCTGGTTGACTCCGCCAAGATCTACCGCATGCCGCTGCCCTACACCCTCGAGCAGCTCACCGCCGCCGTCGTCGATGTTGTCGAAGCCAACGGCGTCGCCCCCTGCTACATCCGCCCCATCGCCTTCCGCGGCTACGGCGAGCTCGGCGTCAACCCCCTCACCTCGCCCGTCGAGGTCTACGTCGCCAACTATCCCTGGGGCAAATACGTCCCCGGCAACCAGGGCGCCGACGTCTGCGTCTCAAGTTGGAACCGCCTCGCCCCCAACACCATGCCCACCCTTGCCAAGGCCGGCGCCAACTACATGAACTCACAGCTCATCCGCATGGAGGCCGAGATCAACGGCTACTCCGAAGGCATCGGCCTCGACACCAACGGCTACCTCTCCGAGGGCTCCGGCGAGAACCTCTTCCTCGTCCGCGGCGGCATCCTCTACACCACGCCCCTCGCCAACTCCGTCCTCAACGGCATCACCCGCAGCTCCATCATCACCCTCGCCAGGCAGCTCGGCATCCAGGTCGTCGAGCAGGCCCTCCCCCGCGAGCTGCTCTACATCTGCGACGAAGCCTTCTTCACCGGCACCGCCGTCGAGGTCACCCACATCCGCTCGGTCGATCGCATCCAGATTGGCGACGGCACCATGGGCCCCATCTCCACTGCCCTCCACGACGAGTTCTTTGGCATCGTCAACGGCCTCAACCCCGACCGCTACAACTGGCTAACGCCGGTCAACGTCAAGGTCGCATAACCCGTCGGCGCATAAAGCACCCGCAGAGTTACAAATAGAAAGAGGGCTGCCCAAACCGGCAGCCCTTTTCCCTTAGTCCCTCGGTGAGTCACGCAATCCGGATCAAGCCAGCAGCTTCAACACCGTAATCTTCAACTTCCCGTCCAGCAGAGGCTTCGCCGCATCCAGCTTCTCCCTGGCACCATCGAGATGCGTGTCCAAGGCATCTTCACTCGTCCACTCTTCATACGTGAAGAAATGCCCGGCGTCCTTCGTGTCCTCGTGCAGTGGTACTTCTTGCACCCATGCTCCTTCTGCGAGGGCGCCACCAGCGCGGTAAACATCCTCCGCACCTCATCTTCCTTTCCAGACTTCGCCTTCAACTCCGCGATCACCTGGATCGCCTTGTCATCACTCCCAAAAATAGACATATCCACGCCCTCTTTTTGTTCTTCTTTGCCTGATCCGCGGCACGTCTTTCCCTTACTCCACCGCCGTCACCGTGCCGCCCGCAAACGCCTTCGCATGAGCCAGCGAAGCCCGGCTTGAATGCGCGCTATCCTGCGTATTCTTGAGCATCGCCGCATAATATGCGTCCGCCTCCTGCTTCATCCCCAGCGCCTCCGCCGCGCGTCCCGCCCCATACAAGCCATTCAGCCGGTTCGGACTCAACACCAGCGCCTCCTTGTACTCAACCAGCGCCTCCTTTGGCCGCTTCATCTCCAGCAGCATGTCTCCCAGCATCTCGCGCGCCGGGAGATCTACCTCGCCCTGTCCCAGCTTGTCCTGCTCATCCGCCGTCTTGCGCATCGTTAGCAGCGCGGCATCGTCCTTGCCTTCCGCAAACTCCTGCCACCCCACCAGTTCGCCGCGCTTCACCATCAGCCACTCCGCATCGAACGCGTCCGGAGCGTTCTTCTTCCGCTCGACAAGTGCATCGAAGTTCTTCAGATTCGCCGCGGCATCTCCAGCCCGTCGAAGATGCCCATCCGCAATCCCCCGACCCCAGTACGCCATCGCCCAGAACCGGTCCGCGGACTTCGGCGCAGGCTCCAACGCCGCCGCCGAGCTCCAGTCCCGCATCTCCAGGTCGTAGATCAGCGGAAACTCATTCCGCATCAATCCGGTCATGCCCTTCATGTCATCCATACCCTGCATCGCATCCAGATGGTCGGCCAGCGGCCCGATCCCGTCCACCAGACTCTTCGCCTTCCCGTCCTGCCCCGTCTGCAGATACGCATACAGCAGAAAATCATCCGCGTGAAGCTGATGGTGCGCCCCCGGCAGCCCCGCCGCCTCGGCCCTCTGGCTCGCCGCCACCGACGCCAGGTTCGACTGAATATCCTCCGGCCACATTCCCAGCCGCGCAAAAATATGTCCCGGCATATGCAGCGCATGGGGCGACGAAGACGCGATCTGCGCATACTTCCGCGCCGCCGGCAGCCCCTGCCTCGCCAGTTGCGGCGTATCGCACGTATGGATGATGTAGTGCGCCAACCCCGGATGGTCGGGGTTCTTCTCAAACAGCGGCATCAGCACCGCCAGCGCCCTGCGCTCCTTGGTCAGGCTCGTATCGTCCGGCGCCACATCGGCCAGCAGCGACAGCGCATAGAACGCCGAAGCCTCGATATCGCCCGGATACGCTTGGTGCACCGCACTCATTCCCGCCGTGTACGCGTCCACCCGAACCTGGTACGCATCGCCCTTCGCAGGATCGTAAAAGCTGGCCAGCGCCGCGATATACAGCTTCTCTCGCTCCGTCTTCGCGCCAAGCTTCCGCGCCTGCCCGATTGCCGCCCACCCCGCCGCCATCTCCTCCGCGTCCGGCCGCCCCCAAAGCTCATGGAACTGGCTCATCGCCACGCCCCAATAAGCCATCGCGCACCCCGGATCGCTCTTCGTCAGCGCCGTGAACTGCTCATACGCCTCCTCGTACCCAAACGAGTGCAGCAGCGCAATCCCGCGCTCCATCGGAGCCTTTGACCCCGCCGCGCACGACGCCGGAAACGAAACCTGCCCCAGCTTCTCGCCCACCGCAGGCGCATCGTGATGGTGCATCCCAGCCATTCCGGGCATATCCTGTACACCCGCCGCGCCGGCCACTCCCATGCACAGCGCCGCCGCGCATACTCCCGCCGCCATCCAAAGCCATCGTCTATTCGGTCCCAGCATGTCGTGAAGCCTAATCCATCCCATCCACCACGCACAACTCCAGCAAAGGAAACTTTCCGCGATCTCTGCCTCCAGACCGCTAAGGAACAACCGTTCTGCTCTTTGGAATTAGACCCGCGCTCTACCCATATCAGCCCTTTGGGGATCAACGCAGGGCTTGCCCATATTCAGCCCTTTGGGATTAGCGTAGGGCTTTAGCCCTACGAACAAATCACCCAACAAATCAGGGCGTCAGCCCCGCACCCCTCCTCCACACTGGATCAAATCCGCCTACTCCGGCGTCACCACCATCTCCTTCTTCGAAATCTTCGCCAGAAAATCCTCGCCTACCTCAATATGCTGGTCCACCAGCCGCGAAGGCGTATGCGCCAGCCACTCCGCCAGCGAGATATCCTCGTAAAACGGTGTCGCGAACACCTCCACAAACTCCAGATTCGTATCGCCCGTGTTCTCAATGTAGTGCGGCATCGACCTGTCGATATATCCCACGTCGCCCGCCTCAAAATCCATCGTGCGCGCCATGCCGCCAGCCGCAAACACCGTCATCCGCCCCTTGCCTTTCACGTAGTACTGCCATTCGTCCGCGTTGGGGTGCCAGTGCAGTTCGCGCAGTCCGCCCGGCTTCAGCGTCACCCCCGCGGCAGCAATATCGGTCGCCGGAAAATTCTTCCTGTCGAAGATCTTCACCTCACCGCCCTTCGACACCTTGCTCGGTTTCATGTCGCTCGGCCTGAAGTCGAAGGGATGCGGCACCGGCCCGGTCCCCGCCTCAACCTGCTTCTTCTCCTCCTCCAACGGACGCGGCAGCTCTCGTGGAAAGATGAACAACTCCTTCTTCGGGACCTTGTCAAACGTCGACTCCGGCACACCGAAGTTCTTCGCCAGCACCTCCTTCGGCGTGTGGTGCATCCATTCCGACAGCAGAAACGTCCCGAATTCGTTGAAGTTGCCATCGCTGAACACCAGCAGGAACTTGCATCCATCCGGCCCCAGCCCCTGGATCGAGTGCGGTATCCCGCCCGGAAACAGCCACAGATCGCCTGCCTTCACGTCGCTCACGAAGCTGCGCCCCTCCTGGTCCACCGCCGTAATCCGGGCGTTTCCATACAGCATCAACGCCCACTCGGAGGCAACATGCCAGTGCAGCTCGCGGATACCGCCCGAGATCAACCTCATCTCCACACCGGCCATCGTCTTCGAGATGGGCAGGTCGCGCATTGTCACCTGCCGTGTCCACCCGCCCGCCTCAATCCGCTTGTGCGCCAGCGAAAACGAGTATTTGAACGGAGGCTGTCCGCCCGCATCGCTCTCCGGCGGCCACACCGAATTCGGATTCTGCCCATCCAGCACCGCATTGCCCTTCGGCCCCGGCTGGCTCTCATTCACCCCCGTATGCGTATCCGCCGGGTAAATCTTGCCCTCCTGGCCCTGCGCGGCCTGCATCCCCGCCGCCGCCACCAGCACCGCCGAGCCGGTCTCCAGGAACTTCCGCCGGCTTACCCTCGTCTCATCTCTCTGCTCTGCCATATTCAATCCCCTTTTCTTCCCCAAAACTATCGCCGCTGGTTCTCTCGTTAAGCCTTCAACGTCTGAAGCTGAAAATAAATCATAAGAATGTGGCGCAATTTCCTGTCACACCCGTCACCATGAAAATGAATAGCCATTCATCCAGCTTTGCCACGCAAACCACCACAACTCACCACAAAAACACCACGTCGAAAACACGCTGTGTCCAAAAAATACCCTAGAACCCAACAAATACGTGCTTTGCCGCCCTCACCACCACAGCAGCAATATCAGCACTACGACCGCAGCGATACCGCCGCCAAACAGGCCACCCGCTGCGGCGGTCAGCGCCCCGGGTCCGCCATGAAATAAACCATTAGCGGGTACATCCGCCAGCCTGTAATAGATCGCCGCAGCAACTACCGAGAAGCTGGCCATGGCGCCCAGAATGGCGGCAATCAGACGTAGCGCGCTGGCGTCAGCCTTCATCGCGGAGCCTCTCCCTGGAGCTCAGCTTCGCTGACGGCCACTCCTTCACCGCGTCCACCGAGACCATGCTCTAAGCCACAAATTCCAACCTGCCCTCCTGCATTACCGAATGCCTGGCTGTCGTATCGCGCAGGGGGAAGTCATTCCTGTAGTGAGCTCCCCGGCTCTCCCGACGTCCCAGTGCAGAGGCCACGATCAACTCGGCCACCGTATGCATATTTCGCGCCTCGACAGCTCGCCGAGACAGCCCCCGCGGCATGCTCGCCGCCAGCGCCTGCAATCCTCTTTGCGCCTGCTCCAAACCCGCCGCGTCCCGTAGCAGCCCGGCGTACTTCCACATCAACCCGCGCAACTCCGCAATCCAGCGCTCTGTCGCCGTCTCGGAAGTCACTCCACCCACAGGCGAAGGAGGCATAGAAGTCAACTCGCCGCGCGCAACCGGAGCCTCGGCGATCATCGTCTCCGCCGTCAGCGCTCCAAAGACCAGACCCTCCAGCAGCGAGTTGCTCGCCAGCCGGTTGGCCCCATGCACCCCGGTGCATGCCGCCTCGCCAGCCGCATACAGCCCCGGCAGCGACGTCCTCCCGTGAACATCCGTCTTCACGCCGCCCATCAGATAGTGCGCCGCCGGTCGCACCGGAATCAGATCCCTGCCCAGTTCCAGCCGGTAGCTCGCCAGAAATTTAGAGATTCCCGGAAAACGAGCCCGCAGATCCTTTTTCACATGCCGCATATCCAGGTACACCGGCCCATCCATGCCTTCCAGTGTGATGGCCCTCGCCACCACATCGCGCGGCGCCAGCTCCAGCAGTGGGTGATACCGGTCCATAAAACGTTCGCCCTTGGCGTTCACCAGATAGGCGCCCTCGCCTCGCAACGCCTCGCTGAGCAGGAACCGCGGAGCCCCGGGCGCGGTAAACGCCGTCGGATGAAACTGGTAGAACTCCATATCGCTTACCGCCGCTCCTGCGCGATAGGCCATCGCGATACCATCGCCCGTAGCTACCGCCGGATTGGTAGTATCGCTATATACCTGCCCTGCACCGCCGCTCGCGAGCAGCACCTCCCGCGCCTGCACCACTCTTAGGCCGCCCTCGCCATCGAGCAGCGTAGCCCCGGCCACGCGTCTTTTCTCCACCACGAGGTCTACGCCCGTGGTCCACTCCGCCAACTCGATGTTGGAAATCTCGCGCACATGGCGCAGCAGCGATACGGCAATCTCCTTGCCTGTGGCATCCCCGTTTGCATGCAAAATCCTTGACCGGCTATGCGCTCCCTCACGCGTCCGCATCAGTTCGCCGTGCTCTCCGTTGCTGCCTGATTCGCGGTCGAATGCCGTGCCCCAGTCGAGCAGCTCTTCGACTCTCTTCGGACCCTGCGCGACCAGCACCGCCGCCGCCTCGCGGTTCACCAGACCATCCCCGGCAGCCATCGTGTCTTCCAGATGGAGCGCCACATCCTCGTCCCCGCCCATTGCGACTGCGATCCCACCCTGCGCATAGGCCGTGTTCGATTCAGCCAGCTCTTCCTTGGTCACCACCAGCACAGTTCCCGCTTCAGCCAGGCGAATCGCCGCGCTCAGCCCTGCAATACCCGCTCCAATTACCAGAAAATCAGACTGTTCGATCCCGCGTTCCATCCTGCGTGCCATGGTTTGATGCTACTACTCACGCACTCCGTTCGAAATCCCAGATATCCTGCGATACGATTGAGACACCGTGCCTGTGATCCCCGTCAAAACGCCTTCGGCGAACTACGATGTCACCATAGGAACGGATCTTCTCCGTACTCTCCAATCCCGCCTGCGCAAGCTGAACCCCGGAAGGCCATTCCGCCCTTTCGTCATCACCTCGCCTGATATATGGGCTCCCTGGTCCAGGCCATTTCTCGCATCATTCGAGGAGCCGCCGGCCGTCCTGTTCCATCCCGCTGGCGAGTCCCGCAAGCGTCTTCGCAGCGTCGAATCTCTTGCCGAGCAGTTGGCTAACGCTGGCGCAGACCGGGACTCGTTGCTGCTGGCCTTCGGTGGAGGCGTCATCGGCGATATGACCGGCTTTCTCGCGGCCATCTTCATGCGGGGCATCCGCTACGTGCAAATTCCCACCACCTTGCTCGCCCAGGTCGACTCCTCTCTGGGCGGCAAAACGGGCGTGAATCTAAAGGCCGGCAAAAACCTCATCGGCAGTTTCTACCACCCGCAGGCCGTATTAGCCGATACCAACCTCCTTCGCACCCTGCCGAACGCACAGCTTCGCGCGGGCCTGCAGGAGTCGATCAAGGCCGGAATTATCTACGACGCTCGCCTCTTTCGCTTCATGGAGCAGAATGCCGACGCGATCCTCGCAGGCGATCCCGCAGCCCTCACCCGTGTCGTAGCCGCCTCAGTCCGGGTCAAGGCCGAGGTCGTCACCCAGGACGAAAAAGAATCCGGCCTGCGCATGATCCTCAATTTCGGCCACACCATCGGCCATGCTATCGAGGCGGCCACCGATTACAAGCAGATTCTCCACGGCGAGGCCGTCGCCTGGGGCAGCATCGCCGCACTCCATGTCGCGCTCGCTCGCAATACCATTGCGGCAAGAGAAGCCGGCCGCATCACCCAACTCATCCTTCGCTATGGCCCGCTGTCACCGTTCAAAGCGACGGCCGCCAAACTTGTCGCTCTCACAGCGCGCGACAAGAAGAATCGCAGTGGCGTCCGCTCCTTCGTCCTGCCCACCGCGATCGGTGCAACCGAGGTCGTCCGCGATGTTACCGAAGCCGAACTCGTCGCCGCCACCGAATCCATGCTCGCCCTCATGCACGAGCTCGCCGTACCTTCAAGAAAAGTCATGAGACAAGACAAGAAGCGCCAATGATGAGTACGCGAAAGCGATTACCCGAACACGAACGCTCGACTGGAGCGCGACCCGAAGGCGTGGCCACCGAGAAAGATGCGGCCGCGAACGTCCAGCGGATGTTCGACACCATCGCACCCACCTACGACCGCGCCAACCACGTCCTCTCTGCCGGTCTGGACCATTACTGGTGGACCAGCGCCGCACGCGTTTTTCGAACGCTCCTTAAGAATCCCTCTACCGTCGCGCTTGATCTGTGCTGCGGCACCGGCGACATGACCCTTGCACTGCTCAAGCACCGCCCCGCCGCACCTGAAGCCGCACCCATTTTGGCGGTAGACTTCTCCCACCAGATGCTCTCTCGCGGCGCCGAAAAATTCCGCCCCCATAACATCATCGCTATCGAAGCCGACGCCCTGCACCTGCCCATCGCCAACGCCTCCATCGACCTCGTCACCTCGGCCTTCGGCTTCCGCAATCTCGCCAACTACGAAGAAGGCCTGGCCGAACTCCACCGCATCCTTCGCCCCGGCGGCCAGATCGGCATTCTCGACTGCAACCAGCCCGATGGGCTCATCGGCGCGCTCTACAATCTCTACTTCAAGGCCATTCTGCCCAGACTTGGCGGCTTTATCTCCGGCACCCCCGCTGCTTACAGCTATCTGCCTGCCTCGGTCGAGCGATTCCCCCGTCCAACGCGCATGTTGCAACTGATCGGCAACGCCGGGTTTGTCACCGCCACCTGGACTAGCTACACCTTCGGCACGGCAGGCCTCTACCGCGCCACCAAACCATAGCCCACACGGGGAAAAGGCGTAACGGTAATCAAAGCGATAGAGGCGGATAAACAATTCAACAAGCGAGAGAAACCAGCGAGTGCGCATCAACAAATTTAATCTTCCCGCTCACCATACGAACTCCAATTCATCTCTTATCCGCCTTTATCATCCTTTATCACCGTTACGCCTCACCCTCCGCTCCATGTAGCATCTCTTCCATGAGCCCAACGGCTACGCCCGAGACAGTTACGCACAGAGCCAAGCGTTCCGCAGCGCTCTTCTCAGTATTCGCTGCCTCTTGCGTCACGGTCCTGAAACTCCTTACGGGCCTTCTCACCGGCTCTCTCGGCATGCTATCCGAGGCCGCCCACTCCGGTATCGACCTTATCGCCTCCGCCATCACTCTCTTCTCCGTCCAGGTCTCGGACCGTCCCGCCGACGCTGATCACACCTATGGCCACGGTAAGGTCGAAAGCCTCTCCGCCGCCATTGAAACCGTCCTCATGCTGGGCTCCTGCATCTGGATTCTCACCGAAGCCATTCGCCGCATCGTTTTCCGCCAGCACCTCTCGATCAGCTTCTCCATCTGGCCCTTCGCCGTCCTGCTCCTCTCTATCGGCGTCGACTACACCCGCTCACGCAAACTCCACCGCATCGCAAGTCAATACAAGAGCGCCGCGCTGGAAGCCGATGCCATCCACTTCCGCACCGATATCTGGTCCTCGCTCGCCGTGATCCTCGGCCTGACCGCGACCTACGCGGGCGAACACTGGCGCATTCCCGCGCTCGAACTCGCCGACCCGATCGCCGCCATCCTCGTCTCAGCGATCATCCTTCACGTCACGTTCAAGCTGGCCCGCAGCAGCGTCGACGCCCTCACCGACGCTACTCCCCCGGAAGCCCGAGCCCAGACCCGCGCGATGATGCGCGATTTGGCCGGCATAGACGGGGTCCTCTCCGTGGATCGCGTCCGCACTCGCCGCTCCGGCGCCAGCTACTTCGCCGACCTCACCCTCGGCATGGCTCGCAACCTTACCTTCCAGCGCTCCGAACAGATTACGATGGCCGCCACCGCCGCCGTCCAGCGCCACCTTCCCGGCGCCGACGTCGTGGTCCACTCCATACCCACGGCATCGCTTGCAGAGAGTGTCCACGACCGCATCCGCGCCGTAGCCTCCCGCTCCAATCTCGCCATTCATGACGTCAGCGTGCAGGAGTACAACCACACCCTGCACGTTGAGCAACATCTCGAGGTCGACGAAACCATGTCCCTCCGTGCCGCTCACGCCCTCGTCACTCAACTCGAATCCGAAATCCGCCGGGAGATTCCTGGAATCTCCACCATCCTTACCCATATTGAAAGCGAGCCGGCCACGATCGAGCGTCCCGAATCGCTTGAGCGTGACCGCCAGTTAGAACTTCGCCTTCGCCGGGCCGCCGCTGCCTTTCCACAAATCCTCGATATACATGAGGTCTTCGTTACGCGGATTCACCATCAAGGCAACGACCGCATCCAGGTGAACTGCCACTGCACCCTGTCCGATGACCTGCCTATGTCCGAGGTCCACGCCATCATCACCGCACTCGAGGGCGCCTTCAAACTCGACGCACCCGAAGTGAGCCGCCTGCTGATCCACCCCGAGCCCGCGACTGATAATCGCCGCTAAAACCGCGCCGCTGCTCACTCGCTGTAAGCAATGCGAAAAAAGAGTTAGCAGTCTGGCAGTGAAGCAAATCTGCTTTTTTTGCTTACGCGCCACTCGCCTGAAAAGAAAACGCCTGCAGCCAGCCGGAGCCGAACTGCAAGCGTATCCGCGGTTGGTACCAAGGCCGCCGGAATTTTACTGAGGGTAAGGGTAATAGCCCGGTCCATAGTATGGAGGAGGAGGCGGGGGATAGGGATAGCCATACCTCCTTCGCATCTGCGGCTGCGCAGCAGCCGGAACGCCATTGCCCAGCCGGTTTAACTCAACCTGCGAGACAGTGGTGATGTCGGCGGGTTGCGTCAGATGGAAGCTCACAACCGCCTCCGATGGCAAAACTGCCTCACCACGGCCGGTTGCCGATGAGACCCCAAGCCCCGCCACACTACCCACACCGGCGCCTACTAAAGCACCTGCGCCTCCGCCAGCCACGGCACCGATAAAAGCACCCAGCGCGCCCAGGCCGACCGTGTTGCTAACGGTATTACCTGTCTTATCCGCCCCCTGATGCCACCAAAAATCGGTGGAGATAGGATACACGCGGCCGCCCAGCTCAATCTGATTGAGTTCCAGCTTCAACTCACCCTTACCCTTGAAATCTCCTGCCTTGTGCGCGTCCATCACCATTCCCCTGATCGCCGCGCCGCGAGGAATCGCAATCGAGCCGCCCGCAACCACATCGTTCAATACAACACCATCAAACATCGTTCCCGGCGCAGTATGCTTGCTGTCCATTCCCTCGTTGATCCGGACCCGAAGCATCGAGCCGCTCGGAACGACCACCGCGTCGCCGCCCTTCTGCACTACAAAAGGCCGCTGCTGCTGCTGTGGATAACCGGAAGGAGGGGAGCCATAGCCCTGTCCGTTTGGTCCTGCCTGAGGATACTGGCCCGAAGGTGGATATTGACGATTCTGTGGGTATTGACCCTGCTGCGGATACTGATTGCCTTGCGGAGGGTTCTGCCTCGCCTGAGGATACGGAACTTCCTGGGAAGGCGCAGGCCCTGCGGGCTGTTCGCGGCTTGGGGTGCCGGCGGAGGCCGGGGGGTTCGGCGCACTCTGCGCCTGGGCCATCGTGCCATCCGACTGCAAGGTGGGGTTTGTTCCCGCTGCCCCCGAATCCTGCGTTTCCACCGAATGGCTTGCACTTGCAGGAACAATTCCAATCGTCAACTCATCGACGACCTTCTTTACTCCGGTCGCACCCGCTGCGAGGTGCTCGGCCGTATCGCGCGAAGGCTCATCCTGCACAGTGCCCGACAATGTGACAACGCCGTATACGGTTGTCGTAGTGATCGACTGATCAGCTAATTGAGGGGCGCTCGCCAGCGCCTTCAACACATTGGCCTCGATCTGCGCATCCGGCATGGTCGAGGGCATAGCCTGTGCAAATCCTACTGAACATACCAAAAGCAAACCCGCTCCACTCAGGAAGTTTAACCACAGATCGTAAATCGAATTTACCTCACTCATACTACCCTCCGACGCCTTACCCGCAATCATAGTGCTGTAGTCTGCTGGTCTGTGTATGAAGACGCTGTTTCCACAGAAAAGTTCCGCCAAATCGCGCTTCTCAGCGAACGAGCCTCATTGGTGCACAGCCGCTGCGGTTGACCTTACTTCGCATCAGCAGTATACTCAAAGAGCGGGGTGGAGCAGCCCGGTAGCTCGTTGGGCTCATAACCCAAAGGTCGTAGGTTCAAATCCTACCCCCGCAACCACTTAGCGAAACTTCCAACCCGGAATAACCCGGTGTAAGAGCAATAGTATTTGCTCAGCCGGGTTTTCGCACGTATGGACCCTCGCGCATGGGTGACCCTCGCGCATGGGTTATGCGCTCCTCAATATTCTGCGAACGACGGCCGCATTGGCTTCCCGCTTTGCTTCCATCAGCGCGTTGCCATAGACGTTCATCGTGGTCGAGATTTGGGCGTGCCGCATAAGCTTCTGCTGCACTCCCATCGGTGCTCCTGTTTCATCCAGCCAAGAGCGGTAGGTATGCCGGAAGGTGTGCCAACCAACGCTCCCGTATTTCCCGGCAGCGTCCCATCTCTCATCGTGGAGAGGCAGGCGTTTGCCGTTCGGCACGGGCGAGTCGGTCTTGCACCACTCCCCAGCTTGAACTCCGCACTTCGGGCATTCCACAAGACAGCAGCCGGCAGGACGAATGTAGTCCTGGCCGATTGGTGACGCATGGAAATGACGCCCGGTGACTGGACTGACAAAGAGCAGATCGGACTCGATGACCTCAACCCTGTTGTCTTCCGATTCCCGCTGAGCGTCGTCCTCTGTCTGGCGAATCCAGTCGAGGAGAATCACGGCGAGATCAGGATCCAACGGCAGTTCGTCCTCGGAGTATTCCGTCTTCACCAGCTTCACGCGGCCGTGAACAACTGCTCGAACGATTTGCATACTCAGCTTCTCGAAGTGAAAATCCGGCTTTTCGAGAGCCAGAACTTCTTCCACTCTAAGACCCGTGCATTGCGCGAGCAGCACCATCATGCGGTACGGCTGCGGAATCGAAGGAAGGATCGAAAAGAACTGCTCAAAGGTGAGGATCACCGGTCTTTTCAGGCGCTTGCTGATGCCCTTGATTTCGACAAACTCCATTGGATTCCGTTGCCATTCGACCATCTCCCACAGCATGGCTTTCTCATACAGGCGATGTATGACGGCCTTGATGTGACCTTTGGTTTTTGGCGCGGCTTCCAGATTTCGTAACCACTCCTGGACATTCATCGGCTTCAGGCGAGTGATACGAGTGGGTCCCCACTTCGCACGGACTCGCTTAATGACGCTGAGGTAGGAACTGGCTGTCGAATAGCTCAACTCGCCTACGTTGTCGCAGGATTCACCAGGTCGAACCTTCTTGATTTCAAGCAGGCGTTCTTCCTCAATGAAACGATCCAGCAACGTATCGAAGGTGGGCTCAAGGACGGCTAGCGTCGGGTTGTCAGTGTTGAGTTTAAGCACAAAAGTTTCCAAGTGCCGCTCGACCGCGGTCTGTGTTGGAAACTGTTCTGTGCTGAAGTACATAGACTTTTCCTTGCCGGTTTGGGGATCTGCGTAACGATATTCCCAAGCCGACTTGTTGTTGGCTCGCGGCACCCGCCGCAAATAGCCACGTTGATAGCGTTGCCGGGTGAATTTCAAGGATGTTGCTCCTGTCTAGTCACGTCGGCCCGATCGGTTGTATTCAATTTTAGGCCAGCTTCAAGCCAGTTATTCAGCGAACTCAGCCGAAATCTCCAGCGTTTTCCGAACTTGAAAGCAGGGACTTCGTGCTGCCGTGCCTTGCCCTCAAGGGTCTTCCAGTGCATGCCTAGGACAGAGGCTGCCTCATGTAGATCAAGCAGCGGTTCGAAGGCCGGAGTAAGGGTTCGTGAATTTGCTTTTGCGGCTGAGAGCATACACCCTCACTTTTGAAAGAACCCCAAGGAGGGGCGGAGATAACGTACGTGCTCTGAAGATGGCCGAAGACGCCTGTAGAGTCCAATTCATTGGAAGGGGCGGCTTATCAATGACGTTGATAAGCACACATCGGCCCACCTTTTCCACAGCCCTACCATCTAATCGAATCAGCTTGACGATGGGACGCGCCTGCACGCCGATACGTTGAAACAGCGGACTGCCCAGTCCACGTCCTATCCCCATTTCTCGGAGTTCGTGGGGTGAGGCATGTCAAAGAACGAAACGAAGCATGAAACAAAACTCATGGAGTCAGTAATTGCGCTCGCAGAGGAACTGCACTTTGGGCGTGCGGCGCGCATATTGCGAATCAGTCAGCCGATGCTGACAAAAAACATCCAAGATGTAGAAATCCTCGTCGGTGGCCCTTTGTTTCTCCGTGACCGCAGACACGTTGTGCTAAGCGATGCCGGCAGCGCCTATGTGCAACAGGCACGGATCTCACTTCTCTACGGCGAACGGGCCGTTCAATCCGCGCGAGTGGTGCTTCAGGGCATGGACTCGATCTTCCATGTTGGACGCACCCCGTGTGCCGACCCGTTTTTGATTTCGACGCTTCTCTCGATTCGACTTCCTCTATTTCCTCGTTTGAAGATTGATCTTGCCAGCAAGTTTCCGATGGACATCCTCCAAGACCTGATCTCAGGTTGGTCGATTTAGCGATTGCACACGAGCCGCCGGAGTCGCCTTTAATCACCTGTGTTCAGGTCGCAGAGCAACCGTTCTACATCGCGATGGCAAAACGAGATGGATTAGCTTCCTACCCGTCGGTGTCACTCGATCAGATGGACGGAAGGCATTGGATACTCTTTGAGCGCCAACTGCACCCGCCCGTGTATGACGCGATTATCCAGGCGGCAACGCAGCAAGGTGTCCGTCCTCAAAGCATTCAGCACGTGATCGTCCCCGAAGAGGCATTTCCGTTTGTGGCGGACGGTTCTGCCATTGCTTTCGCGGTGAAGTCTGCTGCGTTGCGGATGGCGCGCAATGGAGTGACCGTGCGCCCGCTGAACGAGTCGAACTTAAGACTGAAGACATGCCTAGTATGTCGTGCGGATGATGATTCAAAGATCGCCAGCGAATTTGTCCGGGCCTTCATGCGCAAAATGCCTGACAGAAATAAACACCAACAACTGCCGCTCGCCTACCCGGCGTAGCGTTATGAACGGACTGAATCATCAAAATGACAGGTGCATTGAGTGTGAAGCGTCCCATCATAGGTTCGGTCACACGCGCGGCAGAAGCACCAAGTCGGCCGCTTCCTCAGCATCTTTGAGGAGCGTCTTGCGTGGCGTCCCTATCTGCGCACGCATGGTCAGCCCACGCGCCAGATCGGCAACCTGGACCGCCCGCGCGGCGACGGGAAAGCCAGATGGGATTTCACCCGCGCTCATCCCGTCCCGGAAACGCCGCTCCAGCAGCGCCGCCCCGCCCGTGGCTGCGTTCTGCAAAAAACGTTGAACTTCAGCGTCGTTCACAAGTGGCGCGACGCAGATCAGAAGGCAGCCCCGGGCGGACCCTTTCTCGGTCGCACTTTCGACGTTGTACCTGAGAAAGGCCGCAATTGAATCGCGAAGTCTCTGTGGCGCAAGGAGTGCTTTCGCGGCTAATGCGCCTTTCCGTTCTGCGTATGCCCTGAGGACGCGCAAGAATATCGCCCGCTTGTCCCCAAAGACGGCATACAGGCTTGGCCGTCCCACGCCCATCCCGGCGACTAGGTCGTCAATCGTCACGCCGTCATAGCCTTTCGACCAGAACACCTGGGTAGCCTTTTCAAGCGCCCCCGTTTCGTCGAAGCTCCGCGGTCGCCCTCGCGGTTTAGCGGTTTTTTTGAATCATATAGTTCTAAACTCCTTGACACTCTCCATTCTATCAATATAGAACTAAGTAGTTTGTTAATGGCAAGCTGACTTTGGCTTCGTGCTTTTCCGGTTCTATTTGTGCCGTTTCACTAGGAACCACTCATGAATTCGATCACTCTCGTCAACGGTGCCAGCTCCGGTTTCGGTCACGCCGTCGGAACTGGATCTGAACGCGCCGGCCAGCTTTCAGCCCGCTCTCACCGAGCTGGCCAATCGCGCCCAGCCCGATCGACTTCCTACCGCCCAATGCCGAGCTGGGTTCCGTAAAAGAAGCGCGTACTCGCTGCTGCGGGCGTAGAGGCTTCTGAGGCCCCACTGAACGGCAATCATCAACGGACTGTCTGGTTTGCTCCATTTGCCAAGTAGCTACAACCTAAGAAGGAGAACAAAATGATCGAAAGTATTTTGATAACCGGAGCAAATGCTGGGCTTGGAAAAGAGACTGCCCGGCAGTTCGCATTGAAAAAGGAAACAAGAAAGGTAATTCTTTTTTGCAGAAATCGGGCGAGAGCGGCAGCAGCAAAGAAGGACCTTGAGGAGAAAACGGGAAAGAAGGTATTTGAAATTGTTATTGGCGATGTTACCGATGCAGACTCCGTGCGAAAAGCGGTCGGGGAGATAAACGAACCGATCGATGCAGTCCTTTTAAACGCAGGCGGAACAATTGGAAAAACGGCTGCGACCCCTACGCCTTCCGGCATAAATCAATTAGGGCGTGTTCACACTAGCAGTTAGCTGTCTGTTAACTGTTCTTACCGATGGAACTGACAGAAGCGCAGTATGAACGGATCAAGGATGCGCTGCCAGTGCAGCGTGGGAACGTGAGCCTGAGCAACCTTCAAGTGCTCAACGCAGTGCTGTATGTGGCCGAGCAGGGCTGTAAATGGCGTGGTCTTCCGAAACGTTTTGGCCGCTGGCACACCGTTTATATGCGGATGAGCCGCTGGTCCAAGGCCGGCGTCCTTGACCGTGTGTTCGAGAAGTTGCAGGTCGAGCAGATCGTCCGCATCAAACTCGAAGTAGTATCTCTGGACTCGACCTCGATCAAGGTCCATCCTGACGGAACCGGCGCTCTAAAAAAAACGGACCCCAGGCCATCGGCAAAAGCCGCGGCGGATGGAACACCAAGGTGCATATGGTTGCCGCGGATGCTCGAACGGCCATAGCGTTCGCTCTGTCCCCGGGCAACGCGCACGATGCTCCCGAAGGACGCGAGTTGCTGTGGGAGTTGCCGAGGATGCCGGAAGGCCTGCCCCTGCTGATGGATCGCGCCTATGAAGGCAATGAGACGCGGCAACTGGTGCTCGATCTAGGCATGGTTCCAGTGGTTCCGCCGAAGTCCAATCGCATCGAACCCTGGGAGTACGACCGCGCCCTCTACAGGAAACGCAACGAAATCGAACGGCTGTTCCGAAGGCTCAAGGGCTTCCGCAGAATCTTCTCCCGCTTCGAGAAGCTCGACGTGCTCTTCATCGGCTTCCTCAACTTCGCCCTCATCGTCGAAGCCCTCAGATAGTGTGAACAGTCCCTAGCTGCTACGAATATTTTAGGCAATGTGGTGCTAGTGGATGAGTTGCTCAAACAGGGCAAGTTAAGGAAGGCAGTGCTAGCGGTCAGTGCCGAAGCTGTTCCAGGCGTCAAGATGCTTGGAGTAAAACGAGTTTCCATGAGCAATTCTTCCGTCGATGAGTTTGCTGCTGTTCTTGATGGATCATATTTCGGCAAGAAGTTCGTTGCATTGAATGCATACTCATATGCAAGTATGCGGAGACCATGTGGGCGTTATCCATGGCAAGAAAGTATCCCAAGCTTAAGTTTGTTGCTGTGAGCCCAGGGAATACAAAAGGAACTCAGGCGGCAGACAGCCTCCCACCGCCAATGCGGTTCATGCTGAACTATGTGATGATGCCTATCGTCTTCCCTTTGATGGGCGAAATGGTGCATACGCTGGACGTAGGTGCGAAACGCTTTGTAGATGCCATCTCCGATGAGCAATATAAGAGCGGCGTGTTCTATGCCAGTAAAGAAGGTAAGTTGTCAGGCGACATGGTGGACCAGAGTACCTTCTTTACCGATTTGAAGAACACTTCATTTCAAGATAACGCCTGCGAGGCAATTGACCGTTTCACACACTAAGCCCTCGGAACCGACGCCTCCGGACTTCTCCTAGTCCGCATCCTGCAACGCGAGCCCCTGAAAGAGCGCTGGTCGGCGCATCACTGGATGCAAACAACATTGCCGCTTCCGTCACTTGGGATTAGAGCGACAACACGCACGACAACCATTCACAAGGAGATCCATATGAAACGGTACGAAGGTAAAAAAGTGGTAATCGTCGGCGGCACGAGCGGCATGGGACTTGGTACGGCGAAGATGCTGCTTGATGGAGGCGCGCGTGTCCTGGTGACGGGTCGCTCAAAGGAAGGCCTGGAATCGGCGCATAAGGAGCTTGGGACTGAGGCCATCGTGGTTTCGAGCGACGCGCGGTCGTTGACGGACCTCGACGCACTCGCCTCTCGGGTGAAAACCGATTTCGACACCTTCGACCTGCTTTTCGTCAACGCCGACTTCAGCATTCCAACGCCTCTCGATAACGTGACCGAGGCCATCTACGACGAGATGTTCAACCTGAACTCCAAAGGCCCGTTTTTCGCAGTCCAGAAGCTCGCGCCGCTGATCAACCTCTTGACCTGCCCCCGGAAATCTCTACCAGTTGAAACTGGAGTTCTCTCGTAATCTGAGCGAGGGAGCTGACGATGAAGAAGAGCCGTTATACGGAAGAGCAGGTCATCGGGATACTGAAGCAGCATGAGGCTGGGATTAAGACGGCGGATGTGTGTCGCGAGCACGGGATCAGCGCGGCGACGTTCTATGGCTGGAAGCAGAAGTTCGGCGGTATGGATGTGAGCGAGGCACAGCGGTTGAAGGCGATGGAGGATGAGAACCGTCGCTTGAAGCTGCTGGTTGCGGAACTGAGTCTGCATGGCGAAGCGCTCAAGGCGGTGATCCGAAAAAACGGCTGGAGCTTGCCGGTCTAAGAGGAGACGTTGCGTTCGTCTCGTCGGAGTTCCGGCTGAGCGAACGCACGGCCTGCAAGCTGCTGAAGATGGAGCGGTCAAGCTATCGGTACGAGCCGAGACCGGACCGCAACGCCGGGTTGCGAGAAGCGCTGGTGATGCTAGCGCGGCAAAAGCCGCGCTATGGCTATCGTCGGCTGCATGCGCTTTTGAGCCGCAGGGGCTATGACGTGAACGTGAAGCGAGTCTATCGGCTGTATGTCGAAGAGCGGCTAATGGTGCGGCGCAAGAGATGCAAGCGTCTCGTCCGCGAACGCACAACGGAGCAGCGGCTGACTGGAGCGAACCAGGAGTGGGCGATGGACTTCATCGTCGACGGCCTGGCGACCGGGCGGATGGTGCGGATCCTCAGCGTGGTGGATGCGTACACGCGCGAGTGTCTTGCGCTTGAGGCTGACACCAGCCTCGGCAGTGGACGCGTCACGCGGGTGCTGGAGCGGTTGATCGGCGAGCGTGGCCGGCCTGAGAACGTGCGCTCAGACAATGGGCCGGAGTTCACCTCGCGCAGGATGCTCAGCTGGGCCGAGGACTGGAAGGTTGCACTGATCCACATCCAACCCGGCCGTCCGATGCAGAATGGACACGTCGAGAGCTTCCATGGCAGGCTGCGTGACGAATGCCTGAACACCAGCTGGTTCCGAACGCTCAACGATGTTCGGTGTACTCTGGCAGCCTGGCGGGAAGAGTACAACTGCGAGCGGCCGCATAGCTCCTTGGACTACCGCACGCCCCAGGAGTTCAAACTCGTCCTCGAAGGGATCCGGGCCATGGCCCGGATCCCTTCGCCAACCACAACCAACAACACAACTGAGAAACTCCAGTTATGATGGTTGAGAAAAAGGGGGCAGGTCAGACGGACGTTTCCGTTGGCGGAAGCGGCGGAGCTCGCCGACTCATTGCGAAAAGCTCAGGTGGTGGACACATCGTACTCATCGTATAGGCGCTGGGCACGGATCTGCGATGAAACAAGAACCTGCCACGCGCCACAATGGGTGTTGAACTCAAAGGTAATATGAACGATGTTCACATGGGAGATTGATGATGATCAAGATGACGATCCTTCTACGACGCAGACCGGAGATGACCCACGAAGAGTTCGCCTCCTACCATCGTAACAATCACGCCCCGCTCTTCAGTTCTCTTGCTGAGGTTAAGCAGCACGTGAGGCGGTACGTTCA
Organism: Edaphobacter sp.; assembly: GCA_965277575.1. Taxonomy (GTDB): domain Bacteria; phylum Acidobacteriota; class Terriglobia; order Terriglobales; family Acidobacteriaceae; genus Edaphobacter. The sequence goes on from CBDIDK010000002.1 coordinate 1,344,121, forward strand.
GTGTCACTCCACTGGGGAACAGCTGCCCGGCCTGCCCGACAATCACATCGATGGATCGACTGAGCTTTGGTTTGATGATCTTGTGGGGTTGGCCGGTGTCTTTCAGTCGCCTAATTACATGAAGGTCATACGTCCGGATGAGGAGAAGTTCCTCGATTTACATGCGTGCGAATTCCTCGTTGGTGTCGAAAATGATGTCATCAGCCTGATTCATCCATAGCAGAAGGTACGGAGGGAACATGATCTTTACACACGAAGCTCCCATACCGCTTCGGCTCAGCGCCATACATCTGGACGAATGGCTGTTCAACCTCACCGAGGCCGAATATAAGGCGTGTGCCCGTGGCCACCGCGCTGTGGGTACCAACGGCGGAAGCAAATTCCAGGGCATGGTAAACGTAGAGTCGATGGCCGGGGCCCTTCTCGTTCAGCACTACCGAACCGAGCGACTTGAGGCGAGCCACGTAAGACTGTACTCGGAAAGAAGCCGAGGCTACACCTTGCGAACCTTGGACATCCCTCCATGCTGAAGACAAATCAAATCCCAGCAAAGAATCTACTCAGGTGCAAAATCCATAACACCTTCTAGCTGTGGAGGCTCAAGCTGCCTTAACACGAAGAAAGTCATATTCGTCGAGCCGTTGTTTCAGAGGAGGTCGACGATGGGAGGAAATGTAAGCAGCAGGCTCAGGACCAGCAGAGCGACGGCAACCGCACTGATGCGTCCCACCGGAACGATCCGCTTTCCCCAACGCCATTCCAGAATACCCCACGTCAAAAACCAGACGACAATGGCAACCGTGGTTACACCGGAGAGTGGACCCGTCGGTCGATAGAAAACGAGACTGCTCTTGATGAGAGCCGATCTGTCACCAGCAAAGGCCAGAACCGCCAACACAAAGCAGCTGACGCCAGCCGCAACAATCGCGGCTGCGCCCGAACCGTTCGGCATGGCAGGAATGCTCCGTGAGACCATATGATCCGGCGAGTTCATTTGGCTTCTCCCTTCATGAGTTGAATCGCGTGGCCGCCCTGGACCGGTGCGACTTTGTTGATCATTGCCCCAAAGAAGCCCGCTATGCCGGCGGCAACGAACGACGCCAACGCAAAGCAGAGCACCACGGCACGTAGTTGCCGTTGGTTCCTCAGGTCGCGACCATACTTGATGAAGACGAACGCGACCATTGTGATCGAGATCGGAACGAACCAGGCGACGTGCTCCTTCCACTCCATCCCAAACGAATGCCAGCCCACGGTTGCGGGACTCGACACCAGCAGGCGTTGCGGAAACAGCGAAAGATCGACCGTTCCCGGCGGAGGCGCCGCGCGATACCATGGATAGACCACATACGTTCCAGTCAGCACGGCTATCCACGCGAGCACAACCATCGCGATCAGGTAAACCCGCAGAAAGCGCTCATGGCCAGGTGTGGATTCGGACGGAGCGGACGATTTGGTCAAGCGATAAAGCTCGACCAGCGCGCCGGAACATGCCAGCAAATAGAGCGCTCCAAATCCCATGCCATGAATCAGTGTCCACAAGCTACGAACTGTAATTTCCATGGATTGTTTCTCCTTATAAGAATGAGCCGCGGCACATCTTCAAAATGCAGGTCACTAAAACTCGTTCCTGCGGGGTTGCGCGGACAGCATTGCATCTCGTGCGCTCTTTTCGTTTACGTCTTTACCTTTGACTTTATCCGTATCTCTGCCTTTATCTTTTCCCCAGGTCTTGTAGAGGCCCAGATAAGCATAATTCTCTGTCTGGCCGGCAATGGAGTGCCCATATGCGAAGAGCAATTGCAGCCCAGGGGACTTGAAGTGATAGTAACCGCCAGCGTCAATCAGGGTCGAGGGTTGCGTTTGGGCAGCGGCAAAACCCTCTCGCGCATGAGAGAAGACTTCAACCGAAAGTTCCAGCTTTTTGCTGACCTCCCGCTTGACCAGGTATCCGCCATAGAGATAATTCCGATACTGATCCTGTGGAACCACGGCGTAGCCAACGCCGCCGACCAGACTCCAGGGTCCAAACTCTTTTTCGATCCAGATGGGTAGCTTGTACCACACGCGGCCCACGCCCAGACCCTTGGAATAACTGCCGCTCGGAACCTCGAACATAGTAAACGACCCGATCTGCGGACGGTGCTTGGTTTGTTTGATGAAGCCATACTTTATGCCGAGTTCCGTATCCGTCACGCCAAAAGCGCTGGGACCTGTTCCGCCCGGGGCGTAGACAGGATTATTGGACGGCATGATTGACCCAAGGGGCAGGATGATGTGCAGTTGCACATTGGGAACGGCGCCCCAGTTGAATTCAAATGCCGGGCCGATCGTGTCAAGTTCCGCCGGAGTGCCGTCCGCCAGGCCAAAGATATAAGCCTCATAATGCCCAAAGTCAACGGGCGTCGGGTCGTCCGTCTGGAAAGGCGGCCCTGCCTGCGACCACAGATACGAAGTGGCCGTTACAAGGAGAAAAGATAGCGCGAAAGTCGAGCATTTGCTGCTTAATCTCATCGATGCTCCCGTTTCTAACAAAGATCATGTTTCCTAGTGCAACTTCCCCGCTCATGCAGAATAGGTTCCGGTGCGGCAGGGTGAACGACAAGCAGACACACCGTTTGCATACCTCAATGAGAGAATCTCGCTGCTCGTACTATGACATCGATTGCAACAGCATTTGGAGCTTTTGTAGTGGAGCAACCCATTGTTCTGTCATATTATTCAACAGTTCTTACAGTCAATCCATTTCCAAAGCCCATGACATCGTTCACCGCAGTTTCGGGCCTGGAGCGTCGGATAGCGGTCTGTTCCAAGTCCTCAATTCTCACCAAAGCGTGGAACTCCAGCCGTCTCGGATGAAGAACTGAGATCGTCATGATCTCCATACCGCAACGCTTGGGGCCATTTGTGTGAGGGGCTTGGATGGAAGTTGCTGGTCAGTGGTACGGAGGTAGACACGTCCTTTGGGGACGGGCGTAAGAGAAGCGGCTGATCGTGGAGACCCTCAACCCAGGGTCTCGGTGGCGACTGTCCAGCGGACGCACGGATCAACGCGAACCAGGTGTTCCACTGGCGCAAGTTGTGAAAGCCGGGCAGTTGGAGAGCAGCGATGTCATTCCTCGACACCGATGCACGCTCCACGCGCTTGGTGCTTTCGCCCATGTCTCTCAAACTCGCCTGAGATGCTAACATCGGGTGCCGCATCGCCACACATCATCCTCCCCTTACTGCTTATTCAAGCAGATCGTGGATTGCTGACTTGTCGAGTGATTCCCTAAAAGCTGTACTTGGCTCCAAATTGTAACGAACGTGCAGGGCCAGCTCCAGTGACCTGGCCGTAATTTGTGGTCCCGAGGGTGGTCTGAATCGTAGTGAAATTGGTGTGGTTAAAGACGTTGAAGCCTTCGGCGCGCAACTGGAAATTGGACCCTTCGGTCAACCGAACGTTCTTGAAGAGACTCAAATCCCAATTTTCATATCCCGGCCCGACGATATTGCCGACAGAGTCGTTGCCCGGCCTGAACTGTCCGGCGGGAACCGAACTGAAGGCGGCCGTGTTGAACCACTGGAGCAGCTGGTGGGGAGCGCCCTGCTGCGGGTTCGACACGTAATCGGGGCGCCCGGTTTCAGGTCCGTTCAATATACCGACGCCACCGGGGTCGGCCGCAGCCGTCGTGGCAGTCAGATACTGGCCCGTTGCATACGAAACGATTCCACTCGTTTCAAATCCCCCGAAGATCCGGCCAGTAATGCCTTTCTGCTCACGAAAAAAAGGCACCGGGTACACGAAGCTTGCATTGAAGACGTTTGTTCGGTTGAAGTCCGTCGGACCGTACTCCGAACTAAGATTGGCATTGTTCTGCGGAATACGAGCATTCGTGAGCGACTTCGAGTAAGTGTAGTTGATCGTGAGAAGGGTACCGTGACTCAGCCGCTCCCGAAGCGAAGTCTGCAGGCTGTTGTAGTTCGACGAAAACATATTCAACTGGTTGGTGATGGCGGCGTAGCCCGAGAAGGGACGAATCTGGTTGAGAACCTGCGTATTGCCTTGATTGACGATGTTGCCGGCGATTAAGCCCTGCTGCGCGAACTGGCCGGCTATCGGCTGATTGACATCCACGTTCGCGTACTGATGAACGCCGCGATTGCCATAGTAGCCAATGTCGAGAATGGTTCCCTGCCTGAGCTGCTGCTGGAGATCCAGGCTGAATTGCTGAGAGTAAGGATTGGTAGGGTTGGTCTGATAGGCCTGGAGAGCGACAGGCGAGTTGCCCAGGACAGTGCCGGCGCCTGGATTAGCGAAGGTCGTGTTGGAGATCGTGGTCGTAAGAATGTTGGGGGGGTCCTGCAGGGTGGCAAATTTAGCCTGATTAGCGGGTATCGCGAAGTAGTAGATACCGTAGCCACCGCGCAGCGCCGTTGTCCCATTGCCGAATACGTCATAGGTGAACCCGACCCGCGGGGCAAAGCTCTTGTTTCCCGCCTGCACGACCGCACTCCCATACGGGGAGTTCGCTCCGCCGATGATGATTCCGTTCAGCGGATCGTAGAAGGAATTGGGAACTTTACCTCCCGCGCACGGCGCCATTCTACAGATCAGGCCGCTGGAGTCGATCGTGGGAGCATTTGCCCGGTTATATGTAGCCGGATCGAAGTTCAAAACCGGCGAGCGGGGGAAACCAGGAAATGCGGCGCTCGTCTCCGCGGCAAAGTAGGAGTAGCGCACTCCGGCGGAGACGGTCAATCGAGGTGTGGCGTGGAAGTCATCCTGCACGAAGCCTTCATAGATGTTCGAATGATTGGATCCCGCCCCGTTGATGCTTGTCTGGTTGAAGGTCGCCACTCTTCCCTGCAGGAAGTTGGCGAAGGCCTGATCGAACTGCGTGGCTCCGCCGGCCGGGAGAGCTCCGGGCGAAAATGTGAAGGTGCCGGCATTGGCGGAGGCGTTGATGCTTCCTCCGCTCTGGAGTTCCACATTGAAGCCCACTTTGATCGTGTGCCGCCCTTCGACATTGGTGCTGTTTAAGAAGATCTGGGTGACGGGGTTGCGCTCGTCATAGGGGCTGGTGACCGCATAATTTGAGCCACTGATGTTGATATGCGGCACCTGTCCCAGGGTACTTGCGTAAGGCAGCTTGACGTTGATATCGGGAGAATTCGCAGCGGAGAGATAACCCGTCGCCACGGCGGTGACCCAGTTGGCCCGGTACGAATATCCGCCCTCCAGAATATGATTCGCTCCGATGACGTAGGTCGCATGGCCCAGCCAGTTCGTCGATCCATTCGTCATTCTCGACGTCGCAACTCCTGGAATGGAGGAGGTGAGCTGGAATCCGCCGGGGACCACCAGGTTGAAGGGATCGTCGAGGTAGCGGAGGAAGACGCTCAGCTTGCTGTTGAACTGATGATCGATCCGGATGAGGGTTTGACTTTCGTTGTTATATCCTGCTGCATGCGTGATCAGACCTTGAGGGTCGCTGGGATTGTTCGGCAAGGGGAGATTGGTGATGATGTCCTTGAGATACTGCTGCGCCGTCGGGTCGATCGAGGCGATCTGGGTGGTCGTAGCCGTGCACTTTCCGGCAGCATTGTAGGCTGTGCAGACAGGGACGCTGAAGCTGCCGGAGCGTTGCGCGAGGGTAGGAATGTTTGTGATGTTCTGCTGGACCGAGCTCTCGCTTCTCAGGAACTCCTGGCCGAAGAAGAAGAAGGTCTTCGCGTTGTTGCGGCTGGTCAGCTTCGGGATCCAGACCGGACCGCCGAGGTCATAGCCGAAGTCGGCATACCTTACTCCCCCGCGGGGAACGCCGGCGCGATTGTTGAAGTAGTCGTTCGCGTTGAAGATCTGGCTGCGGAAGAAGCCGAAGGCTCCGCCATGAAAGGCGGTTGCGCCGGATCTGGTCTGGACGCTGACGACTGCTGCACCGGGGCCGCCGAACTCCGCACCGTAGCTGGCACGCTGAAGATTGATCTCCTGGATAAAGTCGACTCCGGGGAAGGCTACCGGCTGCTGGCCGGCTCGCTTCAGGGTGTCCGCTCCATCCACGAAGTAACCATTCGCAGCGGTGCCGTTGCCGTTGACGGAGAATGTTTGCGTGTTGACCGATCCGTTGGACCGGATGTTGCCTCGATCGTCCGGGCCTGGAACGCCACCACTGATTCCCGGTTGAATGCTGAGGAGCTGCAGGTAGTTTCGACTGCTCAAGGAGAGTTGCGTGACCTGCTCGGTGTCGATAAGAGTTCCAGCCGCAGCGGAATCGAGCTGTGGAGTGACTGCGCCGGCTGCGACCGTAATCTCCTGGGTGACGCCGCCGGCAGAGAGCGCGATTGGCACAGCTGTCGGCTGGCCGACATGTACCTGCAGCCCACTCAGGGTGTAGGTCTGAAATCCTGTCGCGGAGACCGTCACGGAGTAGGATCCGACTGCCAACAGAGGAGCGGTGAACTGGCCTTGTTTGTCGGTCGTAACCGTGCGCTCTACCAGGTTCTGATCGGTGTTTGTCACCTTGACCGAAGCGTTGGGGATGACCGCACCAGACGCGTCCCGGACCGTTCCATCGATCTCGCCGGTCAAAACCTGAGCGTGCGCTTGACCGGATACACAAAAGAAAAGGGCTATGCAGGCGAGAAGTGCGGCTACTGCCACTCTGCTGTATCCCAGGCAAGCCGCTGATGAGGAGGAGGACTGCTTCTTCTGTACGGATTTCATGACAACTCCTGGTAAATGCTCTCAAGATGTTCATTCCTCGGCTTCTGTTCCGGCGGCGTCCCGACTGGCTGGGCTACAGACCGCTACGGTCGAGGAAAGTCTTTGTCTAGTCGCTAGATTATCTATAATCTATACGCGCAAGAAACCATAACGACCTCAACTGACATATGTCAAGAGCTAATTTCCGCGGCATCTCGGTCGCTTCGATTCGTGGGCCATAGAGCGTTGAGGCCGTACTTTGCATGTGGGGGAGGGATTGGGAATGGGAATCGGAAGGCGTTCTTGCCGACGCAAATAAGGGCTGCATCGACGGCTATAAACTCATCAAATGATCCGGACGGAGAGCCGGACCTCTCTCAGAAGCGGTGCGTTGCGGTGGGCGTTCTACTGAAGGATGAGTTGCCAGCTCTGTGAGACCGTTCCCGTTTTGGTGGCGAGCCGCACCTGGGTTCCCTGAGTGGCGTCGTAGGATTCCAGAACGAGCGAAGATGCCTGGTTCTCGATCACGAAGCTGCTGTCCCCCACAGGAAGGAACCGCCAGCTCTGGCTCGCGTCTGTCGCGCCACCTGTACTACAGGTCCTTTGCCAAAGCACAACGCTCATGGCCTGTGCCGGCGGAGGCGTGCGGGATGACGTGCCGTTGCCGGCCGGATTCTCAAGACACATGCCGCTCAAGACGCTTGCGATCTGGAAGTAACTGTCTCCTCGATCCTTGAGCGCCCAGAGTTGCGTCTTGGAAGTGGTGAGAGGATAGGGAGCAGCCGGAGGGTATTGGATGACCTGTATTTTCTCGGCGGCCTGCATGCGGCAACCATCGCAGAAGTTGTCAAGGTTCATCCGGCTTGCGCGGCTTCGGAAGGCGTAGGTCTGCCTGGAAGCTGTGGTATCGAGGGGCACTCCGGGGGAGACGTTGAAGCCGGTGTACTGTGCCTGGGTGTTCTGCACAACGACTCCCACCTGGCCGCTACTGCCGCGGATGGGCGACTGCCCGGCGGTAAGGTTGAACTGGCGGCTCTGGCATGGACCCGATAGCTTTGTCCCATCGATGAAAGCCGTAAAGGTGCCGTTTACAGCCTCAACGACCAGGGTACTGGCCGTTGCAGGATGGAAGCTCGCCGGCAGGGGACAGTTCTCCCACTTGGAGGCAGCCCCTTCCACGACCCCAGCCGTGGTGAGACAGCCGGGGCTACCGCAGGAGGTGATGTCGATCATCGCTACAAAGTAGTTTTCATGGTCGACATAGGCTCCATAGACGCCGTACTTGGGATGAGGGTCTTTCTTGCCGGTGGCGATCCACTTGACGTCTGTCCGGAGAATATAATTCTGCCAATTCGGGTTAGCTCCGAAGAAGTTGCTGTCGAAGCGGTTTGCGTCAAGGCTGGTGCTGGAGATGGAGGCCGGATTCGACGAGTTCCAGGTGCCGACGGGACGGCCGTCTGCCGGATTCCCTTCGGCGGCGTCGCCAAAGGCATCACCCCAGGCCGGTATCATCATTGTCCCGTAACTGCCGGTAGAAGGATCGGGCAGCGGGACCTCCTTGCCAGTCTTGTCTGTGTTTGCGATATCTACGGGATACCCCATGACGAGGGACCCCGAAGGCGACCATCCGGCCTTCTGGGCACGTACGGAGCGGTCGCGCCAGGTCTTGCAGTCGACCCGAAAGCAATCCTTGAGGCAATCGGTTCCATGGTAGACGTTCCAGAGTTCTGTGCCGTCCGGAGAGTTGACCAGGACAGAACTGGCTGTTCCGTAGGAGGCGTGGTGGCCATCGAAGACAGGGCCCTGCTTGATCCAGGAGGCGGGATTGAGCAGCGGGTTTCCAACGCCATTCGGTTGTGGAGGATGGTTGTTGATCAGGAGCCCTGAGCTGTATTGGTCGGGGTTCCCACTGAAGCTGCCGGAGAAGAGAATGTAATCCACGCCGTCGTGGGTGAAGCCGAACGGTCCTTCCTCGGTAGGAAAGCCGCGGATCTCCCATGGCTGCGTGGGCGTCGAGAGTTCCACCACCTTCTTGCCGGTCTGGGGATTTGCCTGCAGAGTAAGAGGATCGCTCATGCCTGCGAGGCAGATCGACTGGGGTTCGACGTGAAGGTCGCCGTTGGCATCCTGGCGGCAGGAGTAGACAAGGTAATATCGCTTATCGCTAGCCTCAAAGACATTCGGATCGATAGCCCAGGCGCTCTTCCAATCGGTCGTAAGCGCGCCGTTTGGAGCACCCGTCGGGGCCTCGACCCAGGCTTCCAGAGGTTCGCTGGCCGTTCTGGGCACCAGGGCAAAGAGCTTGTGGTCGTTGCGTCCGAGCTGAGAGCTGGCGGCATAGTAGATGTACCAGCTTCCACCGAGATTCGCGATCTCCGGCGCCCATATCTCGCGGGAGTTCGGGCCGGTATCGGGAGCCGTCCAAACCAGAACGGGAGTTGCACGCCCAAGCGCAGACAGTGTGGCAGCCGACCGGATGCAGATCACGGGGGCAGCTCCGGAGTGGGCGCACCCGGATTGCACGGAGTAATAGACGCCCTTGACGAGGACCACCGACGGGTCCGCGCCATGGGCTATGGTTGGATTGATAAACGTCTGAGCGCGGCCACCTGGAGAAAAGGCCAGCAAGACCGACAGCGTGCTCAGTGCTTTGGCTGCAAAGTGTCGCATCGTTCTCCTGATTAGGTCGTGGCGCGCGTCGCTCCTGTCGAAATGCCACCATCGACGAGCACCGTCTGACCGGTGATGTAGGCGCTCGCGTCCGATGCGAGGAAGACGATTGCCCCGTTCAGATCATTGGGCTGCCCCGGCCGCTTCAACGGGATACGGTCGTTCAAATATTCGACCCACTTTTCGTTCTCGTACAGGACTGCGTTCTGGTTGGTTTTGAACCATCCAGGCGCCAGGCAATTCACCGTAATACCGTGCGAACCCCATTCATCGGCGAGGCTCATGGTGAGTTGCTTGATGCCTCCGCGACTGGCACAGTAGGGGGCGATGCCGGCGTATCCGAAGACACTGGTGACCGAGCCGATATTGATGATCCTGCCGTAGCTGCGCTCAATCATGTGAGGCGCAAAGCCCTGTGCGACAAAGAAAGAGCCGCGGAGGTTCGTGTCCAGAACGAGATTCCAGTCCTCCCACGTGACATCGACGGCAGGCTTGCGCACGTTGCAGCCGGCGTTGTTGACGAGGATATCGATTTTTTCAACCTGGTTCAGCGCCTGCGCGGCCATCTGGCGGATGCTGGCCTCGTCACGTAGATCGAGCTCAAGCGGCACGACCCGGCGGCCCATGCTCTTGATCTCGTCCTGAAACGGTTTTAGATCGGGCAAGCGCCTACTAGTAATGATTAGATCGGCACCCGCACGTGCCAGGGCACGACCCAAGTATTGACCGAGCCCACGGCTGGCGCCCGTAACGACAGCTACTTTTCCGGTGAGATCAAACTGATGGTCACGCATGTGAACCTATCCTTTTCTTAAGGCGTGAGGATTACCTTCATCAGGCCGGGCTGCCGCGCATAGAGACGCTCGAACCACGCAGCTCCTTCGCTCAATGGAGCGACCGCGGAGATCAGTGGATCGACGTTGATCGCGCCGCTCTCCATAAGAGCGATGCATTCCTGATACTCACCCGCAGAGGCGCACGAACCGAGCAGCCGAAGCTGGCGTGTGACTACTGCCTGGAGCGGGATTTCGACCTTCGGCGTAAGATTGCCGATGAGTGTCACGGTTCCCCCGCGCCGAACCGCTTCAATCGCCGTAGTAACCGACTTCTGCGCTCCGACCACCTCGACTGCGATGTCCGCACCCTGCCCGTTGGTCGCGGCAAGCAGCTTGGGAAGAAGTTCGGGGTCCGAGGCCAGAAAACTCTCATCCGCACCGAGGGTTCGCCCGAGCTCGAGCTTACTCTGCTCCAGGTCGACGGCTATGATCTTGGTGCAGCCATAGTGCTTAAATGCCTGGATCGCGAGCAATCCTATCATGCCTGCGCCGATCACTACGGCGGTGCTGCCGGGCTCGATCTCTGTAATTTTGGCAGCGTGGACGGCAATCGAAACCGCTTCGATCAGTGCAGCTTTCTCATATGGGAACGTGTCAGGAAGGTGGTAGACGATGTGCTCCGGTACGGCGACGTATTCGGCAAAGGCGCCGTTACGCCGATAGTCGCCGCAGGAGACGCCGAGCACCTGGCGGTTGTCGCAAAGATTTATGTTGCCCTTTTTGCAGAACGGACACTCTCCACAGGAGACGGTGGAGTCGAAGGTGACACGATCTCCTAGAGCGACGGTGCGGACTTCAGAGCCGATCTCAGAGACGGCACCGGACGCTTCATGCCCCATGATGAGCGGAGGGATGCGCCGGCCAGTGCTGCCATCGTACCCATGGACATCGCTGCCGCAGATGCCGCAGGCTTTCACGTGGATTAAGACTTCGCGTGGTCCGATGGATGGCTTTGGCACATCGCGGAGGTTGAGTGCGCTCGCCTTTTCGAGAACAAGAGCTTGCATATTTGAAATATAATCTATAATTGCGATGCCGTCGAGGAGCACGATGAACGACACCTCAGAACCAGAGGCTCTCCACGAGCCCTATCAGTTCACGAAGAACGACCCCTACGATCGTAACGCGCCGATCCAGTTCGCGGTACCGCAACTTATAACAAGCCGCGAGTACATGCAGTCGATTCGTGAGTTCCAGGTTCCTGCAAACACGCTGGCTATCTGGTATCTGGGGCAGAATGGGTTTCTGCTGAAAGATTCTGTAAGCCCGCTGATCGGAATCGATCTCTACCTCACCAATAGCTGCGCTGGAACGTTTGCGCACCTTCCCTTTCGACTGGACCGGCAGTTGCCCATCTTCGTAGAGCCGGAAGATCTCGATGTCGATGTCTTCATCACCACCCACTCGCACGACGATCACGCCGACCCCGAAACTATTCGAAGGGTAAGAAAGGCCGGTAAGACGATTTTTGTCGGCCCGTTCGATTCCATGCGCATCTACCGGGAATGCGGTGTCCCGGAAAAATCCTGTCGCCTCTTGCATCCCGGAGAGACGTTGCACTTAGGCGGTACCACGGTGCAGGCCACGTTTGCTCTCCCGACCGATGCTACCGACTTGAACCACTCGGGGGTACTGATTTCGCTCCCGTGTGGGATCACGTTCTATAACACCGGCGACACGGCCTGGGCCGAGCGACTGCCGAAGCTTTTACCCGCAAATGTCGACATCTGCGCAATCTGCATCAACGGTGGATTTCACAATTTAACGCCCATCCAGGCCGCGGCAACTGTGAAAGAACTCAATCCGCGTGTCGCGATCCCATGTCACTACGACATGATGATCAACAATGTCGGTTCGCCCGAGATGCTGCGGGTCGCGTTGGACCTTGTTGGATCTGAAGCGGCTTGCACCATTCTTCGATACTACGAACCATGGCTTTATCAACGAAGTGCAAATCAGGACCACGACATGACTGCTGAACAGGTGACTCAATGAATATCTCTCTAGCTGGCAAAGTAGCTGTCGTCACCGGCGCATCGTCCGGTATCGGGCTTGCGATCACAAGAACATATCTCGACTGTGGCGCCGCGGGCATCATCGCGGTCTTCCGCAGAAAGGAGGTTCCCGAAGAGCTTATCGAAGCGCTGAGGCTGTATCCAGACCGGCTTGTGATCGTTCGCGGCGATGTTGCGGATGAGCAGACGTCGATTGACTTCACGAAGGCCGCGCTCGATCGCTTTGGAAGACTGGACATCCTGGTCAGCAATGCGGCGATCAGCATCGTGAAAGCGATCCACCTGCATACCCCGGAGGAGTGGGATACGGTTATCAATGCGAATGTCAAAAGTCTGTATTGGGCCGCGCGCCACATCATTCCAGTGATGATGAAACAAAAGTCGGGCCTAATCCTAATCAGCGGCTCGATCTCGGGTGAGGCAGGTATTCCGACGCAGGGAGCCTATGCGCCCTCTAAAGGTGCGCTCCACCAGATGACCAGACAGATGGCGATCGAATATGCCGCCCATGGTATCCGAGTCAATACTGTCGCCTGCGGCACAGTGGATACGCCGATTGTGCATCAGTCCGCAGCCGCATCCGGTGACCCCGATGCCTACTGGGCAATGCTTCAAAACGCACACCCGATCGGTCGCATCGCAAGCGCCGAAGAGGTCGCGGCCTTTTATGCCTATATGGCTACCGATCTGGCCAGCTTCTTTACCGGCGCTGTCCTGATGATGGATGGCGGCTACACCGCACAGTAGGAGAGAACGCTATGCAGACCATGCTTGCCGCTCGATATCTTGGCCCTGACCGTATCGAGGCCAAGCAGGTTTCCCTCCCGCAGATCAGCGCTGGCGAGGCTCTGATCCAGGTTGAGGCCTGCGGCTTCTGTGGCTCCGACATCAATATCGTGGCGGGCACACATCCTCGCGCCCGCGCACCGCTCACAATAGGCCACGAGCTCTCCGGGCGAATTGTGCAGATCGCCAGTCCAGCCGTCGACCTGGCCGTTGGCGACCGTGTGACCACCTATCCGCTCATCTCGTGCGGGACGTGCTATGCATGTACGCATGGAAATCCTCACGTGTGCCGCCAGTTGCGCCTGTTTGGATTCGATGTCGATGGCGGCATGGCGCAATTTGTGAAGCTGCCGGTCGCATCGCTGATGAAGCTCCCGCACTACATGCCTGCACATATCGGCGCGCTGATCGAACCACTTGCGGTTGCCGTACACGGGGTCAATCGCGTGGAGTTGGAAGGCGTAGAGGTCGCGGCAGTGCTCGGGGCGGGCCCAATCGGAATACTAACGGCCTTGGTGGCGCAGGCCCGCGGTATTCCTCATGTAACGATCAGCGATGTTCTTCCGGCGCGGCTTGAACTGGCGGCCAGCCTCGGCCTCACGACCCTTACCGCCGGTGAGGAGCTGCGCGCGCACATCATGGAGCTATCCGATCAGAACGGGGCGGATGTCGTGTACGAGTGTGCGGGCCATCCCTCCTCCGCGCGTGAGATGACCTCGCTCGTGCGATCCCGCGGAACAGTTGTGAATCTTGGTGTCTTCAAGAAGCCAGTGGACGTCGACATGCAGGCTGTCAACTTCAAGGAAATCTCGATCATGGGTTCGAGGGTATATGAACGAAGAGACTTCCAGGCCGCGATCAATCTTGCCATGCAGCTGCCGCTCGACACACTCATCACACAGGAGTTCTCACTGCAGGATGTTTCGGATGCATTTCGCTTATTCCGAGCCGGTGAAGTCTGCAAGGTTCTCATCCTTCCAATGCTGGGTGCCAAGTGAACCCGTTCAGCATCGCGGGCAAACTGGCGCTCGTAACGGGCGCGACGCGAGGAATCGGTCTGGGCGCAGCGCGTGCCCTTGTGGAGTCCGGAGCAGATGTGATTCTCGCTGGACGCGACGAAGACGAACTCGAGCGCGCTGCGGTAGAGTTGCGGCAACGGACTCAGCAGGTGCACGTCGCGCCCTTTGACCTCCTGCAAACGGCTGCGATCGCATCGTGGGTAGAAGGGCTGTGCAATCAGTTCGGCACGCCGGACATCCTGGTCAACTCTGCTGGGATGTCGCGTCGCGGCAACGCCGTCGACCTCTCGCTCGAAGACTGGAACGAGGTGATGGCGCTCAACGCGACTGCCATCTTTGAAGTCAGCCGCGCTTACGCGAGGAGGCGGATTGCTGAGGAGCGCGGCGGCAAGATCATCAATATCGCATCGCTGATGACTGCAGCCGCAAGGCCCGGCACCTCGCCGTATACCGCGTCGAAAGGTGCAGTAGGACAGTTGACCAAAGTCCTGGCCGTAGAATGGGCCGCCCATGGAATTCTCGTGAACGCGATTGCCCCTGGATACATCAATACGGATCTTAACAAAACTTTGGTTGCGGACGCTGCCTTCGATAACTGGGTCAAGGGGAGGTGTCCGTTAGGTCGTTGGGGGGTACCGATGGATATCGCGTGGCCGATCATCTTCCTGGCGAGTCCGGCCGCAGACTTCATCACAGGGCAGGTCATCTTCGTCGACGGTGGTTGGCTCGCAACCTTCTAGACTAAAGTCATGCTTCATAACTCAGGGCCGGCACACGATTTGTAAGTGCGGACGCCGCAGGTTTGAAGCTCAAGCATCGATGAGCATCTCCTCTTCGATCAAGGTCAGGCCGTACTGTTGATTCCAATAGCTCACGGTACTTTCGACGAACGCTCGCCGTGCTTTCTGAGGATCACCACTTCGTATGCCCTTGAGAATGCTCTGATGCTGCCGGACTGCTGCCGTTCTTTCACTGGCAGCCTTTGGTGTATCAGCCCACCTGCCGACGATAGAGAAGACGAATAGCCGGAAGGTAATGGTCTCCAGCAACTCGCTCAGATATTCGTTGCCGGCCAGGTCCCAGATAGTTCGATGAAATAGCACATCGCAGTCGTGGAAGTTTCCGACGTTACCGCGCTTTTCAGTGCCAGCCATCGTCATGACCAGATCCGTTAATTCTTTTTCAGAGGCCGGTGTCAGTCTGGCCGTGGCTTTGCCTACCGCGATGGCTTCAAGCGGGATGCGAACCTCAAGTATCCGCTGGTAGTCTTCGGAACTCAATTGCGCAACGTACGTGCCACGTTGCTGTTGTTTTCGCAACAGTCCTTGATGTTCTAACTCTCGCAGAGCTTCGCGCAGCGTCGGTTGCCCGATTCCAAGTCGACTGGACCATTGCTGCTCCAGAACCCGGTCACCCCCCTTGAGCTCACCGGAGATGATGGCCTCTCGAAGAGCCTGGGCAGCCGCTTGCGGGGCTGTTTGGATGGAGAGAGTGCCAATCACTCTTTTTGTCGAGGCGACTTTCAACCTATTCTCCGAGGAAGTCAGAATATCTTTACTCTATACCAGGTCCCGAAGGCCCTGAATAAGAGGTCCTTCATGGTGCAAACGTTCCAGTCTTGTCAATCGTTATGCTTAGCCAAGGACAATTTCCAATTTGGTTACTGAAGCAGCTGGAATGCTGACGTTCAACATATCGCCGCTTACCTCAACCCTTAGGTTAACGGGGTGGACCTCATCAGGGTGATCAAAACTGTTATGAGCATGCATATCGCTGGCCTCCAGGACAGAACCTGTAGCTTGTTTGATCGCGAGACCACGCAGCGCAATGTGAGTCTGCTTCGAGACATCCAGATCGGAGTTGACAACCGTCAGCGTAACTACATTCCCCTTACGCGATGCCGAACCGTTCAATCCCCATAAGGTCTCAGGCTTCCCTTGATAGGTATAGTGGACGCTTGGTGCCTCGAATTCGACCCGGAGCGCTTGCGCGCCTTGATGCGCTGCATACATCCCGAAAACATGGTAGTTCGGAGTAGCGAAGAAGTGGTCCTCATGGCAGAGGAAGAGTGCATTGATATTGTTCACCAACTGAGCGCATGTGGCGATGCTCACTTTGTCCGGATTTCGGTTGAAGGCGTCCAGCGTCAACGCGGTTGCGAGCGCATCCCGCACCGTGACCTGTTGACCGAAGATATGCGTGGGATCGAGCTCCGTTCCCTCGCGATACCAGGGTCCGTACTCATCCACCACCAGCTTGACACTGTGTTGCTTGTCATACTGCCCCATGATCGACCATTGATCGTGGATGATCTGTTCGATTTGATTGCACTGGCTCAGGATGTCATACCAGTCCCCGGCCTCGAACTTGAGAGCATCGGCCCGACGTGTGGAGGCGTAATGATGAACGGACCAGCCCGTGAAGTGGGGGTTGTGGTATGCGTGCTGTCCTGTGTAGATCTGTTCGAAGAAACGATGAGTCCAGTCGATGTCATTTCCATTCGGTCCTGAACCGATCAATTGGAGATCCAACTCATACTCCGGAATCCAGGTCGCGTATCGTCGAAACTCTGACGCGTACTGTTCGGGAGTGAAATGGCCGCCGCAACCCCAGCTCTCATTGCCCACACCCCAGTAGCGGACGTTGAAAGGGGCGGGAAACCCTCCCGCTGCCCGCGTATCTGCTAAGGTGGTCGACCCTGCCGGTGAATTGCAGTATTCGACCCAGTCGTCAAAATCCAACGCAGGCAGACTGCGAACGTTGGCGGCCAGATATGGCTCCGCCCCAGTCAGCTTGCAAAACCGTATGAACTCGTCGGTGCCGAATTCGTTGGGCTCGAAGATCTGCGGCCCTTTTTCGTTCAACCTCTTCGCGTCGCGATCGACCTCCCAGAAGTTGGTGCGCCGCGGCCTCTTTGAGGCTGGTCCGATGCCATCGCGCCAGTTATAGCTGTCGGCAAAACAGCCCCCGGGCCAGCGGATGACAGGAACATGGATTTTGTTCATCAGATCCACCAGTTCGGCACGGATACCATAGCGATTCGGAATCTTGGATTTCTCTCCTACCCAGACACCGTCGTAGATCACGCCGCCGATATGTTCCGTGAACTGCCCATAAATCAGCGGAGAAATTTCGCCTAAGGGTTCCCCCGCGAGAATTTCAATATAGGCGTCGGCCGAAGCAGCTAACATCCGCTTGCCTGTGAACACGAGGCCCACTCCTGCCATCGCCGATCGTTTGAGAAACTGTCTGCGTTCCATTCTGAATTCGTGCCTTTCTATATCTGCTGGTTGTTTAGATTGTTTCGAGCTTCGCTTGCAATTCTTCAAGGGTGAATCCCTTAGTCTCCGGGAAGAAGCGGATCACGACGACGAATTGAAGCACCATCATGGAAGAAAAGAAGATAAACGGGCCAGCCGCCGAATGCACAGCCACAATGGGAAAGAAGTTTGCGAGGCTCGCACACGTCAGCCAGTGGGTAAAGCTGCCCAGGCTTTGTCCTTTGCCGCGAACGGAATTCGGAAATATCTCGCTGATGTACACCCAGATCACGGACCCTTGTGAAACCGCGAAGAAGGCAACAAAGCCAATGAGTGGCCAGAT
This sequence comes from Edaphobacter sp., assembly GCA_965277575.1. Lineage (GTDB taxonomy): Bacteria > Acidobacteriota > Terriglobia > Terriglobales > Acidobacteriaceae > Edaphobacter. The sequence goes on from CBDIDK010000002.1 coordinate 1,361,738, forward strand.
AAGGAGGTTCTGATGACTGCCCGTGTAAAAGATCAAGCTAATGACAGACAAGCAAACGAACGTGCCGACCGAACCGAGAATCAGCAGCTTTTTTCGTCCGACTTTATCGATGACGGACATCGCAACAATCGTAAAGAGCAGGTTGGTTGCGCCGATCGCCACGGCCTGAAGGTCGCTGGATACCTTGGAGAAGCCAGCCTTGGCGAAGATATCGTTCAGGTAATAAAGAATCGGATTGATCCCAGAGAACTGATTGAACAGCGCGAGAGTGACAGCCAGCATGACGGGAATGCGATAGCGGCGCGAGAAGAGCGGCTGATTGCCGGCTGCCCGGTCTGTCGCCAGAGATTCTTCGATAGCCATGAACTCGGCGGGAGCCGCTCCCTCTGCGATCTGCGCGAGCACACCTCTGGCTTCCTCGATCAGCCCCTTTTCCATGAGCCATCGGGGGCTGCGTGGAATTCTGAAGAGCATCAGCAGGAAGAGAAGCGCCGGAAGTGCAGACACCCCAAGCTTCCAGCGCCACTCCATCCCTCCAAGGTTCAGGGTGCCGATGACATAATTGGAGAAGTACGCCACCAGGATGCCGAAGACGATGTTGAGTTGGAACAGCGCAACCATGCGGCCGCGCCAGTGAGCCGGCGCGATCTCCGCGATATACATCGGACCTACGACCGACGACGCGCCGATGGCTACACCAGCGATGAGCCGGAACAGAACGAAGGAAAACCAGTTCCACGAGAGAGCACAGCCCAGGGCCGATGCGATGAAGAGAACAGCGAGGATACGCAGGCTGTATCGCCGTCCGAAGCGGTCGCCCATGTACCCACCGGCCGCCGCGCCCAGGATCGTTCCCCAAAGCGCGACCGCTACGGTAAAACCCAAGCTAGTTGGAGTCAATTGGAAGCGGGAGCTGAGTGCCTTGGTGACGCCAGCGATGACAGCCGTGTCGAAGCCGAAGAGAAGGCCGCCCAGCGCGGCGGTGATACTGCTCTCGACGACCGTTCTATTCAAGCGGACCACACCGAGGCTCGGAGACCTGGTCGTGGAGTCGGTTACATGCATGCAAAACCTCGGACCCACTGCGAGTCACCGAGATTTATAGAGTATCTATAATTGAACTGTCAATGACTTTCATATCTTTCACGCCCTTCGTGGTGACCAGCTGGCACTTTCCAGCCACCGCAGTGTTGTACCCGGCCTTCTTCAACGCCTCGGGCACGGTGATGCAATTGGCTGACAGATCGCCTGAGTACTGCGGATACGGTCTACACTGAGATCTTGCCCAACGCCTCCAAAGCCGCTCTGCAAGCTGTGATTCGTGGCAACGCCAGTGCCCAGTTCGTGCTCCGCACCGCTGGCTGGCGAGGCTACGACGGCTTGGTCGACCTGGACTTCGACAAGCACTTCCGGGTCAGCCACTCCGACAACGAGTTCGCATGAGGACCGCACCACGTCAACGGCATCGAAAGCTTCTGGAGCTTCGCCAAACGCCGCCTCGTCAAGTTCAACGGAGTCCCAAAGCATACCTTCTACCTCCACCTCAAAGAAACCGAGTTCCGCTTCAACCAACGAAACAACAACCGCTACAACACTGCTAGCCGGCTTCGAACATAATCCGCTCTGACAGTTGTAGCTTCCTAAAACCCTAATTAATAGGGTTCAACGCCGACCAGCGGCTGCTACGTCGAGCTGATTCCACGAGAGCCACAAAGGTTGTCACGGAGTAAAAGCAAGTGGAGGGACGCCATGGCGGTAGGGTGCGTACCAGTTATGCTTTGTCGACCATTTCGTCTGATATTTCCGGTTCTGCGGTCCCGTCGGCAAGCTGTCCTGGGTGCGGATCACCCACATCGCCAGCTCAGCCATCAGTTTGGCCTGCACCTCGGCGTGGGCTGGTTTACCAAACAGGTTCTTCAGTTCACACGGATCTTCACCGAGATTGTAGAGCTGGCCGTAGCCCATCATGTCATAGACCAGCTTCCAGTCGTTCATTCGAACCATTTTCTGGTTCCCGCTCTGCGTGACCATATTCAATTCGTCCCAGGTACCTTCCACCCCAGGGTCGTGGGAGATGCTGGTCGGCACTTTGTCACTGTCTTCGTAGTACAGACCGCCGACACCTACACCCGCGTAAATGCTTCGGAACTCTTCACTCGGAAAGTCTTGTCCCTGAAGCAACGGCCACAGACTCCGGCCCTGCACGCCAGGGGGAATGTCGGCTCCCATGGCCTCGCAGAAGGTAGGCATCAGGTCGGCCATGGAGGTAAACGCCTTCTGGACCGTCAGCGAAGGTTTCACCCCATAGCCATACCAGATTTGCGGAGTATGTGTGACGTCTTCATAAAGGCCGAATCCCTTGCGCGCCAAGCCGTAGTCCATCACATAGTCTCCATGATCCGCCGTGAAGACCACGGTCGTTTTTCTCGTTAAGTCTCGAGCGTCCAAATGCTGCATTAGCCGGCCAATCTGATCGTCCACCATGCGAAGCGCACCGAGATAGTTGGATTTGTATCTCCGCCACACCTTCTCTGTGTCGTAATTGTCTTGCTGCAGCCTGTACTCCCAGCGGGCACGTTCTCCCATTACGGCCAGAGCCTCGGGACTGGCGCAGCGCCCAGGCACACTCTCAGGCGGAAACATATTCCAGTATGGTGCCGGCACCTGCTCCGGATCGTGCGGTTCAGGGAAGCTCACTTGTATCAGAAAGGGCTGGTCTCCCGTTCTGTCGATGAATTCGATCGCGTCAGATACGATTCGATATGGCAGTTGGGTGGTCAGCGGAAAAGGCGTAGCTTCCTCGGCGACGTTGTAGTGCAAACCCTTCAACCACTTGTCGAACTCAGACACCTCCTTGGGAGCATCCGGGGCCACGTAGCCGCCGCCGTGCATATATCCCCTCCAGAGATCCACGTCCGATGGCTTCAGATAGGTGTGGTTTTTACCGGTGAGCGCAGTCCGGTAACCGCTTCCTTTGGCCACCTGATAGACGTCTTTGTCGAAAAGTGCTGCGTCTGGCTGTAAATTCATCCGAACGTGGGTCGCCTCGGGCCACCTACCGGTCAACATGGATGTCCGGCTGGGAACACAGAGGGGCGTCGTGCAATAATTTCGCTCGAACCCGATACCGTGCCGCTGCATACGGTCCAGAGTTGGACTCGTGTCGAGCGGGTAACCTGTCGCTTTGCTCATGCCGTAGTGGCGTTGGTCGGCAATAATGATGATGAGATTCGGTTTCTCTACAGACTCTGCCAAGCCCACAGCTGCCGCTGAACTTACCGCCGTCGCCGTCGCCGCCATCGCGCTCAGTTTAAGAAAATCACGCCGCTCCATCTTGTTCTCCCCGCCACTGAGTAGGATTTCTGTATGAATGCAACCATTCAACTGCAAAGTTATAGAATAAAAATAATGTCACTGTCAATCTGATGACGGGAAGCTCGCAAAGAACGCGAGTATACGATCATTGGGCATTGCCCTGTTTCCTCTCTCGCCGTATTGAGATTACCGTTCTTAAGTGGAGTGAACGATGAGACCATCACTACTATTCATGCAGCGATCTGCCTTCCTGCTTGCGCTCATTGCCGGCGCGTTTCCAACATCGGCTGCGCGCGCAGAGCACATGGCGGAATCCACCAGGCAACTGCGCGTCTTCTTTGTCGATGTAGAGGGAGGCCAAGCTACCCTCTTCATCACGCCCCAAGGTAAGTCGTTGCTGGTGGACACAGGGTGGGAAGGCCACCATGGGCGAGATGCCGACCGCATTGCGACCGTCGCGAAGCAGCAGGGCCTGAGCAGGATCGATTTTGTGCTCCTGACGCATTACCATGAGGACCATACGGGCGGCGTGCCGCAACTGGTGGCACGAATTCCCGTGGGTACATTCATCGACCACGGACCGAACCGCGAGTTGGATCACGGCATCACCGAGAAAGTTTACGCGGACTACCAGCAGGTGCTTGCGGGTGGGGCGTCGAAGCACATTACCGCACACGCGGGGGAACTGCTGCCAATTCCCGGTATGACCGTTCAGGTCATCAGTTCTGACGGCGTAGTGATCCCGGCCGCTTTGCCAGGTGCCGGCCAGAGCAATCCCTACTGTAAAGACACAGAAACCAGGCTTGTGGATCAGACCGAGAATGCACGATCGCTGGGAATTGAGATCACCTTTGGCGCGCTCAAGATCCTCGATCTCGGCGATCTTACCTGGAACAAAGAAAAGAATCTCATGTGTCCCACGAACAAACTAGGGCACGTAGATGTGCTGATTGTCTCGCATCATGGTTGGAACCAGAGCTCAAGCCCGGCGCTTGTGGATGGGATCAGCGCACGCGTAGCGATCATGGACAATGGGGCGACGAAGGGCGGGTCGCCGGAGACACTGAAGCTCATCCGGTCTGCGCCAGGGTTGCAGGATTTATGGCAACTCCACTTTTCTAATGAGGCCGGCCCCCAAGGAAACACGGACGCAAGGTACATCGCAAACCCGCTGGGGGCAGACACTCCAGCGAGCGACAAGGCTTATGCTCTGGAATTGACGGCGACGCCTCGCGGAGATCTTGAGGTGCTGAATACGCGCACCGGCTACCGGAAGAAATACCCAGCGCATTCGACGTCCGTCGCAGCCAGGTAGCGCAGATGGATCCTCAGAAGAAAGGCCGTTCCATCGCGATCCTGCTCGGCGTCGGCGTGCTGGTCAACTACTTCGATCGCGTGAACCTGACAGTCGCTCACGATGCCCTGGAAAATACCTTCGGGATTTCAGACGTGGTGTTCGGATACCTGCTGAGTTCGTACAGTTGGACGTATGCCTCGATGCAACTGCCGAGCGGCACGCTGCTCGATCGCTTCGGTGTACGGAAGGTAATGCTTGTGGCCATCTTTGTGTGGGCGATGGCCTCGGGATTGGCTGCCGTAGCGCCAACGATTCTTCTACTGTTTGCCGCAAGATTGCTGCTCGGAATTGGCGAAGCGCCGGCCTTTCCGGCCAATGCCAAGGCAATCGGATTATGGTTTCAAGAGGAGCAGCGTGGAATTCCCACTGCTACCTTTGATGCGGCCGCCAAGCTCTCGATCGGATTGGGGACTCCGATTCTTGGCCTTGTGCTGCTGCGCTATGGGGTGAGGGCGAACTTTGCGCTAACCGCGCTGCTGAGTCTCCTTTACCTGGGCTTGTTTGCCTGGATATACCGCGATCCCGACCAGAAAGACCCTTCGCACAACGAGCAGCAGGCAGAGGCGCAGGCGCGTAAGCTGAAGCTGATCGACCTCATTCGTCAGCGCAAGGTGATAGGCGCGGCCTTAGGGGCGGGCTCCTATAACTATTGTTTTTACCTGCTGCTGACGTGGATGCCCGTTTACCTGCAACGCGGATTAAAGATGACTTCGCAGGCCGCGGTTCTCTGGTCCGCAGTACCCTGGATCTTTGCGGCGTTTTGCGGGTTCTTCATAGGTGGCGTCCTGGTCGATACGCTCATTCGGCGCGGGTGGGATCCCCAGAAGGTCCGCCGGGCAGTGCTGGTGGGAGGCACAGCCTGTGGGCTGCTGGTCGTGGCGCCGGCATACCTGCATCGACCTGTTGCTGTGCTGGTTTGCCTGAGCCTCGCGATGGGCGGCACTGCCGCAGCCTCGCCAGTGATGTGGACGCTGCCCTCTCTGCTGGCTCCGCCGGGCGGAAGTGGGCGCGTGGGGTCGACGATGAATCTCTCCAACCAGATCGCGGCCGTCGCAGCTCCGGTTGTGACCGGTTACCTCAGCGCATGGACGCACTCCTTTGCCGACGCATTTTTCGTCGCCGCAGGTGTCTTGGTGTTTGGAATAGCGAGTTATATCTTCTTGCTTGGTCGTATAGAACGTGTGCCGGATCACTTGTCCTCCTCTCGGTCGGCTGCGTAACCAGATAAGTAGGACTTTATGCAATCGATTACACATAATGCCCGAATACTCATAATGCCCGAATACTCATAATGCCCGAATACTAAGGAGCGGCCGTAAAGAAATAAATCGTTCTTCGCAGGACATGGCCGTCCTCTCGCGAACGGCCAGGGAATCCATACTATCCGCACCCGGGACGAAACCCGACGTGTCGCGTCCCTAACTCTTCCTCAGGTAAGGAGGAGTATCCATTTTGCCGGTACGCTCGCCGGCAGGCGTCTCCGGCATTGGCCACGGCTGCACGCCAATGCGCGTCGCCCAGGCATCGTACATGGCCGCCATTGACTTCGCCCGTTCCGGCTGGGCGGTTGCCAGGTCATGCAGCTCCGTGCGGTCTGCTTCCATGTCGTAGAGTTCCCAGCTATCGGGAAACCGTGAGACAAGCTTCCATTTCCCATCGCGCACGGCCTTGTTTCCTTCGTGCTCCCAGAAGATGGCGCCCCTGGTGCGCGGCCTGCCTTGGAACACCGGCAATAGACTCTCTCCGACGAGTGCAGGCAGCGGTCCGGCAGCGACTTTGGCGGGATAGGTTGCGCCGGATACCTCAAGGAATGTGGGCATCAGATCGGTCTCATGCCCAACTGCGTTCACCGGCCTCTTCGTGGGCTTGATGACGTTGGGCCAACATGCGATAAACGGCGAGCTGATGCCGCCCTCCTGGGTGTAGTGCTTATAGAGCCTGAACGGCGTGTTTGCGCAGTTTCCCCACGGAATGCCGATACTCTGAAATGTATGCTCCGACCCAGGCATGACGGTCGGGAAGTTGCCGCGGGTCATGCCGGGCTTCTGCCTGGGAGGTCCGGCGAGTTCCTCGGCGTTGCCCCCGTTGTCGGACATGAAGACGATGAGCGTGTTGTCGGCGATACCTGCCTGGTCCACCTTATCAAGAATGCGGCCAATGCCCTGGTCCAGGCGGTCGATCATCGCAGCGTACACGGCCATGCGCCGCATCTCCCAGTCCTTGTCGGATGCATTGTCCCAGGCTGGAACGCGCGGATCTCGCGGGGTCAGCGGCCATTTTGGATCGACGATGCCCATTGCGAGCTGCTTCCGGTGACGTTCTTCGCGCAGCGCGTCCCAGCCGGCAGCGTACCGCTTGGCGTACTTTTGAATGAGATCTTCCGGCGCCTGGATCGGCCAGTGGGGCGCGTTAAAGGCGGCGTACAGGAAGAACGGGTTCTTTTGAGGCGCAAGTTCCTCGACGTAGGAGGCGGCGTGCTCCGCCCACGCATCGGTGAGGTAAAAGTTGGGATCGTCCGGCACTGGAAGGTGTTCGTTGTCGTGGATGAGCACCGTGGGTTTGTAGTAGACAGAGGCCCCGGCGATCATTCCCCAGAACTTGTCAAAGCCGCGCTGCAACGGCCAGTTGTGCTTGCCGACTTCAGGATCTTCGGGGGTGAGATGCCATTTCCCCACCATCGCGGTGTTGTAACCCGCGGTCTTGAGCGCCTCGGGCATCGTGATTGTCTGGGCGCTCAGGTCTCCGGCATACTGGGGATAGGGGTAGCGCCCGTAGTCGGCGACCATCATGCCCATGTGGGCCTGCTGCGCATAGAGGCCGGTCATGATGGATGCGCGCGAGGGGCAGCAGCGGGGATTGTTGTAGAACTGGTTGAGCCGGACACCGCGCGAGGCGAGTCGGTCGAGGTTCGGGGTAGAGATCTCGGAGCCGAAGCAGCCAAGGTCGGAGAAGCCCATGTCATCGGCTAGAATGAGGATGATGTTGGGCTTTGAGCCGGCTGCATGCGCGCTGGATTGCGCGGCTTTCCTGGCTTCCGAATCTGCCGGCATGACAGTTGCCGCTGCCAGTCCTGCTCCCATTTTGATGAAGTCCCGACGATTGGCCATTTGTTCCCTCTGGAGGTCTCGGTGCGATCAAACCGGGACAGCTTAGTATGTTGTAATCGATGTCATTGTGGCAAGCGAAAATGGCGCCACCCTGCTTCGTGCTCTCTTCTTGACAATGACTCAGTCACAGGTCTAAGGTTGCAGACGCTGTAATCCATTACAACATCCGCAACGCGAGGTTATCATGTTTCGCTGTCGCTTCCTTCCAGTCGCATTGTCGGCTGCCATCGCAATCTCTCCGCATGCGAACGCCCAGGTCAAAGAGGCGACAAAGAACCCGGCCGTCGTCTCCATAGTCGTTGATACGAATGCGGCCGGCACGGAGCGGGTGCCGGATTCGCTGTTTGGAAGCTTCCTCGAACCGATCGGGAATTCAATCAACCAGGGTCTCTCCGCCGAAGCTTTGGTGAATCCAAGCCTTGAAGAGGGCCTTTGGAGCTATACGAACCTGACGAAGCTGGTTGCGGAGGAGCCGGAGCTCGCGAAGAGCAGCACGGATACGGGTCTCCCGCTGCCCTGGCAGCCGATGAATCCAGCCGCTGGACGCCGCTATGAGCTTCATCACGGGGATGCCGCCAATAGCTGGCAGTCAGTCGAGATCATGGGATTTGTCGGTCAGCCCGTCGGCATCATGCAGAAGGTGTATCTGCCGGTGCAACGCACACTCGGGTACAGGACTTCGCTGTACGTGCGGCATCTCGCGGGTTCGTCGAAGGTCACGATCATGCTGCGCAAGCATGGTACGGACGTTGTGCTCGCCCGAACATCCGTGGACGCACGCCAGCCCGGTTGGACCAAGTATGAAGCGGTCCTCACGCTGAAACGCGAGGACGTGCAGCCGCTTGTGCCTGTCGACTATGCCATCGCCGTGGAGCCGGATGAGCGGATCGATGTGGACGAGCTGTCGCTACAGCCGGACGATGCAGTCGAGGGTCTCGACCCCGATGCTGTGGCGATGTCCAAGGCCATGAACTCAACGATCGTTCGCCTGGGAGGCAATTTCTCCTCGGAGTACCATTGGCGCGAGGGCGTCGGACCGCAGGATAAGCGCATCTCGGAGCAGAACGTTGCGTGGGGCATCCCCGAGTACAACGTCTTCGGGACCGACGAGTTTCTTGCGTTCTGCAAGCTGGTCCATGCCACTCCGCAGATCGACATCAACCTGGGCAGCGGGACACCGGAGGAGGCAGCAGACTGGGTTCGTTATATCCGTGCGCACTATACGGGCAAGGTGATCTATGAGCTCGGCAACGAGCTCTATGGTAACTGGCAGACCGGCCATGTCACGGCGAACGAGATTGGGCTACTCACGCTCGCATTCAGCAACGCAGTTCGCGCAGTTGCGCCCGACGCCGAGATTATCGCGACCGGAGGGATGCCGCAGCATTTTGAAGAGTGGAACGCGGCGCAGCTTAAAAATCCTCCAGGCACGTACGATCTTCTTTCGACCCACTTCATCCGGGTTACGAACAACGTGGAACTGCCGAACGCTTCGCCCGATTTCATGGCTTCTGCGGCGTATGCTCTTCCCGTAGAGCTTGGGCGCGACTTCCACAAGATGCAGGCGCAACTGGACGCCATGCCCGCGATGCGAGAGAAGGTTCACTTCGCGATGGACGAGTGGCTCTTCAACAGCCGCGGCAGGGGTGAACGGGTCTTTACGAATCAGGCGCCCAGTTCCAAGAATGAAGGCGGCGGCCTGATGGTCGCGGGCGTCTTCAATACGCTATTTCGCAACAGCAGGATCGTTCCGGTCTCCGAGATCACGGGCCTGATGGAGTTTGCCGGAATCTGGAAAGAACAGGAGCAGGTGTACGCGACGCCTTCGTATTATGTCTTCCGCCTCTACTCTACGGCGAAGGGAGAAGCCATTCTGCCGGTGAAGACAGATTCCGGCTCCTACGATGTTCGCGGGGGGGTCGAGGGTTTCACCAATATGGCGAATATCCCCTACATCGACGTTGTGGCAACCATGAGCCTAGACCACAAGCGATTGACTTTATTTTGCATCAACCGCGATATTGGTCAGGATATTCCGGTGAGCCTCAATCTTGGTTCCTTCAAGACTACGGCGAAGGCAGAGGTGCAACAGTTGAAGGCAGCCACCCGGTTCGAGAGCAACGACGCTACGCATCCTCGCAATGTTGTGCCGCTGGCCTCCACGCTGGAAGTGCCCGGCGACGGCCACGTGAGTTATACGCTGCCTCGGGAGAGCGTGACCATGATTCGCTTCGACGCGCGTTAGACAGATAGTTTAGACCCGCAGCGATAATGGCTTTGAGAAGTTGGAACAAAGGAGATTGCAGATTATGAACCGGCGGGAACTGATCAGATCGACCCTGCTCGCGGCAGGGGCGGTCTCGGCCAAAGGGGTCATTGCGCAGGAGGTACTTCCCTCGGGCGCGAAGTCTTCGCAAAGAAAACACTCGTTTCCGCAGGCGCCACGCCGCACGGACGGCGAACGGATGCCGAACGTTCTGTGGGTGATCGCCGACCAGCAGCGGTTCGACACGCTCGGCGCTTTGAATAACCCGCTGATTCACACCCCCAATATCGACAAGTTCATAGGCGAGTCTGTCACCTTTACGAACGCCTTCGTCCAGTGCCCGATCTGCGCGCCCTCTCGCGGCAGCTTTTTGACTGGACGCTATCCCCACACCACTGGCCTGCGCGCCAACGGCCAACGCATCCGGCCGAGCGAACGGCTGGTCCCCCGCATCCTTGCCGATGAAGGCTACGCCTGCGGTCTTGCCGGCAAGCTGCATCTTTCTCCCTGCGCGGGAGGCCGGATCGAGGACCGGATCGACGATGGGTATCAGGTCTTTGAATGGAGCCACGACATCAGCGATTCCTGGCCTGGACAGAACCAGTGGTATGTGTGGATGCGAGAGAATGGGATCGTAGCGCCGAAGCCGCCTGCGGGGAGCCACTCTCCCGTATGGGGCATGCCGATGGATCCTAAGAACACCCAGACCGCCTGGTGCTGCGATGAGGCGATCAAGTTCATGCGCACCCAGAAGGCATTCAATCCTTGGCTGATGTCGGTGAATATCTTTCAACCGCATCACCCGTTTTGGCCGACGGCAGAGTACCTCTCGCACTACGACCCGGGCAAGATGCCGGCGCCGGCGTATCATCCCGGAGAGCTTGAGAATAAGCCCTCCTTCCAGCAGGTCGACCACAAGGGCGCGTATGGGGGCACGGCTATATCGTTTGCCAACACGACGGAGGAAGAGCACCACAAGATCACCGCTGCTTACTACGCAATGATCGAGCAGGTCGACACCGGGTTTGGCCACATGATGAGAGTGCTCGAGGACACCGGCCAGGCCGACGATACGATCGTGATCTTCATGAGCGACCACGGAGAGATGCTGGGGGACCACGGGATGTACCTGAAAGGCCCATACTTTTACGATTGCCTGACGCGGGTTCCGCTGATCGTGCGTTGGCCGCGCAAGTACAAGGCCGGTCTCAGAGTCGAAGGCATGGTGGAACTCGTCGACCTTGCGCCAACGCTAGTCGAGGCAGCCGGTCTGCCGATACCCTCCGGAATGCAGGGCCAATCGCTTCGCCCGTTACTTACCGGCGAGACGAGCAAAGGTAGAGACTCGGTCTACACCGAATACTTTGATTCGAACGCACTCTACGACCCGCCGCCCATGGCCGCCTGCGTTCGGACTGGCACGCATAAGGTCTCCTACTATGGCAACCTCAATACCGGCGAGCTGTACGACTTGGTGAAAGATCCGGGAGAGTTTCACAATCTTTGGGATTCGGGCTCGTACAAGGACGTGCAGGCAGAGATGATGCAACGGCTGGCGCAACGCATGATCGCGACCGTCGACCCACTCCCTGAGCGAGTAACAGAGTGGTGACACACCTGGATGAACCCGAAGCGAACTGGAAATGGAAAATCCTGCCGCCCCGCTGACCACTCAAGATTCACAGTAAGCATTCAGATGGCTATAAGTTAGCAGTAACCCAAGGAGAACGATGCCCAAGTTTGGCTCTTCGACGATTTCAGCGGGCCTTCTGTGCGCCTTGCTCGCTATGCCTTTTGCAACTCCGCTCAGGGCGCAGGTAGAGGACGGCGCTCCACAGGCCCAGAATGCCTTCGAAGACAGGCCGCCCGCCGTTCCGCTGATCGTGCATGATCCATACTTCAGCATCTGGTCGATGTCGGACAAACTCACCGGGCAGAATACACGGCATTGGACGGGCGTCGATCAGCCATTGGCCGGCCTCATCCGCATCGACGGCACGCTGTTGCGCTACATGGGAGTGCATCCAAGACAAATGTTCGCCTTACAAGAGAACATTCCGGCGATGCAGCAGGTCGCGCTGACACTAACGCCGCTGCATACGACCTACCGCTTCGAACAGACGGGGGTGCGCCTCGAAGTACAGTTCTTCACGCCATCCTTCCCCAAGGACCTCGACGTACTCTCGCGGCCAGTCACTTACTTGACGTGGACCGTCCAGTCGACCGACGGGAAGCCGCATAACGTGGATCTGATGCTCGATGTCGATCCCCGGATTGCGATCAACGACGAGTCCCAACCGGTTACATGGGGCCGCACCCACACCAAGAACCTGACGCTGCTGAACGTCGGCTCTCAGGAGCAGCAGGAGTTGCATCAAGCCGGCGATAACGTCCGTATCGACTGGGGCTACTTCCACCTGATCGTGCCGGACGGCGAACACGCCCAGGCTGCGCTCTCCTACGACAGCATGGCGCAGTTCGGCAGGGATGGAAGGCTGCCCGAGAGCGACGACATGGACATGCCGAGGCCCGCAGTGTGGCGCGCCCATACGGCCCATCTAGCAGCCGCGTTTCAGCTTGGGCAGGTGACCGCACAGCCGGTCAAGCGCCATGTGCTGATTGCGTACACGGAACGCAACGCGATCGAATACCTGGGCCGAAAACTGCAGCCTTACTGGCGGCGCAACGGCATGACCGAAGTAGCCATGTTCGAGGCAGCCGAGGCAGAGCGCGCGGCGCTCGACCAACGCGGGATCGCCTTCGATGCGGACATGATGCGAGACATGCAGAAGGTGGGAGGCAAAGACTACGCCTATCTGACCGCGCTCGCCTTCCGCCAAACGCTCGGCGCGCATAAGCTGGTCGCCGATGTCGATGGGCAGCCGATGCTCTTCTCAAAGGAGAACTTCAGCAACGGCTGCATCGATACGGTCGATGTGACCTACCCGTCGTCGCCCTTTTTTCTGCTCTTCAACCCGGTGTTGCTCCAGGCGCAGTTAGAGCCGATGATGCGCTATGCCTCGTTGCCGCGCTGGAGATTCCCCTTCGCCCCGCACGACCTCGGCACCTATCCGTTGGCCAATGGTCAAGTCTATGGCGGAGGCGAGCAGACGGCGGACAACCAGATGCCGGTGGAGGAGAGCGCCGATCTCATCCTGATGATCACGGCGCTTGAGCGCGAACAGAATAATTGGAGTTTCGCAGAAAAACATTTCCCGCAGCTGGAGAAGTGGGCGGCGTATCTCTCGGAGAAGGGCATGGACCCGGAGAACCAGTTGAGCACCGACGATTTCGCCGGCCACCTCGCGCACAACTCGAATCTTTCCATTAAGGCGATCGAGGCGCTGGCCGCGTTCGCGGAGATTGCGCAGCACACAGGCCACGCCGATCTGGGACGCCACTATGGCCAGATCGCCAAGGCGCTTCCAGCCAAGTGGGAGACGATGGCACAAGACGGCGATCACTTCAAGCTTGCGTTCGACCAGCCGGGCACCTGGAGCCAGAAGTACAACCTGGTCTGGGACAAGCTGCTCGACCTGCATCTGTTCCCGCCGTCGATTGCGAAAGAGGAATGGGCGTTCTACGCAAAACAGATGAAGCCTTACGGACTTCCGCTGGACAGCCGCAAGACAATTACCAAGCTCGATTGGGAGTTCTGGACGGCAACCTTGACCGACGACCCGCAACAGTTCGACACACTGGCTGCGGCAGCGCGGAAGTGGACAAATGAGTCAAGCTCCCGTGTACCCCTGACCGACTACTACAATACGGTCAATGGGCTGCAGATCGCCTTTCAGGCACGTTCCGTCGTCGGAGGCATCTTCATCAAAGCCTTATACGATCCCGCGGTTGCGAAGGCCTGGCGGGACCGATAACTTAAGAAGAGGCGGTTTTTGAAGGAGGCCTCACATGGGTGAAGACACGGAGAAGAATGCTCCAGGATCTTGCTGTTCGCCATCATCCGGGCGCGATGGCGGATTGTCCACGACAGTGGCGGCGCAGGACCCGAGCGTTGCGCCCAGCACTGAGGTTCGTAAGCGGATGGTCGATCTACCAGGCGGCACATTTCTGATGGGAAGCGACTACGCGGAAGGTTTTCCGCTGGACGGTGAAGGACCTGTACGGCCAGTCACGCTCAAGCCGTTTTGGATCGACCGCAATCCCGTTACCAATGAGGTGTTCCGGGAGTTCGTCGAAGCGACAGGGTACCGGACAGAGGCTGAGCTCTACGGATGGTCGTTCGTCTTCTGGTTGCACATTCCGCCCAAGCGCTTTCGCGAGCTTGTTGAAGACACGGTTGCGGTGACGCCGTGGTGGTGTAAGGTTTCGGGTGCGAGGTGGAATGCGCCGGAAGGGCCTGGATCGAACCTGCTTCATCGTGGCGATCACCCGGTTATCCATGTGTCGTGGAACGATGCCGCCGCCTTCGCGAGGTGGTCGGGGCAGCGCCTGCCGACGGAGGCCGAGTGGGAATATGCCGCGCGGGGCGGCCTTGAGCAGAAGCTGTATCCCTGGGGAGACAAATTGCGTCCGGAAGGCGAACACCGGTGTAATATCTGGCAGGGCGAATTCCCGAACGTGGACACCGCCGACGACGGCTACTCCGGCACAAGCCCTGTTGCAGCCTATCCGCCAAATGGATACGGTATCTACTCGATCACGGGGAATACCTGGGAATGGTGTGCAGATTGGTTCAGCGCGGACTTCCATCGGACAGCGTCCACGGAAAATCCGGTCGGCCCTCCCAGCGGCACCGGCCGTATGATGAAGGGTGGTTCCTTCCTGTGCCATAAGTCCTATTGCAACCGGTATCGGGTTGCCGCTCGCACCTCGAACACGCCGGACAGTTCAGCGTCCAACATAGGCTTTCGCTGCGCGCTTTAGTAACCCACGAAAGCGATGGCGCGCTTCATACGGAATTAACAAGAAGTTAGGGTTACTATGGGCAGTGTAATTGATTACAGTTTCTAAACTATTGAGAACAGCTTCGGATCGACATTATGAATCGTAGAAATTTTCTACAGACAGCCGGGGCTGCCGGGTTGGCTGCCACGCTGCCGCACAAGGCTGCGGCTAACCAGAACGCACCACGGCAGGTCGTCTTTATTCTGGGCGAGTCGGTGCGGTTCGACATGCTCAACTGCTACCGGAATACCGGGCTGCGAACGCCGAACCTTGACCGGCTCGCTAAACAAGGCATGCGATACGAGCGCGCCTACAACTGCCAGCCAGTGTGTGCGCCGGCGCGCTCCGCCATCTGGACCGGCCTCTATCCTCATACCAACGGTGTCTGGGGCAACAGCATGCCGCTCGGCGACACCGTGCATAGTATCGGTCAATTCCTGCACGACCGGCGCGTGAATACCGCGTTCATCGGCAAATGGCATCTGGATGGTTTCGACTACTTCGGCACAGGACGGCCGCCAGCCGGATGGGATCCGGAGTGTTGGTACGACATGCGCGACTACCTGTCCGAATTGTCGCCCGAAGATCGTGTCCGCTCGCGCAAGCCCGCCACCGGAGACGACCCCACATGGACTGCGGAGATGTGCTTCGGACACCGCGTTACCGATCGTGCGCTGCGCTTCTTAGTCGATCACAAAGACCAGGAGTTCATGCTTTGTGTCAACTATGATGAGCCGCACGACCCTTGTTTGTGTCCGAAGCAGTACTCGGACTCCTATGCGGACTTCGTCTTTCCTTCCGATATCGATGTTACCGACCCGCTTACGGACAAGCCGGCAGAACAATCGATATGGGCCGGTCCCCGCCTGCACGAGACGCAGCCTCCCATTCGAGCCAGACAGTTCTTTGGATCGCACACCTTCATCGACGCCGAGATCGGCCGGCTGCTCGACCAGATCGAACAAAGCGCGCCGAATGCTTTGGTGATTTTTACCTCCGACCACGGAGTCTTTCTGGAATCGCACCGCCTCCTCGACAAAGGACCGGCCATGTATGACGAGATCACGCGGATACCCTTCATCGTCCGCTGGCCCGGCCACACGCCGCCCGGCACAGTCAACCGTCATCTTATCTCTCACATCGATATTGCCGGCACGCTGATGGAGTTCTGGGGTTTCGATGTACCGTCAACGCTCGAAGGCAAGAGCGTGCTTGCATCCTTCAAAGATCTGGAGGCGCCGACGCGAGATGCAGTCTTCATCGAATGGGGGCGCTATGAGGTCGATCACGACGGCTTCGGCGCCTTCCAGCCTATCCGGTGCATCTGCGACGGACGTTACAAGCTCTCGATCCACCTGATGACAAGCGACGAACTCTACGACCTCAAGGACGATCCCTGCGAGATGAATAACCTGATCGGCTCCACTAGTCATAGTGAGATCCGAAACAAGCTGCACGACCGCCTTTTGGCCTGGATGGACGAGTCTCGCGATCCCTTCCGAGGCTATTACTGGGGCCGACGGTCGTGGCGGCCCGACTTCCCCGAGACCTGGGCGAACGACGGTATGACGAGACAACGCAAGTCGGACGGCTATCTGCCAAAAGAATTGGACTACGATACGGGTTTGCCGGTGGTCCACTTCACCCGCCCAAAGCATGAAGCGCCGTAACAACCCCCTCGGTAGTACCAGCAGGGCAGACGCATCTAAATGCCTATATGCGTGAGGGTGAGGATTGATTGAGATGGGGGTATGGACAGGCCCCTGAAGTCTTTTGCTGATTTGAGTGATCCCCAGTCGGAACGGGATGAGCCTTGCCTGGACGCGAGGGGGATCTCCCAATGCGGGTCTCGAAGGCTCAGCCGCCCGAAGTCACCTGCGCTGCCTTTCTCGTCCGGCGGGAGGCAGCATACAGACGAAAGCTGCGAATAGCATGATTTCGCAGCAGAAGCGACGGTTGCTCGACCAGATGGAACGACATCTCGGCGACAACCAGAATGGCCAGCCAATTGAACGGGAACACGGTCAGAAGATGAAGCGTCGATCCGAAGATCGTGACGTTATCGTGGTGCAGGAAGAGGGTTTGCCAAAGATAGATGCTGTAGGACAGGACGCCGAGATGCACGATCGGACGGGCGTTCAGGATGCGGCCAACCGCCGACGCCGGATTGCGGACGCACCATAGCAGGAAAAAGGCGATCGCGGCTCCGCAGATCGTATAGCCGAATGGAAACTGCCAGTAGTTCTGAAAGCGCGCACCGATGCAGTCGGACAGGAAGATGATGGCCGGTGGAATCCACCATACCCGGGTGGCAAAGCTGTAGACGCGCTCGAACGTGGGCGTCCCTTGCAGCAGCGCAAGGACGCAACCATACATCAGCGAGTCCGCCCGCATGTGGAAGCCCGCACCGTCATGGATATAAGGGTTTGTGGATTGAAAGCTGAGGACCCGGATAACAGGCGAAACCACGATGACGGCAAGCGCAATCCGGCTGGCGGCGATGCGGCCCGCAAGACCGGGCTTCCTGAGGCAGTAGAGGAGTAGGACAGGCCAGAAGAAGTAGAACTGCTCTTCAATGCTGAGCGACCAGAAGTGCTCCAGCGACCACATCCTGGACGGCGCGTAATTATGAAAGAAAAAGAGCGCGCTGACGATGTCCAGGTGATAAATCGCGAGGCGCCCCGCCCAGCCCAGCAGAAGAAGAACGGCAACATAGGCATAGAGCGGCGGAAGAATGCGCATCGCGCGGCGCAGGTAAAACCCGCGCATACTGATCGAACCTCGCTTCTGATGTTCGTTGAGCAACAGGCTGGTGATGAGATATCCGCTGATGACAAAGAAGATAAACACGCCCGTGCCGCCGTCGAAGATGGCATACCAGGCCAGCGAAACGTGGTGGGTAAGATTCAAATGCTGGATGGTATGAACCGCGAGGACCAGGAAGATCGAGAGCGTACGCAGTCCGTCGAGGCTGGGAATCCGGGCCATCGAGGCTGTACGTGGCGGAAGCGGCTCGTCCGGCATAGTGACTCTCTCTCTGCGACGCTCCGGGTCTTTCGATCCGAATTCTCTCTTTTGCCAAAAACCCGATTCGGGACAGACCTGCTCTTTTTAGGTTGATTATATAGGGGCATGGCGGCGAAACCTCTTTGACTTGAGCGGGATGCAGGGTTATGCTTCGACCAAATAGACCGGTGGCCGGCAACATGGCTGGCGCGGATCAATAGCCGGGGCGGAGCGAATGGAAAGATTCTGCGACGAACTGCGAGAGGAACGAGAGCGCCGGCAGGTCTCCATCGAGAAGATCTGCGCCGAGACTAAGATCTCATCGAGACATCTGCTTGCCTTGGAAGCGGGTAACTATGGCGAACTTCCTGGAGGGGTGTTCCGGAAGGGTATCGTCCGAAGCTACCTGGGCGCTCTCGGTCTCGATGAAGCGATCTGGATCGAGCGCTTCGAAGCCACACTGGGAGAAGCTGGCGGGGGAGCGGGAGCGGAGGATTGGAGCGAATTTGCTGAGAATGTCCGGAAAGCCAGACCGGGCGGCCAGACCCAGACTGAGTTGCGGTGGATGGGCGTTGGAATGATGATGGCCTCTCTGATCGCGCTGGGTTGGGGAGTCTGGCGACTTTCTCTGCACGAACGCCTGTTCTAGCCCGGCGTCGTGACAATCCAGGCCACGCGTTCGTCCTTGGATTTTTCGATTAGTCTCGTCGTATGGCCTTGCCAAACACATCTGAACGTGACGCTGGATCGCCGTCCGCATTGGAGCGGCGTCTTACCCGCTTCTTGCCGTGGGCCCTGTTTGCGGGCATCCTGATCAAGTGTCTCAGTCCCTTCCGCTCCAACCTATCCTGGATGATCTATATGCAGGACGACTTTTTCTACTACCTGAAGGTGGCGCAGAACTTCGCCCAAGGGCACGGCTCCACGTTCAACGGCGTTGTGCCGACCAATGGCTACCATCCTCTCTGGTTTCTGCTGCTTAGCCTGCTCAGCCGGTTCACGGAGTCGCCACGGCTGATCGTAGGATTTATTGCATTTGCAGCGTTTGCCGCCTCGGTAGTCACCTATCTCTGCGCGCTCCGGCTGGTCGCGTCGACTGGGATTCGGCGGCTGACCGCGGTTGTTCTGGCCTCGTGGCTTACCATCTACTCCCTTCGGCTGTTCTTCTACGGGATGGAGGTTACGCTTGCGATTCCTCTTACGCTTGCGGTGATCTGCGCGGTTCAGGACAGCGCATTCTGGCTGCGCGGCTGGAGACAGTCCTGCGTGGTGGGATTGCTGGTCTCGGCGATGGTGCTGGCCCGGCTGGATACGATGATCCTGGCCGGGTTGATCCTGCTCTTCATCTGCATTCAGCCCCGGCTTCGAGAACAGATGCGCGGGCCGCAGCTTGCCGGGATCGCGCTTGGGCTGGCTCCAATCGCCGTCTATTTCCTTTTGAATCAGCACTATTTCCATGCCTGGCTCCCCGTCTCCGGCATGGCCAAGCAGCTCAAGTTCAATCATCGTCCCGCGCCGGAGACCTGGCATGGGCTGTACCTGTTTATCCCGAGCTTTCTGGCGGTCTTTCTTCCCATTCCGCTTGGGCTGGTGGTGTTTCCTCTCGTCGCGGGGCGTCTGTCGGCGATACAAAAGGCGCTTTATCCGGGGGCCCTGCTGTTTCCTCTGGTCTACTACACGGTGCTCTCCTGCCTGAGCGACTGGCCTATCTGGCCGTGGTACATGTATGCTCTGCGGCCTGCCATGTGCGTTGCATTTGTGGTGTTCTGCACGTGGGAGCCCTCGGCGCGGCTGCTGCGGAATACGGTCGTTACGGCAGCCCTGCTGGTGGTCTTTCTGGGGGCGCTGGCGACGGCGAAGTGGCGTGTCCAGGAGCAGGATCTGGTGGAATCAGCGTTGAAAATACAGGAGTTCTCGCTCACCCATCCAGGAACGTACGCCATCGGAGATCGCGGGGGGCGGGTCGGCTATCTGCTGAAGGACCCGGTGATCCACCTGGAGGGGTTGATGATGGACCGGGCATTCCTCACGAATATCCAGCGCCAGACCCCGCTCAGGACCGTCCTGAAGGACTACGGGGTGCGGTACTACATCGGGACCGAGTACACGCCGTACAGCGGGTGCTTCCACGCAGTCGAGCCGTACCAGGCGGGGCCGGATTCGCCGCACATGCGCGGGGAGTTCTGCGAGAAGCCGGTGGCAGTGATCGACGCGGGAGGGATGCGGAACCTGATCTTCGACCTTGATCCGGGAAGCTGCGCTGAATGCTCTTCAACTCCTTCCCCTACATTTTCCTCTTCCCGCCCGCCGTCATCGCGTTCACCCCTGCTGGCCTACAAGGCAGCAGGCCCCCGTGCCGCCCAGGCAGCCGTGGCTGGAAGCATCTGGTTGTTCAATGTCATAAGCTCAGGCAGCCTCCGGACGGTGCTCTTCCGCAAGATTCCAGAGTTATAATGTGGCATTAGAAGAAACAAGCTTGTGTCAGCCATTGCACTTTGTGGTTTCTATGCAGGGTGCCAATCAAATTGTGTCAACTGTGCTTAGTTGCAATAACAGCCGAGGGTTTGAGGGCGCATGCATAGAGTTCACCGGAATCAAAATGCCGTTCTCCTGGCCTTGAACGATCCTTCTATCCGTTCTTACTTGCAACGATATCCATTCGCTACTGGTCCGAACGAAGTTCTAAACGAACTTTGCCGTCAAGCGATTTGTGAGAATCTAACGATCAGGCGGCGAGAGCAGGCAACGACTCAGCTCCGAAGGCTTACACGATCACAGACTCAGCTTACTGCGGAACAGAGCGACCGTTTAGAACGTCTCATGGACGAAGAAATGATCCCGCGTTCTATTCGAGTGAGAATGATAGAAGATTTCGGGTGGGAGGCGGCATTAATACCCATCGAAACGAAAGATGTTCTGGTAATCGGATGTGGTGATGCAACTGAAGTAGTATTCCTCCGTGCCGTTCTTCCTGATGCAACGATCACCGCTCTTGATTATCGTGACGAGATATCGTCTGCCCGAAAGAAATCGACAGGAGTCAAGTTGATTGAGGGTGATTTGCAGGTGCTTTTGCCCCTCTTCGGCCAGGAATTTGACTTGGTCTCTTCCAACCACACGTTAGAACATCTATATGCTCCCGACGAGGTCTTGGCGGCTATTGCGAAGCTCTTGCGCCCAAATGGAGCTCTAATCTCTACTCTGCCCTTGGAGGGAATGGACAACAACCCGTTTCTTGACAGAGCGAAAGAGGTGGCCCTTAAAAAGGCAGTTCACCCTCTGGACTGTATCTCGATGCTGGACATCCGTGGAAGACTAACACTTCGGATCTAGAGGCCACTCTGCAGGGGGCTGGCTTTGACGCGCCTCTGTTGTATCAGCGGAAGTTTCATCTTTCTCGCGTAGCAAGTGGCGGTGAGACGCGACTTAAGGCTGGTCTGGCGGTTGGCAAAGTATTGAACGGCTTGGTCTTCGGACTGCCGCGCTATTTAGCGAAGATACTGTTTTCCCAGAATCCACCCACGTTCTTTTCACGGGGTATCCTGGCGGCAGAGCGACGGATTTGGTTCGGCACGAACCGTCTGAAGAATACATTCATGGAGGAAGTTCTTGTGCTTGCCCGAAAGGGCGCTAGTCCATTATCGAAAGACTCTTGCGTTCAAAAGGTTCGATAACGAAACAGACTTGAAGCATCGGTCGAACTGCCCAAGATGAGATTGTATGCGCCTCCCTTTTCCAGAACGAGTTCCCTTCACCTACGTGATCGTCTTCGCGACGGTACTCTGCACGATGCCCACATCTCAAAATCGAGATAGTGGGCGCCCGGCTCCCCGCCGAGCGACAGGATCGAAAATGGGCACAGACTGTCTCTTCGGCACAAATATCTCGGCAATGGCAGGCAGGATGTAGGTCGCTGTAAAGGCGGCAAAGACGATCCCAAGCGTGAGATACCCTAACGCGTAGATAAGGGTGCTCAGTCCTCCCTCCGGGGCGATGTGGGCGAATGAAAGAACCGCCAGCAGTCCCCACGGTGACTCGCGGGTATCCCCACAGAGCGAGTCGAATAGAGTGAATAACATGGTGTAGAGAATGGGAGCGAGTATAAAAACGCCGGTCCACCGCATAAAGTGAAACGATTCTCCGGCAGGGCTGAAGGAGATGCCCGTTGTGAAGTCATCGTCTGCAAGGTAACCCATCTGGTGTGCATATAGATTGCCGCCCCCCCACCAGGGCTTGTTGGGCCAGATGAAATTCGGTACCAGGTGGGCGAATCCAATGAAAATGGGGGTGATGCCTGGGACAACCCCCTGTTCCGTTAGATTGACCAACGCATCATCCGGGCTAATCATCTGCAGCCGGTCGAAAAACCCTTGGTGATGCGTGAAATATCCGTAAGACTCTTCGTCGTCTGCATCCTTCTCGCCTTTTTCGAACTCCTCCCGAACGTGTGTGGGATTTGCCAGCAGGGTGATGGAGAGGTCCAGGTTGTCGGTAAACGTATCCTTTTTAAGAGAACGGCCGTACTGCGAGTAGGGCACCAGATACTGGAAGACGATGAACGTCATCAGGATGCCTCCCGCGATCTGGGCCAGCGTCACCCTGTAGCGCTGCGAGGCAGCCGCAACGAGCCACGCCACAAAGGGTGTAATCAGACCTTCCTTCGTGAAACCCACCAATCCTTGGAGAAACATGTAGCTGCCACAGATCAGGACGGGAGTGCTGACACTGCGTGTGCCTCCACTACGCCGAATCGTGTGAATGACCCCAAGGAAAATCGCGAGGGGCAAAAAATGGTTCACCTGGCTCAAAGCGCTGAGAATTGTTCCTGATCCGCTGGATGCGAAGATCTGTAGTGCGGCGATTGCCAGGCCGGTAAGCATGCAGCCTACCGTGGCGCTTTGCATGTTGGCGTCTGTGACAAAACTGGCCAGGAAGGCCCGCTTCGACGTTAACTGCTTGCTCAGGAAAGCAGCCCCAAGCATCGCGCAACCTGTACCCAGATAGACCTCGATTGTCGTCATCGGGACGATCAGGTTGGAATCCGCCGGTTCGCCGAGTACAGCCTTCCAGAACAAGCCGACCACGACCGCGAGAACGGAGAAGAAGAAGATGTAAGCCCCTGAGGGCCGAGTCAGCCCTCCGGCTACGTTGAACGCCGCAGCGGCAACCAGAATGAACAGGAACGCGCACAGCGAAAACAGGGGGGCGGTGCCCTGATAAAGCTGCAGCACGCATAGGGCCACAGCGAAGATGCAGACCGGAGCAAATGGAATGCGTTCTGGAAAAGGGAGACGCACTGGTTCTCTTTCCTAATTCGTCTTAAATAGAAGGTCTGCCGGTACTATGCACAAGGGGAAGACAGCACACAAAGTGCAAGCGGGGCAGGACCGATGTCCATCCCGTACTTGCGTTTGATGATATCGGCTGAATCAATACGAGTCAAAAACCTGATGTGAAACGCGAAACACGTCACCTCGCCGGAAATGCCGCCGGCCTGCCGCTCGCCGCATCCACCTCACAAATGTTCTTAGGGCGCACCACGAAATAAATACGAAAAACCTGGCGTTGTTTCTGTTGGCGAAAGAGTGCCCGTTGAGAAACCATCTTTACCACGCAACGGGCCACAATGTGTCCACAAAAACACCACATCTGCACGTCGTATTTCGCAAATACCCCAGCAAAACGCCCGTCGGAGCTCGATAACTTTATGTCAGCTTTTAAGTCGCATCTAGCAGGTGCTCCCGGCCGTGATGGGGATGTCGATGCCGGTGATGGAGTCGGAGGCTGGGGAAAGCAGGAACTGGATGGCTCCGAGGATGTCTTCGGGGGTGGCGTTGCGGCCGCGAGGGCTGGCGGCGGCGCTCATCTGGACGGCGACCTCGGCGATGTCCGCGAGAAAGCGGGTCTCGATCATGCCGGGGGAGATGGCGTTGATGGTGAGGGCGGTTCCGGCGTACTCGGCTGCGGCGGCGCGCATGAGGCCGAGCTGGGCGTACTTGGCTACGGTGTACATGGACATGAACTTCGGCGGCATGCCGTGGGTGACGCTGGAGGAGACGAAGACGACCTTGGCGCGAGGCAACTTGCTCATCTTCGGGGCGAAGCGCTGGAGCAGGATGAGGGCGGACTGGACCTGGATGGCGAGGTCCTGCTGGAAGCGGTCCCAGTTGAATCGGGTGAGGCGGTCGTAGGTGAGGCGCAGGGCCGGGAGATGGACGATGCCGGTGGGGGCGCCGAAGCGGGCAGCGATGTCGTCGGCGAGGGAGGCGGCCTGCGCGGGCTGGGAGAGGTCGGCGTGCAGGAGTTCGATGCGGCCGGGAAATTGGGATTGGAGGGATTGGAGGCGTTCGCCGGACTGGTGGGCGTGGGCGAGGACGAGGGGCGGCTGCGGAGTGTCCAGCAGGCGGGGGATAAGGGCGAGGCCTATGTCGGAGGATGCGCCGGTGATGAGGATGAGGTCGTCAGCCATGCAGGCCTGCCCGGATGAGCGCTCTTGAGACCAGCTTGCGGTCTTGTTTGCGGATGTTCGCTTTGATCTCGAGGCGTTGGAAGGCGTCGCTGAGGAAGGTGATTTCTCCGTGGACGGTGAGGCGCTCGTTGGCGTGGCAGGGCGTGTTGAAGTCGATGTCGATGCCTTGCAGGAGGGCGTATTTGCCGGGGAGGTAGACGCCTACGAGCTGGGAGTAGAGAGTAGAGGTCATCATGCCGAAGAGGACGGGGCTGGGGAAGCCTGCGGCCAGGGCGTAGTCGCGGTCGGTGTGGAGCGGGTTGGCGTCTCCGGAGAGTTCAGCGAAGGTTTGGGCCATGGCGTCGGTGAAGGCGGCTTCGAAGGTGTGGCTCATGCCGATTGCAAGATCAGACCATTTGTACTCGTTCATTTGGGGCTCACGGTGAGGGTGAAGCAGGTACGAGAAGCAACTGCGGGGGTCCGTCCCCTTCGCTACGCTCAAGGTCAAGATGCGGAGGATGATGATGAACGGCGCGGAACCAAACGGCGTAGGACGATAAGCGACGATTCGTTCAGCGTTGACGGGAGCGCTTATTTTGCGGCTAGTTTTGTGCGCATGAGGTCGAGCATGTCGCCTACGTTTTTTAGCTCCTGGAGCTCGCCGAGGGCGAATTTGATCTTGTAGCGTTTTTCGATGGCGGTGACGAGGTTGATGTGGGCGAGCGAGTCCCAGTCGTCGACGTTGGAGGCACTGGATTCGCGGGTGATGACGAGGTCGGGCTGGTCGAAGACGTCGCGGAAGATGTCCTGCACTTCTTCTAAGAGGTTATCCGTTCTATCCATGATTTTTATCCCTGTTTTTATCCATGATTGAGGCTCGGCTCCGGGAGTTGAATGTGACGGTTGCGCGGTGCGTACTGGGTGATGTCGAGCGACCAGACGGATGCTCCGGTTTCGGGATCGCGGGAGCAGAGGGTAAATCCAATCTTCTCATAGTGGTCGGCGACCATGGCGTTCTTGGGTGTGGGCAGATAGGCGCCGTAGAGGGTGTGGATGTTCGCCTGGCGGCCCAGTTGGGCGAGGCGGTCGAGCATGGCGAACTCCATGTCGCGCTTGAGGACGCGGCAGCTCATGAGCCAGAGGTCGATACGCAAGTCCTGCTCTTCGATGCGGCCTAAGACGACGGAGACGAGGCCGTTGTCGCCGAAGCGGTCGGTGAGCTTGCCGTAGAGACTGATGTGGCGGCCGTCGGTGATGGCGGATTCCATCTCGGCGAGGGTGTAGCGGCGGGTGGTGAGGTTGAACTGGTTGGTCTTGTTGGTGAGCTGGACGATGCGCTCCATGTAGACGGGGCGGAAGGGCTCGATTTCGACGGTCATCTCGAGGGAGTCGAGGTATTCGCCGTAGTTGGCGAACTTCATCTCGGAGCTGGCGCGCTGGGCGTTGTCCTCATAGTGCCTGGCGCGCTGGAGGTCTTCCTTGGCGAGGGAGACGGGCTCGAAGTAGCGGGCGGCGTCGAGGATGGCGGCGTACTTTGAGACGTCGGGACCTACGTCGGGGACGGCGATGCCGGGGATCTGGGCCTGGACGATGGCGCGCTCGGCGGAGTTGTCGTCGACGAAGACGAAGCTGTCGGCGCCGAGGTTGAGGTCGCGGGCGATGGCGAGGATGTTCTCGTGCTTGGGGTCCCAGTTGGCCTTGAAGGCGGCAAAGTGCTCGAGCTTGAGGATGGAGTCGGGGTGGGAGAAGCCCTGTTTGGCGATGGACTCGGTGTTTTTGGAGGCTACAGCGAGGAGGATGCCGCGGTCGCGGAGGGCGAGGCAGTACTCCTGGAAGGCTGTGTAGGCCTCGGCGAGGGGGGTCTCGCGGCCGATGTGGATTTTATCGGGGCCGTCGTCGCCGATCACGCCGCCCCAGAGGGTGTTGTCGAGGTCCAGGACGAGGCACTTGCGGGATTTGCCGTAGAGGGCGCGGACGAGGGCGGCGAGGGAGCGGGCGATGGCGAAGCTGCCCTCGACGGTGGTGGCGAGCTTGTAGCTGAACCAGCGGTCGGGGTCGGTCCAGTGGGCGAGGCCGAGGCGGGCGGAGATACTTTGGATGTCCTGGAGGAGGAGGCGGGGATTTTCGGCGGCTTCGCGGGCGAGGGCGAGGTTGAGCTCGGAGGTGAAGCGGGTGCGGCCGGCGGGGCTGACGACGTCGAGATTGCCGAGGATGGGGTTGGCGGGGAGGTCGAAGTTGTTCTGGATGATCTGGCAGCCGATGTGCTGCTGGAGGGAGGCCCAGATGCGGCGAAAGCGGTCCAGTTCGGCGGT
Organism: Edaphobacter sp.; assembly: GCA_965277575.1. Taxonomy (GTDB): domain Bacteria; phylum Acidobacteriota; class Terriglobia; order Terriglobales; family Acidobacteriaceae; genus Edaphobacter. Next base: position 1,388,454 of record CBDIDK010000002.1, read on the forward strand.
GACATGGGCGGGCAGGTCGGCTTCGGTGCACGATAGCGGCGGGTAGGCCTGGATGTTGACGGCGGTGGTGTGGAGGTAGACGAGGTCGGGGCGGAAGTCGGCGATGAGGTGGGTTCGAGGACGGCGTCTTCGTAGTAACGGTTGTACTCGGACTGATAGAAGACGGGGCGGAAGCCGGCATCGAGGAGGAGGACTTCGAGGAGGTCGGCGAGCTCGTTGGTGGTGGAGCCGCCGAGGATGGCGATGCGGATTTCGTGCAGGTTGGGGCGGGTGAGGAGTTCGCGGCGGAGGGACTTGCGCTTGAGCTGGAGGGTTTCGATGGGGATGGCGTCGAGGTTCATGGGCAGGCTTAATGCTACACAAAGTTGTTGCGCAGGTGTCGTATCACAGGTTGGAGGCTTTGCCCCGAATGTTGCGGCCGGGTAAAATAGATGAGTTGCACGCTGTCCGGGCTAAGTGCCGGGGCAGGTACTCTGTGGAGGAGTGATTTTGGCGAAACGCGACCGTTTTCTATTTACGAGTGAGTCTGTAACCGAGGGGCATCCCGATAAGATTGCCGATCAGATCTCCGATGCAATTCTGGACGCCTGCCTGGAGCAGGATCCCTACAGCCGTGTGGCGTGCGAGACGCTGACCTGCACGGGGCTGGTGGTCATCGCGGGCGAGATCACGACGAAGGCATACGTGGACTTTCAGAGCCTGGTGCGTGGAACAGTTGCGGCCATCGGGTATGACAATGCGCTGTATGGGTTTGATTCGAATACCTGCGCGGTGATTTCGACGATCAACAAGCAGTCGGGCGATATCGCGATGGGTGTGGATACGGGCGGCGCGGGCGACCAGGGCATGATGTTCGGGTATGCGACGAACGAAACGCCGGAGTTGATGCCGACGCCGATTTCACTGGCGCATAAGCTGGCTCAGAAGTTGAGCGAGGTGCGCAAGTCGGGACAGATGGCGTACCTGCGACCGGATGGCAAGAGCCAGGTAACGGTGGAGTATGACTCGGACAACAAACCGGTGCGGGTGGATGCGGTCGTCATTTCGACCCAGCATGCCGAGACGGTCGGGAACGATCAACTGCGTGGGGACATTCTGAAGCATGTGATTCAGGCGGTGATTCCGGCCGAGTTGCTGGACCAGGATACGAAGTATCACATCAATCCGACGGGGCGGTTTGTGGTCGGCGGACCGATGGGCGATACGGGGTTGACGGGCCGGAAAATTATCGTCGATACCTATGGCGGGATGGGACGGCATGGCGGGGGAGCGTTCAGCGGCAAGGATGCGACCAAGGTGGACCGTTCGGCGGCGTACATGGCGCGGTATGTGGCGAAGAACATCGTCGCGGCCGGGCTGGCGGATCGCTGCGAGGTGCAGTTGGCGTATGCGATCGGCGTGGCGGAGCCGGTGAGCGTGCTGGTCGAAACGTTCGGCACCGGTAAGGTGGACGAGGCGACGCTGGAGGCGCTGGTGAGGAAGAACTTCTCGCTGACGCCGAAGGGCATTATCGAGAGTCTCGACCTCCGCAAGCCGATCTTCAAGGCGACTGCGGCGTATGGGCACTTTGGCCGCAAGGGCGAGGGCTTTACGTGGGAGAACACGGACAAGTCTGCTGCGCTGAAGGAGCAGGCGGGTGTGAAGGAAGCGGCTGCAAAGTAGCTTTTGCGGTGTGAGTTGAGAGATTGGGTGGGCCTTCGGGCCTGCCCTTTTTCGTGGGCGCACAGGAATGCTCGATTAACTGGAACGTTCAGGGTTTGGCGGAGTAGAACGTATAGACGGCGGTGTAAGGGACGCGGGCGAGGATGCCCTGGTGGGCGGGGTCGCAGCCTGTGGTGGGGGCGGGGCCGCCGTGGGTATCGGAGCGGCGAATGAAGTCGACCGCGGTGAGGATGCCGGTGCGCTGCGGATGGACGGCCTTGAGGAGAAGCCAGGGGATGGCCGTCGGGTCGGGCGAGGGGGAGTTCGCGACCACCACGCCCTGGATGGAGCTGCTGTCCTGATAGTTCCAGGTGGGCCCATCGCCGTGGGTGGCGACTTCGTTGCCGGTGGCGTCGAAGAGCCGGGCGGCGGGGGCTAGGAAGACCCATTGGAATGAGTTGGCGACGTGCTGGCAGGAGTAGATCTGCGATCCGGTAGCGTGCAGCGTGAGGACGGGATGTTGGGCTGGGGGCGGGTCGGTGGGGCTTTGGGTCTGGGCTTCGATGGTAGCGGGCAGCATGAGACTGGCGGCGAAGAGGACAAGCGTTGCGGCGGGTCTGCGCATGGTTTGAGTTTAGAGCTTGAATGAGGGTCAAAAGATGATCGACCGCGGATTTAGCGGAGCAACACCGATAAGGGCAAAGGCAAAGTGCGTGGCACATGAAGAAGTTTCCCGGTCGCGTAGAACCCGGGCACGCGGATCGATGGGAGTTTGGGTGAACGAAACGGAGTGTGGCCCTGGGCGGGCGCGTGGGAGGATACTGGAATGATGACGGCGAGTATGGCGAAGACGGTTCGAGACAAGACGGCGGCGGTGCCGAGTTACTTCCCCGGCAAACAATGGCAGCAGGTGCTGGAGCGGGACGCGAGCGCGGATGGGCAGTTTGTCTATGCCGTGAAGTCGACGAAGATCTACTGCAAACCAAGCTGCGCGAGCCGGAGGCCGATGCGGAAGCAGGTGAGCTTCTTCCCTACCCCGGCGCTGGCTGAGGCCGCGGGGTACAGGGCGTGCAAGCGGTGTGAACCGGAGCGCGCCGACGCGAGACCGGACCCGCAGGCTGGGGCGATTGCGGCGGTGACGGAGTATCTGAAGGACCATGTGGATGAGAGAACGCGGCTGGCCGATGTGGCCAAGGCTACGGGCGTGGGGCGGCTGACGATTCTGCGGGGGTTCAAGCGGGTGCTGGGGGTGAGCCCGGGGGAGTATGCGAAGGAGGCGCGGCTGGCAAAGTTCAAGGACAAGGTGCGGGAGCCGAAGAAGAAGATTACGGATGCGATCTATGAGGTGGGGTATGGGTCGAGCAGCCGGTTGTACGAGAAGAGCACGGCGGCGCTGGGGATGACGCCGCGGGTGATGCGGGAGGGTGGGGCGGGGCTGCTGATCCGGTACTGCACGGCGGCGAGCCCGCTGGGGCGGATGCTGGTGGCGGCGACCGATGTGGGGATTTGCTCTATTGCGTTCGGCAGAGATGACAAGGAGCTGGTGGCGGGGTTGCGGGAGCGGTTCGGCAAGGCGCAACTAGCGGCGGCGAAGGGCAATACGGGCTGGCTGGCGGATGCAGTGGCGTTTGTGGTGAGCCAGTTGGGAGAGCATCCGGTGGCGGCGACGTTTCCGCTGGATGTGCGGGCAACGGCGTTTCAGCAGCGGGTGTGGAAGGCGCTGAGGGAGATTCCGCGGGGGGAGACGCGGAGCTACTCGGAGCTGGCGCTGCAGCTTGGCGCGCCTGCGGCCTCGCGGGCCGTCGCGGGGGCGTGCGGGGCGAATCCGATTGCGGTGGCGGTGCCTTGCCATCGCGTGGTGGGGAAGGACGGCGCGCTGGCGGGGTACCGGTGGGGCGTGGAGCGGAAGCGGCGATTGCTGGAGGCGGAGAAGGCATGAGCGCAGTGATGACCAAGCCCATGCCGGATGGGTTCAAGTGGGGGCTGGTGGCCAGCGTGGGCGTACTGCTGGTTTCGCTGCTTCTGTTTGTGGGAGATATTGTGGCGGCGTTCGTCTATTTTTCACAGAAGACGACCCCGCTTTGGGTGACGGTTGTGGGTGGGTTCGCGGTGCTGGGGATCGCGGCGGGGTTTGCGGGGTTTTTTGCGCTGATGGCGATTGCGGGATGGCGGTCGCACAAGGAGGCGAGGCGGGTGCAGGTGATCTCGCCGAGGCATGACGGCGGCGCCCACGGATAGGCGATCCCGACTGGTGATTTGCGGAGGAAGAAAAGCGAATACAGGGGTCCTTCACTGCGTTCAGGATGACGACGAAAGGCCACGCGGATACAGTAAAGCGATGATCGAGGGTTCGGGTGCGCGTACAGCGGCGGAGGTGGATGGGCGGCGGTTGTATGCGAAGATCTCGTGGCGCCTGATTCCGTACATGTTTCTGCTGTATATCGTGGCGTACCTGGACCGTGTGAATGTGGGGTTTGCGGCGTTGGATATGCAGCGCGACCTGCACTTCAGCAATACGGTGTATGGGACCGGGGCGGGGATATTTTTTCTGGGTTCGGCGCTGTTCGACCTGCCGAGCAACCTGATCCTGGTGCGGGTGGGGCCGCGGCGGTGGATGGCGCGGATCATGATCTCGTGGGGGGTGATTTCGACGTGCATGATGTTCATGCATTCGAAGGAGTCGTTTTATGTGCTGCGGTTTCTGCTGGGCGTGAGCGAAGCGGGATTCTTTCCGGGCATGATCATCTACCTGACGTACTGGTTTCCGACGCATGAGCGGGCGCGGGCGGTGGCGCGGTTTATGACGGCGACCTCGCTGGCGGGGGTGGTGGGCGGTCCGCTTTCGAGCTATCTGCTGAAGCTGAATGGAGTCGCGGGGCTGGCGGGATGGCAGTGGCTGTTTGTGTCGGAGGGGGTGCCGACGATTCTGCTGGGAGTTTCGGTGCTGTTTCTGCTAAAAAACGGCCCGGATACAGCGGGGTGGATGCGGCCCGAGGAGCGGGTGTGGCTGGCGGGCGAACTGCGGCGCGACCAGGAGCGGTATGGCGCGGCGGCGCATCACGCGCTGGGCGATGCATTTCGGCTGCCGGCGCTTTGGGTGCTGGCAGGGGTTTATTTCGTCAGCCAGGTTGGGGTGTACATCGTAAACCTGTGGATGCCGCTGATTTTGAGCAGCTTTTCGCGAGGCGGGAGCGGGGATGCGAGTTTGATGGCGCGGTATGCGACGGTGCCGTATGTGGCGGCTGCGGCGATGACGGTGGTGGTGGGGTGGAGTTCGGACCGGCAGAATGAGCGGCGATGGCATATCGCGGGGTGCCTGACGATCTCGGCCGCTGGGTTTGCGTGGGCTGGGGTGGCACATAGCCTGGCGGTGGCGCTGTGCGCGATGACGCTGGCGGCGGTTGGGGTGTGGAGCATGATGGGGCCGTTCTGGACGCTGATGACGGGAATGCTTGGCGGGACGGCAGCGGCGGGAGCGGTGGCGATGATCCAGATTGTGGGCGGCGTGGGCGGGTTTACGGGGCCGTACATGACGGGGCGAATGCGGGATGCGACGCACAGCTTTGCCGGGGGATTATATGTGATGAGCGGGCTGGCTGCCGGGGCGGCGCTGCTGTGCCTGGCGGTGCGGAGGCAGCGGGCTATGCGGGGGGAGACTACAGAGCCTGAAGTACCTCGGCTGTCGACCTGACGCGGCCCATGCGGGTGAAGATGTTTTGGGTGGAGAAGTTGTGGGCCTCGGCGGACATGCTGGACATGGCATCTTCGACGAAGACGATCTTGTAGCCGCGGTCGAAGGCTGCGCGGGCGGTGGATTCGACGCCGAAGTTGGTGGCGATGCCGCCGAGGAGGATGGTGTCGATGCGGCGGCGGCGGAGCTGCTGATCGAGGTCGGTGGCGTGGAAGGCTCCCCATTGCCGCTTGGTGACGAGGAGATCGCCGGGCTGAAAACCGGCTTCGGGGGCGATGTCGGAGGCGTTGGCAGGCGGGGCGGAGCATTGGGGTCGCGTGGGGGGCTGTCGGCGGGAAGGCTGAGAATCTCGTTCATCTTGACATGGACGTAGATGACGGTCCCACCGTGCGAGCGGAGGGCTTCGGCGAGGCTGGCCGCGTGCTGCATCACCTGATCGGCGCTGTGAGGAGCGAGCTGGCGGCTCACAATGGCGTTCTGCAGATCGATGAGGATGAGGGCGGTGGTCTTGGCTTCGAGCTGGAGGGGGGTGGGTTCGGGAGTGCTGGCCGGGCTGGTCAAATGAATGCTCCTTCTGTTGATGGAGTAGATGTTTGCCGGTATGAAGAGGATGTCAATCCTGGCTGGGGCCTTTCGCGCGTGTGGCGATGGTATTCTGACGGGGTAGGAAATTCATTGTTTTGAGGTGTTTTGAACATGGCGACAGCGACGATCGATAAGGCGGCGGTAGCGGCGGAGTACAAGGTCGCAGACATCTCTCTGGCGGAGTTTGGGCGCAGGGAGATCGATATTGCCGAGCAGGAGATGCCGGGGTTGATGTCGATTCGCAACAAGTACGCCGCGGGCAAGCCGCTTGCGGGCGTTCGCGTGACGGGCTCGCTGCATATGACGATCCAGACGGCCGTACTGATCGAGACGATGGTGGCGCTGGGCGCGAATGTGCGCTGGGCGAGCTGCAACATCTTCTCGACCCAGGACCATGCGGCGGCGGCGATTGCGGCGGCGGGCGTGCCGGTGTTTGCGTGGAAGGGCGAGACGCTGGAGGAGTTCTGGTGGTGCACGAATGAGTCGCTGAAGTTCCCCAACAACGATCCCGACGGTAAGGGCGGGGTGCTGGGGCCGCAGATGGTGATCGACGACGGCGGCGATGTGACGCTGTTGATCCACAAGGGCGTCGAGATGGAGAAGGGCGCCGCGGCTGGAGCAAAAGACCAGTGGATTGACTCGCCTTCCGGCTCGACGGAAGAGGATGTCATCAAGGCTCTGCTGAAGAAGGTCCACGCGGAGAATCCGACACGCTGGCAGGATGTGGCGAAGGAGTGGCGCGGCGTGTCCGAGGAGACGACGACGGGCGTCCACCGGCTGTACAAGATGTTCGAGAAGGGCACGCTGCTGGTGCCGGCGATCAATGTGAACGACTCGGTGACCAAGAGCAAGTTCGACAACCTGTATGGCTGCCGCGAGTCGCTGGTGGATGGCATCAAACGCGCGACCGACGTGATGATCGCGGGCAAGGTGGCCGTGGTCTGCGGGTTTGGCGATGTGGGCAAAGGCTCGGCAGCTTCGCTGCGTGGGCTGGGAGCGCGTGTGGTGGTGACGGAGATCGACCCGATCAACGCGCTGCAGGCGGCGATCGAAGGCTACGAGGTGACGACGCTCGAAGAGACGCTGGGCCGCGGCGATATCTACGTGACCTGCACGGGCAACGTGGACATCATCACGGTCGAGCATATGAAGTTGATGAAAGATCAAGCGATCGTGTGCAACATCGGCCACTTCGATAACGAGATCCAGATGGAGCCGCTGAATGCCCTGAAGGGCGTCAAGAAGCTGAACATCAAGCCGCAGGTGGACAAGTACACGTTCGAAGCGACGGGCAACAGCATCTTTGTGCTGGCTGAGGGACGGCTGGTGAACCTGGGCTGCGCGACCGGGCACCCGAGCTTTGTGATGTCGGCGAGCTTTGCCAACCAGACGCTGGCGCAGCTTGACCTGTGGGCCAATAAGGATACATACAAGGTGGGGATCTATATCCTGCCGAAGAAGCTCGATGAAGAGGTGGCGCGGCTGCATCTGGAGAAGATCGGCGTGAAGCTGACGACGCTCTCGAAGAAGCAGGCGGAGTATTTGAGTGTTCCGGTGGAAGGGCCTTACAAGGCGGAGCACTACCGGTACTGAATACTATTGTGGAGCACCATGGGCCGCCTGGAGATGCCTTCAGGCGGCCCATTTTATTGTTTGGGAACCTGCGCCGTGTGGAGGTCGCCCTGTCTACACGCCTTACGCGAACTGCTCCAGAAACCGCATGTCGCCTGAGTAGAAGTGGCCGATGTCGGAGATGCCGTGCTGGATCATGGCAATGCGTTCGACGCCCATTCCGAAGGCGAAGCCGGTGATCTTTTCCGGGTTGTAGGCTGCTTCCGTGCCCTGGGCCGCGCGCTGCTGGTCGACGGCGGCGAATACGGCAGGGTCGACCATGCCACAGCCAAGCAACTCGATCCAGCCGGAGTGTTTGCACTTGCGGCAGCCCTTGCCGTTGCAGAAGATGCAGGAGATCTGCACGTCGGCACTGGGTTCGGTGAAGGGGAAGAAGCTGGGGAAGAAGCGCGTCTTGACGGCTGAGCCGAAGAGGGCCTTCATGGCGTGATCGAGCGTGCCCTTCAGGTCGGAGAAGGTGATGTTGGTGTCTACGCAGAGACCTTCGACCTGGTGGAAGATGGGCGAGTGGGTGGCGTCGGCGGCGTCGTTGCGGTGGACCTTGCCCGGAATGACGATGCGGATGGGCGGGGCCTGCGCGATCATGGTGCGGATCTGGACGGGGCTGGTGTGGGTGCGCATGAGGAGGCGGTCGCGTTGGGGGCGGTCAGCCTGAGCGGCGATCTGCAAGGTGTCCTGGGTGTCGCGGGCGGGGTGGTTCGGGGGGAAGTTGAGGGCTTCGAAGTTGTAGAAGTCGGTCTCGACCTGCGGGCCGAGGTTGGTCGAGTAGCCGAGATGGTGGAAAACGGCCACGATCTCGTGCATGGTCTTGAGGAGAGGGTGGGGAATGCCGGGGGTACGTGTGGTGCCGGGGAGGGTGATGTCAATGCCGGGCACCCGGTCGTCGTTCTTTAGTTTCTCCTCCCACGGTATGTAGGCGAGATCTACCCCAGGAGCGGGAGTCTCTCGAACGTAGTTCCGGCGAGCAAAAGTCATCGCCTCGTCGAAGTGCTTCTTCAATTTGTTGAAACGAATGCCCAATGGCCTCTTCGCCTCGGGCGGAGCAACGTCGATCCAGGTCTCTTTGACCAGATTGAGTCGTCCTTGTTTTCTGCCTTCCCAATAGATACGGAAAGCTTCCAATTTCTCTGGGTCTCTAACGTCCAGGCTGCCAGCATCGATTTCAGCGGTAATAGCTTCGAACGCGGCGTCAAGGCCGGTTTCTTCGTATGAGAGTAGCTGAGGGATGGTGTTGTTCATTATGTCGGTTCAGGCGGAGATTGGCATTCTGGCGACGCGTGTTGTGGGTTCGGGCACGGAATCGCCGTCGGCCAGGAGACCTTCGATATGGAAGGCTATGCCTTCGCGGATGAGTTCTTCTGTGGCCTCGTAGATGGGGCCAGCGACACCGAGTCCGGGCAGGTCGGGAACATATGCGCTCCAGCCGCTGGAGGTCTGCTCGAAGATGACGGCGTACTCTCTCATTTTTAATACCAAGTGTATCGCAGGGCTATAAGGCAGAGAGGACGATGAAGACGACGAGGACGCCCATGAGGAGGCTGCGTTTATCGGTGAGGGCGTAGATGACGGGGTCTTCGTCGAGGGCGCCACGGGAGGCGAGGAGCCAGAGGCGGCTGATCCAGAGCAGAAGGACGGGGACCAGGAGCCAGAGGCGGTTGGTGTGGTGGTAGAGCTGGGCGGCGTCCAGGTTCGAGATGTAGAGCGTGAGCACGACGACCGACGCGTAGCCGCTGGCTGAGCCGAAGCTGCGGAGCTGCTCGATGTCGGAGACGTGGTAGCCGCGGCCGCTGGGCTGGACGCCGCCGCGCTCGCGCAGGTTTTCGAGCTCGGCGAAGCGTTTGACGAAGGCGAGCGAAAGGAAGAAGAAGATGCTGAAGCTGGCGAGCCAGGTGGAGACGGCGACTCCGGTGGCCGCCGAGCCGGCCAGAATGCGGATGGTGTAGAGGCCGGAGAGGACGATGACATCGACCAGCACGGCGCGTTTGAGCCGGAGCGAGTACGCCAGGGTGGTGACCGCGTAGATCGCAAGCCACTCAAGGAAGTGGAGCGGGCGGCCCAGGGCCAGGGCGGGCGAGACGAGATCGATGACCCGCGGGACCAGAAGAGCCAGAACCAGCGAGGCTGCCAGAAAGAGGACGACCGCCGCGATGCCGACCAGGGCGGAGAGGTCGCCCGAGGCGAAGGGGCGGCGCCGCTTGCGCGGGTGCTGGCGGTCGGATTCGATGTCGAGAAGGTCGTTGACGATGTAGGTGGCCGACGCACAGAGGCCGAAGCTGAGGAACGCCAGGAGCGCGCCGGCTATGAGGCCGGGGACCCAGGTGTGGGCGAGCAGGAGAGGCAGGAAGAGGAGGACGTTCTTCGCCCATTGGTGGAGGCGGAGGGCTTTCGTCCAGGCTTTGAGCGGGGAGACCTGCTCGGAGAAGCAGCGGACCGGGGTGATGCCGGCGGCTCGCAGACCGGAACGCAGGCCGCGGGTGGGATTGGCGACCATGGGGCTGCGGCATCCGGTGAGGAGATGGAGGTCGGGAACGGCGTTGCCGATGTAGGTGAAGTCGTCGCCGAAGCGCTGGCTGAAGGCGGCGAGCTTGTTGGCGCCGGCGAGGTTGGTGCTGCCGTCGGAGGCGAGGACGCCGGTAAAGAGCCCGAGGTGGTCGGCGATACGCTGGGCGAGGGTGGCGTCGGCGGCGGTGGCGAGGTAGATGGGACGGCCGGAGGCGTGCTCCTGCTCTAAATACTGGAGCACCTCGCGGTTATAGGGGAGATGAACGACGTCGAGCTGGACGGCCTGGGTGATGTGGCGCTTGAGCGCGGCCTTGCCCTGCATGAGCCAGCCGGGAAGCTTGAGCACGAGGGCAGGATGCTGCCGGGCGAGGAGGATGGCGGAATCGTAGAGCGTATCCGACTTGACCAGCGTGCCGTCGAGGTCGACGCAGAGCGCGGGCGAGGAGGCGAGGGTGTCGGGTGGGGAGACCGGGCTGGGCAAACAAGATCCTTTCCTTCGATTTCGTTCGATTATTCGGCTTCGGCTGCTTCTGATTTCGCTGGTTTTCGCTGATACATGCCGTTTACGAGTACCGGGCGCGACTGGGTTGGTTCCTACGATGCTACGCGGATGAAACAAATCTCTTTGCCGAAACGTACCATCGGAATGGTGTTTGGAACGACCAACGCCATTATCAAGTATTCTGAGATATCTGAGGTAACAATCAGAGATAGGATCAGTCGAATCTTCGAGAGTGCGGTGAGCTCCCCCATGGTGTCGTCAGAGTCTTCAGTACAGTTACGCGACGAGGAACAAGCTTCCACGCGGCCTTTGCCCAGGCCCCACGGCGAGGTGTCCGTGCCGGAGAGCCCGGATGACCCGAATAACCCGAATGATCCGCTGACCCCGGCGGGTTCGGGCTGGCGGAAGTGGCTGGTTGTGCTGGTGATCGCGCTGCTGGTGGGCGCGGCGGTATGGAAGATTCGCAGTAACTCGGCGGAGCAGGACAACAAGGCGGCGCGGATGGAGGCGGCGCAGGATGTTCCGACGCCGGTGCAGGTGGACGCGGTGCAGCAGAAGACCATGCCCATCTACCTGACCGAGCTGGGGACGGTGACCGCGTACAACACCGTGACCATCAAGACGCGTGTGGACGGGCAGTTGATGCGCGTGAATGTGCGCGAGGGGCAGGCGGTAAAGCGGGGAGAGCTGCTGGTCGAGATTGACCCGAAGCCGTACGAGGCGGCGGTGGCGCAGGCGCAGGGGCAACTGGTGAAGGACCAGGCCAATGCGGAGAACGCGAAGGCGGAAGCGGCACGCTATACGGCCTTGCTGCAGGCCGGTGTGGTGTCGAAGGAGAGCCAACAACTGCAGGTTTCGACCGCAGGACAGGCGGAGGGCTCGCTGGCGGCGGATCAGGCGTCGATCGAGGCCGCGAAGGTGAACCTGGGATATACGAAGATTGTTTCGCCGATCGATGGCGTGGTCGGGCTGCGGCAGGTGGATGCGGGCAATATCGTGCATGCGGCCGATACGACGGGGCTGCTGGTGGTAACGCAGTTGCGGCCGATCGCGGTGATCTTTACGCTGCCGGAAGACCAGTTGCCGGAGGTGCTGAAGAAGACGCGGGCGGGAGCCAAGCTGGTGGTTGAGGCGTATGACCGGTCGGAGGCGACGCACCTGGCGACAGGAAGCGTGCTGACGGTGGATAACGAGATCGATACGACGACGGGCACAGTTAAGGTGAAGGCTGTGTTCCCGAACAACGACGGGGCCCTGTTTCCGAATCAGTTCGTCAATGTTCGGCTAATTCTGCAGGAGAAGCGGGATGCCATGGTGATCAACGCCGCGGCCCTGCAGACGGGTTCGCAGGGGAACTTCGTCTATCTGCTGAAGAAGGGACAGCCGCCTTTCGACCCGGCGGAGGCTCAGCTGGAGGCGAAGAATGCCGAAGGAGCAAAGCCGGGCGTGGCAGAGGCAAGAGCGGCGCGACGAAGCAAGTCGGACTACTACGTGGAGGCGCGGCCGGTGAAGGTGGACCTGACGGAGGGCACGCAGGTGATTCTGAGCGCCGGGTTGAATCCAGGCGACCGGGTGGTCGTGGACGGGCAGGAGAAGCTGAAGAACGGGAGCAGGGTGGTTCCGCGGCAGGCTCCGGCGAGTGGCGGCAGCGGGACCGCGGCAGGGCTGGTCCCGTCCCTATCGGTATCGCGACAGGCTGAGGGGTAACGCATGAGTCCTTCACGCCCATTCATTCTGCGGCCTGTGGCCACCTCGCTTTTGATGGTGGCCATTTTGCTTGCGGGCTTTGTCGCGTATCAGCAACTGCCGGTGTCGGCGCTGCCGCAGGTGGACTACCCGACGATCCAGGTGCTGACGTTCTACCCGGGAGCCAGTCCGCAGGTGATGGCATCGTCGGTCACGGCGCCCCTGGAGCGGCAGTTCGGGGAGATACCCGGGCTGAGCCAGATGACGTCGACGAGTTCCGGCGGGGGAAGCGTGATTACGCTGCAGTTTGCGCTGTCGGAGTCGATCGATGTCGCCCAGCAGGATGTGCAGGCGGCGATCAATGCGGGCTTCAGCTATCTGCCGAAGGACTTGCCGAACCCGCCGGTGTACAGCAAGGTGAATCCGGCAGACGCGCCGATTATGACGCTGGCGCTATCGAGCGATTCGATGCAACTGGCGCAGGTGGAGGACCTCGCCGACACGGTGATGGCGCAGAAGATCTCGCAGCTCTCGGGGGTGGGGCTGGTCTCGATCAACGGCGGCCAGAAGCCGGCGGTGCGGATCCAGGCGAACCCGACGGCGCTGGCAAACTACGGGCTGAGCCTGGAGGACATCCGCGGCGCGCTGGGAACGGCGAACGTCGATCAGGCGAAGGGCAACCTGAACGGAGCCAAGCAGGCGTACACGATCGGCGACAACGATCAACTGCTTTCGAGCGCGGACTACAGCAAGGTGATTATCGCGTACCGGAACGGCTCTCCGGTGCGGCTGTCGGACGTGGCGAATTCTGTGGACAGCGCGGAGAACCTGTTTCAGGCCGCGTGGATGGGGACCGCGGCACAGCCTGCCACCAAGGACCAGCCGGAACGCCCGGCCATGCTGAAGCCGGCGGTAATCGTGAACATCCAGCGGCAGCCGGGCGCGAACATCATCGGCGTGGTGGACGAGGTGCAGAAGCTGCTGCCGCAACTGCGCTCGACGCTGCCTGCGACGGTAAAGCTGGAGGTGCTGACGGACCGGACGAACACGATCCGGGCGTCGGTTAAGGACGTGCAGTTCTCGCTGATCCTGACCATCGGCCTGGTCGTGATGGTGATCTTCCTGTTTCTGCGGTCGATTGCGGCGACGATTATTCCTTCGGTCGCGGTGCCGCTGTCGATCGTGGGGACGTTCGGCGTGATGTACCTACTGGGATACAGCCTGAACAATCTTTCGCTGATGGCATTGACGATCTCTACGGGCTTTGTGGTGGATGACGCCATCGTGATGATCGAGAATATCTCGCGCTATCTGGAGCAGGGCGATCCCCCTCTGGAGGCCGCGCTGAAGGGCTCGGAACAGATCGGCTTCACGATCGTTTCGTTGACGGTGAGCCTGATCGCGGTACTGATCCCGCTGCTGTTTATGGGCGATATCGTGGGTCGGCTGTTCCGCGAATTTGCTGTAACGCTGGCGGTTACAATTCTGGTTTCGGCATTCGTTTCGCTGACCCTGACGCCGATGATGTCCGCCAAGCTGCTGCGGCATAAACCCCATAGCGAGCAGAATGCGTTCTACCGCAGGAGCGAAGACTTCTTCGAGTACGTGATTGCGAAGTATGGGGTGGGCGTGCGGTTTGTGCTGCGTCACCAGACGGCAACGCTACTTGTGACGCTGGCTACATTCCTGTTGACGGTGTATTTATTCCTCATCGTGCCGAAGGGCTTCTTTCCGGTGCAGGACACGGGCGTGCTGCTGGGCATCACCGAGGCTCCGCAGACCATCAGCTTCGCCGATATGGCCGAGCGGCAGCAGACGTTGGCGAAGCTGATCCTGCGCGACCCCGATGTGGAGAGCGTGTCGTCGTTCATTGGAGTCGATGGCACGAACATGACGTTGAACAGCGGCCGCATCCAGATCAACCTGAAGGACCGGGAGCAGCGCAAGGCTTCGGCGCTCGATGTGATCCGGCGGCTGGACCCGGAGGTGGCGAAGGTCGACGGCATTCAATGTTATCTGCAGCCCCTGCAGGACCTGACCGTCGAGGACCGCGTGAGCCGCACCCAATATCAGTATTCGCTCGAAGATGCCAATGCCGACGAACTGGCCGTATGGACCGACCGCATGGTGGCCAAGCTGAAGCAGAGCCCGATCCTGAGCGATGTGGCGAGCGACCAGCAGTTGAGCGGGCTGGAGGCGAACCTAGTGATCGATCGCGATACGGCATCGCGGCTGGGCATCACGCCGCAGAACATCGACGACACGCTGGACGATGCCTTTGCGCAGCGGCAGGTGTCGACGATCTTCACCCAGCAGAACCAGTACCACGTAATTCTCGAAGTGGCTCCGAAGTTTCAGAAGAGTCCGGCATCGCTGCCCAACATCTACGTGAAGAGCTCGAACGGGACGCAGGTTCCGCTGTCGACGTTCACCCATTTCGAACAGAAGCAGACCTCGCTCGCGATCAATCACCAGGGGCAGTTCCCCGCCGTGACGATCTCGTTCAATCTGGCCCCCGGCAAGTCCATCGGCGATGCGGTGACGGCGGTGAACAAGGCGAAGGCAGAGCTGAGCATGCCACCCAGCGTGAATGCCGAATTCCAAGGCTCCGCGCGGGCATTTGAAGCGTCGCTGGCGAATGAGCCGCTGCTGATTCTGGCCGCGCTGATCGTCGTCTACATCGTGCTGGGTGTGTTGTACGAGAGCTACATTCACCCGATCACGATTCTCTCGACGCTGCCCTCGGCCGGGGTTGGCGCGATCCTGGCGCTGCTGATCTTTCATGTGGACCTGAGCGTGATTGCGCTGATCGGCATCATCCTGCTGATCGGTATTGTGAAGAAAAACGCGATCATGATGATCGACTTCGCCCTGGAGGCTGAGCGCGAGCAGGGCATGTCGCCCGAAGAGGCGATCTATCAGGCGTGCCTGCTGCGCTTCCGGCCCATTATGATGACCACCATGGCGGCGCTGCTTGGCGGACTGCCGCTGGCGCTGGGCACAGGCACGGGAAGCGAACTGCGCCGGCCCCTGGGCATCACGATCGTGGGCGGGTTGATTGTGTCACAGGTGTTGACGCTGTTTACGACGCCCGTGGTGTACCTGTTCTTCGACCGCATCGCACGCGGTTCTAGACGGAAGAGACCGGTACATGCGGAGCTGATGGAGCACACGTTTTCAGCGGATTGAAGTTTAAGGAACAAATCGGAGCAACGTTCTTTGAGTGTCAGGAATTTGTGGCCGGTGCAGGGAAGGACAGAACAAGCAACGACAACTGCGGGGGTTCTTCGCTCCGCCCAGAATGACAGCGATTTTCTGATCCACGAGACGGCGTTTTCTGATCGGCGATAGACAGGTTGGGAGCGCTCCAGGAAGATATGCATTTTTCGGCACCATTCATTCGACGGCCAGTCGCGACATTTCTGATGTCGATTGCGGTCATTCTGGCGGGCGCGGTGGCCTATGTGCTCCTGCCGGTGGCGAGTCTGCCGCAGGTCGAATACCCTGTCATCTCGGTGGGCGCGAGCCTTCCGGGCGCCGATCCCGAGACCATGGCCTCAGCCGTGGCGACGCCGCTTGAACGGCAGTTTGCGAAGATAGCGGGCATCAACGAGATGACCTCGTCTTCGTCGACCGGAGCGGCTTCGATCGTCATGCAGTTCGACCTGAGCCGTGATGTGAATGGAGCCGCGCGCGATGTGCAGGCGGCCATCAACGCGGCCCGGAGTCAGTTGCCCGCGAACCTGCCGAGCAATCCGAGCTACTACAAGATCAATCCTGCGGATTCGCCGATCCTGATCCTGGCGCTGACCTCGGACACGATGAACGTGCCGCAGTTGTACGACACGTGCGACAGCATCCTGGCCCAGAAGATCGCGCAGGTGCAGGGCGTTGGACAGGCCTTCTGCGGGGGCAGCGCGAAGCCCGCGGTGCGCATCGAGGCGAACCCGACGCAGTTGGCGCACTACGGCGTCGGGCTGGAAGCTCTGCGCGCGGCCATCGGCACCGTGAACGTCAACCAGCCGAAGGGCTATCTGCAAGGCGACGGCAAGCGCTGGCAGATCAGCACGACGGATCAGTTGTTTGGCGCCGCCGCCTATGCTCCCCTGATTATCGCGACGGACCGCGGACCGGTGAGTGCGGCTCCGGCGAGCACGGGGCTGCCGGCCTCGGTGGCGAGCGCTGTGACCAACAGCACACCTCCTGCAAACGGTACCGCTGCCAATGCGACTACGGCGACAAGGACGAGTACCGCGCCTGTCAGCGCCCCTGTCAGCGCAGGAGCGGCCGATGGAGCGGCTTCTCCGGGGATGCAGGCTGGCGTGGGCGCGTCGCACGGCGTGGTGCGGATAGAAGACGTGGCGAAGGTCGTCGACAGCGTCGAGGATATCCACACCGGCGGTGTCTACAACGGCAAGCCCGCCATCATCGTGCTGATCTTCAAGACCTCGACCGCGAACGTGAACCAGACGGTGGACAACGTGAAGGCGATGCTGCCGCGCCTGCAGGCATCGATCCCGCCGGCGATCCAGATGCATATCGCGCTCGACCGGACGGTGACGATTCGCGCGTCGGTGAAGGACGTGACCCGGACCTTGATGGTCTCGATCGTGCTCGTGATCCTGGTGGTGTTCCTGTTCCTGCGCGAGGTGCGATCGACGCTGATCCCGACGGTTTCGGTGCCGCTGAGTCTGCTGGGGACCTTTGCAGTGATGTATCTGCTGGGGTATACGCTCGATAACCTGTCGCTGATGGCGTTGACGATCTCGACGGGTTTCGTGGTGGACGATGCGATTGTGGTGATCGAGAACATCAGCCGCCACCTGGAGAAAGGGCTGACGCCGTTCCAGGCCGCGATGGTGGGCTCGAAGGAGATCGGCTTCACGGTGGTGTCGATGAGCACGTCGCTGATCGCGGTGTTCATCCCGATTCTGCTGATGGGCGGCATTGTGGGGCGGCTGTTCCGCGAGTTTGCCGTGACTTTATCGGTGGCCATTCTGGTCTCGCTGGTGGTCTCGCTGACGACGACTCCCATGCTGAGCGCGAAGTTCCTGGAGTCGCACGGCAGCCGGCGGCACGGACGGATCTATCGCTGGGGCGAGCAGGCGCTGGCCTGGATGGCGGCGGAGTACGAACGAGGCCTGCGCTGGGTGCTCGAGCACCAGACCCTGATGCTGACGGTGACGGTGCTGACCTTTGTGCTGAATGTCTATCTCTACATCCTGGTGCCGAAGGGGTTCTTTCCGGAGCAGGACACGGGGCGCATCGGAGGACAGGTCCAGGGGCAGCAGGATGTCTCCTTTCCCGATTTGAAGAAGAAGGTGCTGGCTCTGGCCGCGATCGTGGGACAGGACCGGAGCATAGAGGATGTTGTAGCTTTTTCGGGTGGCCGCGGCAATGTCAATTCAGGGTTCATGTTCATGGCGCTGAAGCCGGATGCGGAGCGGAACAAGATTGGCGATTCGGCGCAGGTGATTCTGGACCGGCTCCGCCCGAAGGTGAGCAAGATTCCCGGTGTTCAGCTTTATCTGCAGTCGTTTCAGGATTTGAGGATCGGTGGGCGCAGTTCGCCGACGGAGTATCAGTATTCGCTGACGGCAGACAACCTGAAGGAGTTGAACGAGTGGGCGCCGAAGCTGAAGGCGGCGATGGACAGGCTGCCGGAGTTGAAAGATGTGGCGACGGATCAGCAGCAGTCCGGCCTGCGCGCTCAACTGGTGATCGACCGCGCCACGGCAAGCCGGCTGGGAGTGTCGCCCCTGACGATCGATTCGACACTGTCGGATGCATTCTCGCAGGCGCAGGTCTCGACGACGTACCTTCCGCTCAATCAGCACCACGTCGTTATGGAGGTTGCGGACAACTTCCAGCGCGACCCGGATGCGCTGAAAGAGATCTACGTCAAGAGCACGACCGGCGCGATGGTGCCGCTGTCGGCGGTGACGCACTTTGAGCAGCAGCGGATACCGCTGGCGGTGAATCACCAGTCGCAGTCGCCGTCTGCGATGCTGTCGTTCAACCTGACGCCCGGCGCGTCGCTGAGCCAGGCGACCAAGGCAATCGAGCAGGCGCGCGTGGATATCGGTATGCCGTCCGCCATCCATGGCGGCTTTGCCGGGTCGGCGCAGGCGTTCAAGGATTCACTTTCGAGCGAGCCGTGGCTGATTCTGCTGGCGCTGGTGGCGGTCTATATAGTGCTGGGAATTCTGTATGAGAGCTTCATCCATCCGCTGACGATTCTTTCGACGCTGCCTTCGGCGGGGGTGGGGGCGATTGTCGCACTGCTGTTGTTCAAGGTCGACCTTAGCGTGATCGCGATGATTGGGATTATTCTGCTGATCGGGATTGTGAAGAAGAACGCTATTATGATGATCGACTTCGCGCTGGTCGCGGAACGGCAACACGGGAAGACGCCGCGCGAGGCCATCTATGAGGCCTGCCTGCTGCGCTTTAGGCCCATTATGATGACGACGATGGCGGCTCTCCTGGGCGGATTGCCGCTGGCCCTGGGGCATGGGACAGGAAGCGAACTGCGGCGGCCGCTGGGTATCACGATTGTTGGCGGCTTGATTGTGTCGCAGGCACTTACCCTGTTTACTACGCCGGTCGTCTATCTTTTCTTCGACCGGCTGCGGGGCCGGTTCGAGCGGGCGGGGCAACGACGACGCGCGTCGCGTGCGGTGCCGCAGACGGTGAGCGGCGATTAGTCTGTAGCGCTGAGGCGGGATTGTCATCTATCGCTCCCGCGATGCGCTACCTGCGGCCTAGCCGTTCCAACGTCGCAGCGTCCAGCTTGCCGCCGAAGTACCTTTCCAGAGCCTCAAGGAAAATCTCTGGTTCGGTCGCAGCCTGCGCGAACAGGGTCATGGACGAGTGGAACTTTAGGTCATCGGGGTATCCGAAGATCTCGCTCACGGATCGTCCATCCAGCCCGAGCACGATGCCTGTGCATTCACGCAGCCGCGGCCCAAGCACCGCACGGTCCAGGTAGGCAACCGCCTCGTTCAGCGACGAGATGGCATAACGAACCGCGGTCGGGCTGCTCCCCAGCCCTTCGATCTGCGGAAAGATGAACCACATCCAATGGCTCCGCTTGTGTCCGGCACGCAACTCCGCGCAGGCCTGCTCGTAGATGCCCTGCTGCGCATCGACAAACCGCCGCAGATCGTACCCGTCGTTCATCTCACCTTTTTCTTTGCGCGACGGTTGAGGCAGCGACCCTCAAGCCCGCTCGATTGCTTCCGCCAGATCGTCATAGATCCACCCCCCGGCATACTGCTCCCCGTTGATAAAGAACGTAGGCGTCCCATGTACTCCGCACTGCAGGGCTCCGGCCACGTCTCTCTGGATTTTTTCTGCGAACTCCTGATCTTCGACCGCCGCCCTGGCCTCCTGGGCATCCAGCCCCAGGTCCTCTGCGAGTTGCAGCAGCATGGAAGCATCCAATCCCGTCTGGTTTTTGAAGATGGCATCGTGCATCTCCCAGAACTTGCCCCTGGAACCGGCGAGCTCCGCTGCCTCCGCGGCCGGTTCGGCCATCTCGTGGATTTCTGTCAACGGAAAGTTGCGATAGACAAAGCGGAGGCGCTCGCCAAAGTGCCGCTGCAACTTCTTCACGACACCGTCCGCAGCCCGGCAGTGAGGACACTGATAGTCGCCATATTCGACCAGTGTCATCTTCGCGCGGGGTTGCCCCTGGATGTGGTCTTCAGCCGTAACCGGCACCTGTAGGCTCGACATGATTCCTCCGTTGGCCCGCGTGAGACACGGACAGGCTCAACAAGGGAGCACACCGCTCACATCGCCTGCCGTCTTCGCCAGGTTAGATGCGGCGGCTCTGAGTATCGCAACACGGTTGCAGGCCGGTTCACCGGGACTTGTACCCGGACGTCCAACATGGGGGTGTAGATGGGTCAGGACGCGGCGATGAGCCGGTTATTTTTCGCTGCTGGGGGGCGCCAGTCCTTTCAAGCGCATGTAGAGCGCGAGTGTCGCATATTGCTCGGTGTCATGCGAGACGGTTCCCCACAGCAGCCCGACCTGCGACCGCTTCATCTTTCCCATGTCCACCATCTGTCCCAATCCGCCATCGGTGGCCGAAGCAAACGCCTTGTCGCACGCCGCGAACGAAGCCTTGAGCGCCTCGACCACGGCCGTCTTGTCGGCGGTCTCCGGGGGAACCGCCGGCAGGGCGTCCATGGCGGTACCGTTCACAGCGGCGCAACTGTGCAACTGCGCCTCGGTGACGTGGTTCAGGACCCGGGCGAAGGTCCGCACGTCCGGCGTCGGCTTGAATTGATAGTCCTCGGCCGGCATCTTGTCCGCCGCCTTGAGGATGTTCGCCTTCGTTCCCGCATAGCTCCGCTGCACCTCGGCCGCAGGTCCCGCTTGCGCCTGTGCCACGCCCGATGCAACGATCGCCACCGCACACACCATAAAGATTCGCCGCATTGCACTCACCTCGAACATCCGCACCAGCCTACCTGTGAAAGCGGACCCCGGCAAGTGAAAATCCATTCTGCGAGTCCTCACTCGACCCTAATTCCGGCGCAACCGGAGTCGCGGGATGCTTGCTCTCATGGTGTTCCCATCCGTAGATCGCCGCTACGCCTTTCGCTGTGTCGCACCCCATGAACTATCCTGTAAGAAGACACCCAACGACGCCAACAGGTCTCGTAACAAGGAACGACGGAAAATGCCTCTCAATTGCGGAATCGTTGGCCTGCCCAACGTCGGAAAAAGCACCATCTTCAATGCCCTCACCTCAGCCAAAGCACAAGCCGCCAACTACCCGTTCTGCACCATCGACCCCAATACCGGCGTCGTCACCGTGCCCGATGAACGCCTGGCCAAGATCTCAGAGCTTATCAAGCCCAAGTCGCTGGTCCCGACCACGATGGAGTTCATCGACATCGCCGGGTTGGTCGAGGGGGCCAGCAAAGGAGAAGGACTGGGCAACCAGTTTCTTGGCCACATCCGCGCTACCGATGCGGTCTGCCATGTCGTCCGCTGCTTCGACGACCCCGAGGTGATCCACGTCGCCGGGGGCGTCAATCCGATCCACGACATCGACATCATCAACACCGAACTGCTGCTCGCCGACCTGGACACCGTAGAGAAGCGCAACACCAAGGTCGAGCGCGCCGCCAAGGCGTCGAGCGATGGCAAGATCAAAGCCGAACACGCTATGCTGCAGAAGCTTCTTACGGCGCTGAATGCCGGCAGGCCCGCCCGCACGGCCGACCTTACGGAAGATGAAAAGATCCTGTCCCGCGAGCTGTTCCTCATCACCTCCAAGCCGCAGCTGTACGTCGCCAATGTAGACGAAGCCGGTCTGATTGAAGGCAACGCTTACACGCAGGCCGTGGAAAAGCGCGCGGCGGAAGAAGGCAGCCAGGTCGTCCGCATCTGCGGGGCGCTGGAGTCGGAGATCGCCCAGCTCGAACCTGCCGAGCGGACGGAGTTCCTCGAATCTCTCGGCCTCAAGGAGCCCGGCCTCAACCGCCTCATCCACTCCGCCTACCGGCTGCTCGACCTTGTCACCTACTTCACCGCGGGTGTGCAGGAGGTCCGTGCGTGGACGATCCGGCGCGGGACCAAGGCGCCGGGGGCCGCGGGAGTCATCCACTCCGACTTTGAGAAGGGCTTCATCAAAGCCGATGCCTATGCTTCCGACGACCTCTTCACCTATGGGAGCGAACAGGCCGTAAAAGAAAAGGGGCTGCTTCGCTCTGAAGGCAAGGAGTACGTCGTCAAGGACGGCGACATTCTCTTCTTCAAGTTCAACGTGTGATAACCCGGCCGCCCGCTCCGCTACAATCATATTGTGCGACGCCTGATCAGCCTCACGCTGCTTCTGCTCTTCAGCTTTTCGCTGATCGCGCCCGCGCTTGCCTCCGTCTCCGTATCTAGTGCGAACCTGCCCGCCTGCTGCAGACGCAATGGCGCTCATCACTGCATGGGGATGATGGCGCAGGCCGCCAGGTCTTCTTCCCAAACGAGCCTGTCCGCCGTGCCGCAGCGCTGCCCCGCATGGCCGGCCGTGGTCATCCAGCTCCCGCATGGTGACCACGCAGTTCTGTCAGCCTCGCTACTCTTCGCTGAGATCGTAAGCAACCCTGCCCAGAAGCCGCAGACTCAGGCGTGCGCCCGCGTCGCTCTCGACCGCTCCCGCCAGAAGCGCGGCCCTCCGGCGCTCCCCGTCTAGCAGCGTCGCCACCACACCAGCGAGTCGCTCCAGCGGGCACTGCGCTGGCTCCTTTCATCGAACGTTCCAACTTCGCCAGCTCACTGGCCAGGGAAGCTCCATGCGAAAAACTGCGTTATTTTTTCTGTTTTTCCTCCTCTCAAGCGACCCCCTCCTTCACGCCGCTATCTTCAGCCAGCTTCACGGCGTCGTCCACGATCCCCAGCACCGTCCCATCGCCGGGGCCCGCATCTCACTCGAAGCAGCCAGCTCTACCTTCACGACCACAGCCACCACGGCACCCGACGGCTCCTTCACTCTCTCTTCCATCCCGCTTGGGGACTACATCATCACCGCCTCCCAGTCCGGCTTCGCTGCCGTCCGGCAGATGCTGACCATCGCCTCCGGCACTGCTCCCATCCTGCATTTCGAGCTTCCTCTTGCCTCCGTTCAGCAATCCGCCACGGTCACCTCGGATGCTAGTGCCGCGAACGTCAACACCGTCACCCCGACGACCCTGATCAGCCGGGAAGAGATCGCCCAGACCCCGGGAGCAGATCGCACGAACAGCATGGCGATGATCACCGATTATGTCCCGGGCGCTTACATGACCCACGACATGCTGCACATGCGCGGCGGCCATCAGGTCAGTTGGCTCATCGATGGCGTCCAGATTCCGAATACCAATATCGCGAGCAACCTCGGCGCACAGATCGACCCCAAGGACATCGACTATATCGAGGTCCAGCGCGGGAGCTATACCGCGGATACCGGCGACCGCACTTACGGGGTGTTCAACGTCGTGCCCCGGACGGGCTTCGAGCGCGACCGTCAGGCGGAGGTCGTTCTCAGCGCGGGCAGTTTCCTCCAGACCAACGATCAGATCAATCTCGGGGATCACACGCAACGCTTCGCTTACTATGCCAGCCTCAGCGGCAATCGCAGCGACTACGGACTTGCGCCGCCTACCGGCAAGGTGCTTCACGATGCCGCGAACGGCTATGGCGGCTTCGCGTCGTTCATCTACAACCCGGCGCCGAAGGACCAGCTCCGCCTGGTGACGCAGCTTCGTAAAGATTTTTTTCAGATCCCCTACGACTCCGACCCGAACAGTGCCGGCAACCAGCAGTTCGACTCCAGCGGCCTGCGCGACGCCCAGCACGAGACTGACGGTTTTGCGGCCTTCTCGTGGCTGCGTACCTTCAACTCTTCGACCGTTCTCCAGCTCTCGCCTTTTTTCCACTACAACCGCGCCGACTACGACTCCAGCCCGGAGGATGCGCCTGTAGCTACCACGTCGCATCGGGGCTCTACCTATGCCGGCGTGCAGGCCTCCATTACGACCGAAGTGAAACGCAACACGATAGAAACAGGCTTCTACTCCTTCGGCCAGCACGATAATTACCTTTTTGGCGCGATCTTCAATGACGGCTCCGGGACCGCGCCATTCAGTCTTCCTGATGCAGCCAACGGAGGCGTGATCGAAGAGTATGTCTCCGACAACTACAAACCCACCTCCTGGCTTACGCTCATTGCCGGTCTCCGTCAGACGCGTTTCCAGGGGCAATTTACAGAGAATGAAACCGATCCGCGCGTCGGCGCAGCAGTGCGATTGCCAAAGCTCAACTGGGTCTTCCGCGGCTTCTACGGCCGCTTCTATCAGCCTCCGCCGCTGCTCACCGCCGCAGGCCCGGTCGTCGACTTCGCTCAGGCTAACAACACCGACTTCACTCCCCTGCACGGGGAACGGGATGAAGAGCATCAGTTCGGGGTTCAGATTCCTCTGCGCGGCTGGCTGCTCGACGCCGACACCTTCAAGACACGCGTCAACAACTTCCTCGATCACTCGAACCTGGGCGACTCCAGCATCTACTTTCCCGTCACCATCGACGGAGCGCTCATCCGCGCCTGGGAGCTTTCCCTTCGCTCTCCGCGTCTGGGTCATCTCGGACAAGCGCATCTTGCCTACTCGAACCAGATTGCCGAGCAGCGCGGAGCTATTACCGGCGGCCTTATCTGCGCTCCCGTCACGTCACCCCAGTGCGATGTAAACCCTGGCTATCACCCGGTCGACCACGACCAACGCAATACCCTCAATCTTGGCTTCAACGCGACTCTGCCCTGGCGCGCCACTGCTTCCACCAACGTCTACTACGGCTCTGGCTTCACCAACGGCGGATTCGATCCGAACGGTCCACCCGCCGACCCGCGCTACCCCGACCCTTACCTTCCCCAGCACACCACCTTCGACATCTCGCTGGGCAAACAATTCGGCGAGAATATTACTACCTCGATTACGGCCACCAACGTAGCCAACCGCCGCGTCCTGCTCGACAACAGCCTTACCTTCGGCGGCTTCCACTATAACGACCCACGCGAAATCTTTGCCGAACTTCGCTACCGGTTGAAATACTGAAGATCTCGCGCATTCGGTACAATCCTTGTGGCCGCTTTTGAGTTCACACCCGCTGCAAACGCCGATCTAAATCCCCGTACCAGGAAATAGCGAGTCGATGAATATTCGCACGATCCTGCTTCTGCTCATCGCTGCCGCTGTCGTCATTGTTCTGCCGGCCCGAATCGAACGGCCAACCCAGACAGAGGCGCAGGCTTTGCGCATGGCCGCGCGAAATCCGCCGGTCTACACACTGGCTCCGGACAGGCTGAAGCTCGCCGATGAGCTCTTTCGAAGCCGAACGACGCTCTACTTCGCTGGTAGTACATGGGGTATTCTTCAGGTCCTGCTCCTGCTTGGAGCGGGCGTACCGCCGCGGATGCGGAACGCCGCTGAAGCGTTGACGAAGAACCGCTGGTTGCAATGTTTTATTTTCGTGTTCTTGTTTCTGACGGCGACAGCGCTGCTCAACGCTCCGCTCCGCATCTACGGGCATCATGTTACGCTGGCCTTTGGGTTGTCGGTGCAGGGCTGGAGAAGTTGGATCGCCGACTGGATAAAGAGCTTCCTGCTCACCTGGTCGATCGCCTCGCTGCTTGTGATGCTGCTGTTCTGGATCATCCGCAGATCGCCGGACCGATGGTGGTTCTGGTTCTGGATACCGGCGATGGCCGCGGTGCTGTTTGGGGTGCTTCTTTCTCCCGTCCTGGTCGATCCCCTCTTCGACAGGTTCGAGCCGCTCGAACAGGCGCATCCCGTGCTCGTGGAGCAGCTTGAAAAAGTGACGGATCGAAGTGGCGTAAGCCTTCCCCCGGACAGGATGTTCTATATGCGGGCCAGCGAAAAAGTTACCGGGCTGAACGCATATGTCACGGGATTCGGCCCATCGAAGCGGCTCGTCTTGTGGGACACGACGATCGCGCGGTCCACGCCGGATGAACTGGCAGGGATCTTTGGCCATGAGCTTGGGCACTATGCGCTGCACCACATCGCATATGGTCTGCTGTTCACTGCCGCTGCGCTGCTGCTTGCTTTTTTTGCCGGGCAGCGGATGACCCAATGGTTGCTCCGCCGTTTCGGCACGCGATGGAAGATACGTTCGCAGGAGGACTGGGCTTATCTTTCTGTCCTGGCGCTGGTGCTGAATTCACTTTCGTTTGTCTCGGCTCCTGTTGGAAACAGCTTCAGCCGTTCGATCGAACATGCAGCGGACATTTACGGCCAGGAGGCGATTCACGGCGTTGTTCCAGACCCACAGAAGAGCACGGTGGAAGGGTTCCAGCTTCTGGGCGAGACCTCGTTGGAGGATCCAGCGACCCATCCCTTTGTCGAGTTCTGGATGTTCAGCCATCCTTCTACAGGGAGCCGGGCGGCCTTCGCGGCAGTCTACAACCCCTGGACGGCTGGGCAGCATCCGAAGTATTTTCCGAAGCAAAGCATCGATGAACCGGGAAGCGGCCGATGAATGGCCGAAAAGAGTTTACGAGCCAGGGCTTACAGGACCACTGAGTAACTTCTCCCATGTCTCCAGACTGTCTATTCTGCAAAATCGTGTCCGGCACGATCCCTGCCAATCGTGTGTATGAAGATGAGCAGTGTATTGGCTTTCCGGATATCAACCCGCAGGCACCCACGCATCTGCTCGTTATCCCCAAGAAGCACATCGCCTCCCAGTCGAAGTGCATGGTGGAGGATGCGGCTTTGCTCGGGCACCTGATGGCGAGTGCGGCGGAGATCGCCCGCAGCCACAATCTTGCCCGAGGTTACCGGATCGTTGTCAATACAGGTGACGACGGGGGGCAGACCGTGCAGCATCTTCACCTGCATCTGCTCGGCGGGAGAGCCATGAGGTGGCCGCCTGGCTGAGTTGCCGCTGATGTCTGTTCTACCTCGAGAGCCTCATATGACGCAGGTCCCTATAGCACGTCCCCAAAAGAAATGGCCCGACGGAGTTACCCGCAAGGCCATTCGTTATCGATGGTTGTGTGTTTCGGTGGAGCGTGCTTCGTTGCCGGCAGGAGTCTTGACTACTGATTGAAGTTCAGCTCTTCTTCTTCCACGATGCCGTACCGCCGGAGAAGATTTGGCAGGTTCTGTGAGAACGCCGCTCGCGGCATCACCGTGTCGCAGCCGGCTTCGACCGCCTTGGCCTTCAAGTCGCCCTGAAGATGCGATAGGAAGCCTACGATCGAGGTGCTGCGTTTGAGCTTCGCCTTAAGTTTGGGAATCAGTGTCAGCGGCTTGGCGTTCGCGTTGTTGAGGTCGAAGACGATGAGGCCTGGCCGGTCCTCTTCCTCGCCGCCAACCAGCGAGGCGATCGCTTCCTTGTCGTTCTTGACGAAGGCGACCTTGACTCCGAGCTTTCGCGCGGTCTCCTGAATCTTCGCGATGAAGAAGAGATCTTCGATGAAGAAGAAGATCTTTGTGGGTGCGTCCTCGGCGATAGGAATGGCGCGCCCCTGCGAATAGTCGATCGGCTGAGAGTCGCTCTGGTAACCGCGTCCCCCACCATGACCGTTGCTACGCCCCTGGTAGTTGCCGTGGGAGTCCATGGTAGAAGGCGGAGCCTCCGCGAAGTTGCCGTTTACGACCCGGTAGCTGTGGTCCATGGGACCGACAAAGCTGCGTGGGCCGCGCTGCTGCTTGCCGCCGCCACCGCCGCTTCCGCCCTTTCGCTTGAAGCCGCCGCCATTGCCCGGCTGGTGACTGTTGCTGTCGCGGAAACCGCCTCCGTTGCTGCCACTCGCGGCGATATTGCCGGGATTTTCGGGGGGGCGTTGCCGGTCGCGATCACGGAACTTCTTCTTCCACCGTTTGCCGCTGGAAGCGCCATTCTGCTGCTGGCCAGCTTGTGAGCCTTGCGGCTGTAATGCCTGCGGCTGGCTGACAGAGGCTTGAACAGAACCGATCGATTGGCCGCCGGATTGCCCCGCAGACTGCTCAGAGCCTTCCTGGCCGGAGGGAGGTGCGCCCTGCTGCGTCTCCGATCCTTTGTTCTTACGCTTGCGGCGACGGCGGCGGCTGCTTTTGGACTGCCCCATACCATGGGGAATATCTTGCCCATCGAACTGTGCGTCTCCGCCTTGCCGGTCGGGTGACATTGTCGAACCCTGGTGAGAGTCCACCTCGGGTGCATTCTGCTCTGAAGTCATGCTTCCACTTCCTATTGCTGGATCGCAATTAGCGGTTCACTCCCACGCAGACGGCATTTTCGTTCCCGTGGAGTTCACGGAATGCGAATCAAACCCGTATTGCAGCGTCGGAGGAAACAGTCTCAAGTTGTACTCGAACGGACGTCTTCTAGTGTTTGGCTGCGACCGAACCAGTGTCTTACCGGCTACGCGCAGTCTGGCACGCTTCACAGCAGCGAACCTTTTCACCCTCTACCTGTTTGCGACAGAGTCCGATGAGATCCGGCTCCTGAAATCCTGTGAATCCGACCCGTTCCTTACCCCATTGGCAAGGTTTTGATGGGCACACAGTGATCGGCACCCACAGCCGGTTCACAAGGCAATCCCAAGAGTACGCGCAAAGAGCCAACTTGGCAAGGGTTCTTTACAGCGATGGTTCTCGGGCCACAGACTACTGAAGAAGAACTTTAGAGAGAACCTAACAGAAGGACAAGGGGCAGCCCCATGGAGGTCGCCCCTTGTTTCAATGGCCAGTCACTGGCCTCCTAAAAACTTCCTCGTGGGAAGCAGACTTTGCGGCTGATGATCTGCACCAACTTTGGGCACAGCGTTCTTTCAAGCCGAGTCACTACAGCGTCGGGTCGCACTGATACCGCGCATAGTGCCAGTCGCTATGGCAGGGAAGCAATTCAGTGACCATTCCCTGGCCTCAGTTTTCCAGCTACTTAGAGCGTCTTTGTCCCGAGGGTCCTCTAAAAACAGGAGATGTAGACCGGATTTCTCCAAGATTCGGGATGCGCTTGTGATGCGGCTGCGGCAGGGCCTGCCATGTCGCTGCCCAGCCATTGCTCCGGGCCGTAACCACGTGCCAGCCCGGGGCGTCCCAGCAATCGGCGTCCCAGCAATTATTGACCCATCTTCGGCGCGGCCCTATAATTTGAGATGTTCTGGCACCCTCTCGATCACTATCAATTCGCTGGTGTGAGTTGTAGCGTCGAGGAAAGAAGGCGGACGCGTCTCTACAATGGGGGCGCGTTTGTCGAGTGGCGTCGAGGATGGCTTGGAAGGCACGTGACGGTGCGCCGAAGGCCGGATGAAATTTCGCAAATCGCCGAAGGAGTACCACACATCGCATGAATCGTTCTCTTGTTCTTCTTACCGCCCTTGCTGCGGGAACGGCTTCCGCTGCTGGAGTGGCCCAGTCTGCCGCCTCGCAAACACCCGCCGCTCCCGCCAAGGTTGCGCCCCAGGCAGTACCGGCGAAGATTGCGCTGATCGAGTACGAGCAGGCCGCCGCCGCCACCAATGAAGGGGCACGCACCCTGCAGGACCTGCAAAAGAAGTATGAGCCGAAGAAGACGCAGCTGCAGGCTCTTGCGCAGGAGGTCGATTCGCTAAAGAAGCAGCTTCAAAGCGCTCCGGCAACTCTGTCCGAGGCGGAACGGGCCACGCGTCTGCGGGCGATCGATGTCAAGGAGAAGCAGTTGCAGCGCGACGGTGAAGACGCTTCCACGGCCTATAACGCGGATGTTCAAGAGGCGTTGGGAAAGGTAGCACGGAAGTTGGGCCCCGTTGTTATTAAATACGTCCAGCAAAACGGCTACACGATGCTTCTGGACAATACCGGACAACAGGGCGGTGTTGGAGTTTTGTGGACACTTCCCGGAACCGACATCTCGCAAGCCGTGGTGGATGCATATAACACCTCCTCGGGGGTCGCGGCCCCTATCCCGTCAGCGCCGGCGGCGAGCACACGCCCGAGAACGACTACGCCAAGGCCTGCTACTCCAAAGCCGTGAAACAGTAGAGAGCAATAAGGAGATCTATCCGGGCGAGGCGAATGATACCCGCCGACCTTCCGCGCACAATCTGAGTTGAACAATATCTGTTGGCCTCACGCTGTTCGGAGTTCGAACGATCTAATGTCACACGATCTAGAAGGAGCACTGTAAAACGCATGAATCGTACCTTTTTTCTTGTCTCAGCCCTTGGCGCGGGATTGGCGACCGCCGGTATGGCACAGACGCCCGCGCCTGCCGCTGCCGCTTCGCAGCCTGCTGCAGAACCGGCGGTCGCTCCACAGGCTATTCCCGCAAAGATCGCGCTGGTCGCCTTCGAGCAGGCTGTCTTTGCAACCAATGAAGGTCAGCGCGCCGTGCAGGAGGTGCAGAAGAAGTATGAGCCGAAGAAGACTCAGATCGACACCCTTTCGCAGGAGGTTGATTCGCTGAAGAAGCAGCTGCAGAGTGCGCCCGCGACGTTGTCAGACGAAGAAAGAGCGACTCGCCTGAAGAACATCGACACCAAAGAAAAGCAGTTGAACCGCGATGCCGAGGACGCTCAAACGGCCTACAACGCCGATCTGCAGGAGTCCTACGGCAAGGTGGCGGCGAAGGTCTCGGTTACGCTGAAGGACTACGTTGCGAAAAATGGATACACGCTGCTTCTCGATGTCAGCAATCAGCAAAGCAACGTAATGTGGGCGGTTCCGAATACGGATGTGACGCAGGCTGTGGTTACGGCCTATAACGCATCCTCGGGCGTGGCCGCGCCGACACCTTCGGCTCCTTCGGCGCCAACACCCGTTCGCCCACGCACTGGCACCACGCCGCATTCACCCTCCACGAGGTAGTAGGTTTCTCATATCAGAAAAAGGCGAAGAAGAGGGTTTGCGGTGAGCCTCTTCTTCGCCTTCCTGCTCCTCGGTTCGGGGACCATATGGCTGGTTCTGTGGAAAAGCCTGTGGATCGCTGGATGAGTTAGAGGAGGCTGTCGCCGTGGGCTAGAATCCTCCCACCGTGCGCGGCAGGTGTGCTTTGGTGATAACCCTATCCAAATGAGAAGCTTGCATACACGAACAAAATCTTTGCCCGAAATTCCTTTACTTGCGGTGGAACTATAAGCCTTTCAATGGTTTCCACAGACGGGGGTTACGATCCGGTTACAAATTCTATTGTGTCGAAGGGTATTCGCCTCAGACGCGTGCGACGATCGCATCTCGACCATAGGTGCAAAGTTCCCGCTGTCCGGAGTCTGCCTCGAAGATGAGGCTTACACCAAAGTTGTATGGAGCTACTCTTCTCCTACCTTCAACACGGCGAGGAAGGCTTCCTGTGGAATATCGACTTTTCCGATTCGCTTCATGCGCTTCTTGCCTTCTTTCTGCTTTTCGAGGAGTTTGCGTTTGCGGCTGATGTCTCCTCCGTAGCATTTGGCGATGACGTTTTTGCGAATGGCGGTGACGGTCTCGCGGGCAATGACCTTGGCGCCGATCGCGGCCTGAATGGCGACCTCGAACATCTGGCGCGGGATGAGTTCGCGCATCTTCGAGACCAGCGCGCGGCCCCGGTCGTAGGCGAAGTCGCGATGAACGATGATCGAGAGCGCATCGACGGGATCGCCGCCGATGAGGATGTCCATCTTGACCATGGGGGAGATCCAGTAACCGGCGAGGTTGTAGTCGAGGGATGCATAGCCGCGCGAGACGGATTTGAGGCGGTCGTAGAAGTCTAAAACTATTTCATTCAGCGGCAGCTCGTAGGTGAGCATGACGCGGGTTTCGGAGACGTACTCGATGTTCTGCTGGCGGCCGCGCTTGTCTTCGACGAGTTTGAGGATATTACCCACGTACTCCTCGTTAGTGAGGATCTTCGCGATGATGAAAGGCTCTTCAATGCTGACGATTTCGGAGGGATCGGGCCAGCGGGAGGGGTTGTCGACCTCGCTGACGGAGCCATCGGTGAGGGTCATCTTGTAGCGGACGCCGGGTGCGGTGGTGATGAGGTCGAGAGAGTACTCGCGCTCGAGGCGCTCCTGGATGATTTCTAGATGGAGCAGGCCGAGGAAGCCGCAACGGAAGCCAAAGCCGAGGGCTACGGAACTCTCCGGCTCGAAGGAGAAAGAGGCGTCGTTGAGACGAAGTTTTTCGAGGGCGTCGCGGAGCATGGCGTGCTCGTGCGAGTCGACGGTGTAGAGGCCCGCGAAGACCATGCTTTTGATGTCCTCGAAGCCGGGGAGGGCTTCGGAGCAGGGGTTTTCGACGGAGGTGATGGTGTCGCCGACCTTGGTGTCGGCTACGTTTTTGATGGTGGCGACGAAGAAACCGACTTCGCCGGCGGTAAGTTCGGCGATCTCGACGGGCTTGGGGGTCATGACGCCCATGCTTTCGACGTCGAAGGTCTTGCCGTTGGACATGACCTTTATTTTCATGCCTTTGCGCAGCTTGCCGTTGATGATGCGGGCGAGGACGACGACGCCCCGGTAGGGGTCGAACCAGCTATCGAAGATGAGGGCCTGGAGCGGTGCCTCGGGATCGCCAAGTGGTGAAGGCAATAGGGTTACGACGGCTTCGAGGATGGTGGCCACGTTGAGGCCGGTCTTGGCGGAGACGGCGATGGCATCGCCGGCGGGCAGGCCTACGGACTTTTCGATCATCTCTTTGGTGCGTTCGATGTCGGCGCTGGGGAGGTCTATCTTGTTGATAATAGGGATTATTTCGAGGCCGTTGGAGATGGCGAGGTAGGCGTTGGCGAGGGTCTGGGCCTCGACGCCCTGGGAGGCGTCGACGACGAGCAGGGCACCTTCGCAGGAGGCGAGGGACCGGGAGACTTCATAGCTGAAGTCGACGTGGCCGGGGGTGTCGATGAGGTTGAGCTGGTAGGTTTCGCCATCGTGGGCCTTGTACATCATGCGTACGGTGTGGGCTTTGATGGTGATTCCGCGCTCACGCTCAAGGTCCATGGCATCAAGCACTTGCGCCTGCATCTCGCGTGCGGTGACGGAGCCGGTCAGCTCGAGGAGCCGGTCGGAGAGGGTGGACTTGCCGTGGTCGATGTGCGCGATGATCGCGAAGTTGCGGATGTGACTTGGATCCATTTTGTAGCTGGGTGGCCTCAGTTCTCATGTTAACACCCGGTTTTTTTGGGTTGTGGTGGAATGGGGTTTTTGCTGGGGGTTTTGCGGAAACCGGTGTATCGGCGTGGTTATTTTTGTGCAGGTTGCGGACAATTGCGTGGTAAATCTGGTGGGCTGGAGGACGCTTCTGTGGAGGATGAAACTACGCCATATTTTTGAAGTTTATTTTCGCCTGCTGGAGGGAGGCCTGCTGGAAGGAGGACGGTTCGCTTCGCGAATGCCCACCTTAGCGATGATGAGACCGTCGCGAAGATTGGTGCCCGGTTTGTAGCAGATAGGAGCACACGGTTTGCGGCGGGGCGCGAAATCCGGTTGCCCAAGTCTTACAATGGGCAGGGACGATGGTGCGGATGAATCTTTGGCATGGGTTGCGGCGGTGTGCGTTGGTGGTGGGGTGTGCGTCGCTGGTGGTGCTGGCGGGTTGTCCGCAGCAGCAGGCAGGCGCGCCGGGCAAGACCTCGAAGCAGGCGACTGCGCCCACGATCGCGCCGGGGGCGGGCGGGGGCTCCGGGCAGCCGGGCGGAGCCGGCATGTCGGCGGGGCAGCCGGTGGACAGCGGCGCCGAGGCGCACAAGGCGCACAAGGCGCAGGAGCTGATCGACCGGGCGGAGGCGTCGTATCGCAGCGGCGTGGACAACTATCGCGCGGGGCACCTGGATGCGGCGCGCACCGACTTCGATGCGGCGGTGGATGTAATGCTGACCAGCGGGATGGATTTGAAGACGGACCCGCAGCTTGCCGATGAGTTCGATCACCTGCTGAATGCGGTGAACTCGCTGGAGATGAGCGCGCTGAAGGAGGGCAACGGTTTTTCTCCGCAGCTCGAAGCCGCGCCGCTCGATACGGCCAACGAGGTGACGTTTCCGTCGAATGCGGCGTTGAACGCAAAGGTAGCGGCCGAGTTGAAGACGACGCAGTCGGACTTTCCGCTGGTGGTGAACGATTATGTGGCGGGGTTCATCAGCTATTTCACCAACTCGCCGGCGGGCCATGCGCATCTTGTCCGGTCGCTGGAGCGCGCGGGCAAGTACAAGGACATGATTGCGAAGGATCTGCGGGCCGAGGGTCTTCCGCAGGACCTGATCTATCTTGCCGTGGCGGAGTCGGGCTTCCAACCGCAGGTTGTGAATGCGCAATCGGGGGCCGGCGGGATGTGGCAGTTCATGCCGTTCCAGGGGGCGTACGGCCTTACACGCAATGGCTTCTTCGATGAGCGGTTCGATCCGGAGAAGTCTTCGATTGCGTATGCGAAGTACATGAAGACGCTTTACAACCAGTTTGGGGACTGGTATCTGGCGATGGCTGCGTATAACTGGGGGCCGGGAAACGTGCAGCGCTCGGTGATGCGGACGGGGTATGCGGACTTCTGGGAGCTGTATCGCCGCAACGTGCTTCCGGCAGCCACGAAGAATTATGTGCCGGGTATTATCGCGGCGATCATCATGGCGAAGAACCCGGCGCAGTACGGTCTGGAGAACGTGGTGCCGGAGGCGGCGGTGGTTTCGGATACGGTGACGGTGGACGATGCGGTGGACCTGCGGCTGGTGGCGGATGTGACGGGCGCGTCGCTGCCGGAGATTGTGGCCTTGAACCCGAGCCTGCTGCGGATGACGACGCCGCGCGACATGCCGTTCGACCTGCACATACCGGTGGGCACGAGCGACATCTTTGCCTCGCGCCTGAAGGATATTCCCGAAGACAAGCGAAGCAGCTGGAGGTTCCATGTGGTGCGCAGCGGAGAGACGCTGGATGGGATTGCCGTGGCGTTGCATGCCCATGTGAGGGATGTGGCGGAGGCGAACGACCTGCCTGTGGGCGGCGAGGTCGACCTGGGCGATGAGCTTGTGATTCCGGTTGCGAGCGCGACGGCGAGTGTGCGAACGGCGCGCTATGCGGTGCATCGGGGCGATACGCTGGTGACGGTCGCGGACCGCTTCGGTGTTTCGGTGGAGCAGTTGCGGCGATGGAATCATCTGCGGTCGAATGCGGTACGGCCGGGCAGTTCGCTCGCGATCGCGGAGCCGGTGAAGCTGGCTCCTCATGTGCGCGGGCGGCGGGGCGCGGCGCGGGGCAGAGCAGAAACGGCTGCGAGGACAAGGCGCGGGGGCGGTTCGACACGCGCGGCTTCGACACATGCGAACTCGACCAATCGAAACACGAAGCCGAGGTCTTCTTCGCATGTCGCGACGAAGCGTGCGAGTGTGAAGCCGAAGAGCGCGCCATCCAAAAAGAAACTGCAAGCTGCACGATAAGCTACCTGCACAAAAAGAGTGCTTGCCATCGCTAGCGCTTCGATGCATTCTGTTGCTAGAATCTCGTGCCAGGATGCAAGGATGTTTTCGTGCTGCATCGAAGTGGAAGCAGACGCGAGTGAGCGGGACCAGCGCAACGTACAACGGATGATGCACCGAGGGAAACGACGATGATGTTCGACGACACGATCAAGCTTCATGCAGCCGCAGCGGACGACAACTTCGGCGACGAGACGGAAGAGACCCGCGATGCGATCCGGGGTTTCGGCGATGAGGATGACGACGAAGAGGAAGAGATAACGACGACCTCGGACGACGACGATGGGGAAGACGAGGGCGGCGCCGATGATGAGGATGAAGAAGACGATGTGGACGGCCTGATCGAACACGGGACGACGCACGCCGAGGAAGCAGATACGGCCACATTGCCGCCGTCGACTCTTCCGGGCTACAAGCCGCCGACCAGGTTATCGGCTCAGCCGGTGAGGAACCCGGCGCAGATGAATGCGGGCCAGGCGCTGAAGGATGCGAAGAGCGCGTCGAAGAAGAGCGCGTCGAAGCAGACGCACGGAACGCAGGCGAGCAGGAGACCGGCGGCGAAGGCTGCTTCGGCGAAGGCACCCGTACAGGCGAAGAAGGCTTCGGCGAAGGCTGGTTTCGGGAAGCCTGCTTCGGCGACGAAGAAGGCCGCTCCAGCCGCGAAGAAAGCTGCTCCTGCTGCAAAGAAAGCTGCCCCGGCGAAGAAGGCGACGAAGTCTGCTACCGCTAAGAAGACCGCGACGCCCAAGGGCAATGCCGCGAAATCGAGATCTGCCGCGAAGAAGTCCAGTGCTCCGCGCGGCGGTAAGGCCGCTCCTAAGAAGGCGGCCGGCAACAAGGGCACTGCAAGCAGTAAAAAACCAATGACGAGAGGTATTACCTTGGCAACGAAGAAAGTAGCAGCAAAGAAGGTAGCAGCAAAGAAGGCACCGGCGAAGAAGGCAGCAGCGACGAAAGCTCCTGCCAAGAAAGCAGTCGCAAAGAAGGCTGTTGCGAAGAAAGCTGTTGCAAAGAAGGCCCCGGCAAAGAAGACCGCAGCAAAGAAGACCACAAAGAAGTAGACGTACCCGTAAGGCAAGCAAAAAGGCCCGGACTCCTCGATCGAGAGCCCGGGCCTTTTTGCGTCCGGTGGGAATACAGCGGCAAGAGCGGACGGCTTACCACTGGTTTGCGCCGCTGATCATCTGCCATCGACCGCGAGCTTCTTCAGTTCCTGAACCATCTTAAGAAGCTGTCTAAAAACTGAAGGATTCGGCCAAGGATTTGCACGGATAAGTTGGATTTGAGAACAGACAAAAACCAAAAAGACGAAATACGGGGGTCCCTTCGGCACGCTCAGGGCAGGCTCTTCACTGCGTTCAGGATGACGGCGAAAAACAACAACAGCAAAGAAAGCCTACAGTGTCAGTTTTTAGACTGATTCTTAGACTAAGGAACTTTCGATTATCGAAGAATCTGTACCTGCGGAATGAAGACTGGTTCCTGAATGTTCGTGATGCCCGGCTGAAGCCCGACGACACCTTTTTCCGGTCTC
Source organism: Edaphobacter sp. (assembly GCA_965277575.1). Classification (GTDB taxonomy): domain Bacteria; phylum Acidobacteriota; class Terriglobia; order Terriglobales; family Acidobacteriaceae; genus Edaphobacter. The sequence goes on from CBDIDK010000002.1 coordinate 1,425,144, forward strand.
GTCGGGGCGCTGGCGGGTAGGAATTTACTTCTTCTCGGCGTTGATTTCGGCGAGGACTTCGGTGCTGTGGACGTTGGGGTCTACCTTCTCCCAGACCTTGACGACCTTGCCTTCGGGTGAGATGAGGAAGGTCTCGCGGTTGGCGAACTTGGCGACGCCGAAGTTCTTGACGGGAACGCCGTACTCGTCGACGACCTTGTGGTCGGGGTCGGCGAGGAGCTTGAAGCCGAAGGTGTCCTTGGCGCACCAGGCTTTGTGGCCCTCCACGGTATCGAGGCTGACGCCAAGAATGACGGCGTTCAGCGCATCATACTTGGAGAGGTCGCGCTGGAAGTTGTGGGCCTCGATGGTGCAGCCTGTGGTCTGGTCCTTCGGGTAGAAGTAGAGGACGACCCATTTGCCCTTGTAGTCGGCGAGACTGACGGGTTTGTCTTCCTGCGAGGGCAGGGTGAAGTTGGGCGCCGTGGCTCCGGCTTGTATGGTATCGGCCGCGTAGGCTTTGAGGCCGGCGCAGGATACTGCGGCTGTGGCGAGGATGACTGCTGTCCAGATTGCTTTGCGCATGGTGTTCCCCTTCTCCTTCTGGGTTCTTTCTCTGTGAAGAGTGTAAGCCAAGAAGCTGTCCTGCCGGACGGGCCTCCTACGCTCAGCCACCCCACAAACGAAGACCTGTTTGCGGGGGCCCCGATTCGCGGTCACTTCGTGACTTGTATACCGGTCTTGACTACATTTGCTGCGATGGCCCTCCCGTTGGTCGGGATCAAGAATAGATATGTCGGTTGGATAACCCTGCTAAATGACGAATCCTTTGTCGAACTCGATGTAATTGTCGAGGTGGTCCTTGACGACGCGATAACACTCGCAGGCTTTCCGTTCGAGGCCGGGAAGGTCGAGAATGCGAACGATGCCGCGGCTGTAGTCGATAAGACCTTGATGCTTGAAGGCAGCGGCAACGCCGGAGACAGTGGGCCGGGTGCTGCCCAGCATGTCGGCGAGAAACTCCTGAGAGATGGGATAGGTTTCGGCCTTGGAACGGTCGGCACAGAGGAGAAGCCACCGGGCGAGACGCTGCTCGATGTTGTGTGTGGCGTTGCAGGCGGCAGACTGGGTGGCCTGGGTGAGCTGAGCCTGAACATACCGGAGAGCGAGGTCGTGAAAGTGTTCGGCGCGCCGGAACTCTTTTCGCGCGTGCTCCATGGAGGAGGTGAAGCCATGGCCTGCGATTTGCATGTAGACGCTGTTGAGGCTGTGCCTGGTCCCCATGAGGCCCGAGACGCCCATGACGGCTTCAAAGCCGAAGAGGCCGACCTCGACCTGGCAGCCATCCTTGAAGGTGGTGGTCATGGAGCCGACGCCCTCTTCGATGAAGAAGAGATGATCGATGGTGCGGCCGGGCGATTCGATCTCGTGCCGGAGCTCAAGGGTGACGGGGCGGAGGTCGAGGCGGTCGATGATCCCAGGTCCGAGATTCTGAAGCAGCTTGTTCTGGAAAGGCTTTGAGTTCATGGAGCTCGTTTCTTCACTGGCTTCCTGGAATGGGGCATATGTCGGCCAGCCCACCAAGTATGGGCGCAGAGCTGCAGATACACAAATCGGGCGCAGGCAATGGGTTGGAAGGTGGACTCGGCGGGTATTCAGGTGCCGATAACGGCTATGTTCGCGAGGTCGGCGGCGGCGAGGATGGCGGCAGGATCGAACATGAGGGTTCTGCCGGCTTCTATGGCGAGGCAGGTTGCGCCTGCTGACTGCATGGCGTGGATGGTGGCGACGCCGATGACGGGGACGTCGAAGCGCATGTCCTGATTAGGCTTGGCTACCTTGACGACGGTGAGGGCGCGGCGGAGGGTGGTGTTGGGGGCGCCAGCTTGGGGGTTGGCTTTGGGATTGGCTTCGGGATTGGCTTCGGGATTGTCCAAGGTGCGGAAGAGTGCTCCGGCGCGGGCGATGGTGGCGTCTGTGCCCTCCATGGCTTCGACGGCGACGCAGGCCTGGGCGGCGATGACGACGGTCTGGCCGAGGTCGTATGCGGCGATGGCCTGGGCGACGGTGCGGCCGTAGGCGACGTCCTGGAGCTCGTGTTCGTCGGGGGCGCGGCGGGTGAGGACGCCGGAGCGGGCGAGGAGCGGCTCGAGGTAGTGGGTGGAGGAGATGAGTTCGATGCCTTCGTCCCCGAGCACCTTGGCGATGGCCCCGAGGAGCATGTCGGTGTTGCGGGTGCGGAGGTTGAGGAGGAGCTTGGCTAGGCGCCAGTCGGGACGGATGCTGGAGAAGATCTGTTTGTGCCTGACCTGGCCGGCCATGACGGCGCGGGTGACGCCTTCGGAGTGGAAGGTTTCGATGAGGCGGGAGAGCTCGCCGAGCGACAGCCAGTGGACGCGGATGTGGGAGTCGGCGGCGGCGCGGGCGTCGATCTCTGGGTCGGTTTCTTCCTTGATGGCGGCGACGACGACGGTGAGGTTGTGGGCGCGCGCGGCGTCGAGGAGGAGGAAGGGGAAGCGTCCGTTGCCGGCGATGAGGCCGAGGATATTTGGATTCGTCATCTGGATCGCACGATAGTACTTATTGGCTGCGTTGAGACGCTTACTGGCTTGCCGTCATGCAGGAGATGCGCATGTCCGGCGATCTTATCTCACAAGCAGGAGCTTACTTGATGATGCCGCGGGCTTACTTGATGATGCCGCGGGCGCTGTTGGCGATGAAGTCGGCGAGGTAGGCTACGTGTTCGCCTGCGGCGCCGGAGGCTATGGATTGGCGGAGGACGGCGAGGGCGTCGGTGGTGTTGAGTTTGGAGGCGAGGAGGGTGCGGTATGCGGCGCGGAGCTCTTTGAGCTGGGCGGGGGTGAAGCCGCGGCGCTCGAGGCCTACCTTGTTGAGGCCGTAGGCGTGGTTGTTGCGCTCGATGGAGGTGAGGGAGTAGGGGAGGACGTCCTGGGTGATCGTCGTGCCACCGCCGATGTAGGAGTATTTTCCGATGCGGCAGAACTGGTGGACCGGGCAGAGGGCGCCTACGACGGCGTAGTCTTCGACGGTGACGTGGCCGGCAAGGGTGGCGGAGTTGGCCAGGATGCAGTGGGAGCCGATGTGGGAGTCGTGGCCGATGTGGGTGTAGGCCATGATGAGGCAATCGGAGCCGACGGTGGTGACGCCGCCTCCGCCTTGTGTGCCGCGGGAGATGGTGACGTACTCGCGGATGGTGTTGTTGTCGCCGATTTCGAGCCGGGTGGGTTCGCCGGCGTACTTGAGGTCTTGCGGGGCGATGCCGAGGCAGGCGAAGGAGAAGATGCGGTTGTTGCGGCCCATCGTCAGACTGCCGTCGAGAACCACATGGGAGACGAGTTCGCAGTTTTCGCCGAGGACGACACTGGAGCCGATGGTGCAGAAGGGGCCTATGGTGCAGCTTGCGGGGATCTGTGCGCCAGCAGCGACGATGGCTGTGGGGTGGATGCTCACTCCGCTGGCGCCTCGGTGGCGGGTGCCTTCTTGATGGCGCGGGGGACTACCTGGCACATGACGGTGGCGTCGCAGACGAGCTTGCCGTCTACGGTGATGCTGCCGAGCATCTTGACGGCGCGGCTGCGCCACTGCTGGACGGTGACCTCGATGCGGAGTTGGTCGCCGGGGAGGACGGGGCGGCGGAAGCGGGCGTTTTCGATGCCGGTGAAGACCATGAGCTTGGAGTCGCGGTCGGGAATCTCGGTGAGCAGGAGGGCGCCGCCGGTCTGGGCGATGGCCTCGACCATGAGGACGCCGGGCATGATGGGATAGCCCGGGAAGTGGCCCTGGAAGTGAGGCTCGTTGATGGTGACATTCTTGATGGCGACGATGCGCTGCTTGCGCTCCATCTCGACGACGCGGTCGATGAGGAGGAAGGGGTAGCGGTGCGGGAGCAGGGCCATGATCTCGAGGATGTCCATGGTCTGGGGAGCCGCAGGCTGCTGGGCGGAGGCGTGACCGGGGGTAGAGTCTGGCATTGTTTTGGGCGTTGTGTCGGGCATGGCAAGGATGAGTATAACTGCGGGGATGAGGCGAGAGCCGTCGTGGCGATGCAGGAATCCGAAGGCCGGATGTACTCGTCTGTGGGCGCAATCTCATGAGTGAGGCGATTGTACCCACAGAGGCTCGGACGATGCTGCGCGTTTGCAGTAAAGTTGAGGTGTGGATGCAGGCACATGGAAGGTGTTCCGGTCATGGCACTGACACACACGCGCCGAGCTGCTCTCGGCATGAGAAGCCTCTTGCTGTGGATGGCCGTCCCCATGGCTGCGTGGGGACAGGCTCTACCACCTCAAACTCCCTCACCGGATCACGCCGCCATCATCCGCTCTTCGCCCCACGATCGCAGCCAGGGCGATGCGAAGAGTGACCTGGATAGCTGTCGTGTTCATCGCGTGACCAGCCTTCCAGGAAGCCGCCAGTTCGCCAGCGACTTCATTGAAGCTATTGCCAGCGATCCCGATCCGGGGGCGAGCGGTCCCGACGTGATATGGGGTCTGACCGCGGACCTGAGCAGCCAGGTCCCGGTGCAGGATCGAGCCATGTACATATCCAAATCGCTCGACGGCGGCGCGACGTGGACCGAGGTCGCACGAGTGGACGGAAGGTATTTCGACGCGAAGATCGGCGAGGGTTTGCGGAATGGATTCAGCGTGTCTCCCGGCGGCAAGGACTTTGTGATCACAACACAACTGGGAGCCTTTCAGGTCTTTCCTCAGCCCGGTACGTTCGAGGCGCTGGTGAAGGCCATTCCGGGTCTTCGAGTTCCTGCTGCGGCTCCTCCGTTGCCCATTCCGAAAAAACCAGGCGACCCGGTCAGGGCCAATGTCGTCCAGATCACAGCGGACGGAGAGCATCTCCTTGTCGGTTACGGCTACTTCGACCTCGACCCGCAGATCCTCAGCTATCACAAGGGCAAGGACGGCTCATGGATCGAGGATGGTCCCCTGCCTCATCCTCCAACGGAGATGGATCTTCTCTCGATGCAGTTCGACGATCCGAAGAGGCCGGACCCCGGCTTCCTGTTCCTGGGAACCGGCGATCAGGTGTACCTTCTGAACTTGCATTCCAGGCGTTGGAGCCGCATCGACGGAGTGGGCCCGGACTCTGCGATTCATGGAATGACCGTTGTGGGCGGTCTTCATCTGGCGGCCTGCTGGGGAATCTATCTCCCCACGGGCCCGGGCACCGTGAGGAGAGTGATCGACGCGAGCTTTCTGCTGCATAGAACCACGGATGAGTCGGGTTCCAACCTTCGTGCGTACAGCGTGGAGGTGGACCCTGCCAACCACAACCGAGTGGTCGTGACCTCGCTTACCGGCGTGTACACCAGCGCGGACAATGGCGAAAGCTGGAGCCGGGTCAACGGCCTTCCGGAAGAAGAGTTCCGCACCGCGCACTTCAGCTCTGACGGAACGATCCTCGTCTCTGGAATCGCAGGGACGTTCCTGGTCGATCCATTCTCGGATGCCTGCTCGCCCCACCTGGAACTTCGCGATCGGTAGAACGCCTGCCTTGCGAGATGAGAGATCACCGCGAAGAGATCGGGTATCGCAGTTCCTGACCTCTTCTAAAGCTGATTTCGAATGGGTCTACACCGCAAGGCTGTCCTGCCGGACGGGCCCACTTCGCGTGGTGCGGGCACTTCGTGCCTTGTATACCGGTCTTGATTGCATCTGCTGCGCTGGCGCTCCCGTTGGTCGGGATCAGGGCTGAAGTACATCGGTTGGAGAACCGCCCTGGATGATGGCTATTTCTTTTTGACGAGGATGTCCTGGGTGAAGGCGCCGGGGGGCAGGTCGATGTCGTACGCGAATCTGGTGAAGAAGGTCTGGCTGCTCATGTCGCCGTTGTGGTAGCGGGTGAGGGTGAAGGCGGTGGGCAGGCCCTGGATGGTGTGGTAGTCGTCGTACTCTTCGGCGTCCTCGTCGTGGTCCTTGAAGGTCTCGTTGCGCCACTCGAAGGTGCGGCGGAGGGGGAGGTGGGTGGCGGCGTCGAGCTCGATGGTGACGGCGTCGTTGTTGGCGCTGAGGACGGTGACCTTGTCGGCGAGGCGGCGCTCGACCATGGACGCGCCCTCGGAGACGACCATGACGTCGGGGGCCTTGAGCCAGGTGCGGACGACGGCTTCGATGGAGTGGTCCTGGCGGCGGTAGTAGTCGGTGACCTGGTCGGCGGGAAGGGCGCTCTTGCCTTTGTAGGTGATCTCATATCCCGCTCCGCCGGTCCAGATCTGGACGACGTCGATCTTCTTGCCGGGGAGGATCATGCTCTTGTCGGTGATGAAGCCGACGCGTTCGGCCTCGGGGCGGTTGGGGCCGGCGAACTGGCGGATGGCGCTGAAGCTGATGACGATGCCGGTGGGGGCGCCGCGGAAGAAGCGGGCGAGCTGGCCGAACTGCTGCACGTTGCGACGGTTGAGCCAGGCGTCGCCGCCGAGAGCCTGAACCATTTCGTCGAGGAGTTGATGTCCGCGCTGCTCGGGGGTCTGGCCGGCGGGCTGGGCGGGGGCGGCGCTGGGGATGTCGCCGGCCTGTGCCCATGCCAGTGGCGCAAGCGTTGTTGCAAGGCAGATTGCGAGGGCAAGCGCAGCACAGGAGGCGGTCTTCTTCATTGCAGCTCCGTTCAGCCGATGAGGACCGCGCCGCCGTTGACGTTGAAGATTTCGCCCGAGATGAAGCCGGCGTAGGGGGTGCAGAGGAAGAGGATGGGGCCGGCGATCTCGTCGACATGGCCGGGGCGGCCGAGGGGGATGAGTGCGAGGGCGGGTTTGGAGAGTTCGGGGTCGTTGAGGACGCCGCCGGCCATCTCGGTATTGACCCAGCCGGGGGCGACGCAGTTGCAGTAGATTCCCTGGGGGGCGAGCTCGCTGGAGAGGCTCTTGGTGAGGCTGATGATGGCTCCTTTGCTGGCGGCGTAGTCGGCGTGGAAGGCTTCGCCGCGCTGGCCGGCGGTGGAGCTGACCAGGATGATGTGGCCGAGGGCTTTGGTTTCGGCGTTCGGTTGGGCTTGCGGCTGGGATTGCATTTGCGCGGCGGCAGCCTGGACGAGGCCGAAGCTGCTGTCGAGGTTGATGCTGAGGGTTCTGCGCCACTGGTCCGTGGTCATGGTGGTGATTGGCGCGTTGTGTGGAGGCCAGATGCCGTGGTTGACGATGAGGCAGTCGAGACGGCCGAAGACTGCAGACGCAGAGGCTACGAGGGTGCGGCCGTCTTCAACGGTGGCGAGGTCCTGCTGGATGGCGCGGCAGAGGTCCGGGCCGCCGCAGTCGGCGACGAGGGCCTGGGCGTCGCTGGTGCGGGACTGGTAGCTGAAGACGACACGCGCGCCGGCCTGACGGAAGAGCCGGACGGTGGCCGCGCCGATTCCACGCGAGCCGCCGGTGATGAGAGCGACCTTGCCGGTGAGGGATAGGAGAAGACCTGTAGAATTCGGCATCACCTTGACGCTAACGAAACAGTACACTGTTGTGCAAGTGCCACCGACTGTCGATGACTATCAATGTCTAACGTGACTTACAGGAGCTTCGTATGAAGAACGTCGTACTGGTTGTTCGCATTCTGCTGGGGCTGATCTTTGTGGTGTTTGGCCTGAACGGATTTCTGCACTTCCTGCCCGCGCCTGCGATGGGGGGCGATGCCGGTGTGCTGATGGGACTGCTCATGATGCATCAGTGGATGACGTTCGTCTTTCTGTTGCAACTGATCGGCGGAATTCTGCTGCTGGTGGGGCGCTTCGTTCCGGTGGGCCTGACGCTGCTGGGGCCGATCATCGTGAACATTCTGCTGTTCCATATCCACTTCAATCCATCTGGCATCGCGGTGCCGCTGGTGGTGCTGGTGCTTGAACTGTTCCTGATCTACGCGTACTGGCCTGCGTTCGCGGGCATCTTCCGGGACAAGGAGACGGTGTTTTAGGCGAGCGTTCGGGGGAGGGAAGGCCTGACACCGATTTTCGCCGGTGACACCGATCAGGAACATGCAACGGCAACAGCTTGTCGAAGATTAGGAGCGGTGGCGTCTCTTACGGGCTCGCCGCTTTCTTTTTCGCGACTGATTTTGCGGCGAGGAGCTTTCTGCGTTCGGCGATGAGGCGGTTCTGCCGGGCTGGGGGGAGTGCGAGGACGGCGCGGGTTCGGGGAGGGAGTTTGGCGAGGGTGAGCCGGTGGGCGGCGCGGAGCTCCTGCTCCCACTGCGGGGCGCGGAAGACGCTCCAATGTTCGGCGGCTACCCAGAAGATGCGGGCCATGTAAGGCGCGGGGAAGATGCCCTCGACTTCGAGGAGTTCGGGGTAGCGCTCGGGACCGGCGGCGTAGGAGATGACGGCGCTTGTTTTTTGCTGCTGGCCCTGGTCGCTGTTAAGGTTGTCCAGATTGACGAGCGCGAACATCTTGCCGCCGATGGCCTTGTCGCCGACCCAGAAGACGAGGTTCGCGCCCCACTGCATGGTCTCGACGGCGTGGGGGAGGGTGAGGAGATAGGCGCGGATGCGTTCGGCGTCCATGCCGGGAGTATAGAACGGAGTGAGTTGGCCGGCTGGGCGCGAGTTCCCTTCTGCCCGATGAGCTTCCCACCGAAGGCGGGCGGGGAACGTCCAACTGGCAGGCATCCGCGGTTCAGGCTGAAAGGCTAGAACGCGGAGTGCGGCAGTTTCGATACACTCTGCAACAGGCGAAATTCTTGCACGGCGAAAGAGCTTCCTTCCAGATGAAGAGACAAAGTATGGGTGCCGGGGCGGCCGGTTTGATCCTGTTGGCGATGGGTTTCAGCGGCCACGCGGTTTCAGCGGCTACGGCCGGGGCTGCGCCGGGATCGAATGCGGTGCTGATGGATACGATGGAGGCGGAGTTGCACCGTGCGATGGGGTCGCTGGGCAGCAACGCTGACGGGAGTTCGGAGCCGAAGCCGTACTTTCTGAGCTATGCGGTTTCGGACAGCGACAGCATGAGCCTGATGGCGGAGTTCGGGGCGATGACCGGGGTGCACGAGAGCCGGCGCCGGACCGCCGATGTGCAGGTGCGGCTGGGAACGCCGGCTGAGGACAACACGCATGGCGATCATCGCAACAGCGCGCTGACGACGATTCCGCTTCCGCTCACGGACGATCGCGAGGCCATTGCGCGGAGCCTGTGGTTTGCCACCAATCGAGGGTACGGCAAGGCGGTGGACAGCTATTTGAAGGTGAAGACGGAGCAGCAGGTCCGGGCGAAGGAGGAGGATGCGTCGGCAGACTTTTCGAGCGAGCCTGCGACGGACGCGATCCTGCCGGAGGCTCCTGCTCTGGCTGTGGACCGGGCGGCCTGGGAGACGCGGCTGAGGGAACTTTCGGGGCTGTTCAAGCAGTATCCGGACATTTTTTTCGACAACGTGGTGCTGGAGGCCTCAACGGAGACCGACTACTTCGTCTCGTCGGACGGGACGAAGGTGGCTACACCGAACCATGTCGCACGTCTGGTGATGGTGGCCCGCACGCGCGCCGCGGATGGGATGGACATGTTCCGCGCGGAGACCTTCGAGGCCGACGAGGTGGCCCACCTGCCGGACCAGAAGACGCTGACGGACAAAGCGGTCGCGATGGCGAAGAATCTAGAGGCGCTGCGGGAGGCTCCCGTGACGGAGCCGTACAACGGGCCTGCGATCCTGAGCGGAAGGGCCTCGGCGGTGTTCTTTCACGAGGTGCTGGGGCATCGCCTGGAGGGACAGAGGCAGCGCGGAGATGAGGAGGGGCAGACGTTTACGAAGCTGTTGGGCAAGCAGATACTGCCGTCCTTTCTGAGCGTGGTGGACGACCCGACGCTGACTACTTTTCATGGGACTTCGCTGAGCGGACACTATAGCTACGACGACGAGGGGCAGCCGGCGCGCAGGGTGGACCTGATCAAGAATGGCGTGCTGGACACGTTCCTGATGTCGCGGCTGCCGATCGCGAGCTTCGCTTCGAGCAATGGCCATGGGCGCGCCGAGGTGGGGCATATGCCGACGGGGCGCCAGGGGAACCTGATTGTCACGTCCACCAAGACGGTCAGCGATGCGGAGCTGCGCGAGATGCTGAAGGCCGAGGCGAAGAAGCAGGGCAAGGCGTATGGGCTGTATTTCGAGGATATTTCGTCGGGATTTGCCGTGACGACGAGGCGTTCCCCACAGGCGTTCCAGGTGATTCCGCTGGTCGTGTACCGGGTTTATGTGGACGGCCGGCCGGACGAGCTGGTGCGCGGGGTGAGCATTGTGGGAACGCCGCAGGCCGCGCTGAATCGCATTCTGGCGACGGACAACCGGGACGAGGTCTTCAATGGGATATGCGGCGCGGAGTCGGGGAACATCCCGGTGAGCGCGGTGGCTCCGGCGATGCTGGTGAGCGAGATCGAGACGCAGCGGCAGGCGCAGGGGACGACCCGGCCGCCGATCCTGCCGCCTCCCGGAGTTGGGGCGGACGCGGGAAGGGGGGAGCGATGAGCGCTTTGTCTGGAGGGAAGGCGCGGCGGCGGACGCGGGTTTGCGCTGCGGTATGTGCGGCGATGGTCTTGAGCGGCTTTACCGTGGGCAAGTGTGCGGCCGCGGAGAAGCCGAAGGTCGACGATCCGCTGCTGCGCGCGATGCAGACGGAGCTGGACCGGGAGAAGGCTCTGCTTCTGCTGCCGGGGATGCAGCGGCCCTACTTCATCGAGTACAGGGTGGATGACCTGAACTCCTATGAGGCGGTGGCCAACTATGGCGCGTTGACGCGAGAGGAGACCGGGCGCGAGCGCGTGGTGCGGGTGACGGTGCGGGTGGGCGACTACACGTCGGACAGCAGCAGCAGCCGGGGCGACGGGGTGATCGAGCTGGCGCCGACGGACGATAACGCGGAGGCGCTGCGGTATGCGTTATGGACGGCGACGGATGCAGCGTACAAGAATGCGCTGCGGGCTTACTCGGCCAAGCAGGCGACGTTGAAGCAGTATCAGTCGAAGCAGACGCAGCACGACTTTGCGGAGGTGAAGCTGGTGGAGCATATCGGGCCGCTGGTTGCGTTGACGCTGGACCGCGAGGAGTGGAAGCGGCGGATTGTGGAGGCGAGCGGGTTGTTCGCCACGGCTCCCGAGACGCGCGGGTTCGCCGAGCATGTGCAGTACTCGACCGCGAACATACGCGGGATCGCGGTGAACCGCTACCTGGTGAACACGGAAGGCACGGCGTTGCGCCAGGGCTACACCGGATACGACGGAGAGATCAACGTAGGTGGCCAGGCCGCGGATGGCATGCAACTGGCGCGCAACAATGGAACGGTCGCGGTGAATGCGAGCGATCTTGAAAACGCCGCCGCGTTTCGCAAGCGGACGATCGACGACCTGAAGAGCCTGGAGGAGCTGCGCAATGCGCCGGTGGTCTCGGCGGACGACTACCACGGCCCTGTGCTGTTCAGCGGCGACGCGGCGGCGGACGTGATGGACCGGCTGTTTGTGCCGAACATCGAGGCGGACCGGCCGGAGATGGGAACGACAGCCCGCACGACCGGGGCTTACTCTTCGAGCTACAAGTCGCGTGTGCTGCCGGAGATGTTAAGCGTGACCGACGATCCGCTCGAGGGCAGGTTCGACGGCAAGCGGCTGCTGGGCAGCTATGGGTTCGACGACCAGGGTGTGCCGGCGCAGAAGGTCGATGTGGTGGTTGGGGGAACGCTGGATAATTTTCTGATCGGGCGGGAGCCGGTGAGGGACTTCTCCACCTCGAACGGACATGGCCGCGCGGCGCCCGGGCAGGCGGCCCATGCTCGCGTGGGCGTGCTGCTGTTCAAGGCCAGCCATCCGCTCTCGAAGAAGGACATGACGGACCGGCTGCTGCAGATGGCGAAACAGCAGGGCCGCGACGTGTACGAGGTGGAGACGCTGGGCGGCGAGCTGGTGCCACGGCTGCTGTATCGTGTGCATCCGGACGGCAGCCGGGAGCTGGTGCGCGGCGCGAGCTTCGACGAACTGGACAATCGCAGTCTTCGGTCGGATATCGTGGCGGCGGGCGATGACGCGTACGTGTCGAATGCACTCGCAGCGGTGCCGAAGACGATCATCGCGCCGAGCATGTTGTTCGACGATATTGGCGTGAAGCGGGCGACGGTGGAGCAGCAGAAGCTGCCCTACTATGGGCCACCCGCTTTGCCGGGAAGAGAAGGCAAGTGATGTTGCATGTGGATTCGCGCCTGGTTCGTGCGGGAGCCGTGGGGCTGGCGATTGTGCTGCTCTACGGCAGCCGTCTGAGCAAAGGAACGGTGCGGGAGACGCCCGAGGGTCTCGTCTTCCGCATCAAACCGCTGTTTGCATGGTCGCGCGCGATCGCGCTGCCGGCGTACATGCTGTTCTTCGTCTACATGATGGCGGTGCAGAAGCAGGCTGTGCCGTGGTGGATGGCACTGCTCTTTGTCGCGGCTGTCGCACTGGGGTTGATGCAGATGCCGGGCACGATCGTGTTGACTCCGAGTGCGATTACGCAGCGCTTCTGGCTGCAGCCGTCGAAGAGGATTTTGTATGATCAGGTGGCGGCGATACAGGGAATGCAAGGCGGACGCATGACGGCTGTGGTGGGCGAAAACCGGATCAGGATTACGCATAGCTCGAACCACTCCGCGGCGTTAAAGTTTCAGAAGGAGATGGAGCGGCGGACCGGAATGAGAGTGATCGTGTGATTCCGGACGTGGAGACAAGTCGAGCAGGTTCTTACCAGGAGGTTGGCAGATGACAGAATTATCCGAACCGGCAGGCTTCAAATCTGTAAGCACGTGGCTTCGGTTCGAGGGACTCGCAGTCCTGGTTCTAAGCCTCTCTCTCTATGGCCGTTCGAAATCCAGCTGGTGGTTGTTTGCGCTCCTGCTTCTGACTCCCGATATCGCGATGACCTTCTACCTGATCAACGCGCGTGCAGGCAGCATTGCCTACAACATCGTCCACAGCTACGTGCTCCCGCTATGCGGAGTCGCCATCGCCGGCTACATCGGCAAAAGTTCGCTGCTTCCGTTTGTATGGATCTGGACGACGCATATTGGCATGGATCGCGCTCTCGGTTACGGGCTCAAGTACCCGTCTTCTTTCCGGCGCACCCACCTTGGGACGGTCGGAAAGACCGAAAAAGGGAGTTGAACTGGCTCGCAAAGATGAAGGTGCTGCAGACGGACGGATGGTTTGCTTAAAGCTGATTTCGAATGGGTATACACCGCAAAGCTGTCCTGCCGGACGGGCCCACTTCGCGTGGCGCGGGCACTTCGTGCCATGTATACCGGTCTTGACAACATCTGCGGCGATGGCCCTCCCGTTGGTCGGGATCAAGACTGAAGTACATCGATTGGAGAAACGCGCTAGTCGGTTCGCGTGAGGTACGGCTGGGCAGCGGGGTCTTTGGGGTGGATGCCTTCGGCGATCTGCGTAGCCTGGCTCTTGCCGGGGAGTCGTGGATTGATGCGCACCCAATGTCCGGTGGGGCCTGCGAACTCGATGACCTTCGCGGTGGTGTAGCGGCGCAGCAGCTCATTCTTCAGCTTGACGGCATCGGACTCCCGGGCGAATGCGCCGACCTGGACACACCAGCGTCCGCCAGGGTCCGTGTTGGCGCGCGTGGGCGAGGCAAACGCCTCCACCTTCACCCTGGCGACGCCCGCGCGATAGACACCGGTGGCCTTTGCGGCGGCCAGGGAGAGATCGATGATGCGGCCGCGGACGAACGGGCCCCGGTCGGTGATGCGCACGACGACAGACTGATTGTTCGTTAGATTGGTGACCCGGACCATGGTGCCGAGGGGCAGGGTGAGGTTTGCGGCGGTCATGGCGTTCTGGTCGTAGACGGTGCCGTCGGCGCCCTTGCGTCCGGCATAGGGTGGCCCGTACCAGCTTGCGAGGCCGACATCGGTGGAGGTGGGTTTTCCGAGATTTTCTCCTGGAGGCGCGGGTGCTGCCTGGAGGCTGCCAGAGGCGGTGCCCTCTGGAGAGGGCCGGCGGGTATGCGAGGGGTGTGTGTTCGCGGCCCGACTGGACGCAGGAGGCGGAGGCGGGCGATAGGCGCGGGTGGTTTTTCTATGGCAGCCAGCGGTTGCCAGCGCGAGGGCGGACAGCACAGCAGCGGCGATGCGGCGGCCGCAGCTCACGGCTTCGGCGCGCCCGGCGGGGGTGGGGGCGGCGGAGTTCCGCGGGCGTGATCGTCCATGCGCTGTGCGAGCCTGTGCAGCTCGGCTGCGGCATCGCGCAGGGCCTCCGAGCCGTTGCGCCTGATATCCGGCACGATCTCGTCATTGACGTAGGTGGCAAAACGTCGCAGGTCCGTCTCCAGGCGCGAGGCGGTCTCGCGTAGCTGCTGCTCCCACGGATGCTTTGGCTCTTCATTCGACATAGGCGCACCTCTCCACCTTTTATTATGACGATGAGGAAAATGCAGGGTCAATGCCTATCGCACGCTATGATGCCCGCAGTGCCGTTGTGGTAACGGCGGCGCCCGGGCGGGAGTTGACGCGGATACGACGGATGGCATTGGTGAGACAGGCGCAAGCAGAGAGCGAATACAACTTGCCGCGGGCCGAACGCGTCCGTAAAGCGAGTAACTCTCCTCCTGTTCGGGTCTAAGCAAACAGCGGGGAGCTGGATGTACAGAATCACAGCGGTGGCGCTTGCGTTTTGTGGAGGGATCTCGATCTGCGCGAGCGGTCAGGCGCTTTCAGCATCCGGCCCCGGGCTGCCGGATGCCCCGGGCGAGTCCACCGGCGGCCAGGCCGGCGTGGTGAACGTCGCGGAAGCCCAGTTCAAGACCACCGGCGTGGGTGCGAAGAGCTGCGATGTGTTCCGTTCGATGAAGGTGGTTTATGTCGATCCGCGGCGGTTCGATGAGATCCGCAAGCCGTGCAGCGAGCTGGTCTATCCGTACCAGCGATTTCTGACCACCGATCTGGTCATTCCGCTGACCTGGCAGCAGAAGGGCTATCTGGCGCTGCACGACCTGACGGACCCGTCGAACTTCGGTACGATTGTCGGGATTTCGGCGATTACGGTGGGTGCCGACTCGCACTCGGTGTATGGCCCCGGGCTGAAGGGGTTGGGCAAGTCGGTCGGCACCAGCCTGCTGCAGGATGCGACCGGACAGTTCTTCGGCGCTTTTGCGATTCCGGTGATCGCGCACCAGGACCCGCGCTATTTCCGCATGCCTCACGCGAAGCTCTCCAGGCGCATTCTTTATTCGGTGTCGCGCACGGTGATCTCGCGCCATGACGACGGCACATCCATGGTCAACTACGCCACATTGCTGAACTATCCGATCGGCGCCGAACTGGCGAACTTCTATGTGCCGGGAATTCACGGCGATCCAGCTTCGACGGTTGCCCGGATCGCGACCGGAATCGCCACCGACCCGGCGAACAACCTGCTGAACGAGTTCCTGCCCGACGTTGCCAGCCGGGTCCACATCCGAATTATTTTCGTGCAGCGCATCCTGAACAATGTGGCCAGCGGAGACAACGGCGTGAACGTGCAATAAAGGCCACGCAAGCATCCCGGCTCCATCCATCGCCTTTGGATCACCGTTCAATGCAGATTATTGCCATTCAATACCGCCAGCTTCGATACGGCTGTCTCTCTCCCGTATTCTTATAGGTGGAACGGCCGGGAGAAACGTTGTATCTGCTTGTGTAGTAGAGCGATACCTCGATTGAGAATGCATCTTCCGCTGGTGATTGACATCAGACTAAGCTGATAGATAACGATGCAGGAACGACCAAAACGACATTCCAGAACGACATTCAGGAGACAACGTAAATGCCGAAGGCCAAATTAGCCGAAAAAGCTCTCACCTATGGAGCCAAAGCGGGCTGGGTTGTATTCAACAAGCTGAACTCGATCAGCCCGAATGCCAGCTTCACTCCCCGTTGGAGCGACAAGCCCCTGCTGAAGAGCTACCAGAAGGAGAAGCCGCCGCTGGGCTGGCCGCGCACCACCGACTCGCTGTGCCCGAAATGCATTCCTGAGATTCGCCAGCAGATTGTGGACGGCAAGCTGCCGCACGAGATTCTGCTGAACGAGAAGGTGGGCGAGATCAAGGCGCAGATCATCGAGCGCGATGGCCAGATCCTGATGGTGAAGGACTGCCCGGTTCACGGTCATTTTGAAGACGTGATGTCGATCGACACGGCATTCTTCAAGCACCTCGAAGAGGTCTTCCCCGGCCGCGACATCCGCGCCCATAACGATGAAAAGCTGCACAACCACGGGACGTCCACGGTTACGCACGGGCGAGGGTCCGTACTGACGATCGACCTGACCAACCGCTGCAACATGATGTGCGATCCGTGCTTCATGGATGCAAACCAGGTTGGGTTCGTCCATGAACTGACGTGGGACGAGATCAAGACGATGCTGGACAACGCGGTGACGATCAAGCCCCGCCGCCAGATGTCTGTTCAGTTCTCGGGGGGCGAGCCGACGTTGTCACCGTACTTCCTGGATGCGGTCTCGTACGCTCGCAAGGTTGGGTATACCTCGGTGCAGGCTGCGACCAACGGGATCGAGTTCGCCAAGTCGAAGGAGTTTTCAAAGGCGGCTGCTGAAGCCGGTCTGAGATACGCGTACCTGCAGTTCGATGGTATCGGCAACGCGGCAAACTCGCATCGCAAGGTTGGCAACGCGTTCGATGTGAAGCTCCAGGCCATCCACAACCTGCATGAGGCGGGCGTGGATATCGTTCCGGTTACGACGATTGTCAACGGCATCAACAACGAGCAGGTCGGGCGCATCATCGAGTTCGCGCTGGACAATCCGAAGAAGATCAACTTCCTTTCGTTTCAGCCGGTGAGCTTCACGGGCCGCGATGAAGACATCTCGGACGAACGCCGCCAGGCACAGCGCTACACGCTGTCGCACCTGGCACACGATGTGAAGAACCAGACCGGCCTGGGCGAACCGACGCGCGACTGGTTCCCGATCTCGTTCATGTCCACCTTCTCCGACTGGGCCGACCTTGTTCACGGGCCGGACCGGGACTGGGGCCAGCTCTCCTGCGGCTGCCACCCGAACTGCGGCATCTCGATGGCCTTGATGATCGATAAGGAGACCAAGGAAGCTGTTCCGGTCACCGCGTTCATCAACGCCGATCGCCTTGCCAAGGACGTGGCACGCATCAATGACGCTTCGCGCGGCAAGTGGCTCTCGATCATCGGCGTGACGCTGGCTCTGCTGCGGAACTACGATCCGGCCAAGGCTCCCACCCACTTCAAGATCAAGGACCTGCTGCAGAAGTTCGACAAGAGCTTCGGCGCGACGGGCAGGAGCTACGGCAAGGTCACGGCAGACCGCACGATTGACGACATCAAGCTGCGCCGCGCCGACCGTTGGAATTTCCTGTTCATCGCCGGCATGTGGTTCCAGGACCTGTTCAACTACGACTTCCGCCGGACGGAGCAGTGCATCATTCCGTATGCGACGCAGGAGGGCGAGATCAGCTTCTGCGCGTACAACACGGGCGTGGGCTGGAGGAACATCATCGAGAAGATGCACATGACCTCTACGCTGACCAAGTGGTACGAGGAGCATGGCCGCCACGAGATCTTCGCCGGCGGCAAGAAGGTTGGGCTGGAGAAGGAGTCCAGCTACGACCTCGTGCTCAACGATGCACACGTCAACGCCGCGGCCAACGACACCTTCGATAAGTCCGGCATCGCCAAGAACTCGCGTGAAGAGAAGATTCGGGCACGCGACGCGAAGATCAAGCAGGACGGCGAAAACGCGAAGATGGCCAAGCTTTACCGCAAGGAAGTGCTGGGCGAACAGGAGCAAGCCGGGTTTATCTCTCTGGGAGAGATCAAGCCGGCCGCACCTGTTGCCAAGGTGGAAACGGTTGAGAACATCGAAGAGACTGTCTCGGGCGATTGATAATTGTGCGCGCCAGGCGCGCTTCGCGTTAGACCACAAATGACAAAGAAGAAGGCCGTCAGCCATGACGGCCTTCTCTTCTCCATCTTGTGAATCATCGCATTACGCGCCTCGCTCTTCATCACCAGCGGTCTTCATACCGAGTTTAAAACTCCACCAACTCCACCCCCAGCCACTCGAAATGCTTTCTGTTGAGTGTAGCCACCCGCAAGTCATGCACCTTTGCTATTGCGGCTATCAGTGCGTCTCCTAGAGCGGGTGCGTGCCCTTCGAGCGTCGCTTCGACTACCATTCGGCCACAAAGATCAGCGACGGCGGCATCCACAGCCAGGATTCGATTGGCAAAGGCGTGCAACAGGTCATCTTCCAACCAGGCTTCAACTGCTTTACGCTTTCGTCCGTCAGGCATCGACTCAGCGCCGCTGCGGACCTCCTGAATGGTGATGGCACTCAGGCGTAGATCGTCGTCCGATATGGTCCGCAACCATGCCATGACCTTCGGAATGGGTTGCATTTTGGTGCGTTGTGAGATGACGTCAGTGTCCAGCAGATACTTCAAAACTTGACCACCCGGAGTTTGCTGCGAAGTCTAGGAAGGTCCACATCAAAAAGCTTTCCGGATGACGGCCGCAGCGCGTCCCATGCGCTCACGAATAGCTTCTTCTGCTCGGAAGCAGGCTGTTTGGAAGCTTCCATCTGCTCTCTGGTAAGGACATAGAATTCCCGTCTGCGGCGCGTGACAAGTTGCGGGCCCTCTGTTTCAGCTTTATCAAGTACCGCGCTGAAATTTGCCTTCGCCTGAGTCGCTCCCCAACTCGTCATATCGCACCCTCACAACAACCATTATAGTCATTTCGAGATCGTCCGCCCCTACCCCGACTTACGGGCCTACGCTGATGCGATGAGTCCTGTGCCCGGCTCTGCGCGGGGTGCGTCCGAAGGCCCACTCGCGGACCGGTCCGACGTCCACATGCACGAACTGGCTGACGGGATAGTAGCCCACGCCGCCCGCATGGAGGGAAAGAGCCGCGTTGCGCAGTTGAACGGTCGAGACTCCCGGTACACGGATGTCGATCGCGTGGCCTTCCATATGCTGGCTATGCTCGGCCACGCCGGTCCGGGCGGAGTTCTGGCGCAGAGCCGCGTTCGTCTCGGGCGTTCGGTAGCCGCATACGATGTCAATCACGCTGTTCAGCCGTCCCAGGCGCGAGAGCATGGCGTGCAGCACATCGAACTCCTTTGGATCGTAGTGGCTCACATCCTGCGTATTGTGATCGCGCAGGAAATAATTGAGCTTCTGCAGGGCTTCGGGGATGTAGGTATTGCCTACCCGATAGACCACATCCAGGTTTTCGCCGGTATGCAGGTTGCTCATGCGCAGTTTGTAGGCCTTCTGGTCTACTGGAGTGGCCTCGGCGGGAGTGGCCTCGGCGAGATCGTCCGGCAGCACCTGATCCGGCATGACTCCCGGCACAACATCTTCGCCGTGCATGAGTACAGGACGCGCCTGGTGCGCCCTGAGCCGGAGGGAGCTGCGCAGTCCGGCATGCACGTGGGTTCGCACGGTTCTGGCCCAGGATGACCCGCTTAGACCGAACACAACCATCATTGCCGCCACTACCGCCGCAACGCCTTTGCCGGACACTCTTGTCATCCACACTCTCCTCGCGTAACGCCTGGGTATCCTGGCTTGGCGGCTTTACCGTAAATGCGAAGCCCGGTATGCCAGTCGCCATTTGCCATTTACTTCTTCCAGTCTATCGAAGCAATCGGCGGCTCGCCTACCCCGTACTGTAACTTTCGTGTCATATCTGACCTCCAGACTTCTGGGCCCTGGACTCGATGTTTTGAGGCCCGCTATGGCATCCTTGCGCAACCGGGCGAACGGGTGGCCCCTTCTTGTGGCACCTTATAGGTATGCCTCTCGATCCGGTTCAGCTCCGCGTACTTGGGGCGCTTATTGAGAAAGAGATCGCCACCCCGGAGAGCTATCCTCTCTCGCTGAACGGGCTGGTGAACGCGTGCAACCAGCGCTCCAGCCGCGACCCCGTGCTCGATCTTGGGGAAGACGAGGTTCGCCAGGCGCTTCACTCGCTGGAGGAGCTCGCGCTGGTGTCCAGGGTTCTCGATTCGCGTGTGCCGAAGTACGAGCACCGCGCCCGCACGGTGCTGAACCTGCGGCGGGACGAGACGGCCATGCTGTGCCTGTTGCTGCTGCGCGGGCCGCAGACGCCGGGCGAGCTGCGCAGCCGTGCCGAGCGGCTGTACACGTTCGACGACCTGGGCTCGGTTCAATCGACGCTGGAACGCCTGGCTGGCCGGCCCGTAGACGAAGGCACCGGTATATTTGCTGGACCGCTGACGGCAATTCTTCCCCGCCAGCCTGGATCCCGCGAGGCTCGCTACACACATCTGCTGGGTGGTCCGGCAGACACTTCGGCTGGGCATCGGCCAGCGGCAATGGGGGGCGCGGGCGAGGCTGCACCGGTCCCAGACAGCGGCACTCTGCAAATTGAACGACTGCAAGTCCAGCTCGCAACGCTTTCCGCGACTGTCCAAAGCCTGCAGGAACGTGTCGAGCGACTCGAATCGGGCGACTCACGCGTGCCCACGAAGCAGGATACCCGGTAAAATGCAGTAGCCTGCATTGGCGACCTTTCCATGTCAGAGGCCCCCATAGATCCGAACGCCGCTTCATTGAACCGACGCGCTCAACTTCGGCGCGAGACGGATCGCCGCTTGACGCCTGTATCGAACATTCTGGCGCAGATTCCGGAGGCGGTGCTGTGTGTCGACCGTGACTGGGTGATCACGTACGCGAACTCGGAAGCCGCGAGAATCAGCCGGGTTCGTCCGGAGGATATCGGTACCAGAACGCATTGGGAGCTGTTCCCCGAGACGATCGGCACCGATCTTGAGAGCGCTTACCGGAAGGCGATGAGCGGCGTCGCGCAGCGGGTGGAGTACTTCTACGAACCATTCGACACCTGGGTGAGCGTTCATGCACTTCCCACGGAAGATGGGCTCGCGCTCTACTATCGGGATATCAGCGACGATAAACGTGCCGAAGCGCGTGGCCGGGCGGCTATTCGCCAATTGCAGCAGGTGTTCGACGCGTCGATCGATTCGATCGTCTGCATCGACCGCAACTGGATATGCACCTTTGCCAATCGCGCCGCGCTGCGGATACTGAAGGCCGACAACCTGATCGGCGAGAACCTATGGGAGCGGTACCCTTCGAACCAGCAGGAGCCGTTTCGGTCGAACTATCTGATGACGATGGAGAAGCGCGTTCCAACCGAGTTCGAAGCATATTATCCCGAGCCTCTCGATGTCTGGTTCAAGGTACTGGCGAGCCCCTTCGAAGAGGGCATCGTTATCTTTGCGACCGACATCACCGACCGCAAGGAGGCGGAGCTGCTTCGGGATACCTCCGCCCGCCAGCTTCGGCAGGTACTGGAGACGACAACCGACGCCGTGGCCATCCTGGACCGGGACTGGAGTTTCTCCTTCCTGAATCGCCGCGCCAAGGAGCTTCTTAGCCCGCAAGGCGATCTGCTGGGCAAGAACATGTGGCAGGAGTTTCCCACGGCGACGCAGACCGACTCCCTTCTCTACCATTACCACCGCGCCATGGACCAGCGCATCCCGGGAGAGTTTGAGGTGTTCTATCCGGAGCCGCTGAACCTGTGGCTCGCGATCCAGTGCCGCCCGTTCGAGAACGGCATCGTCATCTTCTTTCGCGACATTACAGAGGAGCGCCGGGCGAAACAGATTCTGCTCGATCAGCAGGCCACGCTGTCGTTCGTTCAACAGACCGCGCGCGTCGCCACCTGGGAGATCGACCTGGCGAGCGCAGCGATGAGCTTCAGCAGCGGCTCGTATGCTGTTTTCGGACGCCCCTGCTCGGAGATCACCACGGTCGCGGGATTCCGGGAACACGTGGTTCCCGAATACGTTGAAATCCTTCAAAAGGGGCTCCGCCACGCGGTCGAGACCGGCGAGGTATCCACGGTGGATTACCAGGTGATGGCGCCGGATGGCGGTCTGCTCTGGATGGAAGGCCGCGGTCTTCCGGTGTACAACGAGCAGGGCGTCGCGACGCATTTTCGCGGCATGACCACGGACATCAGCGCGAGAAAGCGGAATGAAGAGGCGCTGATCGCAAGCGAGGCGCGCTATCGGGTATTGGCAGACCTGAATCCACAGGCAATCTGGATGGGAGCTCCCGACGGCAGCATCACTTACGCAAACCAGGGATTCCTCGATTATTTAGGCCTCACGGCAGAAACGCTCGGGGGCAAAGGCTGGCTCGATGCCGTGCCTCCCGAAGATCGTCTTCGCGTACATGCAAGCTGGTCATGCTCAGTCGCCACGGGAGCCGAGTACGACATTGAAGCGCGCATGATCCGCGCGAGAGATGGCCGTACCCGCTGGTGGTGGCTGCGCGCCCAGACGGTCCGCGACGATTCCGGCAGGATTCTCCACTGGCTAGGCGTTGCGATCGACATCGACGACCGCAAGACCTTCGCGGACACCCTGCAACAGCGCCAGGAAGAGACCGAACGCCAGCGTGCGGAGCTGGAGACCATCTATCAGACGGCTCCTGTCGGACTTGCGCTGTACGACCCGGTGGAGTTCCGCTACCTGCGCATCAACGATCGGGAGGCGGAGATCGTCGGACTTCCGAAGGAGGAGATCCTTGGGCAGGTGATCACCAACGTTGTGCCGATCGCAGGGGTAAGAGAGCTGCTGGAGATGGCTGCGGCGGGCCATGCAGTGCGCAATCACATGGTGGAGGGCGAGCTTCCCACAAGGCCCGGCGAACACCGCTTCTGGAACGTGAGCTACTCTCCTGTCATGGGCGCCGATGGCCGCGTCGAGGCAATTACCGCTGTCATTCTGGAGACCACGAATCAGAAGAAGGCGGAGGCAGCGCTGATTCAAAGCGAGAAGCTTGCGGCAGTGGGCCGGCTGGCCAGTTCGATCTCGCATGAGATCAATAATCCTCTCGAGGCGATCACAAACCTGCTCTACCTGATCACGCTGTCGGAGGAGCTGCCCGAGAGCATCAGGAGTCTTGTTGAAACGGCACAGAGCGAGCTGTCCCGAGTGTGTCAGATCGCAACGCAGACGCTCCGGTTTCATCGGCAGGCGGTACGCGCTACGAATGTGAGCGCCGCCGATCTTGTCAATGCGGTGCTCCACCTGTACCAGGGGCGGCTGGCGAACTCCAATATTCGGGTCGAGGCGACTTACTCGGTCTCGACGAAGGTACTTTGTTTCGAGAACGACATTCGGCAGGTGCTGAACAACCTGATCGCGAATGCAATCGATGCGATGCGTCGTGGAGGACGCCTCGTCGTACGCGCCCACGATGCGACGCTTTTTACCTCGGAGCACCCTGGCGGCCGGCGTGGCGTACGCATCGTCATCGCCGATATTGGACACGGGATGCCCGCTGCTGTGCAGGCCCGCCTCTTCGAGCCGTTCTATACCACCAAGGAGCTGAACGGCACGGGGCTAGGGCTCTGGATCTCCGCTGGCATCATCGAACGGCACCAGGGACGCCTTGGCTTCCGCAGCTCGCAGCACCCGGTCCACCATGGCACGGTCTTCTCGCTTTTCCTGCCGTCCGCGACAGATTCGCAAGTCGATGCGAAGTGATCTTTCAGGACGAAGTATGATTCACGGGAGCGCCTGAAAACGCATAAAGCAACTGGGAATCGATGCCCAGCCGCGCCGGAGAATCCCTGATGCCGCACGTCCGATCCCGCAACATGCTCGCCTCCCTGCTGCTTATGCTTGTGCCTGCAATTGCGTATGGCCAGGCAAGCTCCAAGCCGAAGACCACGCTGCTTGTCGACGTCGATCATCGTGCCGCGAGGTCGCTTGACGGCGACTGGCACGCGATCGTCGATCAGTATGGTACGGGACTCTACACGTTCCACCAGGAGCTTCGCAGCGACGGCTTCTTCATGAATGCTCCCTTTGATCCGCATGGCGACCCGCACGACTACAACTTCGCCAATGCGCCTGTCTTGAAGGTGCCGGGCGACTGGAATACACAACGCCCTGAGCTGCTTTATTACGAAGGCCCCATCTGGTATGAGAAGGACTTCCAGCACGCCGCTAAGCCGGATACACGCACGTTTTTGCATATCGGCGCGGCCAACTACCGAAGCTTTGTCTGGGTGAACACCCATATGGTGTGCCAGCATGAGGGGGGCTTCACACCCTTCGACTGCGATATTACCGGCGCTTTGAAGGACGGCGGCAACTTTGTCACCATTTCGGTCGATAATACCCGCCTGGCTGACGGCGTCCCCACGCTCCAGACCGACTGGTGGAACTATGGCGGGCTTACGCGGGACGTGTCGCTGGTGGATGTGCCAGCGCAGTTTATAGACGACTACGACCTGCACCTCAGCCGCTCGGACAGGAGCGTGATCGAGGGTTATGTGCATGTTGAGGGCGCGGTGGCGGGGACGACCGTTACGGTTTCCATTCCTGAACTACACGCGGAGGTGCAGGCTACTGTCGATGCAGAATCGCGCGCGCCGATTACGTTGAACGTGAAGTCGCTTACAGTGTGGTCTCCCGAAAACCCGAAGCTGTACAAGGTGGAGATTGCCACCGGGAGCGGCCCGATGGCGGACAAAATCGAAGATGAGATGGGCTTCAGGACGATCGAGACGCGGGGTACGCAGATTCTGCTCAACGGGCAGCCGGTGTTTCTGCGCGGCATCTCGATCCATGCCGAAGCGCCGTACCGCACAGGCCGAGCGTACAGCCAGAAAGATGTCGATACGTTGCTGGGGTGGGCTAAAGAGCTTGGATGCAACTATGTACGGCTGGCTCACTATCCGCATGACGAGCGCATGACGCGCACGGCCGACCGCCTGGGCATCATGGTGTGGTCGGAGATTCCGGACTACTGGGCGCTGCAGTTCGACAATCCCGCCGTACTGGCGAAGTCGGAGCAGCAGCTTGGCGAGATGATCCGGCGGGACCGCGATAAAGCCTCTGTTATCTTATGGTCGGTGGCTAACGAGACGCCGAATACGGAGGCGCGCACGAAGTTTCTGACAACCATGGCCGGGAGGGCGCGCGAGCTGGACCCTACACGGCTGATTACGGCGGCGCTGCTGGTGAGCACGAAGAAGACGCCGGGCGGTACGGTGAAGGTGGTGGACGATCCGCTTGGGAGCGCGCTCGATGTGATCGGGACAAACGAGTACATCGGATGGTATGAACAGACGCCAAGTGGCGCAGATACAACGACATGGGACATTCACTATAAAAAGCCGGTGATCATGTCGGAGTGGGGCGCGGGCGCGAAGGCGGGGTTGCATGCACCGGCGGGGAGTGCAAACCCCGATCTTTGGACCGAGGAATTTCAGGCTGAGTTGTACAAACACCAGATCGCGATGCTGAACAGGATTCCCCAGCTTCGGGGGACAAGTCCCTGGATTCTCATGGACTTCCGGTCGCCGCGCAGGGTAAATCCGGGGTTGCAGGACAACTTCAACCGGAAGGGTTTGATCTCGGACCAGGGGGTGAAGAAGCAGGCGTTCTTCATTCTGCAGAAGGCGTACAGGGACAAGACACTGGGCAAACCTTAGCTGGATATGGCGAAAAAAGCCGGCACTGGTGAGGCGTGGGATTCTTTTGTCTTTGCTGGCCTTTTTGAGGGTGTTCTGCGAAAACGGTGTGCAGAAACGTGGTTTTTTTTGTGCAAGGCGTGGTGGAAGCGTGGCAAAAGATGGACGGCGGAATACTGGCTTCTCAAGGCCCGACACTACGCCACATTTTCCCGATTTATTTCCGATGCAAACCTGATGGGCGCCTTCACTTGCCTGGAAGAGTCAGCATCAGCTTCATGAGGCCGCTTTGACTGGCTACCCCAGTCTTGCGGAAGATGCCCTTCAGCAGGAAGCGGGCGCTGTTCCTTGTGATCTGCATGCGTTCGGCGGCCTGCCTCACATCCATCCCCTGGAGCAGCCAATCCGCCATCCTGGCTTCGGAGGGCATGAGCCGGAAGAGGGTGCGAAGGACGGTGGCCCTGGACCGGAGGGTGGCTTCGGGGTCGCTGAGGAAGACGATCGCCGAGGGAGACGGGCAGCCGGCGCTCTCTTCCCTGAGCAAGGGGGCGACGGTCAGACGCAGGGGCTTTCGCGGAGGGCGACGAGAGAGAAGCATGGAGCCCGTGGATTCTTTGGATTCCGTGGACCCTGTGAAGCCCGTGGACCCGTCCGGGCAGGGCTGATGCGCGGCTTCCAGGGACCGTGAAGCTATGGGCCTTGAAGCTATGTTCAAGGCTCCGCGAATGAGTTGCTGAAGAGTTTGATCCTCTTGCGGCAGCTCCGCTGTAAGCCTGCCGTTGACCACTTTGAGGCCGTCGGCTTTGCGTAGGATGGTCTCCGCGGCAGCGCTCCGGGACTGGAGAAGCCCGGTGCTGCCGAGCGCCACAAACGCGATGTCGGTGTTGCCGCAGAGCTCGTCGAGGACAACGCCTTGGGCATTGAGGAGAGTCAGGCGCTGGTGGAGGGCGATTGCCTGCTTGATGTGCGGGGCGAGCAGGCCGAGCAGAGAGACTGTCTCCGCGCCAAAGATCCCGTCCCGCTCGGAACGGAGCAGCGTGATGCCCGCGACGGAGTAGCCCGACGTCTTTTCGAGGACCGCGCCCACCTGGTGATAGTGGTCCAGAGGCCGCATGTAGTCGTTGTAGTACTCGCTTTGCTCGAGCTCCGGGTCGGAGAGGATCGACTGGCGCACTCCGACCCATCCCTGGCTGCCTACGCACCTTGCCTGCATACGATGGCGAATGATGTCATGGGCGAAGAAGTGCTCCTCGTAGGCTTGCTGCGATGTTGGACCGATGCTGCCGATCATGCTGCAGAGCACGGGCCTTTGCTGCTCGTCTGCGGCGAGAATCATGGCGGTGGTTGCGCCTGTTTCGGCGCAGATGGATTCGAGGAAGGCAGGCCATAACCGCGGATCGGCGGCTGCCGAGTACATGGCGCCAAGCAACTGTGAGATGGCCTGTGGTGAGTACACGGAAGGTCTCCGGACGCATGCGGCTCGCGTTTGGGAGCAGAGTACCACCGCGGAGGCTGCTTCATCCAGAAAATACCTCCCATATGGGAGGTATGCGGGCCATCGCCTACACACCGCAAAGCTGTCCTGCCGGACGGGCCTCCTGCGCGGAGTGCGGCCACTTCGTGGCGCGTGTACCGGTTTTGACAACCTGTGCTGCGCTGGCCCCTCCCGTTGGTCGGGATGAGAAACAGAAGATCAGCGGATCATGTTTTTCATGAGGAAGAGCACGTTGGCGGGCCGTTCGGCGAGGCGGCGCATGAAGTAGGGGTACCACTCGTTGCCGAATGGGATGTAGACGCGCATGCCGTAGCCCTCTTCGACCAGGCGCTGCTGCAGATCGCGGCGGATGCCGTAGAGCATCTGAAATTCGAAGCTGTCGCGCGAGATTCCCTCCGCCTCCACCATGGCCCGGGTTTGCCGGATGATCGCCTCGTCGTGGGTGGCGAGACCGTGGAAGCCGCCCGAGTGCAGCAGGAGCTTCATGAGGCGGATGTAGTTGCTGTCGACGTCGGCCTTGCTCGGATAGGCGATCTCGGCGGGCTCCTGGTAGGCGCCTTTGCAGAGGCGAATGCGGATGCCTTCGCTCAACAGCAGTTGAACGTCTTTCTCGCTTCGGCGGAGGTAAGACTGAATGACGATGCCGACTCTTCCGGGCGCGGGCGCCTGCTGGTGGAGTGCGCGAACCAGGTCGATGGTGGCCTGGGTGTAGGCGCTTCCCTCCATGTCGACGCGAACGAAGCTGTCGACCTCGTGTGCGTGTTGCACCAGCCCCGCGACGATGCGCTGGGCGACCTTTCCGTGCAGGTCCATGCCCATCTGGGTGAGCTTGAGCGAGACGTTGGCCTTGAGCCCTAGACTGCCGATCTGTTCGAGGAGAACGTGATACTTCTTTGCCGAGCGCTGGGCATGGGCTTCGTCTGTGACGTTTTCTCCGAGGGAGTCGAGCGTGGCCGAGATGCCGCGCCGGTTGGACTCCTGGGCGGAGGCGATGGCGTCCTCGATCTCGAGGCCCGGGACGAAGCGCCGGGAGAGCTTCTTGCCGAGCGAAGAGCTCTCCGCGATGTAGCGGAGCTGGCTGGTCTCTGAGAGGGAGATGAAGGCCGAACGAAGAAGTCCCATGGAGGGATAGTATACGAAACCACATCCAAATATAAGAATGATTCTGCATCCTGGTATGGATGAGCCATCGGCGCGGGGTATCTTCGCGCGGTGAATGCGCGCAGCCGCTGATTTAAAACTGGTTCGAATGGGTATACACCTAAGGCTGTCCTGCCGAACGGGCCCACTCCGCTCAGCCACCCCACAAACGAAGACCTGTTTGCGGGGGCCCCGATTCGGCGGGCACTTCGTGCCTCGTATACCGGTCTTGACTAACTCAACTGCGCAGGCCCTTGCGTTGGTCGGGATAAAGACCTTTTTCAGAGATGCTTCTCAGGGCAGGATTCCTACGGAGAGGCCCTTCGCTTTCAGCGATGCGTTGAACTCCGGGATGAGTTTGTCGTTGAGGTTTTTTGCCGCCTGCTGCGCCTCTGCGAGCTGTTGCTGCAGCTCCTTGTTGAGCTCGACGGCCTGGTCTGTGGGCGGCAGGTCTGCCCCGCCTTCGGTGAGGAATGCGAGGTTGGTCAGCTTGCCGTAGAGGACCGTGGGCTCGCGGAAGGCGTCTTCCGTTCTGCCGGTGAGTTGAAGCGGGAAGTACTTGCCTTCGATGGCATAGATGGCCTGCTCCAGTTTGCCGGCGGCCTGAAGCGAGGAGGCGTATTCGGCGTTGCCGCGCAGGAGCGTCTGGAGATCGGTGAGCTGTTTTCTGGTTAGCTCGATGCGGTTGATCGTCTCCGCGGCCTCGTCGAGTTCGCTGCGGAGTTGCAGGAGGAAGTCTGTGTTGGCTTTGATGTCCTGCTCGGTTCCGAGATCTTTTGGATCGCGCAGGATGGTGAGCGACTGAGTGGACTGCTTGCCATCGACGTCCAGCTTTACCGTGTAGGCGCCGGGCGCGACCTCCGGGCCGTTGGTGTAGTTTCTCCAGTGGACGAGGGGCCGCCAGTCGTGATTGGGGCCGCTGTCGTTCTTGACCCACGGCTCTCCTGGCGGGCTGTTCCTGAGCTTCACGACTACGGGCGCTTCGTAGTGGAGATCCCACCAGATACGGTTGATGCCCGGCTCGGCTGGTCCGGTGAGTGAGCGGATGGTTTTGCCGTCGGGTCCGACGATGGAGATTTCGACCTTTTTGGCGGGGGACTTCAGGTAGTAGTTGAGATCCGCGCCGGTGGGAGGATTTTCGCCTACGATGCGGTTGTAGGTGTCGGCCTGTTTGGTGTTGTTGAAGCCCCTGTAACGGTACGAGGCGCGCGGTGGGAAGAGCGTGACGTCGGTGGCTGAGGCCTTGTCGAAGTTGCGCAGCGGCGTGATGTCGTCGAGGATCCAGAAGCCCCGGCCATAGGTGGCGACGACGAGGTCGTTGTAGTGCTCCTGGATGGTGAGCCAGTAGATGGGGGCGGGGGGCATGTTGTTTCGGAGCAGGGTCCAGTGGTCGCCGTCGTCCCAGGTGACGTAGATGAAGTTGTCGGTGCCGAGGAAGAGCATGCCCTTGCGGACTGGATCCTCGACAAGGGTGTGGGCGCTGCTGTTGACGGACTTTGGAATGCTGCCGGTGATCAGCTTCCAGGTCTGGCCGAAGTCGCCGGTCTTGTAGACGCAGGCGTTGTAGTCTCCGGCGCCCTGCTCTAGGTTATCGACGACGTAGGATGTGCCGGCGTCGAACTTCGATGGGGTGATGCTCCAGATGGTGCCGAGCGGCGGCATACCGGGGATATTTTTGGTGACGTTGGCCCAGGACTTTCCACCGTCTTTGCTGATGTTGACCTGGCCGTCGGTGCTGCCGGTCCAGAGGACGCCTGCCTTGACCGGCGACTCGGCGATGGCATAGAGCGCGGAGCCCTCGAAGGTCATGAGGTTGTCGCCGTGCATGCCGCCGGAGCTCTGCTGATGGGCCTTGTCGTTGAGGGTGAGGTCGGGGCTGATCACCTTCCAGGATTGTCCGCCGTTGTCGGTCTCGTGGACATACTGGCTGCCTACATAGATCCGGTTGTGATCGTGCGGAGACATGGCCATGGGCATGGTCCAGTGCCAGCGGTATTTGACGTCTTTGGGCGCCCAGCCATAGGTGGCCTCGGGCCATGCGGAGACCCAGCGGGCCTGGCCGGTGCGCAGGTCCATGCGGGTGAGGTCGCCGTTGTAGCAGCCCGACCAGACGATGTTGTTGTCGGCGAAGTCGGGGATGGTGAAGCCGGGCTCGCAGCCGCCGATCTGCGTCCAGTCGCCCGCGGTGATGCCTCCGGCGAAGATGGCGCGACGGCCAGGCTGGAGATTGTTGCTGGGGCCTTTGAAGGTGGGCTCGTCCTGGCGGTTGCCGAAGACGTTGTACGGGATTTGATTGTCGGTGAAGGCGTGGTACATCTGCGCGATGGGGAAGGAGAAGGTCTCGTAGGATTTTTCGTGGTTGAGGCTGACGCTGATGCCGTGATCGTGCGCGACCATGACGCGGTTGGGATTGGTGGGGTCGTACCAGACATCGTGCACGTCACCCGCCGGAACAGTGATGTCGTCGGCAAGAGAGACGCCGCCATCGCGCGAATAGACGATGGTGACGGCGACGAAGAAGAGGAAGTTTTCGTCCCTGGGATCGACGGCGAAGCGGGTGTAGTAGGGCGAGCGCTCGGAGAGGACGTGCTGCTGGTTGACGACCTTCCAGTTCTTGCCTGCGTCGTCGGAACGATAGAGGCGGGGCGTGTCCTCCTGGATGAGAGCGTAGATGCGGCTGGAGTCGCTGGGCGCTATCTGGACGGCCGTCTTGCCGAGGGTTTTATCGGCGGCGGGGAGTCCGTGGCCGGCTACCTTAGTCCATGTGGCTCCGCCATCGTGCGATGCGTAGATGCCGCTGCCGGGACCTCCGCTGTGCTCGTCCCAGGTGTGGATTGCGACCTGCCACATGCCTGCGAAGAGGGTCTGGCTGTCGTGGGCATCCATTGAAAGCTCGGAACAGCCGGTGTTCTCGTTGACGAAGAGGACCTGCTTCCAGCTCTGGCCGCCGTCGCTGCTGCGGTAGATGCCGCGCTCCTGCTGGGGCCTGTAGGCCTGGCCCATGGCGCAGGCGTAGACGATATCGGAGTTGTGCGGATCGACGACGATGCGCCCGATGTGGCCGGTGAGGTCGAGGCCCATGTGCTTCCAGGTTGCGCCGCCGTTGGTGGACTTGTAGATGCCGTCGCCCATGGACTGGTCGGGGCGAATGATCCAGGTCTCGCCGGTGCCGGCCCAGACGGTGTTGTGGTCGGAGGGGTCGATGGCGAGGGCGCCGATCGCGGAGACGCTCTGGTGGTCGAAGACGGGCTCCCAGTTGATGCCGCCATCGGTGGTCTTCCAGATGCCGCCGTCAGCCGCACCGGCGTAGATGACCATCGGGTTGCCCGGCTCGCCGACGACGGCGGCTACGCGGTTGCCGCCCGGACCGATTTGACGGTAGTGCATCTGGGCGAAGGGATTGCCTGCTGTGGGCTGGTCCTGCGCGAACTGCGAGGCGTGCTGGGCACGGGCTGAGAGTGTGGTTGCGAGGAGAGCGGCGCATTGAATCAGGGTGAGGAGGAGCAGAGATTTTCGTGATGGATCGTTCATCGTTCTACTCCGCCTACTCCGCCGCAAAGAAAAGGTTGGAAAGCTGGGTGGTGGAGCTGCACGCCACTCCACCACCTGACGCTGAAAGCTCCTTCAGCAAGGCGATACCGGAAGCGTTTACTTCGGCGCTGTCTCGTCGAAGAGGCGGTCTACATCCTGCTTGAGCTGGCCGAGCGATTTACGGTCGATGTAGACCATGTGGCCGGCGGCGAAGTAGTCGCGGCGGATGTTCTGGTGCGCCTGTTCGGTGAGGCCCATGTGGTTGAGGGTGTACTCGACGCCGCCGAGGGGTGTGGCCGCATCGTAGTAGCCCTCCGCGACGAAGACGTGCATGTAGGGGTTGAGCGCGAAGGCGTGGCGGAGCATGTCGCTGGTGTCGGGGAAGCCGTTGCGGCCGGCGCCGGTGACGGGGAACTCCCAGGGGCCGATACCACCGCCGAGCACCCAGTAGACGAGGTCGGTCTGGTAGCCGAGCTCCTGCTTGACGTAGTTGCCGAAGGTGGAGGTGTAGGGCGGACGGATGGCGGCTTCGCTGGGATCGAAGTCGGGGGTCTGCTGGGTGACGGTTCGGTTGGCGCCGGTGAAGCGTCCGTCGAGGCGTCCGACGATCTTGCCGTCGTCGCGCATCAGCTCGGTGTCGAACTGGGCGAGATCGATGCGGAGGTTGTTCTGGTCGATGTACTTGGGGCTGAGGCCGGTGAAGCGGGCGAGTTTGGCGATGGCGGCCTGACGGGGCGCGCCCTGGAGGGCGTCACCTTGCTGGAGGATCGCAGGGTACTCGCTGGCGGCGAACTCCTTGACCTCCTTGAGCAGGGCTTCGGGGTTCTTGTTGAGCTCGGGGGCGAGCTTGCCGTGGTAGGCGGCGGTCATGGCGTAGGTGGGGAGATAGGTGATGTAGCCGAGGTCGTTGCCGATGGCGAACGAGCTGGCCTGGTAGTTCATGACGGTGGAGATGAGGACGATGCCGTTGAGCGCGATGCCGTGATCGATGAGCCAGCCGGAGAGGCCGGCGGCGCGAGTGGTGCCGTAGCTCTCGCCTGCGAGGTAGAGGGGCGAGGTCCAGCGGGAGTTGTCCTGGAGGTAGAGGCGGATGAACTCGCCGAAGGCGTCGAGGTCGCCGAGTAGGCCCCAGTACTTCTTTCCGGCCTCGGCGGTGAGGGCGCGGCTGTAGCCTGTGCCGATGGCGTCGACGAAGACGAGGTCGGTCTTGTCGAGCCACGAGTCAGGGTTGTCTTCGAGTTCGAAGGGAGGGGCGGGCATGAAGCCGTTCGGCAGCATCTTGACGCGCTTGGGTCCGAAGGCTCCCATGTGCAGCCAGATGGTGGCGGAGCCGGGGCCGCCGTTGAAGGCGAAGGTGAGCGGGCGTTTGGGGCCGGCTTTATCGAGCGTGTAGGCGACGTAGAACATCTTGGCGTCGGTGACGCCGGTGGAGGTCTTGATGGACATGCGGCCGGTGGTCGCCGTGTATTGGAGCACCTTGCCCTTGAGGGTCATGGAATGATGCGTGACCACGGGGGTCTCTTCGGGCGACTGCTGCTTGGCGTCGAGCCTGGGTTCGATTCCGCCGGGGGCGCGCATCTGGTAGTCGCCGCGCTGGCCGTAGAGCGAAGGTGTTGCGAGAAGCAGACCAAGGCCGAGACAAGCCGTGGCTGTTGCAGCGATACGGGTGAGGATTGCAGTCTGCTCTAGAGGCCGAGGAGCTAGCTTGCCAGGTTTGATGCTGTTACCGAAGCGCATTCACCTTCTCCATGATTTTTAGCTGGTTGGTCATGCGTTGGGCGTGCGTTGAACGGAGGGTGGAACTGCCACCCCCCGAGGAAGTCTTCGATCTAGAAGGTGACCTTGAGGCCGAGCTTCACGATGCGGGGATTGATCAGGTCTACCGGTTTCAGGAAGTTCCCCCCATAGGTGGCCACCTTGCTGGTGATGGAGTTGCTGTTGCTCAGGTTGAAGAGATCCACCGTGGGCTCGAGCGTGTATCGCTCACGTAACGTGACTGGTCTGGACACGCGGATGTTGGCGACATCCACGTTGGGTTCGCTGAGCGTGGACGGCGCGAGGGCTACGGTCTCCGAACCCTGGGCGAGCCCATAGGTTCCACCTGTGTACACGTTGGTGGGGCGGATGGGATAGCCGGTGTAGTGCTGGAAGTTCAGCGCCAGGTTGATCCTGCTATGCGGCTCGATATAGGACCCGGAGACCTTGTAGATATAGGTGGCATCCTGGTCGAGGTTGCTGCCCGTACGGTTGATGCTGATGTTGGGATCACTGAAGTTATCAGTTATGCCGCCGATGTAAGTGCCCTTGTTGGACTGAATGGTCAAGCCGGTGAGCAACTGCCAATTGTGCGAGAACCTCTTCATGGCGGTCAGTTCGACGGCGTTGTAGTTGTTGTCGTTCGAGGCCGCGATGTTCGTTGTCAGGTAGTTGAACTGATTCACATGGCCAGTCTGGTTGTACAAGGTCAGCGGCTTGCCCGTGAGCGGATTGAGAATCGTGTTGCCGGCTGGGCCAAACGCCGTAATTGGGGTGTAGTCAGTGGGACTGACCGCCGTGTTGTAGCGTGCGATCTGGTCTTTGTTGGTGCGGTAGAAGTAGGTTGCGCCGACGCGGATATCGCCAAGTACTTGCTGCTCATATCCGACGACTACCTGGTAGGAGTAGGGGCGGGCAAGGTGCGGATCGATGGTGCTGCCGACGGCTCCGAGGGTTCCGATGTGAGGCGCGGGGCACGTCGGCTGGCCAGGAATGCAATTGACTGCGCCAGGGCTTCCGGCCGGGACTGTCAGCCATTCCTCTGGCTCAGGATAGCCGTCTCCGTTCAGGTCTTTCCAGTTATAGATAAAGCCGCCGAGGATGTTGGGATTGACGGCTTCGCCGAGGCTTGTTCCCTGGGTGAAGTCGAAGCGCCCGAAGCTGGCGCGCAGAACACTCTTGCTGTTCCCGCGCACATCCCAGGAGACACCCACGCGCGGAGAGACATCTTTCCAGAGCGCTACGTCCTGATGTGCAACGAAGCGATTGGGGAAGTAGGTCGGGAAGAATTGCGGGGCCGGGTTGGTCTGGGTTGGATTGAAGGCGTGATAGTGATCGAACCGCAGGCCAAGGTTCAACGTGATGCGATGCGTGATGGTCCAGGCATCCTGGCCGAAGATGGAACCTTCGTAGAAGATGCTGCGCTCGCGCGTGGGGCCGTTGTACTGATAGACCTCATACGGACTGCCGTTGTTATAGAGCGCGATGATGTTCTGGTTCACGTTCGCGTACATGCCGCTGAAGTTATAGGCGTAGTCCCAGCCTGCCTTGAACTCGTGCGAGCCGATCCAGCCGTCGTGAGAGTAGCCGATGGACTGATTGATGCGCCATTGCATCGCAGGCTCCACGAGGTTGCTGGTAGCTGCACCTCGCAAAGTCGACAAGGTGACATCCTCGTATGTGATGTCGGTAGGCTTGACCTGTGGCTCATACCGAAGCGGAAAGATAAGGTGCATGTAGGCGCCGCGGGAGTCCAGCACGAGGTGAGGCGTGATGACGGTGGTGAGGTCGCCCTGCAGGACATAAGCCGGCTCGATCTGGCGCTGGGCCGATTCGTCCGCGGTAAACTGAAAGCCCGTCGAACCGGTGTTGCGGCGGAAGTACTGGTTCTGCTCGTTGTACCAGTAGGTCAACCCGAGGTGATTCTTCTGGTTGATCATGATGTCGTTCTGCAGGGTGGTGTTGGTCTGGTGGTTGACGCTGATGGGAATGGAGCCGTCGGCGCGCGGGATGCTGAGCAGCTTTTCGCTGGTGATGAGATAGCGCCAGCCGCCGTAGATCCACCAGCGATCCTTGATGATGGGGCCGCCTGCATTGGCGGTGAGGTCGCGCAGCATGACGATGGGGCCGTTACCGGCGTTGACCGGGAGGCCGTTGAAGGTCGGCTCCTTGATGCCGCTTTGGAAGGCGTTGGTATCGTAGTACCCATTGGCGGAGCCGTGGATATCGTTCGAGCCCGACTTCGGCACCATGTTGATATACACGCCGCCGACACTGACCTCGGCGGGCGCGGAGTCGGTGACGATCTGCAGCTCCTGGAGCGAATCGGAGTCGGTGTAGAAGGCGGTCGATCCGCCGCTGCCGCCCGGCCAGCTGAGCTTGAGACCGGCGAGGCTGTATGCCATCTGGCCCGGCTTGCTGCCGTGGACGCTCATGGTCGACTGGTAGTAGCTCTTCGAGCCGCCGACGTCGAACTGATCGGTCGTGACGCCAGGCGCGAGGGAGATGGTGGACCAGGGATCGCGGCCGGTCGGGATGTTCTGGAGGACGGCGAGATCGAAGGTGGTTCCCGACTGCACGCTCTTTACGTCAATCAGCGGCGATGCGGCCGTCACGTCGACAACCTGCCCCTTATCGCCGACCGTCATGGGGATTTCGAGTGTTGCGGTAAAGCCGGCGGTAAGGACGACGTTGGAGCGGCGGTAGGTTTGGAAACCTGCCGCGTCCACGGTGACCGTGTAGGCGCCGGGAGGCAGATGGGCGAAGTCGAAGATTCCGCTTGAGCCGGACTGCATCGACTTGGGACTCATAAGCGCGGGGCTTTCAATGCTGACCGTAGCGCCGGGGATGAAGGCTCCGGACGGGTCCGCGACCGATCCCGTGATGGTGCCGGTAATTGCCACCTGTGCGCGGAGGAGAGGCATTGCCAGGAAGATCACCGGGAGGAGGAATATTCTAAAGAGTTTCATAGGCCACCTTGAAGTTGCTGCGTTGGGTGAAGACTGGAATACCGAGACGAAGGGCGGACTGCCGTGGCGTCAGCCGTATTGCGCATCGGCGGCTGTAAGGCTTAGGTAACGCAATCGCGGAATGGAACTCTGCTGCCTGGAGGAGATTCCCGGCGTGCCGCGAGATAGCACATTTGTCTGGATTTCGATTGACTACAGCTAGAAATACATCATCTTTTCAAAATGTCAAGATTTTTGTCGCATACGAGAAAATAAACGATTCAGTTCACAGGATGGTATGCAGTGGTCACTCGAAAGGACTGACCACTCCATGATCGGGGCACGCTGGAGTGGCGTCTCGCGCGGTGAACGCGCTGGCCCCACACAGGACTCAGGCTCGCCGAATCGCCTGTGCACCGGGAGCCGATGGGCCCCGTATGCACAGGCGGATGACCAGATCAGCGGCTTCCGCGCTCCGTGTTGGAAGGTGCGGCGGTGGGAGGTGCGGCGGTGGAAGGTGCGGCGATCTGGGACATGCCTGCCGTCTGCATCTCCTTGTTGAAGGCAGGGAGCGCCTCCTGGTTCAACTGCGTCAGCTGCCGCTCCGATTCTTCGAGCTGCTTGTGCAACATGCCGGAGACCTCGACCTCGGACTGGGTCGGCGGAAGGTCGGAGTTGCCGGAGACATCCGCGCCGCCCGTGCCGACTTCGGCGCCGAGCCATACGAACTTCAGGTAGAGCCCC
Source organism: Edaphobacter sp. (assembly GCA_965277575.1). GTDB lineage: Bacteria > Acidobacteriota > Terriglobia > Terriglobales > Acidobacteriaceae > Edaphobacter. The sequence goes on from CBDIDK010000002.1 coordinate 1,462,221, forward strand.
AAGGGGCCGCGGAACGACTTCTGATCGCCCTCGGCGATGCTCTTGTCGAGCAGAGTCTCCTCGACGGCTGCGAACTTGGCGTCGAGGACGTTGGCTGCTTCGATAGCGCCATGCTTGCCGGGGTCGGCGCCGGACATCTTCTTCATCTCTTCAATCTGCCGCCGCTCCCATTCGATCTGGTTGATCAGCTTCACGGAGGTGTTGGCGTCGTTGTAGATGCTGAGCGAGAGAGCCGAAGAAGAGGACACGTCCTTGTCGGTGGCGCCGGTGTTCGGGTCCCTGAGCACGGTGAGCTTCTGGGTGAAGTGCTCCGACCCGACGGTGAGTTGTACGGTATAGACGCCCGGAGCTGCGAGTGGTCCGAGGGTCGGTTCGCCTGTGGTGCTTCGCATGGGACCGCCGTTGTCGCGCTCGCGGCCAACGCCATAGTAGAAGACGGGCCGGGTGTCCTTGCCGGCGAAGCGCTTCTCCTCCCAGATGTGGGGGTTGCCGGGGGGCGTTGTGCGCAGCTCGACGGGGTTGGTGGGCGGGTAGCGCAGGTCCCACCAGACGCGGTTGAGGCCGGGCTCAGAGGTTCCATGCATGGTGCGGACGATGTGGCCGTCGGGGCCCAGGACGGAGACTTCGACCTTGGGTTTGGCTCCGGTTTGCAGGAGGTAGTCGATCGACGCTCCGTAGGGCGGATTCATGCCCGGCATGGCCTCGCGCGGGGCCATCTGGCGGCGCTCACGCGCGCGGAAGCGATATGCCTCGCGCGGCGGGAACAGATACGGCGCGGTGCCGCGCAGCTTGTCGCTGAACTGCTGTAGCGGAGTTACGTCGTCGAGGATCCAGAAGCCGCGGCCGTATGTGCCGACGACGAGATCGTTGAACTTTGGCTGCACTGTGAGCCAGTGGACCGGGGTGTGGGGCAAGTTGAGCTGGAGCGACTGCCACTGTTCGCCATCGTCGAAGGATACATAGAGACCGTTCTCCGTGCCCGCATAGAGCAGGCCGCGTTTGACGGGGTCTTCCTGCACGACGTTGGTGTAGCTCAACTGCGACTCGGGGATGCCGTTGGTGATCTTCTTCCACGTCTTGCCGAAGTCGCTGGTCTTGAAGAGGTAGGGGCGCCGGATATCGACCTGGTGGCCGTCGAAGGCGACGTAGCAGGTCCCCGCCTCGTACTTCGAGGGATCGATGCTGACGACGGTCATCTTCGGCGGCAGGTCAGGGAGGTTCGCTGTGAGGTTGGTCCAGTGGGCGCCGTCATCGCGGGTCATCTGCAACTGGCCGTCGTTGGTGCCGGCCCAGATCTGTCCCTTTTCGACAGGCGACTCCGCTATGGCGAAGATGACGCCGGCGTACTCGACGCTGAGGTTGTCTACAGTTAGGCCGCCGGAGTTGCCCATCATGCTCTTGTCGTTGAGGGTAAGGTCCGGGCTGATGATCTTCCAGGTCTGGCCGCCGTCCTGCGTTCGGTGCAGGAACTGGCTTGCGGTGTAGACGGTGTTGTGGTCGAAGGGCGAGATGGCGATGGGCTCGGTCCAGTTCATGCGGTACTTTACCTGCGACGCGTTGGCGCCCATGGTGCGGTCGGGCCAGACGCTGACCGAACGCGCGAGGCCGGTGCGCAGGTCCATGCGCTCGGTGACGCCTGCGTAGCAGCCGCCCCAGACGATGTCGTTGTCCACCGGGTCGGGGATGCTCCATCCCGTCTCGCAGCCCGCGGTCGTGATCCAGTCGGCGGCGGGGATGTCCGGCTGGCCGAGGGCGTTGCTTGGGCCACGCAGGGGCGAGCCGTCCTGCATCTGGCCATAGACGAAGTAGGGGATGCGGTTGTCGGTTGCGACGTGGTACATCTGCGCGATGGGAAGGCGGGTCTGCGACCACTGCTTACCGCGCACGGTCGAGATGGATACGCCGCCGTCGCTGCCGATCATCATGCGATTCGGGTTTTTGGGGTCCGCCCACATGTCGTGGTTGTCGCCGGCCCAGGGCACCGTCTCGGAGGAGACGCCGCCGTCGTAGGTGGCGCTGATGCCGTTCGAGGGGAAGTACACCTCGTTCTCGTTATCCGGCATGACGAGCATGCGGGTGTAGTAGTGGGGCCGCTCGTTGAGCATGCGGCTGGAGTTGATCAACTGCCAGTCGTCGCCACCGTTGTTGGAGCGCCAGAGCGTGCCGCCCTGTCCGGTTTCGATCAGCGCGTAGACCCGATTGGCGTCGCTGGGCGCGATGGCTACCGCGATCTTGCCGAGTTCGGTGGTGGGGAGGCCGTGGCCGGAGAGTCGCTTCCACGTGTCGCCGCCATCGTTGGTGACGTAGATGCCGCTGCCCGGGCCGCCGCTCTTGCGCCCCCAGGTCTTGATGTCGATCTGCCACGTGCCGGCGATCAGCTTCTGCGGGTCGGTGGGGTCCATCGTGAGGTCGGACGCGCCGGTGTTTTCGTCGACGAAGAGGACGCGGTCCCAGGTCTTGCCGCCGTTGCGGGTGCGAAAGACGCCGCGCTCGGGCTGCGGTCCGTAGCCGGTGCCGATGGCTGCCACGTAGACGATGTCGGGGTTGGAGGGGTCGATGATGACGCGATCGATGCGGCCGGTCTTTTCGAGGCCGAGGTGGGTCCAGGTCTTGCCGCTGTCGACGGACTTGTATACGCCATTGCCGAGCGAGACGTTGCTGCGCAGCCACGGCTCGCCCGTGCCGACCCAGACGATGCTGGGGTTCGATGGCGCGATGGCGATGGCGCCGATGGACTGCGCGGGCTGCTTGTCGAAGATGGGCGCCCAGTGGCTGCCGCCGTCGGTCGATTTCCACACGCCGCCCGAGGCCGCGCCCGCGTAGTAGACGTTCGGGTCGCCTGGAACGCCTACGACCGAGGTAACACGATTGCCCGGCGGCCCGATGTAGCGGTACTGCATATGGCTAAAGATCTCGGCGGTATCGGCGGCGGGCTGTGGCTGCGCATGGCCGGCTAAAGCAGACGCAAACAGCACTGTTCCTGTAACGGCAAGTACGCGCAACCAGCTCGATCGTCCCATCATCGTTTCGTCCCTCGAAGATCCACGGATTCTTACACTACCTGGACGGCAGCAGCCCGGGGCTGTTCCGTCATGTGCGAAATTGTACACAGAGATGCATACGAAAGGGGAGGCTGCTTCTCAATCCTTGGCTCATCGCTCCTGTTACGTGTGCTCATCGCTTCTGTTATGCGAGATAAAAGAAAGCGATTGACGGCAGCGGGATCGGTGCTAATAATAGGCTCTGACCGGCGCACATCCTCTGCCCGCACTGTTTGCCTCACTTCGAAAGCTGCTCATGAAGACAAGCACCGCTACCAAGCCCGCCAAAGGGGCAGCCACCAAACGCGGAGACAGCGTAACCGCGGTCTTCCTCAAGCTGCGCGAACTGATTGTGCAGGGACAGATCGCACCCGGGTCCTGGGTGGTGGAGGCGGAGCTCTCCGACCGTCTGGGCTTCAGCCGCACGCCGGTTCGCGGGGCGCTCCAATTGCTTCAGCGCGAGGGGTTCATCGTCGAGCACAGGGGGGGGACCAAGTCCCGGCTGCGCATCGCTCCGCTCACCAAGGAGGATGCACTCGAGCTGTACATCCTGGTGGGGCAGCTCGAGTCGCTTGCCGGGGTGCATGCGGCAGGTCTGCCGTCCGCGGAACGGTCCGATCTGGCAAAGAAACTGAACGAGATCAACCATCACCTGCACCAGATCGCCACCAGCAAGAAGGTAGAGCCGCGCTCCGTCTTCGAGCTCGACACCAACTTTCACCACGAGATTGTCGCCGCGGCGTCCGGGCCGCGCCTGCGAACGCTGCACCAGACGGTCAAGCCGCAGATCGAACGCTACTGGCGTCTGTACGCGCACACGATCATCCAGGACCTCCACCTCTCGGTGGCCGAACACACGGATATCGTCAACAGTATTGCCAGCGGGAATCCCCGGGCGGTCGAGAAGGCATTGGCGAATAACTGGAAGAAGGGTGCCGACCGTATCTGCCACCTCATCGAGCTGTTCGGGGAACGGGGAAGCTGGTAAAGCCGGCATCCGCGGCAACCGGCTCGGACGGCTATCGCAGCTAGATCCTGCGCGTCATCCTGCGCGTCGAAGCGGGGCCGCCTGGGTCGCATCCAATCCCGCACACACGATTGTTGGACTATTTGTATGCAAAGTTCTTGACATACGAGATGCGCTGTGGCCTGATGCGGTAATCCGGTTTCGCGAGCGAAGTGGCGCAGGTAGAGCAGCGGAATGTTGGGCGCTGAGCTTTCTATGCGCCGCGGCGGTCTTATGCTCGAAGCTCCAGGCTTCGGTTCGAACCGCACACCGGGTCAGAGGGATGACGTGAACGATACTTTTGTGAATACCAGTCTTCGTGCGGCTTTTGGCTGCGCTCTTTTACTTGGCGTGACCGGACACCTCTCCGCACAGAAGGGCGTGCTCCCTGCCCCGGACCGCACGGCCAAGGACGGGGGCGGCCCCTACGACCGGCTGGTGATTCGCGGCATTACGGTGATCGACGGCACCGGCGCAGCACCGCAGGGGCCAATGGATGTGGTGGTGGAGCACAACCACATTGTCGATGTCGTGTCGGTTGGCTATCCACATGTGCCGATCAAGGAGAAGGGCCGGCCGGCGAAGGGGACGCGCGAGATCGACGGCACCGGCATGTACCTGATGCCCGGCTTCGTCGATACGCACGTCCACTATGGCGACCCGCAGAAGGCGCCTACGGCCGAGTACGTGAACAAGCTGTGGCTTGCCAGCGGAGTGACTACTGTACGAGGCGTGCCGGCGGGGCCGCTCGACTGGGCGCTGCACGAGCGCGAGCGCAGCGCGAAGGACGAGACGGCCGCGCCGCGCATCTTTGTGTATCAACCGGCGTTTACGGGCGATGGATGGAAGGGGCAGCCCGAGCAGACGCCTGAGCTCGGCCGCGAGTGGGTTCGCTTTCTCGCAGGGAAAGGCGCAGACGGAATCAAGCTGTTTGGCGGCGATCCCGATGTTGTCGCCGCCATCCTGGACGAAGGCAAGAAGTACAAGCTGGGTTCGCTCGCCCACCTCGGCCAGGAGAGCGAGCCGCGGCTGAACGCGCGCGACGCGACACGGCTGGGCCTGCGCACGGTCACCCACAGCTACGGGCTGTTCGAGTCGCTCCTGAAGGACACGAGCATCCAGGACTATCCCACGGACCAGAACTACAACGACGAGCAGATGCGCTTCGGGCAGGTGGCCAGGAACTGGGACAAGATCTATCCGCGCGGGAGCGAGCAGTGGAACGCCCTGATCGCGGAGTGGGTGAAGAAGGGCACGGTCCTGAACCCTACGATGGTGATCTACTCGGCCGGCCGGGATCTCGAGCGCGCGTACTCGGCGGAATGGCACGACAAGTACACGCTTCCCTCGCTCATGAAGTACTACCAGCCGAACCGCGAGAACCACGGCTCCTTCTTTTATAACTGGACCACCGAAGACGAGGTTGCATACAAGAACTACTACCGCATATGGGAGGAGTTCCTGGAGGACTTCAAGAACGCCGGGGGCCACGTCACGACGGGCACGGACGCGGGATTCATCTACCAGACCTACGGCTTTGCCTATATTCAGGAGCTTGAGCTTCTTCGCGAGGCGGGTTTCACACCGCTCGAGGTGATTCGATCCGCGACTCTCTACGGAGCTGAAGAGCTGCAGAGCCCGAAACAGACGGATGTCGACTTCGGCATCATTCGCCCGGGCAAGCTGGCCGATATGATCCTCGTCGACCAGAACCCGCTGGCCAACCTGAAGGTTCTCTATCCCACAGGATGGATGCGGCTGAACGATGAGACCGGCAAGGTGGAGCGCGTTGGCGGCATCAAGTACACGATCAAGGATGGGATTGTGTTCGACGATAAGCAACTGCTTGCGGATGTCGCCGCGATGGTGGCGAAACAGAAGGCGGAGCAGAAGGGGCCGGTGACGCTGCAGGGTGTCAGCAAGACGTACTGAAGCGGATCACAATCGCTGTGCCCAAGGAAGCAGGAACAGACAAAAGCAAATACAGGGGGCGGCGGATTCAGGGTCCAAGTGCAACAGCGCATTCTCAGGTCAGGCCAGAAGATGACAGGAAGGCAGCCATGGAAAAGCTGGGAAACAAAGAACGTTTCCCACTTTCCCACGGCACGACTGCGGTGATCTCTATGAACCTTGTCATCATAGTTGTTGCACTTGGAGCTTGAACTTGCTGTCTCTCCACTACGGCGGCAAAGTACGCCGCCTTCGGTCGAGATGACGTTTGTTTGAGATGGATACAACGATGCCAAATGCGCTCTGGCCTTCGCCGCCGGATAGGCCGAACACTGCTCGCGGGGTGGTTCGGTTTTATCCGGCCATTTTTATCTGCGATTACTTCGCCGCTTCCACCCGCCGCTTCGCCTTGAGAAGAACGTCGACCGCCTCCGGACGATCGTTCCAGTAGTCCAGGCGAACTCGTCCATCGTCCATCTGGGTCACCGTCGTGGGCTCGGCGCTCTCTGTCACATACCATCCGGCCGGCAGCACGACTGCATTGCGGGGCCGTCCGAGGCTGCGGTCGAAGATCAGTTCGTCGCCGTCCATCCGGTAACTCTGGGGCGCGGTGTAGGTCTCAGAGATCCGCAGCCGCACTGTCTGGCCTTCGACGACCGGCTTGTACGAGACGAGGACGACCTGCGCTTTGGGGTCTACCGGCTCACCCGGATCGATCTTCGCTGTCTTCATGTCTGCGCCTGTCGTGATTCGGGTTTCAAGTTTTTCTCCCGTGTCGAGCACGTAGGCCGAAGGGTTCGACACGACGCTGCCCGACCGGACCACGTTGACGTAGCGGCCGGTCCCCGGGCGCGTCTCGGTGTAGTCGTGGTAGAGGCTGAAGGCGTGTGTCTCCGGCGTCTGCAGGAAGTAGACGATGTCGCGGTCGGCGTGGGCCTTCTCGGAGAGGCGTGACCTCTCTGTTTCGCCGGCGAACGGAGCCTCCCAGCTTACGGCTTTGGTCAGCGGGTGCGGCTTCGCAGCTGCGCCGGTCTGCGCATCCTTGATTGCGCGAAGCACCATCGGAGCCTCACCCGTGCCCGCGTGCTGGAAGCTCACCGCGATACGCCCGTCGGGCTGCGTCAACACCTGCGACGGCACTGTGCAGCCAACCAGTTCGTAGCCCGCGGGCAGCACGATCTTGTTGCGCTTGATGCCGAGCGGGCGATTGAAGACGATCGCGTCGCCGTCGGCGAAGTAACTCTTCGGGTCGGTGTAGGTCTTGACGATGCGCACACGGCCCTGCCCCTCGTTCGGCACGGCCCGCGCGAGCGTTACGCGAATGTAGTCGGTCTGGGCGTCCGCGTGGGGCATCAGCGGGTCTTTCTTTGCGTCCCCCCCGCTCACGACCTCGAAGTGCAGCGGCTTGCCTGTCATGGCGTCGTAGACCGCCTCGTCCGAGGCCACGCTGCCCTTGCGGATCGGGTTGTAGAAGACGGTCGCACCCGCGCGTGTGGCGGTGACTTCGTAGTCGATGAGGAAGCTGTGCGTCTCCGGAGCGAGCAACTCGTACCGCGTGTACTCATCGGTCTCGGTCTGCTGGGGGGAATGCTCCGCGGATATTGCGGCGCCGTTTCGCGTCTCGGTTCCCTGCCCCAGCCCTGCAACCGCGATCATCGGGACGGTCGCGACTATTGCGATTGAAATTACCGGGATGGCTCGCTTCCATGTACCCATGCGCATCTTGATCTCCTCGTCGATCTTCCCTTGAATCTCCCGAATCTCTACGTCCCAAAGCTTACTGTAACCGCTGACCCATCATTTATTCGGTACGGCAGCGCCGGGTTGCATCAAGTAGCGGTCGAAGAAGGACTCACTGCGCCTCCAGGCATCGCGCAATACGAATTCTCTGCGGAAGAAGTGAATCTCGCCCGGATAGATGGCCATGTCGAACGGCTTGCCGAGCTTCTCCAAGGTGTCGATCACCTTCATCGACTCCCACAAGGGCACATTGGAATCGTTGGTGCCTTGCAGGATCAGCAATGGGCGGCTCAGTTTGTCGAGGTGCTTGACGGGGGCCGAGCGATTGTAAAGTTCGGGATCTGTCACGGGCGTCTCGCCGAGACGGCCAAGGATCATGCCTCCCGTCGTCCAGGTCTCCCAGTCGCCCACGCCGGCCACGTCGATAGCGCAACGGAAGAGCGTAGGGTCGGTGAGCATGGACTGCAGCGTCATGAAGCCGCCATAGCTGAGGCCATAGATGCCGATGCGGTCGGGATCGACATAGCTGAGGGTCTTCAGGTAATCGGCTCCGGCGTTGACGTCCTGCGTCTCGCCGCCGCCCACATCCCTGGAGGTTCCGGTAGCCCACTCATGACTGTAGCCGGAGCTGCCGCGGTAGTCGGGCGTGAGGACGACGTAGCCCTGCTGAGCCAGATACTGGTTCATCGCGTAGTACATGCGGTACGCGCCGGGGTGCCAGGCGAGATAGTTCTGGTCCGCGCCGGAGCCGTGGACCCAGATGATGGCCGGATGTTTTTGGGAGCGGTCGAGATTCTTATCCACCATCAGGGTGGCAGGAACAGGCTTCTTGTCGGCGCGGCTAGGATAGTGGACAGGCACAGGCGCGGTGAGGTCCTGCGGGAGCAGTCCGGGAGGGAGCGAGTCGGTGAGGCGCGTCGGGGAAGCTCCGGGTTTGGCGGCGATGGAGTAGACCTCGAGAGGGTGCTCGACCGCGCTGCGTTCGTAGACCAGCATCGAGCCGTCGGGAGAGAATGCCGGGTTGCGGTTGACCCCGCGGGCCGTGACGATGGGTTCGATGTGCCCGTTGGCGATCGATGCGATGGAGATGAAGCGCTCCATCTGGTTGCCTTCGGCGCTGTGGGCGTAGGCGATTCGTTTGCTGTCGGGGGACCATGCGGCGAAGCCATCGCCGAAGGCTCCCTTGCCGATCTGCGTGGCCTGGGACTCGGAGGTCGCGTTCGTCGGGATGACATAGAGATGCGGCCAGCCGGTGCGGTCGCTGATGAAGGCGAGCAGCTTGCCGTCTGGAGACGCCACGTCCATTGCGCCATCGGCCGGGGAGATCCAGGCCGGATCGAAGTCCTTCCACAGGGTGCGCGTCTCGCCCGAGAGCGCGGTGATCTTGATCTCCAACGTCTTGTGGTCGGGGGAGAACTCCTCATGCACAATCGACGGGCCGGCCCCCCACTGCATCTCGGTCGAGCCGTAGTTGCGAGCACCGACGGGTATCCATGTAGGCTCGGCCGCGTAGCTGAAGACCGAGACGACGCCGATGCGATCGTCCCAGCTCATGCTGCGGAAGACCTTCATCAGGTTGCCGTTGTAGGGCATCGGCTCGGGGACGGACTCGTGGCGCGCCGCGGCGAAGGCGACATATTTCTCGTCGGGCGAGAAGGTCGGCCGGCTTGCGCGCAGGCCTTCGGGCATGTGGGTGAGCCGCCGCCGGGTCTTTGCGCTGAGCGATTCGACCCAGATATCGTCCTGCTGTACAAAGGCGATCTGCTGCTTATCGGCCGAGAGAGAAAAACTGGTGACCCCCTGGAAGCCTTCGAGCGGCTTCGGCTTTGGAGACGACGTGGACACCGTCCAGAGCTGACCGCCCTTGCTGAAGATGATCTCCTCGGGGGAGGACCACTCAAAATGACCGATGTCGCAGAGCAGCATGTTGGGGTCTACTGGAAAATCGGTCAGCGCAACCGGCGCTTCGCCCGGCCTGACCATAAAAAGCTCCTGCTTCCCGGCTGCATCCCACAGGAAGGCGATGGTCTTTCCATCGGGCGACCAATGCTGCTCGGATGGATATTTGATCGCCGCGATGCGATCGATGGTGATGCTTCCGCGGGGAGCCTGCTGGGCGAAAGCTGCGGGCACGAAACCCAGGCTGGCTGCGGATACGAGAACAGACAAGAGGAACGCAGAAGGCGGTTTGATGCTCACGGGGGCGGTCTCCAGGCTGGGGCGATCCGGTTGCTTCCGGCAACTCTCGCTTGTAGCTGTACTCGCCTGGAGAGCTGGCGTACGGCGACCCGGCGGTCCACCAGAAGATTTGCTGATGATGACAGCGTCCAAAGAAATGGTAGATTGTTCAACTTTTTGTATACGATTGCGAAAACAACGTCAAGCACAGTTTCTCAGGACTCCGGAAAACGTGACGAAGAGTACTCTTTCCGGAGGCCGGAGCCGGCGTCTGAGATCTGTGGCGCGCTACTTGCCGCCTTTGTGCAGCTTGCTGGCGGCGGCAGCCATGGCGTCGGACTTCTTTTCGGCGGCCGTCTGGTGGGCCTTGGGCTTGCAGCTTCCTTTTTCGCCGCGGGGTTTGCCCGGGACGGGTTCGTAGCCGGGCCAGCAATGGGAGGTCTGTTTTGCAGGCTCCTTTTTGGCGTTGCCGTGGCCGGTGGAACTGGGATTATCGGAGTGCTGGTCGGTCCAAGCCCGGCCATGCGCGGTTTTGCTGCCGGTCTTATGGGCTTTGGCGCCGGAGCCGCTATGCGCCTTGCTGCGCGTGCTGGAACCGGTTGCTTGTGGTTTGGTCACCGTGCCGGAGCGTTTGGTGCCGGTGGCTTTTGCGCTTGAGGTGGATCGTTTGGTGGTCGCCATGGGTAGTGAGAGGCGTTGCCGTGGGTGTTGCGTGGCCTGAGTTGAGTCGATTTCTTTCAGGCCAGTCGTAAGCGAATCGGGCCTTTTGCAGTGGAAGGATCGACGATGGCTCCGTGCTGGGTGATGACGATCTTGCCCTGAGCGACGAGGCGGCGGGCGGCGGCACGGGCGGGCTCCATCAGAGACTCCCAGGCTTGACGCGATTGGAGGCCGCCGACGGCCTTTGCGGCTTCGGAAGGGCAGATGGTTTTGGCCTTGCCGCCGGATGCGGCACGCTCGGCCAGGAGGGCGAGGATGGCGGCTTCGAGAGCTGCGCCGGAGGTGCCGGGCTGGTGGCCTCGGCAGGCGTCGGAGCAGTATTTGACGATGTCCCAGTCCTGAGCCCACTTCTTGCGCCACTCGAAGGTGCGGCCACAGGTCTTGCAGATTTTGTTTCGGTGCGGGGTGGTGCGTTCGGGTTTGGGTTTGCGGTCGGGCATGTTGCTTGTATGCTACGCAACAACTCCGCTATCGAACTCGACGTGGTTTCCGAGGTGATTTCGAATGTATCAGATGCAGCATTTTTCGAACGCGCATACAGCCCCAATGAACCCTGGCGTCGATGATGGCCTCTTCAAGATCACGTATGGGTTTGGCCGGTGAGCGAGGATGTGGCCGTCTGCGTTCGATTGAGGCGAAGTGGTCTTTATACTTGATGGATATGTCCATATTTGCTTCGCTTGAAGACCAGCTTGATTTGATTACAAAGGGTGCGGCGGAGATCGTTCCGCTGGAGGCGCTGAAGGAGCGCATCTCGAAGTCCATCGCGACGGGTAAGCCGATGCGGATCAAGGCGGGGTTTGACCCTACCGCGCCGGACCTGCACCTGGGCCATACGGTGCTGCTGCGGAAGCTGAAGCACTTCCAGACGCTGGGCCATACGGTCATCTTTTTGATCGGCGATTCTACGGCGCTGATCGGCGATCCGACCGGGCGCAATGTGACGCGGAAGCCGCTGACGCCGGAGCAGATTGCGGCCAATGCGGAGACGTATAAAGAGCAGGTATTCAAGATTCTCGACCCGGCGAAGACGGAGGTCCGGTACAACTCCGAGTGGCTGGACAAGCTGGGCTACTACGACATGGTGAAGCTGATGGCGCAGTTCACGGTGTCGCAGATGCTGGAGCGCGAGGACTTTCATAAGCGCTTCAACGAGGAGCAGCCGATTGCGCTGCATGAGCTGATCTATCCGATCGCGCAGGGGTACGACTCGGTGGCGCTGGAGTGCGATGTCGAGCTGGGGGGGACGGACCAGAAGTTCAATCTGATGCGGGGCCGGGACCTGCAGAAGCACTTTGGGCAGCCGCAGCAGATTGTGCTGATGACCTCGATCATGGAGGGGCTGGATGGGGTGCAGAAGATGTCGAAGTCGCTGGGTAATGCGATCGGCATCCACGAACCGGCGAGCGAGATGTACGGAAAGCTGATGTCGATCTCGGATGAGCTGATGTGGAAGTACTGGACGCTGCTGACGGATCTGCGCGGGTCGGAGATTTTGGCGATGCAAGAGGAGGTGCGTGATGGTGCGCTGCATCCGATGCAGGCGAAGAAGAACCTGGCGTGGGCGATAACGCGGGACTTTCATTCGCAGGAAGAGGCGGATGCGGCGGCGGATGGCTGGGCGAAGATGTTTCAGCAGCGCGGGGTGAGCGAGGATGTGCCGGTGGTGAAGGTGGCGCTGACGGAAGAGGGACTGATCGCGCCGGACGGCGAGATGGGTACGGCGGTGCGCATCGCCAAACTTCTGGTGCTGCTGCATCTCGCAAGCTCCGTCGCAGAAGCGAACCGTAAACTGGCTGAGAATGCGGTCAGCTTGAACGGAGAGAAGTTTGGCGGCAAGCTGTACAGCAAAGAGGCGATGGGCGAATCGCCTACGCTGCGCCTGGGGAAGAAGAGTGTGCGAGTGGAATGGGTGAGTTAGGTTGAATCGACATAGAAGGCGAGGTGTTTGCGAGGGATCGGTCTGTAAATCGGGTAAAAGCTGCAAATCGGGTAAAAGAGTATGGCTCTGTGAGAGTAAACCGCAGGTCCTTCGACTGCGCCTCTCGCGATAAGACTGCGAGAGGCTTCGCTCAGGATGACACTTCTTATAAATCAATCTCTTGCGAACAGGCTATAGGTCGATACTGCCTAGGGTTCGCGTCGAACACTCGCCTGCTTCCCCGCACGTATCGCGCAGCGTATCGTAACGTAATGCAGTTGAAGATTCTGCATTTCAAAAGAACGTGGGTTTATGAATCAATTTTTTTTTGTACGTTTGATTGGATTGACTGGTTTTCTGCTGACAGGGCTGTTGCCGATGGCCGCTCAGGATGCGGGCAATTCCAACAAGGCAACCCAGATCGTCAAGGGTGCGGTGCAGGCGGAGCTTTCCGCGGCGAAGAACGACTATTCGCGATGGCGCTATCGGGATGAGCAGAAGGATGCGAACGATACTGTCTCCATCGTCGTGCAGACCGACCAGGGCAGCGTGGGGCGGCTGATCAGCAAGGCGGGGCGGCCATTGTCCCCGGAAGAGGCGCGTGCCGAAGATCAGCGTCTGCGAAGCTTCATCCACGATCCGGACCAGATGGCCAAGCAGAAGAAGGATGCGGCGCAGGATGACAAGAACGCCGCCGAGCTGCTGAACATGCTGCCCGACGCCTTCCTCTGGAGGTTGCAGAGCGAAGATGCGCAGAAGTTTACCTTGCACTTCGAGCCGAACCCGAACTTCAATTCGCCGGATATGCAGTCGCGCGTGCTGGCTGCGATGGTGGGCGAGCTGGTGGTCGACAAGGAACAGGATCGAATCGAGACGATCAGCGGACGGCTTACTCAGGACGTGACATTCGGATGGGGCGTGCTCGGACGGTTGCGGCAGGGTGGAACCTTCCGCGTGGAGCGCCGCCAGGTTGCGCCGAGGCTGTGGCAGATCACCGAGACCCATGTGCACATCGACGGCAAGGCGCTGTTCTTCAAGAACATCGGCCAGCAGCAGGACGAGGTGCAGACCGAGTTTACGCAGGTGCCTGGAGGCACTACGCTCGAACAGGCGGTGGAGCTGTCCAAAACCCTGAACGAGCCAATGAAGTAGAGGAACCGGAGCGCCCGTTCGCTGTATCCTCGGAGACGATGGCACATACCCGGCATCCGCAGACTCCCTATCCCCAGACCGACCGCGAGCTGATGCGGCTGATCGAGCGCTCCGCCGGACAACGTGCCGGGTACAAGCAACTGGTCCGCGAGCTTGGCCTTGGGGGTGGACGCGAACGCCGTTTGCTGCTCGAACAGCTTGCGCGGATCACCGCCCGCGGCGAGTTGGTGAAGACCGACAGCGAACAGTGGAGCCTGCCCGCGGCCACGCCTGAAAAGACGAAGCGTGCTCCGCGAACGAACCAGGCCGCGAATCTGACGGCCGACGTGCCCGTGGAGCACCGCGCAACGCGTGATCACCTGGTAGCAGGCCGGCTGGACCTGCATCGCGATGGCTACGGCTTCGTCAGGCCGACGCAGAGCACGAGCCGCGAGGACGATCTCTTCATTCCGCCGAACGAACTGAACGGCGCAATGCAGGGCGATGAGGTGCTCGTCGACGAAGCTCCGCCCGGCCGCGATGGTCGCCGCTCCGGTCGCATCGCGCGGGTACTGAATCGACGCAATCCGACCGTGGTGGGAATCTTCCACTATGCGCGTCCGCATCGTGGAAGTGCGTGGGAGCAGGCTTCGCTCGTGAATGGAAATTATGTTGTGCCGCTTGACGAACGGATGGCCGGTTCACCGGGCGGAGGCGCGATTCTGATCCCGGAGGGCGCGGAGCTTCCCGCAACGCCGAAGGAGACGCCGCATCGCGTACTGGGCGAGGAGGCACAGGGCCAGCAAAGTCGTTGGTCTGAAAACGGTACGGCGGCGCTTGATCCGCACAGGCCACTCGAAGGGTTCGCTGTCGATGTGGAGATCACGGATTTTCCGGCGACCGGCAGACCGGCACGCGGCCGCATCATCGAGGTGCTTGGACCGCCGGACGCCTTTGGGGTCGATGTCGAAATCGTCATTCGCAAGCACCATCTGCCGCATGTCTTTCCGGCGAACGTACTGGCCGAGGCGACCTCCTCTGCGGCACAGACGGTCGAGTCGCTTGAGATGAACGAGCTTGGGCGGCGGCGTGATTTCCGCGGACTGAATATCGTCACCATCGACGGCGAGACGGCGCGCGACTTCGACGATGCAGTTCTGGTTCAGCCGCTGGGAGACGGCAACTGGCAGCTCCAGGTCCACATCGCCGACGTGAGCCATTACGTGCGCCCCGGTACCGCGCTCGACCTGGAGGCGAGGCTGCGTGGAACCTCGGTCTATTTCCCGGATCGTGCTGTCCCCATGCTGCCACCACAGCTTTCGAGCGGCATGTGCAGCCTGCGGCCGGGTGAGGACCGGCTCGTGCTCAGCTGCCTGATGGAGATCGACGGGCGCGGCGAGGTGCTTGGATACGAGGTGTGCGAGGGCATCATCCGCAGCGCCAGGCGCATGACCTACACGCAGGTCCAAGGCATACTCGATGGCGATCACGACACGCGTGCGCAGTTCGCGGAGCTGGCGCCTGATTTCGAGCGGATGTATCAGCTTGCGCTGAAGCTGAATGCGAAGCGTCACCGGCGCGGCTCCATCGACTTCGACCTGCCGGAGCCCGTGATTCAATTCGACCCGGATGGCAACATGCAGGCCATCGTGCGGTCGCAGCGCGGCTGGGCGCACCGGTTGATCGAGGAGTTCATGCTCTCCGCCAACGAGTGCGTGGCTACGTGGATCGAGTCGCAGGGTGTCCCGAGCGTCTACCGCATTCACGAGATGCCGGACCCGAAGCGCATCATCGACTTCGAAGAGACGGCCAGCCAGTTCGGCTATTCGCTTGGCTTCAGCAGCTTGCCGGTGAAGCGGATACAGACCAAAGGAGACCGGCGCGATGCACGGGGAACGAATCGCCAGGCGAAGACGCATGAGGTTGCCGAATCGATCCCTGTGACGCCGCAGATGTACCAGCGGTTGACGGCGAAGATCGCAGGCAAGCCGGAGGAACGGATCCTCTCGTACCTGATGCTGCGCTCGCTGAAGCAGGCGCGGTACAGCGAGAAGAACGTCGGCCACTTTGCGCTGGCGAGCCCAAGCTACACGCACTTCACGTCCCCCATCCGGCGCTATCCCGACCTGATCGTGCACAGGCTGCTGCGGGAGTTGATACAGGCTGGCGCGAACACGCGAGGAGCGGCCATTCTCTCGGACGCTCCTCAACCGTGGCAGGAGAAGCCGGTTGCGAAGACGCGCGCAGAGAAGCACGAACAATCAAATATGGAGAGTCTGAATCTGGAAGGACCGATCCCGCAGGCGGAGTTGAGCGCCATCGCCGCGGAGTCGAGCCAGGCCGAGCGGAGGGCCGACGACGCCGAACGGGAGCTGATCGAGTGGAAGAAGATCAAGTTCATGCAGGACCGTGTCGGCGAGGACTTCCACGCCATTATTCTTTCCTGCACGAAGTACGGCTTCTTCGTTGAACTGGACAATCTCTTCATCGAGGGCCTGGTGCCGCTTGCGACCCTGCAGGATGATCGCTACATGTTCCGCGATACCGACCGGCAGATCGTCGGCACGCGCAATGGACGGATGTTCAAGATGGGCCAGCGGGTGCATGTCCTTCTCGACCGCATCGACCGGCAGCAGAGGCGACTACAGTTTGCGCTGCTGCCGGACGAGCAGGATGTGGGGAATGCTCCGAAGGCACTACGAAAGTCAAAGGTCGCCGCGATGGGTGTTGCGGCGAGCGGCACGGAGGAGCGGACACACTCCAGCCCTAAGCGCTCGGGAAAACCGGGCAAGACAAAATCGAAGGCGCGGGAGCGGAACAAAAAGGACAAGGGCAAACGAAAGTAGACTGTCCCGGCCACCCGCTACAATGAGACAGCGACTAGGAGAACAGCACGCATGGCACACATGGTTTTCGATATGAGATTCAAGGTTGAGATGGAAGGGCTGGATGAGCCGCCGTTCGACTCGGACTTTGGGCAGAAGATCTTCAAGAACGTCTCGAAGAAGAGCTGGGGCGAGTGGGTGGAGAGGCAGAAGATGCTGCTGAACGAGTACCGACTGCAGCCCTGGACGCGCGAGGCACAGGATTTTCTGGTCGAGCAGATGAACGGCTTTTTCTTCGGCGAAGGCGAAGGCGGCTCCGTGCCGAAGGAATTTGTCGCTCCTTCTCACTAACCTGCTCACTAGCCTGATGAACCGCAGCCTGCTGCAAGTCTGGGCGGCTCGTGTACACTTAGGTCTGTAGGATACCCCGCCGTTGCCCACCCGGGCAGACGCGCAACCATAGTCGGGACGTGGCTCAGCCTGGTAGAGCGCACCCTTGGGGTGGGTGAGGTCGCTAGTTCGAATCTAGTCGTCCCGACCATTTATTCGTTTTGGCACTTTTGTAGATCAGGTCAAATGGGTATCTGTATGAGGGCGTTATACTTGTGGCGTCCACAGTGGAGTTCGAAAGTAGCATTCTAAGCAACTTGGCCCTTTCGCTGGATTTTGCGAAATATACAGTGGATACGCCTTGTTTGCGAGTTCGAAAGCATACTCTGCATCTAGTGCCCGGTCTCCACTCTCGGCGCTATCCAGACCCTGGATTGCTATGTTGACCCGTTGTTCTTCCATCCGCCAGCCACTCATCTTGCGTTCCCAGAACTCTTCGGGGATCTTGCCGTCCAACTTGTCCACGTAGGCCGCGTCCATGCGGTTGCGGGTTGCTGTCAGGCGTGACTGGAGGCGTACACGTTCGGAATCCGCCTTACTGGCAGTCTGCTTTTGGTCTTCGCGCAACATGGTGACGATCCGGTTAACGACCTCCGGCGGCACCTGAAGGTTCTTCAGGGGCTCGCCCAGCCGATCGCTGATGTCTTCCTCACGGAACCGAGGAAGGTCGCACTTGCCGTGGTACCCAGTGCAGCGGTAGTAAACGTACTTCCCTTTCTGAACGTCTCCGGTGAGCTGGCATCCATCGTAGGCACAGGTCATGAGACCTCGGAAGGCAACGTCGCGTTTCGAGTATTTCGGCCGGTTATGCCCAGCCAGTACCTCCTGCACTCTCGCGAAGGTTTTCGGATTCACGAAGAGGGAATGCTTGCCAGCAAACGTCTCTCCCACCCATTCGAAGATGCCGATATAAAACTTGTTCTTGAGAATCAGGTGGATGTTTCCGAGGCTCATAACCTTGCCATACTCGGTCTTGAGAAATTTCCGCAGTGTGGAGAGCGTATGGGCACCGAGCTATCGGGTGAGTGAGCGGCATGCATGCTGTGTCCTGGAGGTAGCCCGTGCTACGCATCGTTACGACGGGCATCAGGAGCAGTGGATCGAGTTGCGCATGCGTATCCGGGAGATTGCGCAGACCCGGGTGCGCTACGGCTATCGCATGATCCGCGTGCTGTTGAACCGTGAGGGCTGGAAGGTGGGCAAGGACCTCGTCTACCGGCTTTACCGGGAAGAAGGCCTTGGCCTGCGCAAGCGGCCGGCAGGAAAGAGGCGTGCGGCGGTGCATCGGCAGCAACGCATGCGCCCAACCGGACCTAACCAAGTCTGGGCAATGGACTTCGTCTCCGATCAACTGAGTGATGGCAGGAAGATTCGTTCGTTGACGGTCGTCGATAGCTTCACCCGAGAGAGCCTGGCGATTGAAGTAGGACACAGTCTGAAAGGAGAAGATGTGGTGCGTACGCTAAACCGGTTGCAACAGCAACGCAATGCGCCGAAGGTGCTGTTCTGTGACAATGGGCCAGAGTTTACCGGTCATAGGATGGATCTGTGGGCTTACCGCAATGGAGTGAAGATCGACTTCTCTCGTCCAGGCAAGCCAACAGACAACGCCTTCTGCGAGTCGTTCAACGAGACCTTCCGCTCTGAGTGCCTCGACACCAACTGGTTCAGCAATCTGCAAGCCAGACAGCTCATCGAAGCTTGGCGTCGGGAATACAATGTGAGTCGTCCTCACAGGGCTCTCGACAACAGGACACCGGAAAAATTCGCCAGTCATATCGCGGCTCGCCGCGATATGACTACAACTCAACCCAGCTGAAACTAACCTTCAATCTGGTACAGCTTTTTCAGGCCCTTCACAAGAACAAGTTTCTCTCATTAGAACTGGTTCAAAAATCACCGGGCACTCCAAACGAACGCGGGAAGAATCGCTTCGAGAGATTCTTCTCGACGCCAGAAATCAAACTCATCCAAACGCTCTTTCAGGCTCGATCGAATATGAGTGCTCAATACGTTTCTTGCCAAGTGCGCGTCCCCGGAGATGACGGCGTTGAGCACCTGCTGATGCTGATTGTAAATATTGTTCAGTACGGGAAGCGTATGCCCTTTGCGCTGGATCGAAAAAATCCTTATCAGCAGGCGCATATCATTGAGGATTCGTTGAATCCTACCGTTACGAGCCATACCGATCAGCAGTGAATGGAAGGCAAAGTCGCTGGCCAGAAAGCGGTTCATCTGTTCGAAATCGAGAGTCGGATTGCCGCTGGCCTTCAATTCGTTGAAAAGCACCAGCAATTCATCCACAAGTTTTTGCAGGCGCTCTTGATCGACTGCCGACAAATGCGAGGCGGCGGTCTTCTCGATAGCAAAAATTTCAAGAGCCTCGCGAAGCTCGTAAAGCTCAGAAATATCTTGGCGACGCAGTTGCACGACCAGGGTAGTACCTATAGGTGTTTGTTCCAGCAATCCTTCGGCCACCAGCTGGCCGATCGCCTCACGAATGGGTGTTCGGCTGGTTCCCAGCTCCTTGGCGAGCATGAGCTCCGACAAGGCAGATCCACCCTTGAGAACGCCACTGGCGATCAACCCTTGGATATGGCGGTATGCCTGCTCCCGCATCGTAGGGGGAATCCTGGAATCGGAACCTGATGATTGAGCGACTCGCGGACGGCCACGGGGCATATGCTGAGAATATATCAAGAGACCCGATAGGCTTGACCTGCCCCCATTCTTTCAGCACTTCATAACGAGGTCTCTCTTCGTTGTACTCCATGCGCTAGGCTTCGAGTGTGGAGCGGACGAGGTCGAAGGTCCGGAACCAGCTGGTGTTGAGGCACTCGTCGCGCAGGCGACCGTGGAAGCTCTCGACGTGACCGTTCTTGCATCGGCCGGCCCGGCTGGATGTGCACCAGCGAGACGCGGTGGTCTTCGCTCCAGGCCAGCATACGCCGCGAGGTGAACTCGGGCCTGTTGTTCGAGCGTATCGCTTCAGGAAGGCCATGCTCAGCGATCAGCCGCTCCAGCACACGCGTCACACGGCCTGAGCCAAGGCTTGAGTCCGCCTCCCGCGCCCGGCACTCGCGCGTGTAGGCGTTGACCATGCTCAGGTTCCTCCACATACAGCTGGTAGACGCGCTTCAGGTTCACCGCGTGGCCGCGACGCTCCAGTAGCACGTGTAACCGCCGGTAGCCGTAGCGGGGATTCTGACGAGCTAGCCTCAGCAGTTCCTCGCGCAGTTCGGCGTTCCTGTCGGGCCGAGGCTCGTACACGTAGCTCGACCGATCCACCTCCAGCAGCTTGCAGGCCTTGCGCTCGCTCAACCCATGCTCGGCCCGAGCGAACGCGACATCCGCCCTTAGACCGGCAAAGCTCCATCCATTTTTTCTTATGACCGACTTCAGCACTTCCCTGTCCAGGCTCAGATCCGCCACCAACTGCTTCAGCCGACGGTTTTCATCATCCAGACCCTTCAGCCGCTGGGCCTCAGCAACGTCCATCCCGCTGTACTTCGACTTCCAGGCGTAGAACGTCGCCGCGCTGATCCCGCCCTCCCGGCACAAATCGCCGTCTTCACGCCAGCATCGTACTGCTTCAACATTCCGATGATCTGCTCTTCCGTAAAACGGTTCTTCTTCATGCTCCGTCTTCTCGTTCACATTACGAGAGAACTCCAGTTCAAACTGGCTGAGTTTCCCGGGGCAGGTCAGGCTCATCCATACCAGCATGTGACAGTCAGGACAGAAGCATGGATTCCGTTTGTTCGCGTCTCATTCGAACCATACGAATGTTGAGCAATAAAACGATTGCAAGAACCAGATAGATCGCGGCGGTGGCGCAGAGACAGGCCCGCATGGGGATGTGTTGTACGGCGAATGCGATCAGAAGCGGCGCAGCTCCGCCGCCTAGCCACCCCAATGAATTCAGCAGGCCCGCCGATGCAGCTCGATTTCGAGCTGGGACAAGATCATAGAGTGAGGCAAAGATGTTGGAGTCGTAGGCGCCTTTGCACAATCCAAACCCAATCATGGAAGCGAGTAGAACCGGTACAGTGAAAGTCCAGCCAGCCAAAAACAGAAAAGGCGCTCCGCACAACAGACCCAAAGCCTGCACCAACATTCTTCCTCCCATCCTCCGACCGGCAGCACGGTCTGCAACAATTCCACCCACGATGACTCCCACAATCGAGGCAAGCTGCAGAAAGAGCGTGGCGTTCAAGCCGGCGAGAGAAAGACTCATGTGAAACCGGTCGTGAAGATAGGTCGGTAGCCAAGACGTGAATACCATGGCGACAAAGTTGGCCCCTACAAACACCAACGCAAGCACCCGCACGGCCCGGTCGCTCAGGAACAAGCGAATCGAGCTCCACAGGCTGAGTCCCGGCACTCCTGTTGGTGCAGGCGACTGTCGCTCGTAAGAAGCATCCGTTTCCGGTTCGCGCAGGTATAACAGCACGAAGACCAACACCATGACACCCAGTGCCGCGAAAAACCAAAAGCTGGCTTGCCATCCGGATCTCTGACCAATGAACCCAGCAAGTGTACCGCCGCCTATACTGCCCACATACACCGCGGACTGATGGACTGCCATAGCCCGCGAGCGTGTCGCGGCACCGTGATAGCTGCTAATCAGCGACATCGCGGCCGGAAAGTAAAAGGCTTCGCTGAGTCCGCTGACTCCTCGCAGGATAACCAGCGCCGCGAAACTTCTGGCGAATCCTGTAAGGATCGCGATCACTATCCACAAAACGAGCCCTGCTGTAATGAGCTTGCGCCGTGACCATCTATCGCCGAGCCATCCGGCCAACGGACCAAAGCAAGCATACGTCCACATGAACGACGAACCGATGACGCCCAGCTGCACGACACTGAGCGACAAACTTCCTTTGAGCAATGGAAACAGCACAAAGATCGCCTGGCGATCCGAATAGTTAAGGAAACATATACACCACAGGAGTGCAATAGTCGTCCATCGGGCACGGGGGAGGGGCACTCGTTTGCCTACTTTGATGCCTTCCGCACTTTGCGTAATCGACGTGAACGCATGTGCACAAATTATTCCTTTGCTTTGCTCATTGGTCATCGAGGATTCCAATTAGCTGGTTGACAAGGCGTTTCCACACAGGTGCACCTGCAGACCCAGGCACGCCATCATGGCGGATTTCAGCGCCAGCATCTTTTGCGCTTCCGCTTCGCTGCCTGCGTACGCAATACTCACGTGGTTGGCCCGATGCCTAGCCATGAACTGGTCTCGGCTAATACCTGGCAGGATCACGCTGACAACTGGCCACTGGGGAGTTACCTCGTGCCGCCTGCGTTCGGCTTCCGACGCCGGCAGGGCTACCACACGGGCGCGTCCAACATCGGCGTGCAACCGGCCATCTTCTACGAATACCCTGCTCCAAACAATTTCCCCGGGCCGGCCAAACCCGCGCAGTGTGCCGCCGCCTCGAGGAAAATACATCGCAGGCTGACGCTCGCTGACCGCTCCTGCATATCCACCCTCCAGGTGACTGGCTGGCGCAGCCCCGGAAATTTGCCAAAGCCAGACGAACTCCTCACGTCCGTTGACTTCCCCTGCTTCGCCCCATCGCACATCGTGCAACGTCGTGGAAGGATCAAGACCGCATGCCTTCCAGCAGCGGTTGGTAATCACTGCATCCACTCCGGCACACTCATCCACCTCATTGAAGTGGGGAATAGCGAGACCGGCGAAAAGCTCTTCGCCGCCTTCACTTCCAAACACTGGCGGCCTGTAAGGATTATTCAGCAAACCCTCCACCAAGTCGGAAGCAGGACACAGATCTTTGAGCCCCTGTTGATATTGGATACCCACGGCATCACAGCCAAACGTCTGCGCGATGCGCACGGCAGCGATATACATCCGGCACTGCTCAAGGATTTGCCCTGCGGTGAGGTCGGTAGCCTCATCCGGCCCAGTCACAAAACGCATCCCACGGTCGTCTAGCCAGTTCCTAACGGTTTGTGCCTCTTCGATCGTCACGTCCTGCATGGCGGCGTAGAGCGCTGACTGGCTTAGACGCTCCTTAAAGAATCCACAGGGGTTCAGCATTTCATCGTCGATGAACGCGTTGTACATCCCCATGCACCCTTCATCGAAAACCCCGAGGATTACTTTGTCGCGAAGCAGAGCTTCAGCTAGCTGCTTTCCCTGCTCACATATAGCCGGAGGAAGCGCATCCAGGTTGAGCGCGGCGATGTGTGATGTGTCCGGTCTCAGTTCGCCGCTCGCCAACCAGGCGCGGATACCCTCCAACGCAAATGCGTCCGTAAAGTTCTTACTGCAAAGCGTGGAATACTTGATACCGGCTTTCACAAGCGAGCCGTTCAGATTCAGCAGGCCTACCAGGCCAGGCCATTGTCCGGACCAGTTGGCCACTGTCAGGATAGGGCCCTTGTGCGATCTCAGCCCGGGCAGAACGTGGTTTGTATACTGCCAGGCTGCAGTTGCAAACACCAGCGGCACATGAGGATCGATATCGCGGAAGATCTGCATCCCCATGCGCTGCGATTCGATGAAGCCGTGCCTGCGAGAATGGTCAACGGGAAAGGCGCGCATCAGTTCGCATCCCTGCTCGGCGAATACGCGAACAAGACGTTCTTCCAGTTCCGCCTGGGCCGGCCAGCACGCCTGGTTTGCGGAAAGGCGAAGATCGCCGCTGGTGATCAGCACTGCATGTGTGTTCATGGGGTGACAACCTTTTCTTCGAGAGGACCAGACGTCCGGACTTGCGTTTCATCCGTCACGGCCGGCAGCCATTCAATGAACCATGCGCGAAGAGATTCTAGCTCATGTTTCCTGCTTGGCGACAGAGGAAGGGGATAGCCGCCGGGAGTAATCTCGCGGGCCGCGCTTGCAGCCTTGAGCCCCCATGGAGTGGGCAGGTGACTGATCTTTTCGATGAACTCATGCAATCGCACTTCTGCCTGCGCGAACTCTGATGATTCCACAGGATGCTCAAAGAAGCTGGTCATCAGTTCCGGCAAGGCGCACGCTACGCCCGAAATGACTCCGTCGCAGACATCGGCACGCATCGCGTCGCATAGCGCCGAATCATTTCCGATCAGACGCTTGCGTCTCGGCAGGCGATCGGTCATTGCTCGCACGATATCGAGCGAGCCGCTACTGTCTTTGACGCCAACGATGTTGCTGTGACGTCGCATCAGCTCCACGACTGATTCGGGTTCCAACCCGGTCGTAAATTGCGGAAGGTTGTACAGCAGAATCGGCGTCTCAACAGATTCTGCGACCGAGCTGCAAAACGCGATCAGGTCATCCTGCCGGTACGGGAAAAAGTACGGCATGGGCAGTAGGATCGCATCTACTCTAGCGGCTTGAGCAAGATTTCCCCGGCGCAGAGTATCCTGCAGGCTGGAACTTCCGACGCAGCACAAGATCTGGCGTTCGTTCCGGAACTCGGAAGCGGATTCGAGCAGCCGCTCCAATTCGCTCTCGGTGATCGACGGAAATTCGCCGGTTGCTCCGTTGATGGCAAACCCTTGTATGGAGCAACCGGCGCAGAAGCTCATTTGCTTTTCGAAAGCTGCAAAATCGATGGTGCCTGAAGAAAACCTAGGTGTCAGAAGGGCAACGTACACCCCTCGATGGATTGTCATTAGGGCGCCTCAGCTCTTTCAGAATGAGAAGGATGGGGGATTTTCGCCAGAGGGTACTGCACATAGGCAATATGTTGCCGGTTGTAGGTGTAAGTGATATGAAGGTCTCCATGGCCGCCCTGAATCAGGGCAGGGTAAGAAAATTCGCCGGGCTGGTCTTCGAGCACCGCGAAATTCTGAAAATGCTCGCCATCGTCACTCACAGCCAGATTCAGCGGGGATCGGCCATGAGTTGTGTCGTTATAGATCAGCACGATCCTGCCATCATGAAGTCGAACCACATCGATGCCCGCATTCGGATTAGGCAGATCAAGAGGAAGTGCAACGGTCCAGGAAAGACCACCATCGTGTGAATCCGCCACGACGATCCGGCCAATATCTAGCGAGGAACGGGCAAACAGACGAAGTTTGTCTCCGCCCATCGGAACCACAACCGGCTGGATGATGCCTGTCGGCTGCATTGCGTCCGCCGTGGTTGGCGTCAGCGGGCCAGCATGCTGCAAAGATGCCAATGTGACAGGCCCCACGCTGCGCCACGTACTGCCATCGTCGTGGCTGATCTCAATCCATGCGGCCCATGAGCCATACGACTCTACGGAAGAGCCGGCAACAAGTGTGCCGTCGGGCAACAACAGAGGCTTGGCGCGAACCGGGCCGATCAGGCCTGCGGGCAGATGCTCAATTGCCGACCAGGTCTTTCCTTCATCGTCGCTGTAACGCCTGCCCCCAGTCCACCAGGTGAACTTAGGTCCAAACTTGTAGTAAAGCCACAATCGTCCATTCGCCGCATGAAACAGCACTGGATTCCAGCAGGGCACGTTAGGCTCGCGAACTAGCTCCCTTGGCTTGGACCAACCACGGGCGTCACGGAACGAACTCCAGATCGCAACGTCGTTTGCGCCTTCGCGTGTGCCGCCGAACCAGGCCGCCAAAAATCCGCCGCTTTTCAGTTCAACCAGCGTGGATGCATGCGCAGACGGAAAAGGGGCCGTGCTGAAAATCATCTCCTTCTTCTGGCCGCACCCAAGTGCGAACGCACCGAAGATGCAAAACAAAATCAACGGTGGCAGGTACCATATTCTATTGATTCCGCGGATCGTCACACGGCAAGCATACACGAACGAATATTTTATGTCGACATAATCAATACATTCCGTGTACAGTGTTCCTGCTGACGAATCTAGCTCTCAGAATTCCGCTCAATCTGATCAAGAAAGTAGTTGAATACGATGAATTTTAGAATAGCGGTTTTGCTTGTAGTGGCTGTCGTTCTTCTCTCGGTTACCCCGACTTGTCTTGCACAATTCAATGGAAGCATCACGGGAACCGTGCAGGATCTGTCTGGGGCAGTCATTCCTCAGGCGAGGGTGACCCTAACCAATACGGCTACCCAGATCAGCTCGATAACCACCAGCGATGAACATGGCGCCTATCGCTTCATCAGCCTCGGGCCTGCGGTGTACCAACTTTCTGCTGGTGCGGCTGGCTTTTCCACCAGCAATATCTCCGTCACGCTGGACGCGCGTCAAACCCAGAATGTGCCGTTGGTTTTGATCGTTGGAGGCGTGAACAGTACAGTGCAGGTCGATTCGCAGGCTCCCCTTCTCGATACAGCGGAAACACGCAACGAGCTGACCTTGCCGAGCGTTGCGCTTTCACAGTTACCTGTCCCGGGCCATAATGCGATCTCGCTGGTGACGTATGCGCCCGGTGTGGTGGGTATTGGGGCCATCGGAAACCAGACCACCGGTTCGGCAGGCGATAACTTTGCTCCCGAAAGTCAGGTTGCCGCCAGCGCCAACGGCCGCAGCAGCGTCGGCAACCTGTATGTCGTCGATGACCTGGACGTCACCAGCGGCATTCGCCCCGGGGTTCTCAATGTTGTTCCGAATGCCGATACCATCCAGGAAGCAACCGTTCAGGTAAACACCTACGATGTTGATTATGGCCGGTCTAGCTCGATGGAAGTGATTCTTTCCACGAAGCCAGGCACCGACAAGTTCCATGGCCGCATCAGCGACTATTTCACCAATCAACATCTCAGCGCGGGTACGGAGTTCGTCAAGACACTGAAGCCCTACCACAGCAACGATATTTCGGGCTCATTCGGCGGCCCGCTGATCCCTCATCACCAGGCATTCTTCTATTTCGCCTACCAGACGCTGCGCTCCACGACCACAACCGGAAATTCTTCCACAACCTATGAAGATCCCGCTTTTGTAGCGTTCGCCAAGGCCAATTATCCAAATAGTCTTGGAACCAGTTTCCTGACGAAATATGGTCCGACCCTGGCCACGACTACAGGAGTTTCCAAAACCGCAGCGCAGGTGTTCCCCACTACGTGCGGAACACCTGCAACCGATAACCTTCCCTGCAGCACGCCAGTACTTGATTCAGGCGTCTTCAACGCTACGAACGCTCGGAATGGAAGCCAGTACTATGGCCGACTCGACCAGTACTTCAAGCATGACCGGATTTACGGCAGCGTCTACTTCACGCCGCTCAGTACGAGCACGGCCAACATCCGGCCTGCGTTTTCCACGACATCTGCATACAACAGCACAGCGATCCAAGTAAACGAAACACATACCTTTACCTCAAACCTGCTCAACCAAGCCGCTTTCGGCTATGTGCGCATTGAAGGAAACGCTCCGCAGACCGGCATGTTCAGCATTCCAGTAGCAACCATCACCGGACAGGCGGCGGGATTTGGCGCGAGCGCGGCCAATACGAATTACATCCAAGACAACTTTCGCTGGCGCGATGTTGTCTTGCGCAGTTGGAGGAATCATTCCTTCAAGTTCGGGTATGAAGGGTGGATGGGTGAAGATATCGCCAGGTTCCAAGGAGTGTACTCGCAACCAACATTTGCTTATACCAACCTAATCAACTTTGTTTCCGATAACCCTTACACGGAGACAGGCTTTTCCTACAATCCGTTCACCGGACAGCCGCAACTTGCCAACTATGGCTATCAGTCCACTACTTCCGGCGCCTTCTTTGAAGATTCCTGGAAGGCGGGTCACCATATTACGTTCAACTATGGGTTACGCTGGGACAATTTCGGAAACCCGGCGCCGCAGGCAGGAACACCGTTTGCGAACTTTCATTTCGGAGCAGGTTCTACTCCCCAGCAACAAGTAGCCAATGGCGGGATGGTGCAGACGCCCTACTTTTTCGATCATGCTATTTCCGATGTGTGGAGTCCAAGAGCCGCAGTTGCCTGGGACCCGACCGGAAAGGGAAAACTAACGATTAAGGGAGGATTTGGGCTGTTCCGCGACTGGCCGACCCTGGGTGTTACTGCCCAACGCTTGTCGTCCAACCCTCCCGACTACGTCGTTCCTGTTTTCTACTCCGGGACCGCGACACCGCCAGTGCTCACGACTGGCACCAGCAACACATTCCCTTTTGGGTTTACCTACCCAACGCTTCCTCCTTACACTGTGGACGCACACGGCGGGATTACTGGCCTCCAGATCACGGTTGGCGGTATCGACCCGGCCATCAAGTCACCCATCTCGTACATCTACTCAGCATCGATTGAGGCGCAACTTCCGCTGCGCCTCGTTGGCAGCATCGGATACTCCGGCCAGCACTCTGACAATTTACTGACCGGAAGCGGCGGCCAGACGACAGTGAGCTGGGGCGAAGACGTGAACCGGTTTGCCGGCGACCTGGTTATCAACAACGGGACGTTGACTCGCTTGAATCACAGCTTTGGCACGCTCAATTACATCTACAATGGCGCTTATTCCAACTACAATGGCATGACGGTCGCCGTCCGCGGAAGATTCGCCGGTCACGGGTTTGTCAGCGCCAGCTACAACTACTCGCACTCTGCCGACGACTCGCAGGTTTATCCGGTGGCGTTCGGAATCAGCCAATATTACGGCCCCTCAGTGTGGGACACTCCGCAACGCTTTTCCCTACTGGTGGACTATGACATTCCTGGAATTACAGGAAATGCATTTGCAAAAGTGCTCACCCACGGTTGGTCAATCAGCGGCACAACCAACCTGCAGAGCGGGAACCCCTACGTCGTTTCGACCAGTGCCTCATTCCAGCCCACACGAAACACCGCCGGTGTAATCACGGGCCTGAGCCCTACAAGCGGCGACTACAACGCCGATGGAGTCAACCTGGACTACCCCAACGTCAACTCATATTCCTACAACACGAACCGGCAGGCCTATCTGAATACGGGCACGATTACGGTGTCTCAGTTCTCTCAGTCGGCTCTCGGCACAGAAGGCAACGAGACCTACGGCAGGTTCCGTAATCCCGGATATGCTGACACAGATCTTGGCCTGCGCAAAAACACCACGCTTCATGACAACATTGCGCTGGAATTTCGCGTGGATGCCTTCAACGCTTTCAACCGCCCGAATCTGGGCGCGGTGACCGCCGACCTTTCCAATGCCAGTTTTGGCAAGTCGACGTCTCAAATCAATTCACGCTTCCTGCAATTGGGCGCTGTGGTCTCGTTTTGAGAAAACATGATCACCGTTATCGGCATAGCTAATGATGAAAGTGGGAACCGTTGCGATGCAAAATGGAAGAGCGGTATGACGCGGATGAGATTCTGTTCACGACACCCATTGATTGTCGAGCAAAGCTTCAATGCAGTGGGGGGCTTGTCTGCATGAGCACACGCCGTGACTTCTGCGTCGGCGCGATCACTTCTGCGGCCGCAGGCTACGTGAGCTCCAGCAGGGCACAGGCTCAGTTGCTGGCCGAAAGACCCGCAGGCAGGCTGCTCGATGCCCAGCAGCAGCTGAAGCGGTTCGACTTCTGGCAGAACCGCGACTGGGACTGGTACGAACGCAACATCCCGTTCTTTGAATCTCCCGACAGCGCGATTGACGCGACGTATTACTACCGGTGGGAAGTAGTTACGCGGCACATGCGCTACGCTTCGCCTGAGGTCGGCTACGTTTTCACCGAGTTCATCAACCCTGAACGGTTGTCCTGGGCCGGACGCTATAACGTGATCAGCGGGGCATGCGACCTCCACGTTGCGGAGCTGCGCTGGATGCGTGATCCGGCCCCGGTGCGCAGCCACCTGCGCTACTTCATGAAAGTGGAGGGTGCGCAGCCGCGTAACTACGGCTTTGGCCCGGCGTTCTGTTCCGCGGAAGTGGACGCGGTCCACGGCGATCAAGAGCAGTCGCTTGCGCTGCTCGCCATGTTTGTAGAGAACTACGATGCGGTGATGCGAATCGAGACCGCTTATCCACATGATCGTGGATTCGACACAGAGCGTGGCCTTTTCTGGACCACCGGCCGCGATATGGGTTCTGAATATAACCTTGCCTCCGCGCAGCTAAGCGAACCTCTGCGCGGCATCGTTGGTTACAAAATTCGCGGGGGTGCGGGCTACAGGCCCGACGTGAACGCCGTTTTTTACGCCGAGGCTTCGGCGATCGCGGCATTGGCGCAGAAAACCGGCCAATCGGAACTCGCCAAACGATTTGCGGATCGCGCGGCAAGTCTGCGGAGCGAAGTCCAGCGCCAGCTTTGGCACCCGCAACGCGAGTTCTTCCTGCACCGCTGGCGCTATGACGAATACAGCGATGGCGACTCTGCGGCCATGAAAAGCATTCGCGCCGGTTCGTTGATCTGGGAGACCAATCACGACCGCTTCGGTGGCGTGGGTCACTTGCCTGCACAGAAGGGCGAAGGCAAAGGGCGCGAAATCTTTGCCTATCATCTATGGCGTTACGGCCTGCCCGAGGACAACGACGACAGCGACGCAAGGTGGGGCTTCGCGCGTGCTTGGCGTTTTTTGATGTCGCCCGCATATTTCTATTCACCCTTCGGGCCCACAACCGGGGAGCGCGGTGACCCTTGGTTCTCCGTGATCTACAAGGATTGCCGTCACAACGGCGACTCATGGCCCTACCACACGTCACGTGTGCTCATCGGGGGCGCCAACCTGCTCAACGACTACAAGCATCATCGCTTCTTCGCGCCTTCAGATTGGTGGAAAATCTTTGAAAACTATACGAAGACACAGCGCAGGGACGGCTTGCCCTACGTAGCGGAGTCGCACCACCCCGATGATACGGATTGGACCGTCGATCGCCCCATTGGGTCGCACTATTTTCATTCCTGCTACGTCGACCATGTAATTACGGGCGTCGTTGGGTTGCGTCCCGCATTAGGAAACATGCTGCGTCTTCATCCCCTAGCGCCTAAACACTGGGAGTATTTTGCGCTGGCGAATGTCGAATACCACGGCCACACGATTGATGTGGTGTGGGACCGCGACGGTTGTCGTTACGGGCGGGGCAAGGGGTTGCTCCTCTTTTGCGATGGGCGGCTGATCGCCCACTCCTATCGCTTGGAGCCGCTCGAAGCGGTGCTGCCTCCGAAGCTGGATGGGGACGGAATTCAGCAGGTAAGCAACGGCCAAGATAGGCTGGTGAACTATGCAGTCAACGCGGATGCGTATCAATTTCCGAAGGCGACGGCTTCCTTCACCGCCGATGGCGACTCGGCTGGCAGCACGATCGACGGTTTGTACTGGTATGACGAAAGTGTGCCCGGCCGATGGACCACCCGCTCTTCGGCCAACAAGGAAGACTGGCTGGCGATCGAATTTGTTGAAGAGAGAACTATCCAGGCGGTGCGCGTTGCATTGTATGAGGACCACCATGGTATCTCCGCGCCAGAGTTGATGCGCGTCGAGGTCTTGGCGGATGGAACTTGGCGGCCCGTCAGTAAGCCGCAGATGCAGCCTCCTGTACCCGCAGCGCGCCGAAAAAACCGGATCGATTTCGATCCCGTTCGGACGAAGCACATTCGAGTGTGCTTCAAGCCGCGAACGGGTGAGGGTGTTGGTGTCGCCGAGTTGGAGACCCTTGGACCAGCAACGTCCGCAACACAGTTCCATGTAAACACCTGATCTGCGCGGAGACCCGCACCGATTTGTTGAGGCATTGAGAATTTACCAAACAGGAGGTTGTAGATGACCCAAACCGTGGCTTCAGTAGATTTCCAGCAGGAATTGGACGCCCCATTTACGCTGACGCGGGAACAGATTGAGTCTTACCGCGAAAACGGCTACATCAAGCTGAATCAGGTACTCTCTCCGAACGTGCTGCAACACTATCGCAGTGCAATTCACGACCGCGTGGCGGAGCTGTCCCGTGATGCTTTGCCGATAGAACAGCGCGACACGTACGGCAAGGCGTTCCTTCAGATCATGAACCTGTGGACGGAGTCCAATGAGATCAAGGAGTTTGTCTTCGGCAAGCGCCTCGGACGCATTGCTGCGGAACTGATGGGCTGCACCGGAGTCCGCATCTATCACGACCAAGCCTTATATAAGGAAGCGGGCAGCAGCATTACGCCGTGGCATGCCGACCAATATTACTGGCCGGTGGACAGTGACAAAACCGTAACGGCATGGATCCCCTTGCAGACGACACCCACGGAAATGGGGTCTCTCGCCTTTAGCGAGAAGAGCCATCGATTGCAAGTGGGTCGCGATCTTGAAATCAGCGACGAAAGTGAGATGACGCTTAAGCAGGCGTTGGAGCAGTTCCGGATGGAGAACAGCGCCTATGATCTGGGCGATGTGAGTTTTCATGCGGGCTGGACGTTCCACCGTGCTGGTGCGAATACTACGGAACATCCTCGCGAGGTAATGACGATGATCTACATGGATGAAGATATTCGCGTAACTCCACCGAAGAACAAGAACCACTCCATGGATATGGAGCGGTGGATGCCCGGACTGTCCGCTGGTGATGTTCTCACTTCCCGGCTGAATCCGGTGGTGTACTCGGGAAAACCCCGACCCAGCACAAGCCGTGATAAGGATCCGGTCACAGATGCGGGGGTTGCTTGATCTTTGCAGCGGCACTGGTAACAGCGCGGTTAGTTCCGCTGCACTGGCTAGACACACTGGTGATCGCGATCTACTTTTTCTCGGTGCTCGGTCTGGGCTTTTTGCTGCAGAAGCAAACGCATACGAGCGAAGATTTTTTCCTTGCCGGGCGTGACATGAGTGCGTGGGTCGCGGGTCTGAGTTTTTTGGCCGCCAACATGGGCGCGCTGGAGCTGATGGGATGGGCCGCTTCCGCGTATCAGTATGGGTTTCTTGCGGCGCACTGGTATTGGATTGGCGCCGTGCCGGCGATGCTGTTTCTGGCGCTCGTAATGATGCCGTTTTATTACATCTCGCGCACTCACTCGGTGCCGGGATATCTGAAGCTGCGCTTTGGCGAGCCTACGCGTGTATTGAGCGCCGCGAGCTTTGCTGGCATGACTGTTCTGATGAGTGGCATCAACATGTTTGCGATGGCGAAGGTGATGGAAGTCGTCTTGGGGTGGAACCTGCACTTTTCCATCTTGGTTTCCTCGCTCACGGTAGCGGCGTATGTCACTTTGGGCGGTTTGCGATCTGCGATCTTCAATGAGGTGTTACAGTTCTTCCTCATCTGGGCTGGCGCGCTGGTCGTGCCAGTCGTTGGCCTGATGAAAACTGGGGGCTGGAGCGGACTCAAGGCGCGAGTCGTGGCGAATACCGCGAACTCAGGTTACTTGCACCTATGGACAACACTGGGTGACTCTAGAGCGAACAGCATGGGTGTGCACTGGACGGGCATCGTTTTCGGGCTCGGATTCGTGGGAGCGCTTGGTTACTGGACTACTGACTTTCTTGTAGTGCAGCGAATTCTCGCGGCCAGAGATCTTCGCAGTTCGCAGATGGCTCCCATCATCGGCGCATGGTTCAAGATGGCTGTGCCCGTTATTGTGATCCTGCCGGGGCTGATCGGACTGGCGGTTCTGCCGCAGGCTGGATTGCCGCTGGTTGGTGAAAGCGTCGCGCGCGCGGGTCAGCACACGTATAACGAAGTTCTGCCACTGCTGTTGATTCGCTATGCGGGGCCGGGACTTCTTGGGCTTGGCATCACTGCGCTAATCGCCGGGTTCATGTCAGGTATGGCCGGCAATGTCAGTGCGTTCTCCGCAGTCTGGACGTTCGATATTTACAAGCCGTTACTGAAGCCACAGGGCACTGACGCGCATTTGCTGCGCGTGGGACGGTGGAGCACTGTGCTTGGTGTGCTGGTGTCCATCGGTACGGCTTACTTCGCGATGCACTTCGCTTCCATCATGGAGTATGTGCAAGCGTTATTTAGCTTTTTCGTAACGCCGCTGTTCGGTACGGTGATTTTGGGCATGCTGTGGAAGCGCGCAACAGGATCGGGCGCTTTCTGGGGATTGCTGACGGGAACACTATCATCCATTGGCATGTGGGCATGGGTGCAGATACAGCCCGATGCTTTGAAGGTGCTCGCGCTGTCGCCTTTTGCGCAGCCTATGGCGGAGTCGCTCTACCGCATGCTTTGGTCCTGGCTGGTCTGCGTGACCGTGACAGTCGGCGTAAGTCTGGTCACGAAGCCAACACCATGCGGCCTGCTGAGCGGATTGGTATACGGATGCACGGCCCTGCCGAAGCAGGAGGCCTATCCAT
Source organism: Edaphobacter sp. (assembly GCA_965277575.1). Taxonomy (GTDB): domain Bacteria; phylum Acidobacteriota; class Terriglobia; order Terriglobales; family Acidobacteriaceae; genus Edaphobacter. The sequence continues at coordinate 1,496,248 of CBDIDK010000002.1, forward strand.
TGGTGCAGCGGCCCGCGTTCTGGGCTGGTGCTGCACTGTTTGTCTTCCTCTGGTTGCAATGGCAGTTCCGATAGGGTTTGTGATGCGAAGAACGTTTGAAGTGTGGTTCTACATCGGTGCGCTGCTTGGTCTATATGGACTCGTCCTTACGACTGCGGGCTTATATCAGTGGGTGCACCCGCCAGCGACGACGTTATCGAGTGTGCACGCTACGTTCTGGGCCGGTGCGCTGTTGCTGATAATCGGTGGCACGTATACAGTTCTGTATTGGCCGAAGCGCGGCAGCGGTGATCCCCACGATGGTCACGGGTAGACTAAGACTATGCAAGAAGCAAAGGCCGCAATCGCAGGCGGCACCGGCCAGTACGCGATTGAGACTGTGAGGCTGGCGGAACCCGGAGCGGGAGAAGTTCTGCTGCGCATACGCGCCAGTGGTGTGTGCCACACCGATTGGGATTCGCTGCGTTGGGGACGACCGCTGATCCTAGGTCATGAAGGCGCGGGTGAGGTACTGCGCGTGGGCGATGGAGTGACCACGTGCGCGCCGGGTGATCGCGTCCTGCTGAACTGGGCGATTCCTTGCGGCAGATGCTTTCAGTGTGTTCGCGGCAAGGAGAACATATGCGAGGACCGCGGAACGGTGCCGGATCGCAGTTTCGCACGCGCGAACGGGAGCCCAAAGCCAGGTGCGAACCACGCAACCGTCCGGAGCACTGGGAGCGCAGGGCCGGGCGGGTTTAATGCTTCATTTTCGCTCGGGACTATAGCGACGCATGCCTTGGTGCCACAGGCTGCGGTGCTACCGTTGCCCGATGCGGTGCCGTTTGAGGTAGGGGCCATTCTCGGGTGCGCGGTCATGACCGGATTCGGATCAGCAGTGAACGCGGCTAAGGTCGAGGCGGGAAGCACGGTGGTGGTATTGGGTTGCGGAGGCGTAGGCTTGAGCACCATCCTAGGGGCTTTGCATTGCAAAGCTAGTAATGTAATTGCCGTGGATGTGAACCCTGCCAGGTTGGAGCTCGCCAAGCAGTTCGGTGCCACCGACGTAGTGCTCGCCGACCGCAGCGACGGAGTATTACTGCAAGCCGCTGCCGAGGTACGCTGCAGGAACGGCGGCCGCGGAGCGGACTACGCGTTCGAATGCACCGCTGTTCCAGAGCTTGCAGCGGCCCCGCTGGCGATGATTCGCAACGCTGGAACCGCTGTTGGTGTGAGCGGCATAGAACAGGTGATACCCGTCGACATGGAACTTTTCGAATGGGACAAGATCTACATCAACCCACTGTACGGCTCCTGCCGCCCGCAACGCGATTTCCCTTTAATGCTAGACCTGTACCGCCGTGGAGAGCTGCCGCTGGATGCTATGGTCACGCGCCGCTACTCGCTGGATCTGTTGCCGGATGCTTTTCAAGACATGCGCGCGGGTATCAACGCTAAAGGGGTGATTGTTTTTGACTGAGCGATTCCGCACGATCGAGCTGTCAGACTCTGCTTACGAGCATGAAGGCCTTCGCCTTGTCACGGTCAAAAGCCCGGCGCTCGGCCATCGTGCAGATCTAACAGTTTGGGCACCACAGACGCAGTATCTCGCCGGACTGCTAATTCTGCTGCATGGCGTATGGGGTAGTCATTGGGTATGGTCACTCAAGGGCGGTGTGCATCGCAGCGCGCAACGGCTCATCGATGCCGGTGAAATCGCGCCACTTGCGATCGCAATGCCAAGCGACGGTCTTTCGCGCGACGGCAGCGGATATCTGAATTGGCCTAGCTCTCAAAATATTGAGCGATGGATTGTGGAAGAGGTTCCAGTGGCGGCGCGTTTAGCATTTCCTTCGCTTACAGATCAAACTCCTGTGGCAATCGGCGGACTTTCTATGGGTGGCTATGGCGCACTCCGGCTCGGTGCAAAATACTTTGATAAATTCTGTGCCATTTCAGCACACTCCGCCATTACAGACGTGAGTGACCTCAAACAGTTCGTGTCGGAGCCACTGATCGAGTACATCAATACGGCTCCACGTCATGAACTCTCTGCGCTGCATTGGCTTCGTTCTGCAGGTGCTCGTCTTCCGGAACTGCGTTTTGACTGTGGTGTCGATGACACGCTGATTGAGAGCAATCGCAAGTTGCATAACGCGCTGACGCACGATGGCATTTCGCACGCCTATTTTGAAAACAGTGGCAATCATGATTGGAGCTATTGGCAGGATCAGGTCTTAGATACACTCCGCTTTGTCGACAAGCAGTTCCAACGCACGAGTCAGGAATGAAGAATCGCGTCTGCGCGCCCGTGCCCGCCAGCCACTGGCGCAGATCGCGGGCCACGAACTCCGGCCCGTTGTCGGAACGCAGATGCTCGGGCACGCACTTGATCACCATCACGTCGGCTAGAGCCTCGATCACCTTCGCGCTCGACCATCTGCGTTCGGCCCGTACCAGCAGGCACTCCCGGCTGTTTTCGTCGATCAGGTTCAGCATCCGCACCGTCCTCCCGTCGTGGGTCCTTGCGCTCACGAAGTCGTAGCTCCATACATGGTTGCGGGGACAAGGGCAAGGTCACTTCGACATCGGTGCTGCCACTTTCCTGCCGGCCGCTTGCGCAGGCCAAGGCCTTCTTCCCGGTAAAGCCGGTAGACGAGGTCCTTGCCCACCTTCCAGCCCTCACGGTTCAACAGCACGCGGATCATGCGATAGCCGTAGCGCACCCGGGTCTGCGCAATCTCCCGGATACGCATGCGCAACTCGATCCACTGCTCCTGATGCCCGTCGTAACGATGCGTAGCACGGGCTACCTCCAGGACACAGCATGCATGCCGCTCACTCACCCGATAGCTCTGTTCCAGATACTTCACCATCGGGCGACGCCGGGAGGGCTTTAGAACTTTTTTCTGATCACATCCTGCAGCATCGTTTTGTCGAGGGACAGTTCGGCCACCAACTGCTTCAGCCTCGTGTTCTCGTCGCGGAGTTGTTTCAACTGTCGAACCTGGTCCACTTCCAGGCCAACGTACTTCGCCTTCCACCGATAGAAGGTCTGCTCGCTGATGCCAACCTTTCGGATCAGCTCCGCGACCGGTACACCAACTTCGGCTTGCTTCAGCACAGACACAATCTGTTCTATGGAAAACTTCTTCTTCATGACAAAATCCTCACTCCCTCTTCAGGGTAGGTTTTGCCGAAATACTAACCTTCAATTTGGCTCAGTTCCAGCCGGGCCCTTCACGTCTGGCTGCGATCCATGCGATTGAGATAAAGCTTTGCCACGATCTGCGAGTTGCTGCTGGAAGCCGTGTTGGTTCCTTACTGGGCCAACGAGCGGAGCGGATTTGTAGAGTCGATGAGCGTTAAATAACCTCCCATGGAGCCAGCGAAAGTTCGAAAGTCATCTACTAGGGCCGACCATTTACTTCCAATGCGGACGCCGCAACCCATAGGTGATCCTGTGGTGGGGAGACTTGCTTGTGGCTGCGCGACGGCAGTGCGCTGCAAATCAGAATGCAGGAGGCCGGCTAACCAGTATCGTGGCGACTTTGCCGGCGTTCGTTCCCCGCTCCGTTCGTAAGAGAACGTCAAAATAGGGATAGTGGCCTTTGCGATCATGCGGCAGCGTAGCCCGCAGCCGCAACATGGAGTTCTCGTCCAGAAGGAAGTCCAGAGCGGATCCCATTGCCGATCCGCCGGTCGCAGAGATGATCAAGACACTTCCGCTGCCGTTCAGGTTGGGCAGGAAAGATATCGTCGCATAGCCTGCATGTGTATTTCCCACCGTGGAAGTTGTTCGATATCGTTCGCCTGCACCGTCCGGCGCAGACATATCCCGCGGATAGTACAGGTGAAGCGCCGGATCGAATATCCAATGAATCGACAGGTGCGGTTCGAACGGTTGAATCCACGGATTTGACTCTCGATTGCCAAGCAGGACGACGTTGCCGGCCTTTACCTGCCGGAAGGAAAAGTCCCTCGCGAACTGGAGGACGGCTACGCTGTTCAGGGCACCTGCGACCTGTGCAAGCTTCCAAACGAGGGCGGAGTCCGCGAAAAACGACTGGCGCCGGATCATGATGGAGCTGATGAGTTGAGGGTCGAGCTTAGCCGCTTCAGCGCTCTTCTGGACCGGAGCAAGATAGCTGCGGTCGAAGTATTCGGCGAGCGCTACGGAGCGTCCGGTCGCCTGCCGGTAGAAGTCCAGCGAGGCATCGTCCAGGACGACCTCCGCGGGCTGGGACCTCGGGAAGATACCTGACCAGAACTGGTTGAGTGTGGGCTGTTTGGCAACCGCCGAGTAAGGAGATGGAGTGGTTGCGGCTCGCCTATCGGAGAAAAAGTAGATGGCCAGGCCCAAAAAGACAACAGCGAGCGTGGCCATAGCCAACGTTGCGCGCGGAATGTAGCGCGGTTGTGCCGAGTCGTCTTTATGCGGCAGGACGGCAGGCACACCTGAGGGTGGAGGAAGCGCTACTATGCTTGTCGCCACGCCAAGAACATGTCGTTCAATAAGGCTGACTGGCCGCTCGCGAAACAGCGGAGCGTAATTCCCTCTGGGAATCTCGATGATGAGGGCTTCGTGTTCACCCTCAGCTTCAAAGTATTCGATAAGCCGCTTACGAAGCATCGACGCATGAACCCGGACGATATTGTCCGCGGAGGTGTCGTATTGCAGGGGCCGGCCGAAGACCTTGTTCCCGACTTCCAACTCATGGATGTCTTCGGCGGCATCCTCGAGAACTCGATTGCAGAGATAGACAAACAGGTCTCTTAGCCGCGCCGATCTGTTGATGTGCCGGCTGCAAACGATCCTTTGCACCAACTCTTTCTTCATCACCAGATTGACTTGCGACAGCGTTTCGATCACGGTTCTCGACGATACCTCAGCCTTCTCATAGTAGTCAATTCTTGCGTATCTGACTCTTTACGTAAAAAGAGTGGCCCTAAGTCGCTCATTTTGATGGACCGTAAAAATCCCGGCTCTCGAAATTGCCTATACCGTGAATTAACTTGTGATGAGTCTGGTCGAGCGGCTCTAGTGATCGCAATCGCAAGCATTCCATCTGTGGCGCACCTGACCGCAGCCAATGACGTTGTACAACCGGGAGGATACGAGATTGATTGAAGACCAGAGGCACCAGCCGAGAGAACTCCAGGCCGCCAGCAGACGAAGCTTCCTCCGAAACGCCGCTACGCTACCCTTCGGTGTCTATGCCGGGCTGAACCTGATGAACTCAAGCGCCATGGCTGAGCTCAAGCCGATCAAGCGCTCGGGCAGCACCATGCTGAAGGTCTCGTTGAACGCGTTCTCGTTTTCGCGGATGCTGAACAACAAAGTAAAGCGGGGCAAAGACGGTATTGATCTGTTCGATCTGGTGGATTTCTGCGCCAAGCACAACATCGACGGCATGGATGCGACCGGATACTTCTTTCCGGGGTTCCCCGCTCCTCCGCCGGACTCGTACATTTACGATCTCAAGCGGCACGCCTTCGAGTCGGGTGTCGGGATCTCGGGCACCGGTGCGAGAAATAACTTCACGACCGCGGATATGGCGCAGCGCGCGGCGGATGTAAAGATCGTCAAGGACTGGGTGGTGGTTGCGAGCAAGCTCGGAGCGCCGGTGCTGCGGGTCTTCGCCGATACCCAGATGCGGGCCAAGACGTGGAAGGATGTCGCTCCTGGAAAGACCCGCGATCAGGTTCGCGACTGGATAGCCGGCGACCTGCGCGACTGCACGGCCTTCGCGAAAGAGCACGGCGTCATCATCGGGGTACAGAATCATGGTGACTTTCTGCGCACAGCAGACGACCTGATCGAACTGGTCGGGCTGGTGGATTCACCCTGGTGCGGGGCAATTGTCGACACCGGCTACTTCCGCTCCGAAGATCCCTACAAAGATATGGAAAAGGCTGCACCTTACGCCGTGAACTGGCAGGTGAAACAGAGTCCGTTCGGGGCCGCGAGCGACGTCAAGATCGACCTGAAGCGGTTTCTCGGGATTGTGCGGAGTTCAGGATACAGCGGATATCTGCCCATCGAGACACTCTCGGTTCGCGATAAGCCTTACGACCCGTATCAGATTGTGCCGCCTTTTGTGGCGCAGGTAAAGCAGGCCATCGCCGAAAGCGCTTGATCCGGCCGAGATGATCTCGTTCCCGCTGAAGATGCTCGAATCTTCCTTCTCGACAGTTGCCAAAGGTAATCCATGATTCTCCCGATGCAGCCCATGTCCGCCGAGGCGGTCAACGAAAATTTCGAAGGAGGCCGCGACCCTCTTCCACCGAAGCAAAGCAGCTACCGGTGGAAGATCTGTGCGTTGCTCTTCTTCGCCACGACGTTGAACTACATGGATCGGCAGGTCCTTGGCTTGCTCAAGCCGACGCTGCAGGATCCCATACGAGGCATCGGCCTGACGGAGATTCAGTTCGCGGCAATCGTTTCCATCTTCTCGGCGGCCTACGCGATTGGGCTGCTCGTTGCCGGCAACTTCATCGATCGCGTTGGCACCCGCATCGGGTATGCGGTAGCCCTTTCCGTGTGGACGATAGCTTCCATCTCTCATACGCTGGTTCGGTTCCCGGCGATCACGGGCGCGCTGCATCGTTCGGCGGCAGTGGCCGCACATCTGCTTGAGCATGTTCCCGGACTCGCGTCCGCGCACTGGGTCCGGTCGCTGGCTACGCTTTCAGGGGCAGTCATCGGCTTCGGTATCGTGCGGTTCGTGCTCGGTCTGGGCGAGGCAGGCAACTTCCCCGCAGCGATCAAGGCAGTCGCGGAGTGGTTTCCTGCTCGCGAGCGCGCGCTTGCGACGGGTATCTTCAACTCCGGAACGAATATCGGAGCGACGCTGGCACCCTTCGCGGTCGGCTTTCTTGTGCTTGAGTGGGGGTGGCAGTCAGCGTTTCTGGGGACGAGCCTCTTTGCGTTGATCTGGCTTGTGCTCTGGCTCTCTATCTACCGCTCGCCTGTGAACAATCCGCATGTCTCGGCGGCCGAACTTGCACTCATCCATAGCGACCCGGTTCAGCCGACAACGAAGATCGCCTGGTCGCATCTTCTGCCTCATCGGCAGACATGGGCCTTTGTTGTCGGCAAGGTCATTACCGATCCCATCTGGTGGTTTTATCTGTATTGGCTGCCGGGTTTCCTCAGTCAACGCTATGGACTCTCCATCACGAAGATGGGTCTGCCGCTGTTGGTCATCTACAACGTATGCACCATAGGGAGCGTCCTGGGCGGCTGGATTCCGGCACGCTTGATCGCAATGGGCTGGAGCCTGAACCGCGCTCGCAAGACAGCCATGCTGCTCTATGCGGTTGCGATCGTGCCAATCGTGTTCATCGGTCAGACACACACGTTATGGCAGGCGGTCGCACTTATCAGCCTTGCAACGGCTGCTCACCAGGCATGGTCGGCCAATCTGTTCACGCTTGCTTCCGATATGTTCCCTCGTCGTGCCGTGGCTTCCGTGGTCGGTATCGGCGCCTGCGGGGGCTCTGTCGCCATGATGTTCTTCGGCCTTTTCGTCGGCCTTGTGCTCCAGATGACGCATGGAAATTACACACCGCTTTTTCTGCTTGCCGGCTTTGCGTATCTGCTGGCGATTTTGTTGATTCACCTGCTCGCTCCACGACTCGCCGTCGCACGCATCGACTGATCATCTCTGACAACAGTGCTCAGTAGAAAACAGACACAGAAACACAAGGATTGAAAATTCGCAGTAGAAACATTTCGAGGTCGTTCTATGAAACAACGCAGATTCGCTTCCTTCATGCTCCTTCTCCTCTCTCTCGTCTTGTCGCCCGCAGCCTTTGGGCAAGCTGTGACAGCCAGCGTGGTCGGCACCATCACAGACTCAACCGGCGCGACCATTCCCGACGCGAAGGTTACAGTCACCGAGCAGACGACTAACATCAGCACCATGCGTCAGACGAATGGGAGCGGCAACTTCGAGTTTCCTAACATGCCCCCCGGTACTTACACCGTGAGCGCGGAACATTTAGGCTTCCAGACGGTGAAGAGCACAAACCTGAACGTAGTTGTGAATAGCTCCGTTCGTGCCAACCTGACACTTCCAATCGGCGCGGAGACCCAGCAGATCGAAGTAACCGCGGAGGGTAGCCTGCTGCAAACCGACCGCGCCGACGTGACGACAAACATCGGCGCGCGCCAGGCGGAGGATCTGCCGAACGTGGCGGAGAGTCAGAACTACCAGTCGCTCACATCGCTAGCTCCGGGTGTTACCGTTGCCACTCATAATCAGGGCGCCGCGTTCGACGCACAGGAATCGATGGCGTTCCAGGTCAATGGCCAGTCCATGTTCGCAAACAACACGCAGTTTGAAGGCATCGACGACAATGAGCGCACCGGCCTGCTGCAGATCTATCTGCCGTCGGCCCAGGCCATCCAGGCGGTCAATATCTCCACCAGCAACTATGCACCGGAGTTTGGCAGGGCCGGCGGCGCTGTGACCAACGTGATCCTGCGTTCAGGCACCAATCAGTTCCACGGCTCGCTCTTCGAGTACAACGAGGTTGCCGCTCTTGAAGCTCGCGGCTATTTCAACGGGCAGGGTCCGAAAGCAGGTCTCACCAACAACTACTATGGTGGCACGATCGGTGGTCCTGTTCTGCATAACAAGATGTTTTTCTTCGGAGACTTTCTTCGTTATGACAACCACAATGAAAACCACAATCTCGTCAGTCTTCCGACTGCCGCCTTCCGCATGGGAGACTTCACCTCGGTGACCAACAAGGTCGTCGATCCGAATACTGGCAAGCAGATCAGCTACAAGGGGGTACTCAACAAGATCGACCCGGCGCGATTCAGCCCCGTGGCGCTCAACATTCTCAACCTGTTGCCGCTGCCCAATGTGCCCGGTGCAGGGCTGGTCCAGAACTTTACGAACAATACGGGCTTTGCCAAAGACTCCAACCAGTTCGATGTGAAGCTCGATACCACGTTGCGCTCCGCCGATCACCTTACGCTTCGTTACAGCCGTCAGCAGGTCAGCACCTATGAGGCTCCAACCTTCGGTCTCGCAGGCGGCAGTAATGGCCAGGGTTTAGAGGGTACAGGTGTGCAGAATGCGTACAACACAGCAGCAGAGTATGTTCGCGTTATCTCTCCCAGGCTGGTAATGGAAGCTCGCGCCGGCGTCAGTCACTACCGCAATATCTTTCGCCAGTCCGACTACGGCACGCAGGCCTCCACGGCGATCGGCGTTCCGGGTGTGAACCTCAACGACTTTACCAGCGGATTGGTTGGTGTAACGCTCGGCAAGAACTTCATCAGTCCCTTCGTCGGATATGCCGCGAACGCGCCATGGGATCGAGGTGAGAGCAACATCGACGCCGTCAATTCGTGGACTGCGGTCGTCGGCAATCACTCGATCAAGTTCGGCGGCGAGGTTCGACGCATCCGCGACGACATCGTCCAGGGAGCCACCTTCAGCCCGCGAGGATTGTTCACCTATACGGACGGCCCCACATCCTCGGCGACATCGGGAAAGACAGGCGCAGCCAACTACTTCGCCAGCTTCCTGCTTGACCTGCCCTCCTCGGTGGGACGAGACGTCAACGTAACCGATGCCTCCTGGCGTCAAACCCTCTACTTCGCGTATGCGCAGGACACCTGGCAGGCGAGCCAGCGTCTGACCCTGCTCTATGGTGGACGCTGGGAGTTCTATCCTCCGCCGACCCCGAAGCGCTCCGGGGGGTTCTCCAACTATGATCCCAGTACGAACAGCCTTGACGTTGCAGGTATCGGCTCCGTGCCTAAAGATCTCGGTGTAAAGGCGAATTACGGTGACTTCGCACCACGCGTCGGATTTACTTACCGCGTGGCGAACGCGACGGTCGTTCGTGGCGGTTATGGCATCAGCTACGAATCGTTCCCGGATAACCAGTACGCGTTCAACCCACCGGTCCGGCAGAATAACGCCTACCTGCCCGCCGGGAACACGGCCTTCGGCTATCCCGGTGTCGCCCTGCTCCCGAATGGGACTCGTGCGACGCTGGCCCAGGGATTTGCGGCGGCTACTCCAATCGTGATTCCACCTACGGGCGTTATTCCTAACGCTGATCCCAGCGCCGTCTACTATGTCGTCAACAAGAATTATCGCGATCCTTACGTGATGAGCTACAACCTCACCTTTGCGCAGGAGCTTGGCAAGAAGTACACCTTCGACATCGGTTACGTTGGCAACGTGGGCCGCCAGATACCCGCGGGCTACAATCTCAACGCGGACAGAAACATGCCTGGCGCCGGTGCTCCCGGCCAGCCGCTTTACGGCATCGTGGGTGGCCCGAACAACTCAGTCCACCGTGTTGCGGATACCGACCTTCTTGGCATCGGCACCAACTCCAGCTATAACTCGATGCAGATCAGGGTGACTCGCACCAGCAATCACGGCCTCACCTCCACGACCTCCTACACCTACGGCAAGGCATTGGGGTACATCTCTTCGTCCACGGCCCTTGGTTACTATTCCTTCTACATCGAACCGCAGCGCAACTATGCACGCCTTGGTTGGGATCAGACCCACATGTTCCGCCAAAGCTTCCTTTATCCGCTGCCATTCGGCGCCAGCGGCAGCTATCTGAAGACGGGAGTTGCCGGGAAGATTATAGGTGGCTGGGAGTTGGGAAGTATCATCTCGCTCGACTCCGGTACACCGCTGACCTTCGCCGCAAGCAGCAACACCTATAACTCACCGGGCAATACGGTGGTCGCGGATCAGATCTCCCCTTTCCACAAGCTCAAAGGGATCGGGTCTGGAGTGAGTTGGTTCGATCCGACGGCCTTCGCGCAGCCTACCGGAGTACGCAATGGAAACACGGGCCAGAACATATACTCCGGTCCCGCGCTGTTTCACTTCGACGCCAACGTCACCCGCAACTTCGCTATCAGGGAACGCGCTACGCTGCAGTTTCGGCTTAATGCGTTTCAGGTCACCAACACGCCAATTTTCAGCAATCCGCAGACCTCGTTTACCAGCACTGACTTTGGGTCCATCACCAAGGCCGGCGGAGCTCGTCAGCTCCAGCTTGCGGCAACCCTGAAATTTTAGCCAATCATCCCAGCACCCGCAGGGCTCTGCGAAACTCACAACCGTGCAGGCATAGAACATGCAACATGGTCTTCACCGAAAGGAATTCGGAAATGCGCTTCAACATGAATCGATTCGCCCGGAGCTTAGCTCTCGTCTCCTCAATGCTTTTTCTGCCGGCCATCGCGTCTCTGCGCGCGCAGGAAGCGACACTCGAGCGCCCACAGATCACCGGTATCTCGCACGTGGGATATTTCGTCTCTGACCTGCCAAAGACCATCGCCTTCTGGCACGACTTTCTCGGCTTCGATGAGTCCTACGATCTGAAGAAGAAGGGGAGCGACACCGACGTTCGCATCGCCTTCATCAAGATCAACGACCAGCAGCACATCGAGCTCTTCAACGAGCCACCCACTGCGCCCCCCAACATGATGAGCCATCTCTGCTTCACCGTCAGCGACATTGAGCAGATGCGGAACTACCTTCGTTCAAAGGGCTTCGCGGTGAAACCCGGCAACGGCGGCAAGACCAGGACCGGCGATTATGCCTTCGAGATTAAAGACCCCGACGGCATGCTCGTGGAATTTGTCCAGGGCCTGCCGGACGGCATGGAGGCCAGGGCTGCCGGCAAGTTCATGCCCTCGACCCGCATCGCAACCAGCATCTATCATCTCGGCTTTCTCGTAGGAGACAGCGCGAAGAGCATCGCCTTCTATCACGATATCCTCGGCTTCAAAGAGATATGGCGCGGCGGCGGCAATCCCAATGAACTGAGCTGGATCAATATGCAGGTGCCCAACGGCAAGGATTATGTTGAGTTCATGTTGTATCGCAAGTTGCCCGCGACCTTCGGCACGAAGAATCACATCTCGCTCGAGGTGACCGACGTGAACAAGGCGGTCGCCATCCTCGAATCTCGTCCGTACTACAAGACCTACGGAAAAACACTGGAGGTGCAGGTGGGTAAGAATGGCAAGCGCCAGGTCAATCTCTATGATCCCGACGGCACGCGCGTCGAACTCATGGAGCCAGTTACTGTAAGCGGCAAACCGGTACCATCTTCCACCGCTCCCCCGCCGCCTCCGACGCACGAATAAGGTCACTGCAACTGCGCAACCCACTCTCTCTTCCGATCTCTTCGAGAAAGCGTGGGATCAAGAGCAACGAGTTCATCTTCGACATAGGGAGCACCGATGCAGATCCTTCAGACTCGCCGAACTTTTCTCATGGCATGTGCAGCCGTGGCCGCAAGCACTTCCTTACCCGCGTTCGCCGCACCCTTCGCTAGCGGCATTCGTTTCGGCTACACCGCCATGACGTGGGGCAAGGATGAGCGGCAGGCCATCGACGACATAGCCGCTGTGGGGTTTCCGGGCATTCAGTTCCGCGCCGATGCCGTGACTGAATTCAAGCCCTCTGAACTGAAGGATCTGCTCGGCCAGCGTAAACTCACCTTCGTCGCTCTCTCCAGTGGAGAGGTCTCGCTCGATGCTCCGGCGGCCGACGAGATCGCAAAGCACATGGCCAACGCCAGGTACGTTAAGGACTCGGGAGGCCTGTATCTCCAGGTACTCGATCAGCTCAAGCCCTACCCCCGCACCGTCACTCCGGATGAGTGTGTGCGGCTGGGCAAGCTCCTCACTGAGATCGGCAGACGCACGGCGGATATCGGCATCCCGCTGGGATATCACAATCACCTCAACACAATCAGCGAGCATCCGGCCAATCTCGACCTCGTACTCGAGAACGCCGACCCAAAATATGTGAAGCTCGAGCTCGATACGGCGCATTCCGTCGCGGGCGGAGGCGATCCAGCCAAGGCCATCGTGCGATATCGCGACCGCCTCCTGTTCCTGCACCTCAAGGACGTCGTGGACATCCCCGCCGACACTCCGAAGGCGAAGTATCCGTTCCAGTTTGTCGAACTTGGCAGGGGGCGTGTCGATCTGCCCGCTGTCTTCGCAGCGCTTGAAAAAGTTCATTTTCACGGTTGGGCCGTGGTCGAACTCGACCGTGTTCCGGACGCCTCGAAGTCGCCCAAGGAGTGTGCCATCATCAGCCGCGACTACCTTACGCAAAAAATCGGCGCCAAGGTTTAATCCCCTACCGACAGCCTGAAGGAGAATCACGTGCGGGTTGGCATCATCGGAACGGGGGCGATCGCTCACAAACATGCTCTCGCCTATCGCAATATCGGCTTCCCTGTCGTCGCCTGTCACAATGCAACCCCATCGCGCGGACGTGAGTTCGCAAAAACCTATGGCGCGCAGTTCGTCGATACAGTCGAAGCACTCTGCAATCATCCAGACGTTGATTACGTAGATCTCTGTACGCTGCCAGACTTCCGTCTGCCGGTGATAGAACTTTGCGCTCGCTTGGGCAGGCATGTCCTCGTGCAAAAACCTATGGCGACCGATCTGGTGACCGCAGCCCGCATGATCGAGCTCGCCCAGGATGCGGGTATTCAACTTGGCGTTGTCAGCCAACATCGCTTCGACGATTCGATTATCTTTCTCAAATCTGCGATAGAACAGGGCAGGCTCGGCCGCATCCTGCAGGCGGACGCTTATGTGAAGTGGTGGCGCTCCGCGGAGTACTATAGACGGCCGATCAAAGGCAGTTGGAAGGGCGAAGGCGGAGGCGCGCTGATCAACCAGGCCATCCACCAGATCGACCTGCTGCTCTACCTGATCGGCCCGGTGAAAGAAGTGGCCGGCACCTGGCAGTTGGGCGCGGTGCACCAGATCGAAGCTGAGGACATAGTGAACGCGCTTCTCTCCTATGAGAATGGCGCTACCGGAATCCTCCAGGCCTCGACTGCTTTCTGGCCGGGCTCGCAGGAGCGGATTGAAATTCACGGCACCAACGGTTCGGCCATCGTCACCGGCGACAGTCTGACGACCTGGAACATCAAGCAGGATTCTGGCGAGCCGCCGCCAATCGTGAAGGTCGGCGAATCGGGCGCTTCGGACCCGATGGCCATCTCGCTGGTGCCCTTCCAACGCCAGATGCTGGACTTCGCCCAGGCATGCGCAACCGGTAAAGCGCCTCTCTGCTCAGGCCATGAGGGGTATCGAGCCCTGCAGTTGGTTCGAAGTATCTATGACGCATGCGCTGAACGGCACATTGTAGCGGTGCAGGATATGCGGAGCTGAGCCATCCGATCCAACACGTGCGCACCTCTCTATAAGCTTTGGCTCCTGATGGCTTACTTTCCTGAACAAACGCCAAGGCTGGTCTGATATGGCCGGCGTTTTGCAAGTCGGCGCATCAGCCGCCAGATGAGCCTGCCGGGTTATGCTTAGACAGGGCTTCCGCCATGCCTGCTGGTTACCAGCCGGGTCGAGGCAGCCGCGGGTTGCCATGAGGTCTGTGGATTGCCGCCGCATGGACCGTATGGCTATAGTAGGTCGAGTTCGATGAGGCATCTTCCCGCGAACTCGAGCGTTCGTGAAAGGTGAGGCAAACATAAAGATGCCGACGCAGACCAAGAAGACCAAAGCTAGTCTGGGCTCCAAAGAGGCCAGACATGCTTCGGCCACGACCGATGCGGATGCGCGATTCGACTGGCACAGGGTGGTGAAGACGTTCCTGCTGTCGCGCGCGCTGGACGATCTGGAAGAGACGAAGCTGCTGCCGGAGAAAAAGATCAATTACCAGTTCTCGGCGCGCGGCCACGAGCTGGCGCAGATCCTTCTGGGAATGCTGCTCACCGAGAAGCACGATGCGGCGAGTGGCTATTATCGCTCCCGGCCCTTGCTGCTCACGCTGGGTTTGAGCGCCACGGACGCGCTGAAGAGCGGGATGGGTAAGGCCGGCGGCATCAGCGACGGACGCGATGTCGGCGTGACCTATAACAAGCCGAACCTGGACGGTCCTACGGTGCTCCCCATGGCTGGCGGCGTGGGCACCCAATACACTACGACCGCGGGTTGGGCGCATGCGATCCGCTACTACAGCGAGACCCTGAAGGACGAGAGCTACAAGCGTGCGATCGCGGTTGTGCTGGGCGGCGATGGGTCGGTCGCGTCCAATGGCTTCTGGGCGGCGCTGAACATCGCCACGACACGCAAACTGCCGATGCTGTTCTTCATCGAAGACAACGGCTACGGCTTGTCGGTTCCATCGACGGTGCAGACGCCGGGCGGAAACATTGCCAGGAATCTTGCGTCGTTCGGCGATTTGAAGATTCTGGAGGCCGACACGCGTGACCCGGGCGCGACGGCGCGCGCGATCTACGAGGCTGTCTCGGATGCGCGCGCAGGCAAAGGCGCCGTGATGATCCGGCTTGTGATGCCGCGGCTGAGCGGCCACTCCGGGCAGGATACGCAGACGTACAAGAGCAGCGAATTTATCGCAGACGAGCGGCGGCAGGACCCGCTCATCTATCTCCGCTCGTACCTGGTGCCGTCTGCGATATCGGAGGACGAATGGACCCGCATGGAGCAGGAGGCTGCTACAGCCGTCCAGCACGCACTCGCGGAGGCTCTGGAGGCGAATGAGCCGGACGCAACTGAAGCCAGTGTGGTACGCCATCTCTTTGCGGAGGACGAACCGGCGGTCGAGGCCTCCGTGCCTGCGCCGCCCGAGCCTGCGCGCCTGAACATGCTGACGGCCATTCGACGCACGCTCGAACAGGAATTGAAGTTCAATCCGAAGCTGCTGATCTTCGGCGAAGACGTCGGTCTCAAGGGCGGAGTCCATGCCGCGACGATGGGATTGCAGGCGGCCTTTGGAGCGGATCGCGTCTTCGACAGCAGCCTCTCGGAAGAAGGCATCATCGGCAATGCGGTGGGAATGGCGCAGGCGGGTTTGCGTCCTGTGGCGGAGATCCAGTTCCGCAAGTATGCGGACCCCGGCACGGAGCAGTTGAACGATTGCGGCTCGATGCGCTGGCGCACGGCCAACCGCTTCAATGCGCCGATTGTGGTGCGCATCCCGGGCGGGTTTGGGTCAAAGTGCGGCGACCCGTGGCACAGCGTCTCGAGCGAGGTGACGTTTGCTCATGCGATCGGCTGGCAGGTCATCTATCCCTCGAACGCGGAGGACGCCACAGGGCTTCTGCGAACCGCGATGCGCAGCCACAATCCCAGCATCTTCTTCGAGCATCGCGCGCAACTGGACTCCTCGTGGGCGCGCAGGCCGTATCCGGGCGATTCTTTTGTGCTTCCGCTGGGGCTTGCGAAGATTGTCCAGCCAGGCGACGACTTGACGGTGGTGACCTGGGGCGCGATGGTGGAGCGCTGCCTGCTCGCTTCCGCGCAGAGCGGGGCATCGGTCGAAGTCATCGATCTTCGCACGATCGTCCCCTGGGACCGCGAGACTGTGCTTGCCTCGGTCCGGCGCACCCATCGATGCGTCATCGTGCATGAAGACACGATCACCGCAGGCTTCGGCGCGGAGATCGCGGCGGTGGTCGCAAGCGAAGCGTTTCTGAAACTGGATGCGCCGGTCGAACGCGTGGCGGTGCCGGATATTCCACTGCCGTATAGCCTCTCGCTGCTGGATGTGGCGCTGCCAACCGTCGCGAAGATTGCCGGTCAACTGAAAGCCACGCTCGAATTCTAAGAGAGCTTGAGGATCGCACTTGTCCACCTTATCTACCTTGTCTACTGTCGAAGTTCGAATGCCGGAAGAGAAGAATGAGGGCACCGAAGCCTCGCTGGGACGGTGGCTCAAGCAGCCGGGCGAGGCGGTGTCGGAACACGAACCCCTGATCGAGATCAACACCGATAAGGTGACCATCGAGATACCGGCACCGGCCAGCGGCGTGCTTGCGGAGGCGCTCAAGGGAGAGGGCGATGCGATCCTGCCGGGCGACCTGCTCGGCGTGATCCGAACCGACGCGGAGACGAGCGCCAGCGGGCCAGCGGTGGCTGAAGGCGTGGCCTCGCAGGTAGCTGGGAGCATATCGGCGAAGGCCTCCAGCGCGGCCTCGGAGGACAGTCACTCCCCGGCTGTGCGGAGGATGCTCAAGGAGCACAATCTCGATGCCCACCTGATCCCCAAGCTTGGACGTGGGGGGCGGCTCACTACCGAAGACATTGAGGCGTATCTCGCCCAGCAGAAGGTGGAGGCGAAGCAAGCGGACGGGGAGCCGGCTGGCGGCCAGGGGTCGCTGGTGGGCCGCAAGGTACCACATACGCCCATGCGCAAAAGTATCGCAAACCACATGTTGCGCAGCGTGCAGACAGCTCCGCATGTAACCGCAGTCTTCGAGGCGGATATGTCGCACGTGCTGGCAGATCGAGCCGCTCGCAAGCAGGCCTCGGAAGCCGCCGAGGTTCCGAGTGTGACGGCATATCTGCTGCGTGCCGCGGTGCAGGCGATCAGGGTGGTTCCCGAGGTGAACAGCAAGTGGCACGATACGCATCTCGAAGTCTTCGACGAGGTGAACTTTGGCGTGGGCACGGCGCTCGATTCGGGCGGGCTGGTCGTGCCGGTGATCCGCAACGCGCAGACAATGGACCTGATGGAGCTCTCGAACGCTCTGCGAGCCATGACGCAGAAGGCGCGCAGTGGCAAGCTGACCCAGGCCGATATGCAGGATGGCACATTTACGCTGTCAAACCATGGCGTGAGCGGCAGCCTGCTGGCGGCGCCGATCATTCTGCCCAACGGCCAGGCAGCCATTCTCGGTGCGGGAAAGATGCAGAAACGCGTGATCGTCTGCGAGACTGGCGGCCGCGAGTTGTTCCGCGTGCGGCCGATGATGTACGTGACGCTCACCGTCGATCACCGCGTGCTGGACGGCCAGCAGACCAACGGCTTCCTCACCGAGTTCGTCTCCGCGCTGGAGAAGCCGGCGTAGGTGCGACCCTGAGTGTCACGGCTGAGCGTTAGGGCCGGTCAAGGCCTCCGAACCGGCGGCAGAACTCTGCGTTTGGACTCAGATACGGTTTCACCGCCTCGTGGAGTTGGGCGAGAAGGTAGGTCTGCGCCTGCCGGTAGGTGAGGAGATAGATCTCGCGGCAAAGATCGTATGCCGTGTGGCCGGGCCAGCCGCTGGGCAGCAGCGCCGCCGGGAGCCGCGGGTCGTGCAGCACAACGCGGCGGAAGGAGTGGATCAGGAGGGTTTGCACCACGAACGCCGTCTGCGGATCGAAGTCGCCAGACAGCATCGGCAGGGCAGGTTGGAAGCGCTGGAGAAATTTGCGGTAGTGGCCCGCGACCAGGTCGAGGTTCCAGCAATCGGCGACCAGCCTGCCCACCGGACAGCAGGAGACGGATTCTGAATCCTGTGCCTGCAGCACGACGACACTCCGCGCCAGATGAAGGCGGTGCAGCACCTCGTTGAGCGCTTCGAGATCGGCGGACGGGTGCAGAAAGACGCCCGGGGCGAGCAATCCGAAGCCCTCCCAGCCCAGTTCGCGTCGCAGTTCAAGGCGGCCGGTGACCGGGTTTCCAGCTTTGTTCAGGATCGCCAGCGTCCAGTTGCCGTCCCATTGCTTCGGAGGCGGATCGTAGATGCGGTGGTACGCGTGTTCAACGCGATGCAGGCCGGCGGAGGTCAGGGAGTAGCGGCTCCGGCGGCCTTCGCGCTTCGACTCGAGCCAACCCTCCTCGGCGAGCCGGAACCCGCTGGTTCGTACAAGCCGCTCGTTGACGCTGAAGGGTTCGAGCAGCGCGATGAGTTCGCTGAGCCAGACACCGGAGAGGCACGGTGCGATGGAATCGCCGAAGATCGTGATGATCAGGGACTTCGAGCGCGGAGGCTCTTGCTTTAAGGCTCGCGTGATCCAGCCGCCGATGGTATTCCCTTTGCTTGCCATGCCCTCGCCGTGGTGGTGCATCCATGGTACCCGTAGACTGCCGGAAGGCTGTTCGAAATCTTGACACAGCATTGCAACATGTTACAGATTCGTTGTTGACAATCGTATAAGTGTATCTATATATATGATGTCGTGCTCGAATGTCTTAGCCAATGTCTTAGCCTAGGAGACTGCCCATGTACGCACAACTTGTAGAGACCGGCGCAAAGAGCGTTCGTTCCCTCGATGAGCTTGGCCCGGAAGAACGGGACTTTCAAGCGCGTATCGATCGCGGCGTGAAGATCGAGCCGAAGGACTGGATGCCGGAGGGGTATCGCAAGACGCTGGTGCGGCAGGTCAGCCAACATGCGCATTCGGAGATCGTAGGGCAGCTTCCGGAGGGCAACTGGATTACGCGCGCACCGAGCCTGAAGCGCAAATGCATCCTGCTGGCCAAGGTGCAGGACGAGGCTGGCCATGGGCTGTATCTGTACAGCGCCGCGGAGACGCTGGGCACCTCGCGCGATCAGATGATCGACGACCTGCACGCCGGCAAGGCAAAATACTCCAGCATCTTCAACTATCCGACTTTGACCTGGGCGGACATGGGCGCGATAGGCTGGCTGGTGGACGGCTCTGCGATCATTAACCAGATTCCGCTGTGCCGCTGCTCCTATGGGCCGTATGCGCGCGCGATGGTGCGCGTCTGCAAGGAAGAGTCGTTCCATCAGCGTCAGGGCTATGACATCATGATGTCGCTGACCAGCGGTACGCCGGAGCAAAAAGCGATGGCGCAGGACGCGCTGGACCGCTGGTGGTGGCCTTCGCTGATGATGTTCGGGCCAAGCGACGCGGAGTCCGTCAACAGTGCGCAGTCTGCGAAGTGGGGCATCAAGCTTTTTTCGAATGACGAGCTGCGGCAGAAGATGGTCGACCAGACCGTTCCGCAGGCAGAGCATCTGGGCCTGAGAGTTCCGGACCCCGACCTGAAGTGGAACGAGGAGCGGGGCCATTACGACTTCGGCATCATCGACTGGGACGAGTTCTACAGCGTCGTCAAAGGCAACGGACCGTGCAACAAGGAGCGATTACGCACACGCGTAAAGGCTCATGAAGATGGCGCCTGGTTCCGCGAAGCCCTCTCGGCACATGCGGACAAGCAAGCAGAACGAAGTTCGAACGCGGCATAGCGACGCCCGGAGGAAGCAAGGTACATGAAAAAAGAATTTCCGCTCTGGGAAGTGTTCATCCGCAGCCAGCATGGTCTGGCCCACAAGCATGTGGGCAGCCTGCGCGCGTCCGATGCGGAGATGGCGATCAACAATGCCCGCGACGTATACACGCGCCGCAACGAGGGCGTCAGCATCTGGGTGGTGCCTTCGACGAACATCGTTGCCAGCAGCCCGGCGGACAAAGAGCCTCTCTTCGACCCGGCCAACAGCAAGGTGTACCGCCACCCCACATTTTTTCCCATGCCCGACGACGTAAAACACATCTAGTTCAGCCGAATATAAGTAGAGGAAGCGCACACCCGTGACCGAGACATCCGCCAAGTTCGTTTATCTGACGCGCCTGGGCGACACCGCACTGGTGCTGAGCCAAGGCATCGCCGGATTGTGCGGCAAGGGTCCCGCGCTTGAAGAAGACATGGCGCTCGCCAACACCGCGCTCGATCTACTCGGCCAGGCGCGGCTGTGGCTCAGCTACGCGGGCGAGACCGAGAGTGCGGGCCGCGATGAGGACGCATTGGCTTACCTGCGTGGCGACCGCGAATTCCGCAACTTCCTGCTGGTCGAACAGCCCAACGGAAACTACGCCGACACGATGGTGCGGGAGTTCTTCTTCGATGCGTGGCATAGCCTGGCGCTGGCCGAGTTGATGCGCTCCACCGATCCGCGCATCGCCGGGATTGCCGCCAAATCGCACAAGGAAGTGGCGTACCATCTGCGCCGCAGCTCGGACCTGATCGTCCGCATGGGTGACGGCACCGACCAGAGCCGGACATTCACCCAGGCAGCAGTCGATACGCTGTGGCCGTTTACGGGCGAGATGTTTACCGGCGATGCGGTCGATGCGGAGATGGCAGCTTCGGGCGAGGGCTTCGACCCCGCGGCGCTGAAGAGCCGTTGGCTGGACTATGTTGCGAAGGTCTTCGCGGTGGCCACCCTTCGCATGCCGCCCGCCGATGCGTGGATGCAGAAGGGCGGCAAGCAGGGCATCCATAGCGAGCACCTGGGCTTCCTGCTCGCCGAGATGCAGGTCGTCCATCGAGCGCACCCTGGGGCGACATGGTGAGGGGGGCGAGTGATGAATGAGATCCTAACCACGAGCCTGCCCGTCGCAAGCGAGACGAGCCCGATCAGTCCGTCGACCACCCAGCTTTGGGCATGGCTTGCCGAGGTTCCCGACCCCGAGATTCCGGTGGTCTCGATCGTCGATCTCGGTATCGTGCGCAATGTGGCCTGGAGCGAAGAGGATGCGGGTCTGGCCTGCATCACGGTTACGCCTACTTACTCGGGCTGTCCCGCGACCGAGGTCATCGGCCACGAAATACGCGCGGAGCTGTTACGCCGCGGCGTCAAGCGTGTGGAGCTGCGGGTGCAGCTTTCGCCGCCATGGACGACCGGCTGGCTTACCGAACGGGCGCGGCAGAACCTGAAGGACTACGGCATCGCACCCCCGGTCGAAGAGGCAGTGGCGGCAGGCGACGCGTTGGCCGCAAGCCTCGTGGTGCTGGGCCAGGGAGCGCACCGTCCAAGGCTCGCTTGCCCGCGCTGCGGCTCCACGCATAACGAGATGATCAGCCGTTTCGGCTCCACGCCCTGCAAGTCGCTGCATCGCTGCCTCGACTGCCTTGAACCGTTCGACCACTTCAAATGTCACTAAGCACCGGATTCTGATCCACATGAGCCGATTCCACTCACTCCGCGTTGCCTCTCTCACGAACGAAACTCGGGATGCGGTCGTCGTCACCTTCGATGTGCCGGAGGAGCAGCGCGAAGCATTCCGCTTCACCCCCGGACAGCACCTCACGCTGCGCGCACGCTTCCATGGCGAAGAGATCCGCCGCTCGTATTCGATCTGCTCGGCCCCGCATGAACAACAGGTTCGCGTGGCCATCAAGCGCGTGCAGGACGGCGTATTCTCCACCTGGGCGCACCGCGAACTGCAGCCCGGCCACATCATCGAATGCATGGAGCCTTCGGGACACTTCGGCGTGCCGCTCCAACCTGACGCCGAGCGGCACCACGTCGCGTTCGCCGCCGGCAGCGGCATCACCCCCGTGCTGTCCATCCTGAAGGCGACGCTTAAAGAAGAGCCGCGCAGCCGGTTCACGCTGGTGTACGGCAATCGCGCCTCTTCGTCGGTGATCTTCAAGGAAGAGCTTGAAGGTCTGAAGGACATCTACCTCGACCGCTTGAATCTCGTGTTCATCCTGAGCCGCGAGCAGCAGGATATCGAATTGTTCAACGGCCGCATCGACCGGGCAAAGTGCGACCAGATCCTGAAGCACTGGATCGAGCCCGAAGACATCGACATAGCCTACGTCTGCGGTCCGCAGAGCATGATTGAAGACGTCTCCGCGAGCCTGCAGGCGAATGGCGTCGCCAAAGACCGCATCAGGATCGAGCTGTTCGGCACAGCGCAACTTCACGCCCGAACAACAAACACCCTGGCCGTAGCGGGTGAACATGACTGCAGGGTGAGGGTCATCCAGGACGGCCGCCGCCGCGAATTTTCCCTTGCCAAGAACAAACACACTCTGCTGGAGGGAGCGCTCGAACAGGGGATCGAACTACCTTACTCATGCAAGGGAGGCGTGTGCTCGACCTGCCGGTGCAAGATGACGCGGGGCGAGGTCGATATGGATGTCAACTTCGCGCTCGAAGATTATGAGGTCGCTCGCGGCTTTATCCTCACCTGTCAGAGCTATCCGCTGACAGACGAGATCGTGCTCGACTTCGATCAGGAGAGCTAAGCTTCGATCAGGAATACTGACTAGTAACAAGTTCAGGAGACAGACAATGAAACTCGAAAGCTACGCTTCAGGCCGATGGTTCGCGGGTGAAGGCGGCGACACCATCCTCAACGCCATCACCGGCGCACCGGTATGCACGGTTTCAAGCAAGGGGCTGGATTTTCAAGCCATGCTCGGTCATGGCCGTCAGATGGGCGGCCCCGCGCTGCGCAAGCTGACGTTTCACGAGCGCGCGTTGCGCCTGAAAGCTTTGGCCCAGTATCTGATGGAGCGCAAGGAGAGCTACTATGACCTGTCGCACGCGACCGGCGCCACGCGCAGCGACTCCTGGGTGGACATCGAAGGCGGCATCATGACGCTGTTCGCCTACTCCAGCAAGGGACGCAGGGAGCTGCCCAACCAGACCTTCCTGGTAGACGGCGCGCCGGAGATGCTGTCGAAGAACGGTACCTTTGTGGGCCAGCACATCTGCACGCCCATCCAGGGTGTCGCCGTACACATCAACGCGTTCAACTTCCCTTGCTGGGGGATGCTCGAAAAGATTTCGGTGACGCTGCTCGCGGGCGTGCCGGCGATTGTGAAGCCAGCCAGCCAAACCGCGTTCCTTACCGAGCGCATGTTCCGCGACATCATCGCATCCGGCATCTTCCCCGAGGGGTCGCTGCAACTGATCTGTGGCAGCACCGGCGATCTTCTCGAGCATCTAGACACGCAGGACGCGGTCACGTTCACGGGCTCGGCGTCGACCGGCCGCAAGCTTCGTCAGCTTCCCGCAATCCAGAACAATTCGGTGCGCTTCACCATGGAAGCCGACTCGCTCAACTTCAGCCTGCTCGGTCCGGATGCGACGCCGGATCAACCGGAGTTCGAGTTGTTCGTAAAAGAAGTAGTTCGCGAGATGACGGCCAAGGCCGGGCAGAAGTGTACGGCCATCCGGCGCGCCTTTGCACCGCGCGAACTGATTCAGCCGCTCATCGAAGCGATCGGCAGGCGGCTCTCGAAGGTTGTGCTCGGCGACCCTGCGGTCGAAGGCGTCACCATGGGCGCGCTCGCCAGCCTGGGCCAGCGCGACGAAGTGCGTGAGCGCGTACAGGAGTTGCGCGATGGTGGCGCGGAGCTGGTCTTCGGCGACCCCAATGCGTTCGACGTCAAGGGAGCCGACATCGTTGCCGGCGCGTTCCTCGGGCCGATGCTGCTGCATAGTCCGCGGCCCAAAAATCATGCCGCGGCGCACTGTGTCGAAGCCTTCGGGCCCGTCGCCACAGTGATGCCTTACGAATCGGTCGAGGACGCGATCGAGCTCGTCAAGCTTGGCGAAGGCAGCCTGGTCGGCTCGATCTTCACCTATGACAACGACTTCGCGCGCGAACTCGTGCTGGGCACGGCGGCGTTTCATGGGCGCATGCTGATCGTCAACCGCGACTGCGCGCGCGAGTCCACGGGCCACGGCTCGCCGCTGCCGGGATTGGTACACGGAGGTCCGGGACGCGCCGGCGGAGGCGAGGAGATGGGCGGCGTCCGCGGCGTGATGCACTACCTGCAACGCACCGCACTCCAGGGCTCGCCCGAAACCCTCACACGCATCGGCCAGCGCTGGATCACCGGCAGCAACCGGCATGAAGATGTCCATCCATTCCGCAAATATCTCGAAGATCTGGATCTCGGCGACTGCGTCGTCTCGGCTTCGCGCCTGGTCACGCTCGAGGACATCGAGCACTTCGCCCACTTTACCGGCGACATGTTCTACGCGCATATGGACGAGGACGCCGCAAAGGCGAATCCGTTCTTCGGCGGCCGCGTGGCGCACGGTTACTACATCGTGTCGATCGCAGCGGGCCTGTTCGTCGATCCCGCGCCCGGTCCGGTGCTCGCCAACTACGGCGTCGACAACCTGCGCTTCCTTACCCCGGTATTTCCCGGCGACTCGCTCAAGGTGATTCTTACCTGCAAGCAGAAGAACCCGCGCGAAACGGAGAACTACGGCGAAGTGCGCTGGGACGCTGTCGTGACCAACCAGGACGATAAACTGGTCGCACAGTATGACGTGCTGACCATGGTGCAGAAGCGCCCGCCCTCGAACGAAACCGACGCTTCAGCCGTGCTCGAAGAGGCAGGGATCCCGGCATGAGTTACGCCAATATTCTGTTCGAGATTGCAGGCGGCATCGCCCGGCTCACCTTCAACCGTCCGGATAAGCTGAACAGCTTTACGGCAGCAATGCACGAAGAGGTCCGCGAGGCGGTGATGCGCGCGGGCACCGAGCCTGGGGTGCGGGTGCTTCTGCTGACCGGTGCCGGACGCGGCTTCTGCGCCGGGCAAGATCTCGGCGACGGCGCGGTGGCACCCAGTGGCGAGGCCGTCGATCTGGGCGTCCCCATCGAGCGTTACTACGCACCGCTCGTACTCGCGCTGCGAGCGCTTCCCTTGCCCGTGGTGTGCGCGGTCAACGGTGTGGCTGCGGGCGCGGGTGCGAACCTTGCGCTCGCGTGCGATCTTGTCATCGCGAAGAAGTCGGCCAGCTTCATCCAGTCGTTCGCAAAGCTCGGCCTCATCCCGGACACCGGGGGCACCTATCTGCTGCCCCGTCTGGTAGGAACCGCGCGGGCCATGGGGCTGGCGCTGCTCGGCAACAAACTGCCCGCCGAGCAAGCCGCGGAGTGGGGCCTGATCTGGAAGTGCTACGACGACGATGTCTTCGAGGCCGAGACGGAAAAGCTGTTGCAGCATCTCGCCGGAGCGCCGACGCAAGGCCTGGCTCGCACCAAACACGCCATCTACGCGAGCGCGGGAACGACACTCGCCGAACAGCTCAATGCCGAGCGCGACGCCATGCGCGAGCTTGGCCGAACAGATGACTACCGCGAGGGCGTTGAGGCCTTTCTCGCCAAACGCGCCCCGGTGTTTCATGGCCGCTGAAGCCAGTCTCTCCTCCGCGCCGCTTGCCGCCAGCGTCGAGGTCGGCGTAG
The DNA here is from genome assembly GCA_965277575.1 of Edaphobacter sp. Lineage (GTDB taxonomy): Bacteria > Acidobacteriota > Terriglobia > Terriglobales > Acidobacteriaceae > Edaphobacter. The sequence continues at coordinate 1,521,980 of CBDIDK010000002.1, forward strand.
TCGGCGCGGGCGCTATGGGCGCGGGCATCGCACAAGTCGCAGCGATGGCCGGCCACGCTGTGCGCCTGTTCGACACACGCACGGGAGTGGCTCAGGCAGCAGTCGACGGCATCTTCGCCGTGATGGAGAAGCTGGTCGCCAAGGGACGTTTGACGCAGGATCAAGATGTCGCGATTCGGGAACGCCTGTGCGCGGTGGATGCCCTCGCGGATTTCGCGCACTGCGGTCTGATCGTCGAAGCTATCGTTGAAGACCTCGAAGCCAAGCGCGGCCTCTTCCGCAGCCTTGAAGGGATCGTGCGTGATGATGCGCTGCTCGCGTCCAACACTTCGTCCATCTCCATCACCGCCATCGGCTCCGCACTGCGCCGGCCGGAGCGGCTCACCGGCATGCACTTCTTCAATCCCGCGCCGCTGATGCCGCTGGTTGAAGTCATCTCCGGCGCGGCGACCTCACCCAAAGCCGCCGCGGCGCTCTACGCCACTGCAATACAGTGGGGCAAGGTCCCGGTGTACGCGCGGTCTACGCCCGGATTTATTGTCAACCGCGTCGCCCGTCCGTTTTATGCGGAAGCGTTGCGGGTGTTGAACGAACGCGCGGCGGACTGCGCAACCATCGATGCCATCCTGCGTGAGTCGGGCGGCTTTCGCATGGGGCCGTTCGAATTGATGGACCTCATCGGCCATGACGTGAACTATGCTGTCACGCGCTCGGTCTTCGATGCGTACTATGGCGATCAACGCTTCACGCCTTCGCTGCTGCAACTGGAGCTCGTCGAAGCAGGCTTCCTGGGCCGCAAGTCTGGACGCGGCTTCTACATTTATGGAGAAGGAGCAGATGCAATCGTGCCTCAAACGGCCGAGCCCTGCCCAGCGCCTGCGCACGTTTTTCTGTATGGCGATGACCCGTTCACGATGACACTCGATGCGCGGCTTCCGGCAGTAGGCATTGCGTTTGATCGCGAAGCTGTCCACGCGGATGGCCGGATCGCACAGGGTGACGGCTTCGTCCTGTATCGCACCGATGGCCGCACCGCGACGGAGCGAGCCTCCGCGAACGGCGTGTCGAACACCGTTCTCGTCGACCTCGCGCTGGATCTTGCAAAGGCATCCCGGCTGGCCGTGGCCGTTGCGGATCAGGCTTCCTGCGGTGCAGCCGAAGCTGCCACTGGCCTCCTGCAAGCCGCTGGATATGCGGTATCGATCATCGATGACGTTCCGGGGATGATCGTGATGCGAACCGTTGCCATGCTGGCGAACGAAGCGGTCGACGCTGTGAATCAGGGGGTGTGCAGCGCATCCGATTGCGACCTGGCGATGCGCAAGGGCGTCAACTATCCGCTTGGGCCGATCGAGTGGGCGGAGGCGATTGGACTTGCCGAGATCGTGCGCGTGCTCGATCACCTCGCGCATACGTATGGCGAAGATCGATACCGCGTCTCCCCGTTGCTGCGCCGCAAGGCACTCGCCCAGTCGCGTTTTACCGAACCACGGAAGGGACACCATGACTGAACACCCGTCCACCCTCGCGGAGCAGGTCGTCGCCGAGATGCTGCGCAACGATAACGCGACCGCGTCCCTGGGAATGCGCGTCGAAAGCGTGAGTGCTGGCTCATGCTGCGTCACCATGGCGGTTCGCGAAGATATGCTCAACGGCTTCGCGACCTGTCACGGCGGCCTGATCTTCGCGCTGGCCGACAGCGCCTTCGGCTTCGCTTCCAACAGCCACAACCAGCAAGCCGTCGCCGCCGGTTGTCAGATCGACTATCTCCGTCCAGCACGCTTGGAAGATACCCTGCGCGCTACCGCAGTGGAACGAGTGGCGGGAAGCCGGCTCGGACTTTACGACGTGACGGTCACTAACCAGGAGAATGAGACCGTGGCGCTATTTCGTGGCAGGTCATGCCGGATTCGGGGCACTGTCGTGGATATGTTAGACAACGTGGAAGAGCTCGCAAGCCTATCGGAGCCGATCTGATGTCTCGTACGTGGAGACCGCCATGCCGGTAAGAAGGTCCACGGCTTCCGATCTGGAGCCGATCGAAAGAGCCAGCCGCGATGAGATCGAGGCGCTGCAACTGGAGCGGCTGAAGGCGACTCTGAGCCACGTCTACGCGAACGTGCCTCACTACCGGCGCGCCTTCAGTGCAGCCGGCGTTGCGCCGAACGACCTCCATCAACTCTCGGACCTGCGGCATTTTCCGTTCACGGTCAAGACAGATCTTCGCGACAACTACCCGTTCGGCATGTTCGCCGTCCCGCGCGAGCAGGTCATCCGCATTCATGCCTCCAGCGGAACCACCGGTAAACCGACCGTCGTGGGCTACACCGCGCAGGATATCGACACCTGGGCCGACCTCGTCGCGCGCAGTATCCGGGCGGCAGGCGGCAGGGCGGGCGACATTGTCCATATCGCCTATGGATACGGACTCTTCACCGGCGGCCTGGGTGCGCACTATGGCGCAGAGCGTGCTGGATGCACGGTCATCCCCATGTCGGGCGGCCAGACAGAGAAGCAGGTGCAACTGATCTGCGACTTCAAACCCGACATCATCATGGTGACGCCCTCATACATGTTGAACATCATCGATCAGTTCACGCGGCAGGGGCTCGATGCGGCGGCTTCTTCCATCAAGGTCGGCATCTTCGGCGCCGAGCCCTGGAGCAATGCGATGCGGCACGAACTGGAGACCCGCGGAGGCCTCGACGCCGTGGACATCTACGGCCTCTCCGAGGTGATGGGGCCTGGCGTCGCGAGCGAATGCATCGAGAGCAAAGACGGCCCGGTCATCTGGGAGGATCATTTTTATCCGGAGATCATCGACCCCGTCACAGGCGAGGTGCTGCCGGACGGCACCGACGGCGAGCTCGTCTTCACGACGCTTACCAAGCAGGCGCTGCCCGTCATCCGCTACCGCACGCGCGACCTCACCCGGCTTCTGCCGCCCACCTCGCGCTCCATGCGGCGGATGGATAAGATCACAGGCCGGTCGGACGACATGCTGATCATCCGCGGGGTCAATGTCTTTCCCACGCAGATCGAAGAACTTGTGCTCAAGTGCCCGGAGCTGTCTCCTCATTACCTGATCGAAGTGAGCCGCCAAGGCAACCTCGACCAGATGACCGTGACGATCGAACTCACACCGGAGGCGCATTCATCGGCCGGCAGCGACCGTCGCAGCGAGATTGCGAAGCGGTTGCAGCACCAAGTCAAAACCAGCGTCGGCATCAGCATCCAAGTCGTCGTGGCGGATCCGGTCATGCTGGAGCGCTCCATGGGAAAAGCCTGTCGCGTTATCGACCGGCGTGGACAAGCGCCCGCTGAGAATACAGAGCCAAAAGCACGAGGAGCGATACGATGACTTCCGCCTATATCTGCGACGCGATCCGCACACCCTTCGGCCGTTACGGAGGTGCGCTCGCTTCGGTCCGCACCGACGACCTGGCGACCTTGCCGATCAAAGCTCTCATGGAGCGCAATCCGGACGTGGACTGGGCTGCGGTCGACGATTTGATCTACGGCTGCGCCAACCAGGCCGGAGAGGACAACCGCAACGTCGCTCGCATGGCCGTGCTGCTTGCCGGCCTGCCGGTTGAGGTGCCCGCGACCACGGTGAACCGGTTGTGCGGCTCCAGCCTCGATGCCATCGGCATGGCAGCGCGCGCCATCAAATGCAATGAGGGCGACCTGCTGATCGCGGGTGGCGTCGAAAGCATGACCCGCGCACCCTTCGTCATGGGCAAAGCCGAATCTGCCTTCTCCCGCGCCGCCAGGGTCGAGGACACCACGCTCGGCTGGCGCTTCATCAACCCTGTCTTCAAGGCGCAGTACGGCGTGGACTCCATGCCCGAAACCGGCGAAAATGTCGCTGAGCAGTTCGGCATCTCGCGCGCCGACCAAGACGCCTTCGCCATGCGCAGCCAACAGCTCTGGGCAGCGGCCAGCGAGCGCAGCTTCTTCGCGTCCGAGATCGTGCCTGTTCCGGTGCATCAGCACAAGGGCGAGACCCGCATGTTCATGGTCGATGAGCAACCGCGCCCCGGCACAACCATCGAGGCGCTGGCCAGACTGAAACCCGTCGTAAGGCACGACGGCACGGTCACCGCCGGAAACGCGTCGACCCTAAACGACGGAGCCGCCGCCGTGCTGCTGGCCTCGGATGCGGGCCTGAAATCGCACGGCCTCACGCCCCGCGCACGTGTCGTCGCCTCAGCCGCCGCGGGCATTGCGCCGCGCATCATGGGCTTCGCGCCTGCAATCGCGGTTCCAAAGGTGCTGGCGCGCGCGGGCCTCACGCTCGCACAGATGGATGTGATCGAGCTGAACGAGGCATTCGCCGCACAGGCTCTCGCGGTGACGCGCAACCTCGGGCTTGCGGATGACGATCCACGCATCAATCCAAACGGCGGCGCCATCGCGATCGGTCATCCTCTCGGGGCCTCCGGCGCACGTCTGGCGACCACAGCACTCAACCAGTTGGAAGCCATCGGCGGCCGCTACGCGCTCTGCACCATGTGTATCGGCGTGGGTCAGGCTGTGGCTCTCATTCTCGAACGGGTGTAGCGCCCGATGCAGGAATTGGAGAAGGACGTGCAGGCATGAAGATCTACGAGTTCGAAGGCATTGTTCCAGTGGTCGATCCGCAGGCCTACGTTCACCCCACCGCGGTGCTCATCGGCGATGTCATCGTCGGTCCCCGGTGCTATATAGGCCCCAACGCCGTTCTGCGCGGAGACTTCGGCAGGCTGATGCTTGAGGCCGGAAGCAACCTGCAGGACACCTGCGTCATGCACGGCTTCCCGAACTGCGACACCATCATCGAAGAGGACGGGCACGTGGGACATGGCGCGGTGCTGCATGGCTGCCGCATCGGACGCAACGCGATGGTTGGCATGAACGCCGTCATCATGGACAACGCAGTCATTGGCGAGGAGAGTATCGTGGCGGCGCTCGCGTTCGTGAAGGCCGACATGCAGGTTCCTCCGCGAAGCCTTGTCGCCGGGGTTCCCGGCAAGGTGATCCGCAGCCTGACGGAACAGGAGATCGCCTGGAAGACTACGGGTACGGCTGTCTACCAGGACCTCGCCTTACGCAGCTTCGCCTCCATGCGAGAGGTTGCAGCTCTAAGCTCGGTGGAGCCCGGCAGGCGGCGCCTCGGCCCCATCGCCGGTCTCGACCCGCTCTTCAAACTGAAGCGCGAGACCGAACGCGGGTAGCCGACTCGCGCCACTCTCTCGTGTAGCTGTACTGCAGCCCCCGTCCCGACCAACGGGAGGGCAACTGCGTCCCATCCTGCCCGAAAAAGGTACACACGCCACGAAGTGGCCGCCCTCCGCGCAGTAGGCCCGTCCGGCAGGACTCTATCTGAGAAGATCACTATTTTTCCCGACCCAACCTAACCGCCGCGAAGACTCATTGTCTAATTGGGCGAATGGATAAGACAGAAGCAGCCGCGATCAGGCAGATTCTTGCCGGCAACCGGGATGAATATCGCGTTCTGATGAATCGTCATTTTCAAGCGGTCTTTCGCATCGCCTTCCGTATTACAGGAGACGAGCACGACGCAGAAGAAGCCGCGCAAGAGGCTTTCCTTCGCGGCTACAACAAGCTCTCCACCTTCCGGCAGGACGCTGCCTTCTCCACCTGGATCAAGAGAATCGCCATGAACACCTCCATCAATCTCGTTGAGCGCAGAAACCGCGACTTCGCCCACCACGCTTCCCGCATCGCGGATTCGTCTTCGGTTTCAGACGACACACTGCAGGTTGCCGACGGCGCAGCCGGACCGGAACGGCTGCTGTTCGATGCGGAGGCGGCAACGCTCCGCCACGCTGCCATGGCCGCACTCACACCGATGGAGCGCACTGCGTTTACCCTGCGCCACATGGAAGATCTCCCCATGTCCGAGATTGCCGTTGCGCTGAATGTGCCCATGAACTCCGTCAAGCAGGCGGTGTTTCGCGCCGTAAGCAAGCTCAGGCAGTCGCTCGCGCCACTTGCAGGAGGCCTGCGATGAACCGGATGCAACATCCATCGGAAGAGGACCTGACCGCGTACCAGTTGCACGAGAGTGCCGACGAGACAGCGATCCGCAAGCACCTGGAGCTCTGCGACGACTGCGCCGCGCTCTCCGAATCGATTGCCGGGACACTGCGCGTCTTCTCGGCCGAGCCGGTTCCGCAAGCCGATCTCGATCGCAATTGGCAGCGGCTGCGCGGCAACCTCGGCGTCCTTGGGACTGCAGAGCGTCGCGGCTTCCATCTCCCCTCATGGGTGTGGCCCGCGGCAGCTTTCGCAGCTGCTGCTGCAGCTCTGCTGCTCTTTGTCACACTGAAGCCCCGTCACGCCGATCGCTCGTCCAGCGAGATGGCTGCGTTCAGGCGCGCAGGACCGCTATCCGCCACGCCAGTCGATCCCCACGTTGATTCCCAGATCGCCCAACAGCTCGACAGCGCCGAGCGGCTTCTGACCGAAGTGAATCACACCTCCGGACCGCTCGACGACGCCACACGCCTGCAGGCGCACGATCTCCTCGTCAGGAACGCCGTCTACATTCACAGCGCACGCGAACACGGCGATCTGGGTACAGCTTCGGTGCTCGAAGATCTCGACCACGTCCTGACCAACATGGAACACGAACCGAAATCCGAAGAATCCGAACATACAGGCTGGCATCTTCGCCTGGAAATGAACACCCAGGGATTGCTGCTCGATATCCGTATTCTCCGGCAGAACGATGCCCGGCAATAATCGCTTTCTTACAGAAGGACATCTATGAAAAAACTTCTTTGCCTTTCCCTCACCTCCGCATCGTTCCTTGCACTCGCACAAGGCCGCCCTTCGTTTGCCCTTGCACCGGTTATGTCTGCGCTGTCTTCCACTCCAGCGGAGGATGGAGCCTACGCCGCGGGTACGCGCGCCATGAACGAGCAGCGCTGGCCTGACGCCATCCGCAACTTCGACACGGTGATTGCGGCCAGGGGAACCAGGCACGCCGACGCCGCGCTCTACTGGAAGGCTTATTCGCTCAGTAAGCTATCCCGCAAGAGTGACGCCACAGCGTCCTGCGATCTGCTGCACGTGCAGTTTCCCGACAGCAGCTGGAACAACGACTGCCGAACGCTTTCCCTCAACGTGCAGGTCGACCTCAGAGATCTAACGATTCAGGCACCCGCACCTCCGGAGCCGCCCTCCGGCTCGTTGGGCGGAGTGCCGGGAGGGCGGGGCTCAGATGCAGATCTGAAGCTCCTCGCCCTGAACTCGCTGGTGAACCAGGATCCCGCCCGTGCCATGCCGATCCTTCGCGGCATGCTCGACGGCAACCAGCCGCTTGAGGTGAAGAAACATGCAATCTTTGTGCTCACGCAAAGCAAGTCGCCCGAGGCCGAATCGATCCTGCACGATGCAGTCATCGGCAAGATGGGTCCTCCGCTGCAGCGCCAGGCCATTCAGATGATGGGAGTCTTCGAGGGCAAGCGAGCCAACGACACACTCGAAGAGGTCTACCGCACCACCCCCGATGTACAGGTTAAACGGGCCGTCATATCCGCGTTCTTCATCTCGCACGACGCGCCCCGCATGGTCGACCTTGCCCGCAGCGAGAAGGACCTGGAACTCAAGCGCACCATCGTCTCCCAGCTCGCCTTGATGAACGACAAAGCCGCGACCGACTACATGCTCGAACTATTGAAGTAAGTCTGCTATCACAGGAGAATCTCGTATGCGACCCACATTCTGTATGCTCGCCTTCGGAGCCTTGCTTTCCATGCACCACCTCGCGGCGCAGCAGCCGGCGGTGATGCACGCGCAGCTCTCCACCCTCCCCGCGAACCAGGGCCTTGCAGCGCAGATCGACACGGTAAAGCGAACGGGAGCGCCAACCTGGGTGGCCTGGCAGATCCCCGTCGCGGAAGGCTTTCACTCCGGAGCGAATACCGGTCGCGTGACCTTCCTTGAGAACGGAAATGAGAACGGCAATGAATACGAAGACCATGCCCCCTACACTGACGCGGCCTTCGATCACCTCGACATTCTGATGCGCGTAGCCGACGGCGGCATCGGGAAGCTCCGTCTCGAAAATCCCGATCGCCAGTTGGATGCGGGTGGTCTGCCGTTCGTCTGGTTCACCGGCGTAGCGCCTGCCGACAGCATTCGCCTGCTCCAGTCCGTAGCACAGGACAGCGGTTCAGCGAAGCTTCGCAACGACGCCGTCTTCTTCATCTCGGTGCATCGATCGCCAGAGGCGACACCGGCGCTCGTACAACTGACGTCTCCCGGCAACGATCCTAAACTTCGTGAGAAAGCAGCCTTCTGGCTAGCCAACCAGCGCGGCCACGAAGGCTTCCTGGCCATTCAGCGCCTGGCCCGGCAGGATGCGGACCCGCGATTTCGCGAGAAGCTCGCCTTCGATCTGACTCTCTGCCACGAACCGCCCGCGCTCGAAGAGTTGATCCGCATGGCCCAACAGGACGCTTCGCCGCAGGTACGCCGCCAGGCCCAGTTCTGGATGGCGAACGCCGGCGGCAGGAAGATAGCAGCCGAGCTTCGCAACTCCACGGAACGCGATCCGGATGCGGAGGTACGCAAGTCCGCCGTCTTCGCCCTCTCGAGCCTTCCCGGAGACGAAGCAGCGGCTCAGTTGATCCAGGTCGCAAAGACGAGCAGCGATCCCGCCGTACGCAGGCAAGCCGTCTTCTGGCTCGGGCAATCGCAGGATCCACGAGCGTTCGACTATCTCGCGCAGTTGCTCCGGCAGTAGCCTCAAGCGTGCGAACAGAAATCAGCATGTACCGCGTATGCCCGCGCACCAGCCTTTACTGGACCGTGAGGGTCAGGACTGTAGAGTGGACCAGAGCGCCTGAGGTGGCCGTAAGAGTGATCGCGTAGCTTTGCGGAGTCTGAGGACTCTGCGTGGATGAGCCATTGCCCTTCGCTCCGCATCCGATCAGGCCGGCCATAGCACCGGACACAACGAGCAGCACAAGCGCAATCGAAACACCTCCGCTGAGCTTTCCTGCCGACCTTCGCAACCGGCGCGAAAACGGCAGCAGGAGAATTCCAAGCGCGATGGGCGCCAGGCCACGAATCGATCCTCCGCGTGGCCCTCTGCGTTGCCGCTCCAGCGAGGCAGTATGGGTCGGTACCTGGATCGTGAGGCTCACGTCGGTTGCGCCCGCGCCCGCAGCGATCATTGTCGGCGTGAGCGTATACGACGCTCCTACAGGCAGTCCACTGACAGTCAGCGCGATGGCGGCCGGAAAGGTCGCCGTTCCGGTGGGGCTAAGGGTCAGTGCGTAGCCTGCCGTTCCTCCGGGTGCGACGGTCTGCGAGGTGGACGCGCCTGCGCTGCTGCCGCTCGAACTGGAGCTGCCCAGGCTGAAGTCCTGCACGTTTTCGATCAATGCAGGGCTTGTCTGCGGGACGAAATTTCCATCGCCTGCGTAGACGGCGGTGATCGAGTGCGAACCTGCGGCGAGCGTTGCGGTAGTGAAGATCGCGGCCCCGTTCACGAGCGTCCCGGACCCGAGCGCGGTTGCCCCGTCCACAAAGCTGACCGTTCCGGTCGGAGTGCCGAACGAATACGATACAGCCGCGAACAGCATTACTGCATTCTGCACCAGCGCCGGGTTGATCGTAGACGCGAGCCTGACGGCCGGCGTCGCCTGAGTCACCACGATCGTTCGCGACACTGCGGGTGCGGCGGCAAAGCTGCTGTTTCCCGTCTGACTTGCCGTCACAACCACGGTTCCCGCACCCGTCAGTCTCAAACTGCCGCTCGTCAGGAGAGCGGGGCCGGTGATGCTGAAGACGACGGGGAGATTAGAACTTGCCGTCGCCGTAAGCGCGATCGGACCTCCTGCGAACACGACAGGCGATGCAGGCGCGACGAAGCTGATGGTCTGAGGAGTATTCGGCGTGATCCCCGTCACGTTGAAGGTGAGCGCACCGGAGCCGCCACCCGGGTTGGTGACAGTGACCTGGGGAGCTGCGGCCGTGGCCAGATCCGTGGAGGGAATCAGCGCGACCAGTTGCGTGGGGCTCACATAGGTGGTCTCTCGTGCGCCACCATTCCACAGGACGGCCGAGCCCGGAATAAAGCCGGTCCCATTCACCGTCAGTTGAAAGGTAGAGCCGCCAACCGCAGCGCTGGCGGGAAGCAGCGCGGACACAGCAGGCGTCCCGCCGGTCCCGGTCTGGGCGATACTGCTGCGCAACAGCACAATCTGATCTCCGGTCGAGCCACCATTGGGACCGCCATAGACGCGAAATGCGAACCCATCTACTCCCCAGCGCGTCAGGTCCAGCGAGGATGAGAAGGTCGGCCCTGAGATGGAAACTGCTCCCGCCGGAGTGTAGGTAGAAGGGTTGAAGCTGAAGATATCGGTGTAGCCTGCGGTGTTCTGGTAGCCGACGAACGTATCCAGAAAATAGGTGCGACCGAGACCAGCGTCCGGCACGACGGACGGTTCATAGAACGGCGAACCGGGATACGTGCCAAGTAGTTTCATGGTTACCGGATTCCAGACCTGGCCCGAGTTGGTGTAAAGCAGAGTTCCATCGGAGGTGACGATGGAGCCTGTCATCTGGCTGCAGCAGGCACCGGTTCCTGTGATGGGCAAGGTGAGTGAAGTGGGATTCACACCTGTCGTCGTGAAAAAGCTGCCGCTGAATGGGTAGGCATAGAGTCTGGTCGAGTCCGAGGTAAACGTGAAGCTATCGATGCTGAAGTTCTTGTTTTCGTAGGTGTCGGCAAGAAAGCTGGCCTGCCCGGAGTCCGTGAAGAGCGCAGCTCCAGCTTCGGCAGGCGAGGCGTTACGGAATAGCGAGACCACGACAGACTGGGGAGAACCGGGAACTGCATGCATGTCGTAGACGGTCGTGGCGCCGAACGAAGGATCCGGTGGCAATGGGAATGTGCGCTCGACCTGCGAGGTCGTCAGATTGATTCGCTGGAGCGTGTGATCGCCGTTGAGCGCAACGTAAAGATAGTTCCCGTCATCTGATAAGGCCAGTTTGGCGGGATTGTTCCCAACGGCAATCGGCGTCCCCATCTTTCCGGTCAGCGGATCGATGGGCAGTACGGTATTCGGATTCGTGGTCGATGTCGCCGGAATGGACGCGTAAAGCATATGCGTTACGGGGTCATAGACGAGCCCAGTCGCGGATACTGGCAGGCTCTGATACACCGTCAGTGGAACGGATGCGCTTTGACCGCCGGGACCAGGATTGACGACCGTAACCGGCAACTCTCCAACCATGGTAAGTAGCGAGGGATCAATGTCCACCTGCAGACTCGATGCGCCTTGATAGGTAGTCGGATGGGGCTCGCCATCGATGGCAACATAGGAGGTCGGGAAGAAATTCGTCCCGAAGACGCGAAGAGTCACCGCCGAAGAGCCCAGCGCGGCCGACGGCTGTTTCAGACCTGTGATGGCGGCCGCGGGGTAAGCCGCAATGGCCGTCCCCGAGACCGGCACGGTGATGGTTGGATGGACCGGATCGTTGCTCACGAGAGTCAGCGTCCCGGTTCGCGCCCCCAGGGCAGTCGGTGTGAATGCGATTCCGATGATACATGCAAAGTTCCGGGTAGAAGATATGGGGATCGGCACGGGGCTGCCGCAATCGTCGCTGACGATGCTGAAATCGCCAGTAATGGTCGCAAGCGAAGGATTGACGATCAGGGGAGCAGTCCCATTATTGGCTGCGTAAAGATTGATGTTAGAGCCGCTGGCGCCGACCCCAAGCACCTGCGGAGGAAAGAAGACGCTGGCAGGCTCGGCCGAGAGAGATGGAGCAGTCGCATAGCCCGAGACTGAAATGTTGTAGACAGGAACGGTTGCGTTTGAGCTGATCGCGATGGATGCGTTGAAGGTGCCACCCAGCGTCGGGGTAAAGTTTACTGGTATTGTGCAGGACGCGCTCGAACCCAATATTCCTACGCAACTGCTGGCGGAAGCTAAAGCAAAGACAGGAGGACCGGAAAATTGAACGCTCCCGATGTTCAATGGTGCGTTGCCACAGTTGGTGACGGTGAGGCTGGCCTGGCCGGTAGTACCCACCTGAGCTACCGTTCCCGGGTGCGAGAAGCAGATGCCCGGCCCGGGAAGCGCGGGATCGATGACCGCCGCAAATCCATAGCTATACGTGTAGTGGGGTGGAGCCGGCGTCACTGCGCGCAGATAAGCGGAAGCCGTCGTCGGAAGGTCGTCCGGCCCTGTGCCCGCGATATGGACGCGTCCCTGCGCATCGACCGCGAGGCCACCGATTTGCGTGCCAGCCTGTACCCCGTTGAAGTAGGTTGAAAACAAGAGGGAATGAACCTGCGGATCGAACTCCGAGACGAAGGCAGAGGCAAAGGCACCTCCGAAAGCTCCAGCCACGGACTGCAGTGGATTCACAAACGGCACACTCGATGTCAAAGAGGTATTGCCTGCGACCCAGACATTCCCGGCAGGATCGAGAGCGACGCTGGTGATACTCGCCCCAGTACCATCTGCCGGTGTGGTGAAATACGTGCTGTACGCAAGCTGAGTCGCATCCGCGCTAAGCCTCGCAATAAAGCTCGTCCCAGCCTTCGAACTGTACGCATCGCGTGTGACAGGATAGTTGTAGTTTGTCGCGCCCACCAGGATCACTTGACGATCCGCGGCCAATGCCATGCCGCTTGTTACTCCGGTCGCTACCAGAGTCGAGTACAGCAGCGTGCTTGCATCACTGGAGACTTTAGTGACAAACGGAGCCGTTTCGCCAGGTGAGATCATTGCCGACTGATACGCTCCGGATGTAATCGGCCATGGTGTGGTGGATGTAAACACCGTGACGCCAACTGTCCCGGCAACGTAGGCGTTCCCATCGGAGTCCACAGCGATACCTGCGACGGAGCAGCACTCCGAAGAGCTGCCTGTAGCGCCGAGAATTGCGCTGTACACCAGACCACCCGAGGGCCGCAGCCTGGTTAGAAACACGTAGTTGTCCGGATAGGCTGGGACGCCTGCGTGAAGTGCGCCGGAGGTCACGGGAAGGTATGAGGACTGAGTAACGCCGCTGACAAAGACATCTCCCGATCCATCCACCGTTACAGCTCCGGGAAAGGTAGGTGCAGAGTGCCCCTGCGAATCCGTCCCGCCCAGACGGCTCGAAAAGTTAAGCGAAGCTCCATCCGGTGCCAGCGAAACCACAAAGCCATCCTGATTCGACGAGGACGCTGTCCCCGAGCTGATTGGATTCTTCAGCGGGAAGTCGGTCGACTGTGTATACCCAGTCACGATCGCGTTCCCGCTGCTATCGATCGTGATCTTCGCGGGCTGGTCGTAGCTGTTGCCGCCCAGAAACGTCGAGTACACCTGTGCCGTTCCCGCTGCGTTGAGCTTGGTGATAAACATGTCCGGCAGATTCGCCGCGCACGACGCACAGGTCCCCTGAGCCGCACCCGCCGTAACCGGATAGCTTGATGAAAATGTCTGGCCGACGATGTATGTGCTGCCTGCCGCATCCACCGCCACCGCGTCGACGTAGAGCGACAGGTCGGCGAGATAGGTCGCGTAGTCCAGCACGGGATCGATGACCAGCGTCAGCGAGGGGTCGTACGCCCCGATCCGGAAGCTTGCCTCATTCCTGCTCAGCAGAACGAATTCGCCGTGTCTTTCGACTTGGCGGCCGTTCTCGGTCTGATAAATGCGCGGAGCCCGGACCAGCATCTCGCTCTCGCCGGTCTTCACCTGCAGATCGCCGCCGGCCGACAGGGTCAGTCGATCTGCGCCTTCGTATCGCATCCTGATCTGGCGATAGTCCCCACCCGGCTGCACCACGAAGTCATGTTCGAGCCTCTCGCCCTTCCCGTAGAACGTGAGATCGACTCCCGGATAGACGCCATCGTAGGTGACGCGCCCGTACTGCGGAATGTGCGTCCTCCATTTCGAAGCCTGGTCTCCGAGGATATAGTTCGACTCACCACCGGCCGCCTGCGAGGAAACAAGCCGTGCGTTCCGGTTGCCGTTCACCAGCGAGATGCCGACGCTCTCAGCCCCTTGTCTCGAAGGCAACCGTAGTTCCATGCGGGTAGCGGAAAACCCCATCTGCAGAGCGCCCGAATGCGCCCCATAGTCCATCCCCGCCATGCCCTGCCCCAGATTCGGTTCGAACACCAGCGGCAACTGTGCCATCGATATCCGTGCGCGGATTGCCGAGGCGGGATTGTCGCCCGATGAGGCATTTGCCGGCGCGATCGGCTGCGTTACAGAGGATTGGGCCGGTACAAGGCAGCTCAAGCAGAAAAATACGGCAACGAGAGGAAGGCAGAACGGAAAACGCACACATGCTCCAGCGGTCTTGATTATTAAGAGAATTCAGACCAACGTATCTGATCGTTTCAGTCGTGTCGATCTAAATCCGAATCGGTATCCCGAAGGCCCTCCTTCCATTACATCCGGCTAAACTCAACGAAACAGATATCCAATATCGCTCTTAAGCCCGATGCGCCGCAGCAGGCTCTGAAACCGCGGCTCCGGCCGCAGCCCATCGAATTCAGGGACCGCATTCAGGAAGATCATGTTATTGGACCGGTCGTCATAGGCTGCGCGAAGCCACGCGAGCGCCTGTTCCCGATCTCCCAGGCCGGTATACACCAGCGCAATATAGTACGGGGAGACGTACCGCCGACCCGATTCCGCCTTGAGTTCTTCAAGCAGCTTCAACGCCTCCTGACGCTGCCCCGCGGCCGCATAGGCATGGGCCAGCGCCGCGACCACGGGTGGCCTGCCCGGCGACAGCGAAGCCGCCTTCTGCAACTCCGCGATAGCCTGCGCATACTGCCCCTTCTGCTCGTAACATTGCCCCAGGACGATGCGGGCCAGCAGATACGCCGGGTCCATCTCGATCGTATTCAGCAGTTGCGCAATCGCCTGATCGTATTGCCGGGCCATATATAGCCGCCAGCCCAGGCTGAAGTTCACACTCAGCGACAGCGGATCGAGCGACCGCGCGCGATTCATCTCCGCCAGGCTCTCTTCGGTTCGGCCCATCGCCATCAGGTACAGTGAATACCGCTGATGCGCCGTGGCATAGCTGGGGTTCAGTTGGATCGCCCGGCGAAAGCCCGTCTCCGCCGCCGTCCACTTCCAATCGTAGTTGAACTCGACCGTAGCGAGAGCGGTCTGGGTCTCCGCCAGCATCGGGTCGAGTTCCACGGCCCTGGTCGCTGCCGCCTCCGCCTTCGGCGCAACCTCGCTGGTAGGGATCGTCCCGACGATTGCAGCCCCCAGAATCCCATAGCAGTCCGCCAGTCCCGCATACGCCAACGCGTACTGTGGGTCTTCCTGCGTCGCCGACTGGAAGTAGTGAATCGCCGTATCGAGACCATCCTCCGAACGCTTGCCCCAATAGTAGCGGCCCTTCAGGTAGTCCTCGAACGCCGCGGAGTTGACCGAGCGCGTCGACGCCAGATGTTCCTTGTCCTGCGGTGTGAGCTTAATGCGAATCTGGCTGACGATCGCGCTTGCAACCTGGTTCTGCAGCGCCAGCACGTCCCCCAGAGGACTCTCATACGTGTCGGCCCAAAGGTGTCTGTCGGTAGACACCTGCACCAGCTCGGCGGTGATTCTCACCCGGTCGCCCGCTCGCAGCACCGTGCCTTCGACCACTGCGTCTACATTGAGGTCGCGGGCAATCTTCTCCAGCGACTCATGCGTTCCCTTGTACTCCATCGCAGTCGTCCGCGAGATCACCCGCAGCGAACTGATCCTGGCCAGGCTGGCAATCAACTCGTCCGTCATCCCGTCCGCGAAGTAGTCCTGTCCGGAGTCTCCCGAAAGATTTTCCATCGGCAGCACAGCGATCGAGGTGATCTGCTTGCTCGCTGCCTCCTTCGAGCGGAGCGCCGCCCTAGACTGAAGTAGAAGCACGATCGCCGCAAGCAGAAGAACGACTACAGCCGAACCGACCAGAACCGCACGGCGCAAAGAGACCTGACGGACGGGGCGCACCGAACCTGCCGTCTCCATCTTGGCTTCACCGCCTGCCTTCCTTGGTATCGGCTCGTTCGCCACGGCGACGGCGGCGGGTGGGGAGCTGGCCCCCACAACCGGCTGCAAGATCGGCTGCACTAGAGCCTGCGGCGGTGTTTCTCTCTCCACCTCATGAACCGGGGCGATGAAGCGATACCCCTTGCGCGGAACCGTCTCGATAAACATCGGGTTATCCGATGAATCTCCAAGCACTTCACGCAGACGCATCATCGCCGTATTCAAGCTGTGATCGAACTCGACGAAGGTATCCGGCTTCCACAGCCGCTGGCGCAACTCGTCGCGTGTGATCAGGGTGCCGGGATGCTCCAGGAGAACCTTCAATAGATGGAGCGGCTGGTCCTGCAGTTTTAGGCGTAGGCCCTTCCTGCGCAATTCGCTGGCTTCAAGATCGGCCTCGAAAAGACCAAAGCGGACGACCCGCGGAGGGGCTTGCGTCGGAGGTGACTCCATGGATGAGCGACCCGTCGTTGAGGCTTGTTGTGGAACGTTCCAGATTATAGTCACCGCAAAAAGTCACGTCAAAATAAATCGGATGGAGCGATAGGTGAGAGCGCCTCCCAAGTCTATGATTCAATTGAATCGTTTGAGTTACCTGCAAATAACACATTGCTGATGCATGTAGTATTGCTGAATCTCCCACCACCGAAGTAGGATGCGTCTGCTTACAAAATCTGATTTCGACTGCAGAGTTCTGCCGTGTAGTGAATGGCGAGACGAGCAGTCACGGTAACTGTTTCATTTAAGGAGAGCCATGAAGACGAAGAAGTTGAATATTGTGTTCAGTTCGAAATCCGTAACCTCGCTGGTTCCGGCGTTTGCCGTTTTTCTGCTGCTCTGGTGTGCTGCCACCACCAGGCAGGCCGCAGCCCAGGTAGCTGGCGCAACCCTCTCCGGAGTCGTCTCCGATGTCTCAGGAGCCGTTGTCCCGCAGGCCAAGGTCTCGATCCGTAACACTGGAACCAGTGCCGTGCGCGCAGTTACGTCCAATGCGGACGGCTTCTACTCCGCTCCCAACCTGATTCCCGGCAGCTATGAGGTCAAGACCGAAGCCCCCGGATTCGCAACCGTCCTGCAGAAGGGCATCACCCTCACCGTCGGAGCCGAGCAGACCTATAACCCCTCCCTCGCCGTCGGCCAGCTTAGCGAGACGGTAGTTGTCCAGGACCTGCCGCCCTCCGTGCAGACCTCCTCTTCGACCCTCAGCGCCACTGTCGACGGTAAAACGGTCCGCGAACTCCCACTCAACGGCCGCGACTGGACCACCCTCGCCACATTGGAGCCCGGCGTCGTCTCGGTGCCCAACCAGTCCACAACGGGCTTCTCCGCCAATAAAGGCAACCGCGGCTTCGGCAATCAGCTCTCCGATGGAGGCCACCGGCCCAACGAGAACACCTACCGGGTCAACGGCATGGTTATCAACGATTACACCAACGCCGCGCCCGGCGGAGCCACCGGCGTCAACCTCGGCGTCGATGCCATCGACCAGTTCTCCGTCCTCACCGCCAGCTACACCGCAGAGTACGGCCGCACCTCCGGCGCCGTCATCAACGCCATCACCAAATCCGGCACCAACCAGATCCACGGCACCGCCTACTTCTTCGATCGCGACAGCATCTTCGACGCCCGCAACTACTTCGACGGCCCTGCCATTCCTCCCTTCCGCCGCATCCAGTTCGGCGTCGCCGCGGGCGCACCCATCATCAAGGACAAGACCTTCATCTTCGTCGACTATGAAGGCATCCGTCAGAGCCAATCCGCCTCCGGCCCCATCTTCGTTCCCAACGCCGGAGCACGCGCGGCCGCGGTACCGGCCATCCAGCCGTATCTTGCGCTCTGGCCCGTCGCTCCCACCGGCGCTGCCGACACCAACCCCGGCGGCATCGGCATCCAGACCTTCAACATCAATACCCCCACCAAGGCCCAGGAGAACTACGTCATCGGACGCCTCGACCAGAAGATCAGCGGCAACGACTCGCTCGACGCCACCTACTTCTTCGACTCCGGCCCGCAGACCCAGGCCGACCCGCTGAACAACGCCGTCCACCAGGTCTTCTCGCGGCGTCAGCTCGGCTCCGTTGAAGAGACCCACATCTTCAGTCCCTCCCTCGTCAACACGGTTCGCGCCGGAGTCAGCCACATCACCGGCCTGATCAACTCGCCTGTCTCAGGCGACGCCGTAGCCACCAACCCCGCGCTCGCCATCGCGCCGGGAGCCACCGCACCGCCGCAGATTCCCGTCACCGGCCTCACCACCGCCTATGGACTCAACGGCTTCAATAAATTCAACCACGTCTATACCTCCATCCAGGTCTACGACGATGCCTTCCTCACCAGGGGCAAGCACTCCATGAAGGCCGGCTTTGCCTTTGAGCGCATGCGCTACAACATTCTCGAGCAGCTCAGCCCCAACGGCCGCATGAACGGCTACACCCTCGCCGCCTTCCTTGCCAACGCGCCTCACCAGTTGAACGCTCTCGCGCCCGGCGGTTCCACCGAAGTCAAACTCCGGGAGAGCCTCTTCGCCGGTTACTTCCAGGACGACTGGACCGTGTCCAAACGCCTCGTCCTCAACCTTGGCCTGCGGTATGAAGCCACCACCCGCCCCACCGACGACAACTCCGTCCCCGGCTATACGGTCAACGGCTACACCGTCGCAACCGCCGGCTTCCAGCAGATCACCAGCCTGCAGAACTGCCTCTCCAGCCCGACCGCCTGCGGACCCGTGGGAACCCACAGCCCCATCGCCTCCAACCCCACCACTAAAAACTTCGAGCCTCGTTTGGGATTCGCCTATGACGTCTTCGGTACCGGCAAGACCGCCGTCCGTGGCGCCGCCGGCATGTTCGACGTCCTTCCCCTGCCGTACGAGTTCGGTCTCAACACCGCCGCCACCGCACCCTTCCAGATCATCGGAGCAGATGCCAACGCCAGGCTCGGCACCGGCACGATCGACCCGAACGTCAACTTCAACCGCCAGCAGATCCGCAACCGCTACATCCAGCAGAATCCCCAGCGCGCCGCCGTCTACAACTGGAGCCTCAACATCCAGCAGGACTTCGGCCACGGCTTCACCGGCATCATCGGATACGTCGGATCACGTTCGCTCCATCTCTCCGCCGCCTCCGACGACATCAACCTCGTCCAGCCAAACTCCATCGCATCCGCGGGTCTCGTCTTTCCCTGCAATCCCACCGGCCTCACTGGCTCGAACACCTGCGCCAATAACGTCACCGGAACCCGCATCGATCCTAACTGGGGCGGCGGCGCCGGCATTCGTCCCGTGCTCTTCGATGGAGCCAGCAGCTACGAAGGCTTCCAGTCGCAGCTCCGCGAGGTCACCAACCACGGCATCCAAGGCCAGCTCTCTTACACCTACAGCCATTGCGGCGACCTCAGCTCCGCTCCCGTAACCGGCGACACCTTCCTCAACTCCATCGCCGTTCCGCTGCTGCTCAACAAGCAGTACCGCATCGGCTCCTGCGACTTCGATATCCGTTCCGTCGCCACCGGCAACCTCATCTGGGATATCCCCGCACCCAAATTCCAGAACGCCTTTGCCAACGTAGTCACCAACGGCTGGGAGCTCGGCGGCATTGTCACAGCCGAGACGGGAGCGCCCTTCTCGGTCACCGTCGGCGGCGGCAACGATCCCCTCGGCACAGGTTTCAACGGCGACTTCTCCATGGACCTCGCCAGCGTTCTCCCCAACTGCAACCCCATCCACGGCGGCGTCAACTACCTCAACACCAACTGCTTCACCCCACCCACCGCGCCGACCTCACTCGGGATTGCCAGCGCCTCCAACCCCTATGGCTGCGCTCCCAACTCCTTTACCAACTACAAAGGTCCAGCCGCTCCCGCAGGCACCCAGTTCTGCTCGAACGTCCTCGGCAACTCGGGTCGCAACCGCTTCTACGGCCCCAAACTGACCGAACTCGACATGTCGCTCTTCAAGAACACCAAGGTGCCAAGGATCTCCGAGGCTTTCAATGTCCAGTTCCGCGCCGAGTTCTTCAACATCCTCAACCACACCAACTTCCTGCCTCCTGGCTTCCTCAACACCTTCGGTCAGAACAACTCCGTCTACGACTACGACGGAACCAGCCTGCCCACCGCCCTCAACCAGACCTCAACTTCCTCACGTCAAATCCAGCTAGGCGCGAAGATCATCTTCTGAACGCCACTCCCACGTTGCACATTCAGCGAGCCGGGTCATACGATCCGGCTCGCTTTCTCTCTGGAGCCCATCTGAGCGCAGGCCACGCACACTGGCCCATCTTCTCCTGCGTCCTCCGCGGCCACACCACCGTACTATCCATATCGCCTCGTGGTATCCGGAGACATGGGAATGCACCTTGAACAGAGTTCGTCGCCCTGGCATGACGAGGTAAACACGCCAGGATGGCAGTTCGCCGTCGCCTCCAGCATCCTGGGCTGGGTGCTCGACGCCTTCGACTTCTTCGTCGTTGTATTTCTCCTCGACACCCTCGCAGGAAATTTCCACGTCGAAAAGAGAGCCATCGTCTACACTCTCACCCTGACCCTGGCCATGCGTCCCGTCGGGGCCTTGCTCTTCGGCGCGCTGGCAGATCGCTTCGGACGCAAAAAACCGCTCATCGCCTGCGTCCTCTACTTCTCCACCGTCACCATCCTCAGCGGCTTCGCGCCCAACTACATCTTCTTTGCCGTCATGCGCGCGCTCTACGGAATCGGCATGGGCGGTTACTGGGGCATCGGCGCATCCTTCGCCATGGAGAACGCTCCTCGCAGACGCCGCGGCATGCTCTCCGGCATCATGCAGGCCGGCTATCCCTTCGGTTACCTGCTGGCCTCGGTCGGGATGCTCGCCATCACGCCGCACTTTGGCTGGCGGCCCATGTTCGTCGTCGGCTCATCGCTGGCCGTGGTCATCGTGATCCTCACCTGGCTCTCGCCCGAATCCGCGGCCTGGAAGCAGCACCGCATGGGCTCCATCGCAGACATCTTCAAGACCCTCTTCCAGCACAAGGCCAGCTTCTTCTACCTCCTGCTCGTCATGGTCGCCATGGCCTGCCTCTCGCACGGCACCCAGGATCTCTA
This sequence comes from Edaphobacter sp., assembly GCA_965277575.1. GTDB lineage: Bacteria > Acidobacteriota > Terriglobia > Terriglobales > Acidobacteriaceae > Edaphobacter. The sequence goes on from CBDIDK010000002.1 coordinate 1,543,081, forward strand.
CCCCGACTTCCTCAAGACGCTGCCCGGCATCAGCAACGCTCTCGTCTTCGGCATGAAGCCGCTCTACGGCATTCCGGTCATCTACAATATCGGCGCCATCATGGGCGCGCTCCTCTTCGGCCACTTCTCCGAGAACATGGGCCGCCGCTATGCCGTCATGGCCGCGCTCGTCCTCTCCCTGCTGGCGATCCCGGCTTGGGCCTTCGGCGGCTCCATCCTGACGCTGGTCATCGGGTCATTCGTCATGCAGGCCGGCGTCCAGGGTGCCTTCGGCGTCATTCCCGCCCATCTCAACGAGCTCTCGCCCGACGCCATCCGCAGCCTCTTCCCCGGCTTCGTCTACCAGCTCGGCGTCTTCATCGCCTCCCCAGCCGTCTCGTTCGAGTACCTCCTGCGCAATCGTCTCGGATACCCGTGGGCACTTACCCTGTTCGAGCTCGTCGTCATCGTTCTGCTCCTCTTCATCTTCGGCTTCGGCCCGGAGCAGCGAGGCCGCAGCTTCCAACGGCAGGCGTCCTGAATCAAGAAGTTCGACCCGTCATCCTGGCCCTTGAGCATAGCGAAGGGGAAGGACCCCGCAGTCGCCTTTGTTTGTTCTTGCTTCGGGTACAGTCATGCTGAGACCGCTGTAGAGCGAGTTTCTTATACGTTTACTCGAGCCTCTGTCCCGACCAGCGGGGGCAAGTGCAGCAGATGGTGTCAAGACCGGCATACATGGCACGAAGTGCCCGCAGAATCGCAGCCCGCGCTATGGACGCTCTTCCAGCGCCGTCGCAACGAACCCCTGGGTTCCCGCGGTCGCGGCGATATTCGTTTCCCCGGCAACTCCTATCATCTGCTGCGGCGTCACGGTTACCAGGCCGTCTCCATCCGATGTGATCGAAAAGGCAGACGAGGAAAAAACCGGTGCTACCGGACATCGGCCCCTCTCCGGACAGGCGGGTTGCCATGCGTTCACCGTCTGGTAAACCTGGACTGAGGCGCCAGCCACCGGGTGAGACAGCGTATCGGTGACGAGCAACACCACTGGGGCAAGCGTGCCACCGGAATTGATCGCTTGACCTCCACCGCTTGCCACGACAAGCCGGAGATCCGCCGCTGCCACCCCCTCTGCCGTGAAGTTCGCACAGACCGTGGTCCAGGCGCATCCTGATAGGGTGGCCTGGGTTCCTCCTGCAAGCGGGCCGATGGTGGCTACCGTCTGCGCAACGCTTTGGGCGCCTACCTGCGATTGCGAAGACGACAGCGTGACAGGCCCGGAGCTCGCCTGCCAATTAACCGGCAGTCCGATGGTGGAGACCGTACTATCGGAGACGATGGCCTGCGGCGTCCACGCAAAGGTTGCGCCCCCAGCTATGTATTCCGAGGCCTGGACCGCCGTCGTGCTTCGAACTCGCGCAACCGCATTGAACGAAGCGACCTGGGTACCGGCTGAACCAGCGGCTGATAGTGTGATCGCACCCGCGGCTTGAGGTGTGATGGTGGTCGATGCCGTCCCGAGGCTGTCCGTCGTAACCGTGCAGGCGCCCCCGCCACAGGCTCCGAACTGAACCGCGCCGCCCGAGGAACTGAATACAACCGGCTGACCAGATCTAGGTGTAACTCCATCTGCGGCCAGCATCTGCACCGCAAAGGGAATGCTCGCCTGCTGCAGCACAACCTGCGGGCCTGATGGCGCGGTCAGCAGGTTCAACACCGGTGCCGGAGTCCCATAGGTCAGGGCCTGCACCATCTCGGTTGTGCCACCGGTGGACAGATCTTCTACCTGCACATTCGCCACCAGCCCGGTGCTCGAACCCAGTGCGTGCAGAGAAGGAACGGTCGCCACGATGGCCGTCGGACTCCAGCTTGAGACGGTGGCCGGAACGCCATTCACGGTAACGGCATTGCCCGTGCGAAAACCCATTCCCGTGATGGTAATCGTGCCCCCCGCTGCCGGCAGAGCCGCAGGACTAAGCGCATCCGCATAAAGGACCCGTGCCTGGTAGTTGAAGTCCGGCCGTCCGGCTCCGCGCTGATCGGCGATGACCATGCGAAGCTGGCGACTTTGTGCATTCAGGATCGTCAACGTCGTCATTCCGGCCGCTTCCCCGTTATATGCCTCGCCTGTGGACGACACGGTCGGCAAGGTTCCCGTAGGGTCGGTCGCGTTCCATAGGCCGATTACCGGCATTGCCTTTGCAGTCGAAGCGAAACCCTGCTCGTCTTCGGCGGTCACCTCGACCGTGAAGGTGCGGTTGGCGGCCACCGTAAACGCGGACCAGGACGCATGGCCGTACGTGCAGAGCAGCCCATTCCACCAGCCACCTGTTGCAATCGCAGCCGGAGCGGTTTCGGTTCCCCCCGCGCCGCTCCCGCAACTGCTCGCCGCTCCATTGGTCGATAGATTCATCTCTGCCCGGCTGTAGCTGGGCAAGACATACCCCATCTGCTGCACATCCGCTCCCGAGGGCGCCACAATGTTATCGATATACGGCCCAACCGAATACTGCCCTGTATACAGCGGGTTTACAGGCTCTGTGTCGACGAAAACGTCCTGCCAGTCGCCAGGAAGCATGGGGATTCGGGTAAGTTCGTAATATCCTTCGTGGTCGCCTCCCGCAGTGCCCATGCTGCCGGTTTGAGAGTTGTCAGTCCCGGTCACCGGATTGCCCTGATTCCGCTTGAACGGGTAGCCCGATACCGAGGAGACCGTATACCAGCCCTCCTGTTGAGAGATATCCGTATACTGCTGCCATCGTCGTGCAACTACGTTGACCCCAGCCATGCCCTGCCCGGTCGGGAAGAAGAGATCCCCGAGAATCCGGTTGGAGCGGTACAGCGAATCAGTCTTGCCAGGGGGAGCCTGTCCCTGTGGAACGAAGTACAACATGGCTAGCGTCGAAATATCATCGAGGCGCAAGGTGAAAGGTTGCGGCAGACATTGATAGCTGTAGGGACCGCAGATGATGTCGATCGGGTGCATGATCGGCCAGTTCAGCGCCTGGTTGTAAGTTGGCAGCGGAGTGCCCGTGAAGACGTTGTCGTTGGTCTGCGACCAGCCCAACCCAAGCACTCTCCCAAACGCCCTCATGAGCTGATACTGCATCTCCAGCTGCTGTTCGGGCGCCGGTCCGGTACAGCGGCCGTTCAACACAAGCAACGCATGTTGGATGAATCCAGCCGGAACAATCGAATCGACACTTTCGGTGACCGCATTCTGACGGCAGCTCGTCGGATCGCTCGCTCCATTGCCCAGCAAGAGGTCCGTGACGGAGCCGTCGCTATCGTAGATCACCGCGATCTGCTTTGCCTGATAGTTCGTGCTTTGCATATCGCTGGGCAATATCAGGCCGTTCGGGCCGACGAACGCATTTGAGCCGCTGACGTGTTCATCGAGCGCGCCGCCGTAGGAGAGCACGAGACTATCTGTAGGAACATTCCACACTGAGGCCGCCGCCGCAACAATCGCATCCGCAGCGGCATGGTTTACGCTCACGCTCAGATCACCCGGGTCAGTGAAGTAAAGTGGCTGGTTGGTATACCAGACCACCGGCAGGCCCTGATTGTTGAAGTACGGCAGCCCCGTCACCCAACGCGGATTGCCAGCCCGAAGCTCCGATCCAGCCGCCAGCCAGCACAATGCCACAGCGGCTGCCGTTCGTGCAAGACTTTGGAACCAGCTCCGCGCAGTCTGGTCAGCGAGCCGCATCCTGCACCTTCTGCTCCTTTTCCCAGGACACAAACATACCCAGCACCAGGTCAACCGAGGCCTGCTGCGCGGGAATCGATGCCGAACCTGTGCGCTCCGGTACCCCACCTTCCGCTACGGCCGAATCGGCTCCGGCAAAACCCGCAGCATGATGCTGCAGAGCCTGTCCCGTCAGTCGAACTGCGGCAGATGCGCTGCTGTAGGGAACTGGCCGAAGGAGTTTGGCTCCAACCCAGCGAAGGTCAACCGCCGGTGGCGTCAGGTGTGCAGAGCTGCTGCCGTCCGGGGGAACGGTCCCACTTCGAACGATAGGTATCGCTCCGTCCAGGCCATCTACAGGAGAGCTCATGCCCGACGCGCCCGGAACGTACAGCAGCATCAGCAGCCGTCTGCCGACACGGTAGCGTTGATCGCCGCCACCCCACAACCCCGCCCACTCTCGCAAGGTGTATGAGGCCCCTGAGCTGCACCCGCGAACAGCCTGATCCACCTGGAACTCGACCTCAACCCACCCGGGTGAGGTGCTGGCGTTGTCGGGCCGCCGGACTGCCGTCACCTGTCCGACAAAGATGACGCCTGCCCTATCGAACATCTGACGCAATGCGGTCTCGACCGTCAGCGGGGGCGCCAGCACATCCCTGCCGATGGCCCCAGACTGTCCCTCGGCGAACGTTGCGCAGATCAGCATGACCGCCGCCAGCATGCTCCGCCAGGAGACAAACCGATGGAGGCGAACAACCCAATCTGAGCGCAGATGCCGACTTGTAGGCCGAAACAGAACCGTCATGTTGCCGCTTCCTCACCTGAGTTTTCGTCAGGATCGGCTCGAGCAGCTACATTGCCTCATTTTCATACATACCATGGCCAGATCGAGGCTCAGCCGATCTATATTTCGGGATAAAAATCGAAGAATGCGTCGAGGCTCATGCGCAACTGTCCCTCGATCTGTTCCCGGCTGCCTTCGAGCACATGCATCGTTACATGCGCTTCGTTCCCATTCTTCAACTTCACGGGCGCTTCGCCCACCTCTGCCACCTCGTCCGCCGGAAGCAGTCTCATGCCGTAAACCAATGTCAGATTTGCCATAACTCAATTCTTTCACCAAAGCCGGTTTGCATCCTTTTTCACGCCGCGCATTTACACTAATGAAAGCCCTTATGTCTGAAAACACGACGCGCGACACTGTCATCCTCGGCTCCGGCTGCTCCGGTCTCACCGCTGCCATCTACGCCGCACGCTCCAACCTCAAACCCCTCGTGCTCGAAGGCCATGAGCCGGGCGGCCAACTCTCCATCACGACGCTGGTAGAAAATTTCCCAGGCTGGCCCGAAGGCGTACAAGGGCCTGAACTGATCGAGAACATGAAGAAGCAGGCGGTTCGCTTTGGCGCCGAACTGCGCATGGCCCATCTCAGCTCGGTCGATCTCACAAAGCGCCCTTTCGCGCTCAATATTGGTAACGAGACGATTCACACGCGAACGCTGATCATCGCCTCCGGCGCGAGCGCTCGCTGGCTGAATCTGCCCTCCGAACAGGCGCTGATCGGCCATGGTGTCAGCTCCTGCGCCACCTGCGACGGCTTCTTTTTTTCCGGCAAAGAGATAGCGGTGATCGGCGGCGGCGACTCCGCAATGGAAGAGGCGCTATTCCTCACGCGATTCGCTACCAAGGTCACGCTGATCAACCGGAGCGAGAACTTTCGCGCCTCCAAGATCATGCTCGAACGCGCGATGGCCCACCCCAATATCAAGTTCCTGTCCAACACCACGGTGGAAGAAGTTCTCGGGGTAGAAGACAAGGACGTCAAAGGACTGCGTCTTCGCAATCGGGTTTCAGGCGAGGAATATATCTTGCCCTTGTCGGCTATGTTCCTCGGGATAGGCCATATCCCGAATGCCTCCGCATTCAAGGGAATGCTGGACCTCGACGAAGACGGCTACATCCTGACGCAACACAACGTCTTCCCCACGCTGAATGGACAACCTCTTCCCGGCGTTTTTGCCTGCGGGGACATCCAGGACCGTCGCTATCGGCAGGCCATTACTGCAGCCGGGTCAGGCTGCATGGCAGCGCTGGAGGTGGAAAAGTACCTGGAAGAACACGGACGATAAGTCTTTAGCGCGATATATAAACCGCAACTTTCGGTCAGTACACGCGTCTTTACCAGCTAGATCAATGAGCATACCTATCATCCGGTACCTGGTGTTTCGGGTAATTCCGCTTGCACTTCTATCTTCAATGCCCAGTTCGTTCGCGCAGAGCTCTGCGACTGTATCTTCGCCGCAGCCGCAGCAGATAGCCTCTCTACCCGAAGCGCCACACCCTGCTTTCGATCTAGAGAAACACAGCGAACATACGCAACCTCCCCAATCCGGCTCCTCAAGTTCTGCGAACGAAGGTTCCATTAAGCCCTCGCATCAGCAGCCCGATGAGACTCCAGTTAAGCAACAAGGCGGAATTCCATCGCAGCAGCAGCCAAAGCGGATTCTGGGCATCATGCCCAATTACCGCGCCGTTAGTGCCGGTGTGATTCCTCCGCCACCAGGTTCCAAGCAGGCCTTCAAGATAGCCACCCAGAACAGCTTCGACTATTCGTCCTTTGTATTCACCGGGCTGACGTCGCTCATCGCAAAGGGCACCGATGCTCATCCCGATCTGGGGAAGGGAGTTCCCGGGCTTTGGGCCTATACCTGGCGCGGGTTTGTCGATAAAACCGATGGCAACTACCTGGTGATCTGGGCTCTCCCCACTCTGCTCCATCAAGACGAGCGCTACTATGCGATGGGCAAAGGCAGCAAATGGAAGCGGCTCGGCTACTCCTTCAGCCAGATCTTCGTGGCACGTAGCTACGATCACCGTCCGGTCTTCAACTTCTCCGAGGTGCTGGGGCGGGCAGGCGCGCAGGCGGTCTCCACCACGTACTACCCAAGTTCAGATAACAACTTCTCCGAAGTAAGTTCCAAGTACGCCTATGCTTTGTTACGTGATGGTGCGACCAACGCCTTTCGTGAGTTCTGGCCCGATATCTCTGTACACGTGCTTCACCGTCAGCCCTGAGCCACAGGGCTAATATCTAAGACAACATGTCTATTGCCTCAAATCTCTTTTCTGTGCGGGATGAAATTGCGGTTGCCTGCCGCCGCGCTGGCCGTCCCGAAAGCGATGTCGCTCTGATGGCCGTGAGCAAGGTCCATCCCGCTGAGATGATTCTGGAGGCCTATGCTGCGGGCCAACGCCTCTTCGGCGAAAATCGCGTCCAGGAGTTCCAGGAAAAGTCGCAGCACGTGAGTTCGCTTACGGATGCGGAGTTTCACCTCATCGGACCTTTGCAGTCGAACAAAACGAACCGGGCGGCGGAGCTATTTCAGTCGATTGACGCGGTCGACTCGCTTAAGATCGCACAACGCCTGAACACGGCGGCAATAACGCTGGGAAAGAAACTACCCATTCTGGTCGAGGTGAAGCTGAGCCACGAAGAGTCCAAACACGGACTTGATCCCGCCGAACTACCCTCGCTACTCGCTGCGATTGAGGATCTGCATTCCATCGAGGTCGTTGGTCTGATGACTGTGCCGCCATGGTCGGATGACCCAGAGCCTGCGCGACCCTACTTTCGCGAACTGCGCCGGCTGCGCGACGAATCCCAGAAGACGCATTCAGGACTGACGCAACTCTCCATGGGCATGTCGAACGACTTCACCGTCGCGATCGAAGAAGGCAGCACCTGCGTTCGCGTGGGAACGGCGCTGTTCGGCAAGCGTCAGCCGGTACCCTCAGCATCCTGACGAACGGCTACTTGATCGACACTGTCGCGTTCGGTGCAACCGTGATCGCTTGGCCCTCAGTGGCGGAAATTTTGACATTTGTCCCAGTCACCGTCGCGTACGCAATCGTCATTCCTTTTTGGGCCTGAATGTCCACATTCTTGAACACGACATTCTTTACGTGAGACTCTGGCAGCCCAATGATTACGCCCGCCCAGGCGCTGTTGACCGACTTCAGGTTTTCGATCGTGATGTCATGGAACAGAGGGGTGAGCCGTTGCACGGGTTCAGCCGCGACCTCGCCCTCGGGAAGGGCTTTGGGATAATATTCGCTGATCAGGACCGACACCTTCACATTCTCCATCGTGATGTCTTTGAAGGAGATATTGCCGACATCGCTACCACGGTCGCGGTTGGCCTTGATACGAACGCCATTATCGGTGCCCTTGAAGTGTATCCGTTCGGCGTGAATGTTCTGAGCGCCGCCAGCGATCTCGCTCCCGATCGACAGCCCATGGCCATGCTCGAACTCGCAGTCGGTGATGGTGATGTTCTTGCTTGGATCGTCAGGACCGGGTGAGTCGATCATGCCGCTCTTGATCGCGATGTCGTCGTCACCGACGTCCGCGAAGACATGGTCGATGACTACGTTACTTGAGCTGAACGGGTCGATTGCATCCGTATTTGGAGAGTGGATGTCCGCAAGCACCTTGATGTGGTGAATCTTCACGTCATCCGAGTAGTACGGCACGAGCTGCCAGTACGGGGAGTTCTGAATGGTCACGTCTTCGACCAGAACATGTTTGCAGTGATCGAAGACGACCAGACGGGGCCGGGTATTTTCACTGCCAAGCACGCCGGCGTTCTTGGTTGAACGGGCGATCTTCCACCAGCTTGCACCGGCGCCGTCGATCACACCGCCGCCCGTGATTGCAACGTGCTCAGCATGGGTAGCACTGACCAGCGATTGATAACCCGGTGCTTTGAACTCGGTCTTTCTTGGATAATCCTCATGATCGGGCGAGCCGAGCAGCATTGCACCCTTCGCGACCTCCAGGGTGATGTTGCTCTTCAACGTGATGGGCGCCGAGACGAAGGTTCCGCCAGACAGCTTGACCGTGCCTCCGCCGGCGCTGGCGCAATCGTCTATCGCGGCCTGGATCGCCTTCGTGTCCTTCGTTGTGCCATCCGCCTTTGCGCCATAGGTACGAGCGTCGCAGACCTTGGGAGCCGCCATTGCGGGCACCGCTCCGGCCATTATCACCATCGCTGCAGCACCTGCCGCTAACCGAATACCTATGCCGTTCATCAAGTCTCCAGGCGTGTTCTACGCACATGGGCATAATACCTCGACTGGTCATACCACGCAGAATTCCTCTAAATTAGGGCATATTCGTTACACTGCGAAGTACGCGCACCCAGGTCCATAGCTCAACCAAGGCTGTCGAAGGCGTCATATGAGAGAAACTCGGGCCCCGAATCGACGCTTTTCGCAAGGGAGGCCCGCCGATGGTGGTGCGGGCGGGGGACAGATGGAGTTGCGGCGCGGACTTTCGACGAGCTCTGCATTGGGGCTGAACGTCATCGACATGGTCGGGATCGGCCCGTTCGTGACACTGCCGCTGATCGTGGGGGCGATGGGTGGGCCGCAGGCGATGCTGGGCTGGGTTCTGGGCGCGGTCCTCTCATTCTGCGATGGTCTGGTATGGAGCGAGCTGGGAACGGCGTACCCGGAGGCGGGTGGCTCCTATGCTTATTTGAAGCATTTGTATGGGGAAAAAAAGCTGGGCCGCACCTTTTCGTTCCTGTATGCCTGGCAATTGCTCCTGAGCGCGCCGCTTTCGATCGCTTCCGGGTGTATTGGCTTCTCGCAGTACCTTTCGTTCTTCTTTCCCACGGCCAGCCGGCCGTTTGCGTCGGGCTCCCTGATGGGCGTCCCCCTGGTGCTGAGTGAGCAGACATTGATTGCGATGGCTGTGTGTGTCGTGGCGATGGTGGTTCTTTCGCGCAGCATCTTCGCTATCGACCGGATCGTGCGGTGGCTTGGACTGGTGGTGGGCCTGACGCTGGTGATCGTGATCCTTGTCGGGTTGACTCACTTCGATCCGCGGCGCGCGTTCGACTTTCCGCCGGGTGCGTTCCATGTGGATCGTGCCTTCTTTGTTGGACTTGGAGCGGGGATGCTGATCTCGTCGTACGACTACTGGGGGTACTACAACGTCTGCTTTCTGGGTGGGGAGGTCCGCGATCCCGAGCGTACGATACCGCGTGCCGTGCTGGGCGCAATCGCTATTGTTGCAGTGCTTTACCTGATGATGAACGTCAGCGTGCTGGGCGTGCTGCCGTGGCGGGAGTTAACGCAGGGCGCGGACAGCCATGCACGGATGTTCACCATGGCGGTGTTCATGGAGCGGGTGTATGGGCATACCGCGGCGGCGGCGCTGGTGATCCTGATTGCGCTGGCGGCGGCGGCCTCTGTGTTTGCCCTGTTGCTGGGGTATTCACGCATCCCTTTTGCGGCGGCTCGCGATGGAAACTTCCCTGCGTGGTTTGGGGTGCTGCATCGTAAACACCTGATTCCACAGCATTCTTTGCTCTTGCTGGGCGGAGTTACGCTCGCGTGCTGCGTCTTTCGCCTGCAGGAGGTGATTACGACGCTGGTCGTGATCCGGATCCTGTTCCAGTTCCTGCTGCAGGGGGTGGCCACGCTGCTGCCGAAGCATCGGCGGCAGAGGAGGGAGCGGGGGTTCAGGATGCCGCTCTATCCGCTGCCGGTGCTGCTGGCGCTGGGGGGCTTCGCGTTTATTCTCTTCTCGCGGCCGCACTTCTTGAGAGAGATGCGGACGGCGGGGCTGGTCCTCGGGGTGGGAGTGGCGGTCTATCTGGCGCGACAGGTCTTCTCCAGGCGGGAGGCCGAAGGGTAGATGTTTGCTGCGCTTTTTCCCTGCATGGTGGAGTGGCGTTTTTGGCTGGTTTTTGAAGATTCCGGTCTGCACAACGTGGTGCTATGCATGGCAAACATGGACGGATGTGTGGTGGATATGTGGCTGGAAACAACACGGAAGGGACGGACTGAAAGAACGCCACGTTTTCAGGATTTATCTTCAATTCGGCGGCGAAGGCGAAGATTAGCGCAGCGGATTGAAGTGGACGGACCGCAGGAGCGCAGAGTGGACTTACCACTGCGAGGGAATGTAGGATGCGCTGCATGAGTGTGCCCTGCTTGTCTACCTTATCTACCTTCTCTACCTTGCCTGCGTCTCGCCGCAGCGTTCTGCTCGGGGGGACGGCGCTGGGCGCCTCCGCTTTCCTCTCGCCTTGGGCACGGGCCTTCGGAGGGCAGGCAAGCGGCAATGCGGCTTCGCCCATCCGGCTTGGAATCGCGAGCTATACCTTTCGGAAGTTCGACCAGCAGCATTTGATCGAGTTCATGAAGGAGCTGAAGACGCCGTATTTGAACCTGAAGGATATGCACCTGCCGATGACGCCGGTGGACGAGATTGCACCGAAGGCGGCGGAGTACAGGGCAGCCGGTCTGATTTTGACGGCGGCCGGCACTGTCTCGTTCCCTACCGCGGACGAGGACGATATTCATGCCAAGTTCGAGTATTGCAAGCTGGCCGGGATTCCGGTGATGGTGTGTGCGCCGACCCATGAGACGCTCCCGATGATGGAGAAGTACGTGAAGCAGTACGACATCCGGCTGGCGATCCACAATCACGGACCGGAGGACAAGCAGTTCCCCTCCCCGTTCGATGTTCTGGCGGCGGTGAAGAACATGGATTCCCGAATAGGCTGCTGCATCGATGTGGGCCATACGATGCGCACGGGCACGGACCCGGTCGAGGCGATTCGCAAGGCCGGACCCCGGCTGTTCGACATTCACATGAAAGACCTTGCGGATGGCAAGGTGAAGGAGAGCCAGGTCGCGGTCGGCCAGGGCGTGATGCCGGTGCCACAGATCTTCAAGGCGCTGATCGGCATGAAGTATGGCGGGTTCGTCGACCTGGAGTATGAGATTGTGCCTGACGACCCGCTGCCCGGAGTGATGCAGAGCTTCGCTTATATGCGCGGGGTGCTGGCCGGGATGAGATACAAGGGCTAGAGCTGATTTGGACTGGCTATACACCGCAGAGCTGTCCTGCCGGACGGGCCCGCTGCGCGCGGGGCGGTCACTTCGTGACTTGTATACCGGTCTTGACACCATCTGCTGCGCTGGCCCTTCCGGTGGTCGGGATCAGGGGTAGAGCCTACAACCCGGTATAGTCCCTGGCGCACAGGCGGCGGCAGCACAGGCGGCGGCAGCACAGGCGGCGGCAGCACAGGCGGCGGCAGCACAGCCGGAACGTGATTAACTAAGAGACGGGACCGGGCGGGTTGGCTGCCGGCGATAGGACACGCTGAAACGTGCTCAAGATATGGGAAGGGCAGGGATGATCAGTACGATAGCGGCTCGGCGGCTTATCAGTGCAGGCAGAGTGGTGGAGTATCCGCTGGTGACCGTGAGAGACGGCTGCATCGACAGCATCGAGAGCCTGACGGAGAAGAGCTGGACGCGAGTGGACGCGACGCACCATTTTCCGGATGCGACGCTGGCGCCTTCGTATCTCGACATTCACATCCATGGCTGCTGGGGACACGATGTGATGGAGGCTACGCCGGAGGCGCTGGATGCGATCGGCATGTACCTTGCGGGCCGCGGGGTGGGCGCTTATCTTCCGACGACGGTGACCTCTTCCCGCGACGAGACGCTGCGTTCGCTGGCCGGACTCGCGAAGGAGATCGGGCAGAGGCAGGGCGCGAGCACGGGGGCGACTCCGCTGGGAGTTCACCTGGAAGGCCCGTTCCTGTCGCATGCAAAGCGCGGGGTCCATACGGATGCGCTGCTGGAGCCGGCTTCGGTCGCGCTGTTCGACCGGTTCTGGCAGGCGGCGGAGGGCTGCATTCGACTGATGACGATTGCGCCCGAGCTTCCGGGCGCCGAAGAGTTGATTGCGTATGCCACGAAGCTGGGGGTTCGCTGCAGCCTGGGGCATAGCGATGCGCGGGCCGGGGAGGCTGAAGCAGGCTTCGCGGCCGGTGCGCGGTCGGCTACACATACGTTCAACGCGATGCGGACGCTGAACCATCGCGAACCTGGACTGGCAGCCTATGTGCTCGACCAGCCGGAGCTGTTCGCGGAGATTATCTGCGACGGCATCCACGTCGATCCGATGATGGTGCGGCTGTTTTTGAAGGCCAAGGGCGACGACCGCACCATTCTGGTAACGGACGGGATCAGCGCGACGGGCATGCCGGATGGCACGTACCTGCTGGGCGAGATGGAGGTAGAGGTGCGGGATGGACGGTGCACCTCGGGCGGGGTGCTTGCAGGAAGCGTTCTGACGCTGGATCGCGGGGTACGGAATCTGATGGAGTTTACGGGGGCGAGCCCGGGCGCGGCGGTCGCGGCAGCCTCGCACAATCCGGCGCAGATGCTTGGCGTCGAGGAAGACTGGGGAAGCCTGGAGCCGGGGCGGGCGGCAAACATTACCGTGCTGTCGCCTGGGTTCGAGGTGATGGACAGTTTTCTGGCGGGACGTTCGATGCGAGGGCACGGCGGGAAGGCTTAAGGAAGGTCTGATTAAGTGTGCCGGCTTCGGATGACTTACAGCGCGGCTGAAGCCACGCCCCTTCAAAGCCAGACTTGATCAAAGATTCCCTGAAGCTGATTTCGAATGGGTATACACCGGAACGCTGTACTGCCGGACGGGCCCACTCCGCTCAGTCACCCCACAAACGAAGACCTGTTTGCGGGGGCCCCGATTCGGCGGGCACTTCGTGCCTTGTATACCGGTCTTGACACTCTCTGCTACGATGGCCCTCCCGTGGTCGGGATCGAGGATAGAGTACATCGGTTGGAGGTATAGACAGCTACACTACGGTGCGATTAGACAAGTATTGGGAGAGGCGAGTCGGGGGCAAAGGGCACGGTGCGGTTGCGGTAGCCCTTGAGCGCGAAGAAGAGGATGTAGGCGTAGCAGAGCAGGACGATGGCATAGCTGCGCTGGTAGCCGAAGGCGTCGGCCAGGAAGCCCTGGATCTCCGGGATGACAGCGCCGCCTACGACCATGGTGATGAGGATTCCGGAGCCCTGGCTGGTGAACCTGCCTAGGCCGGCGACCGAGAGCGGGAAGATACAGGGCCACATGACGGAGTTGCATAGACCGCAGGCGACGATGGCGGCGAGGGCTATGTGGCCGTGGGCGAAGATGGTGGTCGCGATGAGGAGAGCACCTGCGAGCGAGACGAAGGCGAGGGCCTTCTGGGCCTGGATGCGGCGCAGGGCGACGAAGCCGATGAAGCGTCCGGCCATGGCTCCGCCCCAGTAGAGCGAGACGTATTTGGCGGCTGCCTCGTGGGTGAGGCCGCCCATGGAAGGCTGGCCGAGGAAGCTGATCATCAGGCTGCCGATGGCGACCTCGGCTCCGACATAGAAGAAGATGGCCAGGGCGCCGAGGCGCAGGTGGGTGAAGCGCCAGGCGCTGCCGTCGGAGGCGTCGGAGACCCGGGCGCGAACATTTTTTTCGATGACGTCGGGGAGCGGAACGAAGGCGGTGAGGATGGCCATGAGGAAGGCGCAGACGGCGAGTATGGCGTAGGGGGCCCGGACGGAGTGGGCCAATTGCGCTGCGGATGCGCCGGCGGCGATGAAGATGAAGGTGGCTCCCACCCTGGGGGCGATCGTGGTGGCGATGGAGTTGAAGCCACCGGCGAGATTCAGGCGGGACGCTGCGGTATCCGGGGACCCGAGTGCGCCGATGTAGGGGTTGACGGCGACCTGGAGCAGGGCCAGTCCGCTGCCGACCACGAACAGGGCAAAGAGAAAGAGCGGGTAGAAGATGATGACCGAAGCGGGGAGGAAGAGGAGAAGGCCCAGCGCCATGACGGTGAGCGCGACGACGATGCCGGATTTGTAGCCGATTCGTCCGACAATCCAGCCGGAGGGAACCGACATGACAAAGTAGGCTCCAAAGAAGCAGAACTGCACCAGGAGGGCGGTGACGTTGGTGAGGTGGAAGAGGTCTTTGAAGTGGGGGACGAGAATGTCGTTCAGAGCGGTGATGAAGCCGATGCCGAAGTAGAGCGAGACCATGAGGAGGAGTGGAACGGTGTAGCTGGGGATGGTGGAGTTGCTGTGGCCCGCGCTGGTGGCGGCAATTCGATCTTGTCCTGCGGCTCCCATGGTCATCCTGTCTCTGCTCTTGGTATGCAATGACTTTATCAAGTTCATGATGGATGATGGGTGAAGAGGAAGATAGAGTGCTGCAGATTAATAGGCGCGGGTTTATCCGTGGAGTCATCTCGGGTTCGGCAGTGGCGGTCGCGGTGTATCCGTGGATGGCTGAGGCGAAGGCGTTCGATCGCAACGGATTGCTGCTGGTGGGGACCCAGACGAAGGGCGACAGCAAGGGAATCTATGGGTACCGGTTCGACTCCGGTACAGGAGAGCTGGTGCAGGTTGGGCTGGCGGCGGAGGCCAGCAATCCTACGTTTCTGGCGCTGAGTCCCGGGGGGGACATGATCTTCGTCGCAAACGAGCTTGACCGGTACGAGGGAAAGGCCAGCGGCGCGGTGTCGAGCTATGGGCTGGACCGAAGAACCGGCAGCCTGACGAAGATCAGCGAGGTAGCTTCGCTGGGCGGGGGGACGTGCCATGTTGCCGTGGACAGGACGGGGCAGTCGGTGTTTGCGGCGAACTATGGCGGCGGGAGCGCGGCGTCTTTTTCGGTGAGCGCGGATGGGCGGCTGAGCCCGGCGGTCTCGTTCGAGCAGTACAGCGGGCATGGACCGAACCGCGATCGCCAGGAGGCGCCACACGCGCATCGCGTTACGGTGTCGCCAGACAATCGCTTCCTGCTGGTCAACGACCTGGGGCTCGACCAGATCCACATTTACAATCTGGATGCGGCCACCGCGAAGCTGACGCCGAACGATCCGCCGGCGTGGAGGTCCGCCCCGGGCGCCGGGCCTCGCGCGCTGCGGTTTCATCCGAACGGCAGGTGGGCTTATTGTGTGACTGAGCTGACCTCTATGGTGGATGTCCTGCGGTGGGATGGCGTTCGCGGCACGCTCGAACGGGTTCAGGAGATCTCTCTGAGGGTGCCTGAGTTTAAAGGGATGACCACCGGCTGCGATATCGTCTTCGACCGGAGTGCGGAGTTTGCGTATGCGGCGGACCGGTTCGACGATGTGATCGTGACCTTCGCGGTCTCGCCGGTGGATGGCAGGCTGACTCTGCTCGACCGGATTCCGTGCGGCGGGAAGGTGCCGCGCCATCTGGCGCTTGACCCGAGCGGGCGCTGGCTGCTGGTGGCGAACCAGACCTCGGACAATATCGCCGTGCTCGCGAGAGACGTTCGTTCGGGCAGGCTGACGGAGGCGGCGAAGAGCTTTCCTCTTTCGACGCCGCATTGCCTGGTTTTTGCTTAGAGCGGCTGGATCAGGCGGGGTGGCGGGAGCCGTTGAATGCCGTTCTCGGATCGATAGAAGGACCTGCTTGCCGGGGGCGGCTCTCTGTCGTCGATAGCCAGCAGAGCGTAAGCGCGGATAGAGGGGTAGTTAGATGGATGAGGCATGTGCCTGGGTTGACAACCACGCCTCTGGTGTGTTGGCCGAGACTTAAGTAAATATAAGAAAATGCGCCGTTTAGGGGCTGTATTTCATATACTTGAGGGATGGTCAACTCACTTGGAGACGAACGTACTGCAACGCTGCCGGGAAGGTACAAGACGGTCTTCACACTCGCAGCCCTGGTCGTCATGTCAGCCTTCGCGGCGGACACCGTTCCCCAGGCCGCAGCGCGACCGGCGGGTGACAGGACGATGATCCCGATGCTTCACGAGGTCAGCTCCTCGGACATCGTGAACACCGTTGCGCCTCCCGCCTTCTACAGGACGACCGTGTTGACGCGCCTTACGCGGATCAAGAGTGGCTTGGCGAGCTGGTATGGGTCCATGCTTCAGGGCCATCTCACGGCCAGCGGACGCCCCTTCGACATGAATGCGCTTACGGCCGCGCACCGCACGCTTCCCTTTGGGAGCAAGGTGAAGGTGACCGACCTGCGTAACCAGCGTTCGGTTGTGGTCACGATCACGGACCGCGGCACGCTTCGGCCGGGCCGCGTGATCGATCTGTCGGTCGGGGCAGCGCGGCAGCTTCGAATGATTGGAATGGGACTCGATCCTGTCCGGCTCGAACTGCTAAGTTATCAGAATTAGGGCTTGCGCGGTGGGTGTGAGAATTGAGGATTGGCGATACGGTCGAACCCATGTCCCAGAGGCGAAACATGGGACACACCGCATGATTGCGTTCGCAAGGCTCAAGTGCACAGCTTTATTCGGGGTCGGCTGGCTTCCTGGGGGACCACTTCTTGCGTGGAGGCGCGGGTTCTGCCGGGTGTGAGTCCGCTGAACTGCTCTCCGAAGCTTCGTTGACAATGGCTGGCGGCTGGGCGGCCTTGGGCTGCCACTTTTTGCGCCCGGCAGGCAGGACGGCCTCAGCAGCCGACGTTGAAGACGCTTCCTGTGACGGAGCGGGTGGCTCAGAGGGAGTTTTGGGCTGCCACTTTTTGCGCTCGACGGATGGTGGCGTGGCTGGGGCGGGGGTAGGCTCGGTTGAGGGACCTGGGGCCAGCGGCGCGACCGTTGAAGCCTGTGCTGAGGCGGCGGGAAAGACTGCCATAGCGGGCATGACCGGCGCTGCGGTGGGTGTGGACAATGCTTCGGCGGCCGGCAGAGGGGGCGTGAGTCCTTTTTGCCTGAGGACGCCTTCGAGCAGGAGCTCTGCTACATCCTTGATGACGATGTCCTCGGCCTCGGCTTTAAGCGGTGTGCTGCCCAACATGCTCTTGCAGAAGGGACAGCCGACGGCGAGCACCTTCTCCCCGACAGCGGAGGCGAGCGTGTGTTGCACCTCGCGGAAGCGGTTGTCGGAGATGCGCTCGTCGCCGGGCTCTTCTTCTTTCCAGAACTGAGCTCCGCCGGCGCCACAGCAGAAGGCGTTCTCGCGCGTCCGGTCGAGCTCGACTGTCTCGTTGCCGAGAATGTGGAGCAGGTTGCGGGGCGCGTCGTAGACGCCGTTGTGGCGGCCGAGATAGCAGGGGTCGTGGTAGGTGATGGTCGCCTGGGATGGCGCGGAGACGAGCTTCTTCTGCGCGACCAGCATCTCGAGGTACTGGGTGTGATGGATGACCTTGTAGTCGCCGCCGATCTGCTTGTATTCGCTGCCGATAGAGTTCATGCAGTGGGGGCAACTGGCGACGATGAGCTTTGGATTGACGGTGTTGAGGGTGGCGACGTTCTTGTCGGCGAGCTGGCGGTAGAGGTATTCGTTTCCCGCGCGGCGGGCGCTGTCGCCGGTACAGCACTCTTTTTTACCAAGCACGGCGAAGTTGACCTCGGCGTGGTTGAGGAGTTCGACGAAGGCGCGGGCGGTCTTTTGCGCCTGGGGATCGTAGCTGGCCGCGCAGCCGACCCAGTAGAGGACGTCGGGGGTGGCGTTCTCGTCGGTGGTTTTGACGTTGAGGCCGTCGGCCCAGGCGAGGCGCTGCTCGTGGTTGATGCCCCACGGGTTCTGGGCCCGCTCCATGCCGCGGAAGGCGCTCTGCAACTGCGCGGGGAACTCGCCCTCCGCCATGACCTGGTTGCGGCGAATGTCGATGATGTCGAGCATCTGCTCGTCCTGGACGGGGCAGACCTCCATGCAGGCGCCGCAGGTGGTACAGGCCCAGGCGGCTTCGGGCGAGAGCGCGAACTGCAGCAAGGGACGCGGGCTTTCGCCGCCGGATTCGAAGTCCGTGTTCGTCAAAGAAAAGATGCTCTTCTGGGAGGCGAGGTCGTTCAACTCCATACGTTTGTTGATCTCGAGGGCGGCGGGACTGAGGGATTTTCCGGTGGCTGTGGCGGGGCAGACGTCCTGGCAGCGATTGCATTGGATACAGGCGTAGGCATCGAGCAGACGGGGCCAGCCGAGGTCTTCCATACGGCTGGCCCCGAGCGTCGGCGCTTCGGAGTTGGACTCTTCAAGGTCGAGAGGCACAAGCGGCAGGACGCCTGAACCGGGCTCGCGGCTGACGAGGTACTTCGCCGGCGCCATGAAGATGTGGACGTGCTTGGTGAAGGGGAAGTAGGCGAGGAAGAGGAGGACGCTGCCGAGCGCTCCCCAGAAGCCGAAGATGCGCCATGCCTCGGCATTCGCAGGCGTGAAGAGGTGCGACAGGGCGGTGGCAAAGGGCTGGAAACGGTCGGGACCTTCGGCGGCAATTCTTGCACCGGCGCCGATGGCCCGGCTGCCTACGTGGAAAAGGATGAACACCGAGACGATGATGGAATCGCGGGAGATGCTTCCCAGCCGGACGTCTGGGTGCAGCAGGGTTCGCGGGTTGAAGCGGAAGTCGCGGCGACTTGGCAGGGCGAAGCGTCGGATGACGAGCGCAATGATGCCGAGCAGGACGAGGAAGCTGAATCCGTCGGCAAGCGCGTTGTAGATGGCGCCGGGGAGCGACGTCGATGAGATGGAGTAAGGCAGGAAGCCTTCTACGGCATCGACGAGGTTGACGAGAACGTAAAAGGAAAAGCCGTAGAAGATGAAGGAGTGGAAGAGACTAATGACGGGGCGGTCTTTGAAGGTTCGCTGCTGCGTCAGGGTGGTGACGAGGGCGTACCAGAGGCGTTGAGGAAGGCGGTCGAAGCGCGGGTCGAGGTCTGGCCGCCCTCTTCGGACTCTGAGGTAGAGCCGGTGAAAGCCCTGTGCCGCCAGGGCGAGGGTCAGGAGGGCGAAGAGGACGAAGGCGATCTTCTGGGGGAATGGCAGCATGGAGCTTGCACCGCTTCGTACCGTTTTCAGCTCTGCGTTACTTTTTCAGCTCTGCGATGATGGCAGGGACAAGCTGGTTGACGTCGCCTATGATGCCGTAGTCGGCGATCTTGAAGATGGGAGCCTCGGCGTCGCGGTTGATCGCCACGATGATCTTGCTCTTGTTCATTCCGGAGAGGTGCTGTACGGCGCCTGAGATGCCGATGGCGATGTAGACCTTTGGCTGCACGGTCTTGCCGGTCTGGCCGACCTGTTCCGAGTAGGGGCGCCAGCCTGAGTCGACGATGGCGCGGGTCGCTCCGACTGCTGCTCCGAGTTGATCGGCGAGGCCTTCGACGTGCTGGGTGAAGCCCTCCGCACTGCCGACACCGCGGCCTCCGGCGACGACAATCTCCGCTTCGGAGAGCGAGACGCGCGAGCTGCGTTCGGCGCTTTTCCCGGTGACCTGAAGACGAGGCGTGGGAAGGTCGAGATCGACGTCGAACTGCTCTGCGGCTTCGGTACGTGGGGCGACGGGTGCGAAGACACCGGGCTTGACGGTGACGGTGACGACCGGGGCGCTGGTTTCGATCTTTTCGGTCACACGTGCGAGGTAGGTATAGCGCTCCGCGGCCAGCTTGTCGCCCTGGGCCTTGAGGCTGATGACGTCCTCGAGCAGCGGGCTGTTCAGCTTGATGGCGACGCGTGGACTGTACTCGCGGCCACTGCGGCTGCCCCCGATGAGGATGACGCTGGCTTCGCCTTCGGCCGCGACCTGCGCGACGGCGGCTGCCCAGAGTTCGGGGTCGTACTGGGCGAGGGCAGGAAGATCGGCGACGAGGACCTGATCGACGGAGCGCGCGATCTCGGCGGCTACGGAGCCGACGGCAGTTCCGAGGACCAGGGCGGTCACAGGCCCTTCGCGTCCGAGCTCGCGGGCAGCCGTAACCATCTCGTAGGCGCTCTTGCTGACTTTGCCGTTTGCGTGTTCGACGACCAGAAGGATCATGCGATCACCCCGGCTTGATTGCGCAGCAGATCGACCAGCTGCGAGGCCGCAGCGGGAACATCCTTGCCGTCGAGGATCTTGTTGTGACGGTTTTTGACCTGGATCTCCGCGCCAAGGAAGGTCAGGTTGGGAGTGATGCCGAACTGCTCCAACGTGTCTTTCCGGAGCTCTTTCTTCTTCGCTTTCATGATGTTGGGCAGGGTGGGATAGCGCGGCTCGTTGAGACCCTGCTGGGTGGTGACGACCGCGGGCAGCTTCAAGGTGAAGGTCTCGTTGCCCTCGTCGATATCATGTTTGCCGGTGAGGGTATCCGCATGAAGCTCGAGCGCGCTGGTCCAGGTGACCTGGGGCCAGTTCAGACGCTCCGCGGTCGCTGCCGCGAGAGCGTGACTGTCCCAGTCGGCCTGCTGGCCACCAGAGAGAATCAAGCTCACTTGCTCCTGTTGGGCGACCTGCGCGACGACTTTACTGAGCGCGATGGGATCGAGCCGGATGTCGGTTTCGACGTGAATGGCTCGATCGGCGCCCATGGCAAGTGCGGTGCGCAGGGCGTCCTGTACGCGCGCGGGGCCCACGGCGAGGGCGACGACCTCCGCTTCGATTCCGCTCTCGCGAAGACGCAGGGCCTCTTCCACGCCGTACTCGTCCATGGTGTCCATGACGAGCTTGCTGTTGTCCAGATTGACGGCGCTGTTGCTGATGTGAATGCTCTCTTCCGCGTCCGGAACCTGGCGAAGGAAGGTCAAAATTCGCATGATGTCACACTCATTCCCTCTGCCCTGATGGCGTAGTTCTTGTGAGCGACCGTTCCCCAGGTCAACTCAGGTCGGCTTGGATCGTAGATCCTTCTTCGAGATCAGATGCGGCGCCAAAGCCGCGAGCGGTCCGTGCGATTCACCTTGAGCCGCCTGCCACGCGACCCTGATCCAGGCTGCATGGCACTGACGGGAAGGATACTGAATCGCTATTCAGAAAGTCAACGCCGGCGCATCGGGGTTTGCCGTGACCACCGGCCCTGGCGATCAGAGCTTATACCTTCAGGCCGATCAGCCGCATCAGCTCTATTCCGTTGCTTCTGGCGACGACGCCGTCGCGCAGCTTGTAGTCGAACTTCATTTTGCCGTCTTCGATCTCGTCCTGAAGATGCCAGTTATGGAGGCTGCCTTCGGCGAGCGCACTCATGCTCGTCAGGGCGAGATCGTGTGTGCTGATGAGCCCAATCGCGCCGGTGGCTAGCAGGGCGCGAACGACACCTTCCGCTCCGATGAGGCGATCTTTGGAGTTTGTGCCTTGCAGCAGCTCGTCGAGCAGGAAGAGGACCGGATGCTCTTCTGCCAGGGCGCAGATCGCACGCAGGCGCGTGATCTCGGCATAGAAGCGGGAGTTGCCCTCGTGGAGGGAGTCCTGGACGAGGATGCTGGCGCCCAGGTGGAACGGCGTAAGCTCCAGGCGGGCAGCACGAACCGGAGCGCCAGCCATGGCGAGGACCGTGTTGATGCCGACGGCGCGCATCAGGGTACTCTTGCCGGACATGTTGGAGCCGCTGATGAGCACGGCGCGGGTTGGGCCGCAGACGCTGACCTCGTTGCGGACACACGTCGCGGCGGGGATGAGCGGATGTCCGAGTGCGCTCGCGTTGAAGCACGGGGGTCCATCGAGGAACTCGGGGAAAGGGTCGGCGGGGTGCTCGTAGCTGTAGGCGGAAAGCGAGAGCAGGGCCTCCATTTCGCCTATCGCCCTAAGCCAGACCCGGACCGAGGCTCCATGGGCAGTGCGCCAGGCTTCGGCGGCATAGGCGGTCTGGACGGCATAGAGCAACGGAATGTTGAGGAGACGCAAGGCGGGATTGTCGAGCGACTGAATGCAGTCCACGATGGTTCGCAGGCGGCCGATGGCGACTGAGACCGGGAGATGGTGCGAGGTTAGCTGGGCTTTGATCGACTGCAGGTGTGGCGTATCGAAGTGTTCGCGCTCCAGACGGGCCAGGAGGGACGAGAGTAACTGCAGGTCTTCGAAAGCGCGGCCGGTCGAGTGCAGGGCGTGTGCGGTCCGCTTGCGCAGGGACGAGGTGATGACGGCTTCGACGATGAGGATGGCGAAGAAGGGGGCTTTGGTTCCAAGCTGCGCCCATGCGATGGCTGCCGCGGTGGCCGCGACGGCGAGCAGGAGGGAGAGCCAGCGCAGCCACTGGGTGGGAAGCCGATTGGGTGCTTCAGCCCACTCGGTGAGGGCATCGGCATGGACGGCGGCCTTAAGATCGGTACCCGCGATTGCGATGTCCTCGCGGAGGTCGAGGCGGCTTCGAAGCTCGATTACTGCGGCCTGACGCTGCAGTAGCTGCGAGACAGGGGAAGGAGACAGGAGCCAGCCGGCGAGAGTGTCTTCACCCATGCTGGTGCGGGACAGGGAGAGAAGTTCGAAGAGGCTGCCCCTGCCGAAGAGGTCAAGGTCGGCGGCGTAGAGGCTGGCATAAACATCGATACGGTCTCCCGTTTGTCCCGTGCCCATCCAGCGGTCTTCAATCCGGGCCAGGCCTCTTTCGTAGAAGTCCACTGCGCGCTCTGAAGACGCGCGTTTGCGAAGAACCGCCGCGTGGAAGACTGCGACCGCGACAAAGAGCACAAGGGGTAAGGCCAGCCACCACGCTGAAAAATCATGGAGATAGAGAGAGAACCATGCGCCGAGCAGGGCGGCAACGACGATGAGAAGGCGAAGGTTGCCGATCCGGAGATGTCGCCTTTCGAAGCTCGCGACTTCGGCCTGGCGGGCTTGCTGGCGCTGCTTGTACTCCGCAGAGGGAGACACTGCTGAGGGGTTGGGCACAAAGGGTATTATCGCGCACCTGTTGAGCGGCCTGCGTTCGCAGACTTACAGGCGCGCTCATCGGAGCGGCTATGTCGCGGGGTGACCGTTGTCGAGCGCGTTCGAAGAGGCCACGCGGGAGTACCACTTCGCGGAGTCTTTGACGAAGCGGCGTTGCGTCGGGAAGTCGATGTAGACCATGCCGAAGCGTTGGGTGTAACCTTCGGCCCACTCGAAGTTATCGAGGATGGACCAGGCGTGGTAGCCGCGCACGTCGGCGCCGTCGTGGATGGCGTGCGCGAGTTCGCGGAGATGCTCGCGGTAGAAGTGAATGCGGCGCTGGTCGGCGACTCTGCCGCTCGAGTCGGGGTAATCGCCGTAGGAACAGCCGTTTTCGGTGATTTCTATAGGTAGTTTGTAGGCGTTGGCGACCCGCATGACGATGTCGTAGATGCCGCGGGGATAGACCTCCCAGCCGTTTTCTGTGATAGGACCCTCCCTGCCGTTGACCATTTCAAAGCCCATGGCGGCGTAGGACGGCTTTGTCGGGGCTGGGGTGGTGGGAGCGGAGGCGATTTGGCGGAAGTAGTAGTTCACGCCGATCCAGTCGAGCGGGGCGGTCATGCGCTTGTCGTCGCAGCTTTGGAAGCCCATTGTTTTCAATGGCGTACCGTGGACGAAGGCGTCCGGATAGCGGCCGTGCAGGGCGGTTTCGAGGAACCATACGTTATTGAAGGCATCAAAGCGGGAGGCGGCGGCGGCATCTTCAGGCGAGCTGGTGAGAGGCTTGGCGGGTGACATGCTGAAGGCGCTGCCTACCTTGGAGTTGGGAGCGATGGCCTTGATGGCGCGGTAAGCGTCGCCCTGCGCCAGATTTACGGTGTGGGAGGCCTTGAGGAAGAGGTCGAAGTCGTTTTTTCCGGGCGCGTGGACTAGCTGGCCGTAGCCGAGGTAGGTGAAGACCCATGGTTCGTTGAAGATAGCCCAGGTCTGGATGCGGTCGCCGAGGGCGCGGACGGTTAGGTCGACGTAGTCGGCGAAGCGGGCGGCGGTGTCGCGGTTGGGCCAACCGCCTTTATCTTCAAGGGTTTGCGGGAGGTCCCAATGATAGAGGGTGACGAGGGGCCTCATGCCGGCGGCGAGGACGGCGTCGGTGAGGCGCTTGTAGTAGTCGATCCCCTTCTGGTTGGCGGCGCCGGAGCCGGAGGGCTGGATGCGGGGCCAGGCGATGGAGTAGCGGTAGCTGTTGAGCTTCATCTGCTTCATGATGGCGATGTCTTCGGGGAAGCGGTGGTAGTCGTCGCAGGCGATGTCGCCGGTCCAGCCGCCCTTGACGCGCCCGACGGTGTGGCTGAAGCGGTCCCATATGGACTCGCCTTTATCGTCAACATTCCAGGCGCCTTCCACCTGGTAGGAGGCGGTCGCGCTGCCCCAGCGGAAGCCTTTTGGGAAGCTTACCTGGCTGGGTGAGGAGGCTTGGCCTGCGGCCTCAAGGGGGGAGAGGAGGGCGGAGGCGCTCGAGACTTTGGGGAGGGCGGCGGCGGCGGCCCAGGCGGAGGTGGAGGCGAGAAAGCTGCGGCGATTCATGTCGGGAGGGTCTCCGGGAGGTTTTCAGGGCGCGGCGGCGGGCGAAAAAATTGACGTGGTGGGGAGGCTGTGTTCAGGGGGTTTCGCGGGAAAGTGGGTGCAAAACGTGGACAACTTTTGTGCAGATCGTGGCGCTTTGCGTGGTGAACGTGGTAATCTGGATGGCGGATTTTGACGGCGAAAAATGTGCCAGGTTTTTGAGGTTTATTTTTGGGGGTAAGCCTGATAGGTGGAATGAGTGGGTTGGTGTGTGAAAACTTGAGTGGGTGGAATGTAGAAGGGGTGAGTACTTGAAGGCAAAATACAGGGGTCCTTCACTGCGTTCAGGATGACGACGTAAAACTTGCAACGACAACTACAACAACAACGACAAACGACAACGGCGACGGCGACGGCAACGGCAACGGCAACGGCAACGGCAACGACAACGGCGACGACAACGGCGACGACAACAGCAAATACAACGGCAAATACAGGGGTCCTTCACTACGTTCAGGATGACGACGTAAAACTTGCAACAACAACAACAACAACAACGGCGACGGCGACGGCGACGACAACGACAACGACAACGACAACGACAACGGCGACGGCGACGGCAACGGCAAATACGGGGGTCCTTCACTGCGTTCAGGAGAGGACGTAAAACTTGCGACCGCCGGCGAGGAGGGATTCTCTTCGCCGGCGGGCAGGTGATGAGTTGGTTAGAACAGCACCTTGAGGACGAACTGGTACTGCCGGGGTGTGTAGTTGGGGTCGGTCGCCGAGATGGTACCGAAGGCCGCGTTGCCGAACGTCTGGTTCGAGCTGTTGTTGTTGGCTACGAAGAAGTTGGGCGTGTTGGAGATGTTGAAGGACTCGACGCGGAACTGAATGGTCGCCCGCTCGGTGACGGGAAAGTCCTTGAAGAGGGAGAGGTCTACGTGGCGGAAGTGGGGTCCAAACAGCGAGTTGCGCTGGGTGTTCCCGATGGTTCCGAGGGTTTGAGGGGCAAATGCTGTTGTGTCGAAGAACTCCTGGAGGGTCTTGTGGCCCAGGCGGGGATCCTTGACGGTGTTGGGGCGGTCGGCCCCTCCGCTGTTCTGGGGGACGGCACGGTTATTGAAGCCGTGCGTCTGGCCATCGCTCTCGACCGGGTTGTCGGCTCCCGAGCCGCCGTTGATGATCGAGAAGGGCTTTCCGCTCTGCCAGACCGCGATCATGTTGGTCTGCCAGCCGGAGAGGGCGATCTTCCTGATGCCCGTGAACTCCTTACCGTACTGCAGTTGATAGTTCAGCGAGAGGGCAAAGCGGTTTTGGATGTCATCTTCCGAATTGCCGTACTCGGTTGCCCGGATGTTGGTTGGAAGAGCGTGAGACCAACCCTGATCGCCCTGCTCGGAGAAGCCGCTGATATCGCTCAGCGCCTTGGCCCAGGTGTAGTTCGCGTCCAGAGCCAGCCCCTTGGTAAAGCGGCGCTGGAAGGAGGTCTGCAACGAGCTGTAGTTCGAGACACCCTCGGTCGCGAGATAGCTGACGCCACTCAGATTCGGGAGCAGGTTGTTGAGAGGACGAGCCGACCCGGCGGGGTTGGTGATGGGGTTGAACGGCAGGGGTTGATTGATGTTATCGATGGATTCGGGTAGATGCTGGCCGATATTGCCGACGTAGCCGATGGTGAAGACGTTGGCGCCGAACTGCTGCTGCACCTGGAGGTTGAACTGCTGGATGAGAGCAGCCTTGAAGTTGGTAGCTTCGGCCACGAACGACAATCCGGTGATCGTGTTCAAGGCAGGAACCGCTTGGGGGGTGGTTGGAGGAGCTGGGATTGCCTGGGTACTGCTGATGGCTCCGGGTGCACCGAGCGTGACGCAGTCTGGGTTCTGACCTGCAAATTTACCTTGCTGCGTCTCAATCTGAACGGCGATTGAGGACTGGCAGGCTGGGGAGTAGACGGAGGTAAACGGCGCGTTCTTCAGGTCGCCGTTCGAGGTGTAGTTGCCGGGGAAGTAGCTGATTCCGTAGCCACCGCGAACGACTGTGGTGGGTGTGGGAGAGTAGGCGAAGCCAACCCGCGGAGCGGCATCGCGATAGTCGGTTGGGATACCGGTGGTCGCGCTGACACCATTTACGCCGGCAATCTTCAGCGCAGATTGAATGTTGGATGAAGTCGAACCAAGGGCTTGCAGGTAGTCGAAGTTCGAAATATGGTTGTGCGCTTCGGTGAAGGGGGTGAAGACGTCGTAGCGAACGCCGTAGATAACTGTCAGCTTCGGACTGATCTTCCAGCTATCCTGCGCGAAACCACTTGGCTCCCAGGAGCGATAATCGGGTGGAGAGATGTTGAAGTTACGGCTCTGGCTTTGAAAGGCACCGACCAGCGCAGAAGCAAGCTGGTTGCTTTGCTGCTGCAATTGAAGGGTAGGATCATTCGTTGGGTTGACGACCGTATCGCTGGGCAGATTGAACTGGTAGGCACCTACGGCAGATGCGCTTTGCACGTTACGGGCCTGCCTGCGGATCAGGCTGGCACCGAACTTGAAGTTGTGATTGCCCTTGGTCCAGCTGACCGTACCGTTGTACTGGAAGGTGTTGTCGATGTCCTGCAGGGGAACGTAGGCACCGTCGCCGATGTCTCCAAAGGGGCCGATCGAGACCGGGGTCAGGGAGTTGGCGAAGGGGCTGAAGGAGGTCATGCTCGCGGGGAAGCCGATGTAGGACTGGTCGACGTTCGTACCGTAGTTGAGCGGGAGGGAGAGGTTGTTGATACGGGTGAACCCGGCCCTGAGGTCGGCGATGAGCGACGGGGTGAAGATGTGGGTGTACCCCAGGACATACTGCTGGGCCACGTTGGTTGCAGGGCCGGCGAAGAAGTATCTGTTTCCGCTGACCTGGATTCCGTTTACGGTACCAAATCCCGGGGGGGTGAAGGTATTAACGCTGTTATAGGAGAAGCGCCCGAAGACCAGGTTGTTGCCGTTGAACCTGTGGTCGACGCGGGCGTCATAGGTGTTGTAACTTTGCGTCTTATTGGGGCTTATGGTGTAGTTGTTGGCGAGGCCGCTGGCGTTAGGCGCCGGATACAGCTTGAGGTAGTTCAGCATGAGGGGATTTATTGGGCGCCCCGCTGTACCGTTCGATGTTGAAAGAAGCGCTTGCGGTGATCCGCCGTTGAGGCTGTTGATATCGTTATACTCTGCCAGAGTCGGAACCGTACCCGTATAGGTTAGTCCCGCGACCTGACGGAGCCCTTCATAGTCGAAGAAGAAGAAGGTTCTGTCGCGGAAGATGGGACCGCCGATGCTGGCGCCGTACTGGTTCTGGCGCAGCTCGGGTGCGCGGCCGGTGGTCTGGAAGAAGTTACGGGCATCGAAGATATCGTTGCGGAAGTACTCGTAGACGGAGCCGTGGAACTGGTTGGTGCCGGTGCGGGTGAGGATGTTGATGACACCGCCGGCGGTGCGGCCAGCCTCCGGAGCGTAGCTGTTGGTCTCGACCGTGATCTCCTGAATGCCTTCGACGTTGGGCTTGATGCCGATGGTGCCGATGATGCGTTCGTTGTCGTCGACGCCATCGACCACCCAGTTGTTGAGGCTGGAGTCCTGTCCGTTGACCGAGAGGCCGGCGGCGTTGTTGCGGCGGTCGTCGGGGCGGCCACCGCTCGAGAGTCCGTTGCCCTGGCCTTCGTTGGCGCCGGGCACAAGGGCGACGAGCTGGACGAAGTTGCGCCCGTTGAGCGGAAGGTCCTGCACGGCCTGGGCCGTCACGGTGGAGCTGACGGTGGCGCTGTCGGCCTGGAGGAGCGGCGTGCTTGCGGTGACCTCGACGGTGGTGGATTCGGCGCCGGTCTGGAGGTGGACGTCGTTGCGGGCGCGGTCACCGGCTTCTACCGCGAGATCCTTCGTGATGGACCCCTGGAACCCGGCGGCTTTGATGGAGACGGAGTAATGGCCTACGGGCAGGAGGGTGAAGTTGTAGTCGCCGGAGCCGTTGGAGGTTGTCGTGCGCTTCTCGTTGGTGCCGAGGTTGTTGAGGACGACGGTAGCGTTGGTGACGACGGCTCCGGTGGGGTCGGTCACGGTGCCGAGGATGTCGGCGGTGCTCAACTGGGCGAAGGCGGCTGAGGTTACCAGCAAAAGCATCGCCAGAAACATCATGGGCGGCTTCAGCCTTTGAGAGAGCGCTCGTCCGCACTGGCCAATGCGGTTTCCTGCAGTTGTGATTGTCATATCCGTCCTCGATGGTGCATTTAGTAAATCGTTTCAGTTGAGAGGAGCTTGAGGTTGGCGCGGACAGTAGTTGGGGGTATCAATCTACGGACGCGAGGGAGGCATGGTTTTTAGGGAGTCGTGGTTGCTTCGTATGCTCGGAGTACAGGGTCAAGCGATATTTCTCAAACGTTTCAGCACGGAGGAATATGGATATCTTCTCCGGTTGGAGAGTTTGCGGGACGGGGCAGCCCGTTGTCAAGAAATTTTTCTCCCGGGAGAAGCTTCGAGGTTACGTCCGGGGACGGGTATATACTGCGAAGCTGTCCTGCCGGACGGGCCCGCTGCGCGCGGTGCGGTCACTTCGTGGCTTGTATAC
Organism: Edaphobacter sp.; assembly: GCA_965277575.1. GTDB lineage: Bacteria > Acidobacteriota > Terriglobia > Terriglobales > Acidobacteriaceae > Edaphobacter. Next base: position 1,572,335 of record CBDIDK010000002.1, read on the forward strand.
CGGTCTTGACACCCTCTGCTGCGCTGGCCCCTCCCGTTGGTCGGGATCAGGGGTGAAGTCCGCCCGTGGCCGCCCGAAAGCCGATGTAGCTTCGACCTGCGTACAGGCGATATTCCCCCGGGGCGCCCTGGGCGGCCACGACCTGCAGCGGCCTCGGCCGTTCCAGCCCGGCATCCCGCGTCGCGTGCGCCTGGAACACGTCGTGTCCTCCCACATCCAGGACGACAAAGCTGTCCCCCACAAACCCGCACCCATAGGCCCCGGGAGGCAGGCGGCGCCCGTCGATCTCCACCGCCGTCTCGTTAATGAGGTAGGCCTGGTACCTCTCCTGCACCTGGCTTGAATAGCCCGACGTATCGACCAGCGCAACCAGCAGCAGGCTGGTGTCTTGAAACCGCACGCCACCCGAGTTGCGGCCTTGCAGCGATGCCGTCCGGCCGTGAAAGAAGACCGACGGGGGAAGAATTCTGGCTGCCTCGACCGCAGTCAGGACGGCGGGTTGCGAGGCGGCTCGATGCGCGGTTGTGTTGGAACCTCCGGTCTTCTCCTGAGCCTCCTGCGCCTCCTGCGCCCTGACGGGCATGGAACACAGGGCAAGCGAACACAGGGCCGCGAGCACGGCAATGGCCAACGCTCTGATTCTCATCATCCTCATACGCCCTCCCGGAGCCGGTCTGGCTCTGTGAGCAGGATAAGCCATGCCCAAGCCGCCCATCCTCAACGCGGGCCGCAGTTTCAAGCAGAACTCCTCATCCGGCGGTAAGCTGAGGTACGAGGGGAAGCGGTCAGCGCCCGCGTCTGTTGGTGCGGTCAGAGCATCCAAAGAGGGTAGACGATGAAAATTCCGGACTTTCCAGCAGGAATCCTCCTATCCGCCGTGGCGATACCTCTGCTTTCAGTGCAGTCCGGGTTTGCGGCCCCGGCAGCTTCGCCCCCGGCACAGACAACCATCGCCGTCGATGCCAAAGCCGCTACGACCCCCTTCCCGCACTTCTGGGAGCAGACCTTCGGCTCCGGCCGCGCGATTCTCTCGCTGCGGGAGAGCTACCGCGACGATCTGCGCACGGTGAAAAAGGTGACGGACTTCGACTCGGTCCGCTTCCACGGCATCTTCATGGACGATGTCGGCCTGTACGACCCGGACGCCCACGTCCAGAACCCGGGCCAGGCCGCCGAAGCCGCGCAGTCCGGCTCCATCTACAACTTCTCTTATATAGACCAGATCTACGACGGCCTGCTCGCCAACCATGTCCGCCCGTTCGTCGAGCTGAGCTTCATGCCGAAGAAGATGGCGTCGGAGCCGGCGGCCCTGCACGCCTTCTGGTACAAGCAGAACGTATCGCCGCCCAAGGACTACACGCTGTGGGATCAGATGATTACCGCGTTCACCCGGCACCTGATTGAGCGCTACGGTATCGAGGAGGTCTCGAAGTGGAGCTTTGAGGTGTGGAACGAGCCTAATCTCGATTTCTGGGCGGGGCGGCCCAAGCAGTCCAGCTACTTCGAGCTGTACGACCACACCGTCCGCGACATCAAGCAGGTCAGCAGCCGCATTCGCGTAGGCGGCCCCTCGACGGCGCAGGCTGCCTGGGTTGCGGCCTTCCTCGAGCATTGCAAGCAGAATCATGTTCCGGTGGACTTTGTCTCCACACATGTGTACGCCAACGACACGGCGAAGGACATCTTCGGGACCACCGAGGAGATTCCGCGCGACCGCATGGTCTGCCGCGCTGTGGGGAAGGTCCACCAGGAGATCGTCGCCTCCGCCTTTCCCCGGGTGCCCCTGATCTTCAGCGAGTACAACGCCAGCTACGCGAACGAGCCCGATGTCACCGATACGGTCTACATGGGACCGTGGCTCGCCGGAACGATCAGCCAGTGCGACGGCCTGATTCAGTCGATGAGCTACTGGACCTTCTCCGATGTGTTCGAGGAGCAGGGCGTCGTTCGCACACCGTTTTACGGGGGATTCGGCCTGCTCGCCGAGGACAGCATCCCCAAACCTGCCTTCAACGCGTTCGCTATGCTGCATCGCCTGGGCGATCGCCGCATTCCGCTGCACTCCGACGCCGCGCTCGCCACTGTGCGCCCGGACGGCAGCGTGGTCGTCGCGCTGTGGAACTACGCCGCACCGTACGGCACGGGCGCTGGCTACACTCCGCCGCCGAGCCGCCTGGCGCCGGATCGAGAGTTTCAGCTCAGGCTGGACGGCGTTGCGCGCAATGCTCCGGCGCGTGTCTGGCGCCTCGATGCGGACCACGGCAACGTCGTGAAGACCTTCGACGCCCTGGGCCGTCCGGCCTTCCCCTCGCGGGATCAGATAGCGAAGCTCCAGGCAGCGGGACAAGCCGCCCCACCCCAGGACACGGCGCTCACAGACGGCAGCCTGAAGCTCTCGATTCCTCCTCAAGGCCTGGTCCTGATCGAAATTCCGGCCAGCCGAGGCGCCCACTGACGCATCTGGTATTCCGTCTTTCGCGTAAGCAGAATATGACCGTATGAACGATATAGCTCCATGACCCTTGGTTCCTGTCGTACAGAAAAGATAACCCGGCGCAAAGCCGTGAAGCTTCTCGGGGGCGCTGTTCTCTCGAGCGCCGCTCCGTTCTCTGCGCTCGCCCAAGCCAATAGCCCGCCCGGCAGCCAGACCGCACACCCGCCGGCCGCGGCCTACTCGCGTCTGCTCAGCGACCTGGACCTTGGCTTCCTCGATGAGATGCAGTACGCGGCCTGTCTCTACTTTATCGAGCAGGCGCACCCGGCGACGGGACAGGTGCTCGACCGCGCCACCAACAAGAATACGACGGGCAAGCTCGATACCCGCTTCGTCGCGAGCATCGCCGCAACCGGCTTCGGGCTCACCGGATTGTGCATCGCGGATCGCAGACGATATGCGTCGACCGATCGCCTCAAGAAGCAGGTTGTGACCACGCTCGAGTTCCACCTGAACGGCATGCCCAACGAGCACGGCTTCTTCTACCACTTCAACGACAACAAGACGGGAAAGCCGCTGATCAACAGCGAGGTGTCGTCGATCGACACGGCCATCCTGCTCTGCGGCGTGCTCAGCGTCCGCGCCTACTTCAACGACGCTCAGATCACCAGCCTTGCCACGCAGCTTTACAACCGGGTCGACTGGCCCTGGATGCTCAACGGCGGCAAGACCTTTTCGATGGGCTGGAGGCCGTCCTCGGGCTTCATCGCCACCCGCTGGGACCACTACTCCGAACTGATGATGCTCTACCTGCTCGCCATCGGCTCCCCTACCCACCCGATCCCGGCCGAGTCGTGGAGCGCGTTCACCCGGCCGCCGATCAAATTCGCAGGCTACGAGTTCATCAGCGGACGGGACCCGCTCTTCGTGCATCAGTACTCTCACGCCTGGTTCGACTTCGCCCGCAAGCGCGACGCCTACGCCAACTATTTCACCAACTCCATCATCGCGACCGAGGCTCACAAGGCCTTCTGCCTTGGCCTGAAGCGGGGCTACAACGACGATTACTGGGGCGTCACCGCGTCCGACTGGGAGCACGGCTATACGCCGTGGGGCGGTCCGCCGCTCATGGGACCGGTCGACGGCTCGGTCGTTCCATGCGCCGCGGCGGGGTCGCTTCCCTTCCTCCCCATGGAATGTCTCCGCGTCCTTCGTTCGCTGCGGGAGACCTATGGAAAGGACGCCTGGGGCCGCTACGGCCTGTGCGACGCCTTCCACCCCGACCTGCACTGGTACGACACCGACGTGCTCGGCATCGACCTCGGCATCGGGCTGCTGATGGCGGAGAATCTGCGCACCGCCTTCGTCTGGGACAACTTCATGCAGAACCCCGAGCCCGTTGCCGCCATGAAACTCTGCGGCTTCCACCCTCTTCGCGCCTGAAACTTGTTCCTCACAGCCAGCAGGACCAACGCGATGTTCGATGCGACGTTGAGTTAAATTTCGAATGGGTATACACCACACGGCTGTCCTGCCGGACGGGCCCACTGCGCTCAGTCACCCCACAAACGAAGACCTGTTTGCGGGGACCCGATTCGGCGGTCACCTCGTGCCTTGTATACCGGTGTTGACACCATCTGCTGCGCTGGCCCTCCCGTTGGTCGGGATCAGGGCCGCGCTAGCGAGCGCCGGGGTCTATCCGGTAGGCGAAGAAGTCGCTGGTGCCCAGTTGCTGCCAGCCCGCGGGGATATGGGACGAGGGCGCGAAGACCGCGACGATCGCGGCGATGTTGCGCGCGCGGAGGGCATTGACGATCTCCGGCTGGTTGGACTGCGCGGCCCAGAACCGGCCGGGGTCGCTGCCGCCGGGAACCTCGATCTCGGCGCGTATGGGAGTGCCGGCGAGGCGAGCCCAGTAGTGATCGACATAGCAGGCCTGGTCTCCGAAGCAGGCTACGTCCTTGCCGGGTACGATGCCCAGGGCTTCGAGTCCCCGGGCCGCGGGGTAGATCTCCTGGCTGTACGCGCCGCGCGGATAACCGGCGCCGCTGAGATGTCTTCTTCGTTCGCCAATGTCGCCGGCGGCGTTCGCGAGGGTGAGACCGGCCAGCAGAATGGCCAGGGCGGTGGCTATCTCGCCGGCGGGACCGCTTTCAGGGCGGCGCACCATGGCGAGCATGGGGACGACGATCAGCAGGAAGGCGCCGGTGAGATAACGGTCCTGAAGATCGATGGGGAAGTAGATGCCGAGCATGAGAAGTCCCCAAAGCGCGGCGGGCGCAAGCGGGAGCCAGGAGGCGCGCTGCCGGACGAAGAAGCATCCGGCGAGCAGAAGGGCGAAGAGCAGGACGAAGGGCTCGAGATGGCCGATGAGGAAACGGACCAGCAAGGCGGAGCATCGCGCGAGGCGAATGAGGTGTCCTTTGAGGTAGAACCTGGGCTGGATGGTGTCGGCCCAGTACGCGGGATCGAACCAGAGCGGGTAGGTGCCGAAGGGGTGAGCGGCAAAGGAGTAGACGGGCGGGAATGGGACGATGAGCTGCTCGTGGTGTTTGAAGCTGGCGGTGGCGTGTCCCATGTCGCCGCTGTGCCACTCGTGCCACCGGCCGGTCTGGTCGACGAAGAAGCTGTAGTTGAGCCGCGCCGACTCGCCTGTGGTGGGACGCCCGCGCTGTTTGGAGATGGCGAAGATGAAGGGGCCGGCGACGGCAGCGAAGACGAGGCCTGCCACCAGAACGCCGGTGAGCGCTCGGCTTCGCCTGGGGGTCTTCCGCATCAGCGCGAAGACGAAGAGGGCGGCGAGGAGGATGCCGGAGGGTAGGAAAGCGAAGGATTTGGTGAGGTAGGCGAGCCCGAGCGCGAGACCGAGGAGGGGATAGTAGACGAAGCGGCCCCCGGCCTGGAGACGCAGCAGGAAGCCGGCGGCGAGAAGGAAGAACAAGAGCAGCAGCGCGTCGGAGCGGACGGCGCCCAGGGCGAGCTCACGCTGGAAGCTGCAGAAGAGAATGGCCAGCGCGGCGAGGCGAAGGGCCATGGGCGAGAGCGCGGGCGGCTTTGCGCTATCCGCGATGCAGCGCTCGCGCACGCGGACAAGAGAGTCTACGAAGTAGATGCAGGCGAAGATGCAGCCGACAAAGATCCAGAAGTTGACCCAGAAGAAGGTCTGCAGCTCGTTCCAGCGCGTAGGGCGCGCGATGACCTCGCCGAGCGCCAGGGCGGCTGCATAGGCGGGGTTCCAGTAGCCGTTTACAACGTGGGCGAAATCATGCGCGCGGATCGCGTCGCCGATGTCCATGAAGGAGACTGCGTCACCGTCGAGCTGGTAGTTGTCGTACTTCGCGTAGCCGATGCCGCAGAGGATGATGATGACGAGGTACAGCGGGACGATTTTTCGGAGGACAGATGGCTTCATAGCTATTCGGGCTGACAAGCACAGTATCGCATTGGGCAACGCGGCGCACCTGCATAATCCACCCTAATCGTTAGCATTGATGAGTTGAATGGGACAGAACTGATCGCGCGATGATTTCGCCTACCCGCGAGGCAGGGCTCCCCGCAAAAGCGCTCATTTAACCAGAGTTCGTACCCTATAATTAGCCTCGATGGCCGCCACCAGTCCCACATCAGACGCCCGCGCTCGTCTCCTTCGATTCCTCACCGTTCTGCTCGCGCTTACCTCCGCCTTTTTCGTCCTGATTTTCCTCTACTGCGCCTCCCGGCGCCTCCATTACCCCTTTGAGCTCGATCGCATGGAGTCCGGCATGCTCACCCAGGTCTGGCGCATCCGCAACGGTCTCCCGCTCTACACCAGCCCCTCGCTCAGCTACGTCCCCTTTCTCTACGCTCCGCTCTACTTCTATCTCAGCGCTTTTCTCGCAAGATTCATCGGAGTCACCTATGCCGCTACGCGCCTGGTCTCTATCCTCGCCACTCTCGGCACCTTTGCCGTTCTATACGCCTTCGTACTCCGCGAAGCACGTGAGAGCGATCGCACTCCGAAGCTTCAGCGGCACCTTGCCGCCCTCGCCTGCATCGGCCTTTTTGCAAGCCTCTACTCCTACGTCTACGGCTGGTATGACGTAGGCCGCGTCGATTCCCTCAGCGTCTTCCTCTTCCTCTGCGCTCTTTACGCCACACGCTTCAGCCATCCCGTTCTCGCGGCCATTTTCTGGGTACTCGCTATCCAGACCAAGCAATCCTTCCTTCCCATTGCTCCCTTCCTCTTCCTGGTCGACTGGCAACGCCCTCGCCGACTCTTCGCGGGCCTCGGCACTTTTTTGGTCCTCCTCATCGGCTCCGTCGCCTGGCTCAACCACATCACCGACGGCTGGTACAACTTCTACGTCTTCGGAACCACCGCGCAACTCCACTTCAACTTCTCGATGGCCGTCCTCTATATACCGCTCGATCTCCTCGGCCCACTCGGCATCGCCGTTCTCATCGCCATCACCGGCGCTGTCGTATCTCCTCCCCGTCTCCGCAACCGCACCACGCAGTTCTACGCCATCACCACCATCTTCGTACTCGCCGCCATAGGCTACGTCCGCTCGCACGAGGGAGCCAACGTCAACTCTCTAATCCCCTCCTACGCCCTCCTGTGCATCCTCTTTGGTATCGGCCTCGACCGCTCCCTAAGCAGGCTCAACAACCTCTCTCAAAGATCCACCAATCCGGATGGCTCACACATCAGCCCCACCCAGGCCAACCAGAACCGACAGCTCGCCTTCGCGGGAACCGCGCTACTCCTCGCCGCATCCACGATCCAGATCGCAGGCCACATCTACAACCTCGGCCGCCACGTCCCCAGCCGGGGTACCCTCCTCTACCGCCATGCCTTCCTCGATCAACTAAGAAACGCTCCCGGAGAGGTTTGGGTCGTCAACCACTCCTACGACGCCATCCTCGCCAACAAAGCTCCCCACGCCGAACTCGACGCCATCGACGCTGTTCTGGCCCGCCAAGGAGACGAAAAGAATCACGCCGTAGTTGAAGAACTGAGATCTGCCTACCAGAACAGCCGGTTCTCCGCAGTGATCCTCGACCGCCCAGCCGAGACATACGAGAAGGAAGCCGGCTTCAGCAGCGAGATCTTCCATCAAAACTACGGTTTAGAAGTGCTGGCAGCAGGCAGCGACCAACCCAACGTAGCCGACCAACCCCAATCTATCTACATCCCCTGCACCAACCTAGGCATCGACCTGCCTGCCGACCCTTGGCACCTAGAAACATCTTTCGTCAACAAAGAGCGCTGCAAGGCTTCTCAGTAAGGATTCTGGCTATGCGGATGGCAGCGAGCGAATCGGCATGAGCCCCGTTCTGCGAACGAGAGCGTCAATCCTGTAGGTGGTTTGCGAGCCTGTAGGTGGTTTGCGAGGCAAAGGCTTTAAACGCCGTTTTCCATGACGGACGGCACTCGCAAAAAGTCGGACCCACGGAACGGGCGTAACGCTCTATCGGGGCTCATGCCTGAAGCGCTTACATCTCCTTAACGCCGTCGACGAAGGCTTTGAGCTTGCGGCTGCGGCTGGGGTGACGGAGCTTGCGGAGCGCCTTGGCCTCTATCTGGCGGATGCGCTCGCGGGTGACCTGGAAGCTCTGGCCAACCTCTTCGAGGGTGTGCTCGGAGCCGTCTTCGAGGCCGAAGCGCATCTTGATGACACGCTCTTCTCTCGGCGTTAGCGTTCGTAGCACTTGAGACGTGTACTCCTTGAGGTTGACGCTGATGACGGCGTCCGCCGGGGAGACGGCCATGCGGTCTTCGATGAAGTCGCCGAGGTGCGAGTCTTCCTCTTCGCCGATGGGAGTTTCGAGGGAGATGGGCTCCTGCGCGATCTTGAGGACCTTGCGGACCTTGGAGACCGGGATGTCCATGCGGCGGGCGATCTCTTCCGACGATGCTTCGCGGCCAAGCTCCTGCACCAGTTGACGTGAGGTGCGGATGAGCTTGTTGATGGTCTCGATCATGTGGACCGGGATGCGTATGGTGCGGGCCTGGTCGGCGATCGCTCGCGTAATGGCCTGCCGAATCCACCAGGTCGCGTAGGTCGAGAATTTGTAACCGCGACGGTACTCGAACTTGTCGACGGCCTTCATCAGGCCGATGTTGCCCTCCTGGATGAGGTCGAGGAACTGGAGGCCGCGGTTGGTGTATTTCTTGGCGATGGAGACGACGAGGCGCAGGTTGGCTTCGATCAGCTCGCGCTTGGCCCGCTCGGCGTCCATATCGCCCTGGATCATCTCGCGCTGGGTGCGCTTGAGGTCGGCGATGGAGATGCCGGCGTCTGCTTCGACGCGCTCGAGGTCGGTGCGGCAGTTCTTCTGCTGACGGCGGTACTCCTTGCGCAGCTCCTCGGACTTCGAGGCGTCGAACTTGGCGTCGAGGGCCTTGATCTGGCGCTCGAGCGTGCGCATGACGTCTACGGTCTTGTTGACCTTGTCGAGCAGCCGCTTCTTTTCGCCGTTGGTGTACTTCAGCTCGCGGACGATGCGGTTGATGTAGACGTGCTCGCGGCCGATGAGCCAATGAATCTTGCGCGTCTCTTTCGCCTTGGCCTTGGCGTCCTTGCCGGCGACGGCTTCAAGCTTCTCTTCGAGCGCGGCGACCTTCTTCTGGTGCTTGACGATGATGTCGATCCGCCCGGCAGTGGCACGGACGCGCGCCTGGAGGATCTCTTCGGTGAGCTCCTCTTCGTCGAAGGTCACGACCTCCTTGATGTTGCGGACGCCGCGGCGCAGGTCTTCGCCGAGGCCGACGATCTCGCGGATCACGATGGGCGAGCGCGAGATGGCCTTCATGACGCGGAGCTGGCCGCGTTCGATGCGCTTGGCGATCTCGACCTCGCCCTCGCGTGTGAGCAGGGGGACGGTGCCCATCTCGCGCAGGTACATGCGGACGGGGTCGTTGGTCTTCTCGAGCGTGCCGGGCGAGAGATCGAGCTCTACATCCTCGGACTCTTCGCCAGCTTCGGGCTCGTACTTGTCGCGTTCTCCACGGCCTTCGCCGGATAGGACATCGATGCCCTGGGTGTTGATGGTGGTGAGCAGGTCATCCAGGTCGTCGGGGCTGGTAATATCGCCGGGGAGCAGGTCGTTGACCTCTCCGTAGGTGAGATATCCCTTCTCTTTCCCGGTGTCGATGAGCTTGTCTATATCGTCTTCGTACTTGTCAATTTCTTCAGCCACGGCTTTACGCACTCCTGCTATAAATTCTAAAGATTGGGATGCCGCCTGCGTCTTGAAGTGGTATTCAGGCGGACCGATCCCTTGGTTGTTGCGTAATGGGCAGGGAGCAGATTGCGGTTAAGACCGCGTTGGCAAGCCCAGTGACCTTAGAGAAGGTCGGGGCATTCGAAGGCACACGTCCCCAGCGAATCACAGAATACCACAAAAGTTAGACGGTTTTGCGGAGGAAAAAGATTCAGCGGCGCTGCTGGACTCTCCCCTGCTACTTAGGCAGATCGATCGATTGTCCGCCGATCAGAGTGGCTTTGAATGTTTCTGAAGCCATGCGACCAACTCGGTTTCGCTCAGATCACCTGCTGCAAGCGAATAGAACTTTAAATAGCGGTCTGTCTGTGACCCGCCCAAGACCCAGCCATTCTGCTTAACAAAACTCAAGCAAACGACGAAAGCGGTTCGCTTGTTGCCGTCGACGAAGGCATGGTTTTTCGCCAGCCCGAACGCGTAGGACGCAGCCATTTGAAAGAGCGTGGGCGGCGGATCGGAATAGGCAAAGAGGTTACGCGGTTTGTCCAAAGCCGACTCGAACAAGCCCTGATCTCGTATGCCACTCGCTCCGCCGTGCTCGCTCAGCTGCATCTGGTGGATCGCTTGCGCCTCATCTAATTCGATCCAAATTGGTTCGTTCACTCGGCCAGGCGCCGCAGCACATCACGGTTCTCCCTCATAATCGTCCTGGCAATCTCCATCTTTGCCGCGAAATCGGGGCGGTAGGCGCTTAGTTCTATACCGCTCGGGGTCTCGGTAATGTGAAGCTGGTCCCCTTTTTCGACCCGTAACTTCGCCAGGACTTCTTTGGACAGAATGATTCCGGCTGAATTCCCTACGGTTGTCACCTTAACAGTCGATGTCATAGAACCTCCTGGATAGTTATAACATTTGTTATACAAGCGAGACAAGTGCTTTGGGCGTATCAGCTCTCCAGGTTGGGCCGGGATCGCCGGATGCGGGCCAGAAGCGCCGCCGGACGCAGGGAGTGCGGGTAGTGCAACATGCTGGCGAGAAAAGCGGGCAGGGTGTCGTGGGCAATCCGCAATGTCGCCGGGACGACATACAGGTTCATCACCAGCTCCGAGACCAGCAGCGAAGATGCCGCTCCGTAGAGACTGTATTTGCGGGCAAAAATGTAGCAGAGGACGCAGTTGAGGCTGGTCCCGACGATGTAATACGTGGCGAGCCGCTGATGCTGGTTGGTGGAGGTCATCAGGGTGGAGCTGGTGGACCACAGGGCGTACATGACGACCACCACGAGCAGGATGCTCAGCAGGGGACGGCTGGGTGGCACGTGGCCTCCGGTCCAGTGGGTCAGGAACCAGGGGCCGACGGTGATCATGGCGGCGACGATGGTGAAGGCCACGATGAGGGCGAGCTGGCAGGCGCGGCGCAGCAGGCTCCGGGTCAGCTCGAAGTTCCGCGCGCCATAGGCGATCGACATCTCCGGCTCGAAGGTGTTGTTGACCATCGAGACCATCTGCAGAGCCACGCGGGAGACGGTGCGGGCGGTGCCGAAGACGACCACCGCGGTGGGTCCGAGGGCGTAGCCGACTGCGATCAGGGTCCCCTGCAGGTTCAGCGCGTTGCCCAGCGGAAAGCCCATGAAGGCGATGGCGGGGCGGGCCAGTTTGCGGATCTCGGCGAAGCTGGCGCTCTTCCAGCCGTACTCGATCCAGGGGATGTCGCGGCGGACGAGGAAGCAGAAGAGGATCGTGATGGCGATGTTGACGGCGGCGAAGACGAATGCGGTTCTGCGCGCGCCCGCGCCGAGCGCCACCGCAATGATCATGCAGGCAAACGCGAACAAGGACGACAGGTTCTTCAGGAAGGTGCCGTAGGGGTAGCGGCCGACGCACCGGTAGGCCGATTGCAGCAGTTGCTCAAGCTGGCCGACCAGCACGGAGACGCCCAGGTAGAAGATGATCCATTTGGTGTCGGTCTCGCTGATGGCGCTGAGCTTGAGCAGGCGCGTGGTCGGCAGGGTGTAGAGCGCGCCGCTGAGCAGGACGATGGTGGCGGTGCAGATGATCGCGATCAGCCACCAGCAGCTCTGGAAGATGCGCAGCGCGCCTTCGCGGTCGTCGCGCGCGACCAGCATGGTCATCTCGTTGCCCGCGACGCTTCCGAAGCCGACGTTGCTGAAGCTGAGATAGGCCGGGATGGAGTTGACGATCATCCACTCGCCGTAGAGCGGGACGCTCCAGAAGTGGAGGAAGACGGGCACCTGGATGAGCTGGATGATGGTCGAGGAGAGCTTGCCGATCCAGTTGGAGAGGAAGCCGAGCAGCAGCCTGCGTTTTGTGGAGCTGTCCATACTCATGCTGGGTCGTGGGCCTGAGTAGAGTCTAAACGGCTTGCATGAAACGGTCAGTGCTGGCGCAGATTGCGGTCGATCTGGAGCTTTTCGGCGGTGAGCTTGAGCAGCATGTCCTGGTCGCCGCGACGGTCGGCCTCGGCGAGCAGGGTGCGGACTTCGCGCTGGCGGCGTTCTAGCTGGCGGCGTTCGAGGGTGTGGAGTGCGTTCTCCACCTGCTCGGTCATGGACTGCTCTTTCGAATTGCTGGATGTGTCTTCGTCATGTTGCAGGGCGCGGGCGAGCAGGACGCGGCTCTGCTGGTCGGGCGCGGCATCGAGCGGGTTGGGCGGAGCCGGGGCGTTGGCCAGCGCTTCAAGAACGGCTGCGGAGGGCAGGGTGTCGAACCACTCCGGGTGCTGGGTTAGCTGGTCGGCGGCAAAGGTGCGGGCGGCATCGTGCTCGGGCAGCACCAGCGCGCGGAGGAGAACACGTTCGGTCTCGCTGGCGGGATCGTGGGTGTGGGCGCGTACGCTTTCGGTGCGCTGGGCGGCGGCCTGCTTGAGCTCCTGGCGGAGGATGGCGGAGTCGATGCCGAGCTTCTGGGCGGCATCGGCGGCGAACTCGTCGCGCTGGATGCGGTTGGGCATGCGGCGAATGTGCGGCAGCAGGAAGTTGAGCGCCTTGACCTTGGCGTCGGCGGTGCGCGCCGGAAATAGCTGGCGGGCGCGATCGATCAGGTAGTCGGAGTGGCGCCTGGCGGTTCGCAGCGCGGCCATGTAGGCCTGGATTCCCTGCTCGCGGACGAAGCGGTCGGGGTCGAGGCCGCCTTCGAGCGCGATGACCTTGACCTCGAAGTCCTCTTCGGTGAGCAGGGCGATGGATTTTTCGGCGGCGTTGGCTCCGGCCTGGTCGGGGTCGAAGTTGACGACGACACGTTTGGTGAACCGGCTGAGCAGGCGGACCTGCATCTCGGTGAAAGCCGTACCCGAGGTGGCGAGGACGTTGTGCACCCCCGCCATGTAGACCGAGATGCAGTCCATCTGGCCTTCGACCAGCAGCGCGAAGTCGTGGGCGCGCATGTCGGTTTTGGCTTTATCGAGATTGAAGAGGACATGACCCTTGGTGTAGAGCGCGGTCTCGGGGGAGTTCATGTACTTGGGCCCGGACTTGTCGTCGGTATCGAGCGCGCGGGCGGTGAAGGCGATGGTCTTGCCCTGCTCGTTGGCGATGGGGAAGGTGATGCGTTTGCGGAAGCGGGCGTACATGGAGCCCTGCCCGCCGTCGGCCTGCTCCTTCGCGCTGAAGAGGCCACTGGCGCGCAGGACCTCCTCGGGGAAGTGCCTGCCCATCTGCTCGCGCATGTGGTTGAAGTCGTCGGGCGCGTAGCCGATGCGGAACTTGTGGATGGTTTCCGCTGTGACGCCGCGGCCGGTGAGATATTCCCGCGCGCGGGCGGCCTCAGGGCTCTTCAGGCTGGCCTCGAAGTACTGAGTCGCGGCTTCGTGGATGTCGATAAGCTGGCGCCGCAAGCCGGCCTCGCGAGCCTCCTCCGGGGAGTTGAACTCACGCTTTGGCAGCGGGATGCCGCACTTGGTTGCGACGACGCGGACCGCCTCCGGGAAGCTGATGGTTTCGAGCTTCATCACGAAGGTGAAGACGTCGCCGGTCTCGTGGCAGCCGAAGCAGTAGAAGAAGCTCTTGCCTGCGTTGACCGAGAACGAGCCGGTCTTCTCCTTGTGGAAGGGACAGAGGCCGGTGTAGTTCTGCGCGCCGGCTTTGCGCAGCTTCACGTACTCGCCGATGATGCGGACGATGTCGGCCTGCTGCTTGACGGTTTGTGCGAAGTTATCGGACATCGTGAAGGCCAGTGTGGCCGGGGTACTCCGGCTGTGCGAACTATGAGTTTAACCGAAGGCTGAAATGATATAGTCCGCCCATGCATGAATCTACAGGTGTTGTACGCTCTCTCGGCCTCCGGCTTCTGGTGGCCGCCTCTCTTTTCGGCACGGTTACGCAGCTTGCATCCGCCCAGCAGGGCGACCGCACCGAGCTTCTGTTGCAGCGGCTCTCGAACGCGCCCGGGGCGCCTGGGGCGGAGGAGCCGGTACGGGCCATTATGGTCGGCGAGATGAAGCCGCTGGCCTCCGAGCCGATCCGCTATGACGGCATGGGTTCGGTGATCGCGCAGCAGGGCACCACGGGCCCGCGCATCATGATCGACGCCCATATGGACGAGCTTGGCGGCATGGTGCGGCGGGTGACGCCGAACGGCTTTCTGACCATGCAGATGCTTGGCGGCTGGCTCGATCAGGCGCTTGTGGACCAACGCTGGACCATCATCGGGTCGAAGGGGCCGGTCCATGCCGTGACCGGAATCCGCGACATCCACATCGTTGCGCCGGAGGAGCGGACCAAGGTGTTTCCGCGCGACCAGATCTATCTCGACATTGGCGCGAAGGACGCGAAGGAGGCCGCCGCGATGGGCGTCGAGCGGGGTGATCCGGTGGTTCCGGATTCGCCGTTTACCGTGATGAATGGAAGCCAGAACTACCTGGGCAAGGGCTGGGACGACCGCATCGGATGCGCGGTGCTGCTCGAAGCGATGCGGCGAACGGCCACCATGCCGCATGCCAATCAGCTCTTCTACGTGGCCACCACGCAGGAGGAGGTTGGACTGCGCGGGGCGCGGGCCGCGGTGGAGGTGGTGAAGCCGGATATCGGGATCGCGATCGAAGGCGGGATCACCGGCGACACGCCGACCTCGCACCCGGAGGAGACCCAGGTGAAGCTGGGCGCGGGGCCGGGAATGTTCCTCTACGACAGCAGCACCATCGCAAACCGAAAGATGGTGGCGTTCGTGAAGAAGACGGCCGCGGCGAAGGACCTGCCGTTGCAGCTCGATCTCGTGCAGGGCTATGGTGACGACTCGGCCGAGATGCAGACGATGAATGGAGGCGCGCCGACCGTGAACATGGTGGTTCCTGTTCGCTACACCCACTCCCATAACGGGATTGTGAACCGGCAGGACTTCGACCGGATGGTAGACCTCGTCGTCGCGATGCTCGTGAAAATGGATACCAGCACGGTCCAGCAGTTGAGGGACTTTTCGCCCGCTCAATAGGCGATCCTTGAGGTCCCTCAAAGCGAGTTTTCAGGCAGGTTTCTTAGATCGGTTCTCCAACCGATATTGATCCCGACCAACGGGAGGGCCAGCGCAGCAGATGCAGTCAAGACCGGTATACAAGTCACGAAGTGACCGCCCCACGCGGAGTGGGCCCGTCCGGCAGGACAGCCTTGCGGTGTATACCGAATTCGAAATTCGCGGAACTTTTGCCCCCATCGCGTGTCTGTACGGGAGGAAGAAGAACGGTCGGCCTGGAGAGGGCGGCGCGCTCTAGAAAAAGCGGCGGAAGGTCGCCGTAACTCAAATCCCGAGGTTGGTTTCATGCAGATTTTCGGTCTCGTTCGTAAGCTGGTGATCGGCGCGGCGCTCGCACTTGTTCCGGCGGCGTCGTATGCAGGGGTGTTTCTTTCGGTCAACATCGCGCCACCGGCGTTGCCTGTGTACACGCAGCCGCTCTGCCCCGGCGATGGATACCTGTGGAACCCCGGCTACTGGGGCTATGGCGATGCAGGCTACTACTGGGTTCCCGGCGTGTGGGTTCGTCCGCCGTCGGTCGGCCTGCTCTGGACGCCTGGCTACTGGGGCTGGGGCGGTAGCGCGTACCTCTTCCACGCCGGGTATTGGGGGCCGCACGTCGGGTTTTACGGCGGGGTGAACTACGGCTTCGGCTACGGTGGCGTGGGCTTCGGCGGCGGGCGCTGGGTGGGCAACAGCTTCGCGTACAACACCGCGGTGGTCAACGTGAACCGGACGGTGATCCGCAATACCTATGTGGACAAGACGGTGATCAATCGCAACGGCTACAGCCGGACCAGCTTCAATGGGGGCACAGGCGGCATCCAGGCGCGTCCCTCGACGCAGGAGTCGGCGTACTCGCGTGAAAACCATGTCGCTCCTACGGCCTCGCAGCAGAGTCATAGGCAAAATGCGGCAGCCGAGCGCGGCAACTTCGCCTCGGTTAATGGCGGCCATCCGCAGAATGCCGCCCAACCCCGGGTCGGCGAGCGGGCGGGAAACCAGCAGCAGCGCATCGGCCAGGGTCTTCGGTCCGGGCAGTTGACGGGGGGCGAGACGCGTAATCTCGAGAACCGCGATGCCAGCATTCACAACCAGGCTGCAACCGACCGGGCAGCAAACGGTGGCAAGCTGACCGGGCAGGAGCATCAGCAGATCAACAACCGGCAGAACAACGTCAGCCGGTCGATCAACAACGACAAGCACAATGGGCGCGTGCAGCCCCGCGAGGAAGAGCGCCCGAAATAACCGCCTCTGGAACGCGGGAGGGCGGCTGCGGATCTTTTTTCCCGGCCGCCCTTTTTTGCGCGCCTAAAGCCGATTTCGCACGGGGATACATGGCAAAGCTGTCCTGCCGGACGGGCCCACTGCGCGTGGGGCGGTCACTTCGTGACTTGTGTACCGGTGGTGACAACCCTTTGCCGGTATGGCCCTCCCGCTGGTCGGGATCAAGATTGAAGTGCATCGGCTTTAGAATCGATTGCGATGGCCACTGGAATCGAGATGGACCGGGTTGTGGTGATCCTGGTGCGCGCACGCAACCCCAACAACATCGGGGCAGTGGCGCGGGCGATGCATGACTTCGGCTTTTCTCGCCTGCGCGTGGTGAATGAGTTCGCCGTGCCGTTCGAGGCCGCGCGATCGGCGGTGGACGCCTCCGAGGTGCTGGGCGGCGCAGCTTCGTTTCGCAGCGTCGCCGAGGCAGTCGCGGACTGCACGCTGGTGGTCGGAACGACGGCGGTGGGCGAACGCGCGCTGCAGCATCCCTTGTTCGCCTTGCAGGATGCGGCGGAGAGGATTGGCGGCGAGTTGCGGCAACCGGAGCGAGGCGGCCGGGTCGCGCTGCTGTTCGGCTCCGAGAAGACCGGGCTGAGCAACGAGGAGCTGAGCCACTGCAACTGGCTGCTGACCATCCCGATGCAGCCGCATGAAGGACTTCGGCATCCCTCGATGAACCTTGGGCAGGCCGTGGCGGTGTGCCTGTATGAGCTGGTACGGAGCAGGCAGGCTCCGGCGCTGGCCAGCGCTTCCGCAACCCCGCAGGCCGGCGAGCTCGAACGGCTTACCCAGCTCTTCGCCGAGGTGCTGGAGCAGACCGGCTACACGCGGCATCATCCCGCCAACAGCGATGAAGCGCAGGTCCGGCGATTGGTCCTGCGGCTGGGCGCGACTGCGATCGATGCGCCGGTCTGGATGGGGATTCTGCGGCAGGTGCTTTGGAAGGTGCGCGAAGTTGCCGCCGCGAGGCCAGGGCCTGGGGAATCGGGCGGACCCGGGAGCGCCAGACTGTCCTGAGGGGCGTGCCGGACTGTAGACTTACCGTCATTCCACGATCTCTCTTCCAACAGAGCGTGAACTCCTCCGGAGGCTTGAAGCATGTTTGTGCGTAGAAGGGTGGCGTCCGTCGCGGCGTTTCTGGCAGGGTGGTGTCTTACGGCAGGCGCGATGGCGCAGGGCAGGCAGTTGACGGCGGCCGACTATGCGCGCGCTGAAAAGTTTATGGCATACAACGTCAACGCGCTGGTCTATCACGGCGTGGGTCATCCGACGTGGATGGACGATGGACGGCTATGGTACCGCGACGCCGGCCCGGATGGAGTGACGTACATGCTGGTCGATCCGGTGAAGCGCACTAAGGCGCCCGCGTTCGACCAGACGAAGCTGGCCTCCGCGATCGGCGTGGCGACGGGCGGCAAGTTGAAGGCGGATGCGCACCATCTCGACATCACGGAGATGAGGTTCTCCGATGAGGACAAGACGGTGGTGGTCGGCAATGGCTCGCGCAGGTTTCGCTGCGACCTGAAGGGCAGCGCGGTATGCACGGAGGTGGCCGAGCCGGGCGCGCAGACGGCAGGCGGAGATCAGGCGGCCTCAGCGTCAGCCCCGGCCAAGCCTCCCGTCGATCTCTCGCCCGACAAGAAGAAGGCTGCATTCATTCGCGATTGGAACCTGTGGGTCCGCGACACCGCCACCGGCAAGGAGACGCAGCTCACCACCGATGGCGTGCAGGACTTCGGCTACGCCACCGACAACGCGGGATGGACCATGAGCGAAAGACCGATCCTGGTCTGGTCGCCCGACTCGAAGAAGATCGCGACCTTCCAGCAGGACCAGCGCAAGGTCGGCGAGATGTACCTGGTGCCTGTGACCAACGGCCATCCCGCCCTGAAGGCATGGAAGTATCCGCTGGTCGGGGACAAGAATGTAACCATGATCGAGCGCGTCGTCATCGATGTGGATTCCCCGAAGGTGCTTCGCCTGAAGATGCCGCCGGACCAGCACCGTTCGAGCCTGTGCGACGACATCAGTTGCCGCGGCGGCAGCGGCTGGGACGATGTGCAGTGGAGCAGCGACAGTACGCACCTGGCCTTCGTCTCCACCTCGCGCGACCACAGGCAGGAGTGGATGCGCATCGCCGACGCAGCGACGGGAGACGTTCGCGACGTGATGGGCGAGACCGCCGCGAAGTTCTTCGAGAGCGGCAACGGCAAGGTGAACTGGAAGTATCTGTCGAAGTCGAACGAGCTGCTGTGGTTCAGCGAGCGCAGCAACTGGGGTCAGCTCTACCTCTACGACCTGACGACCGGCAAGCTGAAGAACCAGATCACCCAGGGCGACGGCAACGTGACGCAGGTCCTGCATGTCGATGAAGCAGGACGCACGATCTACTTTGTCGCCGTCGGCAAGGAGGCGGGAAGCGATCCCTATTTCGAGCGCTACTACAGCATCCGGTTCGACGGCAGCGGCATGAAGCTGCTGACGCCGGAGAACGCGGACCATGCCATCACGTCGTCTCCCGACGGGCGGTTCTTCCTCGATGTGTATTCGACCGTCACGCAGCCAGCGACTGCAGTCGTTCGCGACGAGACCGGCAAGCTGGCGGTCGATGTTGCGAGGCAGGACATTACGAAGCTGGTGGCCGCGGGCTGGGTTTCACCGGTGCCGATCATGGTGAAGGCGCGCGACGGCAAGACCGACTTGTATGGCTTTATGTTCAAGCCGACCGACTTCGATGCGTCGAAGAAATACCCCATCGTGAACCAGGTCTATCCAGGCCCGCAGACAGGCTCGTGCGGAGGGCGCGGCTTCGCGGCGGCGCATCGCGATATGCAGTCGCTGGCGGAGCTTGGCTTCGTCGTGGTCTGCATCGACGGCATGGGCACGCCGTGGCGCTCGAAGGTGTTCCACGAGTTCTACTACGGCAACCTCGGCGACAACACGATTCCCGACCAGGTCTCCGGCATGAAGGGTCTCGCGGCGAAGTATCCCTGGATCGATATCGATCGCGTAGGCATGTACGGGCACTCGGGCGGCGGCAACGCAACGGCGGCGGCCATGTTCCACTACCCCGACTTCTTCAAGGTCGGCATCGCCGAGAGCGGCAACCACGACCAGCGCGACTACGAGGACGACTGGGCGGAGAAGTGGTCGGGGCTGCTGGTAAAGAATCCCGATGGCACTACGAACTACGACAGCCAGGCCAATCAGAACTTTGCGAAAAACCTGAAGGGCCACCTGCTGCTGGCGCACGGCACGATGGATAATAACGTGCCGCTGAACAACACGCTACTGGTGGTCGAGGCGCTGATCAAGGCCAACAAGGACTTCGACCTGCTGATCATTCCGAACGTACCCCATGCCTACGGCTACGCCACGCAATACATGACCCGCCGCCGGTGGGACTACTTCGTGCGTTACCTGGCCGGGAATGTGCCGCCGCATGAGTACGAGATGAAGTCGTACGCAGACGTAACCGCTGCCATGCGCGGCGGCCCTGGTGGAAACGACGGCGGGCAGGAGCCGTAGTCGAACAAAGCCTGAAGAGGATTTCGGATGGTATACACCGCATGCTGTCCTGCCGGACGGGCCTCCTGCGCGGAGGCGGGCACTTCGTGCCTTGTATACCGTTTCTTGACTGCACATACTGCACCGGCTCTCCCGTTGGTCGGGTTTGGAGAACCGCTCTCACCGGCAGAGACGAGATACAGTCTCTGCCGGTGAAGCTTCGGTGAAGAACACGAGCCGTTCGTTTACTGGTTGTCTACTCGACGATCTTGCCGTCGTTGCTTGAGCTTCGGTTGTGTCCGGCGGACGATACCTGCCAGCCGTTATTCGTGTTGGTCAGGGTCGCATTGGCGGTCTCCGGGCCGGCCAGGTCGGCGTGCAGCTGCGGGTACGCGGTCTGGGTCTCGGCGGCTTTGGCCCAGCCGGCTGCATCGGACAGCGTGTAGTGGTAGGCGATCTGCGTCGTCGCTCCCACGGCGCTGTCGGTCGGGGTCGAGCTGTCGATGCTGCTCACCTTGCGGTGGCCGTAGCAGAAATTCCCGAAGCCGGGCTCGTTGGTATCCGCCATCCAGGAGGAGCGGCCCTTGTCGGAGAGATCGTAGTTGTTGACCTGCTTGCTGGCGATGATGAACTTCTTCTTCTCCGCAGTCGTGCGCACCAGCAGGCCCTGGTCGACGAGCGCGTCGTAGCCGGAGGTCTTGCTGGTATCGGAGGTTTCGGCCTGCACCGGGAACTTCACCGGCTCGGACCACAGACACGCGGGGTGAGCGCTGTAGTAGCTGTCGATGGCATTGGTGAAGTTCGACGTGTTGTCCTGTTTTTTATTGCAGCCGGTGGCCAGCAGGACAAAGGTGCCGCAGACCGCCGCGGTACGGAGCGAAGTGCGCAAGGCGTGGATGTTCATGGAAAGTCTCCTGTTCTTCATTATCGTGGGATGCAGGAGGAGGCGAAAACGTCACTTGCGGGGCTATTTACCGCGCCAGGTGCGCTCGTGTACAACCTTGGCCACCTAACCGTCACTCCCGGCTTGATCGACACACATTCCCACATTATGTGGCACTTTTGACAATGATCGTTTAGCAGGCATGGGTGAGCCACCGCTCCAAAGGGAAACGATGAGACGTTCGCCTAGCAATCATGTGAACGTCGGCTGCCTTAAAAGCTGGACAGAAAAACGTATGCGATACGATTGTCAGAGCACACTACTCCATGGAGAACGCCCCCGTGCAGGACACCGTTGCCTTGCGTGAAGGTACTGCCGCCGACGCCCCCACCCTGGCCCTCATCGGTGCGGCCACATTCCTAGAAGCCTTCGCGGGCATCGTGCCCGGCGACGCCATCCTTGCGCACTGCGCAAAGAACCACAACGCCGCCGCCTATATCTCGTACTTCGGCCAACCCGAGACCCGCGCCTGGCTGGCCGAGGTCTCCCCTGGCGCCGCCCCCATCGGCTACGCCATGCTTACCGCACCGGACTTCCCCGCGGGTCTCGCCCAGCCCGGCGACCTCGAACTCAGACGCATCTATCTCTTCTCGCGGTTTCACGGCGGCGGAACCGGGCAAAAAATGATCGGCGTTGCCATCGAGGGCGCCCGAAGGCAGAATGCAAAGCGGCTTCTTCTCGGCGTCCATCCCGGCAACCGGCGCGCCCTTGCCTTCTATCGCAGAAACGGCTTCGTGCAGATCGGAACCAGGACATTCCACGTCGGCACTTCCATCTTCGAAGACCCGGTCCTCTGCCTTACTTTGTAATCCAGCCCGGCGTCCCATCACCACCTACGCGGGCGAGGCCAGGCAGGTCATTCGAGCCTGCGCGGCAGCATATACTTGTTGCGCGTTTGCAAATTCACCACGCCCGTCCGCAAGAACGGTGACCGGCAGGCGCACCCGCTCCATCTCGTCAGAGGAGTAAGCGAAACATGACTGACAAAAAGAACACAGGCATCCTGCGTGCCACGCTTGAAGCGATCGTCGGAGTAGACCGCGCCAGCCAGCTCTTCCAACTCCTCGTGATCCATCCCGAGATCGCCTCCGATTCCGGCCCGCAGGTCTCCCGTGCCGTCCTCGCACAGGCTCTCAACATGCTGCTCTTCGAGGATCTCCTCGCCCGCGTTCCCGCCGCAAAGATCTACGCCGAGAACTGCCTCCGCGACGGCAAAACCATCCTGCACGATCACGGCGCCGTCCGTACCGTCGCTTTAGAAGGCATGGGCCAGCTTCCTGCCGGGCAGGAGGCCGTCACACGCATCCTCCGCCCGCTCGGCTATGCGCTCAACGGCGTCTACCCGCTCGAACGGCTCAAGATGACCGGCCACTCCCACGCGCAGGCCGACTACCCCGAGGACATCGCGCAATTCTTTCTCAGCGAGTTGCACCCCGAACGCTTCTCCCTCGACTTTCAGGCCGCCGTCCGCAGCGTCACCGCAACCTCGAAGGACCCGGTCACGCCCGAAGCCCACGCCCTGCTCGAAGAGCTTGAATCCAACCGCTCCCTCAGCGTCGAAAAATCCGCCGCTCTCCTTCCCACCCTCGTCGCCGTCTTCGCCCGCCAGCACGCCGAACCCGCCCTTGCCGACTACGAGACGCTCCTCGCCGAGTCGCCCGAGATGGCCTGGATCTCCACCGAAGGCAACGCCTTCAACCACGCCACCGACCGCGTCGCCGATGTCGACCAGCTCGCCGCGGAACAGAAGGCTCTCGGCCAGCCCATGAAGGCCACGGTCGAAACCTCGCAGTCCGGCCGGGTCCGCCAGACCGCCTTCCTCGCCGCCCGCGTCCAGCGCCAGTTCCGCACCCCCGAAGACACCCTGATTGAAAAAGAGGTCCCCGGCTCCTTCTACGAGTTCATCACCCGCCTCCCACTGCCCACAGAAGACGGCAGACAAAAACTCGACCTCAGCTTCGACAGCTCCAACGCCCAGGCCATCTTCAAGATGACCGCCAGTTCCTGAACAAAGGCGTAACGGTATAGAGCAGAGGAAGATGCTCAGTCGGCAGTCACTCGCCTTCAGAAGGGATCCGGTTTCCGAAGCTACCCCGAAGCATTCAAAGGACACGCACGAAGGCTCGATCAAAACTCCCGGGCTGAAGGATCCAAGCGCGTGCATTAGCACCTTCAATCAGCTCTTATCAGCTTTCGATCTCTTCGATCCTCGTTACGCCTTTCCCACCCGCAGCCGTATAGTGAAGCAGACATGTCCACCTCGCCCTTCGTCCTGCTGCCAAGCTCTCACGCCCGCGCGCACGACATCTTCCCCGCCGCTACCGATCTGGAGACACAACTCCGCGCCGGCATTCGCGGCGAGGTCCGCTTCGACGCCGCATCGAAGGCCCTCTACGCCACCGACGCCTCCAACTACCGCCACATTCCCATCGGGGTCGTCCTCCCCCGCGACGAAGCCGATGTCATCGCCACGGTCTCGATCTGCCGCGCCCTCAACGCCCCCATCCTCTCTCGCGGAGCCGGAACCTCGCTCGCCGGCCAGGGCTGCAACGCCGCCGTCATCCTCGACTTCTCCAGATACATGAACGGCATGGACGGAGTAGATCCCACCTCTCGCACGGTAAAAGTCCAGCCCGGCATCGTCCTCGACCGCGTCCGCGAAGCCGCAGAAAAATTCAACCTCACCTTTGCCCCCGATCCCGCCACCCACAACCGCTGCACCATCGGCGGCATGATCGGCAACAACTCCTGCGGGGTCCACGCCCTGATGGGCGGCAAAACCGTCGACAACATCGAATCGCTCGACCTTCTGCTCTACGACGGAACCCGCCTCACCGTCGGCGCTACCACCGAAGCCGAACTCGCCGCGCACATCGCCGCCGGAGGCCGCATCGGCGAGATCTACGCCGAACTCAAACGCCTCCGCGACTGCTACGCCAACCTTGTGCGCGCCGAGTTCCCCCGCATCCCGCGCCGCGTCTCCGGCTTCAACCTCGACGAACTACTCCCCGAAAACAACTTCAACGTAGCCCGCGCACTGGTAGGCAGCGAAGGCACCTGCGCCATCGTCCTCGGAGCCACGCTGCGTCTGATACAAAGCCCCCCCTGCCGCACCCTCGTCGGCATTGGATTCGAAGACATCTTCATCGCGGCCGACCAGGTCCCGCAGCTTCTCACCCACAAGCCCATCGGCCTCGAAGGCATGGACGGCCACCTCCTCGATGCCATGCGTCAGAAGCACAAGCTCCTCGACGACCTCATCCTGCTCCCCGAAGGCCGCGGCTTCCTCCTCATCGAATTCGGCGCCGATACGCAGGCGGAGGCCGACCAGCAGGCCCGCGCCCTCATCGCTGCCCTGCAGAATCTCGCCGTTAAATCCAGCTCCCGCATCTACACCGCCGCTGAAGCCGCGCGCGTCTGGCACATTCGCGAGTCCGGCCTTGGCGCCACCGCCTTCGTTCCCGGCAAACCCATGCGCTGGGAGGGTTGGGAGGACTCCGCCGTCGATCCAACCCAGGAGGGGTCCTACCTCCGCGCCATCGACGCTCTCCGCCGCGAGTTCAACTACACCAGCCCCATGTACGGCCACTTCGGCCAGGGCTGCGTCCACATGCGCTTCGACTTCGACCTCGAAACCGAACCCGGCATCCTCAAATACCGCGAGTTCATCGACCGCGCCGCCGATATCGTCGTCGCCCACGGCGGCTCCCTCTCCGGCGAACACGGCGACGGCCAATCCCGCGCCGCGCTCCTGCCCAAGATGTATGGACCCGAACTCATGCAGGCCTTCCGCGAGTTCAAGCGCATATGGGACCCGGAGAACGGTCTCAACCCCAGCAACCTCATCGACCCACACCAGCCCCACGAAGACCTCCGCCTCGGCGCGGACTACAGCCCGTGGCAGCCAAAAACTCACTTTGCCTTCCCGGAGGATAACGGCAGTCTTGCAGCAGCCACCCTACGCTGTGTCGGCGTCGGGGCCTGCCGCAAGACCGACGCAGGAACCATGTGTCCCAGCTTCATGGCCACCGGCGAAGAGCTCCACTCGACCCGCGGCCGCGCACACCTCCTCTGGGAACTCATGCAGGGCGAGGTCCTCCCCGATCGATGGAAGAATGAACAGGTCCGTGAATCCCTCGACCTCTGCCTGAGCTGCAAGGCCTGCAAGTCCGAGTGTCCCGTCTCGGTCGATATGGCCACCTACAAGGCCGAGTTTCTCTCCCACCACTACGAAGGCGAATCCCGACCGCTCTTCCACTATGCCTTCGGCCGCATCGACCTCTTCGCCAGGCTCGCCTCCTACGCGCCGAGCCTGGTCAACGCCATCAACAACGCCCCCATCCTCAGCCCGCTGATCAAACACGTCCTCCACATCCACCCGCAACGCAGCTTCCCCCGCTTCAGCCGGTCCTTTACCCGCGACCGCAGAGAATCTCATCCAGCCTTACTGGAAAATGCCCCCGAGGTCTTCCTTTGGGCCGACACCTTTAATAACTACTTCCACCCGTCCACCATGCGCGCCGCGCACAAGGTCCTCACCTCTGCGGGCTTTCGCGTCTCGCTGCCGACCCAGCACCTCTGCTGCGGCCGTCCTCTCTACGACTTTGGCCTGCTCTCACTCGCCAAAGACTACCTCCTCAAAATTCTCGATGCCCTCGCCCCGCAGCTCCACGCCGGCACCCCCATCGTCGTGCTCGAACCAAGCTGCGCCTCTGTCTTCCGCGACGAGCTCCCCAACCTTCTGCCCAACGATTCCCGCGCAAGAAAGCTCCGCGACCAGACCCTGCTCCTCAGTGAATTCCTGGTCAGGTACGCCCCCGATTACCAGCCGCCGCAAGTGTCGGAAAAGATCATCGTCCACGGGCACTGCCACCACCGCGCGACCATGTCCATGACCGACGAAATGACGCTTCTCCGCGCCACCGGAGCTCAGGTCGAACTGCTCGACTCCGGCTGCTGCGGCATGGCCGGCCCCTTCGGCTTTGAAGAAGACAAGTTCGATCTCTCGCAAAAGTTAGGGGAACGCGTCCTGCTCCCCATCGCCCGCACCCTGCCCGCCAACGCCATCCTCGTTACCGACGGCTTCAGTTGCGCCGAGCAGATCACCCAGAACACCGCCGCCCGCCCCATGCACCTCGCCGAAGTCCTCGCCCAGACCAGGTCAACCGCATAGGCGCCGCAGTCTTACGCTCCACCGCTTCCATTCGCTTCTCAAGGTTCATGTTTAACAGGATGCTCTGTGATTCGCTTCCATCTTCGAAACCACGAGTTCGAACTTAGTGTCCATTTTCGTGTTCAACGCGTCGAACTCAGCGTTCATCGTGGATTCGATACCATCGAGCCGTGCGTTGATCGCCTTCAGATCGGGCGCGACCAGATCCTGAATGACCTTCCTGATGTCTTCGACTACGCCCATAACGATCTCCGTGGCGAAAGTAGGCATCCGGTCGCGGCCAGCTCACCGAGAGCATTCCCTTCCGTTTCTTCAGCCAGCGTATACGTCAGGTCCGGAATATCTGCTGCGACCAGAAGCGGCCTTCTGCTCATCCGTGCCTATGGCGGTAGCATCTCACTCATGAGCGCGATGTCCGCATCCCGACCCACTCCCCGCCAGACCCTGATCCTTTGTCTCGTCTCCATTCTCTTCGCCATGCCTTTCGCCGCGCAGGTCGAAGCCCAGACCCTCGCGCGCCCAGGCTGGGCCGGCTCCGGCATCAGCACCGACCTCTGGTGGAAGCACGCCGTCCTCTATCAACTCGATCCCGCGCACTTCAACCCTGCCGCCGCCACGCCCATCCAGGGCATCACCCAGCGCCTCGACTACATCCGGTCCCTCGGTATCGACGCGCTCCTGCTCACCCCTATCCAGGCCGATCCCGCCCATCCCCAAACCCATCCCCAGACCCTCAATCCCGCCTACGGCACCCTCGACGACCTGGACAATCTCATCCAGAGCGCCAGCCGCGATCACATCCGCGTCCTGCTTGACCTGCCGCCCGATATACCCGCCACCGACCTCCCCAACGTGGCCCGCTTCTGGCTCAACCGTGGCATCGCCGGTTTCCACATCACCGGCCAGTCCGATGCTTCCCTGGCGCAGGCTGCTGCCCTCCGCAAGGCCACGGGCAGCTACCTCGGCCAGCGCATCGTCATCGGCGACTCCGCCCTCCCACCCGCCGCCGGAGCCGCCCGCCCGCCCGGCCCGCAGCTTCTTCTTACGCCCATTCTCCCCGCACCGGCGACGCCGCCCGCGCCACTCTCCGCCGCCTCCCTTCGCTCCATCATCGACGCCTCCCAGAACGCTCAGGACAGCACTTCGGTGGCCCAAATCCTGCCCCTCCTCGCCACCGACGGCCCCGCCCTCCCGCGCAGCATCGGCCGATTCGCAGACGGCCAGCACGACCTCGCCATCGCCAGGGTCCTGGCTACCATCCTGCTCGCCACCCGCGGGGATGCTCTTCTCTACTTCGGCCAGGAGCTGAGCGTCACCATGCCATCTCCGGTCGCCGCAGCCCCGCCCGTCGCTGCCGCCATCGACTGGGCCGCCCCGCCTCGCCAACCCACCCCGCATATCAACTCCGTCAGCTCTCCAACCCCGCCCAGCGCCGCCGTTGAGGATGCCGATTCCGCTTCGCTCCTCAACTGGTACCGCCAGCTCAGCGCGCTCCATCACGGCAATCCGGCCATCAACAGCGGCGCCAGCCTCACCATCGACCGCGACGCCCAGAACGTCCTCATCTGGATTCGCAAGCCGCAGATCATCTCTCCCATATCGCCTCCGCTGGTCATCCTTTGCAATCTCTCGGCAAACCCCGTCCAACTCTCGCTCAAATCCGACATCCAGCGCCTCCATCTCCGCGGCAGCTTCCTCCGCACCCTGCTGCGGTCCGACAAAGCCAGCGGTCCGATGGACCTCCAATCCATGACTCTGCCCCCCTACACCGCCTACATCGGCGAACTCCGCTACTGATGTCGCAGTTCACGTCTGCTGCAATCCGACCCCATCACCCTGAACGGAACCACCCTTCGCTCTCAGCCCCGAACCCGCCGCTCCTTTAAACTCTTTTCATGCGGACCTTCCCTATCCTCGCGCTTCTCGTCCTCTGCCCCGCCCTGGCCGCCGAGGCACAAGCTCCCCAGGTCGCGCCGCCTGCCCAGGACCCCGCTGGCCAGACCTACACGCTCCGTACCCAGGCCAACGTCGTGCTTGTGCCCGCCACGGTCCAGACCAAACAGGGCGCCATGATCTACGCTCTCAAACCCGCGCAGTTTGTCGTCGAAGACAACGGCGTCCCGCAAACCATCCATCTCGATGAAGACACCGACTCCCTCGGCCTGTCGCTTGTCGTCGTGGTCCAGTGCAGCCGCTCCGCCGGGTGGCAGTTCACCAAACTCGACGGCCTCGGCAGCCTGATCGACGGCCTGGCCGGAGGCGCTCCCCGCCAGGTCGCCGTCGTCACCTATGGCTCGGCCCCGCTGCTGCTCGGGTCTTTCTCCAGCAGCGCCGAAGCGACCAGCCGCGCCCTCTCCCAGCTTGAGCCCTGCGACGACCCCGACGCCTCCACGCTCGACGCCGTCCGGTACGCGACCAAACTCTTATCTGCCCGCGACGACCACTACCGCCACGCCATCCTGCTCATCAGCGAGACCCGCGACCACGGCAGCGACGCCAAGGCCGCCGAGGTCATCTCCGCTCTCGGCCGCACCAACACCGTCGTCGATTCCGTCGCCTTCGGACCCGGAAAGACCGAGATCCTCAACGACCTCAAGTACGGCGGCGGCAGCGGGCCCATCGGCCTGCTCGTGATGGCGGTCGAGGCTCTGAAGAAGAACGCCGCGCACGAGCTGGCCGCGCTCTCCGGCGGCGAGTACATCAACTTCACCAGCCAGAAGGGCTTCGACAACGGCCTCCACCAGCTCACCAACCACATCCACAACTACTATCTGCTCAGTTTCCAGCCGCAAGCCGAAGCCAACGGCGCGCCATCCGCCGGCATGCATCGCATCCGCGTGCGCGTGCCGGACTATCCCGACGCCCGGATCCGTTTCCGCGAGAGCTACTTCTCCGGCCAGCTCGATGCCGCCGCACCCAACTAAAGCGTTTCCCCAACCGATGTACTTCAGTCTCGATCCCGACCAACGGGAGGGCCAGCGCAGCAGATATTGTCAACACCGGTATACATGGCACGAAGTGGCCGCACCACGCGGAGTGGCCGCACCACGCGGAGTGGGCTCGTCCGGCAGGACAGCTTTGCG
The DNA here is from genome assembly GCA_965277575.1 of Edaphobacter sp. Taxonomy (GTDB): domain Bacteria; phylum Acidobacteriota; class Terriglobia; order Terriglobales; family Acidobacteriaceae; genus Edaphobacter. The sequence continues at coordinate 1,601,421 of CBDIDK010000002.1, forward strand.
GTGGGCTCTGTTGCATTAATCGCCGTTTCAGCTACGAGGCTCTACGATAGTGCATGTTCAAGCGCCGCCGCTTTCCTGTCGAAATCATCCTGCTTTGTGTTCGCTGGTATTGCAAGTACGGCATCCGCTACCGTGATTTGGCCGAGATGATGCAGGAACGCGGCGTTGAGGTTGATCCGTCGACGTTGTTTCGCTGGGTCCAGCGCTATGCGCCTGAACTTGAGAAGCGAGTGCGGCCCTATCAGGGCTATGGCTCTACTTCCTGGCGTGTAGATGAAACGTATATCAAGGTGGGTGGCCGGTTGAAGTATCTGTCCGGGCTGTCGATAAGTATGGCGTGCTGATCGACTTCATGCTGCTGGAACGCCGAAGCGCACGTGCAGTTCATCGTTTCCTGAGCAAAGCGGTGAAAACCATGCGCGATTGGCCACCCTCTTCGATCACAACAGACAAGCTTCGTTCCTCCCCTGAGGCGATCGAGCAGCGCAAGAGCGATGGTCAATTGCCGAAAGGCACCATGCACCGTATATCGAAATATCTGAACAACATCAGTGAGGCCGATCACGGAGCGCTGAAGCAGGTCATCCGGCCAACCAGAGGATTCCAGACCATGAAGACAGCTACGGCGACGATCAAGGGATTCGAGATCATGCGCATGATCCGCCGACGCCAATGCCTCACCTGCAAGCGCGGAGTGAGGCATGAAGTCCGATTCGTAAACTCTCTCTTCGGTATTGTCGCCTAAGGGAAGTGGCAGCCTCGACAAACCGCGTCTCAGCTAGTTAATGCACCAGAGCCAAAAAAAGGCCTTCCTGCCAGCGCGGGAAGGCCCTTATGTTATGAAATGACCAGGTGACTAGGCCCCGAAGAAGCGGCGCCGTGCCAGACCTGCCATGCTTATGACGCCCGTGCCCAGGAGGATCAAAGAGGACGGCTCGGGGGTCGCGGCAACGCCACCGCCATCGATTACCAGAACACCGGTGCCGGTGTCCCCTTGAGAAGTCGCTGCGGTGAGGTTATAGGTACCGGGAATGAACACTGGAGCGCTTTGGCTTCCGCTAAAAAGTATGGCGCCATCGTAGTATTCGTCCAGACCGGTAATGGACTCATTGATGAAAAAGTCGATGCCCGACTCCGTGCCGGGATTATAAATTTCCGCAGTACCGAATGCGGTTGTCTTGCCGTTCACCTTCATCGATACAGGAGTGTAAAGAGTGTAAAAGTTGCCGGATGCGAAGAGCGGAGCGGGGGGATTGAGAGTAAATGTTATCGCGCTGCCACCCGTTGGAGTGAAACTGAACGTGTCGGCGTGGGCGGCTGCGGGAATCGCAATGGCAGAGAGCAGGGCAGATGCGAGAACAAGTAAGCGCATAAAAGTGGCCTTTCGGATTATCCGATGTATGTTGCGATGAGGTTGGTCGTTCTGTTGCCCCGGTTATAGCACTTGAGTGGCCGAAACGATGGCCAAGTCGGATACGGCTTCATATCGTTCATTACGTAGTACATCTTTCGGAATATATCGCAGCGGATCGGACAATTGGCGGAGAGACTCTGGCTTAGTCTGAAAAACATTGCTCAGCAAAGGCTAAGAATTTTCCACCTTTATGGCGGGGCCAGCAGATGAGAGCTGTTGATTGAGTAATATCTGGGCATAGACTCTTGCCGTTATTTGTTGCTTGCGGCTTGACGGGCCATGAGGCGGCTGATCTTGGTGGGATGGCTCGAAGCGCAGCATAGCTACGCTTCCGGCAAATGTTGCGCTAGGTCGCGGCTGTCATGAAGAATGCGCAGCACTTCAATGCATCACGAAAAACGTCAGCGTGGCGCACGCAACGACGGCCTGTCTCGTGGGTAAACATTGGGACTCGAAGTCAAATGCGCAACCGTAGCATTGGATCAGGGTCGAGAACAATAGAGGGTACTCGATGGGAGGGTACGGATGAGAATTGTTTTCCTCTTATCGATGGCACTGGTCGTTGGACAGGCATGCGCTAACGCCCAGACGGTAGAAACCACCGCGCCGACGACGCAGGATCGTACTTACAAATTGCTGCGAGAAGATGAGGACTGGAGCTTTCTGCGCAGAATCTGCCAGTCGTCGAATTCGGTCATGCGGGAGCCCTATCCTTCACCCCAGAGAGAGTCAATGCTTATCTTAGCGCTTATGGGAGCAGGCCTCCTCCCGCGCTTCGCTTGTGCAGACCTCCGCTGCGCTACGCTCTTTTCGTTCCGCCTTTAGCTCCCTCTCCAAGGGTGGGGAGACCTCTCCCTTGCACCTTGCTACCCCGCCTTCGCCAGGTGGCGTTCGGCATGGTAAGTTGCCGTAATGGCATGGGAGAGGTCATCGGTTCAATCGATGGTTTACACGCAGGCCACGACTTTGTGCGTCTTTGACTAATACTGCCGGTGAATAAAAGCCCGTTGGCTGGTTATTGAGGATGGCGCAGGTACCTGCACGTAGTTCTGATCCAGCAGTTCCGGTGCCTTACCTGTAGTGGGTTGTAGTTCACGTTGCTGTCTCAGCGCGACCGCGTTCAAACTCACCTGCCGCAAGGGCGGCCTCCTCTTTGCTCATCGGAGCCCGGGTCTTTTGCTCTTCGGCAAGCTCTACGCGAGGCGACGCTTCACCACACCAGCGACACCCACCAGACCTGTGCAGAGCAGAGCGAAGCTGGAAGGCTCAGGAATTGGTGCGACCGCTGTGATCGAAATCGGCACATCCTCAAAGACATCTGTTCCGTTGGCTCGTTCCAGCAGCGCATCGTCAGCGGAACCATCAGGATTGTAGAGGTTGATCTGCGCCCCATTGCTCAGGATAAAAGAAAGGCCGTTGCCATCCAGGCTGCCGACGCCGTTAGTCACAAAAAGAACATTGTCGTTTGCGGGAAAGCTATCACCGTTTGAGATCGTGGGAAAAGAGCCAGGAGCCAAGATGGAATTTATGACCAAATTTGAACCGTTCGCAGCTGTTTCAACGGTTCCGGTCACACTTGCTATCGAATACTCCCCCGGAGCCTCCAGAGTGCCCGTGGTAAGGACCCCGGAGCCACTGAATGAATTGGAAGAGTTGCCGAAGGTAAAGTCGAGGCTGTCAGCACGAGCAGCAAAGCTGGCCGAAAGTAAGATCGCGGCAGCCACGGAAGAGATTAAACGCATGGGGGAAACTCCTGAAGGTGAACTTGCTGCCCACTCTACAACCTTCGTGTCATGACCAACGTGAATCTTTGGTTAGAAAACCTCACCGCGGCATCCGCTCCAAGATCAGCCACGCCCGGGCCACGCTCTCGCCCACTACGTGGTTAAGCGGGGGCTGAGATTGGAGATGTTCTTCTCCCGCGTGAGTCGTGCGGCCGCAATGATAGCCGCTGCGATTACCAACGTAGCCGTGAACTTCTCCTGGATGCGCTTTTACTTCTCCGGGGCATTGTCACGCTTGACTCACCAGCACAAGAACGATCGAGCCTGTAAGCAGCGGTTTCAGAGCGGATCAACGACTTGGCGGATTGCATGAACATTTGGTTTGCGCCCAACCTTTTGACCGCGACGTTGACTATACACCCGCGTCGTGGTGCTCAGATTGGCGTGCCCTATCACTTCCTGAACTCTCACCTATCGTTGTCGGTATCCAATAAGTTTCAGTTACTCAAACCGCAGTCTCAGATCAGAACGAATCATCTGAAATAAACAATCCAGTCAGGAACCTGTAACAAAGGCACGATAGAAAGAGCCAAGATTACAGTTTTGCAATGCTGCCGCTCCGTGCGCACACCATCGAGACTGAAGTTTCTTTGCGAGCTCGTTGAAAGATCGAGCTACGTCCACTTGCCCTGACACCAAGTGCGGGTTCACTTTTCGAGGCCAAGATGCAGCAACTCCGCTCGTTCTTTTTTTTGTCTGTATTGATTGTTTGTGCAATCGTACCTCTCTCTTGCGCGATCCCGGTCGTCGCGCAAGTGGATCGCAGCGCTGTCACCGGCACGACCATGGATCCCTCAGGGAGGGTGCTGGGGCGAGCACATATCACCGCTATAGAAAACTCGACCCAATTTCGGCGGGAAGGGTTGTCGGACGCCCTTGGAAGATATGAGCTCGCTGAGCTTCCGGTGGGAAGATACACCATCACCTTCGATCATCCCGGCTTCGAGGCTCTGACGTTCGCCAATGTCGAACAGGTGGTTGGCAGGACGCGCACCCTGAATGCGACGTTGAAGGTATCAGGCGGCGAGGAACGCGTAGAAGTCTCGGCTGGCTCGGAGCTGATAGACCGCAATACCAGCACGGTCGCCGGCCTGATCGAGAAGAAGCAGGCGGATGAGCTTCCGCTGAATGGCCGCAACTGGTCGTCGCTGACGGCATACATTCCCGGCGCCATCGACACCGGTGGCAGCAGCCAGCGCTCCATCCGGTTCGCCGGACGTGGCCTCGACGACAGCAATTTCACCTATGACGGTGTTGACGAGACCAGCGTGGTGAATCAGACGCAGCGCGCCTGGGCGAGGCTCGCCATTCCGCTGGACGCGATCGCAGAGTTCAGCGTCGACACGCTCCTGGCAACCGCGGAGGAAGGCGCGACGGGTGGCGCTCAACTGGCCGTGGTCTCGACTGCGGGTACAAATCAGTTTCACGGACGCCTCTTCGAGTTTCTCCGTAACAACGTCTTTGACGCTCCCGAACCTTCCTGGGCTTCGAACGGTGAATCCCAGCAGCCGCTTCGTCTCAATCAGTTCGGCGGATCGCTGGGCGGCCCCATTGTGCACGAGAAGACCTTCTTTTTCCTCGCTTCCGAAGCCTATAGGCAAGTGTGGGGATATCCGACGAGCGGCGACGTGCCGAGCGCGGCGTTCAAGGCGACCATCCCGACCTCATCGCCGGTTTATGCGATTGTGAATGCCTACCCGGGAGCAGGCCACAACACAGTTCTGACGCCCTACACGCCCCAGAACGACCCGGGCGACCCGTACTACGCGAACTACGACCTGCTGACCTGCGCATGCACCCAGGTGGTCAACGAGAACTCGGCGATGCTGCGGGTCGACCAGCGTTTTTCAGCCAAGGACACCGGCTTCGTGCGTTTCAACTACGATCGGGCGGTCAATACACAGCCGGCCTCTGCTGCTGCGACGGATTTGCAACAGAGGGTGACCACGCCAATCAATGGAGCATTTGAATTCCTGCACATCTTCAGTCACTACCTCACAAACGAGACGGAGTTTGGATTCAATCGATCTTCTTCCAACACCTACAACTCCAGTGATACCGGCTCCATTTACCAGATTGCGATCTCCTCGGGGCCTGGGCCGGGATTCGTCAACCAGAACTACAACTACAACACGATCTACGTCGGTAACACGTTTTCGGAGATCGACGACCTGACGTGGCTCCACGGCCGGCAGACCTTCAAAGCCGGAGTGGAGATCCGCGAGATCCAGCTCAACCAGCACTATGGAGAGCATGGAACCGTTACCTTTGCGACGCTGGAACAGTTGGCAGCCAATCAGGTAATAAAAGCGAGTCTGTCAGGTGCTCTGCCGGTCAACGATCTGCGCAAGACCTTGTTCATCGGCTACGCTCAGGACGAGTACAAGGCGGCTCCCAATCTCACCCTGAACCTTGGTTTGCGCTACACGGTCTTTGACCTCTTCCATGAGGCGCACGGCAAGGCCAACCCATTTGATTTCACCACCTGTGGGCCTCAGGGGTTCTGCGGCGTGGGCGCCAGCTTCGGCCAGCAGAACTACGGCGACATTGATCCACGTGTGGGCATTAGCTGGTCTCCTCCCGGGAACGCGACGCCACTTATCCGCGCCGGCTTCGGAATGTATCACGAAGATGGCCAGCTGGACGATCAAAACCTGCCCGCAAAGAATGAGGTTCCCTCCTACTCCGTGACCAGCGTGACCTACCCGGTCAGCCCATATTTCATCGGAAGCGGAACCCTGTCGCCGAACGCCGAGCAACGGAACCGCAAGGACACGTATGTTGAGCAGTGGGACCTTTCTGTTCAGCAGGAGTTACCTGCGAACGTCGTGGCTACGGTCTCCTACCTTGGAAGCCACGGCGTGCATCTGCTCGAAACAAATGTAGTGAACCTGATCAATCCGGCTAACGGGGCTGCGCAGTACCGGGCCTTTGCTCCCGCCATCGGCTGGCGCGGCTCAGTCGGGGGGAGCTCCTACAATGGCCTCTCCGTGTCGGTGCGGCGGCCGTTTACGCACGACCTCCTGGTGGCAGCCAATTACGCGTATACGCATGAGATCGACAATGGCTCCAATGGCAGCGGGGACGGCGATGAGATCTCGCCGCAAAGCCCCTTGTGCCTCTCCTGCGAGTGGGCCAGCGGCACGTGGGACGCCCGCCACGTGGTCAATGGCAATGCCGTCTACCAGCTCCCTTTCGGCCGCGGCAAGAAGATGCTCGACAAAGGCGTAGCCAGCGCCATCGCCGGCAACTGGCAGCTGACCACGACGGCGCTGGCTCGCACCGGCTTTCCGGTCAATGTGCTTCTGCCAAGCAGTTACATTTCGCCGTATGGGAACTCCGGCACGCTGCGTCCCAACCTGGTTCCGGGCGTCCCTCTGACTCCGCCAGGAGGTAGGACGATCGCACACTGGATCAATCCGGCGGCCTTCGCCGCTCCCGCAGCTGGGACGTTTGGTGACGCGCCGCGTGACCTCTTTCCAGGGCCGGGCACGTGGCAGGTCGATACCGGACTTGCCAAGACGTTTCCGCTCGGAGAGCGCGCTCGTCTGGAGTTCCGCTCGGAGTTCTACAACGTCTTCAATCACCCGCAATTAGGTCAGCCGCAGTCCACTTTCAACCCGTCGAACACCACCGGCTTCGGAAGCATCATCAATACGGTAAACCTGAACACAGCCATCGTATCGCCGATCACGCCTGTCGGCTCGGGAACGCCGCGCGAGATCCAGTTCGCGTTGCGTCTGGAGTTCTGAGGAAGTTGTGTCGGTTCTCGGATGTTCGGGGCGAAGCAAGAATCTAGTTAAACAGAATGAGGGTTTTCCTTATGCGACTTTTGGTGGTCGAAGACGAAGCCAAAACGGCTAAGTTTCTGAAGAAAGGGCTCGGCGAAGCGGGCTTTGTTGTCGACGTGGCTTCGGACGGCCAGGATGGGCTGGAGCTGGCCAAGAACGTAGAGTTCAACCTCATCATTCTGGACATCATGCTGCCAGGCCTTGATGGTTGGCAGGTACTAACGGGCTTACGGCAGGCGGGCAAGAACACGCAGGTTCTTTTGCTGACCGCTCGGGACGCTGTCCACGAAAGAGTGCGAGGTTTCGAGATTGGAGCAGACGACTACCTGGTTAAGCCGTTTGCGTTCTCGGAGTTGCTTGCACGCGTGCGATCCCGCCTGCGCCGAACACCGGCCCCGCCACAGAACGTGGTCCGCATGGCTGATCTTGAAATTGACCTTCTCCGGCATCGCGCCACTCGCGGCGGGCAGCGGCTCGATCTGACGACAAAAGAGTTTCTTCTGCTTTCCCTGCTGGCCCGGCGCGCCGGAGAAGTACTGTCCCGGACGGTGATTGCCGAGGCGGTCTGGGACATGAACTTCGACAGCGACACCAACGTAGTCGACGTCAGCATCCGGAGACTGCGCAGCAAGATGGATGACCCATTCGCTTCGAAACTGATCCATACTATTCGAGGTTCCGGTTATGTCCTGGAAGCCGACTAAAATACCAGCAAGCGTCTCACGGATCTGGCGTACGCTGGCATTCCGTTTGACTGCGGCCTATGCTTCGGCCGGACTACTCCTGGTCTTGCTGGCCACGTTGAGTCTGTATCTGGTGCTGGTCTCGGAACTGAATAAGAGCACCGAGCTGTTCCTGAAAGACAAAGTGAACGTCTTGCGCACCATGTTGCGTGAACGTCCCGAGGATACAGACGGCTTGCATGAGGAAGTCGAACTCGAGTCTGCATCCAGACGGTATGAGCAATTCTATATCTGCCTGTTGGATCAACACGGCAAGCCGCTGCTCATGACTCCGGGAATGACGGACCAACTGGACCTTTCAAAGTTCACAAGCCTGTTGACCGGCCACGGTGGATCGGCCATTCCGATGATAGGCAGGAACGGCAATTCCTTCCGTGTGATCGCCGCGACAACACAATTCGGAGACTCCCCAGATCGTCCGATCACGATTCAGGTTGCGGTTGACGTCTCCCAGAAGGAGGAATTGCTGAAGCGCTTCCGGCTGTGGTTTTGGGTCACCTCAGCTAGCATGCTTGTGCTGTTCCCCCTCGTCGGATACAAAATTGCAAGACAGGGCATTCGCCCGGTGGAAGAGATAGCGACAACCGCACGCCGTATCACCTCGAGCCATCTTGGGGAGCGCATCGTGGCAGAAGGCTATCCCTACGAACTGGCGTACCTGGCCCTGACCTTCAACAACATGCTTGACGGGCTGGAGAATTCCTTTGAACGGATCTCTCGCTTCTCTGCCGACATCGCACATGATCTGCGTACGCCCGTCAACAACATTCGCGGCGAAGCAGAGGTAGCGCTCGCGCGAGCTCGCACGATCGATGAATACCGGGATGCACTCGAGTCATCACTAGAAGAGGCGGTGCGCCTGTCCGATCTGATAAGCAATCTCTTGTTCCTGGCCCGGACTGAGAGTCCACTGACCCACTTGCGGCTGGAACCAGTCGATGTCGCCGAATTGTTAGAGGGAGTGCGGGAATATTACGACGCTTCGGCCGCGGATGCCGGAGTCTTTCTCACCAGCACCGGATCAAGTGAGCCGGTAATTGCTGAACTCAATCGCACACTGATCCAGCGGGCGGTTGGTAATCTGGTCTCCAATGCGGTCGCGCACACCCCCGAAGGGGGCACAGTAGCGATCAGAACTCATTCCGAAGCCGCGAACGTTTTGATTGAAGTAACCGATACTGGAGTCGGCATACCTCCCGATGCGCTGCCGCGGGTGTTTGATCGCTTCTTTCGGGTGGACCCGTCGCGATCCAAATCCTCAGGAGGTACTGGTCTCGGCCTTTCGATCGTTAGGGGGATCATGCAGTTGCACCGCGGCGATATACAGATCGCCAGCAAGCCCGGCGCTGGAACTCGGGTCACGCTTTGCATGCCAAGTAGAAGTCAGTTGGATCCGTCTCTCGACTGAGCCGCCGTCTGCGCGAATCTGCCCTGTCCTGGTCTTCTGGTTTGATGCTCACAAGACATCCGTCAACCCGAGCGAAGCGGAGTCAAGGATCTAAGCTTTTTGCGTGCACTGCAGCGCTGACGTGCATACCCTTCGGCTCGCTCCGGTCGGAACCATAGATAGAACATAGCTTCCGATAAACAAAAAGGCCCTCTCCCGAACTTTCCGGAGAGGGCCTTTTGTAGTTGAATACGTCTTTTAGTCGTCTAGGTCGGCAGTAATTCGCCCAGCTTTCTTGAAGGCGCTCGCAGGAAGAACCTTCTTCTCGCCAGGGTAGGGGGTCCTGAAGTTCGTGGCTTCGTACCAGTCGAGATGGTTGACGGTAGCCGGATCTTGGGAGTCCGGGATGTGTTGTTTGCCGGCAAAGACTTGCGACTTCTTCTTCATCCATCCAGCCCTGAGGGCCTTGACGGCAGGGCTATCAACCGCCTTGGCCTGAGCCGCGAACTTAGAAGGTGGAATCGGCTGAGCCGGTGTCTGTTTGACGCCTTGATTTAGCGGAATCCCATTCGCCACATGCGTCCACGGCTTGAAGTTATCCGCGGGCGGATTGTCGAGGAAGATTTCGCTCATCGGCGAGGCCGTCAGGTCGAATTGGTTCATGGGCTTCAGTCCAAGAATCTGCTCGATCGTGCGGGTCATGTTGACCTGAGTGTAGAAGGTGCTGTCCTCGGTTACGCCAGCCCCGGCGCCATCCTTTTTCACCTGCTGCTGAACGTACGGGCTGATGATATAGCCAGGGCTGCGGTGACCGTCGACGTGATCGACGCCGTCCTGCGCGTCGTCTTCCTCGACGAAGATGGCTGAGTCCTTCCAGATCGAGCTGTGGCTGATGGCATCGACAAAGCGGCCAAAGGCCAGGTCGTTATCGGCCTGCATGGCTTGCGCTGTCGGTGGTCCTCCGGTGTGGTCAGAGCTGATCCACATGAACTCCAGTTGAGGAACCGAGCCGCCTGCCACATCCTTATTGAACTCCTGCTGCCAGACATCGAAGCGGAACTGGTCGGGGATGCCCAGGTCGAACTGCGGGTAGTTCTGGACCGTGTTGTTAATAAGGTTCGGAAGCGGGGAGTGCGAGGCAATCGTGGCGACGTTGTAGAGCTGGCTCTCCGCGCCAGACTCGTAGGCCAATGTGTCGTTGTAGAAGTCAATCCATTGCGGCTCGGCGGTCGACCCGGTGGGTGTCAGGAAGGTGTTGTACTCGATGTATTCGCCGAAGTTCTTGAACGTTACACCTTGCTTCGCAGCCACGTCCCACAGGTGGCCCACTTTCTGGTAGGCAATCGCATCGCCGCCGTTCGAAGGGTAGTCGCGGAGCCAGTCCGGCGACTGGATGTCGTCGGAGTAGGGTGCCATGGCCTGAACAATCCAGTTGTGTCCATCAGCAGACTGCCGGCTCGGGTCGTAGAAGTTGTCGAAGAGCGGGAAGCGCTGCACGAGCGCGTGTGCATTGGGTGAGACTTGGCCGAAGGTTGTGTTGTCACCGAAGACAGCCAGGGAGGCGTCGCCATTGCCGCCGGCAACGTCGCCTAGCATCTGATCGTAGGTGCGATTTTCACGGATGATCACGAAGACATGCTTGATCTTGGACGGAGCGCCGATTCTCTCCGGAATTGCGAGCGGCTTGGCATTCTTGTTGCCTCCCGAGGCCGAGAAGATGTTTTCCGCCAGATCCCAGTGATTGTTCTGGAAGACTTGTTCTGTCAGCACCCCCAAAACACTGGATGTCGGTATGGTGACGATGCTCACGGTGCCAAGGTCCTGGTGCGTGTTGAGGTCGTTTACGCCGTGAGCGGTTGCGTACGAGTTCTCCGCCGTTTTCGTCGGAGGAGGCGCTACCGCGAAGCCTGTAGTGCCAATGCCCTTATCATTCGCAACGAGCAGCGCGCCGTCCGCAGCGTCCAGCACAACCGAACTCGGTGCATAGCCTACCGGGATCATGCCCACGAGCGCGTTCGAAGCGCCACTGTTGAGGTTGACCACGGCAACCGCGTTGGCGTTGTAAAGCGCGACATAGGCGATGTTTTTCGTTTGGTCGACGGCGATTGAGTTCGGCCCCGCACCATAGGCTGACCCGCTTTGCCCGGGTACGCCGATGGGCAGCCCAAGGTTGATCGTCTGCACCACCTGGTTGGTGCCTGTGTTGATCATCGTGATGGTGTCGCTATAGGTATTCGCGACCAGCAGTTTGTTGCCCCAGAAAGCCATACCGGTCGGGTGTAGACCGGTCGGGATGCTCTCGGTGACCGTAAACGAGGCCAGATCAACCACGGAAACGGTGCCGGTGGCCGTCGAGCCAGTCGGAAAGGCGGCGACGACCGGGGTGCCGTTGGAGTATCCCTGAAAGTCACTCTCTTTCGCGATTCGTCCGGCCTCGTTCGAGACGTACGCGGTCTTGCCATCCGGCGAGATCACGACGCTGTGCGGCACGTTGCCGACACGGATCTCCATACCCTTCACCGGCGTTGCCGCGGTAAGGTCGATCCTGGTGAGCGTGTCGTTGTTGTCCAGCACGGCATAGGCGGTCTTGTTATCTGGCGAGATCGCGATGCCGGTGGGATAGGATGTGTTGGCGCCGTCCCCGGTAAGCGAGACGGTCTGCCCGCAGGGAATCGCCGCGCTGCCCGTAGTTCCCGGGACGCTGGTTGGAAAGCAGGTGACGGTGGTCAGATAGCCGGCGGCGTTCACAGCCAGCGGCACGCTGACATGGGCGTAGTCGGAGAGCAGGCCCGTGGAGCTAACGCTGGCGATGCCAATGAAGCTGCCAGAGCCGGAACCGCCGTCCTGGCTGAACAGCAGGTATTTACCGTTTGCCGTATAGGTGATGCCAGTGCTGCTGCCGTCTCGATCCTTGCCCGCGGCCGCTGAGTACGTTTGCAGGACGGCGCCGGTTTGGGTGTTGAAGATCGTGACGGCCTGGGGGGCGCCCATCTGAAGGACGGCGGCGGTGTGATTGCCCGTCGGGTTCAGCGCGACGGCCTTGGCGCGGGTCGTCGTGCCGAGGTAAACCTGGGTGCCCGCGGGAGTGATGATCTGGCCGCTACTAACAACCCACGGGGTGGGCAGGGTCGACGGATAGTTCGGCCCTTCGAGGCGTCCTTGTTCTGACCTACCGTGTAGGTCGGGAACGGCACGGACTGCGCAAACGCTGTCGCGCTGAGTCCTGCCGATAGCAGGCAGGCGAACGGGAGCAGACGGTTGATCGTCCATTGATTGCGAGTCACATCTTGAGACGTTTTGCTGAACATCGATAATCCCCCATGGTTATTCACGACACGAGACACGATTGTTGACCGATATACCCAGAGAGAAGCTAGATCTCCGGTCGATGGTTAGGAGACGAGACAAACAGACAAAGGCGACTGGCGCCGGCTATGTGGGCAGAGCGACACATGTCGATCGCCACGTGTAGTGCGGAGGCCCAGAATGGGCCTAAAACAGCGTGATATATGGAAGCCTGAATGCCCAGACCACTCCCACGAAAGGAGTATTGCAGGTGATTGCTGACGGGCTCATGACCGCTACATGACATTTCTGCAATGTTCGGGAGCCGACCTGGTTCCCACCGGCGTAGTCGTAGGTCGGGTAAGTTTTTAAGATCAAAGCGACTTCTACGACAAGCACGTAGGGATCACAGCACAACGCCGCCGGTCGGGGTTTAGAAGTTTCCCGAGGCGATGTCCTTCAACACCAGCTTCTCCAGGCTTAGCTCAGAGACCAGCCGCTTCAGCTTCGCGTTCTCCTTCGCAAGCTCCTTCAGCCTTCGTGCCTGATCCACCTTCAACCCGCCGTACCCCTTGCGCCAACGGTAATACGTCTGCTCTACGATCTCCGCTTCCTTGCAAGCCTGCGGCAATGTCTTCCCGTTTGCCACCCCAACTTCAACCTGCCGCAGCAGGTTCACGATCTGCTCCGCTGTATGCTTTTTCCCTCGTGTCATCGAACGCTCCACCTCCGGCACTGCGCGCGCAATTGCCGGAAGCGAGGCCGTCTGATGAGAAGAGTGATTTGCATATCTGCTCCTTTCGTTTGCATCTACGGCGAGTGGGGGGCTCCCCGTTGCAACGTCTGGAGCGAAGTAGGCGAGGGATGGGTCGAAAGCGTGGAAAAATCTTCCACTCGGTGTCCTGTCAGGACACCATGAAAGAGAGGGGTCAAGTGGTGCCGGAGACGGTTGCAGGGGCCAGTGGAGTTTTTCGAGCAAACTGCGCGGAGATGCTCATTCCCACCATGTCAGGCAAAGAATCCGAGGGTGCGGCGCCGGTCAAGGCGGTGCGGATCACAGATCAGAAAGTAGCTCGCCTTGAGGCGCGTTGGGCACGCGGGTACACTCACCTCAAAGTGGGAATGAGGATCTGAGAAGACCGCTTCTTTGCGGCGGTTCTTGTGTGAACTCTTATCAAACGTTCGCTGGCCTGCTGATAGTACACCTCGTCCAGTTCTATGCCGATGTACCTGCGCCCGTCAGCGATGCTGCCGCGCACGAGCTGCCGCTGCCTGCGAACGAATCGAGTACCAACTCACCCGGCAACGTGAAGCTGCGAACCTGCGGAGCCAACGCCACTACTGGCTTCTGTGTGGGATGCAGCTTGTTGCCGCAATAGAGCATATCTATCACGTCCGCCAGCGGCTGTATCGGCAGCTCTGGTGCATTAACTAGCTGAGACGCGGTTTGTCGAGGCTGCCACTTCCCTTAGGCGACAATACCGAAGAGAGAGTTTACGAATCGGACTTCATGCCTCACTCCGCGCTTGCAGGTGAGGCATTGGCGTCGGCGGATCATGCGCATGATCTCGAATCCCTTGATCGTCGCCGTAGCTGTCTTCATGGTCTGGAATCCTCTGGTTGGCCGGATGACCTGCTTCAGCGCTCCGTGATCGGCCTCAATGATGTTGTTCAGCTATTTCGATATACGGTGCATGGTGTCTTTCGGCAATTGACCATCGCTCTTGAGCTGCTCGATCGCCTCAGGGGAGGAACGAAGCTTGTCTGTTGTGATCGAAGAGGGTGGCCAATCGCGCATGGTTTTCACCGCTTTGCTCAGGAAACGATGAGCTGCACGTGCGCTTCGGCGTTCCAGCAGCATGAAGTCGATCAGCACGCCATACTTATCGACAGCCCGGACAGATACTTCAACCGGCCACCCACCTTGATATACGTTTCGTCTACACTCCAGGAAGTCGAGCCATAGCCCTGATAGGCCCGCACTCGCTTCTCAAGTTCAGGCGCATAGCGCTGGACCCAGCGAAACAACGTCGACGGATCAACCTCAACGCCGCGTTCCTGCATCATCTCGGCCAAATCACGGTAGCGGATGCCGTACTTGCAATACCAGCGAACACAAAGCAGGATGATTTCGACAGGAAAGCGGCGGCACTTGAACATGCACTATCGTAGAGCCTCGTAGCTGAAACGGCGATTAATGCAACAGAGCCCACATATTGTGGTAGTTTTGCGCCCACTCTGTGTCCATTTTGCGCCCTCTCCGAAATTCGAAGGGTGTATGTGATTGAGAATATGGTAGGCACGTCCGGATTCGAACCGGAGACCTCTACCGTGTCAAGGTAGCGCTCTAACCAACTGAGCTACGCGCCTGCTTTGTTTCAATCCGTTACCCTGAATCACTGGTCAGACTGATTTTCGTTCTTTCGACCGCTTTTATCCCTTCGATTGGATAAACGCGATTCCCGCAGAAGCCGTGACTAACTGTTGCTCAAACTGGCTCAATAAATGCTTAGAAGGCGAGCGAGTTTCACGGTAGTGTCACTGCCCCGCTCATCGATTGTAGCAAAAGAATGACGGGCTTTGCTCGCTTGAGAGGTCTATCCAGAGGATTCGCGAAGAAGGGCGCAATCGATCTCCAGTAACGGATCAAGCTCCCGAGCGATGAGAAGAGCGGGGTAGTAATGCAGGATCGGCATACCCAGCGCAACAAGTCTGATCGCTGCCGCCGTCCGTATTTCCCGTCGTTCCCCGGTCAAAGGCACCCGCCGTTTTGCTAAATCGATTCGTAGGTCCGTCTTCCTACTGCAGCGGAAGGTCGATCACCTCGATCGTCAACCCAGGTACGGTGTGCGCCCACATTCCGCCGCTGACCCTCGCTGTCGACTCCACCGGATGGATCGCCTGCGGGTCCTCGAGCGTATTGGTCGCCTCGTAGCTTGCCCCATGCAGCATCCACATCTTCGCCACATGCGCTCCTCTCAGGCCGGTCAGGTTCATCGCCAGCGGTTGCGCCTTATCGCTCGCGTTCACCAGTTTGAGGTGCAGTACGTGCTTCTTCGAATCAACCGTGGCTGAGTAATAGAAACGCTCGCCGGCATTCGCAATCGTCGACTTCGGCGTGCCGTCGCCCAGATGGCCGCCAAACATCGTCTGCGCATAGTAGCTCGGCGATCCGTACGACTTCGCGGCGTCGTACCCGATCAGGTTCGTTCCCCACTGCGACGCCCCCGCATTCACGTTGACCAGCAGTGGCGCATACGACGCCATGACGATCAGGTCGCTGTTCCTTTCCATCGAGGTCATCCAGGCCGCATCCGCCAGTGCTCCGCCGAAGTTCGGGGTCGGGGTGCCCGAAAGCGTCGCCCATTCGCCGACAAAGATCTTGGGCCCATTGCGCGGCGCGTTGTCGTAGTGATGCGTAAAGTCCAGCATGTCACCCCATCTCTTGTAATAGTGATCGTCGATCACGTCTGGCCGCTCATCCGGGTCTTTCTCCTTCACCGGCGTGGTCGCAATCAGCTTGTACTGCGGATAACGCCGGTGGAGCGCCTTCGCGAACTGACCGAAGCGCGCGTCGTAGCTCCCTTACTTGTCGAAGGTGTCCTCGTTGCCGATCTCGATGTAGTGCAGCGCAAACGGCGCTGGGTGACCGTTCTTCGCGCGCTCCGAGCCCCACTTCGACGCAGTATCGCCCGTCACGTACTCCACTTCATCCAGCGCCGCTTGCACGTAGGGGTCGAGGTCCTTGCCGAGAGCCACGTGCTCGCCCCGCAAGGAGTATCCGGCGTACACCGCCAGCACCGGCTCGATCTTCAGGTCCTCGCACCACTCGAGAAATTCCAGCAGTCCCAGCCCGTCCGTCGACCAGTAGGTCCACGGCGCCTGGTGCCCGGGACGGTCCACCAGCGGCCCGATCGTTTCTTTCCAGTTGTACCAATCCTTCAACCGATCGCCTTCAAGGTAGTTCCCGCCCGGCAGCCGCAGAAACGTTGGATGCAACCCAGCCATCTTCTCCATCAGGTCCGGCCGGTTCCCGTTGACCCGTCCGTGAAAGGTCGGCGGCATCAGCGATGCCAGTTGTATCCACACCGTGCCCGGGTGAGCCACCGTCAGTACCAGGTGGTTGTCAGCCGAAGGAGCGATGGCTCCCGTAGTCAGCGTGTACTCATACTGCGACCACGCGCCGGCATGCAGCGCCACCGTGGCTTCCGCCAACATTGCGTCGTTTTTGTCGTGGACCAACCGCGCCCGCACTGGGCCGACCGCGTCGTCGTCCACCTTCGCGTAAAAGGATCCGTGATACGTCGTGTGCGGTTTCACCGGTATGCCCCAGAACCCGGAAGTTGCCAACCCTGCCGCGCTCCCCATGGAAGCGTCGGCGACCGTCAGCTTCTCGCTGTATGGCAGCGCCTTGCTTGGCCCGTTGGCATGATCCACTTCAACTGTGGCCTCTGCGTTGCCTAACCGCACCAGGTCCCAGTGTTCCACGCCCTCCCATGTGGGCCGGAACGTCCGGTTGTTCAGTAGCTCCGCATACAGGCCGCCGTCGAGCGCGTGGTTGATCTCTTCCGTCATCATCCCGTAGAGGGTTGGGCTGACAGTGCTGACGATCGTCGCAGGATCGATGGTCAACTGAGCCGCCGGGCTTCCACCGACGCTCTGGCCCCCTGCCGTCGTCGCCGCCAGGCACACCAACATTGCACCGGCCCACCGTAATCGCACCATTTCCCGCATTCGTCTGGCTCCTCTTCGCAACCGGCGGTGAATCCCGGATCTTGATACCGGTTTCAAGGAACGGTCCGTTTGTAATGTCCTGATCGGCTACGCCGAAATTGTAAAGCAGAAGCCACGCGCTTAGGCTCCTCATATCGTCTTTCTTTAGAGCTTGCCACGGATTCGGCTGGCCGCGCTCGCATGCACCCCGTGTGATATTTTTACCGCGCCTGAGGCGCCACGCCAGAAATCGCTTTCAGCCTCGAAGCCTCCGAATTCTTCTGCGACGAATTCTTCCGCGACGGAAACTGAAGTTCCTTCGCAGGGAAATCCTTGATGAGACTGCGACCGAAACATCGCATCCTTTCTGCCTTGGTCAGTACCAGTGATACGCGGGCGTACGTGCTCTTTGGCCCTTCCTACTTCACGGTCTCGAAGCTGCTGAATATGGTATCTGCCAAACTGCCTCCGCCGGTTCATATAGGTTGGTCAGCTCCGCAAGAGTGGATGGTTCACCCGTCTCCCGCGCGGAATCGGACGTAATCGTCCAGCCGGGTCTAAGGTGCCACTGCGGCATCTACTTCGGAGAGCTCGCGCGGGGTCAGCCGAAAGGTGACCTTTCGCTGCTCACCGGACAGCAGGCGAATACGCTGGAAGCCTTCGATCTGCACCCGCGGCGAGAGGCCCCCGTTGGCCGATGTGGGTGGCTTGAGATAAAGCTGCACCACTTCATCACCGGCCACATGCCCGGTGTTCTTCACGTCAACTTCCGCGATCAATGGATCTCCGGCATGGCCTTCTCTGCCAACGTGAGCCGGGAAACCAGATCATGCGCGCGCACCTGAGGCGTCAGAGACGGATCGAGGTACGGCGGCGCCGATGACTTCTGCGCGGGGGCGGAAACCGCCAGACACAGCGCTGCAAACGCAAACAGAAAGCGAGTACCCATTTGAAAAACTCCCTGGAGAACGGTCTTGAATTTCGACAGGAGACAAACAGCAGGTTCGGTCTTCGACAAAGATCGCGCTCCGAGCCGCTTCGACAGCCGGGCCGGAATGCACCACGCCCGGCTATGTGCGCTCGCGGTCACCTCGGCGCGGACGGAACTTCAGCGTGTAGAAGCCTCCGAAGATGGTGAGCAGCAGGCCCCACCAGGCCGTAGGGTGCAGCTCGTGCAGCGCCGTCGCAGCCTCATGGTGACTTAGCCACGCCCACAGGCCGTACGGCAGCAGCACAAGGCCATACAGCAGGCTCATAATGCCGACGAAAAACCATATGCTGAGTGATTCACGACGCCCAGTTCCTTCAGCCATGACCCGTTCCCTCGATCCCTGTATGTGCGTTAGAAGAACATGATGTTGAGTGCAAGAAACACTACGGCCACGACACAGGCCCAGAAGATCGGCTTCTGCCACAGGGTAGCCGCGCCGTCGCTTGGGATGACCGTGGCTCCGTAGACGAGCCCATTGAGTTCCAAGTCAGTCTTCGGCGTCGTCATGTAGCTGACAATCACCGTCACAAGCACACAGATAAGCCAGCTCCAGAGGGCACGATAGAGGTTCTCGGCCATCGGCTGCGCGTCGGAGGAAAGCGCAATGTGGGCCAGGGCCGCTTTGCCGCCATGCTGCACATACGCGAACATCCCGATCGAACTGAGCGTTCCGGCCAGCAGACCCCAGAAGCCACCGGCCTTGGTCGCGCGCTTCCACAGCATGCCCAGAATGACTGTGCCGAACAGGGGTGCGATGAAGAAGCTGAACAACGCCTGGACGTAATCCATGATGGAATTGGCATGGGCCACCAGGTACGCCGCGCCGATGGAGACCAGCATGCCCACCACGGTGGAAGCGCGTCCCATGAAAACGTAGTGCTTGTCGGTGGCGTCCTTCTTGATATAGGCGCCATACAGGTCATACGTCCACACCGTAGAAAAGGCGCTCACGTTTCCGGCCATGCCGCTCATGAAACCGGCGATCAATGCCGTGATACCGAGCCCCAGTAATCCCGGACCGCAATAGCGGATCAACATCAAAGGCAACACTTCGTCGTACGAATGCTGTCCCGTAATCTTGGCCACGTCGCCAGGCACCAGGTGCATCATGCTGCCATCCGGATTTTTAAGCACGGCAAGCGCGAGCAGGCCGGGAACGATCACAATCAGCGGCACAGCCATCTTGAACGCAGCGCCGATGATGGGCGCCATCTTCGCCGCACGCAGGTTATGCGCGCTGAGCACGCGCTGCACAACAAGGAAATCCGTCGTCCAGTAGCCGAAGCCGATGATCGCCCCGAGCCCAAAGACAATGCCCGTCCAGTGCACGCCCATTGGGTTGCCCTTGAAGGTCCCGAGCGTCGACCAGAGATGGGTGTAATCGTTGGAGCCTACGTTATGCGCAATCTGCGCCTTCAGATTCGTCCACCCGCCAACCTCAATCAAGCCAAGGATCGGGATTAGCGCCGCGCCAGCCCAGATCAGGACAAACTGCAGCACCTCGTTGATAATGGCCGAACGAAGGCCACCCAACATCACATACACCGCAACCGTGGCCGCACCCACCCAGATGCTGAAGGTCATGTTCCAGCCGAGCACCGTCCGCATCACCACGGCCATCGCGTACATGTTCACGCCGCTCATCAGAATGGTCATGAGCCCGAAGCTGACCGCGCTCAGGCCGCGGGTGCCCTCTCCATAGCGGAGCTGCAGATATCCGGGCACCGAATGCGTCTTGGAGATGTAATAGAACGGCATCATGACGATACCCAGGAAAAGCATCGCGGGAATCGCACCGATCCAATACCAATGCGTCGCCAGGATGCCGTATTGATAGGCCGAACCCGCCCATCCCATCAGCTCAAGCGAGCCGAGGTTCGCTGAAACGAAGCTGAGACCGGCGATCCATGCGCTCATCTCTCGCCCGGCCAGAAAGAACTCCTCGCTCGTGTTGGTCGATCCCTTCACATAGAACCCGATAAATATGACAACCGCGAAGTACAGCAGCAGGATCGCGACGTCGACCGCTGAAAGCGATGTGAGTTGGTGGGCGGAGAAGATTGCAGCGAGTGCGGCGGTCGGCATCAGTGTTTTCCTGTGAGCTTTTTGAGTTGGCAGGGCGGGGCGACAGAAGGCTTCGCAGCGCCTACGATTCGCCCGGTGGATACATCTGCCGCAGGTGCTGCGCGTATGCTTGCCGCGCGTGATCGTAGGCCGCACGCATGGTCGCACGTGGCTGGCAGGTCGCGCCTTCATCGATACGCACGATCCTCTCGGCTGCTGCAAGGTAGTCCTGTGGCGCGCCACCGGTGCCGCTCAAGGCAACCAGGGCCTGGATGGCCGCGCCCAGACACCCGGCCTCTTCTTCCGCCGGCACCTGGATCACAGCGCCCGTCGCATCGGCCAGGAGCTGCCGCCATGCCTGGGACCGCGCCCCCCCGCCGATTACCTGGATCACCTTCGCGCTGCGTCCGGCCAGAATCAGGTCCAGACCGTTAAGAATGCCGAAGCTCACGCCTTCCACCGCTGCGCGGATCAAATGGTCTGCCGTGAAGTTCGTTGCGGAGATGCCGTGCATCGAACCGCGGGCATGCGGCAGGTCCGGCGTCCGCTCCCCGTTGAGGAAGGGAAGGAATACCAGTCCGTCTGCGCCCGGTGGCGTGCGCCCAAGTGCCTGCTCGATATCCGCGACGGCCCTTCCCAGTGCCTGCACGGTTGCGGTCACGACGTTGGTCGCGTTCATCGTGCAAACCAGCGGCAGCCATCCCCCCGAAGACGAGCAGAACGGCGCGACATGGCCGCCCGGGTCGTACGGCGCGCTGCTGCTGTAGGAGTAGACCGTGGAGGATGTGCCAAGGCTCATGGTGACAATGCCCTCGCGCACATTGCCCGTGCCAATCGCGCCCATCATATTGTCCCCGCCGCCGGCCGAGACCACACATTGCCGGGAGATCCCGAGATCGTCCGCCACCTCGGGGCGCAAGCGTCCGAGAGGCGAGTTCGGCGGCAGCAGCGGCGGTAACGCGGCGAACAGGCAACCGCTCCCACCGTCGATCGCATCGAGTACCTCGCGGGCCCACGTGCGTGTTCTCACGTTGAAAAAGGCTGTTCCTGACGCATCACCGAATTCCGCACCCAGCTTCCCGGTTAGCCACAAGTTCAAGTAT
Organism: Edaphobacter sp.; assembly: GCA_965277575.1. Taxonomy (GTDB): domain Bacteria; phylum Acidobacteriota; class Terriglobia; order Terriglobales; family Acidobacteriaceae; genus Edaphobacter. Next base: position 1,622,696 of record CBDIDK010000002.1, read on the forward strand.
TCATGCGGCAACAAGATGTGACGAATGCGCGCAAAGTTTGCCGGCTCCTGCTCGGCTAGCCATAGCAGCTTGGAAACGGTGTAGCCCGTCAGCGGCACGATGCCCACGCGCTCAAAGAACGCTTTGCGACCGCCAAGTCTGCGGATGATCTCTGAATTGCTCGAAGCAGTTTCTGTATCGTTCCATAGCTTGGCCGGCCGGATCACTTGAAACGATTCGTCCAGCACAACTAGCCCATGCTGCTGACCGCTTACGCCCAGCCCACGCACTGCGGCCGGCCGGGACGAAGTGGCGAGCGCCTCCCGTATGGCCGCGCGCATCGCTTCCACCCACCACGAGGGCTCCTGCTCGCGAGCGCCCGAAGCGCGCTCGACCAGGGCGTGCCTGGCATACCCGCGCCCAAGCGCATGACCAGCTTCGTCGATGACGAGCACCTTTGTGCCTTGTGTTCCGCAGTCGATACCGATATACATACGTCCTCATCGACTGGAACATTATCCTTCCCACCCCGCGAAAGGATCTGACAATCGAGCGGCGGTGCCAGCCAGGAGCTTGTGAGGGGCTCTCCGCTGCATGTTCCCGATACTACTACCGTCCGGCATGGCGGCCCATGGCGAGGGACTTAGGTTTCGCACTTGGTTGCGGAGGATCCGCTGATCCGCTTACGCTGAACCTGCACCTGTTTAACGCCATGGCCAACATAGCCAACCCTCCATGTGATAAAGCCGTAATGCTGAGCGGAGTTTCCGCTCGACTTCCAGCCAGCGGCGGCGCCTGGATACTCGCCGCCACCATCCTCGGTTCGAGTATGGCTTTTATCGACAGCACCGTCGTCAATGTGGCTCTCCCAGCATTGCAAACAGCCATGCACGCGACGGTAACCGGTGTGCAATGGATTGTGGAGGCTTATGCGCTCACGCTGGCTGCCTTGCTTCTTACGGGAGGATCTCTCGGCGATTTGTACGGGCGCCGCAAAATCTTCGCCGCCGGGGTCGCGCTTTTTGTCGGCGCTTCCGCCTGGTGCGGTCTTGCTCCCAATCTCGACCAACTGATCGCCGCCCGAGCTCTGCAAGGCGTCGGCGGCGCACTGCTTGTGCCGGGCAGCCTGGCACTCATCAGCGCTTCTTTCCCGCCTGAACAGCGCGGACGCGCCATCGGCACATGGTCCGGTTTTACCGCGATCACCGCCGCCATCGGTCCCGTGCTCGGCGGATGGCTCGTCCAGCACGCATCCTGGAGATGGATCTTTTTCATCAATCTTCCGATTGCATTCATCGTTCTTGGCATTACCATCTGGCGCGTCCCGGAAAGCCGCGGCGCAACGCAAAAGCAATCGCTCGATTGGATGGGCACCCTGCTGGCCACCGTGGGATTCGGCGGCATCGTGTATGCATTGATTGAGGCCTCGCACGGCGGCATAATGATTCCTATCTGCGGTGCCATCGGGGTCGCCGCCCTGATCGCCTTCCTTTTTGTCGAAGCACATTCGGCCGCCCCCATGCTTCCACTTGCACTGTTCCGTTCGCATAACTTCAGTGGAGCGAACCTGCTCACGTTTTTTCTGTACAGCGCCTTGGGCGGCGTGCTCTTCTTTTTCCCGTTGAACTTGATTCAGGTGCAGGGTTACACGGCAACCCAGGCGGGCGCGGCGCTACTGCCGTTGGTTCTGTTGATGTTTTCTCTTTCGCGATGGTCGGGCGGATTGGTCAGCCGCTACGGTCCGAAGAAGCCGCTTGTCATCGGTCCAATCATCGCCGCTGCCGGCTTCGCCCTCTTTGCCAGGCCGGACATCGGTGGCACCTACTGGTCCACATTCTTTCCCGCCGTAGTGATTCTCGGACTGGGCATGGCAATCAGCGTCGCGCCGCTTACAACCACGGTGATGAGCTCGGTCAACCAGGATCGCGCCGGTGTGGCTTCGGGTATCAATAACGCAGTTTCGCGCATCGCCGGTCTGATGGCGGTCGCGGTCCTTGGCCTTGTCTTGTTCGGTGTCTTCAATCGCTCTCTCGATCGGCGGCTGAACGCCCTGTCATTGCCGCCTGAGGTTCGCCAACAGATTGACGTTCAGCGCCCCAAACTCGCCGCTGCGGAAACCTCTGACCCGCGTGGCCGCCAAGCGATTGCCGAATCGTTTGTGTCCGGATTCCGCGCTATCTTGTGGATTGCGGTCGGTCTTTCGCTGGTGAGTTCTCTAAGAACCGTAGTGTTTATTCGCACTGGAGAAAAACCGCTGTCGTAGATCTCGCTCTGCCCCTCGTGGCAGCCCGGCGACTTGGCCCGAAAACACAGCCGTTCCAGGCGGTCAGATAATCGCTCAGGAAATCTTTCCGTGTTCGCCAAGCCGGAAGACGCTCTGTGGCGTGATGGCCCGGTTCGGTAAGAGTTGTGCGCCTGAATGCGTACTCCTGAGCGCTAAGCCGGGTAATCGGGCTCCTGGATTCACTTAGGATTCATTTAGGATGGGTTCACCCTCACCGTGCCCTTCCTCACTCAAGTCCGCGCCGCGCCGAACCTGCTCACCCTGATGCGGCTGTTCATCATTCCCTTCCTGATCATCGAGATTCTCGACGGCCACTACGGAATTGCCTTCGGGCTGTTCATGCTGGCCGGCATCAGCGACGCGTTCGACGGGCTGCTGGCAAGGTGGCTGAGACAGAAGACCACGCTGGGCCTCTATCTCGACCCCATCGCCGACAAACTGCTGCTGAGCACTCTGTTCGTGGTGCTGACGCATGTGGGGCTGATGCCGCGCTATGTGACGGTGCTGGTCTTCAGCCGCGACCTCGGCATCCTGCTGATTGCCACGCTGCTGTTCGCCACCGGGACGCTGCGAGACTTTCGCCCCAGCCTGTTTGGCAAGCTGAATACGCTCGTGCAGATCATCGCGCTGGTGGCGGTTCTGTCGCAGAAGGCGTTCGGGTCGCAGCCACTGGGGGTGCTTCGGGACGTGCTGGTGCGGGCGATCGCCGTGCTGGCTCCGCTCTCGGCGGCGCAGTACGCCTGGATCGTGTTGAGGCGAATGAACGCGGCGCCCGACAGGACTACGGTGTAAGGGGTTGGTTCAGGGGCGCGGCCGGCGTACGACTCCCCCCCGAGAGGCGATCTGGTCCCGGGAGGCGGTCTGGTCCCGGGAGGCCGGTTCGGCGAGAGCTTCCTTCTCTTCGAGCGCGATGTCGTTATACTCGGCGGAATCGAAGACCTCGCGGCATTGCTGGCACTCGACGAACTCGACGTCGTCCTCGCGGGCGACCACTTTGACGATGGGATGTTTGCAGGTGGCAATCATGGGAGTGGGGTGTGGATGGTATGGATTTTGCCCGTCTTTCAAGGGCTTGTCAACCGTTGTTCTGGTGAATTTTCGAGATTTCAAAAATGGCGAAGTCCAGCAACGGGGAATGCCGGTCTCGGAATGCCGGTCTCGGAATGCCGGTCTGGCACACTGGTCTGGCACGCTGGTCTGGCCGGTTGCATCTGCGTCGCGCTGGACGTACACTATCTACGACTGGAAGTGTCCGGATTTGGGTTCGGTATTCCGGTTGTGGAGCTTGCAAGCCGACATGCTGCGTCTGACCAAAAAAGCGGATTACGGTCTGATGGCTCTGAAGTACCTGGCAGAGCAGACCGGCAGCAGCGCCCATAGCACGGCCTACAGCGCGAAGGATATAGCGGATGCCTACCATATCCCTCCGCATCTACTGGCCAAGATACTGCAAACACTGGCCAGAGCCGGGCTTCTTGTGTCGCACGCCGGCACTAACGGGGGATATTCGCTTTCGCGGCGGCCAACCGACATCACGGCCTTTGAGGTGATTCGGGCGATCGACGGTCCGCTGTTCATTACCAGTTGCATTACGATTCACGGAACCTGCGACCTTGCGGGACATTGCACCATCAAAGAACCGCTGCGCAAGGTGAACGACAGTATCAAAGACCTGCTGAACGGAATCCGCATCGCCGACCTGGTTGAGGCAGCGGAAGGAGAGCACGCCGGGGCAGGCGCTTCGCTGGGCGGCGGCCTGGTGAGTATCGCGGTGTAGCGATCGCGGTTGGCGCGGTTGGAATGACACGAGTTTAGATTTTCGATTTCAGAGGAGTGAGCATGAGCAGTGAAGTCTTCCACAACGGCGAAATCAACGACATGAGCAACAACGGCATGATCGTCAGCAAGTCCTCGACACCCTTGCCGGCCGGCGTCACGCTGCCCATCTATATGGACAACCACGCGACCACGCAGATGGATCCCCGCGTCCTCGACGCAATGCTGCCGTACTTCGGCAAGGTCTTCGGCAATGCGGCCAGCCGCAACCATGCCTTTGGCTGGGAGGCGGAGCAGGCGGTCGAAAAGTCCCGCGAGCAGATCGCCAAGCTCATCGGCGCGACCGCGAAGGAGATCATCTTCACCAGCGGCGCGACGGAGTCGAACAACCTCGCCCTGAAGGGCATCGCCGAGATGTATCGCGAGCGCGGCAACCACATCATCACCCAGGTGACGGAGCACAAGGCCGTGCTCGACACCTGCAAGCGCCTGGAAAAGCAGGGCTTCCGCGTAACCTATCTGCCCGTGCAGGCCGATGGCCTGATCGACCTCGAAGACCTCAAGCGCGCCATGGACGACAAGACCATCCTGGTGTCGATCATGTTTGCGAACAACGAGATTGGCGTCATCCAGCCGATTGCCGAGATCGGCAAGCTGTGCCATGAGAAGGGCATCATCTTCCACACCGACGCGGTACAGGCCGTAGGCAAGATTCCGGTCAACGTGCAGGAGATGAACATCGACGTGCTCTCGCTGACGGCGCACAAGATCTATGGGCCGAAGGGTTGCGGCGCGCTATACGTCCGCCGGCGCAATCCGCGGGTTCAGATCTCGGCGCAGATCGACGGCGGCGGCCACGAGCGCGGAATGCGGTCCGGCACGCTGAACGTTCCAGGCATCGTCGGGCTGGGCAAAGCGTGCGAGATCGCAGGGCAGGAGATGGAGGCCGAGGGCAAGCGCGAGAAAGACCTGCGCGATTACATGAAGGCGAAGTTCGAGGGTGCGCTGGACTATGTGCATGTGAACGGCAACATGGACCACCATCTGCCGGGCAACCTGAACATCAGCTTCGTCTATGTCGAGGGCGAGAGCCTGCTGATGGGCATCAACGATATTGCAGTGTCTTCGGGTTCGGCCTGCACCTCGGCGACGCTCGAACCATCTTATGTACTGAAGGCTCTGGGACTGGGCGACGATGTGGCGCACAGCTCGATACGATTCGGGCTAGGCCGCTTCAATACCAGGGCCGAGGTGGACTATGTCTCGGACAAGCTGATCGACGTGGTATCGAAGCTGCGTGAGCTCTCGCCGCTCTACGAAATGGTGAAGGAAGGCATCGACCTTACTAAGATCGAGTGGGCTGCGCACTAAATTTGCAACCAGTTCAACGTCGGTTCAGGAATCAGGCTTCAGGAGAACAGGAACAAGGAGAAACGTCATGGCATACAGCGATAAAGTAATCGACCACTACAACAATCCTCGGAACGTCGGACAGATGGACAAGGCTTCGGATTCGGTTGGAACCGGGCTTGTAGGCGCGCCGGAGTGCGGCGACGTGATGCGTCTGCAGATTCGCGTCAATCCCGAGACGAACGTGATCGAAGATGCCAAGTTCAAGACCTTCGGCTGCGGTTCGGCGATCGCCTCTTCCTCGCTCGCGACCGAGTGGGTAAAGGGCAAGACCATCGATGAGGCGCTTGCCATCTCCAACACCGACATCGTCAAGGAGCTTGCGCTTCCTCCGGTAAAGATTCACTGCTCGGTGCTGGCGGAAGATGCAATCCGTGCGGCAATCGGCGACTGGAAGAAGAAGAACAGCGTAGCCGAGACCGCAGCGGTCGCGGCTGCTCACTAAGACCGGAAGACAGGCGACCGCAGATATCACGGATTAAGGCAACGGCCTGTACTGTGGCCGGGTCTTTTATCCGTGACAATCCGCTCTTATCCGCGGTCGCCTGCGGTTGGTTTCTTGAAGGGCAGGGCATGATGGCGATGGTCACCTTACAAACCGCGGCGGAGATGGAAGCGGCACACACTGCTGCTGCATCGGGACATGCGAAGAATCCGCTTGCAGGGATGAATGTGCTCACGGCCGAAGGTCAGGATCCGGGTCAGAAGGGCATTCAGATCACTGAGAAGGCGCTGAAGCGTATTCGGATTGCGATGGCGAAGGAGAATGTTTCGCCAGAGCAGGGCGGCCTGCGGGTCGGCATCCAGGGAGGCGGCTGCTCCGGGTTGAGCTACAACATCCGCTTCGACACGCAGCCTCGCGAGCGCGACCGGGTCTACGCCTTCGGAGCCGGAATCGAGACCGCCGGCGACCCCACGAATGCAGCTCCCATTCGCATCTTTGTCGATCCAAAGAGCTTCATCTACCTGCACGGCATGGTGCTCGACTTCGAGGAGACCCTGATGCGGCAGGGCTTCAATTTCATCAATCCAAATTCCACCAAAAGCTGCGGCTGCGGCTCGAGCTTCACGGCGTAGAATTCCTTGTCTCAGGGAAGTAATTTTCCAGGTCCACTCACGATCTTCTGTATCTACCTGTGAGGGACCTTGCATGAAATCTTGAATGAAATATAGAGATTTGATCAAAGTCATTGAGCAGGACGGCTGATACTGGAAGCGAACTACCGGGAGCCATCGTATCTACAAACACCCGATCAAGCCGGGTATCGTTGTCACTGCCTATCACGGCACCAAGGACGTGCCAGAGGGGACTCTCAAGAGTATTCTCAGGCAAGCAGGTTTGGAGTAACGATGCGGGATTATCTGGTCATATATGAGCGGGGGAAGGATGGTGGCTGGGGAGCTTACGCACCGGACCTTCCGGGTCTGGGCGTCGCAGCCGACACGCGAGAAGAGGTAGCTACGCTCATTCGCGATGGCATGAAGGTTTACATCGACGCGTTGCTTGAAGATGGCCTTCCCATTCCTGAGCCGGTTACGCAGGCAGACTGGATTGCCGTTCCCGCATGAGCGATCCAAACGCAGCTTCAGGAGATTATTTTTCTTTCTTCGATCTTCCCCGCAAGCTCAAACTTGAGGTTCCCCCGCTTGAGAAGCAGTTCTACGCGCTCAGCCGAAAGCTGCATCCCGACCGCTTCGCCTCTAAACCAATAGCGGAGCAGGAGGCGGCGCTCGCTCAGAGTTCGCGGCTCAACGATGCCTATCGCACCCTGAAAGATCCCATCCTGCGCACGCACTATCTTCTGACGCTCGAAGGTGTCGAGCTCGAGGAGCAGTCGAAGGCCGCAACCGACGCGGCACGCACCTCGGGCGAGCAGAAGAAGCAGATCGTTCCGCCGGAGCTTCTCGAAGAGGTCTTCGAACTCAACATGCAGCTCGCCGAGATGCGCGCCGCCAGACAGATGGGCGAGGATGAGCCTGAGCTGCGGCGCGACCTGATGACCGCCAAAGACGCCTTCGACGCCCGAATGGTGGAGACGCAGTCTGAGCTCGAGCGGCTCTGGACTGCCTGGGACGCTGCTGTGGATTCCGGCGACCACGCTGCGAAGTCCGCCGCCAAAGAGGCGATGGTGGCGCTGCTGAACAAGCGCAGCTACCTGCGCAATCTGGTCCGCGATGTGAATGATGCGCTGGGACTCTAGCCAGGCGGCATCGAAGCGATCTCAGGCAAAGTGAATTAGACTCGTCCTGTCGAGAATTCCGACGGAGATGTGCGCCGGCAGCCATCGTGCCCCGTTTCGATTTCCACGGCCCGGCCGAAGGAGCTACTCTTGCCCGACCTGTCGCAGACTGAATCCCATTGCACATGCATCACGCGCTTTCTGACGATTGCGGTCTCTGCCGCTGCGACCTTCCTGCTTTCAGGGTCCGCTCACGCCCAGTCGGCCACGCAGGTTGCGCAGATCACCCGGTCCCTCTCTCCTCAATCGCAAAAAGTGATCGAGCGGCTATCAAGCCTCGACACCCTTCCGGCGGAGCAGTGGCGAGTCCACGCCGGCGATCTTGCGCATGGTGAATCCGAAGGCCTGGACGACAGCAGTTGGCCTTTGGTGAAGCCCGGAACGACAGCGCCGGTCGAGGCGGTCTGGTACAGGCGCACAGTCGAGGTTCCGAAGACGCTGAACGGCTACGACCTCACCGGTGCCCGCATCTGGTTCAGGTTCGACGCCAGCGCCAACGGCCCCATGCCGCAGATCATCTACTTCAACGGCCGCCGCGTGGCCCTGGGCGACGACCTCGAGCCCATCGTGCTGTTCGATCAGGCAAAGCCCGGCGACAAAGTGCTGATCGCGGTCAAGCTGCTGGCGACGATCGACAAGAAGACCTTTCGCGGCGCCCCAATGAAGATCGACTTCGCCCCGAACAGGCCGAACCCGGAGGACCTCCGGTTGGAGTTTCTCTCGTCCACTGTGTTGATTCCCTCGCTCTCACAGCATGCCCCGCAGGACCTTGCGACGCTGCAACATGCGATGGGGGCGGTCGATCTGCCCGCGCTCGACGCCGCGAACCAGACGCGGTTCGACGCTTCCCTGCAGCAGGCCACCGCCGAGCTTGAGCCGCTGAAGCCGATGCTGAAGCAGGCCACGCTGCACCTCACCGGTAACTCGCATATCGACGCCGCATGGCTGTGGCCCTGGACCGAAACGGTTGACGTGGTGAAGCGAACCTTCGGCACGGCGCTCCAGCTGATGAACGAGTACCCGAACTACACCTATACGCAATCCGCCGCGCAGTACAACGAGTGGATCGCGGACAAGTACCCGGCGATGAACGAGGAGATCAAGAAGCGTATCAAGGAAGGCCGGTGGGAGGTGGTCGGCGGCATGTGGGTCGAGCCCGACCTGAATATGCCCGACGGCGAATCGCAGGTCCGGTCGCTGCTGATCGGCAAACGCTGGTACCAGAAGGAGTATGGCGTCGATGTCCGGATCGGCTGGAACCCCGATTCGTTCGGCTACAACTGGCAGTTGCCGCAGATTTACAAGCGCTCCGGCGTCGACTACTTCGTCACCCAGAAGATGACGTGGAACGACACCAACCAGCTTCCCTTCAAGCTGTTCTGGTGGGAGTCGCCGGACGGCAGCAAGGTGCTGACCTACTTCCCGCACGACTACGCCAATGGCAACCTCAATCCGGTCCGGCTCTCCGCGGATCTCGCGCAGGCTCGTCAGCGCGCGCCCGGCATGGAGGAGATGATGGACCTCTACGGCATCGGCGACCACGGCGGCGGCCCCACGCGCGCCATTCTCGACGAGGGCGACCACTGGGCGCAGCCGGACAAGATCGTTCCGAAGATGGAGTACGGGCTCGCCCAGCCGTTCTTCACACACGCGGAGCAGCGGCTCTCCGCCGACTCGCCCGAGTGGGACTACGCCTCGATCGCAAAAGGTTACAAATTCCCCACCCCGGAAGAAGGCAAGACCGCCATTCCGACCTGGAAAGATGAGATGTACCTGGAGTTTCACCGCGGCGTCTTCACCACCCAGGCCAACCATAAACGCAACATGCGCGAGAGTGAAGAGTGGACGTTGAACGCGGAGAAGTATGCCTCGCTGGCGTGGCTGGATGGCGACGCGTACCCCAACGCCGAGCTGACCGGCGCGTGGAAGAAGATCACCTTCAACGACTTTCACGATCTCGCCGCCGGATCCGGCATCGGCGTCATCTACAAGGACGCACAGGACGACTTCGACCAGGTGCGCCGGGCAACGAACGAGGTCTCCGCAAAAGCCCTGCACACGCTCGCCGCCAATATCAATACGCACGGCGCTGGCGGGGTGCCGGTGCTGGTCTTCAATCCGCTCGCATGGCAGCGGTCGGGCGTCGTTCCTGTCGACGTTCAGCTTCCCCAGGCGTCCACGCACGGCGTCTTCGTGACCGATGCCCGCGGCCACATGCTGCCAACAAGCGTGCTGTCGAACGATGCGAAGACGAACAGCTACAAGCTGCTGGTCGATGTCAGCGACGTGCCTTCCATGGGCTACGAGGTTCTGCATGTGTCCGGCAATACACCGTCCGGCGCGAAGCCGTTCGCGACCGATCTGAAGGCTACCGGGACGACCATCGAGAACGCCGCGCTGCGCGTGACCGTCGATCCCGCGACCGGATGCATCACCAGCCTGTTCGACAAGAAGGCGAACTTCGAGAGCCTGGCGAAGGGCGCGTGCGGCAATCAACTGCAGACCTTCAAGGACACGCCGAAGCAGTACGACGCATGGAACGTCGATCCCGGCACGCTCGACCACATGACCCCGATCGAAAAGGTGGACTCGGTCGCGCTGGTCGAGAAGGGGCCGATGCGCGCCGTCATCCGCGTGAGCCGCACCTGGCAGAGCTCGAAGTTCGTGCAGGACATCACGCTCTATGCAGGCGCGGATACGGTCGACGTGATCAATGACATCGACTGGCACGAGACGCACGTTCTGCTGAAGGCGGCATTTCCGCTGGCCGCGAGCGGGCCCATGGCGACCTACGAGATTCCGTATGGCAGCATCGACCGGCCCACCACGCGCAACAACACCTGGGAGCAGGCCAGGTTCGAGGTGCCTGCCCTGCGCTGGGCCGACCTCGGCGACGCCCAGCATGGCTTCAGCCTGATCAACGAATCGAAGTACGGCTACGACGCCAAGGACAACGTGCTGCGGCTGTCGCTGTTGCGTTCGCCCATTTGGCCCGACCCGAATGCCGACCGCGGCCACCACCACTTCGGCTATTCGCTCTATCCCCACGCGGGGGCGTGGAAGCAGGCCCGAACCGAACGCGCAGGCTACGAGTACAACTATAAGCTGCGCGCCGTGCAGGTCGAGTCGCACACAGGAGCCCTGCCTGCCGAACACTCCTATCTTTCAGTAACGCCGGAGAACGTCGTCCTGACCGCCGTCAAGAAGGCCGAGGACGACAACGGGCTGATCTTCCGCGTCTTCGAATGGGCAGGCAAGCAGTCGGAGGTCAGCTTCACGGTGCCGCCGGGCGCCACCTCCGCGACCGAAACGAATTTGATGGAGAAGCCGGTCGGAACGGCACTCAGGCTTGCAGCCGACAAGGTGACGATTCCGATAAAGCCGTATGAAATCCTCTCGCTGCGAGTGGATTATCCGCACACGGCGAATCCAAATAAGTGATCTCCCGGCGAAACTCGCCGGCGTAACGTATATGTAACCAAATAAGTTTCTTATATGTTACGTCACTCTGGAGCGAGGCCGGAGGCGTCGACAGGCCCATCCTGCAGCAGCTTCAGCAAACCTCGCTCGTCGAGCACCGAAACACCGAGCGAAGTCGCCTTGTCCAGCTTCGAACCGGCCTCTTCGCCTGCAACCAGGTAGCTGGTCTTCTTACTGACGCTGCCAGAGACGCGCCCTCCGGCCGACTCGATCTTCTCCTTCACCGATTCGCGCGTCAGGTTCGGCAGCGTTCCGGTGAGCACAAAGGTCAGCCCTTCGAGCGTCGATGTGGTCACGCGCTTATCCGCGGTGAAGGTCAGCCCGGCTGCTCTAAGGCGCTCGATCAGCTCGCGGTTTCGTTCCTCCGCGAAGAACTCGACGATGGCCTGCGAGACGCGCGGACCGACCTCGTTGACCGCCTCCAACTCCTCCGCGTTTGCCGCCATCAGGGCATCCATCGAACCCAAGTGAGCCGCTAGTAGCTGGGCCGTACGCTCTCCGACAAATCGTATTCCCAAGCCAAGCAGCACGCGTGCGAGCGACGCCGACTTCGACCTTTCAATCTCGTCCAGCAACGCCTGCGCCGACTTCTCCCCAACGCGATCCAGCTTCAGCAACTGCTCTTTTGTGACGTGGTAGAGGTCGGCCATCCCGCTGACGTAACCGGCGGCGAGTAGCTGCGCGACCATCGCGTCCCCAAGCCCCTCGATGTTCATCACGCCGCGCGCCGCGAAGTGCAACAGCTCCTCGCGCAATCTGGCCGGGCAGTTTGCGTTGACGCAGCGCCAGTCTACCTCGCCCTCGGCCCGGACGAGTTCGCTCTGGCACTCCGGACAGAGCCGGGGGAAGACGATCTCCTGCGTTCCGCGCGGATGGGTTGCATCGTCGACCACTTCGACGATCTTCGGTATCACGTCGCCGCCGCGCTCCACCTGGACGAAGTCGCCGATGCGTACGCCCAGCCGGCCGATCTCGTCCAGATTGTGCAGCGTCGCGCGGCTCACCATCGTGCCCCCGATCGAGACCGGCGCAAGCACGGCAACCGGCGTCACCTTGCCCGTGCGCCCCACCTGGAACTGGACGCCTTCGAGCTGCGTTATGCCCGCCCGTGCCGCGAATTTATAGGCGATGGCCCAGCGCGGAGCCTTGCCGGTAAACCCCAGCCGCCGCTGCTGCGCCGTCGCATCGACCTTGATGACGACGCCATCGATCTCGTAGCCGAGCGTGTCGCGCAGAGGCTCGGCGTCCGCGATAAACGAGAGCACAGCGTCGATGTCTGCGACGGCCTGGGCGTACCGGTTAACCCGGAAACCGGAGGAGCGCAGGGCATCGAGTGTCACGGACTGGAATGGCAGCATAAACTCGCCATCCTGCAATAGAAAGTACGCATAGAAGTCCAGCCTGCGCTGCGCGACGATGCTTGGCTCGAGCGTGCGGATGGTGCCGGCAGCCGCATTGCGCGGGTTTGCGGCAGGCGACTGGCCAAGCGCCTCGCGCTCCTCGTTGAGCTTCAGAAACGCCGCCTGCGGAAGCACCACCTCACCGCGCACCTCGAAGCTTTGCGGCAGTCCCGCAGCGGCCAGCTTCGCCCCGGAGATGCTCAGCGGCACCGAACGCATGGTGCGCACATTGCTGGTCACGTCTTCGCCGATCGACCCATCGCCGCGTGTGAGACCGCGTTCAAGATGAGCCGATCCATGAACGCCAGGCGCATAGTGCAGCGCGAGCGAAAGCCCATCCAGCTTCAGCTCGCACACGTAGCGCACCGCCTCCGCGCTGGGCAATGCATCATGCACACGCTGGTCCCAGGCGCGCAGCTCCTCTTCGTTGTAGGCGTTGTCGAGCGAGAGCATGGGACGCGAGTGCGGCATCTTGACGAAGCCCTCCCGCGGCTTGCCCCCGACGCGCTGCGAAGGCGAGTCCGGCGTGATCGACTCGGGGTGCTCCTGCTCGATGCTCTTGAGCCGGTTCATCAGCATGTCGTACTGCGCGTCGGTCAGCTCGGGCGCGTCGAGAACGTAGTAGAGGTGCTCATGATGACGAAGCTGGTCGCGCAGCTCCTGCAACTGCTGGTCGGGCGTGAGGGCATGCGCCATGACAGCGATTATAAAGAGCCATCGGGAGACGTCACGATATGCTGGACCCATGGAGCCGATAACCCACCTGATGACCGGAGCCTGCCTCGCGCGCGCCGGGTTCAACCGCAAGGCAGCCTACGCCACGGTCGTCATGGTGCTTGCGGCGGAGGCGCCGGACCTCGATACGCTCTGGTCCATCGATGGGCCAGTTGCCGCGTTCCAGCATCATCGCGGATGGACTCATACGTTCCTCGGCATCCCGTTCGAGGCGGCGATTGTCGTGGGCGGCGTCTGGCTATGGCATCGCTGGCGAAGTCGCCGGAGCAGCGCCACGCAGCCCCCACACCACCATGCGAAAAGGAGCGCTCCCGTACGCTGGGGTCTCCTCTATGGCTTCGCGCTCATCGCCCTGCTGAGCCACCTATTGCTGGACTGGACCAACAACTACGGCCTGCGCCCCTTCTTCCCCTTCAACCCGCGCTGGTACAGCGGCTCCTTCGTCTTCATCTTCGAGCCGGTCATGTTCGTGCTTCTGCTGATCGGCCTGGTTGCGCCGTCGCTCTTCGGCCTGATCAATAGCGAGGTGGGTGTGCGGAAGACACCTTTTCGCGGACGCGGCTGGGCTATCTTCGCGCTCGTGGGAGTCGTCGCGCTGTGGGGTTGGCGGGCGTTCGAGCACGAGAAGGCGGTTCAACTGGCGATGGCCGCAGACTACAGCGGAGCAGAGGTGCTTCGCGTCTCGGCCAATCCCTATCCGGCCAACCCGTTTCACTGGCATGCCGTCGTCGAAACGCCGATGACCTACCTGACCCCCAATGTGAACACCTTCAGCGAGGAAGTCGCCTTCAACCAGGAGGCGGACGTTATCTACAAGCCGCCGACCACGCTGGCGACGCTGGTGGCCAAACGAACCTGGCTGGGCGAGGTGTATCTCGACTGGTCGAGCTTTCCGCTGGTCACAGAGACCGGCAAAGATGCGGCGGGGCTTACCATGGTGAGCTTTCGCGACCTGCGTTTCATGTACGACACGTCGCTCATGCATGGACGCGAGAACTCACCGCTCTCCGGCACCGTCTATCTCAACGACGACAGGCGCATCGTGCGGATGGAGATGGAAGGCCACATCCAGCGGTAGTCCAACCGATCTACTCATTCTCGATCCCGACCAACGGGAGGGCCATCGCAGTAGATGGTGTCAAGACCGGTATACAAGGCACGAAGTGCCCGCCGAATCGGGTCCCCGCAAACAGGTCTTCGTTTGTGGGGTGACTGACCGGAGTGGGCCCGTCCGGCAGGACAGCTTTTGCAGCGCATACCCATTTGAGATCAGCCTTAGCTTTCTTCCACAGGCAGGGCAGTTCCCTTGCGGCCATCGAACACCTTGCCCAGCACATAGACCAGCAGCAGCACGAGCAGAACGCCGGATCCGCTGAGCACAAGGCCGAGGTGCCGGTGCAGGGTGCGCGTGATGGTATGCAGAATTGCGGGGCCATACGTGATCGTGATGATCGCCCAGATGAGGAACCGGATGAACTTGCCCGCGCAGATCGCGCTCAGGAACCAGATGGGCTTCATCTCGAAGACACCGGCTGCAAACTCGAACAGCTTGACCGGCATGGGCGGCGGCATCATCGCGGGAACCATGATGGCCAGAAATTCCTGCTTTTCGAAGCGGTCGCGCAACTGTTCATAGCGCTCGCGGTTGATGCGCTTCAGCAGAAAGAGCTCCCCGCCCGCGCGGCCCAGATAGTACGGGAGCAGGCTGCCGATGGCGGAGCCGACCGCGGCCATCAGGCAGTAAAGCAGAAACCGCGCGTGATCGTGCGCGACATAGTCGATCAGCAGCGCGTCGATCGGCATCGGGATCGACGAGGAATCGATGATGGCAAGTGCGCCGATGCCCCAGATGCCGAGCGGCTTCAGGGCGGCAAGCATCACCAGATTCAGCTTATGGAGCAGCGCAAACGGAGAGATCTTCACGGCAGGTAATCTCTATTTTACCTGCGTGCCGGCTCGTTCCGGTCGCCGGGCGGCTCCGCAGTTACATGTCCGGTGCGCCCGGCAAGCAGGTCGAGCGCGTGGGGCAGCAGCTCCACAATGGCCGCGAGCGAAGACCGCGCACCTGCGGGACTGCCGGGCAGGTTGACGATCAGCGTGGCTCCGAGCGTGCCGCACACCGCGCGGCTCAGTGGAGCGAACGGCGTATGCAGCAGGCCGTCGGCGCGCATCCGCTCGGCCAGCCCGTCGACCAGCTTGTCGCACACCAGCCTGGTCGCCTCGGGGGTGACGTCGCGCGTAGCCAGCCCGGTGCCTCCCGTGGTCACGATCACACTCGCGCCTCCCGCATGATGACGCAGTGCGGCGGCGATCTGGTCGACCTCATCGGGAAGTGTTTCGGTTGCCGATACAGTGAAACCGGCGCTCTCCAGCAGCTCCCGGACAGCGGGGCCGGAGAGGTCGAGCTGCTCGCCGCGAAAGCAGCGATCGCTGATGGTAAGGACGGCAGCAAAAGGAGCTTCGGGACTAGTATCGATCACCTCTCCAGTGTACCGGTCCCTCACCGGGTCTCAGGGCATCTACTCCCCCCAACGGATCAGGACGGCAGCGATCGGCCCAAAAGGTGAGAAAATAGTAAGAACTGTGCAGACTGGCGGAACCTCGCCGGCGCAGGGTCCGGTTTGCCTGTGCAACTTTCCCCTCCCGCAGCCGTCAGACCTCATAGCCCCTCATGCCCACACTCGAGACGCCGCCCAGCCCCGCACCGCCCAACCCACCTGCGAAGGTGCGCACTGGCCGCTTCGGCGAACTCGAAGAACATGAGCTGATCCATCTGCTGGACTCGCTCGACGACGAACGCTCAAGGGCTCGTTTTCGTGAGTCGATCTACATCTCGCTCATCTTCTACCTTGCCGTGGGCTGGTTTCTCTTCTACGGGCCGCGCGTGCTCTTTCACCAGCCGCGGCTCATCAGTCCCGCCGACGTGCTCAAGGATCGCGACAAACAGCTCACCTTCCTGGATGCGCCGAAGGACCTGTCGAAGTCGCTCCCGCCAAAATCGAGGAAGGTAATCAGCGACAAGGACCGGATGCAGCAGACCACGCATCCGACGCTCGATAAGAAGACGCTGGCGCAGTTGCAGGCCATGCGCAAGGCAGGCACACCCGCCCCCCCCGCTCCGGCACGACAGGCCCAGCCCACGCCGCCGGCTCCAGCTCCGCAACAGCAGCCGCCCCCGCCCCCTCTGCCTCAACATCCGCCGCAACAGCCCCAGCAGGCGCTGGCCGACGCCCCCAAGCCCGCTCCCACGCGCCCGAACTTCGGCAACCCCAACCAGACCGCCGGCGATGTCGTGAAGCAGGCAGCACAGGACGCCATGCGCGACCACGGCACGGGAGGCGATTACGGCCAGAACGCGCCGCTCTCGCACCAGGGCGCGAACACCGGCGTCGAAGTGCTTTCGGACACTATGGGCGTGGACTTCGGCCCATACCTGAGAAGAATCCTCGGCGACATCAAACGAACCTGGCTCCCCCTGATCCCGGAGGAGGCGCGCCCACCGCTCAACAAGCAGGGTGAGACGTTGATCCGCTTCACCATCTCCCCCGACGGCCGCATCGCCGCCATGAGCCTCGACGGCTCCAGCCAGGACACCGCCATCGACCGCGCAGCCTGGGGCGGCATCGTCGGCGTGGGCCAGTTCCCGCCCCTGCCCGCGGGCTTCAAGGGACCGAACCTCGAACTGCGCATCGACTTCCTCGTCAACAAGACGCCCCCTGAATAAGCCTCGAATGCCTCTGCCTCCGCAACCGGACTCTACCCAGCGCAAACAGGCCGAACGCCGTCGCCAGGTGCGCGGCCTGGTGCTGCTCGCAATCGCCGTGCTTGTGTTCAGCCTGCTGCGCGCCGGTCTGCACACCGTCTTCACGCCGCACGGCTGGTGGCGGTTATGGTAACCGCGCCTGAGACTCCACTGATCGTCCTCGCCGGCCCCACCGCCAGCGGCAAAACCTCCCTTGCTCTCCGGCTGGCCGAGGAGTTCAACGGCGAGATCGTAAGCTGCGATTCGGTCGCCGTTTATCGCGAGATGGAGATCGGCACCGCCAAGCCCACGCACCAGGAGCGCGCGATGGTCCCGCACCACATGATCGACATCGCATGGCCCGACCAGCCCTGCACGGCCGGCGACTATAGCCGCCAGGCCCGCGAAGCTCTCGCCGGCATCGTGGAACGTGGCCATCTGCCGATTGTCGCGGGAGGCACCGGCCTCTACCTCCGGGCTCTCATCGACGGCCTCTTCCCCGAGCCATCTCGACCACCCGGCCTGCGCGAACGCCTGCGCCGTCGTGCGAAGGATCGTGGCCCTGCCTACCTCCACCGTCTGCTCACCCGTCTCGATCCCACCGCCGCCGCTGCCATCCACGCGAACGACGTCCCCAAGGTCGTCCGCGCCATCGAGGTCTCGCTCACCCCGCAGCAGCCCGGCCAATCAGGCCCTCTTTCCCACCACATCCCGATGACCGAGCAGTGGCAGCAGGGACGCGACGCACTCACCGGCTACCGCATTCTCCGCCTGGGGCTCAACCCGCCCCGGCAGCGCCTCTACGAGCGCATCGACCAGCGCGCCGCCGCCATGTTCGACCGCGGCCTCATCGAAGAGACCGAGCGCCTCACCGCCCGCTACGGCTACGCCTGCCGCCCGCTCACCTCGCTCGGCTACGCGCAGGCCACCGCCGTTCTCCGCAATGAGCTCACCCGCGAACAAGCCGTCGCCCAGGCCCGGCAAGGCCATCGCAACTACGCCAAACGCCAGCTCACCTGGTTCCGCCGCGAACCGGCCATGCACTGGCTCGAAGGCTGCGGCGGCGATCCGAATATCCTCACGGAAGCTCGCAACCGAATCCATCGGCACCTGGACCAAGCAGGTCTCCCATGATGGGATTGACGTCAAACAAGTTTGAAATGCTTCAGGAGCACCGTAAACATAGCAGGGTCGGTTATCGGCGGCATTTGCCAATCCGGCAGTATCAAATCATCTTTTACGACATCTTTACGATGGCTGAACCACCAGATCCTGCGCCAGCCGAAAGTGGACGATCGACTCAGCCGGAATCTCGATATCCCGATTGCCGGTCAGGCCGCCAACTGCCGTGCCCGCACCAGCGCCCACCAACCCGCCAACCAGCAGACCGACACCGCCCGTAGCCACGCCGCCAACCAGCATTCCAAGCCCCGTGCCGCCTCCGATAAACGCCGCCGAACGCCTGCCCTTGCCCTTCTTCCTGCGCCGCAGGTCTGCCGTATCCAACGCATACCGCTGACCCCCCAGCGTGAGATACGTCAGCCGCAGCTCCAGGATCGAAGCGCCCTTAAAGTGTCCCCGCCGATGCGACTCGACGACCACCCCGCTGACCGGAGCTCCCCGCGGAATCACGACACCATTGTTGGCGCCCAGCACCTGCTCCTCCACCTCGCCGTCGAACCGCTCTCCCGCACGGCTGGTCTTCACGCTGATGTGCTGGTTGATGCGAATCGTCAGGTTGGTTCCCGCGGGGATGTTCACATCCGCCGGCTGGATCACAGGCTGGCCTGCCTGCACCGGCACTGTGGCCGACTGGCTATACCCGCTCTGCGGCGCTGTTCCCGGTACGCCTGCAAGTGAGCCCGGGGCCGCGCCGGGCCCGGGCGTCCCCGTTGTTGTCACCGTCGTGGTCACCGCCTGCGCAGTCTGGCCCGGAGCCGGCGGCTGCACGGTGGTCGTGGTCATGGTGCCGTTCCTGTCTGTCGAAATCACCCGCTGGGCCTGGCCCGTCGCCGCGGCCCGTTGCTTCGCCGTGTCGATCGCGGCATCCTCTTTCGACTTGCAGCCGGCCAGCAGCGTGAGAGCCAGCGCCAGTGCAGCGGCAGTTTTTACCGGATACTGAAAGTTCATCGTTCCGTCCTCGTTCTTTTTCTCAACTGTTCCCTGAGTGAACCACACTTCCCGCCGTCTGGCTCCGCGCTTAAGTTGTAGACTTCCCCGTGCGCGACCACCCCGCGCACCAAGGTTTACGATACGTATATGACCCCTGCCGCCGCCACCCGTCCTCAGCTCGCTCACCTCACCGCCCAGCTCGACGAGCTCCGCCAGCGCGGAACCTTCTTCAAACTGCGTGTGCTCGACGACCAGCAGGCCCCCGTCTGCACCTATGACGGCAAGCACGTCATCAATCTCGCCTCGAACAACTATCTCGGCCTCTGCAACCACCCCAGGCTGCGCGAAGCCGCCATCGCCGCAACAGAAAAGTACGGCGTCGGCTCGGGCGCGGTCCGCACCATCGCGGGCACCATGCGCATCCATATGGAGCTCGAAGAGAAGATCGCCGCCTTCAAGGGAGTCGAGGCCTGCGTCGTCTTCCAATCCGGCTTCACCGCCAACGCGGGCACCGTCGGCTCCATCCTCGGCAAGGACGACTTCATCCTCTCCGACGAGCTCAACCACGCCAGCATCATCGACGGCGCGCGCCTCTCCCGGGCCAAAATCAAGGTCTTCCGCCACAAGGACGTCGCCCACGCGGAGGAGCTCCTGCAGGAGATCCAGCACGAGCCCGGCCACAAGCTCCTCATCACCGACGGCGTCTTCTCCATGGACGGCGACATCGGCCCCGTCGACAAGCTAGCCGAGCTGGCCGAAAAGTACGGCGCCATCATGATGATCGACGACGCCCACGCCTCCGGTGTCCTCGGACGCAATGGACGCGGCAGCGCCGATCACTTCCACGTGACCGATAAAGTGGACGTGCAGGTCGGCACGCTCTCGAAGGCCATCGGCTCACTCGGCGGCTACGTCTGCGGCAGCCGCGACCTCATCGACTTCCTCTACCACCGCGCGCGGCCGTTCCTGTTCTCCACCTCGCACCCGCCCTCGGTCGCGGCCACCTGCATCGCGGCCTTCGACATGCTCGAAGACGAGCCCGAGCGCATCGACCGCCTCTGGGCCAACACGGCGTACTTCAAGCAACAACTCGCGGACACAGGCTTCGACATCGGCGGCGTCTCCACGCCAAAGAGCGAAACCCCGATCACTCCCATCCTCATCGGAGATGGCCGACGCACCATGGAATTCAGCAAGGCGCTCTTCGACGCCGGCGTCATGGCCACCGGCATCGCCTTTCCCACCGTGCCCGAAGGCAAGGCGCGCATCCGCACCATCATGACCAGCGAACACACCCGCGAGCAGATCGACCAGGCGCTCGAGACCTTTGCCAACGTGGCCCAAAAAATCGGCATCCTGTAGATTCCAGGTCGACTCTTCGATCATTGCTCCACAGCCTCTACGGCGCAGTTTGATCTTTGCAGCAGATCTGCGAGTCTATTCCGGAAAATATGCGTCTTTATCCACATGCCCTTTGTTAAATTCCACCAGCCCAGGCGGACTGGCGTATCGCACGGCGCTGTTCTCTGTTTCGTTATAGCCGTTATCGTTATAGCCGTTATGGGGGCATCTTCCAGCCTTCACGCGCAGCAACTGCCTTCCAGCAGCTCCTCCATTGCATCGTTGAACGAATCCGAACGCCTCGATCTGCCGGATGCTCCAGGCGAGGTCGTCGCCTCCGAAGCCGCCGCCCAGAATCCGCCACAGCGCCCCGTCCTCCAAACCACCAACCCCGACGCCGTAAGCCCGAATGGAACCCAGCAGACCAAACGCATCCTGGGAATCATGCCTAACTTCCGTTCCGTCTCGGCCGACGTAAAGCTGCCACGCCAGACCGCCGCGCAGAAGTTCATCGCCGCCGGCCACGACACCTTCGATTACTCCTCATTTTTCATCGCAGGCATCCAGGCTGGCATCGCGATGGACGGCGACTCCTACCCGGAGTTCCATCAGGGCCTCAAAGGCTACGGCCGCTACTACTGGCACACGCTGGCCGACACTACCAGCGAAAACTTCATGGTAGGCGGCCTCGGCCCTGTAGTTTTTCATCAGGACAACCGCTTCTACACCCTGGGCCATGGAGGCTTTGGCAGGCGCACCTTCTACGCCCTCACCCGCGTCCTCGTCTCGCGCACCGACGACGGCGACCCAACCTTCAACTACGCCGAGGTCATCGGCTCCGGAGCCGCCTCAGGCATATCCACCCTCTACTACCCCACCCGCTATCGCACCTGGACCAAGGTAGGCCAGAAATGGCTCACCAGCGACATCATCGACGGCGCCAACTTCATGCTGAAAGAGTTCTGGCCCGACATCAACAAATTTGCCTTCCACACCCACTAGCGTAAGCGTAATCACCAGACGTCAGTTCTTCCGCCGCCGGGGAGAAGATCTCATATCGCCGAAGTGGCTACCCCGTTGCACCAGCAGGGAGCGGGGCCAGCCCGAAAGCTCACCCCTTGTTCGGCGGCGGAGGAACCTTCTTCCCGGCCCTACGCGCCTCAGACAGTCCAATCGCAATCGCCTGCTTCGGGTTGGTCACCTTCTTCCCGCTGCCGCCGCTCTTCAACTGCCCCTTCTTCATCTCCTTCATCTCCGTCTCGACGTTCTTGCTCGCCTCCGGACTGTACTTCCGCGTCGAGCTGCCCTTCTTCGCTGCAGTCTTCTTGGCCGGCGCTTTCTTCGCCACCGTCTTCTTCGCAGGAGCTTTCTTTGCCGACGTCTTCTTCGCCGACGTCTTCTTCGCCGCTGCTTTCTTCGTGGCCATCGTTGGTTCCTCCCTATGTTTGGACTTCATCGAGCGGAATTACGTTGCATCAAATCTGGTGCAAACCATACCAGACTGAGACTGCATCGAAATCGCCCTTCAACCCCGGACCGTGATCGTGCTGCGATCGGTCGTCGGCAGCGACCTGATCCCCCACCGTTGCTTGTCCCGGATCGGTGTAAATCGGTGGCAAGTCTCTATCCGTACGAATCCGTTAAATCCGCGGTCGGCCCTATTCCAGCGGCCCCAGCGCATCCAGCTTCTTCGTCACCAGCTCATTCAGCAGCGCCGGATTCGCCTGCCCCTTCGACAGCCGCATCACCTGCCCCACGAAGAACGCCGCCACCGTCTTCTTGCCCCCGCGATACTGCGCGACCTGCTTCTCGTTCGCCGCGATCACCTCATCGATCAACCCTTCGATCACCGAAGAGTCCGAGATCTGCTGCGGCTTCTCCCGCTCATACAACGCAGGAAAGTCCTCGTTCTTTTCGAAGCACAAATCCAGCAACTGCTTCAGCATCTTGCTCGACAGCTCACCCGACTCCGCCAGGTCCGCCGCCATCACCACGCCCGCCATGCTCACCGGCGTCTGCTCCAGCTCCAGCCCCGCAGCCCGCAGCCGCATCGTCAATTCGCTGGTCAGCAGCGCGGCCACACGCCGTGGGCTCCTGGCCTTCTTCGCCGCCGCCTCGAAGCTGTCCGCGAACGTCCGCGTAGCCGTCAGCGTAGCCGCATCCTGCGCGGAAAGATCGTACACGGCGATCATCCGCGCCCGACGAGCCTCCGGCAGCTCTGGCAGCATCTTCAGAATCTCCGCCTGCCACTCCGCGCCAACAACCAGCGGCGGCAGGTCCGGCTCCGGAAAGTAGCGGTAGTCGTGCGCCTGCTCCTTGCTGCGCATCGTGTACGTCCGGCCCTCCGCAGAGTTCCACAGCCGCGACTCCTGCACCACCCGGCCGCCATCCTCGATCACGCCAATCTGCCGCTCGATCTCATACTCCACAGCAGCACGAATATATCGAAAGCTGTTGACGTTCTTCACCTCGGCCTTGGTCCCGTAAGCTTTAGCTCCGAACTCCGCAGCGTCCTTCTTCAACATCACGCTAACGTTCGCATCGCAGCGCAGCGAGCCTTCTTCCATGTTGCAGTCGCTCACACCCGTGTACAGCAGAATCTCCTTCAGCTTGGTCAGGTACTCGAACACCTCATCCGCCGTCCGCAGGTCCGGCTCGCTCACGATCTCAACCAGCGGCGTCCCGCACCGGTTCAGGTCGATGTACGTCTTCGACACCGAATCCGCAAACCCATCGTGAACGCTCTTCCCCGCATCCTCTTCCATGTGCAGCCGCGTCACGCCGATCCGCTTCGTCACCGCCGCGCCTCCAGCATCGAACGCCGGAACCTCAATCCACCCATGCTCCGCAATCGGCCGGTCGAACTGCGAGATCTGATATCCCTTCGGCGAGTCCGGATAAAAATAATTCTTGCGCGAAAAGATACTCGTCTCCCGAATCTCGCAGTGGATCGCCTTCGCCGCCAGCACCGCAAACTCGACCGCTCTGCGGTTCAGCACCGGCAGCGCGCCGGGCAGCCCCAGGCAGGTCGGGCACACATGCGTATTCGGCTCCCCGCCATACTGGTTCACGCACCCGCAGAACGCCTTCGACGCGGTAAGGAGCTGAACATGGACCTCCAGCCCAATCACAGGCTGGTACTTGGCAAGGACCTCAGGCGAAAGCGCAGTCAAAGTAGGCATGGCAACCCTGATTCTAACAAGCGGACAAACCAGCGCCGCCGCCCCCCTGCCACACCAACTTGACCGCGGATAACGCGGATAAAAACAGAACAGGAGCATCGCGGCCCCTCTCTTCAGCATTGCCGCACTTGTCTCCGCTCTTAATCCGTAAAATCCGCGTCGATCCGCGGTCGGCTTTCTGCATCTCAACCCCCATATGCCCTTCCGTCTCCGTCGCCAGCAGCCTGCTCCGCCAACCCAGGACGCGCAGAAGAACCTCGAACGTCCCAGCGCGCAGGACATCTACGAGCAGGTCGCCAACAACGCCCGCCAGGAGCTTGGCCGCACCACCGTCGCGCTCGCCATCTCCGGCCTCGCCGGCGGCATCTTCATGGGGCTTTCGGCGTTAGGGAACGCCATCGCCATCGCACTGCTCACCCCCGCCGGCGCCACACCTTCCAACACCGTCCTCTTCGTCGCCAAAATGTTTTATCCGCTCGGCTTCATCGTGGTCATCCTCGGCCGCTCGCAGCTCTTCACTGAAAACACCCTCTACCCCGTCGCCCTCGTGCTCGCGGAAAAGACCCACTTCTGGAAGACCCTGCGGCTGTGGGCAACCGTCCTTCCCGCCAACGTCCTCGGAGCCTTCACCTTCGCCGCCCTCGCCTCCCGCACCAGCGCGCTCCGTCCCGACATGGTGCAGGCCCTCGCCCACCTCGGTACCGAGGCCATCCACAACACCCCCGCCACCGTCTTCTGGAGCGGCGTCATGGGCGGCTGGATCATCGCTACCGTGGCGTGGCTGGTCTCCGGTTCGCACTCCATCACCGGCTCCGTCATGATCATCTGGATGCTCACCCTGGTCGTCGGCCTCGGCAACTTCGCCCACTGCATCGCCACCAGCGGAGAGATCATCGCCGCCGTCCTCATCGGCAAGGCCGCCTGGTCCAGCTACGGCCTCTGGCTCGCGCTCGCCGTCGCCGGCAATATCGGCGGCGGCGTCGGCATGGTCACCCTGCTCGAATACGGCCAGGTCATCTACGGCAAGGACGCGGATGCCGAGGCCATCGCCCCGCAACCCAGGGAAGATAACCCGAAAGAAGAGCCAGCGCAGCCGTAACATCCGCCTCTGCTCTCCGTTTGCCATCCCGGAGGGATCTGCGGTTGCCTTCAACATCTCCACAGCCAGACCAAACGCTGTCAACCCCCAACCCACCCAAACCCAGCCCCAGACAGGCCAATTCACCTGGCGCAACACCCCCACGCAGCTCGATACAATATAAGAAGGTATCTAAAACTTTGCTTTGAGATGATGTTTTGCCAGTCGATTGTTTTTGTCGCCACCCTGAACAAAGTTCGTTTTTGTCGTCATCCTGAACGCAGTGAAGAGCCTGCCCTGAGCTTGCCGAAGGGAACCCCCGCAGTTGTCGTTGCCTGTTCTGGCCTGGCGCAGATGCCCCATCTTCGATGTAGCTTTCGAATAGGTTCTTATCCGTTCTTATCCTGCTTTTTCCGTGGTCGAGCCTTCCACAGATCGGGAAGTCCGGACCTAAAGTCTCTGAATCGAAGACTTTGACACAAATGGAGGGGGGGGTGGGGGGGGGGTGCAGACAAACATTTCGCAGCCAGGCCCGCACTCGATACATCCGATACGCAGGTCAGTCATTCCAGCCGCCTCCGCAGGAGTTCTTCATGCCCAGCACCGTCAAGATCGTCCGCTTCCACCAGACCGGTGGCCCCGAAGTCCTCCAGTTCGATGAACTACCGCTCCCTGAACCCAGCGAGGGCGAGGTCCGCCTCCGCGTCAAAGCCATCGGCCTCAACCGCGCCGAGGTCATGTTCCGCATGGGGCGTTACCTGGAGCAGCCCGAGCTTCCCTCGAAAAACGGTTACGAAGCCTCCGGCACCGTTGAAGCCATCGGCCCGGGCGTCGACAAGAGCTGGCTCGGCAAGACGGCCAGCACGGTGCCCGCCTTCGTCCTTACCTCCTACGGCGTCTACGGCGAAGTCGCCATCGTCCCAGCCTCCGCCCTCGCCGCCTACCCGGATAAGCTCTCCTACGAAGAAGGAACGAGCATCTGGATGCAGTACCTCACCGCCTATGGCGCCATCGTTCACCTGGGCCACGCCGCCAAAGGCGACTTCGTCCTCATCACGGCGGCCAGCAGCAGCGTAGGTCTCGCCGCCATCGAGATCGCCAGGGCCGAAGGCGCGATCAGCATCGCGACCACCCGCACGTCGGCCAAAAAGCAGGAACTCCTTTCGCTCGGCGCCGATCACGTTATTGCCACCGAAGAAGAGGATCTCGCCGCCCGCGTGAACGAGATCACCGGCGGCAAGGGCGCCCGCCTCGTCTTCGACCCGGTGGGAGGCAAAGGTCTCGAAGCGCTCGCGTCGGCAACCGCCGCGGACGGCATCCTCTTCATCTATGGCGCACTCGCCCCGGAACCCACCCCGTACCCGCTCTTCACCGCGCTGCGCAAGCACCTCACCATCAAGGGCTACACCCTGCGCGAGGTGATCGCCAACCCTGAGGCATTCACCAAAGCCAAAAAGTACATCTTCGACCACCTCGCCGCCGGAGACTTCAGGCCCCGCATCGACAAGACATTCCCCTTCAGCGAAATCGTCGAAGCCCATCGCTACATGGAATCCAACGCCCAGATCGGCAAGATCGTCGTCACCGTGTAAGCGGCTCCAGCCGCCACGCGATAAATGCGCTTTGCCCTTGGGCCATTTCGAACTACCATTCGCATGGGGTCTGCGATTGCACGTCTACCCTCTCCGAATCCAAACCCGAGGACACTCCGTGCGCCTGCTGAACCTATCGAACCTGAAGTATGGTGCCTCTGCCATCGCACTTCTGCTCCTCTCCATCTCGTCGCCCGCCCAAAGAAATAGCAACCCAGCCACCGCCGCCACGCCTCCCATGGGCTGGAACAGTTGGAACTACTTCGCGGGCCGCGTCACCGACAAGGACATCCGCGACACCGCCGACCTGCTCGTCTCGACCGGCATGCGCGACGCCGGGTATGTCTACGTGAACATCGACGACACCTGGCAGGGCCAGCGCGACGCGAGCGGCGTCATCCACTCGAACAGCAAGTTCCCCGACATGAAGGCGCTCGCCGGCTATGTTCACTCCAAAGGCCTCAAGCTGGGCATCTACTCCTCTCCCGGCGCGAAGACGTGCGCGAAGTTCGAGGGCAGCCTGGGCCACGAGCAGCAGGACGCCGACACCTACGCCGCCTGGGGCATCGACTACCTCAAGTACGACCTCTGCTCCTACCGCGAGAACATGAACGCAGAGGCGCCCAACGACCCGGCGAAGCAGAACCAGATGATGCGCGATGCCTACCAGCGCATGCACCAGGCCATCCTCAAGGCCGGCCGCCCCATGGTCTACAGCCTCTGCCAGTACGGCTGGGACAGCGTGTGGGACTGGGGCCCGCAGGTCGGCGCGAACCTCTGGCGCACCACCGGCGACATCTCCGCAAACTTCGAGCGCATGGCCTTCATCGGTCGCGAACAGGCGGGTCTTTCTAAATTCGCCGCGCCCGGCCACTGGAACGATCCCGACATGCTCGAGGTCGGCAACGGCAAGCTGACCCACGACGAAAACCTCACCCACATGACGCTCTGGGCCATGCTCGCTGCACCGCTTCTGGCCGGCAACAATCTCACCGCGCTGACGCCCGAGATCACCGCCATCCTCACCAACCGCGAGGTCATCGCCATCGACCAGGACGCGCTGGGCAGGCAGGGCGACCGCATCTACGCCGAAGGACCGATCGAGCTCTGGTCGCGCCCCCTGAAGGACGGCTCTACCGCCCTCGCCATCTTCAACTTCGGCGAGTCCGCCTCCGAGCTTCGCGGCATCTCGCTCCACCTCGCCCAGCAGGGCTTCAAAGGCGGGGCCAAAGCACGCGACATCTGGTCCGCCAAAGACCTCAGCACTATTGAGGACACCACCCGCTTCACCATTCCCAGGCACGGCGTCGTCCTGCTCCACCTCACCCACTAAAGCTGATTTCGGATGGGTATCCACCGCAAGGCTGTCCTGCCGGACCGGGCCTCCTGCGCGGAGAGCGGCCACTTCGTGGCGTGTATACCGGTCTTGCTACAACTACGGCGCTGGCCCTCCCGTTGGTCGAGATACGGTCTGGAGTACATCGGTTGGAGAACCGCTCTAGCCGCGCCGAACGCTGCTACGATTGAAGCAGCATGGTTCTTCCCTTCGTCCGCGAGCTCCTCGCAGACATGGAGCATTCTGAGGCCTTCGAGCGTGTACGCCGCCACCTGAGCGGAGGCACGGGGCGCAGACGTGTCTCCGGCCTGACTTTTACTGCACGAGCACTGTACCTTCCCCTCTTCGTCCGGGCCGCCGCCGCGCCCTGCGTCATCATCGTCGCCGACAATAAGGCCGCCGAAGCCCTCCACACCGCCGTCCTCGCCGCCTGCGGCCTCACCGGAGCGCTCGCCGCCGAAGGCGTCCTCCGCCTGCCCGCGCACGATGTCCTGCCCTTCGAGAACCTCTCCCCGCATCCTGAAATCCAGGAGACCCGCGCCTCCACGCTCTGGAAGATAGCAACAGGTCAGGCGAAGCTCGTCATCGCCCCGGTCGAAGCCTCCTGCATGAAGCTCTTTCCCCGCGACTACTATCGCGCTCTCGCCCTGCACCTCCGGGTCGGCGAAGAGTACATGCCCGACATGCTCGTCGAGCACCTCCTTTCGGTTGGCTACACGAAGGTAGATGTGGTCGAAATGCCCGGCCAGGTCACCCTCCGCGGAGGCATCCTCGATGTCTACTCGCCCGAGATGGACCGCCCCGTCCGCATCGACTTCTTCGGCGACGAGATCGAATCCATCCGACGCTTCGACCCCGACACCCAGCGCAGCAGCTCCCCCACCGACGACGCGTTGCTCCTGCCGCTCACCGAGACACCCGTCACCGAAAAGCTCCTCACCGCCATCAACGCCCGCCTCACCCGCGCAGGCGCAGCGGGCGCAGCCCTCGAAGGCGGCGAAGAGCCAGCGGAGCTCCTGACCCACGTCAGCGCACGCACGGGGGCAGAAGCCACCGTCTTTCCCGGCTGGGAGTTCTTCGCCCCGGTAGCCGGAGCCACCCACACCCTGCTCGACCTCCTCGGCCCCGCCACCCGCGTCTTCCTCGAGGAGCCCGCCATGGTCAGGAATCAGGGCGAGCGCTGGTGGAACAAGATCGAGCAGCGCCATGAGCGCTCCGGCATCGGCAATCTCGTCCGCCCCGAAGACATCTATCTCTCCCCCTGGGACCTCGACGACCGCCTGCACAAGTTCACCGGCTGCGAGCTCGACCAGCTCGGTGCAGTCGACATTCTGGATGCCGACCGCAGCGACCTCTCCGAAGTCGACTTCGCCACTCGCCCCACCCAGCGCTTTCACGGGTCGATACCAGCTCTGATCGACGCCCTCAACGCCCTCATCAAGCAGGAGGCCCGCATCCTCCTCACCGCCCCAAATCAGGGCGAAGTCGAACGCCTCGCCGGCCTTCTGCAGGAGTACCATCTCCCCTACCGCCTCGGCTCCCGCAGCGAAGCCCCCGGCAGCGCTACGGTCTACAGCGAGTCCAGCTATCTCGCAGGCGACCTCCGCACCCCGGTCATCGTCAAGACCGCGATGGCCGCCGGCGTCCAGATCCTCGATCTTCGTGACTCCGAAGGCCGCACCACCGCCGGCCAGACCGTCATCTTCGGGGCTCAGGATCTGAGCGATGACGCCGACGTAACCGCGCGCCCCGTCCGCCGCGGCAAGTCCAAGACCTCCGCCTTCATCTCCGACTTCCGCGACCTCGCCGTCGGCGATTACGTCGTCCATGTCGAGCACGGCATCGCCCAGTACTGCGGCCTGCGCGTCTTCGAAGAGAACGACCAGCCGCCGCTCGAGCTGATGATCCTCGAGTTCGCCGACGACGCCAAGCTCTACGTCCCGCTCACCCGCCTCGACCTCATTCAGAAGTACCGCTCCAGCGAGACCGGGCCGCCGCCCGAGCGCAACAAGCTCGGCACCCAGGGCTGGCAGAAGACCAAGGCCCGCGTCAAGAAGGCCATGGCCGACATGACCGGCGAGCTGCTCAAGCTCTATGCTCAGCGCCAGGCTGCCGTCGGCACACCCTTCTCGCCCGATACCAACATGCAGCACGAGTTCGAAGACGCCTTCGACTTCAACGAGACCGACGACCAGCTCACCGCCATCGCCGACATCAAGCGCGACATGGAGTCCACCCAGCCCATGGACCGGCTCCTCTGCGGCGACGTCGGCTACGGCAAGACCGAGGTCGCCATGCGCGCCGCCTTCAAGGCCGTGCAGGACTCGAAACAAGTCGCCGTGCTGACACCGACAACCGTCCTCAGCTTCCAGCACTACGAATCCTTCAAAAAACGCTTCGCCAACTTCCCCGTCAACATAGAGATGATCTCCCGCTTCCGCACCGCGAAGGAGCAAAAGCTCATCCTCGAAAAAGTCGAGCAGGGCAAAGTCGACATCCTCATCGGCACCCATCGCATCCTCTCGAAAGACCTGAAGTTCCAGGACCTCGGCCTCCTCGTCGTCGACGAAGAGCAGCGCTTCGGCGTCCGCCACAAAGAGCGCCTGAAGCAGATGCGCTCCGCCATCGACGTCCTCTCCATGTCCGCCACGCCCATCCCCCGCACCCTGCACATGTCGCTCATCGGCCTCCGCGACATGTCCGTCATCGAGACCCCCCCCAAAGACCGCATGGCCATCCAGACCATCGTCGCCAAGTTCGACGAGAAGCTCATCCGCACCGCCGTCGAGATGGAGCTCGAACGCGGCGGCCAGATCTACTTCGTCCACAACCGCGTCGAGACCATCTACGAGCTAGCCGCAAAGATCCGCGAACTTGTCCCCCAGGCCCGCATCGTCATCGGCCACGGCCAGCTCCCCGAGGCCGAGCTCGAGCGCGTCATGCTCGCCTTCATGAACCACGAGTACGACGTCCTCGTCGCCACCAGCATCATCGAAAACGGCCTCGACATCCCGCTCGCCAACACCATCATCATCAACCGCGCCGACCGCCACGGCCTCAGCGAGCTGTATCAGTTGAGAGGTCGCGTGGGCCGCAGCAACCGCCGCGCCTATTCCTACTTATTAATCCCTCCCGAAACCGAATTAACCGAGATAGCCCGCCGCCGGCTCGCAGCATTGAAAGAATTCTCCGATCTCGGCGCCGGATTCAAGATCGCCGCCCTCGACCTCGAGCTGCGCGGCGCAGGCAACATGCTCGGCGGCGAGCAGTCCGGCCACATCGAGGCCAT
Source organism: Edaphobacter sp. (assembly GCA_965277575.1). Lineage (GTDB taxonomy): Bacteria > Acidobacteriota > Terriglobia > Terriglobales > Acidobacteriaceae > Edaphobacter. The sequence continues at coordinate 1,653,672 of CBDIDK010000002.1, forward strand.
CGGCTTCGAGATGTACACCACCATGTTGGAGGAGGCCGTCCGCAAGATGAAGGGCGAGGAGGACACCCCCGCCCACGCCAACACCGTCATCAACCTCGGCATCTCCGTCCGCATCGACTCCGGCTACATCCCCGAAGAGAACCAGCGCCTCCGCATGTATAAGCGCATCGCCGGCGCCCAGACCCAGCCCGACCTCGCCGATGTACGCGCCGAGCTGCAAGACCGTTACGGCACCCCACCCGAGACCGTTCTGAACCTTCTCGCCGCCGGAGAGATCCGCCTCCACTGCGAACAGCTCGGCATCTCCCAGCTCGACCGCAAACGCACCCAGGCCGAACTCCCCAACCCCAACGGGAACAGCGCCGGCGGCTCAAGAAAAGCCCAGCCGCTCAAAGCCTTCGTCGAGATGCTCCACATCAAATTCGCCGCCGTCAACGCCGATCCCGCGCAGCTCCCGGCCACGACAAAAGCGGTCGACCCCAACCTGCTCATGAAGCTCGTCAGCCGCAACGCAAAGCGCGGAGCACAGTTCACTCCCCAGGGCACCCTCCGCTGGCCCCTCCCCGGCTCCAAAGCCGAAGACGTCCTCTCCGAAACCCGCGCCCTCCTCGATTCCCTCGACCCGCCACCACTACCTTAGCCAACCTGCCGTAAACTCTTCCTACAGTTATGAAGAAAACTTTCGCTTCCACCGCAGCCTTCTTTGCCTTCGCATCACTCCTGGCCCTCTCGGCCCACGCCGCCCAGCACCTCTCCGCCGACGGCGCCTCGCAGACCTTCACCTTCCTCGCCGATCAGTATTTCTCCGATGTCTACTTTCACTTCTCTCCGAGCAACGGCACCGCAGCCGGCCTGCATCAGTACGACACCCAGCTCGAGGACTACTCCGCCGCCAACATCCAGCGAGAGATTGCCGCGCTGCACACCTACGAGAAGAAGGTCGAGGCCATCGATCCCGCCGCGCTCGACGCCTCCGTAGCGGGCGACCGCGAGATCCTGCTCAACAGCATCCGCAGCACCCTGCTCACCCTCGAGGTCATCCGTCCCTGGCAGAAGAATCCGGACATCTACTCCTCCGGCATCACAGGCTCCGCCTTCGTCATCATGGAGCGGCCTTACGCCTCCCCCGACATTCGCCTCCACGCCCTGATCGAGCGCGAAAAGCAGATGCCGCAGGTCCTGACCGAAGCCCGCACCAACCTCAAAGACCCGCCAAAGATCTACACCGAGATCGCCCTCGAACAGATCGGCGGCCTAGTCAGCTTCTTCCAGAACGATGTCCCCGCCGCCTTCACCGCCGCGACCGACCCGGAAGACAAAGCAGCCTTCGCGAAGTCCAACGCCGCCGTTATTGAAGCGCTCAAGTCCTACGGTGCATGGATGAAGTCCGATCTGCTCCCGCGCTCGAACGGCGACTACAAATTCGGCGCCGACACCTTCGCCAAAAAACTCAGCTACGACGAGATGGTCGACATCCCCCTCGACCGCCTCCTCCAGATCGCCTTCGACGACCTCCACAAGAACCAGGCCGAGTTTGCCCGGGTTGCCAAAGAGGTGGACCCCAGCAAAACCCCGCAGCAGGTCCTGGCAGAGCTGGCTACCATCCACCCCGCGCCCGATCAACTCCTCGGCAGCTTCCAGGCCACCTTCGCCAGCCTCATCGCCTTCATCAACACGCACCACATCATCACCATTCCATCCAAGGTCGAGCCCACGCTCGAAGAGACGCCGCCTTTCATGCGCGCCACCACCCAGGCATCGATGGACCCTCCCGGCCCCTTTGAGACCCACTCCACCAAGGCGTACTTCAACGTCACGCTGCCGCAGAAAGACTGGACCGCCGAGCACATCGCCGAGCACATGGCCGCCTTCAACGTCGGCACGATTATCAGCACCAGCGTGCACGAGGCCTATCCCGGCCACTACGTCCAGTTCCTCTGGATGCCGCAGTTTCCCAGCACCATCCGCAAGGTCCTCGGGGCCAGCACCAACATCGAAGGCTGGGCTCATTATTGCGAACAGATGATGCTTGACCAGGGCTACGGCCAGCCGGGCGCCGGCGCAAAGGATGCGCGTGAAGCGAACCTCATCCGCCTCGGCCAGCTTCAGGACGCGCTCCTCCGCGACGCCCGCTTCGTCAACTCCATCAAGCTCCACACCGGCCAGTTCACCTTCGATCAGGCGGTGGACTTCTTCGTCAAAGAGGGCTACCAGTCGCACTCGGTCGGTGTCGTCGAAACCAAGCGCGGGACCGCCGATGCGACCTATCTCTACTACACGCTCGGCAAGCTCGAAATCATGAAGCTCCGCGCCGACATGATGAAGAAACAGGGTGCAGCCTTCAACCTGCAGAGCTTCCACGACACTCTCATGCGTCAAGGCTTCGCGCCGATCAAGATCGTTCGCAAGGCCATGCTCCACGACGACTCGCCGGTGCTGTAGGTTAGACTCCGGAATGGCATTGGCAAATGGTAAAATGGGGTTTATGAACGCCATGGCTGAAATCGACAAAGCTGGAAGGATTGTTGTGCCAAAGAAGATGCGTGATGCGCTCCACCTCGTACCCGGAACCAGGCTCACGCTCCATCAAGAGGGAGAGGCAATCATCCTGCAGCCGGAATCGAAGCCGCGCGGCCTCTACCTAAAGAGGGGAACCCTCGTCTATGACGCAGGTCGCGTGCCGGCGTCGAACGTAATGGACTGGATCACGGAAGACCGTGCCGCGCGCATGAAATCGGTCCTGGGAAACGTCTCGAGACCATGATTTTTGTCGACACCTCTGTGATCGTGGCCGCTTCAACTCCGTCCGATCATCGCCATGAAGCCTGCATCGACCTGCTCTCGGTGGCGGATTCGCGCGGCGGAGCTTGTGCGGCACATACATTGGCCGAGATCTTCTCCGTGCTGACTGGCCGCCCGGCATCGCTTCGAATGCCTCCCCTGGACGCGGCAAGACTCGTCGCACACACGAGAAAGAGGTTGACCGTCGTCAGTCTCACGCCAACAGAACACCTTTCAGCTATCCAAAGCCTCGCGGCGCTGGGGTATAGCGGAGGCATGATCTACGACGCACTCCTGCTCGCCTGTGCACGCAAGATTGATGCAAAACGCATCTACACGCTCAACCCGAAGCATTTCCGGCAGATCGCTCCGGACCTGACCAGCCGCATCCTCGAACCCTGATAATGATCCGGGCCGTGCTACCCCGCTCCGCTCCACAAAGTACTATCTCGTCATCGAGCCAGACTCGATAGCATCTTCGAAGCTCAACAAGACCCATTCAAGGCAACCATGACTGAACAGAGCCACCAGAAAATTCGCAAAGCAGTCTTTCCCGCCGCAGGCATGGGCACCCGCTTCCTCCCCGCCACCAAGGCCATGCCCAAGGAGATGCTCTGCCTGGTCGACAAGCCCTTGATTCAGTACGGCGTCGAGGAGGCCGTCGCCGCCGGCTGCACCGAGATCATCATCGTCACCGGACGCGGCAAGTCCACCATGGAAGACCATTTCGACCGCAGCCCCGAGCTCGAAGCCGCCCTCGAAGCCAAGCACAAGACTGCCCTGCTCGAAGTCGTGCGCTCGGTCTCGGAGCTCGCCAAGATTACCTACACCCGCCAGGCGGAGCCGCGCGGTCTGGGTCACGCCGTCCTGATGGCGAAGGAGCTTGTCGGTAACGAGCCCTTCTGCGTGTTGCTGCCGGACGACATCGTCGATGCCACTGTGCCCTGCATGAAGCAGATGGTCGAGGCCTTTCAAGAGACGCAATCGAGCATTCTCGGCTCCGAGGTCATCGAAGGACCGGCCATCTCCGCCTACGGAGTCCTCAACTGCACCCCCGACCCCGGCAATCCGCGCCTGCTCGATGTAAAGAGCATGGTCGAGAAACCGAAGTTCGAAGATGCGCCTTCGAAGAACGCCATCATCGGCCGCTACATCCTCACGCCACGCATCTTCGACATGCTCGAACACATCACCCCGGGCGCGGGCGGAGAGCTCCAGTTGACCGACGGCATCAAAGCGCTGCTCGCCCATGAGAAGGTCTACGGCTTCAGCTATGAAGGCAAGCGCCACGATGCCGGCGATAAGCTCGGTTTCCTGAAGGCGACAGTCGAGTTAGCCCTCAAGCGCGACGACCTCGGGCCGGGGTTCCGGGAGTGGCTGAAGACTTTTCCTATCTGACCGAATCTATGACCGATTCAGCCCGTCTCTACCAGTCCCGCCCGCTGTGAGGAATGCGCGAGCAATCTCCCTCGGTGAGGTAGCAGCGCAGCAGCCCGGAGACCACTGCGAGTCCGGCGCCAAGGATCAGGAAGAGCACACTGGTCGTCACCGTGCCCTTGAAATACGGGACAAGAAAGATGAGCACTCCCGTATACATCAGGACCGTCAGCACAATCCGTAAGCTTCGTCTCACGTTGTCCTCCCGGCGGCGACGCCAATCCCTTCCACCTTCTGATTGCCTCCGCCTTCGCTGTTTCCGGCGGCGGGGGACTCCAGTGGACAGAGATCATACATCCGGGCAGCCTCATTTAGCCAGATCTATAGGAAACGTGGCCTTTCGAGTGACATGTTGCATACTCGTTCTGCCGAAGAGATCAGTTATGGGGTCGTTCCCGTGAGGAAGGTCTGCTCCGCGTGCGCCGCGATCACCCGATAAAGCCCGAACTGACGTGAACTCTGCGCCTTCAGTTCGAAGAGCAGACTGGCCCGGTTGCTCGCCTCGGCGTCGACGACGTCCACAAAGCGCATTCGCGGGGTACGGTCCAGATGCGCGGCGTCGGTGACGCTGTGAATGGCCAGCTTGAGCTCCCCAAGCCCGTCCGCCTGCGCCACCAGGGTCACATACCGTAGTGCCGAGCCACTCCCGGCGGTATGGGCCATGTACACGTACGTCGCCGCCCCGCCATAGCTTAAGGTGTAGGACTTAAGCTCCTCATCCATCAGAGCTTGCGGGGAAGATGGGGCGGGGACCGCGCGACGTGCTCTGTTGGTAGCCGTCTTCTTCACCAACGGCTGAGCGGCCTGAGTGGCCGAAGACACCGGCTTCTCATACGCGGCGAGCTGCGCCCGGGCCATCTCCTCCAGCTTCTGCAGTACAGCCGCCCGTTGCGTCGCATCGTCGAAGCTCAAGGCAAACTCGTGCGGCTCGCGGTTGGCCGCATCCGATACGGCCACCATCTGGCGGGTGTTGGGCGGGAAACCTGTCAGCTTGGGCAGCTCGGCTTCGGTCATCGCGCTAACCGGCTTTCCGTGGTGCAGATTGGGCCGGTCCGGGTCGTCGTTCAACGAGGCGCCCCCACCGGCGGCGGCCATATCATTCCCGCTGGCCTGCGCTGTCTTCGCATCCTCAACTGAGTGGCGCTTCAAGGTAGGACGATCCGGGTCGTCGGCTGGCGTCTCCCCGTTATTCGCAGTGGACGCCGTCTTGGTCGTGCTCCCGGAGGTGTCAGGCGTGCTTTCGGTGGAATGGCGCTTCATCGTCGGCCGGTCGGGATCATCCGCAGGGGTACTGGCGGTCTGAGTGCTGGAGCCGGTCGGGGCCGTCGAGGTATCTCCTGTACCGGCAGTGCTATCCGGCCGGCGCTTCATGGTTGGCCGGTCCGGGTCGCCGGCCGAGGAGTTTGCCCCAGCATTCGATGCCGCGGCGTCCTTCGAACTGGTCAGGACCGGGAGCGTTGTTGAGGGCTTCAGCTTCACCGGCTTCCGCGCCACGGCCAGCGGCTTGATGCTGCCATAGCCGAACCATCCGTCGTCATAGGCCAGATCGCCCGTCGCATCAACGGCCTGCAGACGGCGCGCATAGGCCAGGTCCAGCAGCCCCTTGTCGATTCCGGCAACCTGCAGCTCGTAGACATTTCCGCTCAGAAGCGCGAACGGAACAGGACGCGCGACATAGACGCCGGCGTCCTGCAGCTTGCCTTCGATGAAGATGGAAACCGGGATGAGTCGGCTGGCGGTCGGCTTGGCCATGTCGCCGGTCCACTCATAAACGCCGACTGCACGCACCACCTGCTGCGGCTTCGCTACCTTGTGCATCTGCGCACCGGCAGAGCACACGAGGAGGGCCACAACGGGCAGGAGCGCGCGATGGACGAGACATTTCATGCTTCATCGGATTAGACGCTATATCGGGGGGCAAAGTCCTGAGGGTGAAGGCGTAGACAGACCGGCCTGAAGGCCGTAGGCCATATACCGCGTTATCACCAGAGTTCGGCCGTCATTTACCAGCACAGGAACGTGCAATTTTCGCTACCATTCGAAGCATGGACTCCGCGCCTCTGCTCGATGTAAAGGACTTATCGATCTCCTTCGGCTCGCACGCGGCAGTCCAGGGCATCTCCTTCCACATTAACGAAGGTGAGACCCTTGGCCTGGTCGGCGAATCGGGATCGGGGAAGTCTGCTACGTCGCTGGCTCTTCTGCGGCTGCTTCCCCCCGCTGCTCATGTGACTGGAAACATTGAATTTGAGGGTACGAACCTGCTCGATCTCCCGGAGGAATCGATGCGGCTGCGGCGGGGACGGGACCTGGCGATTATCTTTCAGGAGCCTTTGACGGCACTCAATCCGGCGATGGCGATCGGTGCGCAGATCGGTGAAGCGGTTCGTGCGCACCAGCCCGGCTTGCCGCGCAAGCTGCTCAAAAGCAAAGTCTTGGCGGCTATGCATGAGGTTGCGCTGCCGGAGCCGGAACGTCGGTTTGGGGACTTCCCTCACCAATTTTCGGGGGGGCAGCGGCAGCGGATTCTGATTGCGATGGCGATCATCAACCGGCCGCGGCTGCTAATTGCAGATGAGCCGACGACTGCTCTGGATGTTACGGTGCAAGCGCAGATCCTGCGTTTGCTCAAGGACCTGCGTCGCACGCACAACCTGGCTATGTTATTCATATCGCACGATTTGGCCGTGGTTTCTCAGATCGCCGACAGGGTGGCGGTGATGCAGCATGGGCGGATTGTGGAGGAGGCGGGTACGCGCGAGTTGTTCGAGCAGCCGCAGCATGCGTATACGAAGACGCTGCTCGCGGCGGCTCCGACGATGCGGACGGATAAACTGCGCCCTCTGGCATATGTTCAGGCCTGACGTAAGTTGATTGTTTTCAGCTTGATCGGTAAGGCGCGGGCGCTGCTTTGGCGAAAGAGGCCAAGGCGTTTAGACTAGAAAATTGGCCGTATCGCTGGCCTACCTCATGCGCGCGCTTATCCTTTCGGACATTCACGGGAACCTCGAAGCGCTTACGGCGGTGCTTGCCGCGGCCGCGCCCTTTGACGCGCTGTGGAACCTGGGCGATGTGGTGGGGTATGGCGCCAGCCCCAACCAAGTGATTGATTTGATTCGACCTGAGGCCCGGATCAACGTTCGGGGAAACCATGACCGGGTGTGCTGCGGGTTGAGCTCGGCGGTGGGGTTCAACCCGGTTGCCCGGGAGGCTGCGCTGTGGACCAAGAACGAGCTGACGGATGAGAATCTGACATGGCTGCGGGGGGCGGCGCAGGGGCCGGTGGAGGCAGAGATGGGGGCGGTGTGCGTGCATGGCTCGCCGCTGCATGAGGACCAGTACATCCTGAGCATGCGGGACGCGTGGGCTCCGCTGCAGCATATGGCGACGGCGCTAACCTTCTTTGGACACACGCACTTGCAGGGTGGCTTCTCCCAGAAGGAGCAGGATTGGCAGGAGACGCGGCCGCAGTACAGGACGCGGAACGAGGCGGAGTCGTGGGTGATGCCGCTGGAGCCTGGGGTGCGGCACCTGGTGAATCCGGGGTCGGTGGGGCAGCCCCGGGATAGCGACTGGCGGGCGGCGTTCGCTATGTACGACTCAGATGCTGGTGAGGTGACGTACCGGCGGGTGCCTTACGACCTGGCGGCGGCGCAGGGGCGCATTCTTATGGCAGGGCTGCCGGAGCGGCTGGCGGCGAGGCTGCGGGAGGGCCGCTGATCACACGTTTTTCTGGTGTGGTGTTTTGAGGGTGGTTTTGCGAAATATGGGAGAAAAACGTGGTTTCGCGGTGGACGCGACATGGACATATGCATGGTGAAACGTGGTGAGTTGACGGACGCGAATCCGGTCTGAAAACTACGCCAGATTTCTGGAAGAATCTTCCTCTCACCTGTGGGGGTCACCTATGGCTCGCGTCTTCTGAAGCGGATTGGGTACCGGTGCAGGGTGCGGCTCAGGAGGAAAGCGGTCGAGCTTTCGCTCGATGACCCACCTTAGGCGCGAAAGGCGCGCCGAAGATGGGGCACCCACTTTGCCTCACTGCGACGGTTTTGGCGGCGGCAATCGCCCGGACTGTGCGGTTCGTCTGGGCGGCGAATATGGATGGTGAGCCGGTTGGCCTGAGGCATATCGGCGGCCACAAACTCTATCTCCATCTTCATGAAGCCGGAGATGAAATGGACGTTTCAGCCCAGTCGGACCGATGACGACCTACAGTGTGCGGTGGAGAAGGTACCGGTCGACGTACGCCACCAGTTCGTCACGGTTCGCCTTTTGATAGGCCGGGTAGTCGAATCGAATCCCCTGATCGGCGGCATTCAGCAGAATCCAGCATGACAGCACGGCGTCCTTATCCAACTGCGCAAGTACCTTCAGGGACGGATCGAGATTCGCCTCGGCGACAGAGCCGTCCGCCATGCGTGCCCGCAGGTCGATGAGCGTGGCTCGAAGGCACTCCGTCTCCTGTTTCAGCGAGTGGTAGCTGCCCGTAGGCGTCACGCTGCCGTCTGCACCGACGGCGAAGCCTGATCTTCCTCCTCCGGCTAGCATTTGCTTCGCGCGACAGGTTTCATAGGCCGTCCAGGCGGCGCGGCCGGAACTCTTTGCCGCGTCCGTCGCCAGTGCTGGATCCGGCACCAGCGCACCCTCGCTGAATGTGAACTTCGGCAGCGCGATCTGCGGAACCGTTACCGGCGTTTTCGTTAGCCGCGCCCACTGCAGCAGCGAAAGCCAACCGGGCTTGCTGTAGGGTTCAGCCACAAACGCCTGTTCAAACATAACCCGGGCCTGATCCGGCTTACCCGCCTTCATCAGCGCGTCGCCCCAATAGCGGTAGGCGGTATCGCGATCCGGATCGATTGCGATGGCCTTCGCGAACCAGATACCAGCGTTGTCCGTTTCGTCTTGGCGAAAGTACATATCGCCGGAGTACAGCGCCGCGTCGTACCACCTCGGATCCATCTGGGCAGCACGGAGGTAGAGTTTCAACGCACCGGGAACATCCTCACGTCCAAAGGTAACCTCGGCCTCCTTCATCACCTGCTGCGCCTCCGGCGAGCCGTGATACAGGTAACCCACTGAAAGCGGCAGACCCGTGATCGCCGAACCGATCACCGACTTGGTGCCGGCGCTCAGGACCGTCTGTACATAAGCGCTCTTGTCGCCCAATTTGACCGCGCGACGAATCTCTGCCATTCCCTGTTCCTGCATGATCTTGTGCGCAGCAGGGTCGGTCAAGGTCGAAGCTTTCTTCAGCAGCCCCGAGCCATGGCGTTCCGCGAACACAGCAATGGTCTGATCCTGGCGGCAGAGATCCTCGTACAGCGGCAGCGAGTTAAGTATCTCTCCCGCGAGGAACAGATCATTGGCCTGCTTGCGTTCGACATCGAAATCAGCTTCGTGCTGCGGTGCCTGTACGGCCTGTTGCTGCTGGCTTGTGGGCGGCTGCGCTCCGGCTGTCGCCAGACAGGCTACGGTAAGCATCGTCAATATTCTCATCTTCACGTCAAAGTCCCTCGTAGAAGTGAAGACCATCTTGGCACGAAAACTGTCCTCTAGCTATAAATCCTGGATGGCACCAAGACCTACCGCTTTCCGAAGGCGAACGTTAGTGTTATGCAAGCGCCATTGAGACGGCTGATTACAGGGGCAGCGCGATCGGATCGAGACGGTAGGTCTATGCGAGTTTTTGCTCTTCGAGGGTGAGGGAGAGGTCTTCCCATTCGGCGAGGAGGGCGGCGCGGGTGGCGCGGAGGCGGTCGAGGCTGGCGGCGGTGCGCTGGGCCTCTTCGGCGGTGGTGAAGATGCCGAGCTTTTCTTCGGCGGCGGCGATGTCGCGTTCGAGGCGGGGAATCTCGGATTCGGTGAACTGGAGGCGGTCTTCCAGTTGCTTGAGCTTGATGGGGTTGAGGCGCTTGATGGGGATCGCGGGTGGGGCGATGGGAGTGGGGGCTTGTGGTGCAGCGGGCGGGATGGGGCTGTTAGCCGGTGCGAGGGAGTTTGTGATCTGTTCGGTTACTTTTTCGGGGCCGCCCTGTTTGCGCCAGAGGTAGTCCTCGTAGTTGCCGGGGTAGATGTGGACGCGCTTGTCTTCGACCTCGAAGACGCGGGTGGCGAGGCCGTCGATGAAGTAGCGGTCGTGGGAAACGAAGAGGACGGTGCCGGAGAAGTTGCGGATGGCGTCGAGGAGGACGTCTTTGGCGCGGAGGTCGAGGTGGTTGGTGGGCTCGTCGAGGAGGAGCATGTTGGCTGGTGACACGAGCATCTTGGCCATGGCGTAGCGGTTGCGCTCGCCGCCCGAGAGGACGCCCAGAGGCTTGAACACGTCGTCGCCCGAGAACATGAAGCAGCCGAGGAGCGAGCGGAGTTCGGTCTGGGGGACCTTGGGGGCGATGCCGCTGATGTCGTCGAGCATCTTCGCATTCGGGTCGAGGACCTTGTACTGGTCCTGAGCAAAATAATCCGCCAACACGTTGTGGCCCAGCTTGATTTCGCCGGAGGTGGGGGGTTCGAGGCCGGACAACATGCGGATGAGGGTGGATTTGCCCGCGCCGTTGGCTCCGACGAGGGCGATGCGGTCGCCGCGGTCGATGGTGAAGGTGAGGTCGTCGAGAATGAGCTTTTCGCCGCCGGTTGGCGTGGGGTAGACCTTGGTGAGGTTCTTTACGTCGATGACGGTGCGGCCGGAGGCGGGCGGCTGCGGGATGGAGAAGTGGATGGTGGCCTCGTCCTCGGGGACCTCGATGCGCTCGATCTTTTCGAGCTCCTTGATGCGGGACTGGACCTGTTTGGCCTTGGTGGCCTGGGCGCGGAAGCGGTTGATGAAGGCTTCGAGGGCTTCAATGCGGTCGCGCTGGTTCTTGTACGCGGACATGAGCTGGGTGCGGCGCTCTTCCTTTTGCGTGACGTACTTTTCGTAGTTGCCGTGGTAGGTGTGCATGCGCTTGTTCCAGAGCTCGACCGTTTTGTTGACGGTGACGTCGAGAAAGTAGCGGTCGTGGGAGATGAGGATGAAGGCGTTGGGGTAGCCGTGGAGGTAGTCTTCGAGCCAGTTGCGGGATTCGATGTCGAGGTGGTTGGTGGGCTCGTCTAAAAGTAAAAGGCTGGGCTTCTGCAACAGCAGCTTGGCGAGGGCGATGCGCATCTGCCACCCGCCGGAGAACTCTTCGGTGTTGCGGTCCCAGTCCTCTTTGGAGAAGCCGAGGCCGCCGAGGACGGCTCCGACCTGCGAGTCGAGGTTGTAGATGTCGTGGAGGTGGAGCTGGTCGGCGATGTCGGAGTAGCGCTCGGCGGCGGTGAGATACTCGCGGGATTTGGGGTCGGCCTCGGAGAGGATGTGGGTGAGGGCGATGGATTCGGCCTCCATGATGTGGAGGTGGTCGAAGACGGAGAGGCATTCGGCGAAGACGGTCTTGCCGCGCAACGCCAGGCCATCCTGCGGGAGGTAGCCGAGCGTGATGCCCTTGTTGCGGGAGATGGCGCCGTAGTCGAGGGATTCGACGCCGGCGATGATCTTGAGGAGCGTGGATTTGCCGGTGCCGTTGCCGCCGACGAGGCCGGTGCGCTCGTCCGGGTTGATGAGCCAGTTGGCGTCTTCGAAGAGGAGTTTTTGGCCGAAGCGTTTGCCGGCGGAGGAGAGTTGGAGCATTGCTTCTATTTTCGCATTGGGCCGGAGTTGGGAGGTCCAGTGGATGAGGCTTAACACCGATGCTCACCGATGACACCGATTAAGAACAGGCAGTGGCAACGGTGAAAGACTGATCGCGGATCTCGCAAACGACGCGGATCAAGGCCAGATCGGTCCAGCGGCGGGGCGCGGTACCAAAGGGGTTCTGCTACTGTCTAAGATAGAGATTTGATGTCAGGACACCCACAACTTTTTCCGAATCCCGAGCCGGAGGTGGATGACGCAGCCCCTGGGGTTGAGCGCGGCGGGGGGGTTCGCGGACAGACTGCTTCGGGAAAGACCGCTCCGGTGTGGCTGCAGCGCGTGTCGTTGTGCGTGCTGGTGTTGTTCTGCGTGTACCTTGGCGTGCTGGTGATGGTGCTGCCGTGGTGGACGCGGATCTGGGACCACAATATGTTTATCCAGGCGCGGCCAAGGCTGGCGGCGGTGCTGTATAACGGCGCGGTGCGGGGAATGATCTCGGGGCTGGGGCTGCTGGATATCTGGATCGGGATCTCGGAGGCGGTGCATTACCGGGATTACCGGGGGTAGGCAAGGCTTACCGCCGATTTTCGCCGATGGCACCGATTTACAAACGATTTGAGAACGGCAGAGGTGAAGACGCGCCAGGGGCCTTCGCTTCGATCGGACATAGTGATGGGTTGATGGTTTGTGAGTGCGCTTGACAGGGAGGGTGGTATATCTCATGCTAGGTAGCAGAGGTGCAGCCCGATGCGACACGTCCAGAAGGCGCGCGTGTTTATGAACGGCAGGAGCCAGGCGGTGAGGATTCCGGCTGAGTATCGCTTCACGTCGGACGAGGTGTATATCCACCGTGATCCACAGAGCGGCGAGATTGTTCTTTCGGAACATCCTCTGAAGCCGTCACTGGCCGATGTCTTCGCGATGATCGACGCCGCAGGGGGTGCGGACGAACTGCTCGGAGACAGGGACAGGACTCCGCCGCAGGAGAGGGACTGGATGTGAAGGGTGCGACGCTCTATCTGCTCGATACGAATACGGTTGGATATATCGTGAACGGCCGCTCGCGGGCTGCGCGGCGAATGATGACGGAGCGGATGGAGGACTCCGTGGTGGCAATTTCGGCGATATCGGAGGCAGAGATGCTCTACGGCCTTGCTCGAAGGCCGGAGGCGGCTCGACTGCGGGCCGCCGTCGAGGCATTCTTCGGGATTGTGAAGATCCTGCCGTGGGACTCGGATGCGGCGCGGGCGTATGGAACGTTGCGAGCCAGAATGGCAGGGACAGGTAAGAGCCTATCGAATATGGACATGCTGATTGCGGCTCATGCGATATCGAGCGATGCGATCCTGGTGACGAACGACAAGGTATTTGCCCAGATCGAAGCCTTGCTGCTGGTGGCGAACTGGGCAAACGACCTGTAGCGACTGGGTGCGAGCATCTTTCCGGCGGAGTCCGGACTCCAACTTAGTTCGGAGAGGCGCATATGGCACGTCCTTATTGGTCCGGTCAAATTCAGATTTCGCTGGTGTCGTTCGGGGTGAAGCTGTTTCCCGCGACGGAGTCGAAGAGCGAGATCCATTTTCATCAGTTGAGCCGCAAGACGGGTGAGCGGGTGAAGCACCAGAAGGTCTCGGGCGATGAGGGGCCGGTGGAGAAGCAGGACATCGTGAAGGGGTATGAGTACCGCAAGGGGGAGTATGTCTCGATCGAGCCGGAGGAGATTGAGAATTTGCGGATTCCTTCGCGGCACAATCTGGAGGTGACGCAGTTTGTGGATGTGGATGAGGTCGATCCATCCTACTTCGAGAAGCCGTACTTCGTGGTGCCGGAGAACGATGTGCAGGCGGAGGCGTTTGCGGTGGTGCGCAAGGCGCTGCAAAGTACGAAGAAGGTGGCGCTGGGGAAGATTGCCTTTGGCGGACGCGAGCACCTGGTGGCGATCTCCGCGCCTGGCGATGACAAGCAGGCGGGGATGATGGCGTACACGATGCGCTATGCGGAGGAGCTGCGGGACCCGGCGGACTATTTTGGGGATATCAAGCGGGTGGCGGTGGATGAGGATCAGCTTGCGCTGGCAAAGGAGTTGATCAAGCGTAAGGCGGCGAAGTTTGCGCCGGACAAGTTCAAGGACGAGTACGAGGCTGCGCTGCGGAAGATGGTGGAGGCGAAGGTGGAGCATGCGCCGGTGGCCGAGGAGGAGGAGCCTGCGCCGAAGTCGGCCAAGGTGATCAACCTGATGGATGCGCTGCGGAAGAGTGTGCAGGGGGATCAGGCGCAGGGGGCGGCCGCGAAGAAGAAGGGGCCGGGCAAGGCAGCGGAGGCAAAGAAGGGCCTTTCGCTGGTGAAGCCTGTGGCGAACAAGCCGAAGCGGAAGAGCGCTTAGCGTATGGCGACGAAAGGTGCGGGCAAGGCTGGGGCTAAGGCGGTGGGGAAGACTGCGGTGAAACGGGCTTCTAAGACGGCTTCGCCTGAAAAATCACCTACAAAATCGAAGGCGATCACGACGAACAAATGCGTTGGGGCGGCCGATGCTGTGGATGCGCAGTTGGCGCGGTATCGGGAGATGCGGGACTTCAAGATTACCGCGGAGCCTAGCGGCGGGGCTAAGGCTGAAAAGAAGGCTGCGCGGGCAAAGGCGGCGGATGCCGATGCGGGCGACGGTCTGCCGCAGATGCCGTTTGTGATTCAGAAACATGCGGCGTCGCATCTGCACTATGACTTTCGGCTCGGGTGGAATGGGGTGCTGAAGAGCTGGGCGGTGGCCAAGGGGCCGAGCTACTTTACCGGCGACAAGCGGCTGGCCGTGCAGGTGGAAGATCACCCGATGGAGTATGGGGGGTTTGAAGGCATTATTCCGCAGGGGCAGTACGGGGGCGGGACGGTGATGGTGTGGGACCAGGGGACGTGGAATCCGCAGGCCGGCCATACGGATGTGGATGCGGGGCTGCGCGCGGGGTCGCTGAAGTTCATCATGCACGGCACGAAGATGAAGGGCAACTGGACGCTGGTGCGGATGGGCGGCAAAGCGGCGAATGAGCGCAAGCCGAACTGGCTTCTGATCAAGGAGCATGACGGCTTCGAATACACGAGTACGGACAGGCCGGTGACGGAGGCGGAGCCGGACAGCGTAGTGACTGGCAGGAGCCTGGAGGAGATTGCGAAGAACGAGGACCATGTGTGGAACTCGAAGGAGACGGCGCGGGGGAAGGCGTGGTATCGCAAGGAGGCGGGTGCGGCTGGGGTTGATGCTTCCGGTGTCGCGCCGGTTGGGAAGAACGCCAAGGTGCGGACGCTGGTGGTGCCGGATGGGGCTCCGGCAGAGCAGATGCCGGGATTTCTGCCGCCGCAACTGGCGCAGCAATCGACTACGCCGCCGGCGGGGGATGGGTGGCTGCATGAGTTGAAGCTGGATGGCTATCGGATACAGGCGCGGAAGGATGGGAAGAGCGTGCATCTGCTCACGCGCACGGGGCTGGACTGGACGCACCGCATGAAGACCGTGGCGGAGCAGGTGGGTAAGCTGCCGGTGGAGAGCGTGGTGCTGGATGGCGAACTGGTGGTGTTGGCCGAGAACGGGACGACGAGCTTCGCGGACCTGCAGGCGGCGTTTCAGGAGGGGGTGAAGAAGCCACTGACGTACTTCGCGTTCGATCTGCTGCATGTGAACGGGCGCAATTTGCGTGGGCTGCCGCTGGTGGAGCGGAAGGGGCTGCTGGCGGGGCTGCTGAGGGGCGCGGGGGAGTTTGTGCGGTTGAGCGAGCATCTGGAGTCGAGCGGCGAGGATGTGTTTCACAAGGCGTGCGAGTTTCATGCGGAGGGGATCGTGTGCAAGCGGGCTGCGGGACGCTACTCCCCGGGCCGGAGCGCGGACTGGCTGAAGCTGAAGTGCATTCATGAGCAGGAGTTCGTGATTGGCGGGTTCACGCTGCCTTCGAATGGGACGTATGGGGTAGGGGCGCTGCTGCTGGGGTACTACGACGGTGGGGGGGAGGCATTTCGGTCGGGGGCGAGGCTGGTGTATGCGGGGCGGACGGGGACGGGGTTTACGCAGAAGACGCATCGCATTCTGCGGGATCAATTGGAGGCGCTGCGGCAGGCGAGCGGGCCGTTCGACAGGCCTCCGGCAGAGGCGAAACGGGGGGCGATATGGGTGAGGCCGGAGCTGGTGGCGCAGGTGAACTTTGCGACCTGGACGGCGGATAACCTGGTGCGGCAGGCCTCGTTCAAGGGGCTGCGGGAGGATAAGCCGGCTGGGGAGGTTCGGCGGGAGGAGCCGGTGATGCGGCCCCGGGGGGAAAAGCGGGCGTCGCAGGGCAGACCGGCGGGGGTGGCCGCGAAGATGGTGGCCGCGGCGGATAAGGCGGTGCGAGTAAAGCCGGTGAAGGCGGCGGCGAAGACCGGCGTGGCTGTGCCGGTCCGGCTGACGCATCCCGACAAGATTCTGGATGTCGAGACGAAGCTGACCAAGCAGCAGCTTGCCGAGTATTACTGGGCGGTGGCGCCGTACATGCTGCCGCATATCGCGGGGCGGCCGCTGTCGCTGGTGCGGTGTCCGGAGGGAAGCGAGCAGCCGTGTTTCTACCAGAAGCATGTGAACCATATGCTGCCTGCCGGGATCGAGTCGATCGACGTGCCGGACAAGAAGACAGGCAAGCCGGAGCCGTACATCACGCTTTCGACGCCGGAGGCGCTGGCGGGGCTGGCGCAGATGGGGGTGCTGGAGGTGCATCCGTGGGGGTCGCGGAATGAGGACCTGGAGCGGCCGGACCGGTTCATCATCGATCTGGATCCGGATGTGGCGATTGCTTGGACGACGCTGGCGACCAGCGCGGGCGAGGTGAGGAAACTGCTGAAGAAGCTTGGGCTGGAGAGCTTTTTGAAGCTGACCGGAGGCAAGGGGCTGCATGTGGTGGTGCCGATCGAGCCGGAGCATGCGTGGACGACGATCAAGCAGTTTGCCCATGCGTTCGTGCTGATGATGGAGAAGGCGGTGCCGCAGCTTTACCTGACGAAGATGACGAAGGCGGCGCGGAAGGACCGGATCTATCTGGATTATCTGCGGAATGAACGGGGGGCGACGGCGGTGGCTCCTTACTCGCCGCGGGCTCGGGCGGGTACCGCGGTTTCGCTGCCGCTGGCGTGGGCGGATCTGAAGCTGGCGGAGCGGCCGGTGTTTCGGGTGGCGGAGTTTGGGGAGTGGCGGGGGCGGTTGTCCAAGGATCCGTGGAAGCAGATGGAGTCGGTGACGCAGAGGTTGACGGGGGAGACGCTGGAGATGTTTGGGGTGGGGGTGGGGGGCTGAGTTGGGCGGGAGCGGTTCGCTTCGCGAATGCCCACCGAAGCTCACCCCACCAGCAAGCTGGCGGGGACCCCGATTAGCCGCAAAAAGCGCGGCGAAGATGGGGCACCCGGTTCTTGGGTTGCGCTGAGAGTGAGTTAGTAGCTGCGCTGGTACATGCGGGAGATGCGGTCGTGCCAGCCTAGCTTGTCGTCGTCGAGGCAGGCCCAGAAGAAGCCGATGCCGAGCGGGCAGGCGGAGAGGGCCATGGCGAGGAGGCGGCGGCGCATGGCCGAACGGGTGGGGTTCTCGTCGTTGAGGGTGCAGAGGCCGATGCGGGCGTAGATCATGCCGGGGGTGGCTTCGGCGAAGGTGAAGAAGAGCAGGTGGTAGAGCAGGGCGAGGGCGCCGAGGACCACGACGACGCTGAGGGCGGCGGTCTGGAGATTGGCGGCGCCTGAAGTCTGGATTGGGCCGGCTGCGAGGCGTGTGCCGGCGAGGTTGCCGAGGGTGAAGACGAAGGCGGCGGCGAAGGCGAGGAAGGCGGCCAGGATGAGGCAGCCATCGACGATGCCGGCCATGATGCGCAGGCTGAGAGGGGCGGCCTGGGGGGAGAGTACGGGGTTGAAGACGGGCTCAGTGGATTCGACGGGCGCGGAGGCGGGGCGGGCGCCGAGGAGGATGGAGGACCAGACGGGCTCGATGATGCCGGCGTGCTCGATGGGCTCGATGGAGGGGGTGGTGGAGATCAGGTCGGCTTCGACCTCGAAGATGCGGAGCTGCGCGGTCTGGGGATGCTGGGCGGCCTGGGCGGCGTCTTCGCGGAGGGGGCCTTCGGCGAGGCGCGGGCGGGCTTTGCGGGCGGCGATGAGCTGGCGGGGAAACTGGATGAGGTTGGCGGGGATGTCGACGGTAGGTCCGGCGGGTTCATCGAAGACGGGAGACTGGCGGAAGGCGATCTCTTCGTCGAGGGCGTAGAGAGCGGCCAGACCTTCGGCCTCGTCGATGAAGCGGTCCTGCGAGCGAGGCGAGGGTACGGAACGGCCGGCGGGATTTCGCGGCGCGTCCTCCGCGTCCTCGTAGAGGCGGACGGTGAGGGAGGAGGAGGCGGCTGGGGGAGAGGGTGCGTCGGGCGTGAAGGCCAGCAGGGCAGAAGCCGGAGCTGGATCGGGGGGTGGAGTTGCGAGCGGCTCGGGTGGGGTCCAGTGGTCGAGCTCGGCGAGAAGCTGGTACTGGGCGGCGGCTACGGCCTGGGCGTTGAGGGCGGCGACCTCGGCTGCGGCTTCGGCCTGGCGGATGGCGCGTTCGGCCTCTTCGGCGAGGAAGTCGCGGTAAGTCTGGGACTGGGCGTAGCGCTCGGCTACGGTGGCGGCGATGCGGGCGGAGCGGGCTTTGGCGGGCACCGTGCCGGAAGCTGCCGAGCTGACGGGAGGATGACCGCGGCGTGCGCGGTGGGCGGCGAGGCGTTCGGCGACCTGTTCCTTGAGGGCGAAGCGGGCGGGGGCGGCTTCGGTTTCGGCTGCGTCTACCGGATCTACGCCCGGATCTATGCCCGAATCTACCCCGAGGGGGGCGAAGGCATCGTCCAGAGGCTGCAGGTCAAGCTGTGCGGAGCTCATCATGCTCAAAATCCAAACTCACTTCCGGGAAATCGTTTAGCCTGAAAACGGTGGTACGTCTGACGAGCTTCGAACCGAACGAACAGGGAGTGGAAACTCGTTGGCCCCATTGGCAGCGCCGTCCGCGGTGGCCGAGTGTGCGTTTGGGCGGAGCGCGGTCTCCGGGAGCCGGCCCTGGAGCGTATCGAAGGTTTATCCAATCTCTTACCCTCTTGATAACTACCACGGTGCTGGGTGCAAGTCATCCACATCTGCGGGCGCAGGAGGTGACGACTCCGGCACCACCACGGGCGGGGGCTGTGGGCGAGATGGCGGCGGGGCAGGCGGGGAGTTTGCCTGAGACGCCGGGAGCGGCGCGGTATCCGGTGGCGGAGGTGCTGCCGGCCGAGGACGACCGGACTACGGTGGGCATCGAATCGGACACGCAGTCGCGGCTGGGCAGCCGGTATGTGCTGGATGGAAGCGTGGTGGTGACGTATCGCGACCGGATGGTGCGCGCGGACCATATCGAATACGACACGGTGAGCGGCGAGCTGACGGCGACGGGGCACCTGAAGGTGACGGGAGGGCCGAATGCCGAAGATATTTCTGCCAGCCACGGCGAGATGAACCTGGGCACGCAGACGGGACGGTTCTACGATGTGACGGGCTCGGTGGGGATGAAGCCGGGCAACGGTTCGAAGACGACGTATACGACCAGCAACCCGTTTCTGTTTACGGGGCGGATGGTGGAGCGGACGGGACCGGAGGAGTACGCGATCTATGAGGGGACGGTGACCTCGTGCCAGCTGCCGCATCCGGACTGGCTGTTGTCGGCGGCGAAGTTCAACGTGACGAGCACGATGGCGACGGCACGGGGAAGCGTCTTCCATGTGATGAATGTGCCGCTGCTGTATCTGCCGTATGTGACGCATCCCACGGCGTCGGGCGAACGGCAGAGCGGGATCGAGATTCCGGAGGTGGGGAACTCGTCGACCAAGGGAATTACGGTGGGCGAGGAGTTTTACTGGGCGATCAACCGGAGCGCCGATCTTACGGTGGGGTTGGACTATTTCTCGCTGCGGGGATGGTCGGAGCGTTCGACGTTTCGCTACAAGGGGGCACGGAACGACTTTGTGACGGCGCACTATACGGGTTTGCAGGACCGCGGGATCGTGACGGGCGGGGTGTACCTGTACCAGGGCGGACAGGACGTGACGTTTCTGGGGCGGAGGGACTTTACGCCGCATACGCGGGTGGTGGCGGATGCGGAGTACCTGAGCTCGTATCCGTATCGCGAGGCGTTTGCGGAGAGCTTCAACGAGGCGGTGTCGAGCGATATTCTGTCGATCGCCTACGGGGTGCATGACCAGAACGGCTATGTGGCGGCGGTGCGGGCGGACCGGTATCAGGGATTGAAGCGGGCGTCGGTGGCTGCGACGCCGACGACACCGGGAATCTCGGAGCAGCAGGTGCGGATCTTTCATGCGCCTTCGCTGGACTTCAGCGCGACCGAACATGCGCTCGGCAGGACCGGGCTGGTGTGGAACCTGGAGAGTTCGCTGGCGGGGTTGTCGCGGGTGCAGCCGGACTTTTCGTCGGGCGGACTGACGGAGCGGATCGATGTGCATCCGGAGATTGCGTACCCGCTGCGGCTGGATGGGTGGCATGCGCGGGTTTCGGCGGGGGTGCGGGAGACGGCGTACACGCGTCAGAGGAAGACACCGTATCTGCCGGGGTCCGCGCCGATAGAGCTGCCGAACGGGCTGAGCCGCTCCGACATGGAGGCGGAGGTGGAGATGCGGGCGCCGGTGGTGGAGCGCACGTTCGATTCGGCGCGCATTGAGAAGATGTTCAGGCACGATGTGCGGCACACGATCGAGCCGGAGCTGACGTATCGCTATGTGACGGGCGTGAACAATTTTCTGAGCGTACTTCGGTTCGACGATGTGGATGTGGTGAGCGACACGAACGAGTTGGAGTATGGGGCGACGCAAAGGCTGTTCCTGCGTCCCCTGAAGAGCCGCGACTGTGCCGTCACGGAAGAGAACGTCGAGCGCGAGCAGGAGCAGCAGAAGGATTCGAGCCGCGACTCCGAGAAGAAGCCCAGCGGATGCGGGGATCGTGAGTCGGTCAGTTGGCGGCTGACGCAGAAGTACTTCTTCGACCAGGCCTTTGGCGGAGCCGTGCTGAACCAGAGACGGAACATCTTTCAGACGACGCTGAACCTTTCGGGGATCGCGTTTTTGACGGAGCCGCGGGCGATCTCACCGCTGATCTCGCGGCTGCGGGTGCGCACGTCGGCGAACCTGGATGTGGAGTGGGACTTCGATCTCGATACGGGCGCGAAGAGGTTCAATTCGAATAACGTGGTGGTGGATGCGCATCAGGGAAACCTGTTTGGCGGATTGAGCTATGCGCGGCTGAATGCTCCAGGGCGGTTTTATACCGAAGGGGTAAATTCGCCGTTCTCGAACTTCAACCAGTTGCGACTGCTGCTGGGGTATGGATCGCCGACGAAGGCGGGGTTGGGAGTGGCGGCGAATGTGGGGTTGGATCTGCACAGTACAAGCTCCGGGCTGGTGCAGTATGGGGCGCTGCAGACCTCGTACAACTGGAACTGCTGCGGGTTCAGTGTGGAGTACAGGAAGTATGAGCTGGGTTCGGTGAGGAACGAGAGCGAGGAGAAGTTCAGCGTGACGCTGGCGAATATTGGGACGGCGGGGAACCTGCGACGGGCGGCTAGCCTGTTTTAGGGCATCTCTGAACAAGAATGCAGATGAAGTCTTGGGGTGGTAATTTGCGTGGTCTTGTTGCTTTTTCCCATGCCAACGTGCGCCTTCATGCCGAAGTGCCACTGGTGCCCTTCTCACCTTGTGCATCTCCGGGTCGCGCTTCTCCTGCTTGTTCTTCGTCGATGACGGCGCGGCCAGGATGAACCCCTGCCCGCTCGCGCAGGAGACTTGCGCTTCTTCATCAATGATCTTCCGCAACCTGCACTTAGAGCGAATTCGAATCGGTATACACCGCAAGGCTGTCCTGCCGGACGGGCCTCCTGCGCGGAGCGCGGGCACTTCGTGCCTTGTATACCGGTCTTGACACCATCTGCTGCGCTGGCCCTCCCGTTGGTCGGGATCAAGAATAGAGGACTTCGGTTGGAGAACCGATCCAGGCGCACACCTCAGCCTGGCACAGCTAGGGCATACGTTGCCTTTGCTGCATCGGGGAGGTACTCCCCCACCGTGGCGCATTCCTCCCATTCCTGCTTCGCATCCGGTAGCCTCGTTCCACCAGCCGGCTCGATCACAAAGGCTGTCAACGCGCGCCCTTCACCCTCCGCCTTCCCGCGCTGGCCACCCCGCAGGCCGCCGGAGCATTCGTCATCTGCTTCGCAAATACGTGGTAACTCTCCGTCCCCGGACGCAGCGTCGACCAGTATCCCGTCCGCGAGAGCAGCGGCTTATGCTCCTCGAACATCTGCTTCTCCAGGATCTTCACCCCGCACTCCAGATTGTTCTTCGGCTGCAGGATCGTCCTCGCCGGATCGTTCGCCTTCAGCCTCCGGTCCGCCTCGTAGTCGAAGTCGCACCCATACCGCTTCTGGTCCGCATATGCCAGTTGCAGCAAGCCTTCGGTGCGCCCCTGCACTCCGGTCACCTCATCCTTTACCTCCATCGCGGGCTGCGCATGACGCACCCGCGAGGTTGGCTTCAGCCCCGCCTCCGCCCCGGCCAGCGCCTGGAAGAAGTACGCCCAGAAGGCCCGCTTGTCCGGCTCGCTCATCCCATAAAACTGCGGACAGAACCGCCGCACATCCCGCGGCACCTGCGGTGAAAGCATCTCCGGCGGCAACGCCAGCTCCACGGTTTTGTCCCACGCAGGATCCCACCTCGGGCCGCCCAGCTCCGCCCTCTTCGTATCGATCGGCGTCGGAGGAGCGGGCTTCATCGCCGGAACCGGCTTCGGCGCCGGAGCCGCGGCAGCCGTCAGCCCGCCGCGCTTCCCGCATCCGCACATAAGCGTCAGGGCGAACACCGCCGCGAACCCCCAGCCTGCCGGTTGCCATCGCCAGTTGCCCATCGTCAAGCCATCCTCTCGTGCTTACCCAGAAGCATAGCCCGAATTTTTTGTTCGTGGTGGACCGCTGTTTTTGCGGGTGTTTTCGCAAAATATGGTGGTTAAGATTGTGCTTTTTATGGCCATATGCGTGGCAAAGCTGGGAAATTGACGGCAACTTCCCGGCGACCTGAAAGTACGCCACCAATCTGGAAATTAATCTTCCCCCTCCCGAATGCCGCAGCACGAAGGTGGCGCAGGGAGGCTGGGTCCGGGATTAGCTGCGCCATTTCTTCGCCAGTTCTGTTCGCCAGTTCTGTTCGTCCGGAAGAGATCAGATCAGGGCTGGTTCGAAGGCGACAGAATCGGTGGAGCGGCGGCGCTCCAGTGGGCTTTTGCCCGCTACAGCCACTGTGGCCGGCGGAAAGTAAGAGTTCTCAAAGTACTGCGCCAGCATGCGATGCGTGTTGAAGAAGCTGCCGTTGATCGCGATACAGTGCTGCTGCATCTGCGACCAGGCATGTGGATTGGCATACAGGGGCGCAATCGACCGTTCCAGCTTGTCGTAGAGGCTGGCGGCCTCGGCGGCCTCGTCCTCCCCGTCCGCGATCGCCCAGCCGGTCGTGTTCTCGGCGCACCCTTCGATCCACCAGCCGTCCAGGATCGAGAGCGACGGAACGCCGTTCAACGCTGCCTTCATGCCGGAGGTACCGGAGGCCTCGTAGGGGCGGCGCGGCGTGTTCACCCACACATCGACGCCCTGCGTCATCAGAGCCCCGAGCTCCCAGTCATAGTTCTCGATGTAGTAGATTTCAAGGGCCGACGAGTTCAGGTGCGCGGCGGATGCGAACACATCTTGAATCAGACCTTTGCCGGCATTGTCGGCGGGATGGGCCTTACCCGCATACAGGATCTGCAGGCCCCCGATCTTCTCGGCGATCGCGGCCAGACGCGCGGGATCGTGCAGGAGCAGGCTGGCGCGCTTATAGGTGGCGACACGGCGCGCGAAGCCGAGGGTGAGGACATTCGGGTTGAAGTGGTGGCCGGTGCGTTTGGCCAAAGTGCTGAAGAGGCGCAGCTTGCCCTGGTTATGGGCCGCGGAGATGCGGGCCGGCTCGATACCGTAAACCGAGCGGAGGTACTGGTTGTCGGTGCGCCAGTGGGGGATTTCGGCGTCCAGAATCTCCTGAAAATGCGGTGAAAGCCAGGTCGCGGCGTGGACACCGTTGGTAATGGAATAGACCTTGTAGTCGGGGAACATCTGCTGCGAGACCTTGCCGTGCTGCATGGCGACGCCGTTGACGAAACGCGAAAAACGCAGCGCGATGTAGGTCATGTTCATCAGGTTGTTATGGAAACAGCCCGCGCGCTCGATGGCGCAGCCGCGGTCGTGACCGAGCACCTGGTACATCTGGTCGAGGCCGAACTGGTCGTGGCCTGCCGGCACAGGAGTATGTGTGGTGAAGACGCACTGCTGACGAACCACATCCATATCAGCGTCGGTCGCGTTCCTGAGCGGCGCTCCGCCCAGTTGATCCTCAAGGAGGCCGAGGGCGAGGAGCGCTGCGTGGCCCTCGTTCATGTGATAGACCCTGGGCTTGCACCCGAGGGCGTGCAGCAGGGCTACTCCGCCAAGGCCGAGAACCGTCTCCTGGCAGAGGCGATAGAAGTTGTCTCCACCATAAAGGTGATCAGTGAGGCGGCGGTCCCAGGCATCGTTGCCTTCCACATCGGTGTCGAGCAGGAAGACCGGGATGACATGGCCGGTGACGCCGACTACGTCGAATCGCCACGCGCGGACCAGGACCTGGCGATCCTGCATGGTGAGAGCGATGATCTGTCCGGCGGCGGGAAGGGTGGTCTCCGGCGACCAGGGAACGTCCGTTTCGGTCTGCTGGCCGGTATCGGAGAGCTTCTGACGGAAGTAGCCGAGGCGATGGACAAGCGAGATGGCGACCATCGGGGCGGCGGTATCGGCCGCCGAGCGAAGAGTATCGCCGGCGAGCATTCCGAGGCCGCCGGAGTAGGTGGGAAGCGCCGGGGACAGGGCGATCTCCATGGAGAAGTAAGCGATGGTGCGGGCCGAGAGGTCGGGTGAGAGATTTGAGACGTTGGAGGTGAGACCGGAGGGAAGATTCATGCGGGAAAAAGTCCTTTTGTCATCCGAGTCACGAAGCGGTAACCGCGGTAGTATGTGTTCCGTTGCTGACACCGAACATCGGCGGCGACCCCATCGGTGATCGCACTTAGCCTGATCGCACCTAGCTAGTACGATGCGCCCGACCAAATCTGATCCAAGCCTTATCTAGGCTGATTTTAGCAAAGTCACCGTGAAATTCCGGTGCAACGAAGGTATTCAGGCTGGTTCTATCGGGTGATTGACGCGGCCGCCTACGGGTCGTCTGATCCAGGCCGTGTCGTAATTGGGTCGTAACTGGTCCAACCAAAGGAGATGGCTTTGGCTCATCAGAATGACGTGCGGATAAAGCGGCAGTGGCACGAGAATCCAAATAAAAGATCCGGCCGATTGCGTCCTGTGGAAGGAGTTTCTGGAAAATGTTGGCCGGAGTAAATTGGGGTTCTTGGCCGAGTCTGAGAAGCTGAAGGATTCGGCCACGGATTTGCACGGATGAGTTGGATTTGAGAATAGGCAAAGACCAAAAAGACGAAATACAGGGGTCCCTTCGGCAAGCTCAGGGTAGGCTCTTCACTGCGTTCAGGATGACGGCGAAAAACTTGCAACGACAACGGCAATGGCAACGACAAATACAGGGGTCCTTCACTACGTTCAGGATGACGACGTAAAACTTGCAACGGCAACGACAACGACAACAGCAACGGCAACGGCAACGGCAACCGCCAAATACAACGGCAACGACAAATACAGGGGTCCTTCACTGCGTTCAGGATGACGACGTAAAACTTGCAACGACAACGACAACGACAAATACAAATACAACGGCAACGGCAACGGCAACGACAACGACAACGGCAACGGCAACGACAACGACAGATACAACGACAACGACAACGGCAGATACAACGACAACGACAACGACAAATACAGGGGTCCTTCACTACGTTAAGGATGACGACGTAGAACTTGCAACGACAACGACAACGGCAACGGCAACGGCAACGACAACGGCAACGGCAGCGGCAGCGGCAGCGGCAACGGCAACGGCAGCCGCCAAATACAGTTTTTAGACAGATTCTGAGGGTTTGCTGCGAGTTCGCTGTCCTAGAACGCCGACCGGGTGAGGAACCCGAATTTCATTGCCAGTCCGATGATGGCCGCCAGGAGAAGGGCCAGAGTCGTCCAGGGCGCGGCGGTGCGGATGCGGCTGGTAAGGGCTTCAATGAGGAGGAGAAGCAGGTAAAGCGCAAGCATGAGCAGGAGCCCGTCGGCGACGAAGATGCGCGTAGCGGACGAGGTGGTGGAGAGGATTCGCTGGACGTGAAAGGGCGGAAACAGGGAGCCCGCGCCAAAGACGATGAGAAACAAAAGAAACTGCGAGATGGTGGAAAAGGTGGTCTTCATGGGAGGGCGCTCGTTACGAGTTTAGCGCGGAGGTGGCCGGGGCAGACCACCGCTCGAATCGCGCGTACCACGGCGGTTGCCTGCCCTACAACTTGCAGGGAAGTGTTTTCACAGGGTGAGGGGCATAAGTTGTTGTTATCACACGCGAGCACCACCGTTTATGCCGCACCAAAGGTTTCAACTCACACGTCCGATAAGGCCACTCTCTTGCGCAGCTTTCCTCCTTCGACGAGTTTGCAACGCGCTCCGCACATCCCAAGCAGAGTGGTTCCCCTGCTTGGGGTGTGCGCGTTTGGCGCGGTGGCGTTCACCTGTGGCGGAGGCATCTTTGTATACAACAACACACAGCACTTGATTGAGACCCGCGACTGGCTCGACCATTCGCACAACGTACTCACCAGCCTGCAGGTAGAGCTGGAGCGCCTGGACCGGGTCGGCTATAGTACGCAGCTTTACGGAGCGACGGGAGATGCTTCCAAGCTGCGCTCCGCTGAATCGGCTGCCGTTGCCATGCATGCCGGGGTCTTGAACCTGGAGAGCCTCCTGCGCGACAACCCGTCGCAGATACGCCACGTACACGAGCTCGATGCCAGGGTGGAGGACCTGTCGCAGGCGCTGGACAGGGCAACGCAGTCGAATGCAGTGCCGGAACATCAGATCCAGGATTGCCACCGTGTCATCGACGTTGTTCTGGAGGAAGAGCGCAGCCTGCGGAGCCAGCGTTCCGACGAGTCGCAGAAGGGCCGCGACATCAGCCTGCTCTCGGGAGCGGCGTTTCTTGTGTTTTCGCTTCTTGTGCTCGTCGTACTGTTCGGTTTTCTCCTGCGCGACGCGATCCGCCGTCAGCTGTTCGAGAGACAGATCTCCATGGCAAACGACCAGTTGGAGGCGACCGTTGAAGAACTTCAGCGGCGAAGCGGCGAGGCCGTTTTATTGAAAGAGGCGCGGGACGAGTTGCAGTTATGCGTCACCTCCCAAGAGGCACAGGAGTGTGCGGTGCGTCACTTCGAGGAGCTTGTGCCGGGCAGCAGCGGCGCCATGATCCTGATCAACAACTCGCGGAGCATGCTTGAGGCTTCGGCTACCTGGAACGATCCATCCTCGCTCTCCGACGGTTTTGCCATGGAAGCATGCTGCGGCCTGCGCGCTGGGCGACCGCGATGGCGCAGACCGGGCGAGTCGGAGCTTCATTGCAGCCATTTCGCGGGAGAACCGCCCGAAAACTATATTTGCATCCCCCTTGCGGCTCAGGGAGACACGCTTGGGTTCGTATACCTTGGGTGCTCAACGAAAAAAATCGCCGATCTTGCGGCCAGCCGCATGCTCCTGGTCCAGGAGATGGTCGAATTGGCTTCCATGACGATCGCTGGGCTGAACCTGAGGGCGAAGATGGAGAGCCAATCGATCCGCGACGGCCTGACAAACCTGTTCAACCGCCATTTCATGGAGATTGCGCTCGAACGTGAGATACACCGTGCGGCCCGGCGCAATGCATCGCTCGCGGTCATGATGATCGATGTCGACCACTTCAAGATCTTCAACGATACCTTCGGACACGAGGCGGGCGACGTGGTCCTGCGCGAGGTGGCGCAGAGCTTCCAGCAGTGCGTCCGAACCGAAGACATCGTATGCCGCTACGGCGGCGAGGAGTTCGTCATCATTCTCCCGGAGATCAGCGAGGCGCTCGCACTCGAACGGGCGAACTCCATTCGGCGAACCATGAACAGCCTGCGCATGAAGTACAAAGGCGAGACGCTCCGTCCCGTGACGATCTCGATTGGTCTGGCGATGTATCCCAATCCGGCGCGGGACGCGAACGACCTCCTGCGCATGGCGGATAGTGCGCTGTACGACGCAAAGCACGCCGGGCGCGACCGCATTCATGTTGCCGGAGAGGCTGTGCATAGCCAGAACGGACTGGCTGTGGTTCCCTCGACGAACCAGGCTCTGCTCGCAATTGAACATGGTTGATCGGAGCTGAACATGGTTGATCGGCGGGGTAATCCGGACCGGACCGATTTCGGCAACTCCCCACGGTCAGGTCTTGTCAATTCAGAGTCGGGTAAACGCCTCAAGATTCAAATGGTTGCGTACTACGGCGCGTGGTCGATTATTAGCGTTAGTACAAGCTGGATTCGAAGACAAGGTAGCGATGTTCGAGCTCCCACTGCTGGGCGGCTCTCTCGCTGGAACGGAGGAACCGGAGACATCTGGCATCCGGGTCCGCGGCGCCGGGCCGCTGGGCGCCACACTCCGGCACAGCCTGGTCGAAGCGATCGGGTTGCCGCCACAAACTGGCGCCAGGCAGAAAGCTGTGTTCCAGGCTGGTTCGCGCCATCTTCTTCAACTCCAGGTAGGTGAGGTGGAAGTCCGTCGCGGCGCGGGTGTACTCGTGCGTGAGATCGATGCGCGAGACGCCTTCGTCGTCGGTGGAGAGCGCCGCGGGAACCCCGGCCGCCAAGTAAGCCGGCAGCGAGTGGTGGTTGGTGTTGACGCCCAGGATGACGTCGTTCGAGGTGAGATTGATCTCGACCATGATGTGGCGGTCGGCCATCTCCTTCAGCAGGGCCTGGGGGTCGTTCTCGTACAGAATGTCGACGCCATGTCCGATGCGTTCGGCGTGGCCCAGGTCGACAGCCTCGCGAATGTGGAAGCGAAGACCTGCGGGCGGAACGAGGCCCGGAGCGAGCTCGCCGGCGTGCAACGAGATGTGGACCGCGGGATAGACGCTGTGGAGATAGTCGAGCATCAGCATCTGGCGGTGGTACTCGGACATGGAGAGATACGCATCCTCAGGCTGGACGAAGTTGAGACCGACAACGCGCGGATCCTGCGAGGCTACCTCGAAGGCAAGCAGCGCCTGGGCGAAGACATGTTGAGGCGGATTGGCGCGCAGCACCTGGTAGAGAAAGCGGATCTTCACGGAGCAGGACGCCCGGGCGCTCGCCTGGCCGCAGTCTTCAATCCTGTCCCGCGCGGCGAGCGCTTCGTCCAGTTGCTTGATGTCGATAGCTGCTTCGTCGCGCAGACCGGCATCGAGGAGCGTCTCGCGTAACCGGCTCAGGTCCTGGCGTGTTGTGCCGGTTGCGTCGCCGGTGCGGTTGAGCGAGGGATCGACCGGCGTGGCCGGCCATC
The DNA here is from genome assembly GCA_965277575.1 of Edaphobacter sp. Taxonomy (GTDB): domain Bacteria; phylum Acidobacteriota; class Terriglobia; order Terriglobales; family Acidobacteriaceae; genus Edaphobacter. The sequence continues at coordinate 1,683,149 of CBDIDK010000002.1, forward strand.
CCATGTGCGCGATCAGGTGGGTGACCTCCGAGAAGACCGGGGTCTCCATGATCTCGAGGTACTGCTCGTTCTGCGCGGCGGCCCGGGTGGCCACCTCGTCAAGCCATTCGCCGGTATGCGACTTACTGATGGCGCCGAAGCGCTCGAAGGTGGCGAAGAACTGATCGTGACCGCTGGTGCCGGAGGAAGCAACGAAGCTGCGCATCGAAAAGGAATCGACGAGCGAGTCGTAGAGATGTTGGTCCTTGAAGGCATCCGAAGCACGGACATTGCCTTCGCCACAGACAGGCTGCGGAGGTACGCTCGGGATGGTGGCTGAAGGCTTGAAGAAGCTGAGTGTCGAGGAATGGACGCAGAGAAGATCCTGCGCGGCATCCTGGATGAAGGTTTCGGCATACACGGCGCCGGAGAGATGCATGTGGAGGTCGGCGCCCTTGGGCATACGGACGAGAAAAGCATTGAGTTCAAGGGGGCTTTGTCTGGCTTTATTGAAGGCAAGGATCGCGCGCTGCTCCAGCGTGGTTGGCTTTGCCTCGACTCGGGCAGAAGAAAATGCGTGCCTTGGAGCGTCGGCGGAAGACTTCGTTTGCGCACCGCCGGCGGTCACATGATAGAGTAGGGCAGCGAGCAATGCGATTCGAATGTGTCTGAACATGGGTGTTCCTGGAGTAGCGGGATGAGAAAGGATACCGCGGGCCGGGACGAGTTTGGCGGTACAGCCCCGGGTTGCTATACTTGCATTGCATCTCCGTTGCCGGCTTCAGGCTGGCGGCATGTGCCCATGAAGAACTCGGGCGGCTGGCGAGATGAGACTTTTGATTGTGACGCGCGGCGGTTCTTGGCGATCCCCGGCAAATGGCGTTCATGCCAAGGCCAGATAGCTCAGTGGTAGAGCGCGGCCCTGAAAAGGCCGGCGTCGGCGGTTCGATCCCGTCTCTGGCCACCACTCAATCAATAACTTACAAGCTCACCAAACAGCGATTACGTTCCGAAACGTTCCAATCGCGCGGCGGAGTCGGTCAACTCCCACGCATTGGATTGTTCGTGAACACCGGCCGTTCTGCGGCAGCGGCACCGACGCTTAGTTTGATTCCCGCCGCCTACGACTGTCCCGCGCCTCTGCGATACTTGGAGTCAGGCAACGTACTTGGTATGCGGCTGAAGAGCCTGCTCGCCCGCGAGAAGGTGCACCTCGTCGCGATGACCGCTCCTACTTCCGCGGAGACACAGCCGCGGTACTCAGTCCGGACGACGAGGCCCGCTTTGCGACTGTCGTCTAAACCTACTACGAGCAGCTGAACGGCTACCAGTACCTGAGTCGCTGGGATGCAACGCATAACCGTGCATCGCGACCTTGGAAAGACGGTTGACACCTGGTACGCCACGGGCATGCCTCCAACGACTCCTAGGTAGACAGAGCTGTTATTGCTTTGAGGCACTGGATCGGCTGGATCGCTTAGAGACCGCGCTCTTAGGCAATCGCGGAACAACCTGAACGCCCGCCCAAAGCGTAGCGATCGTTTGCTCGACCAAGACAGTCTGTTCAGTCAAGTCGGGCACAACCCCTTGGATGACCATGAGCGTGGCTAGGCCGAGGATCGTGTACCACCAAGTGTGGGCTACCACTATGTCATTCCTGCTTGGCAAGCCTTCATCTTTGGCAACATCGAAAAAGAGCTGCACAAAACGTTGGAACAAAGGCGCGCCTATGTCGTTGATATATTGTCCAGCGCGGATGCCGTTGCGGTTTTCAGGCCCGAAGAAGACGTTGCGGAAGTGTTGTGGATGGGCCGTGCAGAACTGAATAAGGCCGCGTGAAGTCGCAAAAAGACGCTCTTTCGGCGCAAGATGTTCTGCGGCAATCGCGTCGAAGTTCTGAATCAGCAGCCCGATTGTCTCGCCGCTCAACTCCGCAAGAATATGCCATTTGTCGGGAAAATGCTGGTAGATCACGGCGTGCGTATAGCCGATCTCTTTAGCGATCGCACGAAGCGTCACGGCTTCGTAACCGCGATCCGCGAACATTTTGCTGGCCGCCGCAAGAATTTCGCCCCGCAGCCTCTCCTTACGTTCTCCCCGGCGACTTGGTGATATGGAGGTCACTTCATTAGTTTACTCCCTTTTGAATATTTTTTGACCACTTGTAGATTTTATAACCATTGGGTAAAGTGCAACCGATGAAAGCATTAATCCAAGTTTTTCAACCAATGAATAATTTGCAACCAATGGTTTTTATTAGCTTCTAATCGTCAGGTCGCACATTTGGATTGGCGGCCAAATACGAGGCAACAAGAAGGAGGATGCGATGAACGTTCTAGTGATCGGAGCAGCGGGCAAGAGCGGTGAGGCGCTGGTAGATGAGGCGCTGGCGGCCGGGCATAAGGTGACGGCTTTCGTGCGCGGTGCCGCGCAGTATAAGAAGGCGAATGTCAGGGTTGTTGCGGGCGACGTGCTGGACGCGGCTGCGGTCGAGGTTGCGGTAGCCGGACAGGATGCGGTGATCGACGCGCTCGGCGGCAAGACGCCGTGGAAAGTGACGACCATGGAAACGAGCGCCGCACACAATATTGTGAACGCGATGCGACGCAATGGCGTGCGGCGATTGCTGAAAATTTCGGTGGTTGGCGCAGGCGAAAGCATCAAGAACGCCGGCTTCTTCAACGAGCACCTGCTCATGCGGACGTTTCTGCGTGGTCTGCTGGTAGACAAGGCGGGCATGGAGGCCGAGATCGAAAGCAGCGACTTGGACTGGACGCTTGTGCGACCGCCTATGTTGACCGACGTCGAGAAGACCGGCGTTACCAGGGTGCTGAGCACAGAGGGCGGCGAGAAGGCGTACAAGATCGGGCGCGCCGATCTGGCAGCTTTCATGGTGCAGCAACTGGAAAGCGGCCGGTACGTTCGTCAGGCAATTACGGTCACGACGACCTAAGAGGCTTTCGCTAGGATCGAGCAACAGAGGTAACCGTGCGGGCTCACTGCTTTTCAATGAGGGCGGCGTCCCTATCTTTCACGCAAGCGCAAACAAGGAGAAGACCGATGATCGTTATAACAGGAGCAAGTGGAAAGCTTGGTGGACACGCCATCAAGAGTCTTTTGGAAAAGGTGCCAGCAGGGCAGATCGTTGCAGCCGTTCGTAATACCGAAAAGGCTTCGAGCCTGACAAAGCTGGGCGTGCAGCTTCGCGAGGCGGACTACACGAAGCCCGAAACCCTCGCCAGGGCGTTCGCAGGCGCGGAGAAGGTCTTGCTGATCTCGGCCACCGAAATTGGCCAGCGGCTCGCACAACATCAGCATGTGATCGACGCCGCTGTTGCCGCCAACGTCAAGCTGCTCGTCTACACCAGCATCCTGCGTGCGGACACGTCCAGCCTTTCTCTTGCAGCCGAGCATCTGGCCACGGAGAAGGCGATTCAAGCTTCAGGCCTGCCGTTTGTCATCCTGCGCAACGGTTGGTACCTGGAGAATCACACAGAATCGTTGGGCCCTGCGCTACAGTATGGTGCGATCCTGGGCGCAGCGAAAGAAGGAAAGTTCGCTTCCGCCGCGCGGGCAGACTATGCCGCCGCAGCCGCAGCTGTCCTCACCAGCCCCGGACACGAAAACAAAGTCTACGAGCTTGCAGGGGATACATCCTTCACCCTTTCAGAACTCGCGGCGGCGGTCTCCGAAGTTGCAAAGACCGCCGTGGTCTATCAGGACCTGCCACAGGAAGAGTACGAGAAAGCACTTCTGAAGTTTGGCTTGCCGATGCCCATTGCAGCGATGCTTGCCGACTCCGATGTCGGGGCCGCGAAAGGCGACCTGGATAGTCAGTCGGGAGACCTCCGTTCCCTCATCGGTTGGCCAACCACCTCTCTCATCGAGGCGATCCGATCGGCTGTGTCAGGTCAGTAACGATTCATGCGACAGATAACTGTGGAAACCCACGGGACTAGCGATGTGCTAGCTGCGCAAATCACAAGCTCTGGCGTTCGCACCAGAGCATCATCTTCGTTCCAGGAAAGGATCGTTTATGTCAAGCTTCCCCACACCGCTTGAAGAAGTCATTCATCACAACGTCATTAAAAACAACAGAACAGGCGGCCCGGCGCTCGATGTCGGGCAAATGAAGTTGCTCTGGAGGGCCTTGGGAGAAAACACGGGCTACACGTTTTCCATCTTCGAGAGCACGCTCGCGCCGGGCATGGGTATCCCGCTTCATAGACACCCTTTTCCAGAGTTTTTCTATGTACTGGAAGGCAATCTTTCGATCGGGTATTGGAACAACCAGGGTGTCACTGAGTGGGACGCGTGTGAAGCCGGGGAGAGTCTGGTGGTGCAGCCCAACGCGCCTCATACATTCTTCAACAAGAGTGAGCATCCGTGCCGCATGCTGGGTGTGTCAACGTATCACCACGAGCGGATGATGAAGGACGCGGTGCATCCGGAGGGCAGGACAGATTTCCTGCCTGCTCAACTCTCTCAGGCCGATTTTCAGAAATTGACGAAGTCGATGGAGAAGAATCAGGCATTCCTTGTCGCAGACCATGCTTAGTGTAGGGCATCTCTTGAGTTCACCTTTGAACTCAAGAGATGCACCGTGCCCTGGGGTTGCAGCAAACGAAACCCTATCACACGAACTCTAGTTCATCGCCATGGACCCGCCCTCACAAGGGGCGGGCCCTCCCTGCAGGCGTTTCTGAAAATGCCAAAGAGGAAAATCGACTGCGACCGGGTTGGGAGTGCGGTTAGATAGACCAAAGAGAAGCTGGTGTTCAAGTCTGTCCCGCCGAATCAGGACGCTGTTTGTGCAGACTCCCCTTAGCGATGACTTGGACAGCCGTACTTGACGTAGCCAGCCGAACAGCCGCTCGGGGCGCATCCGGGCAACTTCAACATCCTTGAAGATCTGGTGTACCTGATCCTCGCCATCCTTTTGGCTGCTATGCAGGCCGTATGCTTCGCCGTGATCTCGTATGGCTATGTCGCTGCCGCGGTATGTGTGCTGATTGGCCCGGTCTTCATCCCCTGGTTCATCGTGCCCACGATGGACTGGCTCTTTTGGGGATGGTTCAAGGCATTCATCGACTTCAGCTTCTATCAGGTGATCGCCTCGGCCTTCATCTTTGTCTTCTCGAAAGTACTGACTTCGATGTTTTCGAAGACACTCTATGCTGCCCTGGAACGGCCACACTCGCAGGACCGGCTTATCAAACCGGCGTATCAAGGTGACGTATCACGCTCACATCAAGTCGCGCCTCATGGTGCTGGACTTCGTCCTCGCCCACCTGAGCGCGAACATGCATGGCTCAGCTCGCTCTTTCCGATCCGCGTACGAACGATCAGCCACACATTCAACAATACAAACGTACGATTGTTGACGTTTGGTGTGATTACCCCTAGTTCCCTATGAGTACCGTCACCTGTGCCGTCTGGGTTACGGTGCCCGCGACCGCCGTGATGCTAATGGCGTGCGCTCCTGTGGTAGCTGAATTGGCAGGTGGCGTGGAACTTCCGCCGCAACCGCTGACTGCTGCCATCATGCCCATACCAAGACACACAGCAAATAGAGCTGGAAGGCCCGACTTGCCTCTTCGCCGCCGGGTCAAACCGAACAATGCGAATGCACCGAACGGCAGCAGCATCGCGTATGAGGCTCTTTCGAGAGTTCCCTGCCGCATGGCTGGATCCAGGCTGCTGACCGTGGAGGCCACGCTGAGCGTAACCGTGCTCTGGACCGCCGTCGTACCGCCGACTGTCTGCGAGGCTGGACTCAACGAACACGTGATGTACGCGACAGGGCTTGTGCACGCAAAGCTGACGGCCCCTGCAAAGCCTGTAGCGGGAGTCGCCGTGACCGTTACTGTCGTCGAGCCTCCCGGCGCGATGGCCACCGCGCCTGGGTTCACCGTAAGGGTAAGCGGTGCGGTTACGCCGAGCATCAACGCTTCGCTTGTCGAGCCCGCAAAGTTTCCGCCGCCGCCAAACCTGGCGGTAAGCGTCTCCGATCCGACGGTGCTGGACGCGGTGGTAAGAGTCGCTGTCCCGTTGGCCAGCGTACCCGTACCGAGGGCCACTGGACTCGAACCGGCAGTGCTTCCGGCGCTGTAGAAGGTCACTGTGCCGGAGGAGGGAATGCCGAAGCCTGAGGTCACCGTGGCCGTCAGTGTTTCGCCGCCGCCAACGGATACGGACGAGGAGGCAAGACTGAGTATGGTCGTGGTTGGAATCGCCGTCGCTGTCAAGGTGAGCGCAGGGCTGCTCGACGGCGCGTCGTTGGCGTCTCCGACATATTGTGCCGACAGAGTGTGAGCGCCGGATCCAGTGATAGCCACGGAGATCGTCGCCGTCGCCGTGGTCGCCGATGCCGCCGCGCTAACCGGCGCGGAGCCGATGATGCTCGCTCCATCAAGAAAGTTCACTATGCCCGTAGGAGCTGCCGCCAGCGAGGAGCCGGCGACCGTTGCCGTCAACGTCGTGTTCGAGCCAGCCTGCAAGGACGAAGGCGAAGCGGTCAGCGCGGTCGTTGAAGGTGCCGCAGTCACCGTCACGGTTACGCTTCCAAACGGGTAAGACGCATACGTTGCGTCGCCGGGGTACAGAGCCGTGTAGGTGTGGATTCCGCTTGGGACGCCGCTGAGCGTCAGACTGGCGAGCGTCCCGTTCTCTCCCAGCGGCGCTGTGCCCACCATGTTCGATCCTTCGAAGAACTGGACTGGAGCTGTCGGGGCTGGAACTCCCGTCGAAGTCGTGTAAGTGACCTGCGACATGGTGGGCTGAAGCATCGCATTCAAGGTCACGGCGCTGGAGCCAGGCGCCGTAACAGCAGGGAGGTTTGTCGTTGTGCCGGACGAAAGATACAACTCGCCGACAAGGTAAGTGAATGTCGACGCCGAGCATGAATACGGGGGCGTCGCCGGAGCGGTCACGCTGCCGGTGTAGCTCACTCCGTTTCCGGTGAGGGCCTGGAGAAATGCCGGCGAAACGGGTCCCGGGCCAAGCGTGATGGAATCGAAGGTGAATGCGGGTGAGAGGTCGCTGGCGGCAAGGTGGTCGAAGACGAAGTTGTCGAGGTTGAGCGTGGTCGGATGGTTGACATCGTATCCGACGATGCTCATCGTCCCTTCGGTGAGACCATGAACGTTCCGGAAGGTAATATTTTTAAACTGCGGGATCAAGGTGCCGCTGTTCGAGTTATAGGCAGGGGTGATAGAGATAAGCGTCTTGTGATTCTGCATGCAGATGTTCTGATAAGTCACGTTCTGCAACAGGCCGCCCCGGTCGATGGCGGTCTTGAGGCGAAGGGCAATCCCGTTGCTGTCTGCTGCGGTGCCTGCCTGGTTGATGTTCGTCACCAGCATATTCGTCAGGCCGCCTTGCGTAAAACTGCCCACGGAGATGCCGTGCCCGCTATATGTGTTGTCATTCGAGATGGTGATATTAGCCGAAGTGCTCGAGGCGCTGACCGCAACGTTGTCGTCTCCATCGCTGATCGAGGAGTGGGTGATCGTAATGTTCGAACCGTCAGGATCGATTCCATCGGAGTTACGCGCGGAGAATGGCGCAATGATCTTCGCTCCCCAAACGGTAAGTCCGGTCGCGCCGCTACCCTTCCAGGTCACATGGAACATCGGCGAGTTCTTGAGTGTGATCTTGTAGAGCGTAAAGTTCGACGCCTTATTTGCCGCCAGCAGCACAACGTTGTTCTGGTTGCCGCCATTGGTCTGCGCCAGATTTGCGATGTCCCACCAGGAGCTGGTTGATGCCGCGCCGTTGATGAGCAGTTTGTCCTCACCGCGTCCGTCGATGACACCGTAGCCCATAATGCCAGCGCCACTGGAAGCAGCGTTGCCCGCAATGTTGAAGAGTGGATTGCACCCGTTGCCCGAGGCTCCAACCGTGCCGCACACCTCATTGCCGGCAATCTGGAAGTCTGCCGGATTGCGCGACGCGAACACGGTGACGCCGCCGTCGACCAGCAGCGTTACGCCCGTCGGAATCGTGATCGCCTGGATGAGGAAAGCATCGTTGACACCCGCGGTCTGGAGCTCCACCGCCTGTCCCGCGCCGCAACCGTTCAGCGCAGCCTGCAGCCTCGCGGTATCGAAGCTCGTCTCAGAGGTGGGCTCGCCATTCGCAATCGGCTGCTGCGCCTGAAGCACACTGCAGCTTGCCGGAAAGGCCGGCTCGAGCACGGTCCGCGTGTCCTGACCCTGGGCGGCAATGCCGAGAACGGTAGCCAAAACGCCCAATGCTGCACTTCTTGCTTTCGATGTGAATCGCATTCTATTGTCCCTCGAGCGACCTTGTCATCAGGTGGCCCCTACAAATTCTTTACTCGTCAACGATGATGGTGCCGGCGCCGGGCGTTACTGCGTCACCGTAAGGACCACGGTGAGTTGCTGCGTTGTTGTGCCGCTGCCGTTCACAGCGCTGGCGACGACCACGACCGGAGATGTTCCGACAGGCGAAGACGTCGAGCTGGACGATCCGCATCCGACCCCTGCCAGCAAGCCGCCAAGCACCAGCACTGCAACGAACACTCCGCCAAGGGACCGGCTGAGATGTTTGCGGCGTCTGGCAATCTCTTCGACCAGCAGCAGACCCGGAAGAAAGAGGATTCCGGCCAGCCGCGTCCCGGCATCACCGCGGTGAAATGGCATGAGAGAGCTGCTCTGCTGGCTGGTCGCAATCGTCAGTTGGGCCGTGGCGGGCGTATTGGTTCCCGGAAAGTTGACGATCGCGGGGTTGAAGGCGCATGTTGCGGCGACCGGCAATCCCCCACACGCGAATGTTACCGTGCCCTGGTAATTGCCTGTCGGCGTCAACGTAAGCGCGACTGTGCCGGAGGCTCCTTTTGCCAGCGTCAGCGTAAGTGGCGTCCCGGTCAACGTGAAGCCGGACGATACCGTCATTTCACCGACTGTGCCGGAGGTGGAGGTTGTGTAGTTCCCGTCTCCGGAGTAGACCGCCGTGATCGCCGAAGTCCCGACGCTCGCAAAATTCGTAGTCAGGGTTGCTACCCCATTGGGTGGAAGCGTGATGTCATTCAACAGCGTCGAGCCGCTATAGAAGGCGACTGAGCCGGTAGCCGTTCCCTTCACCGGTGAGGTGACAGTCGCGGTAAGATTGACGGCCATGTTCTGTCCGGGTGTCGTAGCCGAACTTGCCAGCGTCGTCGTCGTTGCGGCCTTGGTGATGGTCAGCAGACCATTGATAAGGACAGGGTTGTAGTTCGCTGAGGTCAGCATTCCTGCGCCAACGGTGATCGTGTAAGTACCAGCATTTGCCGGTACGGCCGGCGACGTGGTGAGCGTTGGCGCCCCCTGCAGCGTATTCGCAGCGGTATCCGTGCCGATGAATCCGGAGTAACCTGGCACATAAGCGGGAACAGCGCTTCCAAACGGAATCGTCAGCGTAGGCGCTTTGACCGTGAGGTTCACCTTCGACAGTGTGACACTGCCTACTCCGGTGCTTGTCCCGTGATTCGCATCACCTGAATAGATGGCCACGAGATTGTGCGTTCCACCACTGAGACCGGTAAGCGTGAACGTTGCCATATTGCCGGATAGTGCCATCGCGATCGCAGGGCCGTTGTCAACGGTAAGTGAGATATTGCCGTTCAATGGGCTTGGCGGCGCAGCCTGGGTCACAGTTGCGGTTACATTTACCGGAGCGCCATACACCGGGTTCGCAGTCACGACTTGGAGTACAGTCTGTGTGCCGCCGATGGTTATGACATACGGTGTCGTGGACGACGAGCCGCTGAAGTTGGCGTCACCACTGTAGTTCAACGTGATGTTGTGTACCCCCGCTGTGAGCTGGTTGGACGTGAAGTACACATTCCCCGAGCCGTCGAGCGTACCGGACTTGAGTACGGTCGAACCGTCGGACAAGGTATAGGTTCCAGTCGGAGTCGCTCCGCCGCCGGGAGTTTGCGGGCGCGCGAGAATCGTCAGGCTCTGTCCTGGGTTCGCATTGAAGCCGCTGCCAGCTGGAGCGAACCCGTTTACACCGGACGCAAGCGCAGCCGCTGGATTCCAGGAATCAGGCGAAGGTACACCGAGGAAGGCGACCGGAGCATATTGCGCCGCCTGCGCTGCGGTGAGGCTCTCCGGGCGCAGAGATGTAGTCTCGCGCTGGCTGACCGTGGCGGCGCCGGCGCCCATCGTGTTGAACTCGGAGTAGGTGGAGGTGGGCAGGTTGTTGTCGCCGGAGAACTCCAACCAGCCTGCCGGATTGACCTGATCCACCGTCGTGTTCAGCATGACGAACGTTGAGTACTGGCCATAGGGGCGACCAAGATACAGATTGGTCATCCCCGCGCTCTGGGATGTCAGGTTTACATTGTTGAGAATGTAACCGCTGAGGTAATCGCCGGAGCTTCCGGTCTGACGCATCTTGTTCTGTGCTTCGATGGTCTCGGTGCCGGTTGGCGTAAGCCCGTGATATGTGGTGTAGAACGTGGTCTGGTCGAACACCGCAGCCGCATCCCCGAATATGTAATCCACGTCGCCGGTGATGTACCCCTTCCAGTAGTACTGACGCGCTGGAACACAGGCCGTCCCGCAGCCTTGACTCCCCGCGTAGAGGGTGTCCTGCAGGCTTGTCAGCCGCACATTGTTCAGGACAGCTTTGTCGGAACGTATCCACAGGGCGAGCGCCTGCGAAGCGCACAACGTCCCTGCGTTATAGAGAGCGAAGTTGTTGGTTGCAGGCTGGTTCGCGGAACAGTTGCCACCCACCACGGCCAACGTGTTCGAGTTTGTGGCATCGGTGTCGTAGGTGTTCGCGATGGACAAATTCTCAGCGTAGAAGAGGTTCGGGATGTAGCTGACACCGCCAATCGTCGATTTGTCGACGACAATCGTCGCAGAGCCCTGATCGCCCATTGCGCCATTGTTGCCGGCTGGGAAAGGAGAGCTGAAGGCGCCCGCCTCCGCCGTCAACATGACTTTTGCCGGGTCGCCGCCCAATCCGCGAAGAGCGACGTTGGGATAGCTGATCGTGAACTGGCCAGTGTATGTGCCCGGCGCGATATAGATCGTCCCTCCCGTCGCAGGTAACGCCGCAACGGCTGCCGCGACGGTACTGTAATTGGCTGAGCCGTCTGCTGCGACAACATTGGTAGAGACGCCAACCGCAGCCGTCGTCGCGGCCTGGGTCACCGTGTAGCTCGCCACGGTGGCAGAAGAGGGCTGATAGTCCACAGCGTCGGTCGGCGTAAAGGTGACGGCGAGCTGGTAGGTGCCGATCGGCAGATAGCTTGCCGCATCGACCGCAATTGCGGGTCCGCCCGTCGGCGTAGCGGAATAGACGAACGCTCCCGCAACTCCACCGGCCGTCGCGTTGAACACTGTGCTTCCAACCGCCTGGCTGAACTGCTGCGTCAGAACGGCTGGCGCAAATGTAACCGAAGTCGTTGCTTGCGCCACGCTGAAGGTGACCGGCATTGCGGTCGAGCCTACGATCCCGCTCTGCGATGGGTATGTAGCGGCTACCGTGTGAGTCCCGGCGGTCAGGCCCGTCAAGGAGACCAGGGCCATGCCGCCTGCATTCAGGGGATAGAGCGCCGTGGCGCCGCCGTCCACGGCCACCGAGACGTTTCCATTCGGCGTTCCCGTGCTTCCGACCACCGACACCGTAAAGCTGACCGTTGCTCCAGGCGCACTGTACACGGGCAAGGCCGGATTCGGAGCGCCGATACTCGTGGTCGTCGTCGCCTGCGAGCCCGTCTTGGTGCCGTTCAGCGTCAGGGCGCCCGATGTGCTACCCGCCGGCAGGAACGAAATCTTGTCCGGCACTGCCCCGCTCCCGGTTGAGGTCGGCGTGAAGCTCGCACCGATCGTACAGGCCGCTCCAGGCAGCACGGTTGAAGTTCCCGTATTGCATGTGCTCCCGGGTGCGGTCAGTTGAAAGTCGCTGCTGTCCTGTTGCATGAATCCCGTAGCAGCCGCGTTACCGGCATTCGTGATGCTTCCACTCAGCACCGTCGATATGTCCGTGCCGAAGTCATAGGTAAAGCTGTTGCGGGAGATCTGCACGATTCCGGGCCGGCTCGTGTCAGCGACATAAACACTTCCCGCATCGTCTACCGCCACTGCGTTCAGCGCTGTAAACCCGGTTGCCACGGTAGCCTGGGAGCCCGAGACCGGCACTTCGATGATGGTCTTGCTGCTCGCGTCCGCGATGTACACATCACCCGCGCTGTCTGCGGCCACGCCCACGGGAACGATTGTGCCTGAAACGGTTACGATTGGCGGCAGACCCGCTGTAATACCTGCGGTGGGCAGGCGATAAACTGCACCCACGCCCGTATCGGCGATTAAGAGGTTTCCCTGTCCGTCGAGGGCGAGAGCGACAGGATTGCCGAGTGCAGTCGCCGTCAGAGTTGCCGCAACCCCGGCCGCCTGCGAGAACCGGATGACAGCGCCCGTCGTATTGTCGGCGACATAGATGTTCCCATTTGCATCCACAGCGATTGCCGCAGCCGATGCGATGGCGCTGTTCGTGATTGTCTGAGCGGTATATGTGCTCCCATTGAATGTCAGCTTCGTGATGTTCGCCGATCCGGGAGCGACCGCGTACACGCTGCCGTCTGTGCCCACCGCAATCTGCTTCGGCATTACACTGAGCGCGCTCGAAATCGCTGTCGAGGTCGCCGGCGCTGTCGGCGCAATCAGAACGATCCGTGCCGAGGGATTGACTGTGTACACGTCTCCGTGTCCATCCACAGCAATGGTTGCGGGAGCCGACGATCCCAGCATCTGCGTAATTGGAGCCGCGGGAGAAGCTGAGTCGAACACCAGGTTCGCGCCAGTCGCAACCGAGGTCAGCGACGCGTTAATCGTTGTTCCTGTACCCGACGGGCTCGCCTGGATCTGGATGGAGCCATCCCGCAGACCTACCTCCGTGGGGGCGAAGGTCACAGGAACGGTGCAGTCGTAGGTCAGGTCGGTGTTGGTTATACAACTCTGGGCGCCCAGGCTGAAGTCTGAATTGGGAGCCACCGTTGTCGAGATCGAGGTGCTTCCTGCCGGAGCATGCACGAAGACGCTCGGCACCGTGCTTGTGCCGATGACCGTCGGTGCAAAGCTCGTAGCCGAAATCTTTCGGATGGTCTGGTGAGTGCCATCGTCGAAGTACAGATTGCCGAGATTGTCCACGGCCGGCGTAAGCACACTGTTGCTACCGCTGAAATTGGCCTGCGTCGCCGGACAGCCATCGCCCGCTACATCGGCTCCGCTGCATACCGTCCCACTGGCGGCAATCTTGCGGAGATAGCCTGTATTTACATCGATGAACAGGATCTGCGAGTTGTCCCCGATGAAGAGGCTTCCGTTCGGGGCGGCCGTCACGCGGAAGATATTTCCATCCAGAGCCGCCGAGCTGCCCAGCATGGGGCTGGTTCCCGTGGGTGTAGCGCCGCCGCCTGCGATGGAATACACAAAGCCGGCCTGCGGTGCTGTGATGGTGGGATTGTTCGCTGTGATTGTCCCTGCCATCGGGTTGCTTGTCCCGCCCGCGTAGACCACACGAACCCTACCCGACCCATTGCTGTCGGTAAAGATCACGTCTCCGAAGGAATCCGCCGCAATGCCCTGCGTGAATCCGCCGGACGTCGTCTCGCTTGTGTTGTAAAAGGGACAGCCATCGCCAAATCCATCGAGCGCGGTGCTGCTGCTGCCGGTAGAGCACGGCGCGCCAGATGCAGGAACCGTAAACTGGGTGCCCCCAATCAGCGCGTAGATGTTTCCTGCTGCGGTTGCTGCCGTCAGGCTGCTGTTGACCGGATTCATCTGGAGAATAGCGATCAACGGATTCGTGACGCCCGCAACCACCGGTCCCGCCACGACGCGAAAACGATTGTTCCCCGTATCGCCGATGTAGATGTTTCCGTACATGTCCGCAGCCACACCGCGTGGCTGGTTCAACTCCGCGACAGAAGAAGTGCAGGTTCCTGAAGGCGTGGCATTGAGACCATCTCCGCCCGAGCCGCTTGAGCCTTTGTTCGACTTGGTCGTTGTGCATCCCGCCGCGACACGCATATAGCCGACCTGCGCTGCCGTACACAGTGGCGAAACCGCGTTACATACCAGGTGCACGAGCTGGTCGCCATATCCGGCAATGAGAATGTTCCCGTACGGATCGCTCCCGATGCCTCGCGGGTTATTGAAGCCTCCCGTCGCGGTCGCCGCCAGACATCCGTCGCCGAGCGAGTCCACCGCAGCCGTGCAGATCGTCTTACCCCCCGCAAACACACCGATCAGGCCGCTTTGGGCGTCGATCCTGCGAATGATGCTATTGGTCGTGTCCGCAACATACACATTACCGAGCGGATCGGACGTCACGCCTCCGCGAAAGTCCGTCGCGCTGAAGATCGCCTGCGTTGCCGGGCACCCGTCGCCATAGGCGTCCGTGGCTTTCAGCGTGCTACCCGGAAAGCAAGCGCTGCCTGCGGTTGTGGTCGCGCCACCGCCTGCAATCGTGCTGATCGTGTACGGAAGAACCACGGTGGCTGCGGTCTGGGCGGAGACTTGAGGGTTACACACCGCAGCAGTGATCACGGCAGCTACAAAGGCGAGGATGCAGCGGAGACGACGAGAAGCAGAGAGCATTGCAAACCTCAAGCGAAGAGAGTGACAGATCCAATGAGTGCAAAGGGGGTGTTCCCTGATTTGGTTAGACCACTCACTGCAAATAATTGATGAGATCGGAAGCTAGAGAAAGCTAAAGTGCGATGGCGGGAGTTGTCAAGAGCTTTCTTGAGCCGGTCGGGACATAAGCGCAAAATAGAATCTGCTTCGCAAAAAGCGAAATGCAGATGGAGGCTGGCCACTGGGCTGAATACTCGAGCGGTTCGCCATCGCCGGGAAGCGATCGGGAATCAGGACTGATGTGATTGACCAGCACGAGCAATGCTAAGTATATTGGTCTCACCAATTGGCACGTGAAGATGAAGTTAAGTCATGCCGTAGTATGCGCAAGGGTCATCACACCAAACGTCAAAAATTGTACGTTTGTATGTTGAATGTGTGGCTGATCGTTCGTACGCGGATCTGAAAGATCGAGCTTAGCCATGGGTCGCTACAGCTGCTGCCCGAAGCTCGAATGAATGACTGGGCCGAGTCTCCGAGCCCGTATCCGGCAAGCGCGTGTAGACGGTGGACATCAAGCTGGGAGGCGCTTCATGAGTGAAGTATGGGTTGGCGTCGACGTTTCCAAGGGAGGCCTTGACGTAGCCGTCCGTCCGGGGGATGAGGCTTGGTCGGTGAAGAATGACCAGGCCGGCATCAAGGTATTGCCCGCAAGCTGAGAAGCGTTCTCCTCAGCGAATAGTGTTGGAAGCGGCTGGCGGCTATGAATTATGGATTGCGACTCGGCCTGTAATTCCTATCTGTCGCGGATGATGGAAGCGTCGCCCAGCCAAGCAGTTATCTTCTTTCGGCCAGTTCCTCCAACGCAAGATTGAGACGGAGTACGTTGACACGGGGCTCACCGAGCAAGCCAAATTGGCGAGGTGCAATATGCTGCCGGACGAGAGCCTCGACGGCAGCATCGGACAGATGGCGCTCCTGGGCTACGCGATGCACTTGGTAGAGCGCAGCAGCGGGCGTGATGTCAGGATCGAGGCCCGAGCCCGACGCCGTGACCAGATCGACGGGTGGGGGTGTGCCATTGCTTTCGCTCTTTACGCTGGCCTCTACGCGATCGACGAGCGCCTTGTTCGTTGGACCATAGTTCGAGCCGGAGGATGCCGATGCGTCGTAACCGGTTCCCGCCGCTGAGGGTCGACTATGGAAGTAGCCCGGCCCGGTGAATGGTTGACCAATCAGAGCGGAGCCGGCGGTTTCACCGTTTCGTGACAGGAGCTGCCCATCGGCCCTGTCGCGCATGGCAATATGCGCGATGCCGGTGATGAGGAGCGGATAACCGATGCCAAGAACCAGAGCCATGATAACGGTGTAACGGCAGGCGGTGAAGATGTGTTTCTTCATCAGAGTCTCCTGTAAACAGTGCAGCGGACTACAGCACTTACGCGAGGTGCATTGCGACGATCAGCATGTCCAGCAGCTTAATTCCTATAAATGGCACAACGATGCCGCCGAGACCATAAACCAGGAGATTGCGCTGGAGCATTGAGGCAGCAGACATAGGCTTATAGCCGACGCCGCGCAGCGCAAGCGGAATGAGAGCGACGATAATAAGTGCGTTGAAGATAACGGCTGAGAGGATGGCAGACTCCGCATTATGCAGATGCATGATGTTAAGCGCGTTGAGCACAGGGAAGACGCCAGCGAACATGGCAGGGATGATGGCAAAGTATTTCGCTACGTCATTCGAAATGGAGAAAGTTGTGAGCGCGCCGCGAGTCATTAAGAGCTGTTTGCCGATACCCACGATTTCGATCAGCTTGGTCGGGTTGGAGTCGAGATCGACCATGTTGCCGGCTTCCTTGGCCGCCTGAGTGCCGGAGTTCATGGCGACGCCTACATCGGCCTGAGCGAGTGCGGGAGCATCGTTGGTGCCGTCTCCGGTCATAGCGACGAGCTTGCCTTCAGCCTGCTCCCGGCGTATCAGATCCATTTTGTCCTTCGGCTTGGCTTCGGCCAGGAAGTCATCTACCCCGGCTTCGCGAGCGATGGCTGCCGCCGTAAGCGGGTTATCGCCGGTAATCATCACAGTGCGAATGCCCATGGCGCGTAGCTGGTCGAACCGCTCTTTCATGCCCCCCTTGACGATGTCCTTGAGGTAGATCACACCGAGAGCATGACCATTTTCCACTACAACCAGCGGCGTGCCCCCTTTTCGCGCGATCTCCTCAACGGAGGCGCGGACCTGTTCGGGCATGGCCGAGCCGTGCTCGTTCAGGTAACTTGCAATGGCATCGACGGCGCCCTTGCGGATAGAGCGTCCGTCGACCTCGATGCCGCTCATACGGGTATTTGCCGAGAACGGAACGAACTCCGCATTGAGCTGCGCCAGCTCCCTTCCGCGCAGGTTGTACTGCTCTTTGGCGAGCACGACAATAGAGCGACCTTCGGGTGTTTCGTCGGAGAGCGAAGAGAGTTGTGCGGCGTCGGCCAGTTGACCGGCCGAAACACCCGGAGCGGGTATGAACTCCGCCGCCTGACGGTTACCGATGGTGATAGTGCCGGTCTTGTCGAGCAGCAGCGTGTTGACATCGCCGGCAGCCTCGACCGCGCGGCCGGAGGTGGCCAGCACATTGTGCTGCACGAGGCGGTCCATGCCCGCGATGCCAATCGCGGAGAGCAGACCGCCAATGGTTGTAGGAATGAGGCAGACGAGAAGAGAGATGAGTACAAAGACAGTCTGGGGCGCGCCGGAGTACACGGCGAATGGTTGTAATGTGACGACGGCGAGCAGAAAAATAATAGTTAGCCCGGCGAGCAGGATATTGAGAGCAATCTCGTTGGGCGTCTTCTGCCGCTCGGCGCCTTCGACCAGCGCAATCATGCGGTCAAGGAACGTTTCGCCGGGGTTCGAGGTGATGCGCACGGTGATGACATCCGAGAGCACGCGCGTACCTCCAGTTACGGCTGAGCGGTCGCCGCCGGCTTCGCGAATCACCGGAGCGGACTCGCCCGTGATGGCGGACTCGTCCACCGAAGCAACGCCTTCGATGACCTCGCCATCACCAGGAATCATCTGCCCTGCCGTGACACGGACTACATCATCGACACGTAGCTGTAAGCTGGGTACTTCCTCGATCTTGCCCGCTTTATTCAAGCGATAAGCAGTGGTCTCCGACTTGGCCTGGCGCAGCGCGTCCGCCTGAGCCTTGCCGCGACCCTCCGCCATCGCCTCAGCAAAATTCGCGAACAGCACCGTGAACCAAAGCCACAGCGTAATTTGCAGATCGAAACGGAAATGCCCGTGATGCGTGGCGACGTTGACGAAGAGCAGCACGCTGGTAAGAGCGCTGCCAATCTCCACCACGAACATGACAGGATTGCGCATCATCGTGCGGGGGTTTAGCTTCGCCAGGGCATCCGTCGAGGCGCGACGTACGATCTGCGGATCGAAGAGCGAGCGACTTTTTGCTTGTGTAGGCATGGAAGATTCTCTTTTTCGGCAAACGGGTTAGAAGAGGTGGCCGGCATGCATCAGCAGGTGCTCTAGCACCGGCCCGAGCGAGAGCACGGGAAAGAACGTCAGCGCGCCGACGATCAGAATCACGCTCGTGAGCACCACCGCAAATAGGGGAGTTGTGACCGGGAAGGTGCCGGACGTGGCCGGAACAATCTTTTTGCCTGCCAAATTGCCGGCGATGGCCAGCATCGGAATCATCATCATGAACCGGCCCACAAACATTGCAACGGCAAGCGAGTAGTTGTACCAGTGCGTGTTGGCATTCAGGCCAGCAAAGGCCGAACCGTTGTTCCCCGTTGCAGAGGTGTAGGCGTAGAGGATCTCGCTGAGGCCGTGAGGCCCGTGATTGGCAAGGCTCGCGAGCCCAAGATTCGGCATAAGCACGCTAACTGCCGAGAAGCCGAGGATCAGCAGCGGGAAAATGAGCAGGTACAGCATCGCCATCTGCACGTCGTATGCTTCGATTTTTTTGCCCAGGTACTCGGGTGTCCTTCCCACCATCAAGCCCGCGATGAACACCGCCATGACCACAAAGACAAGCATGCCGTAGAGTCCGGAGCCCACGCCACCAAAGACGACTTCGCCCAGCAAGATATTAGTCATCGGCACCATGCCGCCAATCGGCGTGAAGCTGTCGTGCATGCCGTTGACAGCGCCGCAACTCGCATCTGTGGTGACGGTCGCAAATAGCGCGGAGTTCGCAATACCGAAGCGAACCTCCTTGCCCTCCATATTGCCGCCTGCCTGCGTCAGCGAAACGTGTGTGTCTACGTTGTGCAGCAGCGGATTGCCCTGGCTCTCCGCCCAGTACGTGGTCAGGGTGCCGGCGAACCACAGCACCACCATAGCCGCCAGCACCGCCCAGCCGTGCTTTGGCGAGCCCACCAATTGCCCCAGCGTGACGCAAAGGCCCGCAGGGATGAGAAATATGGAGAGCATTTGGAGGAAGTTCGTTAGAGGCGTCGGGTTCTCGAACGGATGTGCGCTGTTTGCGTTGAAGAAGCCGCCGCCGTTGGTGCCGAGCATCTTGATGGCTTCCTGCGAAGCAACCGGCCCCTGCGCGATGGTCTGCGTCGTGACGGTGGTTTTCTTGCCATCCGTTCCGGTGACTTGCTGTGGCTCGACGAGCTTTACGGTGTCGTAGCTTTTGAAGTTCTGCACCACTCCTTGCGACACCAGCACAAGCGAGAACAGAATCGAGATGGGCAGCAGCACCCATAATGTGCCGCGCGTCAGGTCCACCCAGAAGTTGCCCAGCGTCTTCATCTCGCGCCGTGCGATGCCGCGGATAAAGGCGATCGCGAGAGCCAGCCCGACAGCCGCGGACCAGAAGTTATGTGTCGCGAGCCCGAGCATCTGCGTGAGATAGCTCATTGTGGATTCGGGCACATAGGCCTGCCAGTTGGTATTCGTCGTAAACGAGATCGCCGTGTTGAGCGCCAAGGCCGGTTCCACGCCGGGCAGGTGCTGCGGATTGAGCGGAAGCAGTCCTTGTAGGCGCTCCACCAGGTACGTCAGCAGCAGCGTGGCGGCGCTGAAGATGAGCATGGCAACCGCGTACTCGGTCCACCGCATCTCTTCATCGGCATGCACACCGGTCACGCGATAGAGCAGCCGTTCGCAGGGCACAAGCACCGGATCGAGAAAGGTCCTGCGCCGCTCGAAGACCCGCGTCATGTAGCTGCCTATCGGCTTGGCGAGCAAAAGCACTACCACGATGAACAAGACGATTTGGAGCCAACCGTTCAGGGTCATGGCTAAAACTTCTCCGGTCGAAGCAGAGCGTAAATGAGATAGACCATCAGCAGGGCCGAGACAACGAGCAAGATCAGATTCAGGATCATGGACGCACTCCTTTCAAAGCATTGCAGCCACGGATATAGGTAATGGCAAGACCGAACAGCGCGCCCAGCCAGACGACGGAAACAAGATCAAGCATTCGAGACTCCTCGTGAGCGCCCTGAGGTGGATACCAATGACACCTGTAACCACCCAAGGCGCGCTCAGAATTTCACAAGAAAAGCGCCAGTTACACGGTTCTCCGAGCCACGCAGATCGGGGGACCATCCAGCGACCACCGAACCGGGCGCTCCAAAGGTGTTCCCACCCGGTGGCGTTATTCCGCCGGGTCCGCTGAAGTACGGAACATTGGCGGCGCGATGGTTGAATTCGAGCCGATACGTAAAGTATTGGCTTGGCATGTAATCCGTCGTAACCGATGCGTCCCAGGCCTTGAATGGATCGCCGGGATTTTCCGTGAAGTAGGGTGTTCCCGAAGCCGCGGTGGCTCCGTTGATCGGCGGCAGCAGCACGAGATAACGGCCGGGGTTGTTGATCTCGCCGCCACCCAGAGTTATCGCAAATCGGTCGCGATCGAACCAGACGCGATTGTACGCCATGAAGCCCAGGAAGCTCTGCTTGGGTCCGTTCTTTCCGTTCCCGAAGCAACTTACGCCGCCCCCGGTTTCGCAGCCTGCGTCACCCGTTAGGGTTGCAGCGGCTTTGGTGATCAGGTGGTCAGGGCGATCGTAGTATTTGTATTGCACACTGTCATCGGTGTGGTATCGGGTACGGTGGCCGACGCCGAGCGCATCTCGTCCGTAGCCGTACTGATTGCCGACGATCGACCAGTTGCCATTAGGCCGCCAGAGGATCTCTCCACCAAGGCCCGGCCGGTTGTTGAAGCGCCCGTAGGATTGCCAGCCATTGATGAACCATGGCTCGATCTTCAGCTTAGCGGTCGGAAACCATTGCACGCGCACACCGTTGAAAAACCACGGGGTGTTCGACGACACATACGACGGCTGATACGCCCAGTTGTCAAACTGATAGTACGAAAACAATCCGACATACGACATAAAGATTCCAGCATCAACGTTGATCCCATGCTGCACGTTGAAGTGATAACCACCGTATGCCTCTGAAACATAACGATAGGCATCGCTGAGATTCCACTGCCCACGTGAAGGGCTGGCGTCGTTGCGGGGCGTTGTCTCGGAGTAGAGGCCGAACTGGGTCATCACGCGAGCGCGAACGTTGTCGTAGTGGAAGTCGCCACCCACGCCGAGCTGGGTTACCTGCACCTCATTGGCGCGGAAGATCTCGCTTGAGCCGCCGATGGTGTCGTCCGACGGATGGCGGAAATCGTATGTGTAGTTCACATCCGATCGGATCTCTGGGCTGAAGAAGCTTGTCGCGTACGGAGTATCTTTCGTGCGCGGATTACCCGTGAGCCAGGTGAAGTCTGCGAAGGCGAACGGCTCGGCTTTGCTGGTGTCCTTCTCGGTGCTGCTGGCTGGACTGACAGCAGCCTCTTTAGGAGCCTGGGGCGCGGAGGCCTTTGGTGTGGTGTTCTGCTGCTGGCCGGAGTTCGCTGGCTCCCCTTGGGAACTCTGCCGCAGCAACTGGATCTGGTGCTCCAGATCCTCCAGGCGGTGCTGCAGGTCGTCAATCGTGACGGTCGATTTCGGCGTTGGAGTGGGTTGCTCCTGCGACAGGGCAGCCGTACAGAACGTGAGACATGCAAGGAGGGCGATGGTGGACGGTACAGTTTTCATACCCTCTTAGGAGACCTTAGCCACCCATAGAAAGTCCGTAGGGAATCCGTAAAGAATTTGTAAGTTAGCGCGGTACGGAAGCTATTCCTTCCCTGCTCCATCCGGGCGCAGACGATAGCCGACCCACGGCTCACTCTGAATGAAGCTCTGCCCCTCGGCGTTCCCCAGCTTCTTGCGCAACTGGCCAACCAGCACCCGCAGATACTCCGGTTGATCGTCGCCCGCTGGACCCCAGATAGAACGCAGCAGGACTTTGTGCGTCATCACTCGATCCGCGTTGCGCAGCAGCAAAACCAGCAGATCGAACTCCTTCGGTGTGAGGTGCAGCTCCTGTGCGCGAAGACTTGCGGTATGTGCCGCTACATCCAGCTTGAACTCTCCGACCTCGATCCGGGAGATGTCCGGCTCCGGTTCGGCAATGCGGCGAAGCTGCGCCCTCACACGTGCCAGCAACTCCGGCATGCTAAAGGGCTTAGTGAGGTAATCGTCTGCACCCTCGTCCAGTGCATTCACCTTCATCGCATCCGTGTCGCGGACGCTGAGCACGATAATAGGTGTATCGGCTATGCGCCGCACGGCCTGAGTCAGTTCCAGGCCGTTCATCTCCGGCATCGCGAGATCAGTGATGATCAGGTCCGGCCGCTCCGCCTGGAAGCGCTCGAACCCCTCCAAGCCATCGTTGGCGATCACGACGGAGTAGCCGCTGTTCTGAAGCGAGGTGCGCAGCATTCGGGTAATCTGCCGTTCGTCATCGACTATCAGGATGCGTTTCAATGAGTTTCCTGGGTCACGATGTGAAGATCAATATGCGGCGCTTCCGCCATAAATCTTTGCAGCGCCAAGTAGTAGAGATAGGAGCGCAATCCATGCGTTGCAGACCGGCCGACGATGGCCTGTGTAATCCGATGCTCGCGGATAAACGTGGCCGTGGTGCGCGCGGTGTCCTTTCCTGTCAGGTTCACGATGTGCGCCCCGAGATTGACGGCAAGCTGCAGGCTGCTGTCGAGCACCCGTTTTCGATCTACGTCGGAGTCGCTGTCGCTGGTCACATGCACCACATACAATTCTGCGCCGAGCGCTTCGGCCAGCCGGGCTCCGCGTGCGATCAGGTCCCGGGCTTGTGGGCTTGCGCTGATGCAAACGGCTACTTTCTCTGCGATGGTCCAGTGCGACCCTAGCCGTTTACGTTTCACATAGTCGTCCAGGGTGCGGTCCACAGCGCGAGTCACGCGCTGTAAAGCCATTTCGCGGAGAGCGATCAGGTTGCCGCGCCGGAAAAAGTTGGCGAGCGAGCGCTCTACACGCTCCGGCGGGTAAATGTCGCCACGTCGCATGCGTGTGACTAGCGCCTCCGGTGTCAAATCGCTAATGACGACCTCGTCGGCTCGATCGAGCACCCAGTCGGGGACCTGCTCCCGCACGATGATGCCGGTAAGCGCTTGTACGCGGGGCGCCAGACTCTCCACGTGCTGGATATTGACCGTGCTCAGAACGTCGATCTTGTTTTTTAGAAGCAGCAGCACGTCTTCGTAACGTTTGGGAAACCGGCTGCCTTCGATGTTGGTGTGAGCCAGTTCATCAATCAGCGCAACCTGCGGTGAACGCGTCAGCACGCCATCTACGTCCATCTCGGAGAAGAGTGTGCCTTTGTAGTCCACCTCGCGACGCGGCACCTGTTCCAGCTTTCCAGCAAGCTCTGCTGTGCCGCTTCGCCCATGGGTCTCGACGAAACCGACGACAACATCTTCGCCCCGGCTCCGGCGCCGTATTCCTTCACCAAGCATGCTGAAAGTTTTACCCACACCGGGAGCATAGCCAAGAAAGACCTTGAAGCGGCCACACTGCTTCTCTGTGTCGCTCGCGAGGAGCCAGTCTTCAGGCGTTTTGCGTGTTTGATTCCGTTCTTCGGCCACGTCGTAAAATGCTCCTCATGAACTCGCGGCGTTTCATTGTGGTAACCCGCTGGGTCCTGGCCTTCAGTGCTCTCGCCGGGATTATAGTCGTCTATCGACGCTGGCTCCATGTCAACCCAACTACCGTTGCTCTGACATTGTTACTGTTCATCCTTCTGATAGCAGCGCGCTGGAGCCTCCGTTATGCTGTCGCACTCTCTCTGGTGGCGACCGTCTGTTACAACTTCTACTTCCTGCCGCCGGTCGGTACGTTTACCATCGCCGATCCGCAGAACTGGCTGGCTCTCTTCGCTTTTCTTGCCACGAGCGTCATCGGGAGCCGTCTTTCGCAGAAGGCACGCGATGAAGCGGAACAGGCGCGTACCCGGCAGCGCGAGGTGGAGGCACTGTTCACCTTAAGCCGTGAACTCTTGCAAACCGAAAATGTCGCGGAACTCGTGAACGCCCTGCCGGAACTTATCAACCGAGTCTCGCGTGGACATTCGGTGGTGCTTTATCTGCTGGACGGCGATCGACTGTACCAAGCCGGTATGCAGCAGGTCCCCGTGGTCGAACTACCTCACTTTCGGCAACTTGCCCTGAGCCTTCCCGGGCCGGAAACAACGCCCGACCAGGAGACGCGTATTCCGCTGCGCGCGGGGGTACGACCGCGAGGTCTGTTAATTCTCCACGGTGTCCGGCTCTCTTCCGAGACCTTCCAGGCCATCGGAGGCCTCGCCTCGATTGCGCTCGACCGCGCCCAGGCCCTTGAAGACGTAGCCAGGAGTGAAGCAAACAAGAAAAGCGAACGGTTGCGGACGTTGATCCTCGATTCGATTACGCACGAACTGCGCACACCTCTAACTTCAATCAAGGGAGCAGCAAGCACCCTGCTTTCTACAGGGAATATCAGCGATGAGGACCGCCGCGAGCTTCTGACCATCGTGGACGAAGAGGCCGACCGGCTCAATCGACTCGTCGGCCAGGCCGTCGAGATGGCCCAAATTGAAGCTCAGGAGGTTCACATGAACTTCGTTCCAGTCGCATTGCCAGACCTGGTTGAACAGGCACGGGAGGGCTGCGCCTGGGTCTCGAGCACGCATCCTGTAACGGTGAATCTTCCGACGCTTCTCAAGGTCTCGGCTGACCCCGAGATGGTCGGCAAAGTGCTTTGTAATCTGCTTGAGAACGCAGCGAAGTATTCAAAACCGGACTCGCCGATTTTCATCTCTGCGGAGCAAAAAGATGGCTACGTTTTGACCAGCGTTGCCGACCGTGGCATCGGCATTGACCCTGCCGAGCAAGGGTTGATTTTCGACCGGTTGTACCGTTCTCGCTCAAACAGCGGGAGCACCCCGGGAACCGGCATGGGCCTGTCAATTAGCCGGGCGATCATTGAATCCCATCACGGCAGACTGACCGTAACCAGTCAACCAGGCCACGGTTCGGTATTTACCTTCAGCCTTCCCGTCCCGCAGTAGGTGTGAAGTTTCAAGAGATTAAAATTACATCCATCAGGGTTGCTCTAGCCTTCAGCACCTCGTCGATCAGCATCGTTCCCCTCAGCCGCCGTCCGCGCCTCCATCCAGCCGCGTAGAATGACCACCGCAGCGACCTGGTCGATGACATGCTTCCGGCCGCGCCGGTCATGTCCAGCTTCGTCCAGAATCTCGTGGGCCGCAACCGAGCTTAGCCGCTCATCCCACAGCTCCACCGGCAGCCCGGAGCGCTCCTGCAACGCCTCCGCGAACTCCCTCACCTTCGCCCCCCACGGACTCACATCGCCGGACAGATGCAGCGGATTGCCCACCACAATCTTCACCACCTCATGCTTGCGAATCAGACGCAACAGGCTGCGCATATCCTCACCCCGGCTCTTGCGCCACAGCGTCAGCAGAGGCTGCGCCGTGTAGCCCAGCAAGTCCGACAGCGCCACGCCCACGCGCACCTTCCCCACATCCAGCGCCATCACCCGCCCGGTATCCATGCGTCCAGTCTACCGGCGCGGCGGCGACTCCACGGACCGCCTCTGACTAAACCTACTGCGCGGTGAAGCTCTCCACAATCACGCCGGAGGTTTCGAAGTGTGTCACGCGGTGATCGGTGCTATGCCCCATGAAGATCGCCTTCCGCAGCAGCGTAATCAGCGGGCGCGACTCCTCGGCGAACCAGCGGCCGCCCGCCTGCTCCCAATCGACGGCAAGGTTGTAGCTCGCATCGCACTTCGGACAGATCAGAGGCGCTTCGAGCCACCGCTGGAATCCCCCGCCCGGCAGGCTGCTAATCGGCTCGGTGCCGGAGCGGATCGCGGCAATCGTCAGGTTCATCCCGTCAGCCTATCACCGCAGTTTGCCACCTCAGCACATCCGCAGGTGGACTAACATCGATGCATGGAGCAAAATCCCAGCGCGACCAAGGTCGTTCATGCCGTCTGTTCGCACGACTGCCCCGACTCCTGCGGCGTCCTCGTCACCGTGGACCAGGCCACCGGCCGCGCCATCAAGCTCCAGGGCGACCCCGCGCATCCGGTCACGCGCGGCTTCCTCTGCGGCAAAGTGGCCAAGTATCTCGACCGCGTCTACTCGCCCGATCGCCTGCTCTACCCCATGCGCCGCAAGCCGGGTGTGCGGAAGGGCCCGGCAGGCTACGGAGCCATCCCAGGCCGTGAAGCCGACGCCTTCGAGCGCATCTCCTGGGATGAAGCGCTCAACGAAATTGCCGCGCGCCTGAAGACCATCGCAGCTGAGTCCGGCCCCGAAAGCATCCTGCCTTACAGCTACGCCGGAACCATCGGCCAGCTCGGCTACGGCTCCATGGACCGGCGCTTCTTCTACCGGCTCGGCGCCTCGCAGCTCGACCGCACCATCTGCTCCACGGCCGGAGGAGCAGCCCTCACCAGCGTCTACGGCATCAAGCTCGGCACTGTGCCCCAGCACTTCGCCCACGCCGGCCTCATCATCGCCTGGGGCGCGAACATCCACGGCAACAACGTCCACCTCTGGCCTTTCATCGAGGAGGCTCGCCGCGCCGGAGCGAAGCTGGTCGTCATCGACCCCTACCGCACCCGCACCGCCGCGCTCGCCGACCAGCACCTCGCCATCAACCCGGGCACCGACACCGCGCTCGCTCTCGGCCTCATGCACGTCATCCTCAGCGAAGGCCTAGAAGACCGCGAGTACCTCGCATGCTGCACCACCGGCTTAGACGAGCTCCGGGCACACGCGCTCCAACCCGAACACGCACCCGCCAAAGTCGCCGCCCAGACCGGCATCCCGGCCGGGATTATCCTGGAACTCGCCCGCAGCTATGCCAAGGCAGGCCGCAGCGGCACTCCAAGGCCAGCCGTCATCCGCCTGAACTACGGTATACAGCGCAGCGAAAACGGTGGAACCGCCGCCCGCGCCGTGTGCATGCTGCCCCTTCTCACCGGTTCGTGGAAACACAAGGGCGGAGGCCTGCAGCTCTCCACCTCCGGTGCGTTTCCGTTCAACGCCAACGCCCTGCAGATGCCCGAACTCATGCTCGCAAGTCCCCTCGGCCGCCCGGCCCGCGTGGTCAACATGAGCCAGCTCGGCCACGCCCTCACCACCCTCGGTGGTACGCCCGCCGAAGGCCCTCCCGTCAAGGCGCTCTTCGTCTACAACTCCAACGCCGCCGCCGTCGCCCCGAACCAGAACGCCGTGATCCAGGGGCTGCGCCGCGAAGACCTATTCACCGTAGTCCACGAACAGTTCTTCACCGACACCACCGACTACGCCGACATTGTCCTCCCCGCCCCCACCTTCCTCGAAACCCGCGATGTACAGGGTGCGTACGGCCATCTGTTCGCCCAGATGAGCGAGCAGGCCATCGCCCCCCTCGGCGAGGCTCGCAGCAACGTCGCGCTCTTCAGCGAACTGGCCCGCCGCATGGGCTTCCCCGAATCCTGCTTCCTCGACACCGAGAACGACTTGATCGATCAGGCCCTCAATCAGGCACCCGCTCAGGCAGCGGGCGCCTCGAACCCCTGGTTCACCGGCATCACCCGGCAGCGGCTCGAACAAGCAGGCCATCTCCCGCTCCATCTCCCCGTCGACTCCGCCGGAGACACCCTCCCCTTCAGCACCGCCGAGTGGTTCCGCACCCCCAGTGGACGAGGCGAACTCACTCCCGTCCCCGTCTTCCATCCCCCAGCGGAGTCGCGCGCCCATGCCGATCCACTCAAATACCCGCTCGAGTTCCTGCCCCGAAAGGCCGATAACTACATGAACTCCACCTTCGCCAACATCCCCATCCACCAGAAGATGGAGCAGCGCACCGCCGGCCTGCTCGAGTTGCACGCAACCGACGCAGCGACTCGCGCCATCACGACCGGAGACGCAGTCGAGGTCTTCAATGCGCGCGGAAGCATCGCGCTCACGGCACAGGTTAATTCCCAAGTCACCCCCGGCGTGGTCGCGGCCCGGCTGGACTGGGCCAAGCTCTCAGCCAACGGCTCGAACGTCAACGCGCTCACCTCCGAGACCCTGACCGACCTCGGCGGCGGAGCCACCTTCTACTCCACGCTGGTCGAAGTCCGCAAAATCGAAGCCCGAAAGGCAGCCCATGCAAACGGATGACATCGCGCCTCCCGCCACGGCACTCCCCAATCTCGATGAGATCGAGTCCGCGGCCACGCTGATCTACCGAAGCATGCCCCCGACCCCGCAGTACAGTTGGCCCCTGCTCAACGCCCGCGCAGGAGCCGAGGTCTGGGTCAAGCACGAGAACCACACCCCCGTAGGAGCCTTCAAGGTTCGCGGCGGCCTCGTCTATATGGACTGGCTCCGGCGCATGCACCCCGAAGTCGGAACCGTCATCTCGGCCACTCGCGGCAACCACGGCCAGTCCCTCGCCTTTGCCGCAGGGCAGTCCGGCATCCACGCCGTCATCGTGGTTCCCTTCGGCAACAGTCCGGAGAAGAACCGGGCCATGCAGGCGCTCGGCGCGGAGTTGATCGAGTTCGGCAGCGACTTCCAGGAGGCCAGCGACCACGCCGCGAAGTTGGCCTCCGAGCGTTTATCCGCGGGCCGGCCATGGCACCGCATCCCCAGCTACGATCCCCGCCTCGTAACCGGCGTCTCCACCTATGCGCTCGAGATGTTCCGGTCCTGCCCTCTGCTGGACACGATGTACGTCCCCATCGGCATGGGCTCCGGCATCAGCGGCGCCATCGCGGCCAAAAACGCTCTCGGGTTATCGACGAAAATAGTCGGCGTGGTTTCGGCCCACGCGCCCGCCTACGCGCTCTCCTTCGCCTCCGGCCGCATCGTCGAGCAGGAGGCCCGGACAGCCATCGCCGACGGCGTAGCCTGCCGCAAACCCGACCCCACCGCCCTCGCCATCATCCGGGCCGGCGCCGACCGCATCGTCATGGTGGACGACGACGAGGTCAAGGCTGCCATGCGCGCCTACTTCACCGACACCCACAACGTAGCCGAGGGCGCGGGAGCCATCGGCCTCGCGGCTCTGCTCAAGGACGCCGCAGCTCCGCTCAAGGACGCCAGAGCCCGTCCCCGGACAGGAGCTCGCGTAGGCACCGTGCTCTGCGGCGGCAACGTAGACAGCGCCGCCTTTGCCGCCATCCTCGCCTCCGCCCCCTCCACCGTTCAACCGCCCCATCAGCATGCGAACCGTTAGGGAGCGGATTCAGCATTGCTGCACCTATCGCTCCTGGGCCGTCGGCCTGAGCGGAGCCAAGGACCCCGCAGTTGCCGTTGTCTCTTCTTGTCCAATGGGTACAGTCATGCTGAAACCGCTATTGTCCGGCCGCGAACCTCAGCCTCAACTCGCTAACCGCTGGCCGCTCCCTTATAATCAGGACTTCGCGCAGGTTGTCGGCGGAGTGTCATTTTTAGAGCAGTGAGGGTGTGCGTATCTTTACCGTGAATCGAGAGAGCGGAAGCTCCCTGAAATGCAAGACCAAGCCTGTGTGCACGCGCTCCAGCCGCTCCCGCATCGCGTACGCCGCGTCTCTGTCCGCCCTCGTACTCCTGATGGCGAAGTCCCTCCCGGCCCAGGTCTCGCCCGGCGCCGCCACCGCGCCCGTCTCCTCCCAGGGAGTCCAGACCCTCTGCCAGCCCCAGGTTATCGGCAACCGCCGCATTCCCAAGGAATCCGTCCTCGCCCGCCTTTACAGCCATGAAAACGACCTCTACGATCCCCTCATCGTCGAGCGCGACTTCAACTCCCTCTGGAACACCGGCTACTTCGAAAACGTTCGCATCGAGCGCGTCGACACCCCCAAGTGCGTGCAACTGGTCATCTACGTGCGCGAGAAGCCGACCATCCGCGAGATCAACTACAAGGGCCTGAACGCCGTCACGCAGTCGGACGTCCTTGAGCGCTTCAAGAAGGCAAAGGTTTCGCTCTCCGTCGAAAGCCAGTACGACCCCACCAAGATCAAGCGCGCCGAGGTCGTCCTCCGCGACCTGCTGGCCGAGCACGGCCACCAGTTCGCCACCATCAAGACCGAGGTCAAGACCATCCCTCCGGCCGCCGTCGCCCTTACCTTCAATATCAAGGAAGGCCCCACGGTCAAGGTCGGCAAGATCGCCTTCCAGGGCAACGACAGCCTCAACGACCGCACCCTGCGCGCGGCGATGAAGAATCTCAAACCCATCGGCATCCCGCACTCCATCATCCTCGAGAATCTCTTCGCCCGCACCTTCGACGCCAGCAAGCTCGACGAAGACACCGAACGCGTACGCGGGGCCTACCGCGACCGCGGCTACTTCAAGGCCCAGACCAGCGAGCCAATCACCCACGTGCGCAACGCCGGCGGCCTCAACTTCTTCACCCTGCGCCCCTCCAAGGGCAAGCGCATCGACATCCTCATGCCGGTCGAGGAAGGCGAGCGCTACAAGCTCGGAGGCATCACCTTTACCGGCAACAAGGCCATCACCAACACCAAGGCCCTCCGTGCTCAGTTCGCCCAGAAGGACGGCGAATACTTCAACGCAACCATGTTCGGCAAGGGGCTGGAGCAGCTCCGCAAGGCCTACGGCGAGCAGGGCTACATCAACTTCGTCGGCAACCCCGTCCCCCGCATCGACGACGCCAAGAAGCTCATCTACCTCGACATCGACATCGATGAAGGCAAGCCCTTCTACGTCTCCCGCATCGAGTTCACCGGCAACACCATCACCCGCGACAAGGTCATCCGCCGCGAGCTCCTGCTCGAAGAGGGCCAGGTCTACAACAGCCGCCTCTGGGACCTCTCCATCCTGCGTCTCAACCAGCTCAACTACTTCGAGACCCTCAAGGCCGATCAGGACTCGGAAAGCCGCCAGAATGCCGATGACGGCACCGTCGACCTGCTCCTCAAGCTGAAGGAAAAGGGCAAGAACTCCATCGGCCTCAACGGCGGCATCAGCGGTCTCTCCGGAACCTTTCTCGGCTTGAACTACGAGACCAACAACTTCCTCGGCCTGGGTGAAACTCTCTCCGTGCAGGCCAACATCGGCGACCTGTCCCGCAATCTGAGCCTCGGCTTCACCGAGCCCTACCTCCGCAACAAGCCTATCTCGCTCGGCGCCCAGGTATTCACCAGCAAGCGCGACTACAACCCCTCCAAGAGCTACTCGGCCTCTGGAGCCGCAGCGGGAAATCTAACCACCGCGCAACAATCGCTCCTGACCAACTACAACGAATCGACCACCGGCCTGTCGCTCTCGGTCAGCGAGCCCTTGCGCCACCTCTTCTCACGCTCCGGCGTCACCCGCGTCGGCATCTCCTACCAGCTCTCGCGCTCCTCGGTCACCACCTTCAACCAGAACACCACCAACGTCTTCCAATCGCTGGCCTTCCGGTCCGGAGTCGCCGGGCAGAACCAGCTCAGCGGCATCATCACCTCGGTTCTCAGCCCCAGCTTCACCTTCTCCAGCCTGGATCGCGCCGTCGGCCCCCACTCCGGACGAGACTTCAACTTCGCCGTGCAGATCGCCGGCGCCGGCGGCAACGTCCGGTACATCTCCCCGGTCGCCAGCTATCGCCAGTTCTACCCCATGAAGGGCCTCAGGATCAATCGCGAGGGCCACAATGTGCTCGCTTATCGCATCCAGCTCGCGCACGTCTCGGGCTTCGCCGGTGAGGTCGCCCCCCCCACCAACCGCATTTACAGCGGTGGCGAATCGGACGTCCGCGGCTTCGATGTCCGCTCCTCTTCGCCCTACACCTTCGTGCCCAATCGCATCCAGTTCGCCCTCACCAACCCCGACGGCACCACCGTGCCCCGCGACCCCACCAACCCCGCCCTCGGCAACATCCAGATTCCTCTCCCGATCTACCGGCTGGTCTCGATCGGCGGCGATACCAGCTTCACCAGCAACCTCGAATACCGCATTCCCATCATCAATCAGGTCACCTTCGCGCTCTTCACCGACTTCGGCCTGAACTTCGACGCTCAGCCCGGCCAGCTCCGGCAGAGCGCGGCAGGACAAGCCGTCATCAACGGAGCCTCCTACGGCTGCCCCACGCTCGTCAACGGCGCCTGTTTCGGCGCCCAGTCCGTCGCCTTCCCGCTGCTGCTCAAGACCGTGCCCGGCACCAACTTCGTCCCCCGCATGTCCAACGGCGCGGAGATTCAGGTCATCCTCCCCATCGTCAACGCTCCCTTCCGGATCTACTACGCCTACAATCCGCTCCGGCTCTACAAGGACATCCCCCAGCAGCTCGCCGTCCCGAACGCCGGCCCCAACGACGCGAACACCTTCAAGAGCTACTTTCCGAACTCCGGCGCGGGCCAGTTCAGCTACCAGCAGGCGCTCCAGTTCTACGGCGCCGACTACGTCCTGCGCGAACCTCGCAAGACCTTCCGCCTAACCGTCAGCACCACCTTCTAGGAATCCTCTGATCGAGGCCGAATCTTGCTGCCGGTATAGGCCACAGCGAGTGACCCATCTTCGGCGCGCCTTTTGCTTCTAAGGTGGGTCATCGAGCGAAAGCTCGACCGCCTTCCCCCGGAGCCGCACCTACACCAAGACATCCCTGAATCTGCCGTTCCCTGTTTCTGATCGGTGTCATAGGGAAATCGGTGTCAAGCAGTCCTCGGCCAGGCTCCCCCGTCCAGCTCAGGCTTCGCAACATCCGCCGGCATGATCGCACCCGCCCTCACCCACCACCCAGCAGGGCCACACCCGCCAGCCCCATCCCCCGCCATCGCCCTCATCCAGCCTCCGGTATCGAATCAGTATACGGAACCCGTCTGATTACTCGCTCCATAGGCGCGCCGTGGTTTAGTGTAGAAAGTGCTCTGGCGTTCCGCGCCTCCGAAATGAAATATTCGATGCGTTCGAACGTCCCCATCCCGGCCCTTCTGGCGCTTGCAGCCCTGTTTCTCCTGTCCGTCAGCGGCCTGGCCAAACCAACCCGGTATCGCGTCCTCAAGCCGGCGGCAACGCCCTCATCGAGACGCCGTGCCCAAGGCGAACCCGTGGCCCGGCCCGTCCGGACCGCACACAGCAGCCGCCATCGCGGTTCAGCCGCACCCCCCATCGAACGAGCCGCCAGAACCCCCCGAACCCCCGACCACCAAAGCCGCGAGAGCCGGACCCGCGAACTCCGCACCCATCAGCCTCTCCCCAGTCATAATCGCCGCCTCTCCAGGCTCGCCGTATCCCGCCCCGCGCGCTCATCCCGCCGTTCAAACAGGCTCAGAGCCACTCAGTTCTCCAGAGCCGCCGTGACATCGCCCAGCATCACCCGCCAGAAGGCCACCACAACCGACTTCCTCAAGGCCGCGAACGAAGCCCCGGCGGTCCAGCCCGCCACCGCCATCCACGGCACTGCGGATTCCTCTGAACCCAGCCCGGCTCCCGTCGCCACGACCCGCCGGCCGGCCTCGCCAGCCGCGCCCGTCGCCGTCGTCAGCGTCATCCGTCCCGCCGCCGAACGGCCGCAGTTGAACAGTGTCGAAGAGGCCGCCTCCACGCCCGTCATCCTCCCCGCCCTCTACAACAAGCGCGGCCGCCTCATCATGCCTCCCGCCCTCAAAGGCTCGCACGAGATCCTCCTCCGCCAGAATCAAGTGGCCGACCGCGACGGCCTGCACCGCATCCAGAGCGACGAGGACCTCCTCGATATGCGCAACCAGAGATTGCTGGTCGCCCTTCCCGCCAGCGCAGCGCTCGATGTGGACGAGCGTCTGCCCACCAACCGCCGCTTCTGCCGCCCCTGGACCTCGCAGTTTCTCGCAACCCTCGCCCGCGCCCACTACGCCCGTTTCCACACCGCGCTCCAGGTCAACTCCGCCGTCCGCACCGCCGAATTCCAGCAGCATCTCATCCGCATCAACGGCAACGCCGCCCCTGCCGAAGGCGACACCGCCTCGCCTCACCTCACCGGCCAGGCCATCGACATCGCCAAGCGCGGCCTCTCCCTCACCGAAATCGCCTGGATGCGCGGCTATCTCCTCCCCCTCGTCCAGGCAGGCAAGGTCGATGTCGAAGAGGAGTTCCAGCAGTCCTGCTTCCACATCAGCGTCTACAAACGCTACACGCCCGCCATGCAGGACCGCAATCTGGCCTCGTCTCACCACGGCGAAACCACCGCCCTGGCCGCCGTCATCCGCTAGGTGTTTAGTCCCGGCATTTGATGGATTGGATTGAGAATAAATCTGTTGGGGGTTTGGGTCCAGAGTTTGCAGAGGTATTCGTAGGGCGTGCGGAATTTGAGTGTCTTGAGTCTTCGGGCGAAGTTGTAGGCCTGGAGGAAGTGGGTCAAGTGCGCTTTGAGTTGGTTGTGGGTGTCGTAGAAGTAGCGCTTGACGGTGGCATCCTTGATGGTCCTGTTCCTGCGCTCGACCTGCCCGTTGGTCCAGGGATGGTTGGGTTTAGTCAGCCGATGCTCGATTCCATGAAGGAGACAAAGCCTGTCGAAGGGATGGCCACGGAAGCGCGCGGTTGGTCCCTGCCGGTTCTTGGGCAGATCGGCGAACTGGATGCCGTTATCGGTGAGCACGGTGTGGATGCGATATGGAACAGCCTCGACCAGTGCTTCAAGGAACGCGGCGGCGGCTCGCATCTCGGCCCGTTCCACCAGCTCCGCGACGGCGAACTTCAAGGTGCGGTCGATCGCGACGAACAGGTAGAGCTTGCCCTCGGCGGTCCTCACCTCGGCCAGGTCGATGTGGAAGAAGCCGATCGGATAGGTGTCGAACTTCTTTGTGCGAGGCTTGTCTCCCTCAACCTCCGACGAGGGATGCCAAGTCAGTTGGCGCGCTGTCGATATTGCGGAAGAAAATGTTTAGAGCGCAGAGTACCGTCGATTTGCCTGCTCCATTCGGACCGACGAAGCAGTTATATAGATCTAGATGCGCCACACTCTGTCTAATGCAGCGAAGGTTGTTGATTGCGACAGTCTCAATGCGCATAAGATTCTCCGACTCCGGTTGCGCAACGATAGGTGACGAGCGCATAGACAACCCCTGCTCTGAGGGGGGCGGTGACATACTGGTAGGCATACAGGGCTGGCTCGCCCGGTGCGCCCCGCAGGTTCCGGACTCCCTCCAGCCCGGAACAAACTGCGGCTCGATCGGCAGCCTGAGCCTGTTCGAAGAACAGATTTTGAAGGCCGCCAAACACGATATTGTTATCAGCCAATTGCTGCCATGTGAGTTGACTCGCCTTCGAAAGCGAAAGGAGCTGAACATGAGTTCCCAGCAACCGGCCGAGCAGAAAGGACGAGTCCACCTCGCAGAAGGCGGTGTAGTAGCGGCATTGGCTTAAGGTCTGGATTCTGTAGCGCCTTGCGAATCGAAGTTACAACCGGCGACCTCTCCACCTCACTCCACTGGTTAACGGACCGGTCGATAGTACTCCGCAAGCTTCTGCCGCAACCTGCCTACCTGGATGCGGGCCGCCGAATTGTGCTGCGGATCGTACGATGAAGGCTTCCCCAGGCCTTCGATCGCGACGACGTATTCCTTTAAATTGTCTGCCTCGCCGCGAGCCGCCTTGTCAGATAGATAAATAAGAAGACGTCGCAGCACCTCGGAGGTACGGAACTCGTCGCTGCGAACAATACGTTCGATCTGGTCGCGCAGCAGTTCTCCAGAGACCGCCTTTCGTCAGCCACCATGCAATGAGGAAATATCACTTTGAGAGAACTGTCAATCGAAGCCCTCCGGCGGACGCGCGGGACTCGGGTACTGGTGGAGAGCGCATCAGGACGTGCGACGGCACCGGCTGCTACAAGGTGACATACACGTTCATCACTTGTTGTTTGTCGCTCGTTGCGCCCAAATGCAGCTACAGTGGAGTTGCCGACGTCCAGCTTCGGAGCCGTACCGTCCAGGAGAGATCTTTGAATACGAACCGCCGCCGCTTTCTTACGACGTCCCTCGCAGCCAGTGCCGCCGCCGCTGTCTTTCCCTCCAGTTTACGAGGGCAGTTCCTGAATGCGCCGCGTCACGGCTTGCCGGGAACCCTGAAGGAGCGCTACGCCAAGCTCGACGCCATCCTCGCAGAACCGGTCTTCAAGCGCGAGCTCTTCCCCGATCCCGTGATTATCGAGTCGGTGGAGCTTCTGAGCCGCGAGAAGCAGTACATCTGCCGTGTGCGTTCCAAAGATGGCCACGAGGGAATCTCAGTTTCGAACTCCCAGCAGATGGAGGTGCTCTATCCAATATTCGTTCAACGGTTCGCTCCATTTTTCGTTGGCAAGGACGCCCGGGACATCGAGCAGCTCATCCCGGCCGCGACGGTCCACGAAAACAACTACAAGGCGCAGGGTCTGGCAATCTGGGTGCCCATTGCGACCATTGAGTTCGCCATCCTCGATATGTTTGGCAAGATGGCAAATCGGTCGCTCGGCCTGCTGATCAGCGACAAGATCTATAACAAAGAAATCTCGGTCTACCAGGCTAACGGCGAACGTGACATCACGGCAGAGGAGACTATCGAACACCTGAAGCGCGATGTCGCCATATCTCATGCCAAGGCGATCAAGTTCAAGGTCGGCGGCCGGATGAGCCACAAGGAGTACCCGGCCGGACGGAGCGAGAAGTTGATTCCGCTGGTGCGCAAAACCTTCGGCGACAGCATGATCATCTCCGCCGACTCAAACGGCTCCTACACGGTCGCGGAGGCTATTTCGATCGGCAAGCTGATGCAGGAGTACAAGTACGCCTTCTATGAGGAGCCTGTCCCGTTCGACTGGTATGAAGAGACCAAACAGGTCTCCGATGCTCTCGAAATACCCATCGCCGGCGGCGAGCAGGAGCCCAGTACCCACAACTTCCGCTGGCTGGTTGCGAACGGCGGCCTCTCCATCGTCCAGCAGGATATGTTCTACTT
The DNA here is from genome assembly GCA_965277575.1 of Edaphobacter sp. GTDB lineage: Bacteria > Acidobacteriota > Terriglobia > Terriglobales > Acidobacteriaceae > Edaphobacter. The sequence continues at coordinate 1,720,007 of CBDIDK010000002.1, forward strand.
CGGCGGCATGATCCGCTGCATGCAGGTGGCGCGCATGGCGAACGCCTTCGGTAAGCAGTGCATCCCGCACATCTCCTCGACCGGCCTTGGCTACGTGTATATGATGCACTTCGTCTCGTCCATTCCAAATTCAGGGCCTTACCATGAGTTCAAAGAGTTCAACAACGTGTTGCCTTACCACTGCGCAACGTCGACGCTTCGCAGCGATGCGAATGGTGCGATCCGGGTGCCCTCCGGTCCAGGGCTCGGCATCGAAATCGATCCCGATTTTCTAAAAAAATGCACTGTGGTTACCGCCTGAGCTGTGTAACGCTGCCTTTCTCATCCGCAGCGGATCTGTCCCCAATGGAGACTTCATGATGAAATCGCTGCTGTTGCTCGTTGCGTTTGCGGTTCCCACCGGTGTGGCACTCGGCCACGCGCCAGGCATCACCGTCTGGCCAAAGGGCGTTCCGCCGGAAGGCATTACTCACAAGGCCGACTTCGGGGATCATGTCCTTTCGATTTCGCACCGGGAGACGAGCGGCCGTGTCGAAATCCACCAGAACAAGGCGGACGTGATGGTTATTCAATCCGGGACCGCCACCCTGGTCTCAGGAGGCGTTACCGTGGACCCCGTCCCTACCGCACCCAACGAATTGCAGGGCTCTCATATCAAAGGCGGCGTCAGCAGAACGGTGGGACCAGGCGATGTCATCGAGATCCCAATCGGGGTTCCTCACCAGTTCCTTCTGGCTCCCGGAACCCAGATCACGTACCTGGTTGTAAAGGTGGTCAAGCGATAATGCAACGTGCCGCGCCGCCGTGGGCCCGCACTCGCAGTGTGCTCCGAGATGAACTCGCGTCTCTCAAAACTATCTTCCAGTAAGGACCGGATTTTGCCAGCTTTCGACCGCAGATCGTTTCGCTTCATACGCACGTTGTACTTCCGCGTGATTGTGGGGATCGTTGCCGGCGTACTGGTCGGCCTCTTTTACCCTCATGTGGGTGAACAGCTGAAGCCGCTCGGCGACGGCTTCATCAAACTCGTTCGCATGTTGATCGCCCCCATCATCTTCTTCACCGTCGTGGTCGGTATCGCCGGCATGGGCGACCTTGCGAAGCTTGGCCGCGTAGGATTCAAAGCCATTGTGTACTTCGAGGTGGTCACAACGTTTGCGCTGGGAATCGGCTTCGCCTTAGCCAAACTGATCCAGCCGGGCAGAGGAATGAATGTCGATCCCAGGACTCTCGACACCAGGGCAGTTGAGCAATACATAAGTCAAAGTAAACACCTCGAGCCTGTTGGCTTCATTCTCAACATCATTCCCGATAGCTTTGCGGGGGCGTTCGCCAATGGGGAGATCCTGCAGGTGCTTCTATTGGCGATCCTGACCGGCATTGCTGTGGTTTCCCTGAAGGAACGGGAGCGCGTGCTCTCCGTTGCGCGAGCCGGGTCGCACCTGTTCTTCGGGATCACGGCTCTGGTGATGGAACTCGCTCCGCTGGCTGCGTTCGGAGCCATGGGCTTCACGGTCGGCAAGTACGGCGTCGCCACACTGATTGCACTCGGCAAGGTGCTCCTCTGCGTCTACGAGACCTGCATCGCATTCGTCATCGTCGTTCTCGGATCGATCTGCTTCCTGAATGGCGTCAGCCTCTGGCGTCTGATTGTCTATCTAAAGGAAGAGATCCTCATAGTTCTGGGAACGTCTTCCTCTGAGCCGGCATTGCCCGGGCTGATCGCGAAGATGGAGAATCTGGGCTGTTCCGAAGTGGTGACAGGGCTGGTGATCCCTGCCGGCTACTCGTTCAATCTGGATGGCACCTCGATCTATCTGACCATTGCGGCCCTGTTCATCGCGCAGGCGACAAACACACACCTTTCCGTGCATCAGGAGATATTCGTCATCGTGATCCTGATGCTCAACTCCAAGGGCGCGGCGGCGGTGACAGGTGGTGGCTTCATCACTCTGGCCGCAACCCTGGCTGCACTCGGCACGATTCCTGTCGCGGGAATCACGCTGCTGCTTGGAGTGGACCGCTTCATGTCGGAGATGCGTTCGCTCACCAATCTGATCGGTAATGCCGTGGCGACCATCACGGTAGCCCAATGGGAAGGTCAATTCGATCTGCAGCGGGCAAGGCAGGTCCTCGGCGCGCGGCGTCCTCTCAATTCGCCCAATCCGCTAATCGCAGAACAGAATAACCTGGGTGACGTCTGATGGCTCGTCGAGCCGTTCTGCTGCGCTCCCTGCGATGCGGGCGCCTTGAAGAAGGTTCCGCTCGCAACAGAGCGGGTGAGGCTTCACCTTCATGCGGAGTTCTTCAATGTGCTGAACGAACGTACGGGTGGTTCGAAAAGAGCAGATCTGCGCATGAGTAGGCGGGTGCATCCAGATGACCGGGATGCACGTCCGTCTAGGCCGTCGATTCAGTGGACCACGGGTTGTATTCGCCAATCGACCAGATGTACCCCTCGGGGTCGCGCACGATAAAGGCATTCCCCCCGTAGGTCTTCGCTTCCAGCGCTTGCAGCATCTCGGCCCCGGCAGCTTTGGCGGAAGCGTAAACAGGCCCACAGTCGGGGACAATCAGGTACACCGATCCGGTAACCGCGCCGGCGGCATTCGGCAGCACAAACCAATGTTCTGTCTGTTTGTTTTGTCCTGCGGTTCCGATCATGACCATACCGTTGCCCAGCAACAGCTCCGCATGTTCAACGGTACCGTCTTTGTCGCGATAAACAGCTTTCGCGGTAAAGCCGAGTGCATTCTTCAGCCATTCGATCGCTTTATCGGCGTCGGCATAGCGTATCGCTGGAATAGTAGTCACCGGGACGTTGATTGAGGTTGTCATGTATCCATCCTTCAGGATTCTGCTTCTGAAGTCTTGGAAAAATCGGAACTGAAAGCCAACAAATTCAGAGCTACCGTTGCTGTTCCGGAACGTGATTGGGCCAGAGCCGGGGCGAAGCCGTGTAGGTGCTCAGGTCGATCCCTGAGAAAGCCTTGAATTCATTGCAGAGATGGGACTGGTCATAGAAGCCGCATTCCAGCGCAAGCTGCTCCCATCGCGGCTCTGCCCCGGCCTGCAGACAATGAAGGGCATGTTGAAAGCGTTGCACGCGGCTCCAAAGCTTTGGGGAAAGGCCAACCTCAGTCTTGAATACCTGGTGAAGACGTCTCTCGCTGACGGATAGCTGCCGCGCCGTATCGCGCACGGAATACTGTCGCAGGAGGGTGAGTGCGTGAACGGTCAGCGGCTTTCGATGCGGCACTCTGCCATCCATCCATTCAACCAGCCATTTTTCCAAGGCAACCAGCTTCTGCATCGGAGTCCTGTGCTCACGCAACACTGCGCGAAGATCACGACACGGTACGACATCCTCCAAAGAAATGAATTTCTCAAAAAAGACGCTGGCATTTTCGCGGAGGAAAGGAGCTGCTCCGCCCGGACGAAAGACGATGCCGAGCAGTTCTTCAAGATCCCGCGTATCCACCAGATCGTATTGCCTGCGGGGACCAACCACAATCGACGGCGGAAGCGGACCAACCGTTCCGGCTCGCTCAACACTGCATTCCGTAAGCCTATCGCTGGCGAGATTGAGGATGATCTGCATCTCGCCGCGCGGCAGAACTCGCTCACGGGCATGTGGCAATCCCGGAGCCTTGCAGTACCACAGCAGACGGACACAGTGCTTGAGCGCTTGGCCGGGTTGGTGCTCAAGGTAGATCATGCCGCCCCTCGACCTTAATACTGCAACTACAGCCCTCCAAGAGCTATCAGCAGCAGCGGGCCCTTGAATCATTGTGGACCGCAGAGCACTCCTGTGCCAAGAGCGACATCATGACCATGCTTCCGAATGCAGCGAATCCATAGATGTAGGCCCTGAGGAAGCCGGTCAAGTGCGCTTTAAGTTATTGACGGGTGTCGTAGAAGTAGTGCTTGACGGTGGCATCCGTGATGGTCCTGTTCATGCGCTCGACCTGACCGTTGGTCCAGGGATGGTTGGGCTTGGTCAGCCGATGCACGATCCCATGAAGGAGATAAAGCCTGTCGAAGGGATGCCCACGGAAGCGCGCGGTTGGCCCCTGCCGGTTCTTCGGCAGATCGGCGAACTGGCCCGGCGCAAGAAGTTCAAGGCCTAGCTCTCCAACGCGGAGAGCTCTTCCGCGCTCACGTCTTCGAGTTCGCCTGCGCCAAGGCCGATATTGACCACAGACTGACTAAGCCCAGGCACCCCTGGACCAACGGCCAAGTCGAACGCATGAACCGAACTCTCAAAGAAGCCACCGTCCGCAAAGAGAATCGGGAGAAGTCGAAGACGCGCTCGCGAGTCGAGCATGTCTTCGCGCTGCTGAAGCTGAAGTTCGGCTTCGTGAAGGTGCGCTATCGCGGCGTGGCCAAGAACCTCAACCGCCTGTTCAGCGCCTCCGCTCTGACAAACCTGCTCACCGCCCGCAACCATCTGCTTAAAGTCGCCGCGCACACCTGAGCCTAAAATCCACCACCAACCCGAAAATCACATCACACCAACCAAAAAAACAACAAGACCACGCAAATTACCGCCCCAAGACTCCATCTGCATTCTTGTTCAGAGATTCCCTAAAGCCCATTGTATTTTCTGGCTTTTCGTAGGGCTGAAGCCCTGCGCTAATCCGGGAAGCAACAACAACTGCTTTTTCAGCACACTCTGAAGCGGCTCGTTTGACGGATCTTTGTGGCCGGACTGAAGTCCACCCTATCCAAAACGACTCAATCAGAGAATCCTTATGGCGTCTGTAGCGATGCGGCTCGAGCGGAGAGGCCGGAGATCTGCGAGGCCTGGGCTTCGGCGTAGGCGGCGGCACCGAGGAGCGCGCAGGTGTCGTCGAGGATGACGCGGACGGGGATGGACTGGAGCAGGGGCGAGAGGCGGCCCTTGTCGAGGAAGGCCTGGATGAATGCGCCGTTCTGGAGGGTCTTGAGGATCTTGGGGGCGATGCCGCCGCCGAGGTAGATGCCGCCGGTGGCGAGCACCTTGAGGGCGATGTTGCCGGCCTCGGCCCCGTAGGCTCCGGCGAAGATCTTCATGGTCTCGAAGCAGAGGGAGCTGGAGCCGTCCTCCGCGCAGGCGCCGATGACGGCGTTGGGATCTTCGGTGAGCATGCGGTCGTGGAGCCAGCCGGGCTCGTTGATCTTTTCGACATCGCGGAGGAAGGCGTAGATGTTCTTGATGCCGAGGCCGGAGACGACGCGCTCCCAACTGACGCGGCCTTTGAGGGTCTGGCGGAGGTACTCGAGCAGGGCGATCTCGCGGTTGCTGCGGGCGGCGAAGTCGCAGTGGCCGCCCTCGGATGGGAGGGGGCGATGTTTCTTGCCGTCCCAGATGAGCAGGGCCTGGCCTAGGCCGGTGCCGGCGGCCATCAGACCGGCGTGGCCGGTGGCGTTGGGATCGCCTGCATGAAGGGTAAAGATCTGGTCCGGGGCGAGTTCCGGGATGCCGTAACCGTTGGCCTCGAGATCGTTGATGAGAAAGATGTGGGGGATGGAGAGCGATGTTACAAGGTCGCGGGTGTCGAGCGTCCAGGGAAGGTTGGTGAGCTTGAGCCGACCGTCGCGCACGGGACCGGGGCAGCCGAAGCAGGCGGCAACGATGTCTTCCTGCTTAGGGTTTGAGCCGGAATCGCCTGCCGCCAGGAACTTCTTTACGACCTCATTAAGGCTGGCGAACTCGTGCGCGGGAAACTTCTGGTCGCGAATGGCATGCAAACGGCCGTCGGTGAAGTCGTACAGCGCCAGATGGACCTTGGTGCCGCCTACATCGCCTGCGAGGATCATTTATTTGAGCTCCAGGATGCCGGTGCGGGGCGCTGTATCACTTCCGGTCGCGCTGTCGGCCGGTAGAGGCAGCTTAGACGCTGCAGCGGCATCGAGCAAGAGGGCGAGCTGGCCGCACGCAGGACGGATGAGCTGCGAGGGGAAGGTCTCGGGCTGGTAGGGGCCGGCGAAGACATCGTGGAGTACCTGCGCCTTGCCCGCGCCTTCGATGAGGAAGGCTACCTGCCTGCCCTGGTTGATGACCGGCCATGTGAGGGTGATGCGCCAAGTGTCTTTTTGAGGAACGTGGTTGGCGATGGCAATGTGGGTGAGGTCGTTGAGGGCTTCGGTGTGGGGAAACAAAGATGCGGTGTGGCCGTCGTCGCCCATACCGAGCAGGATGAGGTCAAAGGTCGGGGTCTCCGCGCCTTCCAGCTTAAAGGTGTTGCGGATGGTGGACTCGTAGCGGGCGGCGGCTACTTCGGGGTCGAGTTCGCCCTCCATGCGGTGGACGCGGGCGGCTGGAAGGGGAACTTTCGAGAGGAGGGCTTCGGAGGTCATGCGGTAGTTGGACTCGGCGTTGTCCGGCGGGACGCAGCGCTCGTCGACCCAGTAGAGGTCGAGCTTGTCCCAGGGGACCTGCTTGACGAAGGGCTGAGCGGGGTCGGCGAGGAGCTGGAACATGGCCTTGGGGGTGGTGCCGCCGGAGATGGCGATGCGGGCGAGGCCGCGTGAGGCTGCGACGTTGACCGCGGCAGTGGTGAAGAGTTGCGCGGCGGACTTTGCGACTTCGGCTGGCGTGGACGAGATGGTGTAGGTGATGGTGATGGGTTGGGGCATGGTTGTGAATCGACTCCGTGCTTTGCGGTTATATTTCCACCCCTTCAAAACAAAAGCCTCGCATGGAGCGAGGCAGCTTCGCAAAGGGAAGTTTGATGTCAGTGGGCCTGCTCGACTTTGACGACACGCTCGTGCAGAAACATCATATCCTTGTGCAGTTCGCGTTGCATCAGCATCATGTCAGTGTGGAGATCGCGGCGGAGCGTGGTCATCTCGGCCCTTAGAGACTCCTGAATTCCGTCGATCTTGTCCGAGAGACGGGTGATGTCGGAGCGGTTCGACAGCCACGCGAGGATGACCACAATCAGGGTAGCCAGCGAAGGTGTAATCGAAATGTAGAGTTGGGCATTAGTCATCAGTACAGTCCACTTTTGTGGATTGTACTACGGCTTGGTTGAGAAACAGGAATGATGAAGCGCAACGCAAACTGTTCGATCGTACTTGATTGCAGAAGACATAGAAGAGTACCGAGCCTCTCTTGCTTTGACGATTCCTCATGATGTTTCAGAGTTTGCGCCATTTGCGGCCGTCGGATTTGAGCATGGCGTCGGCGGTTGCGGGGCCCCACGTTCCGGCGGCGTAGTTGGGAAGATCCTTGATGGGGTCTTTGGCCCAGGATTGGAGGATGGGAGTCATCAAAGCCCAGGTTGCTTCTACGCCGTCGCGGTGGGCAAAGAGGGTGGCATCGCCGAACATGGCATCGAGGAGGAGGCGCTCGTAGCCGTTGGCGGAGGATTTGCCGAAGGCCTCGGCGTAGCTGAAGTCCATGTTGACCGAACCGATGGTCATGCTGGGGCCGGGTACCTTCGCGCCGAAGCGCAGGCTGATGCCTTCGTCGGGCTGGATGCGCATGGAGAGCACGTTGGGCTTGATGCCTTCACCGCCTTTGCCTTCGGCGTCTTTGAAGAGCAGAAGGGGAGGCTGCTTGAACTGGATGGTGATCTCGGTGACACGCTTGGCGAGACGTTTGCCCGCGCGGATGTAGAACGGAACGCCGGCCCAGCGCCAGTTTTCGATTTCGAGCCTGAGCGCTGCGTAGGTCTCGGTCTGCGAACGCGGGTGGACCCGATCCTCCTGACGGTAGCCGGGGACATGCTTGCCGTCGATGGTGCCGGGGCCGTACTGGCCGCGTACGGTGTCGGCGGGGTGGATGGGCTGGATTGCCTTCCAGACCTTCACCTTTTCGGCGCGGACGGCGGAGGCCTCGAAGGAGACGGGCGGCTCCATGGCGACGAAGCTGAGCAGCTCCATGACGTGGTTCTGGACGACATCACGGAGCGCGCCGGCGGTCTCGTAGAAGGGGCCGCGGCCTTCGATGCCGATGCTCTCTGCCGCGGTGATTTCGACGTGGTCGATGTAATTGCGGTTCCAGACGTTCTCGAAGATGCCGTTGGCGAAGCGGAAGACCAGGATGTTCTGCACGGTTTCCTTGCCGAGGTAGTGGTCGATGCGGAAGATCTGGTCTTCGTCGAAGACCTTGTTGACCTCGTTGTTGAGCGCCTTGGCGGATTCGAGGTCGTGGCCGAAGGGCTTTTCGATGATGATTCGGACCCAGCATTTGTTGCCGTCGTCACCTGCTTCGGCGGGTTTGGCCATGCAGTGTTCGCCGAGGTATCTGATGATGTCGGAGAAGTATTCTGGCGCTGTGGCGAGGTAGAAGAGGCGGTTGCCTTTGGTGCCGAACTTCTTATCGAGATCGGCGAGTACGCCTTTGAGCGATTCGTAGCCGGAGGCGTCGTCGAAGTTCATGGCGTGGTACTGGATACGGTCGACGAAGGGCTCGAGTCTGGGATCGGAGGCTTCGACGCCGCCGCCGCTGATGACGCCGTCTTTCATGTCGGGCGCGAAGCTCTGTTCGAGCGGACGGCGGGCCACACCGAGGACGGCGAAGTCTTTGGGCAGGAGACCGGACTGGTCGAGGTGATAGAGCGCGGGCAGCAGCTTGCGTTTGGTGAGGTCGCCCGAGGCACCGAAGATGACGACGATGCATGGGTCGGGGGTGCGTTCGGGCTGCTGGCTGACGGGTGCGGCGGTGGCTTCCCTGGTCGATGTCGGCATGATGATTACCCTCTCGTGCTGGTTGGTACTTTACAGCGTTGGGTCGACGCCGAGGCGGCGGAGGACGCGGGCGCGCTGGTTCTCGTCCCAGCCGTTGGTGAGCAGGACGCCGCCGAGATTCCAGCAGATCGTCCTGACCTGATTCTGTGGAGTCACTGGCCCTCCGGGAAGTCTGCGCCTGTGGTGACGGACTCCCACTCGGCGATCTCTTTCTGCCAGGTGTCGAATTTGGCCCGGACGCGCTGCAATGCGCTTTCGCCAAGCAGGAGGCGGAGCGGCGGATTGGGCGATTCGACGACCTGCATCATGGCGTGGACGGCGCGCAGGGGATCGCCTTTCTGCTTACCAACGCCTTCAGTGAAGTATTTGCGCATATTCGCGGCGGTGTTGTCGTAGTCCGGGATCCGGGTGGCGGCGATGACGCCGGAGCGTCCGAGGAAATCGGTGCGGAACGGGCCCGGCTCGACGATGGTGACGTGGATGCCAAGGGGAGCAAGCTCTGCGGCGAGCGCCTCCGAGAGGCCTTCGACGGCGAACTTGCTGGCGTTGTAAAAGCCGATGCCGGCGCTGCCGACGAGACCGCCGATGGAGGAGAGGTTGAGGACGTGGCCGGTGCGCTGCCTGCGCAGATGCGGCAGAAAGGCACGGGTGACGCGGATGAGACCGAAGACGTTGGTCTCGAACATGGGCATGAACTCAGCCTCGGAGACCTCTTCGATAGCTCCTGCTACGCCGTAACCTGCGTTATTAACCAGAACATCGATCTGTCCGAAGTGGGCGAAGGCCTGAGCGGCGGCGGAGTCGACCTGGTCGGCGTCGGTTACGTCAAGCGCGAGAGCTTTCGCGGTTTTTGGATACTGCTGTTCGAGATCCGCTACCTTGTCGAGCTTGCGTGCGGTGGCGACGACACTGCCGCCGGATTTGAGGACCTCTTCAGCGAGCAGCCGGCCGAAGCCGGTGGAAGCTCCGGTGATGAACCAGGTGCGGGAGGTATGGGCGGGAGTGGAAGAGGTCGGCATGGTTATAGGACGCGCAGGGCTCGGCTACGATGCAGGAAGGCGATGCAGGAAGGCTACGATGCGGGAGTTTAGATTAGGTTGTTGAAGCGGTCGCCATGCCACTCGCCGACCTCGATCACGCCCTGGTCGCTCGCAATCAGAGCAAGCGACGCCATACCGAGGAAGAGGCCATGCTCAACGACGCCCGGGATGCCTCGGATGTCGGCGGCTGTCTTTGCAGGATCGGTGATTTCAACGCAGGAGCAGTCGAGGATGCAGTTGCCCTCGTCGGTGATGTAGCGGGAGCCGTCGGGATGGTGGCGCAGGTTTGGGTTGAGGCCGAAGGCTTCGAGCTTGCGGCGAACGACGGGCAGCGCCATCTGGATAACCTCTACGGGGAGCGGAAAACGGCCGAGTTGGCGGACCAGCTTGCTGGAGTCGGCAATGACGATGAATTTCTTTGCAGCGCTGGCGACGATCTTTTCGCGCAGCATCGCGCCGCCACCGCCTTTGATTAGAGCCAGGTCGGGGCCTACTTCATCCGCGCCATCGATGGCCAGGTCGAGGATGGGTGTTTCGTCGAAGGTGGTGATGGGAATGGCGAGCGATTCGGCGAGGCGCTGGCTGGCGGTGGAGGTGGCGATGCCGCGTACGTGAAGGCCCTGCTTTACCCGCTCGCCGAGCTCCTGGATGAAGATCGAGGAGGTGGTGCCGCTGCCGAGTCCGAGCAGCATCCCGTCCTCGACAAACTCCAGGGCGCGGCGAGCCGCCATCCGCTTTGCTTCATCTTGGGTCATGTGCTTCCCTGTCGCTGTTCGAGTGGCTAATTACTTTTTGACCAGCTTTTTGGCGTGGGCGACTACGTTGGCGACGCTGATGCCGAGCTTCTCCAGCACGATTGGTCCTGGAGCCGAGGCGCCGAAGCGATCGATGCCGATGGCTGCACCATTGTGGCCGATGTATTTGTACCAGCCCATGGTGGCGCCGGCTTCGAGGGACAGCTTGGGCGTGGCCTCGGGAAAGAGGCTGGCCTTGTACTCGTCGGTCTGCTCGTCGAAGATCTTGAAGCTGGGCATGGAGACGACCGACGCGTTGATGCCCGCGGCCTTCAGCTCTTCGGCGGCTTTGAGGATCACGGAGACCTCGGAGCCGGTGGCGATGAGGATGATGTCCCTGCCGGAGGCGTCGAGCGCGTAGGCGCCGTGGCGGACGCCCTCCTGAATCTTGTACTTCTCGTTGTCGAGGACGGGGAGGTCCTGACGGGAGAGGGCCATGAAGCAGGCGGAGTGGCGTTCGAGCGCGAGGCGCCAGCATGCGGCGGTCTCGTTGGCGTCGGCCGGGCGGAAGTCTGTGAGCTGCGGGATGGCCCGGAGCGCCATGAGGTGCTCGATCGGCTGGTGTGTGGGACCGTCTTCGCCCATGCCGACGGAGTCGTGGGTGAAGATATAGAGCGAGTGCGAGGACTGGAGCGCGCCCATGCGGAGGGCGGAGCGGCAGTAGTCGGAGAAGGTGAAGAAGGTGGAGCCGAAGGGGATGAGACCGCCGTGCGCGGCGATGCCGTTGACGGCGGCCATCATGCCGAACTCGCGGACGCCGAAGAAGACGTTGCGGCCCTTGGGATCGAGGTGGAAGTTCTCTGAATTTTTGAAGATGGTCATCGTGGAACTGGTCAGATCGGCGGCGCCGCCGAACAGCTCCGGTACGACCTTGGCGATCGCATTCATCACCGTGTTTCCCGCATTCCGCGTCGCGATGGGCTTGGCATCGGGGCCGCCGGGAAAGACGGGGAGGGATTTCTCCCAGCCTTCGGCCAGCTTCATCGCTGTGCATCGGTCATACTGCTGCCCCAGCTCAGGATAGGCTTTTTTGTACTCTTCAAACTTCGCCTGCCACTCCGCGTGGAGCTTCTGCCCCTTCTCTTTCGTCTTCAGCCAGTTCCTGCCCGCTTCTTCCGGCACATAGAAGCTCTTGTCTTCGGGCCAGTCCAGATTTCTCTTCGTCGCTTTCGTGGCCTCCGGGCCGAGTTCCTTGCCATGCACCTCCTTGGTGCCGGCTTTGGGGCTGCCATAGCCGATCACGGTATGCACCTTGATCAGCGAGGGCCTGGTGGTCTCCGCCTTCGCCATCTCGATCGCCTGTGTCAATACATGCAGGTCATTGCCGTCTGCCACGTCCTGCACGTGCCAGTGATAGGCCTCGAAGCGCTTGCCGACGTCCTCGGTGAAGGAAAGGTCGGTGGGGCCGTCGAGCGAGATGAGGTTGTCGTCGTAGAGGACGATGAGCTTGCCGAGCTTGAGGGTGCCGGCGAGCGAGGAGGCCTCGTGCGAGATGCCTTCCATGAGGTCGCCGTCGCCGCAGATGACATAGGTGTGGTGGTCGACGGGGGTGTGGTTGTCGTGGTTGTAGACGGCGGCGAGATGTTTTTCGGCGATGGCGAGGCCGACGGCTTCGGCGAATCCCTGGCCGAGGGGTCCTGTGGTGACTTCGACGCCTGGGGTTTCGCCGTACTCGGGATGGCCCGGGGTGTGGGAGCCCCACTGGCGGAACTGCATGAGCTGCTCCATCGGCAGGTCGTACCCGGAGAGGTGGAGCGCGCCGTACTGGAGGGCGGAGGCGTGACCGTTCGAGAGGACGAAGCGGTCGCGATTGGACCACATGGGGTCGGAGGGGTCGTGCTTCATGAATCTGGTGTACAGCAGGTAGGCCACGGGAGCGAGGCCGAGCGGGGCGCCGGGGTGGCCGGACTTCGCCTTTTCGACCTGGTCGACGGCGAGGAAGCGAAGGGTGTTGATGGAGAGCTGGTCGAGATCGTGCTGCTTCGAATCGTGTTGATCGCTCATTCTTTTTTCCTTGTCCTGGGAAGAGCCGCTGCGCGGGCCGGCGATTTTGGATTTGCTGAGTAGCGTTCGATTGTCCTCACCAGTGTACAAGCGGTGAGCGCATTGGCTTGACTCGCCGGATGGTCTCGGGACCGCAGCGGCGAGTCAGGTTGATTTGGAGATGGAGACCTCGATATTCCTGCCCAGCCACCGGTCCGGCTTGTCTTGCTCAGGCCACGCCAGGGTGAAGAGGATGCTGCCGGTCTGACCGGCGTCTGTGGGTATATCTGCGAAGAAGCCGGAAAACCCGATGGGGTGCGAGTCGAGATGGAGCGTTGTCTTCCAGTTGTCGCAGGTGTATACGACACGGAAACGGTCGTGGTCGACGATGCGCAGACTGGAGCCGGCGGGAATCGTGGAGATGGGCCGGCCGGTCTGAAAGATCTCCGCGTGGCTGCTGAATGTGCGCTTGCCAGGGGCCACCGCATAGCGTTCTTCGACGACTGAGATGCGGTCGAAGACGCGCTTGTCGGCGGCCGAACGAAGCAGCTTGAGATATTCGGCGTGGGCCCAGACGAGGGGCTGCGCGGAACCTGCGGAGCGGCCGAGACACATTCCGGCTGACGGCAGGTCCGCCTGATCCCAAATCTGCTCCGGGAGCATTCCGCCGATGGAGCTGAACTTTTCTATGGCGGCGATGCTGGGGACGACATCGTTTCCGGCTGCCAGTTCGTAGTGGCCGCGTTCGCCGGAAAGGATAGGCCATGCGCGTCCCTGACCCCACCCCTCGTAGGGGCCGCCATCCTTCTTCTGGCCATAGCCGTCGTGATTGTAGCGACGCCAGCATGCGCCGTAGGGCGTCTCGACCTTCAGGCAGTGATCGACGACCTTGAGCGAATCGACGATAAGCGGGTCGTCGGCGCGGCGGATGCCGTAACGCACAAGCTCCAGAAAGCCAGCGTCGACGATCTCGCGGGCTTCGAAGACATCCTTTTCGCCGGGAGCGCGATTGTTGATGAGAAGCGAGCCCGGGGGGACCTGATCGTTGTGGAACGGTTCGCCGGGGGCAGGGGGGCGGATGCGCATGTAGTGGCGCTTGATTTCGGGCAGCAGGACGCCTTCGGAGGTCGTCGTCCATTCGTCGAGGTGGGCTTCGATCCAGTCAGCGTAGGACTCGAAGAAGGCGCCGAGTTCTGCTGCCTGGCGGGAACGCGCGATGTCGGCGGCGCAGATAAGGCCGGAGATGACGACGGCGAGGGTGGAAGGCGAGTAGCCCCCGGTCTCTTCCCAACGCTCCTCCTGGGTGACGGGGGCGTAGCGGACCAGGAATGCGGCGGCGCGTTCGACAAATGGGAACACGTCGAAGTCCCGCAGTCCGTCCTGCTTCCACAGACGCCATGCGAGGATGATCGGATAGGCGACCTCGTCGAGCTGCATGCCGCTCCAGTAGGGGGTGCCGTCGATCCAGAAGTTCTGGGCGAAGCTGCCGTCGGGACGCTGGGTGCAGGCGAGGTAGACCAGCGCGCGCAAGGCGGTGTCGGTGCGTCCGCAGGCCAGCAGGGCGGTCGCGGTCTGGACCATGTCGCGAGTCCAGACGAGGTGGTAGCCGCCCAGGTCGGAGTCGCCCTTGGATGCTCCCCAGGGGATGGAGGCGGAGGCGATGAAGGCGCCCGAGTAGGTCTTGTCCTCGTGGGTGAGCAGGACGTTCTGGCTGATGCGCATCAGGATGCCTTTATCGCATGAGGCAGGCGTGAGGTTGGCGGGAAAAGCAGATCGGCTCCATTGCAGGATGAAGCGGGCGGCGTGCTCCTGGTAGGGCGTGGCGAGGGTCTGCATCAACTGGGCGATGGCGGAGTGGTGGCCGTCGCCGAAGGACAGGGCGATGGTAAATTCGCGGTGCGCCGCCACGTCGATCTCACCGGTGACGGCGATATTGCCGTCGAGCGCCTGGCCGAACTGCCAGCTCATGCGCATATCTTTCGTGAGGTTCTGGAAGCCGTCGCTGGCGCCGACATAGCCGCAGGAGGAGCGCGAGAAGCCGCAGGAGGCTCCCATGGCGAGAGATGTGTCGTCCTTCCACGCGAGCAGGCAGCGTTGCCCGGCCACGTCGATCGAACGCGCGGAGTTGCCGCCGCCGCCGCCGTTGAGATGCGGAGCCATGAGGGCATAGCACTTGAGGCGCGACAGGACTGCCTCGTCGCCGGTGATCTTGACGTTCATCAGGACGACGGGGTGGTGGGGGTCGGTGAGGAACTCCTTGGTGACGGTGTAGCGGCCCTGCGGCTCCTTTGCCGTGACCCAGACCGCGGGGGCTCCGAGGTCGATGTAGTGGAAGTCGTATTCGAGGTCGCGCTTCTCTTCGTGGAAGAAGGTCTCTCCGTCGCTGAAGAGAAGCTCCATGTCGCGGGTCTGCGGACGGTCGATCGTGGGGTAGTAGATCTCGTTGAGAGTGCCATGAGAGACGGTGAACCAGACGCGGCTCGATGCGGCGTAGGCGGTGGAGACGGCGTCTTTCTGGCTTGAGGTCCAGCGTGGGTCCAACCCCGGCGCTCCGAATGCGGGGCCGTCATCGTCCAGCCAGCGGTAGGTAGCGGTGAGATTGCTCATTGGCTCTTATTAGAAACCAAAATCGAGTGCAGCGGCGACGGGGTCCGATGAATCGCGCTTGAACCGGGACGACAGAGGCGATGCGATATGATTCGGAGGTTGTGGCCTGCCTCTCGGGAGTGCATCGCGCAGAGGTGGAGTCGCATCAGATGAATCTGATGCGGTATATAGCACGTCCGCTTCTCGATTCCCGGCTTTCTTCTTCTCCGGCCAACCTGGCTGGCATTCACCGTATGTACGAGATCGACAGGAGATTCTCTATGGCTTACGAACTTCCCCCTTTGCCCTACGATTACGCGGCGCTTGAGCCCTTTATCGACGAAGCGACGATGAAGCTGCACCACGACAAACACCACCAGGCGTACGTGACGAACCTGAACAACGCGGTGGAGAAGCATGCGGAGCTGGGCAAGAAGTCGCCCGAGGAGTTGCTGAAGAATCTCGACAGCGTGCCGGAGGATGTGCGCACAGTGGTTCGCAATAACGGCGGCGGCCATGTGAACCATACAATGTTCTGGCAGATCATGAAGCCGAACGGCGGAGGCGAGCCGAGCGGCGATATCGCGGCGCAGATCAAGTCGGACTTCGGCTCGTTCGAGGATTTCAAGAAGCAGTTCAACGAGACGACGGCGAAGCAGTTTGGCTCGGGCTGGGGCTGGCTGGTATTCGACGGCGGCAAGCTGAAGGTGACTACGACGCCGAACCAGGATAATCCGATCTCGGAGGGGCATTATCCGATCCTGGGCAATGACGTCTGGGAGCACGCGTATTACCTGAAGTATCAGAACAAGCGGCCGGACTACCTTGCTGCGTGGTGGAACACGGTGAACTGGGACGAGATCGGCAAGCGTTTCGCTACGGCGAAGTCCGCTAAGTAGATCTTGTGCAGGAGACTTGGAGGGGGCTGCTCGATGCGGTGGACTGCTCGATGCAGCCCCCTTTTTATGTCGCCGATTGGGGGATTTCCGTTCTCCGGTTTTCGGTCCATCAACCGATATCGACCGATTAGGAGGCGGAGCTGCATCCTAATAGATCAACGTGATGCCTCTTTCCCATCAGTTCGCTTACCTTCTGCTGCTTGCCCTGCCGGTTGCCTGCATCTCCTGGACAGTTACCCATGAAGAGGTCTTTCGGGAACCGCGGGATTTCTGCAAGGACCAATCGCAACAGGGCCGCCCGCTGCCGGTGCGCAAGTTCTTCTATCTATTTACGTGCGAGTATTGCTTTTCACACTATGTGACGTTGTTTTTTCTTGTCATCACGCGCTTCACCATGCTCTATGAAGGCTGGCGCGGATATCTGATCGCGTGGTTTGCGCTGGTCTGGATCGCGAATATTTACATGAGCATCTTCAACAGGCTGCGGCTCGAGATCAAGCACGAGAATGTGGTCATTGCGAAGGATGAAGCCGTGAAAAAACACGTTGAATCGGAGCTCTGAGGAGTTGCTCAGGTCATAGCGGGAAGAATGCCATAGCGGATTGGGTGCTGGCGCAGGAAGGCGGTCGAGCCTTCGCTCGATTCACCCATTGTGCCTTGCTGTAACGGCTTTGCTTCTTCTTGATGGATGTCATTTGTTTCCGGTGGTTCCCGGTGTCGTGCCGGTGTCGCCTGGAGCTGATGGGCTGAGATGGCCCTGGCGATTTTCAGGCGTGTTGGAGCTGACCGTGGCCTTGCCTGGGCCTGCCGTCCCGGGATTGTCGCCGCGCGGGCCGGATGGCTCGACGGCTGGATGATTCTCGGACTTGCCCGCGTTCGATGTTTCGCTGTGGGAACTGGTGTTCTGCTGGGGTTTATCTGGAGTCATGTGGCTGATCCTCTTTACTGCTTCAGGTTGGTATGACTTCGGGGAGCATGGAGGAGTTGTCCCGCGAGGATTTTGCGTGGGACACCGGTATCTGTAGGCTAAGGGGACAGGTATTTGCGCGGGATCTGCGGAGGCAAGAGGGAACGGTATGGATTCGGATCGGCAGGCAAAGGGGTGGGGTGGAGATCGAGCGGGTTGCATCCTCGTGACTGGCGGGGCTGGGTTTATTGGAAGCAACTTTGTGCTGAACTGGCTGGAGGCGGGTGGCGGGCCGGTGGTGAATCTGGACAAGCTGACCTATGCGGGGAATCCGGCAAACCTGGTTTCGGTGCAGGAGCACCCGGCGTATACGTTTGTGCAAGGCGATATCTGCGATGGGGAGCTGGTGGCTGAGTTGCTGAGGACGCACAGGCCCAGGGCGGTGGTTCACTTTGCGGCGGAGAGCCATGTAGATCGGTCGATTGCCGGGCCGGAGGCGTTTCTGCGGACCAATATCGATGGGACGTTTACGCTGCTGCAGGCGGCGCGAGGATATTACGAGTCGCTGGCGGGAGAGGAACGCGAGCGATTCCGGTTTCTGCATGTCTCGACCGATGAGGTGTATGGGACGCTGCTGCAGGAGGATCCGGCGTTCCATGAGGAGACCCCCTATGCGCCGAACAGTCCGTATGCGGCGTCGAAGGCTGCGTCCGATCACCTGGTGCGGGCGTGGGTGCATACCTATGGTCTGCCGGCGATCATTACGAATTGCTCGAACAACTATGGACCGTACCAGTTTCCGGAGAAGCTGATTCCGCTGATAATCGCGAACGCGCTTGGTGGCAGAAGGCTGCCGGTATATGGCGACGGCCAGCAGGTGCGCGACTGGCTGTATGTAGTGGATCACTGCCACGCGCTGCGGGCCGTGCTGGAACGGGGCCGGGTGGGCGAGACGTATAACGTGGGCGGGGGAAACCAGCGGAGCAACCTGGAGGTGGTGACGACGTTGTGCGGGCTGCTGGATGAGCTTGTGCCGGGGTCGAAGTTCCTCCCGCACAAGCAACTTGTGGACTTTGTGACGGACCGGCCGGGGCATGACCGGAGGTACGCGATCGATGCGCGCAAGTTGGAGGGGGAGCTTGGCTGGAGGGCGGAGGAGAGCTTTGAGACGGGACTGAGGAAGACCGTCGAATGGTATCTGGCGAACGCGGCGTGGGTGGAGGGTGTGACGAGCGGGGCATATCAACATTGGATGGAGCAGAACTATTCCAGACGTGATGCTGGGCGGGAGATTGTTGCAGCCGGGGAGGGTTCGCGTTGAAGGGGATACTTCTTGCGGGCGGTTCGGGGACGAGGCTGCATCCGGTGACGCAGGCGATGTCGAAACAACTGTTGCCGGTGTATGACAAGCCAATGATCTACTACCCGCTGTCGGTACTGCTGCTGGCGGGGATCCGGGAGATCCTGGTGATCTCGACGCCGGAGGATACGCCGCGGTTTAAGCAACTGCTTGGGACCGGGGAGCAATGGGGCATCACGCTGGAGTATGCGGTGCAGCCGTCGCCGGATGGGCTGGCGCAGGCGTTCCTGATCGGCAGGGAGTTTCTGGCGGGCGAGGGCTGCTGCCTGGTGCTGGGGGACAACATCTTCTATGGGCATGATTTTGCAAAGACGCTGCAGGAGGCGGCAGGATATACGGATGGCGCGACCGTGTTTGCGTATCCGGTGCTCGATCCGGAGCGGTATGGGGTGGTGGAGTTCGATGGCGAGCGGCGGGCGGTGTCGATTGAAGAGAAGCCGCTGAAGCCGAAGTCGCGGTATGCCGTGACGGGGGTTTACTTCTACGACGCGCAGGTGGTGGGGGTGGCCGAGGGGCTGAAGCCTTCGGCTCGGGGTGAGTTGGAGATTACGGATGTGAACCGGTGGTATCTGGAGCGCGGACAGCTTCGGACGCAGGTGCTGGGGCGCGGGATTGCCTGGCTGGATACGGGGACGCACGATTCGCTGCTGGATGCGGCAACGTTCATCCACACGATTGAAAAGAGACAGGGGCTGAAGGTGGCTTGTCCGGAGGAGATTGTGTACCGGCTCGGGTATATCGATGCGGAACAGTTGCGCGCGTTGGCCGCAAAGATTGCGAAGAGCAGCTATGGGCAGTATCTGCTGCGAGTGCTCGAAGAGACGGTGTACTGAGGAGCTGTGAGCCTTGGGCTGTGAGCTTTGTGTGTGCGGGGGAGATGTGCGGATACTTTTGACGGGAGCTTCGGGGCAGGTTGGATGGGAGCTGCTGCCGCTGCTGCGAGGGTTGGGCGAGGTGGTTGCTCCGGGGCGCGGGGAGTTGGATCTGGCGGATGCGAGGTCGGTGCGGGAGGTGGTGCGCGCGGTGCGGCCGCGGTGGATTGTAAATCCCGGGGCGTACACGGCGGTGGACAAGGCGGAGAGTGAGCCGGAGCTGGCGTATGCGGTCAACTGCGAGGCTGTGAAGGCAATGGGGGAGGAGACGCGGGCGATTGGTGCCGGAGTGATTCATTTTTCTACCGACTATGTGTTCGATGGTGCGGGGACTGCGCCTTACCGGGAGACGGATGCGACCGGGCCGGTGAGTGTGTATGGCGCGAGCAAGCTGGCGGGGGAGAAGGCGCTGGCGGAGAGTGGCGCGGGGCACCTGATCTTTCGGACGAGCTGGGTGTATGGGTCGCGCGGGAAGAATTTTCTGCTGACGATTTTGAAGCTTGCGCGGGAGCGTGAGGTGGTACGCGTGGTGGGGGATCAGCATGGCGCGCCTACGTGGAGCAGGGATTTGGCGGGGCTGGCGCTGACGGCGATTTCGCGCTGCGAGGCGAGGGCTGAGGGGCGGGAGCTTGCCGAGGTGATGGCGAAGGTTGGCGGGGTTTACCATGCGGCTGGCGGGGGCGAGACGACGTGGTTCGGGTTTGCGGGGGAAGCGGTGCGGCTGCAAGGAGAGGCAGAGCCGGGAGTGCGGTTCGCGAAGGTCGAGGCGATCACGACGGCGGAGTATCCGACTACGGCGAAGCGCCCGGCAAATTCGAGGCTGGATTGCCGCAAGCTAGAGGAACGCTTTGGGTGGATCGCCAGGCCGTGGCAGGCGTCGCTGCGAACAGTGATATGTGAGATGAGCCGGGAACAGGCTGAGGATGGTGCGCGTGGCGTGTGAGCGAGCGTTGTTTCTGGATCGCGATGGCGTGGTGAACGAAGAGGTGGGATACCTGCACCGGGTGGAGGAGGTCCGGTTTGTGGACGGTATTTTTTCGTTGTGCAGGACGGCGGCGGGGCTGGGATATCGGTTGATCGTGGTAACGAATCAGGCCGGGATTGCGCGGGGATATTATTCCGAGGCCGATTTTGAGCTGCTGATGGAGTTCATGCGGCGCGCGCTGCGGGCAGAGGGGGTGGAGCTGGATGCGGTGTATTTCTGCCCGTTTCATCCGGAGCATGGCGTGGGCGATTACAGGCGTGAGCATGAGGACAGGAAGCCCGGGACGGGGATGCTGCGGAGGGGGGCGAGGGAGTTTGGGGTGGAGTTGAGCGCGAGCGTGATGGTGGGGGACCGGTGCTCGGATGTGGCTGCGGCGAACGCGGCCGGGCTGCGGCAGGCTTTTCTGGTCCATGGAACAGAAAAGGAAGGCTGTGCGGGGGAGTATCTCGCGGTGGAGACGCTGGCGGAGGTGGAGCGGCGGCTGGTCGAGATGGGCTAGCGAGCTATAAAGACGTTTCCGCCGGCGGGGGGAGTTCCGCTTCGGCGAAGGGCTTGCCTGCGGCGTCCTTCGCGCTGACCGAAGGGGAGAGGCCGCTCAGGGCGTCGAGTGGCCAGGCGATGTTGAGGGTGGGGTCGTTCCAGAGGATGGTGCGTTCGCCGGCGGGGTGGTAGAGATTGGTGGTCTTATAGAGGACCTCGGCGCTGGGGGAGAGGACGAGGAAGCCGTGGGCGAAGCCTTCGGGGATCCAGAGGAGTTGCAGGGTGTCGTCCGGCGCCGTCGCTTTGAGGTGGAATCCGGCCCATCTGCCGAAGTCGGGCGAATGAGGACGAAGGTCTACGGCGACATCCCAGATATGGCCGGAGAGGACGCGGACGAGCTTGCCCTGGGGTTTGCCGAGCTGGTAGTGCAGCCCGCGGAGGACGCCCTGGGTGGAGAAGGACTGGTTGTCCTGGACGAAGCAGGTGGGCAGGCCGGCAGCGGCGAAGGTCGATTGGTTGAATACTTCTGCGAACCAGCCGCGACTATCCCCGAAACGTTGGGGTTGAAGCAGTTTGACGTCACGCAGGGAGGTATTTTCGACTTGCATCGCACTAGTCTAGCCCGGGGAGCAGGGCGGACGAAGGTTGTACCCTTTGATTCCGCAATGGGACACCCCGGAGGGAAGGTTCATCAAGGTTTCTCTATCGTGATAGTGTTTCAGGCACGTACACTCTAGGGATGCAAAAATCTCTCAAGTGTTTTCCGGGTCTGTCGTATTTGGGAGGCGTGTCCAGGTAAGAGAAGGAGTTGACGCAACTGGTCCTAAGAAGCGGTATCGGTGCGGCGCGTCTGCGACGGGATGGTTCAGTCCAGGGCAGAGGCAGAAGAGGCCGTTGAAGTACACGTGAGAATAACCAGTACCGATGGTGCGATGCAGAGTAGAACGGCACACCGGAGCGTACGGATACAGGATTTAGATGCAGGCTGAGTATCAATCTCCCGAATCGCGAACGGCGGCAATCGAGGAGTCTTACCCGTACACCCGGCCGGAGGCCAGCCGCACGGCGAGGTCGCGGCGAGCCGTAGGTGCGCCGTCCGGCTACTTCCGGTACAGAGTGATCAAGCGCTGCTGCGATGTGCTGCTGGTGCTAATTTCGATGCCTCTAACGCTACCGGTGTTCGCGATCGTGGGGGCGCTGGTGGTGATGAGTTCGCGGGGTCCGGTGTTCTATTCGCATCGCCGGATTCGGCGGGGGGGCGCGTTTTTTTCGATGTGGAAGTTTCGCACCATGTGTGTCAACTCGACGGAGGTGCTGGAGCAGTACCTGGCGAAGCATCCGGAGGCGCGGGCGGAGTGGAACAGGACGCACAAGCTTCGAGTGGATCCGAGAATTACGCCGATTGGGTCTTTTCTGCGCAGATCGAGCCTGGATGAGCTGCCACAACTGTGGAACGTGCTGATGGGGCAGATGAGCCTGGTGGGGCCACGGCCCATCGTCGCCGCGGAGGTCGAAAAGTACGGCGACTGCTTCAGTTGCTACTGCCGGGTAAAGCCTGGATTGACGGGATTGTGGCAGGTCTCGGGGCGCAGTTCCGTGAGCTACGAGGAGCGGGTGGCACTGGACTGCCGGTATGTGGGGCAATGGTCCCTGCTGGGTGACTTCAAGATCCTGTCCCGGACGTTTGCTTCGGTGGTGAATCAGGATGGGGCGTTCTGAGAGGCTTCTGGAACTGAAGGCTTACCACCGGTTTTGAACGCAAGTGAGTCGACCGCGGATTGGCGCGGAGGGCGCGGATAAACAGCTAAAACCGATTGAAGGCAGGCAGGATCAGGTGCAATGCTGGTGTTCGTTTTATGGGTTGGGTGGAGGAGGCTGGTTGATGCCGCTGGAAGGTATGCGGGATTTGCTGAAGGGGGCGTTGGGAAGGAGTCTGCGCGGGCTGCAGGAGGAGGACAGGCTGGCTGCAGCGTGGCCGGTTGCGTGTGGCGCCGCCATGGCCGAACGGGGGGCGGTGGTGGGGTATGCGGATGGAGTTGTGCGAGTGGAGGTTGCGGATGAGGCCTGGCTGCGGCAGATGATGAGTATGCGGGGCCAGCTTGCGGGGGAGTTGGCGCGCGCCGCCGGGGTGAAGGTGACCGAGATACACTTTGAGATAAAGAGGAACAGGCAGAGATGAGTGAGCCGGCGGGAGTCACGATCGAAGATGTGCGGCGGGTGGCGGAGCTGGCCAGCCTGGAGCTGACCGCGGCGGAGGAGCCTGACATGCAGCGGAACCTGAACGCGATTCTGGGGCATATCTCGCAGTTGAATGAGCTGGATACGACGGGGGTGCCGGCAATGGCGCAGGTGGGAGAGATGCTGGGCGGCGCTGCCCATGATCGCGGAGAGACGCTGAGATTGGATGAGGTGCGTCTGTCGTTGGACCGGGCGCTGGTGATGGCGGCTGCTCCGGAGGCAGACGGGCGATTTTTCAAGGTTCCAAAGGTGATCGAACGGTGAGCGCCAAGCTTATGAATAAGCAGGTTTTAGCGGGCTTGACAGTAGATACGGCGCGGGCGGGCGTGGCTTCGGGGGAGACCACGGCTACGGCGCTTGCGGAGCTGCACTATGACCGGATTGCCTTGGAGGATGGGCGAATCAATAGCTTTCTGGCGCTGAGCCGGGAGCGGGCTATGGCGCAGGCGGGCAGGATCGATGCCATGGCGGCGCGGGGGGAGGCGCTGCCCGCGCTGGCGGGGGTTCCGGTCGGGATTAAGGACGTGATGGCGATGCGGGGTGCTCCGGCTACGGCTGGCTCGTTGATTCTAAAGGGCTATCGGCCGCCGTATGATGCTACCGCAGTGGCGAAGCTGGAGGCGGCGGGAGCGGTTTTGCTGGGCAAGCTGAACTGCGACGAGTTTGCGATGGGTTCGTCGAATGAAAATTCCGCATATGGTCCGGTGTTGAATCCAAAGGCTTTGGACCGGGTTCCGGGTGGTTCGAGCGGCGGTTCGGCGGCGGCGGTTGCGGCTGATTTCGCGGTCGCGACGCTGGGAACCGATACGGGGGGGTCGATACGGCAACCGGCGGCGTTTTGCGGCGTGGTGGGTGTGCTGCCGACATATGGGCGGGTGAGCCGGTATGGGCTGATCGCGTTTGCTTCGTCGCTGGACCGTGTTGGGCCGCTGACGAAGACCGTGAAGGATGCCGCGACCGTGCTGCAGGTTATTGCAGGCAAAGATGTTATGGACGCGACCTCGGCGGACAGGCCGGTGGACGACTACGTTGGCGGGCTGACGACGCCGGTGGAAGGTCTGAGGGTCGGGGTGCCGGAGGAGTACTTCGGCGAGGGGCTGGACCCGGAGATCCGGGCTGCAATCGAGGGTGTACTGGATGGCCTAAAGATGGCCGGATGCGTGGTAAAGCCGGTGAGTCTGCCGCACACGAAATATGCGATCCCGACCTACTATGTGCTCGCGACGGCGGAGGCTTCGTCGAACCTGTCGCGCTTCGACGGGGTGCGGTTCGGGCTGCGGGCGGAGGAGGCGAAGACGCTTTCGGCGATGTTCCGGAAGACGCGCGATGCGGGTTTCGGGCCGGAGGTGAAGCGGCGCATCCTGCTGGGGACCTATGCGCTGAGCGCGGGCTACTATGACGCGTACTACAGGAAGGCGCAGCAGGTGAGGACGCTGCTGACGAGGGACTTTCTGGCGGCGTTTGCGGAGGTGGACGTGCTGGTGTCGCCGGTGACGCCTACGCCGGCGTTCAGGCTGGGTGAGAAGACGGACGATCCGGTGAAGATGTACCTGGAGGATATCTACTCGGTGGCGGCGAGCCTGGCGGGGATCTGCGGGGCTTCGGTGCCGTGCGGGGAGACGAAGGATGGATTGCCGATTGGGGTGCAGGTGATGGGCAGGCACTTCGATGAGGCGACGATGCTACGGGTGGGGTATGCGGTGGAGATGGAACTGGACCGGCGGCTTAGGGCTTAAAGCTGATTTTCGCATGGATATATACGGCAAAGCTGTCCTGCCGGACGGGCCACTCCGCGTGGGGCGGTCACTTCGTGACTTGTATACCGGTGTTGACACCTTTTGCTGCGCTGGCCCTCCCGTCGGTCGGGATCATGAAGAATAGACTAACGATTCGAGGCGCTGTTCGCCGTGGCGATGCATCCCTCCATGATCTACGATCTACCGTGCTTGAGCCTGCATCCGGTATGCTGAAGGCACGGCTTCAGGAGTGCATGCAGGCAACGGCGCTGGACGCCGTGCGGGTTTTGCCGGCTGCGACTGGATGAGGCGGGTTGAAGCGTAATTGGATGTACGAGGATGACAGCAGATGCAGTTTGGTAGCTCCCCCAGGACTTTGAAGGTTGCATGTGCGCTTGTGCTTACCGGTTTTGCAGCGGGCGGGTTGCGCGCTCAGACAACCCAGCAGCTAACCCAATCTCTGTCCACCGGTTCGACGCAGGCGTCCTGTGATCCGACCGATCCTTCCTGCCAGCCGTCTTCGGACCAGGGCACTTATCAGCGGAGCAATCCGTACGCCGGCGATCAGCAGCAGACCAACCCGCAAGGTGTCGTTCTGCAGCCGGGCCAGCAAGGGAACCCGAACTCTCCTAATTCGAACCGGAGCCAGCAGCAGCAGTTGCAGCGAGAGCAGGAGTTGAACAGGAACTCTCGCCTGCTGCTGGAGCCGCCTACGGAATTTCAACAACTGGTGGCGAATTCCATTGGAAAGATGCTGCCGATCTATGGCGCGAAGCTGTTCCGCAATCCTCCTTCGACCTTTGCGCCGTTGGACATGGTGCCGGTTACGCCGGAGTACGTGGTGGGGCCAGGCGATGAGCTGCTGATCCAGATGTGGGGACAGGTGACGCTGAATGGCCGGTTTACGGTAGACCGGGCGGGCAATGTCTACATCCCGCAGGTGGGCACGATACGGGTTGCGGGGCTGTCGTTCGGCCAGATGCAGGCGTACCTGAAGGGCCAGGTAGGGAAGGTGTTCCGCAACTTCGACTTGAATGTGAATATGGGCCAGTTGCGTTCGATCCAGGTGTTTGTGGTGGGGCAGGCGCAGCGGCCGGGAAGCTATACGATCAGCTCGCTGAGCACGTTGATCAATGCGCTGTTTGTGACGGGCGGACCGACTCCGCAGGGCAGCCTGCGGCATATCCAATTGAAGCGCGGGGACAAGGTTGTGGTGGACTTCGACCTGTACGATCTGCTGGAGCGCGGGGACAAGTCGAACGATGTGCAACTGCTGCCCGGGGACGTGATCTACATTCCACCGGTGGGGCCGCAGGTTGCCGTTGCGGGGAATGTGAAGACGCCTGCCATATATGAATTGAGGTCTGCCGCCACCTCGACGGTGGGGGATGTGATCGCGCTGGCGGCGGGGGTGACGAATGTGGCTTCGATCGACAGCGTGCGGCTGGAGCGGCTGGATGAACACCGGGTGCGCAGCGTGGAGCAGCTTTCGCTGACGGGCGATGGAGGACTGACGGTGCTGCGGGACGGCGACCTGCTGGAGCTGGATGCCGTCGTCGACCGCTACAAGGATGCCGTGACGCTGCGCGGAAATGTGGCGAACCCGGGCCGGTATACCTGGAAGCCGGGGATGCGGGTGCATGACCTGTTTCCGGACAAGGATGCGCTGATCACGCGGGACTACTGGCTGAAGCGGAGCCAACTGGGCCAACCGACGTTGACGTATGTTCCGACCTGTCTTCCGAACACGCCGTATGGCATTCCCGACCTGCGCTACGGCGTTCCGGTAGGCGAAGCGGGAGACGACTCGAGCTGGCAGTACGGTTCGGTAAGGGACCCTGACCTGGTGGGAATGACCTACCATGGCCAGGACCCGAGGTTCGTGCGGCAACAGAGCATCGCGAACAGCAACGGCCGGATGGACGGTCCGCAGACCGATGGCGGCTTGGACTGCGACGCACAGAACCAGGTGCGGGCTCTGACTGCCTCGAATGGGACCGGGAACGGTGTTGGGAATGGGACTGGAAACGACAGATACTCTTCGACGCCTTCGCCGGTGAACGAGGGGGCGAATGGAAGTTCGGGGAATGGGCAGCAGCAACAGCAGTTTTCCAGCGCATCCGACCACGTGAGCGCGGCCAACGCCAGTGTCTCCGGGTCTACCGGGCGTTTTCTGCCGCGCAACGATGTGAGAATGGACGAGCCGGACATCGACTGGAGCTACGCGGTGGTGGAACGGCAGAGCAAGGAGGACCTGACGACCTCGCTGGTGCCGTTCAACCTGGGACGCGTGGTTCTGCAGGGAGACGCAAAGCAGAATGTGGAGCTGCGGCCCGGAGATGTGGTCACGGTCTTCTCCACGGCGGATATCCATGTTCCGCAGTCGCAGCAGACGAAGTTTGTCCGCCTGGAGGGCGAGTTCACCTCTTCGGGCGTTTATAGCGTACTGCCGGGCGAGACGCTGCGGCAACTGGTGCAACGGGCGGGAGGACTGACTCCGGAGGCGTACCTGTATGGGTCGGAGTTCACGCGGGAGTCGACGCGGCGGGTACAACAGCAGAGATTGACGGAGTATGTCGACCAGATTGAACTGCAGGCGAGCACAAACGCTGCGGCAAGCGCAAATCGCTCGATCAGCGCACAGGACAGCGCTGCGGCAGCAGCGGCCCAGGCGCAGAATCAGGGCATTGTCAGCCGTCTCCGGCAGGCGCAGGCGACAGGGCGTATCGTCCTGAACCTGCCGCCGGATAGCCATGATGTGGCGGAGCTGCCGGATATTCCACTGGAGAATGGCGATCGCTTCATTGTGCCGCGGGTTCCTTTGACGGTGAGCGTGGACGGAGCGGTGTACAACCAGAACTCATTTATTTTTGACCCGCACCGGCGCGTGGGAGGGTATGTGCGGCTGGCCGGCGGGGCGACGCGCGATTCCGACAAGAGCCGCGCGTATGTGATTCGCGCGGATGGATCGGTGATCAGCAAGCAGTACAGCTCGTCGGCGCTGCGCGGGAACGGGTTCGATTCGCTGCGGCTGAATCCGGGGGACACCGTTGTGGTTCCGCTGGATCTGAATAAAGGTGCAGGGCTGCGCCTACTGGTCGATATAGCGACGATCGTCGGACAGTTCGGGATTGCGATCGCGGCGGCGAACCTGGTGCTGTAGGGCAGGGCTGCGGCCGGGCTCTGCTCGATAAAGTGTTTTGGATGGGTATACACCGCAAGCTGTCCTTCCGGACGGGCCTCCTGCGCGGAGTGCGGGCACTTCGTGCCTTGTATACCGTTCTTGACTACATATACTGCGCTGGCCCTCCCGTTGGTCGGGATTGGAGGACATCGGTTGGAGCACCGCTCCATGTCCCGAAGTTGGACATAGCCAGCCGCTTCACCGGACGAGCGGGTTATATGGACTGGTTCGCGGGATGGTCGTAGCGATGCCTGTTCCGGCCTACTTGTTGGTGGGCGTGAACTGGCCTTTTAGGGTTTGCAGGCGCGAGCGCTCCTCGGGATTATTCGAGATCCTGGCGAGGCCCTCGGCAGAGAATACCCAGGCTATGCCAAGGATGAGGCCCAGCACCACAGAACCAATGATGATGAGGGTGCGTTGCGGAGATGAATGGCGGTCTGGCACGACGGCGCGGTCTACCACCTGGACGACCGAACCCTCCTTCGCTTCATCGACCTTGGCGACCTCGTACTGCCGTGCGATGAGGTCGAAGATGGTTTCGTAGTACTTGACGTCGCGCAGCTTGCGCACATACTCAATGCCCGCCGCCGGCATGTTGCCCCTGGGGATGAGCGCATTGGTCGCGCCCTCGGACGCGGCGCCCATCTTCTCCTCCTGGGCGCGGAGTCCGGCCAACTGCTGCTGGGCTATCTGGAGGTTTGGATTTTCACCGGTCGCATAGGCTTGCATCGTGGCGATCTGCACTTCCTTTGCCGCGATCTGACCTCGCAGATCGGCGACCAGCCCGATGGCCGCGCGAGCCTGTGCGTCCAACTGGATGAGGCCGGTCTTCTGTTCGGTCTTCTTCAGGTCCTCTTCGGCGGTGGCGAGATTGTCTTTGGCCTGGCCGAGTTGCTGCTCGAAGAAGAGGCGACGCTGCGAGGCTTCGGTGACTGCAAGGGTAGCGGAGAATTTTTTGAACAGGTCGACGTATCCCTCGGCCATGTCGCGGGCGAAATGCGGATCGCGGTCGGTGACGGAGATGCGGATGATTCCGTCCTTCGAGCCGCTATCGATGTCGACTTCTTTTTCGAGCTTCTTGCGGGCATCGGATCTGCGCTTTTCGTCGTATCGCTGCTGCAGATGGAAGCGGTCGAGCATCGCATCTTCGACGGTCCGGCTCTTGAGCATGGCCACCTGGAGGTCGTTTGGATTCTTCAGCCCGAGAGCACCGCCGCCGCCCAGGGAAGCGATGGAGCCGAGGCTGCCAAGCTGGGCCATGAGAGCCGAGCCCGCGGAGCTGCCCTGCTGGGGCGGCAGGATGGAGGTGGTCGCGGTGTAGCGCACGGGCCAGAGAACTGCCGCGATGACTCCGGCCAGGGTGGTGCCGAGCACACATTTGAGGATCAGCCTGCGGCGGCGGGCAAGGACAATCAGCAGGTCTAACAGGGAGATTTCTTCTTCTGGCGGCAGCATCACGGCCGACTCAGCGGAAGTTCTGGATCTGCTGGTGTCGCTGAGCACAGAGGCAACTTCTTGAGACTGGTTCACAAACAATATTCTCCCACAAGCGAAGGTAGACCGGAGCGGGGGGGGGAAGGAGGGTTCTATATGTGCGAGGCTCTGAGGGAGAACAGCGAATAGCGCCTTCCCAGCAACAGTGCAGCCACGACGCAGATCGCAAGAGATACTCCATAGGCTATGGGTGTGAGGTGATCGCGCATAAGCCAAAGTACAGCGAAGGGTACGCACGGAATCAATCCCGGCAGAACTGCGTCTTTCAGGAATGGGCCTCGCTTCATTCGAACATCTGTCACTGAGGGCATGATGCGGATAAGAGTCCAAAGCAATCCGCCAATCGAACCAATCAGAGTTCCCCATGCGACGCCGATTGGCCCGAAAAGAATTGCGCCGATGATGCTGGTGATAATGTTCAGCAGCGACTCGCAGATTGCCCCGGTCACTCCCTTACGCTGCTCGCCGATGCTGATGAGCATCACTGCATAGGGCGATGCGGTCAGGCGCACGACTTGCGCGACTGCCAGAACTTTTAGAATAGGCAGTGCGCTTGCGGCGTATACTTGCCCGACCCAAAGCCGCAACAGTGGCGCTCCCCACAGGAAGATAATCGTCGTCAGCACGAGATTGGCCAGCATCGTCAAGCGCGTTGCAGAGAAGACAATCTGTTTTATCCGGCTCATCTCCTGCCGGGCATGGAGGGCGGCAACGGGGGTCATCAGCGCGCTGAGCACTGAGCCGCTCAATCCCGCAAAGAAGGTGGTGAGAATTGCGGCTATGGAGTAGTATCCGACTGCGGAGAACTGGAAGTGGCCGACGATGGTTACGTCCAGTCCGCTGACGAGAAGCATGCCGAAAGACCACACCATCAGGCCGGCGCATGTTCGTAAGAGTTCCTGGCTGATGAGACGGCTGACATGGTGCACATGAATGCGAGCCTTATCCAGCAGTCGATGCACCGCGGCCATTTGGACCAGACCGCTGGCTGTGTTTGGCACGGCAACGCAGATGGCAAGCATGGTGAGTGACTGGGTGTGATGTGCGGCAATAATCGCAGCGGCAGCTCCAGTGATGCGCGAAAGGCCGATTGCCATGGCCGGAATTTCGTTGCGATGCATACCGATCAGAACACCCGTATAGACGGAAAGGGCCAGCATGAGACAAGCGCTTGCGCTTAGCAGAATGGCCGCGCGGCGGAGCTCCGGCACCAACCCGCTGCTCACGCCGTGGAACAGGTGGGGAATCTGCCAGACCACAACGGTGATGATCGTGAACGCGATCAAGGCGGCCACGGAAAGGAGGGCTAATGCGGTGCTTACCAATTTCGCCTGCCGCTCCTCCTGTTCCAGTTCGATTGCCTGTGCCAGGAACCGCGCGACTGCGGTCTGGAGGCCGAAGTCCAAAAAGCTGGCGTAGGCTGCTATCTGCAGGATCAGCGACCAGGCGGCGAACCGTTCCGGCATAAGAGAGCGGGTGAGGAAGTGAGGCAAAGCGATGGCAACCGCTGCGGTCGCTCCGCCACGGACCAGATTGGCCGCGGCGTTCTTCGCGATTGTCCGTCGAAACTGTTTCATTATCCAGTCCCTTGTTCGCCGAAATTGCCTGATCCGGGCGGCAATACGTCATCGGCAACCGGGTAGGAGCTTCCGCGATGGTACAGGCCTCCCTGGAGGCTGAGGTGGTCACAGAGGCCGCTTTCAGTATCCTCTGTCATACTCGTCAGACCCAGGAGAGATAGTGTCCGCATAGGTGGCCACCTCTGAGGATAATGGATTTTTTGTGTTGATAGACGTGTCACTCAGGTTGGGTTCGAGGCAGAGACCGGGGCGTTTGTCGCACAAGGCTTCTTATTGCAATCTGACCGTGGAGCAGGGGAAGGGATGTGTCATGTATAACCTTCGGAGGTGAACCAGAATTGGAAGCACGCAAAGGAAAGCTCGGCGGCACTCTGTCCTTCTGGAGAGAGAACGGCGCCTACGTGTTCTTTTCGGCGCTGGCCAGTCGTCCGCTTCGATCTCTGCGCAATCGAATGCTCGCCCGAAGGCTGGGAGTGGGCAAACTCCAGATTGGACCCAGGGCCCATCTTCGCGGGCTCACCTCGATCACGATGGGAGAAGAGTTCTCGGCCGGCGAAGGCCTGTGGCTGGAGGCAGTCACGCACTACGGCGATGAGCGCTTCAACCCGAAGCTTGTGATTGGAAATCATGTGTCGGTCAGCCACTGGAGCCATATTGCGTGTACGCATTCAGTGACCATCGGCGATCACGTACTGATCGGCAGCAAGGTCATGATCACGGACCATAATCACGGCACCTTTGGGGCCGCGTCGACGTCCCCGGAGATACCGCCTGCTCAACGCCCTCTCGAAAGGGACCGGTTTGTTATCATTGGGGAAAGGGTATGGCTGGGAGACGGGGTAGTCGTGTGTCCGGGCGTCACGATGGGTGAAGGAAGTGTGGCGGGAGCCAATGCTGTCGTGACAACAGATGTCCCCCCCCTCACATTGGTCGCCGGAGTACCGGCCCGGCCCATCCGCCGCTACGATGCGGTCAAGGGAAAATGGATCAGGATATAAGCCGCACCGCAAGGTCTCCATTAAGATCTTTAATTCAGAGGAGTTGAGCAAGTATGAAGTCAGGCAGGCCGACGTTTTCAATCTGCATTCCTGCGTACAATCGGGCGCACCATTTGTCTGCGTTGCTGGACTCGATTTTCATTCAGGATTTCACAGACTTCAACATTGTTATTTGTGAGGACTGTTCGCCCGAGCGAGATAAAATTGCGGAGATTATCGGCAGGTACAGCGAAGAGCATCCGGGAAGTATTCTGTACAGCGAGAACGAGATGAACCTGGGATATGACGGCAACATTCGCCGGCTCGTCGAACGAGCGACCGGGGAGTTCTGTTTTTTCATGGGTAATGACGATCTGATGTGTCCGGGCGCTCTCACGACCGTTGCGGACCTCATATCCCGCAATCCCGATGTGGGGTTCGTGCTTAAGAGTTACGCATGGTTTGGTCACTCACTGGATGACGTCAACAAGGGAGTCCGTTATTTTACGGGCGAGCGCAGATTTTCCGCAGGGCGCGAGGCAATCCTGCTGTGCTATCGGCGGTCTGGAGTTATCTCCGGTTACATTATCCGTCGTGATCCAGCCTATGCGGCAGCCACCGACAGATATGATGGAACCCTTTATTACCAGATGCATTTGACAGCGCAGGTGCTGTCTGCGTGGCCTGCCGTCTTTACGCCAGAGGTGCTGATACTTTGCCGAAATTCCGAGCCGCCTGAATTCGGAAACAGCGCCAGCGAGAGGGGCAAGTATGTTCCTGGCGGCTACACACCGCAAGCACGCCTGAACATGGTCCAGGGAGTGCTAACGATCATCCAGGACTTCAAAGTCGATAATGGTCTCGATCTGGTCGATGACGTTAAGCGTGACTACGCGAATTATTTTTATCCTTATATACAAAGCCAGCTCCATTTGCCACCTCACAAGTTTTTTTCTCTTTATTGGGCCTATGGTCGCATGGGCTTTTTCAAATACCCGATGTTTCATCTCTACTGCATCGTCGCCTATATTCTGGGAGCAAAGAAATTCGATCGAGCAACCGACACAATTCGTCGGTGGCTCGGGCGTAGTCCACATTTTGGATCGGTTGGCAAGTGACCTCCCTCTCCATCAGGAAAGTACCGGATTGGTGCCTGTGGGGCACCCTGCTCTTCTGCACGCTATATGAATCCTATCGCTATCCCCTGAAACTAAGCTTTTCGGGTACGAGTCCCACTTATTCCAATACTCCTCTCTCGATCCAGATACCCAAATACATTATTACGGTCATCATCTGCCTCATCACAATTCCCTATATTGCGGGAAAACTGTTTCCCTTCCGGAAGTGGGTTCTGGCAGTTCTGGTAGCTTGCATGTCGCTCTATCCAGTCTTCAAAGCGGTAATGGCAGAAGGGGGCGATAAGACCGCCTATCTGGTTGCAGCCTTTTGGCCCCTTGCGGCGTTGACTGTCGTACTTTCCACAAATAAGGTGACGATCACCGCGCTTGATCGATATTTCCGATTCGTTCTTATCTTCGCCTTAGCCAGTACCGTTGTCGAGGTTCTCCTTTTTTTAATCATTGGCCGTTTGCCAGCGTTGGCCTATGCGAATTCTTTCTCGGTGCGATTCGGAGGATTTCTTGATGATCCAAATGCATTCAGTGCAGTCCTGTACATGCTTATGGGTTGGGCGTATTACCGTTATTCCGGCTTTAGACGATTTCTGGTGGAGGCAGCGCTGGTACTCTGCGTCCTTCTTACGCAGTCTCTTACGGCGATTGGATTTTTGGCGATGCTTACACTTCTGTTCGTCGGCAAACACCTCATCCACCGCCCACGGCCGAGTCTGGTTATCAGTATCGGCGCCGTTCTTGGGATCATACTAAGGCTTGTCTGGTCGCCACTCGTCGCGGTCATCTCTGCGGTCCTGGAGACAAAGAGTGGCAGCGTGGACAGTCACCTTGCGAATATAACTTCAGGTCAGCAGTCAAGCATGGCTCTTGGTTGGCTCTTTGGGCTACCATCCTATACGCCTTATGAATCCTGGTGGATAGGTTCAGTGATCAATTTTGGAATTCCCTGGTACCTGCTCAGCCTGATCGTGGTCGCAACGTTACTCCTGTCCGCGTTTCGGGCATTTCGCCGAGCACGTAGCGCTCACGATAAAGCAATCATGTCCGGTATACTGTTTCTCTCCTGCTATTTTGTTGTCGGCAGTATCAATCTGCCTTTCTTCGCGATATTCCCTGTCAACTTCCTCTTCTTCTTCTTTTCTTACCTGGTCTTTTTCGAGAAGATCAAGGAAGATGGCTCACAAATCCGAGAGACTTCGTTTTCCCGGAATGCTGCTCTGGCGAAATCCTTTTGTGTCAGGCCAGAGAGCCCGATGCATTGAGCAACGGTGAGTTGTCTTCTTTTCCGCCGGGATCTATGGGAAGTGTGTCATGCACACGCCCTGAAGACCGCCGCCCCGAGCAGGACTGGGCAAAGCTGGTTACTGGATATGCGCGAGTGCATCGGGCTTTGGTACGAGGCATTCGTCCAGCCTTGTTACCACTTTTCTAAGCAATGTGGGAGTCGCTGGCACTGTTGCATTTTTTGGTGTTTTATTTCAAACTGTTCGCTAATCTGCCGGAGGGTTACGCGTGGCTTAAATATGCAGCATTTGCGCTGCTATTCAACATGTTTCTTGGGATAGCAGACATAACTATGCCTTTACTGTGGATTCCCATATTGCTTGCCATTCATTTCAGTTCAAATAAGATGCAAACTCGTAAGGCGCCGAACGGCAGCGACCTGGCTCTTGTTGAAACCCAGTATCAGATCTTGCGAAAGACGACAGACCCGCAGAAGTCGGGGGTCTCAATCAGAAGTTCGGGCTTATTCTCCAGGAATTCGTAAGCGGCTCGCGAGATGGCGCGATCCGACTCAGGGTTATTGAAGTCGTGCATGAAAAAGTAACCGCCCCGCACCATGCGAGGATAGAAGAAGCGAAGTACCTCCAATGCCGGCCGATACAGGTCTACATCAAGCATCACGAGAGCGAACTGCTCAGACTCCAGACCTGCTGCCGTATCGGGGAAGTACCCTTTTCTGAAGATAATGTTTTGCGTGTTGCCGAGAAATCGTGTCACGGACTCCTGCGAGGTGTCTCTAAAACGCTCATCGGTTGGTACCTCAAGATCGCGGGCCGCAAATCCCTCGAAGGTATCGAAGAGATAAAACTTCCGGTCAGGCGCCTGGCGATGGATGAAGGAACTGGTGACGCCCCGATAGACACCGACCTCGGCGAACGCTCCAGGAAGCTGGTCCTGTTCGATCCGCTGAATCGCGAGCGCGAGCATCGAGTAGCGCACGTCGTCGTGATACTGTTCGATGCGCTGAGCGACAGCGGGCGAATAAGGTGGAAACTGCATAGTACGCCGGGCGCGGGTTAGCGTTGCGAGCCTGCGCGCAGCAACGCGCAGAGCAACTTTGAGTGGACTTATTTCGGTCGACATATGGGTATTCTATCCATTGCGTCCGTTTCGCACGAACAGACGCGGATTGCGCCAGGAGCGGAAATTGATTCGTAAGCGAGCTCTCATACTCAAGTTTGGCCAGATTGGCGATGTCATCATGGCCGTCCCGGCAGTGCATGCCTTATATGAGCAGGGATTCGAAATTCATTGGCTCTGCGGGAGGGCCGTTCAGCCGCTGCTGGAGTGCTACTCGTGGATCCATGTCATCGCTGTAGACGATAAAGCCATCCTGCTCGGTGGGTTGGCAACGCGT
Source organism: Edaphobacter sp. (assembly GCA_965277575.1). Classification (GTDB taxonomy): domain Bacteria; phylum Acidobacteriota; class Terriglobia; order Terriglobales; family Acidobacteriaceae; genus Edaphobacter. The sequence continues at coordinate 1,755,575 of CBDIDK010000002.1, forward strand.
CTCCAGGGTGCAATCCGCCTCTGGAGGCGGATTGCTTTCAGGGAATATGACCTTTGCGCGACTCTTTACTACGACCAGCGCTACCGCCTGTTGACGCTGCCTGTTCGGGCTCGTCGGAAGCTGATGCTCTCGCGAGCGTCCAGGGCGACGACACTGCTTGCAGGGCGGCACCACACGGATGAGTATGCTCGCGTGCTGCTGGGATGGGAAGACAGTTGCCGCGAGCGGAGCAGCACACCTGTTCTGCCCGACCGGTTGCCTCCATCGCCGTTAGGAGTGAAGAACGCCGCAAAGCGCATTGCCATCGTGCCTGGCGGGGTTCAGAACCTCATCCGCGAGCAAGCCACGGGTCAGTTGCCTGAACAGGCCTTGCGGCGATGGCCGGTGGAGAGCTATGTGGCCGTGGCGGAGATGCTGGCCGCTCGGGGCTGGGAGGTCGTTCTGCTTGGGGGGCCGGAGGATGCCTGGGTGAGGCCCTATTTCGAACGACTGCAGGTCACGGACTGCATCGGTACGCTGTCGTTGCCGGAGGTGATCAGTGCGTGCGATGCGTGTGACGCCGTGATTACGCACGACACAGGTCCGCTGCATATGGCTGGCTTGAGCTCGACCTGCCTGATAGGCATATTCGGGCCTACCGACCCTGCTACACGTATCCCGCGCAGGCCGTATGCGGTAGGGATATGGGGAGGGCAGGGGTTCGCCTGCCGCCCCTGCTATGACGGCCGCGATTTTGCACCGTGCAAGTTCAACGGGTGCATGCATCAGGTAACGCCGGAGCTCGTAATCGGCGAGTTGGATCGGCTCTTGCAGGCTAAGACAGAGGGACTGCCTGATCCCTGGCGAGTTGTCTGCCCGGAAGGCGCCTAATACAGGCGCGACTGTTCTGCAACTTCAGTAGCAGAGGCGTATTGATATCGTTGCGAATCCATTGTGGCAACATGTCAAGTTCTGGATTTTCAACATTTCAGCCCTTCGGAGGGTGTGGACTGGTTACAATAGGGTGTGCGATCTAAATGAGGTCGCCGGAGGCTGTCCTTAATGCGTGTGCTTTTTCTGAACCCACCTTTTCACCCTCGTTTCTCCCGGGAGCAGCGCAGCCCTGCCGTGACCAAAAGTGGCACCCTGTACTACCCCAAGTGGCTGGCTACCGCCGCCGGAGTCGCCATCAAGAACGGCCACGAAGTCGACCTGGTAGACGCTCCCGCGGGCGGCTTTTCCGTGCAGGCCGTAATCGATCGGATCGCAGCCAAGAACATTGAAGCCGTGATCTGCGATACCTCGACGCCGAGCATCCTGAACGATGTCAGCGTCGTCGAAGCGATGGTCGCGGCGAACCCCGCGCTGCATGTGCTGATGGTCGGGCGCCATGTGTCGTCGCTGCCCAAGGAGACGCTCGCGATGTCGAGCTCCCTGCAGGCCGTGGCTATTCGCGAGTACGAGTACACGGTGCGCGACTGGCTGGAGGCAAAGGCCTGCGGCGCGGACCTCTCCGCGGTCGACGGGCTGGTTTGGCGTCACCCGGAGACGGGCGAGATTGTCAGCAACAAGCAGCGTGAGGCGATCAAGAACCTCGACGAGCTGCCGTTTGTCTCCGAGGTGTACAAGCGCTTTCTGCATACGCCGGATTACTTCTACGGTCACTCGCTGTGGCCGCTGGTGGTCTTCGATACGAGCCGCGGCTGCCCGTACCACTGCTCGTTCTGCGTGTATCCGCAGACGTTCAGCGGACATACCATGCGGTATCGGTCGGTGGCGAACGTGGCCGATGAGTTCGACTATGTTGCACGCGAGATGCCGGAGATCAAGACGGTGATGCTCGAGGACGACACGTTTATCGTCAGTCGTCCCCGTACCCTTGAGCTGGCGAACGAACTGATCCGCCGCGGCAACAAGCTGCCGTTCGATGCCAACTGCCGGGCCGATATCGGGGCCGAAGATGAGCTGCTTTCGACGCTCCACAAGGCCGGCGCGCGGCTGTTCTGCGTGGGTTTTGAGAGCGGCGATGTGGAAGTCATCAACGGCATGAAAAAGAACAACGACGACCGCCGGGACGCGAAGTACCACGAAGAGGCGCACAAGTTCGTGCGGCGCTGCCAGACCGCGGGCATCATGGTGCATGGCTGCTTCATGGTCGGCAACCTGAACGAGACGCCGGCCAGCATGGATAAGACGCTGGACTTCGCCAAGAAGCTGCGGCCCGATACGGCCCAGTTCTTCCCGATCATGGTCTATCCAGGCACGGTCGCGTACCAGGAGGCCAAGAAGCGCGACTACATCCAGATCGAGGATTGGGGGGCGTGGCTGACCAAGGACGGTCTGCATAACAGCGTGGTGACCCTGCCGAACATCACGCACGAGCAGCTCGTCAGCTTCTGCGACAAGGCGCGGCGCAGCTTCTACCTCGCTCCGTCTTACCTGGTGTACAAGCTGAAGCAGTCGATCATGGACCGCCGCGAACTGCAGCGCAACGTCAAAGGTTTCGTCACCCTGTCGAAGTATCTGCTGAAGGGCAGCGACCATAATAAGGGTGGCAAGAGCGACAAGACTGAGCCGACCAGCAAGCCGCAGGGTGCGACGGCATAGCAGAATCGATGGATGATTCAGGGCAATCTCTGGTACTGGAGCAGGCGAAAGGGATGATGGTTGGCGCGAAATCAGCGTCGATCATCATCCCTACGTTTAATGGCTCCCGCCGTATTGGATATTGTCTCGACGCCTTGATGGAGCAGATGGCAGGGCGCGATATCGAGGTGCTGGTCGTCGATGATGGCTCGACCGATAACACGGCCGCTGTGGTCGCGGGCTATGCTTCGGTCCGGCTGATATCGCAGCCCAATGCGGGGCCCGCTACGGCTCGGAATCGCGGGGCGATGGAGGCCCAGGGAGAGATTCTCCTCTTCACCGATGACGACTGCGTACCCATGCCGGACTGGCTCGACGCGATGCTTGCTCCATTCAAAGACCCTGAGGTCGTCGGGGCGAAGGGTGTCTACCGCACGCGTCAACGGCGTCTGACCGCGCGGTTCGTGCAGGTCGAATATGAGGACAAGTACCACCTGATGGCAGGTCTTCCAGAGATCGACTTCATCGACACCTACTCTGCCGCGTTTCGCCGCGAGCGGTTTCTGGAGATGACCGGGTACGACACGTCGTTCCCGGTGGCTTGCGCCGAGGACATCGAGCTCTCCTATCGCATGTCGGCGCGCGGCTGGAAGATGAAGTTCGCACCCGCGGCGGTGGTCTACCACACCCATCCCGACACGCTTTCGAGTTATCTCCGGAAGAAGTACAAGTTTGCCTTCTGGCGGGTGCTCGCCGTGCGTAAAAACCCCGCCAAGGGCGTAAAGGACAGCCACACTCCGCAGATGATGAAGCTGCAGCTTCTGTTTGCGCCGGCGCTGGCGCTTGCGGTGGCGGTCGACCTGACGGTGCGGCCGAGGGTTCCGGTGACCGCGCTCGTGCTCGTCGCTTTTCTGGTGAGCACATTGCCGTTCGCGCTGCGGGCTATGGCGAAAGACCCGGCCGTTGGGTTGCTGTCACCGTTCCTGCTGGCCGCGCGAGCCTGTGCGCAGGTGGCAGGCGTAACGGCGGGCGTGCTCCATGCCGCCCGGCAGCCGGCAGAGGCTACCCAGGCGAGGTAGTTCCCTTCCGTGCATCGCTGCAAACCGCGATCATTCGTTTGAGAGTTCTGCCTTCCGAATCCAGGAAACAACGTTCAGCGTGGACCCAAGCCGCGAGATGCTAGAGCAGTATTACAGTCACTATAAGTTTCTAACCATGTCCAGGTTGGCTTTTTCCCGGCGAAAAAGCCAGCCGAGACCCATACTCCGAATTACACCTACTGTAATACTGCTTTAGCGGTGGAGATGCAGTTCGGGGGTCCAGATGAGTTGGAGCCAGCCGCTGGTGTTGTGCTGCGATCCGGGCATGTAGGACGGGATGAGGAACCGCTCGTATTGCGTGAAGAGCTGCACCTGCCAGTTGCGGCTGAACGCGTAGGAGCCGTTCACAAATCCGTCTGTGATCGTGCTGCCACCTGGCAGGAATAGCGTTCCTCCCTTATTCTGCCGATAGCCTGCCTCGACCCGTGTGCGGGCGGAGAGCCAGTAGCCGGCGCGGCCTTCGATGGCGCGCGAGTCCTGGCCGATTGCGTTCCCAACCATGAAGCCCTTGTTGGTGTTTCCATCCAGATACTGGCTGTTGGTAAAGAAGTGATACCGGCCAAAGTCAAAGGCGAGGCCCTCTGAGCTGACAGCTTCCACGCGCAGATCCATGTGCGGCAGAAACGGCAGCCGGGCGAAGTAGATGCCGGGGTTCCAGACAGCGCGGCGAGGTGCGTCGATCGGGTTTGGGTCGTCGTCGGAGTAGGCGTCCGCATAGAGGGTGACCGCTCGGCTGAGGAAGGGAAGCCGATAGCTGAAGTCGAAGTTGCTCTTCCGGTCTCCGGGATCCTGCGGGTCACCGTAGCCGGCGCTTCCTCCTCCACCTCCGGCGCCTCCACCGGTCGAGTTGAAGCTGAAGAGATTCTGCCGGAAGGTGTGGAAGGTGATGGGATGTCCGACGCCCCAGAAGATGGACCAGCGGGTGAAGCTGAGTTCGAGATTATCGCCCAAATTGATGTCGATCTTCTGGCCGTTGTACCAGGGGCGCGCCGGATACTTATGGCCGGAGAGCTTTCCCAGCACGAGATCGAAGCGATAGGTGCCGAGTGAAGGGAGAAGCGGAATCGGATGCGGGCGCGTCGACACAAGCCGCAGGTTGTAGGTGGGTTCGGCGTTGCTGGAGAAGGCGAGCGGCCCCATCGTGGTCGGGCCCCAGTAGAGCTCCTGCTTGCCAAGAGAGAGGGCGTTGCCTTCGAACGCGACGCCGGCGTAGAGCTCGATCGGGCGCTGGCGTTCGTAGGCTGACCGCTGAGCAATGGGCGCGATGATGGGATCGTTGGGCTGTGACCTGTCGAGCACATTGATGAGTTGATTGATGGCGGGCGTCTCGGCGGGATTGCCGGGGTCGTGCTGTTGCTCTTGCCGGTCGTAGAAGAAGAGTCGCCCGGAGTGGGCTCGGATGGAGTAGCCGGCGATGGCGCTGCTGCCGCGCCCGAGCGGACGGCCGAAGTCGTTCCACCATGTCTGGCCGAAGTGGAAGCTGTCCGCCAGCGCGGGACCGGCGATGGTGCCGTAGCGGGCGTAGACGGACTCCAGGCTGAGCGACTGGTAGTAGTTCGGCTCGGTCTCGAGCTCGGTGTGGAGATCGGCGATGAGCGGGCGGGCAGCGACGAGGATGCTGGGGCTGTAGGACTCGGGCGTACTCGCCAGATCTTCGGCCAGTTTGAGCTGCCGCAGACATTCCTGACGAGTCCATGGGCGGATCGAGACGCTCTGGCCGGGGATGAGACCCATTGCCGCCAGCCGCCCCAGCGCAGGGTAGATCCAGCTATCCATGGGAACGTTGGTGGAGCCGATGCTGTCCGGGTCGGCGTCCTCATCGAAGAGGCGGGGGGCGCGATTGACAATAGGAGAAGGGGTATACACGGCCTGCTGAGTCGACGGCTGTGTTGCGGGCTGCTGTGCCTGGGCTTGTGTCTGTGTCTGTGTCTGGGCTTGTGTCTGTGTCTGTGTCTGGGCTTGTGTCTGGGACGATATCTGGGATGGTGTCTGGGATGGTGCAGGCGCCTCTGTTGACGGCTGGAGCGGGAAGGACGGCGTCTGCTGTTGCGCCGCCTGCTGAATGGGTGCCGACGGTGGCTGCACGCGATGCTTGCGCGGTGCGCCCTGCTCGCCAGGCATCGGCGTTGCATCGAAGGGGTCCAGGCGGAAGTTGTGGTGGGCGCGGTAGACGTAATGGCCGATGAGCCATCCGGCGGCGCTGCCCACCAGAACATCAGAGGGGAAGTGCTGGTCGGCGAGCACGCGGCTGGCGCTGACGCCGGCGGCCAGCCCGTAGACCACCGTCCGGGTGACCCAGCCGGGGTATTCCTCTCCGATCACCGAAGCCATCGCCCATGCGGCGGTCGCGTGGTTCGACGGAAAGGAGGACGCCGTGGGGCCGGAGCTGAAGAACTGCCCTTGCGCATCGTTAATGTTGGGCCGGTCGCGGCGGGAGATGAACTTGATGACCTCGTTGACGACGAGGCTGTCGCCGAGGGCTTCACCGGTGAGCAGGCCGGTCTCGTGGGCTTGCGGCGCATCGTGCCCGAGGCTCCACAGATACATGCCCGCGGGTATGGCTCCCAGGGCCCCGACGCCGCCGTCCGAGAGGGTCTTGAAGTGCTGCTGATCGTTGGGGCGGATATGGATCAGCGAGGTCATGGTGTGGTGATCGCTGCCGATCAGAACGCCGGTTGCCGCGCCCAGGGGAAGCAGCCAGATGGCATCCGCGGGCCGGACATGCAGCGGGCTCGTCCAGATGGCCTTCTGGTCCAGAAGAAATCTTCGCGGCGTGCCGGCGAGGGTGACGTCCTCCGGTGCAGCAGCCTTTGACGTCTCGCGAGGAGCTGGCGTGCCGGCGCTCGGGGGTTCCGGCGCATCCGGAAGAGAGGAGGAGGAGCCTCTTGAAACGTCAGCTACTGCCGTCGCGAGCGAGACGTTTTGCGCAGAACAAAAGCTGCTGGCAGGCAGCAGGGAGGCGGCTGCAAGACAGAGGGCGGATCTGAATTTCTGGCGAGTCGAAGGCATCGGTAAAGGTCGGTTCGCGGCCTCCTGAAGAAAGCGCATCCCCTTGCAGGAGGCTACCATAGCGGGACATCAAACCGAAGCTCTATGGAGTGGCCTGGGGCACCTTGTAGATCTCCGCTTCGATGATGTTGAGCACCGCCTTTCCGTCCTTCGGAACGGGGGCGATGCCGGAGTTCTCGACCTTGCCGGTGATCTCTTTGGTGCCGGCGAACTGACCTTCGTCTTGGGGCGGCCCGGTGAGCTCGATGCGCACGCGCTCTCCTCGGACTGGCTTCAACGGCAGGGTGCAGTAACCGAGGCTGGTCGGTGTCAGCCCTTCCCAGACCGTCTTGCCATCCATGGTCACGCGCAGGGGGTAGCGGTGCTGGCGGAATCCGTTCAGCTTCAACTCCAGCTCGCTCGCCGTGGCGGGCGCGGAGAGCGTGTACTCGATCCACGCGTGCTTCAGGTCGCCGTCGCTCGACCAGCCCGTGGTTTCATCGTCGTCGTAGCTGGCTGCGGTGTTGTCGGGGTTCGATCCGGCAGCCGCCGACGATATGGACAGCGCTGTTCGCGTGACGTGGAAGGACGGGCCAGCCGGAGTAGAACCGCGCTTGAGATAGGAGACGAGCCCAGCCGCGGGCATCTCCGTTGAGACGCCGTCCTCGACGGGAACACTGCGCGACGAAAGCTCGAGCGTGGCCGGCCTGAGGCCCTCGGCAGTGGCGGTCAAATGGATAGCTCCCGCCGTAGGGGTGGAGCGCAGAATCACGCGGTTCACGCCGCCCTCCACCGGAAGCGCCTTCGAGAGAATGTAGTTGTCCGGTCCCTGCGCGATGCCGCCGCGCCACTCCGCAGCTCCGGTCAGCTTGAAGTCGATCGTGTTGAGCGCTGTGGGACAGCGATTACCCCTGGCATCGACGACTTCGACATCGACCAGCGCCATGTCCGCCCCGTCCGCGCGAAGCCCCCCGGGGCCGGTCTGGAGCTTCAGCCGGAGCGCAACGGGCGCGCCGGCGGTCTTCAGCTCAGCGGTTGCGATCTGCCGTCCTGCGGAGTCGAGACCGACCGCCTGCAGCGTGCCCGGCTGGAACGCGACCTTGTCGAAGGTGAAGAGAAAGCGGCTCGACTGCACGCCGTAGCCAAGCGATCTGCCGTTCAGCTTCAATTCGACCTTGTCCGCGGTGGAGACGACGTAGACCGGCTTGACGACGCCCGCGGCGTAGTTCCAGTGGCCGATGATGTGGATGCCGGGATGCTCGACATCGACCCAGCCGTTCCACATCACCTGGTGGGCGAAGTAGCCATCCTTGGGCAGGCGCATGGCGTCGACCTCGCCGCTGCGGCGGTAGTCGTTATCCCCGCGGAAGTGCGTGTTGGAGTCGGAGAAGATGATGTTGACGCCGCCGGAGCTGACGCGTGTTCCTGTGCCGGGACGCTCGTGCCAGTAGTCGAACCACCGCCGCACATCTTCGATCGCGTGCGAGTCCTGATTGCGGTTGTAGAGGGGCGAGTCTTGGTGGAAGGGCGGCGTGTCGTTGTCCCAGAATTTGCGCGCGCCCTCGTCGCGGGAGTACTCATGTGCCCAAAGCGGCTTGCCTGCGCTCTTGTCGATGTAGAGCATCTCGCCGCCGTACTCGGCCACCGTGCTCGAAAGCATCTCGCGCGCGCCAATGGCACGGCCGCCATGCGGATCGTACACGTCCCGCACCCGCTTCATGTCCCACATGTGATCTTCGGATACGCCCTTGTTCCCCGACTCGTAGAAGAGGATGCTGGGGTTGTTGCGGTTGTAGATGATCGCGTCGCGCATCAGCTCCACGCGCTGCTGCCAGTGCCTGCCCGACGAATCGCCCTCCGCATCTCCCGCAGGCATCGACTCGATCAGGCCCACGCGGTCCGACGACTCCACGTCCTGCTTCCACGGCGTGACGTGCATCCAGCGCACCAGGTTCGCATTGCTCTCGACCATCATCCTGTTGCTGAAGTCGCTCATCCACGGCGGCACCGACAGCCCGACGGCCGGCCACTCATTGGTGGTGCGCTGTCCATAGCCGTGCATCTGGATGACGCGGTCGTTCAACGCGATCATCCCGGAGCCGAACGCCGTCTTGCGGAAGCCGGTGCGCGTCGTCACGGTATCGACTGGCTTGCCGTCAACCGCGAGCGTTGTGACGACATCGTAGAGATAGCCGTAGCCCCAGCTCCAGAAGTTCAGGTTGTCCAGCACCGCCTCCGCGTGGAGCGTCTTCGTCTCGCCCGGCTGCAGCGTCACCGCGCTACTGCTCATCTGGCCGACTATCTTGTGGTCCATGTCTCTGACCTGTGCGAGATAGGTGACTGTCTGGGGCGTCGCCTCTTCGTTGCGCACCTGCGACTCGGCGAAGACCTTCGCGATGTGTTTCGCAATGTTGAATTCGCCGGCCCAGATGTAGGTGCCCGTCGTGCCGAGGTTCGAATAGAGCGGCAGCGTCTGGTAGACCTTGCCCGTCACATGCAGCCACACGCTCTTGCTGATGCCGCCATAGTTCGCATAGAAATTGGTATTGTTCCAGCGGTAGGTCGTGCCCGTCGCCTTCTCCTTGTAGTCCCAGCGATTGTCGGTGCGCACGGCCAGCACGTTCTGCTGCGGCGCGGGCAGCACAGCGTCCGAGATATCGAAGCCGAACGCCATGACGCCGTCTTCATGCCGGCCGATCGACTTGCCGTTGAGATAAAACTCCCCTGCCTGGCGAACGCCTTCAAACTCCAGAAAGATCTTCCCGCCCGCGCTCGTTGCAGGCAGCCGGAAGTGCTTGCGGTACCAGGCGACTCCCGTCGGCAGATCGTGGATGCTGACGCGGAACGCAGCGTCCTCGTTCCAGGCATACGGTGTCGTCACATGCTTCCACGCGGAGTCGTCGAAGCCCGGCTGCTCGGCCCCGGCGGGGTCGCCCACCTGCACCAGCCAGCCCGGATTGAAGTTGTACTTCACACGCGCAGGCGTTGGCGCTTGCGCGGAGAGCAGCCCAGTTAAAGACAGGACCGCGAGGCAGACCAGCACCCAGCGCGACACGGCGAACCTCTGCATGGACAACTCCCCGGAATGCGGGCTGGCCAGCTGGATCGGGCTGCTGTCTTGCGCAGCACAACGCTCAACGCCTGTATCGCATCACCCCGAGAATGGTAACGGAAATTTCCGCTGGAGATGCGCAAAATGGAAACTATATTTCTATTGATAAATTAGCATCCCGCCCAGATTCACGCGCGGCCAGAGACTCCGCACCCCGCCTTGACCCTGTGGCGACTCCACGCGCCATCGACTCCGCCCGTACCCGCAGCCGGCCCGCCTTCCGCTGGATATCCACCAGCAGTGGACTGCCTTCGGGCAGCGCCTCCTGCGCCTCATCGACCAGCAGAAGCCAGTCGTGCCATGCTCCGGTGGCATCCTGTACGGTGTCGAAGCGCTTTGCGATTCCAGCAGCGGTCTTCGAGTCCTCGCTGCCGGTCTCGGCGATGTAGCGCGCGGTCTTGCAATACTTTCGAATTGCATGGAGGTCCTCATCGTCCGCAGGGTCGAGACTCCGGATCGCCTCCGCAAGCCACTCGCGCGCGGCGCTTCCCAGCCCGGAGCCGCTCCAGTGGAAGTCCACTCCAGGCGCAATCGCCGTCTCCAGTTTGCCAACGGCACGCGCCAGACGTCGCCGGTCCTTCGATAGCCGCTTCTGGAGCCGGCGAGCGGCCTTCTTTCTCGCGTCGCCCAGGCCTTTCTCCAGCCGCTCGGCATCGCGGTCGGTCTTGAAGGTGTCCATGATCGCCCGATGCACATCAAGATCGCGGACCTCGCCGGCGGCGCGCCGAACCTTTCGCAGCGATCTTCGGAATGCCTTCGCCTCTCCCTGCAGGCCGGGTAGATCGGTGGATCGAGTCAGAAGCTCCAGGATGGCTTCGATGCGCCGCATGGTCGAGCGCAACAGGTGTACTGCCTTCGGCTTCGGCTTCTTCAGGCAATCGGCGCTTACGGATTTCAATATCTCGAACTGGCGGAGAAGATCGACCACGGGCTCGGGCATCGCACACCTGAGTCTTAGAGATGCACATTCACGCGTGGGTGGTTATCGATGCCCGAAAGCTCCAGCGGCTGGTAGTAGCGTTCATCCGGCGCGGCGCAACCCTGGCACAGCGTCCGCTCGCCTTCCCTGGGGCGAACCTCACGGTCGTAGTTGATGCCTTCCCCGCATACCTCGCAGGTCGTCCGCGTGGACTTGTAGCCCGGCATCTCCCGCGGATGGATCGGCACACTCACCCACTGCTCACTGAAGAGGTCGCCGTTGGGCATATCGCGGTAGGCAAGCATCTGCTGCTGGTTCTTCTGCTCGATGTGCGGATAGAGCTCGCGGGCGCGCTGCTTCGATGACTCCAACGCGGCGATCCGAATGCCTTTGTAGGCCGGGGTCTCGCCTGCCGGTGGAAGCTGAGACGCCAGATCGACGAAGGTTGCCGCCATCTTGCCCCAATCGCGGAACTTGATGGCGCGCTTGCCCAGGCGGCAGCCCGTCACGACTGCAATTGCGTCTGTGGCGCAGCGGTCGATCTCGATGAAGGTCACCAGGCGCTTGCGGTCGGCGCCCTTCGGGTCATCGACGCCCAGGCGCTCGCAACCCAGCATCGCCATCCGCACCCCAAGAATCTGCCCCGCGCACAGATGGCCGTGGGCAACTTCCGCTTCGTGAAGGAGGGCATCGAAAGTCTGCATTCGTCGATGATACCGCTCTGTCGGCGGTAGCCTGCTCTGAGCGCGGTTGACCACGCCGCGCACCGGCGGTACTATTCGAGGCCCGAGGTTCCCCATGAGCGAACTGGCGACGAAGATCCATGCGCTGCTGAAGCAGAAGGACCAGCGGGTCTGGTCGATCAAACCGGACGCATGCGTCTACGAATGCATCGAGAGCATGGCGGAGAAGAAGGTAGGCGCGCTGCTGGTTATGGAGGACGGCCGGCTGCTCGGCATCATCTCCGAACGGGACTACGCCCGCAAGGTCATCCTGCAAGGCAAATCGTCGAAGGACACCCCTGTCTCCGAGATCATGACCAGCCCCGTCATCTTCGTCTCGCTCGAACACACGGTGGGGGACTGCATGCACATCATCACCAAGAACCGCATTCGACATCTTCCGGTGGTGGATACGGGCACGGTCGTCGGCATGATCTCCATCGGCGACCTGGTGAACTGGGTCATCAACGAGCAGGAAAAGACGATCCGGCATCTCGAAGCGTATATCTCCGGCGCCGCGACGTAACCTATCGCCGCGGTGGGACCGGAGACGGCCATTGAAAGAGCCACCGCAGATGCCAACGGTCCTGCTGGTACCAGACGATGGCCGGCAGAACGGTTGCGAGCAGCGTAGGCACAAAGAGCTGCAGCCAGAGTTCTTTGGTGTGGAACACTCTTAGCAGGACTTCGCGCCCAAACCCCTGGCCGAACTCGCTCAGCAGGAAGATGGCCAGCGAGGCACGCCCAAACCACGCGAGCGCATTGCCCAGGGCGTGTTTGTCCAGCACCCGGGCCAGCAGGAAAAGTCCCGCGATGCCCGTCAGGCCGAGCTCGATGTAGGTCCATTGCGTGGGCTGCCCGAAGAAGTAGATCACAACCACCTGGAAGGCAGCCAGAACAGCGAACCCGGCCGCTGCGGTCACCACCCGTGCCTGCTCCAGGCGATAGATGCGCATCCCCACCCACATACCGGCGGCCAGGAAACAGAACTCGCGCAGCACCTGATTGGTGAGCGGCGGGCCGAACGCCGGCGTCATGCCCACCAGCGCCGCAACCACAAAGCGCAGCCAGTTCGGAACCCGGATTGTAAGCAAGGCAATCATCAGGCAGACGAACAGGACAAACAGAAACCAACTCGCCTCGCCATCCAGAACATTCAGCAGGAACGTCTTCGACTCGAAGACATGATCGCCGGACCGGAAGCGCGCCACCAGCGGCTCCATCACAACGCTGATAACGGCGAAAAGAACATACGGGTACAGGATCGTCTTCAGCTTTTCGAGCGTGAATCGTTTCGGGCCGCGTTTGGCAAGGCTGCCCGCCACGAACAATCCCGCAACGAAAAAGAACGCCGGCATATGGAAGCTGTAGATGAAGGTGTCGGAGAAATGCGCCCCCGGCGTAGCCCACCAGCCGCGATGCATCATGCCCTGCGCGGTGTGACCATACGCCACCAGGATGATCGCGATTCCCTTCACGATATCCACGACGTTCGAGCGCACTCCGCTGGTGATCGGCTCCAACCTGTCCGGCGCTTGTGCCTGTGTGCTCATTCACCCTGTCAGAGCGGCCCGTTCGGCGGCCGATATGGCCATTCCGCTGCATTTACCATAGCTTATTGTTGTTCCGTTTAGCGTTTTGTTGATCCGTTTACCGTTCGACGCATTTCGGCCAGCCAGTATAGCCGCAACTAGGCTAAACTAGGAGAGACGCGTACTTCCCCCGAAAAACCACACCCAGGCGCACAGACAGGATACACACGCAGTGAGCAACTCGACCGCAGTCGCCGTTAAGCCCATCTTCAACATCGCCATTATCGCCCACGTCGACCATGGCAAGACCACCCTGGTCGACGCCATGCTGCGCCAGAGCGGCACCTTCCGCTCCAACGAGGCCCTGACGGACCGCGTCATGGACTCGAACGACCTCGAGCGCGAGCGCGGCATCACCATCCTCGCCAAGAACACCGCCCTCTACTATCACGACAACAAGATCAACATCGTCGACACCCCGGGCCACGCCGACTTCGGCGGAGAGGTAGAGCGCGCTCTCAAGATGGTCGATGGCGTGGTCCTGCTCGTCGACGCCTCCGAAGGCCCCCTGCCCCAGACCCGCTATGTGCTCTCGAAGGCCCTCGAAGCTGGCCTGACGCCGATGGTCGTGATCAACAAGATCGACCGCCCCGACGCCCGCCCGCAAGAGGTTCTGAACGAGGTCTACGACCTCTTTATCGACCTCGACGCCGACGAGTCCGTACTCGACTTTCCCGTGCTCTACACCAACGGCAAGCTCGGCACCGCCACCGCGGATCCCGCGATTCCCGGCACCGATCTCCAGCCCCTCTTCGAGCAGATCGTCCAGACCATCCCGGTTTCGAAGGGCGACCCCGAAGGCGCGGTCCAGATCCTCGTCACCAACCTCGACTACTCCGACTACCTCGGGCGCCTCGCCATCGCACGCGTCTTCAACGGCACCATGCGCACCGGCCAGGAGTACTCGGTCGCCAAGATCGACGGCACCTTCACCAAGCACAAGATCACCAAGCTCTTCAGCTTCTCCGGCCTCAAGCGCACCGACATCGAAGAGACCCAGGTGGGCGATATCGTCGCCGTCGCGGGCATCCCCGGCATCTTCATCGGCGAGAGCTTCTGCGATGTCGAGAACCCCCAGCCGCTGCCGCAGATCATCATCGACGAACCCACCATCGCGATCCAGTTCAACGTCAACAACTCGCCCTTTGCCGGCCGCGAAGGCAAGTTCGTCACCTCGCGCAACCTCCGCGACCGCCTCGATAAAGAGCTCCTTACCAACGTGTCGCTCAAGATGCAGGACACCGGCTCGCCCGATTCCTTCAAGGTGCTCGGCCGCGGCGAACTCCAGCTTGGCATTCTGATCGAGATGATGCGCCGGGAGGGCTTCGAGCTCATGGCCAGCCGCCCGGAGATCGTTACCAAGAAGATCGACGATCAGGTGATGGAGCCGGTCGAACACCTCTTCATCGACGTACCGGAGAACTTCGTCGGCACCGTCATCGAGCGCCTCGGGCCTAGAAAAGGCGAGATGACGAAGATGATCAATCACGGCTCGGGACGCGTGCGGATGGAGTTCCGCATTCCCTCGCGCGGCCTCATCGGTCTGCGCTCCGAGATGCTCACCGAGACTCGCGGCACCATCATCATGAACTCGATCCTCGACGGCTATATCGCCTACCAAGGTGAGATTCCGCAGCGTCAGTCCGGCGCCCTAATCTCCGACCGCCAGGGCTCGACGACGGCCTATGCTCTCGAAGGGCTTCAGGACCGCGGCATTCTCTTCGTCTCGGACGGCGTTGAGGTCTACGAGGGCATGATCGTCGGCGAACACTCGCGCGACAACGACCTCGACGTGAACTGCGTTCGCGAGAAGAAGCTGTCGAACATGCGCGCGTCGGGATCGGACGATGCGGTCCGCCTCGTTCCGTTCAAGGCCCTCACCCTCGAGCAGTGCATCGAGTTCATTGCCGACGACGAGCTGGTCGAAGTGACCCCGAAGTCGCTCCGCATGAGAAAGAAAGTTCTCCAGGCCAACCGCCGCACCCGCAAGGGCTCCAGCGAGTAACCGGCACCCACATCGCAGCAGAACTCAGCGGCTGGACCTCATCATGGTCCAGCCGTTTCCGTTCCCATTCTTCATGCCGCAATCTCTTAGTTAAAGATCGGTGTTAGAGCAAACTCAGTGTTGCTGTACCCATTATTTTTGGGTTGTCATCCTGAGCGTAGCGAAGGACCCCTGTATTTGGTTTTGTTTGTTCTTGTCCGGCGGATACAGCAATGCTGAAACCGCCATAAGCCTCCTGACCGAAGCGGTATGATGTCGAAGAATATGCCGACACCCCCACACGGAAGAATCAAATCAAAATGGCTGGCAACGCAGCTACGCGTCATCCAGACACTGCGCTCCCGCCGACCGTCAACCACCCCCGAACATCTAGCCACCGGCGAACGTGGCGAGCGGGAAGCCCTCTTCCACCTCCGAAGCCTCGGCTACACCATCGTCGCCACCCGCTGGAAGAGCGCAAAGCTGTGGGGCGACATCGACTTGATCGGGTGGGAGGGTCCCACGCTCTGCTTCATCGAAGTCAAATCGCGGACCCGGCGAGATATCTCCCCAGCCGAGGCAGCGGTCGACCGCGACAAGCGCGACATGCTGCAGAAGATGGCCAAAGCTTACCTCCGCAGCTTCCCCGAGCCTCTCCGAGAGAAGATCCCCGTCCGCTTCGATGTCGTCTCGGTATACTTACCAGCATCGGGTGCGGAGTTCGAACTCCACCGCGCCGCCTTCGGCTGGAGTTAGAATTCGAGCGCCGCCCGGCATCCGATTCCCGCAGCAACGATGTCTAATTCCCCTGAGGTTGAAGAGCAATGACGCTGCTGAATGCACCAGAGTTTGACGCCCGACGCGAGAACCGCAACCGCAACCTGCTGATCGGCGCGGGAGCCCTGATCGCAGCGCTGGTCGTCATCGGCATCGGAGGCTTCCTGCTCGGACACGGCTGGTTCTTCTCGAACCTGCCCATGGAGCACAAGGTGGACAAATTCTTCAGCGCGCTCGAAGCCAAGGACTACGGCAACGCCTACGCGATCTACACCAACGACCCCGATTGGCAGCAGCACCCCAAACAGCACGCCGACTATCCGCTGAAGCGGTTTACCGAGGACTGGACCATCGATAGTCCCGTGGGCGGCCCGATCCTGTCGCACCACGTCGACATCTCAAAGACAGATGGCAGCGGAGCCTTTGGGAGCGGCGTCATCGTCGCTGTGCGGGTCAACGGAGACCACAAGATCTTCATGTGGTACGAGCGGAAGGACGGTACCCTTACCGAGCCCGCCCCCCACGAGCTTCAGTACAACTAAACCGAGCCATCGAGCAAACCTCCCGACCAACGGGAGGGCTCGCGAACTAAATGTGGAAGGACGGTATACAAGGCACGAAGTGCCCGCTCCACGCGGAGTGGGCCCGTCCGGCAGGACGCTCTTCTTTACCTGTACTCCGCCGCAAACGCATCCGCCTCCCGGTTCATCTCCTCCGCGCTCGCGTCATGCGAGATCAGCATCACCCGATAACGGAACGTCGCCGACTGTCCCTTCTCGATCGTATAGTTGAACGCGGGCTGTTTGGGATCGAAGATGCTCCGGCCCAGCGGATTCGCCGCAAATAACCCATAGCCGCGAGCATGCCAGTACGTGGGATAGCCAGGGTTCTTCGGATTATCGATGAGGCCGATCGAGACCACATGCTGGTCCGCATCATGGCCGGTCAAGGTGCACCAGCGCCCCCGCGTTCCCCACACTGCTCCGCCCTTCACGCCTTCGCTGGTCAGGTAGACTCCTGTCGCGCCGCTCGTATCTGCGCTCGCAACTTTCGTCGGCTGGCCATTCGCATCCATGAAGATGCCGCCCTTCTCGTCGGCCGACTCGAGCCAGTGAGCGACCCGTATCCCGAGCAGCCCTTCCTTGTCGTCGTTGAAGACCGCTTTGTCGAGCGCCGTCAGCGTCGTCACCTGGTCGATCACCCGCGCGCCCTTTTGCCGGCTGAAGACATACCGCGTCGTATCCTTCAGCAGCTCCTGGTTCTCGCCCGTGATCCACACCGACTCGACCACCAGCTCACCCCGGTCGGCCCCGCTTTTCGTAGAGACGATCTTTTTCTGAAAGATCGTCCCCATCTTCGCGCGGCCCTCCGGCTTGATCGCATCCGAGTTATTCCAGAAGTCGAACCCGTTCACGTTGCCGTAGTTGAACCACATTCCGGCGTGGTGCGGGTGGTCGACACGCTCGCCTGGCCGAGGCTCCAGCGGATAACCGCGCGTTACCGTGATTCCACCATCCGTAATCAGCGGATACAGCACAGGTTTCTTCAGCAAAGTAGGCCACAGGTACGAGGTGAAGGGCTTGCCGTCGATGGTGATATCGACCCGCCGGTTCGCCTCATCTGCGACGACCTGAACGCCCTTGCCGGCCGCCCGCGCGAAATGGCCTGCACCCATTCCGAAGCCTCCAACCAGAAGGCCCAGCGCCAACAGCTTACGCATAGACCTTCCCTCCCACCATCACCTGCTGGGTCTTGTCGTCGAATGTCACCTTTTGCCCGGTCTGCATCGCCGCGACATTCATGCAAAGCGCAATCGAATGGCTGTACCCCGCTTCGATGCTGGCGTTCGGCGTCTTGCGCGACCGCACGCACTCCATCCAGTTGCGCATGTTGGCCGAGGTCTGCGGATCGCCTTTGGTGTCAGCCGCAGTGGAGACGGCCTCGGACTTGTCACCCAGCGACATACTCGGCAACAGGTTCGGCTCCATCTTCATCTCCGCCGCGTACTTCGCCTGCAGGCCGCCGGTCGGCGTTACCGTCTGCTTGTCCATATCGATCATGCCGCCGTTCGAGTAGTACAGCTCCTTCACCCCGCCCGCCGAATTCGTGAAGCGCGAGGTGTACTGCACCTGGAAGCCTTTGCTCAGATCATCCAGTGGGCCATAGTCGAACACTGCCGTCATCGTGTCCCAGTTCTTGCGCCCATCCTTCCATAGGTAGATCCCGCCGTTCGCGACACAACTGCGCGGATGCGGCAGACCGGTGAACCAATGCACCGTATCGATCTGGTGGACCAGCCACTGGTCGGGAATCCCGGACGAGTACGGCCAGAACAGACGGAATTCGAGGTAATGCCGTGCATCGAAGGGCTCATACGGCCGGTTCATCAGGTAGCGCTTCCAGTCCGTGTCCTGCTCTTTCAGTAGCGGCACCACCTCAGGCCGCCTCCACCGCCCCGGCTGGTTCACATTCCAGCTCATCTCCACCATCACAATGTCGCCGAACTTGCCGGACTGGATGTATTCGGCAGCCTTCTGGTAGCTCGGCGTGCTGCGCCGCTGCGTGCCCACCTGCACGATCCTGCCTGTCTTGTGAACCGCGGCGCGGAACAGCCGGGCATCCTCCATGGTGTGCGCGGTCGGCTTTTCGACATACGCATCGCGTCCGGCGTTGACGGCTTCGGTTCCGTGGCGCGCATGTTGAAAGTCCGCGGTCGCGATCAGCACCGCATCCACATCCTTGCGCGCATACAGTTCGTCGTTGTTCCGCACCGGAACCACCGTATTGCCGCTCACCTTCTGGATGTACGCAGCGCCTTCTTCGCGCCGCCTGTTCCAGATGTCCGACACCGCGACGAACTCGAAGTTCATCTCCTTGGCATGTTGCGTGAACGCGGGAATCAAGGCGCCCTTCATGCGATCGCCGCACCCGATGACCCCGACCTTGACCCTATCGTTCGCGCCCACGATAGCCGCATAGCTGGTCGCATTCCACGAAACCGCCGTCGTTGCCAGTGCCGCTCCGCCCAACTTCATGAAATCCCTGCGATTGTTGTCCTGCAATGCCATTCGAACTCTCCATCTGGGTTGTACTTGTTGAACTAGAAGGTGATTTTTGCGGCGGCCTGGAAGATGCGTGCCTGTCCAGCGGTGCCGTTTACGGTGGATGTGACCTGGCCAAACGTGGCCGAGTTGATCGGTTGGCTCGTCCCGAGATATCCGGGATTGCTACCGGCAGGTGAGGCAAAGTTTGGGTGGTTCAAAACATTGAACGCCTCGAAGCGAAGGTTCAACGCCAAACGCTCATGCAACGGGAACGTTCGGGTCAAAGCGCTGTCGACCTGCAGCAGCTTGGGTCCGCGATAGGCGTTGCGTCCGGAGTTGCCAAAGGTTCCCAACGCGTTCGGGGTAAAGTTGGCAAGGTTGATGAATTGCGCATTGGTCGACTTGCCGCTCCGGATCTTGCTGCCCGTATACAGGCCGAGCGGGGTTACCAGGTTTGGACGGTCGTTAGCCGTGGCCGTCAGCGAGTTATCCACACCCGTTGTGACATTGAATGGAGCGCCATCGGTGATATGCACCAGGGGCGCGATCTCCCAGTTGTTGATGGCAAGCGCCTTCCATCCGGTCAGGCTGAAGTGGCTCGATGCCACAACGGTCGTGTTGAAGATATCCCTGAAGTCGAATCCGCAGCTCGCGCGGTCTCCCTTCAGGTTATGGATATCCTGCACCGTCGTGCCGGCGATGTCACCCGGGTCGTCTTCAATGTCGATGCAGTGCGACCAGGTGTAGTTAGCGAGAAAGACGAAGCTGCTCGACGCGCGATGCTGGATTGTCGCAATCAGCCCGTTATACGAGGCATTCGCGCCTGATTCGATCAGGATCGATCCACCGCCGCCGCCCTTATACTTCGGCCCCTGGGCAGGATTGAGCAGAGTGAGAGCGTAACGCGATGCCTGGTTGCCGGTCGTCGAGCACGCGGCGCCATTGCACGTTCCAGGGATGTATACCGCCGGATTGAACGGGTATCCATACGGATTGTGGTTCGATCTATTGCCGATGTAGTCCAGTTGAAGCTGCCAGCCGCGTCCAAACTCCTGCTGTACGCTCGCCGTGTACTGGAAGACATAGGCCGGGTGGAATTGCTGTGGCAGCACGATGAACTGGCTCTGCGGCAGGAACTGCACCGAGGCCGTCGGCTTGAACGGCTGCGGGAACGGATTGGTGGGTGTCGAACCGTTCGACCATGGGCTGCTGAAGTTCAAAGGAACCCCGACGGGTGTGTTCGAGATCGTCTGCGCGTAAGGCGGATTCTGATTAACCCGTTGCGCGGTGAACAGATTGGGACTGTCGTAGACCATCGCTGCGCCGGCGCGGAAGACGGTCTTGCCCGTGCCGAAGGGATCGAGGGTCGCGCCCACGCGCGGAGAAAACTGCCATGGCGAATTCTTGGTGAACTGCCTGGAGACTCCCGTATCGCCATAAAAGAGGCTGCCCGCGGGAGCGTTGGGATACACCGTGCTTACCGTGTTGCTCAGAAAATCGTCCATGTTGAAGATGGAGCCGCGGTTGAAAAAATCGACAGGCATATACAGTGGATCCCAACGCACGCCAGCGGTCAGCACCAGGCTTTTCGTGGCATGGAACGTGTCCTGCACGTAGAGACTCGGAATCGGGGAGCGCAGGGCGTTCTGCTGTGCCTTGCTCTGCTCGAACGTGTTCAGCGCGCCGGTCAGAAAGTCGAGATTGGCGTCCGCGCCCGTGCCTCCAGTGCTGCTGCCGTTCGGACCCTTCTGGCTGTAGATGCCGGAGATGGTGAAGTTTCCATTCGATTCGTAGATGTTCGAAATGTTGAGCTGGGTCCTGACATACTCCCCGCCAAAGCCGATCTGGTGCCTGCCGTGGACCCAGTTCACATCGTCCGCGAAGGAGAAGATGTTGTCGTTGAAGGTTGCGGGGGCGCAGGTTCCGCAGTACGTACTCCACTTGTTCGTCAGCGTCAGCTCAAGCCCTATCGGCACGGCCGTGTAGAAGTTTGTGAGACCGATCGTCGCCGGACTGATCCCGGTTCCGGCCGGCCCGCGAACATCCACGCGCCGATTTCCCGTGGCGTGGAACGAGTTCACCAGGTTCGAGGTGATGACATAGGTCTCTCCCAGCGTGAGACCCTGGACGCGCTCCGTGTTGCCAGGCTGGGTAGTGATCAAAACGTTCGTCGGGGAATAAAATGCGGGGGCCGTGTACCCGTCGAGCAGGTAGCGGCTATAGAAGCTGTGCTTCGAGTTGATGGTCCAGTCGACCCGGGCGATGAACTGGTTTTCTGTCGTCTGCAATGGAATTGCATACGTCACCAGCCCGCATGGGTCCGTTGTCGCGGGAAGATATGGCTGCAAGGCAAGCGCACTGGCGTTGAAGATGCCCGGGTTGATGTGGTTATTGGTCAGGACCGCTCCGGTCAGCGGATTCAGCAGCTGAACCGCCTTGCCGTTCGCCTCGCAGGTAGCTCCATCGGTCACCGAAAAGTCGCCCATCAAGTTTGCAGCCGTGGGCACATGGGCCGTTACCGAAGCCTGAGTTGAGGTCGCCTTGGTTCGCTGGTATCCGCCGAAGAAGAACAGCTTATCTTTGATGACCTTCCCGCCGACCGTCCCGCCGTACTGGTTCTGGTGCAGCGTGTCCTTCGAGGTAGAGAAGAAGTTGGTCGCATCGAGGTAGTTGTTGCGGATAAATTCGAACGCCGTTCCGTGCCACTGGTTCGAACCTGAACGCGTCACCACGTTGACCAAGCCGCCTGGATGCAGACCGCTCTGCGCTCCCAGGGCCGTCGTCTCCACACTGAACTGGGCTACCGCGTCCGGGAAAGGAAACGGCAGATTGACGTTGGTCATGTAGTCGTTGTGGTCGCCGCCGTCCAGCCTGTAGTCGGTCGCGTTGCCCTGGCCTCCGGCTACCGAGACGACGACCGAGCTGAAGAAGGTCTTGCTGCCTTGCAGGTCGCTGTTCGCATTCGCGTTGACCGATCCGCCGGACAGTGTAATCAGGGACGTAACCTGCCGTCCGTTCAGGGGCAGCTCCGTCAGCGTCTTCTGGTCGATGGTCTGTTTGAAGGAGCTGTCCTCGGTCTGCAAGGCCAGACCACTCGCCTGCACCTCGACCTTCTGGTCCGCTCCGCCAACCGTCATCGTCACGTTGATCGCGATACTGCTACCGACCTCGAGCACGACGTTCGTCTGCTGATAGTGTTGAAATCCCTGTGCGGTTACCTCGACCGTGTACGTCCCGATGTCGATGTTGGGAAAGCTGTAAAGGCCGTTGGAGCCGGTCGCCGCCGTGCGCTTCACCTGGGTTGCATTGTTCGTGATCGTGACGGAGGCATTGGGAAGGACGGCGCCGGTCGCATCGGCGACGGAGCCCTGAATGCTGCCGGTTCCGGCCGTCTGGGCGTATCCCGTAGAGGCGAAGAGAGCCGTGGCAATGCAGAAGAAGAGGGTGAACCGGATGGTCCTGGTCCAGTTGCGGATCGAAGCGCCTGCTTGCATGAAAGCCTCCAAATGAGTGTTCAACCGGGGTGAAGGATTGGCCGCTTCTGATTGCGGCTCGCTCAGTCGCCCTTGCCTCGATCCCAGTCGCTGCCGGTCTCGTCGTGCAGCTTGCTTCCGATTGCGGATTCCGGACTGTTCAGCCTGACTGTGCCTACCGCGATCCTGACAATTCTGGAACTGCGAAAGCCTAAGAGGTTGGACCTGTGTAGTCAAGTGCTATTTTTTCGTTTGAGGAATTATTCCCGGAAACAAACGAAATCGTCAGGGACGCCGCCTCCATGGAGCGCAGGATTTCCAGGCCCGGCTGCGCATTTGTCGGCTGTGGTGGACGGTCCGGTTTTATTGGTGATATTGCAAGAACGGGTGTGCAGAATGTGGTGTTTTTTGTGCTTAACGTGGACATGGTGTGGACGTTTGCGTGGCTAAAGCGTGGTGCTTGTCCGGCGGTGAAAAGTACGCCAGGTTTTTGGGATTTATTTTCGCCGAGCCTTCCGCGGGCCGGGTTTGGATTGGGGTAGCCGGCCGTTTATGGTATTCTTAGCACTTGGCGGATTACCCCACGAGGGTAGAGGTCAGGAGCTTTCACCCTCCTTATGCCTTCCGGCTCCGTGCTCGACCTGAGGGGGATTCAACGCTCAGGCAGGTTCCCGGGAGCCTCCGCGATACAGGATTGGAGCAATCGTCATGGCAGCTAAATGTGATCTCTGCGGCAAAGGTCCGCAGTTCGGCAACAACATCTCTCACGCCCACAACACCACCCGCCGCCGCTGGAATGTAAATCTCCAGCCCGTCAAGGCGCAGGTGGACGGCGTAAGCCAGCGCATGCGTGTGTGCACCGGCTGCATCAAGACCGGCAAAGTCGTCAAAGGCTAGATTCCTAAGAAGTTACAAGTAAAAGCCCCGACCGCATCATCAACGGCCGGGGCTTTTGTTGTGTCCGTACGCTTTACTTCTTGTCGAAGCTGAGGGACGCGCTGTTGATGCAGTACCGCATTCCGGTCGGCTTCGGACCATCCGGGAAGAGGTGGCCCAGATGAGCGCCGCACGTCGTACAGGTGACCTCGACCCGCCGCATTCCAAGCGAGTTGTCCTCGCGCGCCGTGATGGCATCGGGGGAGACGGGCAGCCAGAAGCTGGGCCAGCCGCTGCCGGACTCGAACTTCTTGTCCGAGGTGAACAGCGGGGCGTCGCAGGCTGCGCAGTGATAGACCCCGTCGTCGTGGTTGTTCACGAGAGCGCCGGTGAATGGCCGCTCGGTCCCGCCCTCGCGCATGACATGAAACTGGTCCGGCGTGAGGAGTGCGCGCCACTCCGCCTCGGTCTTATGTACCTTTTCGCCCTTATCCGTCGGTGTGTCGGCCATCGTTCCACCTCTCAACCGTTAGATGCCTGAGACGGGGTTATGCTGCAGGCGTCCCTATCGCGATGACCTCGATCTCGACGAGGGCGTTTCTAGGCAGGCCGGCGACCGCGACCGTCGAGCGTGCCGGGGCCACGACTCCCGCGGGTGCGAGATAGCGGGCGTAGACCTCGTTCATCGCGGCGAAGTCTGCCATGGACTGGAGAAAGACGGTTGTCTTGACGACATGGGCCATGCCGAGACCGGCTTGCGCGAGCACGGCCTTTATGTTTTCGAGCGCCTGGGCGGTCTGCTCGGAGATGCCGCCGGGGACCAGTTGGCCGCTGGCGGGGTCGAGCGCGACCTGCCCGGAGGTAAACAGCATATTACCGGTCCGGATGGCCTGGGAGTATGGGCCGATCGCGGCCGGGGCATCTCTGGTGGAGATGGCGGCTTTATTCGGGCCCTGGCTGGCTGGGTCGTTCCTGGCTGGGTCGTTCATAGAGGCTAAGTCTATATCTTCCCGTGCCGGGAGCAAGCGGCTCGGGACAAAAATAAAGCGGAAGCGGCGCCCCCGGAGCGGATCGGCATCCTATAGAGCGAGGTGACGAATATGGGGATCATGGACATAGTCGAGTCGCTGGCCGGGAAATCCGGCGGTGCAGCAGGAACCGAGCAGGGTAAGGTTGCGGGCGGCTTTGTGGAGGCGCTGACGCAGCATCCCGGGGGAATTCAGGGGGTGCTCGATGCGTTCAAGAACAATGGTATGGCGGAGCACGCCGGGGCATGGAGCAGCGGGCAGAACGCGACCGCAACTCCGGAGCAGGTGCAGCAGGGGCTGCAGGGCACGGGCCTGATCGAGAGGACGGCCGAAAAAGCCGGCGTTTCCCCGCAGGTGGTACAGATTGCGCTGGTGACGGTGCTGCCGATGTTGATCCATCACTTTGCGCCAAACGGCCAGGCAGTGGCGCAGAGCTCGATGGGCAGCATGGCGCAGGGGCTGCTCAGCAAGTTCGCCTGATCCGGTAAAGCGGACACCTGTTGAGGCAGCTAATCTGAGGAAGGTCTGAGTAAGTGGGCTGCCTTCGGATGAGCATTCCCTCGGGGGCTAAAGCCCTGTCGATTCGCCTTGACTTACGGCGTGGCTGGAGCCGCGCCCCTGCAATGCCAGGGCTTCATCAGAGGTTGCCTAAGCCTGAGGTAGACTGCGTTTACCGATTGCCTTGTACATGGTGGTTTGGAGATCGTATCGATTTGTAGAAGCCGGCCTGCTCCAACGGAGCAGGGAGATCCAAAGGAGATCCAGGAGATGCGCATGACGAAGATTGGCCAGACGGTGTTGTTGAACCTTTTACTTGTCGCGGGGCTGATGCCTGCGCTGGCTCAATCGAAGTGGGGCGTAGAAAAGACAATTCCGGTCGGCGGCTCCGGTGCGTGGGACTACCTGACGGTGGACCCGATGAGCCATCGGCTCTTTGTGCCCCGGACCACGCATACGCTGGTGATCGATGCGGATTCGGGTAAGACGCTGGGCGATATCCCCGGCCAGAAGAACGCTCACGGCGTGGCTATTGTGCCGGAGGCGGGGCGGGGGTTCATCTCGGATGGCGGTGGGGAGGGAGCCATCATCATCTTCGATCTGAAGACCTATGCCGTTCTGGGCAGGATCGCGGCGCAGCCGGACGCGGACGGAATTATATTCGACCGCGCGAGCGGACTTGTGCTGGTCGTGTCGGGAGACGGTGGCGTACTGATGTCGTTCAAGCCGGACATCGATCCCAAGGCGGGCAAGATCGAGTCGACGCTTGACCTGGGCGGGAAGCCGGAGTTTCTCGCAGCGGACGGAGCGGGCAAGGTTTACATCAATCTCGAGAGTAAAGATGTCGTGGCGGTCGTAGACCTCAAGCTGAAGAAGGTCATCGCACGCTGGCCGGTAACACCCGGCGGCCAGCCGGTTGGCATGTCGCTGGATGCGAAGACGGGGCGGCTGTTTATCGGCTGCCGAAAGCCTCAGAAGATGATCGTGATGAGCACGCAGGACGGGAAGGTGGTTGGGGCGCTGCCGATCGGCGCCGGCGTCGATGCCACAGCCGTCTATCGCGGCGAGGCATTCGCAAGCTGTCGCGACGGCTCGCTTGCCGTTGCGAGAGAGACCTCGCCAGGCAAGTTCGAGATGGTTCAGGTAGTGAAGACGCCTGAGGGCGCAAGGACGATGGGCGTGGATCCAACGGCACACAAGATCTATCTGCCAACCGCACAGTTCGAGGAAACCAGTGCGGGAGCGCAGGGAAGGCCCTCCATGAAGCCCGGTACGTTCATGATCGTGGTGGTTGCCCAGCAGTAGGCGTCTGCGGTCCATTGCGGGCAATTGCTGTCATAAGGCAGTTCCTTAGCTTGAGTGCCGATCCAGCCGCGAGCGCGATGGCTGGCTTGGTACCAATCTTCAAGAGCAAACAGGAGATGGAGAAAGAGACGGCCATGGGAAAGATGGAAAACAAAGGGCGTTTCCCACCTTTCCCACGGCACGGCTGCGGCGATCTCTATGAATCTAAAAAAGTAAATGTGTTGCGCCTAAGCTTTGAATGTGCCCTGCCTCGCAACTTCACGCGCTGATCTTTTGCGGGCCATACGAGAGGTCAGCGTTATGCGAACCTGATGGAACGGTCGGGCGTTCAGTCAGAGTTTTTCGAATCGCGCGCTCCACTGTGGGCACGTTTTCGGGGGCAACGACAGCAGGCGGGCGTTAAAACACCCATTTGGCTGCGATCTGGAGCAAGCGTGGAGGCGCAGCTCTCACGATGTGGCCAAAGTTGGGATCTTCTTCTTGACCGTCGACCGCCGCAGGGCCGAAAAACTGAGTGTGGTTGAACACATTGAATGCTTCCAGACGTATGTCGATTGACCTGAGGTCGCCGATAGGAATGCCCTTCTGCAAGCTGGCATCGTAGTTTGCAATGCCAGGTCCATAGAACATGCGGCGCTTTGCATTGCCAAGCTGTCCAAGCAACTCTTCCGGAAAAATCGTAGTGTCGAATGCGGTCTTACCGTTGCGTCCGTTGGTATTGATCTTCAGCGGACCGGGCAGGTATCTGGGGGTATCGAGCAGGAAGTTATTAGCGCCGTTGCCGAGAGTGCCGAGCAGCGAGTTATCGGAGTTGTCGGAGAGAGTAACTGGCAATCCGCTTGCAAGACGCGTCGTGCCGGACAACGTCCACTCGCCAGTCCATTTATTAGTGCGATGCAGGAGTCTGTAGATGGGTAGTTCCAGACTGTAGCTTGCGACAAAATCATGCTTGAGATCATAGGACGAGATCGTGCGGGAATGGCGTGCATCGAAAGGATCCAATTGTTCCCCGAGGTTCGACCCCTGATCGATCGATTTGGAGTAGGTATAGCTGAGCAGGAAAGAAGAATTTCCACGCTGGTACTTAAGCGTAGCTTCCAGAGCATTGTAGTTAGAGTTAGCAATAGATTTGTCGGCGGTATTTTCACCATACCCAGGACCTTGTCCTACACGTGTGCCCTGTATGGTGTGGCCAGTGGAAGTGGTATAAGTTGCATCTTCCCCGAAGGGACCGCAGCCGACGCTTTGAAGGCTCAGGCAGAGACCTGGGTTGCCGGGGTTCACCGAGACGAGAGTAAGGAGGTGGTGTCCCTGGTTGCCAACGTAGCTGGCGGTCAGGACGAGGTTGTGTGTGATCTGCCGCTGCAGGGAAAGCATGAAATTATCGATGTAAGGGACACGATTGCGATAGTAGAAGAATGGGTCGGCGGCGATCGGTGTGAGATTCGACCAATCGATACTGTTATCCGGATTGGCGATGGAAACACCGTGCGGCGGAAATGGGAATGGAAAGCGCTGTCCGTTATCGACTCCGGTTGCGGCGGTGATGAAGGGGGTCGCGAGCAGCGGAGGCCCTGGGCTTAGATAGTTGAAGCCGAACGGGGGCACAGCATACATAAGGCCTGCGGACAGCCCCGGGAAGGCGGTGTAGAAGATGCCATAGCTGGCGCGGATGCTGCTGTGGCCGGAGTCGCCGAAAAGGAAATGGCCGAAACCATGACCAGCGTGCGGGCCATATGCTACGCCGATGCGCGGAGCGAAGTTCTTGAAGCTGGTAGGGGCAATCGTCTGCGGTATGCCAGGGTCGCCGGCGACAACGAAGCCTGGAGGAGCTCCCGGGAACAGTACCGATTGTCTGCCGGGGATGTAGGTCTGCAACTGATGATTCTTCTCCGACCACGGCTCTATGATGTCCCAGCGAAGGCCGGCATTGAGAGTGAGATCGCTGCGAACACGCCAGCTATCCTGGGCATACAAGCCGAGATAATGATTCCGCAGATAGAAGTACTGTCCGGAGGATTGCGTGTAATTGCTGGGAGTTCCGAGCAGTAGATCGGCATAGGGATTTCCAGTCTCGGTGCCGTTGATGTTGAAGGTGCCGTTGAACGTGGCGTTCGGATGCTCGTTGACCTGATCGACGTGAAACTGGCCTCCGACCTTGATGGTGTGGGTTCCGAACACGCGCGAGAAGCCATCGCCGATGTAGAACGTGTTATTGATCTGCGTCTCGTTAGTCGTGGGGACGCCCATGGTGAAGTCTGTAAAAGTAATGTTCTGGATGCCTTCAAACTGTGGAGCCTGCACGTAAATGCCCGGCGTCCCGGCGCCCGTGCTAAACCCTTGTGAAGCAAGCGAGACGCCGAGGCCGCCCTGTGGCTGGCCGATGATGTTCGCATAACGGAGATAACCGAGGTTTAATTCATTGACCGCGTTTGCTCCAAGGACCTGGGTATCCGATAGCGAAACCAGTTGAGCGCGACCCAGGGTGAGCGCGTCGAAACCAGGTATAGACGCTCCGCCCTGTTGGCCGGGATAAGGATTGTCCAGCGTGTAGTCGTCCAGGAAGTAATAGCCGGAAATGCGCCCGGCGCGCGTGTCGGCGTCGAGCCGAAGAGAACCTTTATCGTCGCGATTGGCCTGCGAGTAAGCTGAGGTGGAGAACTGGCTCGCGCTTACGTTCGGCGAAGGAATGTACTGAAGCAGGTTCTTTGCCGGCGCGGACCAGGCAGCTTGCGGGATGACTCCATTCGGAAAAACATTGGTGTAGGCTTCCCCCGACGACACCGCGCGTCCGAGCTTTTGTGACAGGAGCGAAGCCAGGTAGGGACCGCTGACCGAGCCGGTGAGCTCAGACATC
Source organism: Edaphobacter sp. (assembly GCA_965277575.1). Taxonomy (GTDB): domain Bacteria; phylum Acidobacteriota; class Terriglobia; order Terriglobales; family Acidobacteriaceae; genus Edaphobacter. The sequence continues at coordinate 1,784,415 of CBDIDK010000002.1, forward strand.
TGCGTTGCTGGATCGATGAAGTCTCCACTGCGTTCAGCGAGCGTTGGGACGGAGATATTGCCGGTCGAGACACCTTGTGTTGTGCGGGTTCCCTGGTAGTCGGCGAAAAAGAACAGCCTGGTACGCGCGATCGGCCCACCCAGCGTGCCGCCGAATTGATTCTGGTTGAAGGCGGGACGCGTGGGGTCGAAGTAACCGCGCGCGTCCAGCGCTGTATTGCGAAAGAACTCAAAAACGTTGCCATGAAAGCTGCCGCTTCCTGACTTCGTCACGACGGTGATCATGCCGCCGTTGTAGTTACCGTATTCGGGATCGAAGTTGTTGGTGAGCACACGGAACTGCTCGATCGAATCCAGATTGGGAACCACGGATGTTCCGCCATTCATGTGTTCCTGAACGTCCACGCCGTTTACTGCAAAGCCGTTTGACGATTCGCGCTGGCCGTTGATGGAGACGTTGCCTGGGTTTTCGTCGCCGGACGGAGATATGCCGCCCGTAACCCCCGCCATGATGACCGAGCTTGGGAGCAATGTTGACGCCGGTGCGACACCGGGCTGGATAGAGAGCAGGTCGGTGTAACTTCTACCGTTGAGCGGAAGCGCTGTCATCTCCGCGCCCAAGACGACCTCACCAAGATGAGTTGAGCTACTGTCAATCTGGGCGCCGGGATCGCTGCTCACTGTAACCGATTCGGATGCGCCGCCTGCCGCCAGAGAGATATCGGAACGTACGCTGGCGTCGGTGTCGACCGCCAGATTCATCACCTTCCTGGTGGCGAACCCGTTCGCGGAGACGGTAAGGTCGTATCCGCCGATCGGAAGATCGAGAAAGGAATACACACCCCGCGAGTTCGAGACAGCGCGATACGTGGTCAGTTGCGCCTGGTTCACCAAGGCCAACCTGACGTGCGGTATAACGGCTCCGGTGGCGTCGGTGACCGTGCCATGGATGCTTCCGCTTGCCGCTGCCCACATGTGGGAATATGCAAGAAGCAGCATCGCGAAAGTCCAACAAGTTCGCTTAATAAAAGCAGCGGCTCTTTCGCATCGCCAATTCATACGATCCTCACCCTCACTTAGACGCCTCGCCACCAGAGGCCTGCCTGAGACTGAGATGAGTAGAAGAATTGCAGCAGTCCTGTCTCTCGGGCTATTCAGATGGAAGATCCATCTCCGGTTGGATCTTGTTGGAGATTGTACCGATTCCCTCGATGGACACTTCAATCCGATCTCCCGCCTTCATGAAAAGCTGCGGATCGCGTTTGAATCCCACTCCTCCTGGAGTGCCGGTGGCGATAATGTCGCCGGGAGCGAGCCTCGTGAATCCGCTGAGATAGGCGACGATCTGCGGAACGGAAAAGATCATGTCGCGAAGGTGCGCCGACTGCATCGTGACGCCATTGAGTTGGGTCTCGATCCGCTTGTCTTCCAACGGCCCGGCTTCGTCAGGGGTGACCAACACGGGGCCGAGGGCGCCGGTGCCCGGGAAGTTCTTACCCGGTATGAACTGGTGCGTGTGATGTTGCCAGTCGCGCACGGTGGCGTCGTTGAAGACCGAGTATCCGCCTACAAAGCTCATGGCGTCCTGTTCGCTCACGCGGAATGCCGGCCTGCCGATTACAACGGCAAGTTCACCCTCGTAGTCGAGCGCGGACGAGTTGGGCGGAAGCAGAATGGGGGACCCGTGACCGATGAGCGTGTCAGCGAAACGCGTGAAGATCGACGGATGTTTGGTTGCAGTGCGTCCGGTCTCGCGACGATGCTCGTCATAGTTGAGGCCGACGCACAGAACTTTGGATGGATTGGGAATCACTGGCAGATACGTGAACTCGCCGGTCGCATAGTCAGTGCTCGCGGCTTCGGGTACAGCACCCAATATGCCGAGCCCTTGCGCGGTTAGAAAAGACTTCAAATCCGGCAATATCGCGCCGAGGCGCCGTCCAAGATCGAAGACTCCGTCGGGCCGGACTACACCGTAACTGACACGCTCTTCCGCCCTAAACGAAACGAATGACATAGACCGATCCTTTCTTAGTTCGCCCTGAGTACACCGCGACCCCAGAGGTTGAGAGTGCGCTCCTCATGCGGCCAGGTTTTTACCGGCCGGTCATGAACTACCTCAAGTTCTGCGGATATCTCGATCCAGTTGCCATCTGGATCTTCGATAAAGATGAACAGGTTGTTGCCGGGGCCGTGTCTTCCGGGACCCCAGAACAGTTGGATATTCTGGCTGGCGAGGTGATCTGACCAATCGCGAATCGTGTCCCATTCTCCTGCCTCGTACGAGTGATGATCGACGCCCTGACGATCTTGAAGAAAGCAGGCCAGATTGTGATGCTCGTGATTGCCGCGCATGAAGCAGGTCATCACCTTGCCGTCGTTCCTGACGACCCGGTCGGAGACACCGAAGCCGAGCTTGCCGGCGTAAAAATCCTCGATCGCCTGCACATCCCGGCTCGCCAACGTGAGGTGCTGAATCGGTCCGCGGATTCCCTTCAACGCTCTTACCTCCTGGGAGAGGGCGAGCCCGAAGAAGATCGCATTGCCGTCCGGGTCGGTGACGCCGAATGAACCAGGTTGAAACAAGGGAGTTTCGACGGAGCGTGGTGCGAGTCCCATCTCCTCAGCGCGTTCGCGCAGCCCCTGCAGAGACTCGACGTCACGCACTGCGAAGCCCGCATGGCCGAGCTTCTTCGCGTCTCCTTTTGAGAACAGCATCTGGCGCGCAGGCCCGGAGGCCAGCCAAAGGTCATCCTGCATCGCCTCGACCTGCATATTCATGGCGCGCGTGTACCACTCCGCAAGCCGCTCCGGTTCGGGGGAGTGGAGGTGAAGGTGGTGTAGATAAGCAGAAACTTGTAATGCACTAAGGGACATACCAAACCTCCAGATTCGCGTCGATTCAAAATCTCGCCTGCACCGCCGCAGTGTGCATCTAATCAGCGTAAAAGTCTTACTCGCTGCCCTGAGCCAAAAGGTTGGCTCTCCAGGCGCTGTTATGGATCCGTCTCCGGAGCTAGCTGAGATACCGGGTAATTCGTTACTCCTGGTCGGAGCCTTCGAGGTGGCATTGAACGTCGACAACATGCAGGTTCATCACGCGCTTGGCGAGCTCGGCGTTTCCATTCCTGACCGCTTCGAAGATGTCGCGATGGTAAGTGACGACACGATTCCGCATCTCTTGAGTTCGCTTGGAACGCAGAATCGAGTCTCGGATAGATTCGTTTACGGCATTCACAACAATGTTCATGACAGGGTTGTGCGCTGCTTGAGCAATACAGCGGTGGAATTCCATATCGAGCTTGCGGCTTAGTTCCCCGCCTACCAACTCCTTCTCCTGTGCGATAACTACCGCCTCAATGGCGCTGATATCCTCCGGGGTTGCACGTAGTGTCGCCAGCTTGGTGATCTCGGGTTCGAGGATAGATCGCATCTCGGTCAGGTTGGCGCTCTTCGCCGAACCCAGTCTCACGACGGTGTTGAGGGAATCTGTGAGGGCGTTCAGGGCATTGTCGAAATCCGCTACAAACGCTCCGCCTCCAGAGCCTCGCTTAATGGTGATCAGCCCTTCCTTCTCGAGGGCACGCAGCGCTTCCCGGAGCGCCACGCGGCTTGTCTGAAAGTGCTCGGCCATCTCACGTTCGGGCGGCAACTTATGACCAGTTACGATCAGGCCGCTAAAGATAGCCTGACGAATCTGGTCCGCCACAGGCTCGTGCAGACGGCGGCGCTTTACTCCTACGATTTTGAACGCACCACCTACAAGAACTTTGTCATTCAATGCCAGACCTCAAGCGCGAGTCATGTTCCCCGCCTTTTTCCTTATCGAGAAACAAACAAGTACGGTATTACATTATACCAAAGTGGTCGAACCGGTATCGGTCGGAAGCTCGACTAGACAACGTAGGCGATCCAACGTCCCATCGCGACAATACCGAACCAAAGCAGGATAGAAACGGCGCCCGCGATGCGAGCTGACAATGGCGCTACCGGATCGCGATCCCACTTGTCGACACTTCGATAGGCCAGGGAATGAAAGACCAAGGCATTCAAGCCGGCTACGAGTATCAACAGCATCTTCAATTTGAAGGCCCAGTTGTCGTACATTTTTGTAGATTCCGATGCGAACATCAGGAGACCCGTTATCACCTGCACGAGAAAGCCGAACCAGGCCCACGGGAGGAAGCGCCTTCCCAGCGCGGAAACCGACTCGTCGCGAAATGTGAGGCCCATGAGGCGAAGGTCCAGGATGGAAGTCGCCCCAACCAGGGAGATAATGCCAAAAATGTGTACGGTCTCAATCACAGGGAACAGCCACAAGGAGTCCCGAATTGCGATCCCCATTCCGGTGTGATCCAACCACTTGCAAAATGCGAACAATTCACCCATCTCCAAAACCCTCACTACATCTATTCACGCAGAATATTCATTTACTGTGCACAACTTTTATTAATTCTTGAGGCGCGGAAGTAGCCTTATCGCGTTGCCATAACAGACTGCCTGGAGCTCTTCCGAGTTAAAGACCCCGGATGCTTTCAAGTCATTGAGTTGCTCAAGCACCGGACCCTCGTAAGGGAAATCGGTGCCAAACACTATTTGAGAAACGCCGACCACTTTGGCAAGCGCAGTCATTGCCACCACATTATTCGCGTTCGCTGTGTCGTAATAAAACTGCCTCAACTGCTGAAGCCGCGCATTAGGTCGAGTAGGATCCGTGAGGCTCGCCATATCCTTCCGCCCGAGGATACGTTCTATGAGGAACGGCATTGTTCCGCCGCCGTGTGAGAACGTAAATCGAAGATTTGGATACTTTTCGTTTGCGTCAACGACTACCAGGCTCATGATCGCCCGCGTCGTGTCGGTTCCATATTCAATTACATTGTTATTCACACCCGGAACCAGATAACGCTGTGTTCCGGATCCGCCACGCGTGCAGCAGCTCGGGACATTGGCATGGGTAAACATGATTGCTTTACGACGATTGAGCTCCTCAAGCACAGGTGTAAACGCAGGATCGCCAAGCCACTTGTCACCGTAACTGGTCAATACGCCAACCCCATCCGCCTTCAGGGTGTCGAACGCATATTCAATCTCGCGTAGACTGCCATCGATGTCGGGCAATGGCAGAACAGCGAATAAACCAAAGCGGCCCGGATAATCGGCCACCATCTTTGCGCCGTAGTCATTGCACTCCCGCGCCAGCTTACGTGTAGCTTCGATCGGAGCGACATTCTCTCCCAACCAGATTCCCGGATACGTGATCGAAATCATCGCGGTTTTCACGCCGGCGAGATCCAGTTCCTGGATGGACCTGGCGGGAGTCCATCCAGTCCATGCAGGATAGAGAAGATGCTTGGACGCTAGGAAAGAACACCATTGCGGCGGACCAAAATGATGGTGGATATCGATCCGGCTCTTGCCCAGACTCTGAGCTTCCGACTCACGGGAGACGAGCAGTCCAGCCGTAAATGCGGCAGCCCCCAGGATGAATTCTCGCCTTGGAATCCGGGAGAGCTGTGTCGGAGCATGCGCTAGATCATGGATTTCTTTATTGTTCACAATCTTCGCCCGCATCAGCATATCTCCCGGCAGCAACTACCTTGTGTACCACCTCTTATTATTGAACAGCTGGCTTTTCTCCACTACTGTGGCAATTCAAGGTGCGCCCATCAGGAAGAGTGATCTTTACCAGATCGACTGCATGCGAGCCATTCTTGGCTGGATGGAAATAGAACGTTGCGTTGTCACCCGGTTTCAGCGCCGTCCTTGTCCAGCCTAGGTCCAACATAAGACGGATATGTCCGGCTTCACCTTCCCAGTTCTCGACCTTGCCATGTTCGTCCTTTACATCGAAAGCCATCGTCGAGTGAGGATTTTCCAGCTCGAAATCGGTGACAGTGCCCTTCAAAGAAAGCAACTGGGTCTCATCGTAAGCAGCATACCCGTGATGAGCGAAAGCAGGCAGTGAATTCGCCAGAAAGCCGATCGATACGAACAAACATACCAGCAGAACCTTCCTCATCTTACCCTCGGCATTCTTCTTTATTACGCTACCCTCTACATCCCTCAAAACATTCCAATCCGTCATATGATCTCCTTCTGCCGTGTTACTTCTTTGGTGAATCCTTAGGTAGATTGAGCCCCGTCGAACCGTAGGTGGGCTTCATAATCTTCTCGTTGAACCGTTCATCTACTTCCGGAACGCAAATCCACTCCTGCAATCGATCATTCTGGAGCTTCAGCGTTCTTGTAAACCCCGCCCACGGCTTGTCACCCCACGCCTTCGGGTCATAGAAGGTCATCTCGATCTTCAACGTATCGTAGCTTGTACGGGTGTAGCGTTCCACCAGGCGAAACTCCTTGCTCATCGGATGAGGAACATCTTCTGTCACAAAATCTTTACCGTTTAATCCTACCGTATCGACTACAAGCGTGTTTCCCTCCCACTTCGCGACCGAGTTACCCATGTAAGTAGGCGAAAGATCCGCAGGGTGTTCTTCATTGAGCCAGATATAGCGCCACTCACGATGAAGCTCAAACACCTGCATGATTCGGTTCGGAAGCTGAATCATCTCGAAGGGGTAGAAACGGAGATAGGAAAATTGCGCTGGAACTCCGATTGGATCGCAGTTCTGGCCGGGAAAGCCTCCACTCACCGTTATGTTGCTGCCATGAGTGATGCCGCCCGGAAACATGTGCGCCTTTGCCCAATCTGTCAGAGGTGGCTCCGGATTGGGGCTTTTAAAAAGAAGATTCGATTTCGGCGTCATCGGTAGTCGCCAGACTCCCGAGAGGTCATGGGGATCGAAGGTCTTCGTGTCTGCTTGTAACCCGGGCGTTGGGCTGGCAGACTGCGCAACTAATAGCGGCGAACTAATCGCCAGCATTGTTAATGCAATGTATAAAACGAATCGAAACCTAATCACCCGATGTACTCCTTGATGTTTTCTCTTCTCGCGAACTGTTCGCTCGGATGTTACTTCTGATGCCGTAAACGAACGGCGCATTGTGTGATCGCTCGAGGTTTTCCTCGACCTTGGCCATTCACTTACTGCTAAAGCCTCGGTCTGACTTGAGCGTATTTTTGGGCTTCATGAAGACGCTGTCATCGATGGGCACATTCTCCAACATCTTCATGATGACTCCGCGGACCCGTGTTTCGGGACCCTGGTTGACGAATTGGAACGGCGCAATGGTACCGTCACCCACCTTTCTATACTGGAGCAGGTCGACGATGCGCGGTGAATTACCCGCAGCTGCAACAGCCGTCGGCTCCGAGCCGCCCGTGAGCGGACTGTTTGGCCAATTCGGGTTGTTGCCTGCACTGCAAAAGCGAAGGAGCAGACCCGTCTTTGTGTCGAAGTAAAGCCACGTGTAGTCGTCGCCCGGTTTGGCCGGGATCCCAAGAAGGAGATAGGCGTCGCGAGCCTCACCCGCAGGGACGATGTCGGGGCCTTCACCCGCTGCGACTTCACCCACGGGATTTGCCGTGGGCTGAAATATTTTGTGGACACCGATGTACTCGAATCGTTGAAAAGCATTCTTCAAACGTTGCATGTCCAGCGGAAAGTACCCGTAGAAATACAGCTCCTGCTCGCAGATGCCGTCCGTTGAGTTTTTGGATTCATGCGGAATGCCACTCGGGTCTTTTCGCCCGGACCAACTCCAGCCGCCGGTCGCATCGCAACCGTTTACCCAGCGCAGGAATCTCCCATCGAGCGACGTGTCGCTCATAATCGAGAGAAGCCTCCCATCCGGGGACGAAGGCTTCTTGGTGGACCGAAGCAGATATTCGTCCTCCGGCGTTCCCACGTCCTGGAATCTCCGCTGGGCAATAATCCGGGTCTTAACCTTGGCGAGAGCGGCAGCTCCGCCGAGCGCTTCCTGGTACTTTGCGAGAATTTGATCGACGCTCGGCGCATGATCGGACGAGGCTTTGCAAGGCCATCTTTGCTCGTACAGACATTGAAGGAACTGCGCCGTGCCTGCCCCAAGTTTTGTAGACTGCCAATTACTCTCCGAGACCTTTTGAGCTTGAAGGGTTGTGGACGGCAGCACGATCGACATGAGCACAAGGCCGGGAATCGTAAGTGACGTCCGGAATGCTCTCCATATGGCCTTCACTGATCGTGCTCCTTGTGGACTAATAGATAGTTGAGTAGAACGAATGAAAGGCATTGTGGACTCATGGAATACAAGTTATCTAGAATACTGCCTTCAAAGAGAATTGAATCTGCCGTCCGGCGTTTGCCGTGTTGATAATACCGGTGAAGGCGGGCTGTTCCACGGAGTCGCGTATGCCTCCAGAGAAAAATCCGCCATTCTGCGCGGGGCCGAAGTTGGGGTGATTCAGGATATTGAAGCTCTCGGCGCGGAACTGGATTTCTCCGGCATCGCCTAGTCGACTGAACTTTGTATCCTTGTTCACGGAGAGATCCCACGTCGCGTAGCCAGGCTCCCTTAGAGAGTTTCTGCGTACATCTCCGATCGTGCCAACAGGCTGCAGAGCAAACATGTTTGGATTGAACCACTGCTGTACCGTACCTGTGATCACCGTCTTAGGATTGAATACCACTGGGTTATAGGGATAACACTGCGATGAATTCGCGGCGCAAGTAGTCAAACCGGCTGCCTGGGCTTCGGCAGTCAACTGAGCAACGTTAGCGTTGGTGACATAACTAAGACGTTCGAGGCCGCCATTCGTACCGGTAAGCCCGGCCTGCTCACGATCGGTCGATAATGTGGGTGAGAATGGCGCCCCCGTGTGGACGTTGACAATGGTTCCTGTCCACCATCCGTTCAGAAAGCCACCGACAAATCTCTTGTCTGTAACCTTAGGGAGACGATACAGCGCGTTGAAGTGCAGGTTGTGTTTCACGTCGAAGTTTGCGGGCCCATAATCCACCATCGGGTCGAACGGATCTTCCACCTGGTTCGTCGTGCTGCCACTCGTATCGGAGTTGGAGAGCCCTTCCGTATCGTCGAGGAGCTTGCTATAGGTGTAGGCCACCTGAAACTGAAGGCCGTGGTTTAACCTCTTGGTCAGATTGACCTGCAGTGCGTTGTACCAGGAGATTCCCTGCGAGTTGAACAAGGCAAAGTTGGAAAAGAACGGGTTCAACCTTTGCTGGGGTTTGCCGGGGATAGTCAGCCACGTCGGTAATGCCCCAGAGACCTGCGTGGTGATGCCCTCGCAGCCACGCGGCACGAAGGTGTTCGAGGTGGGGCAGAACGGGTTTGCCTCGGTGGCCGGCTGCCAGAGGTTCACTCCTCTCGAGCCAGCGTAAGCCACATTCAAGATAATCTGTGCCGGAAGTTGCCGCTCAATCGCCAGATTGTAGTCGTACATATGGGGCTGCTTGTAGTTCCGGTTTACGCTCGTCGGCGCCGACCCTTGCAGACTGCCGGCAACTGTACCCGGCGGAATGCTGAAGGGCAGCGTCAACGGTCCTCCTGTCGCAGGAGTTTCGGTGTAACTCGTCACAAAGGGTGGCATTGCCAGGCCTTCCAATCCGAAGACGGTGCCAATGTTGGCAATGTCGTAGAGGATCGCAAAGCCTCCCTTCAGCGACGTCTTCCCGTTGCCCATGACATCCCAGGCAAACCCGACACGGGGACTGAAGTTGTGATAGGTGGGATCCTCCACAATTGGACCGAGTGTCGGTGCGGTGCTATACGGCGGGTCCAGAAAGTAAGATTGTCTTCCGTTCTTCTCATTGGGCTGTGTCGCGAATTCATACCGCAAACCCAAATTGAAAGTAAGCCGCGGCAACACATGATAATCATCCTGTGCGTAGAAGCCAAACGTGTCAAACAACATGTCCTTCAGGGAGTTCGATCCCGGAGCATAGGTCGTATAATTCCGGTAGTTTGCCAAGAGGAAAGACTGCAGGGTGCTGAAGGTTATGGCGCCTTTTTGCCCTACGCCCTGGTTCGCGTACTGGTTGTAGTGGTTGATCAGCGTGCCAAACTTGAGCCCATGCCCGCCCTTGGTCCAGAAGAGATCGTCGCCAACGGAGTAGATGCCCTGGGTGTTGTTGATAGCCCCGACAGAGCCATCACCGAAATTCGCAACGGCGCTGATGTTGAACACACAGATCGGTTGGCCTGTGATGCACGAGTATTTCGGCCCGTTGAGCAACTTGCCGTAAGGGTTCGAGGAAGATGGAGTTGAATCCAGAACACGGGACCGGCTGAACGAAAAGCTGCCGGAGTTCAACAGCGCGGAAGAGAAGATGTGATTTTCAGCAATCGTAAAATACTGCTGTCTTTCGACAAGACCGAAGTCGTCCAGGGGGAAAAGCTTAGGATAGGTCTCATTGGTATTGTCGTAGGTATAGCGGCCGAACAGTGAATCCCTGTCGGAGATGTGGTGGTCGATACGCCCCTGAATATAGTCCTCATGGGTCCGCTCGGTGCTCAGGTACGTGAACAGGTCGCCCGGTTCGATGTTCGGGAGCGGCCATAGCGCCAGGATCGGCTGGATGACCGGGGCTACATTCTCCGTTGCGCCGGGTTTGAGAGATGAGTCGCACGAATTTGTAACAGTTTCCACTCCCCCCACTACGGGAGTGTGGCATGCCGCCGGAATGGTTGGCGTATCGCCCACATTGGGCGGATTGTCGTATACCTCTCGAAACCCTTCATAGGTCGCAAAGAAGAACGTCTTATCTTTCCTGATCGGTCCTCCCAGCGCTGCGCCGAATTGATTTCTCTTGAAGGGAGCGTTGCGACGTCCTCCTCCTGGAGTCGTGGGCGGCAGGGAATACAACAGGTCGAAGTAATTGCGCGCATCGAGAACACTATTTCGCAGATATTCGAATACGTCCCCGTGAAATTGATTCGTTCCACTCTTCGTGACGATCGTCGTCTGGCTGCCCATGACCAGGCCATATTCCGCGCTGAAGCTATTCGTCATGACTCTGTATTCGCTGATGCCGTCCAGTCCGAGTGACTCGCCGTCGATCGACGAGGCGCTGGCGCCCTCGATGTTGCCCATGATTGCGCCGTCCAGCGTGTACATATTGGATCGGATGGGCGCGCCGTTGCTGCTGAAGAAGGTTCCGAAGAGACCGTTCGTGCCAAAATTGTTGTATTGAAACTGCGTGATGCCTGTTTGCAACAGGGTCAGGTCGATAAAGTTCCGCCCGTTCAGAGGCAACTGGCTGATTTGCTGGTTGTCTACAATGTGACCCAGCGAGCTGGTCGTCGTGTCCACGCGGGCTTCATCTGCCGAAACCACCACTTGCTGATCGAGCGCGCCAACCGCCATCGTGAAGTTCACGACTGCTTGTTGATCGATATCCAGAGTAAGATTTTGCTGAGTCGCGGTCTTGAAGCCCTGGACTTCTATCTTCACGTTGTAACGACCGATTGGGAGCGCCGGCAGGCGGTACTCTCCGGCGTTAGTCGTCATTGCGGTTCGCGACACATTCGAATCGATGTTTGTGACCGTGACTTGCGCGTTCGGGACCGTCGACCCGGAGGGGTCCTTCACGACTCCCAGGATCGTGCCTGTAGGAATGACTTGTGCACAAGCTGGGAAGGCCAACAGCACTGCAACCAAAGCAAGAAGCCAGCTCTTGCTCCACGATCCCGGGTTAGTAAGGTTCAGGTTTGTCATCTTATATCCTGCACACCGAAAGTTTGTACCAACAGACAAATTTCAAGGCCTGCGCACCGGATCAGGCGGTACTCTACGGCCGCCATCGACCTGTCAGCTCCGGGGAATGCGAGCAGTTGGATCATCCAGCGAGATACCGGTTTTGGAGCGCGGACTAATGTTAGACCGCAACAAGAATTTGTCAAGGGAAAATGTTCACATCGAATTAACGCCGATTAAACTGAGGGTGCGGGCATAGTTTCGGCCGCAATCAACCTCCTCAACTGTCAATCGATGCTCCCCTATTCATCGCATCATTTCCCACATTCCGAAGCCTTTCGGTTTTGGCGCAGTCAGGCGACCGCTCAACTACATCTCCACCACACGTGGCCAGAAACGTGCGACACAGAGCAATCTTTTTTGCTTGACAGGGATGGTGAACAGGATGAGATTATGTACGCCTGCTATCTAAGGTGCTTCCAGGCTACTTCGAAAAGAATCAGTCAGGAGCGGAGCGCTCTCGTAGCCTTGGAGTTACGCGCGGGAGTTATGCGCGGGCACTTTGGGAAAGCGGGGCGCTATTTGAAGACACTACGTGCTGAGCGCTCAACGATTCACTCGCAAACACCAGCCGCGTAAGAAGGTCGAGATGGGCGTTTATTTTCTCCTTGGTTCGCTTGTAAGAACGTCACCGCACGGGACGAGGTGCGCGCGGTTCTCACGTCTGCTTAGCGTGTCAGGAATTACCGCTTTCCTCATCCTGGCCGGGGCCGCATCACCCAGGATTCGGTCCGGCAAAGCGCAGACCATACCTGCCGGCACGAAATCGAGTACGGCTTCTCCCGGAGACGCGCAGAATGGAGAGGTCGTCTTCCGGAACCAGAGTTGTAATAGATGCCATGGCTCGCAGGGCGAAGGTTTGTCTGCATCAGGCTCAAACGGCGGCGTGCCGCGAATCGCTTCTACGACGCTCGCATTACCCGCCTTCCTGCAGAGTATCCGTAAACCTAAGGGGCAGATGCCACCGTATGGCAGTCAGCAGGCGTCGGACCGGGACCTGACGGACGTGTACGCGTTCTTACAGTCCTTGACACCTCCGGTCGAGCACGAAGCTTCCATCGGGATAAATCCCAAGGATGGCCAGCGACTCTTCACCAAGTACGGCTGTTCCGAATGCCACCTGAGCCGGGGTCAAGGCGCGAGATCAACTGGCGGCACACGGCTCGGCCCCCCGCAGATCCCGCTCTCCGCCTTCGTCAGTTATGTACGCGCGCCTACCCGCGAAATGCCGCCCTATACCCAGAAGACGGTTTCCAACGAAGAATTGGCAGACATGTACGCGTTCCTGCAGGCTGTGCCGCAACCACGGTCATGGAAGATCATTCCTCTCCTGAACCAGTAGCTCAGCGAGGCTCCGTAACCGCATCGATTAAAGCAGGCTGCCCGCGCTTTACCACTTCAACCGCGCGGCGGATGGCGGGGCCGAGATCCTTTGGATCGGTGATCGGCCCTTCGGCGTACACACCCATACCTTGAGCCACTTTCGAGTAGTCGATGTTCGGGTCCTGCAGCGTGGTACCAATGCTGGCGCGGGTGATGCCACGGTTGTGCCGCAACGCCATCCGCTCCACATGCATCAGCTCCTGGTGGTATGCGCGGTTGTTTTGGATGACGCATAGAAGTGGAATACGGTGATGAGCCATGGTCCACAAAATGCCCGGAGCATACATCAGGTCACCGTCTCCCGAAATGCTGACCGAGAGTCTGCCGTGTTTTTTATTCGCGAGTGCAGCTCCCGCCGCCGCCGGCGCGCTGTAACCCTGCCCTTCCCCTCCGGAGCCGCCAATGTATTGATAATGTTTGTCAAAAGACCAGAGGCGAAGCGGCCAACGGCTTGCAGGGTTTACCGACGACACCAGGGACCAATCCTCGTTCTTGATCTGGGCCCAAAGCTCACTGGATAAGCGGGCGATACTGATCGGGCTCGAGTCCCAGCCGTATGTTGCCTCGGAGCGCGCCCTGTCCCAGGCTTTCTGGTGTTCATTCGCGAAGTTGCTGCCTCGTTCCTGAAACATTCTTTTGCGATCGTTGTTGGTCAGGCTTTTGACAGCTTCTGTGAGCGAAGGGAGGGTGGTCTCCGCGTCTGCGGCGATTGCCAGATCGACCTCCGCAAAACGCTGTATGTCCTGGTAGTTTCCCTTAACGTATAGATCGCCGGTGCTGATGCTGATCAGCTTCGTATTTTCCTTGATTACGGACTTCGATGTGCGGTGCAGTTGATCGCGATAGGAGTGAACCGTGCCCCAGAAGTCCGTCAGTTCAAGGCCTAAAATAACGTCGGCGCCGGCGATGAGCGCGCGTCCATCTTCGGTCTGGTTCAGCGGGTGCCGGGTAGGAAAGTTCATGCGCGCGCCCTGATCGATGACCGGCGCCTGGAGCGCTTCCGCGAGTTCGATCAGGCGTGCCATCCCGGCAGATGTGCGCGCGGCACGGCCGGCGATGATGACTGGATTCTCCGCTGCAACAAGCAGCTTCGCGGCTTCGGCAACCGATCCCGAATCACCCTGCGGAGGCATGGCAACCACCGGTTTAGGGATGTGGAACTTGGCACTCGACGCGATCGGGTCTTCCTGCAGTGAAGCATCGGCCACCAGAAGGACGGGCATCGTCGGGGGTGTCATCGCGATCTTGTACGCGCGCACAGCCGACTCGGCGAAGTGGGGAAGCGAGACCGGAAGGTCGTCCCATTTAACAAAATCGCGAACCAAAGCCGCCACGTCTTCCACGCTGTGATCCCACTCAACTCCTGGGCGCCGCTGGGTTGCATCGAGCGTGTTACCTACGATCACGTACATCGGAGCCCGGTCGCAGTAAGCGTTGAAGATCGCCATCGACGCATGTTGCAGCCCAACATCGCTATGCACAAGTACGGCCATGGGCTTGCCTTCGATCTTGGCATAGCCATGAGCCATTGCTGCCGCCGACTCTTCGTGGCAGCAGGTGATAAATTCCGGAGCGACATTGCCGCCGTAGTTGATAAGCGATTCCTGCAGTCCCCGAAACGATGAGCCCGGATTGGATGCGATGTACTCGAAGCCGAGGGATTTAATTACATCGACCATGAAATCGGACCCGGACCGCTCCAAGGTCAGTACATCCGGGTTTGCCGGATCGAGCTCCTCGGACGCTGTCCGTTTGGAGGCGGACTGCGCTCGAACCGGTGGCTGGGCACTGGGTAAGACGTTTCCCGCAACCAGCCCCGTCATACCCCCTGCAGCGCCCCTCAAGAATTTGCGACGATCCAATGACAGCTTTTTTGCCACAGCTCGGAACCTTTCAGGAAATTCTCACCAGTCGATTGCTTCTTCTCCGATGAATGTGCTCGGAATTCCCGACTGAAATATAGGGCGTCGCACCTGTCCTGTCAATGAACTAATATTGAACCAATCTTTTGCGCCCGTTGCATTGGTAGTGGCTTAGCTAAGCTATGAACTTGAGCCAGCCTCGCTCGCAGCCTGTATGAGTTGGCGGATCCGGCGCATTCCGAAATTCTGTCTGTATTAGCGAGAGAATCCCTCATTCGTCCGAGGTTTGATCGCCCTCTCGCAATACTTTGTTGACAGAGAGCAAGACCTTTGGTCTAAGATTATCTCCTTTAGTCTGGATGACGGTTATCTGCGGAAGCAGGAATGACTTGGTAGAACGGCCCCTTGCGGCCTTGCACGGGTAGCAATCACTTCGCTTCGGCGCCAGGCTAAAGAGTGCAATTAACGCGTGCTCTCGATTGTCGGGATAAAGGTTTCGTTATGGATGACAGGTTTGGCGTCGAAGGCGTCTCTCACTTCGGTCGCGCTGCGCGCCGCGAATTTTTAGCCAGCCTTGCAGCGCTTGCTGCGAGTGCCCTTGTTCCTGAATGCATGTTCGCCCAGGGGACGCACCAGGCGGTACGCGCTCCAACGGGCTGGATTGACGTCCATCATCATTTCGCGCCGCCTGCGTATGCAGACATCCTGGAGCAAAAGCAGCTCACGCCCGCGGCTCTGGCCGGTTGGTCACCGCAAAAGACAATCGACGACATGGATAAGGCGGGCGTGAACAGGGCCATGAATTCGATCGTCGGTCCGGGCGTCTGGTTTGACGATGCGGACCAGGCCAGACGTCTGGCCCGCGATGCCAACGAATATGCCGCGAAACTCATGATGAATTATCCTAGCCGCTTCGGCAGCTTCGCCACATTGACCCTGCCCGATATCGACGGGAGCCTGCGCGAGATAGAGCATGCCCTGGACATTCTGAAGGCGGATGGGATCATGCTGTTTACGAGCTACGACAACAAGTGGCTGGGCGATCCATTTTTCGCGCCCATCTTCGAAGAACTCAACCGGCGGCAGGCTGTGCTATTTGTCCATCCGACTACCAATGCGTGCTGCGAGAACCTGCTTCCTGGCATCCCGGCTGCGAAGATCGAGTACGGGACCGATACCACGCGTGCGATTGTGCGAATGGTCTACAGCGGAGCGTCGAAACGCTACCCAAATATGCGCATCATCTTCTCGCATGGCGGAGGTACGATGCCCTATCTGATCACGCGCTTTGTGAACCTCCATGAGAATGCCGACGCGCGACAGCAGCCGGATTTTCACGCAGAGATCGCAAAGTTCTATTACGACACGGCCCAGACATTCAATGCGATTCCCATGAACGCTCTAAAGCATGCGGTGCCCATGTCGCAAATCCTCTTCGGCACAGATTATCCATACCGGTCTTCGAAGGAAAACACCCTGGGGTTGTTGGAGTCGAACGTATTTGTTCCTCAGGAGCTGGAGGCGCTCAGGCGCGGGAACGCCCTTAGACTTTTACCGCAGTTACGGGGATAGGGATGGCCGTGGGGCATCCCGGATGCGGAGGACTACCGCTCTCTTGTACAGAAATCCACCTCGATTATTTCGATGATCCGCCAGCAGAGCCTGGACCCGAACTGCCGAAATTAGCCTCCAGATAGAAAATCATCTTCTGTATCTCATCGGGCGTGGCCTTCATGCCTCGCTGCACCATGTTATTGGTGGTCGAGTCCCAGTCTGCGTTGCTTCTGGTGGTACTTACAACCTTCTCCAGACTGTGACACAGAGCGCAGTGAGTTGCGACCAGGTCCTTCCCAGCGCCCTCCGGCAAAGAGATGTCCTTCGTCCCGCCTGCGAGCGCACCTTGGGGGGCATTGGTGCGTGCCCGCTGTGCAGGTGGAGTTGTGCCGCTCTGCCCTAAGTCCGTGCCGGGGCCGAGCTGCGTAGCCAGGTAGCGGGTGACGACATCCGCTTCCGACGGAGACAACTGCGCCCCGTAGAGCACCATTCTGTCGACAGTCTCCTTCCAGCCGTTCTGCCCGTCGCGAAGGATCGCCGTCTCCCTCAAGCCGTGACACTGGCTGCACGCGAAGGTGACGAGTTGCTTGCCGTTACCTTCGGGCAGCGCCGGCTCGCGCTTACCCTGACCGTACACCCCGCTGCTGAAACAGAGTGAGGCGCAAAACAGAAGGCCGCCAAAATAACCTGGCTTCCGGAAAGCTCCTCGCGAGCGACGAATCACGCCGATCTCATTGGCTGCCATCTTCATACCTCCCGCTTCCGTAACGCCGCGATCGAGTAGCCGGGGTGCCAGGTGGAAGTAGCGCCCGGACCATGACGCGGTGCGTGCAGGTCTACCAGGTAGGGGCGACCTTCGATATTCGCGCGCTTCGCCCGTTCAAGCGCCGGTCGCAGCGACGCAGCCTCCGTGACCGCCTCGCCCTCCACCCCGAAGCCGGCGGCAATCTTAGTGAAGTCGACATCCGGGTCGCCCAGATAGCAAACCATGTCGCGGCCGGTTTCAAACTGTCGTCCGCCTTTGCTGTACATTCCGGTACGTTCCACGTCGTAACTGCGGTTGTTCCATATGATGGAGGTCACCGGCGCTTTATAGCGGGCCATGCTCCACAGCCCCTGTGGGCCGCCGAACAGGAATGCGCCATCGCCCATCATCGCCACCACGGGCCGGTCCGGTTGCGCCAGCTTGATCCCGACCGAGGCCGAGAGGCTCCAGCCCAATGCCCTGCCGGTATTGCTCAGGTATCGCTTGTCGTCTCCGCCAAAATGCATCAGCCTCGATTTCTCGATGGGCCGGGCGGAATTGAGCTCGCCAACAAAGTACGACTCCTTATCGAGCACGGCCTCCAGGTCCATCGCCGTGCGCTCCAGACTGACCTCGGGGCGCGCCATGGCCTTTGCCCCAAGCGCGTTCTGGAACTGATCCATCTGCGTGGTGAATTCCTTGATCCTGGAGTAACGGCTGTCGCGAATCTGTCGCAGCCTGGAGGCGGTAGCCAGGCTCCTGATGGCGGCAAGCAAATCGGCGGTCGACAGCTTCAGATCGGCCACCATGGGAACCTCCGTGGGATAGAGCCGTTCCAGGCTGACCGGGTCTTGCCGCACCTGGATCACTTTGATCCTCGGATCAACACCCTGGCGCACAGGCATCTTGGCGCCCAGGTTCAGCAACACGTCCGTCTCGCCGAGAAAGCGGAATTCTTTCTGGTAGTCGCCCAGGAACAAGGGGTGTCGCGTGGGGAACGGTACCGACCATCCCAGGCTCCCGGCCGGCTGCACAACAGGCAGCGCAAGCAGTTCAGCCAGCTCCTGCACCTCCTTCTGCGCGCCATCCCAGGTAATCTCGTCGCCCACGTAGAGCAATGGGCTGCGCGCTTCGATCAGCAGGCGGGCTGCGCGCTCCACCGCGACCGGGTCCGGCCTGGTCTTCATCGAGATGCTGAACTTGGACTGGTCCATCACGTCCGCTTCCCCGATGCCCGAAAGCGTGTTCGTAGGAAGCGCGAAAAACACCGGTCCGCAGGGTTGCGTCGAGGCGAAAGCCATGGCGCGGCGCGTGATCTCGGGAATCTTCTCCGTCGTTTCCACTACCCAATGCCACTTCGTCATCGGCTGGGTGATCTCGTCGACGTGGTCGGTGTAATCCGCATTCTCCTCTCCCAGCTCCGGTATCGCCGGATAGTCCGCCGTGACTACCATCGGTATGTTGTCTTGATGGGAGTTGAACATCTGCGTCATGAAATTCGGGATGCCGCGCGGCGAGCAATAACAGAAAGGCGTCTTGCCGGAAGCCTTGGCGTAGCCGTCCGCCATGGCCGCCACGGCGCCCTCCTGAACCGCTTCGATGATATGGAAATCCGGCTCGTCGACCAGGGCGTCGAAGATCGATACGCCACCGGCGCTGCAGCCGGCAAACATGTGCCGCACGCCCGCCTGCTTGAGCTGCTCGATCAACAGTTTGCCGCCTGTCCCTCGCACACGCTTCATCCAGGGGGGTGTGTCTCTCTCCCCTCGCGCGCTTGGCTGCGGAGCCTGGAAGGGGGCGAGCGAGCTAGCCATAGACTTCGCGGCGATCGAAGCCATACCCATCGACCCGAGGCCGGAAAGTAACCGGCGCCTCGATATGGTTCGGTCCAGGTATCCTTTGACCATGCCTTTCATCGTCTTTCCTCCAGGAGAGTGGACTGCGATCCGAATGCATCCGGTCCGGGCTTTAAGATAGTGTGACGTTACGGTCTGTGACGTTACGTTCCAGGAGCAGATTCATACGCCGGATAAGCGCTTCCGCGGCCTCGGATGCCCACCGCCTCTCCTCCGCCTAGAGCGCTCGAATATAGGCAATCAAATTATCCATATCCTCTTTGCTGAGTACGTCCTTGAAGGGTGGCATCTTCCCTTTGCCGTCAATCATGAGCGAGCGGACCTGTGCAGCGGTCTTCTTATGGGGAGATCTCTTCATCTCGCTATAAAGGCTTGGGCCGAGCCGAACCTGATCCTGAACGACGGAGTGACATTGGAAGCACTTCTGGACAAATATCTGCTCGCCGGCATGAATATTTTGCTGCTTCGGCGAGGTATTCCCCAGCGGCACTGCCACTAAGGCAAGCAGCCAATTCCTGCTCCACGATCTTAGTTCGATAAGGTTCAGACTCATCCTCTCGTATCCCGCACACCGAAAGTTCGCATGCAAACAATTCAAATCCAGGTTCCTGTAATCCGATACAGCGGTACGCTATGCCTGCCTCTATGTGTTAGCTCAGGCTCGCGGCATGCGAGCTTTTGGGTCGTCCGGCAAAGCGCCAGCCGTAGCGAGGACTAATCTTAGACCGCACGAATACTTTGTCAAGTGAAAAAGTGTTACGAACGAGTCGATGCCGATCAATTGATCGGTTCCCCCATGTACCATAGCCCGTCAATCCGAGGCTGGTACGACGTCGGTGCCGGAACGCATTTCCCTGATCTTCTGCATGGGACTATATGCACTCGCCTCGAGATTTTGGTGTAATCCGGTCCGGGCTGGACGCTTACGTCTGGCGTCCTGCCACCATGCCGGATCAGAAACTTGCAACATTTCGTTGCACATGGCTTCTCGTATGGTCTATTCTTGGCCCTTCAACAAGGTAGGCCGGAAGTGGAAGCAATGTGGCTGGTTTCTGTCGCAGCCGTTCCATGATACGCATCCTGTTTCGAACTACGACCGTATCGGCGAACCAGCCAAAAATCGCCAAGGCCATGTGTGAAAGGAATCGATGAACCGACGGACGACTGTAGATGTTGGAGCCCTGGTAGATAAGACCCCGCTAGGTTGGTTTCATGCCGTGGTGCTTCTGAACACATGCATGGTCATGTTCATGGAAGGCTACGACATGCAGGTGACCGCGTATGCGGCTCCGGCGATCATTAAGGCCTGGCACCTTACGAGCGCTTACTTTGGCCCGGTCTTTGGGTTTGGGCTGTTCGGTTACCTGTTAGGCGCTACCGCCCTGGGCCACCTTGGCGATCGCTTTGGGCGAAAAAGGGTCATTATCAGCGGCTCCTTCGTCTTTGGAGCATTCACCTTAGCCGCAGCTTTTGCAACCTCACTGACCCAACTGTTGATCGTCAGATTTCTTGCAGGTGTGGGTATCGGCGCTTCCATTCCGGCAGCGATTGCGTTGACGGTGGAGTACGCTCCCGCCCACCTGAAGGCTCGAATCATCAGCGTCTTATTCCTGGGCTACACCCTGGGTGGAACCCTCGGCGGCTTCATAGCGGCGAAGCTTATTCCGTCGTTTGGCTGGCCTGCCGTATTCCAGGTTGGAGGCATCGCTCCCATCATCCTCGCTGCTATAGCAGCGTTTACACTTCCTGAATCGGTTCGCTTTCTCGCACTCCAGCACGACCGGCCCGACCGTGTGCGTGCTATCCTCAGCCGGTTTCATGGCGATCTGAGCTTCAGCAATGACACCGACTTTGTGGTTGCAGAGGAGAAGCACCAAGGGTTGCCGGTCAAGCATCTCTTCACGGATGGCCGCGCAGCGATGACGGTCCTGCTGTGGATCGCCTTCGCCTCCAGCCTGTTAGGCCACTACTTCCTGACGAGCTGGCTACCGACAATCCTGGCCGGCGCCGCAGTGCCTTTGACCTATGCCATCATCTCCGCCGCACTTCTACAAGGGGGAGGCGGTATAGGCGGTTTATTCATATGCTGGTTGAGCGACAAGAAGAGCATCTTGTTTATAGCGCTGGCCTTCTGTCTTGCCTCCCCGCTCATCCTGTTTATTCCCCAGGTGCGTGGTTCTTCACTGCTGATACTTTGCTTTCTGGTTGGCTTCTTCCTGGTGGGCGGCCAGATTGGACTCAATTCGATCGCAGGAACGATGTATCCCACCGATATCCGCTCGACTGGAGCGGGATGGGCGCTCGGAGTCGGACGGATAGGCTCCATCATGGGGCCAGTCCTTGGCGGCCTGTTGATAGCGATGCGGCTCCCCATGCACCTGCTGTTCCTGTATACCGCGCTGGTAGTTATAGTCTGCGCAGCCTCCATAGGGTTGCTTTGGAGAATTACCGTCACAGCGAAAACTCCCGTGTATTCGGTTGACATCAAGTGACTCGGCCCGAAGCCTGAGCCAAGCTCACGCCAACACCTTGACTGCTATTGCCCGGAACCCCGGCCTATCGCCACTGGAAAGCTTACCGGCAGCGATCTTCGAGCTTAGCTGTATCCCGGTACTTCACATGACAGTTACTGCACGCCGTAGTCAGAACGTCCGACGCGTCGAGGATCTTGTCCTGGTTCTTCGACTGCGCGGCCTTATAGGACATCATTCCAGCATTACGCAGACCCTGGACCAGCTTTGGCCAGTCCGGATTGCTGGTTGGCACCGGCCTTCCGTTGGAACATAGACGGCCTGGAACGGTTATCAGATCGGCCGCTTCGACGAGCGCCAGCGAACTGTTCTCGACCGCCTGCCATCCCCCGTAAGTGCCTTCGTACGGATTGATCGCCGCGGAGGGCCTCTTCCCCGGTGGCATATCAGCCGGGTTCTTACCGCCGGCGGCAAAGATAAGGTTGGAATTGGGGAACATCACCCCACGCATCAATTGCACCAGGGTCGCAGGATGCTTGCCGGTTGGATCTGCTCCTGCCGGGAGCTTCACGGCAGGGCCAGCGGCTGCTTGAGAGGTTTTCCCACCTGCCAGACCCAACGATGTGACTAGCAGGAGAGGAGAGATAGTCGCACAAAGTATAGTTCGTGAACGCATGTAGCCCCCATATCGCTGATTTTGTAACAGCACTAAGAGAATTTCTAATCGGTATACACTGCAAGGCTGTCGTGCCGGACGGGCCCACTGCGCGTGGTGCGGGCACTTCGTGCCTTATATACCGGTGTTGACACCATCTGCTGCGCTGGCCCTCCCGTTGGTCGGGATCAGGAATAGGGCACCTTCAGAAGAGTTTGCTCTTCGGAAACCACCGCTTTAGGACTCCGTCGATTCCTAGCGAAAGACCGGCTGAAGAAAGCACAAACATCACTTCAAGAAAAATGAAGATTCGATTGATGCCGAGTTGCGGTCCGCCGTTCGCCATTGCAATCGCAAGAAGAATATTCAGGTTATGAAATGCCCCGAACGAAGCCGAAAGTCGTACAAGGCATCCTGTAAGAAGAGAGATGCCGATAGCCAGCTCACCAAAAGCCACCAGATTGCTGAAGAAATGGGCGTGAGGAACGACGACGCCGAGAATAAATGCCCGGTGCCACCCGAAGGGGTCCTTCACAACCGTCTTTACCAGTTCTGCCGGAAGAATATGGCCTTGCACGAAAGGACCGGTGACCTTCGGCCATGCAGCCGTAACAAAATGGTAGCCCACGGCGATGCGAAGAATGGCCATGTAGCCAAGATAGGTTGGGCGGGTAAAGTTGCTTGCCAGCGACATACTCTCCTCTTTTCTTTTCGATCAAAGCACACGTGCTACTTGGGACTTATAGTCACCTGGAGCTCTGCGACTTCGCGAACGATAGTGCGCCATTATCATGAACGACCTTGCCGCCAACGATAGTGAGTACGGAGGTGATGCCTTTGATCGCTTCATCGGGAACCTTGTTGGAATCTAGAAAGTCATCGCTCAGCACGACAACATCGGCCAATTTGCCTGCCTCAATGGAGCCGAGTTTACTTTCCTCTCCTGTAAACCAGGGCTGACTCGCCGTATACATGCGGAGCGCCTGCATACGCGTAATCGTCTGTCCATCCGCTACAAGCTGGCCCGCATTGTTCTTGCCCGTCACCATGTAATACAGGTGCAGCCATGGGTCCAGCGCGGACGCAGTCCCGCCGTCGCTTCCATAACCAACATGGATCCCGCTCTCCAAAACTCTGCGGAATGGCGGTATGTCTTTGGGCGACGTGCGCGGCGGCGTACTTGAGGTATATCGTGCGCCGGCTAAGCTCACTCCTACACCCATGGCCTTCAGCCGGCCGAGCGTATCCACATCGATGCCCGGAACGTGAGCCAGACACCAACGCAGGGGCGCGAGCGGTGTCTTGCGATTGATGCGTTCCCACACGGCCGTGTATTCCTTCTCGTCTTCAAGCGTCATGCCGTGCTCATCGTGTGCCCAGCCGTTCTGCGCGACCAGTTGAGCTGCGGATTCGTAGATCGCGGACGATGAGTTTGGCGTAAAGGGAAATCCTCCGCTATAGATACGTTCGCCCAATCCCGACACTTTGATCCAGTCATTGCCAAAGTCGCGGAACTGATTATCGATGCGTGCTCTCAGGAACGGAAGCTCAGGCGTCTTATCCTGCATGTAAAAAAAAATGCGGAGCCGCATCGACATCTTGCCCTCGCGCGCCAGGGTAAGGAACGAGTCGTACTCCGTGAAGGGATTGAGAGCGTTCGTCTTATTACTGACCTCCGCCACGCCCTGTGCCCCTGGAGTATCGGCCGACCAGGGACCTCCCTTATCGTCGGACATCGTGAGACCGACGCTGGCCGCGTACGCCATCACATCGGCCGCTCCGCGCTCTTCATCCTCGAACGTCCGCATCTCCGCCAAGGCATTGTAGGCGGTATCCGTAGGCTCGTTCGCCGCGATGCTTCCGTCGGCGCCGACCTTGATTCCCTTCTGTTCGAAGAATGCCTTTCCCTTGCTGTTAGTCGCCGCCGGCCCATCAAACCCGATCTGGACGTAGATGGGGTTGCTGGACGATGCCGCATCCAGATCGGCCAGCGTCGGCATTCGCTTCTCCGCGAACTGTCCCGGACTCCAGCCGTCAACCGAGGTGATCCATTCATCCGGCGCCACGGACTTGCTCTTGTCGCGGACCAGACGTTGCACATCCGCAATCGAGGCGGCAACCTCGATGCGCACGTCGTGACCCGGTCGCATAGCCACCTGCACAATGTGATTGTGACTGTCGATCAGGCCCGGAACTACTCTGCGCCCCTTCAGATCGATCGACCGTGCGCAGCCATCGTGCTTTGGAACTCCCGGAGTAACTCCTACCGCGATAATTCGATCGTCCTCGATTGTCACGGAAGAGGCGACTGAGTCATTCCGGTTCATCGTTGCGATCTTGCCGTTGTACAGAATCGTCTTACAGCTTCCCTGTGCCCGCGCGACCGGGTTGGACCACGAAAGCACAAGGCCAGCGACGACAGCCAGCGACTTGGCCGATACTCTTATCACGATAAGTCAGCTCGGTATCCGGGAACACCGGTCCCGCGGAAGGGTGCGAGAGCCGAATGCAGATCCTCTGGTCTCTTCAGTTGCGGTAATAGCTTGAGCGTGTTTTCACGTTTGATCGCCTCAAGCTCCGCGGCGTCGAAGACCTTCGACTCGATCAGGCCCAACGTGCTTTCCAGGGAGGAACGATACGGGTAGTCTGTGCCGAAGAGAATCTGCGACATGGGAACGACATGCCGAAGAGCCTCCATGGGAACCGGATGAAAGGTCTGCGCGGTATCGTAGTAGAACTTGCTGATCTCGGCCTGGAAGTCATGTCCCCGCCGCTCTCCGCCGCTCCCCTGCGACCGTGCGACGCGGTTGACAAAGCGTCCGATGAGGTAGGGCATCGTACCCCCGCCATGCGAGAAGATGAACCGGATGTTCGGGTACGTCTTCGCGGCGCCGCTATAGACCATCCGCACGATCGCGCGTGTAGTATCCGTCCCGTATTCGATCTCCGCCGAAGATATGCCGGGTAACAGGTTGGTGCAGCACGCATTGTTGGTCGGGTGAACGAAGACGACTGCTCGACGCCGATTCAATTCTTCAAAGATGGGTGTGAAAAGAGGATCGCCTAACCACTTATCGCCATAGCTCGTGAAGAGCATAAAGCCATCCGCCTTCAGGGTATCGAGAGCATACTCAATCTCACGCAGGCTGCCGTCCATATCCGGCACGGGCAAGGTGGCAAAGCTGCCAAAGCGGCCAGGGTAGTCCGTACTTAGTTTCGCGGCATATTCGTTGCACTCGCGTGCCAGCCGCCGGGCCTGGTCGTTGTCGCCAAACCACACACCTGGAACCACGATGGAGTTCATCGCTGTGGCAACGCCCCCCTGGTCCATGTCATCGATAGTCTTCTGTGGCGACCAGCCGGCCATAATCGCTGGAGCAACCTTCTTTTGCGCTGTAATCTCGGCATAAGTCGGTGGCGAGAAATGATGATGCACGTCGATCCAGCCTGAGGAGGGATGGGCCTTCGCCTGCACTTGCTGAGCCACGAGGCTCCTTCGCAGGAAGGCGCTCGCACCTAACCCCGCTACCCCGGTCAAAAACTGGCGTCTCGTAGGTATCTGCGAGCAAAGCTGCAAGTTGGAAAAGCCGCGTTCGAAGCGGGAACTCTTAGACATAGGTTAGTCACCCTGGTGGCGGGACGGGCTAAGTTTAGACCATAAGAATCTTTTGTCAACATCAAAAGAACGGAGACCGCAGTATCGCCCTTTGTTGCGAGCTTTGTTGCGAGCGCGGACGGCAGCATACACTCGATCACTTCGGGTCGAAACCTGCGCGTTGGCCGGAATGAGCATTCGCCTGCGCCTCCCAGAGCTGCCATTGCCGCGGGTTAGCCGACAGCAGGGACCCTTCATTCACCGCGTTCACCTTCGACGCTTCCATCGGGTTCAGATACACGACGGACCCAAGTCTCAGGGCCTCAAGCTCGATTTGCGCATTAACCTGCGTGTAAATGGCGCGAAATACGGCATGTCGAACACTCGGACCCGCGACCGCCATCCCATGGCCGCGCATCAGCACAACCGACCCCGGGCCCAGCGTTCTGGCGAGCGCCGCACCCACCACGGAATTCTGCACCAGCATCCCGTTATCCGGTCCCTCGACATCTCGAATTTCGAAGGTGGGAACGTTCTGGGGAAGAAATCCGGCCATGTGCATAATGGGCCGAAGTGCGACACCAGTCACGCCGAACGGAATCACGGCCGTGGAATGACTATGCACTACGGCCTGCACATCCGGTCTGGCGCGGTAGATCTCGCCATGAATGTACCGCTCGCCGTACATCGGCTGGCCGCGCTGGTCGATGGGATTGCTATCCGGATCGTATTCCATGATGTCGGCCCTGGTAACAAGCCCGGGCGCTCGCGATCGGGCCAGGAAATAGTGGGTTGGGTGTCTTACCGAACGCACGCTGACATGACCATAGGCATCCAGCACACCCTGATCGAACAGGATGTGGTTTGCCACCACGAGATCGTCGATCCTTTGTTCATCCGTATCGTGCACCCTCACCTCGCGAAAACTTGTTTTGTTACCTCAAAATCCAGCAGCGTCTGCTCCAGTCGGGGCTGGGTAAATGCGTTTCGGCAATGGAAATTCGTACTCGCGCGTGGCGGTTCAACGCGTGCGAAGCAATCGTCCTGGAACTCATGGAGTGCGATCCCCGGTATCAGATCGCCGACACCTGTTTCGACGCGAGTTCAAACTACGAACCTATACCGTTTCGGAATCCAATTAAGTCCTCGCAATGTATGGATTCGGCCTGTCCCCGAGCATACGGCTCAGAACGATCGCAAGCGCCGCCAACAAGGCAGGCAAAGCGCCGCCGAAGAATATCTGCCGCAACGTCCACGCGTGCGAGACCATGATGCCGCCGAAGATCGGGCCGACAATCGAGCCTATCCGGCCCACTCCGAGCGCCCAGCCAACCCCCGTGGAGCGCATGGAAGTAGGGTAAAACGTGGCTGCCAGCGCGTTCAGGCCTGCCTGTGCTCCCTGGATCAAACAGCCCAGCACAAAGGTGGCGATCATCATGACGGGAAATGAATCGATGGACCCTAAATATCCAATCAGAAGTATGCTCGCTGCGAACTCGGCTAACAGCACAGCAAAGCTTCCCTGCGCGCTCATCACGCGTCCCTGCAGAAGCGATCCCACGATCCCTCCCAGGCTGAAGATCGAGACCGCAAGAATGCCGGCCAAAGCTGGCATATGGGTCTGGCGTAACAGCGCCGGCAGCCAGGTCACGATGAAATACAGCATGAGCAAATTCATGAAGAACGGAATCCAGAGGAGGACGGTGCCGACAGCCCGCCCTTCGGTGAATAGTTGGATCACCGGCATCTTCTCCAGCCGGCGGTCCTCAACCGGTGGTGAAAAGTTAATCCCGGCCTGTGCGACGTCTGGTGCGATCTTCGCAAGAATCCTGCCCATGGCGCTTCGGTCCTTTCTCGACACCCCAAGAAACCGGATCGATTCCGGCAACACCTTGATCAAAATAAGGGCGACCACCAGAGGCAATATCCCACCCGCGTAGAAGACCGATTGCCAGCCCCATCGAGGCAGCATGATCGAACTCACCAGCCCACCGACCAGCGCGCCCAGCGGCATGCTGCAAAAAAGCATGGTCACGATAGTCTGCTGCAGCCTCCTGGGAGCGTATTCCGTCGTGAGCGCGACGACGTTCGGTATTGCGCCGCCCAGGCCAAGACCCGTCAGAAAGCGACAGACAACGAGCTGGTCGAATGTCTTGGCCCTGGCCGTAGCCAGGGCAAAGAATGCAAACGTCAGCGTCGCAAAAATGATCGGTCCCTTTCGGCCGACACGATCGGCAACAGGCCCCGCTATCATCGACGCAATCATCAAGCCGATCAACGCCGCTGCGAACACCGGTCCAAATGTGCTGATCCGAAGGTGGAGCGACCCGGCGATCGAGGGCGCGAGGAAGCCAATGCTTTGCGTGTCGAAGCCATCCAGGACAAGGACAAGGCCACACAGCAGTATGGTGTTGGTCTGGAAGCGGCTCAGAGGCCGCTGATCGATGATTTCACTAACCCTAAGAGCGTGATCCGCACTCGCCATTACTGAGATCCTTCCCCGCTGTGAGCCCTGCCTGGACGTCCCTCAACCGCACCCGAACACCTGCGGGGGCTGTCTCGCGCACACGTGTGCTCCGAAATTGAACACCGCCGAAGACGCACGAGCCTGTAAGCAGGGTATATTCTTAGACCAATTGAAGATTGTCAACGGAATCTTTTCGACAGTCACTCAGCGGACATCCCCGCGAAGTATCGCCACGACGCGAAGACCCCCGAGCTTGTTCCAATCGTTCGCGAGTTACGTCAAGGCGAAGTTACAATTCGGTTCCATCTCAACGAGGAAATCTCATGAGCACATCGCCTTGGTTTGAGCAACAGCGGAGCGAAGCCAGGAAGAACGAAGCGGATGTGCGGCCGCGAGCCCCCCAGTTGAAGAGCCGCTACGACGGCCATGCAAAGGTAACGGGTGCGGCCAGATACTGCGCCGACTTCTCCGTCCCAAAAAGCGTCCACGCCTTCATAGTCCAGAGCACGATTCCGAATGGCACGATCGAGTCCATCGACTCCGCCGCCGCGGAGAATGCCTACGGCGTCCTCGCGGTCCTCACGCCCTTCAACGCACCCAGACTCCCCGTTCTTCCTCCGCAGCCGTCCGCCCGCCGCAATCTCAGCCTGTTACAGAATGCCCAGGTCGACTACAACGGCCAACCCATCGCCCTGGTCGTGGCGGCGAGCCTCGACCAGGCCCGCTATGCCGCAAGCCTGCTCCGCACCACGTACCGCCCAGGGGCCGCAGCCAAACTCGACTTCATGGGCCGGCTCCAGGAGGCGCGTCCCCTTAAGCAACCCGGACGCGAAGCGGCGGACACCACGCGCGGCGACCCTGGCTCCTGCTGGGCCAGATCGACCGTCACGCTGGAAGAGACCTACACCACGCCGATCCAGAACCACAACAGCATGGAGACGCACACCACCCTCGCGTGGTGGGAGGGCGAAAAGCTCAACCTCCACAACTCCACCCAGGCCATTACCGTCGACAAGCAGACGGTTGCGAAGGTCTTCGGCATCCCCGCCGGCAACATCCGTGTCCAGTGCCCCTATACCGGAGGCGGTTTCGGCAGCAAGGGATCCACCTGGTCTCACGTCATCCTTGCCGCCATGGCCGCGAAGACCGTCAACAGGCCCGTCAAGCTCGTGCTGGATCGCAGCCAGATGTTCGGCCCAGTCGGCTCCCGGCCGGCCACGGTTCAGAAGATCAGGCTCGGCGCGACGGCGGACGGCAAGCTCCTCGGTGTAGAGCACAACGTGATCCTCCATGCCTCCGTCATGGAAGATTTTCTGGAGCCCAGCGCTGTCCAGACCCGCATGCTCTACTCGAGCGAGTCGAACGTGACCACACACCGGCTCGTCGACATGAACCTTGGCGTCGCCACGAACATGCGGGCTCCCGGAGAGGCATCCGGCAACGCCGCCTTCGAGTCTGCCCTAGACGAGCTCGCCATCAAGCTCAAGATGGACCCCGTTCAACTGCGTCTGGCCAACTACACGGAAAGAGACGAGGGTAAGAACCTCCCGTTTACCTCCAAGCACCTCCGTGAGTGCTACACGCAGGCGGCGGAGCGGTTCGGGTGGACCCACCGAAACCCGGCGCCAGGCCAGAGGCGCGAGGGCGCCGAGCTCATCGGCTGCGGCATGGCTACAGCGGCCCGCCATGCCGGACGTTCCGCGGCGCAGGCCGTTGTGCGCATTCTTCCCAACGGCCGCGCCTTCGTTGGCTCCGGAACCCAGGAACTCGGCACCGGCACCTACACCATCATGGCGGACACCGCCGCCGAAGCCCTCGGTCTCGACCCCTCGGCGATTGAAGTCAAGCTCGGCGACTCCATGCTCCCCATGGCTCCGGGATCGACGGGATCGCAGTCGGCGGCCAGCGTCTGCCCCGCGGTACGCGCGGCCGCGATCCAGGCTCGTCTTCAACTGTTCGCCCTGGCCACTGCGGACGCCCGCTCGCCCCTGCACGGCATCGAGCCTGCGGACCTCAGCGTGGGCGGCGGCCGCGTGTTCCTCACCTCCAATCCCTCCACCGGCGAGACCTTCGCGGAGGTCCTCGCCCGCAACGGAGGCGAGCCCATAGAAGCCACCGCAGGCGCCGAGCCCGGCCCGGAGAAGGCCGCCTATATCGCCTACTCCTTCGGCGCCGTCTTCGCCGAGGTTGCCGTGCATACCGAAACCCACATGGTCAAAATCCGCCGTGTCGTGGGCACGTACGATATCGGCACACTCATGAACCATACGACCGGCCTCAACCAGCTCATCGGAGGAGTCGTATGGGGAATCTCGTTCGCCCTGCATGAAGAGGCGCACATCGACCCCGTCTTCGGCCGCACCGTCAACGAAAACTTCGCGGAATACCACGTCCCGGTCAACGCGGACATCGGCAAGATCGACCTCACCGTGCTCAATATTCCCGACACCCGGTTCAGTCCCATGGGCGGCCGCGGCATCGGCGAGATCGGCATCACCGGCGTCATCGCCGCCATCGCCAACGCCATCTACAACGCCACCGGCAAACGCGTCCGGCAATTCCCCATCACACCCGACAAAATCATGGAGGCCGAAGTAACGGCTGTTTAGAGCGAATTTCGGATCGGTATCGACCGCAAAGCTGTCCTGCCGGACGGGCCCACTTCGCGTGGCGCGGTCACTTCGTGACTTGTATACCGGTGTTGACAACATCTGCCGCGCTGGCCCTTCCGTTGGATCGGCCCTTCCAACCATCCCGCCCAGCCCGGCGTCTCACCCGGACCACAGGCCTCTGCTTCGCATCAGGCGTCTCCAACCTTACCAACACCGCACCAACCGCCAGACTGCTCTAGAATCAAGCAGCCATGTTCACCCGCCTCTTCGCATGGATGCAGGGCAGCACCCCAGGTCCGCGCCTTCCCTGGCGCATGTTCTGGGCAGGCCTCGCCGTCCGCGTCCTCTACATCACACTCGCCCGCAGCTACCACTTCAGCGCCTTCCAGGACCACTTCCCGTTCGGCTGGGAGATGGGACGCATCGCCCGCGCCGTAGCCACCGGCCGCGGATACTCCGACCCCTTCTACACCATCTCCGGGCCCACCGCCTGGTGCCCTCCCATCTACCCGCTTCTTCTCGCGGCCGTCTTCAAGCTCTTCGGCGTCTACTCCTCGCTCTCCGCCTGGGCGATCCTCACCCTCAACAGCGTCTTCTCCGCGCTCACCGCTGTCGCCGTCTACGAGCTCGCAGAACGAAGCTTCAACCGCAAGGTCGCACTCTGGTCGGGCTGGATCTGGGCCCTCTATCCCGCCGCCATGCAGTACGCCGTCCACTGGGTCTGGGACATGGCCATCACCGCCTGCCTGCTCTCCTGGGCGCTCGTCATCGCCCTGCGGGTCCGTGGTATCGGCCGTGGTATCGGCCAGCCCGAGCCTCCGAAAGCGCGGGAGAGTACGCTGCTCTGGGCTGCCTTCGGCCTGCTCTGGGGACTCATCGCCCTGCTCAATCCCTCACTCCTGATCTTCCTACCTGCCTGCGGACTTTGGATGCTGGCCGGAACGCCGCGAGCCGGGCTGCAGGGCAGACCGCACAGCCTTCCGCCTGCTCTCGCCCGTGCCACCCTCGCAGCCGTGCTGTGTGCCGCCTGCATCGCACCGTGGATCGCCCGCAACTGGATCGTCTTCCACACCTTCATCCCCATGCGGCCAAACTTCGGAGCCGAACTCTACGCCTCATCCCTCGAAAGCAACAACGGCTTTCCCTGGGGCGCGGCCATCTCCATCTATCCCGCCACTCCCGACATGCAACGCTACCGCCAGCTTGGCGAGATAGCCTTCTGCAGAGAACGCGGCCAGATGGCCCGAGCGATCTTCCGGGCGCATCCCGGACGCTTCGAACGCTACACCCTGAAGCGCATCTACTTCTTCTGGTCAGGCGTCCCCCACCCCATCGGAAGAAGCCTGCTGACCGAAGTCTTTCGCGAGCTCAACTACGCCTTCCTCAGCCTTGGCGGACTCCTCGGCCTCGCCCTCGCGCTATGGAGAAAGAGGCCGGCCGCCGCGCTCTACGCCAGCGCCTTCGTCCTGCTCCCCATGGTCTACTACTTCGTCACCGTCCAGGCCAGGTTCCGCAGCCCCCTCGAACCGCTCATCTGCATCCTCACGGTCTTCCTCTTCCAATCCGCAACCCCCCGCAGCCGAACGAAGAAGCCCTTGATCCCGACCAACGGGAGAGCCTGTGCAATAGATGGTGGCAAGACCGGTATACAAGTCGCGAAGTGACCGCCCCACGCGGGGTCCCCGCAAACAGGTCTTCGTTTGTGGGGTGACAGAGCGCAGTGGGCCCGTCCGGCAGGACAGCCTTGCGTTAGCTATATCTGCTGACCTACGGCAAGGTCCTTATCGACCACGGTTGCCGAGCCTGACTTCATCCTGGAGCTGGTGACCAGAAACACCGCGAGCAGGATCGCGGCCATCCCGACATACTCCAGCCCGATAAAGCGTTCGTGCAGCAGCAGCGCTCCGAGAATCACCGCGATCACGGGATTGACATAAGCGTAGGTCGCCACCTTCGACACCGCGACATGGTCGAGCAGGTACAGGTACGCCGTATAGGTGAGCAGAGAGCCGAAGGTGACCAGATACAGCACCGAGGCCCACGCCTGCACCCCCCACCGCGCGCCATGATACCCCCTGGTGGCGAACAGGATGCAGGCATCGAACAGCCCGGCGAAGACCATCTCCCAGCCCGCCGCCACGAATCCCCGCACCCGGAATGTAGACCGGCGCGAGACGATCGAAGCGACGGTCCAGCAGAACGCTCCCCCCAGCGAAACGCCCGCCGCGACGATCTGGCGGGTGTCGCCGCGCAGACCGCTGCGAAGCCCCGGCCACAGCAGAAACAGCAGGCCCGCAAAGCCGATCCAGACGCCCCACCAGCCGCGCGCCGGAAGACCTTCGCCACGGGGCAGGAAGCTCTCGATCAGCGCCGCATAAAGGGGAATCGCGGCCACCAGAAGCGCCGCCAGCCCGCTCGGAATGTACTGCTCCGCCCAGATAATGGCGGTGTTGCCGCAGCCCAGCATCAGCACCCCGATGATCGCAAGCCGGCCAAGCTCCTGCCGCGTCGGCTTGATCGTAAAGCCGAAGATCGCGCTCAGCCCAAGCATCAGCGGCCCCGAAATAAGGAAGCGCGTGCTGCCCAGCACAAACGGCGGCAGAACCTCCACGCCGAAGCGCATCGCCAGATAAGTCGATCCCCAGACCAGGTACACGCAGGCAAAGGAGAGCAGAATCCGCGTGCGCTGAGGTGAGGTGGAAGAGGGCATTGCCTCCATGGTATCCGCTATCGGCGGGTTCGCTGCACACGATTTCAGGGGTGCCGCAATGGTACGATAGGGGGTATGGTTTCACGGTCTGTTTCACGATTTGCGGGATTCCCTCTACTTCTCCTGTGTGCGGTGTGCCTTTCCCAGCCAGCCACCCAGACACCCGAACCGCCGCCCTTGAAGCTGCCCAAGAGCTTCCACGATCCCCTCCTCAACATCACCTACTTCTATCCGGGCCGGTTTACGGCGGTCCCTTCGGAGCAGGTGCCCCCCCCGGAAGCGGCCAGCCAGGCCAGCTCCGCACAGCCGGGCGCCGGAAGCCCAACTCCCCAGTGCGTCCAGTCGGACTTTTCCGGCAGCTCCACCACTGCAATCGGCAACTCCGTCTTCGTGCTCTCCACCATCGGCGACGCCTGTCCGGGCGTTCTGCGGGGCGCGACCGACCTGGGCCCCTTCACCCGCGAGCAGATCCTGCGCCAGTTGAAGCGCTACGGGACCCCGGCAATCACGCAGGAGCCGTCCCACTACGTCATCGACGGCCATCCCGCGGCCATCACCCTGGCCACCGTGCAGCAACCGGCCAGCACCAACCCGAACACCATCATGCCGGCTCGAATCACCTACGCCGCGAAGGCCTGCTGGCTGGGCAACATTCCGGTGAAGCCGCGCAAGAAGTCCGAGCCCGCCGATCCGGTCAAGCATGTGCTGTGCCTGGACTTCACCACCCAGGAGCACGACCTGCTCTCGCTGTTGTTCGCCTTCAGCCTCCAGTTCGACAACCACGGGCCGCAGCCGCTGGTCCCAGGCAGCGCGCTCCGCTAAGAACTGCACTAGGCAGTATCGACCTATAGCCTGTTCGCAAGAGATTGATTTATAAGAAGTGTCATCCTGAGCGAAGCCTCTCGCAGTCTTATCGCGAGAGGCGCATTCGAAGGACCTGCGGTTTACTCTCACAGCGCCATACTCTTTTACTCGATTTACAGCTTTTACCCGATTTACAGACCGATCGCTCGCAAACACCTCGCCTTATATGTCGATACAACCTAGACTGTAGGGCCAGATGAGGAAGAGCACACACGCCGCGCCCGGAATTCGTGCGATCGTCTTGCTGCTGTTGGGCGGCCTCGGCTGCGTCATGCCGGCCGCGGGTCTTGCCGCCGCGCAACACACCGCGCTCCAGCCCGCGGAGACCCCTCCGCATCGCACCCGGCTTATCCTGAAAGATGGAAGCTACCAGATCGTGATGAGCTACCGCATCGCGGGCAAGCTGGTGCAGTACATCAGCGCCGAGCGGGGCGGAGAGCAGGAGGAGATTCCGCTCGCCCTGGTGGATCTGGACGCGACCCGGCGCTGGGAGAAGCAGCACACCCAGCCGGCGTCCGGAGCCGGGCCTGACGACACTCCTTCATCTGAGCCGTCGCAAGCCCCGCCCATCGACCCGGAGCTGCTGAAGGAAGAGGCCGACCGTGCCGCCCTCACCCCCGAGGTGGCCAGGGACCTGCGTCTCCCCGAACAGGCCGGCACGCTCGCGCTGGACACCTTTCACGACACCCCCGAGCTCGTCCCGCTGGCCCAGAGCGGCGCGGGCCTGAACCGCACCACCGGCCACAGCCTGCTGCGCACCGCGATCAATCCGCTCTCCTCCGCGCACGATCTCGTCGAGCTCAAAGGCGAGACCTCGCCCATTCAACTCCACGTCAAAGACCCGGTATTCTACCTGCGCCTGGGCGACCAGACCGTAGGCGACACGGGCGGCAAGCCGCTGGTGGTCGATACGCACGGCGCGACCAGCAGGGCGATCACCGATGCCGAAGGCGGCGCGCGCGACAGCCGCTACGTCATTGTCCGCGCGGATGTGCGCACCGGGGCGCGTGTGCTTGCGAGCTTCCGGATCGGCCTGCTCGGCACAGGCAAGCGTCAGGAGGACGTCGTCGAGACCGCATCGGAGGTGCTGCCCGGCGGCCACTGGATGAAGATCACCCCGGCCGGGCCGCTCGACTTCGGCGAGTTCGCCCTCATGGAGGTCATCTCCGGCACAGCCGTGAACTCCAGCGTGTGGGACTTCGGCGTCCACCCCGTCGCCCCCGAGAATCGCGACATAATCAAGCCCGACCCAAGGCATGGCGGCACGCTGGAGCATCGCAAGCCGGAGTAGCTCGTCTGGGCTGTCCCGGCTCGGAGCAGGCTCGGGGAGGCTCGGGGAGGCTCGGGGAGGCTCGGGGAGGCTCACCAGGTTGTTCCGCTTCAGCCTCTCCGCGGCCCTCAAGCACGGCGCGAAGCCGCCCCCGGCCCCGGCCCTCCGCGCCTGACCATCTCCCCGCCTCAGCCAGCCGATCGAGCCCCGGCAATGTATCGTTCCCATAGAAGCCACGCCAAGGGGGTCGATTGCCGTACATCTACATCGACAGAATCTTTCACGAACTCCGCTCCGAGCTTCTCTCCGCCATGCACTCCGCCCTGGAGCGCGACGGGCGCAAGCCCCAGGGTGAATCCCGAATCGACGTCGACCGCCTATACCGCACCTTCACCCGCGCCGCCGCCGGCAAATGCGCCACCCCCCAGCGTGTCTCCGACAAATGCGTCGCCGAAACCCCCACCGCACGCCCCCGCAAAGCCAAACAGGCCCGCATCGACGAATAAGCCGCCTCTCCCGCCGAGTCCAACAGACGCATGGCCCTATCCGTCCTTATCGGTGCAGTCGGTGCACATCGGCGGTAAGTCTTCCTTCACCCTGCCGCAACCTCCTCCGCAGTCTCCTCCGCAATCTCATCAATGTCCCGAGTGGTACGGATGCCCCGCCAGGATCGTCATCGCACGGTACACCTGCTCCGCCATCACCACCCGCGCCAGCCCATGCGGCAGCGTCAGGCGTCCCAGCGACCACAGCAGATCCGCCCGCTCCCGCGCCCCCGCCGACCAGCCATCCGCCGGCCCTATCGCCGCCACCACACGCTGTATCCCGCCGTCCCGCAGCCTTCCCATGCGCGCCGCAAACTCCTCCGAGCTCAGCTCCCGCCCCCGGCTGTCGAGCAGAATCGCATACCCCGCGCTGCGCGCCCCCTGCCGCTCCAGCCACTCCAGCAGCGCCCCCTCCGACGCGAACTCCCTGGCCTCGCACTCGACATAGTGCCCCATCCGCTTCAGGTAGTCGTCGAACAGCCGCTCCCCGGCCTCCGTCTTCACCCGTCCGCGCCGCACCCCCACCGCCCCCAGCGTCACCTTCATCTGTTCCCGCTCCCGTTCTCCGCCGCTGCAACTCTACTTCCTCATTCTCAAACAAAAACGCTGCTGGAGCAGCACTCCGGCCCTCCGGCCCTGCGCAATCCCGCAATGCGTCTCTATACTGGACACAATGGGGGAGCAGAGATCATCCAGCAATCTGGCCGGGGATTCTTCCACGAACCTCGCGCACTCAGCAGCGGCGCAGGCTGCTGCCACCGGCACCGTCGCCAGTAGCACCCCCGCCCCGGCCCCCGCAGCCCCAACCGCCAGCATCCGCAGCAGGTTCTTCCCCGGCTTTCGCCGCCACGAGATGTGGAGCTACTTCGGCCCGGCCTTCGTCGCCTCCGTCGCCTACATCGACCCCGGCAACTTCGCCGCCAACATCGAAGGCGGCAGCAGGTTCGGCTACCGTCTTCTCTGGGTCCTGCTCTGGTCGAACGTCATGGCCATCCTCATCCAGTACCTCTCGGCCAAACTCGGCATCGTCACCGGCCTTACCCTGCCGCAGAACTGCCGCAGGCACTTCTCGAAGCCCGTCACCATCTTCCTCTGGATCGCCGCCGAGGTCTCCGCCGTGGCCACCGATCTGGCCGAGTTTCTCGGCGCGGCCCTCGGCCTCTACCTGCTCGCCGGGCCCATGCTCCTTGCCCATGGCTGGACGCGTACCGGAACCCTCCTGGCAGCGTCCCTGGTCTCGGCGGTAGCGGTGTTCCTCATCCTCGCGCTCGACCTCGCCGGCTACCAGTGGCTGGAGCGCGGCATCATGGCCTTCGTCGGCGTCATCGGCCTCTGTTACGGCTTCGAGGTCTTCCTCGTCCACCCGGACTGGAAGCGCGCCGCCTTCCACACCCTGGTTCCCACGCTCGACCCGGCGAACCTGCACGGCAGCCTCTACGTCGCGGTCGCCATGCTGGGCGCGACCGTGATGCCGCACGTCGTCTACCTGCACTCCGCGCTGGTGCAGCCCCGTCTGCAGGAGATCACGAAGCAGCCCAAGGTCGCCGGCCGCTCACGCCGCAAGAGCTACCTCCGCTTCGAGCTCATCGACGTCTTCGTCGCCATGAACGGCGCTTGGCTCATCAACTCCGCCATGATCGTCATGGCAGCCGTCGCCTTCGGCCACCTGGCCAACCCGGTCACCACCATCGAGCAGGCGCACCAGACTTTAGCCCCGCTGCTCGGACCAGCCGCCGCTACCGTCTTCGCCGTCGCCCTCCTCTGCTCCGGACTCTCGTCCTCCACCGTCGGCGTCATGGCCGGCCAGGTCATCATCGAAGGCTTTCTGGACATCAAGTTCTCCATCTTCCTGCGGCGGCTCATCACTATCGTTCCCGCCATCGTGGTCATCGCGGTGGGCCTCGATCCGCTCAAGATCCTGCTCCTGTCGCAGGTGGTCCTGTGCTTCGCGCTGCCCTTCGCGCTGATCCCGCTGCTGATCCTCACCAGCCGCGCCTCCGTGATGTCGACCTTCGCCAGCGCGCGCCGAACCCGCATCGCCGGATGGTCCACGGTAGCCATCATCCTGGCGCTGAACGCCGTCCTGCTCGGCCAGATCGCGCTGGGCCTTTAGCATCTAGCATCCCGACCAACGGGAGGGCCAGCGCAGCAGATGCAGTCAAGACCGGTATACAAGTCACGAAGTGACCGCCCCACGCGCAGTGGGCCCGTCCGGCAGGACAGCTTTTACGGTGCAGCAGTCGATCTTGCCCGTCGCCGGCGCCCAATTCCCCTCCCGGCGAGCGCCACTAAACCCTACCGCGGCCTGCCTTCCTCGCGCGGCTGCCCCTGCGGCTGAGGGCGTGCCTCCGGAGCCGGTCTGGCCTGCGGCATCGGGCGCGACTGTGGCTGTGGCGCCTGCCGCTGCGGCTGCTGCGGGCGCGGCTGTTGCTCCGGCCGTGGCTGCGGCTGAACCGGTCTCGTCTGCGGCTGCGGCCTCACCTGCTGCTGCGGTCTGTTCTGCGGCTGAACCGGCCTCGTCTGCGGCTGCTGCGGTCTGTTCTGCGGCTGGACCGGCCTCGTCTGCGGCTGCGGTCTGTTCTGCGGTTGGACCGGCCGTGTCTGCGGTTGTCCGGGCTGGCCTGGGCGTACGGGCTGCACCTGCGGGCGATTCCCCGGCTGCCCGGGCTGGCCTGGGCGTACGGGTTGCACCTGCGGGCGATCCCCTGGCTGGCCTGGGCGTACGGGCTGCACCTGCGGGCGATTCCCAGGCTGGCCCGGCTGGCCTGGGCGTACAGGCTGCACCTGAGGGCGATTCCCGGGCTGTCCGGGCTGACCCGGGCGTACGGGCTGCACCTGCGGGCGATTCCCCGGCTGGCCGGGTCGAACATTCGGCTGCCCGACCTGCCCAGGCCGGTTCTGCCCTCCTAAGTTCGGCCGCTGCAGCCCCGGTTGCGCCGCAATCGGACGCGGCGAAGCAACGATCGCCGGACGCCCCCGATTCTCTTTGAAGAACTGCTGCCGGTTCTGCGACGCCTCCCGCTGATTCTGCACCTGCGTCGTCATGGGCGGTATCCGTTGCCCGCGCATCGCCGCCAGCTCCGCCGGCCTAGGACGCGCCGCAATGCCGCCCCTGCCGCCGTTAT
Source organism: Edaphobacter sp. (assembly GCA_965277575.1). GTDB lineage: Bacteria > Acidobacteriota > Terriglobia > Terriglobales > Acidobacteriaceae > Edaphobacter. Next base: position 1,823,790 of record CBDIDK010000002.1, read on the forward strand.
ACGAGATTCGCCGGTCCACATTCGTCTTGTTGATCACCACCGTCCGGTTATAGACATGCGTGATCCGGTTCACGTTGATCCGGTTCACCGTGCGGTTGTAGTAGAAGTTGTTTCCGTTCCAATAGCCGCCATGGTATCCCTGGCCGGTATAGCCGAAGCCATAGAACACGCCGCCGTAGAAGCCGATGTGCCGTCCCCAGAAGCCGCGGTGAAAGCCGTACCGCCCGCTGTAGAAGCCCCAGTAGCCCGGGGTCCACAGCGCCCCGATATAGGGTGGAGCGCACCACGCGCCCGGAATCCAGTAATATCCGACGGGATTGTAGCCCCAGTAGCCCGGCGTCCACAGGTAGTTGGGCTCCGGCGCCTCCGGCTGCTCATACACCGGAAGCTGCGGCGGCGGCTGATCCGCATACTCCACCGGCGCGCTCTGGTCTTCCTGCCCATTGTTGTAGCTGTAGTCCTGGCCGCCCTGATATCCCGGATCGCCCTGCCCGTTCGGATCGTTCGGGTATCCCTGGTCCGGCGGAGGCGGCGCGCTCTGCTGCGGCGCGTACTGTACTCCATTCTGCTGAGCCGGCCCCTCCGACTGAACCCGAAGCACACGTGCCGGCGCGGCCTGCGTCGGCGCCTGTGAGTAAGCCTGCTGCGGCTGGCCTGCATCGCTCGAATCCGCTGCCGGATCCCCTCCAGCATCCACCGGAGCCATATTGGCATCCGCCGGATCCGGTCCCGAGTCGCCCGGCGCGGACGCAGCCTCCACAGCCTTGTGGCAGCCGGTTATCCCCGCCGCGCCAGCCAGCACTGCAATCCCGAGCGAAATACCGAAGACAATCCTGCGGGTGATCTTGACCATATCGTGCGTTCTCCCGGCCTGCCTGCGGCCCCTGACCATCTACCTGAAACCGGACTCAGACTATACGAATGCTCTTTGCCGTTCCGCGCAATTGTAGCGGGCCTCCACAGCGTTTGACGAGACGGTCCGGACCGGCGCGCCCCCGAATCGGAAGACACCCCCTACCGTGCCCGCCTCACTCGCAGTAAAATAAGCCTCGAATGGCAGGCTGTCTTCCCAACACGAAGCGCTTCCGCCACGGTCGCCCCGACCGGGGCCGCCCCTAGCCCACGCTCGCAAAGCCGCGCACTTTCACGCAATTTGGTATGCTTCAGCCGTTTGCGATTCCAGCCGCGAAGCGATTCCAGGCACGACGCCCGACCTTGGCCCCCCACCCTCGCGCTCCCGCAGCGCCTTTGGAGAAAGACACCATGCCCACCCAATCCCATCCCGACTCCTTCAAGAGCCAGTCCACCCTGACCTCCGGCTCCAAGACCTACAGCATCTTCCGCCTCAAAGCGCTCGAACAGACCGGCGCCAGCCTCAGCAAGCTGCCCTTCTCTCTCCGCATCCTGCTTGAAAACCTCCTCCGCCACGAAGACGGCCGCACCGTCACCGCCGACGACATCAAGTTCCTCGCCTCCTGGGACGCAAAGGCCGAGCCCTCCCGCGAGATCGCCTACATGCCCGCCCGCGTCCTCATGCAGGACTTCACCGGCGTCCCCGCCATCGTCGACCTCGCGGCAATGCGCGACGCCATGCGTGCCCTCGGCGGCAACCCTGAAAAGATCAACCCCCTCCAGCCCGCCGAGCTGGTCATCGACCACTCCGTCCAGGTCGACGAATTCGGCACCACCCGCGCCTACGACCTCAACGCCGCGCTCGAATTCCAGCGCAACCGCGAGCGCTACGCCTTCCTCAAGTGGGGCCAGACCGCCTTCAACAACTTCTCCGCCGTCCCCCCCGGCATGGGCATCTGCCACCAGGTCAACCTCGAGTACCTCGCCCGCGTCGTCTTCACCACTCAGCCGCAGCCCGACGGCACCATCGTCGCGTATCCCGACACCCTCGTCGGCACCGACTCCCACACCACCATGGTCAACGGTCTCGGCGTGCTGGGCTGGGGCGTCGGCGGCATCGAGGCCGAGGCGGCCATGCTCGGCCAGCCCGTCTCCATGCTCGTCCCCCAGGTCGTCGGCTTCAAGATGACCGGCAAGCTCAAGGAGGGCACCACCGCCACCGACCTCGTCCTCACCGTCACCGAGATGCTCCGCAAGTTCGGCGTCGTCGGCAAGTTCGTCGAGTTCTACGGCCCCGGCATCGCCGAGCTTCCTCTCGCCGACCGCGCCACGATCGCCAACATGGCCCCCGAATACGGCGCCACCTGCGGCATCTTCCCGGTCGACGCCGAAACCCTCCGCTACCTCACCCTCACCGGCAGACCGGCAGACCAGATCGCCCTCGTCGAGGCCTACTACCGCGAGCAGGGCCTCTTCCACACTCCGGACGCTCCCGAAGCCGTCTACTCCGCCACCATCTCGCTCGATCTCGCCACCGTCGAACCCAGCGTCGCCGGCCCCAAGCGCCCGCAGGACCGCGTCGCCCTCTCCCAGGCAGGCACGAGCTTCCGGGAGCAGCTACCCGCCCTGCTCGGACCCAGCGGCAACAAGCACTCCGTCCGCCAGATGGTCCGCTGGGAGGGCGAAGGCGGCAACGCCAGCGCCTCCGGCGACGTCACCAGCCCAGTCGGAGCCTCCGCCCCCGTGGTCGAGCACCCCACCGTCCCCGTCATCACCATCCAGGACGGAGGAGGCAAAAAAATCCCCGCCCTCGAAGCTCCGCCCGTCTCCATCAAATCCCGCTTCGGCATCGACCCGGACCAGTACCTCGACCACGGGTCGATCGTCATCGCGGCGATCACCTCCTGCACCAACACCTCGAACCCCTACGTCATGATGGCCGCCGGGCTGCTCGCCAAAAAGGCCGTCGAAAAGGGCCTCCGCACCCCGCCCTGGGTCAAGACCTCGCTCGCCCCCGGCTCCCGCGTCGTCACCGACTACTACGTCAAATCCGGCCTGATGCCCTACCTCGACGAGCTGCGCTTCCAGGTCGTCGGCTACGGCTGCACCACCTGCATCGGCAACTCCGGCCCGCTCCCCACCGACGTCTCGAAGTCCATCGAAGACCACGGCCTGGTCGCCGTCTCCGTCCTCTCCGGCAATCGCAACTTCGAGGGCCGCATCTCCCCCGAGGTCCGCGCCAACTACCTCATGAGCCCCCCGCTGGTCGTCGCCTACGCGCTCGCCGGCCACATCGGCCACAACTTCGACACCGACCCCCTCGGCCACGATCAGCACAACCAGCCCGTCTTCCTCAAGGACATCTGGCCCACCCAAGCCGAGGTCTCCGCCGTCGTCAACTCGTCGATCGACTCCGAGATGTACCGCCACCAGTACAGCACCGTCTCCGATGGCGACCAGAACTGGCAGAGCCTCAAGTTCCCCCAGGGCGACACCTACGGCTGGGAGCCCGACTCCACCTACATCCGCAAGGCCCCCTACTTCGACGGCATGACCGCCACCCCCGCCCCGGTCGAAGACATCCACGGCGCCCGCATCCTCGCCGTGCTGGGGGATTCGGTCACCACCGACCACATCTCCCCCGCCGGCTCCATCAAGCTCAACGGTCCTGCCGGCAAGTACCTCATCGAGCACGGCGTCAAAGCATCGGACTTCAACAGCTACGGCTCGCGTCGCGGCAATCACGAAGTCATGGTCCGTGGAACGTTTGCCAATGTCCGCCTGCGCAACAAGCTCGCCCCCGGCACCGAGGGCGGCGTCACCCGCCTGCTGCCCGAGGACATCCCCATGTCCATCTACGACGCCTCGGTCGAGTACGCCAAGCGCGGCACTCCGCTGGCCATCATCGCGGGCAAGGAGTACGGCTCCGGCTCCTCGCGCGACTGGGCCGCCAAAGGTCCGCGCCTGCTGGGTATCCGCTTCGTCGTCGCCGAAAGCTACGAGCGCATCCACCGCTCCAACCTCGTCGGCATGGGCATCTTACCGCTCCAGTTCCTGCCCGGCCAGAACGCCGAGACGCTCCACCTCACCGGCGAGGAGGTCTTCGCCATCGGCGACGCCCCCGGCCAGTTGCGCGCCATGCTCGACGGCAAGTTCGCCAACGGCAAGCTCGTCACCGTCTTCGCCGAATCCGACCTCGGCAAGACCACCGAGTTCTCCGCCATCGTCCGCATCGACACCCCGCAGGAGATCCTCTATTACCAGAATGGCGGCATCCTCCAGTATGTCCTCCGCCAGCTCGCCGCCAAAGCATAAGCATCCTGCCCATTGCTGAGACCGCACAGGCCCACCGGGGTACCTCTTCCATCGCGGTACCTCTTTTTCCGCCCGCCACGCTTGCTAAACTAAACGGATGCTCTCAAGGCTCTACGCCAAGTGGATGTTCTCCTGGGAGACAGCCCTCACCACCCGCGACACCAACCGCATCGTCCGCCCGCTCGAGTGGGGCTTCGACTGGCTCAAGGACTTCTCCCCCCTCGCGACCGAGGACGACCCGCACCTCTCGGACTTCGACCGCATGATCGCGGTCAACAACGACATCATCGCCCGCGCCGACCAGTTCTTCGGCTACCAGACCCCGCAGGACTTCCGCCTTGAACGCCGCCACCCCCAGCTCTTCCCCACCAACGTCCGCCCCGAGACCCTCCAGCAGGACGCCGAGCTGCGCCGTCAGGCCGAGACCGGCGAGCTCGAAGAGGCCGACTTCCTCCGCTTCACCTCGCCCGTCCGCTCCCTCTACCGCGAAAACGACATCGTCAACGCCCGCTGGTACCCCGCCCACCCCGACACCCAACGCGGCAAGCCGAAGCAGGCCCCCAGACAGGCCCCCAGACAGGCTCCCAGACAGGCAATGATCGTCATGCCTCAGTGGAACGCCGACGCCTTCTCCCACAACGCCCTCTGCACCCTCTTCAACCGCTTCGGCATCTCCTGCCTGCGGCTCTCCAAGCCCTACCACGACATCCGCCGCCCCGCCGAGCTCGAGCGCTCCGACTACGCCGTCAGCGCCAACGTAGGCCGCACCACCCAGGCCTGCCGCCAGGCCGTCGTCGACATCCGCAGTTGCCTCGACTGGCTCCAATCGCAGGGGTATGAGCAGTTCGGCGTCCTCGGCACCTCGCTCGGCAGCGCCTACGCCTTCATCGCCGCGGCGTTCGACCCCCGCATCCAGGTCTGCGCCTTCAACCACGCCTCCACCTGGTTCGGCGACGTCGTCTGGACCGGCCAGTCCACCCGCCACATCCGCGCCGCATTCGAGCAGGCCGGCCTCACCCAGGACCAGCTCCGCCAGCTCTTCTCCGGCGTCAGCCCCATGGCCTACATGGACCGCTTCGCGCATAACTCAGACCCCGCCAACCCCCGCCAGGCGCTCGTCGTCCACGCCACCTACGACCTCACCTTCCTCCGCCAGTTCTCCCTCGACGTCCTCAAAAACTTCGACCGCCACCACGTCGATTACGTCTCCAGGGTCCTCCCCTGTGGCCACTACACCACAGGCGAAACCCCCTACAAATACATCGACGGCTGGTATCTCGGAAGCTTCGTCTACAAAGCCTTCAAGCGCCTCCGGCAAAACCGTCCGAGCACGCCCTCCACCTGACCCCAACGGCATACGCCACATCGCAATCACAGCATCGCAATCACAGCCGAATTCAAAATCCGCTCTGATCCGCCTCTATCCCCATCATCACCGCCTTTATCCGCGTTCCTCCGCGCCCATCCGCGGTCGGCCCTTGATCGCCATCCCCAGCCGCAAATCTCCGGTGACATAAAATACCCCCATGCCCATCGACCTGAACGCCACCCTCTCCGCGGCAGACCCCGAGATCGCCGCCCAGATCGAACACGAGGTTGCCCGCCAGCACGAAGGCCTCGAGATGATCGCCTCCGAGAACTTCGTCAGCCGCGCCGTGCTCGAAGCCGCCGGCACCGTCTTCACTAACAAGTACGCCGAAGGCTACCCCGGCAAGCGCTACTACGGCGGCTGCGAGTACGCCGACATCGTCGAAGACATCGCCCGCGACCGCGTCAAACGGCTCTTCGGAGCCGACCACGCCAACGTCCAGCCCCACTCCGGCTCGCAGGCCAACGCCGCCGCCTACATGGCCCTGCTCACCCCCGGCGACTGTATCCTCGGCCTCGATCTCGCCCACGGCGGTCACCTCACCCACGGCCACAAGCTCAACTTTTCGGGCAAGCTCTACCGCGTCGTGGGCTACCAGGTCCGCAAAGACACCGAGGTCATCGACTACGACGAGCTCGAAGCCTTAGCCCTGCGCGAAAAGCCGAAGATGATCATCGGCGGCGGCAGCGCCTACCCCCGCCAGTTCGACTTCCCCCGCATGAGGCAGATCGCCGATAAGGTGGGCGCCTGCCTCCTCATCGACATGGCCCACTTCGCCGGCCTCGTCGCCGGAGGAGCGCATCCGTCACCCGTCCCCCACGCCCACGTCGTCACCTCCACCACGCACAAGACCCTGCGCGGCCCACGCAGCGGCCTGATTCTCTGCGAACAGCAGTTCGCAGCCGGTGTAGACCGCAGCGTCTTCCCCGGCCAACAGGGCGGCCCGCTCATGCACGTCGTCGCGGCCAAGGCCGTGGCCTTCAAGGAGGCCCTCCAGCCGGAGTTCGCCGTCTACGCAAAACAAGTCGTCGCCAACGCCAGGGTCCTCGCCGAAGCCATGGCCGCCCAGGGCTACCGCGTCATCTCGGGGGGCACCGACACCCACCTCATCCTCATCGACGTCTTCCAGAGGGGGATGCTCGGCTCCGAGGCCGAATCCGCCCTCGGCGAAGCCGGCATCACGGTCAACAAAAACGCCATCCCCTACGACACCAACCCGCCCATGAAGCCCAGCGGCGTCCGCATCGGCACCCCCGCCCTCACCACCCGCGGCATGAAGGAGCCCGAGATGCGCACCATCGCCACCTGGATCGCCGAGGCTCTAGAACACCGCACCGACCCCGCCAGACTGCATCATATCCAGAACCAGGTGCAGGAGCTCGCCGAGAGCTTTCCGCTCTACACCTGGCTGCGCAACAACTAGGCAGTATCGACCTATAGCCTGTTCGCACGAGATTGATTTATAAGAAGTGTCATTCTGAGCGAAGCCTCTCGCAGTTTATCGCGAGAGACGCAGTCGAAAGACCTGCGGTTTACTCTCACAGGGCCATACTCCGAATTGCACCCACTGTAATACTGCTCTAATGCCGCTTGCATTTCAGTAAGGCCGGATCAGGGAAGCCTCTGAAAAAGTCCCGATCCGTCAAGGGTACGACGTGTGAACGGTCAGAAGTTTTGCGCTGATAAGTTTTGTCAAGGGCACGGCTTTAGCTGTGCCCTAAATCTTCCGTTCGATATGCGGCTTTAGCTGCTGCGGGTACGTCTTCCGATAGAGTGACCTGACCAACAGGAGACAACTAATGGTAATGCAGATGACTACCTGGCTCCTCGCCATCCCGCTCCTCGGAATGGCCACCGGCATGAGGACCATGACCGGCATGGCCGTCCTCTGCTGGTTCGCGTGGCTCGGCTACCTGCCGGTAAAAAGCACCTGGGCCTTCTGGACCGCCAGCCTCGCCTCCGTCATCGTCTTCACGCTCCTCGCGTTCGGCGAGTACATCGGCGACAAGCTACCCAAAACTCCAAACCGCACTTCCGCCGGACCCCTGATCGCCCGATTCGTCTTCGGCGGCCTCGCCGGCGCCATCGCAGGTGTCGGCCTCAACGCCTCCAGCCTCGAAGCGGGCCTTCTGGCCCTGGTCGGCGTCGCCATCGGCGCATTCGGAGGCATGCACCTCCGCGGCGAGCTCTCAAACCACATCGGCTGCAAGGACTGGCACGTCGCCCTGACCGAGGACGCCGCCGCCATCCTCTTCGCCGTGGTCGCCATGGGCATCATCACCGGCTGAAGCACCGGCTGAAGCACCGGCTGAAGCACCGGCTGAAGCCTGCCCCACCGCCACAAATCCGGGTGCCCCATCTTTGCCGCGCAGCTATCGCATCCGGCCACCCTCGCGTGAAGAGTGAACCATAGCTCCACCTCTGCGCCTCCGACCTCTTCTCTTATCCGCCTCTATCGTCGTTATCCTCGTTGCGCCTTATCCGCGTCGCTCCGTGGCAATCCGCGGTCGCCCGTCGTACTCTGTTCCTTCAAATCCTTGTGTCCCAACACGCGCTCGATGACATACGATGTCCGGGAGCTTCTTCAACGAGGCCCGCCGTAGTTTGTTAGCATCACATCCTTCAGAAATTCAGAAAGAGGACCGGCCCCATGCTCACTCCCACTCTCATCAGCGTCATCGTCACGCTGATCGTTGTCGGCCTTGTGCTTTACCTCATCGGCCTCATCCCGATGGACGGAACCATCAAGCAGATCATCCGGATTGTCGTCATCATCGCCGTCATCGTCTGGCTGCTCCAGACCTTCGGCATGCTCGGATCGCTCGGCCTGCACAACCATCCCATCACCAATCGCTGACCACCCACCGCGCATCGATCGGATTCTGTAAAGCTCGATCCCGACCAACGGGAGGGCCAGCGCAGCACATGGTGTCCAAACCGGTATACAAGGCACGAAGTGCCCGCGAATCGGGGCCCCCGCAAACAGGTCTTCGTTTGTGGGGTGGCTGAGCGCAGTGGGCCCGTCCGGCAGGACAGCTATACCTCTCAAGGCCGAAGTTCGAAGAGGATGGAGCCGTGGGCGGGCAGGTCGACGGAGATGCCGGCATGTTTGCCCAGCTCTTTGCGCTGCCAGATGTCGCGGAGGGTGTAGGTGTCGCCGGGCAGGCCGTACGAGGCGAAGGCGCTGTCCACGTGGACGGAGGTGTCGCTGAGGTTGAACAGCGCGAGGTAGGCGGATGGTCCGGTGGAGGAGTTGGCGGTCCAGGCGACGACGTCTCCGTCCTGCGCCGCGAGCTGGTTGTTGATGGAGCTCTGGTCGACCGCGATGACGCCGGGGGCGGAGAGGAGCGACTTGGTGAAGCCGTCCATGCCGGTGAGGTTGGCGCCGATGAACAAGGGGGAGCGGGCGATGCACCAGAGGGTAAACATGGTGCGCTGCTCGTCTTCGGTGAGGCGTGTGGTGCGGGATTTTCCCTCTCCGGGCGAGGGGCCGAGTTCCCCGAGGGGGAGCATGTCGGCATCGGGCCAGTTGCCGGGTCTGGCGTACTTCACCCAGCTTGCGAGCAGGGGAAACTGGCCCTTGATGGACTGGGTCGACTCCTGATCCTTCTCCCAGTGGTCCCACACATCCTGCGAGATGCGCCAGAGCTGGGCGTTGGCTCCGACTTCGGCGGCATTGGCTAGGGCGGTGGGGCCGGGCGAGAGGCTGAGCACGATGGGGCGTCCGCTCCGGACGATCGCGCGGTGGATCATCTTGATCTCGGCCGCCTTGTAGGGGTGCGAGGCGATGCAGTCCACCTTGACGTAGTCGACGCCCCAGCCTGCGTACTGCTTGATGAGGGCGTCGTACCAGGCCTGGCCGGCGGCGTTGGCCTTGACGCCGAAGTTGTCGGAGTTCCAGGGGCAGACGTCGGTGGGATCGGCGGCGGCGGCGGCGCGGAAGCGGGTGCGCCCGATGCGGGCATTGGCCATGAAGGTCTGTTTGGGGATGCCGCGGATGATGTGGATGCCGAACTTGAGGCCCTCTTTATGCACGGCGTCGGCGAGGGGTTTAAAGCCGGCGCCACCCGTTGCCGACGGGAAGCGGTTGAGGGCGGGCTCGTACTGGCCATGGGGGTTGACGGTGTAGTCGAGGTTCTCGGGGGTGGCGGCGTCCTCGGGGTTGGTGAGGTACCAGCCCTCGTCGACGACGACGTACTGCCAGCCGAACTCCTTGAGCTGGGCCGAGAGGACGATCATGTTCTGGCGGAACTGCTCTTCGGTGACGGTGAGGCCGTAGGAGTCCCAGCTGTTCCAGCCCATGGGCGGGGTGGGGGCGAGCGCCGGATTCTGCTGCGCGGCGGCGGCGACGGCCAGGGAGAGCGCCAGGGCGGCCGCGCGGAGGGGCTTCATTCCCATGGAGATAAACATACCAAAGTCGGGTGTACCGGACGGGGAATACGGCTCACCACCGATCAGCACCGATTAAGGACAGATCAAAGCAACCACCGGCGCGGATGACACGGAGAACACGGATCAACAACCGATAGTCTTACCCCTTCGCCGTTATCGTCCTTAATCGTACTCAAGTTTCTATCCGTGTTCCTCCGCGTCGATCCGCGGTCGAAGTCTGTCTGTTCTTGATTGGTGTTGATCGGTGGAGATCGGCGGCAAGCCTTCTTCGCCTGAGCGGCATCGAATGAAGTGTCATATAAACGGCAAAGGAGAACGGCATGGATCGCAGCGCGAGTGCAATGTGGCATGGAACGATCAAAGAGGGTTCGGGGACGATTTCGACCCAGAGCGGCACGCTCAAAGAGACGCAGTACAGCTTCAAGGCGCGGTTCGCGGAGGGCGTGGGGACCAATCCGGAGGAGTTGATCGCGGCGGCCCATGCGGGCTGCTTTACGATGGCGCTGAGCGGGCAGTTGACCGAGGCCGGGATGACGCCGGATTCGATCGAGACGACCGCGGTGGTGACGCTCGACATGCACGACGGGCCGACGATCACGAAGATCCACCTGACGACGAAGGCGAAGGTGCCGGGAGCGACGAAGGAGAAGTTCGCGGAGCTGGCGCACAAGGCGGAGGTCGGGTGCCCGGTGTCGAAGGTGCTGAAGGCGGCGGAGATTACGCTGGACGCCACGCTGGTGGGGTAGGCGGGGGGGAAGGCTTACCACCGGTCGGCGCTGATCGAACCGATTTAAGAGAGAGCGCCCATAAGGTAGGCTGCCAAGTCTCGACCGGTCGCTCTCTACCCTGCGTAGCCCGGGCGGCTGAAGCCAGCGAGATGAGCTATGGCTTCGTCAGCCCGGGCGCGCAGTTGGACAAGCTCCTGGCTGGATTTGCCGCGGAGCGACCGGTACGGCCCCGACATGCGGAAGTTGCCGGCGAGGATCGGTTGGTTGCGTTCGAGAAAGGTCCAGTAGAGTGAGGTGAAGGGACAGGAGCCGGGACCGGTCGATCTTTTGGGATCGTAGACGCAATGGCCGCAGAAGTTGGACATGCGGTTGATGTAGGCCGCTCCTGAGACGTAGGGTTTGGTGGCGGTGAGGCCGCCGTCGGCGTAGGTTGCCATGCCGAGGACCTTGGGTTCGACGACCCAGTCGTAGGCGTCGACATAGGCGAACCAGAACCAGTCGGTGAGCTCGCGGGGGGAGAATCCGCAGAGGGTGGCGAGGTTGGAGAGCACCATGAGCCGGGTGATGTGGTGGGACCAACCTTCCTCGATGACCTGTGCGACGACGGTGTCCATACAGTGCAGGCCGGATTTGACGCCCCAGTAGACGGCGGGCAGGGGGAGAGAGGCGTGGAGGGCGGAGGGCCGCGCGCTGGCATAGGGATCGGTCACGCCGGAGGCCTTGTATGCAGCGGCTGCTACGGGTGTCCGGTCGGGCGACTGCTCCTGGGGACGCGGTCGCGCCTCTTGCGGCACGTCGTCCGCCAGGAGGCGGTAGCCATCGGTCTGCTCGTGAAGATGGCGCATGAACTCGCGCCAGCCGAGCAACTGGCGAATGAAGCCCTCGCAGGAGGCCAGCGGGGCAACACCGGTGACGGCGCGCTCGGCTACGTCGCGGATGAGGTCAAGCGGAAGCAGCCGCCCGAGATTGAGCAGAACGGAGGTCTTCGAGTGAAAGAGCTGAAGGTGATCGTCACGCATGGCATCTTCGAACGGACCGAAGTGCGGGAGTGAATGGTTGAGAAAGAAGCGCCAGAAACGATCGCAGTCCGCCGTGGTGCAGGGGAGGTCGAAGTTACGGGTTGTGCCGAAGTGGTGGCCGTAGGTCTCTTCCACAAAGGCGATGACCTCCTTTGTGATTGGGTCGGGAGGAAAGGACGGCGGCGCAGGAACGGGAACCTGATTCCGGAAGGGCTTACGATTTTCTGCGTCAAAGGTGAAATGGCCGCCGAATGGCTTCGACCCCTGCATGAGGATCCCGGTCTTCTGACGCATGCGGCGGTAGAAGCGGTCCATAACATAGGATTTGCCGGGGTGAAAGGCGCGTAGGTGTCGGTGAAGTCCTCGCTGGTGGAGGCCCAGGTGGGGTCTTCGACGAAATCCAGGGCAAGACCGTTTTGTTGTGCAGAGCGCAGATCGAGCCGCAGTTCACGCTCGGCGGGCGTGGTGCAGGTAAGAGCAGGGAGAGGATGGCTTCGCTGCAGCTGAAGCAGAGCCTGACCATGGCTGAAAGGGGAGAAGTGGTAGAGCACGGCGACTCCCCTGGCCTGCTGCTCCAGAGCGAAGTGCCGCATGTTGGAGATCAGGACCACCAGTTTTTTCTTGTGGTAGGGCCTGCGAAGAGCTTTGGCGGTGGATTCGACGATCACGATACCGGTATCGGCGGCAGCCTGCTCGGCCAGCGGTCCGATGCGATCGGTGTACCGGTCATAGGGCACGTAGATCCAGCGCCGATGCGCAATGTCCTGGGCGGAGGGGAGAGCGGCTTCGACTTGTTCCCGGAAGGTGGGCATAGCACGATTGGATGCTGCCCGGGGCGGACAGTTGATTGCGGAGTTCGTCCGCATTCGACGGTGTAAATCGGTGTCAGGCCGTTCGGTGGTGAGCGTGGCTAGTGGTGATGGTGGCTGTGGGCGCCGACGGCTTCGAGCGCAGGCGGGGCGGAGCAGCCGTGAGTAGTCTCGCATCCCGTGGTTTCGAACTGGATGGTGGTGTGGTGGATGTGGAAGCGGTCGCGGAGGGCGCAGTTGATGCCGTCGAGGATGCTGGAGCAGGCGGACATGGGCATCTCGGCGATGGTGATGTGACTGGCCAGGGCGTGGGACTGGGAGCCGAGGCTCCAGACGTGCAGGTCGTGGACGTCGAGGACGCCCGTGACGGACTGCATGGCGGTCCGGACCTCGCCCAGCTCCAGGGTGCGCGGGGTGCCTTCGAGCAGGATGTTGAGGGTCTCGCGGACGATGCCGGCGGAGCTCCAGAGGATCATGCCGGCGATGAGGATGGAGAGGACAGGGTCGATCCAACCCATGCCGGTAAAGAGGATGCCTGCGCCTCCGGCGATGACGGCGGCGGTGGAGAGGGTGTCGCCTAGCATGTGGAGGAAGACGCTGCGGATGTTGACATCGCTGCCTGCGCCGGGGGTGTGCGAGGCGCGCCAGAGCAGGGTGGCGACGGTGCCGTTCATCAGGACGCCGGCGGCGGCGACGATCATCATGAGCTTCGGCTGGACCGCGACCGGGGCGGAGAGGCGGTGGATGGCGCTGATGACGATCCAGGCGGAGAGGACGATGAGGGTGAGGGCGTTGACGAAGGCGGCGAGGACACCGGCGCGCTGATAGCCGAAGGTCTTCTGGTCGGTGGCGGGACGCGCCTGGAAGTAGACGGCGACGAAAGAGAGCAGGATGGCGAGGAGGTCGGAGACGTTGTGGCCGGCCTCGGAGATGAGCGCGAGGGAGTGGGCACGGAGGCCGAAGATGAAGGTCGCCACCACGTAGGCGGCGGTGAGCGCCATGGAGATCTGGAGCACACGCTGCATGGTGCGGTTCGGAGTGGCGACCATGTGCATGATTTCAGTGTAGACCGGGTGGGGGAGAGCGGGGAACCGCAGACGCTTCGACCGCGGATGGGCGCGGATAATACGGATAAACGCTTTAGGGGCAATTGAAAATGGATAAAGGCACAGGCCAAGATGACCGCGGTGGTGTCTGAAGTTGAAGTTAATACGGTTGGTTAACGTCGCGTGCCCGACATTCGGCATCTATGGTGTCTATGACCAAGCTACGAAACGCGGTCCTTGTCACACCCCTGCTGTTCGCGGTGAGTCTGCTGCCGGTGCAAGGTCAGCGCGACGATCATCGACAAAACAACAATAACAATGCCTACTACAACGGAATGCGCGACGGTGGGCGGGGCGGAAGCTACGGCGGGAACTATAACGGCAACCGTGGGAACTACAACGGTGGAAACTATCACGGCGGCAACTATCGGGACGACCGCAACCAGGGCGGGATTGGGCCGGGCAAGGGAGCGTTGATCGGAGGAGCCGGCGGCGCGGTGCTGGGTGCGTTGTTCGGCGGCGGCCTGAAGGGGACGATCATCGGCGGTGCGGCGGGAGCGGGCATCGGCGCGGTGGTGGGCAAGGTTCACCAGAACAATACCCGTCGCGACCGGTATGGCCGGCCGTATTAGAAATCTTTTGTCGCCCCGGCAAGGCCAGATCGACTTTTCAACTGAAATTACGAGGAACGTGCCCATGTCTCCAGTAAGCAGGATTTGCAATTTCGCCCTATGCGTTAGCCTTGCGGCGGCAACGGTTGCCGTAGCCCAGCCGCAACATCCCCAGTCCGCAACCAAGCCCGAGACCACGCCCCAAACCGGAGCAGAGTCCAATCCCGCGACCATCACCGATCCGGGCGAAAAGGAAGCTCACACCTGGACGACGGAGCAGATTTTGACCTGCACCGTCTCAGACTGCTGGCAGATGGCGGGCAGGAATGAGGCCACGTTCTTCGATATCGTGCAGGAACTGGCGGCGATCTCCGCCCAGACACGTGGCTTGACGCTGCCGGCGAGCGCGGAGGCGGGTAGAAAAGCCGGAGAGTACATCAAGATGAAGGCCAAGGCGGACCACCAGCAACTGCTGTATGCGATCGTGGACGCGTCGGTGCGCAAGGTGGGGACGAAGCCGGCCGGGAGTACGCCGCCTCCGAACGCACAGTAAGCGAATGGGGAGGCAGGCGTTAGGATAAAGTCCATGCGCCGCCTCCTTCTGCTTCTCGCCTTGTTTTCGCCATCTGTCGCGCACCCGAATGCTGCGGCCCAGAGCGTGTCTGGTTTCCAATCTTCCCAGCCTTCGCGGTCTTCTACGCCGCCTGAGCCGGTCGAGATTGTGGCGTTAGAGCAACACATGTGGACGACGTTCGCGGAGGGCGACTTCAACACCGTGCGCGCCCTGTTTGCGCCGGACTACCTGCAGGTGGGCGGGAAGATCGAGGCGCTGGATTCGGCGGTGATCTTTCTGAAGCACTGCAAGCTGGTCTCGTACGACCTGAAGGACCTGCAGGTCAGGATTCTGACGCCCGATTCGGCGATGACGGCCTACCACGTAGTGAGCAGCTTCGAGTGCGACCTGACCGAGAAGCCGGAGGTAAGGAACCTCGATGACAATTCCGTGACGGTGTGGGTGCGGCACGGGGCGAAGTGGCTGGTGGAGGCGCACACGGAGACGCCGACGGAAACAACGGCTTCGACCGCGGATGGGCGCGGATGATACGGATCAAAGCTTAACGACAATTAGCGCGGTTCTCCAACCGATGACTTCAGTCTTGATCCCGACCAACGGGAGGGCCAGCGCAGTACATGCAGTCAAGACCGGTACACAAGGCACGAAGTGCCCGCCGAATCGGGGCCCCCGCAAACAGGTCTTCGTTTGTGGGGTGGCTGAGCGCAGGAGGCCCGTCCGGCAGGACAGCTTTACCGCGCATCGGCTATTTGCCGGATTCGGTCGATTTCATGAAGGCGGCTACGTCGGCGTGGAACTGCTTCAGGACGTTCTCGTTGACGTAGATCATGTGGCCGCTCTGGTAGTAGTGGTAGCTGATGTTGGATTGGAGCTTCTGCGGGATGGGGAGGTGGTGCATCTCGTACATGCCTTCGAAGAAGGGGGTGGCGAGGTCGTAGTAGCCGCCTGCCAGCATGACCTTCATCCTGGGGTTGGTCTTCATGGTGAAGGCGAGGTCGGGCATGACGTTGGTTCCGCCCTCCTGCTGGGTAGCGGGAGGTCCGCCGGGGGCCTGGTGGCGGAGGTCCCAGGAGAAGCCGGGATCGACATAGGCCCCGGGCAGGTAGGTCTGGTTGCGGCCGTACTTGAGCTCGGTGCGCATGTACTGGTTGATGGCGGCGGTGTAGGCCGACTGGATGGCCGCGCTCTGGGGGTCGTAGTCGGCGTCTGCGCTGAGCGGGTCGATGTCGGGGCCCTGGTACCGGGTGTCGAGGCGGCCGATGGTGGTTTCGTCGTTGAGCTCGAGGTTCTTGCTGAACGCGCCGCCGGTGACGCGGAGATTGGAACGCAGGAGGTATTCGACGGGCAGGCCGGTGTAGCCGTGGAGCTTTTCGGCGACGGCCTGGCGGCGGGCTTCGGTTAGCTCGGAGCCCTGGAGGAGCGCGGCCATGTAGTCGCCGAGCGCGTACTGCTCGACCTCGGCCAGGAAGGGCTCGAGCGCGGCGGGCTGGGTGGGCAGCTTGTGGTGGTAGAAGGCGCTGGCGGCGTAGGTGGGCAGGGCGAGCGCGTAGGCCTGGTCGACGCCGGGGTTGAAGCGCGGGCCGTCGACGCTGTTGTCGAAGCTGAGGATCTGCGACAGCAGGATGATGCCGTTGAGGTCCACGTTGTGGAGGTCGGCGCTGAGGACGGCGCTGCGAGGAGTTCCGTAGCTCTCGCCGAAGAGGTACTTGGGGGAGTTCCAGCGGTCGTACTTGGTGAGGAAGCGACGGATGAAGCGCTCGAAGGCGTGGGCGTCGGGGTCGGTGCCCCAGAAGGCCTTCTCCTTGTCCTTGCCCATGATGCGGCTGAAGCCGGTGCCGGGCGCGTCGATGAAGACGAGGTCGCTGACGTCGAGCAGGCTCTCATCGTTGTTGACGATGGTGTAGGGCGCGCCCGGGTCGTGCTGGCCGTCCGCGGTGACGACGCGCCGGGGGCCGAAGGAGCCCATGTGCAGCCACATGGTCGCAGAGCCCGGGCCGCCGTTGTACATAAAGGTGACAGGGCGTCCGGGCGCGGCGTCCTTCTTGAAGTAGGCGGTGTAGAACATGCGCGCGGTAGCGGGCGCGTCGTCAGGCTTTTCGGGAGACTTCTCGGGGGTGCCGGGGAACTTTTCGCCGGTGTCGGGGAGCCATTTGCCGTCGAGCCCGAGCATGGCGTCCTGGACGTCGGTGGAGCCTACGGTGAGGGTTCCGGCGACGGCTCTGTAGGCGATGGGCTTGCCGTCGACGGTGACGCTGCCCTCGGTGACGGAGTCCGGTTCGGAGGAGCCCGCGGGAGCTACGGGAGCGCCCGCGACGACGACCTTCTCGTCCTTCTTCGGGTCGTTCTGCTGCTTGGTTTGCGCGAGGGCGGATGAGGCGAGGCAGCCGATCAGTACAACCGTGCAAAGGCAATTTCTGGACATTCCGATACGCTCCGGGCTGGGTGGAAATCTGGTGTGTGAGCCAGTATAGCGTCTGGAGGCTCAGGGGAAGCGGGCTATGAGCCGAGCGTTATGAGGAGCTCGACGGGGATCATTCATCGATAGGCTGCGCAGGCTGGGGTAGTTCGTCGGGATGCTCCGGGGTCCTGACGCCTTCGTGGACGCGTTGATCGCTGGAGATGGAGGCGTCGCCGGAGATGCCATAGGCTACGGCGGAGCCGATGAGGGCGGGGATGATGAAGGCGTGGCCGCCGGTGGCCTCGGCGACGAAGACGACCGCGGCGAGCGGGGTTTTGTAGGCTGCCGCGATGAACGAGGCCATGCCCACGGCGGCGTAAAGCTCGTACGAGGGGGTGTGGACGATGGACTGGGCGAAGGCTACGCCGAGCGCGCCGCCGGTGAGAAAGAGCGGGACGAACATGGCGCTGACGCCGCCTGCTCCGAGGGTGAAGGCGGTGGCGGCGAGCTTGAAGCCGCTGAAGACGAGCAGCTCGTGGGTGGTGTGGGTGCGGTTGAGGATCTCGCCGACGGCCTCGTAGTTGGGGCCGAGGGGGATGAGGGTTCCGGGATAGATCCGGAGGAACGCCAGGCCGCAGAGGCCGGTGAGAAGGCCGCCGGTGGAGAGCTTGATCCAGTGGGGCGCGGACCACAGGACGACAAAGCGGCGGAGGCGGCGGAAGGTGATGACGAAGGCCATGGCGGCAAGGCCGATGAGGAGTCCCAGCAGAGCGCACCAGAGCAGGTCGCGCATGGTGTAGGAGGTCGCGCTGGGGAAGTCGAAGAGAGGCGCGCCGCCGAGGAAGGCGCCGAGGGTGATGTAGGAGATGACGGAGGCGATCAGCGACGGCAGGAGCGCTTCGTGGGCGAGGTCGTCCTTGTAGGGCATCTCGAGCGCGAAGACGATGCCGGTGAGCGGCGCGCGGAAGACGGCGGACATGCCGGCGGCGGCTCCGCAGATCAGCATGATGCGGCGGTCGCGGGGGTCGAGGCGGAGGCGCTTGATATTCCGCAGGCGCGTCCAGAGCCACGACCCGATGGCCCCGCCGCCGTAGATGCTGGGGCCTTCGAGCGCGGCACTGCCCCCGAAGCCGACGGTCGCGATGGCGGCGAGGATCTTGGCCGGGAAGGCGCGCATGTCGATCTCGCCCTGGTGCTCGTGGTAGGAGCGGATGATCTCTTCGGTGGAGTGCTCGTTGGGGTCTTTGGTGAAGAACTGCATGATGAGGCCGGTGAGCGCGCAGCCGAGCACCAGCCCCGGCACGATGGCCCAGTGGTGGTGCAGGTAGAAGCCCAGGACGGCGGGCCACATCCGGCGCAGGATGACGGTCGCGATCCCCGTGATCGTAAGGCCGACCAGGACGCCGATGATGGGCGCGACGATGAGCCATTTATGCAGGTTGCGGGTGTAGGTGGCGGAGAGGTCCTCCTGGATGAGAGGGAGGTATCGCCGGACCAGCGAGCCGCGGCGCGGCGCATGAGAGGAGGTGCGGGTTGTGTCTGGATGCTTCACTGTGCCTCGATAGGGATGCCGTAGTTCAAGAGGCCTTACTATGCGCTCCCGCGGCTCACAGGGTGAACAGCTTGAGCGACTCGATCAGCCTGGGGCCGAGTTCGTGCAGCTCCCGGGCATGCGCCTGGGTCAGGGTCTGGAGGATGCGGCTTCCTTCGGCGGTGAGCCTGAGCACGACGAGGCGGCGGTCGTGCGGATCGCTGCCCCGCGTGATAAGCCCGGCATCTTCGCAGCGGGTGCAGAGCTCGACGACGCTGTGGTGGCGAAGGGTGAGCCGGTCCGCGAGCCAGGCGATCGTCGTCCGGGCTGCGGGGGACGCGGCGGCAAGCTGGAGCAGGAGCTGGTGCTGCTGGGGCGTAAGGCCAGCCTCGGTGGCAGCGTCCTCGCTGAAGTGAAGGAACTTGCGCAAGGTATAGCGGAAGTCGGCGAGGGCCTGGATCCGCTGTTGCGAGGCGCGGCTGGTCTCTTTCAGGGCCATGATTTATATCGTAACACGATAGTTTTTTATCGGGCACGGACCTAGGCAGTATCGACCTATAGCCTGTTCGCAAGAGATTGATTTATAAGCAGTGTCATCCTGAGCGAAGCCTCTCGCAGTTTTATCGCGAGAGGCGCAGTCGAAGGACCTGCGGTTTACTTTCACAGGGCCATGCTCTTTTACCCGATTTACACACGGATCGCTCGCAAACACCTCCCCTTCTATGTCGATACAACCTAGGTTGGCCGTTCAGGCTACACGGCAGATGAGGCACTTCAGGTAGGCGGTTTCGGGCAGGGTGAGTATGGCGGGGTGGTCGGGCGCGGCGCCTCGGGTTTCAAGGAGCTGGACGCGGGCGCCGGCGGCCGAGGAGCCCGAGGCATCCGAGGCGGCCGAGGCGACGACCTCCATGAACTCCTCGAGCGGGACGTGGTGGGAGCAGGAGCAGGTGATGAGGGTGCCGCCGGAGCGCAGCATCTTGATGGCGCGGAGGTTGAGCTCCTTATACCCGCGGAGAGCGCCTTCGGTGGCGCGTTTGGATTTCGCGAAGGCGGGCGGATCGAGGACGATGGTGTCGTATCGCTGGCCCGTAGATTCGTACTCGCGGAGGAGCTCGAAGGCGTCGGCTTCGATCCATTCGACGCGGGCCGGGAGGTCGGGGTTGAGAGCGAGGTTGCGGTCGGCCACCTCGAGGGCGCTGCGGCTGGCATCGATGCCTGTGACCTGCTGGCAGCGCTGGGCGAGGTGGAGGGCGAAGCCGCCCTGGTAGGTGCATACGTCGAGGGCGCTGCCCCGTGCGTACCTGGCGGCAGCGGCGTAGTTGAGGCGCTGGTCGAGGAAGGCGCCGGTCTTCTGGCCGGAGCTGGCGTCGAAGTGAAAGCGCAGGCCGTTGATGGTGAAGATGGTGGTCTGATGCGGGCTGGCGTCTGGTGAGCTGGGGGTGTGGAGCGGGCCAGGCGGGGGCGGGGCGAGCTGCTCGAGTTCGCGGATCTTGGGGTCCGGCCGCTCCCAGATGGTGACTGGGTTGAAACGTTCGCCCAGGGTGTCTGTGAGGAGCTGGCGGAGGTCGTCCTGGGCGGTGCCCTGGGTGAGAAGCTGGACGATGATGAGGTCGTTGTAGCGATCGGCGACAATGCCCGGAAGGTTGTCGGCCTCGGAGAAGAGGACGCGGCAGGCGTCGTTCTGCATGGACTCGGGGGCGAGTTCGTCGCGCAGGGCGAGGGCGGCCAGAATGCGCTCGCGGGTCTGTTCGAGGTAGGCGGGGCGGGTGAGCGCGGCTTCGGCGGAGACGATGCGGAGGGCGATCTGGGACGCGGAGCTGTAGAGGGCGGTGCCGAGCGGGATGCCGCGGCTGTCGATCACAGTGACGAGGGCGCCGGGTTCGATTGCTGCGGCCCCAGGTGCGGGGATGAGGGAGTCGATGTCGGAGCGGTAGACCCAGAGATGGCCGGCGCGGAGCCGGTCGGCGGCTCGACGCGTGATGGCCGCCGCGGGGCCGAAGGGCTGGGGAGGTGCGATGCGCGGGGCGGGTTCTTCGGGCTTTCTCGGCATGAGTTTATGGTCGCATAGTCCCCAAGGTTCTCTGCTGCTTGCAGATGAGCGATGATGAAGATGAGGCTGCGGGAGTGGGTTTGGAGAGCGTCGATGTCGTGGTGTTGGGCGCCGGCGCGGCGGGGATGATGTGCGCGTTGGAGGCGGGGCGGCGCGGGCGGCGCGTCGTGCTGATCGACCATGCGGAGCGCGCCGGGAAGAAGATCCTGATCTCCGGCGGGGGGCGGTGCAACTTTACGAATATCCACTGCCGGGCGGAGAACTTTCTCTCGGAGAATCCGCACTTTGCAAAGTCGGCGCTGGCGCGGTTTACCCCGGCGGAGATGGTGGCGCTGGTAGAAAAGCACGGTATTCCGTACCACGAGAAGACGCTGGGGCAGCTCTTCTGCGATCGCTCCGCGCAGCAGATGGTGACGATGCTGGAGCGGGAGTGCGCCAAGGCCGGGGTTCGGCTGCTGGTAGGCACACGTGTGGTGTCGGTGGTGCGGGAGTGTAATTTCGTTATCGAGACTTCGGCCGGACGATTTCGGGCTGAGTCGGTTGTGGTGGCGACAGGTGGGCTGTCGATTCCGAAGATGGGGGCTACGGGATTTGGCTACAGCCTGGCGGAGCAGTTCGGGCTGCGCGTGGTGGAGTGCCGGCCGGCCCTGGTGCCGCTGGTGTTTTCCGACCAGGAGCGCGAGCGGTGGTGCGACCTGGCGGGGGTTTCGGCCGAGGTGGTGGCGCAGGCGGGCGCGGGCAGGCGGCGGGGGAGCTTCCGGGAGAAGATGCTGGTGACGCATCGCGGGTTGAGCGGGCCGGCGATGCTGCAGGTGTCATCCTACTGGCGGCCAGGCGAGGAGATGGTGGTGGACCTTGCGCCGGGTCTCGAAGTGATGGCTCCGCTGCTCGAAAGGAATGCCCGCCGGGATCGGGCGGCGGCGGTAGTCGCGTTGCGTGCGGCGCTGCCGGGCAGGATGGCGGAACGGTGGATGGATGTTCACGCTCCGAGCAGCGTTCCTGCTCCGGGAGGGTGGACCAACGCTTCGCTGAAGGCGCTGGAGCAAGGGCTCCATGCCTGGCGGGTAATGCCGGCGGGGACCGAAGGCTATGGCAAGGCGGAGGTGACGGCGGGCGGCGTCGATACGGCGGAGCTGGACGCGAAGACGATGCAGTCTCGCAAGGTGCCGGGGCTCTATTTCATCGGCGAGGTGGTGGATGTCACGGGGTGGCTGGGCGGATATAACTTCCAGTGGGCGTGGGCTTCGGGGGCGAGCGCCGGGCGGGCGGTTTGACACCAGGATAATGGATGGCTCAACACAGATCTGCATCGATGACACCGATCGAGGACAGACAACCGCAGCGGCTTACCGCGGATCGACGGACAACGCGAATCGATTCAACTAGGCAGTATCGACATATAGCCTGTTCGCAAGAGATTGATTTATAAGAAGTGTCATCCTGAGCGAAGCCTCTCGCAGTTTTATCGCGAGAGGCGCAGTCGAAGGACCTGCGGTTACTCTCACAGGGCCATACTCTTTTACCCGATTTACAGACCGATCGCTCGCAAACACCTCCCCTTTATGTCGATACAACCTAGTCCCCGACCAACGGGAGGGCCGAAGCAGCAGATGGTGTCAAGACCGGTATACAAGGCACGAAGTGCCCGCCCCACGCGAAGTGGGCCCGTCCGGCAGGACAGCCTTACAGCACCTCCATTCGAAATCAGCACTAATCGCGCCATCCGTGGTCGGCCTTCGTCTCCGGTCTAAAGGCTGTTCGTGTTCATCCGTTCTCATCCGCATTATCCGTGGTCGGCGTCTTCGTCTCCGGTCTGCGTGGAATGACGGGAACAGTTCGTTCGACGTCGGGCCTGCCTTCGTGCAGAATCCTGGTCTTCGCTGCCTGGGCGGCTTCGCGCTGCACATCCGGAAGTGGCTTCGGTTCGCCCAGGACCATGCGGGCGGCTCCGCGAAGGATGCGCCGAATGGGCCACATCTGGTCTTCATTGGGAACGAAGATCTCGCCGTTCCGCTGCTTCTCGGGGCGGTAGTACCAGCGGCGAAACAGCGAGAGGTGATCGCTGAGCAGGGCGAGATCGCCGGCCCTGGCCGC
The DNA here is from genome assembly GCA_965277575.1 of Edaphobacter sp. Taxonomy (GTDB): domain Bacteria; phylum Acidobacteriota; class Terriglobia; order Terriglobales; family Acidobacteriaceae; genus Edaphobacter. The sequence continues at coordinate 1,846,578 of CBDIDK010000002.1, forward strand.
TTTTTCCTCCAGCAGGCCGAGCGCACGGGCCGCCCGGTCCTCGGGGGAGTTGGCGGAACTCCCGGCTGCAGGCGCGCCTTCCAGCGGAACCGTTTGAAGCATCAGGGGCTGGGCGAACAGGGAGCTGCCGACCGAGGTCTGCTCCTTCACGGCGCGGACCCCCAGGGTCGAGAGACGCTCCGGGCCGGCGAGACAGCCTCCCTCGAGCAGGAAGAGCGCCGCGTCTTCGGAGTGGGAATGGGAATGCTCCGGCTGCGGCGCCGCTGGCTGCACGATGACGGCGCGGAGCCGGGGGATGGGCCGGACGATCCAGTCGGCGAGCGACTGCGCGGCCTTCACCTTCTGCCACTGCGCATGGAGCGCCGCTGCCCTTTCAAACTGCATGGCCGAAGACGCCTCTTCGCGTTCCAGGCCGATATCGATAACCATGCTCTCGCCGCGGGTATCGAAAAACCGCTTCACGGCGGCGGTCTCTGCCGCGTACTGCTCCGGCGTGCAGGCCTGCTTGCACGGCTCCATGCACTTGTTCATCTCGCCGTACACGCAGCCGGGGTGCGCGGGGTAGGGGTGCAGGTCTTCGTGGCAGCGGCGGAGCTTGAACAGGTCCAGCACGGCGTCGCAGTAGCGCTCGGCGGCGAGGCGTGACGGAAAGGGCCCGTACATCTGCGCCAGGCCGCGCTTCGAGAGCCTGTTCGTGGTGTAGACGCGCGGGTGCGGGTTCTCGGTCGTCAGGCGCAGGAAGTAAGGGGTGTGGAGCTTGAGGCGACGGCGCGCTTCGGGGTAACCACAGTAGAAGGCTGCCGCCTGGTAGAGGACGAGCGAGGACTCGAACGCGGAGCCGGTGACGCAGTATTCGATGCGGGCTACTTTTTCGCGGAGGTTCAACCGCCTGGACTGCGGCTGGACCCCGTTCGCCGAGGGCTGGGGCGGGTCGAGCAGACGCTTCATCCGGCGGCGGAGGTCGGCAGTCTGGGTCAAGTAGGGTGCGTCTTCCGTGCGCGCCCCGCAGAGGGCGAAGACTCCGGGCTGAGCAGGGATGCTGCGGAGAATCTGTTCAGCCTGATCTGGCGCAAACGCTGCAACGTGATCGAAATGGAAGCTGGTCGCCACAGTCTAGATTGTAGAGGGGGGACCGAAAGCCCGGCAAAATAAGCCAGCTTCAACGGTGAAGCGCCTGACTAAGCAGTATCGACTATAGAGAGTCGCTCTAGCGGGCGTGCAGCGTAGCTGTCTCCGCTCTCCCCGCCAGCGCACGGCGTCCTCGCCGCTTTGCCCGTTGCTTGGTGATCCAGATCATCGGGCCTGTGACTGCCAGGATCGACAGGCTAAAGCCCAGCAGCATGGCGAGAATGCGTGTCGGCAGGCCGAACAGTGTGCCGGTGTGAATCTCCCGCGTATACCGCACCAACCCGGACTGAAGCAGGCGCGCGGTTCGGGACGAGCCTACGGAGAGGACGCTGCCGGTCTTTGGATCGAGGGTGACGAAGCTGCGGCCGGCGGGCGTCTTGTCCTCCGGAAAACGCATGTACAGGAAGACCGGGTCGCCTGCCTTCTCCGGCAGCAGCAGACGCGGGATTTCGGCGCCGGGCAGCGCCTCTCTGGCGGTCTGTGTCATGGCCTCGATCGAGGTCCCATGTCCCGGCAGCGAGGCGGCGTTGTCCGGGCGATTGAGCAGGCTGAGCAGCTTGCCGGTCTGGTAGTGCAGACCCACGCCGGTGATGGCAAAGGCGAACATCGCCGCGGAGCTCCAGAAGCCGAGGCTCATGTGCAGGTCGCGGTTCAGGCGCGGCGGGGCGGAGCTCCAGCGGAAGCCGAAGACCTTGCGCGGAAACCAGAGGACCAGCCCAGTGATAGAGAGGAGGAGAAGCGCCCATGTTCCTGCCATGACCACCAGGCTTCCGGGATGTCCTTTCATCTCGCCGGTGAGAAAGTTCACATGCAGGTCGTGAATTTTGATCAGCAGGTTCGGGCCATCTTCGGTGCTGCCGAGAATCTTCCCGGTGTATTGATTGACGTAGATCTGCCGCGTGCGATGCGTGCCAATAGAGCGAAGGCGGACGTAGGTCGATAGGTCCGGGCGATCGGGGAAGTAGAAGCGGCTCAGCTTCCATCCCGGCGCCTGCTGCTCGACCCGCTGCTTCACCAAATCCCAGTTCATCACAGGGCCAGTCACCAGCACGTTGGTCAACTGCGGATGCATCAGCCTGTTCAACTCCGGCTCGAATGCGATGATCGTGCCTGAAAGGCTCAGCACAACCAGCACCACGGCTGAGCAAAGGCCAACCAGCAGATGCAGCGTAAAGAAGAACTTTTTCATAGGCCGATTCCTCACTGCACGACGTTCGAGCGGATGGCCCATGCACCCGATTGCGATGCTGGCAGACTACCTGCCTGCTCACGGGCAGCGTTCGTCAGAATATTATCTTCAGGGCAAACTGTAGCTGCCGTCCAGGGGTAGCCGCCGAAGTGAGTTGTCCGGCGGTTCCAGAGAGCGCTCCGCTGACGCTGTAGATCTGGGTCTGCGCACTGGCTGGATTGGCGAAGTTGGTATGGTTGCTGACGTTGAAGGCCTGCGCCTGAAACTGGGCTCGCACACGCTCGGTGATGGCCTGGTCCTTCATCAAACCGGTCGTCCAGAAGAAGAAGCCGGGGCCGTTGAGTGTATTTCGCCGGCTGGTTCCGAGGAGCGGACCGTTGAATCCGTTGGCGTACTGATACGTCGTCGGGAAGCTGAAGCAGGACGTGTCGATGTATTTGACGTTATGGCCATTGGTGCAGCTTCTCGTGGACACGTCGCGATTCGGGAAGGCGAATGGCTGCGATCCCAGCAGGCCGAGCGGATCTCCACCGATGATCGGGGTGAACGGAATACCGCTGCGGATGCTGAAGATGTTGTTCAGGCTCCAGCCGCGCAGCACCGAGGTGTATGCTCCGCCGCGTTTGATGTTGGGCAGAGGCGCGACCGCGTTCGCCGAGAAGATGTGGCGAACGTCGAAGTCCGAATCGGCGCGGTCCAGCCGCAGGTCGAAAGCGGGGAGCCCGGAGACCGAGTTGCCGAAGCTCGATCCCGAGACGGTCGAGGAGCTGTCGTCGATCGAATGCGACCAGGTGTAGGCGATCTTGCCGGTCACGCCGCGCGGGGCCGAGTAGCTGATTGAGGTTTGCAGCGAATTGTAGAGCGAACTGCCGGCGTAGATCGCCTCCGACTCGGTGCCGACCGCCTGGTTCAATTGAAGCGCCGAGCGGGCGGCTCCGGTCACCTTCACCAGGTCGGGCCAGTAGTAGTTTCCGTTGGGATCCTGGCCCAGGGGAGCGACGTTGTTGATGTCGTTCGTGTTGAAGATCTGGTGTACCCCATGCGACCCGATGTATCCAATCTGGAGGATCGTGTTTGGGGTCAACTGCTGCTGAACGTTGACGTTGCTCTGGATGACGTAGCTGCGTGGCGGGTTCTGCGGCGTGTAGATATCGCGCAGCTTGGGTGTGCTGGTCAGGAAAGGCGTCGTGGGGAAGAGACCCTTGCCTGTCGTTCCCGGGTACGTGACGCGACCTTCCTCGTAGGAGGGGGCGCTGGAGATGATCTGAAGCTGCAGCGTATAGTTCAGCGGCAGAATGTCATAAATACCGGAGGCCGCAGTGAAGACCGTCTTCCCGTTGCGGAAGGGATCCCAGGCGATACCGACCCGCGGCTCGAAGTTTTTGGTGGTCGGATTGTTTTTGAAGAAGGTCGACTCTGAAACCGCGGCCGGCGAGGTAGGCGTGGGCAGCGCACCGAGCCGTCCTGCCGACTCTGTCGTGTCGGTCGCCATCTCGTAGCGGAGACCAAGGTTGAGGGTCAGGTTGCTGAACCACTTCCAACTGTCCTGAAAGTATCCGGCATAGATCGTCTGCCGCAGATCGTGTGGAATGACGGGTGTTCCCGGGACGCCGCCCTCGAAGAAGGTAGGCACGTTGGTGAGGAAGTTGTTGATCGAACCGAAGTTCCATTCTCCGTTCGGCAGAACGCCGCCAAGGGAGTTGTTCTGGTCGTATTCGACGGCTCCCCCGAAGGTCAGAGTATGCTTGCGGATCACGTAGGTCGCATCGTCGTAGACCTGGTAGGAGTTGTAGTGGAAGGCGTTGGTGCCCACTGAACCCGATCCGCCCTGCACCGTGGTGAGCGACGAAACCAGCAGTTGCCCCGTCGTGCTGCCCGGATAGTAGGCCAGCGCCGGGTTGTTGACCGCTGGATTGAGCACAGCCTGTTCGTTCGGTGCAATGGCCACGGACCGGTTGTAGCCCAAACGCGCGGAGTTGGTAAATGTTCCTGAAAAGATATGAACCTCTTCCAGGGCAGCGGTCGTGCGCCGCGAGATGGCTTCGTCGTACAGCGTATTGGTCTGGTCGGCGGAGTCGAGCGATGCCGTGTCGTAGAGCAAGGTGCCGTGCAGCGAATCTTTCTGCGAGAAGTTGTGGTCCAGGTGAACGGTGGAGAAGTCTTCATTCGTCTTCTGGGTGGTGAGGAAGCTGTAGATTCCGGTGTTGCCGCTCACCCCGGAGCTGGGCAACGGGAAGAGACTGATGAAGGGAGCGACACGCGGATCGATCGCCAGTTGTTGTACGCCGGCCGCTCCGGGCTGTGCCTGGGCGCCTCCGATCCCGTTGAGGCAGGCTCTGTTCTGGGTCGTTCCGGCCGCTGCCTGGGTGCATGTCACCAGGCCGGTCCGGGCGGAAGGCGACAGCACCGTGGACTGGATGGACACCCCCTGCGCCTGGCGAAAGCCCTCATAGTTGGCGAAGAAAAATGTCTTTCCCTTGAACACAGGGCCGCCGGCGGTAGCGCCGAACTGGTTGCGGCGGAAGGAGGGCTCGCCCCCGCCGACCGGGTCGAAGTATCCGCGCGAATCGAACGCGCTGTTGCGGACGAAGTCGTATATGGAACCGTGGTACTGGTTGGCGCCCTGGCGTGTGATCGAGTTGATGACGCCTCCCGACATGCGGCCGTACTGTGCGGGAGCATCGGAGGTGATGACGTTGAACTCCTGGACGGCATCGACGCCGAGGGTTGCGCCCGATACCGACCCCGGGCCGCCATTGGCGTAGTCGTTGATGTTGATGCCGTCGAGCCGGTAGCTGTTCTGCTGCGGCCGGTTGCCTCCGATGGTCAACTGCGCGCCCAGGCCGCGCGAGAGCCGGGTGGTGGCGGTGGCAGCGCCGGCAAACTGGGTGAGCACCTGGGAGACGCCGGTGTTCAAGGTGGCGAGCGTCGTCCAGTCGCGTCCGTTCAGCGGCAGGTCACGGGTTTGTTTGCCACCGACCAGCCCTCCCACCGACGTGTCGCCGGTGTTGACCTGATTGGCCGATTCGGTCACGGTGACCACGGTATCGGTCGCGGCCACGGCCATGGGAATATCGAGCTCCCGGACGATGCCGACACTGAGCGCAACGCTGTTGAGGGTCTTGGACGCGAAGCCGGGGACGGTGACGGATACCTTGTAGTTTCCGGCGGCGAGGTTCGGCGCGGTGTAGATACCTGAACTGTTCGAGGTGATATCGCGGGAGACGCCGGTCGAGACCGATGTGATGTTCACATGGGCCGCTTCGATGGCGGCGCCGGTCTGGTCGGTGATGGTTCCCTGCAGTGTTGCCCCGCCACTCTGCGCCATGGCGGCGCTGGAGAAGATCCCTGCGGTCAGGGCGAGCATCAGGAAGACGATACGGCGGATACTTCTGGACATGTGATCTCCGAACCCGAAGGGCGAGGCGTCGAAAAAACCGCTCAAGACCGCAATTCGAGCTTCTTTTACACCAATAGCATTTGTAAATACGAGAATGAAGGAAGTCTGAAACGAGGATGAAAAATGCTTCATTCCTTTCGTCAGCGCCAGGCGTCTTAGCAGCTTTGTCATGCACGCCCGGTTCAGGAAAGCGGCTAGTTACGCCGTTGGATACGAATACTTTTAAGAATGATGAGGATGGCTACGACACGAACACCCGCCTTCAGTCTTGCTTAACGTTCAAACATTAGCATGTATGGATGGGGTGGACGCTTCGAGGTCTCTTACTGATTCTGATAGTCAGTCTAAGCTGTCGCGGCTTCGGTCAGGCCGGCTTTTCTGTGCGCGGCTCTATCCTGGACCCCACTGGCGCGGGAATTCTGGGTGCGACAGTCCGGCTTGAGAGCGCAAGCGGAGCGCTCCTGGGCCAGTCTTCGACAGACCCGAATGGAAACTTCGTTTTGAGAGGCATCTCCGGCGGCGGCTATTCGCTGGTCGTTCCGGCCTACTCCGGCTTCGCCTCACGCACGGTTGCGCTCCGGCTCACGGGCAACGTTACCGGACTTAAAGTGACCCTCGCCACAGAGGCTGTCAGCCAGCAGGTGACGGTCGGGGCGGAGCAATCGCTCTCGACCGATGCCTCGGAGAATCGGGATACGGTGGCCGTGACCGGCGACCAACTGCGAAAGCTGCCGGTCTTCGATCAGGACTACATTGCGGCGCTGACGCCTTTTCTCGACGCATCGGCCGGCTCGTCCGGAGGCGTGACCCTGATTGTCGATGGGGTGGAGATGAAGGGGCCCGGCGTGTCGGCCTCGGCCATTCAGGACGTTCGCATCAACAACGATCCGTATTCGGCCGAATTCACCCGCCCGGGTCGCGGACGCATTGAGATAACCACCAAGCCCGGCTCCCCCACCTTTCATGGCGAAGCCAATTTCATCGACCGCGACGCGATCTTCAACGCGAAGAACTACTTTGCGCCGGTGCGGCCGCCGGAGTCCCGCCGCATCTACGAGGGCCACCTGACCGGCCCGATCGGCCACGGCGGCCACACCAGCTTTATCAGTTCGGCGTCGTACCGCCAGCAGGACACCGCCGCGGTGGTCAATGCCGCGGGCCCGACGGGCGCCATCGTCGAAAACGTGCTCACTCCCAACCGCAACTCGCAGTACACGGCTCGCGTGACGCACGATTTTTCGGACGCTCACCGGCTTTCGGTTGGATATAACTTCGAGGACAGCAGCAGCATCAATGCAGGCGTCGGCGGCATCATTCTGCCGGAGGCGGGTTACAACCTGAACTCCCGTGAAGACGACGTCATCTTCAACGACCGCATCATCGTCACTCCCAACCTGATCAACCAGCTTCAAATCACGTTCGAGAAGGATGAAGATGTAACGACCAGTGTCACCAACGCGCAATCGGTCCAGGTGAGCGGCTCCTTTATCGGCGGCGGCGCGCAGGCCGATCTTGCCCGGACGGAGAACACGGTTCACGTCAACGAGATCGTCAGTTGGAGTCACGGCAGGCATTACCTTCGCGCCGGAGTGCAACTGCCGCAGTTCAGCCGCCGTGCGGTCGACGACCACACCAACCGCATTGGCACGCTCAAGTTCGCGACGCTGGCCGACTACACCGCTAACGTTCCGTATGTGTTTACCGCGCAGCAGGGCATTGGGCGGGGTCTCTACTGGATCAACGAGTTTGGCGCATTCATCCAGGATCAGGTGAAGCTCACGCCGCGGCTGCAGGCGTCTTTAGGGCTTCGCTACGACTGGCAGACCTTTCTGACGGACAACAACAACTTTGCCCCGCGCGTCTCTCTCGCCTACTCGCCGGGCAACGGCAAGGGCAAGACGATCGTTCGCGTGGGCACCGGCGTCTTCTACGACCGCACCGGAGGCGACTTTCCGGCCACCGTCAAGCTGCACGATGGCGTGGTGCTTCACTCCATTCAGATTCAAAATCCTGTGTTTCCTCTCCCGTCAGGCTCGAATCTTGATGCCATCCCGACCAACCTGGTTCGCTTCGACCAGCACATCCGTACGCCCTACGCGATTCAGTACAGCCTGGGCGTGGAGCGTCAGGTACATGGAACCGCCACGATTACCGCTGCCTATCGCGGGCAGGTGCAGATCAAGAGCTTCCGGTCGCGCGATGCGAACGCTCCCCTACTTCCGCCCAACCCCAGCCTGACGGCCGACTATCTGCGACCCAACCCGAACTTCGGACAGATCCAGCAGATTGAATCCGGCGGGCGCACTCTGTTGAACGCGCTCGACCTCTCGTTTCGCGGGCAGGCCGGCCAATGGTTCTCGGGACAGGCGCAGTACACGCTTTCGCGCTTCAGCAACAACACCGGCGGTATCAACGCCTTTCCGCAGAACCAGTATCGTCCCAACGACGAGTGGGGCCGGGCCGACCTGGACCGTCTGCAGCGATTCAATCTGATCGGCAACATTCATCCCGACCACTGGCTGTCGCTTGGCGTCAGCGCCACGCTCTATTCGGGTACGCCCTATACGGAGACCACCGGCAACGACAACTTCCATACCGGCCTGGGGAATGCCCGGCCCAACGGAGTTGCGCGCAACACGCTTCAGGCAGGTGGCGTGGCGTCGCTCGATCTGCTGTATGACCATGACTTTCGCCTCACCAGGGAGACCGGGGATAAAGCTAAATTTCTGTCCGCCGGCGTCTCCGCCTTCAATGTGCTCAATCGGACCAACTTCACCAATTACATCGGCGCGCTGAGCTCATCTCTGTTCGAGCATCCGACGGCTGCACTCGCTGGACGGCAGCTCCAGTTCTCGCTTGGCTATCGCTTCTAAAGGCTATTCGATACACCGCAAAGCTGTCCTGCCGGACGGGCCTCCTACGTGGAGAGCGGGCACTTCGTGCCTTGTATACCGGTCTTGACCACGTCTACTGCGCTGGCCCTCCCGTTGGTTGGGATACGGCTGAACCGATGCTCAAACCGGCGCCGGCGAGGATGATAAGCGCGCCGGCGAGGCTGGGCAGCGCGAGTGCGAGCAGGCCGCGCTGGTAGCTGCCCGTCCAGGTGCGGGCGAGGCCCATGCCCCAGGGGCCGACGAAGCCGCCGATCATGCCGATCATGTTCATGGCGGCGATGCCGGCGGCGGCGGATTTGCCCTGGAGGAAGGTGCCGGGGATCGACCACAGCGGGCCCTGCATGGCGTAGAAGCTGAGCGCGGAGGTCGCCAGGGCCAGAACCACCAGCACGGGCGAGTGCGAGAGGCCGCTGACGAGGTAGCCGCCGGCCATCAGGAGGAACGGGACCGCTACGTGCCAGCGGCGTTCGCGGGTGCGGTCGGAGTGCATGGCGTTGAGCAGCATGCAGGGCGCGCCGAGCAGGTTCATCCCGGCGAAGAGATAGCCGACGTTGGCGGCGCTGAGCGCGGTGATGGACTGGAGGATCGCCGGCGCCGAAAGAGTGTAGGCGTAGTTGCACGTGAGGTTGCAGAGGAAGAGCAGGCTGATCTGCCAGACGCGTGGGTCGAGGAGGGCGCGTCCGATGTCTTCGTTGTGGCTGTTCGGCTGGTGGTCGACGCGTAGTTGGGATGTGAGCCAGGACTGCTCGGACGGGGTGAGCCACTTTGCGGCGGCGGGGCCGTTGGGAATGGTGCGGAGAAAGACGACGCTGAGGAGGATGGCGGGGAGACCTTCGGCGAGGAAGAGCCACTGCCATCCGGCGAGGTGAAGCGTGCCCTGGAGGTTGAGCAGGGCTCCGGCGATGACGCCCATGAAGACGGTGCTGATGGGCATGGCGATGTAGAAGCGGCTGACGGCGCGGGCGCGGATGGCGGCGGGGAACCAGAGGGTGAGATAGAAGATGACGCCGGGGAAGAAGCCGGCCTCCGCCACGCCGAGCAGGAAGCGCATGACGTAGAACTGGGTGGGGGTGCGGACGAACATCATGCCAATGGCGAGCAGCCCCCAGGTGAACATGATTCGGGCAAGCCAGCGGCGTGCTCCGAAGCGGTGGAGCATCAGGTTCGAGGGAATCTCGCAGGCGGCGTAGCTGAGGAAGAAGAGGCCAGCGCCGAAGCCGTAGACGGCGGCGCTGAAGTGCAGGTCGCGGTTCATCTGCAGGGCGGCGAAGCTGATGTTGACGCGGTCGATGTAGGCGATGCCGTAGCCGAGGGCGAGCAGGGGGATGAGACGCCAGGTAGCTTTGCGGATCGCGCGGGCGCCGATGACGGCGTCTTCGGCTGGGAGAGTGGCATCGCCGGAATGAGAAAGGGGGGCGGCAGGCATTCGGGTCCCCGGGGATGGATTCATACGATCCATAATAGGAGTATGGCTTGCTGCTCGAGATACGTTCATCCGGCGGGCGGCATGGAGGTGAGGTGATGGCGCAGCAGGCGGATGTTTCTCTGAGAGGGCTGGGGTTGAGCGAGTTGGCGCCCCGGGCGGTGCAGTCGGAGATTCGCGCGATGAGCGTGGCGTGCGATGCTGTGAGCGGCGTGAACCTGGCGCAGGGGGTGTGCGATACCGAGGTGCCGGAGGTGGTGGCCGAGGGCGCGGTCGCGGCGATTCGGGATGGGCTGAATATCTACACGCGGCTGGACGGGATTGCGCGGCTGCGGAAGGCCATCGCGGATAAGTTTGCGCGGACTTCGGGGCTGATGGTCGATCCGGAGCGTGAGGTGCTGGTGACGAGCGGGGCGACGGGGGCCTTTCATGCGGCCGCGATGGCGCTGCTCAATCCGGGCGATGAGGTGCTGGTGTTCGAGCCGTTCTATGGGTATCACGTGAGTACGCTGAAGTCGCTGCGGGTGGTGCCGGTGCTGGTGGCGCTGGAAGAGCCGGATTGGGGATTGGACCTCGATGCGGTGAGAGCGGCCATTACGTCGAGGACCAGGGCTGTCGTGGTGAATACACCTTCGAACCCGTCGGGAAAGGTATTTACGCGGGCGGAGCTGGAAGGGCTGGCGGCGATTGCAGCGGAGTTCGAGTTGTTTATCTTCACGGACGAGATTTACGAGCACTTTGTGTATGGCGGTGCGGGACATCTCAGCCCGGCGGCGATTCCGGGAATGCGGGAGCGGACGATTGTGATGTCGGGGTTCTCGAAGACGTTTTCGGTGACGGGGTGGCGAGTGGGGTATCTGATCGCCGATGCGAAGTGGATTGGCGCGATTGGCTACTTCCACGACCTGACGTATGTGTGTGCGCCTGCACCGTTGCAGCACGGGTGCGCGGATGGCGTTGAGCAACTGGGGCCGGAGTTCTATGCGGGACTGGCGCGCGACCACGAGGCGAAGCGGACGATGATAGTAGATGCGCTGCGGGCCGCCGGGATGAAACCGCATATGCCGGATGGAGCATATTATGTGCTGGCTTCGGCGGAGAATCTGCCGGGAGAGACGGCGGCGGAGAGGGCTCGGGCGCTGCTGGCGAAGACGGGCGTAGCGGCGGTCGCCGGGTCGGCGTTCTTTCGTGCGGGGAAGGGCGAGGACCTGCTGCGGTTCTGTTTTGCCAAGAAGGACAAGGACCTGGCGGAGGCCTGCAGGCGGCTGCGGGCGATGGGGAGTTAGGGATGGCCGGGTTCTCCGAGGTGACGCGGATCGAAGCCGCGATCAAGAACAAAAACACGAAGGAGTTGGAGTGGTCGCTATGGTACTGCCGGATGCGGTGTGCGGTGCCGTCAGCCCGGCCTGCGGATGTGAAGTATTGGAGCGGGATCGAAGCGCTGGTGAAGGAGACGATAGCGCCGCCAGCGGTCGCGAAGGCTTACCCGGCGCGAAAGAAGAAGCCGAATCGCGGGTTGGGGCTGGGGCCGGTGAAGGATGGCAAGGAAGACGCTTGAAGAAATTTAAGGGTACGTTCCCACAAGCAGACTTTTCGGGACTGGCCTGCTGCCGTGTTGCGGCTTGAGCGGCTCCGTCTGGCTAGACTAAGTTCAGGGCATAGTCTTGATGTATAGCGAGATTCCGGCTGCCAACAGGATCGGCATTGCGCCCATGCTGCTCCGCACTGGAATTGTGGCGGGAGAATGTATGCCAACAGTATTGATGACGGGAGGCCATGCTGGGCTTGGGCTCGAGGGGGCGCGGACGCTGGCGAAGCGGTTCGGATGCAACCTAATTCTGGCGGGCCGTAACCCGGAGAGGGTTGAAGGAGTGGCACAGCAGCTCCGGACGGAGACCGGGGTCAGGGTCGAGGTCCTGGAACTGGACCTGAACTCGATCGCCTCGGTGCGCGCAGGTGCAGCGCACTGCAAAGCGATGCTGCGCGACGGTACTTCAGGTGACGGAGAGCTCGTGAGCATCGTGTGCAATGCGGGGGCACAGTTCCGAGGACCGGTCACTTACAGTGCAGACGGATACGAGGAAACGTTCGCGGGCAATTGCCTGGGGCACTTTCTGCTGACCAACCTGCTGCTGGACTCAATCGCGATGGATGGGCGGATCGTATGGACGGCAAGCGGAACGCACGATCCGGCCTCGATGGACGGCAAAACGGTTGGGGCGGCGGTCGAGCCGGACGCGAAAGCATTGGCGCAAGAGGGCAGGAACGGGAAGCCGATCTCCGGCGGGCGACGCTATGCGACCTCCAAGCTGTGCACGATCCTTTATGCGTATGAGATGGACCGGCGACTACGGCGGGCGGGGACGCGGATGAGCTCGATCGCCTATGACCCTGGATTCATCCCGGAGACGGGAATGGGCCGAATGGCGCCCTCGATCTTCCGGAGCTCTGCCGTCAAGTTTCTGTTGAGAAAGATAGGGGTCACGATGGGCCAGATGCCATTCTCGGGAGAAGCGCTGGCGCTGCTGGCAGCCGATGCTGCATACGCCGGTGATTCGGGCAAGTACTTTCACTCGAAGGATGGTGTGCTGAGCGAGGCGCGTTCTTCCGCAGTGTCGTATGACGAAAGAAAGGCCGCCAGGTTATGGAGCGACTCGGAGGAGCTGATGCAACTGGAGGCGAGCGAGCGGCCTCGCCGGCTATAGTGAATTCCGAAGTGCGCGGGTTGTGAAGTTGCCTCACCGAGTAGTAACGCTAAACGCGTTTGCGACTTCCAGACGCACCGGAGGACGAGCGCTGCTGCGGGATATCTCGAAGGCGCTCCTGTTTTTATCGGCTCGCCTCGCGCGGTGGGGGGCGTCTCTGTAAAATATGGAATTGCAGCAGAGGAGAGTGTATGGCATCGGCAATGGCGAGTATTGTGGCGTTGAAGGGCACACATGAGCAGTTGAAGGCGAAGATGGAGAGCACCGTCGAGGACTTTCGCGGACATCTCCTGTCGGCGCGGACAGGCCGGGCAAATGTCCACATGCTCGACCAGATCAAGGTGGACTACTACGGTACCGATACCCCGGTGGCGCAGATGGGGCAGGTGAGTACGCCGGAGCCGACGCTGATCCTGGTGCAGCCGTTCGACATGGGGATGGTGTCGGCGATCGAGAAGGCGATCCGGACCTCCAGCGCCGGGCTGAACCCGATGACCGACGGCAAGGTGATTCGCGTGCCTGTGCCCCCGATGACCGAGGAGCGGCGCAAGGACGTGGTGAAGCAGTTGAACAAGGTGTTGGAGGACCATAAGACGGCGATCCGCAACATCCGGCGCGACGGGAACGACCAGATCAAGAAGGCGGCGAAGGACAAGCTGATCTCGGCCGACGACGAGAAGCGGGCCAGCGATGAGGTGCAACAGTTGACCGACGTGGAGATCAAGAGGATCGAGGATCTGTTCAAGGCCAAGGAGAAAGAGATTCTGACGGTCTGATTTTTACGCGACGGGTGCGTCGTCTCTGCGGGACAAAGTAAAGGGTCGAGCCATAGGAGCTCGGCCCTTTCTTCGTTTGGGTCGTGAAGCGAGAGAAAAGGCCGGCCCCGCTCAAGAATGGCACTTATCCTCTATTCGAAAGAGCCGCTGTAATTTTCTCCGGTTTTTCATAGCAAGAAGATTTGGGAATGTACATCTGCGTGGGCTTACAGTGAATCTGCATTTGGCCCCTGACATGCTCTTACTCATCGCACTTGACAGTAAATGCAATTTTGGAAGGTGTCCGATCGCGGATGCCTTCGCGTCTTTGACCTTTGGCGGTACAGGTTTTCTCCAGGTTTGAATCGGTACGAGGAGTCTCATCATGTTTTCGAGGAAGTTTGCAGTAACTGCGATCACCGCCGTGGTTCTTTCCGTAAGCGCCGGCATCGGCTACGCTCAGTCGTCCAATGGAGCGCTTGTCGGCATTGTCCGCGACGCCACCGGCGCAGTTGTGCCCAAGGCGGCCGTCGCGGCAAAAAATGTGGCGACTGGAGTCGTCTACAGCGGCCAGAGCAATGCCGCCGGTCAATACCGCATCTCGAACCTTCCCAACGGAAGCTATGACCTCTCAACTACTGTCGCCGGATTCGCTCCATCGACCGTCAATGGGATTGGGATCGAGGCAAACAATGTGCAGACGCAGGACGTCACGCTGGGAGCGGCGGGGCAGACGACCACCGTCGAGGTGACCAGCCAGGCGAACGTCTCGATTGACACGACAACCGCCCAGATCGCAACCACCTTTTCGCTCAAGGAGACCCAGGACCTGCCCAGCGCCGCGGTCGGCCTCGGTGTCCTCAACCTTTCCCTTCAGGCGCCCGGCGTGACCAGTTCGGGCGGTCTTGGCGCGGGCACCGGCCCCTCGGTCAGCGGCCAGCGTCCGCGCAACAACAACTTCGCGATCGATGGAATCGACAATAATTCGAAGAGCGTCACCGGACCGCTGCTCTATGTGCCGAACGACGCGGTCCAGGAGTTCACGCTCCTGCAGAACGTCTACTCGGCCCAGTATGGCCACTCCACCGGCGGCCAGTTCAACACCCTGATTGTGTCTGGCACCAACCAGGTGCACGGGCGTCTCTACGAGTATTTCCAGAACCGCAACCTGAACGCGGTCACCTCCACCCAGGGGATCGCAAACGCAAGCAACAATACACCGGCCCATCCCGTGTCGTCGCACTTCAATCCGCGGCTCGACTACAACCGCTACGGCGGCCAGTTGGGTGGTCCGGTACTGAAGGACAAGCTCTTCCTCTTCTCCAACTACGAGCGCATATCGCTCGGCCAGGCCGCTGCCCCGACTACATTCTGCGCGCCCACCGCGGCCGGCCTCGCTGCCTTGAATGCATTGAACTTCGCCTCGAAGACAAACCTCACCGCCTTCGAACAGTACTACCCGCCAGCGGCGACCCAGGCGGCTGTCGGCGGAGGCACGGCCTGCACCGACGCCAAACTGTCGACCGCCGGCGCCACCATTGCTGTCACTCCCACCGGCGGAGCCACAACCGGAATTGCGGTCGGCGCAGAGTCATTCTCGCCCCCTACCTTCTACAACCACGACTACTCGACCAGCTCCGCGGATTACACCATCTCGTCGCACGACACGCTGCGGTTCCGCTATGTCTATAACCGTGTGGATGGAACCGACACCTCCGCTCTGTTTCCCAGCTTTTACACATCGACGCCCGCGCGGTACCACCTCGCTAACATCAGCGAGGTCCACATCTTCACGCCGAACCTCAGCAACGAGGTCCGGGTAGGTTACACCCGGCTCGCCAGCCAGACTCCGGTCCCGCCGACCACCTTTCCGGGCCTCACCGTATTCCCAAGTTTGTACTTCTACGATCTTGGAAAGGCTTCGTACCTGGGTCCGGATGCAAACGCGCCCCAGGGTTCGAACTCCGGCCTATACGATCTTGTCGAGGCACTTACTTGGGTCAAAGGCAACCACACCATCAACGTGGGTGGCGAGGGACGCAAATACATTGCACCGCAGCAGTTCGTCCAGCGTGCGCGCGGCGACTATGAATACTCCACGCTCAACCTGTTCCTCAACGACATCAGCCCGGACCAGGTGGGCCAGCGAAATGCCACGCCTCCAGGCGTGAGCTCGACGTACTATGGCGATCAGTCGTCCATCTATCTCTATGGGAACGACGACTACCGCGTCACCCCGAAGCTGACCCTGAACATCGGTCTGCGCTGGGAGTTCACCTCGCTTCCGGCCAGCGAGAAGCTGCAATCCCTCAACAGCGCGGCCAGCGTTCCCGGCTTGATCTCCTTCAACAAGCCGCAGCCGCAGTACACCAACTTCCTTCCCCGGGTCGGTCTCGCTTACGCGCCCGACCAGAACACCTCCATTCGCGCGGCGTTCGGCATCAACTACGACGTGCTGTTCGACAACATTGGTCTAACGGTCTCTCCGCCTCAGTTCCAGACGACCGAGAACGTCACACTCACGGCTGGCACTCCCAACTTTCTGGCAAACGGTGGCCTGCCCTCAACCGCAACCTTCCCCACCCTCGCCGCACAGCGTGCTGCTACCACGGGGTACATTCCCGATCAGGTGCTGCCGTACTCTGAGCAGTGGACCCTCGGTGTCCAGCATGTCTTCCATCGCGACTACACCGCGGAGGTCCGCTATGTCGGTACTCGCGGCGTTCATCTCGATGTGCAGGATCAACTCAACGTGCAGTCGCCGGTAACCGCCGCTAACCAGCTTCCGACGAACCTGACCGGTGGCTCTGTCAACCCCAATGGCACCGGCACGCTCGCGGCCCTTGAGGCGAATCAGGCCAATGGCGCCCCGTACTACCGGATCCCGTCGTTTTACGCAGGCGGCTTGACCAGCACGATCACCACCTACGAACCCTTCGGCGGCTCCAACTACAACGGCCTTCAGACTCAGCTTACCCGGCGCTTTCAACGCGGGTTGCTGATCAACGCCTCGTACACTTATAGCCGTACCTTCGACGATTCGACCGCGGACTTCAATTCAACCACCCTCAATCCGCGCCGCGCGCAGGATTATCAAAACCTTCGCGCCGAATACTCGCGTTCGGATCTTGACCGGCCGCACCGGCTTACCCTGGTGGCCGTTTACGATCTGCCGTTCTTCAAGAACAGTAACTTCCTGCTCAAGAATCTGGTCGGCAACCTGGAAATCGATCCCGTGTATACCTTCCAGTCTCCGCAGTACACGACCGTGCAGAGCGCGGCCGATTCCAACCTGAACAACGACTCGGCGACCGACCGCGTCTTCATCAATCCGAACGGAATCAAGGGGACCGGCACAGGTGTCGTGCCGCTCGTCAACACCACAATCACCTGCGCGGCGGGCGCGAAAACCTCCTCCGGCGTCGCGAACGGCTCCTCCACCGTCGTTCGGAGCTGCATCGCAAACACCATCGGCTATACCGCGGGAGCGATCGCGGGCACGACCTTCACTCCCAACACCACGGCGTATTACGTCCAGGGCGGACCCGGTACACTGCCGTCCGCCAGCCGCAATACCCTGCCGACGGGACGTGAAAACAACCTGGACGTGACGGCTATCAAGCGGTTCAGTGTACGCGAGCGCTACAAGGCGGAGTTCCAGTTTCAGGCGACCAACGTCCTGAACCACTCGCAGTACTTCCCGGGTTCGCTCAACACCGTCAACTCGATATCGACCACGGGTACTGGATCGGGTAACTTCATCAACGTCACCTCGCCGCAGTTCAACCAGAAGCAGCTTGACTTCTCCAACAATGCCCGCACGGTGCAGCTCGCCGGCAAATTCATCTTCTAAGGAAGCGGATAGCTGGCGAGAGAGGGACCCTTCGGGGTCCCTTTTTTGCGATTGCAGATACCGTCGGACGCGTAGGCAATCGGCGAATCCGTGCTCCTAGATCGGTTCTCCAACCGATGTACTCTATTCCTGATCCCGACCAACGGGAGGGCCAGCGCAGTACAAGCAGTCAAGACCGGTATACAAGGCACGAAGTGCCCGCGCAGTGGGCCCGTCCGGCAGGACAGCTTTGCGGTGCATACCGATTCGAAATTCCCTCTAAACTTTCCCGCGTCCGCGCCGATGACCAGAAGGCGGAGCTGATTCAGTTGCCGGAGAACAGGAGGATGAGCCATGAGCGAGATCGAGCAGTCCAGCGAGAGGCGTGGATTCATCGTGCAAGAGCGCCGGCAGGATACGCGCTATGTCGTCGATGGCCTGGCGGAGGTGGTGGTCGCGGATGGGACAATGCTGTTTCGTGGGCGCGTACTGGACATCAGCAGGACGGGCTGCTATGTCGAAACGCAGGCCCGCCTGCGCCTGGCTCCGGGAACGCCGGTGGAGATGGTGTTCCGGGTGAATGGACGTGTGTTTCGGCCGCTGGCGACAAGCCGGATGGTGCGGCCCGGAGAGGGCGCCGGGTTTCTGTTTGCAAATGCGAATGGCAGGGTGCAGGACGCGCTCGAAGCTTTAATTGCGGAGCTGAGCGCGTGTTTGTGAGTGATTCGAGCGGCCCGGAAGTTTTATAGACAGGGTATCGGCAGTCGCACGTTGGCAACCCATGTCTCAACAGCGGAAGATGGGTTGCCGGGTTGCTTGCGTGCATCTGGATCACATCTTGGACCTAGGCACCGCTGGATGACTTTTCCTGGTAGACGCTTGCCCGGTTGAGCTTGTCGAGCGACGCTGCATCGAGCTTCAGGTCGACCGCGGCGAAGAGGCTTTCGAGCTGGTCGGTGGAGGTTGCGCTGGCGATGGGGGCGGTAATCGTAGGCTGCGCGAGTAGCCACGCGAGGGCGATGGTCGCCGGTTTGGCGTGGGTGTCGTGCGAGACCTCGTCCAGAGCCTTGAGGATCTTCGCTCCGCGCTCGTCGAAGTACTTCTCGACCCGCGAGCCACGGTTTTTACCTTTGGTGTCATCGATGGATTTGTATTTGCCGGTGAGAAAGCCGCTGGCCAGTGAAAAGTAGGGGATGACGCCGAGGCCGAACTTCTTTGCCACCGGGGCGAGATCCTGCTCGTAGTCCTGTCGCTGGTGGAGGTTGTACTCGGGCTGAAGGGTCTGGTAGACGGGCAGGCCACGCTGCTGGGCGAGCTCGATGGCCTGGGTGAGGCGGTCGCCCTTGTAGTTCGATGCGCCAATGATCCGAACCTTGCCCTGCTGGATGAGCTGTTGATAGGCCTCGAGCGTCTCCTCGAAGGGTGTGGATTCGTCGTCCTGGTGCGTCTGGTAGAGGTCGATGTGGTCGGTCTGGAGCCGCTTCAGCGAGGCTTCGGCCTCATCGAGAATGTACTGCTTGCGGAGCCCCTGCTTGCCGTCGCCCATGTCCATGCCGACCTTGGTGGCGAGGACGATCTTGTCGCGTTTGCCGCTCTTCTTGAACCATTCGCCGAGGATCGTCTCGGACTCGCCGCCGTGATGGCCGGGCACCCACCTGGAGTAGACGTCGGCGGTGTCGATGAAGTTGAAGCCGCGGTCGGCGAACGTGTCGAGAATGCGGAAGGACGTGGGGGCGTCGATGGTCCAGCCGAAGACGTTGCCGCCGAGCATGAGGGGGACGACTTGAAGGTTGGTGTGGCCGAGAGCTCTGGTCTGCATGGTTCACCTCTCCCGTGTTGGATGTGTGAGAGAGGAAGGGGATGCATGGGATCGCGCCAGCCCCGGGGCGTCGTGCGCGCATTTTTTCAGGTGTGGTGGAGAGGGCGTTTTGTAAGGGGATTTGGACTATTCAGGCGTGAAAACGTGGTGCTTTTTGTGCTTAATATGGACAGAGCGTGGACGGATGTGCGGCTGCGGATGACAGGAAAACGCTGCTGAAAAATGCGCCACGTTTTCGAACTTTATTTCGCTCGTGAGCAATCCGCCGATGGCTGGGCCCTAGTTCATCCAGCGCTTGTCGTTTGGGTCGCGTGGGTCGCGGCGTTTGGCGTCATCGGGGTCGACATAGCGGCCTTCGCTGTCGAAGTGGACCTCGCGGTTCTGTTTGCGCATGTAGACCTCGAACTTGCGGGCGGCGCGGCGGCGCTTCCAGCGGTAGTAGCCGTTGCGTACGTTGAAGTAGCGCTCGGTGAGGCCGAAGGCGAGGCCGCGGCGGGGAGCGAATTTGACGAAGAGAAAGCCGCAGAATGTGCCGGAGAGCTGCAGCAGGGCGTCGAAGCTGTCGGCCTGTTTCAGCAGAATGGCGACTGCGATGAGGATGTAGATGGCGACCATGTACTTGGCCTTGATGCGGAGGACGAACCAGAGCAGGAACTCTTGGTCGCCGAAGAGCATGCCGATGGCGACCATGAGGCCGAAGATGCCGGACCACGCGCCGACTCCGCCGACGTCCGGACGCAGACCCAGGAGATGCGTGAAGGAGAGCGCGCAGGCGATGATTGCGCCGCCGATGACGGAGACGGCGTAGAGTTCGGCGACCCAGCGGCCACCGTAGGCCTCCTCGAGCAGCGCTCCCGTGAACCAGAGGGTGAGCATGCCGAAGAGGATGCCGAGGATGCCTTCGTTGAGGAAGGAGTAGGTGACGAGCTGCCAGAGCTCGCCGTGGGCCACGGCGAGGGGTTCGAGGAGGAGGTGGTAACGCAGGACCTCGGTGAAAGCGGGCGCGACCCAGTGCAGAACGCCCAGCGTGAAGAAGACCGCGACGTTCGCAAGGATGAGCTTGCGGGTGACGCCGGTAAAGGCCGGGAGGCCGAGCGAGATGGGGCCGGTGCGGGGCATGGGTGCTCTCTTATTTCATCATAGGCCGGGGTTCACCGGTTGCGCGAAACGTCCCAGGAGCTGTCCTGCCGGATGGGCCTCCTGCGCGGAGCGCGGTCACTTCGTGACTTGTATACCGGTCTCGACCACATTTGCGGCACAGGCCCTCCCGCTGGTCGGGATCAAGACCGCGTGGGATCAGAGTGCGCTGCCTTTGGTCTGCGGGTGGACCGCGGTTGCCGGGGCTGTGCGTACGGGAAGCGGCAGGACGGCGGCGCTGCGATGGCCGGCCGGGTCGACCGAGCGGACGCCGAAGACGACGTTGTCCTTCGAGATGGGCAGCTTGATGCTGAAGGCGGCGCCTGCGCTGACGTACTCGGTCCAGAGGGGCTGGTCGGTGGGGCGCCAGACGACCTCGTAGGTGGCGCCGGAGGGTGCGCCCGCGGGAGCCTGCCAGGTGAGCTCGGTGTTGTTGTCGAGCGCGGTGGTGAGGATGTGGACCTCCTGCGGGAGGCCGGGCGCGGCGGCGAGCGTGGCCAGGGTGGCGGCGTTGAGGCGGGCGACGTTGGCGACGTAGTTGAAGTCGACGTATTGCAGCAGGTCGCCGTACTGGACGCCGTTTTCGACGCGCACGTCCTGGTGCTGGTGGTTGAAGTTCTCGGCCCATTCGGTGAAGCGGACGGCGGCGAAGCCCTGCTGGTTGAAGCTGGTGTGGTCGCCGCCGCGGAGGAAGCGGTCGCGCCGGAAGATGAGCACGGGATGGAAGGCGGGGGTGGCGCGCATCAGGTTGTTATGCACCTGGTTGGCGGGCGTGCCGACGGAGAGGCGCTGCGAGGTGGGGGTAAAGTACGTGTTGCCGATCTCTGCGATGGCGCGGGCGAGCTCGCGGGAGGGCGAATCGCTTTCGGCGCCGAGGGTCTGGATGGCGCGGAGCTGCTCGGGCGTGGTGTTGGCGGGGACGCCCTCCGAGAAGACGCGGACGGCGGACTTGTCCTGGATGTTGGGGGGTGTGGTGTTGCCGGGGGTGGTGTCGCCGCCGACGATGTCGTTGTTGAGGACGGCTTCGAGCTGCCAGCCTTCGGCCCTGGCCAGTTTAGCCAGATGTGCGCTGCCGTCGAGGCCCTGCTCTTCGCCCGCGACGGCGACGAAGACGATGGTGCTGGGGAGCTTGAGTTTGCTGAGGACGCGGGCGCATTCGAGCGAGACGGCGACACCGCTGGCGTCGTCGTTGGCTCCGGGAGCGGCGTCGTGGCTGTTCAGCGTGTTGGAGTTGCGGGAGTCGTAGTGGCCGGTGACGAGGACGCGGCGCGCGGCCTGGGCGGGGTCGGTGCCGCGCAGGATGGCGTAGACGTTGGCGATCTTGGTGGGCTTCAGGATGCGCGAGGCGGGGCCGGTGGCGGCCGGCTGGATGAAGTCGTCGCGTTTGACCTCAAGGCAGCCGCCGCAGGCCTCGGACTCGCGTTTGAATTCGGACTCGATCCAGTTGGCGGCAGCGCTGACCCCGGTGTTCGGGGCAAGGTCGGTGTCCATGCTGGAGATGGTGCTGCGGTTGTTGAAGCTGACCAGCTTTTCGATCGTGGCGCGGATGTTGGCCGGTGAGACCTGGGCGAGAGCCGCCGCGATGGCGGGATCGCGGGGAGCGGGCGCGATGGGCTGGCCCGCTGCCTCCTGGGCGGATACCGGGCCGGAACACAGCAGGAGGCCGAGCGCGGCGAGAGAGGTAAACAGAATACGGGCGGCCGAAACGGGGAAGCTGAAGCTGAATCGAAGGATCACGGAACTTTCTCCTCTTGAATGACTTGTGCAAACCGACGACTTGTGCAAACCGGAGTGACGTAACGATCGTATGCTTGACGTATGGGCTGCTTGACGTATGGGCGGGAAGGCCGCTAAATAAATATCTGGAGTGTCTGTACGAGCTGTTCCTATCATCCTATAGGCCGGCGGCAGACCCTAAACCCCTGGAGGCTCGATCATGGCTGTTGTGTGTCCCGAATGCGATAACCCGATTTCCGTTGACGCGGACGAGGTGGAGGAAGGCGATACGGTCCAGTGCGACGAATGCGGCACGGAGCTGGAGATCGTCTCGGTGGATCCATTGGAACTGGCGGCGGTGGATGTGGCCGGGTACGACGACGAGGACCCCGCCGCGCCGGTCGAGGATGAGGAAGAGGAGTAACGCGAGTGACGCATGTGACGGTTACGATGCATCAGGGCAGCCGTATACTGAATCCTATGAAGCGCTCTTCCATCCTTCTCCGCTGGGTGTCCGGTACGGTGGCGCTGGGCCTTTGCACGTTGTTCGCGCTTGCCGTGATCGCGACCGCGACGCCGATGTTCGCGCAGAGCGGTGGACCTGCGGACCGCGTCGTGCAGGGCAAGGCGGTGGACAAGGCGGACACGGCGATCAAAGGCGCTGTCGTCTATCTGAAGGACGACCATAGTCTTGCGGTGAAGAGCTACATCACGGACGACCAGGGCGGATACCGCTTTGGACAACTCGCGCAGAACACCGACTACGAGCTTTGGGCGGAGAGCAACGGGAAAAAGAGTCCGGTGAGAACGATCAGCTCGTTCGACAGCAAGAGAAATTTCTACATCAATCTGAAGGTCGACAAGTAAACGCAAGCTTTTACTTCTAGGCGCAATGTCCTGCCGGACGGGCCCACTGCGCGTGGCGCGGCCACTTCGTGGCGTGTATACCGGTCGGGGTGGGATAAGCCGCAAGGGTCCTCCCGCTGGTCGGAATCAACATTGCCGACCAACGGGAGGCCCCCGAAAGATCATCCTGCAAGTCAAGGTACACAAGTCACGAAGTGACCGCCCCGCGCGTAGCGGGCCCGTCCGGCAGGACATTGTCTTTCAAAAAGTTTCCCCGGCTAGAGCGGTATGTTGCCGTGCTTCTTCGCGGGATTTTTTTCGCGCTTGGTGGCGAGCATGTCCAGCGCGGCGTTCAGGCGGCGGCGGGTTTCGCTGGGACGGATGACGGCATCGATGTAGCCGCGCTCGGCTGCGACGTAGGGGTTGGCGAAGCGCTCGCGGAACTCGTCTGTCTTTTCCTTGCGCGCTTCGGCCAGTACGGCCAGCTTTTCCTCTTCGGTGAACGGCTTGCCTTGCGGCCACATCGCTTCGGCGCGGCGCACGGTCTGGTCGAGCTCGCGCTTGTAGACGATATTCACCGCGCCTTCGGGACCCATGACGGCGATCTCGGCGGTGGGCCAGGCGAGGTTCAGGTCGGTGCGCAGATGCTTCGAACTCATGACGCAGTAGGCGCCCCCGTAGGCCTTGCGTGTGATGACCGTAAGCTTGGGGACGGTGGCCTCGGCGAAGGCGTAGAGCAGCTTCGCGCCGTGGCGGATGATGCCGCCGTGCTCCTGCTGGACGCCGGGCATGAAGCCGGGGACATCTTCAAAGGTGATCAGCGGGATGTTGAAGGCGTCGCAGAAGCGGACGAAGCGCGCGCCTTTGACAGAGGCGTCGATGTCGAGCACGCCCGCGAGAAAGGCAGGCTGGTTGCCGACGATGCCGACCGGGCGGCTGTCCATGCGGGCGAAGCCGACGACAATGTTGCGGGCGAAGCGCTCCTGCACCTGGAAGAAGTAGCCGTCGTCTACGACTTTTGCGATGACATCGACCATGTCGTAGGGCTGGTTGCTTTCGGCGGGGATGATGGTATCGAGCGCGGCGTCGGCCCGTGTGGGTTCGTCCTGCGTAGGCTTGCGCGGGGCGTCGTCGAGGTTGTTGGAGGGCAGAAAGCTGAGGAGCTCGCGGACGGTGGCGAGGCACTCCTGGTCGTCGTGGGCCATGAAGTGGGCGACGCCGGAGATCTCGTTGTGCGTGACCGCGCCGCCGAGCTCGGCCTTGGTGACGTCCTCGTGGGTGACGGTCTTGATGACGTCGGGTCCCGTGACGAACATGTAGCTGGTCTTTTCGGTCATCAGGGTGAAGTCGGTGATGGCAGGCGAGTAGACCGCGCCGCCCGCGCAGGGGCCCAGGATGGCGGAGATCTGCGGCACGACGCCGCTGGCCAGGGTGTTGCGCAGGAAGATGTCGGTGTAGCCGGCGAGCGAGACGACGCCCTCCTGAATGCGGGCTCCGCCGGAGTCGTTGAGGCCGACGATGGGCGCGCCGACGCGCATCGCCATGTCCATGATCTTGACGATTTTTGCGGAGTTGGCCTCGGAGAGCGAGCCGCCGAAGACGGTGAAGTCCTGCGCGAAGACGAAGACCACGCGGCCATGCACGCGGCCGTAGCCGGTGATGAAGCCGTCGCCTGGTACGCGCTGCGAATCCATTCCAAAATCTGTCGCCCGGTGGGTGACGAACTTGTCGGTCTCCTCGAAGGTGCCTTCGTCGAGCAAGAAATCGATGCGCTCGCGGGCGGAGAGCTTGCCGGCCTTGCGTTCGCGCTCGCGCCGCTCGGGGCCGCCGCCCTCTTCGGCAATGGCATGGCGGGCGGCTAGTTCGGTGAGCTTGACCTCGTGTGGCGTAGCGTGTGTGCGTAGAGGAGCGGGATGTTCTGCTGCGGCCATAGGGAGTGATTCTAGCAGCGTAGGAATGCACCGTGCGGGGTACAATCGTGCCATGCAGATCGTGATCGATATCCCGGAGACACTGGCCCATAAAGCTGAGGCTGCCGGTCTCGATGTGCCTACCTATTTGCAGCGCTTGATCGAGCGCGATTCGCTCGTGGAGCCGGGCAATGAGCCCCCGTCTGTGCGCTTCGGACCGGGATCGATGAGTCCGGCTGAGGCTGAGGCGGACATCCTTGAGATGCAGAAGCGCTATACCCTGGGTGGGATCAAGATCAAAGACCTGATTGAGGAAGGCCGCCGTTACTGATGGCTTTCGTCCTTGATGCATCCGTGGCCCTGTCGTGGTGCTTTGCCGATGAGTCGACGCCGCTCAGTGTCGGCCTGCTGCGCAGACTGGCCGGAGAAGAGGAAGCTGTCGTTCCGGCGCACTGGCCGGTTGAAGTGCTGACACCCTGATCCAAGGCAAGAGGCGCAAGCGCATTGACGACATTGGCATCGAGCAATTTTTCCGGGATCTCGCCTCGTTTCGCGTGAGCATTGAACAGAGTCATACGATCGCAAGCCTCCACGGGTTGAAGGGTCTCTCGGACAAGCATATTTTAAGCGCTTACGATGCGGCTTATCTGGAGCTTGCAAAGCGCCGGTCGTTGCCGCTGGCGACCTTCGATGCGGCGCTGGTACGGGCCTGTGCGAAGGAACAGATTACGGTGCTGACACCCGTCATGGGCTGACGCAATACGAAAACGGTGCCGGCCAGTGATGTTCCTCTGGCCGACGCCGGCGGTTGGCGCGAGCAGGGCCGAGGCGTCGGTTCAGGCGAACAGGGAGCGAATATAATTGCTCTCACGCACATGCAGACCGCCCCTCAACCCGACCGCTTCGGCTTCCTGCACATCGACCTGAACAGCTTCTTCGCTTCGGTGGAGCAGCAGATGCATCCGGAGTATCGCGGTCGTCCGCTGGCTGTCGTGCCGACGAGGGCGGATACGACGTGCTGCATCGCGGCCAGCTACGAGGCCAAGGCGCTGGGCATCAAGACCGGGACGCAGGTCGGCACGGCGAAGGAGATCTGTCCCGGCATCATCCTGATCGAAGGCAATCACGCCGAATATGCGGAGTATTCGCACCGCATCGCCAAGGCAGTGGAGTTGGAGTGCCCGGTGTCGCATACGCCGTCGATCGACGAGATGGTGTGCCAGTTGATGGGACGCGAGCAGGAGCCGCCGCAAGCGCGAAAGATTGCGCTCGCCATCAAGCAGTCCATCTACAAGAACGCCGGGGAGGCGCTGCGCTGCTCGATCGGCATGGCGCCCAATCGCTACCTCGCGAAGATTGCCAGCGACATGCAGAAGCCGGATGGGCTGATCGGTCTGCTGCCGTCGCAACTGCCGCGCGCAATTGCGCACCTGGAACTGCGCGACCTGCCGGGCGTGGGGGCGAAGACGGAGGTCCGCCTGAATGCCAAGGGGATTACGACGATGGAGCAGTTGCTCGCGCTCGACCGGACGGGGATGCACACGTTGTGGGACAGCGTGTGGGGCGACCGGCTTTACCACTGGCTGCGGGGCACGGATTCGGGCGACGATGGCGCGCCCGTTGCCGCGGAGGTGCAGAAGTCGCTGGGGCACTCGCATGTCCTGGGCCCGGAGTATCGCAGCCAGGAGGGCGCGTGGGCGGTGGCGCACAAGCTGCTGCACAAGGCCGCGATGCGGCTGCGGATGGAGAAGTTCTACACCGGATCGCTGGCGGTGACGATCCGCTTCGCACTGACGCGGGAGCAGGCCGCGCGCATGAAAACGAAGAAGCACTTCAGCGGGTTGAAGCACTCGGGCTGGGCCATGGAGGCCCGCTTCCGCGACTGCCAGGACACTCTGACGCTGCTTGAAGTGCTGCGCGGCGTGTGGGCGCAGCGGCCCCAGGGAGCGGACTTTCAGAAACCATTCTTCGTCGGCGTCACGCTGCGCGACCTCATTCCCGAGAGCGAGCATCAGGCGGAGCTGTTCGCCGATGAAGGCAACCGCGCGGGCCTTTCAGCCACCATGGACAAGCTGAACCTGAAGTACGGCCACACCACGCTGCACTTCGCCGGGATGCTTCCAGCGCGCGAATCGGCCCCGACGCGCATCGCGTTCACGCAGATCCCCGTGCAGTACGGCGTCGACTACATGTAGGCCTCCCTGGTGGAACCTCCCCTCCCACCCTTGTGATCTTCGAGCCTTCAATCACGCTCGGGCTCTTCCCGGAGAATGGCAAGGCCGGTGGTGATGGCCGCGACCGGGGAGGCGGCCATGGCTGCCGAAAAAATGTACGGCGACGAAGCGTGCTGGAGGAAGATGGCAACCTCTTGCGAGACGGCGGCAAAACCACCGGGATGGATGTTGAAGGACATCGCGGAGGGAAACTTCTAAGCCCTGAACGACTCCGCTGTGCGGTGGATCATGCGCAGGGACAAGGCATAAGTGCGATGGGCGTACCGGTTGGTGAACCAGCCACGCGGCACGCAACGCTACCAGCGCGAGGATGAAGATGCACTCATCCAGGCCATCGTGGAGTTGGCCAGCCAGTATGGGCGCTACGGCTCCCGCCGCATCACGGCGTTGCTGAAGCAAGATGGCTGGCAGGTTGGCAAGGACCGGGTGGAGCGTATCTGGCGTCGCGAAGGGCTGAAGGTTCCGCGGAAGCAGAAGCCGCGCGGGCGGTTGTGGTTCAATGACGGATCGTGCGTACGGCTGCGGTCCGATGAATATGCAAATTCGATATCCAGTCCCTATGGTTCAATCCGGCGATCAATCGAGGCCTGGCAGACTTCAACGTCGCTTAGAATCTGGAGATCAATTACAACTGGGACCTGGGCGCGCCTGCATCGCTCTCTGGATTTGCAGAGTATCTGCTTGGGGGCTGGCAATTGGGTGGCGTATTCAAAGCAAGCACCGGAGTCTCCTTCACTGCGGCGATCGGTGGCGACGCATCAGGACTCAACAGTACTGATGCTGCGATCGATGTCCCAAACCTGGTCCCCGGCAACGGATGCAAGTCGCTGTCGAAACCGGGCAATCCTCTGCATTACATCCGCACGGAATGTCTCACGTTTCCAACACCGGCCACACTCCTCGGAAACCTGGACGAAATACCGTCATCGGTCCCGGACCCATGAACTTCCCTTCACCGTGTCGGCGTACGAGCCATCTGAAGTATCTCTTTATGGTTGATGCGGAATATCGCGGTTAGAAGCCGACCAGGCGGGCGGTGAACTGAATCTCGCGTGGTCCACCGAGGCGCATCACACCTGGCGCAAAGAGTGGCAATCGGGCCGAGGCCACTGGATGCGTCTCGTTGCCGAACAGGCTATCGCCTTCATCATCGAAGCGCAAATTCTGCGATCCTGCGAGATTGAAGACATCCATAAATAGATCGAGATGGTGGCCCTCCCCCTTGAGAGTGAAATCCTTTACCAGCCGCATGTCCAGATTGATGAAGGCAGGCTGCCGATCGATGTTGCGTGAAGTAATCTGGCCGTTTACCACTGCGCGGTCATTCCAGTCGTTTGCATCGTTTTGCGTATCGAATCCGACGATGGGCGTATACGGTAGACCGGAGTGCGCGACCAGAAGGGGATTCAGTTTGAAGCCGATCGGCAGGTTGAAGATCGCATTCACGTTCACCGAATGACGCTCATCCATCGAAGAATAGGCACTCTCGGCACGCAAGCTGAATGGGTTCACAGCGGTCACCGGACTGTAGGGTCCGGTGCTCGAGTCGTCATCCCGCGTGCGCGAAAGGGTATAGTTCACCAGCACTTGTGAGCGGCGGGAGATGGGCGCATTCAGACTGAAGAAGCCGCCGTCATAGGAAGAGTGCGCATTCGACTGCTCTACCAGCAGCCGCCCTATACCAACAATAGGCCGCAACGTCGGAAAGACAGGCGTTCCATCGGCAGAGAGGGAAGGCGCAAGAAGATTCTCATCAAGAACCCTCTCCAGCGCCCAGGTACTCTCGTGCAGATAGCCGATCGTGAACTCTAGCTTCTCATTGATTCTGCGGTCAACGCTGAGTGCTGCCTGCAAAGATCGTGGATTGCGGAAGCTCGGAGTGATGCCGATCACCAAAGCCTGCGGCGTGGTGAGGGCCATCGGAGGAGCATCAAGCGCATGAGGCGCCTGTGTATTCGCACCCGAAAGCGCGAGCAGCGACGCATCGAAGTAACTGTCAGCCGTAATCGTCCGGGTGCCATTGTCGGTAAAGATGCGGTGAAAGAAGGTCGCAGGCGTCGGTGCGGCATAAAGTCCGGAAGAAACTCGCACCACGGTCTTCGCATCCGCGCTCCATGCCAGTCCGAGCCGCGGCTGAATCTGCCGCAGGTCATTTGGAATGCGCTGCGTCACGGCGAGTGCGGTGTTTATATGCGGCGGCTGCGGATTCCACTGCGCCGCCCATCGCACACCGGCGATAAGAAACAGGCTTGGACGAAGCGCGAAACGCACGTTGGCGTAAAGTGCAAGATCGCTCACCGTGCCGCGGTATACGGTATCGCCCGTGACGAAGGTTTGCTCAAACCGCCGCGGCTGTCGGTTCAGGTAATCCTCCAGCGAATCATAATCAAAGCGGCCGTTCAGGTTCAGCTCCTTTTGCTCGTAGGCAGGAGCGACGGCCAAGCGGCCACCGACACTGTACTCATTGCGTCCGCGGCTCAGGGTCAGGTCATCTGTGATCTGCGTCTGCTGCGATGTGTAGCGATGTTTTCCGGCGCTGTCGCCACCAAGCGAACCAAAACCATTGATGAAGAGCTCTGGCGCAAAGGAGTTGGGCGTGCGATCACGGTGATCGCTGGACCACGATACCGCAGCCTGATTCAATACACGTGCATTGACAACGGTACTGAGGCCGACGCGGCTTGTGATGCTCTGTCCACTGAGGCGCGATGCGTGGTCGAGCGTGGTGAGCGTGCGCGTGAGTCCATCTCCAATGTCTGTGGAGCGGATGCGGTTCAGCAGCAGCTCCGCTGACAGAGTATTGGCGGGATTCAGCTGAAAGTCGAGGCGGCCGAAGCCTGCGGTCGCGTTCTGCCGTTCAATGATCTGCCCCTGAAGCTGTGTCAGGGCCGCGGGAACGATAACTCCGCTCGCCTGCGGAGCGAATTCGCTGTAGTACGGCGCATGTATAAAATCCTGCTCGAAGCCCGCGTAGAAAAAAGAACGGTTACGCCGGATGGGACCGCCATAGGAGGCGCCGAACGCGTTCTGAAAGCTATCGAGAGAGTGGCCAAAGGCGTCAGAGGAGGTGAGCTGCGGAGGTCGTCCCGTGTAGAACGCCTCGCCTCGCGCACGATTCGCTCCCGATTTGGTGGCCAGGCTTACGACACCTGCATTCGTTAGACCTGCGCTCGCGTCTACACCCGACCGCACGACCTCGAACTCGCGCACTACCGTCAATGGAAGGAGGAACGAATGATCCGACGCGCCCCGCTCCATGCCGAGCAGAGGGTCAACGAAACTGATGCCGTCCAATTCGATCGCGACCGCTTGACTCCTCTGCCCTGCGAGGACAAGGCCTGTGTCGTCGGAATTAACCTCAGCGCCCGCAGCTAGGCTCGTGAACTGGTTCACGTCACGGTCGCGGTTCGGTAGATAAGTGACGGTCAGTCCTGGCAGAAAGGTGCCGAGCGAAGCTTCGGCGGTGTTTGCTGCAGGCGCGATCGTATTGCCTTCCACGGTGGCACGACGCGCTGTCACCGTGGTGCTCTGCTCCACAGGAGCAACATCGAGCCGCAGCACTACCTCGACGCTGCTTCCAAGAGTCAGCGTTAGCTGCAACGGAGACCTTTGCGACAGACCGCGTCCATGCGCCTCTACTTTGTATGCACCCGATGGCAGACCACTGACCCGGAAGCCGCCTGCGGCATCGGCCTCGACCGTGCGGGAGATGGAGATTTCGGTGTTGCGCAACGTGACTTGTGCGTGCGGCAACACGGCGCCGTGCGCATCCTCCACCTTCCCCGCAATGGATCCTGTAAGTGTCTGCGCTACGGCGGGATACGGCAGCATCGCACCAAAGCAGAACAGCACAGCCAGCATGCGCCACGCAGCATACCGTGGTTTACTCCAGGATGCGCGTTCGGGCAGGGGGGAAGAGCTCACGACATAGTTCCGCCGCATCAGAAGCTCACACTCGCGGAAAACTGCATCTGCCGCGCTGGAAGCTGTGCGGTGACGCCATTGAGTCGTGTGCCGAAACCGCTTCCGGGTGCATTACCGTTCCCATATGTTCCGCTATAGCCGACAAAATTTGCGTGGTTTAACGCGTTGAAGGCCTCAGCGCGCAAATCCAGAGTCACGGCCTCGTGGTAAAGCGGGAACATGCGGCTGACAAAGGGGTCGACCGAATAGATGCCGTCACCACGCCCGGTATTTCGGCCGATCACCGCCCCATTGATCACTGGCCGGTCTGTCGTGCCGCCGTTGTTGCCGCTGTTGGTGGTTCCAGTGACGATGTTGTAGGGCAGGCCGCCGGCAAAGCTGCCCACGCCGCCGATATGAATTTTGAAGGGCGCAACGTACTCTCCGCTCACCACTAGCCGGTGCCGCTGGTCGTAGATCGCGGGACCGTACTCCTCATGCTGAGTGAAGTTGGTGTCATTCGGGTTCTGCGACGTTGTATCCGGATCGACGTTGTCCAGCGTATGCGACCACGTATAACTGAACAGCGCGGAGAATCCGTGGCTGAAGGTGTGCTTGATATTTAAATCCAATGCGTTGTAGTGAAGATATCCGTTATTCACGTCCGTCTGAATGACGCTATAGGGCGGTTGCGAATTGCTTGCCGAGGCGGGATTGCAGGTCATGCCGTGCGTTGAGTACCAGAAAACCCAGTAGGGACGCGTGCAGTTAGCCGCCTGCGCTGTACGCGTCTGGTTCTGTGCCGTCCGAACAAAAGGTGTCGGCCCGTCCACATCGAGCGGGCGGATGATCCGTAGCGTGTGCGTTCCTACATAGTCCGCGCTTAGCACCCATGTGGGCGCAAATCGGTGCTCCAGGCCGAGCGTGTACTGCTCCGAGTAGGGGTTTAGCAAAGCACCCGGATACCCACTCAGTATGGAGGTCGGGAAATACGGGCTGAGAGAAGCTGGTTGTCCTGGAGCTACGTACAGGCTGCGCACAGGCACGACCGCGCCTATTGGAAACGCGGGCAGCGGCGCGGCCGCAACGCTGGCAGGGAATCCCACTTGCCCGGGAGCTGCCGTATAGGTAAACACGCCGGTGGGACCGCCCAACGCATAGTTCGCCTCGGAGTTATCGACGATCTGCGAGTGGTAAATGCCGAAGCCGCCACGTACTACTATCTCGCCACCTCCGGTAGCGTCGTACACAAAGCCGACGCGCGGCGCAAAGTTCAGCCTCGCATCTGTGAAGGTCTGGCGTTCATACCGAAGGCCGAGATTGATCGTCAGCCGCTGTGTTGCATGGTAGTCGTCCTGTGCAAAGAGCGCCCACAGCTGGTCATCCACGGTGTAATTGGCGTTTCCGTAGCTTTGCTGATAATTCGCTACGTTGGCGAGGTTGTTCAGATACGCGGTGCTTTCACACATCGCCGCTGGCTGTGTGCAGGTGTTGTACGTGAACTTGCCGAGATAAATAGGGCCGCCGAACTCTTTGCTGTTACCGCCCGTGTGCGCATCGACCATGTCGCCGCCCACAACGATCTGGTGACGTTCATGCGTATAATTCAGCACCTCATTGAACTCATACTGCCGATTCATTAGCAGGGCGGATTGTGAGGTGCCCGAGATAAAGGTCCCCCCGGAGGACACGGGCACCAGAAACTGCGTGCTATTGATGACAGGATCGAACTCGGTGATAGGTGAGGCGAGCTGGAACTCAAGTCTTACATTGTTGAGCAGACGAGGGCTCAGCACAGCCGCGTCGCCGAGCTCACCGGTATATGTGCGGCGATAAAAGATGCGCGCGACATTGGCAAGGCTTGCTCCACCGACAATTCCGTTTGGATTGCTATCCGAAAAGCTGTCGATATTGGCTCGAAGGAAGACGTTATTCTTATCGCCAAGCTGGCGATCGAGTCGCACCAACCCAAGCCAGCCGTGGTAATGGCCGACGAAGTCTCCGGGCGCGAGCGGCGAAGTGACGAGCGAAGCCTTGGCCTCGCGGTTATACTCCGCAGCAGTGAAAAAGTGCGTCTTTTTCGATGCGCCGAGTGCTCCCGACAGCGCCGCCGCCGTCTGTCCGAGTCTGTCGCTGGTCACGTCGTTGCCGCTCGCGGCGTTGCTGGAGGTGAAGCCGGAGAGCGAGGCCTGCGTATCGCCAGGCCGCCACAGCTCGAGCAGCTGACCGTGCAGGCGATCACCACCGCTGCGGGTTACGATATTCACCACGCTGCCGGTGCTGGCGCCATACTCGGCGGAGAAACTGTTGGTGAGCACAGTCATCTGGTTTACGGCCATCAGCGGGATGTTGGTGAAGATCGTCTGGCGGCCCCACATATCTATGCTGTTAGCGCCATCGGCCTCAAACCAGGCCTGCCGGCGACCCGCACCATTGGTGGTAAAAAGGTTTTCGTTCATGAAGATATCGCCCTGATTGATAGCGGGGCGGTTGGCTGCGTTCAGCAGCGGAAGGTATGTGATACGGCGGTTAGGCAACGGAGTGCTCATCATCTGCTGCTCGCTGAGATCAATTCCAAGCTGCGGCTGGTCGATGCGGACGTCGCCAGCCGAGCCGATGACTGTCACCGTAGAGGTCTCGCCGGCAACGCGCAGCGTCAGCGTCAGGTTGGCACTGCTGCCGCCAGTCAGCGCCACATGCGCTGCCTCAGCATCGGCAAAACCCACGTGGGTTACAACGATATCGTAGGTTCCGTTGCTCGGCAGGCCAGGAAGGGCGAAGTGGCCATGAGTATCGCTGTCGGTCTGCCGTACCAGATGAGTCAGCTCGTTGGTAGTGATGATGTGAGCCCCGGTCACTGCCGCACCGGAGCTATCCTTTACCGTTCCCTGGAGAGAAGTCGTGTCTGGAGTCTGCGCCGTCAACAACCTAACAGCCGCAAGTGCGAAGAAGAGAATGAGCGTGTAGGCGCGTGACATGAAGCCTCCAGAGATGCTTTAAGGCTGAACAGAAGACAGGCGTACTTTCAGAAGTAAAGCAAATGGACCACTACTACCAGCAGTAGTAGAAAATATGTGAAGACGAAGAGGGACAATTAGTCTTTTTCGTTGATCAATTCGTTGTTACTTCGGCTTACAAGGAAAACCGGAGACTGACAAGAAATGACATCTCGTGTGATACGTTCTGCGCTGCGTGCCTTGCCGCAGGCAAAAACGTATTTATTTGGCCCGGTGTCTTATGCGGCTGCCGAAACGTTCGCCTGACGAAGCCGGACGGGCTGAGCTGGGTCTACAATCATTTGCATCGTGGCCACTTTGTTTAACAATCCGGAGGAGCTCCCCCGTCCGCTCGATCCGCAGAACCGTGGCGCACGGCGACAGACGAAGCATGCCACCGAGCGGCTGGGGAAACGCGAGCGTGAGGTCCTGGAGGTTCTCTGGGCCTGTGGCAGCGCCAGCGTGCAACAGGTGGTTAGCCGTCTAGGATCTGCCCTGGCTTACACGACGGTGATGACCACGCTGGATCGGCTTTTCAAAAAAGGACTTCTGCTTCGCGAGAAGCACGATCGGGCTTTCGTCTACCGGCCTGCGCTATCTCCGCGCGATCTTGAGCATGATCGCGCCGCTGCCTTCATCGGACGTTTTTTCTCCAGCTCCGCTGCCTCCGATGACATGCTCCTGTCATGCCTTGTAAACGCAGTGGAGCAATACGATTGTGATCTGCTGCAGCAACTGGAAGAGAAGATCCGCGCTGCAAGGGAACAGGCTATCCTGCAGAGGAACGAGCCACAAACAGACGAGGAATGCTAGTGCAACTTTCATATATGGCGCGCCTGCTGTGTCTCGCCTCTTTTAGTATGGGGATTTGTGCCGTGTCCCTGGAATTCGGGCTGTGGTGGGCCTCACCCCTAATGGCGCGCATACTGACCCACTGCGGCGGCCGCTGGCGTGAGCGCATTCTCTTTGCTGCTGCACTCCTTCCACATGCGATTGCCTTGTTCGTGACCGTCGCATTCCTTCTGCCGCGGTACATACAGGCAGAGGACAACGTTTGCAGCGAACATGTTGGCCTTGTCTGCATCGCCGCCGCAGCGGTGGTTGCGGCGCGCGCCATGTTTGCACTTGGCCATGCTACAGCCGCTCTTCGCCGGACATGGTGCTGGAGACGTCAAGGCCGGCTACTTTCGCAGCACATGGCCGGTATACCCGCCATGTGCTTTGAAGTTTCATACCCTCTTCTAGCGGTGCTCGGGGTCTGGCGTCCAGTGATCGCCGTCTCCAGACTCTTGCTGGATCAACTGGCCCGTTCGCCCGAGGGCCTGGAGATCGCGCTTGCTCACGAGTGCTCCCATGCTCGTCACCATGACAATCTCAAGCTGCTCGTGCTCGCTTGCTTGCCCTTCGTTGGATTTCAGAGGGAGAGGCGTCCGTCGCTGGTGCAGAGCTGGCGCTTCTCCGCGGAGTTGGCAGCCGACGAGGAAGCGATGCGTGGCGATCATGCCCGTGGTCTGCTGCTTGCTGAGATGTTGCTCGCTTTCGCAACTGCCACTTCGGCCAGCCCATTCGGCGAGACCGCCATGGCCCTTCTCGGTCAGAACGAGATGCTGCGCGACAGAATCGAGCGCCTGCTGTTTCCGGAAGCTTACGCCTCGCGACCATTTCCGCTGGCTACACGCGTACTGCTGACCTTCATCATGACGGCGCTGCTCGCATCTGCCGTGATGCTGCTTCACCTTGCAAATTCTTTATGGCATCCGCTTGCGGAGTCGATGCTGCACATGGGTTAGCTCACCAATGGTGCGGGTGAAGAGTGGGGCGACCGGGGAATCTGGAGTGTGGTCGATACCTCCGCGAAAGAGATTGGGATCGAGCACCTTGGGTGCACCATATGCAAAGGACCTTCGCGAAGCTCTGCCGAAAGAATGGCGGCGATCTTCACTCCATACCAGATCGAGCAAATTAACAGGTTTGGACCGTACACGCGAGGCCGCGACCGCATCCCAGAGTCACTCGACAGCGTTCACGGCTTCAAGACGCCGCGTCGCTCACAAACCATTTCTCAGTCCGTCGAGAAAGCAGCAGTGTGACAATCCAACGCGAATCCTTACCGGCGGTGTTTAGCGGGCGAGTGCCGCGAGGGGGCAGGCTTCGCTTTAGCGAATTACAGCAAGCTCTTACTTGGTCATCTGAGTTGCACTGCCGCTAGCGGTGCCGTACATCTCTCTCCACTCGGACCTGTACTCAGGGTTCCCGATGGTCGACACGTGGTACGGGTTCTCTCCTTTAGAATGTTGAGCCGGTCCCAGTCCGCCATTGAAGATGAGGATGTGGTTTTTAGGAATGCCGAGTGCACTGTAGGCATGCGCAATCAGTTCCGTTGTGTTCTCCCGAGCGTGGCGTTCTGCCCACCAGCGCTCTGGCGGCGTTGCGGATGGCCTCGAGAGCCACGGAGCCGGATGCTGGTCGCGACCGGTGGTGTCCCAAGGGCTCGAAAAAAGCACAACACGATAAACGGGATAGAACTTCGCGATGAAGGCCGCCATGCCTGCGCCCTGCGATAGCCCTGAGACCAGAATGCGGCTCCACTCCGGGTGCCCGTCTGCGCTCAGGTATACACCCCAATTGTCGCCCGGATGTTCACGGGCCAGGTACTTGAGTAAGGCAACCAAGCGTGCATTGATGGCTTCGGCCGGAGGATTGTCAACCGGGGCAGGCCCGCGGCCGAAGGTGCGCATTTCGCGGAAGCGTCCCGAACACGCGGGATCGGGCTGCATAGGGCACACCATTGAGAGTGACGGCTGGTCGTCGTAACTGAGACCGATCACTCGATATCCCTGTCCAGCGATCGTACGAAGTAGTGCCGCTGCATTCTGTGGACGCCCACCGGTGCCCGGGAGGAAGATCGCCAAAGGAACGGTCGCGGCATGATCTTGCGGCATGATGACGATATTTGTCTCATCATGCTGCTTCACAGCAGGATCAGCCTGGGAGGGCAGCACTCGTTCCATATCATCGCTCTTGGAATTGTCCGTTGGCTGCCCAAACACGTATGGCATAAGCCCCATAGCCAGAACCGCTATGATTGCAATCTCTACACGCTTCAGCATGAATTACTCCTCGGAATACTGGTTAGCAGATTGTTCTGGGCCGGCGAGTAGCTTGCAGCACGGCACGTCATGGGAGTTCAACGTAAGAAAGAGACGTGGCCTGAAACAGTGACTCGAAGTGACAAGAATAATCGGCACAGCGTCTTAGACGCACACGTTGACTCAGGCAGCAGGCTTAAGAATAGCTCGATAGAGAGTTGAACGGGCAATATGAATGTGTGGGACTATCTCGGCGACGGGGATTTCGGCCGATTTGAGCAGAGCGCTGATCGTCTTAATCTTCGCCCGCATTTCGAGATGTCAGAAAATACTCTTGACGGAGTAGACCTCAACTCACGTGGTGGCGCGTGACGCGTTCCCCCGAACCAAATGGCTCTAAAATCAGGTTCACACGAACGCCGGGGCCACTCCCGAGTACCGAACGCCAGCTTGGAAGATAACTTCTCTCAGTATGCAAACTGCTGCACAATAAAGACTTAGTTTCCAAATATTTATATTAAATAGCCAATCTCTTCGATAGCTTGAGGCGTACCCAGTAAGTACGACCAGAGCATTATTCCCAGGAGAGTTATGAAGAAATATAGTGTACTTATCTGCGGCCTCGCCCTAGCAGTGTTGGCATCCACTCCCATGTTTGCCGATACTGTGTTCAATTTTAACTTTGCACCAAATGGAACTGAATATGGATTAGGCGCTGTTCCTTTTTCAGGCTCAGGACAATTCGATACTCAGACCACTCGCACGGCAGGTCAATATCGGATCGTCGGAGTCACGGGCACAACCGAGGGACAGACGATCACGCAGCTCTTCGCACCAGGTGGCTACCAGGGCAATGACAATTTGTTGTTTTACACAAATGGAGAAGCCTCCGGAACTTTAGATGGCAACGGGGTTTCCTACGCCCTGTCGGGGGGTACTTTCAATTCTGTGAATCTCTTTTTTAATGCTGGAGCTTCTACCGATCAGGAGTTGATCTTCCTTCATGGAGAGCAGTCGCCGATCAGCATCACGCCTGCTGGGGTTTCGGCTGTCCCTGAACCAGGTACGGTTGCCCTGCTGGGAACGGGAATGCTCGGACTGGCGGGAATGGTCCGGCGGCGATTCTCTATCTAGTTATGAAGTTTCAATAGGTTGTCCATTCGATCCGGATCGTAGAAGCTGATTGTGCGAACAAAGAGCAAAATACAGAGGATCGAATGGACTATCACCAGCGATTTTCCGGGACGGCAGGTAGATCTCCTGAGCAGTGGAGAGTCTGCCCTGGCAGCCTAGTTGTTTAGTCCCGTCGTTTGATGGTGCATATTTTTCTGGGTGAACAGAAGGAGGCACTATGGGGCAGGCTTTACACCGAAGCGCCACGACGACAGAGGCGGTCCGTCGAGCGATACAGCATAGTCAAGAGAGCATGAGGTCGCTGGCCCGGCGTCATGGCATCAACCCGAAGACGGTCGCCAAGTGGAAGAGGCGCGAGTCCACTGCCGACCGTCGTACCGGCCCACTGTACCGCGGTCGACGGTTCTTTCCGTTGAGCAGGAAGCGATCATCGTTGCCTTTCGCAAGCACACGCTTCTTCCACTGGACGACTGCCTTTATGCGTTTCAGGCCACGATTCCGCGGCTCACCCGCTCTTCTCTTCATCGGTGCCTGGAACGCCATGGCATCAGCCGGCTGCCTGACGTCGAAGGCGACAAGCCCAAGAGGAAGAAGTTCGACATCTATCCGATCGGCTTCTTCCACATCGACCTGGCCGAGGTGAGGACCGCCGAGGGGAAGCTCTACCTGTTCGTCGCCATCGACCGCACCTTGAAGTCGCCGTCGTGGAGCTGGTGGAACGAGCCGAGATGCGAGCCGCCGCCGCGTTCCTTGAAGCACTGGTCGAGGCTGTTCCATATCGCATCCACACCGTGCTCACCGATAACGGCATCCAGTTCGCCGATCTGTCCAAGAACCGGCAGGGACCAACCGCGCGCTTCCGTGGCCATCCCTTCGACAGGCTTTGTCTCCTTCATGGGATCGAACATCGGCTGACCAACCCAACCATCCTTGGACCAACGGGCAGGTCGAGCGCAGGAACAGAACGATCAAGGATGCCACCGTCAAGCGCTACTTCTACGACACCCACAACCAACTCAAAGCGCACTTGACCCACTTCCTCCAGGCCTACAACTTCGCCCGAAGACTCAAAACCCTCAAAGGCCGCACGCCCTACGAATACCTCTGCAAACTCTGGACCCAAACCCCCAACAGATTTACCCTCAATCCAATCCATCAAATGCCGGGACTAAACACCTAGTAATGTGAGGGGTCGTGCAATGATTATTAGATTGAATCCAGTTCCTGCAATTTGGACCTGAGCCCGAAAATAGGAGAGGTCACTAGATAGCTGTTTGGCATTCTGCAGAATCGCCCTCTCCCTGATATTGGAAGACCTGACTGCAAGACGCACTCGAGGGCTGACCTCGATGCTTACTTCTGAACTGTCGTTGAGCTTCGCAACCACTGGATACGCTTCGGCTTTGTTATTGAAGATGTGAGCGGAAAGGATGGCTCGACCCGCCAAAGCAGGAATGGCAGTTCGCTCCGCAGACTTGCTCATAAGCATCACCGTGAAACTCGGGGGTCGAGTCTGGCACTGAAACCACATCGTGTGTTGACGAGTACAACAGAGTTGAGAAACAAACAGACTATAATCGCGTATCCCTACTTAACTCCGTTCGATGGATTCCAAGAGCCCTGTAACTTGCGTACATAGAGAATCTGTCCGGTGTGGTAGGCGTTATGCTCTGCTATGTCACGGAGCGTCGAAGACCACATCGCGACCTCAGTATCAGACGCGTGGGCTATCAGATCCTCAAGTGATCTCATCACCTGATCCAGGTTGCGGACCGTTTGTGTCCACGTTTCTGCATTGAAGTCATTGAACGTCTCATCGTTATTTCCAGGAGCTTGCGGAATTGGCTCTTTCCTGAGCTGTGCCAGCGCGCGAGCATTCCAAAACCAGAGATGATAGGTGAGCATGCCCACGGAGTGGTTGGCATTCGGGTCGACTTTGCCCGCACTGTTGATGGGAATCCACGTGGCTTGGTCCGGACGAAGACCCGCGATCGCCGTGTTCACTGGCACAAACCACTCTGCCTTGTCGTGAGAGGCGTGGAGACCGTCCAGCAGCGTCGAGCGCAAAGTTGCCGGTGAACCACCTTGGCAAAGCGCGCAAGTCGGAAAGGTAAACAGCAGCATCAGCAAATAACGGAACAGCATAAGTCCCTCTTTTCAGTTCTGCCGGGAGGCAAGAAGCGGTCAAGATTGCAGTCTTGGACCGCGATGGATGAAGCTGGCAGTCGAACCTTCGTACCCGTTCGAATCTCTCCGGCGCTTCTTCATCGCAGCAGGAAACTCCGTTGCAGAATGCAGCTACAATTGCTTCGCTTCGCAGTTCACCATCCACGGAATACCGAACCTGTCCGTCAGCTGGCCGAAGCCTTCCGCCCAGAACATCTTCTGGAATGGCATCAGAACCTTTCCTTCATCCGCCAGAGCGTCGAAGATGCGTTGCCCCTCACTAACCGAAGACACGGCGATTGAGATTGTGACCGCCGACCCTCGAGCGTACCGACCGGGGAGCGCGTCTGAGCCCATGATGTGCTGGTCGCCAAACCGCAGACTCGCGTGCATCAGCTTGTCCTCATAGCCATGCGGCACGTCTGTCTTCATAGGCGACTTGCCCCAGGTAACAGCCACCTCGACCGATCCGCTGAAGAGGGCCGCGTAAAAGGACATTGCTTCGGCGCAGTTGCCATCAAACTCAAAATAAGGCTCAAATTTCATTTTGTTCTCCATTTAGTTGACTTCCAGAGACTGGGAGCTATGTGGAAAGCTCCAGATCACCTTGAACATGGGTGCGCAACAGCTTCGGCGCGCTTCCTGGTGACCACAGCTGAGCGCTGTGAACTACCCTATACCGCAGAGAACCGCCGTCTGGCGCGTCGTTGTCGGTCAAAGGTCGCGGGATACAAACGAACTCAACATCCATGCGTTCGGAAGAAGCTCGGACCACAGCGTAGCCATGACCACCCATATCCATGAACTTGACGTGAGGAGCATTGTCCGGGTTGGCGAGGAACTTGTTGGCCCAAATCTTCCAGGTGGCCTTCGACGTGGCAAGCTGCTCCAGAAACCAAGCTTTCTGCTGAGTGCCCAGCAGCGTTCTTGGTCGGCTCCGCTTACGAAAGTTATCGGCCTCGCTATTGGCACATTGCAGCTTTTCGGGAGCGCCACCGACGAGCACCCGACAGGTTCCGCCCGCCTGCTTCGAAGGAGCCACCGACTTTCTGACGACCGTCTTGACGAAACTCTGTTCCGTTGCGACTTCAAGGAGCAGGCAGCCTCCAGTGTCCTTCTGGGGCGGCTTGGAACGCGTCCACAGGATGACGCTGTCGGGGTGCGGCTCGCCAGAGGCGACACCCTCCGGGAAACGTTCTCGCACTTCCTTCCAACGTGAGTGGAAAGAGAGCGGCTCGCCTGCATATGCTGTGGTCGCTCCCAAGGCAACTGCCGCTACAATCAGCTCCCGACGGGACATCTGCATACACGAAGACTATCGATTCAAGCTGCCTAGAGTCTCAAATAATCTTTGGAAGGCCGCATTCCTGCGCCAGAACGCACATCCACACCGCCGATTTTGCTCAGGCACGGCGCCAAAGATTTCCGTACGCTGTTGGCAAGCCTTCTTCATCGACTTCCAGCTTCGCGCAAAAGTAGCCCGACTGATCATACTCATTTTCGGCGATACGATCGTATGTCTGCATTGCGGGCTCGGCGATCAGTGATGGGATTCTCACCCATGCGGCCCGAGTCTAGCCTCTCGCTCCCACCTCGAGCTTGAGACGACGAATGGCCAGTGCGTTTGTCGAAGGAGATACTTCGAGATCAAGGTCTGTGCAACCTCGAAGGCTGATGTCTGCCACGCCGTCCCGAAGCCAGTTGCCATGGGCGTCATGTACAAGAACAAGCCTGGTCTGCGTACCACTACAAGTTAATTCAAGTTCGATGCTGCGACTCCGACACGCGCAGTCGCAAACTACGCGATATTGCACCCGCAGCGGCCTCCTGGCATCGACGGCAACTATGGTTCAGAAAGCACTATCTCCAACTCGCCGATTCTCAGCTCGGCATATTCAAGACTACGATCCGTGAGACCTTCCCACAAAACCGTGTGCACCTTAGATGTTGCTTGTTTGTCACGCAGGGAAGCTCTTTCCGATATTTGTTATTGTGTTTCGCATGAGCTCGCGAACAGCCTTGCTGTAGGTCCGGCTGGACCGGACACTGCTCCGGTCTTGAAGCGTTATCAGGTAGTCACGGTGAGCCAAAGGCTCAATGCGAACGATGCGGTCAATTCGCACGATGGTAGAACGATGAACACGGATAAATACAGTCTGATCCAGGCTCTCCGCCAAGGCGGTCAGAGATTCGCGGATGAGATGCGTTCGCGGGCCCACGTGTAATCCCGCATAGTCTCCAAGCCCTTCGATCCAGTCAACGTCGGCCACGTTCAGGAACGTCACCTCGGAACCACGGCGAACGGCGAAACGCTTGATCGGCTCCGACAAAGGTGCGCGCCTCGCTTGCTCTGCACTCGCAGTCTCCTCCCGACTGAACTCCTGCTCCTTCATCCTCCAAAGACGCTGTGCACGCTCTAGAGGCTGTTATGAAGTTTGTACCGATGCAGGTTCTTTGCGTACGACTGTTTGCTGTCCAACATGGAAGGATGGCGACGAAGGGCAAGGTTGGCTATCCGAGCGATGTGACGGATGAGGAATGGGCGTTTGTACTTCCGTATTTGCTGTTGAGCCGTGAGGACAGTGCGCATCGCGAGCATGACCTGCGGGCAGTGTTCAACGGAGTTCGTTATATCGCGCGAACGGGCAACCAGTGGCGCTTCATGCCGCACGATTACCCACCCTGGCCTGCGATTTATCAGCAGATGCAACGCTGGATGCGGGCCGGATGCTTTGAGCAACTGGTGGAAGACACGCGCATTCTGCTGCGCGAGTTCGCTGGTCGCAAGGGTCAACCGACAGCCGTCTGTATTGACAGCCGTACGCTTCAGTCCACCCCCGAGAGCGGAGCCCGCGCCGGCTACGACGGAGCCAAGCGCAGGAAGGGATCGAAGGTCCACATCGCGGTGGATACCCTCGGCCACCTGCTGGCGCTGAAAGTTACTCCAGCCGATCAAGGCGATCGGGCCCAACTGGAGACGCTCGCCCAAGACATGCAGGCCGTTACCGGAGGCACAATCAAACTGGCCTACGTCGACCAGGGATATACCGGGCCGAACGCAGCCGAAGCCGCCCAAAAGCATGGCATCGTACTGGAAGTCGTCAAGCATCCCCTTGCAAAACGCGGTTTCGTGCTCCTCCCGCGACGCTGGGTGGTGGAGCGAAGTTTTGCCTGGGCTGCACGCTTTCGCAGACTCGCCCGAGACTACGAACGGCTCGACACAACCCTCA
Source organism: Edaphobacter sp. (assembly GCA_965277575.1). Classification (GTDB taxonomy): domain Bacteria; phylum Acidobacteriota; class Terriglobia; order Terriglobales; family Acidobacteriaceae; genus Edaphobacter. The sequence continues at coordinate 1,890,084 of CBDIDK010000002.1, forward strand.
AAGGATTTCACTACCTCAGCTTCGCCATACTCATGATCGCAAGCATCTTCAAACAACTCGCTTGAACTTCATAACAGCCTCTAGTGCTATGTCGAAACGTGCGTCGTCGACAGGTTTCAGCAAATAATCCAAGGCCTGTACTTCGAAGGCTTCGACGGCATAGTCGTCATAAGCCGTGAGGAAGATGACGATGGGCCGTTGGTCCAGAGGCACTTCCTTCAAAGCCTGGAGACCCGACAGACCGGGCATTTGGATGTCGAGGAAGAGCAGGCCTGGCTTCAGCCTGGCGATCGCATCGAGCGCCTCTTCGCCTGTGCTGCACTCGCCCACTACAGTGAGGTTGGGATGTAGACGCAGCCTGGCCGTGACTCCCAATCTTGCCAGCGGTTCATCATCGACGACCAGAACAGTCAGATTCATGGCGGGTCCTCCCGATGTTTCGTATCCCTTTCGAAAGGGATACGCAGAACGACTGTGAACACCTTCCCCTCGTGCCGACTTACGACTGAAGCCTGCGAACCGTATATCTGAGCTAGCCGCTCTTGCGTGTTCGAAAGTCCGAGACCGGCCACTCCAGTGGCGGAATGCCGTTTCGCATCCACGTCATTCTCAATGCTTATCTCTATCTTTTCGAGTAAGGCCTTTGTCTGCAAACGAATCGTTCCCCCTTTCGGTAGATGTGCGATTCCGTGACGGATGGCATTTTCTACGAGGGGCTGCAAAACGAAACGAGGAACCGTCACAACCAGCGTCTCCGAAGGAACATCGAACGTGACGCGAAGGCGCGGACCAAAGCGTATCTCTTCGATCGAGAGGTACTCCTTGACGACAACCAGCTCGTCGGCAAGTGAGACAAAATGTGCGTCCGGTTCATCCAAAGTGCTGCGCAGCAGATCCCCCAGTCGCGAGATCATCTGCGTAGCTCGCTTCGGCTCATTGCCGACAATTAGAGAAGAGATCGCATTCAGAGTGTTGAAGAGGAAGTGCGGCTGCAGTTGGTATCGCAGGGCAAGCAACTGCGCTTCACGTGCAGTTGTCTCCGCCGCACGAAGACGTTCTTTCTCAACTTCGAGAGCTTGGTACTGCTTAATGCCTGTATAAATTGCACACCATGCCACCAGTACGAAAGCTCCCCCAGTCATGTTCGACAGGGCCGAACTCCAATGGAACGCGCCCTCAGCTCCGCCAAAGTAGAGCTCCGACCAAACTGCTGCGGCCGAACACAGGAAGCCCAACACCGCACAAGCAGCCGTGCATAGCGAAAGGGAGTACAAGACCTCTATATTCCTTACTCGAACTTTCCTGCAAAGGCCGTAGGTGATGAAACTGGCAAAGAAGGTAGAAAATATAAAGGCCGCTCGAAAGGCCACAAGTCCACGGTCGTGACGCAAAGGAAGATTTGACGTCGCACTAGCTATCGCGAAGACCAACCACCCGCCCAGTTGGAGAGGCCAAAAAGATAGCTTGAAGCCCGGGATAGCACGGGTGGACATGTCTTTATCTTAGGGTGGGCCCGTTACTATTGCACCGCGATTCATCGCGGAAGATCGGCATTTCGGCGCAAAGTTCGTCTTGTCCATCGAAAGCTAGCAGCATACCTGCAATCTGTCCGCTACGCTCCCTTCATGTTCAGGTCTACGAAACAACTTGCCATACCTGCCTTCACGCTTCTCGCACTAGCATCCGCGGCACCTGGACAGCAGTCGACACTCTCGACTGCAGCGCCAATTCTGTTCGCGCCAGGCGTCATCTCCGGTCCGGCGAACGACGGCGCCCCAAGGCGGTCATCAAAGACAGCATCGTCAACTACTTCTCCTCCCCCATCCAACTTGTGTACACCCGCAATATCGTCCATCCGGAGTTTGGCGTTCGCGCTACGGGAAAGATCGGGGGGGGACCAACATCGGCCTGGTGGCGATCGATGACCGTGCCCCCGGTGAAGTCTACGCACAAGGAACCTCTCTCGCGGGTAAACATTCGCTCTTCGGCATCGGTCGCATCTCGCAGGACATCGTGGTCTCTGCAACCGCTTGATCGATGACAGTTGTGACGCAAACAATGCGGTGGCACCTCGTTCTAATCGCTATCTCAATGACGGTCGACAATTTTTTATAAAAGTCTCATACCTACTACGTCTCTAACTGCGAGAGAAGTCAAGCATTCTATCGGAGTTCCAAATGTTTAACAGAACTTATGTGTCCAAGATTAAACACGACGAGGTTCTAACAGTTGCATTTGCGATGCTGCTGTCAGCGTTGGGATCGACTGACCAAGCCTATGGACAGTCTTCGAAGGTCAAACAGGTGCTCGAAGCCGAACGCCTTGGTTGTCTAGCCTGTCAATACCACGACCTGCAGGGAGTTCGTGACTTCCTCATGGACGACTACACCCTGACCGACTCCAAAGGCACCGTCACGACCAAGCAGGACGATCTGGACGACTTCCTCAAGGATCGTGTCCGCTACACAGCATTTCACAACGCGAACATGAAGGTGCGTTTGTATGGCAACACCGCCGTTGTCACCGGTCAGACTCATGTTGAAGGGACCGTCAAAGGGTCTGTCTTCATTGTGAACGTGCAGTTCACAGACACACTCGTCCTCCTGCATGGCCGATGGCGGCTTGCGGCCGGCCACGTCTCGCGCCTGCCTGCCGCGTGATACACCGCAACTTTTCTTTGATAGTGCTCAGGCTTCCGCACCCAACACGTTTTCTAGGAGTTACCCTATGTCGATCGATCGAAGGACTCTTCTTCTAACGCTGGCGACAATGACTGCGGCGAATACTTTGCCTTTACCGACCGCGTATGCAGAAGAAGAAGACTTTGCCCACCCCTTCAAGCGCACCTCTACGCTCCCGGAGCACATCGGTTTATTGTTATACCCCAAGATGACGATCCTTGACGTGGTCGGACCTTACCACTTCCTGTGCTTCATGAGCGGGGCTAAGATTCATCTGATCACGAACCAACTGGATCTTCGACCCGTCGTGAGTGACGCAGGCATGGGCGTTCAACCCACGATGACTATGGAGGATAGCCCTCTTGATCTCGACCTCCTGCTTGTGCCGGGAGGCACAGATGGAACGGTAGCCGCGGCTCGCGATGAGCGGACGACCGCATTCCTGAACGATAGAGGAAGACGCGCCCGGTTCGTTTCCAGCGTCTGCACCGGATCGCTCGTGCTGGGCGCAGCAGGTCTACTGAATGGCCGCAGGGCGACTTCGCATTGGAGCGTCGTGGATCGCCTCAGTCAATTCGGGGCCATCCCCACGCATCAGCGCGTGGTGGAAGACGGTCATGTCATCACGGCCGCAGGCGTTTCCGCAGGTCTTGATTTGGGAGTTCTACTCGTGAATCGGCTTCGCGGGAGACCGCTCGCGGAAGCGGCGGTACTTGCGACTGAGTACGCCCCAGAACCCTCTCTACATGGCGGAACTACCAGCACTGCTCGTCCGCAGATTGTGAAGGCGGTCACCGACGGTTTACGAGCGTTCTCGGAAGAAGCGGGAACGCTAAGATTGTTAAACACGAAGCAAGCAACAGGCTAAGGCAAAGCAGCTTGCAAAGTTTGTCTGCGCTGCATAGTTTAGGCGCTCGCGGTGCTACCCACTCAAGGTTAGGTAACGGTGACAGTCCGAGCATCCCGAAAGCGCAAGCTTCGCAATCAGAAAGGTCAAGCATGACAATTCCGTTTTACTTCGTAGATGTTTTTGCTGAAGAACCCCTAAGCGGTAATCCTCTTGCAGTTGTGCCGGACGCGGACTTGTTAGACGAGGCCACGATGAAGAAGATTGCTGCGGAGTTGAATCAGGCTGAGACTACGTTCATCCTGCACCCCACGAAGCGAGGCGTGGACTGCCGACTCCGGTCGCTTACTGCGCCGGGTTATGAAGTTTATGGCGCAGGCCACAACTCCCTCGGCGCATGGTGGTGGCTATCTGAATCGGGCCGCCTGCCTCTCGCCGAAGGCGAGAACCATTTTACGCAGGAGATCGGTGATGCCACGCTCCCGGTGACTGTCCGATTCCATAGTGAGGCTGTACGTTCCGTGATCCTTACGCAAGCGCCGCCGGCGTTCGGACAGATCGAAACCAATTTAGTAGACCTCGCAGCTGCACTGGGACTACAAGTCAGTGATCTTCATAGCGCGCTTCCAGCTCAGGTAGTCTCGACAGGAGCGGGGCACCTGCTCGTACCCGTGAAGAGTAGGGTCGCGATCGTCCAGACCAATCCCGATTCGCTGCGCCTCGCCAAACTGCTACGAGCAGTTGGGGGCGAAGGCTGCTATGTGTACTGCCTCGACCCAGTCTCGCCGTCTGCTACGGCGCATGCCCGCTTCTTCAATCCGACGATGGGAATTGTGGAAGACTCCGCCACGGGCACAGCGGCCGGGCCTCTTGCCTGCCAGTTGGTAAAGCATGGGATCGTCAAAGACAACTCCACGGTGCGAATAGAACAGGGCTTCGAAATGAAGCGGCCCAGCGTCCTGCACGTTGAGGTGTACCGCGATGTGGTTCGACTTGGAGGCAGCTGCGTGCAGGTGATTGAGGGTCGTATGAGAATTGACTAGTACGGTAGACGGCAGCTCCTTTACGGCAGCGAACTCCTCTAGTAAGGTCTCTCCGGAGCCTACTGTTTTTCCTAAACCGCCCCGATCTGACCGACGCGGTGCGACGAATGCACCTCGCCGGTCTACGCTCTGGCTTGTAGGGAGCGATCGACGGCAACGCGTCAGGGCACCCGGATGGAACCTTTCGATAGCGAGCTACTGAAACCGACACATGGCAGCCTACTCCAAGCATTAGTTGCCACGCGAATCAGCCGACTTGCTTCCACCTCCGAGATTCGCGCTGTATAACTTACCGGAGGGAGCGGCAAGCAACAGCGGGACTTTGTAGGCATCGGTTAAGAGCTTAGCCAAATCCGAGTTGCTATGCTTCATACGGAAAACACCTCGAGAAGACGCGATCAGATTCTACGGATTGATAATGCGGTGCAGATCGAGGGATGGTGGCTGCACTGGAGTCTGACTTAACATCACGTGGACTTGCCCACGATGATGAGTCTGATGGTTGAAAAAATGACTGACCGCGACCGATGCTTCTTCTTCGTATTCTTTGCCTTGGCTGTTGGTATAGCGAACAGATCTCAGAAAGAACTCGGGTTCTAAGCACCCGAAAAACATTTCAATTTTAGTATCTTCTTCAACTCTAGCTGAGCACAAATCCAGGAACCCATCAAATAAAACGGTATTCAGAGCCGGTGCGGTCCGTCCTTTCGAGTCGAACCGCGCCATCCATATCCGGTCACCTAACAGGATGTGGTTCAAAAGACCATGAACGCTGCCGAACGACCCTAGACGCTGTTTCCGATATTCGACAGGGTTCAACCGCCGGCACGCTTCGAAGAGCCTTTGATTCGCGACGCGGTTACAGAGCGCAAGCATTCGAAAATGAGCCAATAGCTCCATTAGAGGAGTTTACAGCCGATCAGAAGCCTTGCTTTCTGAATACAAACCAAGTAGAAGATAGTCCGAAAGGGCCGTCAGGTCATCCTCAGACATGTTCGTGTTGTTAAGGATAGCAACTGTGACGTCATCACTAATGATGTGAACCAAGACGGCCTTGAATCCGCCTATCGAACCTACCTCAAACGCCAGTTCTTTTCTCACTCCTCCGAGCTCTACATATTTGACGCGGCCGCCCAAGGCGTAGTCCTCGGGTGGATAACGCACGGTTGAAAGTGTCAACAAAGATGCTTGGCTCAGCACCGATCCCTCATAGACCGCACGTGCGAGCTTGATGAGGTCGCCGCAATTGCTGAAAATAGTTCCTGTGGGGATTAGGAAGCCAGGGATGATATGCAAATCGGGGATCGCATCGACACGGCCCGATTCGTATGCAACAGCTCCCGCTGGAATAGTCGCGAAGCTGCCGTGTGTCACGCCGGTGGCTTTCAGAGGGAGAGGCGAAAATAGCGTTCGGCGGAGCAGGACTTCAAGCGGCATGCCTGCGACGCGCTCCACAATCGCTTGTACGAGACCCAGTTTGTATGCGCGTAGTCAAATGTCGTTCCCGGCACGGAAACCAGTGGTCCGTCAGCGTAGAGTTCCACGGCTTGGCCGGCGCTCATGGTGCTCGCTGCTACCGCCGGATCGTTAATGAGGCTGGTAGGTAAGTGATCTTGCAGACCGCTCATATTGGACAGGAGATCCGCCAGGCTTATCTTTCCTCCAATGTCAATGGGGTAATGCTTAAGGTAGGTTGTGATGGGTGCATCCAGCGCAAGCTTTCCTTCGTCCACCAGCTTCAAAATCGCGATGACCGTGATCCATTTAGAGATGGAGCCTATCTGAAACTTTGTGGAGACCCTGTTGCGTAATCGTCCCTCTCGGTTCCTCCACCCGAAGGCTTCTGCATAGACGTATCTGGTGCCTTTTGCCACGACGATGTCCCCGCTGAATGCGTGAGAGATTGCGAAGGACCTTGCGATTCGTGCGATCTGCTTGCGTTGCTCCTCACTCTTGATGCCAGCAGGTCGGTTCACCAGCTCCCGATCCGCATGAGCTAGCGCTTGAACATCGTGGAGCGATGTGCTTTCCGAAATGAGTGAGGCACACGCTGGCAGTGGCTGTACAACGATGACGACGGCGAGCACGACTCTCGCAGCTTGCAGAAGCCCACCTAACTCCGCCGTTCTCATCGCGACTCTGCGCTGCTTGCTGTCTTGGAAGAGCATCCATCAAGCATAGTTCTCTGTAGCCACTCATGCTGGGAACTCTTGTTGCAGCCCATTCGTGATGGTCTCGGACTTCCGCATCCTTACGATCGCTTAGATCGACTCGCTGGAGCATCTTGGTTTGAGCGGTCCTGCAAGAAGAGCGTTCCATCGCAATAATGGGCAGCCCTGCCGCATTATTTCCTGGCGAGTACCGCTTTCTCGCTTATCTTGAAGCGAGAGCATCTTGCCGTTTCAGGCTTTTCTATGATCCATGTCTCCGTTTTCCGTGGATCGTCTTGCCGCAACGATCGCTGCGGCAAAGCGTCAGGACACCCCAAGATGGAACGCTTCCCCAAAGAGCTACTGAAACCGGCACACGGCAGCCCACGCGATTCATCAATTGCTTCGCGGATATGCCGGGCTTGCCTCCACCTCCAGAATTTGCGCGGTATGCCGCCCGGTGTGAGCGGCAAGCAGCAGCAGAACTTGATAGGCATCATTCCTGTCGCCCGCAGGACCATCGCCACCGTGAGTTCTAAGAGTATCCTGCGTCGCTTGCGCATACGCGATGGTTGCATCACGACGCTTCGTAAACTCCGCCGCCGCCTGCTCTGGGGTGGCAAAACTTCCACTCGGTGTAATCGCGGCAGGCGCTTTTGCGGTTGCTGTTCGATCCAGCATCTTTGCGACCTGCAAGTGATCTCCATCCGAATTCGCAGAGGGCAAACGTGCTATCGCTGGCGCGGACAGCATGCGTTTTGCATCCGCCATCAGCAACGGTTCAGCAAGGATGATGTGCTCTGCGCACTCCTCGACCGACCAGCGGTCCGGAGCCGCTTTGAAAGTCCATTGCGCTTTCGTAAGACCGCGGATGCTCTGCAGGTATGCGTTCTTCGTTTCTGTAAGTTCCGAGACAAGATAGCGACGCTCGTTAGCTGTAAGCTGCCCAGCCGAACTTGTGGTAGCTGCGCTACTCATGGTGGCCTGTGACAGCAACGTTAGTGGAGAAGCAAATACAACGCCCAGCAGGGCGGCGGAAAAGAAGCGAGCTAGTAAGCCATGATGAGCCATATGAGGATAAGTCTAGGCTAAACAATGAGGCAGGGGAGCACATATGATATATGGATTCTCAAAGCAAAATCAAAGCACAGTGGAAACCGCCTACAGGTTCGGTGAGTTCGCTCTTTACCCGCATGACCGCACGTTACTGAGAAACGGAAAATCGCTTCAGCAACTGGCTCCCAAAGTGTTCGACGGGTTGCTATGTTTATTGCGTAAAGCGGATCATCTTGTCAGCAAAGAAGAGCTAATGGAGACGCTGTGGCCGTGCGTGCACGTCAGTGCTGCAAATTTGACAAACACGATCGTCTGCATCCGGAAGATTCTGGGCAGCGAAGCGATCCGGACGGTCTCAAAACATGGCTATCGATTCACGCTACGGGTCGACTGTGTACCAGGTGTTCGGCATGCCACGTATGAAAGATTCGCACGCGCTAAAGAGCTAACGCAGCAACGATCATTGGAATCGATGATGCAAGCCCGTGACCTGTACTGGATCTGTGTTGCCGAGGATCCTGGATTTGGCGCAGCTTGGGCGTGGTTAGGGCGGTGTTGCTGGTTTTTAGGTAAGTTCAGCGGCACCCCGGCGATGACCGTGGACGTGACAGAGGCAGTGTTTGCGCGCGCGTTCACTTTAGACGCGGAGTTGGCATGCGCACATCAGTTTTACACGCTGGTCCAGGTAGACACAGGCCGCGCTGATGCGGCGATGAAGCGGCTGGAGAGACAGACAGAGTTGCATCCCAAAGAGCCGGCGTTTCTGGCGGGGCTCGTTCAGGCGAGGCGCTACCGAGGTCTACTCGAGGAATCTATCGAGGCTCACAAACACGCGGTCAGTCTGGACCCTGCCATTGTTACTAGCGTGGCCCACACGCGATTTCTCTTAGGGGATTACGCCGGGACGATCGAGAGCTATAGCGGGCGGGCAGCGTACTACCTCGATGCGGCAGCCTGGGCGGCCATGGATCAGCCTCAGCGCGCTGCAACACTGCTGCGCGAACGACTTGAAAAGATGGTGCTTTCCAAGCAGATGTCTTCGCTCATGCGATCGATCCTCGCGCTCCTGCAAGGCAACAGGACCGAAGCATTTGCGTTGATGGAGTCGATAGACACTTCCTTGGATCCTGAGATTACGTTTTATCTAGCAAGGCACTATGCTTTCCTGGGTGCTTCGGAGAAGGCCGCCCGCTTACTACAAATTTCTACCAATGGCGGATTTGTCTGCACGCCCCAAACCTTCCAGGTAGACCCATGGTTGGCAGCGCTTAGAGCTTGAGGGAGCAGGTCTTACAGCAACGCTTACCTTTCGGCCCTCATGACGTTTGCCTTGCCAGAAAACACCGCTAGTTCATGAATGAGCTCCGGCAGCAGGACGCTATCAGCTACGCCTGCCGCTCGAATTGTGACTTTATCCTGAATTTCTGCGCTCCCGGTCCTCATGCTGCTGCCCGACTTGAAGATATAAAAAGCTCAAGCTCGAGTGTAATGATTGATCCAATTCACTTCCCAGGTCTTTCCGCCGTCTTCTGAGAATGCCTGCTCTGATTGCGCTTCTGTCTCAGAGATTCTCCAAATCGAGAATCGGACCAGGACATTTCTCCCGTTGACAGGCTCGTAGTCATAGAAGTCTCCTCTGCCGTTGTGAAACTCCCCAACGCTGGGAACGCCTAACATCCCAACACTTAGAGTAGAAAACTCGAGAGTCCACTCTTTTGTGGTGGGATTGAACCACCGCAGCGACAAAAGCTCGACCTGGCTGCTCGGGCCGGTCGCTTTGTACTCCGCGATGTTCGCACGACCTCCCCAAACCTCATGAACATCGGTTGTCCTGTCCAACTCAAAACAGGTGGTGGACCCGGTCAGCGAATGCTGTAAACGACGAGTATGCGTATGCCACTTACCACGGTCAAAGTCAAAACATCTCCGTCGATTTGTTCATGTCACATGATGCATCTCTCCCGCAGAGAGTTGATAGCCGCCTTGTGCGCTACCTCCGTCTTCGCTGGTGAGCCGAGACCTCCGCCTCTTCTAGGAAGAATGTGAGTGAACACTTGCAACACGATGTTGCATGTCAACACAACAGCGACAAAACGTTTCTTCCAAGGTGCAAATTATGGCCAGAGAGTTTGGTTGAAGATCCCAATGGCAGCACTCCCAGTTGGTCGAAGTTCAAGCATGAGAACAATCTCTTCACGGCTGCCCACTTGTATGGCAGCTTGTATACCCCTCCTATGCGGAATACCCCGAGCTGAATGTGCCTTATCTTGTCCAGCGAGAAGCTCAGATACGACATCAAACTTCGCAAGAGGGCCTGGACACGGTTGACGCCGTCCATACGCGCTACCAAGTCCTCTGCGCGCAGATGTGTATAGCGCTTCAGCATCTGCATGGACTTGTGACCGCTGATTGCGGAAACTTCTTGGTCGGAAAAGCCGGCTTCAACAAAGCGGCTCACAGCCTCGTGGCGAAGATCGTGAAAGTGGAAGTCTTTCAAGCCCTGTTTCTTCTTTGTCTCCTGCCAAACTCGATCAAAAGCGTAGGGACCCCGAAAGCCTTGTCTTCCCGGTTCTCCAAAGAAGATCAAATCAGTTCCGAGCGGCCGGATCGGATGAGCTAGGGCGCTCCGAAACAACTCTGTAGCAGATGAGGTAAGTGGGACGGTTCGAGGGTGTGTGTTCTTGGTTTGTAGCAACCGAACGATGCATCGCTCAATCTCGATTTGAGGCCGTCGCAGAGTCACGATCTCTGAGGTGCGCATAACAGTTTCTAGCGCGATACGGACTATCCAGCCAAGCATCGGATTGGAATTAGCATCGACGCCCATCAGCAAGCTGGTTTCTTCCTCAGAGGTCATTCGGCGGTTTCGGCCCGGGCCGGGCGCGGGCCGAGGGATGTTCATGACGGGATTTGAGGGAAGCCCAACACCCCACTCCTTGATCGCGACTGTGTAGAGGTGGCCGAGTAGTGCCAGGTCAAGGCGCACTGTATTGTTGGCTTTCGGGTGGGGAACGCAGGACGCGTCAAGGCGATCTTCGCCCGCTAACGCATGTCTCGGAACTTTGCAATCAATTCGGGACTTAGTGCGGCTAATGAATATCTGCCAAGATGCTTGATGAGGATTCTGGAGCGTTTCACGTCGGCTAGCTGAGACGTTGGCCGTTTGGTTGGCACGACATCGGCGAGGTATCGCTTCAGAGCAATTTCGATGGTCAAGCGATCAGCTGTAGCTGGCTGAATATAAGCACCACGCACCGTCTCGTCTTCCGTGCGGCGTGACCAGTCTTCAGCGTCCCGTTTCGTGCGGAACGTCTTTGCGGTGGTAGGCCATCCCGTCTTCCTGATAACCGCTTTCCATGTGCCCGACTCGGTTTTTACGAGGGTAGCCATAGCTCTCCGGTACAGTGCTTTGCAGCATGACTGTACCGGAATGTACCGAACTGGTGCCGGTACAGCTTCGAAGGAACATTCTAGGAATGGTCTAGGTGAATCTTAATCTTACCTAAACCATACCGAATGAATCACTTATGTTTTGGTGCCGGGAGGGGGAATCGAACCCCCATGAGGTTGCCCTCGGCGGATTTTGAGTCCGCTGCGTCTGCCAGTTCCGCCATCCCGGCGCTGTTTCTATAGTAGCAAGCTCCGGGTTCGTGTCGCACGGTGCGCTATGCTTAGTTCGACCTGCAGAGCCTGCTGAAGAGAACGGGGCCTAACGCTCTCCGATGCAATAGGAGACACAGAAGGCGAGACGGAGATCGTTCGGAGTTGGGAGTGTTGTCGTGGGAGACCGGAGCGCACACAGTTGACCTCCAGCGCACGTATACCAAAGCCCTTGCGAGACCACCGGTCCAAGACGCCGCCGAAATACATGAGAAAGGAGACGCCGCTGGTCTTTGTACCCGATGGGTTTGGAATGACGGTGCTGAAGAATGGACTCATCGAAGAGCGCTTCCGGTAATGCCTGGGTTCGATAAGCCCGGGTGTAGCGCAAGGTGTAGAACGTATAGCGCGAACCGGCATGCAGGCTTGCAGGTTGAGGCTTGCCCTTGGCGCGGTGTCCAAGCGTCCTCTCCTCTGAAGTTCGCGGATATGCCAAGTCTCCGATAGAGCGTCTCCGCCGCATCCGCACTACCACCGTTCAGCCGATCGCCGCGGAAGTGGTGTTGTCGTAAAAACTCACGGTTCCAGAGGGCGCCCCAGAGGTGGCCGCGACTGTGGCTGTGAAGGTGACGGCGTTCTGCACCAGCACAGGATTGAGGGAAGAGGCGAGCGTCACCTCAGCCGAGCCTTTACCGACCGTCAGCGGCACGGCCGTGGTAGCCGTCTTGTAGGTTGCTGCATCGGTTGGGGTGAAGGTTGACTCCCGCGACGGTTGGCGTGAAGTCGACGGTCAGGCTGCAGCTTGCGCTGGAGAAAGCTCCCGCCTCAAAGTTCACAGACTGATCTGTCACTCCGCCGCGTGGTCGAGTCGTGTGATCAAGACGCTTACTCAACGCAGAGAGGGATACGACACCATTGCACATCGGTGTCGTATCCCTCCGCCAGGCATTTACGGTTCAACGGCTATTTTTCGAAGGGTGCAGAAGCGCCCCACATCGCGGTGGCTCCGCTCAGGCTGGATGCCCCCCACATTGCGGTGGAGTTGTTGACACCGGATGCGCCCCACATGGCCGTCGCGCCCCACATCGCCGTTGCAGCCTCCGGTGTGGAAGCGCCCCACATGGCAGTGTTGCCCCACAGGGCTGTGAAGGCAGCGGGATCGTTCGCACCCCACATGGCCGTCGCACCCCACATCGCCGTTGCACCCCACATCGCGGTCGAACCGGCAAGTGCGTTCTGACCATACACGTTGGATGCGCCCCACATCGCGGTCGCACCCCACATGGCCGTAGAAGGAGCAACCTGCGACGAGAACGCATTCTGTCCATAGATGCTGGACGCGCCCCACATCGCGGTTGCGCCCCACATCGCCGTCTGGTCCTTGAGCAGGAAGATGCCGCCAGTTGCCGGGTCATAGGCGGCAACCGGCGACATGGCGGTACCGGAGGGCAGCCTGAACCAGTTCCATTCCGCGTAGTTCAACGTTGCGGAGATATCCAGGTAACCGGCGCCGACGGTCAGAAGATCGTTGTGTGACGTGTACGAAGCCCCGGTTGTGGAGTCCGTCACCACATTGGTCGCGGGCAGAGAGTCCCTGTTCGCGTTGCGCATCAGCATGGCCTTCGCCTGATCTGGAGTCAGGTAGGGCACTGCCTGGAAGAGAAGGGCCACGGCTCCGCTGGTTACGCCCGTCGCCATGCTGGTTCCGCTAAGCGGGAAGTAATCCTTGGAGGCCTTGTTGTCGCCTTTGACCACGTAGAAGGAGTCGAGCGTCTCGAAGGTAGGATTGTTGATCGCGAGCAGGTCGCCCGGGAAGAGCAGGCTGGTGACCAGATTGCCTGGTGCGACGATGTCCGGCTTCGCGACATGATCGATAAACGAAGGGCCCTTGGAGCTGTAGCTGGCCATCACGTCATCCTGAACCTGTGGAGTTCCCTTTGTGTTGGCGGCGCCCACGGTCAGCACATAAGGATCGTTGCCTGGAGCTTCGATGGTCCCATAACCCTCTGCGTTGAGGGCGAGATCGCGGCCATTGTTGCCCGCCGCAGCCACGACCATGATCCCGGCCTTCCAGGCCTGCTCGACCGCCTGGCATAGCGGATCGAGAGTATAGCTTTCGTAGATTGGCCTTCCCAGGGACAAGTTGATGACCCGGATATTGTAGGTGTTCTTGAGGGCGATTGCGGTCTCGATCGCTTCGATGACGGACGAATCGGTGCCCTGCCCATTCGCATCCAGCACCCGGAGGTTGATCAGATTCACGTTTGGCGCAACGCCAGAGAAGGTGCGGAAGTATTTCTTCCCGGTCGAGTTGCTCCCGTTACCGGCGATCAGACCGGCGACATGCGTGCCATGCCCGTAGGAGTCGCTGGCATCGTTCGGAGAAGAAGGAAGGAAGCTCTGACTGTAGACAATGCGGGAGCGGACTTTCTTCGTGTTGCCCGAGAGATCGTCCACGGAATTGATGCCGCTATCGATAACCGCAACGCCGATTCCGGTGCCATCGTAGCCTTGCGCCCACACCCGGTTCGCATTGATAGGCTCAACCGTGTATTCGGCAGAGGTGTCGATTGCCTGTCGCGCTCCCAGGGGGCGATCCGGCGAGATATAGAGAACGTTCGGATCCGCGGATAGCGACTCCAGATTGGATTTCGAAACATGCGCTGCGATGGCTTTGATGCCGTGCATCTGGTGTTCGACTTTACCGATCCAGTTCGTGATGCGAGCCTCGTCCGACTCAGTTGGGTCCACTTTGTACTGAATGATGACGGGAATGGTGGCCGAGGCGCTCGTCCGCGAGAGTTCGCTCGAGAAATTCGAGGAGAGGTCGGGAGAAAGCTTCGAATGTGGCGCTGCCGCCGAAGCAAAGGCCGAGAGAGAAACGAGCCCGGTTATGGTGAACGACCGGATCAATGTGGAAAGAGACGTCATAGCGAGCTCCTGGGATTGCTTCCGCCGGAGAGCCTACCGGCAGTGATCAACACAGACACGCCGATGGTTCCATGCGGCCTGCGTGGTTGCAAAGAAAAAGAAGGCGTGGATGAAACTAAAGTGTACTTTGCAAGGCAAGTACAGGAACGGTGGATACTGAGACATCATCAAGTTAGAGGACGGCAATCTCTCGCGCCATGAACCGGAAGTTGTAGGGGTACTACCTCCCTCGTTTCCTTACTTTGGCGATCTTCTTGCTTCATGCGCTCTCACTGGAGAGCCATCGCGGCATCGGCGCGCGGCCTTGAATACCTTCGCAGAACATCGGGCGGCGCAGGCAGCGTACGCAGCAGGGACAGGGTGGCGGGATGGCGTGCCTCTTCGCCGATGTGGCTCACCGCAAGGCATTCGGCGATCCGGCCGCGATCCAGAACCGCCAGGCGTTCACAGAGCTGAAGCACCGAGAGCAGGTCGTGGGAGATATAGAGGAGAGCGGTTCCGTCGTCGTGATTTGCTTTACGCAGCAGCTCCAGAATCTCTGTCTGCGTGCCGGGGTCGAGCGCGCTCGTCGGCTCGTCGGCGATCAGCACAGCGGGACGATGCAGGAGGGCGAGCGCGATCAAGACGCGCTGCGCCTGCCCGACACTGACTTCACTCGGCTTCCGTGCCAGGAAAGAAGCGGCGGCGGGAAGGTGAACCTGCTCCATGAGCTCCCTGATTCTCAAGCTCAGCCTGCCGGGCGCGTTGTCTTCATGCGCCCTCCACGCCTCTTCGAAGTGGGTGCGCAAGGATAAAGCGCTGTTCAGCGCGCTGGCCGGACTCTGGGGAACGAGTGCAATTCGCTTGCCTCGAACCAGGCGCGCCTCACCTTCCTTCATGGCCAGAATATCTTCCCCTCCGAGCAGTACCTTGCCTCTGGTCCAGCCGCGCCGCCAAGGCAACAGCCCCATAAGCGCAAGGACAAGGGTACTCTTGCCGGCGCCACTGGTACCGACCAGACCCATCAACTCCCCATGGCCAAGGTCGAAATCGACCCCTTCGAGAATTCGCTGGCTTCCGTATCCCGCTTCGATGTGAACGCTCAATACCGGGCTGCTCATCGCTTGGCCTCATTCCAGCGGATCATGTCGATATTGGACACAACCGCCGGCTGCAGGACGGAGGGCTGCACCCCGGCGAGTGACGGCGAGACGGCGTAGAGCACATTCGGGTAGACAAGATAGATGAACGGCTGCTGGTCGAAGACAATCTGCTGCACTCGGTCTGTGGCACGTCTGCGCTCCTTCTCGTCCTGAGTGGATGCCTGCAGTTGCATCAACCGGTCGATCTCTGCCTCCCACTCCGTGGCCGGCGTCTTCTCGGAAGGATTCCACTGATGATTCGGAGACGAGCTGAGCCAGACATTCAGAATCGAGCTTGGATCCGGATCTACATTCGAAAGCCCCAGCAGCGCCGCCTCGTAGCTTTGCGTGTGCATCAGACGCTCGATCAAGGCAGGAAAGTCCAGGGTAACGACGTTGACCTGCATGCCGAGGATAGCGAGATCCTGCTGGATCAAGGACGCCATCTTCTCTCGAGAGCGGTTTCCGGCATTGGTCAGAATCGAAAACTTGACCGGATGGCCGTTGCGGTCGACCAGGGTGTCTCCACTCTTGTGGAATCCCTCTTTTTCCAGCAATCGCAGGGCTCCGGCGCTGTCCTCGTGAATGGAATCGAGGCGTTTGTTGTACCAGACCACATTAGCTGGAGAGATGAACCCGTTGGCCGGCGTAGCGTGGCCATCATAGGCGATCCTGGCCAGGTCCGCCCGATGGATCGCCTGCGAGACAGCGACGCGGAAGATGCGATTCTGGAACCATTCCTTCTCCCATGCCGGCAAAGGCGCGTCTGCAGCCTGGTTGAACCACATCTGCTCCGTATTCAGGGAGGCTCCCAAATCGTGCACGCCCTGAGCGTCGGTCCGGGCGAGGACGCTGTAGTTCTCCGCAGGCACGCTATCGATCACCTGGTATCGCCCGCGCACAAACCGGAGCTGATCCTGCTCGCGGTTGCTCAGGATATCCAGTTGGAGGGAGGCGAGATAAGGCAGCGGCACACCGGCTGGATCATGCCTCCAGTAGTACGGGTTACGCGCAAGCACAAGAGATTCTCCGCGCTTGTAGACGGCCACGACGAAAGGACCGGCTGTGACGCGGCTCTCACTGGGCCGATTAGCTGGTTCGATTGCGATCTCATCGAACACCTTGCCGATCGACACGATTCGCCTGGGAAGATGCACCCGCACGGTCAGAGGGTCGGGGGTGTCGACGGAGACCTGGGCAGGAAGCAGAAACTCCTCGGCCACCGGGGCGCCCGTAGCCGGGTTCAGGATGCGCTTCAAGGTCGCGGCAACGTCGGCCGAGCCGAGCAGAGAGCCGTCGGAGAATCGGAGTCCCTTTCTGAGGTGGAACGTAGCCACGCGGCCGTCGGGGGAGACGTTCCAATCCGCCGCGAGGGCACACTCAATCGCTTGCGTCTGCCGGTTGACCCGCAACAGGACCCCGCCCGTGAGATACCGCACCATCTCAGAAGCTTGGTCGTCGACCTTGGCAGGGTCCAGTGTCTTGGGGTCGTACCTGAGAGACCACGCCAGTTCGTTTGCGTGTTGGTACGGCTGGGCGCCCGCGAAAGATGAGGCCAATAAAGGAAGCAGAGCAATCGCCACACGGACAGTTCTGCGCGAAAGGGACATGGTTATACCTCGAAGACAAGCAGTTCCAGTAAGAGAAGTACCGTTACCAGAAGGACGATAGGGAGGAAGACCCAGGCTGAGCCCGCGAGGGTGGAGGTGTTGCCGAGCGAAAGCAGCATCGACCCCCAGGAGGGCAGCGGCTCGCTGATGCCGAGGCCCAGGGTTCCGAGGTTTGCCTCCGCAACCAGGCAGGCCGGAATGCAGATGAGGAACTGCGAAAGAAGCAGCGGAAGCAGATGAGGCAGCACGTGCCTGCGCGCGAGTTGACTGGTCCGCAGGCCGCCGGCGCGCGCATGAATGAGCCACTCGGCGTTACGGACCGCAACCGCTCTCGCATAGCTGACCCCAGCGTAGGCAGGCCAACCCAGCAACCCCAGCAGAAGAAAGGTCACCCCGGCCGACTCCACAGGAGCCAGGGTCAACGGCAGCGCCGACCGCACCATCATCAGCAGGAATATCCAGGGCAGCGTCAGAAAGAGGTCCCGCGCATACATCAGCACACTGGCGGCGCCGCGCGGCGCGAAAGCAGCGGTCACACCCACAGCGGCAGAGATCACGGTTGCGAGAGCGGACGCGGAGATCGCACCGGCCATTCCAGCCAGCAGAGCCACAGCGACCCGCACGCCGCGATCCCGGCCGAGGTCATCCGTTCCCACCCAATGGCTTCGCGTTGCCCCTTCGGCGATATGATTGCGATCCTGAGCCGCATATCCGACATGCGATCGCACCAGTACTAGAGACGCGGCCGCTGCGACCACAACCAGCAGCGTGAAAGAGACTAAGCGCATGGCGCCGCTTCCAGCGTACGAGCTACCGGGGAGACCATGCCGGCCAGCCCGACACATGCTGCGACAATCAGGGTTACCGCCAGCAGCACAGGCAGATCGCGGTTCATCGCCGCCGACCAGGCAAGCTGACCCAGCCCGGGCACATCGAAGATCACCTCGACCGGCACCATGGCACTCAGCGCGATCACGAAGGAGGTGACCGCGAGCGCGAGCAACTCCGCCGCCAGTCCAGGGATAAGGTAGACGAATGTGATCCGGCCCGGACGAACTCCCTGGGACCTCGCGTACAAGAGATGAGGCGACCTCCACGTATGACGCAGAAGCCGGTAGACAGCTTTGAAGTCGCGTACACCGATCAGCGTGGTCAGCACCAGTACCGGACCTCCTACATTGACCAGGAGGCACGTGGTCGCCATGGCCGCAATTGGGATGGCGAGCAGAATCGCAGACGGCCCGGCGATCAGCGCCTCCCCCGCACTGGTCCGTCGAGCGCCCAGAGGCAGCGCGAGCGCCAAGGCAAGCAGCCAGCCGTACGCAATTCCGCTGAAGAGAAGCCGCCCGGTCACCTTCGCCCGCGATCCGATCAGTTCGGTAACGGGAATGTCGTATTGGCGCGACCGGCCGAGATCCCCCTGGCTCCAGCCGCCCAGGAGATGTTTCGTCAATGCGATCAGCGAACCCTGCTCCTCCTGCTGCATCTTCAACGCCGCCCGCGCGCCATTCCCATATTCGCTATCCATCTCGCGGCTATCGGAGAAGTAGCCGGGAGCGAAGCGCATCAGGGTAATGGTTCCGAGAGTCGCCAGCATGACCAACGAGGCTACCCGCGCAAGACGCATGAAGACACTTCCGGCCGAGCTCCTCATGCCGCCACAACTTCCCTGTTCACGCAGCCACTACCTTGTCGATGAGCCTCAAGTTGGTGCTGCCGAGAGCTTCGTAATGCGTTTGCTTATCCTGATACATGCGCCGGTCCGCCGCGGCCAGCAACTCCTCCGCGGTCTCGCCGTCGGCCGGGTAGAACGATGCGCCGAGACTGGCAGAGACCTTCTCATCCAGGCAGGCCGCGAGACAGACCCGTTCGACGGTCTCCCCAATTGAGCCGAGCCTGGCGCCTGCGCGCTCGCGGTCGAGATCTGGAACCAGAAAGACGAACTCATCGCCGCCCATGCGTGCAACGGTATCGGTTGACCGGCAGCTCTTTCGAAACGCAGCCGAAATCGAACAGAGGAGCAGATCCCCCTGGAGATGCCCGCGCCGGTCGTTCACCTCTTTGAAGGAGTTCAGGTCGCAGACCACCACCGCCAGGCAGCCGCCCGTGGTGCGGCACCTCTCCAGCTCCTTCTCCAACTGAAGGAAGAGCCTCCGCGCGTTGGGTAGATTCGTCAGATAATCTGTCTCCGCATCCGTCTCTGCGCGGCGAAAATGCAGCGCATTCTGCAACGACAGAGACAGCTTGGACTCCATCGCCTGCAGGATTCGAAGATGGTCTCTCGAAAAAAAATCGGGAGCGATCGCATAGAGCGTCAACACTCCCAGAATCCTGCTCTGCAGGTCGAACAGGGGTATGGACAACGCTGCATTCAGCGCTCCGGGCTGCATCCCTCTCCTGTGATACCCGGCTTCGACGGCCGCATTGCCGTTCAGAATCGCCTTCCCGCTCTGCGCCACCCAGCCCGAGATTCCGTCTCCCATCCTGATGGGCTGCCCGGAGAAAGAACTTGCGTCCACTCCGTCGACATACTTCGGAACCAGCGTGTCGTCGACCTTCAGAAACAGAGCGCAACAATCGAAGGAGATCAGCTTGCGCAGCCGGGAAGCCATGACAGAGACCGTCTCTTTCAGGCTGAGCGAGTTTCCCAGCGACTGGCTCATCTCAAACAGCGCCTGCGCTTCCTGGCTTGCAGCAGCAATCAGATTGAGCGAGGCGATCCCGGTGTGACGAGCGGTGATGCCATCGTTGCTGTCTCCGGCATCTGGATCTTTTCCGGTTCTCTCGTTCTCCCGCTCGAAGCCGGCACCGGGGGCAAGTCCACGCCACACGTCGACCTCGGTATTCAGCGGAATGAATGTTTTTTCCTTCGCCTGCTCTGTCTTCTCCTGCAAATGCAGGTGGCAGCGGTCGAGTGCTTCGACCACCGCGGGGTCGAACTGGATGCCTGCGAGCTTCCTGATGTGCGACATCGCATGTTCCGGCAGCAGCGCATTCCGGTATGGCCTGTCCGATACCAGCGCATCGAAGCAATCCACAACCGTGAGGACCCGCGCGCCGATAGGAATTTCGTCGCCTTTCAGACCATCGGGGTAGCCTTGGCCGTTCCACCACTCGTGATGCGACCGGACGATCGGGACCACTGGATACGGGAATCGGACACGCTCCAGGATGTCGGCCCCCACCACCGGATGGATCTTCATCTTCTCGAACTCTTCGGGCGACAGCTTTCCGGGCTTGTTGATGATATGTTCGGGAACCGCGAGCTTCCCGATATCGTGGAGAAAGGCCGCGGTCTGGAGAGCCTGCACCTCCAGCTTGCTGAGCCTGAGTGTAAGCGCCACTTCGGTCACATAGTTCCGCACCCGGAACAGGTGATCGTGGGTGCTCTGATCCTTCGCCTCGATCGCCATGGCAAGGCCTTCGATCGTGCGCAGGTGAAGCGCCTCGGTCTCCTCCAGATGCTGCTGCCGCTCTCTGATATGCGTTTTCTGCGCTTCATACGATCGGTAGATGGTATACACGACCGGAACCAGCAACAGCGAAGTGGCCCAGCCGAATCGCACGCTCAGTACGTGGGCGAGCGCAGCCAGGATCGCACCAACGAAATAGAAGGGCAGATACCAGGGAAACTCCGCCTTCCAAAGCGGAATTGCCTTCTCTCCCTTGCACCAGGCGATTACCAGCGCGACCGGGATGGTGCTGCAGAAGAAGTAAGTCACCGCAGCCAGTCCCAGCGCGGGCGCAAGCGCCATATGAACCTTCGCCAGAGTGAGGTAGGTCAGAAGAGCGCCTGCCGTCGCGCACATGGCGTTCGCAATATTGAAGGCTGTCTGGACCGCGCTGAAGAGCTTGGTCACGCGTATCCTGCACTGTGCCGCCGCCGACAGACCGGCCACAAGAATCGCCTGCAACGGCGAGAGCTGCACGACCGCCAGAAGAATGAAAGGAAAGTTGAGCGACATGGTGCCGTCGCCCCGGGGCAGCACGACCTTGAAGCCCGAACTCAACAGGACGGCGGAGAGCAGAACGGCGAATTTGATCCACGACTGGTTCGGAAGCTGCGCAGCCCACACGGTGTCGAAGGTTGCCCAGAGCAACATGAACGAAACGAGTATTTTGGCTCGAAGTGGCATCCGGCGATTCGCACCCTTTTTCTTGTTCTACAGACGCGCAAGCTGGCTCTGACACTTCGTACAGTACGTTGCCTGCATCATGCCGTACATGGCTAAGAAGTTGTAAACCCTTTCTTCTCATCGTCATCTTCCCGGATTTACTTGAGGCGGATGTTGGCTGACCGGAGGGCGCGGCTGCGCTCGCCCGGGCCGGAGCTGCTGCCTGTGACACGTGGCGGATGGAAGCAGCGGACGGAAGTGGCGGATGGGAGCAGCGGACGGAAGCATTCGTCGAGACGCACGGACTGCTGCTTACCCGGATTTCCGCTTGATCGGCAAGATGGAAGGACAAGATGGAAGGACAGGATGGAACGACCGGTTCGGAGGTTATATCTCAGCTACTTCATCTCGGTGCGGATGGTGGCCGGCATTGGATCGTGGGCGACTGTGATGCCCCAAGCTATCGACTGGCGAATGAGGTGTAAGGCCCTCGTTCCATCCGAGGCCGGTATCGGCAGGAGGTTAGAGACACCTAACACTAAATTGCACAAAGCGAAGTTCGGGCTGATGTGGTGAAACAGCAGGGCAAGCCAGAGGTTCATCCCGGGACCGGCGAGTGTGATGGCGAGGTTCTGCCTCGCTGTGCCGGATCGCCGCCTGATGTATGGCCCTCTCCAGTTAATTCCAACCTGGTGGATTGGCACCTTCAGCATCAGCGCAGCCGCCAGGTGCGCCATCTCGTGGAGCAGCATTGCCGCCAGCCCGAATGTGAGTGCGTCTGTGAGTCGCATCAGCATCACCCCTCTTTGAGCGGTTCGGGGATGGACCCCTGGTGTCCCGCTCATCCGGGAGGACTGATTGCAATCG
Source organism: Edaphobacter sp. (assembly GCA_965277575.1). Lineage (GTDB taxonomy): Bacteria > Acidobacteriota > Terriglobia > Terriglobales > Acidobacteriaceae > Edaphobacter. The sequence continues at coordinate 1,912,105 of CBDIDK010000002.1, forward strand.
GGCAGCCATTCCTGAAGGTCGAAAGACCGCCATATCTTGGGGTTTTTTCATGGCCGGGTGCCGGGTGCACCTGCCCGGCGAGAGAATGTATTGTCCATACTGGTGGTCGCGTGCGCAAACATTTGCACAGGAACGCTCCTATTTGCCGATGCAGAATTTGCTGAAGATCAGGTGCAGGATGTCGTCGCCGGTGGTAGCCCCGGTCAGATCGTCGAGCGATCGGAGTGCGGTGTAGAGGTCGAGCAGAACCATCTCGTGGGGGATCGCGGTTTCGATGGCGCAGCGGGCGGCTTCGAGGGCTGCGAGCGCGTCGGCGATGGCCTGCTGCTGGCGCAGGTTGGTGACGAGCCCGGTCTCGGAGGCGGGAGCGCCGGCCGTGAGGAGCGACAGGATGGCGCGGCGCAGTTCGGGGATTCCAGCGCCCGTCAGGGCCGAAGTTTCTACCGTGTTTTGAGTGACTTGGGACCGCAGGCGAGCGGCGGGTGCGAGGTCGTGCTTGTTGATGACGACGAGCAGGGGGCGAGTGGTGAAGGCGGCAAGGATGGCCTCGTCTTCGGGATGAAGCGGTGCCGTGGCGTCGAGCACGAGGAGGACGATGTCGGCTTCCGACATGGCCTCGCGGGACTTGGCGATGCCGATCGATTCGGCTTCGTCGGTGGAGAAGCGAAGCCCTGCCGTGTCAACGAGTTCGACGGGGATGCCGGCGAGCGAGGTGCGCTCGGTCACGAGGTCGCGCGTGGTGCCCGGCGAGGCGGTGACGATAGCGCGGTCGCGTTCCAGCAGACGATTGAAAAGAGAAGACTTGCCGGCGTTCGGACGGCCTACGATGGCCAGCGTGAAGCCATCGCGGACGATGCGGCCGTAGGCGAAGGTCTGTTCGAGGAGCTGGAGCGAGTCGCGGATGGCGGCGATCTGCGCTGCAATCTGGCTGGCGGGGAGGAGATCGATGTCGTCGGGATTGTCTTCGGCGGCGAAGTCGATGCCTGCTTCGAGTGCGGCGATGAGGGCGATGAGCTTTGTTTTGTTGGGGTTGACCTGACGGGCGAGCGACCCGCCGAGCTGCTGGGCTGCGATGCGGGCCTGCTGGAGGGTGGTGGATTCGATGAGGTCGTGGACGGCTTCGGCCTGGGTGAGGTCGAGGCGGCCGGAGAGGAAGGCGCGCTGGGTAAACTCGCCGGGCTGGGCGAGCCGGGCGCCGGCGGCGAGGCACTGGCGGAGGAGGTGGTCCAGCAGGACGGGGGAGCCGTGGCAGGCGATCTCGACCACGTCCTCGGAGGTGTAGGAGTGGGGGGCGGCAAAGAAGGTGACGACGGCTTCGTCCAGTGTTTCCCCCGTGGAATCAACGACTTTAGCGAATCGTGCCTGGGCTGGGGCGAGGGGGTGGCGCAGGTTGAGCAGGGGCTCGGCGATGGCCCGGGCGGAGGGACCGGAGAGGCGGAGGATGCCGATGCCGCCGCGGCCGGGCGGGGTGGCGATGGCGGCGATGGTGTCTTCAGCGTATTCGGGGGCGGTCACTTTGGGGCTCCCTGGGAGTTTCGGCGGCGCGGAAGGATGGGTTTATTTCCGCTGGTGAAATAGGCGTGTTTCCAGGGTTTTGCGTGTTTTGCGGTTGTGCTTTTCGCGAACAATTTGTGGTGGATGCGTGGCAAAAGATGGACCGGGGAAAGTCACTCCTGTGGTGGACGGAAAGTGCGCCACCGATTCCTATTTTATTTTGCGATCGCTCAAAACGGGTTGGGCTGGTTGCTGAGGATCTCCTTGCCGCCGCTCTGGGCGATGAAGAAGGTCTTGCCCACCAGGTCGGGGAGGGGTTGGGAGAGGTCCTGCCAGAGGAAGATGCGGCGCGCGCCGGTCCATTTAAGCCGGATGGAGGCGGCGTCCTCGAAGATGGGGGGTGCATCGGGGAAGAAGGAGCCGTACCAGAGGTTGGAGCTGCGGCCTTCGAGGATGTGGAGGGGCTGGAGCCCGAGGCTTGGGCGTTGGAGGTAGAAGCCGAGGGTGCTGGCGCTCTCGTACTCGCCGTGGATGACGATGAGGTCGCCGGGTTTGAGCAGCGGGGCGATGGCGTCGGCAAGCTGGTGGGAGGAGAGCACAGGCGCGAAGGTCTGGAGGCCGATGTGCGCGGCGAGGAGGAAGACGAAGGTGGCGCCCGCGAGCCAGAGATTGCCGGCGTGGGGGCGGAAGTCGCGGCGGCAGAGCCAGTTGGCGAGGGCGCCGAAGAAAGCTGCCGCGGCGGCGAGGAGCAGCGGCGTGCGGAAGGCTCCCATGGCCTGGGCGTTGAGGTCGAGGAAGTGGCCGAAGGAGAGGGCGTAGTCCCCCGGGTTCTGCTGGAGCAGCGAGGCGAGGTCGATGCCGGGCGCGGGCGGGCGGGAGTGCAGGACGAAGAACCCGGCCACGAGCGCGGCGGCCGAACCGAGCACCAGCAGGACGGTGGCGATGCGCTGGCCGGAGCGCACGAGGGGGTTGGGCACGGTGAAGGCCTCGGCTTCGGCGGCCTCGTCGTTGAGCCAGGCGGCGATGAGGAGGATGAGCGCGGGCAGCGACGGCAGCACGTAATACTCCTGCCGGGTGGAGAGGCTGAAGAAGAGCAGGGGGATGGCGGCCCAGAGGCCGAGCAGCAGGCGGGTGCTTTCGGTCGAGCTGAGGGTGCGGATGGAGACCAGCGGACGGACGGCCTTGCGCCACGGAATGCCCGCGACCGCGCGGAGCAGGAAGGCGCTCCACGGCATGAGCCAGATGAGCAGAAGACCCCAGAAGAGCGCGAGCGGGACGGTGTCGTAGTCGCGCGGGACGCGGAGGTTGAGGTAGCGCAGGACCTGCTCGTTGACGAAGTAGAACCAGGCCCAGCCGTGGACGTTGCCGTCGGTGGGCAGGGGGACGGTCCAGTGGCCGTGGGTAAAGGCAAGATGTCCGGGGTGGCCCTGGCCGGGGTTGGCGAACGCGATCAGGATGTGCCAGGGGGCGGCGATTACGAGGAAGACCAGGGCGCTCGATGCGGGGAAGAGCTGGCGGATGCGGGCCATCGCTCCGCGCAGGGTGCGGCGGGTAATCCAGAGGTGCGCCGCAACGATGAGGACGGGAAAGACGATGCCGATGAGGCCCTTGGTGAGGACGTTGAGCGCGCAGCACGCGGCGAAGCCCCAGCAGAGAAGCGGGCTGGGTGGTGAGTCGGTCGCTTGCCGCTCGGCCTTCCAATAACAGAAGAGCGCGAGCGTGAGCCAGAGGCAGACGGCCACGTCGGGGATGGTGATGCGGGTGAAGATGAAGATGCCGAAGCTGGAGAGCAGGATGAGGCCAGCGTAGAGGCCGGCGCGGGGGAAGCGGAAGGCGCGGCGGGCGAAGCTTTCGAGAGTCAGCGCGAGGCCAAGCACGGCGAGCGCGAGGGGCAGGCGCGCCGCGGCGGTATGGACGCCGAAGAGGGTGAAGCTGGAGGCCATGCTCCAGTAGAGGAGCGGGGCTTTTTCGAGATAGCGGATGCCGTTGGCGTAGAGCGTGACCCAGTCGTGGCGGACGAGCATCTCGCGCGCGACCTCGGCGTGGACCGAGTCGGCGTCGTCGAGCAGAGGCGGGGTGAAGAGGGTGAAGCTCGCGTAGAAGACGAACCATACCCCAATCAGGACGAGCCGGTTGCGCGTCGGTCGGGAAGTCGCGCCAGGGAGAGTATTCTGCATAGCAGGTTCTGCAAGCGTAAAGAACGGTGGAGCGTTACCAGAGCAAAGTTTACGTTGAAATCCGGAATTCAGAGCCGAATTCAGACCGGAAATCAGGAGGAGAGATGGCCACCCTGCAAGCCCGGCGGGCAGCCTTCGCTGAGTCGATCACGGCGAGCTGGCGGAAGCGCATTCTTTCTACTCCCACCGCTTTACTCTGCTCCGCTTGCGCCTATCCACAAGACCAGAGCATTACCGATCCCAAGGAACACATAGCGAAGATCGATCGCCCTCCAAGTGAACGGAATCGCTGCGGACAGGAGCGAGATAAGGCACATCCCTGCGGCTATGCTCAGAAAGCGTCGGCTCCCGCTAGCTCGCCATAGGCCGATGAAGTGCAGGCCTACGATGAATCCAGTTGCGGAATAGAGATATTCCGATAACGCATAGTGCCGTAAAGTCGCAGACACGATGTTGAGAGCGATCACCTCAAAAGCGACCGAGACGAGGTAGCCTCGGGTTCTGAAGAATCTCTTTCGAGATGGCAGGTCAGACGTTCTCCTCCATAGGCGCAAAAGAAATCCCATGGTGATCAAGATCACGAGGACTATCCCCCCGGCTCTATCCGTGCGCGGAAGAGCGAGAACAGCAATCAGTGCCCACAAGCCGCCGAAGGTTAAACCTATGAGACCTGGAATAATTTGACGGGTGCGTGCAATCGTCGAAAGCCTGCTCATACTGCAAGCCTACAACCGGTTCCGTGACCCAGGACGGCCCGGCGTGGCTAAACCCGCTTCAGTCATCGCAAGTCGGCTAAAGCAGTATTACAGTAGGTGGAATTCTCGGAAGTACTCATCTTCTCGACAGTTCCGTCGAGACAGGTTCTCCTGCGACAGTCGTCCATTCTCAAATTTTGAGGATGATCTCACGGAACGGGTTAGGGTGTTCGCATCTAACGAAATACCGCTTCCACACGCGTGAGATATAACTGAGTTGCGCGTAGCTCCACTGAATGAATGAGTTGACTCGGTAATAACATACCTGACTGAATTTAGATTTCTCTGTATTCTTTGATTCATGGACAGCCCAAAGACATTACTCGAAGCGATTCAATACTTTAGCCAAGCTGAAAACTGCCGTCAGTTCATGATTGCCGTTCGCTGGGCCGATGGTGTCGTGCGCTGCCCCACATGCGGCAATGAGAAGGTAGCATATCTTGAAAATGCCAAGCTGTACTTCTGCAAGGTGAAGCACCCGAAGCAAAAGTTTTCGCTGAAAGTAGGAACGATTTTCGAGGATTCTCCCATTGCCCTCGAAAAGTGGCTTCCGGCATTCTGGCTCCTGTCCAATTGCAAGAACGGCATCAGTTCGTATGAACTGGCAAGGGCAATTGGTGTTACCCAAAAGAGCGCATGGTTCATGCTTCACCGTGACCTGCCCCCGGAAATCTCTACCAGTTGAAACTGGAGTTCTCTCGTAATCTGAGCGAGGGAGCTGACGATGAAGAAGAGCCGTTATACGGAAGAGCAGGTCATCGGGATACTGAAGCAGCATGAGGCTGGGATCAAGACGGCGGATGTGTGTCGCGAGCACGGGATCAGCGCGGCGACGTTCTATGGCTGGAAGCAGAAGTTCGGCGGTATGGATGTGAGCGAGGCACAGCGGTTGAAGGCGATGGAGGATGAGAACCGTCGCTTGAAGCTGCTGGTTGCGGAACTGAGTCTGCATGGCGAAGCGCTCAAGGCGGTGATCCGAAAAAACGGCTGGAGCTTGCCGGTCTAAGAGGAGACGTTGCGTTCGTCTCGTCGGAGTTCCGGCTGAGCGAACGCACGGCCTGCAAGCTGCTGAAGATGGAGCGGTCAAGCTATCGGTACGAGCCGAGACCGGACCGCAACGCCGGGTTGCGAGAAGCGCTGGTGATGCTAGCGCGGCAAAAGCCGCGCTATGGCTATCGTCGGCTGCATGCGCTTTTGAGCCGCAGGGGCTATGACGTGAACGTGAAGCGAGTCTATCGGCTGTATGTCGAAGAGCGGCTAATGGTGCGGCGCAAGAGATGCAAGCGTCTCGTCCGCGAACGCACAACGGAGCAGCGGCTGACTGGAGCGAACCAGGAGTGGGCGATGGACTTCATCGTCGACGGCCTGGCGACCGGGCGGATGGTGCGGATCCTCAGCGTGGTGGATGCGTACACGCGCGAGTGTCTTGCGCTTGAGGCTGACACCAGCCTCGGCAGTGGACGCGTCACGCGGGTGCTGGAGCGGTTGATCGGCGAGCGTGGCCGGCCTGAGAACGTGCGCTCAGACAATGGGCCGGAGTTCACCTCGCGCAGGATGCTCAGCTGGGCCGAGGACTGGAAGGTTGCACTGATCCACATCCAACCCGGCCGTCCGATGCAGAATGGACACGTCGAGAGCTTCCATGGCAGGCTGCGTGACGAATGCCTGAACACCAGCTGGTTCCGAACGCTCAACGATGTTCGGTGTACTCTGGCAGCCTGGCGGGAAGAGTACAACTGCGAGCGGCCGCATAGCTCCTTGGACTACCGCACGCCCCAGGAGTTCAAACTCGTCCTCGAAGGGATCCGGGCCATGGCCCGGATCCCTTCGCCAACCACAACCAACAACACAACTGAGAAACTCCAGTTATGAATGGTTGAGAAAAAGGGGGCAGGTCAACCGCATCCGGGAAGTAATGAAGGACGACAACACCGGCAAGATCGGCGGATCGCCTAAGAACCCGGTAGAGATTGATGAGATGTATATGCAGCCCAGTCCTCGAAAAATGAACCAGAAGCAGCGTAGTACCGCCACACAGAGCAACCGGAAGGCTATCGTGATGGGGATGAAGTCCCGCACTACCCGCGAGGTTCGCGCTATGGTCATCCCGGATGCGAAGCGCAACACGCTACAGGACAAGATTCTTGATCACGTAGGCTGGGGCGCACACATCTACACCGATCAGTGGGTAGGCTACGATAAGCTGAGCGCAACCAACCTCTTCGTCCATAAGACCGTGAATCACATGGTCGAGCATGTACACGGTAAGGTGCACATCAACGGGATTGAGAACTTTTGGAGCCTTCTGAAGCGCACCCTGAAGGGAACATACGTTGCGGTCGAACCGTTCCACCTTGACGCTTATGTGACAGAGCAGGTCTGGCGGTTCAACAATAGCGGCAAGAAAATGAACGATGGCGCACGATTCAAGAAAGCTATATCGCAGGTAGTAGGAAAGCGGCTGACGCTTGCTGAGGCCACCGGCAAGACAGACGAAAGACCCTTCTAAGAAGCGACAGGGGAGGGGGAAGAGGAAGCGGGGGTAGGCTGCTTTTCTTTCCTCACGGGAGCCGAATTAACCACTCGTTTCATGAGTTCGGTGAATTTCGCAAAATCACCTTCGGTGTCCATCGTGGACTTCCTTGCCGCGACTCCCTTCACCGGATCTCTCCATGCTTCCATTCGCCACCACCTAAATTTGTACCGTTTTTTACACAGGATTGGGATTAAGCCTAAAGCCTAAAGCGTGTGCTAATCTGTTATTAGAGAGACAGCCGGACCACTGGGAAGAGGAAACCGGCTATCTCTACATAAGGAGAAACCTATGACAAGAGTCATAGCGCGCTGAGGAGCGCGTAAACCGAGGGGCGAAGCCTGTATACGCTTAGCCCCATCCTCTTTCTAAGTTTAACACATGAAGGGAGACTATATGGAAGTAACGATCAGGGATCATCTGATGGCGGCTATCGCGCATCTCGGCGTGAAGCGCGCAAAGCTGGTAACGGAGTTGAATCAAGTAGAAGTAGTGCTAAACGGGCTCCGCCGCGAAGTCGACAGCTTTGGACAACATACGGCGTCCATACCATTTCCCGATAACGACACGCCATCCGTCGCCATTTACGGGGGGATGTCCGTTCGATGGTCTGTTCTTATGTATTTGGCGGAGCACGATACTCCAATCGCCACGGTCGGCATGATCGCTGAAGCGCTCCGCGAGGGGGGACTTTCAAGCAAGGGAATGAACTTCAACTCTAACGTTAGCGCGGTGCTCAGTCAGATGACGGGAAGGGGAGAGGTCGAAAAACAAGCAGACCGTTTTGTCTTGACCCCTCACGGAACCCAAGCGTGGGAGCGCATTAAGCAGAGTGATAAGTTCAAAAGTCGATTAGAAGCCGGGGGCCTGCAAGGTAACTGATGCCCCTTTACGAGAATGCAGAGCGTCTAATCCGTTCGAACCTAGCTGTCGTTGCACGAGGCCAACGCCCCCGCGCCGTTGTCATAGGCGAGCTGACGGCTAAGCAATTGGCCGAGGTCAACGCTCAGCAGCGGAGGCGCAATCTACCTGAGATGGATAACCAGATTGTTTTCGTCGGACTTCACATGCACGACAGCCGTTGTGTGCGGGACACCTACACTGTGGATCAGATCCTCTGCCAGATTAAAAGCGCCATGTGTGAGGGATCCAAGCTCGTACGAACTTTCAACAGAACCGTTATCGAAAACCCCCTCAAACGAGCCGACGGACTCGGAAATTGGGTAAACGATAAAGCTGTTCTGGAATGCACGGCGAAATTCCCGAGCATGGAGTTGAATTCGGTTATTCCGCGTGGAGATAAAATCAGGCCCTCAAACGACAACGGGAACCCCAAGCAGCAGGTTCCCGTTGTCGATAAAAAATGACGAACTTACCTGGTTAGCGTCTTCCCGGCCCAGCGTCAAGTTCGCCCAACGTCCATCTCATCTGGACAACTCTTATGATGCCTCAATTTTGAGGAAAAAACAAGCATTAATACTCCCCAAAAGCAATACCACTAATGACGAAATTGTGGTAGTCCTCTAACGCTTAAGTGGTATGCTGCCCTGTCACAGTGTCCCTACCGTAACTAATTAGCTGTATTCAGTCAAGTATATTATTACCGTTGACTCCACTGTTTGAGCAAAAGGAGATTCTTCATGTACTACAGCAAAGGAAATTATGAGGCGTTTGCTCGTCCGCGGAAACCTGCGGGCGTAGATGAGAAGTCGGCCTACCTGGTTGGCGGCGGCCTGTCTTCGCTGGCGGCAGCGGCATTTCTGATTCGCGACGGCCAGATGAAGGGCGAGCGAATCATGATTCTTGAAGCGTCGAAGATCAGCGGCGGCTCCCTGGACGGCGCGGGCAACGCCGAGACAGGATGGCTGATTCGCGGCGGCCGCGAGATGGAGGACCATTACGAATGCCTGTGGGATCTGTACCGTTCGATCCCTTCGCTGGAGATCGAGGGCGCGTCGGTGCTGGACGAGTTCTACTGGCTGAATAAGGACGATCCAAACTATTCGCTGCAGCGCGCGACGATCGAGCAGGGCAAGGACGCGAAGACGGGCATGGACTTTACGCTGACAGGGAAGGCGCGTAAAGAGATCATCGAGCTGGTACTGTCGCTGCCGGAGCAGCTTTATGAGAAGCGCATCCGCGATGTCTTCGGGAAGGACTTCTTCGAGTCGAACTTCTGGCTGTACTGGCGCACGATGTTCGCTTTCGAGGAGTGGCACAGCGCCCTGGAGATGAAGCTTTATGTGCAACGCTTCATTCACCACATCAATGGGCTGCCCGACTTCAGCGCACTGAAGTTTACGAAGTACAACCAATATGATTCGCTGGTACTGCCCCTGATTACGTGGCTGCAGAAGCAGGGCGTGAAGGTGCAGTTCGACACGCAGGTGATGAATGTGATCTTCGACATTGCGCCGGGAGAGAAGGTCGCGCGGCGCATCGAGTGGATCCAGGAGGGACGTACGGGCGGAGTCGACCTGACCGAGAACGAGCTTGTATTTGTCACGAACGGCTCGCTGGTTGAGAACTCGGAGTGGGGCGACCACCATACTGCGGCGAAGTTCGATCCGATTGTGCACGATGGTGGAAGCTGGCACCTCTGGCGCAATATTGCGGCGCAGGATCCGTCATTCGGCAGACCCGATAAGTTCTGCACGCGGGTGGAGGAGTCGCAGTGGGCCTCAGCTTCCATTACGACGCTGGACGCGAGGATACCGGCTTACATCGAGAAGATTGCTAAGCGGCCGACGCGCTCCGGCAAGGTGGTTACGGGCGGTATCGTGAGCGTGCGCGATTCGTCGTGGCTACTGAGCTGGACCGTCAACCGGCAACCGCACTTCAAGAATCAGCCCCTGGATCAGACAGTGGTGTGTGGTTCTATGCCTTGTTCACGGATCGACCGGGCGACTATGTGAAGAAGCCGATGCGCGAGTGCACCGGCGAAGAGATCACGAGGGAGTGGTTCTATCACCTCGGTGTACCGGCTAACGAGATCGATCAGATGGCCGCTGACGCCGTGATTACGCGCCCGTGCATGATGCCGTTTATCACCGCGTTTTTCCTGACACGGAATGGTACTGACCGCCCCAAGGTGGTGCCGGACGGTGTAAAGAACTTCGCCTTCATCGGCCAGTTCGCGGAGTCAACGCGCGACTGTATCTTCACGACGGAATACTCCGTGCGCACGGGCATGGAGGCCGTTTATCAGCTGCTGAATATCGAGCGTGGTGTGCCGGAAGTGTTCGGTTCGATCTACGATGTGCGCGAACTGATCAAATCGACGGCATTCCTCCGTGACCGCGAGAAGTTGTCCATCCCCTTCTTCGCGAAAAAATATGTCGAGAAGACAATCGTTGGCAAGCTGCTGGAAGAGTATGGGGTTCTATGAGTTGGGTATTCTTCAGATGAATTTCGTACAGGTCGCTGATGTATCAACGCTGAGAAGTCGAGACGGATTACTACCGGGAAGTCGGCTTAACGTCAGTAATCCAGCCGGGAGCTCTTTGGGTTCATAAACTCAAAGAGCTAAATTTTTTCGGCATTTCGGCGCTGGGTTCAAACTGACCCACTACCCAAACCGCCCTGGCATTGCTCAACCCGCTGGTATGCCGGTACTCTCTAGGCTGACATGGTCATCCTCGCCTCCACCTCCCCCCGCCGCCACGAGCTTCTCACGCAGGCCGGGCTCGCCTTCACAACTGCCTCCGCCAACCTGAACGAAGAGCTGCTGCCGGGCGAGGGTGCGGGCGCCTACGTGCAGCGCCTCGCCGAGGAGAAGGCGCAGGCAGTCTGGAACCTTCACCAGCGAACAGATAAGCCGGCTAATCCGGACAACCTTGCCAACCTGCAAGACCCGCTGATCGTGCTCGGCGCCGACACCTGCGTAGTCAGCGAAGGCCAGATCCTCGGCAAACCCACCAGCCCGGCCGACGCGCGACGCATGCTGGAGCTGCTCAGCGGCCGGACCCACGCCGTATTCACCGGCATCGCCGCCGTGACGCGCGGCAAGACAGTCCGCGCCGTCGAGATCACGCAGGTCACCTTCAACATCCTCAAGGACGCCGAGATCGCCGAGTACATCGCGACCGGCGAACCGCTCGACAAAGCCGGGGCATACGCCATCCAGGGCTACGCCGCGCGCTGGATTCCGCGCATCGAAGGCTGCTACTTCAACGTGGTCGGCCTGCCCATCGCGCGCACGCTCGAACTGCTCGACGAGGCACGCGAAGCGGCACTGACGCCAACATCCGATCGGTCGCCGCAGCCGGTCGAGTAAGCCTCTTGGCGGCCGCCAGTCTGATCCCGACCAAAGGAAGGGCCAGCGCAGCAGATGTTGTCAACACCGGTACACAAGTCACGAAGCGACCGCACGAACCGGGGCCCCGCAAACAGGTCTTCGTTTGCGGGGTGGCCAAGCGCAGCGGGCCCGTCCGGCAGGACAGCTTTACGGGGCATAGCACGTGCGGCGTCAAATAAAGTCAAAATCCGTGGCGCAATCTTCGTCTCTCGAAGAGCGGCGCTCCATTTACCGCGTTTGCCATACCTGACACCACGATTTGTCCACATGAAGCACAATGTTTGCACCTCGTTTTCGCAAAAACCCCTGCAAAATGCGGCTTCCACCACGCAGCAAAAATCCGGCGAAGCTACTCGCTGCCCCCCAGCGCCGTCAGGATCGCGTCGAAGTCCTCCAGGCCGGAGTATTCGATGATCACCCGGCCCTTGCCCTTCTTATCCTCGATCTTCACCTTCAGCCCCAGCGTCCGGCGCAGGCGGTCCTGAGCCTCTCGCACGTTCGGGTCCACGACCTCCGCCGCCGCCTGAATCGCCACCTTCTGCTTCGCCTCGGGATTGATCAGCCCCTGCACATAGCTCTCCGTCTGCCGCACCGACAGCGACAGCGCGATCACCTTCTGCGCAGCCGCTACAATCGCCTCGGGCGAATCGAGCGCAAGCAGCGTCCGGGCGTGGCCAAACGAAAGCTCGCCAGCCTCGACCTTATGCTGGACCGCCTCCGGCAACCGCAACAAACGAAGAAAGTTAGCGACGCTCGCGCGCTCCTTGCCGGTGCGCGTGGCCATCTGCTCCTGCGTCATCCTGAAGTCCTGGCTGAGACGCTGGTAGGCCCGCGCCTGCTCCATGGGGTTCAGGTCCGCGCGCTGCAGATTCTCGACGATGGTCATCTCCATCGCCTGCTCGTCCGAGACCTGGCGCACGATCGCAGGAATTGTCGCCTTATCGGCCTTCCGGCTGGCCAGCCAGCGCCTCTCCCCCGTAACCAACTGGTAACGGCCTTCGCCCAGCGCCCGCACCACAATCGGCTGCACGACTCCAGACGCAGCGATGGACTGGGCCAGCTCGGCTAACTGAACCTCATCGAAGCGGCTGCGGGTTTGGAACGGGTTGCGCTCGATCGCGCCGAGGGCTATTTCGAGAGGCTTTCCCGTTGATTCTACAGGACTTGGCACTACCGGAGTGGGCGCAGGGCGTTGCGGAAGGAGCGATTCGAGGCCTTTGCCGAGGGCTCGGCGCTTTGGATCATGGACTGCGTTTGGCATAATGTTTGGCTTTCCTGTTGACTGAAGATCGTGTCCTGCCGGACGGGCTCACCGCGCGTGAGGCGGCCACTTCGCGGCTTTTTAACTTGTCTTGTCTGAGCGCCAGAAACGGGGCTTCTTTTCTGGTTTGACGAACGACTTCAATGCGCTGGCGGCCGCGGCTGCTGCGGCTTTGCGCCTCTTCTCTTCGGGGCTTGCAAGGTTGTTGCGCGCCAGGAGCTCAAGCGCAAGCTCTCGGTATGCCTCGGCTCCACGCGATCTCGCATCGTACAGCGCCACCGGCTTTCCGTGACTTGGAGCCTCCGCCAGCCGGATATTCCTTGGAATCGTCGTCTTCAGCAGCTTATCGCTGAAAAACCCCTTCAGGTTCTCCGTAACCTGCTGCGACAGGTTCGTCCGGTCGTCGTACATGGTGAGCAGCACGCCTTCGAGCGCCAGGCCGCTGTTGAACGCCTGTGCCACCCGGTCGAGCGTGCTCATCAGCTCCGAAATGCCCTCGAGCGCGAAGTACTCCGCCTGCATCGGCACCAGCAGCCCATCCGCGGCCACCAGCGCATTCAGCGTAAGCAGGTCCAACGCGGGCGGGCAATCGAGCAGGATAACCGGGTAATCGGCGCGAATAGGCTCGATCGCATCCCGCAGCTTGTATTCCCGGCGGTCGAGCCCGATCAGCTCGATGGTTGCGCCGGTCAGATTCTTGCTGCTGGGGACCAGCTTCAGGGTATCGATCTCCGTCGGAAGCATCGCCTCCGCCAACGTAGTACTCCCGAGGAGCACGTCGTATATGCTCAGCCTGCCCTCGTCCCGTCCAAAGCCCAGCCCTCCGGTCGAATTGGCCTGGGGATCGCAGTCGATTAGGAGCGTCGAAACACCTTCGAGCGCCAGCGCAGCGGCCAGGTTGATCGCGGTTGTGGTCTTGCCGACGCCGCCCTTCTGGTTCACCACCGCGATGACCTTTGAGAAGGCGGGAGTGCCGGCGTCTTTTGCAGCCGGTTCGTGCTTGCTGGCGTTCATTTGCGTGCTCATCGTCTCTTTGGAGACTACCCGGCGTTTCGAGCAGTGACAACGGCAAACCTCGCGTGCAGAACAGTGCAGACTGTGGAGAACGTGTGGAAGCTTTATTTGGCCGTCTGAACAATGCTGTTTTCGAGCGGTGGGGTGTGGAAATGTTTGGTCCCTCCGCCGAGTCAACCGTGCTGAAATAGCGCAAAACGCAATTGGCAGAAGATGTTCCACGTGGAACGATGCGCCCAATGGGTCTGGCGCCCATTAGACCCTTATCGCCCGAAGCAGGACCCCCGATCCGCTGTTTGGTAACGGAATCGGCGCGTCGTAGCGGAAACAGATGGGCAGAGCAGGACGTCCGCTTGCCAGTACCAGCATCTGCTCGCGCGCGCGCTCCGACGCGGCCTGTACAGCCGAATCCATCTTATCCACGGCCCTTAACGTCACGCAGTCGAATCTTCGGTCTTCGGGCATAGTCTCCACCCGCGCCGCACAGATCTCCACCATAAGTCCAAGCGTACGCGCCACCTCGCGTAGGAAGCTGGCCTTCTTGTTCTGCGATTCTGCCAGCGTTACGGCGATATCGGGCCGCAAAATCGCAATGGGAAGCCCCGGAAACCCGGCTCCGCTCCCGAAATCGAGCAAAGTGGCGCATCGGCCGAGATGCCGCCCGGCAAACAGGCTCTCGCCAAAGTGCCGCCGAACGATCTCCTCCGGATCGCGGATAGCAGTCAGGTTCGTCCTTGAATTCCACCGAAGCAGGAGGTCGAGATAAACAGAGAGCTGGCCGAAGATCGAGTCCGGGGGAGCCGCGAGACCCGGGCGACCGTCGGAGTACAGATACGGGGCCACAAGTTCCGCGATCTCGATTTCCGTCAGGGTTGCCATCGCATCAAGTATCTCAGAGGGCTGGAGCGCCAGTTATGAATGCCGCACGGAATCATGTTCCACGTGGAACATCCAAGTCAGGCCTGCCGAGCGACCGAGGTTCGAATCGTCCTGGGTCGCCAGGTCAAGGCTTCCCGAACAAATCTGTCGAAAAGCGCCCGTGACGCAGCGCTGATGTCGTAGCTGCGCTCCGGGTGCCATTGCACACCCACCACAAAGTGGCCCGCAGCCCCTTCCACCGCCTGGCCCCCTTCGACACCCTCGACGACCCCATCCTGCGGACACCGGGCAGTGACACGCAGGCCGTCCCCCGGTATCCCGATCGCCTGATGATGGCTCGAATTGACCGCCAGACGCAGATAGCCGTCCTGTGCCCTGAGTTCTTCCAGCCCTGCAACTGATCCAATCATCGATTCGGGCAGCACGGCTGCTGTGTGCGCAATGGCAACCGACTTTCCTGCAGAGTGGTTCACCGGCAGAATGCTGAGGTCCTGCACCAGGGTCCCCCCGCGCCAGACGTTCAGCATCTGCATTCCGAAGCAGATGGCGAGGATAGGCTTATACAGGTTGTGGGCATCCTGAATCAGCAGTTCATCCACATTTTCCCGCGGCGGATCCGCCGCAGCGCACTCCGGCAGGGCTTGCTGCCCGTATTTGTGAGGGTTCACATCGGCAGGGCTGCCCGTCAGCAGGACGGCATGGCAGGTGTTGATCAGGTTGGCGATAGCCGTAGGCGTCGCGTTCAGCGATATCTCGACTGCTTCCCCTCCGCTCTGCTCCACCGCCGAGGCATACTGCGGAAAAGACAGCCGGTTGTAGGCTGCATCTGTGCTGGTAGGCGAGGGGATGGCGACGCGCGGCTTCATGACGTGACCCAATCATAAATCTGGCGACCGCGGATCGACGCGGGTAAGCCCGGATAAAGACGGTACAAAGATCGAAGCGATATAGGAGGATAAAAACAGAGAGGAGCCGCGGAGACGAGAAACCATGTATAGACAAGCAGCCGGTCCATGCTCTTATCCGCCTTTATCGCACTTATCACCGTTACGCCTTTTATCCGCGCTTACCGCCGCACATCCGCGGTCGAGTGGTGTTCGAGGTAGGCGGTGGAGATGGCCCGGTAGAGGCGCTGGGTCAGGGCATCGGCATCGCGTGTGGTAAGACCAGTGGTAGGTATAGGGTCGCCGACAATGATCCTGAGTGGCCGAGGATGCACTGCATAGACGTGAATGGGAAGCAGCTCGTAGGTCCCAACCAGCGTCAGCGGAATCAGCGGAACTTGCGCCTTGATAGCCATGTAGGCGCACCCGGACATCATGGTCTGGAGCTGCCCCGTCGCCGCCCGGCCGCCCTCCGGAAACAGGACCAGCGGCAACCCGGCCTTCAGGGTTGCGACCCCACGGTTCAGGCTGGCAACCAGGGATCGCGGACTGTTGGTATCGACCGGCACCTGCCCCGAGCGATTCAGATACCAGCCGATGAAAGGCACCGTCCAAAGAGCCTTCTTGGCCAGGATGCGGAACTGGAACGGAAGCCGCGCGAACAGGACCGGCGTATCCATATAACTCAGGTGATTGGAGGCGTACACCGCGGCCTCGTGTTCATGCAGCTTCTCTTCTCCCACGATGCTGACCGGCGAAAGGCTGATCAGCAGCAGCGACCGCGCCCAGACATGCGCAATGGCGTGCTGCTGGCGCCCCGTCCTGTCCCACAAGCCGCATATCAGCGATATGCACCCGAATCCCGCGGTCGACAACGCAATCAGCGGGATCAAAAGCGCATACGACAGCCACCGCAACGCCATGGGAGGCTGCTTCGAGACGGATTCGGCGGCCGCTCGACCCGGCTCCTCAAGTGGATGTTCCTCAGGCCTATGTTCCTCAGGCACAAGCTCAGTGCTGGGCTCCAGTCGAGGTGCGGGATGCCGCTCCGGCGTCATCTCTGCACCGCCAGGCGGCGGATCTCGCCGACCAGATACACGGATCCCGTAACAAGGATCAGGCCACCCGGCGGCGTCACTGCCCGCGCCTGCGCCAGAGCTCCGGCAGTATGCGGCGCGGCATGGGCGGGAATGGCCAACCCATGAGCGGCGGCCAACAGGTCGTCGAGCCGCGCAGCGCGGGGATTGTCGATCGGCGCAAAGATAATGTGGTCGTGCGGGCGAGGCGGCGAGCCGTCCGGACTCGAATCGAACAGCGGAAACAGGATCTGCGCCATCTCCTTCAGGTTTTTGTCGCGCAGGCAACTGAACAGCAGGGTGCGGGGCTGCGCTTCAGGAAGCTGCGCAATCGCGGCGCGCAGCGTCCAGGCCCCGGCAGGGTTGTGGGCCACGTCGAGCAGGATCTGCGGTCCCTCCTCCGGCGTAATCCATTCCAGGCGCCCCGGCCATTCGGTCTCGCGAATACCCGCTTCAATGCACGCGTTGCTGATTATGTAACCGCTTGTGTTACTTTTTGAGCCGGCGTCGTTTTTTTTGTAACGAGTCTGGTTACGTAATTCCACAGCCGCGGCGATAGCGAGCGCGATATTCCGTTGCTGGTGGCGTCCCGGCAGCGGCGAGTCCACGTGAAGCGGGCTTCCATCCACCATAACGCTGTAGCGGTTGCGATGCGGAGACGCGTTCGGCAGGGCCAGTGACATCCCCGTCGCGACCTGCGCGGGAATGTAGTCGGCCGCGCTGATGGCCCGCAGGTCGAGAGCGGCCGCCGCTTCCCCGATCGCCTGGTTCGCCTCCGGGTGCTGCGGCAGCGTGATCAGCGTTCCCCCGTTCCTCAGAATCCCGGCCTTCTCCCGGGTAATCTCGCCGATGGTGGAGCCGAGGTACTCCTGGTGATCGAGCGCAATATCCGTGATGATCGACAGCAGCGGTTCGACGATGTTGGTCGCGTCCAACCGTCCGCCGAGGCCTACCTCCAGGACGGCGATATCGACCGGACGCCCCTCTCCACGCCTGTCCCCGGCGAAAGAGAGGAAGGCCACCGCCGTAAGCGCCTCGAAGAAGCTCGGAGTATGGGGCAGATCGCCTGATTCGACCAGTCTGCGTGCGGTCTCATCGACCTCGAAGTAGAGCCGCGCGAAGTCCTCATCGCCGATCGGTACACCGTCGATCTGGATCCGCTCGTTGACGCGGGTCAGGTGTGGCGAGGTATAGAGCGCGGTGCGATAGCCGGCAGCACGCAGGATGCTGGCCAGCGTCGCGGCGGTCGAGCCTTTGCCATTGGTTCCGGCGATCAGGACAGAAGGGAAGGTGGTCTGCGGATCGCCCAGCGCCGCGGCAAGCACGCGCATGTGGGCCAGGTCGAACTTGCGGCGCGGACCCGTAGCCGTGGCAGGCGCGAGTTCGTGACCCAGCGCGTAAAGGTGGTCGACCGCGGCGGCATAGGACATGCCGTTATTCTAGGCGATGCCGCAGGCAAATCCATACATCCATACAAAGCGTAGGCCGGCCGCATGAGAGGATGCCACGGAAGACTGGCGGATTAACACGAAGGTGGGATATCGAGGCTGGTGCGAGTAGCCGATAGTTAGAACAATCGTTGCAGCAACAATGTAGTGTTGTCAGCCATTCACTGCCGGTTCACCCCTGAAGGGTCTCGAACACCTGAAGGGAACAGGAGACGTTTATGCATATCGCATTAGGCATCGCATTCGGACTTGTCGCCGCCGCACCGTTCATCGGCCGTTGGAGGGCGAACGTCTGGCTGAAGCACAACACGCCCAACCGGCACGGGATCAAAATCGTTCCCGACCTGGCGTAACACCCTTCTCATTTAGGAGTCAGAGAGCAGGAACAAGAGAGGACCGCTGTCAAACCTGGCGCGGTCCTCTCTTGGTATGCCAGCTACTTGCTGGCGGTGGCCGTAACCTGGGCCTTGAACGGCGCGACGAACTCATCCAGATTGCCCTTGCCGGAGTTGAGCACATAGGTGCCCCCCGCCTGGACAAAGGTAACGTCGGTAAGCCCAAGAAATCCGAGAATGGCCTTGAGGTAGGGCTTCTCAGCGTCGTAGCCCTCAGCCGGCGCTCCAGGGGTGTAGACTCCCGCGCTCGCGATGATGACGGTCACCTTCTTGCCCGTGAGCAGCCCGGTATAGCTGCCGTCGGGGTTCACGTTGAACGTCTTTCCGGCCCGCGCAATGTGATCGATGTAGGCCTTTAACCGGGCAGGAACAGCGAAGTTGTACATCGGGGTCGCGATCACGTACTCGTCCGCCTCTTTCAGTTCGGCGATCAACCCGTCTCCGATCTTCAGGGCGGCCTTCTGCTCTTCATTGTGGCCCGAAGGATCGCTGTACGCGCCCGTGATCCAGGGGAGCTCGACGAACGGCAGTTCTGTATGGGCAAGGTCGCGCGTGATGATCCTGCCGTCGCTGTGGGCCTTCTGCCAGTCCTCGGCGAACTGGCGGCTCAGCCTGCCTGAAACGGAATGGTCGCCGCGCGGGCTGACGTCTATCTTCAACAGTGTTGACATGGTGATCTCCTGGGCATGGCCGCGGAAAGCCGGGCCCGCTGAGGAGTAGATGTGACCAGGAACATCTGGATGCAGTTTCAGCGTAATTTGGGTTAGCCGGACAGTGACCGTCCTGGCGGTATTCGGCAGCAGATCGCCCGGCAATTCGACGAAAGTGCGACAGAGGCACCAGTCGGCCCACAATTCAACCTGGCAAGTATCGGAGAGAGCAGGCTACGGAGTTCTACTCCGTGCTGTAAAGTAATCAGTCTCCGAGCCGAAGCACGTTCTAACTGCCATGTCGTGGGCTGACAGGGATGGGTAAGGTGAAGCGTGAGAAGAGGGACACCGAGAAACCGATGAAGCGCTGGCAATCAACATTATTTTCTGGCTGACTCCCGCAGTACTGATCTGGCAGGGCGTACTAAAGGGAATGGGAGCTTTGCGCGCAGGACGTGGGCTTCGGATCCGCAGCGAGTCCTATCCTGCAGTGGTCATCGGCATCTTTTGTGCAGGAAGTCTTGTGATGCCTCTGGCTTTGAATCTCCCCCGACGATTTGGGGGAGTCTTTTATCCGCTGTTTTTCCTGCTCCTTGCTCTGTGTATCGGTCGAGCCAAATCACCAAGGCTCAAGTTAGCTGCCGCTTCACTGATGGGGATAACCGGTCTGTGCGGCGCTTACCTCATAGGTGCAAGCTTCCAAAAGCAGGTAGCGAACGCCCGAAACAGTTGGACCATGGCGCGAAGTTATGTCGACCTGCTGTCATCGCTCCGAGTGCCGGTTGTCTTCTCCCTGGACGACGTGGCCGGAGGCTATTCGTCGGATCAATACGTGAAGGCGTTCGCCGGCTATCAAGGACATCTGGTCCGCGTGAATGATCTGAATTTCAACTTCAGGTGTGAAAGCAAACTAGATCTCAAGGTGGCTGTAGTCTCCGGGCGAATGATTCGCCTGGACTCCCGACTGCCCGGCCGCTGCGGCGGATACGGATTCGATAGTCTATTCCCGCCACTTGATCCCGGGTTGGTTGATCTCTCCCGCGCGTTGCCCGATGGCACGCTCCACTATCATTTCGCCGAGGAGAATCCCCATAGCCCGTCAGAGAGTAAAGAACTGCTGGTCGTGATTACACCAAATGTAAGCTCCGGGGCGCTCTTATATCCGGACCTGAAGAATCTCAGGTACAAGGCGATCACCTTCAAGGTAACGGCGGAGGGGCTTGCACTAAGCGCACCTACGGATCAGGAGTGATTGCCGCGCGGGCTGACGTTTATCTTCAACAGTGTTGCCATGGTTCTCCTGGACGGAAGGGCCATCGTCCCACATGACCGCTGCGGTCTCGACGCGTTTTGCGCCGACCATCTATGCTTGAACATGTGAACGAGCAGACGATCAGGATTCAGCTTCCGGACGGTTCAGTGCGCGAGGTTCCGCGCGGTACGACAGCCCACGAGGTCGCGATGAGCATCTCGCCCCGCCTTGCTGCCGCTGTGGTGGTGGCGCGCATCCGCTCGCTTACCCCTCTTACCGTGGTGGCGACGGCCGGGAGCGCAACCGAAGAGACCTCTGAAGCCGCCATGTATGGCGATGCGGCTGCCGCAGGTGGCGAGCGCCTGGTCGATCTCGCCGCTCCGCTGAACGAGGACGTGGCGCTGGAGCTGCTGAAGGAGAGCGACGAGGCTGCGCTCAAGGTCGTCCGCCACTCCGCCGCGCATGTCATGGCGACCGCCATCCTCGAGCTCTTCCCCGAGACCAAGCTCGGCCACGGCCCCGCCACCGATGGCGGATTCTTCTACGACGTCTACCGCGAAACGCCGTTCAGCGATGCCGATCTTGCCGCCATCGAAGCGCGTATGGCCGAGGTCGTCGCGCGCGATGAAACGTTCCTGCGCGAGACCGAGCCGCGCGAGATGGGCCTGGCCGATTACGCCGCGCACGGCGAGTTCATGAAGGTCCACTTCATCGAAAAATTCACCCATCCCGGCGAGGAGATATCGCTCTATCGCAACGGAGCCTTCGTCGACTTCTGCCGCGGACCTCACGTTCCTTCCACAGGCCGCGTCAAGGCGTTCAAGGTCACCTCCGTCGCGGGCGCATACTGGCTCGGCGACGAGCACAACCAGCAGTTGCAACGCATCTACGGCACAGCTTTTTTCAACGCCAAAGATCTCGACGCGCACTTCAAGCGGCTGGAGGAGATCAAGGCGCGCGACCACCGTGTGCTCGGCAAACAGCTCGATCTTTTTTCCATCCAGGAGGTCGCAGGTTCCGGCCTCATCTTCTGGCACCCGAAGGGCGGCCTCATCCGCAAGACCATGGAAGACTGGATGCGCGAAGAATGTATCCGTCGAGGTTACGATATGGTTTACACCCCGCACATCATGCGCCGCGAGCTGTGGCAGATCTCCGGCCACGAGGGCTTCTACGGGCAGAACATGTATCCGCCCATGGAGCTCGACGACGCGGAGTACAGGCTGAAGCCGATGAACTGCCCGGGCCACATCCTCATCTACAAAAGCTCGCCGCGCAGCTATCGCGACCTGCCCGTGCGCTACGCGGAGCTCGGCAACGTCTACCGTTACGAGCGGTCGGGAACCATGCACGGTCTCCTTAGAGTCCGCGGTTTCACTCAGGACGACGCCCACATCTTCTGCACACCATCGCAGATAGAAGACGAGGTTGTCGCCTGCATCGACTTCGCCCAATGCGTGCTGAAGACCTTCGGATTCGAGGAGTTCAAGGTCGAGCTGTCCACCTGGGACCCCAGCGACCGCAAGAGCTACACCGGCAGCGAAGAGAACTGGAACCTCGCCATCCATTCGCTCCAGTCGGCGCTCGACCGCAAGGGCATTCCCTACCGCACCATCCCCGGCGAAGCTGCCTTCTACGGCCCGAAGATCGATATCAAGCTCGTCGATGTGCTGGGCCGCATGTGGCAGTTGTCGACGGTGCAGTTCGACTTCAACCTGCCCTCCCGCTTCGAGCTCGAATACACCGGCGAGGACGGCGTGAAGCACCAGCCCGTCATGGTCCATCGCGCCTTGTTCGGCAGCGTGGAGCGCTTCTTCGGCGTACTGATCGAGCACTACGCCGGAGCGTTTCCTCTCTGGCTCGCGCCCGTGCAGGTCGGCCTCGTGCCCATCTCGGAGAAGCATCTGGAGTACGCCACCGCGGTCAAGGCAAAGCTGGAAGCCGCTGGCCTGCGCGTCGAACTCGATGCGCGCAACGAAAAGATGAACGCCAAGATCCGCGAGTTCACCTTGCAGAAGGTCCCCTTCGTCCTCATCATGGGCGACAAGGAATCCTCCAGCGAAGCGGTAAGCGTGCGAACCCGCGGCAAAGGCGACGAGGGTAGCGTGACGCTGGCGGAGTTTATCGAGCGGGCGAAGGGACTGATCACATCCAAGGCTCCGGGGCTGTAGAAGCTTCGTTGCCTAGGCGTTTGATTGGGCTAACATCTGTCGCTGCGGACGCTACAGCGCCGCAACCGCGAGCGGTACACTTCCCTGGGAGCGGGCGCCATGTTCACGGTTCACGACAGCATCCACATCGACGCGCCCATCGAGCGCTGTTTTCTGCTCTCCACCAGCATCGAACTGGTAGGCCGCACGCTCGACATGAAGCCCGTCGCGGGCAAGACCTCCGGCCTGATCGTCGCGAACGACCGCCTGCTGTGGAAGGGCTGGAAGTTTGGGTTTCCGCAGACGCACGAGTCCCTCATCACACGATACGAGCGGCCCGTCTTCTTTCAGGACACCATGGCCAGCGGAAGGTTCGAACGCTTTCAGCACGACCACCACTTCGCCGAGGTCGATGGCCACACCCTGCTCACCGACAAGCTGCGCTTCTCCCTGCCCTTCGGCTGGCCCGGCAAACAGGTCGCGCGCTATGTCATGGTCCCGTACATCCGGCGATTGGTACACCAGCGCATGGTGCTGCTCAAGCGCGTGGCCGAGAGTGGCGACTGGCGTGCCTGGCTGCCCGCGGAAGAGAACTGCCCTTAGCAATAGAGCAAATAATTGCACACATCGTCCTCAAACGGCTCACGGACGGGTGGCTGAATGCATCTCACCTTGGATTGAGGTGTTGGCATGAAGGCTGTCGTTCTGCATGAGTACGGTGGGCCCGGCAAACTGATCTACGAGGACGTTGACGATCCCGTTGCCGGCGAGGGCCAGGTTCTGATTCGCGTATCCGCCAGCAGCGTCAATCCAGTGGACTACAAACTGCGCAGCGGCGCGTTGCAGCAGTACATGCCGCTGGAGCTGCCTGCGATCCTCGGCCGGGACCTCTCCGGCATCGTGCGCGCGATCGGGCCCAAAGTGACCGGATTCGCGCCCGGCGACAAGGTCATGGCGCTCGCCGACAAAACCTATGCGCAGCTCGCGGTCGTCAAGGCCGAAGACCTGGCGCATGTGCCCGACAAGCTCGACCTGATCGAAGCCGCCGCCCTGCCGCTGGTTACCCTGACCGGCGAGCAGTTGATTACGCGAGGCACGAAGATCCAGTCCGGGCAAACCGTGCTGGTCGCAGGCGCGGTAGGCGGCGTCGGCCGCTCGGCCGTGATGACGGCAAAGAAAGCCGGCGCGGTCGTCATCGCAGGGGTAAGAAAATCGCAATTGAAGGAGGCAATGACGCTAGGCGCGGACCAGGTGCTTGCCCTCGACGACAAGGATGCGATGAAGAAGCTCGGATTCATCGATGCCGTCGCCGACACGGTAGGGCACGAGACCGCGGAGATGCTGCTGCAGAAGGTCAGGCAGGGCGGAGTCTTCGCGTCCGTTCTAGGACCCCCGGCCAACGCGAACCTTAACCCGACGGTACACATCGAATCCGTAAGCGTTGTGCCGGACGCCGCCATGTTGCAGGCCCTCGCCGAAGATGTGGCCGCCAAACGCTTCCTCATTCCGATCGATCGCATGGTTCCGCTGGAAGAGGCTGGCGGCGGCCAGGCGGCGGCCGAAAAGGGCGGCATCGGCAAAGTCCTGTTGCTCGCATAATCAGGTTTTATCCGTTCTTCGCAGTTGTGGAGTGTACGTTTTCATATGGAAATTATTCATTGGACGACTTGGATCGATGCGCCGGTGGAGCGGTGCTTCCGGCTTTCGACCAGCATCGACCTGCACCTTGCCTCAGCGGCCTCCACCGGTGAAAAGGCCGTGGCCGGCGTCACGACGGGACTCATCGGCGAAGGCCAGACCGTCACCTGGAGCGGCCGCCACTTCGGCCTCACCCTGCACCACATCAGCCGCATCGACGGCTGGCGGCCCTATACCTACTTCCGCGACATCATGGTCGAAGGCGCCTTCCAGCGCTTCGAGCACGAACATCACTTCGCGCCCATGGACGATGGAACCCGCATGCGCGATGAGATCCGGTTCTCCGCTCCCCTGGGATCGCTCGGACGCCTGGCCACACGCATCGTCGTGCGCCGGCACCTCACGGAGCTCATCGCCAGACGAAATGCGATCATCAAACGAGTCGCCGAATCCGACGAGTGGCACAAATTTCTGGACGCAAGCCCTCCGGTAAAACAGGGCAGTTCCGGTACCAGGGCACCCGCCGCCAGCCTCGATAGAACCGCCATTCTCCGCGGCTAATGGGGCTCTCAGCAGATGCACCTCAGTCTTGATCCCGACCAACGGGAGGGGCTAGGAAGTAGATGTTGTCAAGACCGGAAGACGTGGCACGAAGTGCCCGCCCACGAGAAGTGGGCCCGTCCGGTAGGACAGCATCACCGCCGATCCGCCTCCAGCGAAAAGAGCCCACCACCTCAATGACGCCTCCCATCAAGACTCTCGACCGCCGCACCTTCCTCAAGTCCGCCACCCTAGCCGCCGCTGCCGCCAGCGCTAGCGTTCCTCTGCTCGCTGCCTCATCGGGCCAGTCCGCCGTGCCCCGCTCGCCCAACGACCAAATCCAGTTGGCCCTCATCGGCGCAGGCATCCAGGGCCAGGGAGACACCAAAACCGCGCTGCTCGTCCCCGGCGTCAAGCTCGTCGCTGTCGCCGACTGCTACGACGGCCGTCTCACCCACTCCAAAGAACTCTGGGGCAGCGATATCTTTACCACCCGCGACTACCGCGAAATCCTCGCCCGCAAGGACGTCGACGCAGTCCTCATCGCCACCCCCGACCACTGGCACAAACAGGCCGCCATCGACGCCATGCAGGCGGGCAAGGATGTCTACCTCGAAAAGCCGATGATCCACCTCTACCCCGACGGCCCCGCCATCATCGCCGCCGCCCGCTCCACCAACCGCATCATCCAGGTCGGCAGCCAGCGCGTCAGCTCCGTCATCTACGCCAAGGCCAAGGAGCTGCTCGCCGCCGGCGCCATCGGCAAGCTCAACATGGTCACCGCCCGCTGGGACCGCAACTCCGCCCTCGGCGCCTGGGACTACTCCATCCCCACCGACGCCAGCACCCAGACCTGCGACTGGCCGCGCTTCCTCGGCACCGCGCCCAGAATCCCCTTCTCCGCCGAGCGTTTCTTCCAGTGGCGCAAGTGGAAAGACTACGGCTCCGGCGTTGCAGGCGACCTCTTCGTCCACCTCTTCAGCGGCACCCACTTCATCACCGGCTCGCACGGCCCCACCCGCGCCATGGCCACCGGCGGCATCCGCTTCTGGAAGGATGGCCGCGACGCCGACGACGTCCTGCTCGCCCTGTTCGATTACCCCGAGGGCTTCAACCTCTCGCTCCACGTCAACTTCGTCGATGGCGGCGAAGAGAGCGAAGGCTTCCTCTTCACCGGCTCCGAGGGACTCATGGAGATCGCCGGCAACACCGTCACCGTCTCCCGCACGCCTCGCGAAAAAGAGCCCGGCTACACCGTCAGCACCTTCTCCGACGCCATCCAGCGCAGCACCATCGCCGAGTACCGCAAGAAATATCCCATCACCGAGCCTACTGGTCCACCCACCACCGCGGTCGAGAAGTGGTCCGCCCCGCACGGCTACTCCGACAGCTACGACCACTTTCATAACTTCTTCAGCAGCGTCCGCAGCCGCAAGCCCGTCGTAGAAGACGCGACTTTCGGCTTCCGCGCCGCCGGCGCCGCCCTGCTCAGCAACCTCAGCGTAGAAAAGGACGCCATCGTCCACTGGAACCCCGAAACGATGCAGCTCACCTGATCTTTTTACTTATCCCTTTGTCATTCCGCAGGGATCCGCTGTTGCCTGCCCTCCCCTCCTGCCTAACCGAACATCTCGGCCGGATGCGCCGCTTTTGCGCAAAGTAAAGAGTCGTGTTCTGGCTCACCGTTACGCCTTTCATCCACGTCTCTCCGCGCCAATCCGTGGTCGGCACGTGCCTTTGAATAATCGGCGTCATCGGTGAACCTGGGTGGTAGGCCTTCCCTCAATCACATCTCGGCCTCAGGCCCCCGCAAGCCGAAGCGAACCCGCATCCCACTTCAGCTCCACGCAAAGCGCCTCCACGACCAGGTTGTGGTCCTCCCGCTGCGCCAGCCCCGATACGGTCACCGCCCCGATGATCCCCGCACCCGCGACATGGATCGGGAAGCTCCCGCCATGAGCGGCATAGTCCGCATCGGGCAGCCCATACCGTTCGCTGAAGCTGCGATTGCTCTCCGCCAGCGCCAGCCCCACCGCGTACGAGCTGCGATGGAACCGCGCCACCACATTCACCTTCCGCTGAACCCAGCGTGCATTGTCCGGCGTAGTCCCGGCCAGCGCCATATAGAACAACGGCTGGTGCGGCTGCCCGAAGCGGCGGAGGTCCACCACAATCGCCTGTCCGCGCGCGACCGCCATCTCCCGCAGCCACCCCCCCAGCCGCCAGGCGGTGTCGCAGTCGAAGCGCTCAAACTGCAGTTCAGCCTCCTGCCGCGCAATCGCCGCAAGATCGTCAGTAATCGCCATCGAACGCCGCTCCATCCGGCTCTCCCAAGCCTAACAAACCTTAATCGGGGTCATCGGCTGTTAGCGGCATTAAGCCGCTCTCCTGCTTCCTTCGGGACAAAAAAGGCAGGTACCCGGCCCAAGCCCGATACCTGCCCATCCCAATCAACTATGTAACAGCGTTACCGGTGTCCACCACCTCCGCCAGCGTGACCGCCTCCGCCGCCGCCATGAAAGCCTCCGCCTCCACCTCCGCGGAACCCACCGCCACCGCCGCCTCGGAACCCGCCGCCACGCTCCCCGAAGTTATCGCGCCGTCCGTAGCCTCGGCCATAGCCTCCGCCGTAGTAGCCTCCATAGCCCAATCCGCCTCCATAGAAGCCTCCGCCATAGCCATAGCCCAGCCCGCCGCCGTACAGAAAGCCGGGCGAGTAGAACCCGAAGCCGAACGGGCTATAAAACGGGCTGTATCCGCCCGGCACCCAGTCATAGCTGTACAGCCCCGCGTCCCAGTACCAGCCCGGGTTGAAGCCCTCCGACCCGGCATACTGCGCCGCCAGATTCTGATTCGCCTCGCCCAGGTACTGCGACCGCAGGCTGCTCCACTGGTACAGGTCGTCCTTCGAGCGGTCCTTGTTGAACGACACCGGCTTCACCGCTTCGCCCGTCAGCGTCATCTGCCGTCCGCCCTTCACATCCACGGGCTTCACGTCGCTCTGGTAGTTGTTCCCCGGATACACCGCCGCCTTGCCATCGAAGGTCCGCATCGTGTCGTTATCCGCGTTGAACTCATACAGGCCGTTCTTCAGCAGTTGCGTCTGGCCGTTCTTCTGGTCGATCAAAATCGTATTCTGCTTGTAAAGCTGGTCCGCCTCCACATCCGCGCTGCCACGCTCCAGCGCAATCTCGGTGTGGGTCAGGTCCGGCGACACCATCTTGACCATGCTGTTGTCTCCAAGCCGCAGAAACACGCCAGGCGTCAGCAGGATCTCCGCCTTGCCATTCGCCGTGGCAAGCTGCTGGCCTGCCTCCAGCCCGGCCTTACCGACAGACTTCGACGTCACCTGGCGTCCATCGATCGACGCCTGTCCTTCCACGTAATTGAGTGTCCCTGGGCGGGCTTGGTTCGCGCTTTGCTGCCCGAAGGCGGGCGCGAACAGAGTCGCCAGGGAAAGCATCCATACTGCCTTCAACCTTGGCATCTTACTATACCTCAGTTATTTAGATGCATCAGGGACTAAAACGTCACATCGCCGCAGCTTTCCCGAACAGGCGCAACAATCCGCCTCGACCCGTGTCTGTAACGCTTATCCCGTCACGCGAAAGCCTACAAAATGTACCGCGACAGATCCTGATCCTTCACGATCGAAGCCACCTGCTGCCGCACATACTCCGGGTCTACCACAATCACCTTCTCCACCCCTGTAGCGGTCTGCCGCTCGATCACCGGCAGCGGAGGCGAAGCCACCTGCGGCTCACCGGTCAGCGGAGCCGACGGCCCAATCTCCCCCACCACGCCCTCCTCGGTAATCTCCGCCCGCGGGCTCTTGAACAGGTCCGGAGCCTGGAAGCTGATCTCGTCCAGCACGCGCTCCAGAATCGTATGCAGCCGCCGCGCGCCAATGTTCTCCGTCGTCTCGTTCACCCGGAAGGCAAACTGCGCCATCTCCGCGATCGCCTCTTTCGTAAACTCCAGCTTCAGCCCTTCGGTCTCCAGCAGCGCCGTCGACTGCTTCACCAGCGACGACTTCGGTTCCGTCAAAATCCGCACAAAGTCATTCACCGTCAACGACTGCAGCTCCACCCGGATCGGAAACCGCCCCTGCAGCTCCGGAATCAGGTCGCTCGGCTTCGACACATGAAACGCCCCGGCCGCGATAAACAAGATATGGTCGGTAGAAACCATCCCATACTTCGTACTCACGGTCGTGCCTTCCACAATCGGCAGAATGTCCCGCTGCACGCCCTCCCGCGACACATCCGGCCCATGCGCGCCCTCGCGCCCGGCGATCTTGTCGATCTCGTCCAGAAACACCATGCCCGAGTCTTCCACCCGCTCCACCGCCAGCCGCGTCACCTGGTCCATATCGATCAGGCGGCTCTCCTCCTCCTGCACCAGGTACTCGAACGCCTCCGCGACCTTCATCTTCCGCTTCTTCGTCCGCTGGCCAAACAACCCCGGCAGCATGTCCTTCAGGTTGATGTCCATCTCCTCCGCGCCCTGGTTGGAGATCACCTCAAAGCTCGGCTGATTGCGGTCGCGCACATCCAGCTCCACCGTGCGCTCATCCAGCTTGCCCTCGCGGAACTGCTGCCGCAGCTTCTCCCGCGTCCTCTGCTCGCGATCCCCCGGTTTGTCTTCGGAGTTCGAATCGTCAGAGACCGTCGCCGCCGGAAGCTGAATCACATTGCTCCCCGGCTCATGCGTCGCCGCGGCTGCAGTGGTGGCCGCCGGAGTAGCCGTAGGCGTTGGCGGCAGCAGCAGGTCGATCAGCCGGTCCTCAGCCGCCAGCTCCGCCTTGTCCTCGACCTCCTCCATCTTCTCCTCGCGCACCATGTCGATCGCGATCTCCACCAGGTCGCGCACGATCGACTCCACATCGCGTCCCACATACCCCACCTCGGTGAATTTGCTCGCCTCGACTTTGAGGAACGGCGAGTTGGTCAGCTTCGCCAGCCGCCGCGCAATCTCCGTCTTACCCACGCCCGTCGGCCCGATCATGATGATGTTCTTCGGCATGATCTCTTCCGCCAGTTCAGGCGGAAGCTTCTGCCGCCGCATCCGGTTGCGCAGCGCAATCGCCACGGCCCGCTTCGCCGCATGTTGACCGACAACGTACTTGTCCAGCTCCGCCACGATCTCGCGCGGCGTCATCTCATCGAGCGCCAACGCCTGATCCTCAGCCGCTCCCGGTAAAAAAATTGCCATTGTCTTCAACCTTCTTGTTCAGCAACTATCGTTGGAACTGCCTCTAAGAACCCGTCCAACTATCAAATCAACGTCATCTCGACCCAAGCCGTGCTGTCTCATCGCACGGCGAAGTCGAGAGACCCCTGTATTTCGCCTTTGCCGTTGCTTGTTCTTCTACCTGCATGGCTCCGGCGCAAATCATGTCTGTCTCTCAAGAAACGACCTTTGTACCAACTTCAACAGTTAAAGGTTCGTCGGCATCTCCGCCTTCAACTCCTCAATCGTCATCTGGTCGTTCGTATAGATACAAATCTGCCCGGCAATCTTTAGACTCTTCACCGCGATCTCCCGCGCGCTCAGCTCCGTATTCTCGATCAGCGCCCGCGCACTGGCCAGCGCATAGCTGCCGCCGCTTCCAATCGTCGCAATCCCCTCATCCGGGTCGATCACATCGCCCGTCCCACTGAGCAGAAACGTCTGCTTCGGATCGGCCACGATCAGCAGCGCCTCCAACTGCCGCAGCATCTTGTCGGTCCGCCAGTCCTTCGCCAGCTCCACCGCCGCGCGCCCCAGGTTTCCCGCATACTGCTCCAGCTTCACCTCGAACCGCGCAAACAGCGAGAACGCATCCGCCGTAGACCCCGCAAAGCCCGCCAGCACCTTATCCTGATACAGCCGCCGAATCTTCTTCGCCGACCCCTTCATCACCGTCGCCCCCAGCGACACCTGCCCATCCGCCGCCATCACCACCGAGTCGCCCCGCCGCACACAGATCACCGTCGTCGACCGGATCCTGCGCCCGTCGCCCAAATCGAGCGGATGCGCCAGCGGCGCCAGGGCCACAGCGGAGGAGGTTTTCACATGGCCAGACGGCTTTGCAGAGGGGGAAAAGGACGGCTTCATAGGCACATACCAGTATATCGCCATTCCGCCGCGCACCCAGCCATCCCGCATAATGGAGCATCAGGATCACGATCGAACAGCAGGGGAGCGCGCACGCGATGGGCTTATTCCGCAAGAAGCTGAAGCAGGAACACAAGATCATGCTGCAGCACGACCGCACAGCCGGCGCCCTCCAGCCCGAGCTCCACCGCGCCACCCCCGAGTGCCCCGCACCCCACCACTGGAGCATGATCGACACCATGACCGCCGAGCTCGAAGTCCTCGAGTTCCTCGCCACCCTCGTCACCACCATCAAGCCGCGCCTGGTCGTCGAAACCGGCTCCTTCCTCGGCGTCTCCACCGAATGGATCGCCCGCGGCCTCGAACGCAACGGCTTCGGCAAGGTCATCTCCTGCGAGTTCGACCCCGTCGTCTATGACAGAGCAAAGGCCCGCCTCGCCAACTCGCCCCTCATGCCCTTCATCGAATTCCGCAACCAGTCCAGCCTCGACATGGAGATCGACGGCGCCATCGACCTCTTCTTCTCCGACTCCGACCTTGGCCTGCGCGAGGCCGAGGTCCGGCGCTTTCTCCCCCAGATCAACCCCCACGGCGTCATCCTCCTGCACGACGCCAGCTCCCACCACAAGGTCGTCCGCGAAGCCGCCCACGCCATGGAAGCCGAAGGCCTCATCTCCGCCGTCTTCCTCCCCACGCCCCGCGGCCTCGTCATCGCCCAGCCCCGCGCCGGCCGCATCTAGTGTAGGGAGTCTTAAATTCGTACCGCATTGAAGTGTCATCCTGAGCGAAGTTTGGCGCGTCTTTTGCGCCAAACGTAGTCGAAGGACCTGCTTTTTCTTGCTTCAAGCACAAGTCTTGCAGGTGAAATTGTTCAACGAACTTTCGACTCACCACACTAACTTTGTCTTACGCCGTCAGCCTGACCCCGAGCGCAGCCGAACGGAGAAGAGTCCTCGTACTTCGTTGTTGCCTGTTTCATGCCGTTGCTTTCCCTGTATTTGTTTGTTTTACGCCGTCATTCTGAGCGCAGCGAAGAACCCCTGTATTTCGTTCGCGCCGCCGTCGAAGTCCGCAGTTGAAATGCACCAGCTCACCTGACCGGGAAACGAATGCTGAAGTCCAAACGCGCCACTGTCACATCGCCGCCGCCGTCGCCCTTCCGCGCGCCCTCGGCCATGTTCTGGGCAGGCTTGCTCATCCGCGTCCTCTATATCACCCTCGCCCACACCTACCGGGTCCGCCTCGGGGAGGACCACCTCCAGTTCGGCTGGGAGATGGGCCGCGTCGCCCGCGCGCTCGCCACCGGCCATGGCTTCGCCGACCCCTTCACCGGCCACACCGGCCCCACCGCCTGGGTGCCGCCGCTCTACCCGCTGCTCCTCGCCGCGGTCTTCAAGCTCTTCGGCGTCTACACGGCCAAATCTGCCTGGGTCATCCTCGCCATCAACAGCATCTTCTCCGCCGCCACCTCGCCGGTCGTCTACGAGATCGCCGCGCGCTGCTTCCAGCACGCAACTCCCTCCGGCCGCGCAAAGAAGATCGCCCTCTGGTCCGGCTGGCTCTGGGCCCTCTATCCCGGAGCCATGCAGTACGCCGTCCGCTGGATCTGGGACATGGCCATCACCGCCTTCCTCTTTTCGAAGGTCATCGTCCTGGCCCTGCGCGCCCGAGGCATCGGCGAACCGAGCGGCCCGCGAGCCACGCAGACAACGCAGCGCTGGGCCACCTTCGGCATCCTCTCCGGCCTCATCGCCCTGCTCAACTCCACCCTGCTCCTCTTCGTCCCCATCTGCGGCCTGTGGATGCTGTTGGGAGCAACAAAGCCGGACTCGGCAAAACGCCGCGCCCCCCTTGCGCCCGTCCTCCTCAAAGCCGCCATCGCCGCCGCCCTCTTCTTCGCCGTCCTCGCCCCCTGGACCATCCATAACATCCACGTCTTCCACGCGCTCGTCCCCCTGCGCGGCAACTTCGGCGCCGAGCTTCAGGCGTCCACGCTCGCATCCAACAACGGCTTCTCCTGGGGGCCCACCATCCCCATCTGCGAGCAATGCCCCGCGTACCTCCAGTACAAGCACATGGGCGAGCTAGCCTACGTCCGCCAGCAGGGAGCCCTCGCCAACCACCACATCCGCACCCACAAACTCCGCTTCCTCCAGCTCGCCCTCAAACGCCTCTACTTCTACTGGGTCTCGGTCCCCCACCCCATCGAGCACGGCGTCTGGAACGAAGCCTTCCGCGTCCTCAACTACAGCTTCGTCTCGCTCGCCTCGCTCCTGGGCCTCGCCCTCGCCCTCAGGCGCCGCATCCCCGGAGCCGTCCTCTTCGCCTGGGCCTTCGCCCTCGTTCCGCTCACCTACTACTTCATCACCGTCCAGGCCCGCTTCCGCCACCCGCTCGAACCCATCATGACCATCCTCGCCGTCTATCTCTTCCAATCCGCCGAACCAAACGCGAGTCGACCGCGGATTCACACGGATAAAACGGATAAAAGCTAAAAACCCAACACCGATCACACCGATCTTCGCCCGTAATCGCTGATGGTATAGGTACAGTGGGTGCCCCATCTTCGGCGCGCCTTTTGCGCCTAAGGTGGGCCATCGAGCGACAGCTCGACCGCCCTCCGGCTGCGCCGCACCTTAACCAACACCCAAGGATGCTCTGATTAGTCTTTTGGATTAGCCAGTATCGACATATAGTCTGTTCGCAAGAGATTGATTTATAAGAAGTGTCATCCTGAGCGAAGCCTCTCGCAGTTTTATCGCGAGAGGCGCAGTCGAAGGACCTGCGGTTTACTCTCACAGAGCCATACTCTTTTACCCGATTTACAGCTTTTACCCGATTTACAGACCGATCGCTCGCAAACACCTCGCCTTTTATGTCGATACAACCTAGCGCCGTACTTCAGTCCGGCCACTGAACACAGTGAAATTGGGGCTTTAGCCCCGAATGTAATTGAAGTGCAGCACTTAGTCGGAGCATCCCGGATTCGTTCTACGCCTTTATCCGCGCCAATCCGCGGTCGGCACTTGCACTTAAAATCGGTGTTATCGGTGCCAATCGGTGGTAAGCCTCTCTTCCGCGCACCTCGCGCTAAACTGAGTGCATCGCCGCACAGGACAAGCTCGTGCCCTCCACCCTATCCGTCGCCATCGTCACCCTCAACGAAGAAGCCAACCTGCCCCGCACCCTCGCCAGCGTTCAGTTCGCCGACGAGATCGTCCTCGTCGACTCCGGCTCGACCGACCGCACCCTTGACATCGCCCGCTCCTTCAACGCCAGGGTCTTCGTCGAGCCCTGGAAGGGCTTCGGTCCGCAGAAGAACTCCGCCATCGACAAGTGCACCGGCGCCTGGGTCCTCTCGCTCGACGCCGACGAAGAGCTCACCCCCGAGCTGCAATCGGAACTGCAAACCCTGCTCCAAACCGAGCTTCAAACAGGTATCCAGGCAGACTCAACCAGCGCCTCCGAGCCCGAGGCTTACCGCCTCCCCCTCCGCCACATCTTCCTCGGCCGCTTCATGCGCCACGGCGGCTTCTACCCCGACCTAAAGCTCCGCCTCTTCCGCCGCCACCCCGGCCTCCCCGCCTCGCCTACCCGCTTCAGCGAGCGCCCCGTCCACGAGTCCGTCCAATGCACCGGCCCTATCGGCACCCTCCAATCCGACTTCCTCCACCACGGCTACCCCACGCTCGAAGCCTACCTCGACCACATGAACCGCTACAGCACCCTCGGCGCGCAGGTCCTGCTCATCCGAGGCAGGACCAGCCGCACCGCGCCGGCCTTCTTAGCCAACGTCTTCCTCGTCCCCGCCTTCACCTTCCTCTGGAACTACCTCTTCCGCCTGGGCTTCCTCGACGGCCGCGAAGGCCTCCTGCTGCACCTCTACCACTCCGCCTACACCAGTTGGAAGTACGCAAAGGCGTGGAACCTCGCCCGCACCAAACCCCGCAAATCACCAATTCGCCCCGATCGCCCTTAAGGTACTCAATTCTCGATCCCGACCAACGGGAGGGCTTGCGCCGTACATGTAGTCAATACGGTATACAAGTCACGAAGTGACCGCACTCCGCGCAGGAGGCCCGTCCGGCAGGACACGCATCCGAAGTCCTCCAGCAAAGCGGCACACTCACGAAGACCGCAGCTTCCCCAGCATCTCCCGCACGGTCAATCCGAAGACCGGGTGCAGCATCCCGGGCGCAATCTCCGCCAGCGGCTCCAGCACAAACCTGCGCTCGTGCATCGCCGGGTGCGGCAGCGTCAGTTCGCCCGTTCTCGCCACCGCCGAACCGGTCCTCGCCACCGCCGCCCCATAGAGCAGCAGGTCCAGATCGATCACCCTGGGACCCTTCGCCACCGCCCCAACCCGCTCCCGCCCCATCGCCCTCTCCACCGCCGCCAGACCGCGCAGCAGCTCCAGAGGCGTCGTATCGGTTTCGAGCAGCAGCGCCCCATTCAGAAACCTCGGCTGGTCCACATAGCCCACCGGCTCGGTGTCGTGGAACGAGGAGACGGCCCTCACCGTACCGATCTCGCCAACCCGCCGCACCGCCTCCATCAGGTTCGATCGCCTATCGCCGAAGCGCGACTCCAGGTTCGATCCCAACGCAATCGCCGCCAGCTCCGCCACTCGTCCCCCCGGCCCGAAGCCTGTAAAGCCAGCCATACAGATGTCCACGTTCTTCCACGCAAAGTCCACGTTTTACACAACCGAAACCACCTCAATTTCGGCTGAAAACGCTAAACGGCGGCAGCATGAAGCTGGGCGGCCATCCGCGGAGCCTCCACCACCTCGTCATATCCGGGGGCCAGCTCCCACGCCGACCGGTCCCGCATAAGTCGTTGTACAAGAGCAGTATGCATGGCGTGGCCGGCTCGCTCGGCCACCACCCGGCCCTGGATCCTGCGGCCCGCCAGCGCCAGATCGCCGATCAGGTCCAGAACTTTATGCCGCACAAACTCGTCGTGGAAGCGAAGTGGCCCATTTTCAACACGTTGGCGCGAAATAATGATCGCACTCTCGTCCGAAACCCCGCGGATCAGCCCCATATCCCGCAACATCGGCTCGTCTTCCTTGAACCCGAAGGTTCGCGCCGGGGCGATTAAATTGACGTAATCCCCCACCGCAAGATCGCCGCTAAATGTCTCATATCCAATGGGTTGCGGGAAGTCGATGGCGTATTGAATACCATATCCGGAGCCAGGATAGACGCCGATAAACTTCGAGCCGTCCCGGACCTCGATCTCCTTCAGAATTTTCAGGTACTCACGCCTTCGCCTCTGCTGCTTAAGCCCTGTGGATTGAAAGGCTTGCACGTATGGCAGAGCGCTTCCGTCCAGGATCGGCACCTCCAGATTGTCCACCTCGACAATCACGTTATCCACGCCAAAGCCGATCAGCGCCGACAGCAGATGCTCCGTCGTCTGGATCAGGACACTCTGCCGCATCAGGCTGGTCGCGTAGCTCACCTTGGCCACATTGCGCCCGATCGCGGCTATCTCGAAGTTGTCTAAGTCTGTGCGCCTAAAGACGATACCCGATCCAGCCGGTGCCGGAATCAGCCGCATCGAAACCGCTGCCCCGCTGTGCAGACCGACCCCGCTGAACTCGATCTCCGACCGGATTGTCTGCTCAAGATGAGCCTCGAATGCCACGAATGAAGGTCTCCGCGCGGTTCGCGTCCACACTGCAAGTTCAACAGTACAGAAGCCAAGGCCCAGACACGTGTGGTAAATATGCCACACTTTTGTGCCGTAATCCCCTCGGGAAACGCCGTTCCTTGCGTGACTAACCCTTTTACCTGCTATAGCATCCGTCCATGAACCCGATACAGCTTCTGCGCAACGTACAGTCCCGCAGCGAGTGGATGCGAGCGACCCTTCAGGACCTCGTCCGTGTAGAGTCGCCAAGCGAAGACCGAGCAGCAGTTAACCGCGCCGCGGACATGGTCGAGCGGTCCGCCGCCAGCCTAGGCGCACGAGCCAAGCGTCATAAACAGAAGGAGTTTGGCGATGTGCTCGAATTGCGCTTCGGCTCAGCCCGATCTTCGCGGAAGCCGGTGCTTCTGCTTGGGCACCTGGACACGGTGTGGCCGATGGGGACACTGAAGACGATGCTGTGGCGAGAGGTGGACGGGCGGTATTGGGGGCCCGGCCTGCTCGACATGAAGGCCGGTGTGGTAATGGCGCTGGCAGCCCTAAGTGCCTTGCGAGAGTATGAGTTACCGCCCGTTACCATGCTCCTGAACAGTGACGAGGAGGTGGGTAGCCCGGTGTCGCGGGCGATTACGGAGCGGCTGGCGCTGAAGTCCTCCGCGGTATTTGTGCTGGAGCCCGCGCAGGGCCTTGCGTACAAGACCGCTCGCAAGGGAGTAGGCCATTATTTTGTGCGGGTTACGGGTGTGGGAGCACATAGCGGCGTGGATTTCGAGAAGGGCCATTCGGCGGTGCTGGAGCTTGCAAAGCTGGTCCAGACCATCTCCGGCTTCACGAATGTGAGCCGCAACCTGACGGTAAATTGTGGTGTGATCGCAGGCGGAACGCGGTCGAATGTCGTCGCCTCGGAGGCTTACCTCGAAGTCGATGTAAGAATTGCCCGGGCAGCGGACGCGGTCTACGTCGAAAGGCTCTTCCGCAGCCTGAAGGTTTCCGACCCCCACTGCACCCTGAAGATTACCGGTGGCATCAACCGTCCGCCGATGGAGCGTAAGGCCGGCACCATCAAGCTGTTCAGGAAGGCGCGCGCACTGGCGGCGGAGCTTGGGTTCACCCTGGAAGAAGCGGCAACCGGCGGCGGCTCGGACGGCAACTTCACGGCGGCCCTGGGCGTTCCCACGCTCGACGGCATGGGAGCGGTGGGCGATGGGGCGCACGCGACGCATGAGTCCGTCGTAATCGAGCACATGGCGCCCCGGACGGCGCTGCTGGCCGCCATGATCGCGAGCGTTGGATAAGGGCGAATTTGGAATCGGTATACGGCGTAAGGCTGTCCTGCCGGACGGGCCCACTTCGCGTGGGGCGGTCACTTCGTGACTTGTATACCGGTGTTGACACCTTTTGCTGCGCTGGCCCTTCCGTTAGTCGGGATCAGGAATAGTATGATTACCAGCAAAACACATTCAGGAGACTACAGATGTTTACCGCCCGGCAGGTTAGACCGTATTTGTTCCTTTCACTGTTACATATTACGGTCTTCACGGCACTCGCCAAACCCCCTTCCCAGCCGGAAGCAGCGCCCGGCCGCACCTTGGTCCGGGCAGGCCATGTACTAAATGTCAAGACCGGGGCCGAACCCGCTGCCCAGACCATCATCGTTACCGGCGACCGCATCACCGCTATCGCGCCTACCGCATCTACGCCGAAGCAGCCTGGCGACACCGAGATCGACCTGAGCCGCTATACCGTGATGCCGGGGCTGTTTGACGTCCACACCCACCTCACGATGGCTAACAACTTCGACCCGTACTTCGAGCTGACCATGACGCCGGGCAAAGAGGCGATCATCGGGGTGGAGAATGCGAAGGTTACGCTGGACGCGGGCTTTACCTCGGTGCGCAACGTCGGGGCGAGCGACTTCACGGACGTCGATCTACGGGACGAGATCAACGCCGGCCACATACCCGGGCCGCACATGCAGGTCTCCGGGCCGCCGCTCGGCATCACCGGCGGGCACATGGACGAGAACCTGCTGCCGTACCAGTACCACATCCATGGCGAAGGGGTCGCCGACGGCATCGCCGCAGTCCAGCACCAGGTCCGCGAGAACATCAAATACGGCGCCGACCTGATCAAGATAGGCGCGACGGGCGGCGTGCTGTCGAAGGGCGACGACCCGCAGGCGAGCCAGTACACGCTCGAAGAGATGCAGGCCATCGTCAACGACGCGCACCGGCTGGGCCGCAAGGTGGCCGCACACGCCCATGGCGCACAGGGCATCATCTTCGCCACCGAAGCGGGCGTGGACTCGATCGAGCACGGGTCGTACCTGAACGACGAGGGCATCGCCCTGATGAAGAAGCACGGGACCTATCTGGTGCCGACGGCCTACCTGATCGACTGGATGCAGCAGAGCGGCAATTTGCCCGTGCTCTACCGGCAGAAGATGAAGGACGTCAGCGCGGTCGAGAAGGCGAACGCGATCAAGGCGATCAAGGCCGGAGTCAAGATCGCGCTCGGCACCGATGCCGCGGTCTACCCGCATGGCCTCAACGCGCATGAGCTGGATGTGTACGTCAACCAGTTCGGCATGTCGCCGCTGCAGGCGATCCAGACCGGCACGATCAACGCCGCCGACCTGATGGGCTGGACGGACCGCGCGGGCACGCTCGAACCGGGCAAGTGGGCCGACATGATCGCCATCGAAGGCGACCCGCTGAAGGATGTCCGGCTGCTTCAACATGTGCCGTTCGTGATGAAGTCCGGCGTGGTCTATAAGGAGCCGAAGGAACTCCAGCGATAACCCGGCGCAGCGTCCAAAGCGAATCGACCGCGAATTTGCACGGATAAAGACGGATAAAAGGCCGACATACCGGATGTGATCGATGTTGCGTGGCTTTTCATCCGTTCTTATCCGCGTCATCCGTGGCCGGCTCTTACTCCAATGAGGCACTTATGAAAGCCACCGCACTGGAGTTCCGTCTCCGCTATCTGATCTACGTCGTGCTTGCGGCGATTGGCTTCACCGCGCCTTGGGATTATCTGCTGCATCTGGATTCCATCCGGACGTGGCAGTGGCTTGCCGCGTGGCCTGCGCGCAACGGCTGGATCAGCTTCAGCGCGGCTACCGTGAGCGTGCTGGCGGTGGGGATTGTCTGCGCGTTCGTCGCGGCGGCTTTGTGTACGTGGGCGGCGGCGGCCCTTGGCGCGTCCACGGCGCTGGACAGCCGGATGCACGGCGACCGGATTGTCGCGGCCGGCCCGTATCGCCGCGTTCGCAACCCGCTCTATCTTGGGATATTCCTGCACATACTTGCGCTGGCGCTGCTGATGCCGCCCAGTGGCGCGATCTTCTGCATTGTCGCTAGCGGGGTGTTCGAACTGCGGCTGATTGCGGTGGAGGAGGCGTTCCTGACGGCGACGCTGGGAGAATCGTACAGGGCCTATTGCAACATGGTCCCGCGAGTGCTGCCTGCGTTGCGGCCGCGGGTTACGGCATCGCCGCACCGGTCCAACTGGCCGATGGCGTTTCTGGCAGAGATGTACTTCTGGGGAGCGGCGATTTCGTTCGCCTCGCTGGGCTGGCGCTACAATTCGGTGCTTATTATCCAGGGCGTCATCGTATCGCTGGGCGTTGCGTTGATCGCGCGGGTGTTTATCCCGAACAGGTAAGAACGAAGAGACAAGCCCGCCGCTCCCGGGATTCGAATGGGAGGACGGCGGGCTTATTCACGCGCAGACCGGAGAAGCTGACGCTGCGGACTGGAGAGGGCGTATCCCCTGCTCGCAGACCGGCGCGAACCTTCACCGCACGCCTGCGGGGCATTGCTCGGAAGCTACTTCTTGACCGGCGCGATGGTGTCCTTGGCGACCTTGGCCACGCGGAACTTGACCACGGTCTTGGCCTTGATCTTGATCGCCTCACCGGTCTGGGGGTTGCGTCCGAGGCGAGCCTTGCGCTCTGCCTTTACCAGCTTGCCGATGCCGGGAATGGTGAACTCGCCATTCTTCTTGGTCTCCTTGACCGCGGTTTCAGCCAGCGCTTCGAGAAACGAGGCGGTCTGCTTGTTGGTCAGCTCGAGCTTCTCCGCCATGTGGCGTACGAGTGCTGTCTTGGTCATTCCCTTTGCCATTGTGTGCTGCTCCTTCTGGTCGTACAAATTGGAGTTGCCGGGGTTCGCCACGCCTGCATGTTTCCTTCGACGTGCGCCGCATCAGGATCGAGCGAAATCGCCAGTGTTCATGCGGGTGCGGAGAACCTACCGCAATTCACCTTCAGCCTTTCCGTGCGCTTTGTCAACCGGTTTTCTTGGGTTTCCACAGGTTTTTTGATGTTTTTAGCGATATTGTCCGGTTTTTAGCACATTTCTCCGCTGGAAGCAGCACAAAGAGGATATTCGCCAGGGTGTGAAGCAGACGGCAAGTGCCCCCGGTGAAGCCAATTTCAGGCGCGGAGCATCTATTGTGTGCGCCAGTTCACATAGGGAGTTCTACATGCAGACGGGCATCGACAGCTTCGCCGCGGCGGTTCCGGACCCCGCCACCGGCCTGACCCCGAGGCCCGAGCAACGCATTGCCGACCTGTTGGCCGAGATCGAGCTGGCGGACGAGATGGGCATCGACGTGTTCGGACTGGGCGAGCATCACCGCAGCGAGTATCTGGACTCCGCCCCCGCCGTGATCCTCGCCGCGGCGGCCGCACGAACAAAACACATTCGGCTCACCAGCGCGGTGACTGTCCTGAGCGCCGCCGATCCGGTCCGCGTCTTCCAGAACTTCGCCACGCTCGACCTTATCTCGGGCGGACGGGCGGAGATCGTCGCGGGGCGCGGCTCGTTCATCGAATCGTTCCCGCTCTTCGGGCTGAACCTGAAAGACTACGACGAGCTCTTCGCCGAAAAGCTCGACCTGCTGCTTGCCATCCGCGAAGATACGAACGTTCATTGGACCGGAAAGCACCGCGCCGCGCTGACGGGGCAG
This sequence comes from Edaphobacter sp., assembly GCA_965277575.1. Lineage (GTDB taxonomy): Bacteria > Acidobacteriota > Terriglobia > Terriglobales > Acidobacteriaceae > Edaphobacter. The sequence continues at coordinate 1,953,279 of CBDIDK010000002.1, forward strand.
CGGGTCTATCCTCGTCCCCTGCAGAATCCGCTGCCGGTCTGGCTTGGGGTCGGCGGCACGCCGCAGTCGTTCGTCCGCGCCGGGGTGCTGGGGCTGCCGCTGATGGTGGCGATCATCGGCGGCGAACCCCGCCAGTTTCGCCCGCTGATCGACCTGTACCGTGAGGCGGGTGCGCGCGCCGGTCATCCTGCCGGCCAGCTCAAAGTAGGGGTCCACGCGCTGGGCTACGTGGCGGAGACGGACGAGCAGGCCGCGAACGACTTCTTCCCCGGCTACGCCGAAGCGTTCACCAAGATTGGGCGAGAGCGCGGCTGGCCTCCCGTGACGCGGCGGCAGTTCGATGCGCTGCTGGGGCCCACCGGAGCATTGATGGTGGGCAGCCCGGAGACGGCGGCACGCAAGGTGCTCGACATGAGCGAGGCGCTTGGCGGCATCTCGCGCGTCAGCTTCCAGATGAGTGTCGCGGCGCTACCGCACGAGAAGCTGATGCGGGCCATTCGGCACCTGGGAGAACAGGTGGCGCCCATCCTGCGCGACGGAAAGATCTGACACCGATCAGGAACACCTTCCATCCTCCCACCGGGAGGGCAAGGGCCGCACATCCAGCCCGAAAAGGTATACACGTCACGAAGTGACCGCACTCCGCGCAGGAGGGCCGTCCGGCAGGACAGCTTTAGGGTGGTTAGCGCGGCTCACGCAGGCCGGTCGCCGTGAGGGCGGCGAGGACGAAGCCCGCGGAGGTGATGACCAGGGCCGATCCCATGCCGTGGGTCTCCGAGAGGCGGCCGATGGTGAAGGGAGCGGCGGCGCTGACGATGCGGCCCAGGTTGTAGGAGAAGCCCATCGCGCGTCCGCGGAGAGCTGTCGGGAAGGCCTCGCTGGCGATGACGCTGAAGCCGCTGAAGTAGCCCGATCCCCAGAAGCCGATGACCGGTCCCAGCAGCAGCAGGGTAAGGCTGCTGGTGGCGAGGGCGTAGATGGGCACGACGCAGGCGGCGACGGCGAGGTACGTGATGTAGACGCGCTTGCGGCCGAAGCGGTCGGCGAAGAAGCCGAAGCTTACGTAGCCGAGGAAGGCCCCGGTCTGCATGAAGATGGTCCAGCGGGCGGTGTGGACGATGTCCAGTCCGTGGCCGCCCATCGCGACCGGCAGCGAGAGGAAGGCCGGGACCCAGGAGAAGAGCCCCCACCAGGCGAAGAGGCTGGCCGCGTTCATTGTCGTGATCAGGAGCATGCTGCGGCCGAGTGTGCCACGGAAGAGATCGCCGAATCGGCTGGGTGTGGGCGATTCTCGCGTCCGGCTTGTCTGCACGGCCTCCTGGTTTTCCTGGGTCCACACAGCCGGCTCTTTTACCTTGCGGCGAATCCAGACGGTGATCAGCGCGGGCAACATGCCGACCAGGAAGACGGCGCGCCAGCCGAAGTGCGGCATTACAAGCGCGACCACGAGGGCGGCGAGCGCGTAGCCGATGGCCCACGAGCTTTGCACGATGCCGAGCGCCTTGGCTCGATGCTCGTGCGGCCAGCTCTCCGCGACCAGCGCGGCGCCCGCGGCCCACTCGCCGCCCATGCCGAGGCCAAGCAGAAGGCGGCAGATGGCGAGCTCGGGAACGGTGTGGACGAAGGCGCACAGGCCGGTGCAGACGCAGTAGATCAGGATGCTCATCGAAAGCGCGCGGGTGCGGCCCAGCCGGTCGGCGACGAAGCCGAAGAAGATGCCTCCCGCGGCGCCGGCGACCAGGGTGAGCGACATGATGCCGCCGGCGATGGCGGCCGACATATGCAGGTCTTTCTCTGCCGCCGGGATCACCATGGAGTAGAGCATCACATCCATGCTGTCGAGCATCCAGCCCATCGAGGCGGCAAGGAGCGCGTTCCGCCGCGCAGGCTCGACGGCGAGCTGCCAGAAGCTGGGTGACGCCGCGTTCACTGTCTGTCCGGCCGGCATGGGCTCCCCTCACCTGCATGGTACGAGACCCGGATGCTCCGTGCCGATGACAAGCCGCGATACCATAACCATTGCGGCGTATGCCGAAGCGTTGTACGGGAGAACAGGAGCTTGTATCGCCATGCGGATCGCGATCGACAGCGGGGGCACCTTCACCGACTGTGTCTATATCGACCGAGGACAGGTCAAGATCGACCGGGGGCAGGTCAAGGTGGTGAAGCTATTTTCGACGCCTCAGCGGCCGGATCAGGCGGTGCTGGACGCGGTTGTGCAGGTGATGGATTCGCCGGAAAGCGGGGCCTCCGACAGCCCGGAGGTGCGACATGGCACGACCGTCGGGACCAACGCCATATTGGAGCGGCGCGGGGCGCGGGTGGCCTATGTGACCACGGCAGGTTTTGAAGACGTGATTGCCATCGGACGGCAGGCGCGGCCGAGCCTCTACGACTGGTTCCGCTCACCGCTGCCGTGTCTCGTTCCAGCGGCCCTGCGCTTCGGTGTCGAAGAGCGGACCAGCGCCGAGGGGGAGATCCTGCGTTCGCCCTCTGCGGAGCACCTGGCGCAGATTGGCGAACGCATCCGGCAGAGCGGCGCGGAGTCCATCGCGATCTCGCTGCTCTTCTCGTTCGCCAACCCCCGCAATGAGGAGATGGTTGCGCGCGCGCTCGAGCCGCTGGGCCTGCCTGTCTCCATCTCGCACCAGATCCTGCCCGAGTTTCGCGAGTACGAGCGCGGCTCCACCGTCGTGATCAACGCGTATCTGGCGCCGAAGGTCAGCGGCTACATCGGCCAGCTCGAACGCTCGATTGCGGAACGGTTTCGCAGCGGCACCGTACAGGTCATGCAGTCCTCAGGAGGCATCGTCTCCGCATCGCTGGCCGCGAGAGAGCCCGTCCACACCGTCCTCTCCGGGCCCGCGGGCGGCGTCATCGGAGCATACCGCATCGCACGCAGCGCAGGCTTCTCGAAGATCATCGGCTTCGACATGGGGGGCACCTCGACCGATGTCTCGCTGATCGACGCAGCCGAGGGCGGGCCCGCGACGACGAGCGAATCCTCCATCTCGGAGCTGCCCATCGGCGTGCCCATGCTGGACATCCACACGGTCGGCGCGGGTGGCGGCTCGCTCGCGCGGTTCGACGAGGGCGGCGTACTGCATGTCGGTCCGCAGTCCGCGGGCGCAGTGCCCGGCCCCATCTGCTACGGCACAGGCGAGCGGGCGACCGTCACCGACGCCAATCTGATCCTCGGACGGCTGGACCCGGATCTCTTCCTCGGAGGCGAGGTGCGCCTCGACGACGCCCGCGCCCGCAGCTTTATGGAGCGCACACGCGGCAGCATCCCGAGCGTGGAACAGTACGCCACCGGCATCGTCCTGCTGGCCGAGACGGCCATGGAGAAGGCCATCCGGCTGATCTCGGTCGAGCGCGGCTACGATCCACGCGAGTTCACGCTGATCGGCTTCGGCGGAGCGGGTCCGCTGCATGCCTGCTCGCTGGCGAAGTCCCTGAGCATTCCGCGCGTGCTTATACCGTGCATGCCGGGCGCGCTCTCGGCGCTGGGAATCCTGATGGCCGATGTCGTCCGCAACTACTCGCGCACCGTGATGCTGCCGGCCGATACCGAAAAGCTAGAGCCTTACTTCCTGGAGCTCGAAGAGCGTGGCAGGCAGGAGATGGCGCGGGAAGGGCTCGCGGGAACGATCGTCCGGTCCGCCGACCTGCGCTATGTCGGGCAGGGCTATGAGCTGAACGTCCCCTGCGAAGCCGAATCCAAGGACGGAATGCTGGACCGCTTCCACGCCCTGCACCGCAAGCGCTACGGCTACGCGGACCCGACCATGCCCGTCGAGGTCGTGAACGTGCGCGTGCGCCTTACTGCCGTCGCCGATCCGGTGGAGCTGCCGCGCCTGCCTGTCCACCCGGGCGACGGCGCGCAGGCAATCGTGAAGACGCGGCCCGTCTCATTCGCCGCGGCGTGGCAGACGAGCACGGTCTACCAGCGCGATCTGCTGCATCCAGGCGACAGCTTTCCCGGCCCCGCGCTCATCACCGAATACAGCTCCACGACCGTCCTGCCGCCGGGGTGCGTGGCTCGCGTGGATGAGTACACCAACATCGTCATCGAGGTGAACTGACCCATGCAGCCGACTCTCGATCTGAACAGCGGCGACTCAAACAGCGGCGACTCGATCCAGCTCGCCGTCTTCAAGAGCGCGACCCACTCCATCGCGGAGGAGATGGGCGCCGCGCTGCGCCGGACCTCTTTTTCGCCCAACATCAAGGAGCGCCGCGACTACTCCTGCGCGATCTTCGACAGCGACGCACAGGTCATCGCGATGGGCGACCACATGCCGGTGCATCTCGGTTCGATGCCCATGTCGGTGCGCGCGGCGGTCGATGCGTTGCGGCTCGGCCCGGGCGATGTCGCCATCCTCAACGATCCCTATGCCGGAGGCACGCACCTGCCGGACATCACGATGGTGCTTCCGGTCTTTGCTCCCGGCGTGATTCCGGGCAAAGCTTCTGGCGAAAGCCTGCCTATGCTCTATGTCGCGGCGCGCGCCCACCACGCCGATGTGGGCGGCCTCTATCCCGGCTCGATGGGCCTGTGCCGCGAAATATATCAGGAGGGGCTCCGCATTCCGCCGGTCAAGATCGTCGAGGCCGGCGAGCTGAACCGCGCAATGCTGCATCTGATCCTGCACAACGTCCGCACCCCCAACGAACGCGAAGGCGACCTGATGAGCCAGATCTGCGCCTGCCGGGTCGGGGAGTCCCGGCTACAGGAGCTTATCGGAAAATACGGCGCACCGCTCCTGCGAAGCCTTTCGACCGATCTGCTCGACTACTCCGAGCGGCTGATGCGCGCCGAGCTCGCCCGCATCCCCTCCGGCACCGTAACCGCCGAGGACTTCCTCGATAGCGACGGGTTCAGCGACGAACCGATCCGCATCCGCGCCGCCATCACCTTCAACGCCGTCGAGCGCACCGTCGTCATCGACTTCGCCGGATCGAGCCCGCAGGTCCAGAGCAGCATCAATGCCGTCTACGCCATCACCTGGTCGGCGGTCTACTACGTGTTTCGCTGCCTGCTCCCCGCGGACGCTCCGGCCACCGCCGGACTGATGCGCCCCATCACCGTCATCGCGCCCGCCGGGTCCGTCGTCAACGCCGTGCTGCCCGCGCCGGTCGCCGGGGGTAACGTAGAAACGTCGCAGCGCATCGTCGATGTCCTGCTGCGCGCGCTCGCACAAGCGCTTCCCGAACGAATTCCGGCGGCAAGCTCCGGCACCATGAACAACCTGACCATCGGCGGCATCGATCCTCGCAGCCAGCGCCCTTTCGCCTACTACGAGACGATCGCCGGCGGCATGGGTGCGCGGCCCACCGCCGACGGCGTCTCGGGCATCCACACCCACATGACCAACTCGTTGAACACGCCTATCGAGGCGCTCGAATACGCCTACCCGCTGCGGGTTCGCTCCTACAGCTACCGCGCAGGCTCCGGCGGCGAGGGCCGGTATCGCGGCGGCGACGGCATCATACGCGAGATTGAGGTCACTACCCCGGCGCGCATTACGCTGCTGACCGACCGGCGCATCTTTCAACCCTACGGTCTCGCGGGCGGCACACCGGGTGCCGCAGGCCGTTCGCTGCTGGTCTCGGCATCAGGAACAAAAGCGGGGGCCGGAACAAAGGAGGGTGAGATGAAGGAGCTGCCGGGCAAATGCAGCCTCGAAGCGAACGCCGGAGATATCATCCGCATCGAGACCCCCGGCGGAGGCGGCTGGGGCTCGGCGACATCCTCGGTACCAGCATCAGACGCGCAGGAGCGAAACCAGACATGACGATCACCTCACGCACAAGCGGCGATTACATTGCCGCCTCAAAAAGACCCGCCAGCCAGCGTCACCTGATACGCATGGGCTGCACACTCCTCTGCATTTCGAGCCTGCTCGCAGTCGCCGGCTGCTCTCCCGCCAGCCGCAGCCCCGACGCCATCCGGCAGGACACGGCGGATGCCACCGCCGCTGCCGCGCGCGACGCCAAGGCCATCGCACAAGGCGTCTTCGAAGGCCTGAAAACAAAAGGACCGTTGAACATCAACCGCGCAACCGAAGAGCAGCTTGAGACCCTGCCGGGAATCGACGCTGCCGAAGCTCGCAGGATCGTGGCGAACCGCCCGTACACCAACTCGGTGGAGCTGCTGCACCGCCGTGTGCTCAGCAAGCAGGAGTACGACCGCATCGCCAGCCGCGTCGTCGCGCGGTAGATCCAAAAGCTGATTTCGGATAGAAATGCACGGCAAAGCTATCCTGCCGGACGGGCCCACTGCGCGTGGGGCGGGCACTTCGTGCCTTGTGTACCGGTGTTGACTGCATGTGCTGCGCTGGCCCTCCCGTTGGTCGGGATCAAGAATAAAGTACATCGGTTGGAGAACCACCCCTAGTGCGCCGATTGAGCTATGGTTACATATGTGCTACCATTAGTCGTGATTGAGCTTCACGAGTACATCGACCGGCACCGCCGCAACGCGTTCGAACGATGGTATGAAAATCTCGAAGACGACACGAGGGCGCGTGTCGCTGTCACGCTCGATCGGTTAAGTCGCGGCAGTTCGGCTACGAAAGGTGTAGGCGCAGGCGTCATGGAGCTGCGGTTGTATTTCGGCCCAGGCTACAGGGTCTACTTCGGCAGGGACGGCGATAAGCTGGTCATCCTGCTCGGCGGTGGAACCAAGAAACGGCAGGCGGCGGACATCGCTGCCGCGCAACAGCTCTGGCGAGAGTACAAGCAACGCAAAGGGGAGGAATAATGCCACTCACCAAAAGTTTCAATGATATGGTCAAAGCCGATCTGCAAAAAAACCAGGGGTTCCGCAGGGCGCTGCTGCGCGAGGGTGTGGGATGCATGATCTCAGGCGATGTCGAGACAGGAAAATCCGTGCTCCGGCAGTACATCAACGGAACAATTGGCTTCATCAAGCTCGGAGCGGACCTGGGGAAGTCGCCCAAGGCGCTCATGCGCATGTTCAGTCCGGTGGGGAATCCGCAGGCCAGAAACCTGTTCGAGATTGTCGCCTATCTCCAGAAGATCGATGGCACGGTGCTAGAAGTGATCGACAGAGCGGCTGCCTGAGCAGAGAACCCGAAGCGGTCGTCAGCAAGATTCTCCAGTAGATCTATCCCGACCAGCGGGAGGGCCAGCGCAGCAGATGTTGCCAGGGCCGGTATACAAATCACGAAGTGACCGCCCCACGCGAAGTGGGCCCATCCGGCAGGACAGCCTTTCCGGTGCATACCGATTCACTGTGGATAGAAGCGAGAGGCGACGATCCGCGCGTCCGGAGCGGTCGCCCCGATGCTGCTGGTCTCGACCAGAAGCTCGAACGCTCGCAGAGAGCCGTTGGGGAGTGTCGCTCGCTGCAAGATGGGCTTCATCGTCGCCGCATTGAACAGTGTGTCCGCCGCGGCCTGTGTCGCCGCCATGTTCAGCCCCTGCACGATCAGCACATGGCCGCCTCCATCCAGGCTGGGCAGAAACGCGATGGCGCCATACGTGCGATTCCCGGTCCCGGCCGTGCGATTGTCCGTCCCTGCAGTGCGATTGTTGGCCCCGGCGGTTCCGTCTCCGCCGTTGCGATACGTCGCCTGCTCCGCACCAATGGGATGTTCATTTCGCACGAACGACCGATCGACCTCCGGCGTGTAGATGAGCCTGAAGTTCAGCTTGTCCTCGAACAACGACACCCACGGGTTGGTATGCGGCGAGCCCAGCAGAATCGCGTTCGAGTTCTTGATGTCTTCGGTGGTCACGCCGCGCGCATAGCGAATCTGCGACCGGCTCCCGGCAAACTCCGGCAACTGCGTCAGCATGGTCGTAACGTTCAGGTCGACGACGCTGGTGTACCGCTGCCTGCGCAGATCGTTGAGGTTTTCGAGGCTTAGTCCGGGGGGAGAGCGCATCTCCGACAGATACGTTCCATTCGCATACTCCTCCAGGCCGACGAGGTGGCCGGTCAGATTCTGCAGGATCCCGAGACCGCTGTCGGCGGCCACAATCAACGTGTTCCGGTTGTGCTGGAATAGCTGGCTCCACATGGCATGGGAGGCGTCTTTGTTCATCCGGACAGGACGGTGCGCCAGCGAAAAAGCTAAGAAAGCAAGAGCGACAACCGTCAGCAGACACGATCGCCAATGCCGGTGCAGGAATGAAGGCACACCGGCGCTGTGCTGTTGTTCCGGCGACGAGGCAGCTTCGGTTTGGATTGCAGGTGCGGCCGCCGGATGAACCGCAGGCGCAGCTTCTTCCGCCGTGCCCGGAGGGTCGATCTGCGCCGGTGCCTCCTGCTCACTGGAGTTGCGGCAGAACAACGGCACGTACCCGCCGCGCGGAACCACGATTCGCAGCGCCTCGCCGCGTCCCTCGCTCTCGAAGTATTCATCGAGGCGCTTGCGCAACAGACGCGCGTAGCTGCGCACGATATTGTCTTCGCCGGGGTCGTACTCGGCGGCACGATTGAAGATGTGCGTCCCGATACGCTGCTCGGTAATCTCCTGCGTGTTGCCTGTCAGATATTGTTCACACACATACAGCAGAAACTTCGGCAGAAACTCCGACTTCGAGAGACCCTTGCTGGCCGCGATCCGCAGCGCCAGTTGCCACTCCGGCTGCGAGTAGAGTTCAACCCTCTCGTGCTCCGGCCTCTCCTCTTCAAGCACACCGGCTACACCTGAGCCAGGCCGCATCACGCAATCCTGCATCCCCGCAGACTCGCTCCGTCTCTCGCCGCGCTGCCGATCGCGTTGGTTGAGCATGGATGCAGCATAGCGTCCGAGCGTGAAATTCCTGTGAACACGGCCGGCCTTGCGAGTGGAAATCGTCAATAAGCATAGAGGGGTGAGGCAGGGGTGGGGCTGCGGGGTGCGGTTGAAATCCACCGCTCGCACCCTTTCGCGGGCCGGGGAAGCTTGCCATCATCGACCCATCCGCAGTGGTGAGTGTGCTCCCATACAAAGCCTGAAGCGCAGCAGCAGACGGAGCAGCCATCACTTCTTCTCAACCCGGACAAATACTTTCTTTGGAGCGCTATCGTGAAACGTCTTTTTCTTCTCGTGGTGATGGTCTGCTGTCTCATCATCCTCAACGCAGGGCCGCTCTCCGCGCAGTTTGAAACCGCCTCCGTGCTGGGCTATGTGCGCGACTCCTCCGGCGCGGTCCTGTCGGGCGCGACCGTCTCGCTGGTCAACCAGGAGACCAGGGCGCAGGTGACCGCGAAGACCAACGCGCAGGGCGCATACGAGTTCACCGACGTCAAGATCGGCCAGTACGTGATCACGGCGGAGGTCAGCGGCTTCGACAAGAGTTCCACCCAGCCCTTCCGCGTCGCCGTCAACGCGCGGCAACGAGTGGACGTGGCCTTGAAGGTTGGCTCCACCAGCGAGACCGTCACGGTCAGCGATGCCGCCTCGCTGCTCCAGACCGACTCCAGCGAACAGGGCCAGGTGATCGGCACACGCGAGGTCGAAGACCTTCCGCTCAACGGCCGCGCCTACGCCGACCTCGCCGCGCTGGTCCCGGGGGTTCGTCGCAACATTCTCGAAAACGGCACCAGCAGCAGCCGCGACGCGGCCTTCAACGTCAACGGCCAGCGCAGCGAGTTCAACAACTTCCTGCTCGACGGCTTGGACAACAACGCCTACGGCACGTCCAACCAGGGCTTCTCGAACCAGGCTATTCCGCCCTCCCCCGACGCTATCTCCGAGTTCCGCGTGGAGACCGACAACTACAGCGCCGAGTACGGCCGGTCCGCGGGAGCCGTCATCAACGTCAGCATCCGCAGCGGCACCAACCAGTTTCACGGCAAGGCCTACGACTACCTGCGCAACACCGTCCTCAACGCCATCGGCCCGTTCACTCCGCCGACCAACCCCCTCACCGGCTCGCCGCAGAAGCCCATCCTGATCCGCAACCAGTTCGGCGGCACCTTCGGCGGCCCCATCTGGAAGGACCACACCTTCTTCTTCGCCGACTATGAAGGCGTCCGCCAGATCACCCACTCGCCCCTCACCGCGACCGTGCCCACCGCGCTCCAGAACGGCACCGCTCCCGGCGCGACGGGCTACACCTTCGTCGACAGCACTGGCAAACCCGTGCCGCTGCAGAACCCGATCACCGGCCAGCTCTACGCCAACGGCATCATCCCATTCACCGACCCCGGCGTCTCGGCCTTCGCCAAGGGCGTCCTCGCAGCCCTGCCCACGCCGACGTCCCCGGGCTTCTCGAACAACTACGCGTCGCTCCCGTCCAGCACCATCAACGACGACAAGGGCGACGTGCGCGTCGATCAGACCTTCAGCGAGCGCCTCACCGCATTCGCGCGCTACAGCGAGCATCAGGGAGTCATCGCCGACGCGCCTTCCATCCAGGGGCCGGCCGGCGGCAGCAGCAGCAACGGTCACGTCAACATCTTCAACCAGCAGATCGCCGGAGGCGTCACCTACGCGATCAATCCCAACTCCATCCTCGATGCCCGCTTCGGCTTCACTCGCACCGACGGCGGCAAGAGCCCCTACGGCCAGGGCCTGCCCAGCCTGATGGGGACCATCACCGGCCTGCCCACCGACCCGGTCGCCGTGCGCAGCCTCAACGCCCAGAGCGTCGGCGGAGGCTTCACCGCCTTCGGCAGCCAGGGCAGCAATCCGCAGTTCCAGAACCCCTACATCTACAACCCCAAGATCAACTACACCCTGCTTCACGGCCGCAACAGCTACAAGATCGGCTATGAGTACCAGGCCATCTTCACCACCATCGACGACTTCAACCCCGTCTACGGGCAGGACACCTACAACGGCAGCTTCAGCTACACCGGCGCCAACCAGAGCGCGCTCAGCAAGCTCGATGCCGGAACCAAGGAGGCCGTCGGCTTGTCGGACTTTCTCTTCGGCGCGCGCGATACCTACCAACTGAACAACCTCGCCGTCGTCCACCTGAACCAGCGCATGCACAACCTCTACTTCCAGGACGACATCCGCGTCAGCTCGCGCCTCACCGTCAACGCCGGCCTGCGCTATGAGCTGGTGACGCCGCAGTGGGAGTCGGGCAATCTGCTCTCGAACTACGATCCCGTCAACCAGGTCCTCATCCAGGCCAAGCCCGGCTCGCTCTACAACCGTGCGCTGGTCAACCGGCGCAATCTGGACTTTGCCCCCCGCTTCGGCTTCGCCTTCCAGCTCGACCCGAAGACGGTCATCCGCTCGGCCTACGGGCTTGGGTATGCGCAGTTCAACCGCGAGGGCGGCGAGAATCTGCTCTCCTACAACGGCCCCGCCATCGTCAACACCAACCGCGTGCAGGTCGCGCCCTTTTCGCCATCGTCGGCCGCCGGCACCCAGACCGCCTTGTGCAATCCCAACCAGGCATTCAACACCTGTTTCCGCACCACCCAGCAAGGCTATCCCTCCGCCTTCGCGTCTCCCGCCAACTTCAGCACCCTGCTCGCGCAGACCCGCTACATCCCCAAGGACCTGCCCACCGGCTACGTCCAGAGCTACCATCTCACCGTGCAGCGTCAGCTCAGCAACAGCACCACCTTCGAGGTGGCCTACGTGGGCGAGCACGGCGTACACATCGAGGTCCTCGCCGACCTGAACCAGGCCGCGCCCAACGCCGTCACGGCCACCTGCAACCCCACCACAACTACCGGCTGCCTTCCGCTGCAGAACCGCCGCCCCATCACGACCTTCACCGGCATCGAGGAGACGCTGCCCGCCGGCTTCCTCAACTACAACGCGTTGCAGACCAAGCTCGAGCACCGCACCGGCCACGGTCTCTACCTGCTGAACTCCTTCACCTGGTCGCGCGCGCTCGACAACGCCGCCGGCCATCTCGACACCGAAGATGGCGACAACTCGCGCATCAATCTCGCCAACGCGCTTGGCGAGCGCGGCCCCTCGGGCTACAACCAGCCGCTCAACGAGGTGCTCTCGCTGGTCTACGACCTGCCCTACGGCAAAGGCCGCAGCTTCGGCAACGCCGCGCCCTTCCTGATGCAGGCGGCCCTCGGCGGATGGCAGGTCACCGCCATCAACAGCGCCAGCAGCGGCCTTCCCGTCAACCTCACCTACAGCGAGAACAGCTTCCAGGACGTCAGCGACCTGCTCGCCTACCGGCCCAACCAGACCGGCCCCGTCGTCCTGCCCAAGTCGCAGCGCACCAAGGCCGCCGGCAACACCGTGCTGCTCGCCTTCGCGCCGGTCGCCACCGCCGCCAATCCCAATGAGCCCGTCAGCATTCCCGACGTCAACCACCCCTACGGCAGCGCCGGACGCAACTCGGTCCGCTTCGATCCCTTCTACCAGCTCGACCTCGGTCTCCACAAAGACTTCGCGCTCTATCGCGAAGGCGCCTTCTTCGAGTTCCGCGCCGAGGCCTTCAACATTCTCAACCAGACCAACTACGCCTTCCCGCTCAGCAACGCCAGCAGCAACTTCGGCGTCGTCACCGCGGCGCAGGCCTTCCCGGCGCGCATCCTGCAGTTCGCCGGCAAGCTGATCTTCTAGTGCGGTTCACCAACCGATGCACTCCAGTCTTGATCCCGACCAACGGGAGGGGCTGGGCAGTCGATGTGGTCAAGACCGGTATGCAAGGCACGAAGTGCCCGCACCACGCGGAGTGGGCCCGTCCGGCAGGACAGCTCTGCGGTGTATACCGATTCGAACTTCGCTCTAACCAGACCGTCTAACCAGAACCGGGAGGTCGAGTAACCAATGGATCGCAGACAGTTCACCACCCTCGGCGCCGCATCGCTCGGAAGCATGCTCACCCGCAATCTCTGGGCCGAGCAGGTCCGCGCCGCCGCCGCGCCCCACATCTTCTACTTCGCCCTTATCGCCGACACCCACATCATCGACAACTTCTACGTCAAAGGCAGCGAGAACGGCGTCGAAGACAACGAGAGCATCCTGCTGACCACACCGCGCCTCACCTCCGCGCGCGACCTCATCAACTCGCTCCACCCCGCCATCGAGCAGGTCTTCCTCATCGGCGACTACTTCCACAACTACCCCTCCACCGACTACGACTTCTACTTCCAGAACACCACGCGCCTCGACAACGCCAAGGCCATCACCGATGGCTTCAAGATGCCCGTACATCTCGGCTTCGGCAATCACGACTACGACGTCCGGCATGTCCCGCGCGAGATGAGCCACCGCCTCTTCGAAGCCAAGTTCAACGCGCAGCCCTACTCGGTCGTGGACTACAAAGGTTACAAATTCATTCACCTCAATAATTTTCTCGGCAGCACGCAGGACCGCGCCGCGCACGACTTCAACCCCGGCATCGGCTCGCTCGGCGAAGAGCAGCTCCACTGGTTCGAAGCCCAGCTCCAGCAGCACAAGCCCACCTTCGTCTTCATCCACTACCCGCTCATCCAGGACATGGCCACGGAGTTCGCCGACTATGGCCTCCAGCCCCTGCTGCGCAAACATCAGGCCACCATTCAGCTCGTCGTCTCCGGCCACATGCACCGGTGGATCGACTTCGCCCACACCTACGGCCCGCAGCACTACGTCATGGCCGCCACCCGCTACGACCCCAACGCCTACATGCTCATGGAGGTCGACACCAGACGCGCGACCTGGCGCTTCATGAACGCCAGCCTCGTCGAATGGTCCACCCACTACAGCAAACCCTATCAGGGGACGTGAAGGTGTCCTGCCGGACGGGCCCACTTCGCGTGGAGCGGTCACTTCGTGACTTGTATACCGGTGTTGGTACCATCTGCTGCGCTGGTCCTCCCGTTGGTCGGGATCGAAGATAGACAACATTGGTTGGGAATTTCTCTAAAGCCATTTCATGTCATAACGATCACTTACGGTTACATATAAAAAAGGCTTACCGACATGCTTCCGAACCATCGCCTCCTCTCCGCACTCGCTCTCACAGCCGCCCTCGGCGCCAGCGCTCACGCCCAGACAGCCGCAGACGCCCTGAAGCTCAACCAGATCCAGGTCATCGGCACCCACAACAGCTACCACGCGGGCATCGCGCCCAATGAAAGCAAGATCTGGCAGGCCAAATACGCCGAGGCGTACAAGGGTCTCGACTACCAGCACCAGCCGCTCCCGCAGCAGTTCGACAGCGGCGTCCGCCAGATCGAGCTCGACGTCTACGCCGACACCAAAGGCGGCCTCTACGCCCACCCCTCCGGCCCCACCATGGTCGCCGAAGCCCATCTGCCGCCCGACCCCGATCCCGACCCCAACGGCCTGATGACAAAGCCCGGCTTCAAGGTCATGCACGTCCAGGACGTCGACTACCGGAGCACCTGCCAGCCCTTCACCGGCTGTCTCCAGCAGGTTCGCCAGTGGTCGCAGGCGCACCCCGGCCACATCCCCATCTTCATCCTCGTCGAGACCAAACAGGGCTCTCCTGAAAAGCTCAAGCTCACCGTACCCGAGCCCTTCACCTCCGCCACCTTCGACGCGCTCGACGCCGAGATCCGCTCCGTCTTCGCGCCCGAAGAGATCATCACCCCCGACGACGTTCGCGGCCCCTACAAGACCCTCAACGAAGCCATCCTCGCGGGCAACTGGCCTACCCTCGCCAGCAGCCGCGGCAAGGTCGTCTTCCTCATGGATCAGCGACCCGTCGGCCCCGTCTATCTCGCCGGGCATCCTTCGCTGCGTGGCCGCGTCATCTTCACCAACGCCGAACCGGGCGAACCCGACGCCGCCTTCATCGAGCGCAACGACGGCCCCGCCGCAGACATCTCCGCGCTCGTTCGCAAGGGCTATCTGATCCGCGCCCGCACCGACTCCGACACTAGGCAGGCGCGCACCGACGACACCTCCACACGCGACGCCATGCTCGCCAGCGGCGCCCAGCTCCTCAGCACCGACTACCCGGTCGACGAGCCCGCGCGGTGGCCCGGCCACTTCGTCGTCACGCTGCCCGGAGACGCCGTAGCCCGCTGCAACCCCATCGACGCCCCGGCCACCTGCACCGCCGAATCCCTGAAGTAGCAAATGTCAATCCCGACCAACGGGAGGGCCCAAGCAGAGCAAATGGAGTCAAGACCGGTACACACGGCACGAAGTGCCCGCGAATCGGGTTCCCCGCAAACAGGTCTTCGTTTGTGGGGTGACAGAGCGAAGTGGGCCCGTCCGGCAGGACAAAGCCGTTGCTGTTGTACTTACATCTTCACCGTTCTCAACCGCAGCGCATTGCCGATCACCGAGACCGAGCTGAAGCTCATCGCCGCCGCCGCGATCATCGGATTCAGCAGCAGGCCGAACGCCGGAAACAGCACACCCGCGGCAAGTGGAACTCCAACCGCGTTGTAGATAAATGCGAAGAACAGGTTCTGCCGGATGTTGCGCATGGTCGACCGGCTCAGGCGCCGCGCCCGCAGAATCCCGCGCAGGTCTCCATGCAGCAGCGTGATCCCGGCAGATTCGATGGCAACATCGGTGCCCGTCCCCATGGCGATGCCGACATTCGCCTGCGCCAGCGCGGGAGCGTCGTTCACTCCATCCCCGGCCATGGCGACGATCGAGCCCTTCTGCTGATGCGCCTTGATGACCTCCGCCTTGGCCTGCGGCAGCACATCGGCCGCGAACTCGATGCCCAGCTTATCGGCCACCGCGCGTGCGGTCGTGGCATTGTCTCCCGTCACCATGACGATGCGCAGCCCCGCCGCCTTCAACTCGCGGATGGCTTCGGGAGTCGATTCCTTGATCGGATCGGAGACCCCGGCGACCCCCGCCGCCCTGCCATCGACCGCGATCAGCATGACGGTCTGCCCATCGCCCCGCATCGCGTCGGCCTTTGCAAGCAGAGGCGCAGGGTCTATCGACAGTCCGCGAAAGAGCTCCGCGTTCCCAACCGCAACCTGCCTGCCGCCAACGGTTCCCTTCACGCCCTTGCCCGTGATCGAGTCGAACCCCGCAACCTCGGCCAGCGTCAGCCCTCTTGCCTCCGCGCCCTTCACGATGGAGGCCGCGAGCGGGTGTTCGCTTGCGCGTTCGAGACTCGCCACCAGCCGTAGAAGCTCGGCTTCATCGAAGCCCGGCTCGGGGACGACCGCGCTCAAGACCGGCTTGCCTTCGGTCAGGGTTCCGGTCTTATCGACCACCAGCGTGTCCACCTCGCCGAACCGCTCCAGCGCCTCCGCGTTACGGATCAGGATGCCCGCACCCGCGCCGCGTCCCGTGCCCACCATGATCGCCATCGGCGTCGCCAAACCAAGCGCGCACGGACACGCGACGATCAACACCGCCACCGCATTCACCAGCGCATGAGCGAACCTTGGCTGCGGCCCGGCGAAGTACCACACCAGGAACGTCGCGACTGCGGCCAGAATCACCGCCGGAACGAAGAACGACGCCACCCGGTCGGCCAGCCGCTGAATCGGAGCGCGCGTCCGCTGGGCCTCGCTCACCATCTTCACGATCTGCGCCAGCAGGGTATCCGCGCCCACGCGTTCGGCCCGCATCACAAAGCCGCCCGTGCCGTTGACCGTGCCGCCCGTGACTTTTGCGCCCGCGTCTTTTTCGACCGGGATCGGCTCTCCGCTGACCATCGATTCATCGACCGAGCTGCGGCCTTCGAGCACCACGCCGTCGACAGGAATCTTCTCGCCCGGCCGCACCCGCAGGCGGTCGCCAACCTGCACCTGGTCGAGGGCCACGTCCTGCTCACCGCCCTGCGCATCCAGCCGTTTCGCCATCTTCGGCGCGAGGCCCAGCAGTGCGCGAATCGCGCTGCTCGTCTGGCTCCGCGCGCGCAACTCCATTACCTGTCCCAGCAGAACCAGCGCGACGATCACGGCGGCAGGCTCGAAGTACACCGCAATCTGCCCGTCCGCGCCTCGGAAGGTTGCAGGGAAGATCTGCGGAGCGAGCGTCGCGGCCACGCTGTACACATACGCCGTGCCGGTCCCCAGCGCAATCAGGGTAAACATGTTCAGGCTGCGGTTGACCACCGACTGCCAGCCCCGCACGAAGAACGGCCAGCCGCACCACAGGACCACCGGCGTCGCCAGCGCGAACTCCACCCACGTCCACACCCTCGCCGGAACAAGATGCTGCAGCGGCGCGGAGGGCAGCAGCCCCGAGACCATCAGGACAAGCATCGGGACGGCAAGCGCGATGCTGATCCAGAGCCTTCGCGTCATCTCGACGAGCTCAGGATTCTTCTCCTCCGCGGTCACCTCGCGCGGCTCGAGCGCCATGCCGCAGATGGGGCAGCTACCCGGCTCCGTCCGCACGATCTCCGGGTGCATCGGACAGGTGTACTCGGTGCGGGTCGGGAGCGCAGAGGCAGTCGCGGGTTCGAGCGCCATGCCGCACTTCGGACAGCTCCCCGGACCCAGCTTGCTCACCTCCGGGTCCATGGGGCAGATGTACTCGGTCTGCTGCTCGGCCTTCGTCGGCGCAGACGGGATCGCAGCGGCTTTGGGCGCAAGGTACTTCGCAGGATCGGCCCGGAACTTCGCCGCGCATCCCTGGCTGCAGAAGAAGTACCGTGTCCCTTGGTACTCTTCCGTCGCAGCCGCCTTTGCCGGGTCCACCGTCATTCCGCAGACGGGGTCCTTCACGCCTTCTGATTCCTCCGGCTTGTCACAGCAATCCATAGAGTTCTCCTCGTCCTTCTCCTGCTAAAGACGAACGAGCCGCCGTACTCTTACAGTTCACCTGCACTCAGTCTGATGCCTGGAGCGGGGACAGGCTTCTCCGTTCAAACGCTTTCGCCGCGGGGCGAGTTCTACCGGGGACGGAAGCTGTTCCGGATCGCTCGTGCCCGCACAGGCGCTGGTACAGCAGGCGCGGACGCGACCGGCTCCCCGCCCTCGGGATACAGCACCACGAACCGCCGCGGATTCTCCCCCGACGACGACGTAGGCAGACCCGACTCCGCCAGCACCAGATGCAGCATCCGCCGCTCCCGCGAGTTCATCGGCGCAAACGCAAACGGCCTTCCCGTCCTCCGCACCGATTCGATCCCGCCTTCAGCCAGCGCCCGCAGGCTCCTGTCCCGCTCCGCCTTGAAGCCCTCCGCGTCGAACGAGATGCGGTCGTGCTCGGTATCGTCCAGCCTCAGCATCTTCGCCGCGACATGCTCGATCGCGTGCAGCAGCTCGCCATTGCGCGCCAGCAGCAGCGCCGTATCCGGGCCGCTCAGCTCCACCTTCAGCTCAGGAGCCTTCAAGGCAGACTCCCCACCCGCGACAGCGCCCTCTGCACCAATGATCTCGGCCCGCAGCTCCAGCCCGCTCTTAGCCACGAGCGTCTCAACAAACGCCGCGACCTTCTTCGCCGCCGAACCCGGATCGTCGATCCCGCTCATACCAGCTCCGCCGCGCCTGCACCGTTCACATTCCCTCTCGATCCCATCGAAACTCCATCATTCTCGCCCAGTATAGATGGGCGCCCCAGACCTACTCGCTCAGCCGCCGAGCCTCAGCGCTTGCCCTGAATCGTCGTCCCCACCCCAGCCTTCCGCCGCGCCCGTTTCGCCGAGATAGCCCGCATCTCCTGCCCCAGCGAGGTCCGGTTCATCACCGCCTGCTGCGCGATGCTGATCAGGTTGCCCACCGCCCAGTACAGCGCCAGCCCCGACCCGTAGTTCCACGTAAAGTACCCCGAGATCGCCGGCATCATGAAGGCCATCATCTTCTGCTGCTGCGGATCGACACCTGGCGACGGCGTATAGAACTGGACGAGAAACTGGCTCACCACCATCAGGATCGGCAGGATGTGCCACGGGTCGGGAGCCTGCAGGTCCGGCAGCCACAGCCAGTGCGCATGGCGCAGCTCGATCACACGCGGCAGCATCGTAAAGAACGCATACAGCAACGGCAGCGTAATCAGCGTGGGAATGCAGCCGCCGAACATGTTCACTCCATTGTCCTTCTGGAGCTTCATGATCTCGACGTTCATCTCGCTCTTCTTCGGGTCCGTCGCCTTAAATTTTTTGTACTTCTCTTTAATCGCGTCCATCTGCGGCTGGATGCGCGCCATCTTCAGCCCGTTCTGCATCGTCTTCAGCCGGAACGGAAGCATCAGCACGTTGATCGCGATGGTCAGGATCACGATCGCCCAGCCCCAGTTCGACGCAATGTGCGAATGAATAAACTGCAGCGACAGGAAGAGATATTTTCCGATCACGCCCCAGAAGCCGAACTCGAGCAGCGATTCGAGCGTCACGCCCGGGTTCGCCGCATGGATCGCCTTCAGCACATTGATCGCCTTGGGCCCCGCATAGATCCGCGTCAGGGTCGGCCCATTCACATCGCCCACCGCCGCGCCCAGAATCGGCACATTCACCGAGCCTTTGGCCGGCGACCCGCTCCCCAGCCCCGTCCGCCGAATCGTCTTCGCTACATCGAGCGTATTGTGCAGCCCCACCAGCGTCGCGGCGTCGGCGTTGTCCGGCAGGAAGATCGCCGCGAAGAACGAGTCGCTCACGCCCGCCCAGTCCAGCGGCCCGTTGATCGTCTCGCCGCCCGAAACCTTCTTCGCCGCCAGGTGCTGGTCCTTGCCCCCGTGCGCCGAATCCAGTTGCGCGCTGTTGTACGCCGACGCGTTATCCTGATCGCCGAAGCCGCCCGGCCAGCTGATCAGCGCCCGCACCGGCGCGCCATTGCGCGTCACCTCGACATCCGCGTGGAGCACATACGTCTCGTCGAAGGTGAACGTCTTCCGCACCTCGACCCCGCCGCCCGAGTAATTGAACGTAAGCGTCGCGGGCGCCGCCACCGTGCCCGTCGCCGACGGCACATACAGCGCCTTGTTCAGCTCGGAGGTCAGCGCCCCGTCATACGTGTAGAGCGACAGCGGATACCCGAACTGCGCCGCCGCCTGGCCATGCACCAGGTTCAGCGGCTTGCCCTCGTTGTCCTTGTAGTTCTTCAGAATCCAGCTCGTCACCTCGCCGCCGCGATTGGAAAACGTAATCCGGTACAGCTCGTTCTCGACCACCGTGGACGACTCGGCGCTGGCCGCAACCGTCGGCATTGCGGAGGCGGTCTTTGCGTCTCCCGACGTAGACTTCGGGTTGGCCACACCGCTCCCGGACGCAGCCGCACTACCGCCCGCTCCCGGCTCCGCGCCTGACTGGCCCTGGCCCGCGGGGGCCGCTGTGCTTTGCGCCGAATTCGGCAGCGCGGTCTGCGGATTGTGCTTCGTCCGGAAGTACTGCAGACCGAAAAACACGCTCACCATCACGAGCATCATGACCAGAAGCGATTTATTGTCGCCGCCGCCCTGTTGATTGGGGTTCTTGAACTCTGCCAAAAGAGACTTCCTATTCTTGATCGAACCTGAGATGCCCCCGAAACAGCTCGAGGGGGGCCAGTCTCATGATAAACGGTCTGTGTGAATGGAGACGGACGAGTCCGCATCCGAGTCTCCGCCGCTTGCCCGCTCCGGCACCGGGTCGGGGGCAGGATCAAGCCCACCCTTCGCAAAAGGATGGCAGCGCGCAATACGCCGCAGCGCCAGCCACGCCCCCTTCCACACGCCGAACCGGACCAGCGCCACATACGCATACTCCGAGCAGGTCGGAAGATACACGCACTGGCTGGGACTCACCGTGTGCAGCACAGGCGAAACAACCCGCCTGTAGATCCAGAACGATATGCGAACGCCAACCCCGGGTTCAGCCTCTGTCATCCCTTGCCTCGGTTTGAATCTGCAGTTGCATCCTCGCCTTGCCTGTCCTTCTGTTTGGCAACCCCCAGGGACCTGCGGTTGCCTTGCCCTTATTCCCTCGGCAAGAAACGAACGTCATCTCGACCGAAGCGGAGTCGAACAGACAAGCGCACTTTGATCCGTTCTTATCCTTAAGATCCGCGGTCGAAGCCGTTGGCAGTTCCTTCAATCGATGTCATCGGTGCAAATCGGTGGCAAGGGTTCTGTCCGCACAGGCGCTCCGACCGCCCCGCGCTGCCTCTCCACCATCCTCTGGATCGCGCGAAACACGCCAGCCACCTCGCGCTCCAGCTCACTCATCTCCAGGTCGATGACACTGCGGCGGGGATGCAGAATCACATCCACCGGCGTGCTCAGGTTTTTCAGATTGCAGCGCAAAGCCTCGCGCATCCGCCGCTTGATGCGGTTGCGGTCCACCGCCTTACCCATCACCTTGCCCACCGTCAGCCCCACCCGCGGACTCGCCACGGCAGCCTCACGCAGCGGCTTCCCATCAGCTCCAACTTCGGGCCGCACCATGAAGAAGTAGCTCATCTGTTTGGCAAACTGTTTGCGGCTGGCCTTGTACACACGCTGATAGTCGGCATGTCTCCGCAGACGAAAGATCGGGGAACCGGGGCCAAGCTGTCTCATATCGTCCACGTCGTTCAAGATGCGCGGCAAGCCAATCAGGAGAGCTGTTCCGCGATCGAGCGCGTCAGCGGCGTCTCCTCGGCGCCCGTATGCTGCGTCGAGACGGTCTCGATCAGCGCGATCCAGGTCTCCACCGCGGCCGACGTATTGTGCCGAACCCCGCGCGGCACCACGAAGAACTCGCCCGGCGACACCAGCACATCGCCTCCATCGGTCTCCGACCGTCCGATCGAAAGCTGCCCCCGCAGCACGAGGAACATCTCGTCCTCCTGCTCGTGGCTGTGCCAGGGAAACTCGCCTTCGATCCTGGCCACCTTGATGTACTGGTCGTTCACCTGCCCCACTACACGCGGCGACCACAACTCGGTCAACCCGGAGCAGGCCACCTCCAGCGACACCGGAGCATCCTGTCGTATCGCTTCCGTACTTTGCCTGGGATCCAGGGACATTGCCTCACACTTCGCCAAGGCACGGCAAACTAATCGCGGAATCCTGCGCTGACGGCAATCTTGTGACGGCCCTTGGCGCGGCGGCGGCTCAGCACGGCGGCGCCCGCCTTGGTCTTCATGCGGGTAAGAAAGCCGTGGGTCTTCGCGCGATGGCGGCGGTTAGGTTGAAAGGTACGCTTCGGCATGACAAAAACTCCTGCGCAGGAGAGACACTCCCACTCAAACTTCTAGGCTGTAGCAACAATCTATGAGTATACCTCACCCATCCCGCTTTTCCCGGCGTACCTGCTCCAGCGGAAGAGATAAAGCGGGTGCCCCATATCTCGATTCTGAGATGTGGGCATCGTCCGCAGGACGACCGAACTCCTACGCGGCAACAACACCAAACTCACAAACTCATTTCAGCCAGCCGGGCGCGCCCTCGTTCGCCGACCGCATGCGACAAATCCAGCATCGAGTCCCGCGTGATCTCCCGTCCTTCCCCCTGAGCAAGAGAAGAGCGGGCCTTATCCAATCGTCGCCGAGAACTCAAGCCGCTGCCGCTCCCGTCTCTCCCACAACGACAGCGCCTCCCGCACCGCATCTTCTTCGCGATGCAGCCTCCCACTCTCAATCGCGAGTCGAGCGAATGCCTGCTGGTCGGATGTAAGTGTTACGTCCATGCTCTCAGACTACACCGGCATCCATTTGCCTCGCTCGCAGCTATCACATCCAGCCACCTCGGCCGAGGAGAGATCCTCAGCCGCACCGTAAGCGCCTCAGACCTCTTCTCTTATCGCTCTCTTCTCGTATCCGCCTCTATCGCTTTTATCCTCGTTACCCCGTTACGCCTTTATCCGCGTCTCGCCGTGCCAATCCGCGGTCGCCAGCCGTGCTCTGTTTTCTCGCTCGCATGTATAACATCCGGTCACTCCCGGGCGAGAAGAACCGTCCCGATGGATCGCACTTTTGTTCCCCCTTACAGGCAAGGAATTCCGATCTTCACAAAGAATGGTGCAACATATTTTTTTGCCCCGGACGCATGAAAAACCCCCGGTTTTCCGTGCTACCATCGAACCCGATTCGCAAGTCGTCTTCTGCACGTCCAGTTGCTCCGCACGCTGTCTCATTTGCACACTCCTCTCCGCAGCCAGATACGTCTCGTGGGTGCCCAGCGGAGAGCTTTCCGGCAACACAGGAACGTCTCCCCTCGCCGCAGTCTGGTGGGCACGACCTTCTGTTCGTCATTGCACCGCGGCTTTCCGCAGCCTGGCTTTCGTGCTCCAACTGGCTTGAGACAAGGAAAGTAAAGAATGTCATTTGTCCCAACCGCTACCGCCGTGCTCAATCCCTGGGTTCGCATCCTCGGCGCACTCGAGAAGAAGATCAATCGCCAGTCCTACGAGACCTGGTTGAAGCCAACCCGCTTCTCTCATCTCACGCCCGAGAAGATCCTCTTCGTGCGCATCCCCTCGACCGACTTCCAGCACATCGGCGACCGCTACGCCGACCTCATCCAGGAGGCCATCGACAACCTCGGCCTCGAGATCGAAACCGTCACCTTTACCACCCCCGAACGCGACCCCCGCAACCCCAAGGTGCGCGACGACGGCGGTTTCGCCCCCCTCCCCAGCCACAGCCCGGGAGCCCCCCGGCACAGCCGCTTCGGCAACCAGGCCGGCTTTCATTCAGGCGTCGCGTCCCAGCCGGGCACCCCCGCGCCCGAGCAGGCACGCTTCGACTGGAGCGCCGCCGCCCAGCTCAACCCGCGCTACCAGTTCGACGCCTTCGTCATCGGCAGCGGCAACCAGTTCGCCATGGCCGCCGCCCAGGCTGTCGCCGAACGCCCCTCCAAGGCCTACAACCCGCTCTTCCTCTACGGCGGCGTCGGCATGGGCAAGACCCACCTGATGCATGCCATCGGCCACGACGTGAAGCGCCGCCAGCCCCACTCGTCGATCAGCTACGTCAGCGGTGAAAAGTTTACCAACGAGATGATCGACTGCGTCCGCTACCAGAAGATGACCAGCTTCCGCGACAAGTTCCGCACCGTCGACGTCCTGCTGATCGACGACATCCAGTTCCTCGCCGGCAAGGAGCGCACCCAGGAGGAGTTCTTCCACACCTTCAACACGCTCCACGAGAGCATGAAGCAGATCGTCATCGCCAGCGACCGGCCACCCAAAGAGCTCGCCGGCTTCGAGGACCGTCTCCGCTCCCGCTTCGAGTGGGGCCTGATCGCCGACATCCAGCCCCCCGACCTCGAGACCAAGGTCGCCATCCTGCAGAAGAAGGCGGAGAGCGAACACACCCAGCTCCCCACCGAAGTCGCCATGTTCATCGCCTCGAACGTCCGCACCAACGTGCGCGAGCTCGAGGGCGCGCTCGTCCGGCTCATCGCCTGGTGCTCCATGCACGGCGTCGAGATCAACCTCGCCGTCACCCAGCAGTGCCTCAAGCAGTTCATCGACACCCAGGTCCGCAAGATCACCATCGAGACCATCCAGCGCACCGTAGCCGAGCAGTTCGGCATGCGGGTCGCCGAGCTCAAGCAGAAGAACAACTCCCGCCAGATCGTCGTCCCCCGCCAGATCGCCATGTATCTCGCCAAGCAGCTCACCGAGGCCTCGCTGCCCGAGATCGGCCGTCAGTTCGGAGGCAAGCACCACACCACCGTCATGCATTCGATCTCGAAGATCGACGAGCAGCGCCGCGCCGACAAGGACCTCAACCGCACCCTCAACAAGCTGATGGAGACGCTCAGCTAGGGCGGTTCTCCGACCGGGCTGCTCTATCCTCTCTACCCCCGATCCCGACCAACGGGAGGGCCAGCAGAGCAGATGTAGCCAAGACCGGTATAAATGTCACGAAGTGACCGCTCCACGCGAAGTGGGACCGTCCGGCAGGACAGCGCTGTTCTCCCGCCCAGGGTGTTGGTAAGCCGTCCCTCATCCGCCGAGCGGCCCGAATACCAAGAAGCCATGGCGCACCCTGGGCTACAACGTAGCGCGGCAGTATTATGGCCGCCAGCACCGTAGTTCGCGCCACGATCGATCAAAAGTCGATGAAAAAGCTCGGTGCGAAAGTCGATTTTAGAGGTTGAGGAGGAAGCGACGGACAAAGCGAATTTCGAATCGGTATACACCGCACGGCTGTCCTGCCGGACGAGCCCACTGCGCGTGGCGCGGGCACTTCGTGCCTTGTATACCGGTCTTGACATCATGTACTGCGCCGGCCGTCCCGTTGGTCGGGATCAAGAATAGAGTCCATCGGTTGGAGAACCGAGCTATCTGCGTAGCGCAATGAGCACGACACGCCGCCTCCGAAAGAGGCGGCTCCGCTTTGGTACTTTCGAGTCGACGACTAGGAGAGAAATTTGCGACGTGCTGCTCCCGCCAGCCCGAAGATGCCGGTGCCAAGTAGGACAAACGTGGATGGCTCAGGAACCCCAGGCATAGATGGATCCGCGATGGTCAGCGTCACGTTCTCGCTTGTCCCGGATAGGTCGGTCAGGTTGTAGACACCGGTCAAAAATGTCGGATTGGCATCTGTCCCGCTAAAGACCTGCGGACCAGAGAAGAAAAAGGCCGCAGCTGGCCCCGTCTGGTATACGAAACCGCCATGGTGGGGCCCACTGCTATCGAAGAAGCCCAAGGCTATCATCTTAGTGCCGCCAAGCGAGAAGCTCGCAAGAACGGGATCAAGTTCGAAGGCATCCCCAGGATCTGCGAAACTAGAGGTTGGACTATTGGGCAGGCTGAAACTGAACGACACAGCGGATGATGCGAACGCAAATGTATCGGCATGTGCGGTTGGAGTGGAAGCGGCGAGAACGAGGGCGGCGGCAAGCAAACTGGTACTTAAACTAGCGAAACGCATTTTAAGAACCTCAGTTGTGATTTATCGGGAGCGCGCTGAGGCTATGCGTGAGAGGTATGCAAAATCAAAGTAAAAATTGGGAAGGAGTTTTCCTAATTTGTATAGCCAAACATTGCATGTTTGTGAAAAAAGTGGGCAAACTAAATAGCTTTGTTTGTGTGGTTTGATCTGCTTTTCCACGTTGCGGACAGGTCATCTCAGAATCGAGGTCCAGTCGGTGTGAATAAAACGGATAACCAGACGATCTAAGGGAGCGAGGTGACCGGTCCTCCTAGAGTTGCGGTTTTCCATGTCCGTTTTTCTAAAACCGGGACAGGGTTCAAGTTGATGAGGCGCAATGACATCGGAACGATATCCACTTTTCCAGCGACAATGATTATGACTACTAGTATTTGTACTGTTTAAGTCTCGTTTCATAACAACCATCGCGCCTTGGTGCCCAGGTTGCGCGTTGCCGGGTACTGCGTGGGATCTCAAACAAGCGACCTGCTTTCCCACAAAGAAACCTGTCGCGCGGAGGGAACGTTCGCCCTAGAATTGAGCAGAAGCCGGAGCGCGGAACGCATGGCCGGCCTTGGATCGAGCCGGCGCCCGATCCCGTGCTGCACGCGGACAGCGATTCGGTGTAAAGTTTTGCCAGCGCCTCACGACTGAAATTACGGAGAAACGATAGTGACGACCGCGACCCAGGAGCCCCAGATGGACGAGACGACCGCAGCATCGGCCCCCATGGGCAACCTCGAAATCACCGTGTCTCGCGCCGAGTTGCTGCGCGAGCTGACGGCGGCCCAGTCGGTAGTGGAGCGCAAGACGACGATCCCGATCCTGTCGAATTTTCTGTTCGAGGCGATCCAGAGCGAAGGCGGCGACCGCCTGACCATCACCGCCACCGACCTCGACCAGAGCCTCCAGACCAGTTGCGCGGCGAAGGTGAAGAAGCCCGGCGCCTGCACCATCCCCGCACGCAAGCTGTACGACTACATCAAGCTGCTGCCCGAGGGCGATATCTCCATCAAGCTGATGGATAACCACTGGGTGCAGATTCGCGCAGGCCGCTCGAACACCAAGATGGTGGGCATGGCGCGCGCCAACTTCCCGCAGGTTCCCGAATTCCCCGCAAGCGGCGCGACGAAGATCTCCGTGTCCGCGCTGAGGAACATGGTGTCGAAGACGATCTTCGCCATCTCGAATGAAGAGTCGCGCTACACGCTCAACGGCGCGCTGCTTGTGCTCAAGGCCGAGAGCATGGCCATGGTCGCCACCGACGGCCACCGGCTGGCGCATATCGAAAAGCTGGGCGAGACCCTCGAAGGCGTCTCGGGCGAGAAGAAGACTCTGATCCCGCGCAAGGCGCTGAGCGAGCTTTCGAGCCTGCTGGGCGCGACCGACGCCGAGACGCTGGAGTTCGCCGACGACGACCAGACGCTCTTCTTCAAGGTTGGCGGCCGTGTCCTGACCAGCCGCAAGCTGACCGGCCAGTTCCCGAACTACGAGGCCGTGCTTCCGCGCGACAATACCAAATTCGTCATTGTGCGTTCGGAGGACCTGATGGGCTGCATCCAGCGCGTCGCCCAGTTCGCCGACGAGCGCAGCGGAGCCATCAAGATCAGGCTGGAGCAGAACGAGCTGAAACTGTCGTCCTCGAGCACGGACGCGGGTGAGTCCGAGGACACCATCGAGACGCCCTACAACTACGACCCGCTCGTCGTGGGCTTCAACAGCCAGTACCTCATCGACTTCCTCAAGGCCATCGGCAACACGGGCGAGGTGCGTCTGGAGTTCAAGGACGCCCAGAGCGCCGGTCAGATGCGGCCCGAAGATGCGAACGAGGACGTCAAGTATCGCTACATCCTGATGCCGATGCGCATCTGAGCCCAGTCCGGTGCAGAGTACGCCTTCCGACGCAAACCGAAAAACTAACCCAGCCTGGCTTGACGCCGGCTGAGTTGCGTAAGGACGCCTCTAATAATGCTCGTTGGAGCCCGCAGGCAACTCTCCAGCCAACTGCGATCATCGTTTCCCCCTCTCATGGTATGACCGCGACGTAGGCGAGACAAGCAACCAAGGAGCAGGGATATGAGTTTGCAGAATGTGATGATCGACGAGCTGCGGGACCTCTACAGTGCGGAAAGCCAGTTGGTGAAGGCATTGCCGAAGATGGCGAAGGGGTCTTCGAGCCCGGAGCTGAAGAGTCTCTTTACCGAACATCTGGAGCAGACAAAGGGCCACGTCGAGCGATTGAAGCAGATCTTCGAGAAACTCGGAAAGAAGCCGACCGGTGAGCTCTGCAAGGCGATGGAAGGGCTCGTCAAGGAAGGACGGGAGCAGCTAGAGAGCGACGAGCGGGGCGCTGCGAAGGACGTGGGCATTGCCGGCGCTGCCCTGCGGGTCGAGCACTATGAGATCGCCGCCTACACGGTCGCCATCGCCATCGCGAAGTCGCTGGGAGAGAGGGACGCCGTCACGCTTCTGACCGAGACCCTGAATGAGGAGAAGGAGGCAGGCAAGAAGGTGCTCGCGCAATCGAAGCCTCTGCTCGCAGACGCGCTCTCGCAGGGAGATGGAGGCGGAAAGAAAAAGCCACTTCAGGCCGGGAAGAGTAGTGCGGCCAAGCGCACTTCCACCGGGATGCAAGACGTGCAGCAGTAAAACCGAAGCAATTCGACAGGTCTGCGATGTGCAGAACCCCGCCTTCTCTGGCGGGGTTCTCACGGTTCATACCCTCTACTCAAGTCCATCTGCCTGATCGGCTTCAAGAGAAATCCGATACCGCCTATCGATGTCCTACCCGATATCTTCAGCGTCCTAACCGATATCTTCAGCCCAGTTCTCGAGATAGGCCTTGAAGTCGGACATGAACTTGCCCGCATCCGCGCCGTCTACGATACGGTGATCGAAGCCCAGGGTGAAGCGCTGGATCGAGCGGATCGCGATGGAGTCGTTGCCGTCCTTATCGGTCAGGACTTCGGCTTCCTTGTTCAGACCGCCGATGCCGAGGATGGCGCTCTGCGGCTGGTTGATGATCGGCGTTCCGAACTGTTCGCCGAAGATGCCGGAGTTGGTGAGGGTAAACGTGCCGCCGGAGATCTCATCCGGAGCCAGCTTCTTACCCCGGGCGCGGTCGGCAACGTCCACAATGGCGCGGGCGATGCCGAGGAAGTTGCGCTCCTCCGTCTGCTTGATGACCGGGACGATCAGGCCCCAGTCCAGCGCGACGGCGATGCCGATGTTGATGCTCTTGTTGTAGCGAATGCCCTCGCCTTCGATCGAGCCGTTGACGATGGGGTGCTTGCGCAGCGCGTGAATCGCCGCCCGCGTGATAAAGGGCATGTAGGTCAGCTTGACGCCGTTGCGCTGCTCGTACTTCGTCTTCTCCTTCTCGCGAAGCTTGACGATGCGCGTCATGTCCACCTTGAAGACGGTGTGGACGTGCGGGCTGGTGCGTTTGGATTCGACCATGCGCTGCGCGATGATGGAGCGCATCTTCGTCATCGGGACGAGTTCGCCGGGCTGTGGCTGAGGTGCTACAGGTTTAGCGGGCGCTGCGGGGGCCGGGGCAGACGCAGCCGGAACCATGGATGCCGGAGGTGCGGCGACCGGCTTTGGCCCCTGTTCGAGATGGCCGAGAATGTCCGTCTTGGTGATGCGGCCGGAGGCTCCCGTTCCCGGAACCTGGGTGAGGTCGACTTCGTTCTCCTTGGCGATCTTGCGAACCAGCGGCGACGAGCGGACGCGTTCGCCCTCGGAGGCCGATGCCGCGGGCGCAGGTGCAGGAGCAGCGGCAGCAGGAGTCGGCGCGGCTGGAGCAGGCGCAGCGGCTTTGCCCGCGCCTCCGCCGATGACTGCGACCACCGTGTTGATCGTGACGGTCGCGCCCTCTGCCACCTTGATCTCCGAGAGAACACCGGCGACCGGTGACGGAATCTCAGCGTCTACCTTGTCGGTCGAGATTTCGAAGATGGGCTCGTCGCGCTGGACCGTGTCGCCGACCTTTTTGAGCCATTTGGTAATGGTGCCCTCGGTGATGGACTCGCCCATCTGCGGCATCAGCACCTCTGTGCCCGGACCGCCCGGGGACGCCACATTGCCCTGCGTCGCAGCCGGCGTATCGACTGCCGCGGGGGTGGCGCTGTCGGCGGCTGGAGCGGCAGCGGTCTCGACCTCCGCAGGCGCTGCGGCAGGTGTAGATGCAGCCGGATTGGAGGTGGCAGGAGCCGATGCAGCCGAACCGGCCTCGTCGATGGTGCAGACGATGGTGTTGATCTGGACCGTGGTGCCTTCGGCGATCTTGATCTCCTTCAACGTGCCGGCGGAGGGCGAAGGGATTTCGGCATCGACCTTATCGGTCGAGATCTCAAACAGCGGCTCATCGCGCTGGACGGTGTCGCCTGGCTTCTTGAGCCACTTGGTGATGGTGCCTTCGGTGATGGATTCGCCCATCTGGGGCATGACTACGTCGGTCGGCATGAAGGTCTCTTCTCCCTGAAGATGCAGGTGCGAAACGGGCCGGGCAAGGCTTCTTCGCAAGCCCGGTACGCCGTTGGGCATACGCATTGGATTATACGGTGGTTGTGCGATCGTTGGCCCCGGCGGTGCGGTAAGCGAACGGACAGCCTCATCGAGAGGCGGCGAGCAGGTCGTCCAGCGAGTCGCACCACAGCATCTGCCGCTCGAAGATTCGGCCGAAGTTTCTCGCCGTGGCGTTGATCGCGGCCTCCATGTCCAGTTGCCGATCAGGGTCGGCCTCCAGTTCGAGGCTGGTGACTGTGCGATCCGTAATGCCGCAGGGCACGATCCAGGCGAAGTCGCGCAGATCAGTCGTCACATTGAGCGCAAAGCCATGCGAGGTGACCCCCTGCGAGACATGCACCCCTATCGCGGCAATCTTCTTCTCGCGTATGCTCCCCCCGGCGACGGTCCATACCCCGGTGAGCTTGCAGATGCGTTGCGTCATCACGCCGAAGTCGCCGCAGGTCCGGATGAGCGCCTCCTCCAGCATACGAACGTAGTCGACCGGACCAAGGTGCGGGCCTTTTTTCCCCGGGAGATCGCCGCGCAGGTCGATAATGGGATAGCCGACAAGCTGCCCGGGGCCGTGATAGGTTACATCGCCGCCGCGGTTGACCTCATGCAGATCCACTCCACGTTGCCGGAGCAATTCGTCGTTGGCGAGGACGTTGGCACGATGGGCATTGCGTCCGAGGGTAAGCACGGGCGGATGCTCCATCAGAAGCAGCGTGTCGGCTATCGTGCCGGCCTTACGCGCAGCCACGACGCGCTGCTGGATGGCGAGGCCTTCCGCGTAGGAGATGCGTCCGAGATGGAGGAGGTCGATGTGCAATAGCTGAAGTTTGAAGAGCAAAGTGTCCTGAAGCTAGGAGCCGGCGAATCAGGCTTTTGCTAACGGATTTCTCCATCGGAGGCCGGGGAAGCGGGCGAAGTCGCGGTCGTTCGTCTGTAGCTCGCCGCCATACTCGATCGTAATCGCTGCGATCTCGGCGTCGGTGACAAGCGGACCTCGTGCGCTGCCCTGCAGAAGCATCTGCCTCAACAGCGGCCAATGCTGTTCACCCGGTATCAGCAGCCGAACCTGAGGCTGAAGGAGCCACCCGTCGACAAACTCGCTCGCTTCCTCGATCGAGTATGGCGCAGTAAGTATTCCGGTCCTGGTTGAGAGACGAAGAAAGGCAAGAATACTTTGCAGCGGCAGACCTACCGGGGCTGGAGAAGACAGAACCTGCTCTAAATACTCCCTCGCGGGCCTATGCTGCGTGGCTCCGATATCGTATGCGTAAAGAAGAATATTTGCGTCAAGCACAATCATTTGTGCAATGGGCCTTCGAGCATCTCGATCAACTCGGGGATACTCCCCGACGTCCAATTAGCAGGTAGTCCGATCTTCCTAGCCCTCACTTTGAAAGGTTTAGGCCTGATCGGCGACGCCTGCTGAAGTCCCGACCGGAGCAGGTCATTTACAGTCTGCTTCAGCGGCTGGCCTGTGCGTCGCATCTCCTTTTCGATGAGACCTGCAACGTCGTCGTCGATGGTGAGAGTCGTTCGCACATCAGGATGCTTTCATGTCGGACATCATGATGTCAAAGGAGAGCTGGATCTGGTCTTGGCTGAATTGTGGCGCAGCATAGAGCATTTGCATCTCAGAAACCTCCTTTCTCGCTGACGAGAAACGCGGACATGCAAAAGAGAAGAGTGGATTCGATCCTCTCTCCTCTTTACATGGTCTCTGATTCTTCTTACACGTTCACCGCCATGCCTTCAACGCTCGAGAACCCATCCAGCAGCGCCTCGGCCACTGTCGGATGCGCGTGGATCGTGAACATCATCTCCTCGATGGTCGCCTCCAGCTCAATCGCCGTCACGGCCTCGGCGATAATCTCCGTGGCATACGGCCCGATGATGTGGACGCCCAGAAT
The DNA here is from genome assembly GCA_965277575.1 of Edaphobacter sp. Classification (GTDB taxonomy): domain Bacteria; phylum Acidobacteriota; class Terriglobia; order Terriglobales; family Acidobacteriaceae; genus Edaphobacter. Next base: position 1,985,319 of record CBDIDK010000002.1, read on the forward strand.
CTCGCCGTACTTCGCGTCCGCGACCACCTTGATGAAGCCGTCGTGCGCATCGAGAATCGTCGCCTTCGAGTTGCCCACAAACGGGAACTTGCCGGTCTTTACCTGGAAGCCCTTCTCCTTCGCCTGCGCCTCCGTCAGGCCGACGCTCGCGATCTGCGGGTCGGTGTAGGTGCAGCCCGGAATGCGTGTCCGGTTCACGGCCTTGGCGTACTTGCCTGCCATACGCGCCGCGACCACCAGCCCGGCCATGCTGCCGACATGGGCCAGTTGCGGCAGTCCGGCAACGATATCGCCGATCGCATACACCCCCGGCTCGGTCGTCTCCATCCACTCGTTGGTCAGGATGAAGCCCCGGTCCGGCACGATCTTCGTCTTGTCCAGCCCGATATCCGAGGTCCGGGGCGCGCGCCCAACCGCGACCAGTACCTTCTCCGCCTGCTTCGTCTCGCCCTTCCCGTCGGCCTTGGTGAAGTGAACGAGCGCGCCGTCCTTGTTCTTCTCGATCTTGTCCACCTTCGCCGAGACATGCACATCAATCCCGCGCTTCTTGTAGAGCCGCAGCAGCTCCTTGCTGATGTCCTCGTCCTCCGCGTTCACCACCCGCGGCAGCGCTTCGAGGATCGTCACCTCCGCGCCAAAGCTCTTGAACACCGAGGCAAACTCCACCCCGACCGCCCCCGAGCCGACCACCACCAGCGACTTCGGCATCTTCTCGATCTTCAGGATCTCGTAGTTCGTCAGGATCGTCTCATCCGGCGTGTACCCCGGCAGCATCCGGGCGTCCGAGCCCGTCGCCAGCACCACCTTCTTCGCCTTGATGATGTCCGTCTTGCCGTCGGCCAGCTTCACCTCAACCGTATGGACGCCGTCCTTCGCCGGTCCCGTCAGCCGTCCATAACCCTTGATGGCATTGATCTTGTTCTTCTTCATCAGGAAGTCGAGGCCCTTCACGTGACGCGAGATCACGTCGTCCTTGCGGGCCAGCACGCCCTTCCAGTTCAGCGTCGGCGTCACCCCGTCGATGCCGTACCGCTCGGCATGCTTCAGGTGGTCCCAAAGCTCTGCCGAAAACAGCATCGCCTTGGTCGGAATGCAGCCCCACAGCAGGCAGGTCCCGCCCAGCCGGTCGTTCGCATCGATCAACGCGGCCTTCAGGCCATATTGCGAGGCGCGAATCGCGCAGGTATAGCCGGCGGGACCGCCGCCGAGCACCACTACATCAAAGATCGTCTCTGTCTTGTCTGTCTTGTCTGCCAAAGCGGAACACTCCATATATAGGAAGTAACACGCACTATCTTATTCGATTCTCCATCTACCTTTTTGATTCCTCGCTGCACAAGCGCCGTTTCGCCCTTGACATCTGCGTCATAATCATTCTGTGGAAATGATTGGAAGGGTGCATGGTTAGCGACGTAGCAGAGCTTACCCGGACACTTCGCAAGTCAACCCCGGCCCCCACGGGAAATGGCTTCGCGGCAGAATTGCGAACCGACCTGCGAACAGACCTGCGGACAGCGCTGCGCTCCCGCCTGCGCAACGTCAGCAACCAGATCAAGGCCGACCTCAACAGCACCGGCCAGTCCATCTTCACCGATGAGCACGGCAACCGCTACCTCATTCAGCGCGAGCCAGGCACCCCTTGATCGCACTCGTTGCCGGATTCCTCCTGGTGGCCTATCTCCTGGCGCCGGGCGCGATCTACCGCCTCACCTTCTCCTCCTACATCTCCAGCAAACGCTTCCAGCGCACCCGCACCGAAGAGGTCGTCTTCTCCGTCCTGGTCACGCTCATCCCCTTCCTGCTCACCTGGATTCTCCTGCTCCACACCCCGCTCGGCCGCTACCCCGTCCTCCATCACGCGTCCGGCAAGCGCGAAGCCTACCGCGCCGTCCTCACTTCGCTGCTCTCCTACATCCCCCAGGCCTCGCCCGCGCTCATCTCCGCCTGGCTCCGCACCGCCGCCGAGCAGGGCCGCTTCATCGCCGTCCTCTGGCTCTTCTGCGCGCTCGAAGGCTGGCAGCTCGGCCGCGTCGTCCGCCGCTACGGCGACTACCCCGACGGCTCGTTCCTCCGCGGCTTCTGCGACCGCTTCCTGCTCAAAAACGTCTCTGAGTGGCAGGTCCTCTTCACCACTCTCGCCCTGCCCTCCGGCGACCCCCGCACGGTAGTCGAAATCGACGCCCTCTCGTCGCTCAACATCCTCTACCGCGGCCGCCTCGTCAACTGGTTCACCGACCAGGCCGGCCAGCTTGAAGGCATCTTCCTCATCAACGCGCAGCGCTTCCAGCGCGACCAGCTCGCCCGCGACCGCGCCGGCAACATCGTCAAAAAGAACGAGGACTACTGGGTCCCCGTACCCGGCTCGAACCTCTACCTCGTCGCCAGCAGCCTGGTCAGCTACAACGTCCACTACGCCGAACCCACCGACCTCGACTTCGTCGAACAGGAGCTTGGCCCCGGCGTCGTCATCACCCCGCTCCCCCCGGACGATTGCCGCGCCTAGAAATTTGCACCCTTGGAGCGGTTCACCAACCGATGTACTAGAGTCTTGATCCCGACCCACGGGAGGGGCTGTGCAGTAGATGTGGTCAAGACCGGTATACGCGCCACGAAGTGGCCGCACTCCGCGCAGGAGGCCCGTCCGGCAGGACAGCTCTGTTTGATCTTCTTCGTTATCCTGAACGCAGTGAAGAGCAAGCCCTGAGATTGCCGAAGGTGTCCTTGTATTTCCCGCTTTTTGTTGACCAAATCCCGCCTGCTGGCGCAGTCTTAGTCTTTAAACCCTCTCAAAGAGTTATCTATGCGCGATACTATTCCCATGGCCAGCGCCACCCTCATCCCGGTCAGCGAATACTTCGCCACCACCTACCGCCCCGACTGCGACTACATCGACGGCGAGGTGAGAGAGAGGAACATAGGCGAACAGCCGCACGCACATCTGCAGAACATCCTCGGAGCAATCTTTCGCGAGCACCGCAGGGATTGGTTCGTACGCGCACTAACAGAACAACGTATTCAGATCTCCCCTCACCGTTTTCGCATTCCGGATGTATGCATTCTTCAAGGTTCGGCCTCGAAGGAAGCAATCGTTCGCGTAGCCCCGCTGCTTTGTATCGAGATTCTCTCCAAAGGAGACTCGCTGATCGAACTGCAGGAGCGTGTAGACGATTATCAAGCGATGGGAGTCCATCACATATCGGTGGTCGACCCCTGGAGGCGGCACGGTTACATTGCGACCACGCGAGGCTTCGAACAGCCTGAGGACGGCATTCTTGCAATCGCCGGTACCGAGATTCGCATTGTCCTGGCTGAGCTTTTTGCTGAACTCGACGAGACATAGGCCGGGTTTAAATCCGATTCGATCCAGCGTCCCGGCAGATCGTTGCAGCCAGAGGAACTCCGTCCCGCCTGGGCCGGTCGAAGCTGGCCCCATTCAATAACTTCCTGCAAATTCGCCTTCACCTGCGCGATACTATTCCCATGGCCAGCGCCACCCTCATCCCGGTCAGCGAATACCTCGCCACCACCTACCGCCCCGACTGCGACTACATCGACGGTGAGCTTCAGGAGCGAAACGTGGGAGAACGTCCACACGGCGTACTAGAAGGAATTTTCGTAACGATCTTCAACAACAACCGGCGCGCATGGGGCATCGTGGCGGCAACCGAACTCAGGGTCCAGACTGGAGCGAGCCGATACCGCATTCCCGATGTATGCATCCTGCGCCGCTCCGATCCTGTCGACGACATCATCCAGACCGCGCCGCTGATCTGCATCGAGGTTCTCTCTCCCGAAGACAGGATTCATCGCATGCAGGAAAAAATAGACGACTACCTCCGCATGGGCGTCGAACACATCTGGCTCATCGACCCCATCAGCCGCCACGCCTGGGTCGCCATCCCGGACGGCATGCACAAACCCGCGAACGCCGAGTTCACCGCCCCCGGAACCCCCATCCGCATCATCCTCGCCGAAGTCTTCGCCGAGCTCGACGATATGCAGACCCAAGGCTGACTACCCCAGCACCCGCCCCGCATCCTTCGCAAAATACGTAACAATAAAATCCGCCCCTGCCCGTCGAATCGAAAGCAGCGACTCCATCATCGCCCGCTCCGGCTCCAGCCACCCGCGCGCGAACGCCGCCTGCAGCATCGAGTACTCCCCCGAGACCTGGTACGCCCCCAACGGCAGGTCGTACCGCTCCCGCGCCGCGCGAATCACATCCAGATACGGCATCGCCGGCTTCATCAGCAGCATGTCCGCGCCCTCGGCGATGTCCTGGTCGATCTCCCGCATCGCCTCGCGCAGGTTCGCCCCATCCATCTGGTAGCTCTTGCGGTCGCCGAACTGCGGAGCCGAATCCGCCGCCTCGCGAAACGGCCCATAGAACGCCGACGCGAACTTCGACGCATAGCTCATCACAGGCGTCTGCTCCTGCCCGCCCGCATCGAGCGCCGCGCGAATCGCCTCCACCCGTCCATCCATCATGTCCGACGGCGCCACAATATCCGCACCCGCCGCGGCCAGCGAAGCCGCCGTCTTCGCAATCAGCCGCACGCTCGAATCGTTCTCGATCTCATAACTTGCGTCCACGCCTTCCCCATCGCGCGAAACAATCCCGCAGTGGCCATGCGACGTGTACTCGCACAGACACACATCCGCAATCGTCACCAGCGAATCCAGCCTGCGATTCTGCTTCATCGCCCGCAGCGCCTGCTGCACGATCCCATCCTCCGCCCACGCGCCGCTCGCCTGCTCGTCCTTCTCCGCCGGCAGCCCAAACAGCAGCAACCCCCCCAGCCCCAGCCCCGCGCAGGCCTCGGCCTCCTTCAACGCCTCATCGATAGAAAGGTTGAACACTCCAGGCATCGAGCCGATCTCTTTACGAACGCCCTCACCCGGGCAGAGAAACAGCGGATAGATCAGCGCACCCGGATGCAGATGCGTCTCGCGAACCAGCGACCGCATCGCCTCCGTACGGCGCAGACGGCGCAACCGCGTAGCAGGAAAGTTCATACCACCAGTTTACGTCCCCTCGGCCCGAAAGATGGCGCGAAGCTCGCGCTCTTCCACGGCGGCTTCCTCACGCTCTGCCCGCCTCGCGACCTCGGGATGCGCAATGATCTTCCCGCCCCGCGTGATCGCTCCTGTGATCAAACCCGCGGAGATCAGAACGATATTTTTAATGATGTATTGCCCCTCGAACGTGGGAAAGCTTCGAAGGAGTCTGCCGGCATCTCGCTTCCCTGGTATGAATACGCCCCAAAGCGGTGCCCGGATGTCCTGAAGAATCGGATCGTATCCGCGCCGATGCAGGCAGCGCGTACACCGTTCGCACATGCAAGCGTCGCCTTTCCAGACGGGCGCACTGTGACGCGAATTGCACGGGAACACACCAGGCAAAATCGCTACAGCCTTCAACTCCGATTCGCAATCGCCTCGTACTCCACCCCGGACTGCGCCGGAGCCAGCACCCAAAGCGTATAGATCCCCAGCGCCGTGCCCAGCACCGGCTTCAGCAGTGTCAGTATCCCCACCACGATGGCGAACGTTCGCCCCCAGGGCTTGCGAGACAGCAGACTATAGGCCGCCAGCAGAGCCAGAGCCGCAGTAACCGCTGTATAAACGGCGATAAACGGGAATAACGCGCCCAGCCACGCCGGACCGTGGTTGAACGATCCGCTCAGTTGGTTGCTGAACGGCCAGCCGCCGGTAAAGTTTCGCAATGTGACCACGCGCAGAACGAAGATCGCCACCAGTCCTCCGATTACGCGGTACGCTCCAAACACGCACCAAAGAATGCCCAGCGTCTGCAGATTCCGCTGCACCCGCGGCCTCGGCATCAGCGGATGCAGCGGCACCTGATACGGCACCTGCAAGGGCGCCTGATACGCGGCATACACGGGAGCCGCAGCCACCATCGGCACACCGCAATGCGGACAGAACCGAACATCCTCCCCAACCGGCTTTCCACATGCCTGACAGACCATCTCACGCCTCCTCACACCTGCGACGACCCCAGCCACGCCGGGCCCACGCACTCACAGCTACGCACACGCCCGGTCCGCGGTTCCCTGCGAGGTTACGATAGAAGCTGTGAGCGCGCCACATCTATTCCCCGTCATCCCCTCTCCGCTCGCGGAATCCAGCGCCGCCGCGCTCGAGTGGCCCCGCCTCCGCGACCACATCGCCGGTCGCACCGTCTCGCCCCTCGGCCGCGCCTGGGTCCTCGCGCTCGAACCCTGCGCCGACCTCGCCTGGATCGACCGCCAGCAGCAGCGCACGGCCGAACTCCGCGCCATGCTCACCCGCGGCGGCAGCTTCGACTTCCACGGCCTCTTCGACCCCACCACCCTGCTCGACAAGGCCCGCATCGAAGGCGCCGCTCTCGAAGCCACCGAGGTCCGCGACCTGCTCGAAGTCGTCGAACGTGTAGCCGCCTGGCGCAACCTGGTAGACCCGCCGCCCAACGGCACGCGCTACGAGTGGCCCGGCATCTTCGCCCTCTCCGCGCCTCTGCTCGACCACGACCTCGCCCCGCTCCTCCGCCTGCTCCGCGGAAAGATCGAACCCGACGGCACGCTCAACGACGACGCCTCTCCCGAGCTCCGCCGCATCCGCCGGGCGATGGAGCGGCAACACCGCGCCATCGAAGCCAGCCTCCGCCGCTCCCTGCAAAGCCTCAGCGAAACCGGCAGCACCCAGCAGGACCTCATCACCATCCGCGGCGAACGCTTCGTCATCCCCGTCAAGGCCGAGTTCAAACGCCGCGTCCCCGGCGTCATCCACGGCTCGTCCTCCTCCGGCCAGACCGTCTTCGTCGAACCCCTCGAAACCATCGAGCAGAACAACGAGCTCGTCCGCCTGCTCGACGAAGAGCAGGCCGAGATCCACCGCATTCTCGTCGCCATGACTCGCGCCCTCGGCCAGCAGGCCACCGCCATCCACCTCGGCGCAGCCATCCTCGCCGAGGTCGAATCCCACGCCGCCCGCGCCCGCTTCGCCGAAGCCCTCCACTGCGTCCGCCCGGCGTTCACGCAGGAGCTCTCACTAACAGCCGCCCGCCATCCCCTCCTCGAACTCCGTATGCGCGCCGAAGCTCTCGAAGCCGACAGCGAACCCACCACCCCCGTCCCCCTCACCATCGCCCTCCCACCCGGCACCAGGCAGCTCATCATCAGCGGCCCCAACACCGGCGGCAAGACCGTCTCCCTCAAAACCCTCGGCCTGCTCTCCCTCATGGCCCAGGCCGGCATCCCCATCCCCGCCGAACAGGCCCACCTCCCCCTCTTCACCGCCGTCTACGCCGACATCGGCGATGTCCAGTCCATCGAGCGCAACCTCTCCAGCTTCTCCGCCCACATCGTCAACCTCGACCGCATCTCCCGCGAGGCCACCCCTGGCTCTCTCGTCCTGCTCGACGAACTCGGCTCCGCCACCGACCCCGAAGAAGGCGCGGCCCTCGCCGTCGCCATCGCCAGCCACTTCCTCGCGCTCGACGCCTGGACCTGCATCACCACCCACCTCACCTCGCTCAAGGTCTACGCCGCCAACCACCCCGGCGTGATGAACGCGGCGGTAGGCTTCGACCAGCACACCCTCACCCCCACCTACGAGCTGCGCCTCGGCGTCCCCGGAGCCTCCGCCGGCCTCAACATCGCTGCCCGCCTCGGCCTCGCACCCGGCATCGTCGCCGCCGCCCGCGCCCAGATGACCACCCAGACCGCCGACATCGGCGCCTTCCTCGACCAGCTTCACGACCAGCTCACCGCCGCCGCCGCCGAACGCGAGACCATGCAGCAGCGGGAACGCGAGCTCTCCCGCGAGAAGGCCCGCGTCGAAGTCGAAGGCCGCGTCGAACAGAAGGCCCGCGTCAGGGAGCTCGAAGCCAAGCTCAATTCCCTCATCGAAGACTTCAGCTACCAGCTCCGCGAGACCGTAAAATCCATCGACGACAAAGCCCTCGCGAAAAAGATCTCGCGCGACTCCGACCTCCGCATGGCCACCCTGCGCCGCGAGTTCTCAGAGCAGTTCAACTCCACCGTAGTCGCCCACACCACCCGCGCCGATCGCAACGACCCCGCCGCCCAGCCCCATATCCCCAGGGGCATCAAGGTCGGCGATCTCGTCAAGCTTAAATCTCTAGGCCGCCAGGCAAGAGTAGACCGCATCCTCGACCTCAAAACCTACGAAGTCTCCATCGGCCCCATGAAGATGCGCGCCAACATCGAAGACATCGCCGAGGTCGAATCGGTAAAGATCGCTACACCATTAGAAGCCGCACGCAGACGAGGCAACATCACCGTCTCGACCAGCACCAGCAGCGACTCCGACTACATGTCGTCCGAGATCAACGTGATCGGCCGCACCGCCGACGAAGCCCACACCGAGGTCGAACGCTTCCTCGACCGTGCCTTCCTCGCCGGCCTGCCCCGCATCCGCATCGTCCACGGCACCGGCATGGGCGTCCTCCGCCGCACCCTGCGCGAATACCTCCGCAGCCACCCCCACGTCACCACGGTCACCGAACCCCCGCACAACCAGGGCGGCCAGGGCGCCACCGAAGTCGAACTCAGGCAATAAAAGCCCGCTGCGCGCGGGGCGGTCACTTCGTGACTTATATACTCCTTCGGTTGGTCCTCCCGCTGGTCGGGATGAAAGATTAGTCGCGCCGACCAACGGGAGGCCCTATGCCGATTATCCTGCCCTGACCGGTACACAAGTCACGAAGTGACCGCCCCGCGCGTAGCGGGCCCGTCCGGCAGGACAGAGTCTTTAAATGCATCCTCCGCCCCCGCCCAAGCCTCTAGTAAGAAGCAGCTCTCTGCCCAGGGGTCTCTTTGCCGGACGAATCACACCAGAGCTGGCGTCCCAGAGTCAATCCCTGGGTCATCGCCGCTACCGTTGCCCTCGCCGCCTTCATGGAGGTCCTCGACACCTCCATCGCCAACGTCGCCCTCCCGCACATCGCCGGAAACCTCGGCGCCAGCGAAGATCAGGGCACCTGGGTCCTCACCAGCTATCTCGTCTCGAACGCCATCGTCCTTCCCGCGGGCGCCTGGGCGTCGTCGGTCATCGGCCGCAAAAACTTCTTTCTCTCCTGCATCGCGCTCTTCACCTGCGCCAGCTTCCTCTGCGGCATCTCGCCCTCGCTCCCCATCCTGCTCGTCGCCCGCGTCATCCAGGGAATTGGCGGCGGCGGCCTCCAGCCCATGGCCCAGGCCATCATGGCGGACTCGTTCGAAGAAAAAAAGCGCGGCCAGGCCTTCGCCCTCTACGGCCTCGTCGCCGTCCTCGCCCCTTCCATCGGCCCCACCCTCGGCGGCTGGATCACCGACAACTACTCCTGGCGCTGGATCTTCTACATCAACATCCCCGTCGGCATCCTGGCCATCATCCTCGTCACCCGCTTCGTCGACGACCCGCCCTGGATCAAGGCCGACAAAGCCAACCTCCGCAAGCTGGACTACGTCGGCCTCGGCTTCCTCACCCTCGCCATGGGCGGCATGCAGATCATGCTCGACAAAGGCGAAGAGAATGCCTGGTTCGCCTCCAACTTCATCCGTTTCTTCGCCGCCATGTTCGTCCTCGGCATGGCCGGCCTCATCTACTGGGAGTGGAACAGCAAGGCTCCCATCATGAACATCAAGCTCTTTAAATATAAGAACTTCGCCATCTGCTGCCTGCTCATGATCCTGGTCGGCGGCGTCCTCAATGCCTCCACCGTCCTCCAGCCGCAGTTCATGCAGCAGCTCCTCGGCTACACCGCCACCCTCGCGGGCGAAGCCCTCACCGGCGGCGGCCTCGTGCTGCTCGTCATGATGCCCCTCGCCGGCATCGCCACCGGCAAAATTGCCGCGCGCAATCTGGTCGCCGGCGGCTTCGCCCTCTTCGCCCTCGCCTTCTACTACAACTCCGCCACGCTCAACCTCGGCCTCAGCTTCGGCATGAACACCTGGCTGCGCATCGTCCTCATGATCCCCATCCCCTTCGCCTTCATCTCCATCACCAACGCCGCCTACGTCGGCCTCCCGCGCCAGGCCTCCAATCAGGTCTCCGGCATCATCAACTTCGTCCGCAACGTCGGCGGCAGCATCTTCATCGCCATCACCAGCGCGGAGGTCACCAACCGCTCGCTCTTCCACCAGGCCCGCCTGCAAAGCCAGATGCAGTCCGGCAGCCAGGCCTACGTGAGCAGCCTTAACGGCCTCACCGGCTACTTCGCCGGCATCACCGGCAACCACTACGACGCCGCCAACATGGCCCGCGCCAGCATCTACCAGCAGCTCAACCAGCAGGCCGCCGCCATGGCCTATCAGGACATCTACCGCATCCTCTTCTGGATGGCGCTCTTCATGGTCGGCTGCGCCTTCCTCCTCAGCAAGAACCGCCCCGGCGAAGGCGCTCCCGAGGGAGCAGTCCACTAAAGGGAGCCGTTCACTAGCAGGAGCCGTTCCCTAGAAGGAGCCGTCCACTAAACAGACCACGTCATCTCGACCCTGAGCGAAGTCGAACGGGCACGCGCCCTTTGCCGCCGCAGTGGAGAGACCCCTGTATTCGTCTTTGTCTCTCATTCCTCCGGGATATCAATCAGCTCCAAGCCTTTACCCGCGCCCATCCACAGCCGGCTCTTGCCTTTAAAATCGGTGTCAGCGGTGCAATCGGTGGTAAGCCGTCCAGCCCCCTACAACAAAGCCTTCGCCCGCAGCACCAGCTCCACAGCCTCATCCGCCGTCGCCCCGACGGCCGAAAGATGCCCCATCTTCCGCCCCTTCCGCGCCCGCAGCTTCTCATACAGGTGCAGCCTCACCCCCGGCACCGCCAACGCCGCGTCAAATCGAGGCTCCACCGCCTCTCCATCCTTCAGCCAAAGATCCCCCAGCAGATTCGCAATCGCCGCCGGCTGCACCACATCCACGCTGCCCAGCGGCAGGTCGCACACCGCCCGCACCAACTGCTCGAACTGCCCCGTCACACAAGCCCGCTCACTCGCGTGATAGCTGTTATGCGGCCGCGGCGCAAGCTCATTCACCAGCAGCGCCCCATCCGTCGTGCAGAACATCTCCACCGCGAGCACGCCCTCCAGTTGAAACGTATCCGCAATCGCCTCCGCGATCCTTCGCGCCTCGGCCTCCATCGCCCCGTCAAGCGGAGCAGGCATCACGCTCCACGCCAGGATCTGTTCCTCATGGTGATTCCACGCCGCCGGATACACCGCCACCTCGCCATTGGGAGCGCGCGCCACCAGCACCGAGATCTCCCGCTCCAGCTCGACCGCCTTCTCCACCACGCCGGCCCGCTCGCCCAGCGCCGCCCACGCCCCGCGCACCTCGGCCTCATTATCCGCGCCCGCCGCAAACCCGACCTTCCCCTGCCCGCGCCCGTCATACCCGCCCGTAGCGCTCTTGCAGAAGCACCGTCCCCCCAGCGCCGCCACCGCTGCCCGCAGCTCATCGAGCGTCCGCACCGCGCGATACTCCCCCACCGGAAACCCATTCCGCCGCAGCCAGTCCTTCTGCTCGATCCTGTCCTGGATCACCGCCAGCATCGCCCCGCCCGGCCTTACCGGTGCATAGCTCGCGGCAGCCTCCATACTCGCAGGCGAAATCTGCTCGATCTCGAGCGTCACCACATCGCATCCGCGCGCCAGGTTCGCCGCCTCCCGCGCATCGTCCCACCCCGCCTCGATGCACCCATCCACCACAAACCGCGCCGGACACGCCGGGTCCGGATCGAGCACCAGTATTCGATACCCCATCCCCCGAGCCGCCATCGCCGTCATCCGGCCCAACTGCCCCCCGCCAAAGATCCCAATCGTAGCCCCCGGCAAGATCGGCTTGGCCTGCGACTTACCCCCCGAAGCACCAGAGCTCACGCGCCAACCTCATCTTCCCCCACCACCTGCGCCAGCACCTCATCCCGCCGCGCCGCGCGCCACGCCACCAGCCTCTCCCGCAGCGCCGCATCCGTCGTAGCCAGCATCGCCACCGCCAGCAGCCCCGCATTCGCCGCTCCCGCCGCGCCAATCGCCAGCGTCCCCACCGGAACCCCCTTCGGCATCTGCACCATGCTCAGCAGCGAATCCATCCCCTGCAACGCCGTCGCCGCGATCGGCACCCCCAGCACCGGCACTACCGTCTTCGCCGCCAGCATTCCCGGCAGATGCGCCGCCCCGCCCGCCCCCGCGATGATCACCCGCAGCCCGCGCCCCACCGCCGCGTCCGCATACGCAAACAGCAGCTCCGGCGTCCGGTGCGCCGACACCACCTTCACCTCATGCGCCACGCCGAACTCCGTCAGCATCTCCACAGCCCCGCGCATCACCGCAAAATCGTTGCGGCTCCCCATCACCACGCCAACCAGAACACTGCCCAACGGCTCGCCATCCATCGCCCGATTATACGGTTTCAACCCCGAACCCCGCGCCGCCCACCGCGCACCACGCTCATCTCAAAACCCGGATCGTATGCCCTTTGTTTGTCATCCCGCAGGGATCTGCTTTCGCTCTCCACCTTCGCCATTGTGCGTTTCCACATTCTCAATAATAAAAATCCGCAGTTCGTTAAACAGGGCCTACCGCTTAGCCCAGACGCTCGCATTCAAACACATCACCACGCCATCGATAATCCCGCTCAGCCCCTCGCTGAACCTCTCCCCATCGGCAATCTGCCTGTTCGCCACCGCGTCCCCCATGTCGATCGCCGCCCCCACAATCTCCACCGCCGCCGCCTTCTTCTGCGCTCCCGTCTGCGCTCCAAACATCGCCTCGGTACCGTGAACCACTCCGGGCAACACCGCGATCGCCCGCAAGAACACCTTTAAAAATTCCATCCCGCCCCCCAATTCCATCTACCGCCGAAAGTAATCCACCGCAACATGAAACACCGCCAGCAGGCCACCCATGGCCCCCGCGAACCCCTTCATCCGTTGCACCGCCCGCTCATGCCGCTCCACGCGCTCTTCCAACTGCGTCAAACGCCCCGGCTGCCCAATCCCCAGCACCTGCTCCATCTGGCTCTTCAGCACACTCAAATCCGCTAAGACCTGCCCTTCGAACTCTGTCATCTCCTCACTCCTTTCTATAAAGATTCTGTCCCGCCGGACGGGCCCGCTACGCGCGGGGCGGTCACTTCGTGACGCGTATACCGGTCTCGGCAGAATCATCGGCACAGGCCCTCCCGCTGGTCGGAATCGATCGTTGCCGACCAACGGGAGGCCCATCCGAAGGGGTACACAAGTCACGAAGTGACCGCCCCGCGCGTAGCGGGCCCGTCCGGCAGGACATGTCGTTACTCACTAACCGGCAAGTCCGTAAATACAGCACTAGAAAACCGCGAATAAACCGGCGGCGTCGAGCCGTCGTACATCCGCACGTAGTAGTGCTCCACCTGCCCCTCGCGCGGAATCGAGAAGCTCCGCACCGGGCTCCGCAGCACCAGGTCCTGGTCCACCCCCGGCCCAAAGTCCCCATCCCGCCGCCTCACCTCAAACCCGCCGCCCGCAGGCGGAGCCGTTCCAGCATCCACCTGCAGGGCAGTCCCCGTCGCGCTCACAATCTGTAACTGCTGCAGGTTCGCAAGCACATTACCCGCCGCGCGCAACGGTGTTTCAGGCAGCAGCGCATTCGCCGCCACCGTCTCCGACAAGGTCAGCCCCAGCCCCTCGGCCCAGTCGTTCGCAAACCCCATGCGATACGTCATCACCTCCGGCCACGCCATCCCGTCGACAATCTCCACCCGCCGGACCACCACACTCGTCGTCTGGTCGTTCGCGGTCAAAGCCAGCACATCCCCCGGCCACACATCCGCCGGGTTCACCGCAACATACGTCCCGGATAGAGCCGCCGACCTACTCGCCGCAAAGCTCAGCACCGCCAGCGCCGCGCTCTCGCAGTCCACCGAGCTCCGCGCCTCCGGCTTCAACACCTTCCCCAGCCACTTCGCCGTCCCCGGCCCGCCGCCCGCCGCCTCCGCAGCCACGCTCGTCGCATTCTCCAGCCTCGCCACAGCTCTCTGCTGCACGCGATACACCACGGTTACAAATTCCCCCGCCACCGGCACCCGCCCCGCCAAAAATGTAACCTTACCGGTAGCAGATATCTTGCAGTCCACGCCCTCGCCCGCAACCCCGATCAGCCGCGTCATCGTCACGCCGCTCGGCAGCGTGCTCACCACCCACGCCGAACCCGTCTGCGTCACCCTGCAGTACCCCATCGATCCAACCAGTTGCACGCTGTTCACCGCCACAAAGCTGCACGTCGAAGGCGAGCTCGGCACCATCCCCGCCACCGCCCCGTCATACAGCACCGTAGCCGGAGTATTCGACGACACCCCCAGATCCTGCAGCTCGAACACCACACTCATAGGAGCCGTCACCACCCCGCCGCCAAACCGCTGCACCGCTCCATCGACCATCGCGTAGTACGCCTGCAACACCCGCTGCATCTCCACGCAGTGCAGCCGGATCCGCAGCGTGTACACATGCCCCTGCACCATCGTGAACACGGTCCCCACTTCGAGCCCGTTCACCAGCGGCACAATCACCGTATTGCCGCCGCTCTGCCGCACGTTATACCCGGCAAAGCAGTTCGCCGTCGCCGTGGCACCCGAGTACAACCCGCACACCACGCCCGCGCTCGCCCCGCCAAGCTGCACCCGCCCAGCCTCCACCACCAGCGTCCCGCCCATCTCCACCGCGTCGATTGCAGTTAACGCCGTCTGTCCATCCAGCCCATTCCCGCCGGTCATCGTGAGCCCCGCCGCGGTCAGGCCCAGATGCGACCCCGGATCGGCCACCTGCCACACCTGCGCATCGATCGCAGCCTCATTGAAGCTGTCTGCAAGCAGCAGGGAAGAGTTCGCCGTCCGCTTAGGCCGGAACGGACTCTCCGACAACTGAAACACCGTCGTCGTCCCATCCCCCGCAAACGTCTCCGTCACATACGCCGCCGGCTCCTCGTCGCCGCTCACCGTCACATCGTTCGCCAGCTCCTTCACCTGCGCCGTCTTCAACCCCAGCACCCCCGCCTGCAGCAGCGCCGTCTGGATCTGCACCTCTTCCATCTCGTCCCTGCTCTCCAGGTCGTTGAAGCAGAACTCGAACTCCCGCCACCCCAGCTTCTTCGCAAACAGGTCCCGCGTAATATGCTCCGCCAGCAGCTTCGCCACCGGCATCACCGCGCTCTGGAACGCCTCATCCGCCATCTCGCCCGCGGTCGACCGGTTCACATCGCTCTGCAGCCCCAGCAGCATCGGCGGCAGCTCGAACGCATTCGCAATCAGCCGGATCAGCATCTCCTGCCACTGCAGCCGCAGGTCCGCATCCGTGCCCCCGGCAAACTTCAGCACCTCCGGCTTCTGCTCGCAGCTCAGGAACGGCACCCGCCCCGTGCCTTCCATCGCATCCTGCCACCACCGCACCATCCGGTCGTGCTCTTCCGGCGTCGCCTCATTCAACCAAATGGCATACTGCGCCACCGAGTTGCTCGCCAGCCTCCCCGCATACCGGTTCGCGCTCAAGAACTGGTTTACCGTCTCGAACGCCACCTCCAGCCGCCCCAGTCCAAACGGCGTATAGCTCCGCGGATTCAGCCGCACATACATCAGCTCGTCATCGAGCAGCGGCAGCAGCGCACCCGTACCCATCTGCCCCGTAGCCTGCGCATACCTGGGCTTCGCCGGATCGCCATCCCACCGGGCATCGATCTGGATCGTCGCCCCATCCACCGGCCAAAGATGAAACGGCCGCGCCGGATCGCCGGTAGCCTCCATCTCGACCGCCCCAAACCCGCCCACCAGCAGATCTTCAAGCACCTGCTCCCAAAGCACGCGAAAGCTGTCCGAGCTATTCGGCTCCTCCAGGCAAAGCCGCAGCGCCTGCATCCGGGCCTCGGCATTCTCCACCATCGCGCCTGTGTAACCCCGCCGCACCCGCACCTGCCAGTCCATGCTGGCCACCTTATCCTTCACCACATTGATCGCCCTTCGCACCACCGGCGTCTCCGAAAACTTCCGCAAATTCGCCGCCGTAGGCTTAGGCAGAGCATTCTGCCCCGGCCGCAACACCCGGTTATACGGGCTCAGGATCGAAGGCAGCACCGCCGTCTTCCTCTCCCCCAACCCAGCATCCGCCGCCGCCGCCACACCCGCCACCCGCTGCCAAATCCCCACCACCGCCGCCCGAACACCCATCGCCCCACCCACCCTTTCGTCTACCTGCAAAAAAGGCACAGCCCCAGGGCCATGCCTCCAACCAACTTTTAGGTCGTCATCCTGACCCTTGAGCGTAGCGAAGGGGAAGGACCCCTGTATTTTCTGTTCTCTTCCCTGGTCCGCCACATCTCAAAATCGAACGCCGAACAAAAAAACATAAGCTCTAAGCTTTACCTGTTCTCAAATCCGTTCTTATCCGCGCCAATCCGCGGTCGGCGCCTTTGTCCTTAATCGGTCTCATCGGCGCAAATCGATGTCAAGCCTTCCTCGAACGGACGGCTCAGACTCGCAGCTCCACACGAGCCGTCTCCGCCACCCGCGCCAGGTCGCTCAGCGTCACCACCCGGATCGCCTGCCGCTCCATCGCCTCCACGCCAAACCGGTACCGCTCCACAGCCTCATCCTCGACGTCGTCCGTGACAGCCCGCAGCGGCTCGACCACCGCCGTCAACTCCAGCCGCGCGCCTTCCACCCGTTCCACGCCCTCCACCAACATCGGAGCCGAGTAAGCCAACCCCTTCGCCGCCTCCACATCCCCCTCCAGCGACACCGCCTGAAACATCCGGACCACCGCCGCCGTCTCCAAACCCGCCCGATACCCGCAATCGATCTTCATCGGGTCTCCCGCCCGCGTATACACCGAGGCCGCGATCCTCTTCCGCATCAGCCCCCAAACCCCGGCCCGCTCAAACTCGGTTCGCATCGCCCCCGCGATCGCCGCCCGTCCCGTGCGCTGCCGCGAGACCTTCACCTTCAGCGGCTCCACATACATCCGCATCAACTGCTCCATCTCCGTCGCCATGCTCTCCGCCAGGCAGGCCCGCGCCTCGGTTACCTGCACCGAGTTTGAAAGCGTATCCTCGAGCAGCTCCATCACCGGCTTGATCCCCGCGGCAACCCGCAGCCCCATCCGCAGCCGGTCCCCAAGCTCCCCCTCCAGCGCCTCCAGCAGCCCAATGTCGGCATCCGCATCCATGCACCGCACCCGGCTCCAGTCCCGCGTAAAACGCACCACCGCGCTATCGTCGCGTCCTGCCTCTCGCAGCAAAACCCCGATATTCGCAAACTCGCCCTTCACCACATCCGGCACATACCGGATCAGGAAGAACTCGCAGGGCAACCGTTCCCTCAACCTCGAACCTCCGAAGCCGTCTCCCAGATGCTGAAGCAGCGCAGCAACTTCATGGGGAAGCGGCGCAGAGAGGTCGTCATGACGCAGCGTAAAAATGCCGCCGGAAAATTGCGTAAAAATACCGTAATAACGCGGCTTCGGCAGGTCGTCATCAACTGGCGTAGAAATGCCGCAATGACGTGGCGTAAAAATGCCGTCATGAAGCAGCGTAGAAATGCCGTCATGAAGCAGCGTAGAGTCATGAACTGGCGCAGAAAGGTCGTCATGACGTGGCCTGAAAAAGTCGTCATTCTGAGCGCAGCGAAGAACCCCTGTATTTCGTCTTTGTCTTTGCCGTTGTTGTCTCGTCTCATCCGCACACCCATTCCAGATCACCACTCACTACATTACAAATCTTCCCACCCCATCCACCATCTCAAACTGCCTCGGCACCACAATCGTCTTCCCCGTCGCCCACATCGGGAAAGGCTCGCGATCCGAATCCCGAAACCCAGCAATCAACTCCCGCACCCGCCCGCGCCGCCGAAGCATCTGCTCCATCAACCGCTCCAGCACCGTCGTGTCCCCGCCATACCACTCCGGCGGCACCGCCTCGGCGATCCCCCACAGCACCCCGGCCTCCATCGCCTCCACCCGGCTCAGCCACGGCTCGAAGCTCTCCCACCCCGTCACCCGCGCATACACCTTATTCCGCTGATACACCCCACGCAGCGGCGCATCCGGAAACGTCCACGCCCCCGCATTGAAGCAAAATCCCTGATCGATAAACGTAGCCCGGTACTTCCTCTCCCGCGGCCTCCGCTCGAACACCGCCTGCCGCCCATTACAGTTCCCCGCCCATTTATCGATACACAGCATCCCGGCAAACTCCGCCAGGTTCCTCACCTCATCCAGTTGCGACTCCGGCAGATAGTCCACCACCTGCCCCGGCATCAGCCCACCCACAAACCGCGACCCGAACTGCAACCCCGCCGCATACCGCTGCCTCTGCCCCCGCGCCAGCTCGACCACCATATCCGGCGTATTCGCAACCAGCCAATCCGTCACCTCGATCACATCGGTCACGGGCACCGTCAACCCCACCGCCTCCGCCAGCCGCGTCGCGATCAGCTCATTCGCCAGCACACGTACATCCTGCGGATTGTTCTGAAACTTCACCACCCACAGCTTCCCATCCGCCCCCAGCATAAGCTGACTCTGCGCCCCACCCCGCATCCGCCGAATCGCCTGCACCGCCAGCACCGCCAAACCCTCTCACCCCTGCCCAACAGAATAACCCCCGTGTCCTGCCGGACGGGCCTATTGCGCTCAGTCACCCCACAAACGAAGACCTGTTTGCGGGGGCCCCGATTCGGCGGTCACTTCGTGACATGTATACCGGTCGAGTCAGGATCATCAGCAGAGGTCCTCTCGCTGGTCGGAAATGATCGTTGCCGACCAACGGGAGGCCCACCCAAAGGGGTACACAAGTCACGAAGTGACCGCCCCGCGCGCAGCGGGCCCGTCCGGCAGGACATCATCTCTTCCCCATCTTCTCCGCCCGAACCGCCTGCCCCACCGCCATCGCCATCAGGCAGTCGTCATGCGCCCCGCTCACCGCCCCGGTCCGTCCTCCGGCCATCGCCACAAACGTCCTGCACTCCCCCAGCAGCCGTCGGCTCATAAACATCCCCGGCGACTCCACCAGCAGCGCCCCCATCCGGCTCACCATCCCCGGCTTACTCCCCGCCGTAGTCAACCACCCCGCAACGCCCGCCTGCTCATACACCCTTGCATACCGCTCCACGCCATCCAGATAAGCCAGCACCCCGGCCCCATGATTGTTCCGCTCAACGGCAATCAGCGCACCGCCATACTCCCGCCCCAGCCCAGCCGCCACCCTCGCCAGCTCCAGCGTCCCCAGCCTCTGCCGCAGCTCCGCGCACTGCAAGCCCGACCCCATCTCGATCACCTGCACCGCCGCAAAGTCCCCATCCGCCCCGCCGCCCGCAGTATCCACCGCCACCAGGTACTCCTTGCCCGCCATTGGAGGAAACCACACCTGCAACGCCCCGCCGCGCCGCATCTCGAACGGCTCGCCCACCTCCGCCAGCCTCTGCTCTACCGCCGCAACCTCGAAGCAGCACTCCCCCGTAGCCTTGAAGCAGCTCTCCGCATCCTCCGCAAACTCCTGCGTCCTTAGCCCCCGATAGCTCGCCTCCAGCCCTCGCCGAAACCCGATCTGCTCCAGCGACAACCCCTCCTCCACCATCAGCCGCAGCTCATCCTCCCGCACCTCCCCCCAGTCCGCCGCCGCCCCCACATAAGCCGCTTCCATCCACCACGGAAAGAAATGCCGCACCACCCCAGAACCACCGGCGGAGCCATCACCCAAGCCCGCCCCAGCCAGCCCCCACTCCTCATAAAAACACCCATACGCCCCATTCGGCGTGGATTCCAGCACCATCTCGCCCCCCGGAGCCAGCGCCGCCCGCAGCCCTGCCAGCGTCGCCCCCGCATCCCCCGGCCACCGGCTCACCTCGCTGCAATGCAGATACCGCATCGTCAGCCCGCGCCCCGCATTCTCATCCGCCGCGCTCACCACCCGGAACTCGCTATCCAGCTCCGGAAAGCACATCCGCCCCGCATTCGCCACGCTCCGCCGCGCAGGCCCCTCCTGCATCTCCAGCGGCAGATACTCCCAGAACCGCTGCACCATCCGGAAGATCCCCTCCGCCGCCTCGCGCGTCTGCGCCACCTGTACGGTCATCACGCCGGGGGCCGTAATCGTCTTCAAAAAGAACCGTCCCGCCACCCACGTCGTCATCCCCATCTGCCTGGCCTTCAGCACGATATTCCTCTGCCCGCGCCGCGCCTCGAACGCCCTCTGCGCCGCATTCGCCTTCAGCGGCCGAAGCCTGCCCTCGCGATCCCGCACCCGCAGCAGGTCCTCCGCGACCTCCACCAGCCTCGCGGGCCGCTCCTCCATGCTCTTCCCCAGAGAGAGCAGCCCACCCAAACCCCACTCACCCTTCCCCATCCCCCACCTCAACGCCCTCCCACCCACTCACACCGTCATCCTGACCCTCAAGCGTAGCGAAGGGAAAGGACCTGTATTTGCCATCCTCGTTTGCCGTTGCCGCGCGCCGTTGCCGTTGCCGTTGCTGTTGCCGTTGCCGTTGCCGTTGCCCGTTTTACGTCGTCATCCTGAACGCAGTGAAGGACCCCTGTATTTGCCGTTGCCGTTGCTGCTGCCATTGCCGTTGCCCGTTTTACGTCGTCATCCTGAACGCAGTGAAGGACCCCTGTATTGGCTGCTGCCGTTGTCTGTTCGATCCAGGCGGACCCACGCCCCGCCTCAGCTTGCCGCAGGGTTCCACCCAGCCACGCGGGACAGCTTAGTTATCACTCACCTTCACCCACATGCACCCACCCGTCGTCCTATTCGGCACAATCTGCCGAAGCACCAGCGTAGCCCCATTCCCCACCGTCACCGCCCCCGCCGAACCATCGATCGTCTGCCCTGCCATCGCCACCACCGTAACCGCATTCGCCCCGGCGCTCTGCAGGTTCTTCACCGACCGCACCATCCCCGTAAAGTAGCTGCAATCCGGCAGCGTAGCCGCAACCGAATTACTAGCCGGGTCCACCGGCAGATACAGGTCGTAGTCCGCGATCGTATAAGCCGCCGCCGTCACCGTAGCGCTCGTATTCGAGCTCTTCAGATGCGCCAGCAGATCGATCGCCCGCGTCTCCGCCGGAGCCACCAGGTTCTGCTGCCCCGCCAGCGACAGATGCAGGTCATCCCCCTGGTAGTACGTCGTACTCGCATTCGCCCCCACCGCGCCCAGCAGCGGATTCGAAGCCAGGTCCAGCACCAGGTCGCATCCCGTATCCTCGCTGGTCAGCAGCGCATTCAGCGCCAGCATGTTGTTGTCGTTGCCCGTCCGGCTGATCATGTCCGACACAATCGTCTGAAACCCCGCCGCCTTCGCCTTCCGGCAGTACGACCGGATCCCATCGAGCGCCTGCTGCGGCGTCCTTCCGCCCCCGCTCACGTCGTTCGTTCCCGCCCACAGGCGCAGCACATTCCGCCCCGCATTCCGCCGGTACAACGTCGCCTCCCGCGCCTCGAACAGCTCCAGCAGGTCGTCCGTATTCGCGCTCCCCAGCCCCAGGTTCAGCACATCGAACGCATCGCCCGGCGCAATAAACCGGCTCGAAGGCTGCGGCCCTTCGCCCTCGGTCAGCGAGTCGCCCACCGCCACATACAGGCTCCGGATCGTAGGGTCCGGCGCCGCCTTGAACGCCACCCCCCGGCTGGCCACAATCTGCGTCACCGCCGCGGTCTCCTGCTGCACCTGCGCCGCCGTCTTCTCATCCGAGAACGCCTCGAAGTAGTAGAACGCCCCCGGGAAATAAGTCGGATACCCCGTGCTGATGCCGCACACGTCATAGTCCGCCGTCGCCACCCCCGCGGCCGCGCCCCGCGCACCGGTATACGTCGTCTCCGCCCCGTCTATATAGAAGCGGTTCGGGTCCGAAGCGCTGTCGCTCCCCAGCGTCAGCGCAAACGTATGCGTCCCCTGCAACGTATCGCTGCTCCGGTCGTTATAGACGCCCGTCCGGTACAACGCCACCCCCGGATGGCTGCCATAGTAGTTGTTCCCGCCCAGGCTGACGCTCAAATCCGCTACCCCGAACGGCGTCACATACGTCGGCCCCGCCGGAAACGCCGAGTTCATCGGCACCGCCTCCGTCGAGCTCCACACAAACGTCCGCGCCCCCCGCGTTCCCGTCGCACGAAACCGCTGCGCCGACCCATCGCAGCTGATCCCCTGCGCCGTCCAGACCGGATTCGCGCCGCCCCCCGGCAGCAACGCGTCGTTGCCATTGCCGCTCGAATCCTTCGGCGCGCCGCTCCCATCCATCAGCCCAAACCGCGCCAGCAGGTTCACCCCGATCTGCCCCGCACCCATGCCCGAACCCGCGCCCGCACCCGCATTCCCCGCAGCCGGCACCGCAGCCGGCATCGCAGTCCAAGCCCCATCCTCCCGCAGATACCGCGTAGCCCCAGCCGTCGCCCCCGGATCGGGCACCGCGCCCGCCGCATGTCCGCTCCCCGAAGCCTGAAACACCGGCAGTTGCGCCGCGCTTAGAGGTACATTCAACGTTGTCGCATTGATCGTTGTCGTATTGATCGTCGGGGCATTGATCGTCGGGGCATTGATGGTCGTCGCATTCACCGTCGTTCCATTCACAACGCCGGCGTTCACCGTCCCCGCCGTGAACCCCTGCGGCGTAAACCCGTATTGCACACTCCGCAGACTCAACGTCAACGCGCTCGTCATCGGCTGAAACCGGATCCAGTCGAACCCCGCCGTCGTATCCAGCTCGAACAGGTCGTACCCCGAGTTCCAGCGTCCGCACCCGTGCGAGTTGCAGTGGATGGCAAACACGCTCTGCTCGCCCGCCTGCGCATTCATCGTCTGCTGCCAGATCCCGTTCACCTCGAACGCAGCCTGCGGCGGAGCATGGGTCCCGCCATTGCCCAGGTAGTTCTGCGCCGGCACCGCATTGTTCACCTGCCATCCCAGCAGCCCCGTGCTCGCGCTCAGGTCGAACTCAATCCCCGAGCTCCGCTGCAGCGTAGGCCGCGGCGTCGTCTGCGCCACAAACGTGATATCCCCGCCCACCGCCTCCTGGTAGTAGTGCGGCTCCTCCACCGCATCGCCCTGCGCCCACGCCACCGTATTCGGAGCCAGCGTCAACTGTCCATCCACGCTCTTCGCCGCCGCGTCGAACACCCCCAGCACCTCCGCCATCGGATACAGCGCATAGCCCCCCGTCAGCGCCGCCACGCTCCCGCCCGTGCTCGTGCCGTCCGGCCCGCTCGCCGCATACGTCAACATATTTGTGCCCGTAGTCGTTACAGTAAAGCTGCCGTTGTAGCTTGCGTCCGCAACTCCGGCCACCGTCATCGTAAGACCGTTCACATCCAGGGGAAATCCAGCCGCTGTCGTTACCGTCACCACATTGTTGGTACGCGCGATCGTAGCCACCGGCAGGTTCACATTCAGGAATCCGCCCGTCTGCCCGCTTACCCCCACAATCGCCGTAGCCCCGCCCGCATAGTACAGCCCCGTAGCCGAGTACGACCCGATCACAGGAAACACCTGCCGGATCCCCCGCGCCGTGTCCACCGTCTCCTCCAGCCCATACCCGCACAGTCCGCCCACCGCGATCGTCGCCCCCGCCCGATGCACCTTGTTGAAGGTCATCTGCAGATGCGTCCCATCCACCACCGTGTAGTTCACCATCTCGTAGTTGTGCGGATACCCGCTGTACGGCTCCGTCACGCAGGCCACCCCGCCCGTGCCCGCGCTCCCGCCCCCCGGGATCGCCGCCGTACTCGTAGCAAACCCCGCCGGGACCCCGCTCGTCGCAATCGCCATCGTCATCATGCCCGCCGCGATATTGTTCGCCTGCGAAGGAGCCATCTGCGCCGTCGCCAGGAACACGCTCACCGGAAAGTTCGATCCGCTGAACGTAGCCCCAGCCCCGGGCCGCGTGCTCGTCTGTCCCGTCCCGCCCGTCAGCAGCCCCGCCGTAATCACCTTCGCCGGGTTCTTGTCGATCACGAACCGGCCCTCGCCCTGCGTCCCCTGCGCCGTAATCGAACCCACCGTCACCAGCGTCGATCCCGCCGTGCATCCCGCGCTGCACGTGCCCGCAAACACCTTCACGTCCTCGGCGAGAGCCAGGTCGTAGGGGTGCGAGCCCTCATCCGCCTCATCGCGAAACCCGCCCGACGCATTGATCACCTGGGCCCCGATCAGGCAATCCCCCACCCCATAGCAGTTGATCGCCAGCGGCATCAGCGAGTGCTGCCCCTGCGTGTTGTACGTGCCCTGCACCGGCATCGCCGCATAGTTGCTCTTGAAGTACGGCACGTTCTCAATGCCCGCCGGAAACAGGTTGTTGCCGCCTGTCAAACCCTCATGCGTTACGAACATCCCCACCGACGTAGGCTCCTGCGTCCCCCGCCCGCTCGCAAATTCAGCCGCGGCATTGCGCGTCGAAACCACATCCACGGCCTCGCCCGCATCCTGGCCAGGCGCCACCGGCGAAGTCGGATTCAAAAAGCTGTCCCGCCGCCCCCCGCCCCGTTCGTCCTCCACGTGCGTCCCGCCGCCGCCGTCGCTGTTCCAGCTCCCGGCGTAGTAGCCCTCGCCCGACGCATATCCGCGATCCACCTTTACATCGCACCCGGCCGCGCAATCCGCGCTCGCCAGCGTATTCCCAATTCCATTGTTCCCCAATCCGGTTACATATTGGCTCGGGTACGACGTCCCGTTCAACCGGTTCACCTGCATCTGCGTTCCCGCCGGCTGCACCACCGTCTGGCTCCCCACCGGCGCCAGCGCCACCTTCTGCGCCAGGCCGCTCTGCACCGCCGCCGTATTCACGTCCACATAGTGCTTGTCCGCTGCCTGGTTCGCCGCCACCGGATCGCCCGGCAATACCAGCGGACCCGTCATCGCATCGCCCGCCTTCATCGTAAACGGCGAGCTCCCATCCAGCGGATGCCCCGACACCGCCGTCGCGATCGCCGTATCCACATAGCTCTTGCTCACCGTCTGCATCGCCACCGAAGCCGGCAGCACCGTGCTCCTGATCCCGCTCACCTGCACCGGCGACGCGCTTACCGGAACCACCCAGAACTCCCGGCTCACCGTCCCATCGTCCAGGTGATACACCGCCGTGTAATAACTGCCCAACGGCGTAGCCCCCGCATTCGGAGCCAGCGCCACGCTCAACCCGCCCCCCGCGCCAATCGTCGCCGAAGTAGTCCCCGCCGCCACCGTCTGCCCGATCGCCGTCGTAAACGCCTGCCAGCTCACGAGCACAGTCCCCGCCGCCGTAGTCCCATCCGCCCGGTAGACCGTATCTGTAACCGTAGTAGTTGCAATCGCCGAAACCTGCGCGCTCACCGGCACCGTCATCACCCGCAGCGCTCCCGGAGCCACCAGCAGCAGCATCCCAACCAGCGTCCATCCTCTACGCGTCCAATCCATCGTCCCTCTCCTCATTGCTTCTCCTCCGCTCAGGCACACGCGCCATCACCGACTATCCCTGCCACCCCACGCCACCGCTCCGTAGCTCGTCTTCGCCGCAACCCCACCCCGACCGCAGCGAAGGAGAAAGACCCTCGTATTGCGCTGCTTCTGCCATTGCGTCTGCCATTGCCTTTGCTCGTTCTTCGTCGCATCCTGAACGCAGTCAAGGACCCCTGTCTTTGCCGTTGCCGTTGCCATTGCCTTTGCCGTTGCCTTTGCTCGTTCTTCGTCGTCATCCTGAACGCAGTGAAGGACCCCTGTATTTGCCGTTGCCGTTGCCATTGCCTTTGCCGTTGCCTTTGCTCGTTCTTCGTCGTCATCCTGAACGCAGTGAAGGACCCCTGTATTTGCCGTTGCCGTTGCCGTTGCCTTTGCTCGTTCTTCGTCGTCATCCTGAACGCAGTGAAGGACCCCTGTATTTGCCGTTGCCTTCGCTCTTGCTCGTCTCTCGTCGCCATCTCACCCCTGAGGGCAGCATAGGACAAGAACAGTTGCAAGTTCTTCACCAGCCGCCCTCCAGGAGCGTCAAACCGCCCGCCCAACCCCCGGCAGATAACTCCGAAAACACACCACCGTCTCCCCATCGTTCGCATCCTTCACCGGCAACGCCCGAAAGCTTCCCGCCAGCGAGATCAGCTCCAGCGCCCCCGCCAGCGTCTTCGCCACCTCCGCCGACCCCTGCATCGCCTGCAGCCTCGGATAATAAAAGATCACCCGGTCCCCCTGCTCGCCATCCATCACAAACAGCCCCGACCACTCCTGAAAGAACCCGCCGCCTTCGCGATCCACAAACCCCACCAGCCGGCTCACCTGCATCCCCGCGCCCGGAGCCCCCGCCAGCAGCGCCCCGCCCAGCGTCAACACCCCGGCGCCGATCCCCACCACCCGCTGCACATTCAGCGACACCCGCCGCACATAATTCACATCCCCGCCCACCGCCGCCGCCGAGCTCACATACGCCCCACTCACGCCGCTCCCCACAAACCCCACCTGCCCCACATAGTCCACATCCACAGCCACCAGATCCCCCACCGAGAACTGAGCCGCCGCACCACCCACATTCAAAGCCGAAGCCGTACTTCCAGAGGCAGCCACCGGCACCGCCGCCACCGCCACACCGCCGCTCCCATTCGCCGCCGCCCCCGCCGCCGTCCGCAGCAGGTTCATCTGCTGCGACCCCGAAGCCAGCGCCAGCTGCAGCTTCCCCCAGCTCTCGAAGGTCAGCCCCACCGTAGCCTCGACCTCCGTCCGCACCTGGCTCCGCACCACCGCCGGAGCCCCCGCCGTCAGCGCCCCCACCTTCGTAGCAGCCTTCCGCATAAACCCCGAGCACCACCCCAGGTCCACCCACGGCGCCGGCGGCATACCCAGCGCAAACCCGCCCATCTGCGCCGCATCGAACACCGCCGGCACACCAGCCACCCGGTCCACCGGCGCAAAATAAGCCCGCACCCGCCGCGTCACCGGAGCCACCGCCGCCAAAGCCGTCATCGTAGAAGTCGCACTCACAGCTCACCCGCCTCCTGGTAGCAGAACACCGCCACCGTAGCCACCCGCTCCAGCCGCTCGCCCTTCACCACCGCCGCCCCCAACACCGCATCCCCCCAGAACACATTCGTCCCCAACGCCACCGGCCCCGCACTCCCCGAGCCCGCACCCGCCCCAGCCCCATAGCTCATCTTCACCGCACTCTGCGGACCGCCGCTCACCGCCATCACCAGCTCCGCATCCATCGCGCCCAGCAGCCGTCCGCGGTCCATCCCGCCATTGCCCGCATTCCCATCCGTCGCATACGAGATCTCGCAGCTCATCGACACCAGTGGCAGCGCCCCCTGCGCATTCACGCCCAGCCCTGTCCACCGCAGCGAAAACACATCCGCCGCCTGCGCCACCGAAGCCAGCTCATTCTCCTCCACCCGCACTCCTGGCCGCGTAACGCCCCGCACCACCATCACACGCGCCGGATTCAAAGCCGCCAGCCTGTCCCGCAGCGCAACATAAAACGTATCCCGAGCATTCTGCATAGTATGTAACTCCTTCGGTAGCTAATACAATTCCGTGCCCGCAACCAGAGCCGGGTGCATCGAGCAAAGCTCGACCGCTCTCTCCCTGCCCGCGAGCGGTCTATCCCGACCAGCGGGAGGGCCAGCGCAGCCCATGTGGTCAAGACCGGTACACACGGCACGAAGTGCCCGCCCTCCGCCCAGGAGGCCCGTCCGGCAGGACAGCGTGCGGTGTATACCCATTGAAAAAACCGCCATCAAACAATCAACGCCACCGGAGCATGTAACACCAGCCGGTACACATAAGCCACCCCAAACACCTCCGAAGCCGTAGCCGAAGCCACCTCCATCAGCACGCCGTCCACCACCACGCCAAACGCCGTTTCAAACAGCACGCTCGCAGCCGAGAACCCCAGCGACCCAACCACCTTCTGCACCGCCGTAGCCGAAACCACCAGCTCCCATCGAGCCACAACAGCCCCCGAGATCCCCGAGATCCCCGCCGCCCGAGCCTTCCGAAACACCACCGGGGCCAGCTCCACATCCTGAAACAGGGGCGTAGCCAGCCCCAACTGCTCCGTCACATCGCCCGCGCTCGCCGCCGCCGGCATCCTTAGCAGGGCCGCCCGTCCGCCCGCCGCACGCAGCAGCGAATCCGCCGCCCGCGCCGCGCCCTCCGCACCATTTACCAAATCCGCCAAGCCGCTCACCCCAGCCTCTCTGCCACATACGGCTTCAGCAGCATCTGCACCTGCGCATCCAGCAGCGACCCGCTGAAGTACTGCATCTGCACCGTATCCATCCGGCTCGACTTCACATTCATCGCCGGCGTCGCCTGCGCATTCTTCACAATCTGCGCGCATGCCACCTTCACCGCATCCGGCACGGTTACAAATCCCGACGTATACGTCACCTCAACCTCGTTATAGTCGATCCCCAGAAAACTCCGTGGAAACGTCAGCTCCGCCGTAGCCTGGTTTACGTCCACCGTAGTTACATCGAGCGAGCTCCAACTCCCCGGCAGACTGAACGCCCACGCGATCTGCTCCCGGAACGGATCCAGCAGCTCCCCCCGCCGAGGCATCGCATACCGCACCCGCACCCCCACCAGCGCCGAAGCCGTCCCCACCGCCGAAGCCAGCGGACGATAACTCAACCGAACCGTCTGCGCCCCTGCCGTCAGCCGCATCCGCTCCACATACTCGGTCACCAGCAGACTCGGCCGCCTGCAATATGCCTCCATCAGCGACGAAGCCATCGTCACCCAGTCGTCGGTCGTCTCCGCCGTCAATCCAAACTGCCCATACTCCACCGGCAACAAATACCCCATCGCACCCTTCCTCCAAAAAGAAACAGGGACCGGCACAAATCCACCGGCCCCCACAAACGTCCCGCACCCCGCCAAGAAACGGGTTCCTCATCATGACGACAGTCCCGCGCCGCGCCAAACAGCCGGGTACACCAAACAGCCGGGTGCCCCATCTTCGCGCAGTCTCATCGCGCTAAGGTGGGTTCATTTTCGCGGCAGCGAAAATCCCCAAAACCGCAACACCAGCCCACAACTCTATCGATCCACCAGCACCTGAAAGTGAGCATAATTAGCGCCCTTCACCACAACCCCGCCAAACTTCACCACCACATACTGCGAAGCCAGCGAGCCCGGAACCCCAAGTTGAAAGATCCTCGGATTCGGATCGCTCAACCAGTGATACTCGATCAAATCCTCCGTAACGATATAGGCCGGCAGCACAGCCGAACCCGCACCGGGCATACCTGTATAGCTCAGCGTCCACTCCGGAATCAGCGGAATCTCGCCCGCCTGCGTCGAAAGCGTCTTCACCGTAACGCCGGCCGTAATCTGCCGCGTATTCAGCACCACGTTGAACTCCGTCTTCATCTCGCGGTCGATCAGGTCCAGCAGCACCGGGTTCGCATAGATCGCCGTAGGCCGAACCCCAAACGAGCTGTTCGAAACCATCTGCGCAATCGTCGCCTTCAGCCCGTCGACAATGCTCTGCGTCATGCCGATCGTGGTCGTATTCCCACCCGCGGCAATCTGCGCGCCGGCGCCAAAGTATTGCGGCGTAGTCGGCGAGCTCAAGCTCGTATCCGAGCCATTCCACAACGCAACGTCATGCGTCCGCAGCACGCCGTCAACAGTGTCGGCCAGGTCCTTCGCCTGCAGATACGCAAACTGGCTCTGCTGATTGCCCAGCTCGATATCGAACAGGTTGTAGTTGATCTGCGCCACCAGAGCCTTCAGCGGAACGCTACGTTCCACTCGTGTCGGGCTCACCAGCGGAGCAATAATATTGCGCGGATCCACAAAGGCCGACAAAGCCGAGGGCGAAGGAATCGCCGTCTCTTCAAAGTACCGCGACGGATGACCCGTAGCCGGAACCTGCTTGATCCTCTGCCCAAACACTCCACGCCTCTGAACCAGGTCCGTAATCTCCGTCTGGTACATCGGAACTTCAATCGCGCCAGGCCCAATGTAATCTGCCGCGCCATGTATATCGGTAAACTTCGCGTTCATTCGTTCTCCCTTTCAAAACAAAAAAGGCGCAAGCCGCAAAGCCCGCACCTGTATCCAAATCCCGGGCGCTCGCAAAGGTCCGGGTCCTCCATCTCGGAAGAATCCGGGTCCCCACCTCGCAAATCCGGGTGCCCCATCTTCGGCGCGTGGTGTGCGCCTAAGGTGGGCATCGAGCGAAGCTCGACCGCACTCCTGCGCGCCTGCAACGCCCGCCGCCCTAACCCACCCAACCGCATTTCATCCGTTCCAATCCGCGCAGATCCGCGGTCGCCGCCTTAGCTTTTTATCGGAAAAACCGGTGTCAAGCCATCCCCCGAATCAACCCAGCAACCCAGCCCGCAGCAACTGCGACTTCACCGCGATCCTCTGCTCCACGCTCAAGCTGCTCATCGCGGCATCCAAGGCCCCAGCTTCGAGCGAATCGACGCTCACCCCCTGCTTGGCCAGCAGGCTAGCCATCCCCACCGGCATCGTCTTCCGCCCATGTGTAACCGTAGCGGGCACAGTACCGGCAGCCGCCTTCAACTCCGCGATCTCAGCCTCTGCCGCAGCCAGCTTCTCTTCCAGCTCAGCCTCACGCCGGCTATCGACGGTAGCCACAATCCGCCCAATCGAAGTCTCCGCGGCAACATCACCCTGCCGCGCCGCCAACCGCTCCACAACCTGCTCGAGCATTCCAACCGTTGCCGCAAGCCGCTCCACTGTCACATCCAGTTCGTCTTTCATCGCCATACCCTCTCTCAGCATTCGTATCGTCCTTCTCCCGCCCATCCCAAAACCGGGTGCCCCATCTTCGCGACAGTTTTACCGTCGATAAGGTGGCCATCGAGCGAAGCTCGACCGCACTCCGTGTCTCATCCCCGAACCCCGCCCCCCGCACGATCCGCACAAATCCGGGTCGAACGTCTTCCGTCCTTCAATCGGTCTCATCGGTGCAAATCGGTGTCAAGCCTTCGCCCCAGCCGGAGCCGCACGCTGCACATTCAGAATCCCCACCACGGCCGAAACCAGGCTCTGCAGATATCCGCTATCCACCGCAATCCCCGCCTCGCTCAGCAGCGAGCTCACCGCCTGTTCGGTCAGCAGCATCACCTCGCTCAGCTTCTGTGTCCCCGTCCCGTTCTGGGTGCCGGTGGCCGCATACTTCTGCTCCACCAGCAGCACCGCCGTCTGGATCAGTGAAGTCGCATTCGCCACTCCCAGCGCCACCGGAGCCGCCGAAGGAAACAGCAGCGCCGCCAGCCGCTCCACCGGAACCGCATACTCCACGGCCCACTTCAAACCCTTTTCAAATCCCTTGCCGATCGTCTCCAACACACTCACAAAACTCATCTCATCTCCTTGATATGGCACTACCCTGAACAATCACGTCGTCATCCTGACCCTCGAGCGCAGCGAAGGGGAAGGACCCTGTATTTGCTCCCTGCTCCCTGCTCCCTGCTCCCTACTCTTGCTCTTGCTGTTGCCGTTGCCGTTGCTGTTGCTGTTGTTCGTTTTTCGCTTTTCGCTTTTCGTCGTCATCCTGAACGACGTGAAGGACCCCTGTATTTGCCGTTGCTGTTGTCGTTGCTGTTTTTAGGCCGCCTCTGAGCGCAGCGAAGAGGTTCCCGCACGTCGCTCTTCGCAGTCGCGATCTCTTCACTACACGCCCCGCATTCCATCGCCTCAGCATGTTCTCGTTCGGCGTCGTCATGAGGATCGGTGGCAGGTCTTCTGCCTTCGGATCTTGAATCCGCCTGATCCGTCTTTATCCCCCTGATCCCCGTTACGCCTTCATCCGCGTCCGTCCGCGCAGATCCGCGGTCGAAGGCCCTACCGCCCCACCCCCACCCGTCGCGCCGCCATCGGAGGCCGCGTCACCCGGAAGCTCGTGCTCCGGTAAGCCGCCTTCTCCCGCAGCAGGATCGCCGCACCGGTAAACGTAGCCCGCGTCAGCGTCCACACCTGCGCCCGCATATCCGCCACATGCGCATCGGCCAGCTCATAGCTCATCCCCATCAAGCTGTCGCCCTGACCGCCCTGGGCGCCCTGAATCTTCGCCTCCATCTCCGGAAAGTCCTTCGCATACAGATACCCCGCCACCGTCAGCCTTCGTCCATCCACCTCCGCCGCCGTGATGATGCCGCACTTCTGCCGCGCGTCATGGCCATCCCACCCGGCCTTATAGTCGACCGCCATGCCCAGCAGACTCGGCAGCGCCGCCTCCGCCGCCTCCCGCGTCAAAATCACCCGATGCCCCCGCGCCCCGCTCGGAGCCTTGTCGCTCGCCACATCCACCAGCGTCAGCACACCTTCAAACGGCAGCCGGTTCGGATGCCCATGCACCACCGGAAACTCCACCGCCATCGCGCGCATCTCCATGCCCGCATCGTCCGGCCCACCCCACAAGCCACCCCGTCCACCCGCGCACCCAGCCGCCAAAGCACTCCGCCGATGAAGCCCATCCGCATGTCCCATTCGCACCCCCTCAAACTCTCGAAGCCTCTGTACTCGCCAACTCGCACCAAAGCAGACCGCACCGCCCAAACCGGGTGCCCCATCTTCGGCGCGCTTTTTGCGCCTAAGGTGGGCATCGGGCAAAGCCCGACCCGAGAGTGCCCGCACCCCAAAGCCCTCCAAGCAGCCCAGAAACCATGCAGCCGCACCAGAATCCGCCCCTATCCAGCCTTTATCCCCCTTACGCCTTATCCGCGCCAATCCGCGGTCGACGTCTTTGCCTTTGATCGGTTTCATCGGTGCAGATCGGTGTTAAGCCTTCTCCCGGCAGCCCACAATCCGCGGTCGTGCCCTACTCCGCCGGCTCCTTTGAAAACCGGTCCAGCAGCAACCCCACCCTGCTCCTGCCCCGCCGCTTCGGCTTCTGCGGAGCCTCACCCTTATCCAGCCCTCCCAGCACAGCCAGCATCTTGGCATGGGCGATACTCCCCTTCTTCGCCTCCTCCACAAACCGCGCCACGATCTCCGGCAGCGCCTCCGCCACCCTCGCCCGCGTAAACGTCCTGCACTGCTTCGGCCGAGGAGCCCCCACCGCGGCCTTCTTCTCCTCCAGCCTCACGCCGTCGCCCTCATCCAGGCCCTCCCGCACAAACCGTCCCGCAACCCGTCTCCGCTCCATCCCTCTGCCCCCAAAGCAAAACGGGAGAGCAGCCCGCAGGCACTCTCCCGTTCGCAATCTTTACTACCTTTCCAGAATAGCAGCCGGCATAGAACTACTACGCCAACTTCCAGGACAGAGATAACATCAATTATTACAGTTAGTTACAGCAAGATCCCCGCCGCCGGCCACTTGACAGGATTCTAACGGCACTCCTTCTGAGGCTCCAGCAGCCGCCTTTCGAGGAAGATCCCCGTCAGCCGGTCCAGCGCCTCCGCATACCGCCGCACCACCGTCCGCAGGCTCAGCCCCAGGATCGTCGCCGTCTCACCCTGCGTATACTCCTGCAGCGCAATCCGCCGGATCAGGTGCTGCTGTTCCTCGTCCAGCTTTGCCATGCATCTGTCCACATCGTGCACAAAAATCACCACGTCGTCGAACCCATGCACGCGGTAGTTCGTCACCTTCCCGCGAAACATCTCGCGCCCCAGCAGAGACGGCGCCCTCCCCGCCTCCATCGACAACCGCATATACCGCCGCAGCATCCCCTCCGTATATTTCCGGTAGAACGCAAGCTCCGGCACAGCCGCCTCGACCGCTTCACGAGCCTCCGTAGCCCATACCACCGGCAGGATCACCAGCGCCGCGCTCATCGCGCACCTCCCGCCGTCACCGCCGCAGCCGAACATCCCACCGCCCTCGCCAGCCGCCTCCGCCCTCCCGCATGTCTCGCCCGCGGAGCCGGAAACTCCGCCAGCAGCACCGTGCACGCACGGCAGTAAACAGCCTTCAACGCGTTGTTGCGAAGCCACAGCGCCCCGCACCCCTCACACACCTTCAAGTTCATGCCCAAGCCGTTCATCGTTCCCTTTCAAGGCGTAGTTCTCCCCCGGCAAGCCTCGGTCCTTTTTCAGCGGTCGAGTGGGCTCGCCCAGGTTGCTCGCAAATGCCCCGCAGTCCCCCGGAGCTCTCAAGGCCCCATCGGTCCCGCTCCGACACTCGTCTGTGGCTGTTCGGTTACTTCCCCCGTCGCTTGTTCATTGCCAATCCCCTTTCCAGGAAAATCGCAGCCGCCAGCAGTCCTCCCAACCCCCGAAACCGCCCATCCTCTTCTATCCTTGAGCTATATTGCCGCTCGCAGAGCTGTTCCGAGTTCCAATCCGGGAAGTGTCAAGGTTATAGCTTTAGACAAAATAGCTGTCAAGGCATATCTTGCATCTTGCAAAGTTTTGCGGTATATCACCTATAAGATGTAGTTTATGAATAAAATTAGATTGCTAAAAGTAATACTTTCGCTTTATATTCGTCATGTAAAAAGCTATAGTTTGTAAAAAGTCCAGGCCGGCCTACCCGCTGCGCCGCATCGAAGCAAAGCACCTCGACCCTGGGCGCGGCCCTGCGCCCAACCGGAGAGATCCCTGTACCTTGTCGGTTCACGCTTCACCCGAATCCGCCCGCTCCCGCTCAAATCATCCACAAACCCGCGTACAACCGCATACAACTAATAAGACAAGCCACCTATGAACTTCCAAGACCTCCACGAACTCCTCCGCCTCGAAGTCCTTCGCCGCATCGACCGCGGCGCCCTCACCCGCAGCCGCCTCGCGCAACAGGCCGGCTTCCAGCAGGCTCACATCTCCAACTTCCTCAACCAGAAGCGCTCTCTCTCCCTCGAAGGCCTCGACCGCGTCCTCGCCGCCCAGAACCTCACCATCGACCAGATCCTCCCGCTCGACCTCCACGCCTCCACCCCGCCCGAGCCAGCCGACCCCACCGAATCCGTCCCCGTCGTCTCCCCCTCAGACGCCATGCACGAGGCCCGCATCTCCGCCTCGTCCATCATCGAAACCATCCAGGTCTCCGCCTCCCGCCTGCACGATAGCCGCGCCCGCCCCTCCACCCGCCACGCCCACTGGCAGCGCTTCCTCGCCATCCGCGCGGACACCCACCAGGCCGCCGCCATGGACCCCCTTATCGCCCCCGGAGCCATCGCCGTCCTCGACCGCCACTACAATTCGCTCGCCCCCTACCGCGCCAACCACCCCACCCTCTACGCCGTCCGCTTCGGCCGCGCCCTCCTCCTCCGCTTCGTCGACTACGACGAAAACCGCCTCATCCTCCGCCCCTACTCCCGCGCCTTCCCCGTCCAGCTCCTCGCCCTCGCCCCCAACGCCCCCCCGGCCGACTACCTCGTAGGCCGTGTCTGCCTCATCTTCTCCGAACTCTGACCCTCCACCCCCGCTCATCATTCTGAAACAGGTGCCTATCTCTTCGAAAGCTCGCAATGCCATGTTGAATCGTCAAGCAAACGAACGGACTCCCTCCTCCACGCACGTGCTTCTACCCACAGCAACGGTTAGCCTCCGCCCCATCCAGCAACTGCTTGTAGCTGGCCTGACCAACACATGGACTCCGGCCGTCCTCGCCCAGTGTGTCTCCCGGCATTCCTTCCTCACTGACGCCGATTGGCAGCTCGCAATGTCGGGAACCGGATCGGTAGCAGCCAAATTCCGAAATCTCTCCCGCCAGACCGGGCTTCCGCAAGTCGTCATCCAGGACATCATTCTTGGTTCCATGAGCATCGACATCATCCCCTCGAAGCAGCCCGGGTCGCGTATCCTCGTCACGTTCGCAGGCCTCCCTTCCCAGCCCTTTTTCGTCACCAGGGAGGATGGATCGTACAAAATGGCCGCCAGCAAAAGCAGTTCAAGCGAGGTCGGCACAGAAGCCCTCTACCTCCTTCACCATGGCCAGCAAGCGGAGGCAGCCTCGCTCCTGGACTGGAAGAGGGATCTCATCGAAAAAGGACAGGGAGACGATCCGCTCGGCGGCATCCTCTTCGCCCGTCTCTGGCCGGCGATCGCAGACAGCGCACCGCAATCGATCGAACTCGCGGCCGCATCGCTTGTTTCTGATAAAGCGACCCTTCTCTCCACGCTTCCAGCCGCCATCGATGCTCGCAAACGCGCAAAAACCGACGAGCAACGCAATAACTTCGACCTGCTCATCGCGTCCATCTACCTGCGCGCGGAGGACGCCGGGAATGCGAAACTCATCTCTCAACAACTGCTGAACCGGCATCCCGATTCTCCTACAGCGGTCGCACTCACAGGAAGCGCGTTCAGGCTTGCCAAAGACTGGCCGGCATGGAAATCCGTCCTTGACACCCAGCTCCAGAAACGCCCAAACGACCGCAGCGTCTTGCAGCAATACGCCTTCGAAGCAGAGTCGGAGGGCGACTTCGCCCGCGCTCGTCATTCCTATCAGACGATCCTAGACAGCGGTCACGCGCTCCCGGATGACTACAACATGGATGCATGGCTCAGCCTCTTTCAAGCCAGCGTCGACGATCAGGCGCTTGCGGCCGCCCAGCAGGCCAACCTCCTGACCCGGAACGCCAACTACTCCTACCTGCACACGCTCGCATGCCTCTACGCCGCCAGAGCAGATACCGCCGAAGCCCGTCAACTCCTGCTCGAAGCCATGTCCACCGGCAACATGGAGGTGCCGGATGGCGACATCTGGTATGGGTTCGGCCTTATCTACGAGCAGTACGGTGTGGACGATGCTGCCACTGCCGCCTATCAGCGCGTACCTCCCTCTCCGGGCGCTACCGACCCCGCCGGAGTCTTCCCACTCGCGCAATCCCGCCTCAAATCGCTTCGCGCCAACAAGACACCTCAACCCTGAGACCGGTCCACGAGATGTGCCCAAACGCTCAAAAGGACTGCCCTCTCGACCCAGGCGGCGAGTCTCAGTGCGGTGAAACTCAAGCCGCATCTGGAATGAGACGACAGTCAGCCTCGCCCTCGGTTGCCCAGGTGGCTCGCCTCACCCATCCTTCAGCCTTCTGTCCGTTCTTATCCCTACAATCCGCGGTCGCCCTTTCGACTTGCCCCTGATCGTTATTAATCGTTTTGGATCGGTGTCATCGGGCAGATCGGTGGTAAGCCTTCCCCACGCGCCGCCGCCAATTCCAACCGCGGGCGCATCTCACCACCGGAGGGTTATCTCCATGACCTGGCTCCTGTTCCTCGCCGCGCTCGCCGCCGGCACGGCAAATCCCTTTCAATCTGGCGTCAACGCCGAGCTCAACAAGCAACTCGGCCAGCCTCTCTGGGCCGCCATCGCCGTCTACATCTCCGGGCTCGCCGCTCTCCTCCTCCTTGTGCTCTTCTTCTGCCACTCTCCACCCACCGGCAGGATGCTCGGAGTCTCCTGGTGGGCCTGGCTGGGCGGCCTCATCAGCATCATCTCGACCGTCATCGCCCTCACCATAGCGCAGCGCATGGGCTCGTTCCTCTATACCGGAGCCAGCGTCACCGCGTCTCTGGTCACCTCGATGCTGCTCGATCAGTTCGGCCTCATCGGCTTCCGTCAGCACACCGCCTCTCCCGCCCGCATCGCCGGCTGCGCCCTTATGATCGCCGGTCTCTGGCTCATCGCCCGCTTCTAGCGCGGCCCTCCGGCAGTCTCGATCCCGACCAGCGGGAGGGCCGGCGCAAGAGATGGTGTCAAGACCGGTATACCCGCCACGAAGTGGCCGCACTCCGCGCAGGAGGCCTGTCCGGCAGGACAAATCTCTTCCCCGCCGCAGCTTTCTCGTGAAAGGCGTTGCAGCGCCGGACTATAATGTCCTATGGCAACCGCTCATCCGGCCTCTTCACAGGCTGGCACGCAGCCAGAGTCGCACAACGAACCGAAGAGCCCCACGGAGACCTGCACCGACCCAGCGATCGAGCTCGAAACAGCTCTCCCTGTCGCCTCTCCGCAGATGGCCTCCGGCACGACCTCGCGCGCCAGGCGAAAAAAACCCGAGCCGTCCGCCGCGCCTCACCCCGCCAATCCCGTCACCACCCTGACCATCGCCGGCGTAGACGAGTCCTCTGCCTCCCATCTCTCCGGCAGCTCCGCCCAGGACATCCAGTCCGTCGACGCAAAGTTCCAGACCCTCCTCGCCACCGTCCATCAGAACCGCCCCGGCGACGACCTCGAGATCATCCGCAAGGCCTGGGCCTTCTGCCTCCTCCAGCACGAGGGCCAGAAGCGCGCCAGCGGCGAGCCCTACGTCATCCATCCCCTCGAGGTCGGTCAGGTCCTCGCCGAACTGAAGATGGACTCCACCGCCATCGCCGCCGGCCTGCTCCACGACGCCGTCGAAGACACCGACGTCACCTCCGAGGAGATCGCCAAACGCTTCGGCGACCAGGTCGCGCACATCGTCGAAGGCGTCACCAAGCTCGAAAAGATCAAGTTTGCCAACCGCGAAGACCATCAGGCCGAGAACATCCGCAAGATGCTCCTCGCCATGGTCACCGACGTCCGCGTCGTGCTCATCAAGCTCGCCGACCGCCTCCACAACATGCGCACCCTCGAGCATCTCAAGCCCGAGAAGCAGCAGAAGATCGCCCGCGAGACCCTCGACATCTTCGCCCCGCTCGCCCACCGCCTCGGCATGGGCAAGCTGCGCGGCGAGCTCGAAGACCTCGCCTTCCGCTACACCGACCCCTACGCCTACGAGCAGGTCTCCGCCGAGGTGGACGCCCTCCGCGGCGCAGGCGAAGAGTTCCTGCAAAAGATCGTCACCCAGCTCGAAGCCAAGCTCAAGGAGTTCAACATCCAGGGCCGGGTCGAGTCGCGCATCAAGCGCCTCTACTCCATCCAGCAGAAACTCGCCGACCAGAAGATTCCCGTCGACCAGGTCTACGATCTCCTCGCCATCCGCGTCATCTGCAACTCCGTCCAGGACTGCTACGCGCTCCTCGGCCTGCTGCACAGCATCTGGCGTCCCGTCCCCGGCCGCATCAAGGACTTCATCGCCATGCCCCGGCCCAACCTCTACCAGTCCCTCCACACCACGCTCATCGCCGAGGACGGCCACCAGTTCGAGGTCCAGATCCGCACCGAGGACATGCATCGCGTGGCGGAGGAGGGCATCGCCGCCCACTGGAAGTACAAGGCCTCCGACAACGTCAGCGCCAGGGACGAGCAGCGCCTGGCGTGGGTGCGCCAGTTGATGGAATGGCAGCGCGAGATGACCGACCCCAACGAGTTCATGTCGACCCTGAAGATCGACCTGTACCCCGAGGAGGTCTACACCTTCACCCCCAAGGGCAAGGTCGTCGTCCTGCCCAAGGACGCCAGCCCCATCGACTTCGCCTACGCCATCCACACCGAGGTGGGCAACACCACCACCGGCGCCAAGGTCAACGGCCGCATCGTCCCCCTGCGCACCCGTCTCCGCAACGGCGACATCGTAGAAATCTCCACCCAGGCCGGCCACGCCCCCAGCCGCGACTGGCTCTCCTTCACCAAGAGCTCCCGCGCCCGCAACAAGATCAAGCACTGGCTCAACGAAAATCAACGAGCCCGCGCCCTCGAGATCGGCAAAAAGCTGCTCGATCGCGAAGCCCGCAAGTACAAGCTCGCCCTCGGCAAGTTCCACGAGGCCGACTACGACAAGGTCGCCGCCGAGTACGGTCTAGGCACCCAGGCCGAGCTGCTCGCCGGTGTAGGCTTCGGCAAATACTCCGCCCGCCAGGTCCTCAACAAGCTCGAACCCGGCTCCACCATGGCCGCCGAGCCCGCAGTGCCCGAGCATGGCATCGCCAACACCCTCGGCCAGATGTCCGACGCCGTAAAACGCGTCTTCTTCGGCAAGGGCTCGGACTCGCTCCAGGTCGAAGGCCAGGACGACCTCCTCGTCTACAGGGCCAGATGCTGCAACCCCATCCGCGGCGAAGAGATCATCGGCTACGTCACCCGCGGCAAAGGCGTCGCCGTCCACGCCCGAAGCTGTCCCAACGTCCAGAACCTGCTCTACGAATCCGACCGCCGCATCCAGGTCGAGTGGTCGCCCTCGCCCGTCGAACCCGGAGCCGCCAAAGCCCAGACCTACCCCGTCAAGCTCACCGTCCTCTGCGACGACCGCCCCGGCCTCCTCAAGGAGTTCACCGCCATCATCTCCGACGACAACACCAACATTCGCAGCGTCGACACCAAACCCACCGCCGACGGCCAGATCATGGTCGACTTCGTAGTCGAAACCGTAGACGTGCGCCATCTCAACCGCCTCGTCCTCAATCTCCGCAAGGTCCCTGGCGTCCGCGACGTCCAGCGCGTCCAGAAGATCTAGGGAAGCTCCGATGTACTTTATTCATGATCCCGACCAACGGGAGGGCCAGCGCAGCAGATGCAGTCAACACCGGTATACAAGGCACGAAGTGCCCGCACGAACCGGGGCCCCCGCAAACAGGTCTTCGTTTGCGGGGTGGCCAAGCGCAGTGGGCCCGTCCGGCGGGACAGCTTTGCGGTGTATACCGATTCGAAATTCGCGCTAGGTCTCGGTCAAAGGAGCGCCGCTTCAGCCCCCGAGGGAAGGCTCATCCGAAGCGTAAAAAGGTCCCGCCGAGCTCCAGCCGCACCCTCGCCATGGTATCCAGGTAAAAGGCCAGATTGTGGATGCTGTTCAGGGTCGCGCTCAGCGGCTCGCCCGCCGCATACAGGTGCCGCAGATACGCCCGGCTGTACCGCCTGCACACCATGCAGCCGCAGGCCGCATCGACCGGCCTCTGGTCCTCCGCGAACTCCTTCTTTTTGATGTTGATGCGCCCCTCCGAGGTGAACAGCAGCCCATGCCGCCCCGCGCGCGTAGGCAGCACGCAGTCCATCATGTCCACGCCCATCCGCGCATACTCTTCAATCTCCTCGGGATAGCCCACGCCCATCACATACCGCGGCTTGTCCTTCGGCAGAAACTCCAGCGTCCGCGCGATCATCTCGCGCGTCACCTCCCGCGGCTCCCCCACGGCAAGCCCCCCGATCGCATATCCCGGCAGGTCCATCTCCACCAGCCGCTCGGCCGACTCCCGCCGCAGGTCCGCATACATCCCCCCCTGCACGATCCCGAACAGGCTCTGCGTCTGGCCCCCCATCTCCTCGAACCACGGCACCCGCTCTTTATGCAGCTCAAAGTGTTCCTTCGACCGCTGCGCCCACGCATGAGTCAGGCCCATGCTCTCCCTCGTCCGCTCCCACGTCGCCGGCGTCTCGACGCACTCATCGAACACCATCGCCACATCCGCCCCCAGCGCAATCTGCACATCCATCGAGTGTTCCGGCGAAAAAAAGTGCTTGCTGCCGTCCAGATGCGAACGAAACTCCACGCCATCCGGCGTCACCTTGCGCAGCTTGCTCAGGCTGAACACCTGGAACCCGCCCGAGTCGGTCAGCATCGGCCGCGTCCAGCTCATAAACCGATGCACGCCGCCCATCCGCCGCACCAGCTCATGTCCCGGCCGAAGATACAGATGATAGGTATTCGCAAGAATGATCTGCGCGCCCAGGCCGCCCGCGCCAACCTCTTCCAGCAGGCCCTGCGGCACCGCCTTCACCGAAGCCGCCGTCCCCACCGGCATAAACACCGGCGTCTCGACCCCGCCATGCGGCAGCGCCAGCCTGCCCCTCCGACCTCCGCCTTCCCCCGTGCTGTCGATCTCGAACGAAAGAGGCATCCCTCCGATTGTAAAAGCAGGGCCCGACTGTAAGAGCAACGCCCGACTGTAAAAGCAAGGCTCAACCGGCGCGCTGCCAGTCAGGAGGCGAGAACGCCACACGCTTAATTCATCGCACGTTCAACTTCAATTCACAAAACCGACGCACCGCAAGCCTAACAATGAGGTGGAAAACCTATCCACCCCACTTCTGAGGCCTTCAAAAATCATGATTCGGAAACTGCTTGCTCTCTCGTTGTCCTCCACCATCATTCTCAGCGGCTGCGGACAAGGCACGGTCAGCGCCCCTCCGGGCAACGGGAACGCGAACACGACGCCTCCGCCCACCCCCGCGACCTCCACCACTGCCTCCGCCGTCATCAAGCACGTCGTCATCATCTACGGCGAAAACGTCTCCTTCGACCACTACTTCGGCACCTACCCCGTAGCCGCCAACCTGCCCACTGACAAGTCCAGGTTCACCGCGGCCACCGGCACACCGGTTCCCAACAACCTCTCGAGCGGACTCCTGCTCTCGAACCCGAACCTCAACATCGCCAACGGCGCGGGAGCCTCGAACCCCTTCCGCCTCTCGCCCGCCCAGGCCGGCACCAACGACCAGGACCACAACTACGGCCCGGAGCAGACCGCCTTCGACGGCGGCAAGATGGACCTCTTCCCGCTCTCGGTCGGCACACCGGACGGCGCCGCGCTGGCCACAGCAACCGGAGCCTCCGCTATCGCCAACACCAACGGCCTCACCATGGGCTACTACGACGGCAACACCGTCACCGCCCTGTGGAACTACGCCCAGCACTACGCGATGAACGATCACTCCTTCGGCACCACCTTCGGCCCTTCCACCCCCGGCGCGATCAACCTCATCTCCGGCCAGACCAACGGCGTCATCAACCCGACCAACGTGGCGAGCTCGACCATCGCGGACGGTAACGGCGGGCTTACGGACATCAACGACGCCGATCCCACCGGCGATCTCTGCTCCTCCACCAGCTCCAACTTCAGCATGTCCGGCAAAAACGTCGGCGACCTGCTCAACGCGGCCAACATCACCTGGGGCTTCTTCGAGGGCGGCTTCGACCTCACCCGGACCAACGCCAACGGCACCACCGGCTGCGCCCGCTCCACCCCCGCCGCCTACATTCCCGCCAATCCGCTCAAGGCCGACTACATCCCGCACCACCAGCCCTTCCAGTACTACGCCTCCACCGCCAACCTCAACCACCTGCGTCCCACCGCCACAATCGGAGCCACCGACCAGGCCAAGCACCAGTACGACATGCATGACTTCACCGACGCGCTCGCCGCCGGCGTCATGCCCGCCGTCAGCTTCCTCAAGGCCCCCGGCTACCAGGACGGCCACGCCGGCTACTCCGACCCACTCGATGAGCAGACCTTCATCGTCAACACCGTCAACGCCATCGAACAGTCGCAGTTCTGGGCCAGCACCGCC
Source organism: Edaphobacter sp. (assembly GCA_965277575.1). Lineage (GTDB taxonomy): Bacteria > Acidobacteriota > Terriglobia > Terriglobales > Acidobacteriaceae > Edaphobacter. The sequence goes on from CBDIDK010000002.1 coordinate 2,028,357, forward strand.
ATCATCATCAACTACGACGACTCCGACGGCTGGTACGATCACCTGACGAACTTCGTCAACGGGTCCGCCACCACCGCCGACAGCCTCAACGGCGCAGGCGTCTGCATCAGCGCCACCGCCGCCGGCAACGCGCTCCCCGGCGTCACCTCCACCACCCTCCACGCGCAGGGCCGCTGCGGCTACGGGCCTCGTCTGCCCATGGTCGTCATCTCCCCCTGGGCCGCGAAGAACGCGCTCGACTCTACCGTCACCGACCAGAGCTCGATCACGCGCTTCATCGAAGACACCTTCCTCTCCGGCGCGCGCCTGGGCGGCGGCTCCTTCGACAGCATCGCCGGCCCGCTCACCAACATGTTCAACTTCTCGAACGGAGCCGTAGCACCCAACCCCAACGTCGTCATCCTCGACCCCAAAACCGGCCTCGTCACCAGCGGCAACTAGCGCTCTTGTCCATCGGACGTAAACCGATCTCCATCCCGACCAACGGGAGGTCCACCTGAAGGGGTATACAAGTCACGAAGTGACCGCGCCGCGCGTAGCGGGCCCGTCCGGCAGGACATCTGGAGAATTAACGAAGCCGTCACACTGACCCTCTACCTTAAAAGACACGCACTCCGGCCACTCCGGAGTGCGTGTTTCCTCTGTCCTCAATCACATTCCGCTCGCAAATCAGTCGGAGACCCACACGTTGTCCTTCCCCTCTCGCCGCACCTTCCTGCACCAGACCTCTGCCCTCAGCCTCCTCTACGCCACACGCCAGGGCCTCGCCCGCCAGATGGCGCATGCCACGCCCCCGCCCGCCCCGGCCCATGCCGTACCCATGCTCCACGCCCTCGAGCTCCCCCCCTTTGTAGACCCCCTGCCGCTTCCCGAGCGGCTCCACCCCACCTCCGGCAGCCTCAAAATCACCATGCGCGAGATCCACGCCAGTATCCACCGCGACGTCCCGCCCACCCGCATGTGGAGCTACGGCCCCACCCCGCTCGCCCCCGTCATCGAAGCCCGCACCGGCCACCCCATCCACATCGAGTGGATCAACCACCTCCCCACCCGGCACTTCCTCCCCATCGATCACTCCCTGCACGGCTGCGGCCCCGGCATCCCCGAGGTCCGCGCCGTCGCCCACGTCCACGGCGCGCGCGTTCGATCGCAGGACGACGGCTACCCCGACGACTGGTTCGTCCCCGGCAAATCCCGCACCTGCCACTACCCGCTCCAGCAGGACGCCGCCACGCTCTGGTACCACGACCACGCCATGGGCATCAACCGGCTCAACATCTACGCCGGCCTCTTCGGCATGTTCCTCATCCGCGACAGCGTAGAAGACGCCCTGCGCCTGCCCTCCGGCAAATACGAAGTGCCCCTCATCTTGTACGACCGCGACCTCACCGCCGACGGACAGCTCTTCTACCCCGACTCCGGCATCCCCGGCCACCCCTGGGTCCCCGAGTTCGTCGCCGACGGCATTCTCATCAACGGCAAGCTGCGTCCCTTCTTCAACGTCGAACCCCGCCTCTACCGCTTCCGCCTGCTCAACTCCGCCAACAGCCGCTTCTTCGGCCTCTCGCTGGTCGACCCCGCCGGAGCCCCGCAGCCCCTCACCCAGATCGGCAGCGACCAGGGCCTGCTCGCCTCTCCCGCCGAGCTAAAAAACCTCACCCTCGCCCCCGCCGAACGCGCCGACCTCCTCATCGACTTCACCCGCTTCTCCGGCCGCACCCTCCACCTCCGCACCGGCGCGCTCGACATCCTGCAGCTCCGCGTAGCCGCCCAGCCCGCCAGCAGCTCCAACCGCTCCATCCCCCAAACACTGCGCATCATCCACCGCACCCCGGAGTCCGCCTCTACCACCACCCGCACCATCACGCTCAACGAGTACAAGGACAAGATCGGCAACTCCATGCTCATGCTGCTCAACCGCAAGCGCTGGCATGAGCCCGTCACCGAAACCCCGAAGCTCGACTCCACCGAGATCTGGGAGTTCGTCAACCTCACCGAAGACACCCACCCCATGCACATCCACCTCGTGCGCTTCCAGATCCTCGACCGCCGCACCTTCGACCCCTTCGAGTACCTCATGCACAAAAATCTCCGCTTCCGCGCCCCCGCCGAACCGCCCGCCCCCAACGAGCTCGGCTGGAAGGATACCGTGCAATGTCCCGCCGGCATGATCACCCGCGTCATCCTGCGCTTCGAGGGTTACCCCGGCAAATATCTCTACCACTGCCACATCCTCGAGCACGAATCCAACGACATGATGCGCCCCTTCGAAGTCATCGCCTGAGCCCAACAGACAGCCTCACCCGACGCGTTGGATATTCGCCGTTGCCCTGTCCTTAAATCGGTGTCCATCGGTGTCCATCGGTGTCAGGCCGTCCCCCGCACGGACCCCCTGCCCCGAATCGGCACGAATCTCGTTCTTCGGTCTACACTTCGGTCTACAACTTCCGCATCAGCGAGTCCGAAAACCGCATAAACCCGGTGTACTCTTCTTCTGGAAGCAACGCCCCCGAGCGGCGCAGAACGCTCCTATGCTCACCTACGCCATTGGATTCGTCCAGAACATCCAGCTGATCTGCTTCGCCGTCGTCTTCGTCCTCATGGCGGCGAACGACCGGGACAACCGCAGCCTGCGCTGGCTCGCGCTCACCTACGTCTCCGGGCTGGTTGGCAGTCTGCTCCAGTTGGCAGAACATCTGCTCCCCGCATGGCTCTCGCTCGGCCTCTCGATGGCGTCCACGCCCATCGGCTACGCCTGCCTCCAATCCGGGGTCATCTGCTTTGTCCATCGCGGCCGGCGAACCCGCTGGATCTCGCTGACGCTGATCTGTGCCAGCCTGCCCTTCTATGTGCTCTGGAGCCACCCCGCCTTCGCCGACAGAACCGCCACCCTGCAGGACTTCACCCTCTCCATCGAGACCCTCCTGATCGCCTGGCTCCTCCTCACCACCCGCGACCCCGAGACCGCATGGCCCAGGCGCGTGATGGGCATCTTCTATTCCGCCTACAGCGTGGTAGAACTTCTACGCGTCATCCTCTATATCGCCACCGGGACCATGCCCGACCGCGCCGCGCCCCACGTCGAGATCGCCAGCGGAATCGTCTATGTCATCTCCTGCTCGGTCATGCCGCTGGCCTTCATCTGGATGATGAATGCGCGTCTCCACGCCCACATGGGCCGCCAGACCATCCTCGACCCCCTCACCCAACTGCTCAATCGCCGTGGCCTGCAGGAGGCCGGAGATCGCGAACTCGCCCGCTTCATGCGCAGCCGGCACGACTTCGCCGTCGTCCTGCTCGATATCGACCACTTCAAACTCCTCAACGACTCCTTCGGCCATGCCGGCGGCGACATCGTCCTCCGCGGAACCGCCGCCCTGCTCGAACACCGGCTGCGAGACGGCGACATCATCGGCCGGCTGGGCGGCGAGGAGTTCGTCCTCCTGCTCCCCAGCACCTCGCCCGAAGAAGCCAGGCTGCTGGTCGAACGCCTCCGCGCAGCGCTCGAAAAACGCGTCTTCCAGCTCGGAGACCGGCAGACCCATATCACCTCCAGCTTCGGCATCACCGCCTCCCAGGGCCGCCACACCCTCACCTGGGACACTCTCCTCAACGAGGCCGATATCGCCTGCTACGCCGCCAAACACGCCGGCCGCAACGCCTCCCGCTTCTACCACGAGGCCGCCCCCCAGCTCACCCGCGCCACGGAAGACTCAGCGACCTTCCAGGCCACCTGACCCCGGCTGCTCCAGCGCACCCCGCGCCCAGCCCTCACCCCGCCAGAAAATTATCGATCAGCCGCGTCGGTCCCACCCAGGCTGCCACCGCCACCAGCGTCCCTCGCTCCACCCGCTCCACCGCCAGCAGCGTGCCCGCATCCACCACCGCCAGGTAATCCACCCTCACCCCCGCCTCTCCCTCCAGCATCCCGAGCCCCACCCGCACCAGCTCCGCGCTCTCCCGCTCGCCCGCGCCGATCCTCCGTTCCATCTCCATCAGCGCCCGCCGCAACACCAGCGCATGACCACGCTCCGCCTCGCTCAAATAGCGATTCCGGCTGCTCAACGCCAGCCCGTCCGCGTCCCGCACAATCGCGCACCCCACCAGCTCCACCTCAAAGTTCAGGTCCTTCACCATCCTCCGCAGCACGGCAAGCTGCGCGGCATCTTTCTGGCCAAAGTACGCCCTGCACGGCCCCACCGCATGAAACAGCTTCGCCACCACCGTCGCCACGCCGGTAAAGTGTCCCGGCCGTGACGCACCATCCAGCCGGTCTCCCACTCCCGCCACTGTCACCGTGGTCACCGCGCCTTCGGGATACATCTCCGCCACACCAGGTGCAAACAGCGCCTCCACCCCCTCCGCCGTCAACATCGCGCAATCCGCCTCGAAGGTCCGCGGGTACTTCGCCAGGTCCTCCCCCGGCGCAAACTGCAGCGGGTTCACAAAGATCGAAGCCGCCACCACCCCGCACTCCGCCTTCGCCCTCCGCACCAGCGAAAGATGCCCCTCATGCAGCGCTCCCATCGTAGGCACAAACCCCAGCCCACCCGATCCCACCCGCAGCTCCCGGCATACCCGCTGCATCTCCTCCACGCCGGTCACAATCCGCATCCGTCCTCCGCAGCATTCGCAACGAATACCTCGACTTGCGCAACACCGGCCTACCCTTGCCTGTTCCCGATCCGTCTCATCGGTGCAGATCCGTGGTAAGCCTTTAGCCCTCTAGCCCTTCAGCTCCATCAACTCCCGCGTCTCCCGCGACAGGTGATAGCTCTCCCCATCCGCCGGAAACGTCCTCGCCTCCACATCGCGGCTGTACTCCTCCAGCGCCGCGCGCATCACACCCGCCACATCCGCATACCGCCGCACAAATTTCGCCGGAGCGGAAAACGTCATCGTCATCATGTCGTGCAGCACCAGGATCTGCCCATCGCAGTCCGGCCCCGCGCCAATCCCGATCGTCGGAATCCGCAGCTCATCCGTGACGGCCCGCGCCAGCTCCCGCGGCACCCCTTCCAGCACAATCGCAAAGCACCCCGCCTCTTCGAGCGCCAGCGCATCCGCCCGAAGCTCGTCGATCGCCTCCATCGTCTTGCCCTGCACCTTGTACCCGCCCATCCGGTGAACGCTCTGCGGCGTCAACCCCACATGCCCCATCACGGGAACCTCCGCGCCCACGATCCGCCGCACCAGCTCCGCTCGCTCACGCCCGCCTTCGAGCTTCACCGCCTCGGCACCCGCTTCCTTCACAAACCGGATCGCATTCGCCACGCCCTCGCGCTCATCAGCCTGATAGCTGCCGAACGGCATGTCCGCCACCAGCAGCGCCCTCCGCACCGCCCGCCGAACGCCCCGCGTATACAGCAGCATCTCGTCCAGGGTGATCGCAAGCGTGTTCTCCTGACCCTGCATGACCATGGCCAGCGAATCCCCGACCAGCACCACATCCAGCCCGGCCTCGTCCACCACCCGCGCGCTGGCATAGTCGTACGCGGTCACCGAAACAATCGGCTGCCGCAACAATTTCTTCTCCAGCAAAGAGGGAACAGTAACCTTGGCCAACCCGGCATCGCGCCCTGCATCGCGGCCCACCCGCGCAACACCCGTCGTATCGAACGTAGTCAGACTCATAGCCATCTCCAGTGCAGCTCCACCGCGCGCCCTCAACAAAAAAAGAGCTTCCAGCCGGATGCCGCCCGCCCAGCGCCATCCTGGGTCCGCTTAAACCCTACGCCCCCTCCGCCCAACTCGGCAACCCATCCACCAAAGCCGACCACGGATCAAAACGGATAAAACACAAAAACGCCTACCCTAAAATCCGCATCTCGCCCTGGTCTTCAATCCGCGCCTCTCCGCGCCAATCCGCGGTCGGGCCCTTGCCGTATCCGTCCTTAAAATCGGTCTCATCGGTGTAAATCGGTGGTAAGCCTACCCCAACTGCGGCATGCCAACCCTCACCCCCGCAGCTTCAACACCTCATCCAGGATCCGCCCCGCCATCTCCACCTTGCTCATCTCCCCAAACTCCACCGCCGCATCTTCCGTCAGGAAGCTCCCCGCATTCCTCTCCGAATCGAACCCCAGCCCCGCAACCGCGCCCCTGCCCGAGACATCGTTCACCACCACCGCATCCAGGCCCTTGCGCGCCAGCTTCTCCCGTCCATTGGCCAGCGCATCTTCGGTCTCGGCCGCGAAACCCACCACCAGCGTTCCCGTCGCGCGCTGCTTCACCACCTCCTGCAGAATGTCCTCCGTGCTCTCCAGCTCCAGCATCACCACGCGAGCCTTGTCGCGCTTCATCTTCTGCGCGGCTACGCTCCGCACGCGATAGTCGCTCACCGCCGCGGCCATCACCACCACGCTCGCCTCCAGCAGACGCTCCATCACCGCCGCGCGCATCTCCTCCGCGCTCACCACCGGCACCAGCTCGACACCCGCGGGACACGCCAGCCCCGTCGGAGCACTCACCAGGATCACCTTCGCCCCCCGCGCCCGCGCCTCTGCCGCCACCGCATACCCCATCCTCCCGCTCGACCGGTTCCCGATAAACCGCACCGGATCGATCGCCTCCCGCGTCCCACCCGCCGTCACCAGCACTGTCTCCTCCGCAAAATCCAACCCCCGTCCCGCCGTCCGCCGCTGGGAATCTCCTGGCCCATCCCCCAGCGCCTGCGCCACCACCCGCACAATCTCCTCCGGCTCCGCCAGCCTGCCCCCGCCCACCATCCCGCACGCCAGGTATCCGCTCCCCGGCTCGATCACCCACACTCCGCGCGCCCGCAGCGTCTCGATATTGGCCCGCGTCGCCGGATGCTCCCACATGTTCACATTCATCGCGGGAGCCACGATCACCGGCGCCGTCGTCGCCAGAAACATCGTCGAAAGAAAATCATCCGCCAGCCCCTGGGCAAACTTCGCCAGCATATTCGCCGTAGCCGGAGCCACCACCAGCAGCCGGGTCGTCTGGGCCTCCTGAATGTGCTCGATCGACGAAACCGAGCCTTCGTCCCTCACTACCGAGCCCACCCCCGCATCCGCCCCCCACAGCCCCGTAATCACCTTGTGCCCGGAGATCGCCTCAAACGTCAACGGCCGCACAAACTCCTCCGCCGCCTCCGTCATCACCACATGCGGATCGAACCCCGCATCCTGCAGCAGACGCACCAGCTCGACCGCCTTGTACGCCGCGATCCCCCCGCAGACGCCCACCGTCACCTTCAACCCGCTCATAGGCAATCCTCACACGTTTAGGCCAATCCCGGCCTGTGCGAAATCCTCTCACAGCCCGGGCCCGTCTGCATTTCGCAGTTGACAGCCCTGGCCGCGAACGTCGCCAGGTGCCGACCGCGGATTTGCGCGGAGGACGCGGATATAAAGAGAAAGACGGATGAAGAACGGGCGAGCTGCAAGAGTCCTCTGCGCTGCTTCGATAGGGACGATGCGCATTATGGGTGCGCTGGAATAGGCGGCGCTCAGGGTGAATCGTTACAATGGGCAGGTACGGGGCTGAGAGGATATGCGGAGCGATGACCTGGTTCAAGCGCGAAGTTAACGAGATCGTCAACGATTCGGAGAAGACGGTTCGGACCGAGGGGCTCTGGACACGGTGCCCGGGTTGCGGAAGGACGCTGTTCAAGGCGGACCTGGAGGCGAACCAGCAGGTATGTCCGCACTGCGGTCATCACTTCAAGATCGATGCGCGGGCCAGGATCGCGGAGCTGCTGGAGCCAGGGTACGAGCTGGTGGACCTCGAGCTGCGGTCGACCGATCCGCTGCAGTTTACGGATCTGAAGCCGTACAGCAAGCGGCTGGCGGAGGCGCAGCAGAAGACCGGGCTGAACGATGCGATTGTGAACGCCGTCGGGAGGCTGGGGCCCCACGCGGTGGTGCTGAGCGTGATGGAGTACAGCTTTATCGGCGGGAGCATGGGGTCTGTGGTAGGAGAGACGATTGCGCGGGCCGTGGACCGGTCGCTGGCGACGAGGGATCCGCTACTTATCGTCTCGGCTTCGGGTGGGGCGCGGATGATGGAAGGGATTGCGTCGTTGATGCAACTGGCGAAGGTGTCGGCGGGGCTGGCGCGGATGGATGACGCGAAGATTCCGTATATTTCGGTGATGACGGACCCGACGACGGGCGGGGTGACGGCCAGCTTTGCGATGTTGGGAGATCTGAATATCGCTGAGCCGGGGGCGCTGATCGGGTTTGCGGGCCCACGGGTGATCGAACAGACGATCCGGCAGAAGCTGCCGCCGGGCTTTCAGCGGTCGGAGTTTCTGCTGGAGCATGGGTTTCTGGATGCGATCGTTCCGCGCAAGGAGATGAAGGCGTATCTGGTGCAGGCGCTGGGATGGATGACGGAGAAGGCGGCCGTCTGAAACAAGGCTCACTGCGGATCGGGCGGATGAGACGGATTTGAATACATTAAGGCAACGGCTGGAGGCGGTCTGGAAGCGATTTGATGGCCCGATGGCCTGTGCGGCAATGGTGGGCCTGGTTGATGGATGAGGCGCGGCCTTCAGGGACGGCGCTGCGGGTGGCGCTGCGGCGGGCGGCGCACCAGGTGTATGACGCGCTGCCGCTGGTCCTGGACGATCCGCTGGCGGTGCGGATGCTGGGGGCGGAGTACGCGGAGGAGCTGAGGAAGACGCGGACGAGGTTGGCAAAGCCGTTTTCGGTGAGTCTGCGGGCGTTCCTGGTGGCGCGGAGCCGGTATGCGGAGGATTGCCTTGCGGAGGCGTATCGGGCCGGGGTGCGGCAGTACTGCGTGCTGGGTGCGGGGCTGGATACGTTTGGGTACAGGAATCCGCATGTGAGATTGCGGGTGTACGAGGTGGACCATCCTGCGACGCAGGCGTGGAAGCGGGAGATGTTGGAGCGGAATGGGATTCCGGCGCCGGAGACGGTAACGTTTGTGCCGGTGGACTTTGAATCCCAGACGCTCGCGGAACGGCTGGCAGCGGCAGGATTTGCGCTGGACACGCCGGCGGTGTTTGCGTGGCTGGGCGTAGTGCCGTATCTGACTGCGGAGGCGTTTCGGGCGACGCTGGGGTTTGTGCGCGCGCGGCCGGCCGGGAGCGGGTTGGTGATGGACTATGGCCAGCCGAGGGAGGCGCTGCCGGAGCTGGAGCGGAGGTCGCACGACTCGCTGGCCGAGCGAGTGGCGCTGGCGGGGGAGCCGTTTCGACTGTTCTTTACGCCGGAGGAGATGGCGGCGGAGCTGGAGGGCTTCGCGTGGGTGGAGGATTTGGGGCGCGAGGCGATCAATGCGCGGTACTTCTCTCGAAGAGAGGACGGGCTGCGGGTGCGGGGCACGGCTGGGCGGATTGCGAGTGCGTGGATTTAGAGTGTGCGGCGGCTGGGGAAGGGCTTAGCGCCGATTGGCACCGACGTATCCTGATCCCGACCAACGGGAGGGCCAGCGCAGCAAATGTTGTCAACACCGGTATACAAGTCACGAAGTGACCGCACGAACCGGGGCCCCGCAAACAGGTCTTCGTTTGCGGGGTGGCCAAGCGCAGTGGGCCCATCCGGCAGGACAGCCTTGCGGTGTGAGCTCTAAAAGGCGGTTGCGGCAGTTTTTTTGTCGATTTCGACTTTGGTTACGAGGGGAAGGGACTCGACCGAGTCGCCTGCGTGGATGGTGAATTTACCGGGGTCGATGGTCCACTTTTTGGCCGCTACATCGTAGAAGGCGAAGGCGCGGGCGTCGAGCTGGATGGAGACCTGGCGGGTCTCGCCGGGGGCTAGTTCGACGCGCTGGAAGCCTTTGAGTTCGTGGGCGGGACGGGGGACAGGCGCGTGGTCGTCGGAGACGTAGACCTGGGCGACCTCGGCTCCGCTGCGGGTGCCGGTGTTGGTGACGGAGAAGCGGACGGTGACGTCGAAGGTGCCGGCTCGCGGATTCTGCGCGGCGGTCAGGCCGGAGAAGCGGAAGGTGGTGTAGGAGAGGCCGTAGCCGAAGGGGAACAGCGGCTTGACGTGGTTGTGCTCGTAGCCGCGATAGCCGACGAAGATGCCTTCGCGGTAGACGACGCGGTTGGTGCCCGGCTCGGGATAGTAGTTGTCGAAGGTGGGCTTGTCCTGGGCGCGGCGCTCGAAGGTGGCGGGGAGGTGGCCGGAGGGGTTGATATCGCCGAAGAGGATTTCGGCAAGGGCGCGGCCGCCTTCCTCGCCGGGGTACCAGTCTTCGAGCAGGGCGGGGACGCGGTCGAGCCAGGTGGCGGAGTCCACGTTGCCTCCGCTGGTGACGGTGACGATGGTGTTCTGGTTGGCGGAGGCCATGGCGCGGATGAGCTGGTCCTGGCCGAAGGGGAGGTCGAAGGTGCGGTCGCCGGCCTCGCCTTCGCTCTCGTTGTCGGCGTTGCTTTGATAGCCGGCGGCGACGATGACTACGTCGGCTTTTGTAGCGAGTTGCGTGGCATGGGCGTTGACGATGGCGTCTTCCGCGGCTATGCCGAAGCGGATGCGTCCGTTGTAGCGATTGCGCTGCCAGGTTTCGACGACGATCTTGTGCGGGCTGACGGAGAGAGCAAGCGTGACATGAGGTTGGAAGGCGCGGACGATCTTCCAGTTGTCGATGACGAGCTTGCCATCGACCAGGACGCGGCTGCCTGTGCCTTCGCCTTCGCCGCCGAGCGCGAGAAGGTACTGGCCCGCGGCGGATGGAGTGAAGAAGCCGGTGTAGCGGCGGGAGATGGGTCCCGCGCCGCCGCTGTCAGGTCCGGCGAAGAGGTCGGGGTTGTTCTCCAGGGTGTCGCGGCTGAGGCCGCCGGAGTTGATGTGCTGGACGGTGGAGGTGGTGGCCGGAGGTCCGGCGAGGGCCGGATTGCGAAAGGTTTCCAGGGTAAGGCCGGGTTTGCCGCCGGACGGTGCGGTCTGGAAGTCGGTTTGGGTGGCGAGTTGCGAGAGCGTGGGGAGGCCGGCGTCGTAGAGCACGTTGACCGAGGAGCCGAACTTTTCGGAGAGAGCTTCGAGCAGGCTTACGTTGTGGAAGGGGACGACGCCTGCGCTGCCGCCACCGACGGGAACGCCGGGGTAGGCGTCGGGACCGGTGACGAGGATGGTCTTGACGCGGGCCTTGTCGAGCGGCAGGAGCGCGCCGGTATTTTTGAGCAGGACGATGCCCTCGCGCGCGGAATCGAGCGCGGTGGCGCGGTTTCGGGCGTCGTCGAGGGAGATGGAGGGGTCGGTCTGCACACGGTCGAGCCAGCCGAAGGAGACGGCGGTGGAGAGGATGCGCCGGATCTTGTCGTCGATGCTGGCCTCGGGGACGGTCCCGGCGCGGACGGCGGATTCGAGATTGGCGCGGTTCATGAACTTGCCGGTGGGCATCTCGAGGTCGAGGCCGCCGTTGGCTGCGGCGACGGCGTCGTAGGTGGCGTTCCAATCGGACATGATGACGCCGGGGAAGCGCCACTCGCGGCGGGCGATGTCGATGTTGAAGGTGGGGTTCTGGGTGGCGTGGGTGCCGTCGATCAGGTTGTAGGAGTCCATGATGGCGCCGACGTGGGCGCGGGTGACCGCGGCGTCGAAGGCGGGGAGGTAGATCTCGCGGAGGGTGCGCTGGTCGATGATGGTGTCGGAGTCGTGGCGGAGGTACTCGGAGTTGTTGCCGATGTAGTGCTTGACGGTCGCGCTGACGCCCTGCTGCTGCATGCCGGTGATGTAGCCGACGGCGGTTTCGGAGGCGAGGAAGGGGTCTTCGCCGAAGTATTCGAAGTTGCGTCCGTTGCGCGGCGAACGGTAGATGTTGACGCCGGGGCCGAGCATGAAGTGGATGCCGCGGGCGCGGGCGTCGCGTCCGATGGCGGCGCCGACGCGGGCTGCGAGGGCCGGGTCCCAGGAGGCAGCGAGGTTGATGCCGGCGGCGTAGGTGGTGGAGGGGATAGTGGAGCGGACGCCGAAGGGGCCGTCGGACATCTCGATGGCGGGAATATCAAGCGGCGGAACGGGTCGGATGGCGAAGCCGGTGCCCCCGATGTAGTCGAGCTTCTGGTCGAGGGACATGCGGTGGACGAGGGAGTCGACGCGCTGCTGCTCGGCTGGGGTGAGGGGGTGCGGGGCCTGGGCGGCCAGGGTCGAAGCGAGTGCGAGGAAGGCGATGGCGAATACGGAACGGGGAAGGCGCAGACCGGGCATAAACGAATCTCTTTCAGCAGAAGGCTTTTGGCGGGTGCGGCGGCCCTGCCAAGTGTACCCGCTGGGGAGTTTCGGCGGTGGCGGGAGGAAGGCTTACCACGGATTTAGACCGATGAGACGGATCAGGAACCGGCAACGGCAGATCCCTTGCGGGATGACAAACAAAGAAGCGAGCAAGGGCGGGGGTCGGTGGCTGCGGTGGCGTTGCTGTAGATGGAGGCGAACTGGCGCTCGAGGCTGAGGCGGCAGGTCGCGACCTGGGTGGACTGGATATTCTGTTCGGCGGCGGTGAGCGCAGCGCTGATGGTCGGAGCCGGTGCCAACCGGATTGGGGAAGCTGGGGTTCTGCAGGGTTGCGGGACTGGATGGCGGGCGGCTCGGGGGCGCAGGCGAAGGAGAACTCCTGGCCTGTGAAGACGCGTGTGCAGGAGATGCCATAGCTGCCGCGAAGGGATATTAGCCGTAGGGGATTACGCCGTTCGAATCGGTGCTGTCTGTGGTGTCGGTGTAGATCGGTGGCAGGCCTTACCTTTAGGGCCGGTAAGCCTTAAACCGCCTCGGCCAACCGGGGATACAGCCCCACGTGGTTCGCCCGGTAAAGCACCAGCAGCCGCTGCCGCATCAGATAGTACGAAGATGCCGCCTCGTGCAGGTAGAAGGGAATCCGCTCCCGGCTTCTGCCCAGAAAGGTCCCGATCATCACACGCGTTACCGCCCGCCTCAACTGCAGGCCGTCGCGGCGCATCCTCTCGGCGATCACGACGCCTTCATCGAAGTTCCAGCGCTCCACATACGAGGCCAGCGCGATCAGCACCCCGGCATTCTCCCGCATGCGCTGCAGCCCTTGCAGGCCGCCAAGCATGTTCCACATCGCCTCGGGCTCCAGCCGAAGCTGGCCCTTGCCCGCCGCCGCACCCGATCCTCCGCCCGGCTCCAGGTAGTCCAGCGCCACCAGCGTCACGCCTTCGGTCTCGATATGGTGCAGCTTGCCCACCAGCTCCTCCCACGAGCAGCGCGCCAGCTTTGCCGCAATTATGTTCGAGCGCACCAGCGCGAACCCAAGCAGGCAAGTGACCATCGAGAGGATAACTAGAGTCGCCATAAATTCACAAAGAGTTTCTGTTTCGTCCGACCGTTTCAAGATCGTATTGGACCCGGCTGTGCAGGTCAACAAGATAATCGCGCATTTCAGAAGATAATGGAGCCCGTTCGCGCTCAGGCCTCCAGAACGTCATCACCCAGTACACGAGCACCCCAAGGTAAAGGAACGATAAAAGCTGATCCAGCACGACAAACTCACGCGACCATCCGAATATGATGTGTACTATATCGCTGACCACCGCCCCGAACGCCCATATCGTCAGCCCCTGCGCCAACCCCATCACATGGTTCCGCCACTCCAGCCCCAGGCGATTCGAAGCGTACAGCATAGCCAGAAACAGCTCGCAATCCAGCAGGGCAGTGAACAGATTCGCGCGGATCTCCCAGATCCCAAGCGCTGAGTGTGCCAAGGGTTTTACGGTCAGGCACAGCACCAGCGCGACCGCAGCGCCGCCGACCCCCGCCATGATGAAAGAGAACCGCGCATCTCGAACCCAGGTTCCGGTCGGGCGCAGCACCACACGCGCTATCTCAAAGATCAGCGCCAGTTGAAGCAGCACATCCCCCGCCGCCACAGTCCAGTACCCGACCGTATAGGCGTGCCTCGTGCCATAGCGCAGGATCATGAAAAGTATGGCGTTTACCAGTACCTGATATCCGGCCAGGGCGCTGAAAACGGGGAACTTCCGCCAGTGGCGGCGAACCAGCAGCACAAGAAACAGGGCGGCGTTCGCAGCAAATCCCGCCGCCCATAGAGCGTCATCCAGTGCTGATAGCTTCATCCTTGCCTCGCAGGACTCGCTTCATTCACCAGTCTACATACCGAAGAAGGTCAAAGCGATGCTGGCGTAGTCGCTGAAGGAGAGGACGTTACCCTGTGGGTGAGGCTGAGGTCCCATGATGTTTGCAAACATCGGGGCAGCGGTGAGCATGAGAGCGGCGGTGAGCGCGAGGTTACGGATGGACTTCTGCATGGTAGATCTCCCTTTGGGCATAGAAATGCTCCGCCACCAGCGTAGGCCCTAATTATCCATATGCAACAACAATTTAGCTCTATGAACCAATTATGGTGCAACCTTTTACCATTTGGCCAGCATCGTGCTCGCAGATCGGCCACTGCCACCCCCTTCTTCCCCCACGCGTCAACCGCCTGCGGAGTGACACCTCGAAGCCCAAATCACCGCCGGGCCGTACTTTTCAAACCCATCTGCAAACGTCCTTATGCCACCCTCGAATCACCCACTCACGCGGTCAGCCCAGACCCACCCAGACTGCACCGATATAGCTCCCCAAACCCTTCTCCGCAGGCACCCCTCACTGCCTTAACTCCTCTATTGTCATCACGTGTATCTGCCAGCCGCATCGAATGGACAACCTATTGAGCCTTTGCCTCTATCCATCACGCGTTGGTCTGCTCTGGACGGAGAAAGGAGTCTGCGATGTGGTTTGCTCGTCCACTCGCGCCTGGTCACGGTCATCCCAGACATACCCGGTATGTGCGAGCACACGCGCGGGACGCTCTGTCCGCGCGCTCGGAAGGTCGTTGCGAGCCGGGAAACTCAGGCTCCGGCGATGGTCATACCTTCGATGCGGATGGTGGGGGCGGCGCTGGCCCCGCGGAAGACGAGGTCGTTGCCAATGGCGACGATGTTTTTGTACATGTCTTTGAGATTGCCGGCGATGGTGATCTCTTCGACCGGGTAGGCGATCTCGCCGTTCTCGATCCACATGCCGCTGGCTCCCTGGGAGTAGTCGCCGGTGACGAGGTTGACGCCGAAGCCCATGGTCTCGGTGACGTAGAGGCCGTCTTTGACGTCGCCGATGAGTTGCTCGGGCGTCATGGTTCCGGCCTCGAGGTAGAAGTTGCCTGCGCCGATGCCGGGGTTGCCGGCCAGTCCGCGCGAGGCGTTGCCTGTGGAGTGCATGTTGAGCTTGCGCGCGGTGTAGGTGTTCAGGACGTAGTTCCTGAGGATGCCGCGTTCGACCAGGACGGTGCGGCGGGTGGGCAGGCCTTCGCCGTCGAAGGGGCGAGTTCCGAAGCCGCCTACGTTGTCGAATACGAGTGTGCCGTCGTCGATTACGGTGATGTTTTCGCCGGCGACCTGCTGGCCGAGCAGCCCGCTGAAAAAGCTGGCGTTGCGGTAGATGGCATCGCCGTTGGCCGCTTCGAAGATGTTGCCGATGATGCCGCGTGCGATCTCGGGCGAGAAGACGACCGGGGCTTTTTGCGTTTTGACTTGGCGGGCGCCGAGGCGCTTGAGGGTGCGGCGGGCGGCCTCGCGGCCGATCTCTTCGGGGTCTTCGAGTTTGGCGACGGTGCGGGCATTCGAGAACCAGAAGTTGCGCTGCATGCCGCCCTTTTCGTCATGGGCGATGGGCGAGGCGGAGAAGCCGCAGTAGCTGCGCCGGTATTCGCCGGTGAAGCCGCGGGAGTTCATCAGGATCTTGTGCGAGGTGGAGGTGTCGAAGTCGCCTCCGCCGGAGTTCTGGATGCGGGTGTCGAAGGCCATGGCCGCCGCTTCGGTGCGGCGGGCGACCGCGATGCGCTCGGCGGGCGGCATCTGGTTCACGTCGTCGAAGTAGAGGTGGAGGTCGCCTTCGAGCTTGCCGAACTCGTTCGCCTCGGGCAGGCCGGCGAAGGGGTCTTCGCTGGTGATGCGGGCGAGGGTGATGGCGCCGTCGACCAGGCGCGCGATGCTCTCGGGGGAGAAGTCGGAGGAGGAGGTGCTGGCCGTTCGCTGCGCGTTGCCGGAGGCGAGGAAGACGCGCAGACCGACGGCGCGGGAGCCGGATTCTTTCAGGGTCTCAACCTGGCCGAGACGGACAAGTGCGGAGAACTCATCGCCTTCGTAGACGACCGCTTCGGCGTCGGTGGCCCCGGCCTTGAGTGCGCGGGTGAGAACGTCGGAGGCGAGTTGCTTCAGGTCGGAGGGAGCCTGGATTTCGGTAGACATGTCAGGAATTGAGCTCTGAGGGATGAACTGCGGTGATGCCCCGGTAGCGGGCGAAGTCTTTGGTGTCGCGACGTTCTAGAACTCCGCCGCATTTTGAAGGGTGTAGTGCAAAGAATGGCCCTGGAAACGAAGACTACGCAGAGCGTCTTTGCACACAATGTGGGAGTCTCTAAGAGGATTTGCCAGCCGGAGAAGTATGTTTGTGTCGACCAGGTATGGCAGCAGCGGCATCAATCATGATCCCGATAGATGCTTTCGTGGGAGTACGCCTCGTCGGGAAGGTTGGGTAGCGTGGTGGAGTGTTCCCCCATGTGAATAGCACTGGCGCGTGGTGGAGTTGAGGTCTTGAAGCGGCCCGTCAGGTTACCGAACCGGTGTTGCGGAGAGCCTCGCCTGGCGGCCGTCGGTGGCTTTGAGGAAGTACATGCCGGCGGCGCAGTACTCTGAGTCGCTCTTCAGCTTGTGTTCGATGTGCGTGGCGGGGCCGTCTTCGGAGCGGCGTTTGAAGAGCTTGACGGCGCCGCCGCAACTCATGCAGCGAAACTCGGTGTCATTGTCGTCGAGCGCTTCGGCGATGGCCTTGACCTTCCAGAACGGCTCGTACCCGCCGGTGGCTTTGACGCGGCGGCGTTTTACTTCGCACTCGTAAAATTTTTCACGTTCGGCTGCCATTTGTACCTCGTATACCTGATCTTGTTGTGGTGACGTGGCTGGTACTTTCAGGTGTCCTGCGTGGAGCGAGGTGGTAATACTGCGTATCTGTTATCGACTATTCGACCGGGTGCTCGGAGTGCCTGGGCTCTCGGCTGTCGGTCGCCTTCTTGAAGAGCAGCCCGTTGGCGCAATACTCGGAGTCGGCGGTATTCTTGTGCTCGACGTAGGCCACTGTGCCGGTCTTGCCGTTGCGGCCCAGCAGCTTGACGGCGCCGTGACAGTCTTTGCAGCGAAACTCGGTGTCGGTGTCCACCAGGGCGACCGCGACGGGCTTGACCTTCCAGAAGGGCTCGTACCCGCCGCCTTCTTTAACACGGCGGCGTTTGACTTCGCACTCGTAGATCTTTTCGCGTTCGACTGCCATTTATTGCCCCGTTCCCCCGACCGTCATGCGGTCGAGCTTGACTGTGGGCATGCCTACGCCGACCGGTACGCTTTGCCCGGCCTTGCCGCAGGTGCCGATCCCCTCGTCCAGGGCGAGGTCGTTTCCGACCATGGAGACGTATTTGAGCGCTTCGGGGCCGTTGCCGATGAGGGTTGCGCCTTTGACGGGCCGGGTAACTTTGCCGTCCTCGATGAGATAGGCCTCCGAGGCCGAGAAGACGAACTTGCCGTTGGTGATGTCGACCTGTCCGCCGCCGAAGTTGACGGCGTAGAGGCCGCGCTTGACGGACTTGATGATGTCCTCGGGCAGGTCGTCGCCGTTCAGCATGTAGGTGTTGGTCATGCGCGGCATGGGGATATGGTGGTAGCTCTCGCGGCGGCCGCTGCCGGTGTTGGGCATGCCCATCAGGCGGGCGTTGAGCTTGTCCGAGAGGAAGCCCTTGAGGATGCCGTTTTCGATCAGCGTGGTCTCCTGGGTGGGGTTGCCCTCGTCGTCCATATTGATGGAGCCGCGGCGGCCGGGCATCAGGCCGTTGTCGACGACGGTGACCTTCGGGCTCGCCACCTGGTGTCCTATCAGCCCGGCGAAGGCAGAGCTCTTCTTGCGGTTGAAGTCGGCTTCGAGGCCGTGGCCTACGGCTTCGTGGAGCAGGACGCCGGGCCAGCCGGGGCCCAGGACGACGGGCATCTCGCCGGCGGGGGCATCGATGGCTCCGAGCTGGAGGATGGCGGTCCGGGCGGCCTCGCGGGCGTGGTGTTCGGGGCTCTTGTCGCCTTCGAAAAAATCCATGGTGACGCGCCCGCCGCCTCCGCTGGTGCCTCGAGCGGTGTTTACGCCGTCGGAGGCGATCACGAAGACATTCAGGCGGGCGAGGGGCTGGGTATCCGAGGCGAAGGTGCCGTCGGAGGCCGCGACGAGGATGCGGCGAAGCTCGTCGCTGAAGCCGGCCCGGACCTGGGTGATGCGGGGGTCGTAGGCTCGCGCGGCCTTGTCGGCGCGCTGGATAAGGGCGAGCTTAGAGGCGATTTCAGCATCGCTGGTGGCTCCGGCGATGGGGTAGAGCGAAGGTGTTTCGCTGTGGCGGAAGCCGCTCATCTGCTCTTTGGCGGGGCCGCTGGCGATGAGCGCGGCCGTACGGGCTGCGCGGAGGAGGCGGTCGCTCGAGAGGTCGTCGGTGTAGGCGTAGCCGGTGCGTTCGCCAGAGAGAACGCGGATGCCGCAGCCAACGCTGATGCCCTGGCTGGCGGATTTGACCAGCGACTCGTCGATACCGAGGGATGTCGAGGTGACCGACTCGAAGTAGAGGTCCGCGTAATCGCCGCCCGCCGAGAGCGCCTCGCCGAGACAGCGCTCCATCAGGCGCTCTGAGAGGCCAAGTTTCTCGATGAAATAGCGTTTGTGGTCGGGAGCGGGTAAGGTCATCGTCTACGATTCTAGGCTTTACAGAGGGTCGCGGCAAATTTCAGGCGTATCCGGAGAAGGCTTACCGCCGATTTACACCGATGAGGCCGATTAAAGGCGATAAGACTTCGACCACGGGTTGACGCGGAGCGGAGACGATGTTGTAGGCCCCGCCGATGCACGAAAGCACGTGTCTTTAATTTTGTCTTTAATCCGTGTCATCGGTGCAAATCGGCGGTAAGCCTCTTTTTAGCGGCCGTGCGACGGGTCGGGCGACGTGGAGACGTTGAGGTCGAGGGGCAGGCCGCGAAGTTCGGGGGCGTAGCAGTTGCCGTCGGGGGCATAGGTCCGGGCGCAGGCGGCGGTGTTCGGTTTGCGGCGGGGAGACTGGGCGTACTGCCAGGCGGTGATGTCCAGGGTTCCGCTGGCGGCGAGAGGCGGGGGTTGCAGGGTGCAGCCGGGGGCGGGAGGGCAGGCGTCCTGGTAGACCCAGATGGCGATCTCGTGCAGGTGCTGGGCGGCGACGGTTTCGCGGATGTTCTGGATCGTGGTTATGGTCTTGCCCGGGCCGTCGCCGACCGCCTGACCGCTGGCGTAGACGCCCGGACGGAAGCCCGAGTGGGCCACGGCCTCGGTCCAGGCGAAGAGATAGGCGGATTGGTCGCCGGTAAGACGGCCGCCTTCTTCCTGGTCGAGGAAGAGGATGGTATGGGCGGGGAAGCCCTCGCGTTGGGCGGCGGTTATGGCTTCGGCTGCATCTCGTTCGCCCAGGTTCGCGGCGGTGGTGGTGCGCTTCGCCTTGGCGAGTTCCGCTTCGAGTCTGCCGTTGGCGAGGACGAGGAAGCCGAAGTCGTTGTGGAGCAGGGCTTCCCGTTTGCCCTTCCAACTGTTCTGGCTGGTGCCGGGCGGGTTGTTGAGCCAGTAGCCGGCGAATCTGAAGTGCCTTCGCAGGACAGGCAGGGCTGCGTCGCCGGGGTAGTCGTTGCTGTCGAAGCCTGCGTAGGGGGCTGGTGAGGTTCGCTGGGCCCGGATGGGGCTGGCAGCGAGGATGAGGAACACGAACAGGATTGCGGCAAGTTGCATGACTCGTTTCGATGC
This sequence comes from Edaphobacter sp., assembly GCA_965277575.1. Classification (GTDB taxonomy): domain Bacteria; phylum Acidobacteriota; class Terriglobia; order Terriglobales; family Acidobacteriaceae; genus Edaphobacter. The sequence continues at coordinate 2,048,153 of CBDIDK010000002.1, forward strand.
GCTCACCGCCCAAACCGCGGACCGCCTCAAGCTGCATCCACCCATGCCGGATTGAGCGGCCTTCCCATCTCGCCGCGCACCGCCGCAAGCACCAGCCCGGGCTCGATCAGTGCGTTGATCAGAATGTGCGACGTCACGCACGGTGCCAGGCTCCGCCCGCTTAACAGATACACCACCGCCAGGCCTCCTCCCAGCGCTCCGGTTGCGACACACGCCCCGAGACCCGCCCTCCAGCTTCCCCGGATGAGCGCCCATACAGCATGCAGCAGACCGAACGCCACCGCCGACGCCACCACCTGCAACGCTAATCCGATCCCCCGCCGTCCCAGTGTATCCATCAGCGCCGAGCGGAACGTCCACTCCTCCAGAATCCCCGCCATCATAGCCATTCCCAGCGCGAGCAGCTTCAATCCATCCAGCCGAAGCATGGTCTGCCGCACCGATGGCAGCCGCGCCGCAAACCAGACGAACAGTGCCGTGACCACAGCGGCCGCCAGCCACCCCATCGCCGCCGGACGGTGAGGTCCCGGCAAAAATCCGAGGTAAACGAGTAAACGCACCGGGTGGGGAATCGCACTGATCCCGACAAAGAAGCCTTCGAACACCAGAAGCGACGTGATGATCAAAGCAGCCTTCGAACGTTCTGAAAGCGGAGCCATAGTTCCTCCTATGGGTTGCAACGGAGTATAGCCGGTCTCGCGCCCACGTCATCGAAACGTCATCCGACCCGCAGATGGCAGGTGGCCCGGCGTAGTTGCATACCAAATGCGGTCTTCATGGACACATGCAACCTGCTCAACATCGTCGATCTTAATCATAGGGACACAGGGTCATAGAGACACAGTGTCATAGAGATTACACAGGAGCTGTGCTACCTTGCATTCGAACGCTGTGGAGGAGACCAATGCACGAGACGGAAGTTGATCCGCGGTACCCGGTTGGGCGGCTTGCGAGCGCCGGGGTGGTGACGTTCGATGAGCGGGTGGGCGCGATTGCTACCCTGGCCGAGCTGCCGGAGCGGTTGCGCAATGCGGTGGACGGACTGGATCACGCGCAGTTGAGCACACCGTACCGGACGGGCGGCTGGACGGTGCGGCAGGTGGTGCATCATGTGGCGGACAGCCATATGAATGCGTCGGTGCGGGTTCGGCTTGCGCTGGCCGAGGACTGGCCCACCATCAAGCCGTATGACGAGGCGGCATGGGCGAAGCTGCACGATGCGGCTACCGCACCGGCGGAGTGGTCGCTGGAGCTGATTGAGAGCCTCCATGCGCGCTGGGTGATGCTGCTGCAGTCGCTCGATGAGGCGCAGTGGAAGCAGCGCGGCTACCAGCATCCGGCGGACGGCGCGGTGACGGTGGAGCGGGCGACGATGATCTATGCGTGGCACTCGCGCCACCATGTCGCGCATATCACCCATCTGCGGGCGCAGGAGGGCTGGTAGACGCATGAGGACGATTCGGATCGCCACGTGTGTCGCCGAGATCGAGCGGTGCTTTCCGGTGATGCACCAGCTTCGGCCTGCGCTGCTCGCGAAGGAGTTCGTTGGGACGATTCAGGCGATGCAGGCGGAGGGATATCAGCTTGCCTTTCTCGAATCGGCCTTGCTGGAATCGGAGGGCGCGGTGGTGTCGGTGGCCGGATACCGGTTCCACGAGATGCTGGTGAGCGGGAAGACGCTGTACGTGGATGACCTGGTGACTGATGCGGCGGTCCGGTCGCAGGGCCATGGCGAGGCGATGCTGCGGTGGCTGATAGCGCAGGCAAAGGACGCTGGTTGCAGGACGTTCAGCCTGGACTCCGGCACGCACCGGCAGGGAGCCCATGCGTTCTACTTCCGGCATGGCATGAGGATCACCGGCTTTCACTTTGCGTTGCCTTTGTAGGTGTGCTCGCAGGGATATGTTAAGGTTCGGCTATGCCGCCACGAGCCATTGCCGCCGAGCCCGCGCAGACGGTGGAACAGATCTCCGCCGCGCTCGAAGGGTTTCTTGCGGAGCATCCCCGGTCGGTTGCGCTCGAAGACGGCAAGATCCTCTTCGACATGCGCGAGGCGAAGTACAAGCTGGCGACAGAGCACGGCCGCTGCACGCTGCACCTGTGGAGTGAAGACCGCAACCTGGTCCGGCGTGTGGGCGCCACGATGTCGCGCAACGGTGTGCTTCGGCTGAGCACGTATCGTTTTGGGCAAAGCAAGCCTCAGACGCTCGAGCTGGTTGCGGATCGCGACCGCCGGACGCCTTCGACGCGAGAGGCTACGCGGGTGAGGTATCTGCGTGTGCTGGAGCGTGTGCTGCTGCGCGGGTTTCCGGAGTTCAGGCCGGATGGCTTTCGCACCGCAATGGATCTGGAGAAGAGCTTTGGGCCGGCGTATGCGCGCGGTTCGCTGGTGCAGGGGCAGAAGGCGTGGACCGTGATCGCGGTGAACGAGGAGGAGACGCAGGCCACCGTGGACGGCATCCTGACGCTGGGGATTCTGTGGCTGCATCACTGCCGCGAGTCGGGCGATGGCCGGAGGCTTTATCAGGGGTTGAAGCTGATTGTGCCGCGCGGCATGGCTACGCTGACGCTGTCGCGGCTGGCGTGGCTGCATCCGACGGCCGCGCAGTGGGAGCTGTGGGAGCTGGACCAGAAGACCGAAGATCTGGAGCAGCGCGATGCGGGGGACCATGGCAACCTGTCGACGCGGCTGCTCCACGCGCCCAATGAAACGGCGGCGAGGGAGCGGTTCGGCGAGTCGACAGCGAAGGTGATGGCGTTGGCGCCGGAGGCGATGCGCGAGGTGGTGGAGCAGAGGATTCGGAGTGGGAGCGAGCTTGCATTTCTTCTGCATGGCCTGGAGTTTGCGCGGGTGCGGATGGGGTATGCGGGCGCTTCGCTCAGGAGCGCGCAGGAGATAACGTTTGGCGCGGGCGCGAATGAGACGCCGCTGACAGAAGAGAGCCAGGGCGAGCTGCGGGAGCTGGTGGCGCGGTTGTTTGCCCGGCGCTCTGCAGGCGGCGACAAGCGCGATCCGCTGTACCGGATGCAGCCCGAGCGGTGGCTGGAGAGTGTGCTGCGGCGGGATGTGTCGGTGCTGGATGCGCGGCTCGATCCTGCACATGTGTATACGCAGGTGCCGGCGTTTGCGGCGGCCGACCGGGGGATGCTCGACCTGCTGGGCGTTACCGGTGATGGCCGGCTCGCGGTGATTGAATTGAAGGCCGATGAAGACCTGCATCTTGCCCTGCAAGGGCTGGATTACTGGATCCGGGTGCGGTGGCACCATCTGCAGAATCCGGACAACGTCACCGGCCTCGGCGAGTTTCAGCGGCACGGATACTTTGGCTGCCTGCGGCTGTCGGCGGATGCTCCGCGGCTGTATCTGGTTGCCCCGGCGCTGCGGGTACATCCTGCGACGGAGGTGGTGCTGCGGTATCTGTCGCCAAAGGTGGAGTGGATGCTGGTGGCGCTCGATGAGCGGTGGCGGACACAGGTGAAGGCGGTGTGGAGGAAGCGGAGCGGCGGATGAGGTGTACCTGCATGGCGTTGGGTGTGCCGGTCCGGAGCTAGAGATAGAGCCGCTCCGGTACGAGAGCTTCCAGCTCCGCCGTTGTGCGCAGGACATTCAGGTGGAGCAGAGGGGCATTCGAACCTGGATGCCGTTGCGACGGCGATGAAGGAGTTACATCGAGGTGTGAAAACGTTCGGCGGGCTGAAGCTGAGACGCGGCGGCGGCGGCCAGGCAGCGAGGGTGTATGCTCACTAAGCAGCGAATTCAGGCTATCGTTTTTCGATCCGTGCTTTCCGTTCGATTCGTGGCCTGTGCGTGTTTGGAGTATAAGGTCGAGCACTAATTTTGCGGTTCGCAGTATGCTGTTTTTTAGTGAGGCCCATGTCTGAAAGTATTCAGGACCGAACCCTTCGGGTGATTGCGACAACACGGCGGATGCCGCTGGACTCGGTGCGGCCGGACAGCACCTTCGAGGAGCTTGGAATCGACTCGCTGGACCGGTTGAATATCCTGTTCGATCTGGAAGGGGAGTTCGAGATCGAGATCGACGATGAGCAGGCGAAGTCGGTGACGAACGTCCGCGAGATGATCGACGGAATTACAAAGCTGGTGGAAGCGAAGGCGGCCTCTTCGCAGGTGGAGTGATGCGCCGGGTAGTGATTACCGGGATGGGCGTGATCAGCGCATTGGGGAACAACCGGGACGATTTTTGGGGCGCGCTGGAGCGGGGCAGGCCGGCGATCGACACGATGCGTTCGGTGGACGTGTCGCAGTTGCGATTCAGCCAGGCGGCGGAGGTACGCGGGTACGAACCGGAGAAGGAGTTCCCTGCGAAGGATCTGGCGTTTCTGGACCGGTTTGCGCAGTTTGCGATGATCTCCGCGGAGGAGGCGGTGCAGCAGGCAGGCATTGAATGGACAGAAGAGCTGCGCGAGAACGCGGCCATCGTCACGGGCTCTTCGATGGGTGGGCGGGGTGCGGAGGAGGCGGGCTACTGGGAGCTGTTTCACCACAACCGGACGCGGGTGCATCCGCTGACGATTCCACTGGGGATGAGCAATGCGGGCGCGAGTCATATCTCGATCAAGTATGGGGTGCAGGGGCCGACGTATACGGTCTCTACGGCGTGCTCTTCTTCGGCGCACGCCATCGGGCAGGCGTTCTGGATGGTGCGGTCGGGGGTTGTGCCGATGGCGATTGCGGGGGGAAGCGAGGCTCCGCTGTTTCTTGGCGGCCTGAAGGCATGGGAGGCGATGCGGGTGATCAGCAAGGATACGTGCAGGCCGTTTTCGTCGGACCGGACGGGTCTGGTGCTGGGCGAAGGAGGCGCGATGCTGGTGCTGGAGCCGCTCGATGAGGCGATGGCGCGGGGGGCGAGGCCGCTGGCGGAGATTGTGGGGTTCGGGATGTCATCGGACGCGAGTCATCTGACGCAGCCGTCGTCCGAGGGAGCGGCGCGGGCGATGCGGAACGCGATTCGCGACTCGGGGATGGCGAAGGAGCAGTTCGGGTATATCAACGCGCATGGTACGGGAACGCTGGCGAACGACAGGACGGAGACGGCAGCGGTCCGGGCTGTGTTCGGGGATCACGCCGACCGGCTGGCGATCAGCTCGACCAAGTCCATGCACGGCCATACGCTGGGGGCTGCGGGGGCGGTGGAGGCGGTCGCGTCGATCATGAGCCTGCGGCATGGGGTGTTGCCGCCTACAGCGAACTTTACGGCTTCGGACCCGGAGTGCGATCTGGATGTGATTCCGAATGAGGCTCGTCACGCCGAGGTGGAGGCGTGCCTGTCGAACTCGTTCGCGTTCGGCGGGTTGAATGCTGTGCTGGCGTTTCGGGCGATCCGGTAGAGGCTTACTACCGCAACGCCGTCCTGCCGGGCGGGCCCACTGTGCGTGGCGCGGTCACTTCGTGACGTGTATACCGGTCTCGACACCATCTGCTGCGCCGGTCCTCCCGCTGGTCGGGATCAGTGGAGAAGACGCTTCAGCGTTTTGCGGCTTGCGCATTGTTGAGCCACGCTACGGAGCGTTCGATTCCCTGTTCGAGCGAGATGGCGGGCTGGAAGCCGAAGTGACTGGCAGCCTTCGCAATGGGGAAGTCCTGGTTGCGGCCCAGCAGGTAGACGGCGTGGCGGGTAAGCAGGGGACGGCCACCGAGATGCAGCGTCCGGTGCGTTGCTTCGAGGGTGCGGGCGAGCGTCATGGCGGATTTGAAGCTTAGATCGATCCAGGGCGTTCGGGTGCCGAGACGGTCCGCGAAGAGCTTCAGGTAGAGGGCCCAGGTGGCGCCTGAGCCGTCGGCTATGTTGTAGGCCTGGCCGAGGGTGCTGGAGCTGCCTGCGGCATCGAGCATGGCCTGGGCAACGGTATCGACGTAGACGAAGCCGCCGGGCGCGGCGCCGCGGTCGATGGTGGCCATCATGCGCTGGCGGAGCATGGTGGCGATCTCCTGGGTAAAGTCCTTTCCGCGTGGGCCGTAGATGGTGGCGGGACGCAGGATGGTGATGGGGAGGCCCTCCGCGTGGGCCTGCCAGACGATGGCTTCGGCCTGCCCCTTGGTCTTGTTGTAAGGCAGGCCGGCGTCGAGGAAGGGGTGGTCTTCGGTGCAGGGGACTTCGGGGTAGCCGTAGATGTCGGTCGTGCTGACGTGGACGAAGCGCTGGAGGTGCGAGGCTTCGCGGGCTGCTGCCACGAGGTTGGCCGTGCCGGTACCGTTGGCTTCGAGGTAGGTCGTGACGGGAGCCCAGTCGGTGGAGCAGGCGGCGCAATGGAAGATGTGCGTAACGTCGCGGACTGCTTCGGCAAGGGCGGCCCGATCGGAGAGGTCGCCGCGGACAATGCGCGCCTGACTGGTGGAAAGGATGGCAGAAAGATGGCCGAGGTCGGAGTTGGGGCGGGCGAGGAGGATGACCTCTTCGCCCTGCGCGTGGAGCATCTCGGCAAGCCGTCCGCCGAGGAAGCCGCTGGCGCCGGTGATGAGCGACGGCACGCTGGCCTCCCTAGTCTTCGGTCAGTTGGCTGAAGGCGTCGAGGACGAACTCGAGGTGCTCGAGGGTGTGGGCGGCGGTGACGCAGAGCCGGAGCCGGGCTGCTCCCTGGGCGACGGCCGGGAACATGACCGGCGCGGCGATGATGCCGAAGTCGCGCAGCTTGCGGGCGAAGATGGCGGTGGTGGCCTCGTCCTTGAGGATGACGGGGATGACAGCGGTCTCGGAGAGGCCGGTGTCGTACCCCAGGCTACGAAGGCCGTTGCGCAGGAAGTCGCTGTTGCGCTTGAGCAGGGCGACGCGCTCCGGCTCTTCCCGGAGAATGGCAAGGCCGGTGGTGATGGCCGCGACCGAGGAGGCGGCCATGGCTGCGGAAAAAATGTACGGCGACGAAGCGTGCTGGAGGAAGATGGCAACCTCCTGCGAGACGGCGGCAAAACCACCGGAGGCCGGGATGGATTTGGCGAGCGAGCCGGTCCAGATGTCGACGTCGCTGGTGGGGATGCCGAAGTGCTCGTCGGTGCCGCGGCCTGTAGCTCCCAGGACGCCCGAGGCATGTGCTTCGTCCATCAGCAGGAAGCAGCCAAACTCTTTTTTGAGCGCGACGAGGTCGGGCAGGCAGCAGATGTCGCCGTCCATGGAGAAGACGCCGTCGGAGATGAGGAGCGTGCGGTTGGCGGTGTTGGGCTTTTTGAGCTCGTCGCGGGCGGATTGCGGGTCGTTATGGCGGAAGCGCTGGATCTGCACACCGGCCATGCGGCAGGCGTCGAGCAGGCTGCGATGGCAGAGCTCGTCGATGATGATGCGGTCGGAGGGCCCGAACAGGCCGTAGATGACGCCGAGGTTGGCCATGTAGCCGGAGCTGAAGGTGAGCGCGTCCTCGGTGCCTTTGAAGGCGGCAAGGTCGGCTTCCATGACGCGGTGAATGTCCAGCGTGCCGGTCAGCAGGCGGGCTCCGCTGGTGCTGGTGCCGTAGCGCATGATGGCTTCCATGGCGGCTTTGTCGATTCGCGGATCGCCGATCAGGCCGAGGTAGTCGTAGGACGACATCATCAGCATCTGATGACCGTCGGCGGTGACGGACGGCCCGGCCTTCGCCTCGAGCGGCATATGGAAGGGGTAGGCGTCTACGGCGCAGGCGAGAGCGGTGCCTTCAAAGACACGCCGGGCGCGGGTGTCGAGGAGGTCGGTCTTTTTGAAGCTCCAGGTTCTGCCGGGCGTGAAATAGTCCTGAAACATTTGGCCGGAGGACGAGGAAAACTTCCGGGTGGCTGGTCCACCATTTGTCTTGGAACCTGCAAGCACACTCATGTAATTTAGATCGTAGACGAACCGGCAGGACTTTGGAAGCCTGTATCTATGGTCCGCCTGTTCGCCTTCCCCCCTGTTTCCGGCCCCTCACCCCCTTCCCGGCGGACCGCCTAAGCCGGTAACTCGATTGTGGTCGGATAGTTATGCTGCTCTCTTCCGACATCGCCGTCGTACCTCTCTGTTCCGGACGCTTCCGCCAACCTCCACCGCCCTGCTCCGGACTGACGGTGGTCGATTAGCAAAGCTGTCATGCCGGACGGCCCTCCTGCGCGGAGTGCGGCCACTTCGTGGCGTGTATACCGGTCTTGACACCATCTGCTGCGCTGGCCCCTCCCCGTTGGTCGGGATAGAGACCGGATTATTTTAGAAGGTGAGACGCAGGGCAAATTCGATCTCTCGTGGATCGTTCGCGCCGGTGATCTTCCCGAACGAGGCACTCCCCGGATCGATTGCCGGAAACTGGAAATTCGGATGATTGAAGCTATTGAACAGCTCCGCCCGGATCTCAGCCTTCAGCCGCTCGGGAACGACCGACACGATCCTGGAGACGGCGAAGTCGACATCCTTGTAACCCGGAGCCCGGATTGAGTCTCGAGCCGCGTTACCGAACGTGCCTGTCGCCGGTTTGACGAATGCCGCGGTGTCGAACCACTCTGCCACCGTCTTCGGGCCGTTATTTGGATCGCTCACCACGTTTGGGCGGTCTTCGAAGTTGAGCGTATTGCTGATGTTTGCGGTATAGATGGGCGTCAAAGGATTGCCGCTCTGAATGGAGACGATACCCGTGACTTGCCACCCGCCGACAATCGCGGCCGGGATGCCGTTCTGCAGAAACGCCCGGTTCTTGCCGAACGGAAGTTCGTACACGGGGCTGAAGGTAAAGTTGTGGCGCACGTCGAAGTTGGACGGGCCATACTCCGCAAGAATATTTCTACTGTTCTGTACCAGGTTCGAGGCATCGTCGAGCGAATGAGAATAGGTGTACGAGGCTATGAAGAGTAGCCCGTGGCTATAGCGCTTCTCTACCTTGGTCAGGAGCGCGTTGTAGTTGGAGCTCGCGCCGGTATTGGTAAAGGCGATGTTGCCGTATCCCTGGAATGGCCGCGCCGCGTTGACCTGCGCGGTAGTCGCGGTCGGCATGGGAGGAGGCTGATTGATGTTGTAGGTCGAAGGCAGATGCGTGCCCTCGTTCCCGAGATACGTGACGTCCACAAGAAGCGTGGAGCCGAACTGGCGCTGGATGCCCAGACTCCATTCGTTGATGACGGTGGACTGGAAATTACGCGTGATGCCGGACGGTGTGCTGAGGGAGCCGCTGGACACCGTGCTCGGAAAGGGATTGGAGAGGGTGATGTCCGTCGCTGAGCTATTGTTGAATGTCTGCGGGCTGCGGAAGGGTGGATTGAAATTAAGGGCGATAATGCTGTTTCCCTTATCGGCGTTGTTAAAGAAGAGACCGAAGCCGCCGCGGACAACGGTTTTGTCGTCGTGCGGAAGCTGCCACGCGAAGCCAACCCGAGGCGCGAAATTGGTCTTCTGCACGTTGTAGATGTTCGTGATTCCACCCTGTCCCGGGATGATGATCGAGTTGGTAGCGGGATCGAAGTTCGAGATGCGGTTATCTTTATCTGTTATCGGCCCGTTGTACTCATAGCGTAGCCCCAGGTTGAGGGTGAGCCGCGGCGAGACCTTCCAATCGTCCTGCGCAAACCCGTCTGCGCTGTTCTCGCGAGGATGGTTGGTTGGCGCAAAGGGATTCCGCACAGTGGAGGTGGGTACGCCAAGAAGCAGGTCGGCAAATGCATTGCCACTGGTAGGTGCGCTGGTGGATGCGGTGAAGTTGAACTGTCCGCGTCCGGTCGAGAGATAGAACAGCGAGAACAGGAACCGCCTGTAGTCGACGCCGAAGTGGAAGGTGTGTGCGCCTTTGGTCCAGGTGACGGTGTCGACCGCCTGGTAGAGGTCGTCGGTGCGGTTCTGCGGGAGGTTCGTGGCGCCTCCAAGGGTTGAGAATCCCGTCACAGCAGTTACCGGGACGCCGGTGTTGAGCGGTATATCGCCGCCAAGAAACGTTCCTGGAATGTGGTTGTTGGCAACGAAGTTATTGCCGGCATCCTGCTGGGTGCGGGGCTGGTTGTACTGGTTCCAGGAGATGTGCGCCTGGTTGACGAGGGTAGCGGAAAAGACATGGCTATAGGCGACGCCGGCCAGGTAACCCGTCACCCCGACGGTGCAGCCATATCCCGGCAATACGCGTGAGCTGCAGAGTGAATTGGACGGCTCGAACGAAGGATCGTCGTATCGATTGACCTCGGCAAAGAGGGAGTTTGCGGCGTTGACCTGGTGATCGACCCGTATGCCAAACTCGTTCATGTTTTCGAGGCGATCTTCATTGAAGCTGTAGTTGCTTGCAGGCTGAACGCCTTGTGCCGTGGCATAGGTTGGAGCTGGATATAGTGCGGCAAGAGCCGCGCCCACGGAGTTCATCATCTGCGGCGTAATCATGTTCCCGGGAATAGGCGCGCCGGTGAACGGATTCTTCAACTGAGGGAAACCCGTGAAGTTCCCGCCGACCATGGCCTGGGTGGGCACCGTCGCCAGGGCGCTGATCTGCTGGTGAAGGCGGAGCCCCTCATAACTCAAAAAGAAGAAGGTCTTATTCCTGATAATGGGGCCGCCCAGGGTTCCGCCGAACTGGCTCCTTTGATAACTCGGCTTTTGCTGCGCGCCAATAAAGTAGTTCTTCGCGTCGAAGATCTGATTGCGAAAATATTCGAAAGCAGTTCCATGGAAGCCGTTCGTTCCCGACTTGGTAGTCACCAGGAGTTGACCGCCTGAATTTCTGCCGTATTCCGCGGAATAGATGCCGGTCAGCAGTTTGAACTCCTGAATCTGGTCGATGGATGGGAGATAAGAAGGATCGTTGATCGCCGGATCGTTGTTATCGAAGCCATCCAGCGTGTAGTTGTTCGATGTCTCGCTGGATCCGGCAACATTGAAGCCGCCGCGAAAGGAGAGGCCCGAACCCTGGACAGGCTTTGAGGTGCCCGGCGTCAGGTAAGCCAGAGAGTAGTATTGACGGCCGTTCAGAGGAAGTTCCTGCACCTGTTTGTTCTCGATCACCGCACCGGTCGAGGAGGTATCGGCTTGCACGAGGGGCGGTTCGCCGGTTACCTGTATGGTCTGCGCCAGCTCGCCCGGCTGCAGCTTGAAGTCCAGCCGGGCCGTCTGTGCGACCTGAAGCGTGATGCCACTCTGCACGACGGAGCGAAAACCCTGGGCATCTATCCTGATCTTGTATTCACCGGGAGTGAGAAGAGGAATGGTGTATTCCCCGGTGCTGTTGGTTACCGTCGCATGGGGGATATTCGTGCCTACATTCGTAATGGAGACCTTCGTCTGCGGAATGGCTGCGCCGGTAGAGTCGGTTACGATTCCTGTAACCGTGGCGGAGGTTCCCTGCGCTCTGCAGGCGATACCTGCAGCTAGAAATAAACCGAGAGCTACGATCACGTGTGCTAGCTGGCGACGATTCATGCTTGGCGTTCCTTTTTATTGGAGATATTCGACCCCGGATATATTCCGAGTGGAGTAACACGATAAGCCGCGGACGTTATTGATTATCTGTCAGCGGAACAACCTGGCCTTTGAAGACGACACATTTTGTATGTTTCACGGCCTGGATGTCGGATGTGGGATCGCCGGTGAGCGCGACGAAATCGGCTTCTTTCCCGATCTCAAGCTTTCCGAGATTGTCGAAGCCGAGGAGAGCTGCCGCATTTTGTGTCGCGGCTGTCAACGCCTGTTGAGGCGTCATGCCGTACTTCACTTCGGTGATCATCTCGTCCAGGACAGTTCCTTTGCCCGGCTCATACGACATGTCCGATCCGGCCGCGATGGTCACTCCCGAATGGTAAGCCAGCTTGAAGCTGGCGAAGTGACCCGGCGCTATCTCTTTGCCCTTGCGGACCATGTAATCCGACATGTGCTCTTTCTCGCCGTTCTCCAGGATGTTATCCACAATATAGACAGTGGGAACGAAGACCACATGGTGCGCCTTCATGTAATCGACCGCCTCCTGGTTTAGTTCCGAGCCATGTTCTATGGAGTCGACGCCCGCATGGAGCGCTGCAAGAATAGTTGGCAGATTTTCATCATGAGCGGCTACCTTCAGCCGAGCCATATGGGCCTGTTCGACAATCGTGTGCAGCTCTTCAGGAGAGAGCTGCTCTGCGCCTGGCGAGTCCAGGGGCGATCCCACTCCGCCGGAGGCAAATACCTTGATCACACGAGCGCCGTATTTAATCTGAAGGTGAACTGCCTTCTCCGCGTCGTCCGGCGAGTTCACAAAGCCGTTGAGCGGTATGTAGTAGTCCGATAATGGAGTCGTTGATGGAAGGGTGAAATGATCTGCGTGGCCGGCAGGTATGGAGATCGCATGACCGGCGGGGACCAGGTGCGGACCTCGGATGGTCCCCTCTTCGATCGCGTTTTTCAGAGCGACATCGATGAATCCTTCACTGCCCAGGACGCGCGCCGCAACCACTCCCGAGTCCAATGCATATCGCATGGCCAGGCTGGCACGCAAGGCGGCAAGACCAAACGAGGGGCTCTCTCCCCGCGGTCCAGTCCATAGATGAATGTGGGCGTCGATAAATCCAGGGACTACCGTGTATGCGGACAGATCGAGCTGACGAGCATTGGGTGGGACGGGGAGATTGGGACCGATGGCTGTGATCTTACCGTCGGCAATGACCATATCTGCTGCTTGAAGCGGAGCCTTGGACGTGTCGTACAGTATCTTTCCGCACCGCACATAGAGGATATTCTGCGCAAACGCGGGGTGGATTGCGACCGCCAGCCCTAAAGAAAAACAGCACTTAACAACAAATGAAGCTAGTCCGGACGGAGGTGTTCTAGTCATTCCAGCGATGCTCCTTGAATTATGGGCTGAACCACATTATGCGCGAGCGAGGCGGGGCTGTTGCGGGTTTAGCTCACAAAGCGTGACGGTGGTATCTCGAAAGGTACGGCTTTCGCCGAATGCATCGAACCGGGTAAGGCCGAATTACTGCTTCTCTCTTTATGACTTATGACGAGCTACATTAAGCTTCATTTTCCCGGGTGTCAAACATTATTTCGGTTGCCAGGGCGCCAATTACCTAATTTCCCTAGTTCCTTTTCCCGAGGCGACATCGAGCAGAAGAGATTCGTCGCTTAGATCGGTTCTCCAACCGATATTGATCCCGACCAGCGGAAGGGGCCAGCGCAGTAGAGGTTGTCAAGACCGGTATACAAGGCACGAAGTGCCCGCTAATCGGGGCCCCCGCAAACAGGTCTTCGTTTGTGGGGTGGCTGAGCGAAGTGGGCCCCGTCCGGCAGGACAGCCTTGCGGTGTACTTCGATTAGGAATCGGGATTGCGAACACCACGGGCAGGGCAGTCGCCTGCTTCATCGCGCTTCTCCGAGACCTGCACCAGGCATGGGCAGCGCCGTTCTGTGGCCGAACTCGATTTCCATGACTGTGTCCTTCGGGAAGACGATGTCACGCCCCATCCCAAGGAAGTTGTTGTAGATGGAACGGCTTCCCCCGTAGGCGCTCATGAGGATGCCATAGGTGTGAGAGCGAAAAGCGATGCCTACGATCAATCCGATAAGTTTAAATCCGGTCGCGCCGCCAGCGATCGGACTTGCGTCTCCGACGTCGTTCCGTCCGCCACTTCCGATCAGGGCCAGGCCCACGGAAGCGCCGGTTGTGAGGTATCGGGTCTTCGAGGACGTCGATTTAGCGCCGCCTTCGGAATCGAGCTGAGCATTATCTGCCGAGTCGGACTGTATACCTTGGAGCCTCGTATCCACAGCCTGAACCGCTCCATTGGGAAGGATCACTTCGCGGAAGTCGATGCGCAGTTGTCCGTTGCGATGCAAACGGCGCGCCGGCCGTACCTGGAGAACGGAGCCGCGGAGGCGGGTTCCGGCTGGAAGGATCAGACGTCTCTGGTCGAGGAGCGGCTGCGAGAGTTGGGCTTCCACCTCGGCGCTCTTCAGGGTGGTTGCCGAGCTCAGCGGAGTCAGCAGGACAGCGTGGACAAGGCTTCCAGGCGGGGGCTGGGTCCCGATGCCGGAAAGAGTATCGGAGGAGACGCATTCAGTGCCAAAGTCGAGTGGCTGCGAGACCTCCACCGAGTAAAGCGTTCCGGCATCGATGTACTGCGGATGCGCTGGAAGCTGGGCGACGGCATAGCGGGTCACGAGATGCAGCCGGCCGGGCGCCTCGACTTGTTTCATGGCATTATTCCACTGGGCGCGGGCTTGATCCATCTTCTGGGCGGCGGCATCCTTCACGGCGTTCTTCTTGTGTTCGTCGGCGGTCACAAGCCGGATAACCTGTCCGGAGCCGGGAACGACGGTCGCATGCAGGTCCATAGGACGACCGTCAGGCAGGATGAGTTTGTCGAAGGTGACTGCGAGCTTGCGAGACGGGGTGAAATCGGCATTGAGCGCGCTCAGCGTTCGCGTGCGACCTGAGACAGGATTGATCGCCGAGATCCGGCCAGTTGCCGCGGTGCCGACGGGAATGACGAGATGGTCGAAGACATAGACAGGCTGCATGACCCGCCCAGTGACAGGCTCGCCGACCCTCCGGACGCGCACTTCCTTATCGAGCGCGATCTGCAACGCGGTGCCGTTGGGAACGGTCATTGCAACGGTGCGGGGTTCGGATGATGACTGCGGAGAGGTGGACTGAGGCTTGGAAGCTGCAGGCTGTGCCGATAGGTAACCGGCGAAGGTCCAGGTAAACAGCAATATCGAAAGAACACGGCGGAACATCATTCAGGAGGAGACCTCAGCACGTAAGGAATTCGAAGCTGCTACCGACTTACCGGCCTCGTCCTGAAGGTTGCTGCCCTGGCACCCGCGCTGTCGCAGTGGAAGCCAGCCGGGCAGCTAAACTGCCGGTTGACTGTTCAGCCGCGCCGCGATGTTCCGCATGCTCCTGGGTTTTCAAAGACAATTGTACTGGGTATGGATGAAGATAAGCTTAAGGTCAGGGCGTCGAAGATTGAAGCGTGTATCTTGCCTGAAATCCCCTTCGTTTCGCTCCGATGCCGCAGTCCTGTATGCCTGATGACGGCTGGAGCGATCGGCTTCCACCTCATCACCTGTACGGCGCCCTTAGAATCTGTCTAAAAACTGACACTGTAGGCTTTCTTTGCTGTTGTTTGTTTTTCGCCGTCATCCTGAACGCAGTGAAGAGCCTGCCCTGAGCTTGCCGAAGGGACCCCTGTATTTCGTTTTTTTGGTCTTTGCCTGTTCTCAAATCCAACTAATCCGTGCAAATCCCTGGCCGAATCCTTCAGTTTTTAGACAGCTTCTTAGGGAATCGCACGGCGCCCGTAAGGAGTCCATTGGAAAAACGTGTTCTACAAGAATGCCGGGGAAGAGGCTTCGGCGGTGGTCTGCGCTGGAGCAGAGCGGGAGACGGTTTCGCGCCAACAGATTCCTGCCAGAGGTCCTGCGAGAGGTTTTGCGAGAGGCCCGTAGGACTCCTCTTCGCGCCTCGCGTGGGCTTCGGCCATACGGGCTTCCGCATACGCGTAGATGGAGATGAAGATAAGGACCAAGATCGAGAGAAGTTTCACCGGGGGGCCTGGGAGATGGATTCGACTGCCGCTCTACTGTACATGGCGGAGGCGGCGCATGAAATGACCTGAAAGTTGTACTCGCGTGCCTGCTGGAGGCTTGACGCCGATTTTCACCGATGGCACTGATCTAAGGGCCACTCTAGGGGTCACGATCAAAGCGTCGACCGCGGATGGAAAGGATAAGAACGGATAAAAAGCCTGCGAGGCCGGATGCGTTGATCTGCTCCGGCCCCGGTTGGCTTTAGTGCGAATTTCGAATCGGTATACACCGCAAAGCTGTCCTGCCGGATGGGCCCACTGCGCGTGGCGCGGGCACTTCGTGCCATGTGTACCGGTGTTGACAACATTCGCTGCGCTGGCCCTCCCGTTGGTCGGGATCAAGATCGGTTGGAGAACCGAGCTAATGGGTGATGGTGACGGAGAGGGTGGCGGTCTGGGATGCGACGGCTCCCGAGGACGCGGTGACGGTGACGGTCGAGGTGGACGGCGCGGCGGAGGTTTTGGGCGATGATCCTCCGCATCCGGTGGTCGACATCAGGGCCGCGGCGAGGGCGAACAGACTGAAGAGCTTGATGCCGCGACCGAGGGTGCGGGTCCTGCGGCCGATGCCGCAGAGCAGGAGGAGACCGGCAAGGGTGGCGATTTCGGTCTCTCCGGTGGGGTGGAAGGGGCTGTGGAACGGGCGCTCGCTCGCGGTCTGGGCGCTGGTCGCGATGGTGAGCTGGGTGGTCAGGGGGGTATTGGAGCCGGTCGCCGTCAGGCTGGCGGGCGAGAAGGTGCAGGTGGCGTTCTGGGGAAGTCCGGTGCACGCGAGCGCGATGGCGCCGTTCAGCCCCCCGGCGGTCGCGAGCGAGAGGGTGGCGGAGCCCGATTGACCGGCGGCGATGGTGAGGCTGGCCGGGTTGGCGGTGAGGGTGAGGCCGGGCGCGGTGACCTGTTGGGCCAATACGGGGGTGGTGGCCCCGGAGAAGTTGGCATCCCCCCCGTAGACGGCGCTGATGGAGTAACTTCCGGCGGCGAGACCGGAGGCGGTGTAGGAGGCTGTTCCGGCCGTCAGGGGAACGGTTGCCAGTACGGTAGCGCCGTTCAGGAACTGGACCGCACCGGTGGGTGTGCCGGTGGATACGTAGGTGTTGGACCCCATGATGACAGTGACGGGGGCGAAGGAAGCGGTGAAGGTGATGGCGGAGCCCAGGTTTGCGTTCGGGGCGGAGCTCGAAATTGCCGCGAGAACCGCGGCCTTGTTGACGGTGAGGAGCGCATTGACGGGCGTGACGGTGTAGTCGGCGAGGTGGGCTCCGGTAACGGAGGGGATGATGGCGTAGGTTCCGGGAGAGCTGGTGGAGGTTGCGGGGGTGGTGACGACCGCGGTAAGAGAGTCGTTGTTGACCGCTCCGGTGATGACGGCGGAGAGCGTGGGGTTGGCGGCCCCGTAGGGGCGGGTTACGGCCGCGGCGGTGACGGTGAGTGGGGCGGGAGCGATGCTGACGGGGATCTGGACGGAGCTGGCGGCATAGTTTCCACTGGCCTGGAAGGCGGCAGTGACGGAGTAGGAGCCGGCCGGGAGATACGGCGTGGTCAGGCTGGCTGTGCCGGAGGAGTTCACGGTTGCCGTGCCGAGTTGCAGGCCGGGCGCGGTAAACAGAACGCTTCCGGCGGTAACGGGCGCGCCGCCGCTCGAGACCGAGACGGTGATCGTGCCGGGCATCCCGTAGGTGGCCGACGCAACCGGTGTGAAGGTCAGGCTGGTCATGGAGAGGGCCGGTGCGCCGGTAAGGGCGATGACCTGCGGGGAGGCCGACTGGGCGTTGGCGTTATCGGTAAGGGTGACGGTGCCGCTGAGGGGGATGCCAGCCTGAGAGGGCGCGTAGGCGATGTGAAGGCTGCACTCCTGCGCGGGCTGGAGCGGGGTGGCGGAGGAGCATTCGCTGCCGCCCGTGGGCTGCTGGACGAAGTTGGCGGAGACGGCGATGCCGCTGAACACGAGCGGCAGGTTGCCGGTGTTGGCGACGGTGACGGTCTGGGCGGGGCTGGTGGCGCCTACGGTGATGGTGGGAAAGGCGAGGGGGAAGGCGGTCGGGGTGATCTTGCGAATGGCGCCGGGGAAACTATCGTTGACGTAGAGATTGCCGGCGGGGTCGATGGCAATGCCGTAGGTCTGGCCGAAGTAGGCTTTGTCCGCCGCTCCGTTGTCCCCGGCGGCGGGAAGGTTTGTGACGCTGTTTCCGGATGAGTTGACCAGCGGATTATAGATGCCGGCGTAGGTGGTGATGATCCCGGTGGCGGCGTTGACCTTGCGGATGATGGCGTTGAATGTGTCCGCGATATAGAGATTTCCGGCGGCATCGAAGGTGCCTGAATTGGGCAGCTCCAGTTGCGCCGCCGTGGCGGGACCGTTGTCGCCCGAGAATCCGCAGTGATAGTTGCCGGCATAGAGACTGATGATCTGAGTCGTGGCGGAGACCTTGCGGATGACGCAGCTGTTTATGTCCGGTATGTAGTAGTTGCCTGCACTGTCGAACGCGACAGCCCGTACCGACCCAATCTGGGCCAGTGTCGCCAGGCCGCCATCGCCGGAGGCTGGGGGTGGGCCACCGTTGCCGGCGACGGTGGTGATGATGCCAGTCGAGGCGCTGACCAGCCTGATTTCGCCGTTGCCGGTGTCCGCGATGTAAAGATTGCCGGTGGCGTCCACCGAGACTCCGCGTGGGCGCGACAGTTGCGCGAGGTTCGCTGGGCCGTTGTCTCCAGTGGATCCGAAGTTGCGCTGGACCACGCCCGAATTGACGGTAATGGTTCCGGCTACGGTGGTGATCATCCCGGTGGCCGCGGTGACCTTCCGGATGATGGAGTTGTATGCGTCGGCGATGTAGACATTCCCCAGCGTGTCGACGGCCACGTTGCTGAGGAAGGGGTAGATATCTGCCTGGGTAGCGAGCACATTGTCACCGTTGTATCCGCAGGTGCCCGTGCCTGCGATGGCGGAGATGGTTCCGTTCGAGATCTCGTACACGACGCAGGCGTTGGTGTCCGCATAGTAGAGGTTCCCGTTCTGATCGGTGGTGGCGAAGAGCGGATTGATGGCCACGCCGGTGGCGGGGGCACCGTTCGTAGGAGTCGCTGTGCCTCCGCCGGCAACGGTGGAGATGAGGCCGGGGTAGAGGGTCACCTGCGGGCCGGGCGTGAAGCTGATGGGGCTCTGCGCAGAGGCTGCGACGGTGGTAGAGGCCAGAGCGGCCAGGATGCAGGACAAGGCGGAGTGGATCAGGATGCGGCGTGCGGACTTCATATATAGGGCCCCTCGTACGGATTGCGGAGAACACAGCAGACTCATTCGTCAGGATCGCGGATGGAATCCGGTTCAGGCTGAGATGTGTTGAGCCGATCCAGTATAGCGGGCGGGTATCCCGTCGTAATCCATCTATTTGACAGATAAGTTACCGAAGGTAACGTCCGCAGATGTGGAGCTTGCGGGCGAGAGGCAGCCTGGGTTTCGGCTCTCCAACCGATGTACTTTATTCCTGATCCCGACCAACGGGAGGGCCAGCGTAGCAGAATAGTGTCACATCGGTATACAAGGCACGAAGTGCCCGCACCACGCGGAGTGGGCCCGTCCGGCAGGACAGCCTTGCGCCGTATACCCAAGCGAAATCAGCTTTAACCGGAACATGAAGCGCCCCCCGCACGGCGATTTGGGGACGGCTTACAATTGTGGATATGACTCCTGCGGTTGAGCTGGTTCAGATCGAGTTGACGCCGAGGAAGCCTGCGCCCAAACCGGCGTGGCTGAAGGCGAAGGCGCCGATGGGCGATACGTTCCATGCGCTGAAGAAGATGGCGCGCGAGCTGAATCTGCATACCGTCTGCGAGAGCGCGCAGTGCCCGAATATCGGCGAGTGCTGGAACCAGAAGTCGGCCACGTTCATGATGCTGGGGAATCTATGCACCCGGCGGTGCGGCTTCTGCGCGGTGCCGAAGGGCAGGCCGGAGCCGATCGACTTCGACGAGCCGCGCCGCGTCGCCTATGCCGTCGCCCAGCTCGGCCTGGCCCATGCGGTGATTACGAGCGTCAACCGCGATGACGACAATATAGGCGCGGCACGGGCGTTTGTCAGCGTGATCGAAGAGATCCGGATGCAGGCGCCGGGATGCCGGGTAGAGGTGCTGACGCCGGACTTTCAGGGCGTGGACGAGGCGCTGCGGCGGGTGGTTGCGGCGCGGCCGGAGATCCTGAACCACAATATCGAGACCGTGCCGAGACTGTACCGGGTGGCCAAGTCCGGCGGCCGGTACGAGCGGTCGCTGGGCTTTCTTGCCCAGGCAAAGACGATTGCCGCGGAGATGTTTGCCGACCGCGAAGGCGACCAGATCGTCACCAAGACGGGCATCATCGTCGGCATGGGCGAGGAGATGCACGAGCTGCTGGCGGTGTTCCGCGACCTGGCCGACCGGAGGGTGGATATCCTGACGATCGGGCAGTATCTGCGACCCAGCCGGGACCACCTGCCGATGGCGCGGTACTACACCCCGGAGGAGTTTGCGTTTCTGAAGCATGAGGCGTCGCAGATGGGCTTCCGGCATGTGGAGAGCGGGCCGCTGGTGCGGTCCAGCTACCACGCGCAGCAGCAGGCGGAGTCGACCGGACTGGCATAGGAAGCCTCTGATCGGTCGTCACACCCACTGCGTGGCCGGAAAGCGCACAGAGGAGAGTCGACCGGGGCGAACGACCTGACTTTTCCGCAGCCTGTTCAGCCGCTGAGGTCTCGCTTCCTTCCGGAGCGTCTGAATTGATCAGAGCATCCTTCGAGCGAGACACTGCATTCGAAGAGCTTCGGAAGATGGGAGATGGACTTCCAGAAAGGAAGCGGGATGAGTTCTGATAGCGGGGATGGTGCAGGCGCGGCGGGAACGGCTTTGGGGATGGCGTATCCGGCGGCGCGGCGGGCGGAGCAGACGGACGACTACTTCGGTACGGTGGTGGCCGATCCGTACCGGTGGATGGAGGATGTGGATTCGGCCGAGGTGAAGACCTGGGTGGATGCGGAGAATCGACTGACGCAGCGCTACCTGGCCGAGGTTCCGGGGCGCGAGGGGATGCTGGCCCGGCTGATGGAGCTGACGAACTTCGAGCGGTATACCGCTCCGGCGCGGCGGGGGACACGATACTTCTACGCGCACAACAGCGGGCTGCAGAACCAGAATGTCCTCTACTGGCAGCAGGGGCTGGAGGGCGAGGCGAGCGTGCTTCTCGATCCAAATACGTTCTCGGAGGATGGCACGGTGGCGATCAGCGGGCTCAGCATTACCGAAGATGGCGCGCTCGCGGCCTACTCGATCGCGGAGGCGGGCAGCGACTGGGTGCGGTGGCATGTGCGTGAGGTAGCCACAGGCAAAGACCTCGCGGACCGGGTGGAGTGGTCGAAGTTCAGCGGGGCGGCGTGGGTGAAGGATGGCAGCGGATTCTTCTATGCCGGGTACGACGCTCCGGCCGGCGAGGCAGGAGAGGCTGAGGCATTGAAGGCCGCGAACTACTTCCACAAGGTCTACTTTCACCGGCTGGGAACCGCGCAAAGCGAGGATGCGCTGGTGTTCGACCGCCCGGACGACAAGGAGATGAATATCGGCGCGCAGGTGACCGACGATGGGCGCTACCTGCTGCTGTATCAGAGCAAAGGGACGAGCCCGAACAACGAGCTTTGGGTGAAGAATCTGGAGCGGCCCGGGGAGGCGGCCCTGAAGCTGGTCGAGAGCGCCGATGCGGTGTATGCGCCGATCGACAACGACGGGACGATTTTCTGGCTGCGGACGACGCTCGATGCGCCGAACGGGAGAGTGATTGAGGTCGATCTGGACCGGCCGGCACGGGAGCACTGGAGGACCGTGATTGCCGAGAGCGAGCACCATCTGGACGAGGTGGCCATGGTGAACGACACGTTCATCGCGAGCTACCTGGCGGATGCGCAGAGCGTAGTCATGCTGCATGGGCGGGATGGCCGCCTGATCGAGCGGCTGGCGCTGCCTGCGATTGGGACCGCGCGGGGTTTCGGAGGACGCAGGGAAGACACCGAGACCTTCTACCAGTTCAGCAACTTTACGACGCCGGGGACGACCTGGCGGCTGGATATGACGACAGGGGCTTCAACCCTGTTCCGGCAGCCGAAGCTGGGGTTCGATCCGGCCGCGTATCAGACGAAGCAGGTGTTTTATGCGAGCAGGGACGGGACGCGGGTGCCCATGTTCCTCAGCCACAGGAAGGGCCTGGCGCTCGATGGCGATGCGCCTGTCCTGCTGTACGGGTATGGCGGGTTCAACATCTCGCTGATGCCGGAGTTTTCTCCCGCGCTGGTGATGTGGATGGAGATGGGCGGGGTGTATGCGCAGCCCAGCCTGCGGGGTGGAGGCGAGTATGGCGAGGCGTGGCACGCGGCGGGCACGGGCGCGAAGAAGCAGAACGTGTTCGACGACTTTATCGCGGCGGCGGAGTGGCTGATCGCGGAGAGGTACACGTCGGCGCGGAAGCTCTCGATCTCCGGCGGGAGTAACGGTGGGCTGCTGGTCACCGCCTGCGAGTTGCAGCGGCCGGAGCTGTTTGGCGCGGTCCATGCCGCGGTGGGAGTGATGGATATGCTGCGCTTCGACCGGTTCACGATCGGGTGGGCGTGGAAGGCGGAGTATGGTTCGCCGTCCGAAGATGCGGAGGAGTTTCGGGCCATACACCGGTACTCGCCGCTGCATACCATCCAGCCCGGCGTTGCGTATCCGGCTACGCTGATTACGACCGCGGACCATGACGACCGCGTCTATCCGGCGCACAGCTTCAAGTACACGGCGGCGTTGCAGGCGGCGCAGGCGGGGAGCCGGCCGGTTTTGATCCGCGTGGAGACGCGGGCGGGGCATGGCGGCGGGATGCCGTTGAGCAAGCGGCTGGAGGCCACGGTGGATCACTATGCGTTCCTGGCGCGGGAGCTGGGGATGTGAGTGGCCGGGGTTACGTTGCGTGTACCCGGGAGCTTCGAATGTCGGGCTGGGGTGTACTATTTGAATCCGGCATCAGCTCTGGTACGTCTTATGGATAAGACGGAAGGTTGCCTCATGAAGCTTAAAATTTTCATCGCCAAAGTTTCTCTCGCCCAGCTTTCTCTCGCTTTGCTGTTCGCATTCGTTCCTGCCGTAGCGTCCGCCCGGACCAAGGGGCCCTCGGCACATATGCGTCCGCAACTGTTCCATGACCGGAGCCCGAAGCCGCATGCTCACCCGTCGTCGCCGCATCACGCGTAGAGGCTGAAGCAAGGCGGGCCCCTGCGCTCAGTCAACCCGATAGACTCTCTTCTCGATCCCGACCAACGGGAGGGCCTGTGCAGCAAGTGGAATCAAGACCGGTACACAAGGCACGAAGTGCCCGCCGAATCGGGGTCCCCGCAAACAGGTCTTCGTTTGTGGGGTGACTGAGCGAAGTGGGCCCGTCCGGCAGGACAGCTCGTCGTGGTGCATACCCAATCGAAATCAGCATTAGCTCGAGCCTCTGGCGTTTCTGATAAAAGCTGAAAGTTTTTCACGGCTTTTGCGGCCGGGTTCGGCTTCGACGCCGCTGGCGACGTCTATCCCCCAGGGTTCCAGGCCGGCGATGGCTTCGGCTACATTCTCAGGCCGCAGGCCGCCTGCCACGATGAGATGAAGGGTCGGAGCGGCCTGCGAGAATACGGCCCTTGCCGCGCTCCAGTTGAAGGTCTGGCCGGTTCCTCCGGTGGCGCTGCCCACCTTCGAGTCGATGAGGACGCGCTCCACGATTCCCTGCGCTGCGATTCGGGTAAGCTGCCGTGCCACGGCCACACTGCTGGCCAGGTCTGCGTCGAGCTGCCAGTGGATTGCCTGGATGATGTGCATGCGGCCGGCGACGAGATGGTGCAGGCGTTCGATCAGCGCGAGATCGAGTTCGCCGTGGAGCTGAATGGCGGTCAATCCGGCTTGCGCCGCGATCTCCGCGATCTCCGCTGCGGGGAGGGCAGGGAAAACACCGACGCGCTCGACGTGCGCCGGAAGATGCGGGGTGATAGCCGCCACATCGGCGGGCGTGACCTGGCGAACGCTTGGGGCGAAGACGAAGCCTACCGCGTCGGCGCCGAGATCCGCTGCCATGCGGGCGTCTTCGAGGCTGGTGTTGGCGCAGATCTTGATCCACATGGCTAGAGCTCGGAGGTGTACTGGCGGTCGAGCAGCAGGGCCAGCGTCGCGGCCGGGTCGGGCTGGCGCATCAGGGCTTCACCGATCAGGAAGGCGTCGTAGCCCAGCTCGCGGAGGCGGACGATGTCTTCGGGGGTGCGGATGCCGCTTTCGGCGACCATGACGGCCTGTTTGGGCATCCAGACGGCGAGCTCGGCCAGGAGTTCGGTGCGGACGGCGAAGGTGCGGAGGTCGCGGCTGTTGACTCCGATGAGGTCGAAGCCGAGGGCGATGGCGCGCTCGAGCTCGTCGCGGCTGTGGACCTCGCAGAGCACGTCGAGGTTCATGCTGTGGGCCTCGTCGCGAAGATCGCCCAGGGCCTCGTCGGTGTGGGCGGAGACGATGAGGAGAATGGCGTCGGCGCCGGAGGCACGGGCTTCGAGGACCTGGAACGGGTCGACGATGAAGTCCTTGCGGAGGCAGGGAAGGGCAACCGCGGCGGAGGCCTGCTGAAGGTCTTCAAGCGAGCCCTGGAAGAACTCCTCGTCCGTCAGAACGGAGAGGGCCGCGGCGCCGGCGGACGCGAAGGCGCGAGCGAGCGCGACGGGGTGGAAGTCCGGCCGGATGAGGCCTTTGGACGGCGAGGCTTTTTTGATTTCGGCGATGACGGCGGGCCCGGCGGCGGCTGCGGTCCGGAGCGCGGCGGTGAACCCGCGGGGCGTATGGGCGGCGGCGTTGCGCTCGAGCAGGCCGTAGTCCGCGGCGCCTTTGCGGGCCTGCACCTGGCGCAGGGTGTGGGCGAGGATCTGGTCGAGCTGGGTCGGCATGAAGTCCATTTTACCGGGTGGCGCGGGCCGTGGGGGCTCTGCCACGCACGAGCGGATTAGCTCCCTGGAACGTGTCTAAAAACTTGCTTCGAGAGGACGTTTGCCAGTTGTTATGTTTTTGTCATCATCCTTAACACGTATTTTGAATGGCTGCGAGTCCGAATGTGCGGCCGGTTATCGGATCTCGTCAGCGATGATCGGTGCCTTCTCCTTCCGCACGGTTTGCTTGTTATCGCTGAGCGCCTTCCAGCCTGGATCGTTCTTCAGCCTCGCGCGGACGGCGGCCACAGTCACATCCCTCCGTCCCAGCGCTTCATCATCTTGGTAGGCGAGCAGGATGACCGCCGACCAGGGACGGTCCGCTACGCCTCGACCGACAAACATCCTGTAGCTGCTGAGCGGTCCTGCTTCGATCCAGCCGGACATCTGGGGCGCCACGTAGCCCTTCAGGTACTCCAGGTACGCATCGGTCGAAACGGTGTAGTCGTAGGGAAGAACCATGTACACGGGATGTGCGGATGGCGAGGGAGAGCTCTTCGCCTGCACAAGATCGATCTGGTAGGTAGAGATCGCCGTCACCAGCTTCAGACCCTCCGGTTCGAAGCCGGCGGCCTCGGTATGCTCCAGTTGATTCCACTTCTGCATCTGCTCTGGACTGCTGAAGTCGAGGAAGATCAGAAGATCCCAGTTGTCGGTATCGACGTACCTGCTGAAGAGAATTGTCTTGCCGGCAAGCACGCCCGCCGACTGCAGCGCATTCAACTCCTGGAGCCCGGTTCCGCTCATGTACTTCCGCAAGGCCGCGCGCGAGGACGGGAGACACTTGTATGTCAGCAGGAGGCCTTTCGGACCCACGTCGCGAACATTTGCCTGCACCGCCGGCCCCGCCGAAGCAGAGGCTCGCGCTGCCGGATAAGCCACGCACAAAAGAACGATAAACCGAAGGACGAGTTTCCTGGACTTGATCACAGCTTCCTCCCGCTACGGCTTCAGGTACTTTGCCAAAAATGCCAGGGACCGATCGAGGCAGTCATTTGCGTCAGGCGTGTCTCCGAAAAGAAAGACATGTCCGCCGGGCGCCTTATCGTAGATTTTGCTTTCGAAGACCTTTCCGCGGGCCTTCATGGCGTCCATCATGCGGCCTCCGCCCGTGCTGAACGGCACCTCGTTGTCCATCGTCGTACCAACGATCAGCAGCGGCGTCTCGATGCTGTCGACATGATTGATGGGCGATACATCGATGTACGGTTGAAGATTCTGATTCGGCAGCTTGCCGCCATAGTTCTTCTGGGACGCAATATCGGCACGGCGAAACTCAGGCTTGTAGCCCATCCACACGACCAGGTCGGCGATACCCGCGATCTCGACCGCGGCCTTGAAGCGTTTCGGCTCCCTCTCAATGGCGGACATGGTCAGCATTCCGCCGCGGCTATGACCGATAATCCCCAGTCTGGAGCTATCCACGAAGTCCTGGTGCGACAGATACTCGGCGCCCGCGAGCACGTCTTCAAGATCCGATACGCCGTAGTTGTTGATGTATTGGTTTTCACCGTATCCGCGGCTCCCCCGGTACTCCGGGAACAAGACGACGAAGCCCTTGGCAACCGCGGAATCGATATACCGGAAGAAGCGCCAGTCCAGCTTCTCGTGGTTGCCGCCGTGCAGTAACAGGATTGCGGGGTAGCGCTTGCCCTTCACCATGTCCACGGGCGTGAAGACGTATCCCGGGATCAACTCCGATCCGCTTGCATAGAGAACGCGCTTCAAGTGGTCGCGCTGGCCATACTCCTGCACGAAGCCCTGAACGATCGTCTCCTGCTCCGCCTGATAGATCTCCTGCTGAATCACTTCGAGCTTGGTCGCGGTATCGGCTGCCTGCGGATTGATGAAGCTGTCCAGCGATTCCTTCGGGTCGGAAGGTGCTGCGCTTTGTGCCAGCGCCAGGACACCCGCGCCGAGCAGCCAGAGAGCCACCAGGGTCAGGCAACGCATAGAGGACTTCAAACGGACATTCATAAGTGGCTCCTGAGCAGGCCCGCACAGCGTAACTCAATTGTGGGACTCAGACAGGTATAGCAGCCCCAAGCCGGTCGAAAGACTACCTGAATAAATGTTAATCACGGGTTCATCGCCCCCCGACTTACACTGCGTCCACTCGATACGGAGAGCCCGCCACGTCTTCTGGTGGATGCGGACGATGATCGAGGTAACACGACCGGCTTTTTTGGAGGAGCACCTATGGGGGCAATGCAAAGACAATGCAGGCTCGTTTCGCTGGCGGCTGCGTTCATCGTGGCTCCGATGGTCTCCGGCTCCATGCCGGCTCTCTACGCGCAGGTCACCGGCGCAACGTTGTCCGGCACGGTTGTCGATCCTTCGGGCAATCTCATCCCGCAGGCGAGCGTGAAAGCGCGGAACCTGGCCCAGGGTACGGAGCGGACAACCACCAGTAACAGCAAGGGCGAATATATCTTCCCCAACCTTCAGCCCGGCCCTTACGAGGTAGGCGTCACGTCTCCAGGCTTCCGTGCGGAAAAGAAGACCGGCGTCGTGCTCACCGTCGGGGAGCGGCCCGTCATCGACTTCGTGCTCAGCCTAAGCACGCTCGACCAGTCTGTCGAAGTGACGGACACCTCCTCTAAGCTCGAGCTTGGCTCCGCCTCTGTCAGCGCCGTGGTCACCGGCGAAACAACGCGTGAGCTTCCCCTGAACGGACGCGACTGGACCCAGCTTGCCACCTTGCAGCCGGGCATTGCCGCGATCCGCAGTCAGCCCGACGCAACCTCCACCGCGAGCCGAGGCAATCGCGGCTTCGGCCAGCAACTCACCATTTCGGGCGGACGTCCGCAGCAGAACAGCTATCGGCTGGACGGCATCGTGATCAACGACTACGCCAACTCGGCTCCTGGCAGCACGGCCGGCCTGAGCCTGGGCGCCGAGGCCATTCAGGAGTTCTCGGTCATATCGAGCAACTACTCGGCCTCGTACGGGCTCACCTCGGGCGGCGTCATCAATGCGATTACACGCTCCGGAACCAACCAGATTCACGGCTCCGTCTACGAGTTCCTGCGCAACGACTTCTTCGACTCCGAGTTCTTCACCGACGCAGGCAATCCCACCGGACGCAAGTTGCCCTTCCGCAGGAACCAGTATGGAGCCACAATCGGAGCTCCGCTATGGAAGAACAAGACCTTCTTCTTCGCGAACTACGAAGGCTTCCGCCAGGTGTTGACCTCGGCGACCACGTCCATCGTTCCTACGGCGCTTGCACGAACGGGCGCCCTGGTTGCGGGCAAGGTGGCCGTCGATCCTACTGTGGCCCGCTATCTTCCGATCTTTCCGCTTCCGAACACCCCGCTGGCCGCGAACTCGGACACCGGATCGTATATCTTTGCGAGCAAGGAGTTCACGCCGGAGAACTTCGTCACAAGCCGAATCGATCATACGTTTTCGTCGCAGGATTCACTCTCCGGCATTTACCTGTACGACAACGGAAATACCACGCAGCCCGATAACCTGAACGTCCTGACCAATCTCAGCGACACGGTGCGGCAGGTCTTTTCCCTCAGTGAGAACCACATCTTCTCGGCTTCGTTCTACAACGCGCTGCGCGTAGGACTGGATCGCGAGAGCGCCGGAACTCTGATCACCGAACGGGAGCAAATCCACTGGGGACCGATCTTAGCCTGGGTGCCGCATCGGGTCTCTACGCCCCGGGGCTTCAGGTATCGGCGCTGGCTTCCTTCGGCGGCGGTCTGAACTCCAGCAGTCTGGCGACCTACGGCTTCACCACGCCGCAGTTCTACGACGACGCTTTCTACACCCACGGCAACCACTCGCTGCGGTTCGGATTCGCGTTCCAGCGCATTCTTGTCAACACGACCCAGCAGACCGCGCCCGACGGTATCTTCAAGTACGGCTCGCTCAGCGCCTTCCTCCAGAACAGCGCGCCTACCTCTATTCAGGTTCAACTGACGCCTGGCAGTCCGCGCAATCTGCGGCAGAACGTCTTCGGCGCCTACATCGAAGACGACTGGAAGCTGCGCCAGAACCTGGTCATCGTCGCGGGCATCCGGTATGAGCCTTCGAGCGTTCCCACCGAGCTTCGCGGCAAGACCTCGAACCTGCGGACTGTCACGTCGCCCGCCACGGTCACGGGCGATCCTTACTTCCTCAACCCAACCCTCAGGAACGTCGAACCCCGCATCGGTTTTTCCTACAGCCCCGGCGCAGGCGCTCACGGAACGGTCCTGCGTGGCGGCTACGGCATCTTCGATGTCCTTCCCCTCACCTACCAGTTCAATCTGATGGTGACGCAGGCGACGCCGTTCTCGCTCAATTCAAGCAGCACTGCAAACAAAGCCGGCGACCTCGCGACCCAGGGCTACAGCCGCGTAGCGGGGCTGACAGCCGGCAGTTTGCGCACGAGCTATGTGCAGTTTGCCCCGCCGCGCAATTACGTCCAGCAGTGGAACCTCAGCCTCGAGCAGCAGATGGGCGCAGGCATTACGTTCAATGTCTCCTATGTCGGCTCTCATGGCGTGCACCAGGCGCTCCGTACGACGGACGCCAACGTGGTCCAGCCGGTGATCGACTCCGCTGGCGACATCGTCTTCCCCTGTCCTGTGGAGGCCATCGCGGGAAAGACCTGCAAGACCCGGGGAGCTGTCGTCAATCCCGCGTACGGCCAGATCGACGGTCAGAACTGGGGCGCAGGTTCCGTCTACAGCGGCCTTCTCACCAGCCTCCGTGGAACCCTGCCCAAAGGGCTGCAGTGGCAAGCCTCATTTACGTGGCAGAAGAGCCTGGACACCAACTCGTCCGTCATCGCCGGCGGTCCCTTTCAGAACTCCATCGCAGGTCAGTTTCTCTTCGACCCGCTGCGTGGCCCCTCCGACTTCAACGTGCCCCGGCTATTCGTCGCGAACGCCGTGTACTCTTTGCCCGCCGCAAAGCTCAGGTATCGTGCCGCGGAGGCGATCGCCAACGGCTGGCAGGTGGGCGGCATCTTCCAGGTGACCGACGGACTCCCCTTTACCCCGGTCATCAGCGGCGATCCGCTCGGCGAAGGCAACACGGTCCCGTTCGACATCCCCGACCGCATCACAGGCCCCGGCTGCTACGGGAACCCGGTCAATCCCGGCTCCCGGAACTTCCAGCATTACATCAGGACGCAGTGCTTCGCGTTCCCCACCAACACCACGGGTATCGCCGGCAACCGCTTCGGCAATGCCGGCCGCAACAGCATCGACGGACCCGGCGTCATCGAGCTCGACATGTCGCTAGTCAGGAACTTCGCCTTGACGCGCCTTTCGGAGGCGTCGCGCCTTCAGTTCAGGGCGGAGGCTTTCAACATCGCAAACCACCCGAATCTGGCTGCTCCCTACACCAACAACAAGCTGTTTGACGTGACGACCGCGGCCATCAGCAGCGCGGGCCAGATCACCTCGACCTCCACCACACCTCGCGAGATACAACTGGCGCTCAAGCTGATCTTCTAAGAACCTGTCCAGAAACTTTACTTTTTGATTCATAGAGATCGCCGCAGTCGTGCCGTGGGAAAGTGGGAAACGCCCTTTGTTTTCCATCTTTTCCATGGCCCTCTCTCTCCCTCTCCTGTTTGCTCTCGAAGATGCATCGTTGCACTTGGACCTTGAATCCACGGACCCCCGCAGTTGCTGTTGCTGAGGCATGCATGACTAAAAAGCTACTCGTCTCCTTCTGTTGTCTTGCAGCCGCAATCGCATCTGCGTACGCGCAGAGTTCCACGCCTGCGGACGAGACCGGCGTCAAGGCGGAGATGGTGCTCCTGCACGGAAATATATGGACCGGCGAACCAGGTTCAGACGCACCTTCCGCACGCCATGCCCAGGCTCTCGCAATCCGGCGCGGACGAATCCTCGCTGTGGGCAGCGATGCGGAGATGCAGCCGTTGATTGGGCCGCAAACGAAGGTTATCCCTCTCAACGGCCAGTTCGTCATGCCCGGCTTCATCGATGACCACGAGCACTTTCTCACAGGCGGATTTCAGCTGGTGCAGATCCAACTCCGCGATTCAAAGGACGAGGGCGACTTTGTCGCGCGGATCGCCGCCCATGCCCGGATGCTCGGTCCCGATAAGTGGATCGAAGGAGGGCGCTGGAACGCAGCCAAGTGGCCTGACGCGAGGATGCCGACGCGCGCTCTCATCGACTCGGTGACGCTTCGCAATCCGGTGTTCGTCAATAGCTGGGACGGCCACCAGGTTCTCGTCAACTCGCTCGCCCTGGAACGTGCCGGCATTACCGAAGCGACCCCCGATCCTCCCGGAGGAGTGATCGTGCGCGACCCCGCAACCCACCTGCACACCGGCCTGCTCCGCGACACAGCCATGAACCTGGTCGCGAAGATCATGCCGCCGCGGACTGACGGCGAGATCGAGGCGGCGCTGCGGCGCGGTCTTGCCGAGGCGGCCCGCTTTGGCGTCACCTCGCTGGCAGACATGAACCTCGGCGAGCATTCGCCCTCCGGAGGCATCAACTTCGCCAGAACGCCGGTTGAAAAAGAGCTGAGCCTGCTCCATCGTGCCGAGCGCGATGGATGGCTGACCGCACGCTTCTACGAGATCGTGCCCTTCTCCGACATGAAGCGCCTGGAGAGTCTCGGCATCTCGCACAACACCGGCGACGACTGGGTTAAGCTCGGAGCCGTAAAAGCCTTCGCGGATGGCTCGCTCGAATCGTCCACGGCCTGGATGTATCAAGGCTTCGCCGACCAGCCGGCTAATACCGGGGTGCCCAATCCGCTGATGAGCCCTCCCGCGAAGATGCTGGCGCAGGTGCGCGAGGCCAACGCAGCGGGCATCCAGTTCATCACCCACGCAATCGGAGATCGCGCCGTCTCCGGGATGCTGGACGTCTACGCGCAGAGCGCACCCGACACCGCGCCGCTGCGTCTGAGACTGGAGAATGACGAGGTGGTACGGCCGGCCGATTTCGCCCGATTCCGCAAGCTCGGCATCGTCGCCTCCATGCAGCCCGCCATCGATGGCGGTTCCGGGGTCGTCGAGCGCATCGGTCCGGCCCGCGCCGCGCACAGCTACGCGTGGCGATCCATGCTCGATTCCGGCGTCGCTCTCGCCTTCGGCTCCGACTGGCCGGTCGTTCCGATGAATCCGATGCTTGGCATCGCATCCGCCGTCACGCGCGAGGACGTGCATGGCAGGCCCGAAGGGGGCTGGATTCCTGCGCAGCGCGTTACCGTGGACGAGGCGCTCCGGGCTTACACCTCGGGCAGCGCGTACGCAGCCTTTCAGGAGCTCGACAAGGGGACACTGACGCCCGGAAAGTTGGCCGACGTCATCGTTCTCTCGTCCGACCCGTTCCACATAGCGCCCATCGATCTCTATCGCGTGAACGTAGCGTTGACCATCGCCGGAGGCAAGGTCGTCTATGACGCCGGATCAGCCGCCCATTCCGAGTTGATACACTTGCGCAAATAGAAGTCCGGAAATAGAAGTCTGGAAATAAAAGGCTGGCAATAGAAGCCTGGAAATAAAAGGCTGGGGAGTCGCCCTTGCGCATTCTGGTCGTCGAGGACGAGAAGAAAGTAGCAAGTTTCATCTCGCGTGCCTTGCGCGAGCATCTTCACCAGGTGGAAGTAGCGGACACCGGTGAGCGCGGCCTCCAGATGGCGACCGGAAACGTCTACGAGCTCATGCTTGTCGATGTGCGCCTGCCCGGCATGAGCGGCACCCAGCTCTGCCGCGAGCTGCGGCAGAACGGCATCGAAACGCCCATCCTGATGTTGACCGCACGTACGCTGATCGAGCAGCGCGTGGAAGGCCTGGACTCAGGCGCCGACGACTACCTGACCAAGCCTTTTGTGCTCGCGGAACTCCACGCCCGTGTCCGCGCCCTGACCCGTCGCGGACTCCACAACCGCAACACGCGACTGCAGGTCGAAGATCTTGAACTTGACCGTCACAAGCGTTCCGCCGCGCGCTCCGGCTGTCCCATCGCCCTGACCGTAAAGGAGTTCAGCATGCTCGAACTGCTGATGCTCAACTCGCCTCGTGCCGTAACCCGCTCCGAGATCATCGAGTATGTCTGGTCCTATGGTTTCGACACCGAGACAAACCTGGTCGAGGTGTACGTCAACCGCCTGCGGCAAAAGGTCGATTCCGCAGCGCCAGTCAGGCTGATCCATACCGTTCGCGGTATCGGATACAAGCTGAGTGCGGCGCCATGATGCCCCGCCTCACCCTCAGGGCGAGAATGCTTCTGCTCTTCTGCGCCATCGTCGGTACACTCCTGATCGGAACCTACCTCTTCGTCTACAGCCTCTTCGAGACCGGGCTGCAGCAGACCCGCTTCGAGCGCCTCGAGGATCGCGCCCGGCCCCTGGTCGCCCTCACGCAGTACCCCGGCGGCATTCAAGCGATGGAGGCGCTCGACCTTCACCGCCAGTACTTCGAGATCTTCGACTCATCCGGGCGATCGATGCATCGGTCTAAGACTCTCGGGCTGCTCGATCTTCCTCACGACAACCTCACGGAGCGGACCAAGACTGTCTTCCGCACCGTCCCTTCTCCCGTCGGCTCCATCCGCGAAGTCGTCATCCCCATCACGATTGAAGGACAGGCCGCGTGGTTCATCGTGTCGGAGCCCACGTCGACGATCAATACCATCGAAGCGAGCTTCCGCAAGAAATTCCTTCTTGCGTGGATCGCCAGCCTGTTCTTTACCGCGGTGCTGGCCCGCTGGTATGTTGCGCGCTCGCTGCGCCCGCTTGGCGTGCTGGCGCAAAACGTGGAGCAACTCACCAACCGTATATCGGGAACCGGCGAATACGTCCTTACACCCAAGCTTCCGGTTCGCAACCTGCATGACGAGCTCGGCCGGCTTGCCACCAACTTCAATGTGCTCTTCGAGAGAGTAGACCTGCTCGTGACGCAGATGCGCCGTTTCGTCTCCGACGCCGCCCATGAGCTCCGCACGCCGCTCGCTGTGCTTCACGGAGAGACCCAGCTCGTGCTTACTCATCCGCGGCCCGCTGAAGATTACGTGCACGCATTGAGCGTTATGGATGACGAGCTTGCCACCATGGGCCGCATCATCGAAGGCCTCTTCACCTTGTCCATGGCCGACGCAGGCCAGTTGATGCTGACCCAGGACAAGCTGCATCTGGATGAAGTCCTGGAGGAAGCTTGCGGTATTGCCACTCCGCTTGCCCGCGAAAAACGCATCGCCATCCACAAGAGCCACTGGGTCGAAGCCGAGCTGCGCGGCGATCAGACCTTGCTGCGCCAGCTTTTTCTCATCCTGATGGAAAACGCGATCAAGTACTCTCCCCCGGACACGGTAATCAGTGTCGGCCTTCGCCGCGCCGAAGGCCAATTGACCGTCAGCATCGAAGATCAGGGTATAGGAATCCCGGAGGAGCATCTGCCTCACATCTTCGAGCGCTTCTACCGCGCCGCGCCGCAGACCTTCGGACACAAGCGCTCCGGTGGACTCGGGCTTTCCATAGCCGATGCCATCGCCAAAGCGCATCACGGCTCCATCCAATGCGAAAGCGCCGATGGAACAGGCTCCCGCTTCCTCGTCAGCCTTCACATCTGACAGCAATCTAAACCTGATCCCGACCAACGGGAGGGCCTGTGCAGCAGGTGTAATCAAAACCGGTACACGCGGCACGAAGTGCCCGCGAATCGGGGCCCCCGCAAACAGGTCTTCGTTTGTGGGGTGGCTGAGCGAAGTGGGCCCGTCCGGCAGGACAGCCACGCTGTGTATACCCTTCCGAAAATCAGCGTCAGCTATGCCAGGCTTCGATACCTGCGGCCCACCAGGAAGAGCGCAAACGTTGCCACAAGAGGCATGATCGCGACCATCAGAAAGGCCGGCGTGTAGGAGAACCGATCCACCATGTAGCCGGTGAGCAGCGGGAACAGCAGTCCGCTGAAACCGCCGGCGACTCCGGTAAGGCCGGTGGCGCGGCCGATCTTATGGTCGGGAAACAGGTCGGTTACAGCGCCGTACATATTCGCCGAGAGAAAATTGTCCGCGGTCAGGGCGATCCCGATCATCGCTATCGCCATCACCTTCCCACTGGCGTATGGCACGAAGAAGCTGGTGAGACAGAACACGCTGCTGCCGTACATTAGGAGCTTCCGCGTCTTCGCGACCGGCACGCCCCGGCGTAACAGGATGCCTGCCGCCGACCCGCCCAGCACGCCGCCGATATCGCCGAACAAGTAGGGAATCCAACCCAGAAACCCGATTTGGATCATCGACAAGTGCCTGACGCTATACAGATAACTTGGAATCCAATACCAGTAAAACTGAAGGACCGGGCCATTGAAAAACCGGCACGCCATCACCGCCCAGGTCGACGAGTCGGAGAGCATCGCCTTGAGCGATGCCGGAGTCTGAGCGACCTGAACCGTGGGCTCCGGCTCGCGTTTATAGAGGAGCCACCACAGGACCAGCCAGAATAACCCAAGCGCAGCGGGAAGAAGAAACGCGGCACGGAATCCATATCGATTGAGCAGAAATATGATCAGCGGCGGGGCGAGAGTAGCGCCGACCATGGTTCCGCTGTTGAATATGCCGATGGCAAGAGTCCGCTCGGTTTTGGAGAAAAGGCGGGTTACGGTCTTGATGCCACCCGAGAAATTGCCGCATTCTCCGGTTCCCATCCAATAGCGGATCGCACCGAACTGCAAACCCGACCGCGCAAAGATCTGCGCGCCCGTAGCCGATGACCACCATAAGACGGCAAACGACAGACCGAGGCGCGTTCCCCACCGGTCCATCAGGTAACCCATGGGAAATTCGCCGGACATCATTCCGAACTGAAGCGCGGCGACGATGCGACCGTATTGTTCGTTGGAAAGCTGGAAGATGTTGCGAATTACGGGCGCAAGTACAGAGAGCGTTTGACGGTCGATAAAGTTGATGACCGTAATCGTGAACAGCAGCCCGAGAATGATCCATCGGCGCCGAAACAGAGGTGACTCTGGAGTCCACGGAGCGACCTGTTCGCGCTGCTCGACTGATTCTGGCAACCGGCTCCGCCTGAAGAAAATGATGGCTCTTGGACCGGGGTCAGCGCGAAACGGCTTCGCTTGACGCACGTACACTTCGCGCCTGCTGCCACGGTCTAGCCAATCTTAGCGTGCGATTGAGAGCCTGTATATTCTCCCTGCCCTGGGAGTTCAGCCAATCCTCCAAAGCGGCAGCGCCTTGCTTCACATAAACCGGGACGCCGTCCTGCCAGGTTGCGCGGCCAGCTAAAACACCGTGAAACTCGCAACCTGCCTCCGCCGCCAGCTCCAGCGTCTCAATGAACACAGGGCTGCTCACACCGGCTGAGAGATAGACAATGGGGAGATCGGTCGCATCCGCGGCCTGCTTCAGCAGACGCATGGCCTCCGCGCGGCTATGGATGGCATTGCCACGGAAGGCTTTTGTGTCCTCGACGAATGCCATTTGAATGGGAACATCGACCTTCAGGACGTCCGCGGCATACCGGCCCTTTGTGAACTCCTCCATGGAGCGGAGCACAAGCTCCGGTTTGCGCCTGGCGTACTCCGGTCCCGCCTCATCTTCGCCATGCACGCTGTATCCCAGGAATTCCAGAAAGAATGGGATGTCGATGGCACGGCACTCCGCGCCAACCCGCTCGACCCAGGCTTTCTTCTGATCGTTCACCCACTCCTTCTCAAAGGGCGAGTAGTAAACCAGAATCTTTACCGCGTCGGCGCCGGCTTCCTTGATGCGCAGAGCGGACCAGCCCTCGGACAAGGTGGGCAGCCGCTCCGGCTTGTCGGGGCTATATCCGGCCTTCTCATACGCCAATAGCAGACCTTTGCCATTGATGTTTTTAGTGGCTTCCAGGCCGTACTGGACGTCGAGCAGAATGGAGGAGGCATACTGCGTCAATGTTCTGGCGACGATCTGCTTGAACTCAGACATCATCACATCGGAGGGCTCTTTCCCGCCCAATTCCCTGATCAGCATCTGCTTCAACAGGCCACGCTGATCCATCGCGGCAGCGGCAATTACCCCACGGTCATCGGCAACCGCATGTAAGCCCGCGAGCTTTCCGGGCGTCAAGTTGACATTCATCTCGTATCCTTAGCGACGTGTATCCTAAGCCACTGTGAAATATGTGGCCGGGACTAGCGCCATCCGCTAACTATATTTCACACTCAATCGGAGTGTCAATCGATTGCAACCGATTGAACGTTTCTCAAGCAGAGCAATCCTCCAACCGATGTACTCTATTCTCAATCCCGACCACCGGGAGGGCCATCGCCGCAGATGGTGGCAATTACCGGTATACAAGTCACGAAGTGACCGCCCCACGCGAAGTGGGCCCGTCCGGCAGGACAGCTCTGCGGTATTGCACACTCGATTAAGCCAGGAAAACTACATTGACGATGATGAAAGCCAGAAAACTTCTTCTCCTCGCGCTTCTTTTCACCGCCTCCATCGCCTGGGCACAGGAACCGGCGCGATGGTCCGCCGAAAAGGCCCGTGCGTGGTATGCGCATGAGCCCTGGCTGGTCGGAGCAAACTATGTGCCATCCGATGCGATCAACCAGTTGGAGATGTTTCAGCCCGAGACCTGGGACCCGAAGCTGAACGATAAAGAGCTAGGCATGGCGCAGAGCATCGGCATGAATACCATGCGCGTCTTTCTCCAGGATCAGCTCTGGCAGCAGAATCCGGAGGCATTCAAGAATCGCCTTGCGGAGTTCCTGACCATAGCTTCACGGCATGGCATCCGCCCCATCTTTGTGCTCTTTGATTCCTGCTGGGATCCGCGGCCACATCTCGGACCGCAGCATCCACCCACACCGGGCATACACAACTCCGGCTGGGTGCAGAGCCCCGGCGCCCGGGGCATTTCGGATCCGTCCTATCAGCCGAAGCTCCAAGCCTACGTCGAAGGCGTAGTAGGAGCGTTCGCGAATGACAGCCGTATTCTCGCGTGGGATATCTGGAACGAGCCGGACAACCCAAACAATGGCTCGTACAAGAGCACCGAAGTGCCGAATAAAACGGAGTTGGTAGATCGTCTCTTACCTGAAGCTTTTGCCTGGGCACGCTCTCAACATCCTATCCAGCCCTTGACCAGCGGGGTCTGGCAGGGCGACTGGTCACACCCGGACAAAGAGAGCGCGACCACTAAAATTCAGATTGCCGAGTCTGACATCATCACCTTTCACAACTACGGCTGGCCAGAAGATTTCGAGGCCCGCATCAAGGAGCTGCAGCCTTACGGTCGCCCCCTTATTTGCACGGAATACATGGCAAGGGGGGCGGGAAGCACCTTTGACAACGATTTACCGATTGCCAGGCGATACCGCGTAGGCGCTATCAACTGGGGACTAGTCGCAGGGAAGACACAAACCTATCTTCCCTGGGATTCCTGGCAAAGGCCGTACGTCCTTGAAAAACCCACGGTATGGTTTCACGAGGTGTTCCGCCAGGACGATCGACCTTACAGGCAACATGAAGTTGATTTGATTCGAGAGCTCACGGGCCGCGGAAGCAGCCAACCGCCCGAATAAATTCAAGCAGCAGCGCGGCCCTCCAACCGACATTGATCCCGACCAACGGGAGGAGCCATCGCAGCAAAGGTTGCCAACACCGGTATACAAGTCACGAAGTGACCGCCCCACGCGCAGTGGGCCCGTCCGGCAGGACAGCGCAGTGGGCCCGTCCGGCAGGACACCGAAATGGGGCCGTCCGGCAGGACAGCCCTGCGGTGTATACCGATCCGAAATCCGTTCCAAGAAAATAGCTACGCGCCCCGACATCGCGCAAAGCAGGAAATCTTCCAATACTATTGAAAGCGAACGCCGGCTCCGGAAATTATGAATGACACCCGACTCCCCATCGCTACCCGCCGCGAATTTATTCGCAACGCTACATTCGCTTCCGGCGCCCTCGTTACGGCCGGAAAATCGATGCAGGCTGATCAAGCCGGTGCGCGCCGGCCGAACATCCTCATGATCTGCGCAGACCAGTTTCGAAGTGATTTTGTGGGCGCTCTCGGCGAAAATCCATATACGCGCACCCCCCACCTCGATGCGATGGCTCGCCGCGGCATCATGTTCCGAAATTGCACGGCAAGCAATCCGCTCTGTTCTCCCTCACGCGCGTCATTTCTCACGAGCCGGTACGCGACCGAAACTGGCGTGTGGAAGCTCGGTTTGGAGCTGGATCACACGCTGCCAACAATAGCCACGGAGTTCCGGAAGAATGGCTACACGGCATCGTTCATCGGGAAGTGGCACGTCTCCGCGAATAAAAATGAGCGCGGTGAAAGACAGACAGGGTGGATCCCTCCGGGACCATCTCGCGGCGGCTTCGACGATCTGTGGGAGGGGGCGAACGTGCTGGAGTTAGTCTCCCATCCAAATCATGGGTCGTACTGGAACGACGCCGGGCAGGATATCGGTTTTCAAAATGAGTATCGCGTCGACTTCTTGACGGACCGCGCGGTTGGGTTCCTGGAACAGAAGCATGAGAAGCCCTGGTTGCTGTTCCTGTCGCAACTGGAGCCGCACCACCAGAACGATGTGGATCAGTTCGTGGCTCCCGCCCGCTATATGGAAACATTCGAGACGCCCTACGTTCCGCCCGATCTGCTGGGATTGCCAGGCAACTGGCAAACGAGTCTGCCGGGCATTCAGGGCCACTTCAAATCCCATCTTCCCGGCTATTACGGCTGCGTTCAAGCAATCGACGATTGTGTCGGACGCATCTTCGACACGCTGAAAAAGACCGGCCAATTCGAGAACACCATCGTTCTCTTTTTCTCCGATCATGGCTGCACCTTCCGCACGCGGATGGGCGAGTACAAGCGTTCACCCCACGATTCATCCATTCGCGTGCCGTTCCTTATTTCAGGACCGGGATACGATCAGGCGCAGGTCGTCGAAGAGATCGTCACGCTTCTGGACCTTACTCCGACTCTACTGGACGCGGCAGGCATCCAGCCTCCGGCGAGCATGCGTGGAAGGCCGGTGCGCTCGCTCATGCATAGCTCGGAGGCTCGCGCCAACTGGGATTCGTCAGCGTATATCCAGATCAGCGATTCAATGTGTGGACGCTCCCTCCGTACGAAAGACTGGAGCTATTCCGTGTACGATCCAGCGATCAAAGGCGACAGCCAGCCACACAGCACCCAGTATGAGGAGTTTGCGCTTTATTCCCTGGAGGGCGATCCAGCCCAACATACAAATCTGATCGGACGGCCAGGATATTCCAGGGTGTGCGAGACGCTTCGCGCCGAGCTGCAGCGTCGAATCGTCGCCGCGGGCGAACCCGCAGCGACCATCGAGCCAGCGCGATTCTTCGCCTAGCGCGGCCCTCCAACCGAAGTTGATCCCGACCAACGGGAGGAGCCATCGCAGCAAAGGTTGCCAACACCGGTATACAAGTCACGAAGTGACCGCCCCACGCGCAGTGGGCCCGTCCGGCAGGACAGCGGAGTGGGCCCGTCCGGCAGGACAGCGCGGTGGGCCCGTCCGGCAGGACACCTTCAGGCCGAAACTTATTTCTTGCCGGATCGTTCCTCCTCTGTCGCTACCAGCACGGCAACTCCGTAGACTGGCAGCTCCACGGAATGAACCATCTGGTCGGTAAACGCATCCTTCATCAGCTCAGGGAGAAGGACCTTCTGAGGAAGGCGCGTCGGGTTATCGACGATAAAAACCGTCTTGCCGGCCCCCGCACGGCGGTAGACCTCCACCCCGTCCGGCGCCTGAAGAAGATCTGGCTTCGCATCGCTCTCTCGCAGCATCCATTGCGCGGCCTTCTTCATTCCCGATTCGTTCAGCCACACGCCGATATACGAGATGGAACCGCTTGCTCCAACTTTGCGGGTCACGGCTGCGGGCTGCCCGTCGAGCCAGGATTGCGGGGCGTGATAGCGCGCGAGCACCTTGACGTCATCGGCCTGGACGGTGAGCTGTTCGGCGAACAAATCGGCCTTCGCTTCATCCCACGCGCCGGTAATGTCGACAGGATGATCGAGCGCCGTGAACTGTTCCACACGAGCTCCCAGAAGCGAGACGAGCGGGCCGGGCTGGCGCTGTGGCCAACGCGAATTGTTTTCGTCTTTCATGGCCGAACGCTGGCCGAGAACCAGGTGGCCACCCTGCTTGACGTAACGCGTGAGATTGTCCGCTTCAGCCTGGGTAAGAACCTCCAGGGCGGGCGCAATCACGAGCTTGTACTTCGAGAGGTCGCGGTCCGGCGGAACGATGTCGATGGTGTAGCCGAGTTCGTGAAGAGGCGTGTAGTAGCTCATCAACGCGTTCACAGCGTTATAAGCGGGGTTCATCTTTTGCCAGTTGATGGTCCAGCGGCTCGGATAGGAATGCAGGATGGCTACACTGGCGTCGACGGAGGTCCCCCGCAGCGCCGGGCCGGCCTTCTCAAACTCCCTGCCGATCTGCGTCCACTCGCTGTAGATGGGGTCTGGTTCGCCATCGACGTCAACGATTGCGCCGTGGTTCGCCTCGCCCCCGTTGAGAGCGTCGCGCCACTGCCAATAGCTGATGAGGTCCGCACCATGGCCGATGTCGGCCCAGATCACGGAGCGCATGGCGCCCTTGTCGAGCATGACGCTGGCATCGCCGCCACCGCGCGGCCCGGCGGTTGTCTCCAGCACCCAGTAGTTAGCCCCCTTCAGGCCGCGCATCAGGTCATGCGCCGCGCCATTGGGAATGGGCTGAAACCCCCGCACCTGTGGATTGTCCCAGCCAACGATGTCCAGGTCGCGGCTCACCGTGTAATGGTCGTACAGGTCGAACCAGCCCATCATGTTGGTCGTAATCTTCTGGCGCGGATCGGCGTATTTGCGCAGTGCGTCGAGTTGAACCTTCTGGTAGTCCCGCAGGCTGTCCGTGATAAAGCGCTTTGAGTCGAGCCACAGGCCCGGGTTATTATCTCCAGTCCCATTCACCAGCCGGACCTCGTCGAATGAGGTGTAGGTCTGATTGTCGTAAGCCGTCGTCCAGAGCCGGTTTAACTGGCCGATCGTATCGTATCGACGTTGCAGCCAAGCATGAAACTGCGCCTGCGCGCCCGCGTCGAAGGACATGGTGGAATATTCGTTGTCGATCTGCCAGCCGATCACGTAGGGGTTGTGTCCGAAGCGCTGCGCGAGGCGCTCGTCGATCTCACGCGCGAAACGCCGGTACCGTGGGCTCGTCCAGTTGTAATGATTGCGGGTCGCGCCTTCGTCATGTTTTCCGTTGGCGTCGGTCGCCATGATGTCGGGATACTTCGCTTCCATCCAGACCGGCGGGCCGGCGGTGGGTGTGCCGATGATGACGTACATGCCGTGCCGGCCTGCGAGGTTGATGGCTCGCTCCATCCAATCGAGGTCATACTTGCCTTCTTCAGGCTCCAGGCGGCTCCACGAGAACTCGCCCACCCGTACCAGATGCATATGGGCTTTTTGCATCAAGGTCAGGTCCGCCTCCCAGCGAGACTCCGGCCACTGCTCCGGATACCACGCAGCGCCCAGCAGCAGCGGGGGCGGACCCGACACCGCCTGAGCCTTGCCTTGCAACGTGCTTTGAGAGTAAGAAAAGCACGTGAAGCTCAAGATCCAAGCAAAGCTCAAGATCCACGCAAAGCTCAGGATGAAAGACAGGACCGTTCCCCCAGTCCTTCCCGGGTGCTGCATCGCCTTTGTGATTCTCTGATTCATAAAATCCTCGAATGAACTTCCTCGTCACCCGGAGCGATTCGGCGATGGCGTCTCGGCCATGCATCTCCGCTCCGGATAAGGATTGTCGTTATTGCCGTCCCGTGTTCTGCGAATCCCGCAGTTCTGCGAAATCCCGCAATGCCTTGCGACGAAGAAAGACCCTTGTCTCAGACCTCAGGACTATATAAGTGGCTATTGCGGACAGTCAATCGATTGCTAACGATTGGGCATCGCGCAAGGAAACCCCTATAAATGCTGCGTCAATTTCTTGCTTGACAATCTGTAATCGATACCAATATATTGCTCCCGATTGAGTTCTGCAAAAATCTGCATTGGTCGACCACCGGACAGGCGTCGAGTCACCTCCTCACTCCGCTCGACGGTACGCAACCCATGCCAGGCTTTGCACGAACACGAAAGTCGAAGATGAAGGAAGGCCAAGGCCATGCAATTTAAAACCAGATCCATGCAGCGCAAATTGACAGTTATCGTTTGCGCATTTGCTCTTCTGCTCAGCAGGGGAGCTTCCGCCCAGTTCCTCGACCAGGGCGCCATCACCGGCACGGTGCAGGATCAGACCGGCGCCGTCATAGCCGGGGCGACGGTCACTCTGCAGAGTCCGGACACGGGTTTCAAGCGGGTTTCCAAGGCCGACGCCAGCGGCGTCTATGTCTTTTCGCCGATTAAAATTGGCATCTACACCATCACCACGTCGGCGCCTGGATTCCAAAACGCCGTACAGGAAAACATCACCGTCTCTCTCGGCCAGCGCATCAATGTTTCGCCCAGGCTCAAGCCCGGCGGCGTCGACCAGACCGTCACCGTTACGGAAGCTCCGCCTCTGCTTCAGTCGCAGGACAGCTCCACCGGCCAGACCTTTTCGTCGCAGCAGATCAACGATACGCCGTTGAATGGGCGCAATATCGTTTACCTGGCCCAGCTCGCCCCGGGAGTCGTGCCGTCCAAGGGCTCGCGCGCCAATGGCACCGGCGACTTCGACGCCAACGGCATGCGCGCCGAGCAGAACAACTTCGTGCTGGACGGCGTGGACAACAATGCCGTCACGGCGGATTATCTGGGTGGCACCAGCTATCTCATCAACCCCCCGCCGGATGCGCTGGAAGAGTTCAGGGTTTCCACATCGAACTACAGCGCGGAGTACGGCCACTCGGCCGGCGCCGTGGTAAACGCCAGCATCAAGGCGGGCACAAATCACATCCACGGCGACCTGTGGGAGTATTTCCGCAACGACTACCTCGACGCGCACGACTGGGTTACCGCACCGGGCACGCCAAATCCCGAGTACCGTCAGAACCAGTTCGGCGCAACCCTGGGAGGCCCCGTCATCAAGAACCGCCTCTTCCTCTTCGGTGATGTTCAGGTGAACCGCATTGTCATTGCAATGCCTCAGAGCGCGATCACTGTGCCTACCCCCGCTGAACGCCGAGGCGACTTTTCCGAGCTCCTGATCCCGGCGAACACTGGCGGAAGCATTCCTCAAACCCTGTATCAGCCGCACAGGAATCAGGTAAAGCTCACCT
This sequence comes from Edaphobacter sp., assembly GCA_965277575.1. Classification (GTDB taxonomy): domain Bacteria; phylum Acidobacteriota; class Terriglobia; order Terriglobales; family Acidobacteriaceae; genus Edaphobacter. Next base: position 2,091,847 of record CBDIDK010000002.1, read on the forward strand.
GTCCGGCACTGGCGACGACCACCAACCCGACCGGCCAGAACATCCTCTGTCCCAACCAGGTCGACCCCGTCGCCCAGGCGATCCTCAACCTGTATCCTCTGCCGAACCAGGCCATCAACGGCATTGCGAATCAAAACTACGCCTACACCCTGAGGCAGCCGCAGAATACATTCCAGTGGGACACTCGCATGGACTGGGACATCAGGTCGATCGACCAGATGTTCGCGCGCTTCAGCTATCTCAACCAGCGCGGCAACAACGACGCGCCGCTCGGACCCATTCTCGATGGCGGCGGCGGCAGCGGCGCCGCGAACGTCAGCGGTCAGCAGATCAATTACGGTAACAACTTCGTGCTGAGCGAAACGCACATCTTCAGCCCCAGGCTCGTGAACGAGTTTCGTTTTGCCTTCGACTACGGCCATTTCGACATCTTGAACCCGGGCTACAACGTCAACAGCGCGACCGCACTTGGCCTGGGCGGCATTCCCTTCGGCCCCGGCTTCCCGGATAACGGCGGTCTTCCGACGACCACCATCAGCGGTGGTGGCGGCATCGCGAGCTTTGGCGCGCATGTTTTTCGGCCGGAAGAGGAGTTCGAAGATGAGTATCAAATCCTCGATAACGTCTCCTGGAGCCTGGGAAATCACTCCCTGCGGCTAGGCTTCTCCTACCAGAGCGTCCGCTCGGATACCCTGGAGCCGCCCGCGTCCCACCCGGCCTATACCTTCAATGGCTCACAGTCGGGATCGCCCGGCGTCTCCAATACAGGCAGCGGTATCGCGGACTTTCTTACCGACAACATGACGAATGGATCGATCGGACCATCCGGCGCCTTCAACGACGCGCAGGACAACATCTCCGCCTATGTGGAGGACGACTGGAAGGTGTCGAAAAAACTCACCCTCAACCTTGGCGTCCGGTACGATCACTTCCAGCCGTACAAGGAGATGGCCGGAAGAATGGCTAACTTTTATGTCACCAGCGCCGGCATCAGCACGGGCACCGGAGTCTATACCATCCCCGCGCAAAATCAGGGTAAGCTCGCCATCAATCCTGCCTTCCTCGCCCTCCTCACGAAGGACAACATTGCGCTGCAATATGATTCGAACCCGCGCCTCACCCAGCAGCAGAACCTGAACTTCGCGCCGCGTGTCGGGTTTGCCTACTCGACGGACGTCAGGACCGTCGTTCGCGGAGGCTTTGGCATCTTTTATCAAGGGCAGCAGCAAGCGGGTGCGGCAGTCAATCTCGCCACTAACTATCCATTTGTCTTCAGCGACAATTTTCCTGCCCTCTCCTGTAGCAAGGGCTCGACCAACTGCGCGAACAATGGCTACAACCTCGAAACCGGTTTCTCCAATGCGCTGGAGCAGGGTTTGAACACCTACTTCTCGACCCCCGGGCTGGTCGGTCAGAGTCCCAACCTGAAGACGACCTACGCGATGGATTACAACCTTGCCTTCGAGCAGGCCTTCACCAACAATTTCGTCGCGACCATCGGCTATGTGGGTACAGGCAGCAGGCATCTTCCCATCAACATCAACACCAATTCAACGACCGTTCTCCTGCCTTCAGGCACCACCCAGGCCTTCCTCCCTTTCCCTGATTTCACAGGCTCAAGCGATCTTCTCTACGAGGGCATCTCGAAGTACAACGCGCTCCAGACCAAGCTGCAGCTGCGCACCACGAACGGCCTGGACTTCTCGGCGAATTACACCTGGTCCCACGCGATGGACGATGCCGCGGAACCGCTCGGTGGAGGCATCGGCGGATACCGCGACGCGAGCATCATTCCCATCCGCGAGGATATGACCAATTCCGGTTGGGATACACGCCACCGGTTTACCTTCAATGGATTTTACCGGCTCCCCTTCGGTCATGGAGAAGCGCACCTGGGCAACGATTCACGCCTTGTCGACGCGTTGCTCGGAGGATGGTCCACCAACCTCACCTATCAGCTCCAGTCGGGCAACCCCTTCACGGTCGGAACAACGAATCAAACCAACGTCACGGGTGGAACCCAGAACGCGATCCTGGTTGGAAATCCATTCGCACCCGGCGGATCGCCCGATCCTTCCAACAAGAGCATCACCTGCCCCACCTCGGTGCGGAACAAGCAGCATTGGTATAACCCGTGCGCGTTCGCGAATCCGCTCCCCGCTACTCTTCTTACCCCCTTCAAACCGGGTACCAGCACCTCCATCTGCCCGGATCCCACCGTCGCCTGCCAGCCGGCGACCTACCCTTATCCGACGTACGTTACGGATGAGGCGAGCGCGAAGCTGTTTCTCGGCGGCAGAAGCAATCAAATCTACGGACCCGGCATCCAGCGTCTGGATATGTCGGTGTTCAAACACTTCCGCACTTTAGAAGCGGAGTATCTCGAGCTGCGCGCCGACTGCTTCAATGTTCTGAACACGCCGATCTATGCGATACCCAGCAATACGGGTATCGGGCAGCAGGGAGGCGTAATTACCAATGCCCGCTCGCTCCAGAACTACACGCCGAACAGCCGTTTCTTCCAGCTATCCGCAAAATACGTCTTCTAACCTAGAACCGGTCTAAAAACTGACACTGTAGGTTTTCTCTGCTGTTGTTTGTTTTCGCCGTCATCTGTTGTTTGTTTTTCGCTGTCAGTTGTTGTTTGTTTTTCGCCGTCATCCTGAACGTAGTGAAGGACCCCTGTATTTCGTCTTTTTGGTCTTTGCCTGTTCTCAAATCCAACTTATCCGTCTTAAGCCCCCCGCCTCCCACAATCGCCGATCGGACGGAGAACACAGATCAAAAACGCCTCCGTCCTTAATCGTTTTGCAAGCCTTTATCCGTATCATCCGCGCCCATCCGCGGTCGAAGCCTGTTCCTGATCCGTGCCGGGTGGATTAGACTCGCCCTCAGGGACCATGAACCTCAACCAGCAGAAAGCATCCGAAGCCGAACGCCTCGTCTCCGCCGGCAAGGTCGACGACGACGCCGTCTTCGAGCTCAAGCTCCGCCCCACCCGCCTGCGCGAGTTCGTCGGCCAGGAGAAGGCCAAGGAGCAGCTCGCCATCGCCCTCGAAGCCGCCAGATCACGCGGCGAAGCCCTCGACCACGTCCTCCTCTTCGGCCCTCCGGGGCTAGGCAAGACCACGCTCGCGACCATCATCGCCAACGAGCTCGAGGTCGGCTACCAGCAGACCTCCGGCCCCGCCCTCCAGATCCAGGGCGACCTCACCGCCATCCTCACCAACCTGCGCGAGCGCCAGGTCCTCTTCCTCGACGAGATCCACCGCCTCCAGCCCGTGCTCGAAGAAAAACTCTACACCGCGCTCGAGGACTACAAGCTCGACATCATCATCGGCCAGGGTCCCGCTGCCCGCACCCACGTCATGGAGATCCGCCCCTTCACCTTCGTCGCCGCCACCACCCGCCCCGGCATGTTGAGCTCGCCCCTGCGCTCCCGCTTCGGCATCCTCCTCCGCCTCGAGTTCTACACCGACGACGAGCTCCGCTTCGTAGTCGAGCGCTCCGCCGAAGTCCTCGGCGTCCCCATCGACCGCGACGGCGCAGCCGAGATCGCCATGCGCTCCCGAGGCACCCCCCGGATCGCCAACCGTCTCCTCCGCCGTGTCCGCGACTACGCCCAGGTCCGTGCCCAGGGCGTCATCGACCGCCCCACCGCACAGGCCGCCCTCGCCCTGCTCGAGGTCGACGCCCACGGCTTCGACGAGCTCGACCGCCGCCTGCTCCGCACCATCATCGAAAAGTACGACGGCGGCCCCGTCGGCCTCAACACCCTCGCCGCCGCGCTCGCCGAAGAGCAGGACGCGCTGGAGGAGGTCTACGAGCCCTTCCTCATCCAGATCGGCTTCCTCGACCGCACCCCTCGCGGCCGCGTCGCCACCCGCCTCGCCTACGAGCACCTCGGCATCGAAATGCCCCGCAAAACCCTCGGCCTCTTCTAATCCACCCTCAAGCGACATAGCCTCCGCCAGGAAGAAGGCTCACCACCGATCCACACCGAAGACACCGATCAAAAACAAAGAACCCAAATCTGCAGCGGGTGCCCCACTTATTTGTCATTCCCGTAGGGAATCTGCGTTTGTCTTTTCTCTACATCTGCACGGAAGATGCTTCCAAGGTGGGCATCGAGCGACCCCTCAACCGCCTTCGCCGTTAATCGCCCTTAAGCCTTTATCCGTGTCCCTCCGCGCCCATCCGCGGTCGAAGCATCTGCCTGTTCCAGATCGGTGCCGTTATCGGTGTAAATCGGTGGTCAGGCCTTCCTTCAAGTCGTATGATCGACCACGATCTTCCACCCCTTATCCGTCTTCTCGAACACCAGCGTAAAGATCCCATCCGCATTCCCACCTTCTTTCTTCGTCCGCTCCAGGTGGTACTTCCCAATCGCCACGGCGAAGTGTTCATCCAGCCCCCGCACCTCCAGCTCCGAGTACCCAAGCGTCCCCATCGCCGCGCGCGTCGGATAGTCGTGCTTGTACTCGTCCACCAGCCCCGCGAAGCCGCGCATCACCTGGCGGGTGACGAACAGCGTATCCGGCGCATCCTTGTAGCCGCTGGCAAAGCCCGTCAGGTCGCCCCGGTTCCAAGCCTCCTCCTGCGCCAGCAGCACCTTCACCACATCCAGCTCCTGCCGCGTCGCCATGTGCAGCGGGTTCGACTCCTGCGCCATAGAGGGCACCGAGACAGGAGCCAGCAGCGCGACCGTCAAGGCAACAGTGCATATCCACCGACGAAACAGCATAAGAGAGACCTCGAGTGTTCTTCTGGCGTAACCGGATGCGGACATCTTATACGACGCTCCTGCGAACCCCCACGCGAAGCCCCCCACTCACGTGCCCATCCCCCACGCAATCCCACCAAGGTTCCTCCGGCGGACTCCCCACCTCCGCCCACGAACCCCGCGCATGGAATATCCTGTGGGGCAGAGAGTCTGGATAATCCAGAGAGGACCGGGAAGACCGGGATATACAGGATCTGTGTTCAGCGCGCCTCCATCCCACCTGCTCCTCCCCCTGCGTTTCCCGCGCAGCTTCGCCGCCGTCACCGTAGGTCTCGCGGCTGCCGGAGGCGTCGCCTGGTACCTCCTCACGCGCACCAGGATCAGCGCGGAAGAGCTCGAACGCAGCCGCCGCACCCTCCTCGCCACCACCGGCCGCATCACCGACGGCAGCATCACAGACCTCACCTGCCCAGACCTGAACCATCCAGACCTTCCCAGCCCAGACCTTCTCAACCCAGACCTTCTCAACCCAGACCTTACCGGTCCCGACCTGAACCATCTCGATCTCCCCCACCCAGCCCTCGCCCAACCCAAACCCGCCGCCCCCGAAGAGCCCGCCCGCATCCCCCAGGTCATCCTCTACAACTACCGCATCGGCGGCGTCTCCTACGAGTGCGGCCAGGTCGTCACCGCGCTCCCCGACCACGTCCGCGGCATCCGCATCGACCTCCCCATCCAGGTCCGCTACGACCCCCACAACCCCGCCGATAGCATCGTCGTAGCCGAATCCTGGAGCGGCCTCCGCCTCACCCCCACCGCCCCCCATCGCCACGACCCAGACCTCCCCTGACGAACCGCACCCGCGCCGAAGCACCCCCATAAGCCGCCCTCACCACGCACCTAAATCCGTCGTACGCCTTTATCCGTGTCTCTCCGCGCCCATCCGCGGTCGAAGTTCTTAATCGGCGCCGTCATCGGTAGTAAATCGGTGTCAAGCCTTCTTCCCCGCCGCCGCCGCAGCCACCACCACCCGCCCATCCTTGGCAAAGTCCACCTTCACGATCGCCGGCTTCTCCCGGAATGGCGTCTGCGTATCGTTCCCGAAGTAGCTGCTCCACCATCCGCCCTTCCCATCCTCGAAGAACCCCGTCCCTCCGCCGCAAGGCACCGACTCATGCCGCGTATGATACGGCCCGTAGATCGTGTCCGACATCGCCAGGCACGTCGAGTAGCGCCCCTCATAGTCATCCGCCGCCCCCAGGTAGTACCTCCCATTTGCCTTGAACAGCACCGCCCCCTCGGTCCCCAGGTCGTTCATCCCCCGCCCCGCGCACTTCGCCGCATGGTGGCTCGGCGTATGGTCCGGGTCGGTCAGCACCACCGGCCTGTAGTCCTCCGCCAGCCCCGAAAGATCGTCCTTCAACCGCACAATCCGTGTAGCCGAGCTGAACGTGAAGTACACCTTCCCATCGTCGTCCTCGAACAGCGTCGGATCGATCGCATTCACAATCGGCTTCTCCGCCGAAAACGCATGCACATACGGCCCCTCCGGCCTGCCCGTCTTACTCTTCAAAATCGAAATCCCCTGCGGAGCCATGCTCAGGCAGATCACATAGTTCCCCCGGATAAAATGAATCTCCGGAGCCCAGATCGCCCGCGTCGGCATATCGTGCATCGGCCTCCACTGCCTCTCCCACGTGCCGTCCCGCTCGATCGTCCACACCAGCCCCATGTAGCTCCACCGCTTCAGGTCCGGTGACCGCCACAGCTCCACCCCATCGTTGAACGCCCAGATATTCCCACCCGTCGACCCCGTCATATAGAACTGCCCATCGCCCCCGCGGCACACCACCGTATCCCGAACCTGCGCCTCCACCAGCGGCACGATCGCCGGAATCAACCCCGCCTTCACCGCCGATCCGGACGCATAGTTCTCCCACGGCAGCGTCTTGTACGCAGGCGGATGCTCCCCCAGGTATGCCACCCCCGCCGACCCCGACCGCCACCCGCCATGCCCGCTCGCCGCATCCACCGGATACCCCGGCCCACTCACGCCCGGGTAAGGATAAGGATTCCGCCCCGGCTGCGGATACCCACCCGCCACCCCAACCCCAGCCGCCGCCTGCGCCCCACTCGCCACCCCAGCCCCAGCCGCCGCCTGCGCCAACCGCGAAGCCAGCGCCGACCGCGAAACCATCGCCCCCGCCCCAGCCATCGCACCCCGCGCCAGCAGCCCGCGCCGGGAGATCCCCCGCCCCACATCCCCATCCCTCGTCACGCTCAAGTCAACCTCCGCAGCCGCCGCAACCCGGGCAGCGCATTCCGAAACACTTTACCCTTTGAAACATTCAATGGCAACTCCATGTCCAGCCCGCGTCCCTGCTCCGTCCTCTACTCAGCACCAACCGACGGCATCTTGCAGCTTCCAGCGATTTTGTATATACATATCCGTATAGGCGGTCAAAGTGCGCTTCGAATGGGATGAAAGAAAAAACAGGAGCAATGAAAGAAAGCATGGTGTGAGCTTCGACGTAGCCTCCGTCGTGTTTGACGATCCCATGCATGTCATGACTCCAGACCGCTTAGTCGATGGCGAGCTGCGTTGGAGGACCATCGGCGAAGTTCACGGGAAGTACCTGCTGCTCGTGGCTCATACCTTCGAAGAAGAGGATGAGGACTTAGTTCGTATCGTTTCAGCGCGAGAGGCCACCGCCCATGAGAGGAGAGAGTATGAAAATAATCTATAGAAGGATTCCGGGAACGCCGCTGACACCCAGGCAGATAAAACAATTGAAAGCGCTCGAAGGTCGTCCCATCGACACCTCCGACATCCCCGAACTGCCCGCAAGCGCCTGGAAAGACGCCGTTCGAGGCAAACTCTACCGCCCTGTCAAGAGAGCGGTAAGCCTCCGCCTCGACTCCGATGTCATCGCCTGGCTGAAGAAAGACGGCAGAGGTTACCAGACCCGCGCCAACAAGCTGCTGCGCGAAAAGATGCTGGCCGACAAAGCCAGCTAGCTCTTCGCCGCCCGCGAACCTGCATCCAACCTGGTTGGAGGTTCACCCATGAAAGCTCTTCCCTGGATTCTCGCCGGTGTAGGAATCGGCGTCGCCGTCACGGTCCTTGTAGTCACCGGCTCAGAGTCCCAGTACGCTTCAGGTTACGATGGCGTCGAAGGCGCAGCCCGCAAGAGCTTCGGCTGGGGCACAGGCAAAAAGGCCGAAGGCAAAGCCGGGTCTTTCGCAGGCGCAATCAAGCAGGGCGTAGGCCAGCTCACCGGCAACGACCAGATGGCCGGCGAAGGCGCAGCCGACCGCGTAGCCGGCAAAGTAAAAGACGCAGCCGGCAACCTCGGCCAGGCCGTAGGCAAAACCATTCACGACCTCAACAAATAGCCCTCAGAATCTGTCTAAAAACTGACACGGTAGGCTTTCTCTGCTGTTGTTTGTTTTTCGCCGTCATCCTGAACGCAGTGAAGAGCCTGCCCTGAGCTTGCCGAAGGGACCCCTGTATTTCGTCTTTTTGGTCTGTGCCTGTCCTCAAATCCAACTTATTCGCGCAAATCCGTGGCCGAATCCTTCAGTTTTTAGACAGCTTCTGAGGATGTTCTGATTGAGTCGTTTTAGATCAGGGCCGGACTTTAGGCCAGCCACAAACACCAGTGGAAATTGGGGCTTTAGCCCCGAACGCATTGGGATGAACGGGACGCAGTCAGACGCATCCCCGAACATAGCCGACCCACGGCAGGTGGCGTCGCGCCGAGCCTGTCGGCGCACGCCACCTCAGCCGTGCATCTCCCTAGCTGGATTTATGCGGATGAAGCGCGGCGCGCACCTTCTCGACGTGCGTGCCGTGGACCCGGATCGCCTCGTGGAGCTGGTCGCCGGTGACGCCGAACTCCTTGGTCCAGTAATGGATATCGGAGGCCATCTTGGGGTTGATCTCTTTAGGATCGTGCGGGCCCGTGGATGCTTCCGTGTGCTCGGCGTGCGCGGTGCGGACTTTGGACTTCTCGACTTCCTCGTGCTCGTGCGGGCGGGTCTGATCGGGATGAGACATGTATTCGTTCCTCTTTCCAGGTGCTAACAGTTAGATGCAGGAAATCGCGATATCCCAATGCAGAAGTCGCGAGCCTGTCGTCGCACGCCACCCCACCCAGGCATCTACGACTTTCGTGGTGAGTTATAAACTTGCTACTTGTCTTGTGATCTCGGGGCTTGTACCGTCAGGCAGACTTCCATCTTGATGAGAACAGGTTCCCAAATACATGCGACGTTTTGTTGCGGCCACTCTTGTTGTGCTCTCTGCATCCGGCAATTTCGCCCTTGCCCAATCTGCCCCATCCGCACGAGCGACTACCCTTTCAACGCCACCCTCGGCTCCACAGACTGCTTTGGCCGCTGCTCAAACCCCAAACACTCCTCCTCCTTCCAACACCTTGCTCGACGGAACCGAGGTAAAACTACGGCTCTCCGAAACCATCTCCTCGGCGAACGCCAAAGTTGGCCAGCAGGTCCCCTTCGAGGTCACCGAAGATGTCATGGTGCAGGGCGTCACTGTCCTGCCGAAGGGCTCGCAAGCGCTGGCCTCGGTCACGGATGCCAGCTCCAAAAAGAGCATGGGACGCGGCGGCAAGCTGAACGTGAATGTTGATTCTGCGCGGCTCGCGGATGGGGAAAAGGTTCAGTTGCGCGCCGTGCAGGACAATAAGGGCGGCGGCCACGTCGGCGCGATGACCGGCGCAATGGTCGCGACGGCCATTGTCTTCTTTCCGGCCGCTCCGCTCTTCCTGTTCATCCACGGCAAGGACATCACCATCCCCAAGGGAACCGAAGTGACGGCCTTTGTCCAGGGCGACATGCGCCTCGACATGGCAAAGTTCACCTCAATCGGCGCTCCGGGAGCACCCGCATCCGCAGTGGCGCAAAACGCCTCGCTGACCATCGATTCAAGCATCCCAAACTGTGACATAGAAATCGACGGCAACTTCGTAGGAAATACCCCCTCTACCCTGACCGTCTCCCCTGGCAAGCACGCGATAACAGTGAAAAAGGCCGGCTACAAAGACTGGACGCGGAACATGATGGTTGGCGCTGGAACTTTGAGGTTGAGTGCGGACATGGTCACAGCAAAATAGCGGCGGGAAGCTGGGAAAGAAAATAGTTCGCGCATAGTGCGAGTGCCCACTCAACGCATGAGACAAATGCGTGCTGAATGAAGCACGTTGAGCTCAAAGAGGAGGCGGAACGTTGTTAGATCACGATCGTAAAACGGATCTTTATTGTTCCACTCAGTCTCGACGGCAATCCGGTTCCTGAAATTATCCACTTCATGTGTTGGGGCGAGAGAACCCGCCGATGCATCGTTGCAGGTTCGCGCCTGGCTTCTTCAGGCGACCATGACCCCATCCGCCCTGTCGTCGGTATCGAGCCCTGAGCACTATTCCCTTACTGCCAGACAAATCACAGTGTAGGCTGATCTCGTCCGAAACAATCGAAACAATCCAGAAGCGCTCCCCCCGGACACTCACCAACGAGGGCGCAAGATGCTGAATCTGATCGACCTCCAGTATTGGATGCTCAAGAAGGCCTACCCCAAAAGCCCCGATCTGCTCAACGAGCAAGTCTACGCAGGCAGATCGAAGCTCGCCGACCTCCTCGGAGAGGAGCTGGTCAACAGAATCGCCGGAAAGACCGTCATCGACTTCGGCTGCGGCGTCGGCACTCAGGCAGTCGAGATGGCGCAACGCGGCGCCACCCGCGTCATCGGTCTCGACATTCGCGAGAACGAGCTCGAGATCGCCAGACAGAAAGCCATCGACGCCGGTGTCCAACAGAACTGTGTCTTCGCCGTCACCACCCTCGAACCAGCCGATATCATCGTCACCCTCGATGCATTCGAGCACTTCGGCGACCCCGCCGAAATCCTGCGAATCATGAGCAGCCTCCTGCAGCCTGGCGGAGAGTTGATCTTCAGCTTCGGGCCCACCTGGTACCACCCCCTCGGCGGCCACCTCTTCTCCGTCTTTCCCTGGTCCCACATCCTCTTCAGCGAGAAAGCCCTGCTACGCTGGCGATCCACCTTCAAAGACGATCACGCAACCCGGTTCGGCGAAGTATCCGGAGGACTCAACCAGATCACCATCGGAAGATTCGAAAAGTTCATCGAGGCCAGCCCCTTCCGTCTGGTGCGTCTCGAGTGCATCCCAATCCGCAAGCTGCGAAGCCTTCATAACCGAGTCACTCGCGAGTTCACCACCGCGGTCGTCCGCGGTCAGTTGGTCAAGCAATAATCGACTTAAAACCAAAATCAAGACCGCTTCTCCAACCGAAGTTGATCCCGACCAACGGGAGGGGCCATCGCAGCAAAGGTTGTCAACACCGGTACACAAGTCACGAAGTGACCGCGAATCGGCCCCCCGCAAACAGGTCTTCGTTTGTGGGGTGGCTGAGCGCAGTAGGCCCGTCCGGCAGGACAACTCTGCGGTGTATCCCGATGCGAAATTCGCACCAAGCCGGGCCTCTCAAGTCAGCGCCACGCCTAGCCTAAACCGTACGTACTCCCGCCGCTCGAATCGACTTCGTATCGATGCCGAATGATCTTGCCGGACTGGCTGAATCAGGGCCGGTGGAGGTCGCGGGCTATTTCGTCGACGGTGAGACCGTTGAGCCATGTATGGCGTTCAGCAGTGTAGTCTCCGGGTCCGGAGCGGTAAAGACGCAGGAAGCGCGCCAGGCCGTCGAGGCCGAGTTCGCGTTGCAGGACGGCGAATGCGTGCTGCTCGAACTGGTCGTCGGTAAGTTCTTGAAGGGGTGTCATAGCAGACCTGCCTTTCTCGCCCAGGCCAGTGGATTGGCTACGCCGACGGTGGGCTGCCCAGTGCAACGCATCACCAGTTTACAGAAGCGATCGTCTGTGGTGAGGAGAATGTCGGCAATTTCCTGCTCGGCGCAGGCGAGATGGAGCGCATCGAAGGCACCATAGCCAGACTGCTCGAAGAACTCAGCACGAAGGAAGGTTGAACTGAGAGGGTGAAGCAGCGCTCCGGCGTAAGAGAGAAGCTTCAGAGAGTCGAAGCGTCTCCCGGCATTTGGATTGCGGCTCAGTTCGAAGCGCAGGACGGTCGTGGCGATCAGTTCGGCCTGCCTGACGCGATGAGGCCAAGTATCAGCTCTACTGCCTTGGCCTCATCGCGGATGCGGGCCCGCCTCTGGTCGTCGGTGAGGCGGTTCAAAGCGCAGGCATCGAGATAAATTCTCACACGATACTCAACCTTCTAAATCTTACCTACTGCAGCAAAGTCCCTTCTTCAGGCTGCACCTTGGCCTCCTCCGGCGGAATCACCACCGCCGCCGCCACCTTATCCTGATCCTCCAGGTCCAGCAGCCTGACCCCCTGCGTACTCCGGCCCGCCGCCCGAATCGACTTCGTATCGATCCGGATGATCTTCCCAAACTGGCTGATCACCATCAACTCGCTGGTCTCATCCACCAGGTTGATGCCCGTCACCTTGCCGTTCTTCGCCGCCGTCTTCACGTTGATCACGCCCTTGCCGCCGCGCGTCTGCAGCCTGTACTGGTCGACATCGGTCCGCTTGCCGTACCCATTCTCCGTCACCGAAAGAATCAGGCAAGGCGTCAGCCCAAGCTGCTTGTCGAGTTTGTCCAGCTTCTCGGACTTCGCCGGCTCCGCTACATCCTCCGGGTTCCCCGAAAGCCCCAGCGGAGTCGCCGCCGCGTCATCGATCGCCTGCTCCAGCGCGTCCGCCAGCCCCTTCTTCTCCGCCAGCTCCCGCCGCCGCGCCTGCCGCGCCTCGTTCGAAGGCGTCACCGCCGCTCCAATCACATAGTCGCCCTTCTTCAGCGAAATCCCGCGATTCCCCGTAGCCGCCCGTCCCATCGGACGCAGGTCCGTCTCGTTGAACCGGATCGCCATCCCATCGTGCGTCGCGAGAAAGATCACCTGCTGTCCGTCCGTGATGCGCGCCGTAATCAGCTCATCGTCCTTCTCGATGTTGATCGAGATAATCCCCCGCGCCATCACGTTCGAGAAGTCCTTCAGGGCCGTCTTCTTCACCGTGCCGTTCCGCGTGGCGAACAGGATGTACTTATCTTCCTCTTCCAGATTGCGCACCGGCAGAATCGTGACGACCTTCTCCCCCGGCTGCAGCGCCACCAGCGAAGCCATCGCCTTGCCCTTGCCCGCCGCCGAAATATCCGGCACCTCATACACCTTCAGCCAGTACACCCGCCCCGTATTCGTGAAGCACAGCAGGTACGCATGGGTCGAGTCGATAATCAACTGCGCGACAAAGTCCTCCTCGCGCGTCTTCATCCCCAGCCGCCCCGTCCCGCCGCGCCGCTGCTGCCGGTAGATCGAGATCGGCGTCCGCTTCAGATACCCGGTATTCGAAACCGTCACCGCCACCTGCTCATCCGCAATCAGGTCCTCGAGCTGCAGCTCCGCCGTCTCGTCGATGATCGTCGTCCGCCGCGCATCGCCGTACTTGTCCCGAATCTCCGTCAGCTCCTTGACGATCACCTTCCGCAGCTTCACCGGCGACGCCAGGATCGACTCGAACTCCGTAATGTTGTCGCGAACCTCCGCCAGCTCCTTCAGCAGCTCATCGATCGAAAGCTGCGTCAGCCTGTACAGTTGCAGTTCGAGAATCGCGTCGATCTGCTTATACGAAAGAATCAGCGTCCCGGTAGCCGAGAACGTCAGGTCCACGTTGTACTTCGCCGGATCGAGCGTCACCCCCGCCAGCTCCGTCCCTCGCAGGTTGATCGCCTTGCCCGAGAAGTATTGAAACAGCCGCTCCCTCGCCTCGGGCCTACTCCCCGACTGCCGGATAATCCGGATCACATTGTCCAGATGGTCCAGCGCAATCTGGTACCCCAGCAGAATATGCTCGCGGTCCCGCGCCTTCGCCAGCAGGAACGCCGTCCGCCGCCGCACCACCTCGACCCGGTGATCCAGAAACGCCCGGATCGCCTGGTCCAGCGGCAGTTCTTTCGGCTGCCCGTTATGCACCGCCAGGAAGATCATCGAGAAGCTCTCCTGCATCTGCGTGTGCTTGTGCAACTGGTTCAGCACGATCTGGTGCTCGGCCCCGCGCTTCAGCCCGATCACGATCCGCATCCCATCCCGGTCGCTCTCGTCGCGAAACTCATCCCGCGCAATATCCGTGATCACACCCTCGTTCACCAGCTCGGCGATGCGCTCGATCAGCTTCGACTTGTTCACCTGGTACGGAATCTCGGTGACGATAATGGCCTGCCGCCCACCCGAGATGTTCTCGATCGAGCACTTCGCCCGCATCATGAACCGCCCGCGCCCCGTCCGGTAGGCGTTAGCGATATTCGTCTTGCCAAACAAGAATCCGCCCGTAGGAAAGTCCGGCCCCAGCACATGCTCCAGCACCAGCTCCAGGTCCGCCCTGTGGTCCTGCGGCGTCTTCTGCAGAAGCGAAATACAGGCGTTCACCACCTCGGTCAGGTTATGCGGAGGAATATTCGTCGCCATCCCCACCGCAATGCCCGAGCTGCCATTCACAATCAGGTTCGGCACCCGCGCCGGAAGCACCGTAGGCTCCAGCGACGACTCGTCATAGTTCGGCGTAAAGTCCACCGTGTCGTAGTCGATATCCGCCAGCATCTCCCCGGCAAGCCGCGTCAGCCGGCTCTCGGTATACCGCATCGCGGCAGCCGAGTCCCCATCCACCGACCCAAAGTTCCCCTGCCCATCCACCAGCAGGTAGCGCAGCGAAAACGGCTGCGCCAGCCGCACCATCGTGTCGTAGATCGCCGAGTCGCCATGCGGATGGTAGTTGCCCATCACATGCCCCACCACCTTGGCCGACTTCGTATATTTCTTGTTGAACTGCAGCCCCATCTCCTGCATGCCGTACAGGATGCGCCGATGCACCGGCTTCAGCCCATCGCGCACATCCGGCAGCGCCCGCCCGATGATCACCGACATCGAGTAGTCGAGGTACGACCGCCGCATCTCCTCTTCTATATTGATGGACAGCATAAACGCCGCGCCACGCCCCTGCACCGTGCTGGGCGGCCCGTCAGGCGGACTACCGGCCGGCGGCGGCGCGTTCGAACCGGCATCGTGCGGGTCTGGGGAGGGCGTAAGGGGGAGTTCTGGATTCTGATCGTCTGCCATGGGTGTATGTCTCCATTATATAGAGAATGCATATATAGAGAACGCTCAGGAGAGCGACCAACACAGTCCCTTCACATAGCCGAAATCGCAGCCCCCCAACCTCCCGATTTCCATATCCATACGAGATACGAGACAGCTTCTAAGAACCTGTCTAAAAACTGACACTGTAGGCTTTCTCTGCTGTTGTTTGTTTTTCGCCGTCTTTTTGGTCTTTGCCTGACACTGTAGGCTTTCTTTGCTGTTGTTTGTTTTTCGTCGTCATCCTGAACGCAGTGAAGGACCCCTGTATTTCGTCTTTTTGGTCTTTGCCTGTTCTCAAACCCAACTCATCCGTGCAAATCCGTGGCCGAATCCTAAAAACTGACACTGTAGGCTTTCTCTGCTGTTGTTTTTCGCCGTCCCAGGAGCCATTGGGGCTTTAGCCCAGGTCCTACCCTGGCTCTATCGAACCCCATCCGTCCTACCCCGCGGCCTCCGTTCAATTCGCGATCGAAGCCGCTATCCGTTCCTGATTGGTGTATCGATGTTAAGCCGTCATCCGTCCTTATCGGTCTCATCGGTGAAAATCGGTGTCAAGCCTTCCTTTCCTCCCCCCACCCGAAACCCGCCAAAACCCTACCCAGGCAACTGCGGAGCCAGCTTCTGCACCGCCGGGCTATCCGACCCCAGCCAGTCCGGGTGCCGCGCCGTCGTGTCGAAGTGCGCCGTCGTCTTGAACAACTCATATTTTCCACTCATTGCCGCCTCTTCCGTCTTCGCGATCAACTGCGCCACCGCCGCCTCGTCCATCGGCTTCATCTGCTTTACCGCCGCGAACGCCTGCTCCAGCAGCATCTTGTTATTGATCCCCGTAATCAGCACCGACACCGGCACATTCAGCGAGTAGCGCAGACAGTCCAACGGCTCCACCGCCCCGCTCTTCAGGATGATGTTGTCCCCGAAGCACTTCATCCCCAGCACGCCGATCTTCTCCTCCAGTGCCCGCGGCGCGACCAGTTGCGCGAAGCTCCGGAAGTGCGCATCCATGATGTTGATCGGCATCTGCACCGTATCGAAGTGGAACCCGTGCTGCTTCGCCACATCCAGCATCTGCAGGTGGATATGCGGGTTCTTGTGCCCTGTAAAACCGATAAACCGCACCTTCCCCGCCTGCTTCGCCTCTACCACCGCCTCCATCGCCCCGCCCTCGTTGAAGATCCGGTCCGGGTCGTCGTACCGCAGAATTTCATGGTGCTGCAGCAGGTCGATATGGTCCACCTTCAGCCGCTTCAGCGACGTATCGATCTGGTTCGCCGCCACCTCCTTCGTCCGCCCATCGATCTTGGTCATCACGAAAGCCTTCTGCCGGTACCCGCCTTGCGCTAGCGCCTTGCCCACCCGCTCCTCGCTGCGCCCCTCGTTGTAGTCCCACGAGTTATCGAGAAACGTGATCCCCCGGTCCAGCCCTTCATGCACCAGCCTGATCGCCGCGTCCTCCTCCACCTCCGCCAGCCCCAGGTGCGCCCCGCCCATCCCGATTACCGACACCTCCACCCCGGTCGCCCCAAGCTGCCGGTACATCATCTCCCCCCTCATCGTCCCCACATTCGCCTGCGTCACCCGCGGAATCCGCCCCGCCGCACCCGATCCGCCAGTGGTCGAACCCACGCGTCCCGCCATATCCTGTCCCGCCATATCCCCTCCCGCCATATCCTGTCCTCCTCTCGTTACGCCCTGCTCTGCCGAAGCGCCCATCCCACCCGAAACCACCACCGCCGCCGCACTCGAAATAAACTCACGTCTCCGCATATCGCCCCCTCTCCGATCTCCATCGACCTCGTCTTCCGTCAACCATCGCACTCATTCTGGTCGTCATCGCACTCGATTCCATCCGCCCTCCCACTTGCTCCGCAACCATCGCACAGGTTCCGGCCGTCGTCCCATACCCCGGGTCGTCCTCGCACTCGTTCGGGTAGCCGTCGCGCTCATTCCGGTCGTCCTCGCACTCGTCCGGGTAGCTATCGGGCTCATTCCGGTCGTCTTCGCACTTGTTCTGGTCGTCATCCTGAGCGCAGCGAAGAGCCTGCCCTGAGCTTGCCGAAGGGACCCCTGTATTTCGTCCTTGCCTTTGCCTGTTCTACCGCGATCTATCCCTGCCCTCCGCCCTGTGATGCCGTCCAACCCACCAGGTGTTGTGGCTCCGATCGACCCAACCCGCCCAACCCGAAGATAAGCTTCAAAAACCTGGCGTACTTTTCAACCCGCGAACACCATCCGCCCATTCCCCATCTTTGCCACGCATCCGTCCACATTAAGCACAATCTCAACCACGTTTTCGCGCCACGAATTCGCAATATCCCCAGGCAGAGCGCACCTTCCACCACGCCAGACTTTTACCCGCGCAAAACCGCCCGAAGTAGGAGAAACTTGTACTCGAATATGAAGAAGAAAAAACTACGCATCGGCATCCTCTTCGGCGGCCGCTCCGGCGAGCACGAAATCTCCCTCCTCTCCGCCGCCTCCATCCTCAAATCCATCGACCGAACAAAGTACGACGTCGTCCCCATCGGCATCACCAAAGAGGGCCACTGGCTCCCCCCCGGCGCTGCCCACACACTCCTTACCGGCCCGACGCAAGCCCAACAAACCAAAGCCCTCCAGCCAGCCGCCCAACCGCTACCCAACCAGGCCCTCGCCCAGAGCCTCGACGTCATCTTCCCCGTCCTCCACGGCACCTTCGGCGAGGACGGCACCATCCAGGGCCTCCTCGAACTCGCCGGCATCGCCTACGTCGGCTCCGGCGTCCTCGGCTCCGCCACCGGCATGGACAAGACCGCCATGAAGCAGCTCTTCGCCGCCGCCAGCCTCCCTCAGACCCCCCACGTCAACCTCCTCCGCAGCCAATGGCAGTCCGACCCCCGCCGCTCGACCCGCTCGATCGAGCGATCCCTCATCTACCCGGTCTTCGTAAAGCCTGCAAATTCAGGCTCTTCCGTCGGCATCAGCAAGGTCCACGACCGCTCCGAGCTGGCCCCCGCCCTCGACCTCGCCGCCGGCTTCGACCGCAAGCTCCTCATCGAGCAGGGCGTCGGCGGCCCTCACGCCAAGCCCCGCGAACTCGAGGTCGCCGTCCTCGGCAACGACTCCCCCGAGGCCTCCGTCGTAGGCGAAATCGTCCCCGGCGCCGAGTTCTACGACTACCACGCCAAGTACCACTCCACCGCCAGCATTCCCATCATCCCCGCCGCCCTCACCACCACCCAATCCAACCAGATCCGCAGCATGGCCATCGCCGCCTTCCGCGCCTGCGACTGTGCCGGCCTCGCCCGCGTCGACTTCCTCATGGAGCCCGCCGCCAAAGGCCGCAAACCTACCATCTACCTCAATGAAATCAACACCATGCCCGGCTTCACCAGCATCAGCATGTACCCCAAACTCTGGCAAGCCACCGGCCTGCCCTACAAGCAGCTCATCGACCGCCTCATCGCCCTGGCCCTCGAACGCCACCACGAAAAACTCCAGACCTCCTTCACCCGCCTTTAGTCCTGCCGGACGGGCCCGCTACACGCGGCGCGGTCACTTCGTGACGTGTATACCGGTCTCGGCAGAATCATCGGCACAGGCCCTCCCGCGGGTCGGGATCATCATTGCCGACCAACGGGAGGCCCAGCCGAAGGGGTACACAAGTCACGAAGTGACTCCCTACCGCCGCCGAAACCGGTTCGCCAGCGCAAATTCATCGCGCAGCTCCGGCGTCCGCAGATTCTCCCGCACATGCGCCAGCCTCTGCTCCAGCGCCAGCAGCGTCTCCGCCACCGGCCCAGTATTGGTCAACGCCACATCCCGCCACATGCTGTACGGGCTCGCCCCCAGCCGGGTCGTCTCGCGCAGCGCCCGCCCCCCCACCTGCATCAGGTCCGCGGCAAGCTCCGGAGCCGCCCCAAACCGCTCCTCCAGCAACGCCGACAGCGCCGTCGACAGCATCTGCGGCAGATGGCTCACCCATGCGCACAACTCATCATGCCTCCGCGCATCCAGGTCCAGCGTCCGAGCCCCCATGCACCCCACCCACGCGCGCCACTCCTTCTCCATCGCCGGCATCGCCGTCATCTCTGCCTTGGCCACCGGCGTAAACAACCACATCGCCCCATCGAACAACCCAGCCTCCGCCAGCACCGCACCGCCCGATTCCTTACCCGCCATCGGATGCCCCGGCAGAAAACCAGCCCCTTCCTCCGCACCGAATAACGTGACGGCAAGCTCGACAATCTCCAGCTTCGTGCTCCCCACATCCGTCACCAGTTGCCCGGCACGCAGCACCGGCGCCAACTGCTGCATCCAGTCCTTGATCGCCAGCACCGGCACCGCCAGCACGATCACGTCCGCCAGCCGCGCCAGCTCCAGCGCGCTCTCCCGGCTCGACGCCCGGCCATCCAGCGCCCGCATCTGCACCGCCGCCGTCATCTCCAGTTGACTCGCATCCCATCCATCGATGCGGCCCGCAAACCCCGCCGCCCGCAGCGCCAGACCGACCGAAGCCCCGATCAGCCCCGTCCCGATGATGAGAACCCGCTCCATTCCGCTCGAAGACCTCACCTCTGCCGCCTTTAAGAAATCGTCCGTCCCACCACAGGAGCAAGCAGCCGAAGCTGCGCCATCAGCCTCTCCAGTTGCTCCGGATACAGGCTCTGCGCGCCGTCGCTCATCGCCTTCTCGGGGTTGGGATGCATCTCCATCAGCAGCCCGTCCGCCCCCGCCGCCACGCTCGCCAGCGCCATCGCCGGCACCAGGTCGCGTATCCCCACACCGTGCGAAGGATCGCCCATCACCGGCAGATGCGTCAGCTTCTTCAGCACCGGAATCGCCGAGATATCCATCGTGTTCCGCGTATACGTCTCATAGGTCCGGATGCCGCGCTCGCACAGCATCAGGTCGTAGTTGCCGCCCGACAGAATATACTCCGCGCTCAGCAGCACCTCTTCGATGGTCGCCGAAATCCCCCGCTTCATCAGCACCGGCTTCCGCACATTCCCCAGCTCGCGCAGCAGGTTGAAGTTCTGCATATTGCGCGCGCCCACCTGGAAGCAGTCGATATACGGCAGCATCAGCTCGATCTGCGAGATCTCCATCACCTCCGTAATGATCAGCAGCCCCGTCTCCTGCCCCACCTCGCGCAGCAGCTTCAGCCCATCCAGTCCCATGCCCTGAAAGCTGTACGGCGAGCTCCGCGGCTTGAACGCCCCGCCCCGCAGAAACTTCGCCCCCGCCGCCCGAACCTGCTTCGCGCTGGTGAAGATCTGCTCCCTCGACTCCACCGAGCACGGCCCCGCCATCACCACAACCTCGTCCCCGCCCACCACCACGCCGTTCGCAAATTTCACCGTCGTGCCTTCCGGCCGGAAGCTGCGCCCCGCCAGCTTGTACGGCGACGAGATCCGGTACGCCTCGAACACGCCCGCCAGCACCTTGAACTCGGCGACATCGAAGTGGTCCGGCGTGCCCACCCCCGCCAGGATCGTCTGCGTCGCGCCCGTCGTCCGGTGAACGTTGAACCCGAGCTCCACCATCCGCTCGATCACCTGCTGAATATTCTCTTCCGTCGCCTGGTCCTGCATCGCCACAATCATCGTCTTCGCGTCACCTTCCCGTACCTGTTCGCCGTTGGGATCAGCGTAGGGCTTTAGCCCTACGAATAAATCATTCAGCCCCGGCTTCCTCTACTGCTATCGAACTGCCGATAAACATCCGGTCTTAGAATCTGTCTAAAAACTGACACTGTAGACTTTCTTTGCTGTTGTTTGTTTTTCGCCGTCATCCTGAACGCAGTGAAGAGCCTGCCCTGAGCTTGCCGAAGGGACCCCTGTATTTCGCCTTCGCCCTTATCGCCTTAAGCCTTTATCCGCGTCCTCCGCGACCATCCGCGGTCGAAGCACTTACCTCTAAACAGTGTCAAGCCGCCCCTCCCTTCCCGGCACCCTGAACATCACGCCGCTGCAACGACCGCATCACATCGATGATCCGCTCGTACACATGCAGCAGCTCCGCATCTGCCAGCGGCCCGGGGTTCGCCGCCCGTACATGATCGAACACCGCCTGCTCCCGCCGCGGCTCATAGACCGGAAGCTCCGCCGCGCGCTTAATCTCGCCAATCGCCCGCGCCGCCTCGGCCCGCCGGTTGATGAGACCGACAATCTGCACATCCAGTTCATCGATCTTCTCTCGCCAGCCGGAGATATCCATGCCTTCGCCTCACCTGAATCTTTCGTGCAGAGGCCATCATAAACGCCGCCGGCCAGCCTGCCGCCAATCCTTCCGCCAATCGCTCTCATCCGCGCAGCTCCGCGATAAACCTCCCAATCGCCCCCGGAGCCTCACTCGGCGAACTCCGTTCGATCAGCGCCACCAGCGCGCTTCCAATCACCGCCGCATCCGCGAACTCGCCCACCGCCCGCACATGCTCTGCGTTCGAAATTCCGAAGCCCACCGCAATCGGCAGCTTCGTAAACCGTCTCAGCCGCGCCACCAGCTCCGGCGCATCGCCCGCAACCGTATGCTGGGTCCCCGTAATCCCCACCCGCGAGATCGCATACACAAAGCACTGCGACGCCTCCGCGATCGCCTTCAGCCGCACATCCGGACTGGTCGGCGCAGCCAGAAACACCGGCGCCAGCGCGTTCTCCCGCATCGCCTCCAGGTACTCGCCCGCCTCTTCCACGATCATGTCCGTCAGCAGCACGCCATCCGCGCCCGCCTCCGCCGCCCGCAGACAAAACTTCTTCATCCCCATCCGCACTACCGGGTTCAGGTACGAGAACAGAACCAGCCCGGCCGAAGGTCTCGCCGCGCGAAGCTGCTGCGCCAGCCCCAGCACATCGGTCAGCCGTGTCCCCCGCGCCACCGCACGTTCGCTCGCCCGCTGAATCACCGGACCGTCCGCCAGCGGATCGCTGAACGGCACACCCAGCTCGATCACATCCGCGCCGTTGTCTATCGCGGCCAGCGCGATCTCGCGCGTCGTCGCCAGGTCGGGATCGCCGGCCGTCAAATAAGCCACAATCCCCGGTCTCTTCTCAAACCTTATCGCCATGCACTCTCCTAACCCAGCCAACGGCTGTTTGTCGTTACGCTCTAGTCTTCATCCGTGTTCCGTGTTCCGTGTTCCGTGTTCCGTGTTCCGCGTCCCGATCCCGACCAACGGGAGGGCCGACGAAGCAGATGCAGTCAAGACCGGTATAGAAGGCACGAAGTGCCCGCACCACGCGAAGTGGGCCCGTCCGGCAGGACAGCCTTGCGGCATATACCGATTCGAAGCTCACTGCCCGGCGCCCTTCAAGTCCAACTCCCGCGCCAGAATTCCAATATCCTTATCGCCTCTTCCCGAAAGGTTCACCATCAGAATCGCCGTCTTCGCCATCGTAGGAGCCAGCCGAATGGCCTCCGCCACAGCATGGGCGCTCTCGAGCGCGGGCAGTATCCCTTCGGTCCGCGACAACGTCACCGTGGCCTTCAGCGCCGCCTCATCCGAGCACGCCACATAGCTCGCCCGACCCGAATCGTGCAGCATCGCGTGCTCCGGCCCCACGCTCGCATAGTCCAGCCCGGCCGAGACCGAATGCGTCCCGCTCACCTGCCCGGCGGCATCCTGCAGCACATAGGAGTAGGTCCCCTGCAGCACTCCCGGCACGCCGCCACCCTCCTTCTGAAACCGCGCCGCATGTTCTCCCAGCCCCGGCCCGCGCCCGCCCGCCTCCACCCCGATCAACTGCACGTTCTCATCCGGCAGAAACTCGTAGAACGCGCCGATCGCATTCGATCCTCCACCCACGCAGGCCACAATCGCCGTCGGCAGCCTGCCCTCGCGCTCCAGCATCTGCGCCCGCGCCTCGCGCCCGATCACGCGTTGGAAGTCCCGCACCATCGTCGGGTACGGATGCGCCCCCAGCGCGCTGCCCAGGATGTAGTACGTCGTCCGCACATTCGTCACCCAGTCGCGCATCGCCTCGTTGATCGCGTCCTTCAGGGTCGCCGAGCCGCCCGCCACGCTCCGCACCTCCGCGCCCAGCAGACGCATCCGGTAGACGTTCAGCTCCTGCCGCCGCATGTCCTCTTCGCCCATGTAGATCACGCACTCCAGCCCGAACAGGGCACATACCGTAGCGGTGGCCACCCCATGCTGCCCCGCGCCCGTCTCGGCGATGATCCTCTGCTTGCCCATCCGCCGCGCCAGCAAACCCTGCCCCAGCGCATTGTTGATCTTGTGCGCCCCGGTATGCAGCAGGTCCTCGCGCTTCAGGTAGATCTTCGCCCCGCCGCATTGTTCGCTCAAACGCTTGGCAAAATAAAGCGGCGTCGGCCTCCCGCAGTAGTTGTGCAGCAGGTCGTCCAGCTCCGCCTGAAACGCGGGGTCCTTCTGCGCCGCCGCATACGCCTGCTCCAGCTCTTCGAGCGCCGCCATCAGCGTCTCGGGAACATATCTGCCGCCATACGCGCCAAACCGCCCCGCCACCGCCGCCTTCGCATCCTGCCCATTCAACGCCGCATTCGCGCTCATCCGACTCTCTCCTGATCCTGCATGGCCCCAAAGCAAAAGCCGCGACGGGTAAGGTCGCGGCTCGGGGGGTCTAACCAATCAACTGAAATCTACACAATCTCTCAGATCGCAGATGAAGCTACACCGCCGATGCCGCTGGCATGCGCCAGTAGCGGAACGTAAAACAAAATCGGCTGTGCTCAGTCATCGACATCTTGCTTCCACAATACATGCTGCCTTCCCGCCCTGCAACCGTCCGGAGAGCATGACACGCAGCATTGCTCCATTCGGCTTCAGGCCACACCGACTCTCCGATCGGCGTAAAGCAACCGGTCAAGCCGAGTGTTCCCGCGCAACCGGGCCAAGATGATTCTTGTTCTGGTGTGATAAATGCCTGCAATCTGGACGCCTCAAGATTGCTTCCGCTGACGTTCTCAAGCCTTTTCCTTCGTGCACCTTTTTGCTCAGGAGACGATGCGGGTCTTAGAGGTATCTGAGGCGTTGGGACCCACCGTGCTATCGTTTCGCGCTCCAACCGAGTCTGCGGTGTAATGCCGCACGTTCAACTCCAGGGTGCTGAAGAACAGCGAAAAAAGCACTATTTCAAAGCCCAGTGAAATGAACAGCGCTGAAGGGATGACCAGCCGCGCCAGCGAATTGAAGTCCATCTCGCCAAACGCACTCCGCTTCCAGTTGAGGATTGCGATCACAGCGACTGCCAGGCCCGCCAGCAGGATGATCGCCCCCGCGACCAGACCGCGCTCAAGCGTGACCGTTTTGCGAAGCCGTTCAAACGCGCGGGTTGCCGGATAGAGCCCCTCCTGTACCGCGTAAACGCGCGACAGGAAGGCAAACAGGATCGTCTGAAATCCGACAGCGACGCCGAAGGCGCCGTAGATTAAAGTGTCGACATCGAGATTCACGCCCGCAAACGCGACGGGCCCTCGCAGCAACAGCGCCCCGAGTGTCACGCAGAAAAAAACTCCCACAATCCCGGGGTAAAAAAACAACCAGTTCGGGCTGAAAAGCAACATGAACAGGAGATGCCGCCAACCATCGCGAAAAGGGCGAAGATGCGGCGGCCGGGAACGGCCGTCCGGGCTCAGTGTGGTGGGCACATCGGCCAGCTTCATCTTCAGCAGAGTCGCCTTGATGACCATCTCCGAGGCAAACTCCATCCCGGTTGTCCGGAGGTCCATGCGCAGAAACGCGGCCTTCGAAAACCCGCGGATACCGCAGTGAAAATCGCCCAGCGGTGAACCGAACATGAGCTTTCCAATGCTGGAGAGTAACGGGTTGCCGATGTAGCGGTTCTTCCAGGGCATCGCGCCAGGCTTGATCTCCCCGGTGAAGCGGTTGCCCATCACCAGGTCGTACCCCTCGCGCAGCTTGTCGACAAAGCTCTGCAGGTGGAGGAAGTCGTAGCTGCCATCGGAGTCTGCCATGACGATGTACCGGCCACGCGCGGACGCACATGCCGAAAACAGGGCGGCCCCGTAGCCCCGAAGCGGTATGTCGACCACGTACGCGCCCAAACGGCGCGCTATCTCCTGCGACCCGTCTGTCGATCCGTTATCGCCTATGACGACTTCGCCCCGCACGCCTGAATTCTTCAGGAACTGCGTTGCTTTTTCGATGCAGCCCTCGAGCGTCTCCGCCTCGTTCAGGCAAGGCATCACGATCGTGAGTTCAATATCGGATAGCGCCGCAGCCCAGGCGGGAGATGGAGGCGAGATTGCAAAATTGGACATAATCGTATCCGCCGTAGTCTTACATGTCTTGTACAGGAGAACATGCCGGTTGCCTGCCAAAAGGTGCAAGATCGCTACGCGAGTAGCTTCCATTGTCGATGGATGCAGAATCTCCAGCCTGCGTCTATTCTGCAGCCTGCGTCTATTCTGCAACGGGCGTCTATTCTGCAACGGGCGTCGCAGCAGACGCAATATCCTCGAGCGCTCTCCGCCAACCCGGGTCCCCACCTGCCTGGCTGGACCGGTCGAAACGCTACGGTATCGCGCGCAGCTTCCCGCCCTGCACCTGGTCCAAGTTACGCCTACGCAGACATAGTCACCGTCAATCTGCTCTCTTCCTGAACCCCACGGCGCATCCTCCTTCGTCGCAACGACTCAACCCCCACCGCCGCCAGCACCACAATCTCCGGCTCGATCGGCTCCCGGTAGTCCGGCGAAGCGTGCGTCACGTAGTACGTCAGCGGAAACAGCGCGATCAGGATCACATACGGCAGCGCCTTCCCCCTGTTCTCCCTCCACAAGCCGAATGCCCCCGCCAGCATCAACAACGTCATCGTCGTGCAGAAGAAGATATCCGCATTCTGCAGCGGCTCCTGCCTCAGGTACGCCGGGTCGAAGCTCCAGAATCCCGTCCAGAACGCGCCCGCCCGCCGCATCGACGCGCGCACGAAGAACCCCGGATGCCGCCCGATAAAGTCCACCGCCAGCGCCTGCTTCTCTCTCAGGTAAGCCGTCTCCCCCAAAGTCTGAAAGCGCCGCATCTCCGCCGGGCTGCTCGCCGGGTGCGCCCACTTCGCATTCGACTCGAACATGTCCCCGTTATTGCCCGCCCAGCACTCCATCCAGAAGTTGTCCCGCACCGGCCGCACCACCCCCATCGCCCGATACGTATGGATCGTCCACGGCGCAAGCATCGCCAGCGCCGCAATCGAGGCCACACTGCTATGCAGCATCCACCGGCTACCCGCCTGCCGAAGCCGAAACGCCGCCACCGCTAAAAAGACGAAAAACAGCGGCAGAATCGACGGGTTCGCCAGCATCGCCACCCCATACAGCGCGCCAAACCCCACCCACGCCGCCGCGCTCGTTCGACGATGCAGCCTCTGCCCCACATAGAAGCACACCGTAAACAGCAGCGCCGTCAGCGCATAATCCCACACCCGCGCCGCCGAAAAATAGATCGAGTACGGATACACCGCCCAGCCCCACGCCGCCGCCAGCGCCACCCGCTCGCCCGCCGCATACCGCGCGCTCAGGTACACCGGAACGCACGTCAGCGCCGAAAACAGGCTGTTGATCGCCAGAATCGCAAACGCCGCACCCGCCGTATACAGCCCGAAGACGCGGAACACGCCCGCCAGCAGATACGGAAACAGCGGCGGCACCAGCGCGGTAGGTCCTGTCGCCGGATCGAACGGCGAGCTGAACCCATGTCCCAGCGCGATCGACCGCGCCACCCAGCCCATCTCCCACCCAAACTGCGCATGATGGTCCGCCGGCGCCGTCTGGTCCCGAAACACGAACCCCACCACAACCAGCCGCACCGCCAGCGCCGCCATAACCGGCAGCACCATCGGATGGGCTCTCCAGAACCGATGAAGTGACCCGACCCCTCCGTCCTTCAGGAATGTCTCACCCTCCACCGTCACCATCCAGCGCCCAGGCCATATCTTCGTCTTACCCCCTATTCTCGAAAAAGTTGCGGCCCCGCACCCTATCCCGACCAACGGGAGGGCCAGCGCAGCAGATGTTATCAAGACCGGTATACGCGCCACGAAGTGCCCGCCGAATCGGGGTTCCCGCAAACAGGTCTTCGTTTGTGGGGTGACTGAGCGCAGTGGGCCCGTCCGGCAGGACACCGTCAGGCCCTCAAGCCTGCTCCTCCCGCAGCGCCCGATACCCAATATCGCGCCTGTACTGCATCCCCGCAAACGAGATCGTCGCCAGCCGCGCATACGCCCTCTCCACCGCCGATTCCAGGTCCGGCCCCACTGCCGCAACCGCCAGCACGCGTCCCCCCGCCGTGACGAAGCCGCCATCGCGAACCGCCGTCCCGCAGTGAAACACCACCGCATCGTCATCTTCGGCAACGTCGCCTCCAGCCGACAACCCCGTAATCGCCTCACCCGCGACATACCTCCCCGGATACCCCCCGCTAGCCGCTATCACCGACACGCTCGCTCCCGGCCGCATCGCAATCGTCAACTGGTTCACCGTCCCATCGATCGACGCCTCCAGAAGCTCGACGATATCCGTCTCCAGCCGCAGCACAATCGCCTCCGTCTCCGGATCGCCGAACCGCGTATTGAACTCCAGCACCATCGGCCCGCGCGGCGTCATCATCATCCCGCAGAACAGCACGCCCTGGAACGGCGCACCCTCCGACCGCATCCCGTCCACCACCCGCTGGGCCACGTTGCGCGTCATCCACTGCCGCATCGCCGGCGTCGCCAGCCCGTCGGTCGAATAGGCCCCCATTCCCCCCGTATTCGGCCCCGTATCGCCCTCGCCCACCCGCTTGTGGTCCTGTGCCGAGGCGATCTCGACCGCGTGCATCCCATCGCACAGCGCAAAGAACGAAAGCTCCTCCCCGGTCATAAACTCCTCCAGCACCACCTCTGTCTCCGCCGTCCCCAGCAGCGCCCCGCTGAACATCTGCGCCGCCGCCTCCTCCGCCTCGAAGTGCGTCCCGCAGATCACTACCCCCTTTCCGCCGGCGAGCCCGCTCGCCTTCACCACCACCGGCACACTGAACCGTCCAAGCTCCTCCCGCACCTCCTCCAGCGTGTTGCAGATCCCCCACGCCGCCGTCGGAATCTCATGCCGCTGCATAAACTCCTTCGCGAACGCCTTGCTCGTCTCCAGCCGCGCCGCCGCCTGCGTCGGGCCGAACACCCGAAAGCCCCGCCGCGTCAGCTCATCCACCAGCCCCACCGACAGTGGAAGCTCCGGCCCGACCACGGTCAGCGCAGGCTGCTCGATCGCCACCAGGTTCACCATCGCGTGCAGGTCGCCCGCGTCCACCGGCAGGCACCGTGCAAGCTGCGCAATCCCCCCGTTACCCGGAGCGCAAACCACCTCCGTCACCTGGGCCGACCTGCGCAGCGCCCACACCAGCGCATGCTCTCGTCCGCCGCCGCCAATCACCATTACCTTCATGCTTCTATCTTGCCGCATCCCGGCCAAAACCGCGAAAGCAGCTCATCCGCCAGCGATGCTCTCGGCAAGTCAGTGTCCAGGCCCTTCGCCGATGGTTGATGGCACAGCGTGTGCTCCGTCTTCGCCGCGCTTCCAGCGCCTGTCGTTACCTGTCCTTTTATCTGTCATCCCGCAGGGATCTGCGGTCGCCTTCTCTCCCTACCGAACCCGAAGACACATCATCTCGACCCTGAGCGAAGTCGACCGGGGGTGGCGCATTTGCCGCCGCAGGCCTTTCGTCGTCATCCTGAACGCAGTGAAGAGCCTGCCCTGAGCTTGCCGAAAGGGACTCCGCAGTTGTCGTTGCTTGTTCTGACCCGGCGCAGCTACCCTTTATTAGATGCAGTTTTTCTCTGCTGTTGTTTGTTTTTCGCCGTCATCCTGAACGTAGTGAAGAGCCTGCCCTGAGTTTGCCGAAGGGACCCCTGTATTTTGTCTTTTTGGTCTTTGCCTGTTCTCAAATCCAACTCATCCGTGCAAATCCGTGGCCGAATCCTTCAGTCTTTAGACAGCTTCAAATATTCATAGAGATCACCGCAGTCGTGCCGTGGGAAAGTGGGAAACGTTCTTTGTTTCCCAGCTTTTCCATGGCTGCCTTCCTGTCGTCTTCTGGCCTGACCTGAGGATGCGCTGTTGCACTTAGACCTTGAATCCACCGACCCCTGTATTTCGCCTTTGCCGTTGCTTGTTCGTCTGCCAACGTGCCGTAAAGCATCGAGGACCACTGCGGCTTTGGCCTCAGGGCAACCTCCATCCGGAGCGTCTGCATTAATCCGCCCACCTCGAAACAACCTTCCGTGGTCGGATGCAGCCTCAACGCACAGGCCCACCCGCCCAAAATCTACAGAAAACAGAAGATTATCGAAAATTTCATATATTCCCACCCAGCCCCCAACCGACAAAAGACAGTTTCCCCCCCCAAAACCCACATTCCGCCCCATAAGCTGGTACTCCTCCAGTTCGGCCCCTCGATTGCATACCTTCAGGGAAAGAAAACTGTGTCACAGCTCCACAAGGCATCTGCTCCACATCGGCTACCGCCGGTCTTCCAGTTCGCTTCAGGGCTCGTTCAAGGAGATTTACACGCATGAGACGTACTTCACTAGCGGCACTTCTTTCCATCCTGTTCCTGGTCACGGGCCTCGCATATTCGCAGACCACCAGCGGTAACCTCGTCGGCACCGTCAAGGACGCCACCGGCGCCGTCATCCCCCAGGCCAACGTCGTCGCCACCAACGTGGATACCAAGGTCGCCTACACCGGCGTCACCGCCGCATCCGGCGAAGTCAACATCCAGAACCTGCCCGCCGGTAACTACGATGTGACGGCTACCGCTCCCGGCTTCTCCGCCTTCACCCTCAAGGGCTTCCGTGTCGACATCAACAAGTCCGCCACCGCGAACCTCACCCTCTCGGTCTCCAGCGCCCAGAGCGTAGACGTCTCCGCCGTTGCAGCCGTCGCGCTCGATACCACCAGCGCGAATCTCACCCAGTCCTTTGAGGCCCAGGAGCTCAGCATCCTGCCAACCGCCACCCAGGGCCTCGGCGTGCTGAACGTCTCGCTGCTTAGCCCCGGCGTCGCCTCCTCCGGCGGCATCGGTATCGGCACCGGCCCCTCGATCGGCGGCCAACGCCCCCGCAACAATAACTTCATGATTGAAGGTATCGACAACAACGACAAGGGTGTCACCGGTCCGCTCGTCTATGTTCCCAACGACGCCGTCGGCGAGTTCTCCCTCATCACCAACCAGTTCTCCCCGGAGTTCGGCCACTCCTCCGGCGGCCAGTTCAACACCAACGTCCTCAGCGGTACCAACAAGTTCCACGGTGTCGCCTACGAGTACTTCAACAACCGCGATCTGAATGCCACAAATCAGCCTGCTGGTCAGCATCTTCCCAATCCGCGCTACGACGACAATCGCTACGGCGGCGAGGTAGGCGGCCCAATCCTCAAGGACAAGCTCTTCTTCTTCGTCAACTTCGAGCGCCATACTACCGGCCAGAGCTTGCAATACCAGCTCTGCACCCCAACCGCTGCCGGGTTGACCCAGCTCCAGGCCATCGCCGGTCAGGCCAACCTCAACGCAAACAACGTCGCCCAGTACGTCAAGTACACTCCGGCATCTCCCGGTCAGGTCGGGGGGGCGAATCAGCCGGCAGACGTCGCTTGCTTCAATCAGGCCTCGGGCGCGCAGTCCGCCATTATCTATAGCGGCACTGCTCCGGGCGGAACCTATCCTGGCATCAACAACGGACCGGTCTTTGGCTCTGGAACCCAATACAGTATCCCCGAAGGCAACTTCGTCGTCAGCGCTCCCAAATTCACCAACTTCGATGCCCTCACCACCAGCGGCGATTACACGATATCCTCGACCGATAACCTTCGTCTTCGGTATATATACAACACGGTAGGAACGCAAGATACGGCGGCTGCTCTCCCCACCTTCTTCGTGTCCCTGCCCTTCAAATACCACCTCATCGCTCTAAGCGAATTCCACACCTTCACCCCAAACCTTACGAACGAGGTGCGCGTCGGCTAT
This sequence comes from Edaphobacter sp., assembly GCA_965277575.1. GTDB lineage: Bacteria > Acidobacteriota > Terriglobia > Terriglobales > Acidobacteriaceae > Edaphobacter. The sequence goes on from CBDIDK010000002.1 coordinate 2,122,741, forward strand.
AACCGGTACGCCACCGCCTACCCCGTAGGACCCCAGACCTATCCAGGCCTGGATTCCTTCCCGAATTTCACGATATACGATCAGAACGGTCTCAACTATGGCCCCGATGGAAATGCTCCTCAATCCACCGTTCAGAATCTATACCAATTTGTAGATAACGTCAGCTACACCAAGGGCAAGCATCAGATCAAGATCGGCTTCGATGGCCGCAAGTACATCTCGCCCCAGACCTTTACCCAGCGCGTACGCGGCGACTACTATTACGACTACCTGACAGAATATCTGCACGATCTCGCTCCCACTAACTTCGGCCAGCGTTCGACCGGCAACTTTATCTATTACGGCGACCAGACCGCACTCTACGGGTACTTCAACGACACCTGGCGCGTCCTTCCCACCGTCACCCTCAACTATGGTGTCCGCTATGAGTTCACCTCAGTTCCCGTCGGCGAGCGCGCGCAGAGCTTGAACGCAGCAGCCAGTTTCCCTGGATTGATCAACTTCAATGCCCCGCAGCCCGGATACAAGAACTTCGCTCCCCGCCTCGGCGTCAACTGGGCTCCCGATGACAAGACTTCGGTTCGCGCAGCATTCGGCGTCTCGCAGGACGTCCTCTTCGACAACCTTGGTCTGCTCTCCTTCCCGCCTCAGTATTCCTCAACAAACAACATTAATACCTCTGGAGGGACAGTCCCTGGAGAGATAAACGCAGGCACCCCCAACTTCCTGGCCAACGGCGGTCTGCCGCCGGGAAGCGGCTCTCTTGCGACCTTCTGTCAAAAGGGTACTGGAACTGGTACAAACGTTCCTTGCGTGCCAGATCTCAATGCCCAGCGCGCAGCCACCTCCGCTTACCTGCCGGATCAGGTCGTGCCCTATGGAGAGACCTGGTCTCTCGGCGTTCAGCGTGTCTTCGCGTCGAACTATACGGCCGAAGTACGGTACGTCGGAACCCGTGGCATTCATCTCCCAACCCAGATCCAGCTCAACGTGCAGCCGAAGGTAACCACCCAGAACCAGCTCTTCACGGAGTTGACTGGCCCAACCTCGATCCCCACATCGCCCAACGTCAACACCCTCGCGGGGGCTCAGGCCAATTCACGCATTCTGCCTCAATACGCAGCAGCGGGTTTCAATGGCACCATCACCTCCTACCAGCCCTTCTCGCAGTCCAACTACAACGGCCTCCAGACTAACCTCACGCGCCGCTTCCAGAACGGCTTCCTCCTCAACGCCTCCTACACCTGGAGTAAGACGATGGACGATGCGACCGCGGAGGTCTTTTCTACGGTTCTCACGCCGCGCCGTCAACAAAACTCGCAGAACATCGCCGCGGACTACAGCCGCTCGGCGCTCGACCGTACCAACCGTCTCACCGTCGCGGCTGTCTACGACCTGCCCTACTTCAAACACTCCAACTACCTCATGAAGAACCTCGTCGGCAACTGGGAGGTCTCTCCGATCTACACCTACGAATCGCCCGAATACGCAACCGCGATATCCGGGGTCAACTCGAACCTCAATGGCGACTCTGCCACGATCGATCGGCCCATCGTCAATCCCTTTGGCGTCAAGGGGACCGGCAGCGGCGTCAACCCCGTCTATAGCTCCACTCTCGCCGCTCAATGCGTCGCCCCACTCACAACCTGCCCTGCCAATCTGGTCGGCTACGTCGCAGTCAATCCAAACGCCCAGTACATCCAGGCAGGTGCCGGTACGCTCCCCAATGCGTCCCGCAACAATCTGCCGCTCCGTCCTACAGATAACTTCGATCTTTCTGCCAGCAAACGGATCAACATCACCGAACGGATCGCAATGCAGTTCCAGGCGCAGGCCTTCAACGTCCTCAACCATCCGCAGTACCTTCCCGGCTCGCCCAGCAACGTCAACACCAACGGAACCAGCACTGTCTCTACCAACTTCCTGAGTGTCAGCAGTGGTGCCTTCAATCACCCCGAGCTCGTCTTCAACAGCCAGGCCCGGAGTATCCAACTCGCTGCCAAACTCAACTTCTAACAGCTCCAAGCCTCAACAAGAAGGGCGTCCCTCGGGACGCCCTTCTTGTTGCTATCGCATCGGGAAAAGTCACAACCGATCGGACTGGCGAATGAGAAAACGAGAGTGGTCCATGAGTAACAATATGCTTGACAGCATACGAGTACTTATGTAACGTGTGTTCACCTTCTGAAGGGGGCACACGTCAGTGGAGAAAAAACTCACCTTAGCTGCTAATGTCGCAATTATCCTCGTAGCCTTCGCAATCATCTTTACGCTTGTTCAAGGGCGTTCTCGCTCAAATCAGGTCACCACTGACCTGCCCCCGGAAATCTCTACCAGTTGAAACTGGAGTTCTCTCGTAATCTGAGCGAGGGAGCTGACGATGAAGAAGAGCCGTTATACGGAAGAGCAGGTCATCGGGATACTGAAGCAGCATGAGGCTGGGATCAAGACGGCGGATGTGTGTCGCGAGCACGGGATCAGCGCGGCGACGTTCTATGGCTGGAAGCAGAAGTTCGGCGGTATGGATGTGAGCGAGGCACAGCGGTTGAAGGCGATGGAGGATGAGAACCGTCGCTTGAAGCTGCTGGTTGCGGAACTGAGTCTGCATGGCGAAGCGCTCAAGGCGGTGATCCGAAAAAACGGCTGGAGCTTGCCGGTCTAAGAGGAGACGTTGCGTTCGTCTCGTCGGAGTTCCGGCTGAGCGAACGCACGGCCTGCAAGCTGCTGAAGATGGAGCGGTCAAGCTATCGGTACGAGCCGAGACCGGACCGCAACGCCGGGTTGCGAGAAGCGCTGGTGATGCTAGCGCGGCAAAAGCCGCGCTATGGCTATCGTCGGCTGCATGCGCTTTTGAGCCGCAGGGGCTATGACGTGAACGTGAAGCGAGTCTATCGGCTGTATGTCGAAGAGCGGCTAATGGTGCGGCGCAAGAGATGCAAGCGTCTCGTCCGCGAACGCACAACGGAGCAGCGGCTGACTGGAGCGAACCAGGAGTGGGCGATGGACTTCATCGTCGACGGCCTGGCGACCGGGCGGATGGTGCGGATCCTCAGCGTGGTGGATGCGTACACGCGCGAGTGTCTTGCGCTTGAGGCTGACACCAGCCTCGGCAGTGGACGCGTCACGCGGGTGCTGGAGCGGTTGATCGGCGAGCGTGGCCGGCCTGAGAACGTGCGCTCAGACAATGGGCCGGAGTTCACCTCGCGCAGGATGCTCAGCTGGGCCGAGGACTGGAAGGTTGCACTGATCCACATCCAACCCGGCCGTCCGATGCAGAATGGACACGTCGAGAGCTTCCATGGCAGGCTGCGTGACGAATGCCTGAACACCAGCTGGTTCCGAACGCTCAACGATGTTCGGTGTACTCTGGCAGCCTGGCGGGAAGAGTACAACTGCGAGCGGCCGCATAGCTCCTTGGACTACCGCACGCCCCAGGAGTTCAAACTCGTCCTCGAAGGGATCCGGGCCATGGCCCGGATCCCTTCGCCAACCACAACCAACAACACAACTGAGAAACTCCAGTTATGAATGGTTGAGAAAAAGGGGGCAGGTCACCACCACAAAGAGATCTGATCCTCAGACTCTAATTGGGAAGAAATTCCCGTCTTTACAAGCGTGGAGTGGCCATAACAAAACAGTTGTGCTGGCACTCCAAGTCGGTTGCCACTTCTGCAGTCAAAGTGCTCCATTTTACAAGAAGTTATTGGCCTACACCTCAGAGCACAACATCGGCGTCATTGCCTTACTTCCTCAATCTCCCGCAGTCGGTACTGCTTATGTCAAAGACCTCGGATTGGAGATCAATACAGTAGGGCAGTCGGAACTTGCAAACATCGACGTTGGCGGTACTCCAACACTGTTCGTAGTTGATCAGGCCGGAATAGTTCGAAAGGCCTGGCAAGGAATGCTAAGGGACGATCAGCAGGTTAGTGTACTGAGCGCCCTCAACTAGGTAAGGAGATGGCAATGAAAACTAGACTGATGATGTTAGCTATACTTTGTTTTATGTTTTTCACAGTTCTAATTACCAAACCGCAACGGGCTGCGGCTCAACCTATATGTCTAAACGGAACCTGCTGTGGAGAGCAGTACGGATACAACCCGGCGTGTGAGGAAGACTGTGTGCAAGCGATCATCTACTGCAGAAACAATCCCACGGGCACATATAACGGCCCCTCTGTCAGTAACGACTGTTCCAATCCCTACTATTCCGCAAACCAGTGCGGCAATGAGAACTGTTATGGGTGTGTGGAAGTCTGCTGTCCACAGTAGTGATTCTCCAGCCTGAATGGTTGTATCACGCGGCTCTCGGCCAAGCTCACCTTCTCACTGCTTCAAAACAACAACTCAAGGGCGTCCCTCGGGACGCCCTTGTTGTTGTCTTTGCCTCAAAGCCGCAACTTCGGGTGCCTCCTTTACCGCGCGGTTATCCCGGCCGCACCTCCCGACGATCCGCCGTTACCCAGTACCCTAAAAATAAACTTAGGAAATGTGGCGCATTTTCTGTCACACCGGCAACACCAGGACAACGAATGTCCATTCGTCCATCTTAAGCACAAACTTAACCACAATTCACCACCAAAACACCACGCGCTGCACCCTGGTTTTCGCGAAAACCCCTGCAAAAACACCCTTCCACCACAACCGGAAAAACCCCGCCCAAACCCGGTTTAGCGCGCCTTCTTCACCGCCGCCTTTTTGACCGGAGCCTTCTTCTTCGCCGTCACCTTCTTCGCCGCCACCTTCTTCTTCAGAGCGCCGCCTATCTCTTTCCCCTTCAAAGGCTTGGGAGCCCTGGCCCGCGTATTCGCCACCCTCTCCTTCAACTCCGCGTTCAGCTCCGCGACGCTGATCGTCGTCGCCGTCTTCCGCAGCCGCTCCAGCCCATAGAACGCCCTCTTCTCCGCCGAGAACACGTGGACGATAAAGTCCACATAATCCATCAAAATCCACTCCCCCTGCCGCCTACCCTCCACCGAGTTCGGATAAACCCCGAACTCCCGTTTCAGCCGAATCTCGATCTCATCCGTGATCGCGACATTCTGCCGGTCGTTCAAACCATTGCAAATAAGGAAGTAATCGGTCAGTCCGCTCTCCACCGGGTCCAGCGCGAGGATGCGGATATCTTCAGCTTTCTTGTCTTCACAGGCTGCCGCCGCGGCGAGCAGGAGCTGGTTGCTTTCAATCGATGCCATGCGACTCCTTCATCTTCTATCGTAATCCTTCTGCAGAGATCGGGCTCACCAGTAAAGACGGTGATTTGCGATGTACTCCGACACCGCACCAGGCAAAACGTCCAGGCACGCATCCCCCGCCTCCAGACGTTGGCGCAGAGCCGTCGCCGCCACATCTTCATGCACTGTCTCCAGCAAATGAACCTTCTTCTTCTGCTCCCCACTCAACTCCAGCTCCGAGAGGTCCTCAAGCGAAAATCCAGGCCGGCTGACCACAATCCACTCAGCCAGCTCCAGCAGCCGCTCCGGCTCCCGCCACCGCCGCAGGTCCAGAAAGCTGTCCGCTCCAACCAGGTTGAATAGCGCTGCATACGGCAACAACCCGCGAAGCGCGGCAAGCGTGTCCACCGTGTAATTTGGCGCGCCGTCGATGTGCGGCGCATCCAGGCGCGATACCCCGAACCGCCCATCCGCAACGCAGGCCAGAGAGAGCATGTGAACCCGGTCTGCATATCCGGCGTGCGCTCCATCCCGCTTCAGCGGCTGTCGGCCCACCGGCGTAAAAAGCACTGTATCCAGCCCGAACCGGTCCGCGGCAGCCGTGGCGATACCCAGGTGTCCGCGATGCGGAGGGTCGAACGTCCCGCCAAACAGGGCTACGCGCATACGCTTATACGGTCTACAGCTTAGAAGGGAAGATGGAACACAACGCCTGTGCTCAACGTGCCGATCGGGTACGTGTGGCCGTTTGTTCCGAACGAGGTAATCGCCCCATAGCCAAGCTCCACCACGCGAAAATCCATAATCGGAAGCACCTTCAGGTCCACACCCGCAAAGCCCTCAAATTGCAGGTTGTTGTGGAGCACGACTCCAAGCACCGTCGCGTTCGAGCCGGAAACCGAGGTCGGGCCGAAGTTGTTGATCGAAGTATTTGTGTACAGCCCATAGTCGCTGCGCGCCAGCCCGGCCGAGCCCTGGATGTAGGGTTTCAGGAAAATAAACGGCGTGTGAAACGATGCGCGCACACCGCCAAGCGTGGAATAAATCCGTGTGCCGCCGCCGCGATAGAGCGAGTACGCCCCCTGTTTGCTGTCCGTAATCGAGCCGCGCACATCCGCGCCAATCCGCACCGGCCCGAACGTCTTGAAGTCATAGTAGATACCGCCGCCGCCGCCCAGCGGGTCTACGCTGTTGTTCACCCGGCATTCGGGCAACGCCGTCGAGGATTGCACACAGTTTGGATCGGAGTTCTGAGGTGCATAAGGCGAGCCCTGCTGGCCGGACAGCCGATTTACGCTGACGGTTCCATATATGCCGAACTGGGCATGCGCAATGGTGGTAAAGGCGATAGTTGCGGCTACGAGGAGGACTGCCTTGCGGAAGATCATTACCGTTAGTCTACCCGTTCGCCGGGTCCAGAATCACAGATCGCCCGCGAATAGTCGAAGCCCCATCGCTTCCCGCATTCACTTCTTCTGCTCACCCCACCTCTCGTCCAGGAAAAGGTATCGGCTGCGCAGCGTGTCCGGCCTGGCCGCCGGGGTCGCGTCGAGGTGCATCACCTCCCAATGATTCACCGCGCTATAGGTAGGCCACATGGCGAGCCCGCCTCCGTTCGGATCGCCGGTCCGCGCAAAGTTCGTCCAGTACGTGCCCATCTCGTCCGAAAGCTTCCGGTCCTCCGGACGCAGCTTCGCCTCCGGCCGCGAGTCCAGCGTCCCAAAGACATACTCGATATCGTCGGAGTGAAACGCCCCTCGACCTGCGGCATGGTTCTTGTCCGCCGGAGCGCCGAGGTCGAACCGATACCGGTACACGGGAACCTTGCCCGTCGCAACCTGCGCCTCCAGCCACCGCCACGTCGAGTAGGCAATAAAGCGGTCGCCGGCAAAGTCGCCCGCAGCCTGTTGCGCCTCCGCGTCGGTCGTACCGGGGTAGACGGCGAGAAATCTCTCCGAATCGGCCCCGAAGTCAGTCTGCGCAGTGCTGGCGAAGTTCGCAGCCGTCACCGCAGGGCTAGCCGAAAGCACCTGCCCTCGCGCCTCATCGGCATTCCACCCGGCGATCAACGGAACATGCGCCTGGTGCCCCGCGGCATAGAGGTTGGGCACCGAGTCCGGCAGAAAATAGCCATCCACATCCGGAACGAAGTGCCGCAGCGGTGGAGTCTTCTTCGCCGTCGCCGCCTCCACCAGCGCATCCGCGGTCAGCTTGCGGAGATCGGCCAGCTTCGTGGTCCCAAAGGCATTCTGTGCGAACTCCACATCGCGCTGCTCCACCTCCTCACGCGGTTCGAACGGCAGGCTGCGGCTGTAGAAGGCGGCCCCGCTCTCGCCGATCGCCTTCGCGAACAGGCCTCGCGCCAGCGGAGAAGCCATCTGCGCGCTCACCGAGAACGATCCCGCCGACTCGCCGAAGATCGTTACGTTCGACGGATCGCCGCCAAACGCCGCAATGTTATCTCTCACCCACGCCAGTGCCGCCGTCTGGTCCAGCAGGCCGTAGTTGCCCGACGCATGGTGCGGCGACTCCGCCGTCAGCTCCGGGTGAGCGAAGAAGCCGAAGATCCCCAGCCGGTAGTTCATCGACACCACCACCACGTCGCGGTGCGCGAGAAACTGGCCATCCTGCCGCGCCTCCGAGCTGCCGCCCGCCACAAACCCGCCGCCGTAGATCCACACCATCACAGGAAGGCTGCCGCGCCCCGCATGCGCCGGCGTCCACACATTCAGCGTCAGGCAATCTTCACTCGCGCCCGGATCGTGGAAGACCATGTCGTTGTACGCGGACGACTGCATGCAATGCGAGCCGAACTCCTTCGCCGAACGCGTCTTTCTCCACCTCTCCGCCGGCTGGGGCGGCTGCCAGCGCAGGTCGCCAACCGGCGGCGCGGCGTAGGGAATTCCCTTGAACGCGCGTACCTCATGGTCGGCGGTAAACTCCCCCTGCACGTCGCCCTTATCGGTTTTGATGACCACGGCGTTCGACGTATGGCTGATCTTGATCCGTAGTGGATTGGCCACATGCAGGGGATTGGCGGCGTGCGCAGCCGAGGTAAAGAGAATCAGGGCTGAAAGCGTTGCCCAGTACAGCGTGGCCGGTCCTGCTTGATGTCGAGGCATGGAAAATCTCCGCGGCCCAACCCTATCACGAGATCCCGCCCCGCAATCTTGATCGGGACCTCAGAGTGCAAACACCGGCCGGCAGTCCGAGCTGTCCTGCCGGACGGCCCTCCTGCGCGGAGGGCGGTCACTTCGTGACGTGGATACCTGTCTCGCCAAAATGAGCGGGGCTGGCCCTCCCGTTGGTCGGGGTACAGACTGGATGATGGAAAACCGCTTTAGGCCCTGCCCCGCGCGGAGTTCGGCGGCGGAGGATAGTTCGGCTTTATCTTCGCAACCGGCGCAGCCTCCGGCTCAAGCTCGATCGGACGGTGCGCCGCCACCAGCTCCGCAATCGCAAACTTCAGCGCGTCGACCCCTTCGCCCGTCACCGCGGAGATCGAGTAAAAGGGAAGCTTGCGCCGCTTCGCCATCGCAGCCAGCTTCTTCAGCTTCGCCGGATTGGCGACATCCGCCTTGGTCGCGACCAGCACGGTCGGCTTCGCGGCCAGCGCCGGATCGAAGCTCTCCAGCTCCGCCGTGATCACCTTGAAGTCGGCCACCGGATCGGACCGGTCTGTACTCTGGGCCACATCGCGCTCCACTGCGGCGTTCGCATCCGACACATCCACCAGATGCACAATCACGCTCGTGCGCTCGATATGGCGCAGAAACTGAATCCCCAGCCCGGCCCCCAGGTGCGCGCCTTCGATCAGCCCGGGTAGGTCGGCAACCGTATAGGACTGCTCATGCGGCCACTCCCCCACCGACACCACGCCAAGGTTCGGCTCCAGCGTCGTAAAAGCATAGTTGGCGATCTTGGGCTTCGCCGCCGAGAGCCGCGAGATCAGTGTCGATTTCCCGACGTTCGGATACCCCACCAGGCCCGCATCGGCGAGCAGCTTCAGCTCCAGCCGGTAGCTGCGTTCTTCCCCTGCCCGGCCCAGTTCGTGCTCCCGCGGAGCCTGGTGCGTACTGGTGGCGAAGTGCTGGTTGCCGCGTCCGCCGCGCCCGCCCTTCGCAATCACGATCGTCTCGTTCGGCCGCGCGAAGTCGTGGATCGGTTCGCCCGTCACATCGTCGAACAGCAGCGTACCGATGGGGACCTTCAACGTAACCGATTCGCCCGCGTAGCCCGAGCAGTTGGAGCCCAGCCCATGGCCGCCGCGCTGCGCCTTGTGCTCCGGGTTGAAGCGGAAGTGCACCAGCGTATTGTGGCTCAGCGAAGACGACATCAGCACGTCGCCGCCATGCCCTCCATCGCCGCCGGAAGGTCCGCCCTTGGGCACGAACTTCTCCCTGCGGAACGCCATGCAGCCGTTGCCGCCGTCTCCGGCCTTGATACGAATTCGTGCTTCATCGATAAACATTGCAACATCCAGTGTACCGGATAGGGCTGCGGCGAGCAGGCGCAAGGCTCCCTCATCGCGACCAGCGGGAGCGCGAACCGAAGGGGTATACACGTCACGAAGCGACCGCCCCGCGCGCAGCGGTCCTTATCGTTTCTTTGTTTACCAAGGGTTCATCTGGACCTGCGATATTCAACTCATTCGAAGACAGGAAGAACAATCGAGGGTCCGGTGCGCCGTGCCCCCGCGAAGTACATGCAGCAACTTTCAGGAGATCCAGATGACGTCGAAGAACAAGCTGAAGCTGGCCGCGTTGGCCATCGTGTGTGCAGGATTCGGGGCTCGCGCCTTCGCGCAGTCCGCCGTGGATGGCGCCATCGCAGGAACGGTTGAGGATGCCAGCGGCTCGGTCGTCTCCGGCGCCACCATCGTGATCCACTCGAACAAGACCGACGCGGAGCAGAGCCTGACCTCCGACGCCTCCGGCTACTTCCGCGCCATCCACCTCCAGCCCGCCAGCTACACGGTCACCATCGCCGCCGCCGGCTTCGAGAGCTACAAGTCGGCCGATGTCATCGTCCAGGTGGGCCTGCTGACCGACATTTCGCCGAAGCTCCCCGTGGGCAGCGCCGCCCAGACCGTCGAGGTCACCAGCGAAGCGCCGGCCATCAACACCACCTCGCCCGACTTCTCCGGCCTCATCGACCAGCGCATCCTGCAGGACCTCCCGGTCAACAACTACCGTTGGTCGGCCTACGCCCTGTTGACCCCCGGCGTCGTCTCCGACTCGAGCGGCTTCGGCCTGCTCAGCTTCCGCGGCCAGAGCACCCTGCTCAACAACGTCACCATCGACGGCGCCGACGACAATCAGGCCTACTTCTCCGAGGAGCGTGGACGCACCCGCGCCGGCTACTCCACCGCCAAGGCCTCCATCCAGGAGTTTCAGGTCAACACCTCCAACTACTCGGTCGAGTACGGCCGCTCCGCCGGCGGCGTCGTCAACTCCGTGACCAGGAGCGGCGGCAACCAGCTTCACGGCGAGCTGTACTTCAACGATCGCGACGCCTCGTGGGGCGCGGCAAACGACTTCACCACCCAGAACGTGCAGCTTACCCCGGGCGGTCCCTTCGTGGCGCAGAACTTCAAGCCCACCGACGTCCGCAAGCAGTATGGCGGCGCCGTCGGCGGCCCCATCCTCAGGGACAAGCTCTTCTTCTTCTTCGCCGCAGACCGTTTCCAGCGCAACTTCCCCGCCGTGGCCGTAGCCAGCAACCCGACCAGCTTCTTCACCCTGCCCGACGCCACCCTGCCCACCGGCAAGGTCTGCGGCCAAACCAGTTCGGGAACGGTCGTCAACCCGGCCGCCCCCAGCACCATCGATGCCGCCGCCTGCACCCTGCAGTCAAACCTCGGCCTCACCACCTACGCCGCGGCCTCGACCGCCTATATCGGCGGCATCAACGGCCTCAACTCCATGCTCGGCACCGTGCCCCGCACCGGCGACCAGACCATCTTCTTCCCCAAGGTCGACTGGCAGATCAACGCGCGCAATCATGCCTCGTTCGAGGTCAACCGCCTGCGCTGGATCTCGCCCGCCGGCATCCAGACCGGCGCCACCGTCGCCGACGGCAGCAGCAGCTTCGGCAACGACTACGTCCGCGACACCTTCGGCATCGCCAAGCTCGATACCGCCCTCACCAGCACCATCAGCAACGAGGTCCGCTACCAGTACGGCCGCGACTTCGAGTTCGAGTTCAGCCAGAAGCCCACCGCCTACGAGGCCGCAAATCTACTCGGTCCCACGCCCGGCGGCTACACCAATCCTCTCGGAGCGCCGCCGAACGTCACCATCACCAATGCGTTCTCCTTCGGCACCCCGGTCTTCCTCCAGCGGCCCGCCCTGCCCGACGAGCGCCGCTTCCAGATCGCCGACACCGCCAACCTCGTCCACGGCAACCACAACCTCAAGTTCGGCGGCGACTACATCCACACCTACGACCTGATCAACAACCTGTATCAAGGCTTCGGCGCATACAACTACAGCAATCTCGCCAGCTACTTCACCGACTTCTATCTCTCGCAGAATCCCGCAACCGTCGCCCGGGCGAAAAACTACAACAGCTATGTGCAGGGCTTCGGCCTTCCCGGCGTCGAGTTCACCACCGGCGACTACGCCTTCTTCGCCGAAGACGACTGGAAGTTCAGCAGGCGCCTCAGCCTCACGATGGGGCTTCGCTACGAGTACGAGCAGCTTCCTTCGCCCTACAGCTTCCTGGTCAACCCTGCGCTGCCCCAGACCGGCGTGCTGCCCAGCAACAAGACGAACCTCGGCCCCCGCGTCGGCTTCGCCTATGACGTCTTCGGCACCGGCAAGACCGTCCTGCGCGGCGGCTACGGTGAGTTCTTCGCCCGCATCCTCAACGGCACCATCTACAACGCGCTGATCAATACCGGCTCTCCCAACGGACAGACCTCCTTCAGCTACACCCTCACCACGCCCGGCGCGCCCGTCTTTCCGAACGTCGTCCCCAATGCCAGCTCCGCCGGCGGCGCGCCCAACGCAGTCTTCTTCGATAGCAACTTCAAGGCCCCCGAGATCCACCAGGCCGACCTCACCGTCGAGCAGAACATGGGCTGGAACACCGTCGTCAGCGTCACCTGGCTGGGCTCCTTCGGGCGTCGCCTGCCGAACTTTACCGACACCAACCTGAACGCTCCCACCACCATCGCCTACACCGTCGTGGACACCTCCGGCAAAGGCCCGCTCGCCGCCGGTTCCATCATCACCTCGAAGTTCTACCCCAAGAACAAGCTGTCCACTTCGGCCTGCCCCAGCCAGCGTCCCAACTGCAACTTCGGCTCCCTCACCGACATCTTCAGCGGCTCCAACTCCAACTACCAGGGCCTGGTCGGGCAGATCAACCACCGCTTCTCCAACCACCTCCAGTTCAGCGCCAACTACACCTGGTCGCACGCGCTCGACTACGGTGAAAACAACCAGACCGCCACCACCGCCAACAACCTGCTCGACCCCCAGGACATCCGCGCCGAGTACGGCAACTCCAACCAGAACGTGTCCAGCCGCCTCGTCGCCAACGCCGTCATCACCGCTCCGTGGACGTATCACGGCTGGCTGAGCTACCTGCTCAACGACTACGAGGTCGCGCCCAGCTATCAACTGCAAAGCGGCCTGCCCTACTCCATCGGAAGCAGCGGAACCCTCTCCACCGCCTTCTCGCCGACCGGCAACCTCAGCGCCATCGGAGGCGGCGTCAACGGCTCCAACGGCACCTTCCGCATTCCCGGCTTCGAGCGCAACGGCTTCACCCAGCCAAAGACCAACGTCCTCGACCTGCGCCTCTCCAAGCGCTTCAACGTGGCCGAGCGCGCCAATCTCGAGCTCCTCGCCGAAAGCTTCAACATCCTCAATCATCAGAACGTCACCGGCATCAACTCCACCGGCTACTTCCTCGGCAACACCACCAACGCCTCCCGCGCCGTCACCGGCAATACCTTGACCTTCAACACCAGCAGCGCCAACAGCGCCCAGCCCCTCTTCGGAGCCATCACCTCCACCAACTCCAGCGGCTTCACCTACACCCCGCGCCAGCTCCAACTCGCCATCCGCGCACAGTTCTAACGCCATTCCGGGTCGTCATCCTGACCCTTGAGCGTAGCGAAGGGGAAGGACCCGCAGTCGTCTTTGCTTATTCTCGCGTCTGCGTTTGTTCGTTTCGTCCGGCGGGTACAGTCATGCTGAAACCGCTGCAGTCTTGCTAAATCCGCTCTTATCCGTCTTTATCCCCCTGATCACCGTTACGCGTTTCATCCGCGTTCCTCCGCGCCAATCCGCGGTCGGCTTTTCGCCTGTGATCCGGGTAATCATGTAACACAGGAGTGGAGTTCCCTTATCTCCTCGAATTCATTACTCTCCGGCTAAACCTCTCCACGTCGTGCGCCAGAAGGTCGCACATGCCGTAAGAGTCCGGGAGATTCATGCCGCTTCATTCGAATCGCGTCAAGTTCGGCGCGATGTCTATCGAGGTCTTTGCCATCGCGGCCATCTTCCTGCTCAGCCTCAACGGGCTTGGCCGAAGCGCGCGGGCCCAGACCTCGGTCGACGGAGCCATCACCGGCTTCGTCACCGACCCCGGCGGCGCGGCTCTCCCGGGTGCCGCCGTACAGGTCCAGCAGCCTGCAACCGGCCTCGTCCTCAAAACCACAGCCGGCCTTGGCGGAGAGTTCTCCCTCGCCCGCGTCCCCCCCGGCGCCTACACCCTCACGGCCGACTGCGCCCACTTCGAGCGCCTCACCTTGACCCGCGTCGTCGTCGAAGTAGGCGGCGTCACCTCGATCGACGCCCGCCTGCGTGTCGCCACCGTCGCAACCACCGTCACCGTCACCGTGACCGCCGGCCCCACCTCTTCCACGCCCGTCGAGGAAACATCGAGCGCCGCAATCGCCAGCATCATTACGTCCAGCGAGATCCAGGACCTTCCCGTCAACGGCCGCCGCTGGCAGACCTTCGCGCTCCTCACCCCCACCGTTAACGCCGACCCCGAAGGCGCCGGCCTGCTCAGCTTTCGCGGCGCGGCCTCCACCCAGAACAGCAGCCGCATCGACGGCGGCGACGACGACCAGAGCTTCGGCTCCGTGCCTCGCGGAACCGGCGGCGACAGCGGAGCCGAGCTCGAAGACGACGCCGAATCCGGCTCCTCCGGCCGCGTCAGCGTCGCGGCTGCCGATGGCGGAGGAGGCTACAGCCGCCACGCCGGAATGGCGTACACCTTCTCCCAGGAGGCCGTCCGCGAGTTCCGCGTCAGCAGCCAGAACTACTCCGCCCTCTACGGCCACGCCGCCGGCGGCATCGTCACCACCATCTCGAAGAGTGGAACCAACACCCTGCACGGCACCGGCTTCTACCTGCTGCGTGCCAGCGCATTGGGCGCGTCCAACCCCTTCTCCATCGTCTCGAACTACACCAGCGGCGTCGTCACCAGCGGCGTCGTCAAGCCCCACGACCTCCGCCAGCAGTTCGGCGGCAGCATCGGCGGCGCGGCCATCCACGACAAGCTCTTCTTCTTCTATACCTTCGACCAGCAGCGCCGCGACTTCCCCGCCATCTCCACCCCCGCAGACCCAAACTTCTACGCCCTGACCCTCACCCAGCGAGCCCTGCTGGGCAATCGCGGCGTCTCGTTCAGCAAGGTCAACGACGCGTTGAAATACCTCGAAAGCCTTACCGGAACCATACCCAGACGGCAAGACCAGACCGTCAACTTCGCCAAGCTCGACCTGCAGGCCTCCCCTCGCCACCGGCTGGGCCTGCAGTACAACCGCGCCCGGTCCAGCGCACCCGCAGGCGTCCGGTCCGCCCCGGTGGTCGATCTCGGCGCAGGAAGCCTCGGCAGCGCCTACGGCCACGTCGACTCCGCGCTCGCCCGCTGGCTCTGGACCGTCACGCCCAAGCTCAGCAACGAGCTGCGCGTCCAGTACGGGACCGACCTGCAATACGAACAGGCCGGCCGACCCCTCCCCCAGGAGCCCGCCGTAGGCCCGGGCGGCTTCGCTCCCGAGGTCGCCATCGGACCCTACGGCTTCACCTTCGGCACCTCACCCTCGATCGGCCGCAAAGCCTACCCCGACGAGCGCAAAGTCGAAGCCGCCGACCTCCTCACCTGGATCCACGGCCACCATCAACTCCAGCTTGGAGCGGACGTCAGCCTCGTCCACGACACCATCAACGCACTCAATAACATCGAAGGCGCCTTCCACTACGACAGTGGAGTCACCTCCGGCCACGCCGGCGGCATCGTCGACTGGATCACCGACTACACCTATAACGTCAACCGCTATCCGAACGGCGCCTGCCCCTCCATCGGCGCGCCCATCCACGACTTCTGCTTCCGCTCCTTCTCGCAAAGCTTCGGACAGCAGGCCGTCACCTTCAACACCCAGGAGTGGGCAGCCTTCGCGGAGGACACTTGGCGCCCTCGCCCCGGACTCACCCTCCACGCCGGCCTGCGCTACGAGTACGAGCTCCTCCCCATCCCCCAGCAGCCCAATCCCGCGCTCGACGCCGCCTTCGGAGCCATCGCCGCCACCAGCGTCTTTCCCGAAGACCGCAACAACCTCGGACCTCGCGTCGGCGCGGCATGGGAGCCCTTCGGCGCAGGCAACGGCGTGCTCCGCATCGGCTACGGCGCGTACTACGGACGGCTGCCCGGCGCGACCGTCCGCAGCGCGCTCGTCAACACCGCCACCGGCAGCTCCGCCACCCACGTCCTCATCCTGCCCACCACGGTCACAAATTGTCCGCAGGTGCCCAACCAGGGCTTCGGCTATGCCTGCTCGTACCTCACCACCCCGCCCGCAGCCGTCGCCACCACCACCTCCGCTACCGTATTCGACCGCAGATTTCGCCTGCCCACCGTCCAGCAGGCCAGCATCACGGTCGAGCGCCCGGCAGGAGCGGGCATTATCGCCAGCGCAAGCTATCTCCTCAACCTCGACCGCCAGCTTCCCAATTCGACCGACATCAACATCGCCCCATCCACCGGCTACAAGACCTTCCAGCTTCAGGGAGGCACCGGCACTGTCGGCGTGAAAAATGGAGAGACCTTCGCCGTCCCCGTCTACACCCAGCGCATCAACACCCGGTTCGGCCCGGTCACCGACATCGTCTCGAACGCCGACGCCACCTACAACGCGTTCGTGCTCGAAGCCCGGCGGCGCAGCCGGGGCGGCCTCGAGCTTCGCGCAAGCTGGACCTGGTCCAAGGCCATCGACTTCGGCCAGATCGGCGCCACCCCCCGAACCAATGCCCAGTTCGACCCCTTCGACGTGCGCTACGACAAGGCCCTCTCCTCGCTCAACTTCCCCCACAAGGTGCAGGCCAGCCTGGTCTGGCAGCCTCTGCCCGGCGGCGGGCGACCGTCGGCCGGATACTCCCGCCTGCTGTACTCCGCCATTCGCAACTGGCAGTTCGCCCCCATCTTCACCGAGCGGAGCGGCCGCCCCTACAGCCTCGACACTTTTGGCGGAACCCGGCTCATCGGCGGCCACGAGAGTCTCAACGGCTCCGGCGGCGCAATCTATCTCCCCACCGTGGGCCGAAACACGCTGCGGCTGCCCGACGCCTACCGGATCGACCTGCGCGTCAGCCGTCCCGTGCGCCTCACCGAGCGGCTGCGCATGCGCGGCACAGCCGAGATCTTCAACCTCACCAACCGTGTCAACTACTCCGCCGTCTCGCAGCGCGCCTTCCTTGCCGGAACCCCCGTCGCCGGCATCACGCCCCTGGTCTTTCAGGACGCCGCCACCGTAGCCGCCGAGGGCCTCAACATGCGCCCGTTCGGAACCTTCACCGCCGCCTCCAGTGGTCAGGCTGGGGAGCGACAGGTGCAGCTTGGAGTGAGAATCGAGTTTTAACTCGGTTCTCCAGAGGACGTACTTTAGCCCCTGTCCCGACCAACGGGAGGCCGCGCAAGCAAGTGTGGTCAAGACCGGTATATACGCCACGAAGTGGCCGCGCTCTGCGCAGGAGGGCCGTCCGGCAGGACAGCGTGAGGCGTATCACTACTCAAAAATCGTTTTGGCCCATACTCAACCCCTGGACGTGGCGTAAGCTGCATCCTGGCCTGAGACAATCCTGGCCTGAGACAATGGTCAGACAAGCTGTAGAAACCATCAGATCAGCCATCCGAGGACACGGTTCATGGGCCTCATCGAGGTCATCGCGCACCACGGCTATGCGGTCACCGCAATCGTGCTGTTCTTCGCAGCCATCGGCTTGCCTCTGCCCGTCACCGTTACCCTGCTGGCGGCGGGCGCGGCCTCGCGGCACGGGTATAGCCTTGCCGCCGTCATCCCGATCGCCTGGGCCTCCGCTCTCGCCGGCGACACCCTGCTCTACCTCGGCGGACGCTACACCGGCTGGTGGCTGCTCTCCGGCCTGTGCCGCCTGTCGATGGATCCCGAGCAGTGCATCTTCACCTCGGCGAGCTACTTCTACCGCCGCGGCCAGAAGACGCTGCTCTTCGCCAAGTTTATCCCCGGCCTCGGAGCGATGGCATCGCCGCTCGCCGGCACCCTCAACATGCGCTTCTGGCGATTCTTCCGGCTCGACGCCATCGGCGTGCTCTTCTACTGCGCCGTCTGGGCTCTCACCGGCTACGTCTTCAGCAACGCCATCCGGGACATCGCGCTTTGGGTCGAACGCGCCGGCCACGCAGTCCTGCTCGGCGTTCTGCTGCTCGCCCTGGGGTACGCCATCGCCATGCTGGTGTTCACGCTGCGCGCCCGCCGCTACCGGCAGATCGAACGCATCGCCGCGTCCACTCTGCAACAGCACCTGCAGTCGTTGACCCCCGACAGGCTGGTCATCATCGCCGATGTCCGCAGCCACAACTACTACGACCCCGGCATGCAGCGCATCAAGAACTCCATCCGGGTCGAGCCCAATCGCCTCAAGGAAGAGCTCGCCGCGCTGCGCGAATTCATGCAGCCCGAGTGCGAGATCTATCTCTACTGCAGTTGCATCCGCGACACGACCAGCGTCCGGGTTGCGCACATGCTCCAGCAGGAAAACTGCAACACCAAGGTCATCACAGGCGGCATCAAGGCCTGGATCAAGGCAGGCGGCGCGCTCGAGATGGTTCCCCCAGGCGACGTGCAGCACCTCCCCCGCTTCGAGTAAACCCGCTCTCATCGCACATTCGCTCCCGGCCCGCGAACCAGCAGCAAAAGCACTCCACCGGTACGGTGGGCCAGGACGAAACCAGCATCGCTGTACCTGACTCCAACCCACGTCATTTCGACCGAAGGCGCGCTTTTACGGCTGTTACGAAACCACTTTGCCATCTTTCTGTACGGACCGCCTCCATCATGACGGCCCCTTTTTGATGCCGCCGCTTATATTCATCGATCTTCTTTGGCTAACGGTTCTGATCAAAGTAAGGTTTCGCGGCAAGCTTCAAGAAAGCGATGGGTATCGCCATCAGCAGTGCGCCGATACCAAGTGCTTCGAAGTCTTCACCGGCAGTCAAATGCGCGGCGCGGAGCGTCAGGACAGCCAAGGGAAGAAAGAGGACCACAGCTGTGATCAGGCCCGGTGAGAATCTGCCGCGAGTCAAGAGAAATGGAACGATGTGAAAAAGGATTGCGTTGATCAACATGAGGCCAGCGAAGCCGAGAGCGAGGATGGGACGTTCGGGAAAAATCATGGCCGCAACTATCCCGAGAACAACTACGAGAGAGTTTGTGATGTAGAAGTCTTCCCATCGAGCAGGGAGCTTAAGTACGCGTTGAGCCCAGGTTTGCCAGTCGAATACGAATTCTTCGAGAACATGGATTGCGTACGCAGCCAGACAAAGCCACAGCCAAGACGATTCGCTCATGGCGCAACTTTACACGCAAAGAAGTTACGCAACGCAATTCACGCATTCAGAAGCCGTTCCAGCCTAACAAGCGACTGTGCGGTCGCCGCAATCGGTCTCGAACGAGGGTTTCGTAACAACCTCTTTTACGACGAAGTGGAGACCCCGGTATTCCGTCTCTCCCGGAACACACCCTTTCTGAATTCGCTCCAGTCTTCCGAATCCTTACGAACCGCTCTTATCCGCCTTTATCCCCTTATCACCGTTACGCCTTTCATCCGTGTTCCTCCGCGCCCATCCGCGGTCGGCCCTTTTCGCCGTCAATCGGTGTTCTCGGTGAAAATCGGTGGTAAGCCTTCCAGGCCTGTCCACCCCTGCCTGCTGCTCGGCCTAAAATAAGAGGGTGAGCTTCACCGAACAGTTCGATGTCGTCGTTGTGGGCGCGGGACACGCCGGATGCGAGGCGGCCATGGCTGCCGCGCGCATGGGCCTGCGTACCGCGATCTTCACGCTCAATCTCGACCTCATCGCGCAGATGAGCTGCAACCCGGCCATCGGCGGCATCGCCAAAGGCCACCTCGTCCGCGAGATCGATGCGCTCGGCGGCGTCATGGGCGAGGTCGCCGACGCCACCGGAATCCAGTTCCGCCTGCTCAATACCTCACGCGGTCCCGCCGTCTGGTCGCCCCGCGCGCAGTGCGACAAGGCACTCTACCGCGTCAAAATGCGCGAGGTGCTCGAAGGCCAGAAGAACCTCTTCATCAAGCAGGCCGAGGTCGCCGATCTGCTGATGGAAGACCTGCTGATCGATGACTCCGGCCCCAATCGCGTAGTACGAGGCCTGAAGCTGCGCGACGGCCGCATCATCCACGCCCGCGCCACCATCGTCACCACCGGCACCTTCCTCAACGGCCTCATCCACTGCGGCGAGCAGCAGTACACCGCCGGCCGCAGCGGCGAACCGGCCAGCGTCCTGCTCGGCGAATCCCTCAAGCGTCTCGGCCTGCGCGAGCGCCGCCTCAAGACCGGAACCCCCCCGCGCCTCGACGGCCGCACCATCGACTGGAGCCAGTTCGAGGTGCAGCCCGGCGACCTCGACCCGACCCCCTTCAGCCTGCGCTCGCCCATAGCCAAAGGCGGTCCGCTGGCGCTGCGGCAGATCGTCTGCCACGTCGCCCACACCACGCCCGAGACCTTGCAGCTCATCCGCGACAACGTCCACCGTTCGCCCATGTACACCGGCCAGATCGAAGCCGTCGGACCGCGCTACTGCCCCTCCATCGAAGACAAGATCGTGCGTTTCCCGGACAAGACCCGGCATCAATTCTTCCTCGAGCCAGAAGGCCTCACCACCCACGAGGTCTACATCAACGGCATGAGCACCAGCCTGCCCATGGAGATACAAGCCGCCATGGTGCGCTCCATCCCGGGGTTGGAAAACGCCGAGATGCTGCGGCCCGGCTACGCCATCGAATACGATGCCATCGACCCCACCGAGCTCGATCGCAGCCTGCAGGTCAAATCGCTTCCGGGCCTCTATCTCGCCGGGCAGATCAACGGCACCAGCGGCTACGAAGAGGCAGCCTGCCAGGGCCTGATGGCCGGCATCAACGCGGCGCTCGCCGTGCGGGGCGAACCGGCCTTCACGCTCGACCGCACCGAAGCCTACACCGGCATCCTCATCGACGACCTCATCTCCAAAGGCACCAACGAGCCTTACCGGATGTTCACCTCGCGCGCCGAGTTCCGCCTCCATCTCCGCATCGACAACGCCGACCGCAGGCTGACCCCACACGGCCGCCGCCTCGGCCTTATCGACGACGCGGCCTGGGCGGAGTATCAGCGCAAACAGTCTCGCGCCACGGCGTTCGAGATGCTCCTCGGCACCACCCGCGTGCGTGCCGCCGGCCTGCCCCCAGAATTGTTGGAAAAGCTCGACGGCAACGCCGGAACCATCACCGGCCAGACCTTCGCACAGCTTCTCAAGCGCCCCGAAGTCCCCATCGAAGAGCTCGTCCCCTCACTCCGCGAGCGCCTCGAAGCCGCCGGTCCGGTGCTCGCCGAGTGGGTCGTTGCAATCGACTCCGCGAAGCAGTCCAGGCTCCCCGCCTGGGTCCGCAACGAGATGAAGACCGTCGAGACCGAGATCAAATACTCCGGCTATCTCGACCAGCAGCTCCGCTCCATGGAGAAGATGCGCAAGGCCGAAAAGCGCCTCATCCCGGCCTGGTTCGACTATCGCAGCATCAGCGGCCTCTCGCGCGAGATGCAGGAGACGCTCGTCCGCGTCCGCCCCCAGACCCTCGGCCAGGCCAGCCGCATCGCCGGCGTCACACCCGCCGCCGTCAGCCTCATCCACGTCTACATTGAAATCCAGGGCAGGCTCCAGGCTAAACAGCCGACCGCCTGATCGCTGCCTTCACGGCGTCCTCGAATCCAACCGTGCCGCCCACGCGTCTAATCCACAGGTGTCGCTGCGCTTGAAGATGTCTGGAGATGTGCAATCATGGCAAACACAGCAGTTCGGGTTCTACTTGGAGTGCTGGTTGCCGGAGCGCTCCTTCTGGGGGTAAAGAAAATGGTCTTCGGTGCAGAGAGAAAAGAGCCGCTTCCGGCTCCGGCATTCGATGAGCTTCACCCGTCCGCAGCCCACGAAACCGCCGTCTTTGCAGGCGGCTGCTTCTGGGGCGTACAGACCGTCTTCCAGCGCGTTAAGGGCGTTACCGCCACCACCGCGGGCTACTCGGGCGGCTCCGCGGCGACTGCCACTTACGACCAGGTTTCGTCCGAAAACACCGGCCACGCCGAGTCCGTCAAGGTCGTCTTCGATCCTGCGCGCGTGAGCTACGGCACCCTGCTGCGCATCTTCTTCTCCGTCGTGCACGATCCCACGGAGCTCAACCGGCAGGGGCCGGATGTCGGCGCCTCGTACCGCTCGGTCATCTTCTACACCAGCCCAGAGCAGCAGAAGATCGCCGCGGAGTATATAGCGCAACTCGATACGGCTCATGCCTTTCCGAAGCCGATCGTGACCCAGGTGGTCCCGTTGAAGGCCTTCTACAACGGCGAAGACTACCACCAGGACTACGCCGAGAAGAACCCCAACAATCCGTACATCCAGGTCTGCGACGTGCCCAAGACGGCCGCCCTGAAGAAGCAGTTCCCAGAGTTGTTTCAGGACTACAAGCACAAATAAGGGCTGAAATCTTCGCGCGTGGTGGAGTAGCTGTTTTACAGGGGTTTTCGCGAAAGCGTGTCGCGAAAACGTGGTTTTGTTTGTGCAAAACATGGCCGGATGCGTGGTGAAGGTGGACATTAAGCACCATGAGCTCACGCGCGCCAAAATACGCCACTGAATCCAGGTTTATTTTGCAGACGCCCGCTACTGGGTCACTTCACCCTCGGGCTCGTCGGTCGGGTTGTCGATCTCGGCGTGAAAGCCCTCCAGCAGCCGCTCCAGAAACTCCTCCTGGTCCGTCTCTGCGTTCTGCAACTGGTGGGCCAGGGCGATATGCCGCGCCAGGTCCGCCAGCACGATGCCCCACGCAAACGGGTCTTCCCACGCGCCGCTCTGTATGCTGACGTGCTGACCCTTCTCGGCGATCCACACCCGCATCACCTCGAACGAGCCCTTGTCGCGCTGCGCCGCCTCTGGAACCGCCAACGCCTTCTCCGAACCCATCTTCGCTCCTGCCCAACCCAACAGATTTTCTTCCGCCGTAGCTTCCCTAAGCCTACATCCATCCAGCCGCGCAGTATGCCGGCGCACCGGGCGTAAGATCGAGCTGTCCGCTTTTCCAGATCATCCACAGAAAGCCGATGCATCCCCAAGGCGGATTCGGCTAACGTACACCTATGGCAACCTACCCCCGTCTCGTCACCAGTGAGGATGAACGGCCCTCCTCCGTCCACGCCGAGATGACCATCCTCGGCGCCATGCTGGTCGAACCCGTCGCCATCATCGACGCGACCATGCTGCTCAAAACCGACGACTTCGCGCTCGACTCCCACCGCAGGATCTACGACACGATGCTGCGTCTGGTCGAGGTCGGCCACGCGGTCGATATCGTCACCGTGGCCGATGCCCTGAAGAAGAAGAAGGAGCTCGAATCGGTCGGCGGCCTGCCCTATCTCGCCTCCCTCAGCGAAGGTCTCCCGCGCAAGCTGAGCATCGAAAGCTATGTCCGCATCGTCCGCGACAAGAGCCTGATGCGCCAGTTGCTGACCGTCTGCGACATGGGCATGATCGAGGCCTCCGACCAGAGCCGCGAGGCGCTCGACGTGCTCAACCAGGTCACCAGCCGGCTCACCGAAATCTCCGAGCACGCCGTCACCGGCGGCTTCTCCGATATCTCCGCCATCGTCCGCGACTCCTTCGGCTCGATCGACGCGCTCTACGAGCAGGGCCGCGAGGTCACCGGCCTGGCCACCCACTACGTCGAGTTCGACCGCATGACGAGCGGGCTGCAGGAGTCCGAGCTCATCATCATCGCCGCCCGGCCCTCGATGGGCAAGACCGCCTGGGCCATCAACATCGCCGAAAACGCGGCCGTGCGCGGCGGCAAGGTCGTCGCCGTCTTCTCGCTCGAGATGAGCAAGGCCAGTCTGCTGCGAAGAATGCTCGCCTCGCAGGCGCTGGTCAACTCGAAGGCCATCCAGACCGGTATGCTGATGCGCGACGACCGCAGCAAGCTCATCCAGGGGCTCGAACGCCTGATGGAATCTAAGTTGTTCATCGACGACACGCCCGGCATCACGCTGGCCGAGATGCGCGCCAAGGCACGGCGCCTGAAGCAGCAGCAGGGCCAGCTCGACATGATCGTGATCGACTATCTCCAGTTGATGGCCGGCTCGAACTCCAGCCAGAAGGGCTTCGAGAACCGCACCCAGGAGGTCTCGGCCATCTCGCGCGGCCTGAAGGCGCTGGCCAAGGAGATGAAGGTGCCGGTGGTCGCGCTCTCCCAGCTCTCGCGCGCCAGCGAGCAGCGCGGCGGCGACAAGAAGCCTCTGCTCAGCGACCTGCGCGAATCCGGCTCGATCGAGCAGGACGCCGATGTGGTCTGCTTCATCCACCGCGAGGAGTACTACGACCGCGAGAACGAAGACCTGAAGGGCAAAGCCGAGATCATCATCGCCAAGCAGCGAAACGGCCCCACCGGGAGCATCCAGCTAGCCTATCTCGCCGACTACACCCGCTTCGAAAACCTGCAGCACGGCGATTGAAGGCGGCGGGTACTAGGAATTCAAATTAGGAACAACGCCACAGCAGTACCAAAACGACTACTTTGCTCTACAGATTGCGTGAGGGAGATCTTCTAAGAATTCGGATCGTATGCGCTTTTCTTGATGCCGAAAGCGAGTACGGGGCAACCCCCGGACGCCCGATTTTCGAGTTTGGGTATTAGCTTGCCCATGTGCGTTGTCGAATTACCAAATGACTTGCCTCGTCCAAGTTCGTCAAAGATATTTTGAAGCTCGCTGGCACGGGTGATTATTACTCCGACGCTGAGCACATTGAGTTCGAACAAAAGCCGGAAGGTCGTAAGGTCGCGATCATAAAAAGGATCTTTGTTATTCCATTCGGTCTCGATCGCCACTCGATTGCGGAAATAATCGACTTTATGTGTGGGTGCTAACGTCGTAATCCCATCCGCCTTCACATCGATTTCAAATTTATGTTCGATCCATCCACGACTGTAGAAAAACGTGTCGATATCGCCTGAGATATTCGACTTTGCTCCACCGGCCTTTAGGATATGGCTCTTCCGCAATGTGAATTGAGCGAGCATCGCAAGGAGGTCTGCCCATTCCTCTGGAAAATCTACTCGCATTACCGCCGCAGCATGATGATGTTCTTTTATTTCGAACTTATCGGTAACAGAGGAACTTATCGAAATCAAGGACATCTACTGCACTCCGGGGAATAGAGTGTTTTTACGCTGCGAATGATTTGAATAGGTTGTCCAGGTAGGTTTGTATTCTTCCGCTTGATTGCCCCACGATGTCCAGTTCGGACGCCCTCCACGCGCAAATAGTTCAAGAAATGGTGCCCAACTGCATTCCTCAATCAGAGGATATTGTTCGTCAGGTTTTCGGGAGTGTTCACGTTTTCGGCTCGATAGATAATTCACCTGAGTGCGGCCCGGCTGGAGGGTTCTGGCGTTTTTTCCACGGACACCGAAGAGGATAAGTTCAGTGACGTTTCGAAAGTAAAAACCTACGCCTCTCCCGTCCGACCCACCGTCTTTACGTATCTTGTGCCAAACGATGTTGCTCTTGTACTGAAAGCCCCAAGACTTCATCACTTCTAACCCATCAGGCAATAGAGCGTTCGGGACCCACAGGTACAGATGGCAGATCGGTGCCGCCGCATGAACAACAGGGAGCGCCTTTATCTGCTGAAGCGACATGGTGCTGTAACGTGAGAGACGTCCGTGCTCAGGCGCAACTTTGCCAGTTCGATTCTGGAACTGCCATGGCGGGTCGGCTAGAATCGCTCCAAAACGACGCCCGTTTACAAAACCTCGAAGATCTTCAGCTACGTCAGGCGAATCGGGAGCGGCAGTGAGCATGGTCGTATCTTATGCCTTTGGGCATGAAATCCTAATTACCTTCTGAGGAAAAAGGGACAGGTTCCCATTACGATACCAGTTGCATCGTAATGAACGCACATCTCACGGTCGTTCGCACGAAGCGCGATGTGGAGAAGGCTGATCGGAGTTCTTTCTCGCTATGAGATTATCCACGGCCTTCCCGGCACTCGCAGGCATCATCAGCGCCTTTCCCGCAGGCGGATGCGCCGCCAGATTTGGCGGCCAGAAGGGATCGGCAGCCGCGGCCGGCCCCAGCACCACACCGGAAATCTTCGTGTTGATGGACGAATTCATGGTGTCGATGAACTTGTTCGCTACCACCGCATAGCCCGTGTTCGTCGGGTGAATCCCGTCGAGCGCGAAGAACCCGCCGAGAAAGCTCGCCGTGCCGGTATAACCGTTGATCGTGAGGCCGGAGGCGACCACCTGTGCGAACAGCGCGTTGATGTCGACCAGGGTTGCGCCTGCCGCTTTAGCCTGCGCGGCTATGACCTGGTTGAAGGCGACCACCTGCGCCTGCACGGTCACGACCTCGGCTGCCGAGAGCACGCCCGCATCGTCGATCGGACCCTTCTGCTTGCCGCCCAGAATGGCGCCGATCTCGGTGAGGCCGGTGGGGTTCACAAAGTCGCCGGGCACGATGCCGAGCAGCGCGCTCAGCGTCGCCACGGGCAGTTTGGTCGCCTGCGAGAACTCGCCCAGCACCAGCGCCGCCGGTTGCAGATACGGCACCTGCGTCACGTCGGGGATGTTCGCGATCACCAGGTGAGCCGCGGTCTGGGTGGTCAACTGTGCCATCAGGGCCTGATACTGCGCCGTAAAGTTGGCGATCGAGGTCATGCTGGCAGGCATCCCGGTCACATCCGCGATCAGTGCGTCGTTATTGCCGATCCACAGGAAGATCGTCGTGGGCTGCGCCTTGATGGCGAAGGTGGCCTGGCTGTACGCCTGCCCATACCCGAGCCCCGGAAAGCCAAGCACAAGCTGGTTGATCTGCTGCTGGCCGGGCGCGGGATTGGCCAGCGGGACCGTGTTGGCCACATCGTTCAGCAGCGCTCCCGGAACCGCCACATCGGTCGCCTGGGTCGCCGGGTTGTCGCGCCCTGTCGTGGTGCCGGGCGTGGCCGTAATCACCGGCGGCGGCCCGATCGAGACCAGTTGCAGAACGCTCGGCGCTCCCGGCGGAGCGATCAGCGGAAGCGTGATGTTGAACGCAGCCTGAGCGGCTACAAGGTTGGCCCAGCCGTGGACCTGCGCGGTGTCGAGCAGGGAACCGCTCTGGTAACCGGCGGTCAGCGAATCGCCCAGGAAGATCGTACTGGTGAAGTTGCCCGCGTTCTTCGCCTGCGCCGCCAGATACACCGCCTGCGGATCGGGCGTTCCCCCGCCGTTGCATCCCGCGGCAAAGAAGAGCGAGACCGCTGCGAAGGGGACGCCACAGGCTCGAAGTGCTGAACGAGTATTCATTTTCATGGCAACGGTCTTTTCCCTGTATGGACTATCCGGAACAGTTTTTAAAGGACGCTGCTTTGTATCACAGTCGGGGTGCAATGGGGAACTGCTGTCTGCCTTCCGCACGCCAGCACGCACCGGGCAGGCGATAGGATAACGGTGGTGAAGAGTTGGACGGAAATCTCGGCGCAGCGGCTGGCCGCCAACTACGGCATCCTCGTCGAGGCGGCCGGCAGCGGCACAGGCGTGCTCGCCGTCGTCAAGGCGAACGCCTATGGCCACGGCGCCGCACTCTGCGCTCCTGTGCTGGCGCAGGCCGGGGCAGCATGGCTGGGCGTTACCGATGCAGCCGAGGGCTGTACCGTCCGCGAAGCCCTGGCCGCCGCCGGAATCGCGAGCGGAATCGCCCAGCCGGAGATTCTGGTCATGTCCGGGCCGCTGCGCGAAGACGCCGCACCCATCGTGCACCACCGGCTCACGGCGTCCGTCTGGGACCGGGAGCAGATGGAGTGGCTCGCCGAGGCGGTCTCTTCGAAGTCCAGTGGTGCGCCGCTGCATCCCGCCGCCGCGCCGCTGCCTGTGCATATCGAGATCGACACCGGCATGGCCCGGCAGGGAATCGCGCCCGGCAGGCCGCTGGACGAGCTGCTCCGCTGGTTCAAGGCGCAGCAGCGGCTCCGGCTTGACGGCGTGTTCACCCACTTCGCCTCGTCGGAGGTCGCGGGCTCGACCCAGACGGCTGCCCAGCGCAGGCTCTTCGATGCCGCAATCCAGGCTGTCGCGGCAGCGGGTCTGCGGCCCCGGTGGGTTCATGCCGGCAACTCCTCGACCGTGGACAATCAGGGCACGGGCGACGAACTCGCCTGGCTGCAAGCGCTGGCCGCCGCCGCAGGGGCGCAATCCATGGTGCGGAGCGGACTCGGCCTGTACGGCTACTGCCTGCCCATCGAGCAGGCCGATCGCAGCGATCCGGATGGGAGTCCGCGGCACACGGTACGCCCCGCCCTCGAGCCCGTCCTGTCGTGGAAGACCCGCGTGATCGGCATTCGCGACATCCATGCCGGAGAGGCCGTCGGGTACAACGCGACCTACCATGCGTCCGGTCCCATGCGTCTGGCGCTGCTGCCCGTCGGCTACGCGGATGGACTGCGCCGCGAGCTCTCCGGCTCCAATGAGAGACCGGGCGGATGGGTGATGGTGCACGGACAGCGGGCCGCGATCGTAGGCCGGGTGTCGATGAACCTGACCTCGGTCGACATCACCGGCATCGTCACCGGCATAGCGGGCGTCCAGATTGGCGACGAGGCCGTCGTGCTCGGCCCCGGCATCACCGCGGACGACCATGCGAGGCTCGCCGCCACCATCCCCTACGAGATCGTCTGCGGCCTTCGCGCCTCGCCTCATCTTGTCGGCGATCTTGTCGGCGGCCCCGTCGCGTCTCAGGACAGGCACCCGGAATTTGCGCCCAGCCCGGCGGCCCATTAAGATCAGGCCTGGAAGAAACGAGAGGAACCACTTCATGGAATCCACCACCGCGGCGCGCCGCACCGAAGACATCGCGCTCGATCTGCTCAAGTTTGTCGCCTCGCATGCCAACGTCGGGAACAAGTCCTCCGGCTCGACCGGCTTCGGCATCCCCGCCTCCGCCAGGCCCGAGGACCAGGTCGACCATCTGCTCGAGCTCTACGCGCGCTGCCGCGAGGCCGTCGAGGCGCCCGGCGACACGAAGTAATGCCCGGCACGCCTGCCCTGCGCGTTGCGGTCATCGGAGCCGGCGCCTTCGGCCGCAACCACCTCCGGGTCTATCGCGAGCTCGAGCAGCAGCTCCGGCACACCGGGCAGCCCATCGAACTCGTAGCCGTCGTCGATAGCAACCCGGCAGCCGCCTCCGAGGCAGTCGCGGCCTTCAGCATCCCCGGCTTCGACACCATCGAGGCCTGTCTCAGTGCTGTAGTCACTCTCGACGCCGCCTCGATCTGCGTCCCCACCCTGCACCACGCCTCGGCTGCCGCGCCTCTGCTGGTTGCGGGCGTCGACCTGCTCATCGAAAAGCCGCTCGCCTCCAGCCTCGCCGACGCCGACTCCATTCTCCACCTCGCCCGCACCCACGGCCGCATCGTGCAGGCCGGGCATCTTGAGCGCTTCAACCCCGCCGTCACCGCCGCCCGCAGCCACCTGCACCGGCCCATGTTCTTCGAGGCCCACCGCCTCAGCGTCTTCACCCCGCGCTCGCTCGATGTCGATGTCGTCCTCGACCTCATGATCCACGACCTCGACATCGTGCTCAGCCTGGTCGCCTCCCCGGTGCGCGAGGTCCGCGCCGTCGGCCTGCCCGTGCTCTCGCCCAAGGTCGATATCGCCAACGTCCGGCTCGAATTCGAGAACGGCTGCATCGCCAACTTCACCGCCAGCCGGGTCAGCACGGAGCGCGTCCGCAAGCTGCGCTTCTTCCAGCCCCAGCAGTACCTCTCGCTCGACTTCGCCCGCCAGGATCTGCTGATGATCGACGTCACCGCCGCCGCAATGGATCCCGCCGCGCTCGCCCGGCTGACGCAACAGCAGCCTGGATCGCACCCCTCCGCCGGCCTCTCCCTCACCAATGTCCCGGTTCAGCAAGGAGAGCCGCTGCGCCTGGAGATCGAAGCCTTCCTCCACGCCGTCCGCACCCGGACCACGCCGGTCGTCTCAGCCGAGGAGGGCCGCGCCGCGCTGGCCCTAGCGCTCGAAATCAATGAAGCCATCGCCGCGCACGCCCGCCGCACCGGCCTCGCCCCCCGGATCGCAAAGGCGTAACGAGGATCCCTTCGATCGCCGTTACGCCTTACCTTCCCATCCCGCCGTTAACTCATCTTCTTGATTACGACGTTATCCGGAATCTTCAGCTCGAACTGGTCGTTCTCCAGCTTCTGGTTCAGGGCCAGTTTGGTCACCGTGATCGTCAGGCTGTACGCGTCCTGCGGCCGGTCGATCTGGACCTTCATGGGGAAGGGCGTGTCGCCGTACTTCTGATAGTTGCTGTAGAACGCCCGCGTCACCACCGTGCCGTCCGGCCCGTAGATGTCCTGCTGGTACGGCAGCAGGTTGGTGCGGCTGATGTGGATCACGCGAATCGTATGTGCCGCGCGGCCCGCGGGCTGGGCCAGTATCTCCAGGTCGAAGTCTGGCTCCTCGATCAGGTCCTTCGCGTTCTTCCCGATCACCACCCGCGTGTTTGAGGTCAGCGAGACGATCTGGTCGGGCCGCAGCCCGCGGACCAGCAGCGAGTCGAAGATCACCGCCGGACGCAGGCTCTCCAGCCCATGCTCCGAGCCGTTGGTCACCTCGCTCGTGCCCGTCATCGCCACATGGCGCGGCGGAATCCACAGCTTCCACGTCGTGCCGTCGCTGACCATGTCGAAGGCCTGCGAACCCAGGATCGGCACCCGCAGCAGCACACGGAGGTCCTCCGGCTTGCGCACGAAGATGTACCCGCTGAAGCTGGGATGCTCGATCACCTTGCCCTGCAGGCCGCCGCCCTGACTGGCCGCGATTTCTACCGACGCCGTAATCGTCTGGATGTCGTCGAAGCGCGTCTCGACCTGATTCAGCAGTTGGTCGAGCGTGGCATTCAGCACCACATCGGCGGGACGCGTCTTCGGCACGCTGCGGGTATGGCTCAGGCAGCCCGTCAGAGCCGGAGCCAACGCCACCAACCCCGCCGCCAACGCTTGTCGGATCCTCATTCGCACAAACTTCAAGTATAGCCGTCCTGACGCGAGCGGAACGGGCCGTGGAAGGCCCCGAACCATAAATCGATACCCCTGATTTTCCTGTACATTTTGGATGCCCGCCGACCTCCGAACGACGCGCGAAGATCGTGCCGGAGATCGCCCCGGGCCGGAATTGGCCCGCTGAACCGGAACCCAGCCGAGGGGGGTATATATAAATGCATCTGCTGGTCAGGAGATATCGTTGCTCATGCGCCTTCCACGTCTCGTGCAGCTCGTCCTGGCGGCTCTCCCGCCTGTGCTCTTCACCGGCTCTCCCGCTGTGGCGGCGCCCCCACCGGCAACGCTGCTGGTGATCTCCTCCGGCTGGCAGCTCCAGGACGCCTCCAAAGTAAGCGACGCAGGCCCGGCCATCTCGCTCCCCCGCTACCGGACCACCGGCTGGTATACCGCTACCGTTCCGGGCACCGTGCTGACCAGCCTGGTCGACAACCACGTCTACCCCGAGCCGCTCTATGGCGAAGACAACCGCCCCGCCACGATCCCCGAGAGCCTCAACAAGACCTCCTGGTGGTACCGCACCACCGTCGATATCCCGAAGTCCTTCGCGCACCGGCACGTCTGGCTCAACTTCGACGGCATCAACTACTCCGCCGAGGTCTGGGTGAACGGCAGCCAGGTCGGCGCCATCCGCGGGGCGTTCATCCGCGGCAACTTCGACATTTCACCGCTCATAAAGCCCGGCGCGAAGGCCACCATCGCGGTCCAGGTCACACCCCAGCCCCATCCCGGCATCCCCCACGAGCACACCATCGCCAACGGCCTCGGCAAGAACGGCGGCATCACCGCCATCGACGGTCCCACCTTCCTCTCCACCATCGGCTGGGACTGGATCCCCGCCATCCGCGACCGCGACACCGGCATCTGGCAGCGCGTCTATCTCTCCACCTCCGGCCCCGTGCTGGTGAAAGACCCGCTCGTCACCACCGACCTGCCGCTCCCCCGCACCGACTCAGCCGACATCGGCATCCACGCCACGCTCGAAAATCTCTCCGACAAGCCCCAGTCCGGCACCCTCAAGGGCAGCTTCGGCGACATCGCCTTCGAGCAGCCCGTCACCCTGGCCCCCCACGCAAAACAAACCGTCGCGCTCGATCCGAAGACCACGGCCGCGCTCCATCTCGCCAACCCGAAGCTCTGGTGGCCCAACGGCTACGGCCCGCAGAACCTCTACAAACTGCACCTCAGCTTCGACCAGCACAAGTCCATCTCCGACGCCCAGGACATCACCTTCGGCGTGCGCAAGATCACCTATTCCGTGCCCACCTCGGACAACCTCAGCATCTCCGTCAACGGCGTCCGCATCTTCATCCGCGGCGGCGACTGGGGCCTCGACGAAGCCATGAAGCGCATCCCGCGCGCGCGCCTCGAAGCCATGATCCGCATGCACCAGCTCGCCAACATGAACCTCATCCGCAACTGGGTCGGCCAAAGCACAAGCGAAGACTTCTACGAGCTCTGCGACCAGTACGGCATCCTCCTGTGGGACGAGTTCTTCCAGCCCAACCCCAGCGACGGCCCCAACCCCACCGACCTCCCCACCTACCTCGCCAACGTCCGCGACAAGATCCTCCGCTTCCGCAACCATCCCTCCATCGCGGTGTGGTGCGCCCGCAACGAGGGCTTCCCGCCGAAGAACATCGACGACCCGCTGCGCACCATGATGGCCGAGCTCGAACCCACCCGCCTGTACCAGCCCAGCTCCACCGACGGGCGCGGCGTCCACTCCGGCGGCCCCTACTACTGGCGCCCCCCGCAGGACTACTACGTCTACGAGGAGGCCTTCAAGGCCGAGGTCGGCTCCGTCTCCGTGCCCACGCTCGAGTCCGTCCAGGGCATGATGCCCAGGAAGGACTGGGAGACCATCGACGACGACTGGGCCGAGCACGATCTCGCCAAGGGCGCGCAACACGGCGACCAATACCCGCTCCAACTCGCGGCGCGCTATGGCAAGGTCGCCAACCTCGCCGACTTCGTGCGCAAAGCCCAACTGATGAACTACGAGGCCTTCCGCGCCATGTACGAGGGCCGCAACGCCAACATGTTCGCGCCCGTCACCGGCATCATCACCTGGATGAGCAACCCCGCGCAGCCCAGCTTCGTCTGGCAGATCTACCACCACGACCTCGAGCCCAACTCCTCGCTCTTCGCGGTCAAAAAAGCCGGCGAGCCCGTCCACATTCAGCTCAACGAAAGCGACTGGAACGTCGAGGTCGTCAACAACCTTCCCCGCGCCCTCACCGCCGCAAAGGCCACCGTCGCAATCTACAAGCTGGACGGGACTATCGCTTACCAGCACGATTACCTGGTCAACGCCGAACCCAGCAGCACGCAGCGCCTCGGCGCGATCGACTGGCCGACCGACCTCGGCGACGTCCATTTCATCCAGCTCACGCTCCACGACGCCACCGGCAACCCCGTCTCCGACAACTTCTACTGGCGCGCCAACGCCGAGCACGCCGCCGACCTGCACGCCCTCGACGAACTGAAGACCGTCACCCTCGACGCGCAGCTAGGCCGCCGCGACGAGAACGGCAGATGCCTCATCACCGTTACCCTGCACAATCCCGGAACCCAGGTCGCCCTGATGACCCACCTGCAGCTCCGCCGCCAGACATCCGGCGAACGCGTCCTGCCCGTCTTCTACTCCGACAACTACATCTCGCTGGTCCCAAACGAATCGAAGACGATCACCGTAGAAGCCAGCCTGTCTGACCTCAAGGGCGAGACTCCGTTACTGGTCGTAGATGGCTGGAACGTCGGTGTCACACCGGCCCACGCAGCGAACGTCGCCATCGAACTGAACGAAAACGCCCAGGTAAACCACTGGCCCACAACCGGCCTGCCCATCCAAAGCAGCAATGAAGCTCCATCCCGACCAACGGAAGGGGGCCAGACAGCAAATGTTGTCAAAACCTGTACACAAGTCACGAAGTGACCGCGAATCGGGGCCCCCGCAAACAGGTCTTCGTTTGTTGGGTGGCTGAGCGCAGTGGGCCCGTCCGGCAGGACCTGTCTTTACGGGTGTACTAACTCCGCCAGTGCAGCGTAACCGGCCCCGCCAGCGGATGCTCGCCCGTCCCCTTCAGGCGCGCCTGCTTCAGCGCGAAGTACCACTTCGCCGGCTTGTCCGCGTCGTCGATCAGCATCAGCCCGGGGTTGTAGCGCAGCCCCTCCGCCTGCTCGATCATCGTCTGCTGGTCCTGCCGCACAAACCGCGCGCCAAAGAATGTAGCGATGGAGGTTACAAATGGCACATGGTAGAAGATATCCCACGCCGCGGCCACGTCGATCCTGCATGTCGAAGCCGTCACCGGCGTCACCGTCGTCAGGCTGGAGAACCACTTCGCACCGCAGCGAACCGTCTCGTAGCGCCGGTTCGGCAGCACAAAGTCGATGGTCGTCGTAATCGGCTCGCCGTACACGCCCAGCAGCTTGTACGGCGCGCTGTTGCCAGAGGGCGCATGGGCCGACATGCGAAAGCCGGCGTTCTTTCCACCGTGTTCACGGTCGTCCAGAGGCTCGAAGTGCTTGGTCTTTTCATGGATGCTCGCCCGGCTGCGCCACCACCACGCCTGATGCACAAACGGACCGTGCGCCGGGTCCATCAACCCGATAATTCCGTGGTCCACGTTGCACGGCAGATCGGCGCTCAGGTGCGCGCTGCGAAACCGGGCGGAGAACTTCGGCAGCTCCGGCACGCCCCGCAGCGGGTCCGTCCTGTCACTGCCAGGCCGCCCCGCGCCCGGCTCCGGCAGGTACACCCACGCATAGCCATCCCGCTCCGCACAGGCGAACGCATTGGCGAAGATGCGCGTCGGGTCCAGCGTCTCGTGGCTGGTCAGCGACGGTATCTCGACGCACTGCCCGCTGCACGGCTCGAACCGCCAGCCGTGGTACTTGCACGTTACCGTCTCGCCGTCGAACCAGCCCGCCGAAAGCGGAATGCCCCGGTGCGGGCACAGGTCGCGCAACGCGAACAGCTCACCTCCGCGCTTGCGCCCCAGCAGAAGCGGCACCCCCAGCAGCATCGCCTTGGCGGTCTTGCCGGCACGCAGCGTCTGTGTCCGCAGCGCCGGATACCAGTCGCCGAAGATCAGCTCTGCCGGCGGTCCCGTCAGTTGTACCAGCTCGCGCAAACCTCTTCCTCTGCTTCATCATAGCCGGGCATTCCAACCGGGCGAAGGGCAGGGAGTACACACCCAGGCCTCAGGGAACCTCTGTTGAGTGGCTTCGGATTAGGGCCGGGCTTCAGCCCTGCGAAAAAACGGTAGTGGGTCAGTTTGAACCCAGCGCCCAAAATGGCGAAAAAATTTAGCTTTTTGGGTTATGAACCCAAAGAGCGTTCCTCGCTTGGATTACTGACGATAAGCCGAGTTATCGTTACCGACTTGTTTGGAGAGCTTTATGATCCAGCCACTGTTCACGGCTGATGGTCCACACTTCAGCCGGTAATGTGCCTGAAACAAATGGATGATTATGCTTTGACAGCAAACGCATTCCGGTTTTCACCGAGATGCGAACAGAGCCTTTGTTCTCACTCGCCTTGAGAGTACGTAGCTCCTGAAATCCAAGCGACTGAAACCAGAAGTCTGTAGCCGCCTCGACCGCTTCCGACATGAGCCCACGGCCACGCCAGGGCGCACCCATCCAGAAGCCGCGATTGTTGGTCTCATTTCGGTGTAAAGCAACTGCGCCGATGATCTGCTTCGGAGTTTCCTTCAGCCGAAGTGTCCAGTGCCACTCATCTCCACGCTTGATGGCTGGTATCGCAACATCGCTGAAGTAGGCATACGCTGCGCCCGCTGGGTACGGCCACGGGACGCGATCATTCAGATACTGCACAACTTCCCAAGTCCCGAATAGTGATTGAACCTGCTCGGCATCCGCAAGTTGGAGCGGGACAAGACACAGACGTGCTGTTTCTAGTGTTGGATCCATATCCAGAGTCTACAAAGGTGGTGTATCGATTGTTCATGGTCAAGGGGTTACTAACGATAAACGCGCATCTCGGTAGTGACCTCACACCACTGAGGGATTCAAGGGCTGTGGTTCAAACTGACCCACTACCGGGGTTCTCCAACCAATGTACTTAAATCTTGATCCCAACCAACGGGAGGGCCAGCGCAGCAGATGGTGTCAAGACCGGTACACAAGGCACGAAGTGCCCGCACCACGCGGAGTGGGCCCGTCCGGCAGGACAGTTTTTGCGGTGTAAACCAATCGAAACCAGCGTCAGGCCTGCACGTCCTCGACCGTGATGTGGGCCTGCATGGTGTGGGTTGCACCCGGTGCGAGCGTGACGGAGTTCGCGGCTGCATTGACGGTCTCGACCGCCAGAAACTCGTGCCACTCGCTGGCATCGAGGTCGGGCAGCTTCTGCGCGCCGGACTCCCAGGGATTCCAGACCACGGTGGTGTTGGAGTTGGTCTTGGCAACCCGTATGGTGCGCCTGCCCGGTGCATCGTGCAGCACGCAGTCCGACGCCGTGTTCAGGTACACGCGGTCGGTTGGGCCGGTGATCGTGATTGCGCCGTGCTGTACCTTCGGCTGAAGGTTATCCATCTTGTCGAGGTAGGTCGCGCCTTCGAGCCCGGTCACGCTTACCTCGTGGATATCGCTGACCGCGTAGTAGGTGTGCAGGGCCTCCTCGAAGACCAGCGGCGCGTCGGCCTGGTTGCCGACGGTGAGCTGCATGGTGAGGGTGCGCCCGATGGTGAGCTGAAAGGCCAGCCGGAAGCGGTCGTATCCGAGGCTGCGGCTCAACTCCGTCGGGCCCAGCGTGAAGGTGAGGTGCAGGTCGTCTCCGGCGAGTGCGGCGAAGGCGAGGGTCCAGTCCTCGATGCGGGCGAAGCCGTGGCTGGGGCCGGGCTTGCCGTCGTGCCGCGCGGCGAACCACGGGAAGGCGATGGGCACGCCGCCGCGGATAGGCTTGCCCGGGATGAGGTCGCTCTTGCGGCTGAGGAAGAGGACCGGCTTCTGCCCGGCGGGCTGCCAGTGGGTAAGGTGCGCCCCTTGCAGGTAGACCGTGGCGCTCGCGTGAGGCGTGGCGATTGCGGCGTAGATCAGCCCGGACGGCTGTGCATGGAAGGCAAGCGCGCCGGGGATGGCGAAGTGTTCGGTCAGTTCGTTGATGGTCATGGTCTCGTTGATGGTCGAACTTTGAAATGCCTTCAGATCTGCGAGTAGGGAGCGGGGCTGAGGATCAGGTTCGAGATGTTGCTGACGATCTCCTCGGCGCTGTACCGCGGCGTGCTCTTCAGCTTCTTCCAGGCCGGATCGTTGCGGAAGATATCCCACTTGGCGTTGAGGTCGTTCATGTCGGTGAAGCTGAGCATGTAGGTCAGGTTGGGCATGCGTTGCCCGACGAGCGTGTCGCCATAGAAGACCTGGCCGAAGCCGGCGTTGGCGAAGATCTCGAACTCGCCGTGATGGAACATCTCGACCTTGCGGATGTGGTCCTGGTTGCTCGGGCTCTCGTAGGTGCGGAGTTGGAAGATGCGCTTGCCGTTGTGCGCGGAGGCTGCGGGCGGCGTGAGCCTGGGGTGGCCGGTGAAGGCGATGTGCAGCGAGCTTTCGATACGCTGGTAGGCCGGCGCGGTGGCGGGCGCGTTCCAGAAGGGCTCGGCAGCCTGCATGAACCGGGCGTCGGCAGCGAGCTGAAGCTGCGCGGTAACGAGCGTCTCGAGCCTGGTCGAAGGCAGCAGCAGGTAAAGCGTCGGCGTCTCGGGGCCGATATCGAGATGGAAGGCCCCCACCGGCGCGATGCCCATGCGGTTCAACGCGGGGATGAGCGCGCCGCCGAGATACGCGTCGAGCAGCGCGGTCTGCGGCCCGGTCTGCAGGTGGTATCGGCGAATCTCGTAGAACTCGCGCTGCGTGTCTGCGGCGGTCTGGAATGCACCCGATGCAGGGGAGGACTGTGCGGAGGCGTGGCCGGCGAGCGCGAAGGCGGAGGTTGCGAGCGATGAGGTCAAGAAGTCACGTCTTTCCATAAGCTCCGTTTCGAGTTTCGATTTCGATGCAAGGCCGCCGCGGCCGGGAGGTTGCTGCTGCAGGATGAGAATACATGCCTGTCGATGGGTCATGCCACCTGCAACGGCGCTGAAGCCGGCCTCCTGGACGCGCCGAGGGAATGATGTGAATGACGGTGAGGTAGCTGGACGTATTCTTGAAGTCACCATGCCTCGTCCTCCGGCTCTTCGCCGTTCCGTTCGTCTGCTCCTCTCTATTGCTCTCCTCTTCGTTGCTCTCCTCTTCGGCACGGTGCGCGCGGCTTCGGCCACCGAGGTGAAGATCTCCGCCCAGGCGCTGGAGCGCACGTTGCAGGCGCAGCTCTTCAACGGGCCGGAAGGCCGGTACTACATCCGGGGCGACGCGCGCTCGGCCTGCTACGTCTACGCCGACTCGCCGCACGTCACTTTCATGGACGACCGTATCGTAGTGCATGTCCGCGCCAGGGCGAAGCTGGGGACGAGCGTCCATGGGGCCTGCATCGGCGTCTCGCTGGGTACAAATGCCGACGTCTCGCTGATCCCGGAGGCCCAGGAAGAGTCGATCGGCTTTCGCGATGCGCGGATCGAGCGGCTGAGCGAATCGAAGGAGCTGAACTTCCTGCTGGTGCCGTTTCTCAGCCGCAAGCTGCCCGCGCAGATGAAGGTGAACGCCGCCGTGTTGATGCGGCAACTGCTGAGCCGCTCGACCGAGACGACCGGGTATGCGCTCTCGCTCAGTTCGCTGAAGCTGCACTCCCTGCTGGTCGAAGGGGAGTCGCTGGTGATGGACCTGGATGCG
This sequence comes from Edaphobacter sp., assembly GCA_965277575.1. Classification (GTDB taxonomy): domain Bacteria; phylum Acidobacteriota; class Terriglobia; order Terriglobales; family Acidobacteriaceae; genus Edaphobacter. The sequence goes on from CBDIDK010000002.1 coordinate 2,161,348, forward strand.
AATCTGAAGGTCGATTGAGGGGAACTTCAGCTCGTGAACGATCCTTGTTCGAACGTCCGTGACATTGGAGGATGAATGTCGAAGCAGTCAGCGGCCTGCAGCGGCTCTCTTCGCGGTTACCCGGCCAGCAGAGCGCTTTTTGGCTGTCCTCGCGGGCGCCAGCGTTTCGATCTCGAAGTCGGCATCCGGAAACACGGCACGCAGCTCCAGCCGGCCGCCGAGCGCGCAGACATACTCCCGCAGCGTGCTTAGCAACAGGTCCGTGCGCCTCTCCATGCGGGAGACAGACGCCTGCGGAATGTTGAGTCGCTCCGCGATCGCAACCTGTGTCTTGTGACGCGCCTGCCGCAGCTTGCCGAATCCGATTCGCTCCAGTTCGGCGTGCGCCTCCTGTTTCAGGGCGGCACGAACATCAGGTGAGGACTTGTGCTTCAGGTCGTTCCATTGAGTTGCCATCGCGTTGCACCTCTATCTACTTTTGCGTGGTGGTCCGGGTCTTCCCGGATACCCACATTTCGATTTCTTTCAGATGAAGCGTATAGATCGTATCCGCCTTTGGGATCATCCTGTCGTACCAGCGGTCATCGCCGGTCTTTTCTCCTCCCAGCAGGAGAAACGCCGTCCGAACCGGATCGAAAGCATACAGGACGCGATAGGGTCGCCCTTCATGCTGAATGCGCAGCTCCCGCATGTGAGCGAATTTCGATCCATTCACGCCGGAGCTCTGCGGAAACCCGAGGGCAGGCCCAGCTTCCATCAGCATCAACACCACACGCTCGACGCTGTTTTGCTCAGGCTCACTGAGGTCTTCGTACCAGCCCCTGAAGTCATCGGAGACTGCTACCTCGTATGCCATAGACGTACTATATCATCGAAGACATATTTTTGTGAACCGCAGCCTGTTTCAGAAAGCCTGTTTTCAGAACGACAGCCGCGCCCCGAACTGGAACTGGCGCGGGTCGGAGGCGGCGGTCGGTGTGCCCGCGGCGGTGTAGAGCAGGTTCACGTCGAGCACGTTGTTCTTGTTGATCAGGTTGAAGGCGTCCGCCGTCACCTGCAAGGTCAGCTCGTGCGAAAACGTGAAGCTTCTCGCGATGCGCAGATCGGTGAAGACGGTGTACGGCTTGACCGCGTGGTTGCGCGGCAGGTCGCCGTTGAAGTAGCTGCTGTTTGCGCTGGCCGCGGCAGGCGCGTCGGCGTAGCAGGGCAGGTTGAAGAATCCCGTCGGCGAGTAGCGCGAGGCAACCGGAGCCGTCCCGCAGCTTGTGGTGCCGCTGTCGGCGGTGACAACGTTGGGCCGGTCGGTGAGCGGGTCGAAGTCGAAGTTGGTATCGGTGCCGGTGAGGATGTTGAACGGGCGTCCGGAGGAGACCTCGAAGATGGGCGCGACCGTGACGCCTGAAAACACCGCCGGCACGAAGCCGGAGCCGCCCAGATGGCCGGAGTTGTAGACGCCCGAGACGACGAAGCGGTGGCGCTGGTCGAAGGTCGAGTTGCTGCGCTCGGCGTTGGGGCTCAGGTTGTTCTGCGGCGCGTCCGAGGTGGAGACGACGTCGGTCGAGTCGTCGATGGCGTGGGACCAGGTGTAGCTGAAGAGGAACTCGTACCTGGCGGAGTAGCGCTTGCGCAGGTTGACGCTGAGGGCGTTGTAGTCCGAGGTGCCAGTGGTCAGGTTCGGCGTCATGTCCCCAAACGGTATGGGCAGGCCCTTGCCGAGGCCGTCCGCGGCGGCGATCTCGCTGGCGAGGGCGACACACTGGCCCGCGCCCTGGCTGACCAGGAACGGCGCGAGCGAAGCATTCAGGCCGGAGGGCCGGAAGAAGTTCAACACGGGCGCCGCAACATAGGGCCCCGTCGGCCCGACGCCGCAGGGATTGACCGGAGCCCCGGTGAGCGGGTTGGAGCCGGTCGCGACCGTGAGGGGGTTCGACGTGGCGCTCGCGGTGCCGGGCTGCGCCGTGCCTGCCTTCACCGCGTTTACGGCGTTGCGCCAGTTGGCGACCAGCAGTTGCGGGTTCACCGGGTTCACGTTGATGGGGCGATTGAGATGCCGGCCGCCGGTCGAGGTGTAGGCGATGTTCAGCGAGAGATCGTGGCCAAGATCCTGCTCGACGCCGAATGAGATCTGCTGGACGTACGGGGTAACGTAGTGCAGGTCGGCGGGCAGGCCCGAGGGCAGGATGGCCAGCGGAAAGCCCGTCGCGAGGAAGTTCTGGTTGACGAACTGCGAGTTCGCATTGTTGGGATCGAAGCGCTGCTGGCCGGGAAGATAGTTGAGGCCAGCGGCGAGAGGTCCGAGGCAGTTGGCGTTGTTCAGCGAGCCCTGAAAGGTGTTGGTCGCGTTCAGGTTCGCGGTCGGGTTGATGGTGCTGGCCGCGGTGCAGGGCGAGCCTCCCGCGAGGATCACCAGCGGCACCTGCGTGGAGTTGAAGACGCTCGACTGCGACTCGAGATTGCCGGGAGCGCGGTCGTAGAAGATGCCGTAGCTGGCGCGGACGACGGTCTTCGTGTCGCCGCGCAGATCGTAGGCGACGCCGATGCGCGGGGCGAAGTTGGTGTCCTGCAGGCGAATGCCCTCGCGGATGCCGTAGGCGCGTTCGGCCGCGTAGGTATTGGGGTTCAGCGCGCCCTGGGTCGGGAAGGCCTCGATGTCGTAGCGCAGCCCGGCGTTGACGGTGAGGCGGCTGGTGGCGCGCCAGCTGTCTTCTAGGAACGCGCCGAGCACCTTCAGGTCGTACTTGTACACCGTCTGGCCGATGCCCTGGGCGAACGACTGCGGCACGCCCAGCCCGTAGGCCTGGATGGGCGAGAAGCCGGGCAGGCCGGCAAGCGCAGGCGAGACATCGGTCGCATTCAGGGCCGCGAAGGTGTAGTCGCCGCCGCCGTAGAGCTGGCCCTGCTTCAGGTCGATGGGGATGTAGCGCAGATCGATGCCGGTCTTGAAGGTGTGGCCGCCGCGCGTGTAGGTGAAGTTGTCCTGAAGCTGGCTCTGGTCTTCGATGCGATCGACGACAGAGAACGGCGTCTTGCCGAAGTAGGCGAAGCCCGGGATATTGACCGCGACGCCGCTGCCGCCGGGCGAGTTCGAGTTGGCGAAGCGGACGGGGTGGCGCGCAAACTGGAAGCGCAGCTCGTTGACCTTGTTGCTGCCCAGCAGGTATGTGTGCTGGCCCGCGACGGCCCAGTCGTGCAGGCTCTGGGTGGCGGTGCGGGAGAAGGAGTTTTCGCCGAGATTCTGGTTGGCCGCGCTCTCCTGGATGCCGCCGATGAAGCTCGGGCTGGCGCTGCCGTGCAGGACGAGCTGCTGGTTGCTGGTGAGCTTGTGGTCGATGCGCAGCGAGTAGATCTCGGTCTTCTCGGAGATGGGAAAGTTGCCGATCAGGCTGTTCAGCGCGGTGTAGGAGCCGGGCGTGGCCTGGCCTGAGGTGACGAAGTTGTTCGCGCCGATGGTGGGCTGGAGGAATGCGGGATTCTTGCCTGTAACCGCCAGCGAAGAGCTGGACCCGACCAGCGCGATGTACTGCTGGATGCCCGGCGTTGATGCGGGTGCGGCTTTGAGAAACGCCTGCTGCTGCGGCGTGCCCTGGATCGTGAGACTCCCCGCCGGTGCTCCGAAGTATTTGCTGACATCGATGTTCGAAAGGCCGAAGTTGTTCGCGCCGATGTCGGAGAAACCGCTCTCCTGGCGGCGCGTGATCTCGGTCGAGAAGAAGTAGAACGTCCTGTCCGGGACGATCGCGCCGCCTACCGTGAAGCCGGCCTGGACGCGGGTGTAGGCGGGCTGGTAGACCGTCGAAAACGGGTTGGTCGCCTGCAGGTAGCGGTTGCGCAGGAAGGCGAAGGCGCTCGCGTGGGTCGCATTTGTGCCTGATTTGGTTACGATATTCACCACGCCGCCCGACGCCCGGCCGTACTCCGCTGCGAAGCCGTTGGTGATGATCTGGAACTCCTGCACGGCATCCTGCGAGACCGTCGTGCGTGTGCCGCCGGAGATGTAGTCGCCGGCATCCACGCCGTCCACGTTGATGGAGTTCGACCGCGCGCGCACCCCGCCGAAGTTCAGCCCCGAGGTCGGGATCGCGCCCACCGCCGGGGCCGCGTCGCGTGCAATCTGCGAGTTGGTGAGGGTGAAGTTGATGTAGTTGCGGCCGTTGGTGGGAAGATTCTCGATGCGGTCCTGGTCGATGGTGGTGGACTGCGAGCTGCGCTGCGCCTCGATCAGCTCCGCGCCCGAGCTGACCGTGACCGTCTGCGTGCTGCCCACCGCAAGCGACAGCGGAAGCTCCGCCTGCTCGCCGATGGTCAGGACGACGTTCCTGCTGACGAAGGTGTTGAAGCCCGTGCAGGTCGCGGTGACGGTGTAGGTGCCGGGCGGCAGTTGCAGAAGCCGATACTCGCCCTGGCTGTCGCTGGTGGCCGCGCGCGTGATGCCGCGGGACGCGTCGGTCGCGGTGATCGCCACATTCGGGATCACCGCGCCGGTCTGGTCATGGACCGTGCCGTTGAGCTGTGCGGTGGAGATGTTCTGGCCCTGCAGAGAACCTGCGCACAGGCTTGCCAGGGCAAGAATGGCGGCGAAAATCAGCGAGGGAAACAGCCTCGTGTGGCGTGTCAGCATGGGGGAAGCTCCCTGTGCGATTGGCGGGCCCGAGTCTTCTTCGCGAGCGCCCGGGATACCAATCTTTGTGAAGCGATGTTCTACATGAATGAGCATTCAGTAGGCAAGCGGAATTCTCCGCCATGGGGAAGTGGCTGGAGTCTGCATCCAGTTCTGCATTCAACAGGAAGCAGGCCATGTGGCAACCAAACGCACCTGGCCGGAGGCAGAGGGTTCACATCCCAGACCTGCCTGGCGCCAGCTTCGTCGCCTCCTGCTTCGTATGAATCCCCTATCGCTCCGGCTCCGATCGTGCGTAAACTACGCCGGCCGGCGAGCCTCGTCTGCTCGGGCTGACGGAGAGGCACTCTCTGCACCCGTCGGGCAAACGTCGAGCAGCGCACAGCGTGAACACCCTGGACGTGAGAAGGTGCAAGTCCGCTGGCCATGAATCTTGATCAGCGTGTGGTGCTCGTCCAGCATCTCCGGCGACCAATGCTGCGGAGCCATCTCCATCAGGCGTTCCTCGGTCTCGCGCGCATCCGCGGTCCTTGAGACCAGACCCAGCCGCTGCGTCACGCGCAGATGATGGCTGTCCACGCACATGGCGCGACGGCGCAGGGTGCTGAAGTTGACGACGGCGGCGCTGGTCTTACTGCCAACGCCATCAAACCGCTCCAGCCAGGAACGAATCCTGTCGGTGCGATAGCTGCTGAGGAAGTCCAGCGACAGCGTGCCGCAGCGGTGTGTGATCTGCTCCAACGCCTGCTTGAGCTGAACCGCCTTGCGCTCGGGGAAGTTGATGGGTCGAATCGCCTCTTCAATCTCCGTAACCGGCGCATCGCGCAGTGTCTCCCAACTGCCGAACCGTGTCTGAAGATGCCGCACCACCTGATGCGAGGTCTCGGTTCTGGTGCGGGATGAGAGCAGCGAGTAGATGAACTGCTTCAGCGGATCCCACACGTCGCGCTCCGGCGGCTGGCCGTAGGACCCAAGAAGGCGGCGGTGAATCTCCTCCAGGCGACTGTCGGGGAAAAGAGGCGCGGCGTGCATCGCTTCTCATTTTATTCTGCTTTATCCCGCGTATTCCGTCTGGCCTGGTGAGTTGCGTGTGATCCCGAGCTGCGCGCCTTCCGGCGTCTGGATGCCCCAGGCCATGCGCGGTGTGTTGTGCGCGAGGCCGACGCGGCCATCCGGCCCCAGCAGGATGATCCCGCCGTGTCCGCCAAGACGGTTGTAGAGATAGTCGATGGCTGCCTGCGCGGAGGCCTGCGGAGACTCGCCCGCCGCAACCCGGTCGACCGCCCATTTGCCCAGGACCAGCTTCATGATCGGTTCGCCCCAGCCGGTCAGCGAGACCGCCGCCGAGAGGTTGTCCGCATAGCACCCGCATCCGATCAGCGACGAATCGCCGACGCGCCCGGGAGCTTTGTTCAACGTGCCTCCGGTGCTGGTCCCCGCAGCAATATTTCCGTGCACGTCCAGCGCGACCGCCCCCACGGTATCGTGCGAGTCCAACGATGCTACGGACTCTGCATCCGGACTGGCCGAATCCAGATTGCCCGAAAACGTCTCATCGCGCAGACCGGCACGCTCATCCGCCTGCGCCCGGTAGAGCCGCTCCTGCTCGCGCGGAATCACCAGCTCCATGTTGTCGCATAGCGCCATGCCATGCTGCCGGGCAAACCGCTCCGCCCCGGTCCCCACGAAGTAGACATGCGGCGATTTGTCGAGCACCAGGCGCGCGGCACGAATGGGATTCCGCAGCCGCTCCACGCAGGCCACGCCGCCGGTGCGCAGGTTCTCGCCGTTCATCATCAGCGCGTCCATCTGCACGCGGCCGTCCCGGGTCAGGAAGGAGCCGCGCCCCGCGTCGAAGGTCTCGTCGTCCTCCATCACGGCGACCGCGGCCTCGACCGCATCGACCGCCGACCCGCCTCGCTCGAGCAGCGCATATCCAGCAGCCAGGGCGTCTGCGATGCCTTGTTCGTGGGCCGCGATGGCCTCGTCGGGCATGGCCCAGGCTCCGCCGTGGATCAGGAGAACGGGTTGCATCTTCATAGTTGTTGCCTTGTGCTTTTCGGCATTCCGCACAGTATCCGCGATCATTTTGTCGATTGCAGCAGCTTCCTGCGCTCGGTTTCGAGGTACGTGTACCGGATGCGGTGGATCACGGTGAGCGTGGCGAACAGGGCGAGCACCCACAGCGCCGGCGCCATCACGCCCCAGCGGTTGAACAGCGCGCCCAGGATGACGCAGACGATGCGCTCGGGCCGCTCCATAAAGCCCACCTTGCAGCTTCCGATCAGGCTCTCGGCCCGCGAACGGGTGTAGCTCACCATCACGCAGGCCGTCATCACGAAGGCCACCAGGCCTACATAAAACAGCCGGTTGCCGCGCGCATAGAAGATCAGCAGACCGAAGAAGATGGCAACGTCGGAGTAGCGGTCCATCACCGAATCGAAGAACGCGCCGAAGACGGAAACCTGGTTGGTCTTGCGGGCCACGCGCCCATCCACCATGTCGAAGATGCCAGCCCCGATGATGATCAGGCCCGCGTAGAAGAACATTCGGTTCGCATTGTACCCGCGCGCAAAGCCGAAGAAGCACGCCGCGACGATGTTGATCACCAGGCCGATGAAGGTAAGCATGTTCGGCGAGATGCGGGTCAGGGCGAGACCGTTGACGATCTTCTGCAGCATCCAGCCGCTGCCTTTGCCGAAGGCGCTTGTCCAGGTCATTCGGCCGCCTTATGCTGCGAGAGCGAAAGAACGTTGCCGAAGGGATCGTGAAACCAGGCGACCAGGCTGCCGCCGGGGGCGGTCCAGATGCCGTCGCGATCCTGCTCGAAGTAAGGGTAAAGAATGGGTTCGGTGCCGGCCGCTTTGAGGGACTGGACGGCAGGCCTGAGCTCCGCGACCTCCCAGCCGAGGATAGTGAAGGGCTGCGGCGTGTAAACGGCTGTGAGGACGCAACGGATCGTCGTACCGTTGGCCGCGTTCAGGACCAGCGCAAACGGGTCGCGGGAGGCGACGGAGAGACCGAGGCGCCCAGCGTAGAAGCTTTCTGCGATATCGAAACCGGTGACGGGAATGAAGCCGATGACCGGGGCTTGGGCAAGCATCGGTCTATCCTTTGACGGGGCTGTCTGCGGGCTCTTCAGCCACGTCATGGATCGTGAGCAGCTTCAGAATCTCCAGCTCGCGCTTGCCGTTCGGCGTCACCACCGTCGCGACCTCGCCGATCTTCCTGCCCAGCAGCGCGCGCCCGATCGGGGAGGTCGTCGAGATCAGGCCCTTGGACACATCCGACTCCTCGCTGGTCACAAGCTGGTACTTGATCTCCTCATCCTTGCTCGAGTCGAAGACCGTCACGGTAGAACCGAAGCCTACCTTGTCGGCGGGAATATTCACCAGGTTTACCATGGCGAGCTCGCCCATGCGCTTCTTCAACTGGCCCAGCCGCGCATTGACGAAGACCTGCCGCTGCTTGGCCATGTGGTACTCGGCGTTCTCGCTCAGGTCGCCCAGCGCGACGGCCTTCTTGATCTCCGCCGGAAGCTCGGTGGTCAACTCGTGCTCCAGCAACTTGATCTCTTCTGCGAGCCTCTTCATTACTTGTTCTGGCATGGGGCCTTCCGGAATGCGAAACGTGCATGCGCGCAGGTGTTCGTGCCGCAGTGTGTTGAACTCAAAGATCGATTATACGACGCCGCCATCTCCAGCCATACCCAGGCGAGCCGTCCCCGGGCCGCGGTCAGGCCGTTTGGCGGAACGCCGCTCGCCGGGCGAGGCGTAGTGCGCGGCAATCTCAGAGGCTGTGATCCTGATGTTCGAGCTCGACTCGATCAATCCGGCAATCGCCTCATCCGTCATGCCGCGTCCTCGCAGCGCCTCGATCTCGTCGCTGATCATGCCGACAAATGCCTGAACCGGAAACATCTCCGGGCCAAGGCCGGCGGCCTCGCGCAGAGCCTTCTGCGCCCGGACCGCCTCTTCGACTGGATAGACTCTCATCCCGCATCCTCCGCCAGTGGTTCGTAGCTGCGGAATCACTATACAACCGTGCTTCGGGGCTGTAGGTGTTCGCCCCGGTGATCGTTCCGCGATGAATCCGGATAGCGGGCCAGTTTGGAAGCCACCATAAATGAAGTTGTGGGTGGCTGGCTGCAGGATTTGTGATCAGCGCTGTCCGGGGCTATTCTCTGTATCCTGCGTAATAGAGGCATACCCATGACTCACCAGACTGGCGGCATTGGTAACGTGACGCCGAATGCCGGACTTGTCGAGATGGCGATGGCGTATTCCCGCAGCCGCATCCTCTGTGCCGCCGCCCGGCTGGGAGTTGCAGATGCCCTCGGAGAGGACGAACGCAGTGTCGCTTATTTAGCTGAACTCTGCCGGGCCGATCCTGACGCTCTGTATCGCCTGCTGCGTGCCCTCGCCAGCATCGGGGTCACAGAGGAAACAACCTCAGAACATTTTCGCCTGACTGCGTTTGGGCAGCCGCTGCGAAAGGATGCTCCCCAGTCTGTCTGGGCATCCGTCGTCTTCTGGGCGGACCTTCTCGCGGATAGCTGGTCGTTGCTTGCCGATTGCGTTCGAGCCGGCAAGCCGGCTGCCCAGGTGCGCGATCCAGATGTGCCCTCGCGCTGGTCGCAAGACCCTGAAGCTGACGATATTTTCAGGGCGGTCATGGGTACCGCTCCAATCGAAGACTACGCTCCGATCGCCCGCGCGTGGGACTTCTCAAAGGCCAGGGTGGTCGCCGATCTCGGCGGCGGCGGCTCGCTCCTCCTCGCTGTACTCAGGCTCCATCCTCATCTGCGAGGAATGCTTGTCGATCACGAATCCAGCATACTTGCAGCCCGGTCGCGCTTTGCGGGCGAAGATCTCTCCTCCCGATGCGAGTTGCTCGCCGCAGACCTGAGCCAGTCGGTGCCGCCCGGCGCAGACGTATATATGCTCAAGCATGTTCTTCATGGATGTCGGGACGGAGACGCCATCACGGTGCTTAAAAACTGCCGCGCCGTAGTTCCTGACGGTGGCCGTCTGCTGATCATGGAATTTATCCTGCCGCCGCTCGTATCTCAGGCAGACCCGCAGCTCGAAGGCCGCTTGATGAGCGATCTCAACATGCTGGTCGTCACCGGCGGCAGGGAACGAAGCGAACGGGAGTGGAAGATTCTTCTGGAAGCAGCAGGATTTGCCCTGCGCCAGGTCTACGCCGTCCATGGCGATACCGGCGCGGCTGAGAACATTGGCATCCTGGAAGCGGAACCCGCCTGAAAAAGGCTGCGAGTTTATCTCTCCTTTACCGCTTGGAACTGTGGATTTACCGCTTCGGAACTGTGGATTCAAGCTTGCGCAGCACCTGTATTCAGTGTGGCAGCCTGGACTGCCATTGCGCCGTAAAATGATTGGAGCGCCATGGCCGGCAGCATCGGCGACTGCATCGAAGGAGGAGCGGGCATTTGAGGTTCTTCAGCATCCTGATTCTGCTTTTTCTTATCGCCGCCGCCGCCGCCGGCATCCTCATCTACGTCCCCTGCGGCCCCTCCTCCGAGACCTTCGTCGATATCGCGCCCGGCACGGGAACTCCGGCCATGGCCGCGCAGTTGCAGCACAGCGGCATCATTCGCAGCCAGTACGCCTTCGACCTCCTGCGCGTCATCGAAGGCGTGAAAAAGGGAGGCACCCTCAAAGCCGGCGAATACCGCTTCGACCATCCCGCGCCCGCCTCCGAGGTCTACGCCCGGCTGCTTCGCGGCGACGTCTACACCCGCACCGTCACCATCCCCGAAGGCTTCAACCTCTTCGACATCGCCCACGCCGTCGAGGCCGCCGGTCTCGGTTCGAGCGCCGCCTTTCTCGCCGCCGCGCGCCAGCACACCGAACTCATCGCCGCATGGACCGCGCACGACGAGCATCCCGCATCGCTCGAAGGCTTTCTCTTCCCCGACACCTACCACTTCTCGCGCCACACCACGCCGCTCCAGATGCTCTCCGCCATGGTGCGGCGCTTCCGCCAGGAGACCGCGCCGCTCGGCTTGACCCAGGCCGGAGCGCACGACGTCTTTCGCACCGTGACCATGGCCTCGCTGGTGGAAAAAGAGGTGAGCCAGGATGCGGAACGTCCTCTGGTGGCTGGGGTCTTCGTCAACCGGCTGGCGAAGGCCATTCCCCTCGCCACCGACCCCACGGTCATCTACGCCGCGCTGCTCGAAGGCCGCTGGCGGGGGACCATCTACGCCTCCGACCTGCAGTCGCCCTCGCCCTACAACACGTACAAGCACACGGGTCTTCCGCCGGGGCCGATCTGCAATCCCGGACTGGCGGCGCTGCGGGCGGCCATCGCTCCCGCGCAGACCGACTACCTCTACTTCGTCAGCGACGCCGCGGGCCACAGCCGCTTCTCCGCCAGCCTGAAGGAGCACGCAGAGCAGGTGCAGTCCTACCGCAAATCGCAGAAACCATAAGCTGTCCTGCCGGACGGGCCTCCTGCGCTCAGTCACCCCACAAACGAAGACCTGTTTGCGGGGGCCCGATTCGGCGGTCACTTCGTGACGTGTATACCTTTGTTGGAAGAGTATGCAGTATCGGCCCTCCCGTTGGTCGGGATGGAGCCCTCACGGCGAACCGCTTTGGCCTTTATCCGCTTCTCCATCCGCGTTCTTCGTTCCATCCGCGGTCGGCTGTTGCATCTTCGGTGTAAGCCTTCCTCACGCTCCGGGCAACAGCTAGAACGCGCTCACGCCCACTTCGATCACAAGCTCGTCGACGCTGATATTCATCGCCTCGCCAAGCTTCTTGAAGTCTTCGCTCCACCTGCCCGGCCAGTCGTTGCGGTCGCTCTTTCGCAGCAGGTCGTTCCAGATATTCTGCGCCTGCCAGATGTTCACCTCGAACGGCATGGCATGGATGGCGCCGTTGATCATCAGCGCGGTCGCAAGCGCTTCGGGGGCGGCAGGGTCGCCCGGCGCGGAGGCCTCCAGCCGCACCATCGCGCGCTTCATGCGCTGTCCGGCGGTGAAGCCAAGCAGCGGCGCGTCGAGCGGCACCTGGTCTCTGATCGCGCGATTCAGCAGCGTTCCCACCAGCTCCGGGTCGAACGCCTCGGCCTCGATCGCCTGGCGCAGGCTGGCGTTGATGGCGAACTGCGCGGCGGAGGCGAGCGCGGGCGGAGCCGTCATACCCGCCTCCGTAAGAAAGTGCAGCAGCGACGCGTGGTCCTCGTAGATCTTGCGCAGCGACTCCTCCATCTCGGAGATGGTCTGGTTCAGGATCGTGTTCAGGATGCGGTGCTGTTCGTCGGCGAACAGCGAGGTCAGCGAATAGACCGTCTCGCCGAAGAAGCGATCGATCAGGCGGATCACCTCCGGCAGATTCGCGCGGCGGATGGCGACGCCAACCTCGGTCGAAAAGGCGGCAAAGGCGGCGAGCGCCTCGGAGTCGGCGGAGGTGTAGCGCTTCACCGCGGCGGACAGGTTCTGGTCCCCCAGATGCAGAACGGCGAAGCAGATCTCCTCCATCTCCTCCGTAATGCACGAGTAGATCAGCGCGCGTCCCAGCGCCACGCGGCCGCAGCCGGAGTTGAAGGCCTCCTGGCTCTCGCGATGCACGTCGAAGCAGAACAGCTCGCCATGCTCCGGGTAGGCGTTGAAGATCGAGCTGATGGCGTAGTGCGCGCCCACCTGCTCGAGGCCGATGCGCATGGGGATCACATAGCGGCGATAGACCTCCGCGCCGTCGCCGATCTCCGGGACATTGCTTTTGGCTTCGGCGAGCAGGCCGAGGAAGCCGGCCTCGAGCGCCGCGCCGGGCTCCCCGAACAGCTTTGCCGCAAGCTGCAGAACCCGACCCGCGTAGGCGATGATCTGTATCGTCTCGATGCCGGATATCTCGTCGAAGAACCAGCCGCAGCTCGTGTACATCAACTGCGTGTGGCGCTCCAGCTCCATCAGTTCAAGCGCGAGAATTCGTTCGGCGTGCGAGAGCGGATGCGTGGCGTGCTCGTCGAAGAAGCCGTTGACCGTCGCTGCGGAGCGCTCGAGCACAACCCGCACGTAGGCGTCGCGAGCGGCCCAGAGGTCCTTGAACAGGCTGTGGGCATACTGCTCGGCCAGGGGCGCCGTGGTGTCGCGCAGGAAGTCGAGCGCCGCACGCAGCGGCCCGCGCCATTCCTGGTTTAAGCCTGCCTTGCCGCCGTTGCAGCCACAGTTCGACCGCCAGCGCTCCACGCCATGCACGCAGCTCCACGATGTATCCTCGGCGACCTCGGCCTCCCACTTCGGTGGAAACTTTTCGAGGAACTCGCCGTAGTTGGTCAGCTTCGCCTGCGCGCCCTCTTCAATCCAGTGCATCGCGTAGGAGAGCGCCATCTCGCCATGTTTATGGTGATGCCCGTAGCTCTCGCCGTCGGTGGCCACATGCGAGAGCTGCGCCGTCTCGGGGTCGCCCGGAGAGCCCGGATGAAAGCCCGAGAGCAGGCGGCGGCCGAAGTCCTCACCGCTGTTCAGCAGCCCTTCGAACGCGATCGCGCGCGAGTTCGGCCCGTCGTAGAAGAAGACCGCGATGCTGCGGCCCTCGTCGAGTCGGACCGTGTATGGATGCGTCGGATCGACGTTCGCGCTGGCTGTAAGGGTCCACGCCGGGTCCGTCGCGGATTGCTCATCAACCGTGCCTGTGGGTTCCGTTTGCGCCGGTACTTCGGCTTCGGCAGCCAGCTTGCGAACCCGCGCGCACTGCACCGGCGCGAGGACCGTGAACCTGATCCCCTCCTGCGCCATCAGGTCCAGCACGCTGCGGTTCACCGCCGTCTCGGCCAGCCACATGCCTTCGGGCTTGTGGCCGAAGCGATGCTCGAAGTCGGCGATGCCCCAGCGTATCTGGGTCAGCGCGTCCCGGCGGCTGGCCAGCGGCATGATGATGTGGTTGTAGACCTGCGCGAGCGCCGAGCCGTGCCCGCTGTACCGCTGCGCGCTCGCCCGTTCCGCGTCGACGATCATGCGATACGTCCGGGGAGCCTTGTCGTTCAACCAGCTCAGCAGCGTCGGGCCGAAGTTGAAGCTCATCCGCCCGTAGTTGTTCATGATGCGGATGATCTCGTCCTGCTTGTTGGTGATGCGCGACGCGCCGTTCGGGGCATAGCACTCGGCCGTGATGCGGTCGTTCCAGTCGTGATACGGCGCGGCGGAGTCCTGCACCTCGACCGTCTCCAGCCAGGGGTTCTCGCGTGGCGGCTGATAGAAGTGGCCGTGGATGCAGACGAAGCGCGGAGCCTCGATGCCTGGAGATGGCACGACAGGCGCGGGTGATTTAGAAGCTGCTTTGATTCTGGCCATAGACCCCTGGTTAGAGGATATCGTGCGCGGCGGGGTGGGGCGGGGCGCGAACGCCGGGATTCACGACCCCGACCAACGGGAGGGCCATCGCAGCAGATGGAGTCAAGACCGGTATACAAGTCACGAAGTGACCGCCCTCCGCATAGGAGGCCCGTCCGGCAGGACAGCCTTACGGTGTATACCGAGCCGAAATTCGCTCTAGGGGATGATCGAATCCCTTACTCTCACTGCGAGTGCCTTGTCGAAGGTGACCAGCCTGGCGCCCGCTTCTACTGCAAACGCCGCCAGGTACGAGTCTGCCCATTCCTTCGGCGATGCGGAGGCACGGCGGGATAGTTCACGAAAGCGATCCTCCAACGTGCGCGGCTCCTGGAGAAATCGAGCGCCACCGTCCTTTAGAAAGGTGTCATACACGTGCCATGCCTGCCGCTGTGTCAAAACCTCCGCGCCCATGACCGCTTCCGTGGTCAGAAGGCGCAAGAAGCCAAGCTGAGTGAATCGGCAAAAAACCAGCTCTTCGTCTACCAGCGAGTCGTACCATCTCTTTGCCTGGACATGATGTACGTGATGGGACGTTGAGAGCGCCAGCCAGACGTTGATATCAGGGAAAGCCGATGAGATCATAAATGCGCTCGTTGTCGATCTTCAGACTTGCCGGATACTTCGATTGAAGAAGAGGCAGCTTCAGCCTGCGGCGCCGCGGAGCTTCGTCTTCAGAAAGAACGACATCAACTCCACGTAGAACGAGCGTCTTTACAGTGGCCCCTTCCGAGGCCGCTCTGCTCTTCAGCGCACGATACTTTGCATCCGGAATGTCGACGGTTGTTCGCATAAACCACGCATTAAGGCACAGGCTACCATATTTATGGCTGTTCGGTTATTACAGGATGACAGTTCGTCATGTTTGTTCCGGCCCGGGCAGCTTGCCCGCCGCCAGGTCGCAGGCGCGCCACAGATACCAGCTCGCCACCGAACACCACGGCTCCCACCTCTTCGCGCGGCGTCGCATCGCGTCCGGCTTCGGCAGCAGGTCGGGCGTCACCTTCTGCTTTGCCTTCAGCCCCTGAAACGTGAGCGCGAAGCCTTTCCGCACCCCGTAGTCGTCCACCGGCAGCACGTTGGGCCGGCCCAGCCGGAAGATCAGAAGCATCTCGACCGTCCAGCGGCCAATGCCCCGGACCTGCGTCAGGTGCTCGATGATCGCCTCGTCCGACATGCGGCGAATGCGCGCCAGCGTAGGCACGGTGCCGTCGATCGTCTTCGCGGCGAGGTCGCGCAAGGCAAGGCTCTTGTTGTGCGAGAGTCCCGCGGCTCGCAGAGCTTCATTGGGGCAGTTCAGCAGATGCTCCGGGCTGGGATGTTCCGAGGGGTGCTCCAGGCCGAACACTGGAGCGAAGCTCTCGATCAGCCGCCGATGGATGGCAGCGGCAGCCTTGCCATGAAGCTGCTGGTAGATGATGCTCTCCACCAGCGCCTCGAACGGCGACTGCGCGCTCGCAACCCGCAGCGTGAACGGCCCCGCGCGTTCGATCAACCTGCCGAGTTTTGCATCGGCGGCCGAGAGTTCGCGGCATGCGAGCGCAGCATCGTATCGCGGAGCGCGCGGACTGTGGAGCGGACGTGCCATCGTTCGACCTTATCGCATTCCCGATTGCACCGGGCGTATACGCGCGGCAACGCGCAGGTCCACGGGCGCATAGTCCTCATAGTCGACAATTCGGACTAAACTGGTTCGCATTTACAAGAGCAATACCTTCGGGCAGGGTAGATGTTGTGCAAATTCCCCCTTCAACCAAAGCCATGCACGACATGTTGTGCAGGCCGTTCCGGGTGGGGTTCGATAATCGGATGTGATGGGTAAAAAAACAGTTGCGAGCCGCGGCGAAGCAGTTTGGGACGCCTTTTCCGCTGCTATACTCGGAGTTTCTTAGAGAAGAATTTCCAGGCCCGTCCGAACGCGGACGCCTGACCTAGCCGAGTGTGCCACGCCAGGAACGACCGGCAAAGCAGTTGGACGAACATAACCCCGGACGCATAACCCCGGACAGCAACTTCTCAAACCTGGTTCAGGTGTGGCCCCCTGGTTCAGGTGTGGCCCAGGAAATGCAGAGGAAGCAGGAACGCACTCATGGCGCAAGTTTTTGACCGCAGTTCGAATGCGCTGGCTCGATTCAGCCTGGTTCTGACAGGTGTGATCGTCATCGCGCTCGGCGTAACTCTCAACGAGCTGCAGCGATCGCCGTGGGTGACGCGGCAGGGCCAGCGGCCGGACCAGCCCATACCGTTCAGCCACAAGCACCATGTCGAAGGCCTCGGCCTGCAATGCCAGTACTGCCACACCCAGGTGGAAAAGGCGGCCTACGCCGGCATTCCCCCCACCAAGACCTGCATCAACTGCCACGCGCAGATCTGGACCAATGCGCAACTGCTGGAGCCGGTGCGCCAGAGCTGGGCGACGGGAGCTTCGATCCAGTGGATCAAGGTCCACGACCTGCCCGACTATGTCTACTTCAACCACGAGATTCACGTCAACAAAGGCATCGGGTGCGCCAGTTGTCACGGTCGCGTCGACGAGATGCCGCTGATGTACCAGGAAAACACGTTGCAGATGGAGTGGTGTCTGAACTGCCATCGCAACCCGGCGGTCAACCTGCGTCCCACGGCCGAGATCTACAACATGGCCTGGGCTGGGCCGTCGAGCGACAAGCCGGTGTGGTGTGCCAGCACGGTCAAGGGTGGAGAGACGTCGCAGAATGTAAGCTGCACAACCACCGACCCGTCCGGCAACGGACCCGAGGTGGCCATGCTGCAGCTGGATAAGCCGACGCCGGCAGGACAGGGCCGGTCGCAATCCGGGACCAACCTGCAGCCGCATCCCACCAGCGGCGAGGGCCAGACGGTCAGCGATGTGCCGCCCGCGGGAATCGCGATGCCGGCAAGCTACCAGAAGTTCACCAGCCAGATGGACCTGGGCCGGTATCTCACCGCGCAATACCACATCCGAACGGCAAACGAACTATCGAGCTGTGAGACGTGCCACCGATGACCACCGAAGCAAACACGACGACTGCACTCAAGAAGGCTGCACGCAACGAGCCTGCGATTGGAACCGAACACACGATGGCTGAGACAAAGGTACCGGCGGCAGGACAACCCGTGGTGGTCACGCAGATCGCACCGGCGAAGCTGACGCTCTCCGAGGTTCGTGCGAAGCTGGACGGCAAAACGGGGCGGCGTTTCTGGAAGAATCTGGATGAGCTTGCCGAGACACCGGCATTTCACGAGCTGATGCGCGAGGAGTTCCCGCGCCAGGCCGGGGCCATGTCGGGCGACGGATCGGGCGTAGGCGAGTGGGTCGATGCCGTCAGCCGCCGTGGATTCCTGAAGGTCATGGGCGCGTCATTGGCCCTCGCCGGCCTCGCCGGTTGCACCAAGCAGCCCGATGAGCCCATCTATCCCTACATCAGGCAGCCCGAGGACCTCGTCCTGGGCAAGCCGATGTACTTCGCCACGGCACACCCATTTCCGACCGGCGCGATTCCGGTCCTGGTCAAGTCGGACTCCTTCCGGCCCATCAAGGTCGACGGCAATCCCGAGCACCCGATGTCCCGGGGCAAGTCCGATGCCTTCACACAGGCCACGCTGCTCGACCTCTACGATCCGGACCGCTCGCAGCATGTGCTCTATCGCGGCGAGGCCTCCGGGTGGGGCGACTTCCAGCAGGCGTTCGCGGCGGCGGCAAAGAAGACCAGCGGCGGCCAGGGACTCTACTTCCTCAGCGAGACCATCACCTCGCCCACGCTCGCGGCGCAGTGGAAGCAGCTGCAGACGACGTATCCGCAGGCGAAGCTTGTGCAGTGGGAGCCGGTGAACTCCGACTCGTCCCGCGCTGCCTCGAAGGCAGCCTTCGGAGGCTACACCGACGCGCAGTACAGGCTCGAAGAGGCCGACGTCATCCTCTCGCTCGACGCCGACTTCCTGGGCGGCATCGCGCACCCCGGCTTCCTGCCGCTCGCGGCCGGCTACGCCCAGCGCCATCGCTACGAAGAGGGCCAGACGATGAACCGGCTGTACGTCGTCGAGACCATGCCGACCGTCACCGGATTCAAGGCCGAACACCGGCTCGCGCTCAAGCCCAGCGAGATCGCCGTCTTCGCCCAGGCCCTCGCCAGCGGCACGGCGCCCCAGGGACTCAGCGGCACCTTCGGCGAGGACCAGCAGAAGTTCTTCGCCACCCTGAGCGACGACCTGAAGAAGAGCGGCGGCAAATGCGTCGTTATCGCCGGCGAGCAGACGGCGCCCGAGGTTCACGCCGCGGCCTACCAGTTGAACGCCTCCCTCGGCGCGGTCGGCAAGACCGTCGTCTACACCGAGACCGTCAATCCCATGCCCAGCGAGCAGGTCGCCGACCTCAAGGCGCTGGTCGCGGAGATGAATGCGGGCAAGGTGCAGTGGCTGGTCGTGCTGGGCGTCAATCCCGTCTACTCCGCGCCGTCCGACCTGCACTTCGCCGACGCGTACAAGACCATCCCGGTCACGGCTCATCTGGGTACGCACGTCGATGAGACCGGTGCGGTCTCCAACTGGCACATCAACAAGGTGCACTATCTCGAAAGCTGGTCCGACGCCCGCGCCTACGACGGCACCCTCTCCATCGTCCAGCCCATGATCGATCCGCTCTACGGCGGCAAGTCGGCCCACGATATGCTCCAGGCGCTCTCGGACAACCCGCAGGCCTCGGCCTACGATGCCGTCGTCGCCAATGCAAAGACCTACATCAAAGGCGATTTCGCCACGGGCTGGCGCAAGTCGCTGCACGACGGCTGGGTCGAGGGCACGGCCTTCACCGCTAAATCCGGCGGTGCGGGCAGAAGTACAGCTTCCTCCTTTGCGCCTTCACCTGCCGCTGCCGCCAGCGGGATGGAGATCGCCTTCCGTCCCGATCCTTCGCTCTACGATGGACGGTATGCGAACGTCGGCTGGCTGCAGGAGCTGCCCAAGCAGGTCACCAATCTAAGCTGGGACAACGCCGCGCTGATGAGCCTCGCGACCATGGAGGGCCTCAAGCTCGACGAGTCCGACGCGGTCAAGATCGTCATCGACGGCCACGAGGTCATCGCGCCCGCGCTGATGGTTCCCGGCCACGCCGATAACGCCATCACCGTCCACCTCGGCTTCGGCAGGGCGGTCGAAGCGGGCCGCGTAGCCGTCGGCGTAGGCTTCGACTCGTACCATCTGCGTCCCTCGGGCGCCCCGCTTTATGTTACAGGCGCAACCGTGACCCGGGTGCCCGGCACCTACGACCTCTGCGTCACCAAGGTCCACAATATAGAGCACCGCGGCAGCTATGCGCAGCACGATCTCGAACGGCCCCTCTTCGATAAAGAGGGGACCTTCTCGCTGGCCGGCCACGAAGCCATGGAGCGTTCGATCATCCGGTACGCCACCGTGGCCGAGGTCGTCGCCAATCCCAGCTTCGCGCACGAAAAGGGCGCCAGCGGAACCACCATCGACAAGGTCGGCTACGCGCCCCAGGGCGAGCCGACCGACAAGGACATGTCGTTCTTTCCGAGCGCATGGCGCTACGATCGCAAGGATCCCTCGTCCCTCAAGATCCAGAACGCCTGGGGCATGGCGATCGACCTGAACAGCTGCGTCGGCTGCAATGCCTGCATCGTCAGTTGCTACGCGGAGAACAACATTGCCGTCGTCGGCCGCGAGCAGGTCAAGGTCGGGCGCATCATGCAGTGGCTGCGCATCGACACCTACTTCGAAGGCGACCTGCACGCGCCCAGGGCGCACTTCCAGCCCATGGCCTGCCAGCACTGCGAGAACGCCGGCTGCGAACAGGTCTGCCCGGTCGGCGCCACGGTGCATACGCCCGAGGGCCTCAACACGATGGTCTACAACCGCTGCGTCGGCACCCGCTACTGCTCGAACAACTGCCCGTACAAGGTGCGGCGCTTCAACTTCCTGCTCTATTCGGACTACGACACCGAGAGCCTGAAGTTCATGCGCAACCCCGATGTCACGGTGCGTTCGCGCGGCGTCATGGAGAAGTGCAGCTACTGCGTGCAGCGCATCGAGGCGGCAAAGATCACCGCCGACAAGGAAAACCGCGAGATCCGTGACGGCGACATCGTGACCGCCTGCCAGCAGGCATGCCCGACCAGCGCCATCACCTTCGGCAACATCAACGACAAGGCGAGCAAGGTGGCGCAGATCAAAGCCAAGGAGCGCGACTACCAGGTCCTCACCGACCTGAACTTCCGCCCTCGCACCACCTACACGGCCGGCGTCATCAACCCAAATCCGGAGCTGGCATAATGGCGACCAAAGGACCCATCCAAGACCCGAATGTCGATCCCGTCGTCGATCCCATGATCGACCCGCGCACCGGCGAGTACGCGGTCATCGCTCCGGGCCACAACTTCAAGTCGGTCACGCAGAAGATCGCCGGCATCGTCCTGACGTCGAACACGCCGCTCGGCTGGTTCTTCGGCCTGCTGGTCGGCGGCGGCGTGGCCATGGGCGTCGTCATCGGATGCACCTGGCTGTTCCTCAAGGGCGTCGGCATCTGGGGCATCACCATCCCCGGCGCATGGGGCTTCGCCATCATCAACTTCGTCTGGTGGATCGGTATCGGCCACGCCGGCACGCTGATCTCCGCGATCCTGCTGCTCTTCAAGCAGACCTGGCGCAACTCGATCAACCGGTTCGCCGAGGCCATGACCATCTTCGCCGTCGTCTGCGCGGGAACCTTCCCGCTGATCCACGTCGGCCGGCCCTGGCTCGCGTACTGGCTCTTCCCCTATCCCAATACGATGAACGTCTGGCCGCAGTTCCGGTCGCCTCTGGCCTGGGACGTCTTCGCGGTCTCGACATATGCGTTGATCTCGATCATCTTCTGGTATATGGGCATGATCCCGGACTTCGGCACCCTGCGCGACCGCGCGACCATGCCGCTGGCCAAATACATGTACGGCATGTTGTCGCTGGGCTGGCGCGGTTCGACCCGCCACTGGATCCGGTATGAGTCCGCCTCGCTCCTTCTGGCCGGGCTCGCAACCCCCCTGGTGCTCTCGGTTCACACCGTCATCAGCTTCGACTTCGCGGTGGCCGCCCTCGCCGGCTGGCATACCACCATCTTCCCGCCCTACTTCGTCGCCGGAGCCATCTATTCGGGCTTCGCCATGGTGCTCACGCTCGCCATCCCCATCCGCAAGTTCTACCACCTCGAAGACCTCATCACCCTGCGCCACCTCGACAACATGGCGAAGGTCATGCTCGGCACCGGCGGCATCGTGGCCTACGGGTACGGCATGGAGGTCTTCATGAGCTGGTACTCGGCCAGCCACTGGGAGTTCTTCATGATGTGGAACCGCATGTTCGGGCCGATGGGCTGGGCCTACTGGATCCTCATCCTCACCAACATCGCCATCCCGCTGACCACGCTCTGGTCGCGCAAGCTGCGGGTCAACGTGACCTACCTCTTCATCCTGTCCTTCATCGTCAACACGGGCATGTGGTTCGAGCGCTTCGTCATCGTCGTCACCAGCCTCTACCGCGAATACCTGCCCTCAAGCTGGGGCACCTACCGGGCCACCAAGTGGGACTACATCATCTATGTCGGGACCATGGGGCTGTTCACGTTCCTGTTCTTCCTGTTCGTCCGCTTCCTGCCCATGATTCCCATGTCGGAGATTCGAATGATGCTACCCGGGACCAAAGTCACACCAGGCGGCCAGGTTGCACAGACAGTCGCTGAGGAGCAATCCTGATGCCGCCCCGCGAAGGAACCTACGGATTGCTGGCCGAGTTCAACACGCCCGGCGAGCTGGTGTACGCAACCGAACAGGCGCGCCACGCCGGCTACCGGCGCATGGAGACCTACACCCCCTACCCGGTCGAAGAGGCCGCCGAGGCGATGCACTTCCACAAGACGCGCGTGCCTATGGTCTGCCTGATCGGCGGGCTCATGGGGGTCACCACCGCGTTTCTGATGGAGACCTGGATCAACGTCTGGGCCTACCCGCTCAATATCGCAGGCCGCCCGCTGTTCTCCTGGCCGGCGTTCATCATCCCCGCCTATGAGTGGACGATCCTGTTTGCCGGGTTTTCGGCGTGCTTCGGGATGCTTGCGCTCAACGGCCTGCCGCAGCTCTATCACCCGCTCTTCAATGCGCCCAACTTCAGAAACGGCGCGACCACGGACAAGTTCTTCCTTTGTCTGGAAGCGACCGACCCGATGTTTTCGCTTGGCGGGACCCGCGCCTTTCTCGAGCAGTTCTCCGCGATCTCCGTGGTGGAGGTGGATCATTAATACGCATCTGAAACCGGCCGCCATGCATGTGAAACCAACCGCCATGCCAAAGAACCAGACCAGCCGGTATGCCCTGATCGCCCTGGCTGCAGCCGCTTCCATGTTCGCGCTGGGCTGCCGCCAGGACATGCACAACGAGCCCAAGTTCATTCCGCAGCGCGGCACCAGCTTCTACGCCGATGGCCGCTCCGTGCGCCCGCAGGTCGAAAACACCGTCGCCCGCAACCAGCTCCACGAAGACACCTACTTCTACACCGGCCTGATCGACGGCAAAGAGGGCGACGGCCTGCCCTTTCCCGTCACCCTGCAGGTGCTTGAGCGCGGGCAGGAGCGCTATAACATCTACTGCACGCCCTGCCACTCACGCGTAGGCAACGGCATCGGCATGATCGTCCAGCGCGGCTACGCCCATGCCGGCAACTATCATACCGCGCGGCTCGAAGCCGCCCCGCTCGGCCACTTCTTCCACGTCATCAGCAACGGCTACGGCGCCATGCCGGACTACTCCGCGCAGATCGTTCCCGCCGACCGCTGGGCCATCGTGGCCTACATCAAGGCGCTCCAGCTCAGCCAGAAGGCCTCCGAGGCGGACGTCCCGGTGGGCAGCCACGTCGAATCGCTCTCCAGCATCGCCGAGCGCGAAGGTCTGCCCGCCAACTTCGCCGCCGAGTGGGTCCTTCCTCCCACCGCCGTGCGGGGTACGCCGGACGACCAGCCGTTCGTCCTCCCCACGCCCGGCAACCCGGCCCCCGCAGGCGCTTCGGCCTCCCGTACCTCCAACACCCCGTCCCCGCTCGGCTCCACGTCATCGGGACGGCCCGCAGTGAAGAAGTAACCTCGGAAGCTTCCGAACGAAGGCTGGAACAGCATGTCATCTGGACACGAGCATCACGGATCGGAATATCCCGGATCTGAGCATCACGGGCAAGCAGGCGGTCACCTCGGCCACTACGGTCCCCGTACGCTTCCAGCAACCTTCGACGCGCCGCCGATGGTCAACGTCTGGCGGACCCGTGCCCTGATCGTCGCCGCCGTCGCCACCGTCCTCACCCTTCCCTTCGTCTTCACCCACGAGGGCAGAAACCACATCATCCGCGCCTACCTGATGGGCTACATGACCTGCTTCAACTTCGCCGGCGGCGGCCTCGTCGTGCTCATGCTGCAATATGTGACCGGCGGCAAGTGGGGCCTCATCCTCCGCCGTCCGCTCGAAGCCATGACCCGCACCATCTGGGTCGTCGGCCTCATGTTCCTCCCCATCGTCCTCTTCTGGAAGCACCTCTACCAGTGGGCTGCCTTCCCCACCGCGGGCGCGGTCGCCCAGGCGCTCGCCAACCACGCCGTCACGCTTGAGCAGGCGATGACCCTCAACGCCAAGCGCACCATGCTCAGCCCGGCCAGCGTCATCCTCCAGGCCGTCATCATCTTCGGCGTCCTGCTGACGTTCACCTACTTCCTCAACAAATGGTCGCTCCAGCGCGACGCAGACCCCGCCCGCGGCACCGAGCCCAGCTACGACCGCTGGCGCATCAAGTTCGAAAACCTCTCCGGCCCCGGCATCTTCATCTATGTCGTCCTAATGACCGCCGGCGCCATCGACTGGATCAAATCCATCGACGTCACCTGGTACTCCTCCATCTGGGGCCTGCAGTTCCTAGTCGCGGAAGGCTTCGCCGTTCTCGCCCTCGGCATCCTCACCGTCGTCCTGCTCTCGCGGTATGAGCCCATCAAGACCTTGCTCCGCGTCACCGAGCAGCACGACCTCGGCAAGCTCGCCCTCGCCTTCGTGATGCTCAACATCTACCTCACGTTCGCCGAGTTCCTCATCATCTGGTCGGGCAATATCCCGGACGAGCTCCCCTGGTACCTCAACCGCATCCACGGCGGCTGGTGGGTCGTCTGCTCGCTCGACTTCATCTGCCACTGGCTCATCCCGTTCTGCCTGCTGCTCTCGCGCGACCTCAAACGCAACAAGACCAAGATGATCTGGCTCGCAAGCTGGATGATCTTCGCGCGCTGCGTCGACATGTTCTGGCTGATCGAGCCCGGCTATCCCGACTCGGCGGGCAACCTGCACATCGCCGGCAATCTGGGAATGCTCGCCTACATCACGGTTCCTGTCGCCGTCCTGTCGCTCTGGGCCGCCTACTACCTCACCCAGTTGAAGGCCCGTCCCCTGATCAACCTGAACGACCCCCACGTGGAAGAGATGCTGGAGCCCGAACATGCCCACTAACCCTCGCGATCCAAACCAGCCGGCCGCGCACGACCCCCATGTCCGGGAGCAACATGCCCGCGACTCGGAGGCGCCCGGCTACGAGACGACCGACGCCAACGTAGGCGGAGTCGCGGTCTTCCTCGCCGGCCTCTTCGGCTCGGTCCTGGTCTTCTTCGTCTTCTGCTTCGTGCTCGGCAAGGTCATCAACACGGCCATCGAAAAGGCGGACGGCCCTACGACGAAGTGGAATCAGCTCTCGGACTTCGCCGGCGCGGAGGCTACCGGAGGCAAGCGGCAGGACCTCGCCAGCGACCCGGAGATGAAACAGCAGGAGCATGCGCAGATGGTCTCGACCTTCCCGTCGCCCCGGCTGGACGTCGACGACGGCAACCAGGCCACGGCCGACCTGCACGCCCGCGAAGATCTCCTGCTCGACCACTACAGCGTCGTTCCCGGCGAGAACGGCTCCATCCGCATCCCGATCGCGCGCGCCATGGAGCTGATCGTCCAGCATGGCCTCCCGGTGGCAGCGCAACCGGCCGCGACCGAGGTCCAGATGGCCGGAGATGAGAAGCCGGTCGTCGCCGCCCCCCTCACCGACGGCTTCGCCCGCACCGGATACGAGCTTGATGTCATCGAAGCCCGCGCGCAAAAGATGGCCTACGGCAAAGCTGTCGCAGACTCGCACCTCGAACCCGCGCCCAACCGCTAACCGCAAGTCGAAATTGATTTAATATAGAGAAAAGGCATGTTGACCAAAGCACCCAAAGCGACCAGAGCGACAATTCGAGGCAGTTGGCAGGCGGCGATCCTCTGCTGCGCCCTTGCCGCCGCGCCTCTGTTGGCCCAGGTCTCCGGCTACGGCGACAAGCAGACCGGCGAGAACACCGGCGATCAGTTGCCCCAGGTGCTTCAGAAGGTCGCCGTCAACCAGCACCTGAACCAGCAACTCCCGCTCGACGCGCCCTTTGTCGACGAGACCGGCCGCGCCGTCAGGCTCGGCGACTACTTCGGCAAGCGCCCCGCCATCCTTTCGCTGGTCTATTACAACTGCCCGCTGCTCTGCTCGGAGGAGATGGACGGCCTGACCAGCGCGCTCGAGATGGTCCGGCTCACCCCCGGCAAGGACTTCGACGTCATCCTCATCAGCATCGATCCCAGCGAGACCCCGGCGCTGGCCGCCAAGCGCAAGGCCTTCTACCTCAAGCGCTATGGCCGGCCGGATACCGCCTCGGGCTGGCACTATCTCACCGGCCAGCGCCCCGCCATCGATGCGGTTTCGAACGCCGTGGGCTTCGGCTACGTGCGGGTTCCCGGGCCGGACGGCCGCATGTCGCAGTTCGCCCACGCCAGCTCCATCGAGCTCGTCACCACCAGCGGCAAGCTCGCGCAATACTATCTTGGCGTGGAGTACTCCCCGAAGGACATGCTGCTCGGTCTCATCGAGGCCTCGGGCAACAAGATCGGCTCGCCGGTCGCGAACATCCTGACCTATTGCTATCATTACGATCCGCAGACGAACAAGCACTCCCTCATCGTCGTCCGCGTGGTCCAGTTGGGCGGAATGGTAACGGTAGCAAGCCTGGGCGGGTTCATGTTCCTCATGTTCCGAAAAGATTACAAGCTTGCTCGCGAACACGACCTGACCAAGAAAGAGAATGGATAAAGGGTAACGATGCATATAAGTCCAGTTCTGTGGGAATTTCTGGTGAAGTGGCTTCACGCTTCGGCGCTCTTTCCGGCCGAGGCCTCGACCATCGCGCCCTACGCCGACGCGCTCTATTTCTTTCTTCTTTTAATCACGCTCGTCGGCCTCGTCCTCGTCGGCGCGCTCGTCTTCGGGTTCTCCATCCGGTATCGCAAGTCCCAGAGCCCCGTCGCCACCCAGGTGGAAGGCTCCACGCTGCTCGAAGCCACCTGGACCATCATTCCGCTCGCCCTCTTCATGGTCGCCTGGATCTGGGGCGCGCTGCTCTACTTCCGCATCTACAATCCGCCCACCAACGCGATGAACATCTACATCGTCGGCAAGCAGTGGATGTGGAAGGCCGAGCACCCCGGCGGGCAGCATGAGATCGACGCGCTGCACGTCCCGACCGGCCGCCCCGTCCAGCTCACCATGATCTCGCAGGACGTCTTCCACAGCTTTTCCATCCCCGACTTCCGGGTCAAGCGCGAGGTCATCCCCGGCCGCTACACCACCGTCTGGTTCCAGGCGACCACCCCCGGCACCTACCACATCTTCTGCACCCAGTACTGCGGCACCAACCACTCCGCCATGATCGGCCAGGTCACGGTGCTCACCCCGGACGACTACCAGAAGTGGACCCAGGAGTCGACCAGCGGCATGTCGCTGGCCCAGAATGGCGAGCGCCTCTTCGCCAGCATGGGCTGTAACGCCTGCCACTCCGGCACCGCCGCCGCCCGCGGACCCAATCTCGCAGGCGTCTACGGCTCGAAGCTCCAGCTGACCAACGGCTCCCAGGTCCTGGTCAACGACGCCTACCTGCGCGACGCCATCCTCAATCCGTCACAGCACGTCACCGCCGGCTACGCGCCCATCATGCCCACCTACCAGGGCCAGGTCAGCGAAGACGGCCTGATCGACCTCGTCGAATACATCAAGAATTTGCAAAGCAACTACCGCATTCAGCAGACGCTGACCACGTCACAGTCCAACCAAGCGGCGCCGACCACGCCAGGGATGGTG
Organism: Edaphobacter sp.; assembly: GCA_965277575.1. GTDB lineage: Bacteria > Acidobacteriota > Terriglobia > Terriglobales > Acidobacteriaceae > Edaphobacter. The sequence goes on from CBDIDK010000002.1 coordinate 2,188,539, forward strand.
AAGCCATGAGCACCACAATCGTCAGCTTGCCCGACCAGAAAACGGCAAGGCTTCCAAAGCGCCACTACATCAACAACGAGGACGGCCTGCTCAGCTGGCTGTTTACCGGCGACCATAAGCGCATCGCCATGATGTACCTGGTCTCGATCACGTTCTTCTTCTTCATCGGCGGAGCGTTCGCCGGCCTCATCCGTCTGGAGCTGCTGACCCCGCAGCCGGACCTCGTCGCCTCCGACACCTACAACAAGTTCTTCTCCATGCACGGCATCATCATGGTCTTCCTCTTTCTGGTGCCGTCGGTCCCGGCCACCCTGGGGAACTTCCTGATGCCCATCATGCTGGGAGCCAAAGACCTGGCCTTCCCGAAGATCAACCTGCTGAGCTGGTATCTCTACTGGATCGGCGGCCTCACCATCCTCGGCGCGATGGTGCTGGGCGGCGTGGACACCGGCTGGACCTTCACCACCCCGCTCTCCACCCACTACCTGAACACCCACGTGGTCACCGCGGCCATGGGGGTCTTCATCCTCGGCTTCTCCTCTATCTTCACCGGCCTCAACTTCATCGTGACCATCCACCGGATGCGCGCGCCCGGCATGACCTGGTTCCGGATGCCGCTGTTTGTCTGGTCGCACTACGCCGCCTCCATCCTGATGGTGCTCGGCACACCGGTCCTGGCCATCACCCTGGTCCTGGTTGCGCTCGAGCGCACCATCGGCATCGGCGTCTTCGACCCCACCAAAGGCGGCGACCCGCTGCTCTTCCAGCACCTCTTCTGGTTCTACTCGCACCCCGCCGTCTACATCATGATCCTGCCCGGCATGGGCGTCATCTCGGAGGTCATCAGCACCTTCAGCCGCAAGCGCGTCTTCGGCTACACCGCGGTCGCCTTCTCCTCGGTCGCCATCGCGCTCTTCGGCTTCTTCGTCTGGGAGCACCACATGTTCATCATGGGCGTCTCCAACTACTCCGCGCTGGTCTTCTCGCTGCTCACCATGCTGGTCGCGGTCCCCTCCTCCATCAAGATCTTCAACTGGGCCTTCACCCTGCAGCAGGGCTCGATCACCTTCGAAACCCCCATGCTCTACGCCTTCGGCTTCCTCGGCCTCTTCACCATCGGCGGCATGACGGGCGTCTTCCTCGGCGCGCTGGGCATGGACATCCACCTTACCGAGACCTACTTCATCGTCGCCCACTTCCACTTCGTCATGGTCGGCGGCATGTTGATGGCCTTCCTCGCCGGCGTCCACTTCTGGTGGCCCAAGATGACCGGCCGCATGTACCCGGAGTCGCTCTCGAAGCTCGCCGCCGTCACCACCTTCATCGGCTTCAACCTTACCTTCCTGCCGCAGTTCATCCTCGGCTATCTCGGGATGCCGCGCCGCTACCACGCGTATCCGCCCGAGTTCCAGGTGCTCAACGTCCTGTCCACGGCAGGCGCGACGGTGCTGGGCGTCGGCTACATGCTTCCCCTGCTTTATCTCGGCTGGTCGCTCAAGTACGGCGCCATCGCGGGCAACAACCCCTGGCAGGCAACCGGCCTCGAGTGGCAGATCCAGTCGCCGCCCCTGACCGAAAACTTTATCGAGGTCCCGATCATGGATCACGAGGCGTACGACTACGAGTGGCTCGCCCACAAGACGGAACACGAGGTGACGACCGTTGGATAATGCGACCGTAGCGTCCCATCCCCATACCCACGAGACGGCCGTCCCGGAAGAGCACCACCACGCCTACCTTCCGCAGCACCGCCACCACTTCGAGACCGAAGATCAGCAGCGCGAGGCCGGCACCTTCGGCATGTGGCTCTTCCTGCTGACGGAGATCATGTTCTTCGGCGGCCTGTTCTTCGCCTACCTGCTCTACCGCAACTGGTACCACGATGCCTTCGTCGTCGCCTCCAACCAGCTCAGCGTCCCGCTCGGCGGCACCAATACGGCTGTCCTCATCACCTCGGGCTTCTTCATGGCGCTCGGCGTCTGGGCCGCGGAGGTCCGCAAGCGCGGGCTGCTCATCATCTTCCTTCTTCTCACCATGCTCTTCGGCTGCATCTTCATCGGGATCAAATACGATGAGTACCACGAGAAATGGGAGAAGCACCACATCCCCGGCGCGCACTTCGACGTCTCCGAGTTCGTCAACCCCCACGCCTACGGCATCAAGGAGCAGCCGCTCGCGCCCGACATGGCCCAGAAGACGCAGGTCTTCTTCTCCCTCTACTTTGCCATGACCGGACTCCACGCCGTCCACATGCTCATCGGCCTCGGCGTCCTGATCTGGCTCGTCCATCGCGCCTGGCGAGGCGAATTCTCCACCGGGTATGTCGCGCCCATAGAAAACTTCGCGCTCTACTGGCACTTCGTCGATATCGTCTGGCTGTTCCTGTTTCCTCTGCTCTACCTCATCAATCGACACCCAGGCTCATAGTTAAACCGCAGTCCCGCAGTGCTGTAGACCCAGCACCGACCGCGGCCGCAAGGAGAAGACCATGTCCGAAGCTCATGACCCCACGAATGTAACCAATCCCGAGCACGCCGAACATCATCTCGTCACGCCCACTACCTACCTCATGGTATTCGGCACGCTTCTGGTCTTCACCGGCCTTACCGTGGGCGCCGCCTACATCGACCTGGGCATCTTCAATCCGGTCGTCGCGCTCGCCATCGCCAGCTTTAAGGCCGTCGTCGTCATCCTCTTCTTCATGCACGTCAAATATCAGTCCCGCCTGGTCAAAATGACCGTCGGCGCAGGCTTCTTCACCTTCCTCGTCCTCATCACGATGACCCTCACCGACTACATGAGCCGTGCCTGGGGCCTCTGGTAGCAATCCTACCTTGTTCACAGGAGTGCGGCCTGTCACATTTCTCAACCCGCATTTTTGTTGCCGCCAAATCCCCTGCCGCCGGCCCCGTACACTCGAAGCATGGCCGAAACGCACCGTCCCCAGCCTGACGAACTCAAAGCCCTGGCCGACAACCCCCGCGTCACCATCCGCCGCGACGGCACGCCCGACCCCGAGGGCAAATGCGTCGTCTACTGGATGCAGCGTGCCCAGCGCGGCATCGACAACCACGCCGTCGATCTCGCCGTCCACGTCGCCAACCTGCTCGGCCTCCCGCTGGTGGTCTACTTCGCCGCCATCTCCAACTTCCCCCACGCCAACCTCCGCCACTACGTCTTCCTCAACCAGGGCCTGCCGGACATCGAGGCCGACCTCGCCGCGCGCAACATCGCCTTCCTCATGCGCCGTGCCCCGCACGAGTCCCACGAGCAGCTCCTCGCCGACGTCCACGCCGCCTTCCTCCTCGGCGACGAGAACCCCATGCGCGAGCCCGAGAAGTGGCGAAAGCACCTCGCCTCCCGCATCCGCATCCCCTTCTGGACCGTCGATACCGACGTCGTCATCCCCTCGAAGCTGATCGAAAAGGCCCAGTACGGCGCCTACACCATCCGCCCGCGCCTCTACAAGCTCCTGCCCGACTACCTCGTGCCCTACGAAAATCCCCACGCCCGGCACGCCTGGAAGCGCCCCCGCAGCTTCCACTCCGACTCCGTCCACGAGGACATCACACGCGGCTGGCCCGACCTCGACCGCACCGTCCTCCCCGTCGCAGCCTGGCACGGCGGAACCCACGCCGCCCTCAAGCGCCTCAAGCTCTTCACCGGCAAGCTCCTCGAAGAGTACGACACCCAGCGCAACCACCCCGAGACCGACGGCACCTCCTGCATGTCGCCCTACCTGCACTACGGCCACCTCGGCCCCGCCACCATCGCGCTCGCCGTAGCAGCCGCCGCCAAGGCGAATCCGAAGCTCAAGTCCGCCCGCGACAGCTACTTCAACGAGCTCATCGCCTGGCGCGAGCTAGCCGTCAACTTCGTCCGCACCGATCCCCGTTACGACTCCGCCGACTGCGCCGAAAACTGGGCCCGCACCACCATCGCCGAGCACGCCCGCGACCAGCGCGAACACCTCTACACCCTCCATCAGCTCGAAGCCGCCGAGACCTACGACGACCTCTGGAACGCCGCCCAGATCCAGATGGTCCGCCACGGCTGGATGCACAACTACCTGCGCATGTACTGGGCCAAGAAGATCCTCGAGTGGACCCCCGACGCCGCCACCGCCGTGAAGTATTCCATCCACCTCAACGATAAATATTTCCTCGACGGCCGCGACCCCAACGGCTACGCGGGCGTCGCCTGGGCCATCGTCGGCAAGTTCGACCGCGCCTGGGGAACGCGTCCCATCTTCGGCAAGATCCGCTACATGTCCGGCGCCTCCACCGGCAAAAAATTCGACTCCAAACGCTACATCCAGCAGATGAACAGCCTCCCCGCCTAATCATCTGCCTCCATCCCGACCAACGGGAGGGGCCATCGCAGCAGAGGTTGTCAAGACCGGTATACAAGTCACGAAGTGACCGCCCCACGCGCAGTGGGCCCGTCCGGCAGGACAGCGTTGCGGTGTATACCGATGTGAAATTCGTCTAATCCAAAGACAAACGTCATCTCAACCGGAGTGGAGAGACCCCTGTATTCCCCTTCGCGGTTGCGATCCTCTACAACTATGGCGACATTGCCGCCGCCCTTCCGCGCGAAGATACTCGCCCAAGGACGCCACATAGTCGGGCCCTCAAACAGCCAGTGTGGAAAGTGGCCGGTCAGCCCGCAGCGACACCCCGCAAACATGAGAGTCCTCTCATCCACCCCTCCTGCATCCTGAGTAAATCCTCGTCTCACCCTGGCGGCGATTGGCCATGCATCTGCTTACAGCATCAGGGCTGGATGTCCGCGCAGTGCGTCGCACGTTATGGATCTGATCGCCCCTCTCCAACTCGCACCCCGCGCCGTCCGCATGGCCTTCCTTGCGATCGCGCTCGGGCCTGCACTCTTCGCCTCCGGCCCCGCCCTCAGCCAGCCAACCGCGGCAGCCTCTACCCCCACCCAAACCCGCGCCCACCGCTTCCTGCAAGGCCGGGCCCCCACCGGCAACCTCTCCGCCGCCCAGGCCATGCAGGCCGCCCGTAGCCAGCACGCCGCCATGCTGCAAGCCCGGCAGGCCAGCCCAAATCTCGTTAACCTCACCGCCCCCTGGCAGCCCGTAGGCCCCAACCAGGTCGCCACCCCCGCCTACGGCAACGTCACCGGCCGCATCACCGCCATCGCCCTCGACCCGGCCGACCCCACCGGCAACACCGTCTACCTCGGCACCACCGGCGGCGGCGTCTGGAAGTCCACCAACGCAGCCGGCGCGCCCGCCAGCGTCACCTTCGCCCCGCTCACCGACACCCTCCCCGTCTTCAGCCCGAACTCGAGCGTCTCGGCCATCCCATCGCTCAGCATCGGCGCGGTCAGCGTCCAGCCCGGCACGGCAGTCGGCGTCGTCCTCGCAGGCACCGGCGATCCCAACGACGCCTCCGATTCCCTCTACGGCAGCGGCATCCTGCGCTCGACCGACGCGGGCCTCACCTGGTCCCTCATCCCGGAGTCGCACGACGGCGCCGGCGGCAACCACGCCTTCACCGGCCTCGGCTTCGCGGGCTTTGCCTGGAGCACTGCCTCCCCCGCCACCGTCGTCGCCGCCGTCTCCCAGGCCGCCGAAGGCGTCATCGTCAACGCGCCCGACCAGACCAACTCCGTCATGGGCCTTTACTACTCCACCGAGGCCGGCGCCACCTGGCAGATGTCCACCATCATGGACGGCAGCCAGACCGTCCAGACCCCGCTCCCCAGCGGGCAGGACCTCGGCGGCCGCGCCGCCACCGCCGTCGTCTGGAACCCCATCCGCCAGCGCTTCTACGCCGCCATCCGCTACCACGGCTTCTACGAGTCGCCCGACGGCGCACTCTGGACCCGCCTCGCCAATCAGCCCGGCCCCGGCCTCACCCTCGCCGCCTGCCCCACCGCCCCCACCGGCACCGGCAACCCGTCCTGTCCGCTCTTCCGCGGCGCGCTCGCCGTCCAGCCCGTCACCGGCGACACCTTCGCCCTCGCCGTCGATGGCAACAATATCGATCAGGGCCTCTGGCAGGATGTCTGCTCCCTCTCCGGCTCAACCTGCTCCGGCAGCGACATCGCCTTCGCCACCCGCCTCAACGCGGCCCCGCTCGAAACAACCATCAACGGCAATCCCGTCATCCCCCAGGCCGACTACAACCTCGCCCTCGCCGCCGTCTCCTCCGGCCCACCCGGCCCCACCCAGGACACCGTCCTCTACGCTGGAACCATCGATCTCTACCGCTGCTCGCTCGCCGCCGGCTGTCTCCTCCGCAACACCACCAACGACGGCAACGCCTGCGCCGCCCCCGCCCAGGTCGCCCCCGCCCAGCACGCCATCGCGACCCTCGCCACCGGCTCCCAGCCCCTGCTCTTCCTCGGCAACGACGGCGGCCTCTGGCGCTCCTCCGACGGCGTCAACCAGCAGCAGGCACCCTGCACTCCCGACGACGCCAACCACTTCCAGAACCTCAACAGCGGCCTCGGCTCGCTCGCCGAAGTCGTCAGCTTCGCCCAGCCCCCCACCGACCCCGCCACCCTGCTCGTCGGCCTCGGCGCAAACGGCACGGCTGGCACCTCCACCGCCACCTCCCTCGCCACACCGTGGCCCCAGCTCGCCCCCGGCGAAGGCGGCGCCGTCGCCATCGACCCCGCCAACCCCCTCCTCTGGGCCATCTCGAACGGCCCCGGCGTCAGCATCCACCAATGCACCGCCGGAGCCGCCTGCACGCCCGCCAGCTTCACCTCCACCATCGGGCGCGCCCAGACCGCCTCCGACGACTCCCTCATCGATCCGCCCTGGCTGCTCGACCCGGCTCTGCCCGCAACTGTCCTCATCGGCACCTGCCGGGTCTGGCGCGGCCCGGTGGATAACGGCGCTCTCTGGTCCTCCTCGAACGCCATCAGCAGCCTCCTCGCCGGACCGCAGAACTCCTCCTGCGCCGCGTCCAACCCCGTCCTGCGCTCGCTCGCCGCCGGAGACCCCGCCATCACCGCCGCCGCCCCGCAGAACGCAGGCTCCACGGTCCTCTACGCGGGTATGGCCGGAAGGCTCGACGGCGGCGGACCAGCGTTCGGCGGCCATCTCTTCGCCACCACCACGGCCAACATCGATACCAACGCAACCGCCTGGACCGACCTCGCCGCCTCGCCCGTCACCAACGACACCTCCGGCTCCGGCCTCTTCAACCCCGGCGGCTTCGACCTGTCATCGATCGCGGTAGACCCCCACGACCCCACCGGCAGGACCATCTACGCCACCGTCATGGGCTTCACCAACAACGGCACCAACGCCCCGCACCTCTATTCCTCCACCGACGGCGGCGCGCACTGGCTCAACATCAGCAGCAACCTGCCCAACGCCCCCGCCAACAGCGTCGCCGTCGACCCCAACGACGCCAACACCGTCTACGTCGCGCTCGACACCGGCGTCTACGTCACCCAGGCCGTCGCCACCTGCGCCCCACCCGGCTCCGCCCCGGCCAACTGCTGGAGCATCTATGGCGCCAGCCTGCCCAACGCCCCCGTCGTCCAGCTCGCCGCCGCCCCCGACATGCCCACCGGCGACGGCCGCCTCGGAGAGCTACGCGCCGCCACCTACGGCCGGGGCATCTGGCAGATTCCCCTGCTCAACGCCGTCAGCTCCATCCAGCCCGCCATCTCGCTCAGCCCTGCCGCCCTCACCTTCGCCACCCAGGCCGTCGCCACCGCCAGCCAGCCCCAGACCATCACCCTGACCAACACCGGCCCCGGCCCCCTCACCGTCACCCAGGTGGGAACCGCAGGCGACTTTATCGAAGCCGACACCTGCACCACAGCCCCCATAGCCCCAACCGCGACCTGCACCATCCAGGTCCGGTTTCTCCCCACCGCGCTCGGCTCCCGCACCGGACTCCTCACCGTCTACGGCAACGTCTCTGGCGGGCAGGCGACGGCGCAGCTTACCGGCACCGGCAGCGCCGCCTCACCCCTCATCCTCACGCCTCTGGTCCTCCGCTTTCCCGCCACCACCATCAACGCCGCCAGCGTTCCCCAGAACATCACCCTCTCGAACACCGGCACCAGCCCCATCGCCCTCCAGACCCCCATCCTCACCGGCGACTTCAGATTCACCGCCAACACCTGCGGCCCCACCCTCGCCCCGCAGACCGGATGCACCGTTTCGATCGCCTTCACCCCCACCGCCTCCGGCCCCCGCAGCGGCACCTTCACCATCACAGACGACGCCGGCACCCAGACCGCCTCCTTCAGCGGTATCGGCACCTCGCCCGCCACCGACGCCCTCTCGCCCCTCACCCTCACCTTCCCGGCCCAGCAGATCACCTCTTCCAGCCATACCCAGCAGCTCCTCCTCACCAACTCCGGCGACCTCGCCCTCACCCTCATCGCCGCCCAGGTCACCAGCGGCGACTTCACCGCCGTCAACACCTGCGGCAACTCGCTCAACCCGCACGCCACCTGCGCCATTCAGATCGCCTTCCAGCCCAAAGATGTCGGCCAGCTCACCGGCCTGCTCTCCGTCTCGGACCAGTACCGCACCCAGACCGTCGCGCTCAATGGCACCGGCATCGCACCCCCCGGCGTCTCGCTGGCCCCCTTCGCCGCGGTCGCCTTCCCGCCCGCGGGCGTCGGCCTTACCTCCCCACCCCAGACCGTCACCCTCACCAACAACGGCGGAGCTCCGCTCACCCTCCAGACCATCACCCTCACCGGCGACTTCGCCCTCGCACCCGGCGGCCAGACCTGCGGCCCCAGCCTGCCCATCGGCTCCGCCTGCACCATGCAGGTCGTCTTCGCCCCCACCGCCGGCGGCCCGCGCTCCGGCAGCCTCACCGTCCGGGACAACTCGCCCAACTCGCCCCAGATCCTGCAACTCACCGGCACCGGCGTCGACTTCACCCTCATCTCCAACGGCCCCGCCAGCTTCACCATCCCCAGCGGCCAGAGCGCCGTCTTCCCCCTGCTCCTCTCCTCCTCCGCCAACATCCCCGGCACCGCCGCCTTCACCTGCACCGGCCTACCCGCCAACGCAACCTGCAACATCACCCCCGCCAGCCCGGCCCTCGGCTCCGCCACCACCATCGCGGTCACAATCCTCACCGGCGTCGCCTCCACCGCTGCAACAACCGCACCGGCACCCCCCGGCGGGCATCCCCTCCTCTGGCTGGCGACACTCCTGCCCCTGAGCCTGCTGTCCCTGCCCCGACTGCGCAGGACGCGACTCCCCCATCTACCTCGCCTGACCGCCGCCGCCTTCCTCTACACTCTTTTCACCCTGACCGCCCTCTCCGGCTGCGGCGCCGGACGCCAGATCCCCCTCGCGGCCAGCCCCACGACTTCCCCAGTCACTCCTGGCGCAGTCACACCCGCCGGAACGTACACCATCACAGCCTCCGCCACCAGCGCGGGCCTCACCCGCACCGTCAACCTCACCCTCATCGTCCGATAGCCTTGTCCTTCCATGTATCCGCTACCCAAGAACACAACGTCATCTCGACCCTGAGCGAAGTGAACGGGCAGGCGCACTTTGCCGCCGCAGCGGAGAGACCCCTGTATTTGGCCTTCGCTCCTGCTCTCTTGTCCCTCAGCCTGCAGGAATCTGCATCTCCCATCCCGCGTAAACGGCCCAATCGCAACTCCCTCACCCCCACCGCCTCCGCCGCACGCTCCGCACCACCACAATCAGCAGCAGCGGCTCCGCCAACCATAACGAATGGTTCCCCAGCCGCGGAGCGCACCACGCCCCCACCACCGCCCCCGCCAGAAAACAGACGCAGATCAGCCCCAGGTCCCGCGCCTTCGCAAACCCTTTGTTCTTCGTCTCGACATCACCCGACTCGCCCGCGTCGTACAGCCCTTCCGTCACATCGCGCAGGTTCGCCGTCAGGAACGTCGAATTGTAAGAAAACTCGTCCACCCGCCGAAAGCTCGCCACCTGAAACGCCGCCACAAACGCCACGACTGCCGTAAACGTCATCTCCGGAAACCCGCGCGGCAGCCATCCCATCGCAAACAGCACCACAATCTCCAGCCCCACGCCAAGCAGCACCGTCCGCCCGCCCAGCCGCGACCGCATCCACTTCGAAGCCCAGACTCCGGCCAGAAACCCCCCGATCGGGACGACATGCGGAACAATCTCATGCCACTTCCGCCCCACAGCCGAAATCCCCAGAAGCACCACATTGCCTGTCATCGCATTCGCAAAGACATGCCCGTGGTTCAGGTACACCACCGTATCCAGCAACCCCCCGGTCGCGGCCAGCAGCACTGCGTCGCGCAGCGTATTGGGCTGGGCCGAACCGTCCGCGATCGTCATCGAAGCCCATCCTCTCCAATCAGCCTAACCCGCATCCCACCCGCAGGTCCGATAGAAAACACGCCCAGGCTGCTGAAAACGTCGTTGTTGCTTCCCGGATTAGCGCAGGGCTTCAGCCCTGCGAACAAGCCAGCAAATACCGTGGGCTTTAGCCCCGGGCCTTCTCTTGGCGGGCCACGACCACATTTTCATTAATCCCGTTCAAATATATGAGTCTCCGACTGTCACCTTCCCGCATCCCACTCCCGCTAATCCACGTCTAATCCTCAGATGGAGCCAAGCGCTCTCCGGTACCATTCGCCAATACAGCCGTATCGGTGCAGATCCGTGTCCTCGGTGTAAATCGGCGGTAAGCCTTTAGCCCGCCCATCCAAACGCCCGGCCGAACCATCGCAATCTCTCATAAGGACGTACTTCATGGCAATTCAGTGGGATAAATTCACCGTCAAGTCGCAGCAGGCGGTCCAGGCCGCCAGCGGGCACGCGGCCGAAAACGGAAACCCCGAGGTGCTCCCGCTGCACCTCATGGCGGCCCTGCTCGAAGACCGCGACGGCGTCGTCCTGCCCGTGCTCGAAAAGGTCGGCGTACCCGTCGAGCAGCTCCTCTTCGGCGTCAACTCCGCCATCGCCAAGCTCCCCAAGGTCCAGGGGGGAGCTCAGCCCTCCATGTCTTCCGCCCTGCAAAAGGTCCTCGAACAGGGCTTCAAAGAGGCCGAAAACTTCAAGGACGAGTTCTGCTCCACCGAGCATCTCCTCCTCGCCCTCGCCAGCGCCAAGAACGACCCGGTCCAGCTCGCCCTCGCCGCCCTCGGCGGAACTCACGACGCCATCCTCAAGGCCCTCAGCACGGTCCGCGGCGGCCAGCGCGTCACCGACCAGAACCCCGAAGGCAAGTTCCAGGCGCTCGAAAAGTACGCCAAAGACCTCACCGAGCTGGCTCGCCGCGGCAAGCTCGACCCCGTCATCGGCCGCGACGAGGAGATCCGCCGCGTCATCCAGGTCCTCTCCCGCCGCACCAAGAACAACCCCGTCCTCATCGGCGAACCCGGCGTCGGCAAGACCGCCATCGTCGAAGGCCTCGCCCGCCGCATCTTCCTCGGCGACGTGCCCGAGATCCTCAAAGGCAAACGCGTCTGTTCGCTCGATCTCGCCTCCATGGTGGCCGGCGCCAAGTTCCGCGGCGAGTTCGAAGAGCGCCTCAAAGCCGTTCTCAAGGAGATCGAAGATTCGAACGGCGAGATCATCCTGTTCATCGACGAGCTCCACACCCTCGTCGGCGCGGGCGCGGCCGAAGGCGCCATGGACGCCAGCAACATGCTCAAGCCCGCCCTCGCCCGCGGCGGCCTGCGTGCCATCGGCGCCACCACGCTCAACGAGTACCGCAGGTACATCGAAAAGGACGCCGCCCTCGAGCGCCGCTTCCAGATCGTCTACGTCGGCGAGCCCAACGTCGAAGACACCGTAGCCATCCTGCGCGGCCTCAAGGAGAAGTACGAGGCCCACCACAAGGTCCGCATCAAGGACTCCGCCATCGTCGCCGCCGCCACCCTCAGCCACCGCTATATCTCCGACCGCTTCCTCCCCGACAAGGCCATCGATCTGGTGGACGAAGCCGCCGCCGCCCTGGCCATCCAGATCGGCAGCGTCCCGGTCGAAATCGACACCCTCGAGCGCCGCGCCACCTCCCTCGAAATCGAGCGCGCCGCCCTCAAGCGCGAGAAGGACCCCGTCTCCAGAGAGCGTCTCGAAATAGTCGAGCGCGAGCTCGCCCAGATCAAGGAATCCGCCTCCGGCCTGCGCGCCCGCTGGCAGCAGGAGCGCGGCGCCATCGGCAGGATCGCCGAGCTCAAACAAAACCTCGAAGCCCTCCGCTTCCAGATGCAGGAGGAGACCCGCAAAGGCAATCTCCAGCGCGCCGCCGAGCTCCAGTACGGCGAAATCCCCAGGCTCGAAGCCGAGCTGCGCGAACTCACCGCCGAGCAGGACGCCGCCGTCTCGGCCGACTCCGCCGAAGCCGCCACCGGCGTTCCCTCCCGCCGCGCCCGCATGTTAAAGGAGGAGGTCGATGAGGAGGACATCGCCGCCGTCGTCTCCAAATGGACCGGCATCCCCGTCTCGAAGATGCTCGAAGGCGAGATGCAGAAGCTCGTCCAGATGGAGGACCGCCTGCGCGACCGCGTCATCGGCCAGGACGAGGCCCTCGCCGCCGTGGCCAACGCCATTCGCCGCTCGCGTGCCGGCCTCAGCGACCCCAAACGCCCCATCGGCTCCTTCCTCTTCCTCGGTCCCACCGGCGTCGGCAAAACCGAGACCGCCCGCGCCCTGGCCGAATTCCTCTTCGACGACGAAGCCTCCATGGTCCGCATCGACATGAGCGAATACATGGAAAAACACGCCGTCGCGCGCCTCATCGGAGCCCCTCCCGGCTACGTCGGCTACGACGAAGGCGGCCAGCTCACCGAGGCCGTCCGCCGCCGCCCCTACGCCGTCATCCTCTTCGACGAGATCGAAAAGGCCCACCCCGACGTCTTCAACATCCTCCTCCAGGTGCTCGACGACGGCCGCCTCACCGACGCCAAGGGCCGCACCGTCGACTTCAAGAACACCGTCCTCATCATGACCTCGAACGTCGGCGCGGCGCAGCTGTCCACCGCCTGGGCCTCGGGCGAAGAGGGCTTCGAGGACGCAAAGCTCCGCGTCATGGACGTGCTCCGCCAGCAGTTCCGGCCGGAGTTCCTCAACCGCGTCGACGACATCGTGGTCTTCCGTCCGCTAGGCGAAGAGCAGCTAACTCACATCGTCGATCTCCGGCTCAAGGACCTGCAGGCCCTCCTCGCCGACCGCAGGATCACCCTCGAGCTGACCGATGAAGCCCGCAAGGCCATCTTCCACGCCGGCTACGACCGTGCCTACGGCGCGCGGCCTCTCAGGCGCGCCATCCAGCGCATGGTGCAGGACAAGCTCGCCGTCCGCATTCTGGATGGCAGCATCCTCCACGGCGATCACGTCGTCGTCAAAGCAGCCAAAGGCGGCCTCGCCTTCGAGGTCGCCGCCCGCGCACCCGCACCCCCCGCGTAGGGAAGCTCTGATCAGAAAGCCTAGATCCCGACCAGCGCGAGGGCAGCTATTCCTCGCGAGGGCATGAAGGAAAAACGCCATGGAATGGCCGCCCTCCGCGCAGGAGGCCCGTCCGGCAGGACCCATCTTAAAATCACCTCGTCGGCGAAGTCGACGGGCAAGCGCACTTTGCCGCCCCGTATACTCGATATTTCGGTCATGAAGAGACGCGCGATCATCATCGGGGCGGGGCCCGCGGGTCTCACGGCAGCATTGGAGCTCCTCCGCCGCTCCGACATCCAGCCCATCGTCCTTGAAGCCAGCCACGAGATCGGCGGCATCTCGCGCACCATTCAATACAAGGGCAACCGCATGGACATCGGCGGCCACCGCTTCTTCTCCAAGAGCGACCGCGTCATGCAGTGGTGGATCGACCTCATGCCGCCCGAGATCGCCGAAAGCGACCCCGCCTCCACCGAGCAAACTCAAGCAGCCCACCAGACCCAGGAGATCACCTACCAGGGCAAGCGCCGCGTCATCGCCATCCCCGCCCGCCTGTCCGAGGAGCCCGTCCTCCGCGGCGCCGGCCCCATCGTCCTCGAAACCGACACCGACGAGACCGGCCCCACCGGCGCGCCAGATCCCAACGCCCACGGCCACACCGAAACCCTCGTCAGCGCCGCCGCCCCGCCCGACCCCGACCTGGTCATGCTCATCCGCCCGCGCAAAAGCCGCATCTATTACCTGCGCAAATTCTTCGATTACCCCATCACCCTCACCGCCACCACCCTCGGCAACCTCGGCGCCGTGCGAACCCTGCGCGTCGGCGCCAGCTACCTGCTCTCGCGCGTCCTGCAGATCAAGCCCGAAAAAAGCCTCGAAGACTTCCTCATCAACCGCTTCGGCCGCCAGCTCTACCTCACCTTCTTCAAGAGCTATACCGAGAAGGTCTGGGGCACCCCCTGCGACGAGATCTCCGCCGAGTGGGGCGCGCAGCGCATCAAGGGCCTCAGCCTCACCACCGCCGTCAAGCACTTCGTCAAAAAGACCTTCGCCCGCACCCCGAAGCATCCCGCCGCCGACCTCGCCCAGAAGGCCACCGACACCAGCCTCATCGAGCGCTTCATGTATCCCAAACTCGGCCCCGGCCAGCTATGGGAGCACGTCGCCGGCCTCATCCGCGAACGGGGCGGCGAAATCCACCTCGGCTGCAAGGTCGACGCCATCCACTGCGACGGCAAGCGTGTCGTATCCATCGACGCGGTGAGCGAGAGCGGCGAACGCCAAACCTTCCCCGGCGACTACTTCTTCTCCACCATGCCCATGCGCGAGCTGGTCGAAGCCATAGACACCCCCGACGCGCCCGTGCCCGCGAACGTCCGCGAGGTAAGCGAAGGCCTGCAATACCGCGACTTCATCACCATCGGCCTGCTCGCCGACAAGCTCAAGGTGCATGAGCCCGGCGGCGGCCTCCTCAAAGACACCTGGATCTACGTCCAGGAGCCCGATGTAATCCTCGGACGGTTACAAATCTTCAATAACTGGAGCCCCTGGCTCGTCGCCGATCCCGCCAAGGTCTGGATCGGCCTCGAATACTTCTGTTACGAGACCGACGACCTCTGGAAGATGCCCGACGAAGACCTCAAAAACTTCGCCATCGCCGAGGTCGCCAAAATCGGCATCCTCAACCCCGAAGACGTCTCCGACGGCCACGTCGTCCGCGTCCCCAAGACCTACCCCGCCTACTTCGGCACCTATGCCCGCTTCGACGAGCTGCGCGCCTTCACCGACAGCTTCGAGAACCTCTTCCTCGTAGGCAGAAACGGCATGCACAAGTACAACAATCAGGACCACAGCATGTTGACCGCCATGACCGCCGTCGACGGCATCATCGCCGGCCACGTCGACAAGGCCGCCCTCTGGGGCATCAACACCGAGCAGGAATACCACGAAGAAAAGTAACGCGGTTCAAGTCGTCACCGTGACCCTTGGGCGCAGCGAATGGGAAGGACCCTCGCAGTTGCTTTGGCTTGTTCTTGCCTTCCCGGTACCGTCATACTAAAACCTGCTGTAGATATTGCTAATCGACAGACCAGGAAGAATAGCCCTTGAAAAACATTCTCATCACCGCCACCCTTCTACTGGCCGTCTTCATCGCCGTCTTTCGCCAGCGCATCTTCCTGCGCGACCCGCTCGCCGGCGTCAAGCGCAACGGAGCCTCCCAGACCGGCTACCGCGTCTACATCAACTACAACAACGACGTGCTCCTCGAAGACCCCGCGACCAGCCAGCGCTACCTCATCGAAGCCTGGAGCAGCGTGCCCGGCGTCCCCAGGCGTCTGGCCTGTTTCACCGCTCTCATGTGCTGGACCGACGCCGACCATGCGGAGGTCTTGCCCCTCGCCAACTCCTCCCGCCAGCCGCCCCCGTCCATGACCTCGCGCGAGGTCGCCTTCCACGATGAGACCGGCGCAGCCATGCAGGTCGAACTGCGATGAGCGACGGACGCGAGGAACGAAAAGAGCAGGAGGAGCGGCGGCGCTGGGACGAAGAAAACCGCCCCGGCAGCCCTCTGCACCGCGAGTTGGTGCGCGAAGGGAATCATCGCTGGGAGCAGAACGGCCACCCCGAACGCCGCGACTCGTAACGCAACCGATACCTCCGATGATCTACCAATCTCGATCCCGACCAACGGGAGGGCCTGTGCCGTAGATGCAGTCAAGACCGGTACACAAGTCACGAAGTGACCGCGCGGCGCGCAGCGGGCCCGTCCGGCAGGACAGTCCGAAAGAATCTCAAGCCGCAATCGTGCCCTGGTGAAAGTGCAACTGCCACCGCCCATCCCGAAACACCCACAACGAAGACCGGTGCGACACCGCAATCGCCGTGGTAATTCGATACGTAGCCAGCGCCACCGTCTCCGAAAGCAACTCCACATAGAAGTGATGAATAGCCGCCGTCCGCGGCGCGCTGCTCAGCAGAACGTCTACCGTCTGCTGCCGGCTGAAGATCCTCCCCGACGTGCAGAACTCCCGGAAGTCCTCCGTAAGCAGCGGGATAAGCGCCGCACGGTCGGCCTCCCGGTCGGGATGCACAAGCCGCTCTTCAAGGGTATAAAGGTGGTCCTGCAGCTGCGTCTGGGTCAGGGCGGTCTTCATAAGGTTTCATCATCCCCCGCATGTTATACGAACCAGACCACTCAGGGTTTCAAATCGCCGTCTGCTCTATGAGCCAGCCTCCTGGCCTATGAACCGGCCGCCTGGCCACCGCCACGCGGGAGATCTGCCGCAGGTCCTCCACAAACGCCACCTCCCGCCACCCCCCCAGTAGCGCCGTCAGCGCATCCCGCTGGCCATACCCAATCTCCAGCGCCAGCAGCCCCCCCGGCCTCAGCGCCGCAAGGGCCTGCGGGATCAGCCTGCGGTACAGGTCCAGACCGTCCAGGCCTGCGAACAGCGCGGTCGCGGGCTCGTAGTCGCGGACCTCCGGGTGCAGACGCGCGCGCTCCGGCTCGGGAATATACGGCGGATTGCTCACCACCGCGTCAAAGCCGCCGCCATCGCCCAGCACCGCCTCCAGCAAATCCGACAGCAGAAACCGTATCCGGCCGCCCACCCCATGCTCCCGCGCATTGGCTCCGGCAACCGCCAGCGCGCCGGGCGACAGGTCGACCGCGGTAATCTCCGCCCGCGGCAGATGCACCGCCAGCGCAATCGCAATCGCTCCCGAGCCTGTCCCCACGTCCACGATCCTCACCGGCTCGCCGTGCGGCATGCGGCCCAGCACCTCCTCCACCAGGTGCTCCGTCTCCGGGCGCGGGATCAGCACATCCGGCGACACGCCCAGAGCCAGCCCATAGAACTCCTGCCGCCCGGTGATGTACTGGATCGGCTCATGCACCATCCGGCGCCGGATCGCCTCCTCGTAGCGCGCCCGCTCTTCCGCCGAAAGCTCCCGCTCCGGATAAGCCAGCAGCGCGACCCGCGAGATCCCCGCGGCATCCAGCAGCAGCAGCTCCGCATCCCGGTTCGCCGTCTCCCGCAGGTGCTCGTCTCCGGCAAATCGACGAGCAGCGGCCGTCAATGCCTGGCGAAGGGTCATAGTGAGAGTAATTATAGGGAGAATGGACTCCACCCCTGATCCCGACCAACGGGAGGAGCCATCGCAGCAGATGGTACCAACACCGGTATAAAAGTCACGAAGTGACCGCCCCACGCGAAGTGGGCCCGTCCGGCAGGATAGGTCTTGCCGTAAATCCATCCGAAGATCAGCTTTAGAATGGAGTGTTATGGAGATCAAACGCAACGGCTCGCAGCCCTCAGGCAAAGGTCCGGCAGACTGGTTCACCGGCACGGTACGCATCGACCCGCTCTTTCAGGCGCCCGACCCGGCGCGTGTCGCCGGCGCCAGCGTCACATTCGAGCCGGGAGCGCGCACCGCATGGCACACTCATCCCCTGGGGCAAACCCTGATCGTCACCTCAGGCTGCGGTTGGGTTCAGCGCGAAGGCGGCCCGATCGAGCAGGTTCACCCTGGAGATGTGGTCTGGTTCGCCCCGGCCGAGAAGCACTGGCATGGAGCGACACCCGCCACGGCCATGTCCCACATCGCCATTCAGGAGCGCCTGGACGGCAAGGCCGTGGATTGGCTGGAGCACGTCAGCGACGAACAATACCGCGCAATACCAGCCGCGAATCCCAATTCAAACTGACCCGCTCCGGTTGCCTTCGTCCTTGACACAGCCCGGCCCTTACGCGATGCTTAGAGGCTAAGCGCATGGACGGAACATCGGCAAGGCTGCGCTTATCCGCAATAGAAAACGTCCGCAATAGAAAGCGCAACGCAATAGAAAGCACATGTAGAACGGGAGCTCGATTCGATGCTGGCGATGTGGTTGCAAAGTGTGGGCGGTTTCGGGCTGGGCAATCTCGGCGGCCTCGCCCTCCCGGTCCTCTTTTTTGTCGTGCTCTACTTCCTGATGATCGCTCCCAACCAGAAGAAGCAGAAAAAATGGCAGGAGATGCTCACTCAGTTGAAGTCCGGCGACCGCGTCACCACCAACGGCGGCATACGCGGCACCGTCCTCACCGTCAAGGACGATATCGTCATCCTCCGGATTCAGCCCGACGGCGTCAAGCTGGAGTTCGTCAAGAGCGCCATCGCCACCGTCACCACCGCCGAGCAGGCATAAGTCACAGCGTTACAACGTACCGGGTTCAAAGGCAAACGAAGTCAGATCGAACCGTAATCAGATCGAACCGTAAGAAGCGGATGAGGAAGAAGCAAGGACGGCGGTTTCAGGACTTCAGGGCTTCAGCAGGACGCCAGGAACCGCACCTTCAATAAAGATCATGGGCAAGCATCTAGCCGGCAAGACGGCATTCATCGTTGCGGTATTGGTAATCTTCAGCTTCGGCATCGTGGGCATACCGCATGGCGGGTTGAAGCAGTCGCTCAAGGACCACATTCACCTCGGCCTCGACCTCAAAGGCGGCACTCACCTGGTCCTCGAGGTCCACGTCGCCGAAGCCGTGGCCTCCGCCACCGACCGCGACGTCGCCCGCCTCGAAGACGACCTCCAGAAGGCCGGCATACGCGGCGCGACCGTAGGCAAGACCGACCCGGCGAACCCCCAGACCATCGTCATCTCCGGCATCCCGCCCGCCCAACTAAGCGCGGCCCGCACCGTCCTCCAGGGCAACGACTACGCCACCTACGACATCGCCTCCGCCGCCAACGGCAGCTCCCGCCTCACCATGAAGCAGCCGGCCATCCGCGACCTTGAAACCCGCACCCTCGACACCTCCATCGAGACCATCCGCGAGCGCATCGACAAGCTCGGTGTCGCCGAACCCGTCATCCAGAAGTACGGCCTCGGCGAAAACGAGATCCTCGTCGAGCTCCCCGGCGTCGACGACCCCGCCCGCGTCGAAGAGATCATCCAGTCCACCGCCAAGCTCTCCATCCACGCCGTCACCGGCGGCCCCTTCGGCACCGAGCAGGAGGCCCTCGCCGCCAGCAACGGAAGCATTCCCCCCGACTCCATGCTGCTTCACGGCGCAGCCACCGCCACCGCCCCCGACGAGGTCTGGCTGCTCAAGCGCGTCAGCGAGGTAGAAGGCACCGACTTCCGCGACGCCCAGCCCTCGCAGGACCAGAACGGCCGCCCCAACATCCGCTTCAACCTCACCACCGAGGCCGGCGACCGCTTCTACAAGTACACCCAGGCCCACTCGGCCACCAGCACCACCCCCGGCTCCATGGCGATTGTGCTCGATAACAAGGTCCGCGAGGTCGCCAGCATCAACTCCGCCATCCGCGACAGCGGCGAGATCGAGGGCGGCTTCACCCAGCAGCAGGCCAACGACCTCTCGCTCATGCTCCGCACCGGCGCGCTCCCGGCCTCCATCTCCTACCTCGAAACCCGCACCGTAGGCCCCAGCCTCGGCGCCGCCTCCATCCACCAGGGCATCGTCGCCGCCGTCGCCGGCCTGCTCGCCGTCATGATCTTCATGCTGGTCTACTATCGCGGCGCGGGCATCAACGCCGACCTCGCCCTGATGCTCAACCTGCTCATCCTGCTCGGCTTCATGGGCTACTCCGGTTCCACCCTCACGCTCCCCGGCATCGCCGGCGTCATCCTCACCATCGGTATGGGCGTCGACTCGAACGTGCTCATCTTCGAGCGCATTCGTGAGGAGCTGCGAGCCGGCAAGACCGCTGCCATCGCCGTCCAGCAAGGCTTCGCCCACGCCTGGATCACCATCGTCGACACGCACGTCACGACCATCGTCTCGGCGGCCATCCTCTTCCTCTTCGGCACCGGCCCGGTCAAAGGCTTCGCCGTCACCCTCACCATCGGCCTGCTGGCCAACCTCTTCACCGCCGTGCTCGTCTCCCGGGTCATCTTCGACGCGATCATCGAGAGAAAAGAGCGCGGAGCGGCGCTGTCGATCTAGCTTTAGTTTTGTTTTTGCCGTCATCCTGAACGCAGTGAAGGACCCCTGTATTTCGTCGCTGCTTGTATCACCCTGTCATTTGAACGGAAATTCCACGAGCGCAACCAGGGAATCTCCGGTCGTAAGACAGGTTCCAAGAAAATCACGAGGCCGCAGGCCTCCGCCGAGGATGTAGAACGTGGAACTGTTTCGCACAACCAATATCGACTGGCTCGGGAAGAAGTGGTATTTCCTCGGGTTCTCCCTCATCTTCTCCGTCGCCGGCGTCCTCAGCCTCCTCTTTTGGCACCACATCCCGCTGGGCGTCGACTTCAAGGGCGGCACCCAGGTGCGCGTCGCCTTCTCCCAGCCGCCCAATGAGGACCACATCCGCCAGGCCATGGACAAGTCCGGCGTCCACCAGGCCACCATCCAGCGCATCAGCGACCCCACCGGCAACGCCGCCAACAAGGTCATCATCGCCCTGCCCGAATCCTCCGCCAAGGACACCTCGCACGATGCCGGCCGCCAGAGCGTCGAGAACGCCCTGCACGCCAACTACCACGACTCCTCCTTCATCATCGAGCAGGTCGATATCGTAGGCCCCACCGCAGGCAAAGCCCTCCAGAAACAGGCCTTGTGGGCCACCGTCTACTCCCTCCTCGGCATGCTCGTCTACCTCTGGTTCCGCTTCGAGCTCATCTACGGAGTCGCGGCCGTCGTCGCCGTCTTTCACGACACCCTCATCACCATCGGCGCCTTCTCGCTCACCAACCAGGAGATCACCCTCACCGTCATCGCGGCCATCCTCACCCTCATCGGTTACTCGATGAACGACACCATCGTCGTCTTCGACCGCATCCGCGAAAACCTCGCCACCTCGCGCAAGGAATCCCTCCGCGACGTCGTCAACCGCAGCATCAACCAGACCCTCAGCCGAACCGTCATCTCCTCCGGCCTCACCTTCCTCACCGTCCTCTCCCTCTTCGTCTTCGGCGGCGAGGTCCTGCACGGCTTCTCCTTCGCCCTCGTCATCGGCATCCTCATCGGCACCTACTCGTCGATCGCCGTCGCCGCCCCCATGCTCGTCGCCTACCAGGAGTGGCGCGCCAAACGCGGCAAGGCCGTCACCCTTCCCGCCGGCAAACGCGCCAAAGCCTGACTCCCACCATCCGCCTTTGCCTTATCGGTTCTCAATCGGTGTCTCGGTGAAGATCGGCGGTAAGCCTTCCTTCAACCTGGCAAACATCCCGGGAACAAATCCGAACAGCGCGGTGTCTAAGCGTTATAGCTCTTCTTCACAGCAAAGAGGCTGCACATGTTCGAATCATCTTTGATGGAATCCGGCAACCAGATCAAGACCAAGTCCAAGTACTGGATGATTGGCACGTTTATCTTCAACGGCGCGATCCTGGCAACCATGATTCTCATTCCGCTGCTGTATCCCGAGGCGTTGCCCAAGACGGCAATGACCGCGATGCTGACAGCGCCGCCTCCACCCCCGCCTCCGCCTCCGCCGCCACCTCCCGCACAGGTCGTCAAGCCCATCAAGATGGTCTCCGAAGTGGATCAGGGCCTGCACGCGCCGACCAAGATTCCCAAAGACATCAAGATGCTCAAGGAGGAAGCTGCTCCGCCGCAGGTCGCCGGAGTCGCCGGCATGAGCGGCATGGGTAGCGGAAGCGGCGTCCCGGGCGGCGTCATGGGCGGCATCGGCAACGCGCCCACACCGGTCGTCAAGCTCGAAAAGCCCAAGGGTCCAGCCCGCGTCTCGAGCGGCGTCGTCGCCGGTCTCAAGATCTCCGGCTCCAATCCCACCTATCCGCCGATCGCCCGCGCGGCCCACGTCTCCGGCGCGGTCGTCCTCCACGCCCTCATCTCGAAGGCGGGCGCGATCCAGGATCTCACTGTCATCAGCGGCCCCGAGATGCTGCGTTCGAGCGCGGTCGAGGCGGTCCGGGGCTGGCGGTACAAACCATATGTTCTCAACGGTGAACCCACCGAGGTCGAAACGACGGTTACCGTCAACTTCAACTTCGGCGGCGGCTAGAGAGAACAGGCTCAGCATCTCACTCTTCGTGGATCCCCCACGCCGGTTCAGCTTTTTGAGGGATTCAAGGTTCAGGATTTAGGAAGTTAGAGTTCTACCAGGAGGAAATATTCCAGTGATTCTCGCTCATCTCGCAAACTTCGCACACGTACCCTCTTCCCTCGCCATCTACTTTCAAGAGGCGCAGGTCAGCTTCAGCGTCATGGGTCTCTGGGGCAACATGGGCTGGCTGGCCCGTTGCGTCGTTATCTTCCTCTTCATCATGTCCATCTGGTCTCTCGCTGTCATCATCGACCGCGCGCTTTACTTTTCGGCCGCCCGCAAGCAGTCCCGCGAGTTTGCCCCCAAGGTAGCCGGCGCACTGAAGGATGGCCGTCTCGATGAAGCGATCAAGGTCGCCGACCGCTGCAAGAAGTCCCACCTCGCCGAGGTTGTCACCGCCGGCCTGCAGGAGTTCCGCAGCTTCGGCTCCGGCGGCAGCATCACCGAAGAGCAGGTCGAGAGCTCCAAGCGCGCCCTCGAGCGCTCCGAAGCCATAGTCCACGCCAAGCTGAAGCGCGGCCTCGGCGGTCTCGCCACCATCGGCTCGACGGCTCCCTTCATCGGGCTATTCGGAACGGTGGTCGGTATTTTGAACGCCTTCCAGCAGATCGCCACCCAGAAGACCTCCGGCATCGGCGCAGTCGCCGGCGGTATCTCCGAGGCCCTCGTGACGACCGCCTTCGGTCTTCTCGTCGCCATCCCCGCCGTCATGACGTTCAATTACTTCACCGGCAAGGTCGAAGCGTTCGACGTCGAGATGGATAACAGCTCGAGCGAACTGGTCGACTACTTCATCAAGCAGAGCCACCGCTAACCAGATGCACTTCCGGTCTGCTTAGGCTTTGCCGTCATCCTGAACCAAGCAAAGTGGAAGGATCTCTGTATTTGCCTTGTTTCAGAAGCCTGGGTCCAGCCGTATAGCATTTGGCCGTATAGCACCTGAAAGCAGCACACGCGAGAATCACAGCTCTACATCCACTCCGGATGCCACCAGCGAATGGCATCCGGGGCGTAGAGCTCAAATCTCCCGGAAGCTAAAACAGCAGCAGCGCCGTACAGAAGCCGCGCAAGCCGGACGGAGCAGACGTTATGGGCATCAATAAACGGGACGAAGGCAAGAAGGTCAACTCCAACATCAACGTCACCCCTATGGTCGACGTCATGCTGGTGCTCTTGATCATCTTCATGGTCATCACCCCCATGCTGAACAACAAGGTCAACGTCGATCTGCCGAAGGCCAATGCCGCGGTGGTGATGGAGAACGCCAACAAGGAAGACGCAGTCGTAGTGGCGATCACGCGCGACGGCAGAACCTTCCTCGGCGCCAACCAGGTCACCATCGACGACCTCGGCCCCAAGATCTCGGCGATGCTCGAAAACAAGACCAACAAAGAGGTCTACATGCGCGCCGATACCCGGGCCAACTACGGCAAGGTGATGGACGCAGTGGACGGAATTCGCTCCGCAGGGGTAAGCCAGCTTGGACTCCTGACAGAGAAGAACGACAACGACTTCACCCCAACGAAGGCGAAGTAGGAGCAGGGTTCCCCGGGCTTCAGGACCTCTGTCGATGACATGATGACAAGATGACATGTAGACGGTATAGACGTTAAAGAATCAGGACAGTCCAGACCGGCCGGCTCAGAGCAAGCGTCACAAGCCGCCGGAGCATACAAGGAGAATCACAATGGGAATGGGTGGAGGAAGTACTGGAGGCGCGGTCTCCGATATCAACGTAACGCCGCTTATCGACGTTCTTCTGGTTCTGCTGATCATCTTCATGGTCATCGTTCCGGTCACCCCCAAGGGTCTTGAAGCGCTGGTCCCCCAGCCGCCTAAGGAGCACCAGCAGGATCAGCCCAACGACCGCACCATCGTCGTTCAGGTCCTATCCAACGGCGCCGGCGCCCCCTCGTACAAGATCAACGAGACCGACTTCGCGAAGTCGGCACTTGAGCCCAAGCTCGAGGAGATCTTTTCCACCCGGCAGGAGAAGGTGATGTTCGTCAAAGGCGACAAGGACCTCGACTTCAACAAGGTAGCCGAGGTCATCGACTTCGGGCACCAGGCCGGCGTAGACAACATCGGCCTCATCACGCCAAGGGTCGAAGCAGGCCAGTAAAAACAGGTCCACTAGAAAACCTCGCACTCTATCTCGATCCCGACCAACGCGAGGGCCAGCGCAGCAGATGCAGTCAAGGCCGGTATATAAGTCACGAAGTGACCGCCCCACGCGGAGTGGGCCCGTCCGGCAGGACAGCTTGCGGTGCACACCTTTTTACATTCAGGCCCGCCGCCGGTACCGTATCGCAAACTCATACCCGGCATTTGGCGGAAACAGCTTCGCCACCAGCCGCAGCCGCTCCGCCAGGGCCTGCGGCGCCAGCAGCGGATACTCCCGCTCCCGCAGCTCCGAATAGTCGAAGTCCACCGCCAGCGACAACTGGTAGATCGCCACCGCGTCCGAGAAGGCCGACTCCAGAAAGCTGGTCTTCGCCTTCTCGTCGACGTTCACTTTCCCATCGACCCGGTCCGCCTGCCCGCTGGTCAGCGCCAGGTTCCGGCTCTCCCATGCGTCCTGGCTCGTCTCTCCCCGCACATCCGCCAGCGCCTGCTTCCACACCACCTCGCTGAAGCCCTCCGGCACACCCGCCGCGTCCACAAACGCGTGCCCCACGTTGATAAAAAACTCGAACGCCAGCGCAAACCGGTCGCCCAGCAGACGGGTCGAGATAAACACCCCATCCACCTCGCCCACCCTTACATTCCGGTGGCAGATCGCCTGGTCCGCGGTCTCAACCGAGTAGGCCGGCGCCACCACCGTCGCCTCGCTGCCCCGCGACTCGCTCAGCGCCAGCGGCACAAAGTAGTAGGTCTTCCGCGCCAGCGCACCCGCAATCGTCTTCGGGACCGCCTGCACCATCCGCTCCAGGTCGTTCTCCGCAAGACTGTTGTCCCCGTACGCCGCATAGTTCACGCCATTCGAGGCCCGCCGCACCGCGGCCTCATCCACCACCCGCGACGCCGCAACCAGATCCTTCTCCACGCTCTCTGCCATAACGCAGTATTCTACTGGTATGCCGCCTGCTTCGCCGCCTCGCCGTTCCACAACGCTCCCCAGCCCCGCAACCGCCCCCGGCCCCGCAACGTCATCCGGCTCGGCAACGTCACCCGGCTCTGCCACCCCGCGCACCTTCGGCGCAGGCTTCCTCTTCGGCATCCCGCTCGGCGACCTCGGCTGGTTCACCACCCTGCTCATGTCCGGCGCTCTCGGCATGGCCGCCTTCTTCGCCTCCACCTTCTGCGCCATCATGGGCCTGCTCGTCTACAACACGGCCCTGCACCGCAACATAGACTTCGCCTTCACCTACACCCGCGTAGGTCTCCCGGTCGGCCTCCTCGTTCTGGTCCTAGCATCGGCCTACCTGGGCACACTCTGGATCCGCCGCCAGCTCCGCCGCTCCTGAAGCCTGTCCGGAACCTGTCCGGAAGCCGCTCTGGAAGCCTCTCCGGAACCTGTCGAACAAGCCTGCCGGGTCGTTGGGTCGTTGGGTCGTTGGGTCGCCTCCCTGTACACGTGCGAGAACGGCCCCTTAAACCGAATGAGCCGATGGAATAGAGCACAGTAAAGCAAAGTGGGTGCCCCATCGCAAAGCGGGTGCCCCATCTTCGGCGCGCCTTTTGCGCCTAAGGTGGGGCATCGAGCGATAGCTCGACCGCGTTCCTCCACGCCAATCCGCAGTCGGCCTT
Source organism: Edaphobacter sp. (assembly GCA_965277575.1). Lineage (GTDB taxonomy): Bacteria > Acidobacteriota > Terriglobia > Terriglobales > Acidobacteriaceae > Edaphobacter. The sequence goes on from CBDIDK010000002.1 coordinate 2,214,688, forward strand.
TATCGCTTTTTATCGATGAAAATCGGTGGAAACCGGTGTCAAGCCTTCCTCCAAGCGCCAAGTCTCATCTTCCCTCCCGATCAGCTCTAATCCGCCTTTATCCCGCCGATCGCCGTTACGCCTTTCCTCCGCGCCAATCCGCGGTCGGCCTTTTTGCCTTTTATCGGCCCAACCGGGCCACAGTCTACAATCACCAGCAGCATGATCGCCCACCTCCGAGGACGTCTCCTCTCGAAGTCTCCTAACCAGGCCATCGTCGAGTGCGCCGGTGTAGGCTACGACGCCACCATCAGCGTAGCCACCTTCTCCGCCCTCCCCGCCGAAGGCGCCGAAGCCTCCCTGCACATCCACACCCACGTCCGCGAAGACCAGATCGCCCTCTTCGGCTTCTCCGAGACCCAGGAGAAGCGCCTCTTCGAGAAGCTCCTCACCATCAGCGGCATCGGCCCCAAGCTCGCCATCACCGTGCTCAGCGGCATCGCGGCGGACCGCCTCATCGCCGCCATCCGCTCCGGCGACCACGCCACCCTGACCAGGATTCCCGGCATCGGCAAAAAGACCGCCGAGCGCGTCGTCCTCGAGCTCAAGGACAAGCTCGACGACCTCGCCACCGCCATCCCGACCGCGCCCGGCACTCCGCCGCACGGAGCCTTGGGAGCCGCCGGCGACGACGCCCTCTCCGCCCTGGTCAACCTCGGCTACCCCCGCCCCCTCGCCCAGAAGGCCATCGAGACCGCCGCCGCCAAAGATCCCGCCGCCGCCCACGACTTCGAGACCCTCTTCCGCGCCGCCATGTCCGCCATCCGCTAGCTCGCCCCTCATCGCGAAAATAAATACCGAAGACCTGGCGCACTTCTCACCGCCAGACAAGCACCGGCTCCCATCCACGCAACGTCCACATAGTGTCCACGTTAAGCACAAAAAAAACCACGTTCTGCAAACCCGTTTCTGCGATATCCCCAATCAAACCGGACCCTCCACCACAGCCGGAAAATGCGCAGCCAGGCCCGGAAGGTCAGACGGCCCCGAAGCCGTTTGGCGGCTCCGGGGCCATAGGTTTGCAGACGGCCCGTAAGCCGAATTCTGTTTTAGACGATCATTCCTCTACGCGACGCATTACTGCGGCGCTTTAGCAACCTACCCGCAGGTTTTGGCCCTTTGGAATCAAAGTCTCTCCGCCTGGGCGCATCGGGCCGATACGCTCATCGCCGCCTGGAGAGAAGCGGCGAGATCCCTGCCTATTTGGTCTTGCTCCGTGTGGGGTTTACCCTGCCGCGCCCATTACTGGACGCGCGGTGCGCTCTTACCGCACCTTTTCACCCTTACCATAAGAAAATCAACAACATATGGCGGTTCATTCTCTGTTGCACTTGCCGTCCTGATGTCTTGAAACATCAGTCCCGGACGTTATCCGGCACACTGCCCTGCGGAGTTCGGACTTTCCTCCCCCGCCCAACACCTCGCGGGCCTGAGCCCATGAACTGAGGACGGCAGCGATCATCCAGCCGCCTGCCCCTCCAGTCTATCGCACACCATGAACAAATGCCCTGGAATTCGCGTATGACTCAACGCGCAGCCCTGTGCTGCTGATACTCTCGTCGTACCGGGTAAGGGTCACACCATGGAGTTCAAAGAGGCCGTCAAGATCGCGCTCCAGTCCCTCTGGGCCAACAAGCTGCGCTCCGTCCTCACCCTGCTCGGCGTGGTGATCGGCGTGGCCAGCGTGATCGCGGTCGTGACGTTGGTGAATGGCGCAAACACCTTTGTCACCACCAAGTTCACCAGCTACGGGGCCGACGTCTTCACCGTCTCTAGGATGCCCCAGATCATCACCAGCTCCGAAGATTACGAACGCTTCCAGAAGCGAAAAAACATCCTCTTCCCCGATTACCTCTACGTCAAAGAGAACTGCAAACGATGTACCGGCATCGGGGCACAGCAGTCCACCATTGGCAAGATCGTCCACGGGACGCAGTCGGTCACCGACTCCAGCATCCGAGGCTACACCGCCCAGATGCCCGCCCTCCAGAACCTCAACATCATGCAGGGCCGAGGCTTCACCGACACCGACGAAGAGCACGCCTCGCACGTCGCCATCATCGGCACCGACATCCAGGACCACCTCTTCGCCGGCGCCAACCCGCTCGGCCAGGACCTCCGCGTCGACGGCACCCCGTACACCATCATCGGCATCAGCGAAAAACAGGGCAGCACCTTCGGGGCCAGCCAGGACAACTGGGTCGCCGTGCCCCTCACCGCCTATCAGAAGAGCTACGGCACCTCGAAGACCCTGACCATCTACATCAAGGCAGGCGAAGCTGGCGAAGTGCTTGAAAATGCAGCCGATGAAGTCCGCGTCCTCGTCCGCTCCCGCCGCCACGACGCCCCCGGCGCGCCCGACTCCTTCGAGCTCGACACCAACAACACCCTGGTCGGCTTCTTCTCGACAGTCACCCGGTCCTTCGGGGCGGTCGCTGGAGCTATCGCATTGATTTCACTGGTCGTCGGCGGCATCGTCATCATGAACATCATGCTCGTCAGCGTCACCGAACGCACCCGCGAGATCGGTATCCGCAAGGCCCTCGGCGCCCGCCCGCGCGACATTCTCATGCAGTTCCTCATCGAATCCGCCACCATGGCCCTGGTGGGCGGAGCCTTCGGTGTCATCGGCGGCATCGCCGTCGCGCAGGTCGTCACCGTTCTCGTCGGCTTCCCCTCCAGCATCGCCCTCTGGAGCGTCTTCGTGGGCCTCCTGATGGCCACCTCCACCGGCATCTTCTTCGGCGTCTACCCTGCCCGCAAAGCCGCCCAGCTCGACCCCATCGTCGCCTTGAGGGCAGACTAGAATGCGCATCGCGGACACCAAAGAGACCGTCAAGATGGCCCTCGACACCCTGCGCACCAATAAACTGCGCAGCGGCCTCACCATCCTCGGCATCGTCATCGGCGTGATGACCGTCATCGTCATCTCCTCCGTCGTCAACGGGCTTAATAACAACATCTCCAGCTTCGTCGAATCCCTCGGCTCGAACGTCCTCTTCATCTTCCGCTTCCCGGTCTTCGGCCAGCGTCCCACCACCGAGATGCTCACCCGCAAACAGCTCACCTATGACGACGCCATGGCCATGCGCGACCTGCCCCACGTCGTTGCCGTTGCGCCAGCTCTGCAATATACCGACAACACCGCTCCCGGACGCGGTGGCACCACCGCCATCAAGGCCGGTGGCAAGAAGATGCAGAACACCATCCTCGAAGGCGACACCGCCGCGGAGAAAGAGGTCAACGATCAGGACCTCCGCGAGGGCAGATTTTTCGAAGATCTCGACCAGTCCCGCTTCGCCCGTGTGACCGTAATCGGCAGCGACACCGCCGACCAGCTCTTTCCCGGCCAGAGCGCCATCGGCAAGGAGGTCCAGGCCTCCGGCATGGTCTTCACCGTCATCGGCGTCCTCGCGCCGCAGAAGCAGCCCTTCGGCGGCGGCAAGAACCCCCAGGATAACAAGGCCATGTTCCCCATCACCACCTTCCACCAGATGCACCCCGAGCAGCTCGACTACTGGATCACCCTGAAGTACGACGACCCTAAAAACCGGCCTCTGGTCGAAGACGAGCTCACCGAACTGCTCCGCCGCCGCCGCAAGGTCGCCAACGCCGCCCAGGATAATTTCGCCATCTTCGGGACCGACTCCCTGACCCGCCTCTGGAACCAGATCACCGGCGGCCTCTTCCTTTTGCTCTTCGCGCTGTCGAGCGTCGCCCTGCTGGTCGGTGGCGTCGGCGTCATGAACATCATGCTCGTCAGCGTCACCGAACGCACCCGCGAGATCGGCGTCCGTAAGGCGATCGGAGCGACCAAACAAACCATCCTCGCCCAGTTCACCCTCGAAGCCATCACCCTGTGCGCGGTCGGCGGCCTCATCGGCGTGACCCTCGGCAGCATCATCGCGCTGGGCCTGCACTTCCTTCTGCCGTCGCTGCTCTCGCCCATGTGGGTGGCGGTAGCCTTCGGAAGCTCCTGCGGAATTGGCTTGCTCTTCGGCATCTATCCCGCCTGGAAGGCTGCCAACCTGAATCCGATCGAAGCGCTGCGCTATGAGTGAAGACAGGTCCTGCCGGACGGGCCCGCTACGCGCGGAGCGGTCACTTCGTGACGTGTATATCTTGTCTCGCTAGCACGAACTTCTGTGGTCCTCCCGTTGGTCGTAAAAGGAATTTCTCATGCCGACCATCGGGAGGCCCAACGCCCCTCGCCCCGCTGAGGAAAGGTATACCCGTCACGAAGTGACCGCGCGCCGCGCAGGCGGCCCGTCCGGCAGGACATCCGGGTTAAACTAGCCAGATGGCCACAGCGATCGAGGCGTTCACAACCCTGCTCACGTTCGCCGGCCTCGCATACTTCCTGTTAGCCCTCCGGGGAGCCCGCAGCTTCAACCGCCATTGGCAGCACCGCACGTCTGAAGTTACTTTCGCCCCCGGCGTCACCATCCTCAAGCCCGTCAAAGGCATCGACCCACGCATGTACGCCGGCCTGGTCAGCCACTGTCAGCAGCAGTACGCAGGCAGCTTTGAGATCCTCTTCGGCGTCAGCACCCTCGACGACCCGGCCGTGCCTGAGATCGCCCGGCTCCGTACCGAATTCCCCGGTCTTCCTATCCGCCTGATCGAGTGCCGCGAGCGCCTCGGCACCTCCGGCAAAGTCAGCAACCTCGTCCAGATGCTCCGCGAAGCCCGGTACGAGCACATCGTCATCAACGACAGCGACATCCGCGTCTCACCCCACTACCTCGCTCGCGTGCTGGCGCCGTTCAGCGACCCCCAGGTGGGAATGGTCACGGCCCCCTATGTCGGCCGCACCGCTGACATCGACCCAACCCTCTGGTCGCGCCTCGAAGCCCTCGGCATCTCCACCGACTTCTTCCCCGGCGTCCTCACCGCGCGCAGCCTTGAGGGAGGCATCCGCTTCGGCCTCGGCTCCACCCTTGCCACCACCAAAACCGCGCTCGCCAGGGCAGGAGGACTCGAACCCCTCACTGAATACCTCGCCGACGACTACGAGATGGGCGCGCGCATCGCCGCTGCGGGCTACCGCGTCGAACTCTGCTCCGAGGTCGTCGAAACCACCGTCCCGCCGTATACCTTCCGCGGCTTCCGCGATCACCAACTTCGCTGGGCGCGCTCCACCCGCGACTCCCGCAAACTCGGCTACCTTGGCCTCGGCATCACGTATGCCTTGCCCTGGGCCATCGCAACCTGCATTGCCAGCGGCCTCGCCCTGTGGAGCTTCTCTCTGCTCAGTGTCGTCCTCCTCGTCCGCGTTGCCGTAGCGCTTTCGGTAGGTGTCGGCATCCTCGAAGATGGCCAGGTCCTCCGCGATCTCTACCTCCTTCCTCTCCGCGATCTCTTCGGCCTCGCCTTCTGGGCCTGGAGCTTCGCCGGGAATACCGTAACCTGGCGCGACGAACAGTTCAATCTTCGTAACGGACGCATCAAGCCCACCTTGGGCTGAGCGTCCGACGAGGTTCTCCTGAGCCGAAAAGCTCCGCTGACCGAGCCGGCTCGCTCCCGTGCACCGGCGGATTACGATTGAGCTATGAGCACCCACTTCTCCAGCGAAGCAGTAAAGTTTCTGCGCGGACTAAAGCGGAACAACGACCGCGTATGGTTTGCCGAGCGCAAAGCGATCTATGAGCGCGAGCTTAAAGCCCCGATGATGACCCTCATCGGCGAGGTCAATGCAGCGATGCTCGACTTCGCACCGGAGCATGTGCGGCCTCCGCAGAAGATCATTATGCGAATCTATCGCGACATTCGCTTCAGCAAGGACAAGCGCCCCTACAAGATCCATCAGTCCGCGTGGTGGGCGCATGACGGGATGCGGAAGACCTCCGGCGCAGGCTTTTACTTCGACGTGAGCGGGACTGAGGTGACCATCGCGGCGGGCGTCTATGTGCCGGAGCGGGAGCAGTTGCTCGCCATCCGGCGTCACCTGTCCATGCACCATCAGGAGTTTCGCGCGTTGATGAAGGGCAGAAGGTTGCGGTCCCTTATGCAGGAGGGCGACGGAATGCGGCTGACGCGGCCGCCCAAAGGCTTCTCAGCGGAAGACCCCGCCATCGATCTGCTGCTGTGCCGTCAGTGGGGCGTGTCCGCTACGCTGCCGGTAGAACGCGCAAAGCAGCCCACGCTGCTGAAGGACATCGTGGACCGCTTCAAGGTGGCGGCGCCTCTGGTAGCACTGCTGAACGCACCCCTTATCGGAAAGCCGAAGCGTCCGATGTTCTAGGGAAGCTCTGATTTAACTGATTTTTCTGAGAGATTTAATCCCGGAAGACTGAATTTTAATCCCGGAAGACTGAATAAGGAGCCCCGGAGAACACTCCTTATTCAGCCCCACGAGTTGAGGATTGAAGCCTTGGTGCCGAAGGGGGGACTCGAACCCCCACACCCTTGCGAGTACATGGACCTGAACCATGCGCGTCTGCCAATTCCGCCACTACGGCGCGGTGTGAAGCTCCCCAACCTGACGGAGGGGGCACAGCCAACCGAGTTTCTAGTCTTACAAACGCGACGTGCTCTGTCAATTCCGGTTCCCGCTGATCGGGGTGCCGGTCCGTCGGGGGCAGTCGCAGGCTTCTCGCGGGAAGCCGATTCGTCTAAGCTGTAGAGAAAACGAGGTACTATTTTCATCATGGCTGAACAGAAGATGGTAGATGCCGGAGAAACTGAAGCTGGAAAGATTCCTGAAGAGGTTGCCGTCGAGATTCGCTCACTCGCGCACGACCTGAGCAATGCGCTGGAGATCATCGTCCAGACCAGCTACCTGCTGGGAACCGTGGAGCTCAAGGAGCCGGCATCCGACTGGCTGCGGCTGCTGGAAAGCGGCGTACAAAAGGCGATGAACTTGAATCTTGAGCTGCGCACCTGTATCAAGCGCAATACGTCAATCTGAGCTGCATCGCGCAGGTCAGAGCTTAGAACGATTCTCCAACCAATGTTCTCTATATCGATTCCGACCAACGGAAGGGCCAGCGCAGCAGATGTTGTCGAGACCGGTATACGCGCCACGAAGTGGCCGCCCTTCGCGCAGGAGGCCCGTCCGGCAGGGCAGCCTTGCGGTGTATAGCTATTTGTAGTCAGCTAAAGGCCTGCATCGCGAGCACCCTCAGCTCGCGGATCTGTTCAGCCCGGATATCTTCTTGGATATCTTTTTGGCTATCACCGATCTCTTCGCCGGGGCGACCGCGGTCGGGGCTCTCCGGGTTGAGGATTTCCTGGCAGGGGACTTCTTGGCTGGGGCCTTCTCCGCGCCGGTCGCTTTGGATACCTTAGAACTGGACGTCCGCCCGGCTGCCGGTTCCGCCTTCGTCAGGGCATTGCCAGCGGTCTTCTTCTTAGGCGATTCAGGCGATGCGTTTTTGGGCGACGTTGCGGAAGAATTCCCGTTGCGGGGTGACGCCAGCTTTGCGAGCTTGGTCTCGTGAGATTCGATTAACGTTTCGATCTGCTGGAGCAGCATCCGGGTGTGCATGGGTTTGACGAGCAGCTTGTCCGCACCCATCTGCTGCCAGTCTTCATCCGCCACGGGAAAGGCGGTGAGAAGCGCGACGGCCGGGTGATAGGCGGCGATGCGCGCGGCCTTGATGACTTCAATGCCAGCGGCATCGTTTTCCATGCGCATATCGGTAATGAGCATGTGATATTCGCGGGTGTGCAGGCGGGAGATGCCTTCACGCGCGGAGGTGGCGGTGTCCACATCGAACCCGCTGATCTCCAGGACAGCCTTCAAGGTAAGCAGCACGGCCACTTCATCATCGACGAGCAGGATGCGACGTTTCATACGTTCCTCTCAACTAAAGGCTTCCGAGCAAACATACAGCATTGGATCGATGGTTTCAAAGGCTGGACGGCCGTCGAAGTCGGGTGCGAAGGTCATTTGACGAAGTGATATACTTCTTATTGCAGCATACGTTCCACTCCCGACTGCATCCAATTCTAACGAACGCATGGCGAGCCGGAGAGCTTGCTGTGGAGGCGACCTATCCCACCGATTGATAAACGTTCCGCAAAGTCTTTCATTCGCACCAATGAACGCATCCGCGCCCGCGAGATCCGTGTTATCGACGAAAACGGCGAACAACTTGGAGTAATGCCTCCGTTTGACGCGTTGAAGATGGCACGCGAACGTTCTCTCGACCTGGTCGAGATTTCGCCCAATGCCGTCCCGCCGGTATGCAAGATCCAGGATTATGGCAAGTTCCTGTACGAGAAGGACAAGAGCGACCGTGCAGCCCGCAAGAAGCAGAAGGTCATCGTCATCAAAGAGGTGAAGTTCTCCGTCACGGTCGACGAGCATGACTACCAGACCAAGAAGAATCAGGCAGTTCGATTTCTGGGTGAAGGCGACAAGGTAAAGGCGTCGCTGCGATTCAAGGGGCGGCAGATGGCTCACCGTGACCTTGGGTACAAGATTATCAACCGGCTGATTCTGGATATCGGGGAAGCCGGCCTGGTCGAGTTTATGCCCAGGATGGAAGGTACGACGCTCCACGCGATCGTTGCGCCGTCCAAGAAGGCGGAGCAGCCCGCGGCGAAGAAGCCTGCAGCGGCTCCCGCTTCGGTTCCGGCAGTCGCCGCTGCCGATGCAAAGACGTCAGAGGCACCTGTCACAGTTCCAGCGTAATACCACTGACTACGGCTGTCGAGAATGGCACGGTCTTTTTCGGGCGTGGTGAGGAGTGCGTGGTTGTTGGGTGATATGCGACTTTGCCGGCGCGAAAACGCGGTTAAGTTTGTGCTTAATGTGGACCGATGCGTGGCAGACGTGGATTGTGAACGGCTACTTTTCGAAGTCTGAGATTACGCCAGATTGCGCAGGTTTATTTTTCGCAAGGCCTTTTCCTTGGGGGCCGCAGAGAGCCCGGCCTGCTGTCACTGTCACTTTGCTTCTGGCCATTTGAACATTCAGAACATTGCGTTCCTCGACTGAGTCGAGTGACCTGTTGCCTCACAACATCTGGTGGAATGTCGGCGTTCGATGCTGCACATCAGTTGTGTGAGTGTCTGGGATCTAGTCGTGCCTGATCCACAAGAAAAGGCCTTGGGGCCCAATCCACTATGCAAGCTCTTGCGTATATGTGCCTTCTATCCATGACCTTAGTAATCGAATACAGTTGATATTTCACTATATTATTGATTCTATTGGACTTACAGCTTATTTCATTTTATGGTTACTTTAGTCGGCTTGTCCAGCGAAATCTTTTCGAAAGCCTACAACTTAAAGGTGACCCAATGAAGAATCTTGTCCGCGCGTTCGTCGTCGTCCTTGCACTCAGCGGTGCAGCCGCCACCACAACCCTGACCTCCTCCGCTTCTGCCCAGCAGAAAGTAACCGCAGCGCGCGTAAGCTGCCTTCCCATCCCGAGCTGCCCGCCCAACGATCCCAACGCCTGCGGCATGGCTCAGCACGGGTACTAGATTCCGGCTTTCGATCCTTTTCAACGAATACAGCTTCCCTAGGAGATCTAGAATGAAGAACATTGTCCGCGCCTTCGTCGTTGTCCTCGCCCTCAGCGGTGCAGCCGCCACCACAACCCTGACCTCCTCTGCCTCAACCGGCCAAAGGGTAACATCCGCGAAGGTTAGCTGCCTTCCTATTCCAAGCTGCCCGCCAAATGACCCCAATGCCTGCGGTATGGCTCAACACGGTTACTAGGAAATTGCTCTGGCGAAGATGCAGCAGGAGATGAGTCGAAATCGACAGTGTGCAAACAATCACTTAAATGGTTGTGTCCGTATCTGTAATGGGCTAGGCTGGTAAGGCCAAACAGGTAGGAACGCCATGAAAAGTCTGATCTCCAGTTTGCTCTCCTGCATGCAGTATCTTGAGCCGATCCTTTGTTTGATGCTCGTCTGTGTCCTTGTACAAAGCAAGGCGGCTAGTAAATATCGCTACCTGGTCGCTCTCATGTTTGTCAGGCTATCGTGTTCCGTTATATGCCTTCCTTTGCTCTATTTTTGTGCGCGAGGCATTGATCAGCACCTTGCGTATCAGGCATATTTCTACGTTTATTGGACTAGCTATGCTCTTGAAGCGATTCTCTCTCTACTCGTCATCTACAGCATCTTCAAACTGGCGATGGCACCTCTTGAGGGTCTGCAAAACCTAGGGATGCTGGTCTTCCGCTGGGTTGCGGCCATATCGATGGCGGTTTCCATAGGAGTTGCGGTTACGCCGCACCTCTCGGGCGTCAAGTTCATGATTTCTTTGGTCACTCAGCTTCAACAGACCTCAAGCATTCTTACTCTTTGCCTTTTACTTTTTGTTTGTTTTGCCATTCGGCCGATGGGTCTCTCGTATCGAAGCCGTATCTTTGGTGTCAGCTTCGGGCTGGGACTGCTTGCGACAGTGAGCCTGGTGGACTCGGCATGGCTGTCCCATAGCCCGAACATGTACTCGTCGATAAGCCTTGCGAATGGAATTGGCGTGGTGATGACTCTCCTGATCTGGTCGGCGTACTTTGCCTTTCCGGAACCGAAGCGGCGCATCATCGTGTTGCCGACAACATCGCCATTCCTGCGTTGGAACCAGATATCGATGGCCCTCGGCGACGAGCCGGGTTATGTTGCGGTGGGTGGAGTTCCGCCCGAACTGTTTGCCCCGGCAGAGCTTGAGGTGATGCGCCGCGCGTCCTCGAAGATGCCGGCCCACCTTGAAACGCCTGCCAGCTTGCGATCTCTATCGGCCTGATGCTACCTAGCTAGGTTCTCCAACCGCTGCACTTTATTCATGATCCCGACCAACGGGAGGGCCAGCGCCGTAGATGGTGTCAAGACCGGTATACAAGGCACGAAGTGCCCGCGAATCGGGGCCCCGCAAACAGGTCTTCGTTTGTGGGGTGGCTGAGCGGAGTGGGCCTGTCCGGCAGGACAGCTTTGCGGTGTCTACCGATTCGAAATTCGCTCTTATGGATTCCACTGGCACAACACAACAAAGAGGCCGTCCCCAGGGGGACGGCCTCTTTGTTGCTCGTTCTCGTTCAAAAGCGCCTAGTCGCGTTCCGACTCGGAGCGCTTCCAGTTGATCAGGTCGCCCAGCGTGGTGCTGCTGCTGCTGTTGTTGGATGAGGAAGAGGACGAAGGACCCGGGTTGCCCTTGGGGGACTTCTCGCGCTCCTTGTAGCTTTCGACCTCGGCACGGCTGGCTTCTTCGCCGACGGCGCGGATGCTCAAGCCCACCTTCTTCTCTTCCTGGTTCATCTTGACGATCTTGAACTCGTGCTCTGAGTCCACATCCATTGCCACTGGCTGGCCGTTGGCATCGACTGCTTCGGAGACGTGGCACAGGCCCTCGACTCCCTCGGCGATCTCGACAAAGGCTCCAAACTGCGCGGTACGCAGGATCTTGCCCTTGATGACGTCGCCCACACGATGCTGCGCGAAGAAGGTATCCCAGACATCGGGCTGAAGCTGCTTGACGCCCAGCGAGAGACGGCGATTTTCGGGCTCGACACCAAGGACGATGGCGCGGACCTTCTCGCCCTTCTTCAGAACTTCAGAGGGGTGCTTGATGCGCTTGGTCCAGCTCAGGTTCGAGACGTGCACCAGGCCATCGATACCGTCTTCGATCTCGATGAACGCGCCGAAGTCGGTGAGGTTGCGAACACGGCCTTCAATGATGGCGCCGATGGGGTACTTGTCCTCGAGCTGCTCCCAGGGGTTCTCCTGCAACTGCTTCATTCCCAGCGAGATGCGGCGATCATTCGGGTTGACGCTGAGGATGATGGTGTCGACCTCGTCGCCCGGCTTGACCATCTTCGACGGATGCTTCATCCGCTTCGACCAGGTCATTTCTGAGACATGGACGAGGCCTTCGATGCCCTGTTCGAGCTCGACGAAGGCTCCGTAGTCGGTGACCGAGAGGATGCGGCCGCGGACCTGTGCGCCGATGGGATAGCGTTCGGTCGCGTCGAGCCATGGGTCGGGCGTGAGCTGCTTGAAGCCGAGCGAGACGCGCTGTTTGTCCTTGTCGAACTTCAGCACCTTGACCTGGATCTCGTCGCCTACATTGACGAGGTCGCGGGGATGGGTGAGCCGGCCCCAGCTCATATCGGTAATGTGGAGCAGGCCATCGAGGCCGCCCATATCGACGAATGCGCCGTAATCGGTGAGATTCTTGACGGTTCCGGTAAGAATGCTGCCCTCTTCGAGGGTGGCGAGGGTGACTGATTTCTTCGCGTTCTGGTCTTCTTCGAGCAGCTCTTTGCGGCTGATGACGACGTTTCCGCGCTTTTTATTCAGCTTGATGACGCGGACTTCGATCTCAGTGCCTATGTAGCCGTCGAGATTGCGGACGGGACGGACCTCGACCTGGGAGCCGGGAAGGAAGGCCTTGATGCCGATATCGACGGTGAGACCGCCTTTGACGCGGCCGAGGACCATGCCTTTGACGGGAACCTTGTCGTTGGCAGCCTGTTCGAGCTTGTCCCAGACCTTGTGGCGGAGGGCCTTGTCGTAGCTGACCAGATAGCCGCCTTCAGGCTCTTCGCGCTCGACCACAACCTCAACAGAATCACCGGCCTGGAACTTGGAGACGCCATTGATATCCAGCACCTGTTCCAGGGGGATGAGACCTTCCGATTTGAGACCGATGTCGACAACGACATGCTTGTCGGTGATTTTGACGACGGTGCCGGTGACGATGACCTCTTCCGTGGTCAGGTTCTGGGCAGCGGCGGATTCGGCAGCCTGTTCGCGGTCGAAGTTTGCGAGGGCTGCGGCGAAGTCGGCGGCGTCGTAATTTAAATCATCTTCCGGCGAGTCGGCTGCAGGGGCGGTCGCGGTGGCGACGTGGCCTTCCGTGGAGGCCTCGCTGGATGCGGCTTCCTGGGCTTGGCCGGTTGATGTAACTTGCGGCGCAGCTTCAGTTGACTGTTCGGAGGAGGTCTCATGCGGTTGGGTTGAGGTGGATTCAGAAGACAGTCCGGTGTGATCGGCTGTCGCGTGGGGCGCCAGGATTTCCGTTTCGGTGGTCAGGGGTTTGCTCTCGTTGTGGTCAGGATTATGGTTGTCTACCATGGTGAATGCGGACTCCGGGATCCAAGATTCCTTCGGATTCCTTCGATTTCAAGCGGCGCTTGCTGCGGAGTCGATCAACGATCCTGATATGGATGCTGATGGCTTCTACTCCGTGGCAGCTTCGGCGGGAAGGAAGGAACCGGTGCTTCTGTGTTTCTGACTTGCGTTTCTGACGTGCAGAGGAGCTAGTGCCTTGGATCCCACACGCAATTAGCTCACCATTACCTAAGAATAAAACTTTGCCGTCCTCCCGTCAACCAAACAAGCAGGCCCGCGCGTAAATTTACCTGCGCGTCACCGAACCTGAACCCGGGAGGGGGATGCGGCACGCTTTTTCGCTTCCTTTTTTGTTTCGTGGTGGAGGAGCGCTTTTGCTGGGGTTTTTGCGAGATGCTGTACGAAAACGTGGTAAAGATTGTGCTTTTTGTGGACGCCTGCAAGGCAAACGTGGTGGGGAAACAGCACGTTTCGGCTGGTGGAGAATGCGCCAGGTTTCCGGACTTTATTTTCGAGCGGCTGGCCGAAAGCTATACTCGGGCCGCCGAAAGCTATACTGGACCATGGACCGGCTCTGGACGCCCTGGCGATATAGCTATGTCACGAGGTCGGACCCGCGGGCCCGGAGCGGAGTTCCGGCGGAGCTGAGCGCGTGGCCTCCGGCGGGGCGGGAGGATGAAGACAGGCATTGCGTGTTCTGCAACATGATCGCCGCGGTGGACTATGCGATCGGCCAGGGGATGCAGCGCGAGGCTGCCGAGAGGGCGGCGCTGATCGTCCACCGGGGAACGAGCTGCTTCGTCTGCCTGAACGCGTTTCCCTATTCGACGGGGCATGTGCTGATTGTGCCGTACCGGCATGTGGACTCGCTGGCGGCGCTGGCGCTTGAAGCCGCGCACGAGGCGATCGAGCTGGCGGGGCGGGCGGAGGTGGCGCTGCGGGAGGTGTACCGTCCCGGCGGGATCAACATGGGGTTGAACCTGGGGGAGGCGGCGGGGGCGGGGATCGCCGACCATATCCACCTGCATGTGCTTCCGCGCTGGAGCGGCGATACGAACTTCATGACGGTGACGGCGGAGACCCGCATTCTTCCGGAGCCTCTCGATGTGACCTGGGAACGGCTGAGCACGGTCTTTGGTAACTGATGCAACTTTCGTCCCGGGAAGATCATCATAAGGCTTGTACGGCGAAGCTTTCGTCCCACGGGAGGGCCCAATGACAGGAATTCAACAGATTTCCATCAAGACATCACCATTCGGCATGCCCGAAGGGCGAGAGGTCGGCGGAAACCATGGGTTTGAATCGCGCCCGTACCTGGTTGCCATTCAGTCGCGCAAGGCATTACAGCCGCAGCCGAGATATCCTGCGCTGTTTCCGCACGAAGCCGAGGACGCACGCCTGACGGGTGTGACCCGTTCGCTCTTTCGCCGACGGCTGGCGCTGAACTTTCCTTCCGCTTTGAAGGCCATTCCGGTGAGCTCGACGGTTACTGCGGCGAGCGGCGCTAAAATCGCCTGACCGAGTGGCTTCTGCTGAAATGCCTGTCCTGCCGGGCGGGCCCACTTCGCTCTGTCACCCCACAAACGAAGACCTGTTTGCGGGGACGGTGGATTCAAGGTGCAAGTGCAACGGATGTTATCTGTGACCAGTGTTGCACGAAGTCGAATGCGCTGTTGGGGAGGAAGAGCTCTGCGGGTGCTTTCCATCCGAGGGTTTTTCTTGGCCTGGTGTTGAGCCGCCATGCGATGTCGTCGAGTTGGGGTTGAGAGAACAACGACAGATCGGTGCCCTTAGGCAGGTACTGGCGCAACAGGCCGTTGGTGTTTTCGCTGATCCCCCTTTCCCATGGAGCGTGCGGGCGCGCGAAGTAGACCTCGACTCCGGTCTCTCTGGTCGGTGTTTTGTGGTGCCTCATCTCCGAGCCCTGCTCGTAGGTCGTCGTAGGTCGTCGTAGGTCGTCGTAGGTCGTCGTAGGTCGTCGTAGGTCGTCGTAGGTCGTCGTAGGTCATGGAGCGGCGCAACTGGCTTTCGAAGCGGTTGAGGATGTGGGTGAAGGCCTGGGCGGCGACGCCTGGACTGCTGCTGTTCAGCTTCACCAGGGCGACGAACAGGGTGGTGCGTTCCACCAGCGTGCCCACCTGCGACAGGTTGCCCTTGCCGATGATCAGATCGCCCTCCCAGTGGCCCGGGACCAGACGCATCTGGACTTCGAGGGGCCGCTGATCGATCAGGGTCATGTCCGGGATCGACGGCCTGCTGCGCCTGGGCTTGCCTGACTGCGACCCTCGCCGGTGGCGCCGGTGGCGCATCCGACTCAGCAGGCTGGAGCGGAGTTGTCCCCGCGGCATCGCGTAGAACGCGGTGTAGATGGTCTCGTAGCAAAGCCGCTCGGGTTCAGCCATACGAGCCAGTGTGCGCGCGATCTGCGCTGGACTCAAGCCCTCGCGAAGATCACCCACTACGATCGTCCACAGCCTGTTGCCGGGCACCAGCTTCGGCGGCCGGCGTGCCCGATGGGCCAGAACGCGTGCCCGCCGATCGGCCAGAACGCACCGATACCCTCCGGCTATCCTCCTGGCTCGACAGGCCAACTCCGACGGCGACTGCCAGCCATTGCGGCGTAGCTCGCGCAGAACAGTCGAATCTGAGGAAAGATAGCAGGACTTTGTAGAGATTGTTTTGTCTCTGATTGAATCGAAACTCTGACTCCTTCAGGTGTAGATAGAAGGTGTGTTTGGGCACCGCGTTGAACTTGACCAGGCGCTGTTTTGCCAAGTTCAGAAGCTTTCGATGCCGTTGATGTGGTTGGTACCGGAGGCGAACTCGCTTTCTCCGTGATTGACCCGGAAGTGCTTGTCGAAGCCCAGGTCGACGAGCCCGTCGTATCCTCGCCAGCCGTCGGTGTGCAACACCGCTTGCGGACTGGCTTTGCCGCGAATAATGGCTTGCAGCGTGGCTTTTGACGCATTCGGCACGATCTCGGTGTAGACCTGATTGCCTCGTTTGAGCAGACCGAAGACGATGGTTTTTCCACCTGCTCCACGTCCTCGCTTGCCGCGAACGCGCCGTGGGCCGAAGCAGGATTCGTCCGCTTCCAGAACGCCGCCAAAGGGAGAACACCGTTCACATTCACGGAACGAACCGATAGTCCGGTCATCTCAGCCGTCTGCGTCGCCGTCAGATCGAGCGCAAAACAGCGCAACAGAAGCGCGAGTCCACTGCCGACCGTCGTACCGGCCCCACTATGTGCGACGCGTTCTGAGGGCAAGGTTTCTTTTCAGGATTCGCAAGAATACTGTCAGGATCGAGCGCGTCGTCGACGGAAGCCGCGACTTGCACCCCATCCTTGAAGAAATCGAGCACTAACCGGGATCGTCACACCAAACGTCAAAATTCCACGCTAACGCCTGTTATTGCTTTATGAGTTGAGTAGGAGGCTCATTCTTGTGATCATGCGGCATGCGAAGCAGAGAAAGTGGAATCCTTGGACTAAAGCTGCCGCCTGGGTTCGGTTCCCGGCGCGATTAAGTATTGAATGGAAAGGGTTCGCGGGTGGTGGTGGCTGCTTCTCAAATAGAAATGACAAGACCCGGATTGAGGTCCGGGCCCTGTCTTTCTTTCCTATGAAAGCGGTGAGATTAGAGAGGATTGGGGGTTGGTGTTGATGCGGCTCAGGAGGAAAGCGGTCGAGCTTTCGCTCGATCCCCCACCTTAGGCGCAAAAGCCGCGCCGAAGATGGGTAACCCACTTCCCCCACTGTGCCTCACCTGTGCATCACTGCTCCATAGACGACCAGCGAATTCGGGCTAGTGGCGATCGTGGCCGTGGTCGTCGCGATGATCCTCATGATCCCAGTGGCCTTCGTGCATCTGCCATCCCTGTTCGTAGTGGTCGTAGTGCGGATGGTTCCAGTAAGCGCCGGCGTAGGGGGGCCTGTTCCATCGGCCGGGAACCCATTCGTAGCGATTGCCGACTGTGCCCCAGTACCCGTCTACCCAGGCGTAGCCATCACCCGGCATGGGCGGCCGGACCTCATAACGAATCGGCGGGGGCGGGGTGCCGATGTAGACGTGGATCTGGCTAAATGCGGGCGCCGCGGCTAACGTCATGGAAAAAATCGTTGCACTGCAAAGTTGCTTCGTTCTGGTCAGCTTCATCCACTTGCTCCGTTTCACTTGCGCCTCGATCGGTTCGAGGACTCTATCTATGATGGCAGAGTTGGCTGTCGGTGGAAGGGGTGAAGCTGTGACTTTTGTGGCATTCACAGCCGGCACTCAAGGGTAGATGCGGTTGAGGGTGCGGGCGAAGGGGATGGTTTCGCGGACGTGGTCGAGGCCGCAGATCCAGGCTACGGCGCGCTCAATGCCCATGCCGAAGCCGCTGTGGGGGACGCTGCCGTACTTGCGCAGGTCGAGGTACCACTGGAAGGCTTCGAGGGGCAGGCCGTGGGCTTCGATGCGGGATTTGAGGAGGTCGTAGCTGTCGATGCGCTGCGAGCCGCCGATGATTTCGCCGTAGCCTTCGGGGGCGAGGACGTCGACGCAGAGGGCCTTGGTGGGGTCGTGCTCGTCGGGCTGCATGTAGAAGGCCTTGATGGCGGCGGGGTAGCGGTGGATCATGACGGGTTTGGTGAACTGGGAGGAGATGTACGTCTCGTCGGGGGAGCCGAAGTCGTCGCCGTAGGTGTGCTCGTTTTCGATTTTGCCATCGGCGAAGGCCTGGGTGAGCATCGCATGGGCTTCGTCGTAGGTGAGGCGGGGGAAGGCACTGGGTGCGGCAGACGCGCCTTCACCCAGCTTAGCCTGCAGGTGCGCGGGCGAAGATGGGGCACCCGGTTCTGTGGGTTCCTCCGGCGCGGGGGCGATGACGGCTTCCAGTTTGGCGATGTCGCGTCCGATGACCTTGAGGTCGGCGCGGTGATGGGCGAGGACCGTGGTGACGATGTGGGTGAGGAAAGATTCGGCGAGGTTGAGCAGGTCGTCGAGACCGTAGAAGGCGACCTCGGGTTCGATCATCCAGAACTCGGTGAGGTGGCGGCGGGTCTTGGACTTTTCGGCGCGGAAGGTGGGGCCAAAGCTGTAGACCTTGCCGAGGGCGAGCGCGGTGGCTTCGATGTAAAGCTGGCCGGACTGGGTGAGGTAGGCCTTGCCGTCGTCGAAGTAGTCCATCTCGAAGAGCTCGCTGGTGCCCTCGCAGGCGTTGGGGGTGAGGATGGGCGGGTCGGTGCGGATGAAGCCGTTGGTGTCGAAGTATTCGGCAGCCGCGCGCATGATGGTGGCCCGGACGCGGAGGATAGCGGACTGGCGCGGGGTGCGAAGCCAGAGGTGGCGGTGCTCCATGAGGAAGTCGACGCCGTGCTCTTTGAGGGTGATGGGGAAGGGGGTTTCGTCGGGGACGCGCTGGAGGACTTCTACGTTTTCTACGTCCAGTTCGAAGCCTGATGGGGCGCGGCTGTCGGCCCGGACCTTGCCGGTGACGATGATGCTGGATTCGAGGGTGAGATTTTTAAGCGTCTCGAAGACGGCTTCGGGAACGGCGGCCTTGGGAACGATGCCCTGGATGGTGCCGGTGCCGTCGCGGAAGATGGGGAAGAGGAGCTTGCCCGAGGCGCGGAGATTGTAGAGCCAGCCGCGGAGGGTGACGGTCTGGCCTTCGTGGGCGGAGAGGGAGGCAATGGTGGCGAGGGTTTGTTCCATGAAGATTTAAGTTTACGCGGATTCGGGTTATGTAATTTGCGTGGTGAGTGGGTGAGGAGAGCGGTTCACGCGGGCGCGAATGCTCACATCTCAGAATCGAGACCTTTCGGCAAGCTCAGGGCAGGTTATGGGGGTACACAAATTTGTGCTGCGCGGAGGCTAAGCGGGTTTCGACGCGAGAGGTTCTTGGGTGGCTCGCTTGAGGAGGTCGAAGGCTTGTGTGGCTTTAGAGGTGACGGCTTCGGGACTCTCTTCAAGGTCATAGGCGATCTCGAGGATGCCGGGGGTGTTGGCGTGGAGAGTGGCGATCTGGCGGGCTGCGTTGGTCCAGTCGATGGCGCCTGCGCCGGGCCAGAGGTGGTCGTCCTTCTGGGTGTGGTTGTCGTGGAGGTGGAGTTGGCCGATGCGGGAGCCGAGGAGTTCGAAGGCGGCGTCGATGCCTTTGCTCTCTTCGGGAGCGCTGAGGTGGGCGTGGCCGGTGTCGAGGCAGAAGCCTACGCGGTCGAAGTGGCCGACCTTGACGATTTCGAGGAGGTGCTCGGGGGTGGTGATCTCGTTCTGCAGGTTCTCGAGCAGGATGCGGACGCCGAGAGGGTGGGCGAAGGCCTGGAGGTGCTCGATGGCGGTGAGCGAATCGTCGAGGGCGCGGGTGTCCCAGGGGTCGTCTTTCTGGCCGAGGTGGAGCGTGCAGGCGGAGATGGAGATCTGCTCGGCGGACTCGATGGCGCGCTTGACCTCGTCCATGGCGGCGATGCGGCGGGACTTTTCGGGGTCGATGAGGTTGAGGTTGGCGGCAACGTGGCGGGACCACTGGGCGTTGCCGTCGCTGGAGACGCCGGCGCGGTCGGTGAGGTAGAGCGGCTGGTGCAGCGTGGCTGCGACGTTGGTGTTGCGGAACCAGGAGGCGATGTCGCGGACGGCGGCGCGGTCGGTGTAGTCGAAGTGGTGGCGGCCGGCGAAGATCTCGATGGTGCGGGCGCCGCTTTGGTGCAGGGCGTCGAGCAGGCCGGGCTGCAGGCGCTGCGAGAAGAAGACGTGGGTGGAGATACCGGGCTGCATCAGCTATTAAAGATAGCAGTGAGTGCAGGATGCGGTGCGGATGATGGTTTGCGGCGACATGCGGACTAGAATCTGAAGAGACCGCAGGCCGGCTAGGATGAAGATGAAGAGGCAAGTCGGGAGCCCGTGGGAGCCTGTGTCTGCGGCAGGTTTGGCGTCGTGCGCGTAGGCTTGAAACAGCGCTGGCAGGCGGTCGAGCAGTCTGTACGACAGGGCAACGCGGCGGGCCGGGCTTCGATTTTTGCCGGTGTCGATTGTGTAAAGCGGGTAGAGGAGAGTTGCCGATGCATCCGGATATGGAGAAGTTGATCGTGTTGCAGGGCCATGACGTCGAGGCGGAGCGGCTGCGCGATGAGATGGCCGCGCTGCCGAAGCAGGTGGCGGGGCTGGAGACGAAGGCGAAGGCGGCGATGGGACAGCGGGCCGTGATCGTCGACCTGATTGCGAAGGAGGAGGCGCTGCGGCGGCGGCAGGAGTCCGATGTGAAGGACCAGCACGCGAAGGTCGAACGCACCCGCAAGCATATGGACCTGGCGACGACGACGGTACAGGTGACGGCGTTCGAGCATGAGATCGCATTTGCGCAGGCGGAGGTGAGCCGTCTGGAGGACGCCGAGATCGAGAGCATGGAACGCAGCGAAGGGCTGGACGCGCAGAAGGCGCTGGCCGATGAGGCCGTGACCAACGCCTCCGCCACGCTGGAGCGCGAGCGGGGTCGGGCGGCCGAGACAATTGCGCTGGATAAGACATTGCTGGCAGCGGTCGAAGAGAAGCGCATGGCGGTGCGGGCCGAGGTTGGCGAAGCGGCGCTTGCCACGTACGACCGGATTGCCAGGGCGAAGGGGACGGCGGTGGCCGAAGCGCTGAACCAGAAGTGCATGGCCTGCCAGATGATGGTGCGGCCGCAGCGCTGGAACGATCTGCGCGACCGCGGCAACGACGACGCAATGATGACCTGCGAGAGCTGCGGACGGCTGCTCTACTATGATCCGGCACGCGATGCTCCGCAGCGCAAGACCGTGCCGGTGGAGAGCATTGCGGCATCGATTATTCGATCTCTGTAGACAGTCTGATTGAGGTCGCAGACGACCTGACACACCTTCCAGGAGAGCAAGAGCACATTTGTGAAAAGAATCTGTATCGACATGGATGAGGTGATGGCCGACGCGCTCGGCGAACATCTGCTGCGCTACAACCGGCACTACGGG
Organism: Edaphobacter sp.; assembly: GCA_965277575.1. GTDB lineage: Bacteria > Acidobacteriota > Terriglobia > Terriglobales > Acidobacteriaceae > Edaphobacter. The sequence continues at coordinate 2,235,722 of CBDIDK010000002.1, forward strand.
GAGCAGATCACGACGGCGGACCTCGAAGGAAAGTGGCTTTGGGAGGTGGTCTCGCCGGATCGCCACGAGGTGCTCGACGCCTGTATGCGCTCGGAGGACTTCTTCGAGGCAATGGCGGTAATGCCGGATTCGCAGCGTGTGATCGACCGGCTGCACACGAGGTACGAGGTGTTTATTGCCACTGCGGCGATGGAGGTGCCTACCTCATTCCAGCAGAAGTTTCGCTGGCTGGAGCGTCACTTTCCGTTCATCCCTGCGTCGCACATCGTCTTCTGCGGCGATAAGAGTATTTTGCGGGCGGATTTTCTGATCGACGACAATCCCCGGCAGTTGAAGCGGTTTGCGGGCGAGGGAATACTCTACACCTCACCGCACAACGCAGGGGTAAAGGGCTATCGGCGTGTGAATGACTGGCTGGACGTGGAGCGCATGTTCTTGAGGTAGCCCAAACGAAGGCCATCCGCGGTCGGCTTTTTCACGCGTACAGGCTGGATTCGAAGCGCTGCAAGGCGCCATCGGACCAGGTGTGGGTGGATTTGCGCCAGGTATCGCCCTGCTCGGCGACGAAGTTGGGAAAATCCATGCGGCAGTAGCCGGCGCGAGCCTGGAAGTCGAAGAGGGCCTGGGCGGTGCCGTCGAGGTAGAGCACGGCCTGCAGCCCATCGCGCGACCACTCGACGGAGGCGATGCGCTGCGGCTCCGGGCGCTCGTGCTCGGCGTCGCTGCGGGCGAGTGCGGCAACGTTGTAGATCAGCATGGCGTCGAGGATGCTGTGCTCATGGACCTCCTGCGAGCGGTCGCAGGCATAGAAGTATCCGGCGATGCCCTCGTCTTCGAAGACGACCGTCCAGGGGACCGTGGCGGAGTTGGAGGAGAGAAAGGCGCGGCCTGGGGTGAAGGAAAGCGACTGCATACCTCTCCACGATACACTCGAAGACGGGGCCGCCGGAGGGCAGGATGCGGTTCGGATTTCGTAAGGACGCGAGCGCCCATTGCAGACGACGGCCGGGATGCGGAACGAGTTGAAATTGACAGGTAAAGGCCGGCAGTCTACGCCATGCGAATGAAGCTTCCCCGCATCAAGATCGGCCGACCGCAGCGTCTGGCCGCGCTGCTGCTGCTGTTCTTTCTGGTGGAGTGCCTCTGGGTTGTCAGCCGACAGCAGCTCTCCCAGCAGGACTATCGCTACGCCGACTGCGGCCGCCAGATGTGGGAGCGGCCCTCGCCGCTGGCCGGCTACTTCACCACCTGCGGCAACCTGAATGGCGATGGAACCTTTGCATACCGGATGGCGGGATTTCCCCTGACGGTGCAGCGGCTGGCGATGCTGGGCGCCGACAAGCTGCGCAGGCCGGAGAACAGGCTGTATGCGGAGGGGACGCTGAACGGCTCGACCTGGGAGGCTCGGCACGAGCTCTTCAGCGTGAAGTACCTGCTGCATCTTCCGTTCATTTTCTTTGCGATCTGGCTGGGCGGCGGCCTGTGGTGGGTCTCGCGCAGGCTCTTCGGCAATGAGGGCGCGTTCTTTGCGCTGGGGCTCTACTGCTTCTGTCCGGAGGTGGTGCGCTTCGCGGTGGTGCCGAACAACGACGTGCTGGCCATGTGGGGTCTGTACGGGCTGGTGTATGCGGCGATGGGTGTGGCTCACGCGATGCAGGGGCCGCGACGCAGGTGGAGGCCGCGCATCATCTTGTTGACGTTGGCGCTCGGCCTGACCGCGGCGGCGCATCTGCTGGCGGCCATGGTCGGCTTCGTCATGGCGGCGGTGTGGATGATGTACCTGGCCGAGCGCCGCCGCAGCTACGTCATGCAGATCCTGATCTACACGGCGATGGGCGCGCTGGCCATGCTGTTCGGCTTCTATGCCTTCCGCCTGGCGCCGTTCAGCTACGTCTTTACCGGGGGCAGTGCGCGATTCTGGTTCACGCTCAATGGAGCGACGCGGTTCTTCGCCTCGCTGGCCAACGGGCCGATCGCGGTTGCGACACTGGTCTCGCTGCTGCTGTACGCGACGGTGCGGCGCTGCCGTTATTTCGGCAACACGGCGCCGCTGGTGATGGTACTTCTGCTGCTTCCTCTGATGACCACCCAGACGGTCTCGCGGCCGTGGTTGTGGGCGCTGCCATTTTTGTTTACGTTTCTCGGGGGCGTCTTCGCCGATGTGCTGGAGACGCGGCAGCGGAAGTTGTTCCTTACACTCTCCGGCGCGCTGCTTCTGACCCAGGCGATGATCTGCCTCACGCTGCTGCCTGCCATCGCACGATAGACTGTATCCAGGCCCTGAACATGAATCTCCTGCGAGGCGATTCGCCGCATGGTGCATCGGAGATGCATAGCTATCTAGCAGTCTTCCGAATACCAGGCCGGCGAGCCCGGGGACAGCATTGGCTTTAAAGGATGGTCCCGTTCGTGATGACGTTGAAAGCCACAGCCTCTGCCCGCTCCCTCTGCGCCGCGTGTGCCCTTGCCGTTCTGCTGCTGGCCGGCGGCTGCCACCGGCATCGCAGATCGAAGTCCGAGCCGAACACCGCGAAGTATGCGGACCAGCTGCATCAGCTCGTCGCGCAGAAGGAGCTTCCCAAGGAGAAGGTGGACACCAGCAAGATGCCCGACCTGCGCTGGCCGAACTTCTCCGACTATCAGCCCAGCGTCGCCTCGTTCTACGACGACCGCAACTACGAGGTTGCCTGGACTCGTAACGGAGCGCCGACCGCTTCGGCCACAGCCTTCATGAGACAGTTTCAGGATGCGGCGGTGAAGGGCCTGATCCCGGAGGACTATGACGCCTCGCGCTGGGGTAGCCGGGTGCAGGCGCTCACCAGCAAATCCGCGGACGCCATCTCGCTGTTCGACGTTGCGATGACGGTGAACGTAATGCGCTACATCTCCGACCTGCGCATGGGCCGCGTCAATCCGCAGCACTTCAACTTCGAGATTCCGGTCAGCGAGAAGAAGTACGATCTGGCGGAGTTCGTCTCGGACAACGCGGTGGATGCGACGGATGTGCCGCAGTTGATTGCCGGTGTGGAGCCGGATTCGGACCAGTACCGGCAGACCGAACAGACGCTGGCGCACTATCTCGATCTCGCTAAGCTGCAGGAGCAGGCGCAGATGGAGCCGCTGCCAATGGTGGCCAAGGCTATCTCCGAGGGCAGTCCCTATCCGGAGGCGGATGCGCTGCTGGCGCGATTGCGTCTCGAAGGCGATGTGGGCGGCATCTTTGGTACGACGGATGGGAGCATGCCGGATCCAGACCCCGCGGCGCGCAGAACCTTCGATGCCGCGCTCTCGAGCGGTGTCAGGCACTATCAGCATCGCCACGGCATCGCCGAAGACGGCAAGCTTACCCCGCAGACCATCAGGTCGCTCAACGTTCCAATCAGCGATCGCGTGGCTCAGTTGCAGGACGCGCTCGAACGCTGGCGCTGGCTGCCTGAGCCCTATCTGCATCCTCGCCTGATGGTTAACCTGCCGGAGTTTGTGCTGCGCGGATATAACCCGGACCATACGATCGACTTCACCATGCGCGTCGTCATTGGCCAGAAGAAGGACGATCACGAGACGCCGGTCTTTACCCACATGATGAAATACCTCGTCTTCCGGCCTTTCTGGAATGTGCCGGTGGATATTGCGAAGAAGGAGCTGGTTCCGCACATCGAGGCGAACCGCGACTATCTCTCGACGAGGAACTATGAGGCGACCAACAATAAAGGTGTCGTACAGACCGCCTACACCGCGCACCAGGTAGCGCAGGGAATGGTGATGGTGCGCGAAAGGCCCGGGCCGAAGAACTCGCTGGGGCTGGTGAAGTTCATGTTTCCCAATCAGTACGACATCTATCTGCACTCCACGCCCGCGGTGTCGCTCTTCGATCGTTCGCGGCGCGACTTCAGCCATGGCTGCATACGGGTCCAGAAGCCGGCGGACCTGGCCGTGTGGGTGCTCGACGGACAGAGCGGCGACTGGGATATGGACAAGGTGGAAGATGCGATGAACAACGGCCCGGACAACAAGACCGTAGCCCTGAAGACGCCGCTTCCGATCGTGATCTTTTACCTGACGGCCATCGTCGCCGAAGATGGCGAGACGCACTTCTTCGACGACATCTACGGCTACGACGCGGATATGCAGAAGGTCTTCGCGAAGGGGCCGCCGTACCCGATCAAGCCCGAGCCGATCGTTCCCAAAACCAGGCCCGGCGACACGGCCTGATGGCGGTGTGCATTCCGGCAGGTTTCAGGTTGGCACCGGGCTGCTTCCAGGCGTTAGACTTTGGACGATGCATCTTCAGGCCCTGCTGAACACGACGGACGAGGGATCGAGCAACATGCCCCCACTCCCCGTCGGCTCCGTTCTGGACCCGGCCAGCTTTCGCCGCCGGCTGATGAGCTGGTATCGCGGCCATGCGCGCAAGCTGCCCTGGCGCGGGATCAGCGATCCGTACCGCACATGGGTCTCCGAGGTGATGCTGCAGCAGACCCGGGTTGCCGCCGTCATCGATCATTACGAAGATTTCCTGCGCCGCTTTCCCACCCTGCTCGCCCTGGCTCTCGCACCCGAAGCCGAGGTGCTGGCCGCCTGGTCGGGCCTGGGCTACTACCGCCGGGCGCGCATGTTGCACAAGGCGGCAAAGTTCCTGACCGAAGAGCGCGGAGGCGTGCTGCCGAACACCGCGGTTGAGCTTCGCACGCTGCCCGGCATCGGCGAATACACCTGCGCCGCCATCGCCAGCATCGCCTTTGGCGAGAGCATCGCCGTCGTCGATGGCAACGTCGAACGTGTGCTTCTGCGGCTCACCGGGCGTCCGGACCTTGGCACAGCCGCTGGGCGAGCCTTTGTCCAGACGCAGGCCGCTGCCCTGGTGCCGAAGCGGCGCGTCCACACCCAACTCAGGATCCATATCAACGCCGCCGGAGACCATAACCAGGCAATCATGGAGCTCGGTGCGACGATCTGCCTGCCGCGCGCGCCGCTCTGCCTCAACTGTCCGCTGATCGCCATGTGCCGCACCCGGGGGGAGCATGCCACCCCGCCACGCACAGCGCAACGCAGCCGTCCCGCGGCCTATCTTCTCAGCCTGCGGAAGCGCGGCACTATTACGGAGGTGCTGCTGCAGGTGCGACCCGCCGACGCGAGCCTGATGCCCGGCATGTACGAGCTTCCAGCACTGCCGCAGGATGCCGTCCAAGGACGTGAACCCGTGCTGCGGCTGCGCCATGCCATCACGAATACCAACTATTACGTTCAGGTCTTCGCGGCGCATGGCCCGAAGGACGACAGGTTGCGTCGCGCCGTCCCAGCCGCAAAACGCGACCTGTATTGGATAAAGACCAGCCGCCTTGGAAAAATTCCGCTGACCGGCCTGGCGCGCAAGACACTTCAGCGTCTGGGTGTGATGAGCACCGCAGCCCTCAGCCTGGTGCAATCTCCCAGCCCCGCCATGCGAGGCGCTAGAACGCGGAGATAACCTCCACTGAGACCTCTACTGCATCCGGGGAGAGCTCTTCCTGGGCGCCGCAGCAGCTCGCAGAATAGCTCCCGGGACGGTGCGCGTCCGACCGTTTTCGCCAGCCGGGACGCGCGCGCCGCTTCCCAGTTTCGCCAGAAGGGGATGCTGCAGGGTGACGATGACTGCCGTGGCGGGGGTTTCGCCGATGCAGGCGTAGTTGTGTGTGGTGTTCGCGTCGAAGTAAATGGCGTCGCCTGCCTCGATGTGGTGGGTCGTCTCTCCGTGTTGTACATCGAGGGTGCCCGAGAGCAGATAGAGGAACTCGCATCCGGCGTGTTGGTGGGCGCGCGGCATACGGCCTTCCTTCACGGGGAGAAACTCCGCGAAGTACGGATCGAGCTGCCGGTCGGGCACGTGATAGCCGAGGCTTTCGAAGTAATATGCCGGGTCCTCGACTCCGCTCTGGGGCAGGCGCACCCGCTCGCTCCGGCGATGCACACGGAACAGGGTCTGGGGCTCCGGATCGAAGAAGTAGCTGAGGTCCTTCGAGAAGACCATGGCGATACGCGCAAGGTTCCTCAGCGTCGGCACCACGCGGCCTGTCTCCAACTGGGACAGGAAGCTTGCCGAGAGACCGGTATGACGGCCGAGATCGACCAGGCCCATCGACTTCTTCAGACGCAGGTGTTTGATGCGTTCGCCGATTCGCTTCTCGGCGATGAACGACTCGGCGGCCCCGCCATCGATCTGGAGGGTCTGAGCGTCGGAACCTGTAAGCTGTTCGATCGGGGCGAGACTGGGAGGGAGAGATGCTGTAATGGAAGCCATGTTTGAGTGCCTCACTTGTTTGCTATACCAACAGATGTTGAAACCTCATCAAAGTCTCAAAGATTACGCCACCATGTTGATTAGGATGCAGATTTTCGATCGGATGGAATTGCAAGGCCGATAAAGTCCTCGAATGCTAGCCTGAAATCGAATGACGCCAACAAGTCCACCGCGCCTGCTGCGATCCGAAGGCTGGATCGCTGCGATCTGCGCGACTAGTTTTCTGCCGCTGGCCCTGGGGTGCGCCAGTCCGGGACCCCCCCGCGCTCCATCGCTTCGGCTGCCCGAGACAGTCAAGGACCTGGCCGCCGTCCGCACAGGCAATCAGGTCGAACTCCAATGGACGACTCCCTCCAAGACGACGGACGGTCTGGAGATCATCCCTCTAAAGAGTGCTCTGACTGCGGAGATCTGCCGTTACGGTGCTCCGCTTGCCGGCTCCTCCGCGACACAGCCCCCCTGCACGCCAGTCAAGCGCCTGCCTGTCCAACCGGGTTCTTCGCAGATCTCCGACAGCCTGCCTGCTGCGCTTACTGCCGACCCGCCATCTCTGCTGGTCTACCGGGTCCGCATCCTCAATGCCGGCCAGCGGTCGGCCGGCGAGTCGAACGAGGCCTTTGCCGCCGCCGGCACCGCGGCGCCGCCGGTTCAGAACCTGCGCGTCACCCCGGTCCGGACCGGCGTCATGCTGGAGTGGAACCAGCAAAAGACCGCTGCCGCCACAGAGCTCAACCGCGTGACGGAAGGCGCCGCCGCTCTTATCGCACCTCCCGCTGCTTCGAACCCGATCTCGTCCAAACCGGAGTCGAAGCTCGGTTCCAGGCCCGGGCCCAAGCCCAGTTCCAAGCCCGGTTCGAAGCTCAAGCCGAAACATGCGAAGCCACCCGCCAAACCCGGTCCCGGCCCCGCCAGCCACACTGGAGACGGCACCGAAGCTCCAGTCAAGCTGGAGACGCCCCACTCCGGCTCCGACCCCGGCGGAACCATCGACAGCACCGCCCAGACCGGGGCAACGTACAGCTACACCGCCGAGCGTGTCCGGACCGTCTGGCTCGCCGGCCATGCACTTGAACTTCGCAGCCTTGCCTCGCCAGCCGTCGCAGTGCTGGTCCGCGACACCTTCCCGCCCGGCATCCCCGCAGGCCTGGCCGCGATTCCAGGCGAGGGCACGCGCTCAATCGACCTTTCCTGGGAGCCCGATATGGACCCCGACCTCGCCGGCTACATCGTATACAGGCAGGATGTCACGGCCTCAGGCGCACTTGACGGAGCGGCCATCCGCTTGAACCCCACCCCGGTGCAGGCTCCTGCCTTTCGCGACGAGACCGCCGTGGCTGGGCAGAGGTATGCTTACCGGGTCAGCGCCATCGACAAGGCAGGAAATGAAAGCGCACCCGGCGCCGATGTCATCGAGATTCGAAGGGAGCAATAACCATGCGTTACTGCAAATATCTGTCATTGGAAGATGGAACTTCGCTCCCCCGCTACGCACTGGTCGAGCAACGTGCAGGCGTCCTTTGGGCCACGCTCCCCATGCAGGCTCCGCACGAGGACGTTCCCTCCCGCACCGTGCCGCCCCTGGCTAAGAATTTTCAGCCCGCCCCGTTGTCGGAGCTGCAGTTGCTTGCTCCCGTCAACCCTTCGAAGATTCTCTGCATTGGACGCAACTACCGCGATCACGCCACCGAGCTGGGAAACGAAGTGCCAAAAGAGCCTCTGCTCTTCCTCAAGCCTCCATCCTCCCTGCTGGCCACCAATGGCATCGTCTGCATGCCCCGGCTCTCCCAGCGGGTGGACTACGAGGGCGAGCTCGGTATCGTCATCTCCCGCCGCTGCCGCAACATAGGCCCCGATGAAGACGTCCGGCCCTATATCCGCGGCTACGTCTGCGTCAACGACGTGACCGCCCGCGACCTGCAGAAGAGCGACGGCCAGTGGACCCGGGGCAAGGGGTTCGACACGTTCTGCCCGGTAGGTCCTATCGTCTCGGACGAGCTCGACCCGGTGGACGGCGATCCTGTCACCGTCACGACCCGGCTGAACGGTGTTGTCCGCCAGTTGGGAAGCACACGCGACATGATCTTTCCCATCGCCCATCTGCTGCGCTACATCACTGCCGCGATGACGCTCGAACCCGGAGACCTGATCCCCACCGGAACCCCTTCGGGTGTAGGCTCCGTCCAGCCCGGCGACCGCATCCAAGTGGAGATAGAAGGCCTGGGCATCCTCGAAAACCAATTCGTCGCGGAGTAGAGAAACGATCCCACCGCGGATAAGTGCGGATAAAAACGGATAAAGACAAACTGAAGGCGAGAAGAGCGGGATAAAAGACTAATCAGACGCCAACTGCCCATGTGGCAACACCCGCAGTTCTGTTCTTATCCCAAGTTATCTTTTCAATCGGTGCAGATTGGGGGTTAAGTCTTTATCCATGACTCGCCGTGGAAATCTGCGGTCGGCGCATTTTTTTCGGTCCACCGCAACCTTCCAGGGCTTGATAAAATCGTATTAGCAGCGCAAGGAGCAGAAAATGGCAACGTTACTCGAACAGCTTCGCGGATTCACCAAGGTCGTCGCCGATAGTGGCGACATCAACTCGATCGAAAAGTTCAAGCCGCAGGATTCCACGACCAATCCTTCGCTCATTGCCGCGGCTGCCGAGATGCCGGCCTATCAGCCGATCGTCGATGACGTGCTGAAGCAGGCCCGCAAGGACGCCGGCAGCAACGCCTCCGATAAGGATGTCGCCGCCCGCGCGTTCAAGACCCTGGCTGTCGCCTTCGGACGCAAGATCCTCGATATCGTGCCGGGCCGCGTCTCGACCGAGTGCGATGCGCGTCTCTCCTACGACAGCGAAAAGACGAAGGAGCAGGCCCGCGACATCATCGCCCAGTATGACAAGGCAGGCATCTCGCGCGACCGCGTTCTCATCAAGATCGCCTCCACCTGGGAGGGAATCAAGGCCGCCGAGGACCTCGAAAAAGAGGGGATCCACTGCAACCTGACGCTGCTCTTCGGGCTGCACCAGGCCATCGCCTGCGCCGAAGCCAAGGTCACGCTCGTCTCGCCGTTCGTTGGCCGCATTCTCGACTGGTACAAGAAGGACACGGGCAAGGACTACCAGGGCGCGGACGATCCCGGTGTCCAGTCCGTCACGACCATTTACAACTACTACAAAAAGTTCGGCTATAAGACGGTTGTGATGGGCGCGAGCTTCCGCAACATCGGCGAGATCAAGGAGCTGGCTGGATGCGACCTGCTCACCATCGCTCCCAAACTGCTGGCTGAGCTCGACTCCGAGCAGGGCAACCTGCCACGCAAGCTCGATCCGTCCAATGCGGAGAAGATGGATATCAAGAAGATTCCCATGGACAAAGCGACCTTTGAGAAGATGCATGCCGAAGACCGCATGGCGCACGACAAGCTGAAGGAGGGCATCGAGGGCTTCTCCAAGGCTCTCGAAGATCTCGAAAAGCTGCTCGAGAAGCGCCTGAGCGAGATCGGCGAACCGGCCACCGCGGCTCGGTAGGTCAAGACACTGGAATCATCTGGACCGGCTCGGCGACTTGATTCGTCGAGCCGGTTTTTTGCTGAAGTCCTTTGCGGGCGCAACTTCTACCCGCCAGCGCCACTCTAAGCAGGAAGAGGTGAACCATGCACGCACTCAGGTACCTTGCGTTAGCTGCCGCAATCGGTTTTAGCTCCATGGCAGCAACTCCAAAAGCAGAAGCCCAGATCAACGTCCAGATTGGCGGCCCGCCTGTTTGTCCCTACGGCTACTACAACTTTGCGCCGTACAATTGCTCCCCCTATGGGTACTACGGTCCAGAGTGGTTCAACGGCGGAGTCTTCATTGGCGCGGGCCGCTGGTTCCACGGGCCTAACAACTTCCACGGCTACGTCGACAACCGCTACGACCCCCATAACGGCTATCACGGTCCGTATCCTGAACATAGCGACCAGCGCTTCAATCACTTTCATGGAAACGAATGGCACGATGGCCGCGGACATGTAGGTCATGACGAACATCACGATGACCACCATGGGCACTAGGGCGGTTCTCCAACCGATGTACTTCGGTCCTCGTCCCGACCAACGGGAGGGCAGCGCCGTAGATGGTGTCAAGACCGGTATACACGGCACGAAGTGCCCGCCCCACGCGGAGTGGGCCCGTCCGGCAGGACAGCTTTTCGGTGTATACCCGTTCGAAATCAGCTTTTAGATTTGAATTTGAAGCAGAGCATTGAAGAATAGCAAGAGGGGCCTTCGCGGGCCTCTCTTGTATTTTTTTAGTCCTTTTGGAATTGTGGCCGGACTTTAGTCCGGCCACAAAACTCCAAGAAAATTGGGTTTAGCCTCGGATACATCAGCCCCGGATACATTTGAAGGGCGGCACTTAATCGGAGCATCCTTAGTGCTGTTTCGCGCCATCCAGCTTCACTCGACCGGCTTGTCCACCTGCGACTGGTAGATCTCCTCCACCCGTTCCACGGTATCGATCTCTGCCACCGGTTTGTCGGTCCTGATGCGCAGGATGCGTGGGAAACGCATGGCGAAGCCGCTCGCATGACGTCCGCTGCGCATGATGTTGTTGAAGGCGACTTCGAGTACCATCAGCGGCTCGACGGTCCGGAAAAAACCGTGATCTTCGAGCGTATGCTCCATCATCCACCCGCTCATCTCCGCTATTTCAACATCGGTCAGGCCGGAGTACGCCTTGCCTACATTCAGCAGCTCGCCTTCCAAGCCGCGCACCGCAAACGTGTAGTCGCTTAGAATGCCGGCGCGCCTGCCATGCCCAAGCTCCGCGCCCGTCACCACCACGTCCAGCGTTGCCAGTTCGCGCTTCAGCTTCACCCACGCGAGGCCCCGCCGCCCGGGCTGATAGACCGACCCGGCAGCCTTAAGCATGACGCCCTCGTTCGCTCGCGCCCGCGCCTCGGCATAGGCCCGGTCGATGTCCTCCGCCGACTCCACCAGCCGCGACGGCGAGATCATCAGCCGGGGTATTGGGTTGTTCGCCGGCGTGCTGTCACTCTGTTCGCCGGCAAACATCACCGCCTGCAACTCCCGCGCGCGGTGGTCCACAATCACCGGAGAAACCACGCAATCTACCAGCGTCTCCACCACGGATTCCAGACGGTTCCGGCGCTCCCGCAGCGGCAAATCCAGCAGCAGCTCGCCGCCCGCGTACATCAGGTCGAACGCCATGAAGACCACCGGGACGCGGCTGCGCCACTCGTTCGACACTTTCTTGCGCCCGATCCTCTGCCCCAGCACCGCGAACGGCAGCGCCCGTCCAGCCGCCAGGTCCCACCCCAGAATCTCTCCATCGAAAATCAACCCGCCCGAGGCCCCCACCTCCTTAGGAAGAACCCGCGCGAACGCCTCCTCCAGCTCGGGAAAGCTCTCCGTCACGTCCTCCTTGTTGCGCGAATAGATCGCGACCCTTCCCGGCTGCGCCGCATCTCCGCAATGCACCTGCGCCCGCATCCCGTCGTATTTGTCCTCTAGAAAAGCCTCAACGGCAGCCGGCCCGGCATTGCCTGAGGCAGGATTCGCTGCACCATATTCGGCCTCTGGGACATGGGCTGTCACCACATCCAGCACCGAAGCGTCTGCAAACTCCTCCGCCTCCACATCCTTACCCTGCGGCACATCCGCCCTGCCGGCAGCCTCCCCCGCAGCCTCGACCGCTACTGCCGCTTCGGTCTCCCGCTCCGGATCGAGCTCCAGCGCTCGCCGCAAATCCCCGTCCGCACCGGCCTTCTTCCGTCCCTTCGGCACCTTCACCGGCTTCTCCGTAAAACGCTCCACCGCCTCCTCGGGCGAGTCGACCGGCGAGGCCAGCATGAATCCCAGCGGATGAAACAACCGCATCTTTGCCTCAGCCAGCGTACCGGCAAAGGCCCGGCGAACCGCCCCGGCAAGGTCCGCCTCCAGCATCACCGCCCGCCGTACCGCCTCCACATCCGCCCCCGCTGCGACGGAAATGGCCTCTTCCACCAGACTCTGCTTCACGCCGATCCGCATATCCCCCAGCATCAGCTTCAGCAGATACTTCGCTTCGAGCGGAGCCGCCCGCCGCAGAATCGCTTCCACCAGCGCCGCCCGCACCGCCGTGGTGCGCGCCACCGCCATGCTCGCAAACGCCTCCGCAACTTCATCCAGCGTCAACCCCACTCCAAAATCGGGTCCGTGTGTTCCCATCGCACCGCGCGTGTCCACAAAATCGGGTGCCCCATCTTCGCCACGCTCTTTGCGGCTAAGGTGGGCATCGTGCGCAGCACGGCCGCTCTCCTCCCGCCCAGCCGCAGCGCCTTGTGCCGCCAGCAGATCAAACGCCGCCGCCCCCAGGTCTCCATGCCGCTTGTAAGCCGCCGTCAGCGCATCCCCTTCAGCCCCGCTCACCGCCAGCACCGCCTTCGACAACAAAGCTCCACCGGCATTCAGCTTTCGCCCATCCGCCTCCGCAAACGAAGTCCCCGCCAGATAAAGCGCAAACCATCCCGCATCGTCGCTCTCCGGCGCAGCCTTATGGACGGCCAGGATCGCAGCCGCGATGGTCGCGCGCTTCTTCAACCTGCCTGCCTCGCCCGCAAGCTCCTCCGCCAACTCCGCAACCGCGCGAAACAAAGCCATTCGCACCCCGCTCGATCCAGCTAGCTACTAAAGATGCATTCCGCATCTACGGCGACAGGCGTAACATCAAATCAGCATGAACCCAGCCGCAAATCCGGTGTCTTGCCCCCGCGTGACCGAGTCGCCCGACCGTCACGACTTTGCCTAGCTGCGCCAAAGCCTGCTTTCTACCCCTACTAACTATTGCCTATTCCCTGCCTTCAGGAGTACCCATGTTCGACCGCCTCGACCAACTCGAAGCCCGCTACGAAGACCTCGGCCGCCAGATGTCCGACCCCACCCTGGTCAACGACCAGAAGAAGTTCCAGTCCATCGCCAAGCAGCACCGCGATATGGAGCCTACCGTTGAAAAATTCCGCGAGTACCGCAAGATCAAGGATGGCATAGCCGAGGCCAGGGCCATGCTCGGCGAAACCGACCCGGAAATCCGCGCCATGGCCGAAGAAGAGCTCGCCAACCTGGAGCCTCGCCTCGCCCCCATCGAAGAGCAGCTCAAGGTTCTCCTCCTCCCCAAAGACCCGAACGACGAAAAGAACGTTATTCTCGAGCTCCGCGCCGGCACCGGCGGCGACGAGGCCGCGCTCTTTGTCGCCGAGGTCTTCCGCATGTACCTCCGCTTCGCCGAGCAGCACCGCTGGAAGGTGGAAATCCTCTCCCAGACCGAGTCCGGCATCGGGCATGGATTGAAGGACGTGACCGCCATCATTGAAGGGGACCACGTCTACTCGCAGCTCAAATACGAGTCCGGCGTCCATCGCGTGCAGCGCGTCCCCGCCACCGAAACCCAGGGCCGCGTCCATACCTCCGCCATCACCGTCGCGGTCCTGCCGGAGGTCGAAGAGGTTGACATCAAGATCGAAGCCAAGGACCTCCGCATCGACACCTTCTGCTCGTCGGGCCCCGGCGGCCAGTCGGTCAACACCACGTATTCGGCCATCCGCATCACGCATTTGCCCACGCAGACGGTGGTCTCCTGCCAGGACGAAAAATCGCAGATCAAGAACCGCGAGAAGGCGATGCGCGTCCTCCGCAGCCGCCTGTACGAGGTCGAAGCCGAGCGCGTCCACCAGATCCAGGCCAAGGAGCGCAAGCAGCAGGTGGGCTCCGGCGACCGCAGCGAAAAGATCCGCACTTACAACTTTCCGCAGAACCGCCTCACCGACCATCGCATCGGCCTCACCAACCACCAGCTCGCCATGGTCATGGAAGGCCAGATCCAACCCACCATCGACGCCCTCATCGCCCATTACACAGCGGAGAAGCTCAAGGCCGAAGCCACCGCCGCCTGAAGTTCGCTTTGCGTCAACACGATCCACCCCCTCAGCAACGCATCCCTTTCGCAGCGCATCTATACCGTTGCGCACGAAAGCCAATGGAGGCCCCGATGAATGTGATCGTCTTTGGAGCAGCGGGTAAGACAGGCAGTCTCGTCGTCGAGCGGGCCCTTGCCGCCGGCCACACCGTCAGCGTGTTCGTGCATGACGCCAGCCACCAGCAGCCGCCGAACGTCCGGGTCATCACCGGCGACGCTCAGGATAAGGTAGCCGTCCAGAACGCCATCGCAGGCCAGGGAGCCGTCATCGACGCCATCGGCGGCAAGACTCCGTACAAGAGCACCGATCTCGAACGGTCCGCCGCCGAAAACATCATCCAGGCCATGCGCTCCGAACGCGTTCGCCGCCTGGTCGTTATCTCCATGATGGGCATCGGCGACAGCGCCGAACAGGCTCCCTTCTGGTACGAGCACCTGCTCAAACCCACCTTCCTGCACGGAGCCACCAAGGACAAGACCGCCATGGAATCCGAGGTCAACGCAAGCGGCCTCGATTTTTTGATCGCCCGTCCTCCGATGCTCACCGACGATGCGGCCACCGGGTCGATTCGCATCGTTGCCGCAGGAGAGAAGGGCCACAAGATCACCCGCGCCGACCTGGCCCAATTCCTCGTCGACCAGCTCACCTCCGACCGGTACCTCGGGCAGGCAGTCGTCGTGGTCAATAGCTGAGCGGAGATCGTTCGTCGAATTCCGTGCCACGCCGTTCGACTTCAGGCGGTTATTTTTTCGCGCGGGCCAACTCCACCTCGGATCCGATGAACCCCCAGGCATTCCACGCGTCGCCCTTGACCACTTCGCGGAAGAGATCGAGCGCCTGCGGTGTCTGATGGTGATAGAGGCGCCAGTTGCCTACGCCGTAGCCAACCGTATCGAACGAGAGCTCCGCTTCCGTATCCGCCGGCCTGGTTGGCGAGGGCGGCAACACCTCGCGCTCGGTAATACCTCCCTGGTAGAAATGCAGCAGCCGGAGGTAGAAGTACAGGTGGGGCTCGGTGTTGGTCACCTCCGGCGTGATGCGAGTCAGCACCTGACTGGCGCTCTGCTCGTCTCCGGCACGGCGAAGCGACGCATAGAGCCAGTTGGAGCAGTCGATCAAGCTGTCGTTACTTTTTGCCAGTGCGCGCGCCGACGCAAACGAGGCTGCGGCTTCCTTGAACTCGCCCAGAAAGTAGTGTGCGAGACCCATGTGGTAGTGCGCGTCCAGATTGTCCGGTGCCAGCGCAGTCGCACGCTTCAAGTCGCCGCTCGCCTGCTTGAACTCGCGCAACCCAAGTTCGCGGTGCCCCCGTTCGAGATAGAGCGCGGCATTGTCCGGCGCAGCGGAGAGCGCTTTGGTGCACGTCGCCACGGCCTCCCTGTATTGCCGTCGCCCCGCCTGGGCCTGCGACAACTTGAGCGCCAGACCGGCGTTCTTCGGATCTGCAGCAAGCTGCACGCGTGCGCTGGTCACACCTTCGTCGTCGGGAAGCGCATACAGCTTGCGCCCCAGCCCGGAGGTAAGCTCCAGGCGTTGCTGCGACGCGTTGCTTGTCTTCGCTGCGGCGGCTTGAGCACTCAGCACTCGAAGGCAGCCCGCGGCCGATGCCAGAAGATAGATTCCAAGCGCGGCCATGCGCACGTGGCTGCAATACTTCTGTTGTATTGATGTTCTCATCGTTCTGCTCCTATTCGCTGGTGAAGTGTTTCCGAGCGTCTATTGCGTGGGTGATGACACGTAGAAGCATAGCGGACGCTTCACGGTTGCGACATCCTAAAGCATCCTTTAGCCAAAACGAGAGGGATCGGAGCCAGCCATGACGATCCTGGGAATTCTACCCGGACGGCAACGGATCACTCTTGACCGGCGGATTGGACGGTCGAATCGATCACCCCAGGCTTGGCACGCGTCAGCGCATCGGCGACAATCTATATGCAGCCACAAACGGAGAAATCATTGAAACCAAACTCCTCCCGGCCTTCCCGCAGTCAACACGCGCGGTTCGCGATCCCTGCCCTCATGGCAGCGTCCTTTCTTTGCTTCTGCGGCATCGCCCCGGCCCAGACTGAGACAACCCCGCCTCTGAACGGCATCGCGCACGTCGCCATCCGGGTCCACGACCTCGCCGCCTCCACTGCCTTCTACGAGAAGCTCGGCTTCGAGCAGGCCTTCGACCTGAAGAAGAACGGCGTCTCCTACGAGTCCTTCATCAAGATCGACGACACTCAGTTCATCGAGCTCTATCCCGTCTCTGCCAAAGACCCCGCCACCGGCTTCCTCCATCTCTGTTTTGAGGGAGCGGACCTCAACGCCATCCACGACGATTACGTCAGCCGCGGTCTCACGCCAATCTCGGTCCGCAAGGCCGGGGCCGGTAACCTGCTCTTTACCTTAGCCGGGCCCATGCAGCCCTCCGGCCCCCAGAATATCGAATACACCCAGTACATGCCCGGCTCGCTACACTCGAACGACCAGGGCCAGCACCTCGGCCCCGACCGCGTCGCCGCCAAGCTCATTGCCGTCGCGCTCGCCATGCAGGACCCCGCCGCCGCCCGCGACTTCTACATCAACCAGCTTGAATTCAAATCCATCTCCGGCGACCCGATGGACCTGCACATGCCCGGCGACTCCGGCGAAGAGGTGGAGATCGTACCCGCCAGCCTCGGCACCGAAGCCCGCCTTACGTTCCAGTCGGAGAACCTCGGCAAATCCGCACGCCACCTGCACAAGGAGGGCGTCGCCTTTGTGAAGAACGGCGCCTCTCTCACCATCACCGACCCCGATGGCAACATCCTCCTGATCGAACACCGCTGATCAGTCAGAGATGCGCGGACGCGGATCATGCCGCTCACATTGCCGCTCGAAGAGTGCGACAGCTATAGGTCAACAGCGACGGAGCTTGAGCTGCGGGAGACCGAGTAAGATAGCCGCTGAGCTTGCATAGCCTTGAGATCGCGGTACAAGAGGAGTTCTAAGAGTGAAGCGATGGATCGTGGTGCCCCTGTTTTTTGCCTTCGCAGCAAGCGCCTTCGGGCAGGATGCAGATCGCAGCCGGTGGGCGTCGGAAGCGGCAGCAACCACGATCGTGCGGGACGACTGGGGCATCGCGCATGTGCACGGCAAGACCGACGCCGATGCGGTCTTCGGCATGGTCTACGCGCAATGCGAAGACGACTTCAACCGCGTCGAGACCAACTACCTGGTCTCGCTTGGACGGCTGGCCGAAGCCGAAGGCGATGCGAAGCTCTGGCAGGACCTGCGGCAGAGGTTGTTCATCGACCCCGAAGAGTTGAAGAAGGACTACGCCACCAGCCCGGATTGGCTGAAGCGCCTGATGGATGCGTGGGCCGACGGGATGAACTTCTACCTGGCGCAACACCCCCAGGTGAAGCCGCGCGTGATCCACCACTTCGAGCCCTGGATGGCGCTCTCGTTCACCGAAGGCAGCATCGGCGGCGACATCGAAAAGATCGACCTGAAGGCGCTTCGCGAGCACTATGAATCGCCTCGTCAATCCAGTTCCAACAGCAGCCCGGTCTCCTCCAGCCTGAACCTCCTGCAACAGCGCGAGCAGGCGATGGCAGATGAGGCCGAACAGGAACCGGGCGGGTCGAACGGCTTCGCCATCGCGCCCTCCAACACGGCCAACCACCACGCGCTGCTGCTGATCAACCCGCACACGTCTTTCTTTTTCCGGTCGGAGCTGCAGATGACCAGCGATGAAGGCCTGAACGCATACGGCGCGGTGACCTGGGGCCAGATCTTCGTCTACCAGGGCTTCAACGAACGTGCCGGATGGATGCACACGTCGAGCAATGTAGACGCCGTCGACGAGTACCAGGAGACCGTCATCCCGAAGCGGGGCGGCGGCTTCGCGTACAAGTACGGCTCCGGCGAACGCCCGTTCCAGACCCGGCAGATCACGTTACTCTACAAGACCGCCGACGGTATGAAGGAGCACGCCTTTACCACCTACTACAACCATCACGGCCCGGTGATTCGCAGCGACGGCGACCGTTGGGTGACGATCCGGCTGATGAATACCCCGATCCCGGCGCTGGAGCAGAGCTTCCTGCGGACCAAGGCTCGCAGCTATGCCGCCTACCGGAAGACGATGGAGCTCAAAGCCAACTCCTCGAACAATACGGTCTTCGCCGATGCGGATGGCGACATCGCCTACTGGCACGGGAATTTCATTCCGAAGCGCGATACCCGGTTCGACTACACGCGGCCGGTCGACGGCAGCGACCCGGCGACGGACTGGAAGGGCCTGATGACTCTCGACGAGGCGCCCCATCTGCTGAATCCAAAGAGCGGCTGGCTGGAAAACGTCAACAACTCGCCCTGGGCGGGTGCGGGCGAGAGCTCGCTGAAGAAGGCTGATTTCCCTGCGTATGTGGAACAAGGTACGGAGACGGCGCGCGGGGTCCATGCGGTGCGTGTGCTGAAGGGGCGGCACGACTTTACGCTGGAGTCGCTGATGACCACGGCATACGACAGCTATCTGCCATGGTTTGCGAAGACGCTTCCCGTGCTGTTCAAAGCGTGGGACGACCTTCCGGCAGGCTCACCACAAAAGGCACAGCTTGCGGAACAGATCGCAGCGTTGCGGTCGTGGGACACACGCTGGTCCGTCGATTCCGTCCCAACCTCGCTGGCGGTGTATTGGGGCGAGGCGGTTGGCTTGCCCGTCTTTCTGCAGGCGCGTCATGCCGGCGTCCTCTGGGAGGACTACGTCGCCACGCACGTCACCGGCGCGACGATGCTGAACGACCTTGCCAACGCCTCCGGCAAGCTCACCGCCGACTTCGGAACCTGGAAGACGCCCTGGGGAAAGATCAACCGCTTCCAGCGAATCAACGGCGACATCGTGCAGCCGTTCAACGATGCGAAGCCCAGCATCCCGGTAGGCTTCACCTCGTCGCAATGGGGCTCGCTGGCCTCTTTCGCAGCGCACACGTACCCAGGCACGAAGCGTAGATATGGAACCAGCGGCAACAGCTTCGTTGCGGTGGTCGAGTTCGGCGACAAGGTGCGGGCACGAGCCGTAACCGCGGGCGGCGAGAGCGGCCATCCCGGATCGAAGCACTTCGATGACGAAGCGACGCGCTATGCCGTGGGCAACCTGCGCGAAGTCTACTTCTACCCCGAACAGGTGGCAGGTCATACGGAGCGGACCTATCATCCTGGCGACCAGCAAGTACACCCTGGCGACCAGCAAGTACATCCCGGCGACTGACGAGGAGCGGATACTGGCTCAGGTTTGAGTGTCAGGAGTGTGGCGGAGGGAGAGGGATTCGAACCCCCGTAGCCCTTTCAGGCTAAGCGGTTTTCAAGACCGCCTGTTTCAACCGCTCACACATCCCTCCGCTTGGGCCGAATCGAGCAGTAACGCAATTGTACGATGGTCCCGCCGGGGCGTGTCTCGGCAGGAGCCGCGCGGAAGCTGGGGGCGAAATCGCTATCGGCCCTGCACCCTCGGACCGACAGAGTAGCCGAACGATACTTCTAAGCCGCAAGCGGATTACCCGAGCTTCGCGCTGGATGGAATCGGATCAACCAGGTTCGGGATCAAGAATGAGGGCGTTTAGAATCGAAGGCTGATGGCTACGCGTGTTCGTTCGTATTCGAAGATCAATCTGGGGCTGGCGATTGGGCCGGTGCGCGGCGATGGGTTTCATGGGTTGACGACGCTGTATCAGACGCTGGATCTGCACGATCTGGTGACGGTTTCG
Organism: Edaphobacter sp.; assembly: GCA_965277575.1. GTDB lineage: Bacteria > Acidobacteriota > Terriglobia > Terriglobales > Acidobacteriaceae > Edaphobacter. Next base: position 2,255,689 of record CBDIDK010000002.1, read on the forward strand.
GCGCGGCGGCTGAGTTCGGGGGCAGAGACCCGGATCAGCCTCAAGACCAACCACCCGTTTGTGCCGCGGGATGGACGGAATACGGCCTGGAGGATGGTGGAGCGGTGCCTGGCGCGGCTGGGGGTGGCGGCGGAGGTTGAGATTCAGATCGAGAAGAGGCTGCCGGTGCAGGGTGGAATGGGGGCGGGGTCGGCCAATGCGGCGGCGGCGCTGCTGGGGCTGGAGCGGGAGATGGGCGTAGCACTGCCGGGGGTGGCTCGGCTGCAGTTGGCGGCGGAGATTGGGTCGGATGTGCCTTTGTTTCTGCTGGGCGGAGCGGTGCTGGGGTTGGGGCGGGGGGAGCAGGTGGTGCCGATGCCGGACCTGCCGAGGACATGGTGTGTCGTGGCGGTGCCGGCAGTAGGGGTTTCTACGCCGGCGGCGTTCAAGGAGTGGGATGCGCGGAGAGCGGCGGAGAGTGCCGTGGTTGGGGGAGAACCCATGTCGCAGGGACGGGACTCTTCGGCAGGCGCAGGGCAAGACGTGGGGCAGGCTACAGGACAAACAAGGGCGGGAGGCGCCACCGACGGGTTGACTTCTCTATCCGAAATTGATAGGCTACAGGAGTTGAGTCTTGCTTACGCCTCTCTCTCTGCAAAGACAGGAGATCGTAAGCCCGGCACCTCCGGTATCTTTCGCGATCAGAGCTCCGAGAAACAACGGGACTTGCTTGATAACACTCAAGAATATGCGCTGAATGATCTGGCCGAGAATACCCTTCTCGCGCTTGTCCGCACCGGGATTGGAAGTGATCGTCTTCGAGGTCTGCAGAATGACTTTGAAGAAGTGGTCTTTCCTCAGTATCCCTCCTTGCGAATAATCAAGCGTCAATTGATGGGTAATGATTTGGATGGCTCCGCTGTGTATGCGGCGCTATCGGGTTCTGGCTCTGCTCTGTTCGGACTTTACCGGTCCGAGCGGGATGCAAGGGCAGCTCAACAGCGCGTCCAGTCGGCTTTGGCTTTATCTGAGGTTGGGGTGCAGGTCTTCCTGACGGAGACTTTGCCCCGGGCCTTGTACTGGGAGAGAATGTTCGCAGGGTGACCTCGCCGGTCGGGTAAGATTGGCGATGTACTGGGCGATCGACTAACGGTAGGTCAAGAGACTTTGAATCTCTTTGTCTAGGTTCGAATCCTAGTCGCCCAACCAATAGCTCGACGCTAGATGCGACAGGGAATTTAGGGTTATTTCGCGGCAGCAACATGCCGTTGAAGTGAAGCGGTTTGGACTTCGCGGAAACAATGCGGAGGAAGAAGTGAGAAGTTGGAAGGACCGAAGTCTTTTAGTTTTTTTGAGTTTCCGCAACAAGGATTTCAAGAGAAGTACGGCGCCGCAACAAGGCTCCGCAAGACAGTGCAGCAGAAACATTCAAGGTCAACCAGCCTGGAGGGTTTCACGTGAACAACCAAGACACGACTGCGGTTCTTTCCCCTATTTCAGGGCAGGCTGAAGAGACAGAAACGATCTCTCAGCCTGCACCGGCGCTCTCCGGACAAGACGGAAGGCCTAAAGCAGCATCCGCAACAGACAAGACAGCTCCGGAGAGAAAGCGCGCCGGGCGGCTGACAGATGATAAGCGCGTCAAGATTTTTTGTGGATCTTCGAACAAGCCACTGGCCGAGGAGATCTGCAAGTTCGTCGGTGTGCCGCTGGGCGAGACCCGGTTGCAGAGATTCTCTGACGGCGAGGTTCATTTTCAACTGCTCGAGAACGTTCGCGGTGCGGACGTCTTTCTTGTGCAGCCTACGTGTTTCCCGGTGGATCAGCACCTTGTCGAACTGCTGATCATGATGGATGCGCTGAAGCGCGCCTCGGCCGGGCGGATCACGGTTGTCATTCCGTACTACGGCTATGCGCGGCAGGACAGAAAAGACCGTCCGCGGGTTGCCATTACGTCGAAGCTGGTTGCCGATCTTCTGACCACCGCCGGTGCGAACCGTGCGCTACTCGTCGATCTTCATGCAGCGCAGATTCAGGGTTTCTTCAATATCCCGGTCGACCATCTCTTCGCCAGCCCGGTGCTGGTGAGCTACTTCCGAGAGCTTGATCTGCCGAACCTGACGGTAGTTTCGCCGGATGCAGGCGGCGTGGAGCGGGCGAGATTCTTCGCCAAGAAGCTGGATGTGCCGTTGGCCATCGTCGACAAACGGCGGACCGACATCAACGTCACCGAGGTGATGAACGTGATCGGCGATGTGCGAGGCCGGACGTGCCTGATCCTCGACGACATCATCGACACCGCCGGAACGCTGGTGAAGACGGCGGATGCGCTGCTGGCCGAGGGCGCGGAAAAAGTTTATGCGTGCGCGACGCATCCCGTGCTTTCGGGCCCGGCGGTCGAACGTATCGCGAACTCACGATTGGAGCAGTTGATCGTGACCAATACCATTCCGTTGCGCGAAGAGGCGCTGCGGGTGCCGAAGATCAAGGTGCTTTCGATTGCAGGTCTGCTGGGCCGGGCCATCGAAAGCATTCACATGGAGACCAGCGTGAGTACGCTGTTCAACTGAGCGATGGGCTGTGAGCTTTGAGCTCTGAGTTGTTGGAGTAAGCGGTTGCAGTGCAGATAAGCGGCAGAGCCGCAAAGGGAGCAGAGAGTTTTTCGCTGGCAGCTCACAGCTGTAGCTCAAACCTCTTTCGTGCCCGAAAGGAAGATTTACCATGGCAACAACATCCATTGAAGCAGTCGTTGCAACGCCGCGCGAGGGCAAGTTCAACAAGAATGCCGCTCGGCGGGTTCGTGTCGCGGGCAAGATTCCCGCGGTTGTTTATGGTGCAGGCCAGGACGCGGTTGCGGTGACGGTCGATCCGCGAATGATTACCAAAATTCTGCACTCCGACTCCGGCCACAACACCATCTTCGACCTCAACGTCCAGGGTGCGGCTGTCGTGAAGGCCATGATCGTGGATTGGCAGCATGAGCCGATCAAAGGCAAGCTGCTGCACATCGATCTGAAGCGGATTGCGATGGACAAGATGATGCGCGTGTCGGTGCCGATTCAGTTGGTGGGCATCCCGGTCGGCGTGAAGACGCAGGGCGGAATTCTGGAGCATGTGCTGCGCGAGGTCGAGGTCGAGTGCCTTCCTAACGACATCCCCAGCCACCTCGATGTCGATGTCTCCGGTCTTGAGCTGAACGCCGCGATCCACGTCTCCGATCTGCCGCACCCGGGCAGCATCAAGTTCCTCGGCGATGAGAATGCGACTGTCGCCCACGTCACTGCGATCAAGGAAGAGGTTGTCGCGGTCGATGCGGTTGTGGTTGCCGCGGCAGAGCCTGAGGTGGCGAAGAAGGGCAAGACGGACGCCCCCGCTGCTGCTCCGGCTGCCGATGCCAAGGACGCAAAGAAGAAGTAAGGTTTGTGTGTTTAGTTGGGAAGGGAAGTAACGCGTGAAGTTGATCGTCGGGCTCGGCAACCCCGGTATCGAGTATCAGTTCACGCCGCACAACGCCGGTTTTCTGGCTGTGGATCGCATCGCGGATGACTGCGGTGTGGTCCTCACCAATCGCCGGGGCAGGGCGCTGACTGCCAGGGTGCGGCTTGCGGGGCAGGATGTTCTGCTAGTCAAGCCGGAGACGTTTATGAACCTGAGCGGGCTTTCGGTGGCCGCTCTGGTTCAGGAGTTCGAGATTGCAAACCCATCTGAAGACATGATCGTTCTTTACGACGAGCTTGCACTTCCGCTGGGCACGATTCGGATTCGCGAGCGCGGTTCGGCGAACGGGCACAACGGGGTCAAGTCGATCTCCGGCGTGCTGGGAACGGAAGAATGGCTGCGCATCCGCATCGGCGTCGGGAAACCTGCGCTGGCGGATGGAAGAGAGATCAAGGCGGGTGGCAAGGAGTATCTGCTGTCGCCGTTCCGCAAGCAGGAGCTTGCGGTGCTGGATGAAGTGCTCGACCGCGCGCGTGGCGCTGTCGAGATGGTGCTGATGCACGGTGTCGGCGCCGCCATGAACGAGTTCAACCGCCGGCCCCTCGATCCTGAACCTGGATCGAACGAGCCGAAGGAGAAGCAAAAGCCGTAAGCCATTGTGTCGTAAAGAAGATTCACAAGATCAACGCAGGGTATCTCCAAACCGGGTTGGCAGAATATACGCCAGCACGGTGCGAAGCAGAACTTCGCAGAAAGAAGTAGACCGAATGAATCGTACCTACGAAATCATGTTCATCGTCCGTCCGGATGTTGAAGAAGCCGACCTCGACAAGCTGATTGAAGGCTTCTCCGCGAACGTCACCAATGGTGGCGGCGAAGTGAAGAGCGTGGAAAAGATGGGGCGCCGCCGGCTCGCCTACACAGTCCGCAAGTTCAACGACGGCTTCTACGTATTGCTGAATGTCGCGGCTGCGGGTTCTCTGATCACCGAGATCGAACGCCGTCTGCGCGTGTCGGAGCAGGTGATCAAGTTCATCACGGTTCGCATGGACGAAGAAGAGAAGCGTCTGGCGAAGGTGAAGGCGATCCGCGACACGAAGGTGAAGCGCAGCTCGCAGCCGATCGCCCAGCCGCAGCAGGCTCCTGCTGCCGCACCGGATGTCAATACACCGGCTGTTCCAGCTGCCGCCGTGCCTGCCGAGACCGAAGAAGAGAAGACGCCTGTTGCTGCAGCTCCGGCTGAGCATGTGGCCTCCGATGCGCCGCCCGAGACTGTCTCCGCAGCAGTCTAAGCGGTCCGATTTCGCCTGAGATTCGCGATGCCAGCTAAGACCGCATCGCACAACGCATGACGAATCGCCCAACTTCGCTTCCATTCGGTCCCATCCGGCCGAATGTTCAGAGACTTCATCGCAGGTCTGGAGCGAAGCAAGGCACAACGTACCGCAAAGTATCCAAGAGGGAAACATCATGGCTGACGAAACCAGCAGCACGCAATCGACTGAGCAGCACGCACCCACACCCCGCCCTGCCTATGCCGGCTCCGGCGCGCCGCGTACACCGCGTCCCGCTGGCGGACCGGGCGGCGGACCTGGCGGCCGCAAGTTCTTCCGGCGCAAGAAGGTCTGCAAGTTCTGCACGGAGAAGATCGACGCGATCTCCTACCGCGACGTTCGCCTGCTGCAGGGCTTCGTTGCGGAACGCGGCAAGATCGTACCTCGCCGCCTGACCGGTGTATGCACACGGCACCAGCGCCGCCTTAGCCTGGCGATCAAACAGTCGCGCAATATCGCGCTGCTCGCCTTCGCTGCCCGCTTCTAACTTTTCCCGGTGCGCTGCGGAAACGTCGCGCACGGCGGGGCTCTACTGGATTCGGAATACTGGCGGAAGCGACAGGCCAGACAGGAAGATCGGAGATCTGCAATGGAAGTCATTCTGAAGGAAGACGTAAACAAGCTGGGCCACCGCGGCGACGTGGTGAAGGTCGCCGACGGCTACGGGCGCAATTTTCTGCTGCCCGGCAAGCTCGCCATCGAGGCGAATGACGCGAACAAGGCAGTGATCGAGCAGATGAAGGGTTCGGCGATTCGCAAGTCGGCCAAGGAGAAGACGGCGGCCGAGCAGTTGGCGACGCAGCTTTCCGAGGTTGAGCTTGTGTTCGAGCGCAAGGTCGGCGAGAACGAGCATCTGTTCGGCTCTGTGACCTCGGGCGATATCGCGCATCAGCTTGAGGCGAAGGGCTTCACGATCGATCGCCGCAAAATCTCGCTTGAAGAGCCGCTGAAGACAATCGGCGAGTACCACGTTCCGGTGAAGCTGCATCGCGAGGTCACCAGCCACGTCAAGGTGACGGTCAAGGGCGACCAGCCGGAGGCGGAAGTGCTGTCCTCTGCTGCAGCTACCGCATAGCTTTTTCTCATATATAGCTTCAAAACGCATCTACCGACGGAGTGTCTTCCGGCGGCAGATGCGTTTTTTTGTGAAACGTGATTGCCTCTGTCCCGACCAACGAGAGGACAAGTGCTGTGGAGTCCTGCAGGAAAGGTATACGCGCCACGAAGTGGCCGCCCTCCGCGCAGGAGGCACGTCCGGCAGGACATCGTTCGGTGCACATCCATCGGAAATCGGCTCTATTCGTATTTGAGCGTCTGTACGGGGTCGAGCTTGGCCGCGCGATTGGCGGGGAGCGTGCCGAAGAGCACGCCCACCAGCACAGACGTGGACAGAGCGATGACGGCGGACCACAGGTTGACGGGTATTTTGAACGGCGTCAGGAAGCCCACCGATAACGGGATCGCCAGCCCGAGGAGCGTCCCGATCAGGCCGCCGCTGAGGGACATGAACACTGCCTCGGTAAGGAATTGCAACCGTATCTCACGGCTGGTCGCGCCGAGCGCCTTGCGGATGCCGATCTCCTTGATTCGCGACTGCACATTGGCCAACATGCTGTTCATGATGCCGACGCCGCTGACGATCAGAGTGATGCCCGAGCCGAGGGTAAGGACGATGGTGAGCATGTCCGCGATCTTGGCCATGCTGCTCAGCAGGTCGGTGAGCGTCTCCGCGTTATAGACCGAATTGGCATAGTGGCGGGACCGCACGATCTGGAGGATGTGGTCCTTCGCTGGGATCACCATGGAGGCGTCGCGCATCGTGAAGAAGATCTCCTTCAACGCGGAGGTTCCGGTGAAGTAGCGCGCGACGGGGTACGGAATGAGCAGGGTATGTTCGCTGATCTCCGACTGGCCGTAGGTATCGATGCTCTCGCGGAAGACGCCGATGATGACGAACGGTATGCCTTTGACGCTGATGGTCTTGCCAACGGCGGCTTCCGTGCTGCCGAAGATTTCGATGGCAAAGGGCTTGACAATGACGGCGACTTTCTCGTGGGCTAGGGCGTCCTGGTCGTCGAAGAAACGCCCGGAGACGAGGACGAGATTGCGTACGATGCGGTACTGCGGCGAGACGCCGAGCAACATGGTCGCCTTGGTAAGGCCGTCGCCGATGCTGACGTTGTCGTGGAACTCGAGCATGGGCGACGAGGCGACGATACCGGGAACCTGGTCGAGTACAGCGTGCATGTCGTCGAGCGTCATGAAGTCCGGTGTGCTGGTGTTATCCGGGCCGGAGACGGTACCGCCGCTGTACTGCAGCTCGATCTTATTAGGGCCGATGCTGTTGAGCTGCTCGAGCGCGAACTGCTTGCCGGTAAGTCCCAGCGTCGCGACCAGGATGATGGACGCCGAACCGATCACCATCCCGAGCATGGTCAGGAGAAAGCGCGTCTTGCTGGCGCGGAAGCTGTCGACTGCGAGCCGGACGACCTCACTGAACATCATGGTGGAACGCGCGCTCGCCAGCGTCCGTTCGAAGGAACTCGGTTTGGGGGGAGTGGTGGTCGCCATCTGCTCTACCGATTAGACACCTTCCAGTATCGCAGCGGTGCACAGTTTCGTGCCAGCGCCAGGCAGGGACGCATGCTCGACGGATTCGGATCAGTGTTGGATCGAATTCAAGGCTGAGGCTTCCGCGGCTCTTGTCTTGTCGGCCCAGGCCGCATAGGTAAGGCGGTCCTTGTAGCGGAGCCAATCGGATTGTGGCAATACCATGAGGTCTTCGCGCTCGATTCCGGGGAGATCGACGCCAAGCGCGTTCAGGCCAGCCTCGCGGTCCTCGCGCGCAACCCCCCTGGCGAGGAAGACGTGATCTGCGACGACCCATTGCCCTATGTGAGTGGTCGGTTCGGAGGTGATGGTGCTGGCATTCCAGACTGCGAAGTGGATCTGCGCGTTGAGCCACGCCACGCCCTGCCGGTCGACCCAGGATGGCCTGTGGTTGATTCCAGGGTAGAAGATCGTCGTGAACAGGTTCCGCGCGGCCTGAGTGTGGACACCGACCAGCGCGAGGGCGCGGTCCCGGACCTGGACGAACCATCCGGGCGGGTGGTTTGGAATGTCCATGACGGTATCGTCGGATCCGTTCATGATCAGCATCGGGCCGCGTTCCGCGTTGAGAGCGTACAGCACGGCGCCGCGATCACCGACAGGCAAAAGCGCTTTGTAGGGCGGCATCTGGCACGGCAGCGGGTTGCTATCGAAGTATCCGCCGGGGCCATCGTAGACTCCGCCTCCGCTAACCAGTACGGCGTGAATACGGGGATCGATCGCTCCGGTGATACCCACGATGAATCCGCCCATGGAGTAGCCGGCGACGGCGATGCGGGCAGGATCTACCTCGGTGCGGGAGTCGAGGTAGGTGACGGCCTGCATAACGTCGGCCTGCATGAGGCCGGCGAGGCGCTGACCCCAGTCGGTCCGGGGCAGGCCGGCCGGTGGGCTCACCCATGCGTCGTGTGCACCGGAACGCGAAGCCTTGTCGATATTGCGTTCGCCTTCACCGATCGGATCGTACGTAACGACCATCGCGCCTGCTTCGGCAAACAGCATTCCGCTGTAGAAGGCGTACCAACTGAATTTGTCGCCGCCATGGCCGTTGACGATCACGATGCCGGGCAGCCTGCCCTTCCAATGGATCACCGCCGGGTCGGGACGGTAGACGATGGCTGGCACGAGCATCCCGTCAGCAGTGGCATACGTGACACGATCGGCGAGTACGCCGCGAGTCGGGGAGAAGGTTGACCATGTTCTGGCTGAGAGCTTCGGCAACGCGGCTGGGAGGAACAACTGCTTGCGGACCTCCTCCCTCCAGTCAGCGATGCGTATGGCCTGCTGTCTGGGCGTCAGAGTGCTGGCAGCGGGCAATTCGGGGACAGGAGCGCCGATTCCGGCATGGGCCCGTTCGGTCGAGGTTGCGCGGCCGTCGGGATCGGGGGCGCCGGAACCGGCCGTCTGCGCCGACGAACTCCCGATCAGGATCGTCAAAAGAGCCAGCCATCGTGTCAATCCGGATTTCAGCACCGCATTCTCCCCCAAGCTGAAGCAGGTCTTCTATAGGTATAGAGCGAGGCTTGAGACCGATCCCCGCTCTCTTCAAGAATCGGCTTTAGCTTATTACTCCGCTCCATAGATAGAAGATTTGCTCGAAGTTGTATTCCCGTTTAGAAGAGCAGCTTCAAGGCAAGCTGTCCGATGCGGGGATCGGTGCTGGTGCCTTGGATGGCGCCGAACGAGCTTGCATTTGCTGTCAGGTTGGGGTTGCCGAGGTTGGTGTGGTTCAACACGTTGAAGAACTCCGCATGGAACTGGAGCCTGACCCGCTCCGTTCCCAATGGAAGGTTCTTCAAGGCGCCCGCATCCCAGGTGACCAGCCCCGGCCCGTTGAACGCACCCTTGCCTGCATTGCCGGCGGTACCGAGCGGAAAGCTGGTTGACGTGTAATTGGTCACAAACGCCGCAGGATTCAGGTAATTCACGCATGGTTGGATCGACTTGCAGGCGCTTCCACCGTATACATTCGAAGAGATCTGCAACGCGCGGTCGGTACCCAGCCCTGTCTGCGATCGATCCGATCCGGCCAGCAGCGTGAGCGCCTGCCCTGACTGATAGCGGATGATGCCCGTCGTCTCCCAACCGCCCGCAAGCAGTTGCAGTGCAAGGTTGCTGCGTGAAAGCCGAGGTAGATCCCAGACATAGGAGGTCGTAATGATATGGCGCCGGTCGAAGTCTGAGCGGCCATAGTCGAACTGATGCCGCAAGGGGTTTGTCAAAGGCAGCGTCGAGACGCTCTGGGAGGAGATGCCGGCGTTGCCCTGTCCGTTTGGCACATCATCCAGCGCCTTCGAGAAAGTATAGTTCGCCAGCAGGGTGATCGAGTTCAGTCGACGCTGAGCCGTGACCTGGAGTGAGTTGTAGTTCGACGACAGGTCCTGCGTGCCCTGACCGATGGAGCCATATCCTTTGAAGATGCGCCTCGCATCCGTCGACAGCGCCGATCCGGGTGTATAGACCGCCGGGTTCAGCTCCAGCGTCTCCGTCTGATGCCGCGACTGCGCCCCCACGTACCCGATGCTGAAAAGAATCGCCTGGGGGAATTGGTGCTCCAGCGTAAGGTTGTAGTTGTAGGTGACAGGCGCTTCCATGCGCGAGTTGTCTGCCGGATCGTAGGTCACCACCAGCACAGGTGCGGGAAAGATCGAATTCGGCGACGGGACTGCCGGTGCAGGGAACGGATTCGTCATCCCGAGGTAGGGGTTTGAGAAAGAACCAGCCGGTGTGGTCACCTGTACCTGCGTGCTGAACGGAGAGACATCGACGAAGCGATTGTTCTCGATTCCCACCTGCTGGCTATCGAAGAAAACTCCGAAGCCGGCACGGATGCTGGTCTTTCCGTCTGCCTGGGGGTCGAAGGCAAAGCCGACGCGCGGCGAAAAGTTGAGGTACGACGCTGTGACGCCGTACTTCGGCATCGTGGCGTCGCCAGGGAAGAGCAGTCCTGCCGGCGCATTGGGAAATTGCGTGGACTTGATGCCTGCGTAGTAGTTGGCGGCGCGAAACTGCTCGACGCGGCCCTGTGTCTCGTACCAGGGGATGAAAGGCTCCCAACGCACGCCGAGGTTCAGCGTCAGCTTGCTGGTTGCGTGCAGATCGTCCTGGGCGTAGAGCGCAGCCTGGTAGTCGCGGTCGTCTTTGAACTCGCCGGCGCCCTGCTGGAAGGTGCGGATGCTTCCCAGCAGGAAAGAAGAGAGTGCGTTGCCGGTATTATCCGCCGTAAAGGTGAATTGTCCGCCGGCGAGGTACGCATCGCGCAGCAGCACCTGACCGCGCGCAATGACGCCGCCGAAAGCGAACGAGTTGCGCCCTTTGATCCAACTGACATCATCGACCAGCATGTAATTGTTGCGGTTGATGATCGAGGGTGGGAAGGAGCTCGTCGTAAAGTAGCTTGACACCGCCAGATTGTCGATCGCCTTGGCGAACTCGGTGGGTTGATAGACGTTTACGCCCAGGTCCGCGAAGCTGATGGAATTGCTGGGTGGACCCGCGTTCGTGCTCACCCGCGAGAAGGAGATACGCAGGTCGTTCAGCAGGTTGGCGGTAAAGGTGTGAGTCTCGCCGATGATCGCGTTATGCGAATAGATCTGCGCTGAACTGACAGTCGCCAGATAGTTGGTCGGCGTCAGGAACGGATTGTTGTTGTACTTGTTCAAATAATAGCGGGCGAAGAGATGATCTTTCTGGGTGAGCGTCTGGTCCATCCGCCCGACGTACTCGTTGAAGGTCTGCGAGACGGGAAGCGCATAGGTTATCTGTCCGTTTGCGAGCGTGGATTGGGGCAGGTAGTTCGTGACAAACTTCACCGCCGCAGGATCGAACTGGGTTGTTGGAATCTGGTTGCCGACATATGGCGCCTTGGTGGCCGGATTGAACAACTGCGTCGAGATGGCCGAGAAGTCGCCGTTCAGTTCAGCCGCGGTGGGAACATAGGCCACCTGTCCGTTCTGTGTGTTCCGCAGCTGTGTCTGCTGGTATCCGAAGAAGAAAAACGTTCTGTCGTGCAGAACAGGACCGCCGATCACGCCTCCAAATTGATTTCTCTTCAACTGGTCGCGCACCGAGGCGAAATGATTCCGCGCGTTGAAGATGGCGTTGCGATTGAACTCAAACAGATCACCATGGAAGGAATTTGTGCCGCCCTTCGTGATCGCATTCACTACCGCGCCGGAGTTCCCCCCGTATCGCGCGGTGTAATTGCTGGTCTGCACGCTGAACTCTTGCAGCGCATCCGGAAATGGAAACGGCTGGTTCACATCGGTGTAAATGTCATTGTTCGAGGAACCATCCAGGTTGAAGCCCGTCTGGTTCGCTCTCGAGCCGTTCGCCGAAACCGTGATGGCGACGGGAATTGTCTTGTACTGCCCCTGGTCGGCGTTGTTCGCGGGCGCCTGCACCGTTCCCGGGACGAGTAACGCAAGCTGCACAGGATTGCGCCCGTTCAGTGGAAGATCGACGATCCGCTTCTGTTCGACCACCTGCGACAGGGTGGAACTGGTCGTATCCACCTGGGTCGGATTGACGTCATTCACCGACACGGTCTGCGCCGATCCCGCCAGTGCGAGGTGGACATCGAGCGTGAGATTCTGGTCTGTGAGCAACGTGGTGAGATTCGCCAGGTACGGAGCGAATCCCGAACTGCCGACCGTAACGTCATACACGGATGGCTGCAGCGAGGGAACTACGAAGTAGCCTTGCGCATTGGCCGAAACGTCCCGCTCGGTACCGGTGTTGTGGTCGACTACCTTGATGATGGCTCCAGGGATTACCGCGCCCGAAGGGTCGGTGACGGTTCCCACGATCTTGCCCAGGCCCCCCTGGGCGAAAGCGCTGGCCGTAAAGCTGAAGATAGCCAGAACGAATGCTGGAACTACGCGAAAGACACACCTTTGAACCGACATGAAAGTCACCCCGCCGCTCTCTCAAGACGTCCTCTTCTTCTTGTAAAGAGGCCGGACCAATTTAAAGGGCGCAGTCAGCGGTGTCAAGGGCTGGCGGCGTTCCACTAGAAAGTAAAGGCCTGATTCGTTTCATCCCGAGTCACGAATTCATCTTCGAATGTATTCAGTGCTTCGACTACGCATAAGGTTGAACATTCGATAACCGATTGGGTTCGCCGGCCGCTGCTCATCCATGAGGTTTTCTTAACACGAAACAAACGCGGAGAGATCAGCGGACGCGACCGGCACACCGTATATCCTGCTCCTAGACGCCACCCGAACGGAGACGGATGTATGCCCTTCCACCCTCGCAAGCTCCTGTCCGAACTCGCCGTGACGCGTACCTGCACGATTCTCCTAGCCTTTTCAGTCTCATCCGCATCTCCTGGCGCACAAAACGCAGCCCAGTCCGCAGCGTCTCAGTCTACGGCAGCCCAGTCCACGGCGTCCGAGCAACCCACCCGCGCGCGCCACGCCATGGTTGTCACCATTCATCATGACGCCACCGACGCCGGCCTAGCCATCCTCAAACAAGGCGGCAATGCCATCGACGCAGCCGTAGCCGTGGGCTTCACCCTGGCCGTCGTCTACCCCGCCGCAGGAAACATCGGCGGAGGAGGCTTCATGCTCATCCGCGAACACGATGGCCTCAACAGATACCAGACCCACTTTCTCGACTACCGTGAAAAGGCCCCCGCAGCCGCCAGCCGCGACATGTACCTCGACGCGCAGAAGAACGTCGTCCCCGGCCTGTCCACCATCGGCTACAAGGCCTCCGGCGTCCCCGGCACCGTCGCCGGACTCGTCTATGCTCAGCGGCACTTCGGCAAACTCACCCTCGCGCAGGACATGGCCCCGGCCATTCACTTCGCCACCGACGGCTACATGCTCTCCGCCGAAGAGGCGCAGAACCTGCACAGCCGCAATCTCACCCGCTTTCCCGCCTCGGCCAGAATCTTCCAGCGTGACGGCAACTTCTATCAGGCCGGCGACACCTTCCGGCAGCCGCTCCTCGCCGCCACCCTCAGGCGCATCGCCGCCAACCCGGAAGACTTCTACAAGGGTGGGATGGCAAAGCAGATCGCCGCATTCGAGCGGGCCGGCGGAGGCCTCATCACCGCCGCCGACCTCGCCGCCTACGAGGTCAAAGACCGCGCGCCCGTAACCGGCAGCTACCACGGCTACGAGATCATCACCGCGCCTCCACCCTCCTCCGGCGGCATCGTCCTGGTCGAAATCCTCAACATCCTCTCCACCTACAACCTGCCCAAATTAGGTCCCGACCGCAGTGCCCCCCAGGTCCACATCATCACCGAAGCCTTCCGCCGCGCCTACATGGACCGCGCCGACTACCTCGGCGACCCCGACTTCACCCCGCAGCCCCTGAAGCAGATGGCCAACCCTGCCTACGCGGCCGCCTGGCGCAAGTCCATCGATCCCCTCAAACCCACTCCGTCGAAAGATCTTGTCCGCCCCGCCGGCTTCATGCCGCCTCCGCCGAAGCTCCCCCCGGCCGCGCCCGAGCCCACCCAGACCACGCATTTCTCCATCGTCGACGCGGAGGGGAACGCCGTCTCCAACACCTACACCCTCAACGGCGGCTTCGGGTCGGGAGTCACCGTGGAAGGACTCGGCTTCCTCATGAACAACGAGATGGACGACTTCGCCTCGAAGATGGGCGTCCCCAACATGTACGGCCTAATCCAAGGTCCGGCGAATGCGATTGCACCCGGGAAACGCCCGCTCTCCGCCATGACCCCCACCATCGTCACCCATAACGGGAACCTGGCCCTGGTCCTCGGCTCCCCCGGCGGCTCAACTATCATCACCACCGTCGCCAACGACCTCATCAGCGTCGTCGACAACGGCCTCAACATCCAGCAGTCCGCCGACGCCCCGCGCTTCCACCACCAGTACCTGCCCGACCGCCTCGACCTCGAGAAAACCTTCTCCGCCGCGGTAGGCGAACAGCTCAAAGCCATGGGCTACATCACCAACCGCATGGCCGTCGCGGACGAGCACAACCCCGGCACCTGGGGCGACAGCGAACTCATCGCCATCGACCCCAAGACCCACGAGCTCCTCGGCGGCCACGACCAGCGCCGCGCTTACGGCAAAGCTGCCGGCTATTGACCTGCGCGGACCATGAAAACTCCACGAACATACCGCAGGCCACCGGCTGCGCGACCTGCCCCGGAGGCGGTACACTACGGCCCACGCCCGAGGAGCCCGAACATGCTGCTCGAACTCGCCAAACCCGTCGCCCTTCTCCTCTGCCTGCTCTCCCTCTACGCCGTCTTCCACACCCTTTTCTTCACCTTTGAAGACCCCCACCTGCTCCTCCAGCCTCACCAGGCCTTCCAGGACCGAATCCTCGACTCACTCCTCCTGCTCGCCGTCTCGGCCGGTATCTGCGTCATCGCCGGATTCATCTTCCGCGAAGCCGAGCCGCCCCCGCAGCCATCTCTCGCCTCCACGCTGCCTCTCCAGATCTTCTACTGGGCAGCCGGCACCATGCTCGTCTTATTTCCCCTCGCCTTTTTCTTCGAGACGCACTACATCTTCAGCCCCTCCATTCACTGGTAGCAGGCCGCGACTTCTGTATTGGCAGTTGTCGGGCCTGTTCCTGATCGGCGTCCGTGGTGCGAATGGGGGTAAGCACTTTGCCAGTGCTCTTTGTGTTGCTGACGAACCTGTCCTGCGATTGGTCCTGCGGCTGGGTTGCGGGTCGAAGCCGGTGTCGAGCTATTCCATCCAGCGTCTGAAGACCAGCGAGCCGTTGGTGCCGCCGAAGCCGAACGAGTTCGACAGAGCGTAGTCGATCTTCGCGGGCTGCGGCTTGTTGGGCACATAGTTGAGACGGCACTGCGGGTCGAGCTCGACAATGTTCATCGTGGGCGGTGCGATCTGCTGCTGCATCGCCATAATCGTGATGCCGGCTTCGAGGCCGCCCGCGCCTCCCAGAAGATGGCCGGTCATGGATTTGGTCGAGCTGACGAGCAATTCGTGGTTGGTGGCGCGTTCCCCGAAGACGTTCTCGATTGCCTTGGACTCGAGCGCATCGCCGAGCGGGGTCGAGGTGGCATGGGCGTTGACATAGTCGATCTGGTCGGGCGAGATACCGGCCACCTTGAGCGCATGCTGCATGGAACGGAAGCAGCCTTCGCCTTCAGGAGCCATGCCGGTCATGTGAAAGGCATCGGCGGACAGGCCGTACCCGATCACTTCGGCGAGGATCTTCGCGCCACGCGCCCTGGCAAACTCAAGCTCTTCGAGAATCAGAATGCCCGCGCCTTCACCGACCACGAAGCCGTCACGGTCCTTGTCGAAGGGGCGGCTGGCGTGTTCGGGGTCTTCGTTGCGGGTGGAGAGCGCGCGCATCGCGGCAAAGCCCGCGACTCCCAGGGGAGTGATGGAGGCTTCGGTGCCGCCCGCGATCATGGCGTCTGCATCGCCGCGCTGGATCAGCCGGAAGGCGTCGCCGATCGCATGCGCGGAGGTAGTGCAGGCGGTAGCGGTGGCTTCGTTGGGCCCCCGTGCGCCGTATTTAATCGAGACATGGCCGGCAGCGAGGTTGATGATCGAGCCGGGAATAAAGAAGGGCGATACCTTGCGCGGACCACCGGTCAGCAGATTGGAGTGCTCCCGCTCGATCACATCGAAGCCGCCGATGCCAGAGCCGATATGCACCCCGACGCGGTCGCGGTTTTCTTCCGTCACCTGCAGCCTGGAGTGGGCCATCGCCTCAGCCGAGGCAGCCAGGGCGAAGTGAATGAAGCGGCCCATCTTGCGAGCTTCCTTCTTGTCCACAAACAGGAGCGGATCGAAGTCCTTGACCTCGGCGGCGAACCGAACCGGGTGCCCGGTGAGATCGAAGGCTTTGATCTCGGCCATGCCGCTCCGGCCGGCCATAAGGCCCTCCCAGAGTTCGGGGGCAGTTTTGCCGACCCCGCAGATCAGACCAAGGCCGGTAACGACGACGCGACGTTGCTCCATTGTCTACTTGGCCGCCTTCTGGTTCTTTTCGATGTAATCGACGGCGTCCTTCACGGTTTTGATCTTCTCGGCATCTTCGTCCGGAATCTGAATATCGAAGGCCTCTTCAAACTGCATGACAAGCTCGACGACGTCGAGGGAGTCGGCGCCAAGATCTTCCTGAAAGCTTGCGCCCGGGGTAACTTCAGCCTCATCCACCTGAAGCTGCTCGACAATAATCTGCTTTACCTTCTCGTCTACTGCTGCCATTTCGTTCTCCTATATACGTCTGAAATCAAGACCTGAACTATCTCTGAATGTTGGTGCGCGATCGCCGACACAGCCAAAATTAAGAATACTGAGCGCCTCAGTGAGTGTAAAGCAAAGTGGGCGGTGTGTGGCGGAGAGTCAATGACCCCTTCCCTAATCTTCATCGGCCGATGCGGCCAGGAGCGGGGCCACACCCACTATCTCTTCGAAGCCCAGCAGGTTGGATGGCGGCGCTCCCGTATCGATGCTGGATACGTTCTTGAGGGTCTTGTTGATCGCCCGGGTTCGAACGCCGAGCTTCTGAATTGTGTTCTGTACGGTCCCTACCTGGTCTTCCACCTTCTGCATCAGACCGCCGTAGGTCTCAAACTCTTTCTTGGCTCTCGAGAGGACGCGCCAGACCTCGTCGCCTTTCTTCTGGATGGCAAGCGTGTGAAATCCCATCTGAAAGCTGGTGAGAATGGCCATAAACGTGGACGGCCCGGCGATGGTGACGCGGCAGTTGCCTTGTATTTCAGACTGCAGACCGGGACGGCGGACCACCTCGGCGTAAAGATTTTCGGTGGGCAGGAACATGATGGCGTGGGGCATGGTGGTGGGCGGATCGATGTATTTTTCGCAGATGCGTTTGCCTTCGGCGCGAATGGAGCGTTCGAACGCGCGGCCGGCGGCGGCAATCTCCTCGGCGGTCCCGTGTTCGTAGGCGTGTTCGAGCCGCTCCCAGTCCTCCTTGGGGAACTTGGCGTCGATGGCGAGCAGGGTATAGCTGTCGGGGCCGGTGTGGCCGTCGCCGGAGGGAAACTTGAGCGCGAACTCGACCGATTCGAGGGTGTTCGGCTTGATGCGTGCGTTCTTGATGTACTGCTCGGGAGAGAACATCTGCTCCAACTGCTGGCCGAGCTGGAACTCGCCGACGACCCCGCGGGATTTCACGTTGGAGAGAACTTTTTTCAGGTCGCCTACGCCGGTGGCAAGTTCCTTCATCTCGCCGAGCCCCTTCTGGACCTCGCCAAGATGGGTGGTGACCTGGCCGAAGCTTTGGGTGAGCCGCTCGTTCAACGTCGTCTGAAGTTTTTCGTCAACCGTCTGGCGCATCTTTTCCAGCTCAGAGGTATTGTCGGCGTTGAGTTTGGCAAGGCTTGCCTCGACGGTAAGGCGCAGCTTCTCCTGCTGGGCGTTCGCTGCAGACGACAGATCGTTAAGCTTTCCATGCAACGCTTCGCGGGCTTCGAGCTGGTTGCGGTTTGCTTCGGAGATGAAGGACGACAGGCGCTGGGCAATGGCTTCGAGGTTCTGCTGGACCGCGCTGCGGAGGGCTTCGTCCGACGCCTTGTTGTCGGTGCGAAAGCCGCTGAGTCCTGCCTGAAGAAGCTGGCTGAGGTCTGCGATGGTGCGTGTGACCTCGGTTCGGAGTCCGGCAAAGTCCGATGCGCTGGCCTCGCGTGTGCGAGCGGCTTCGCCTGCAGTGTCGGTGCGGAGCTGCGCGAGTTCGCCGCGGAGATGGCGGTCGAGGGACTCGAAGTGAGCGTCCAGACGAGTGAGCTGGGCTGACAACGATTCGGCCAGAAGTGAAACGCGCGGGTCCTGCACAGGCGGGCGGGCCTTGCGGAGCAGAAGAAACACGACCGCGAGCAGGGTAAGAATCTGAACAAGCAGCATGGCGAGGAGAGGAATGGGCATTCGTTTTTCCTTCGCCCTAAGAATAGCATCAGAAGAACGAGGGTTGCCGGTGCAAATCGGCGCAGGAATGCCCCGGAGATGAGCATGGAGGAGAGCGATGCCGATCAGGAACTACAGCGTGCTGGTGGGAGATCCGGTCTCGGGTAAGGTCGTCACAGGCAGGAGTACGCATTACCAGATCGCCATGCAGGCCACGGGTGGCCCGTTCACGGTGGCGGTAAACATTCAGTCGGTCGATGGTTCGGAGGTGCTGTATGCGATCGAGGAGAACTTCACGCCGCCGGAGGAGGCTGGGTTGCTGGCGCTCTCAACCGGAATGACCGCGTTAAAGAGTGTGGCCGGAGGGCTTGCGCTCGATTTTGTGCGGAGCACCGTGGCGGGGCAGCCGATGATCACGCGCCAGCAGATGACGCTGCTGCCGCAGGCGGTTTCGCGTGGCAGCGAAGAGGAGCGGATGATGAACCGCGCCCGGGCGTCCGCACTGCAGAATGCCGTGGTGACGCTGTTGAATATGACGATCGCGGAAAAAGACGGCACCATCTATGCCTTCGGCAGCTCGTATGCCGACTCCGGCAGGGTGGACGGAATTCACGATATCCACATGAACCAGGGCAATCCGGTGAACAACCACGGCAGCGACAATGGCGTGTGGCAGGATGGCGCATTGCTGATTCATCTGCCTTCGAAAGGGACCTGGACGGCAGTGTTCATCGCGTTCCAGACCCAGTCGTGGACGACAGACGATGCGGGCAATCCGGCTTAACTGTTCGTTGTCAATGGAAGCGAAGGGAAGGCTTTCCACTGATGTACACCGATGTTCACCGACTTCACCGATAAGGCGACACTCCATATCTTGGGTTGATTTGGGCGCTCTGGAGTGGCTTGAACCGGTGCGATTGGTGTCAGGTATCTCTTCCCGCGGCCAGAATGCGGTCGGCAATGGCGGCGGCTTCGACTGCGGGCCGGACATCATGGGTGCGCACGATGTGAGCTCCGGCGAGGATGGCGGCTACGTTTGCCGCGGTGCTGGCGTGGAGACGAGAGTCGCCCGGTGGAACAGCTTCGTGAAGAACCACGGTGAGGTCGGGGATCTGAGCCAGCGTGCGGCCGAGAAAGCCTTTGCGGGAGGCTCCGACCAGAATGGGCAGGTCAAACTCCTGAAGCTGGTCGAGGTGTGCAAGGAGTGGGTAGTTTTCGTCGAGGCGCTTGCCGAAGCCGAGGCCGGGGTCGAGCGCGATCCTCTCACGGGAGATGCCGGCGGCAGTAGCGGCTGCGAGGCGTTCTGCAAGCCCGTCGAGCACCAGCGGCAGCACTTCATCCGAAGATAAGGGCGGCAGATGAGGCCATTCGCGGGGACGGCCACGGGTGTGCATCAGGACGGCTCCGCAGCCCAGCGCAGCGCATGTGCGGGACATATCCGGGTCCCAGAGATGGCCGCTGACGTCGTTGACGATCTCGGCTCCGGCTTCGACGGCGTGCTGGGCCGTGGCCGCGTGGAATGTGTCGATGGAGAGGATGGCTTTGGGTCGCTGTTGCAGGATGGCTTCGATGACGGGCAGAACGCGGGCCTGCTCCTCTTCAATGGTAAGGGGAGCGGCATTGGGACGGGTGGACTCGCCTCCGATGTCTAGAATCAGCGCCCCCTCGTCGAGCATCCGCAGGCCTTGGGCAAGCGCGCGTTCGGGGGCGTGGTCAGGGGTGTAAAAGTGGCCGCCGTCCGAGAAGGAATCGGGAGTGACGTTCAGGATGCCCATGACGACGGTGCGCTGGCCCAGCGGCAGGGTGCGGGTGCGGAGCCTCCAGTCGTGGAGCGGTCGCGGCGTGAAGGGCATGGTGGAATTTTAGTCCCGCGCCGGGTGCAAAGACCGAAACCGCAGGTGCTAGACTGCGCGGATGGCGAGGCTTTCAAGGCGTGGTGCGGTGTGGCTGCTCGGATCGATGCTGGGACTTCCGGCGGTGTGTATCTCGCGAGTGGGTGCGCAGACGCCGAGCGTCGATTGCGGCGCGATTGCGGTGTCGCAGCCGGGCCAGAGCGAGGCCTGTTCGGATTTGGCGCGAAGTATCGCCGCCATGTTGCAAGACCCTGCCGTGGCGCAGGCGCATTGGGGCATCGACGTGACAGGCATGGACGGATCGCCGATTTATTCACTGAACGAAGCGCAGCTCTTTCAGCCTGCGAGTAACGCAAAGCTGTTTACGACCGCCGCGGCGATGGCTCTGCTGGGACCGGATCGAGTGTTCGAGACTCGCGTCGTTGCGCGTGGGACGTTCGCTTCGCCGGACACCCTGGAAGGCGATTTGATCCTGGTCGGTGGGGGCGATGCGAACCTCTCGGGAAGGATCCTTCCTTACACTGCCACCGCTCCGGGAGCCAGCCTGACCTATCCGCCGCCAGACCTGCCGCCAGACCCACTCCGATACCTGCAGGAGATGGCCGATCAGGTAGCCGCGACCGGTTTGAAGCGGGTGGAGGGCGGTGTGGTTGGGGACGACACATTGTTTCCCTACGAGCCCTATGGCCACGATTGGGCGATAGACGATGCGGTCTGGGGGTACGGAGCGCCCGTGTCCGCGCTCACGGTGAACGATAACCAACTGAAGTTGACGGTGGCTCCGGGCGCTTACCCGGGAGCGCAGGCGGTCGTGGTCCTGTCTCCCGCTACGTCCTGGTACAGCGTGGATGCCGCGGAGATGTTGACCGCGGAGCCGAAGAGCGGGAGCCACGTCCAGATCGAGCGAGCCCCGGGATCGAGGGTGCTTCGAGTCTACGGGGCAATCGGACTGGATGCCCACCCGGATGTGGAGGAGATAGCCATCGCGGACCCGGCGGAGTATGCGGCGCAGAGCCTGAAGGGAATGCTGGAGGCGCGAGGGATCGTCGTGACCGGGGCGGCCCGCGCGTCTCACCGGATCTCGACGGAGTCACGCGGCTTTCTGGAGATTGCGCATGAATCGTTCGCTGCCACCGATTCGCAGTCTGGGGGAGTCCAGCAGACGAATGCCGCAGGCGGATGCACGGATTGCCCGGAACGGCCTGCTTTTGTGCAGCATGTGGTTGCTCACCATGAATCTGTGCCGCTGGTGGAAGACGTCACAGTCGCCAATAAAGTGAGTCAGAACCTGCACGCGGAACTGATGCTTCACCAGATGGGGCTTACCCGCGGGCTGGATGGCTCGACGGCGCAGGGCGCGCGCGTGGTGCGGCAGTTTCTGCTGAATGCCGGGATCGGCAAGAACGATTTTGTTTTTTTCGATGGGTCGGGGTTGAGTGGGCACGACCTTGTGACGCCCCGGGCTACGGCGCGGCTGTTGCAGTATGCGGCGGGGCAGCCGTGGTTTGCGGATTGGAAGAAGAGCCTGCCGGTGGGTGGGGTGGACGGGTCGCTGGAGGGGCGGTTTGCCAAGGCGCCGTTGAAAGGAAAGGTGTTTGCCAAGACCGGGACACTGGGGGAGGCGCGGGCGTTGAGCGGATATGTGGAGTGTGCGAGCGGGAAGACGGTGATTTTCTCGATTATGGTGGGCAATCACCTGCCGCAGACCAGTGCGGA
Organism: Edaphobacter sp.; assembly: GCA_965277575.1. GTDB lineage: Bacteria > Acidobacteriota > Terriglobia > Terriglobales > Acidobacteriaceae > Edaphobacter. The sequence continues at coordinate 2,277,469 of CBDIDK010000002.1, forward strand.
CCGCGAGGTGATGGACCGGATTGTGGCGGCGATTGCGGCGGCAAACTAGGGTTTCCGGTGATATTTCGACAGGTTGGCGGGGTCTGAGAGAATGGGGGAATGATTCGGGCGTTTTACTTATTGATCCTGGCGGGAGCGCTGGCGGGGTGCAGGTCGGAGCCTCCGCCTACTCCGCTTGCGCAGTTGAATTCCCAGCAAATGCAAGGACATGCGGTGTTTCAGACGCATTGCGCGGCATGTCATTACGATCGGAAGAGCGGGTCGCTGCATGGTCCGGCGCTGGTTGGCATGTTCAGGAACCCCACCCTGCCGAGCGGTGCGCCGGCCAACGATGAGCGTGTGACGGCCACGATTGTGCATGGCCGCAACCTTATGCCCGCGATGGGTAACACGTTGGATCCGCAGGGCTTGGACGACCTGCTGGCATATCTCCACAGCCTATGAGCGAAGCCGATGAGGTGAAAAATCTGGAGGCGCGGGCGCATGGATTGCTGCCGGGGGTGGCGGGGATATGCCTGTTTATGGTGGTGCTGACGATCCTGAATGCGGTCGCTGCGCTGCAGGGGAGGTTTGGCGCGGGGAGCGGGAAGTACGGTGTGCTGGGGCTGTGTACGCTGCTGGCGGCGGGGGTGTTCGGGCTGCTGCGGCTCGCCCGGTGGGGATGGGCGCTGGTGCTGGCCGGATGCCTAACGCTTTGCCTGGGGAACCTGTATGTCTTTGAAAAGACACATGCCGGGCAATTTCTGCTGCAAGGGCTTTTTGCGTTGGTGTTCTTTCTTTACCTGGTCCGGCCGGAGGTTCGGACGCGGCTGCGGTGATTTTGTGCAGGGCGGATCGGCGCCTGGCGCGCGGGAAAAGTGGCGGCCTGGTGGAGAGCCCGCGGTTGAGTTGATTTGCTGGTGTTTTTGAGGGTGGTTTTGGAAAAAGCGGTTTTGCAGAGGTGGTATTTTTGTGCAAGTTGTGGTGGATTGCGTGGTAAATGTGGACGAATGGACATTCGTTTTTGTGGTTTAGGAACAGGACCAAAATCGCGCCACGTTTTGGGGATTTATTTCAGTGGGGCGCGCTGTTCGGCCTGGGATAGCCCTAAAGCGGATTTCGGATGGGTATAGACCGCATGCTGTCCTGCCGGACGGGCCTCCTCCGCTCAGTCACCCCACAAACGAAGACCTGTTTGCGGGGGCCTCGATTCGGCGGGCACTTCGTGCCTTGTATACCGGTCTTGACTGCATGTACTGCGCTGACCCTCCCGCTGGTCGGGTTTGGAGTACGTCGGTTGGAGAACCGCTCTAATCAGACCTTCCCTCAGGCATATCTCTGTATCGGCCCTCATCTCGCCGTGGGAATGCGGTCGAAGACGAACGTCGCGGCGGTACCGCTCTCGCCACCGAGCGCGAGGGCGATAGTGAGGGTGTTGCCATTGGCAGACAACGTGTAAGTGTTCGCAGCTTCGAAAAGAGCACCTTGAAACCGAAGCTTCTGCGTGACGATGAGGGAAGCGGGCTGCCAGCGGGCAGAGACGCTCAGGATGGTGACGGAGCCCATCCGGGTTCCCGGAGGCAGCGCCGTCTGGGTGCCGTCGGTGGCGAAGATGAGGGTGTAGCGCTGCTTGCGATGACGGCCTTCCGCGGTTACGCTCTCGCTGATGCGGCCAACGTGCTGCTCGATCACATCGGTGCGAGCCTCCGGCCCCTGCAGGTCCCCGTAGTCGCTCTTCGCGAGGTCGAGCCTCCACGTCCCACTGAAGTCAGGGCGCACCTGGGCGCGAGCAGGAGACGCGGCAGCGAGCATGAGAGCGATGGGAAGCAGGAGTCTTCCAAACATTTCGACCTTCCTTTTCCGGTGGACGGAGCACGTTGCGGATGGGTTTACGGCAGGGGGGACGGCGTCCAGGAAGACGCCCAGGCCGACGGTCTGGCGCCCATGACAAAACGCAACGTGCCTCCCTGGAGTATGTCGCGATACCGGAGGACCGGAGAGGTGAGCGGCTTGCCGTTGAGGGTGGCCGACTGAATGTACAGATTGGTTTCGGAGTTGTTCTCCGCAACGACGGTGAACTGGCGGCGGTTGCCGAGCCGCAGCGTGGCGCGAGCGAACAGCGGGCTGCCGATCATGTAGTCGCCGGATGCTGGGTTGACGGGATAGAAGCCGAGCGCGGTGAAGATGTACCACGCGGACATCTGACCGCAATCGTCGTCGCCATCCAGGCCGGAGGGGTGGTTCGCATACTCATCCGAGGCGATCTCGCGGACCTTCTGCTGGGTCTTCCAAGGCTGGCCGCCGAAGTCGTACAAGTAGCCGACGTGGTGGCTGGGCTCGTTGCTGTGCCAGTTGTAATCGCCATCGAAGTAGGCATCCAGGCGCGCATCGAATTTTTCTTTCCCTCCCATCAGCTGGATGAGGCCGGGAATATCGTGCAGTACGTCCCAGGTGTAGACCCACGGGCCGCCTTCGGTCCAGCCGGCTGCCGGACTCGCCCACGATCCATCGGCGTTGCGGGCCTGCATGAAACCAGTCTGTGGATTGAAGAGATGTTTGTAATCGAGCGAGCGGTCAAGGAAATAGCGATAGTCGGCGGTGCGTCCCAGCGACTTCGCGACCTGGGCTACGCACCAGTCGTCGTAGGAGTCTTCGAGCGTGCTGGAGGCTGCTTCCGACGTTTTATCAGCGGGAATGTAGCCGAGTTTTTTGAGATACGTGAGTCCTGCCCGGGCCTCATACGGCGTGTTGGGCTCGCGATCGCGCCATGAGCGCGTGGTGTCGCCTTCCGGTGGCGTCATGGCATCTTTGTAGACGGCATCCCAGGCCAGATGTGGCGAGAAGCCGGTGAAGCCCTTGTTGACTGCTTCGGCGACGAGCGAGTCGGCGTGCGTGGAGATCATGATGTTGGTGTAGGAGGGATTGGGCCACTTGGGCATCCAGCCGCCTTCCTGATAGTCCTGCAGCAAGGCCTGGACCATGCCTCCGACGCGCTCGGGCGCAACCAGCGTCAGCAGGCTGAACTCGGCGCGGAAGATATCCCACATGGAGTAGTCGGTGTAGGATTCGCCGCTGTGGATGCGGTCGTCGAACGCGCTGTAGTAGCGTCCATGCTCGGAGAAGGTTCGCGGATAGAGCATGGAGTGATAGAGCGCGGTATAGAAGATGCGGCGTTGATCTTCTGTCGCGCCCGCGATCGAGACTTCGCCGAGCTTCGCATTCCATTGCCTGCGAAGAGATTGCTGCACGGAAGCGAAGTTCCATGTGGGGATCTCCTCCCGAAGGTTCTTCCGCGCCTGGTCGAGACTGATGAAGGACGTGCCTACGCGGGCTTCGATGACCTCACCGGCGGTTGTCTGGAACCTGGCGAAGGCGCCGGTCGCAAGCTTCGATTGGGGCTCGTTGGGATAGACGCCCGCGTCTGCGAACGGCTTCCGAAATTGAACGACGAAGTAGCCTTTGAAGTTGGGAAGCCGCATCGGGCCGAGGCCGGAGTCGATGCGATCGGGGTTGTAGCCGGTGATCTCGCGGGCAGATGCATCCACGTGAGCCGAGCCGGCGATACCGGGCCGGGAGGCCTCCACGAGAACCAGGGAAGAGCTGTTTGCCGGAAAGGTAAAGCGCAGATACGCGCAGCGAGACGTAGCCGTAAGCTCGGTGCGGATGGTGCGGGCGTGACCGGCATCCATGGAGACGGAGTAGAAGTCGGGCCGGACGGTCTCGGCAGCGTGGGTGAAGGGCAACTTGCGATCTTCGGGCGAGACCTTCAGCGTATCGACCTCGGGCATCAGCGTGACGTATCCATAGTCGCCCATCCAGAGCGCCGGCTGATGGGTTCCGATGAAACCCGAGATGGTGTTGTCCTGATATTTGTACGAGAGGCCGGGCTGATGGTTCTGCCGAGTCTGCGGGGTCCAACTGGTCATGCCGAAAGGAGGCGTAACGAAGGGCTGGGTACGGCCATAGCCAACCGGGCCGCTGCCGGTACCGATGTAGAGATTGACCCAGTCGACGGGATCGGCAGATGCGGGCTGCGCCAGGGTGGCAAATAAGGTGACGATGGTGGCGAGGATGGCGCGTGACCTGGGGGAGACGTCGTTCATTTGGGGAGCACCTGGACGGAGCGAGTATCGACGAAGCGGGTATCGACGGCGGAGTCGACAACCCGGGCGAACCCCTGCGCGGAGCACGCAAAGTAGGGAGCAGGGCCGCTACAGCCCGGGACAAACACGGGCGCGATGGAGGGCTGCTCAACCCCCGTCAATGGACGAAGGTCTCGAATCTGGTCGAGTGTCTGGCTGATAAAGAGAACCTGCACCGTGGCGTCGCCACCCGCGCGGCCGCGGCGAACCTCGAAGACGAGCGCGCTGCCGGGAGGAGTCGCGTTGAAGGTCTGGTCCGGAAGCAGCCAGTCGAGACGGAGCAGTCCGCCAAGCCAGGTAAGGTTCGAATCGTGCCCGTCGAGAAGAATGAAGCGGTCGCCTGGCGCGCCGAGCTGCAAAGGCGTGGGCTTGCCGGAGGCAGCGCGAAGAATGGTGTCGCGAATGTGCGCGGCCAGATCGGAAGCAGCCACCTGGGCCTCGTATGGAGTCCGAAGCATGAAGTCGTGGTACTGCGTGTTCATCTGCATCAGGTCGTTGAGGTCTGCGCGGGAGACCCGGCCCCAGCCGACCTGCGACATGGGCATGCCCTCGGTGTACTGGAGCAGGAAGTTCTCGGCGAAGTCGGCTCCGAGCGTAACCGGGCTCTCGGCGCGGGGATCACGGGGAGCGGCAGCGCCATGCTGCACCCGGACGCTGCGAAAGTCCGGCACGGCGTTGTTGCAGCCGGAGCCGCTGCAGTCTGCGAGTACATGGCGCATTTTTTCAAGCGGGCGAGCAAACGCGCTGGTGAACCAACCGGGCTGGTTCGCCATTCTCCCCAGGGTGGCGTCCGTGACGCGCTGGTGGTCCACAGCGCTGCTCGTAGAAGGCGAGAAGAGTGGATTGAGATGGTCCATGACGGAATGCACCTCGATGGGGCATCGCGGCGAAAGCCCGGTTCGGAGCGCCTCCGCAGAGGCAATGGTACGCTGCGTGGTATTCGCCTCGATGTAGATGCCGGAATGCTCGCAGGATTCAACCTGCAGCAGCGAGGGATAGCGCGCGCGGTAGAAGTCCGCGAGCAAACGCAATGCCTTTGCCCCATGCGGTGTAAGGACTCCAGGCTCCGTGGGCCACGCGGGCCAGGGCTGCGCGTTGTAGGCGCCGGAGCGGGTTTCGCTCTCGATCGGCGTACGCACGCCATGCCGCATCAGCACCACGACTGCCTGCAGATCGCCGCCCTCCGGCAATGGAGGCGTCTGGCCCGCGGCCCTGTAGCCGCACAACGCAGAGAACAGAAGGCCGACGAGAATATGTCTGCGGCACACCGGCAGGGTCATCCGTGCTCCTGAATGCTTGTGATGGGTGAGGGCGGCGGAAGCCATGACATGAGTTGCAATCAGGCCCGGAGCGGCGAAGGAAAAACTACTTGCCGGATGCAATGGAGGCGGCGGGACGAAGCTCCTTTGCATCCTGCTTCAGGTAGGCGGCGAGCGCCTCGTACTGGTTGGTGGCGATAAAGTTGACTCCGGCTGCGATCGCCGCCTTCCAGCGCAGGACGACGGCCTCGCGCGAGCCGAAGTTATAACCTTGTCCCCAGCCCTGATCGTCAGCGGGCGCGAATCCGTCGAGCGCATAGAAGCGAACCCAATAACCCATCTTGTGGGCATGATCGACGAGCGCTCGCAGACGCTGGTTGTCGGCAGCGGTCCAGTCGCCGGCGCCCGGCTCGCCGCCCTCTTCGACGGTGTACCAGGAGCTGTTCCACCAGCGGCGGTAGTTCGTAGGCGGCTCGCTGAGCAGCTCCTCAGGCGTGAGGTTGACGGCCCAGTGAATGACCTCTTTCATGGGCATGTCTTTGGGGATGGGATGGGTGTGCGCCGAACCGAAGACACGCAGCCGCGCGCCGACCGGGAGTGCGTCGTAGAAGACCGCTTGCTGCGCGTCGGACTCTTCAGTGACGACCAGGATCGGCTTGCGGTCGATGGGAGAGAGCGTGGCCGGATCGCTCGTCTTCACAGCAGTCGAGAGCCAGTCCTGATGCTCGCCGAGCACCTGCCACACCGCCTGGAGCAACGGAGTTTGAGTGTCCTTGAAGTCGAAGTGAAGGACGATGACGGGCCATTCGCTGCGCTTGTTTTCAGCGATCGCCTTCTCCACGACCGGACGGACCTGCTTGAAGAAATAGTCTTCGAGCGTGGGCTCCTCGCCGGTTGTCTTCGGCGTGTGCGAGACGACGGCGCGGCCTTTGCCGGTTGCCGGATCGACATACCAGGCAAGATCCTGCTCGATCGAAACCGGGTAGCCCGAGTTGAGGGCGCGCTGGATGCGATCGGCCCAGCGCCCTTCATACGGATAGCAATTGTGAGCATCCAGCATGGGCTTATTGTGATTGAGAAAGTCCAGATCCGCGCCTTGTGCGTGAGCAGCTAAAGAGGAAAGGATGAGGATGAGGATGAAGACCGAAGATACTTTGTGACGCATGCGGGAGTCCCTTTCGCCGTCGTGAGGCACGACCGGGTTGCTGCGGCCCGAACCTCCCGTTGGATCTCAGAGACCGGGAGGCTCAGCGGCGCGGATGGTGGTTAGAACGATAGCCGAAGCGCGAACTGCATGATGCGAGGATCGCCGGCAAGCGTGGTGATCTGGCCGACGCCGCTGTCCTGAAGGCCGGAGTCCGGCTGCGCGAAGAGCACGCTGTTGGTGAGGTTGAAGACCTCCCAGCGGAACTGGAGCTTGGTTCGCTCACGAAGGTCGAAGTCGCGCATGAGAGCGAAGTCGAAGACATTGGTATGCGGTCCGCGCAGGTTGTTGATACCGCCATTGCCGTAGGGATTTTTGGTGGTTGGCAAGACGTACGGATCGGTTGTGTTCGGCGAAAGCACAGGGCAATTCTTATTGAGCGAGGTGTAGAACCAGCACTTGACGTTGCCGACGATCTTCTGCGATCCGGTCACGTTGGGCAGCGAGGTCGCGTTGCCGTAGATATCGATATCGCTGCTGAGATTGCCGGCCGATGTAACGGTGAACGGCAGCCCCGACGAGTAGGTGTAGACGCCCGAGGTGCGCCAGCCGCCGAGCAGCGCGGCGGGAGCTCCGGAGTGAAAGAACATTTTGTTGTGGCCCACGGGCAGTTCGTACAGGTACGAGAGCACCAGGCGCTGCGGAACGTCTGCGCTGCTCAGAGCATCGCTGAAGGTCTGTTTGTACGTTGTGCCCGTGTTCTTGGACCAGGTATAGGCAGCCTCGAACGACAGGCCATTGTTGAAGCGGCGCTGGACGGAGGTCTCAAGGCCGCTGTAGTGGCCCACTCCGGTTGCCTGCGAGTATTCGAGGTAGCCGAAGTTGGGATACGGAAAGGTGGTGGTTCCCGGAACGTATTGATTGAGGTCGGAGATGATGTCGAGATTGGAAGACTTGGTGCCGACATAATCCATTGTAAGGACCATACGCGCAGGCAACTCACGCTGGAAGCCGAGACTCCACTCCTGGGTGAACGGCGTGGGCGAAGCCGCCTGCATCGCATGAATGTGAAGGGTAGACAGGCTGACGTTGGCGGGGTTCAGCGTACCGGACGGGAAGCCTTGTTGGAGCAGGAGGGCGGGCTTGTTGCCATTGGGGTTGAGCGTCACCTCCAGCAGGCCGGGCGGGTTCAGGGCAAGCTGATCCTCACTGCCGGCGCGTTTGAACAGGAGATAGTAGATGCCGTAGCCGCCCCGGATCACGGTCTTGTCGTCCAGCGAGTAGGCGGCGCCAAGACGCGGAGCAAAGTCGTGGCCGTTGACCTGGACGAGACTGCGGCTGGAGAGTGAGCCGCTCGACGCTGTAACCAGTGAACCCGAGCCGGTGGGATCGAAGTTCGCGAGCTGATTCTTCGCCGAGTAGGGCGGGGTGGCGAAGTCGTAGCGCAGGCCGAGGTTCAACGTCAGCTTGCGTGTGATCTTCCAGTCGTCCTGGGCAAAGCCGGAGGCCATCCAGAGGCGCTGGTCCACGAAGAAGACATTCGAGAGGCCGGCCTGGTAGACGTACCCAAGAAGGCCATCAGTATAGGAGTCGCCGGAGAAGACGCCGGCAAAGGCAAGGCCGCCGTTCATGTAGTCCTGGTCTTCATATAGGTTGCGCATGGGGGCGCGCAGATCAACGCCGAACTGCAGGAAGTGCGCACCCCTGGTCCAGGAGGCGGTATCGGTGTACTGGAACTGCTGCGGCACCTGTTGCTTGGGAAGGTAGGCAGGAGATCCGATGATGGTGTGGTTGACGTACTGCGTGATGCCGATACCGCCCGCGGTCGCGGGATTGTCGGGCACGCCGGGAATGTAGTCGGACGGAGAATTCAGACCGAAGGGCTGTTGCTGGTCGTAGGAATAGTTCCGGACAAAGCCGAAGCGGAAGTCGTTGGTGAGTTTAGGACCGAAGATGTGCGTCCAGCCCAGTACGGTGGCCCAGGACTTGAGCGTAGAGTTGCCCCACGATGAGGTGCTGCTGCCGTCGGCGATGCCGCCGAAGTCGCCGGGAACGTCGCGGATGCGGCTGGACGAGGTATACCGGGCGAAGACAGAATCCCTTTCGCTGGCGGTCCAGTCGATACGCGCATCGTAGCTGCCCGTATCATCGACCACCGCACCCGTCCGGGCATAGTTGATGAAGTCTCCCGGCTGGTTTGGCAGCGGAAATGCATTGAGAATCTTCGCGCCGTAGGGATCCCACATGGACTTGGGAATCATGTTGTTCGCAAATGGAAGCCCGGTCGCCGGATTACGAAGAGTGGGATACTTTACGCCGACAGCGGCCGCGGTGGCGGGGCTGTAGTCGCCGATACGTTCGTTGGGCAGGGGCACGGTCGAGATGCGCGTGACGCCCTGGCGGATGCGTGTGCCCTCATAGTCAAAGAAGCCAAAGAGCCGGTTGTGCAGGATTGGACCGCCGAAGTTGCCGCCAAATTGATTCTGGATCTCCTTGGGTTTGGGCAGCCCTGCGCCGCGTGTGAAGTAGTCGTTCGAGTCGAAGATTCTATTGCGCAGATATTCAAACAGCAGTCCATGGAACTGGTTCGTGCCACCCTTCGTGGTGACGTCAACCTGTGCGCCGGGGCTGCGGCCGTAGATGGCGGTATATGCGCTGCTGATGAGCTTGAATTCACTGATCACATCGACGGACGGACGGGCCGCGGAGGCGGAGAGTTCCTGCAGGTTTTCGGAGAAGGTGTTGTTGTCGATACCGTCCAGGATGTAATCGTTCTGTTCGTCGCCGACCCCGTGAACGACAAACAGGCCAGTGCTGCCTGAGACGCTGCTGCCGCTCTGCTGGGTGAAGCGCTGCATCTGGACGCCTGGAACCAGGCGGATGAGGTCGTCCCAATTGCGCTGATAGAGAGGGGTTCCAATGATCGTTTCGTTGTCGATGACGGTGCCGATGGACGCGTCGTCGCGAGAGAGTTCCGGTCGCGCCTCGGTTATCTCAACCTGAGTGCTGACGCCGGAGAGGGCAAGACGAACGTCCTGGCGGGCCTGTTCCGAGGGATCCAGAATAAGTGTCGTCTCCCTGGACTGGAAGCCCGCCTGGCTGACGATCAGTCGATAGTGTCCGACGGGAAGGCCGACAAAGGTGAAGTAGCCCGAGCGATCGGTGATGGTGTTGCGCGCTGCCTGCGTATCCACATTCGTCTCCATCACATGGGCGCCGACGACAATGGCGCCCGAAGGATCCGTAACGAGTCCCGAAAGCGATGCGACGCCCGCCTGCGAGAAGAGCGCAGGGGGGAGCAGCAGAAGACATACAGCGAGCACAAGAAAGCGAAGACGAAGTGCGGTCATGGATGGCCACCCTGAATGAAAAGGAGTTTTGGAGCGCCGCTGCAATTGCTTACCAGGTTGCACTGCGGAAGATGGTCGAAAGGTATCCAGCGGAGATAAACAATACAAGTGAATGGCAGAGTGTTAACACGCCGTTTTCCAGTGAAAACAAGATAGAAACGCACGTTATCAAGCGTTTGCTCTGTGTGTGAAAATTCGGTGACTGGGGGTCCGGGGGCGGCAGCCATCCGTTGCATTTACGCGTGTATAGCCGCTTACCCCGGTGCAAACCGGGCGTAGACGAGTTACAGGATCGTGAATTCGTTAACACACCGTTAATACCGGGAACCTACTATGAGATTGCGTGAGTGCAGTCTCCGCGAGGTTCAATTCCAATGGTGGGAATGGTCGTCGGAACGCCGTGCCTGTCCTCTGTCGACGCGCCGGGCGAGGAGGAACACGCAGCAGTGCAGCGCATCATCGCCAGCAGACACTTTGCGAAGGCTCCGCTGTTGTCGTCGTTCCTCATCTATGCCTCCAGGCGCGCGCTGGACGATGGCCTGGTGCGCATCTCCGAGTACGAAATCGGCGTAAACGTCTTCCAGCGGCGCACGAGCTTCGACCCCCGGCAGGATAATATCGTTCGCACGTACGCACGCCATCTTCGGAAGCGGCTGCAGGACTACTACGAAGCGGATGGCGAGAACGACGCAGTCCGCGTTGAGATCCCGAAGGGAACGTACGTCCCCATCTTCCGGCTGCGGGAGCTGCAGGCCGCCGAGACCGAACCGGCGATTCGCCAGCCGCCTCCGCAGGAGCACGCACCGCAGGCGGAGTTGCCAGTCCGGCGATCCTGGTGGAGGTACACCTGGCGGAGGCACACGTGGCTACTTGGGGTGGGGCTTCTGCTCGCCGTATATTCGGTCGCGCTTTGCCTTATTGCCCGGCATACCATGCACCCTGTGGCTGTCGCGGAGCGTAGAAGCCCGCTGCATCCACTGTGGACCCAGTTATTCGGCCCGGACCGCGACACCTTCGTCGTTCCGGGCGATATTGGTTTTGTTATCCTGCAGCAGTCGAACCACCGCACGTTCTCTTTGGCCGAATACCTGAACTCGTCTTACGGCTCAGACAATCGTCTGTCGATGTCTTACCTGGAAGACCAGACCTATACGAGTGAGCTGAACCTGGAGATCGTATCCACCCTCCAGCGCCTGCCAGAGGCGATTGCGAACCGCTTCGTGATCCGGGCCGCCAAAAATATGCGATTGGACGACCTGCGGGATGGAAACGCTATTTTGCTGGGCTCGAGTTATAGCAATCCCTGGGACGAAATCTTCGGCGACAAGCTTAACTTCCACTTCGTGAACCGGCCGAGCGACAGCCGCTTCTGGATCGAGAACCAGCATCCGGTCGGGAGCGAAGCGGGAGTATACGAATCCAAAACCACCAACGCCTCGCATAAGACGTACGCCGTTATAGCCTTCGTGCAGAATCTGAACAAGAACGGACATGTATTGCTGCTGCAAGGCCTGGACGCAGCCGGCACGCAGGCCGCGGCGGACATGCTCTTCCATGGCGACATGCAGAGCATCGCCGGAACAGCCATCAATCGTCATGCGGCCCGGGGCAGCTTCGAGCTGCTGCTTGAGGTGAATAGCCTGGATGCAAACTCCCATGCAACGAGCAGTCGAATCATCGCCAGCCGGTTTCACGACTGATCCGGATTTCCACCCGGTACTGGAAATCGCATTCCCGGAAATCCCGGCGGCGAGAGAGCTTGCCAGAGGTGCAGACCGGCCCCCGCCTCACACGCTATTGCAACCGCGCGACCAGCACGCCATGAGCGCCCAGATGGATGTCGATTCCCTCGCTCTTCACTTGAATATCATCTTTTCCTGAAAGCACCGCCGCTCGCAGTGTGCCCGCCAGTACAGTGTCGGCCGTCGCAACTGCGATAGAGGCCGCCGCGCCACGGTTGATAGCAATCAGCAGCTTCTCGTGGGCGTCACTCCGGACATAGACCAGCACATCGCCCTCCGCCTTCAGCAACTGCTCGTCGCCATCCTGCAGTGCGCCATGCTGGCTTCGCAGCTTTAACAAAGCCTGCACCCAATCGTGCATACCGGCCTGCTCTGCCGTGGGCGCGGTAAAAGCGCTCTGCGCGTCTCCGGGAAAGCCGCCGGGAAAGTTCCGACGATTGTCCGGGTCCGCTTCTCCCAGCATCGCAATCTCATCTCCCGAGTAGATCTGCGGCATGCCGCGCATCGTCAGCAGCACAGCGAATGCCATTCGCATCCCATCCGGCGTCGCGCCGGCCTCGCTTAGAAAGCGCACCGTGTCGTGGTTTCCCAGAAACGGCACGAGCCGCTCCGGATGCGGATACAGTGCATCCATCCGCCACACATCCGCAAGCCTCGACATGGGAGCGCCGTTGAGGAAGACGTCGCGCAGCGCAAAGTACGTCGGAAAGTCGAATGGCGTATCCAGCCCTGTATCCATGCCATTTCGCGTCACCCCGCCGGCAAACGAAGAGGCGATCGTCGCATCCGGATTGAACACCTCTCCTACCGTCGTCAGCCGAGGATAAAGCCGATGCAGCTCCGCATGGAACCCCTGCCAGAATGGCCTTGCTATGTAGGGAAAGGTATCGAGCCGCAGACCATCGAGACCAGCCTCCTCGACCCACCACACCGCATTCTGCGTTAGATACTGCGCGACCGCAGGGTTCTCCTGATTCAGGTCGGGGAGGGTATTGGCAAACCACCCCTCGGTCACATTCTTCTGGTCGCGCCACGGGGCATGAGGATCCGTCAGCGGCTTGAAGTCCCCCTGCGCCTCGGTGTGCGATGCTTTGGTCCCATGAAACCAGTCCGGCTCGGGCTCGTCTTCCACCCACGGATGCGCAGGCCCAACATGGTTCGGCACCGTGTCCAGCACCAGCTTCATGCCGCGTCGATGCAGGGCTGCGCCCAGCTCCTTCAAGTCCGCGAGCTTGCCGTAGTGCTCATCGACGGCGTACATATCGGTAGCGCCGTACCCGTGGTAACTCTGCGCCTCATGATTTTGATACACCGGCGTGATCCAGACAGTGGTGATCCCCAACTGCTGCAGATAATCCAGGTGATCGACGATTCCCCGCAGGTCGCCGCCATGCCAGCCGCGCGGCTTGCCGCGTTCTTCCGCCGAATCGTCATTCGCGATATCTCCATCCGCGAAGCGATCGGTCATGATCAGGTACATCACGTCCTTTGAAGAAAATCCCGCAAACCCTTCGCTCTGCTTTTTTCTTTCCTCGAAGCGAAAGGGCAACGCAGCCCTGCCATCTTTATTTGTAGCAGTCAAAGTAACATTCTCCGCCTTTGCGGGCGAGGCATTCAGCCACAGCTCCGCCCAGTGCCCATTCGCCGAAATCTTCACCCGCCCAATCCGCAGCCGCGCATCGCTCAAGCGAAACCGTGTGCCTGCCAGCTCGTCGCCCTTGACCAGAAGCATCGCCTTCGGCATATTCGCCCACCAGTTCGGCGGGTCGATCTTTTTCATCACAGGCGGTTGTGCCAGGCAAGTTGTGCCCAGACTGCAAACGAGCGCGAACGTGCAGACGAATCGCGAGCAGCTAGAAGTCATCTCTCATCCTGATTGAGTAGCGTTGAAGTGTTGCATGGGCCGCGATAGGGCGAGAAGAAAAAGAGCGCCGCACCGGAAGCGGAGTGCGGCGCTCTTGAGCAGGTGAGAGCAGTTAGAACAGCAGGCGGACCGCCATCTGCAACTGCCGGCTCGTGTACTGGCGGGTTGCCGTGACGTGGCCGAAGTTCGCGTCCGTCGTGTAGCTGTCGGGATTCTGAAACTGCGGCGTATTGGTCACATTGAACGCCTCGGCGCGAAGCTCCGAGCTGAAGCGCTCCGTCAGATGCAGCGTCTTGAACAACGACACATCCCCTTCCGCGAATCCCGGCCCGAAGACGGAGTTGCGGCCGATATTGCCCTCTGTGCCAAGCGGCGCAGCCGTGATGTTCGCGGTGTTGAAGTACAGCCCGGTGATGCTATGCGTCAACTGGATCGGGGCGGTCGCATTCGCACGCGGACTATAGTTGCTGCCGTATTGCGGCGTGACGATGGAAACTGGCGTTCCGGTCTCGGCCTGAACGATGGTATTCAACTGCCAGCCGCCTGCGACAAGCTCCAGACCGCGATTCCAGTTGCTTCCGATCATCTGTCCCTTGCCGAACGGCAGATTGTACAGCGCGCTGGCAACGAAGACGTTTCGTTGATCGATGGTCGAGTTGCCCTTGTTGATCCGGTTGTCGAAGACATACAGCGGGCTGACGGCGTAGTAGCCGATGTACCCATCGCTGTCGTCGATATTGTGCGACCAGGTGTAGGAGGCCGTAAACGTCAGGTTATTGCCTGTACGGTGATTCAGCGAAGCCTGCAGCGAGTTGTAGTGGGCGGTGCCATTGTTGAATTCGGCGATTACCTGGCCAAGGTTCGGGAACAGAACCGGACCTTTGCCCAGAGTGACCGTGTTGTAGTTATATCCGGTGGCAAGATGATCGCTCTTGTTGCCCACGTAGGCCACGCTGAACACCGTCGCAGGACCGAGCTGTTGCTGCACCTGCAGGTTGTACTGCTGCACCGTGGGAATCTGGTTGTTGCGATTCGTCGTGAAGATGTTCACGCCCGCCGGAGGCGCATTCGGATTGAAGTTCGGATACCCGGGCAGAGGAAGCGGGTTGGTGGCCAGGCGGTTGTCGTTGTTGTTCATCGGGCTCTGGCCGGTGAAGGTGATGCGATAGCCCTGTGCCGCGGTATAGGCGACGCTCCCTCCAAAGGGCGCCTGCTGTCCGAACTGGTTGTCGATTCCGCCGCGATCCAGGAAGTAGAACATGCCGTAGCCGCCGCGAAGAACCGTCTTGCCCTTGCCGTAGACGTCATAGGCAAACCCGATGCGTGGGGCAACATTGTTGTAGTCCGTATTGACCAGGCTGCGCGGAACTCCGTTGACGCCCGCCAGGTCGATCACTCCGGTCGTCATGTTTAGGGCCGACTGCCGGTCATGCTCTTCCGTCGGATACGTGATGATGTCGTACCGGATACCGAGGTTCAGCGTCAGGCGCTGAGTCACCTGCCAGTCGTCCTGGGCGAATGCACCGATCTCGTAGTTCCGCGTTCCGAAGAAGCCGCTCTGCGCGCCGATGCTATAGTTGTCGATGAAGCCGGCCAGCAGCTCCGAAGGCTCATATCCGGTGAAGTCTCCGGCCCCGATGTTGAAGTACCCCTTGCCCGAGATGGGACGGAAGAACGACACATCGCGTCGTATGCCGTTGCCGCCGAACTTGAAGGCATGATGGCCGCGGGTATAACTCACAGAGTCGAGGATCTGGTAGGAGTTCTCCGGCACCGCATACAGTCCATAGTCGCCGGTGTACTCGAGGTTGGAGTTGCCGCCGATGAGCGCGCCGCCGCCGAGTTGCGGGCTCCGGTTGGCGTTGACGATACCCAGATTGGCGGAGATAGGCTGGCCGCTGAATACCGGGGCATTGGTAAACGTGTAGCGGTTGTAGCCTGCGCGAAACTCGTTCAACACACTTGGCGTAAAGGTGTGGGTCTCGCCGATCGCGATGCCGCGCCCATGCGTGGTATTTGCTCCCGATGCAAAGCCGGCGGGCAGCGTGGTGAATTCGGATGTTCTATCGAACTCGCTTTGATCGTAGGCGAATCGAGCGAACGCCGTGTCGTGCGTACTCGCATTCCAGTCGACTCGCGTGTCGAATGTGTTGTAGTGCGTCACCTGGCGACGAATCGTGCGGTAGTTGTTCTGCGTGCCGTTCACGGTTCCGGGCACATTGGGCAAAGGGTAGGCGTTCAGGTAGTTGACCGCGGCCGGGTTCTGGCGGTTCACAGGAATTGCGTTGCCGCTGAATGGGGCGCACGTAATCGGATCGTAGATGGCTCCGACGTTAGGCGCATTCCCGGCGCAGGTTGGAACACTCGTCGTCGACTTGCCGGGATTCTGGGCCGCATAGGTTGTCAGCTCGGAGAAGTTGCCGGTGCGCATCAATGCCGTCGGAACCGTCAGGAGCTGCGCATTCAAAGGCGTGTCTTCGCGATAGCCCTGGTAGTCGCCGAACATGAAGAGCTTGTCCCGAAGGATAGGAAATCCGATGGAACCGCCGAACTCGTTGCGCTTGAACGGCTGCGCCGCGGCAGGCGGAGCTCCGAAGAAGGAGTAGTTCGGGTTCGCGTCAAACAGGCTGCTGCGGGCAAACTCAAACGCCGAGCCGTGAATCGCATTGGTGCCCGACTTGATCGATGTCTGGATAATCGCGCCGCCCGCCCGGCCGAACTCCGCCGGCGCCACGCTCGTGTTCACGCGAAACTCCTGCGTTCCTTCAATGTTCGGAAAGAAGACCAGCGTGTTCACCAGAGCTTCGTTATTGTCCAGCCCGTCCAGAATGTAGTTATTCGCCTGCTGCCGCAGACCGTTGGCCGATACCGCGCCGCCGCCGCTCTCCTGGTTGCGGAACGTCTCCGCGTCCCCGTTTACGCCGCTCGCTCCGCTGCCGTACTGGCCTCGCGTTACCCCCGGGGTCAGCAAGGCAAGCTGGGTGAAGTTCCTTCCGTTCAACGGCAACTCTGTAATCTGCCGCCCTGCGATCACCTCGCCGATCGAAGAGGTTGCCAGGTCCACCAGCGGAGCCGCATCGGTCACCTGCACCGTCGTGCTCGAACCGCCAACCTCCAGTTGAAACTCGATCGTCTGAACCTGGGAGATCTGCAGGATGAAGCTCTGCTCCAGCTTCGTGAAGCCGTCCTTGCCGGCATCCACTTTATAGTTGCCGCGCTGCACGCCGGCGAAGCTGAAAAATCCCGCGTCATTCGAGACCAAGGTCTGTACCGCGCCCGTATCCACATTCGCCAGTGTGATGGTCGCACCCGGAATCACGGCTCCGGTGACGTCGGTGACGGTGCCGGTCACGCGTCCCGTATCCGTCTGGGCGTAGGCCCCTGCCGCGAACAGGCCCAGCAATGCCACTATCATGCAGATCGCCCTGGCTATCTGGCCCGCGCTCGTCTGTTTCTTCATCATGTACAGCCTCCGAAAGAGATCAACCCAGCCGTTCTATTCTGGCGATGGCTTGAGCTTTGAGCCGAACCATCGACCTGCGGTTCACATCACCGCAATACTTCTTCATTCCTATTTCGCTCAATTCTTCTTCGTCTGCCAAACCAATGCAGATCAGCCACTTGAGCCCTGCGATCAACTCAAGATTGGACGTGGAACCACGAAATTACCGGCATGATAAAGTCAGAGTGCGAGGTTGTACCCGATGTCTCATCCGGTGGAGAGTCCTACCCGAGTCGCATTCGGGCTCTACGAAGCCGATCTTCAGACCGGCGAACTCTGGAAAGCCGGACGCCGCATCAAGATCCAAAGCCAGCCCTTCAAAGTGCTCGCCACGCTGCTGGAACGCCCCGGAGAAGTCGTCACCCGCGAAGAACTCCAGTTGCGTCTCTGGGGCAAAGACACCATCGTCGACTTCGACCACTCGCTCGGAACGGCCATCAACAAGATCCGCGAGGCCCTCGGCGACTCCGCCGACAATCCGCGCTTTGTAGAAACTCTCGCGCGCCGCGGCTATCGCTTCATCGCTCCGGTCAGCTCGTCCTCGTCTCCCGCGGCCTCTCGCCAGCCGTCTTCAGAGCTGGCCCTCCTCTCCAGCGACGGCTCCGCCCAGATGGCAGGCCTGGCGATCCCGCAAGCTCCGGCTCCCGAGACTCTGCATGCGGTCGCCGCGCCGGCTCCATTCCGCGGCGGCCCGTCCGCATCGCGGCGCACTGTCTTTGCTGCTCTCGCTGCTGGCGCGGCAATACTCGCAGCCGCGGTAGTCGGCTTCTACTTCGGTCTCTCGCACACCTCGCGCGGCCCTATCCGCATCACCCAGGTCACCACCAACGGCCGCATCTCCCCCGGCGCACCCTCCATGGAGAGCCTGCCCGCCGCAGCCACCGACGGCCTTCGCATCTTCGCCTCGGTGATCGAAAACGGCCGTTCCGCCCTCTCGCAGGTGTCCATTAACACAGGCGATGTGCAACCCCTGCCGCTGCCCAGTGAGATCTCCGCCCCCACCCTCGGCGACATCTCGCCCGACGGCTCCCGCCTCCTGCTGCGAAGCCATCTCTCGCCCGAATCCGAACAGCCGCTGTGGGTTGTCCCTACCAGCGGCGGCTCCGCCCTGCGCATTTCCAACATCCTCGCGCACGACGCCACCTGGATGCCCGACGGGCAGGGCATCCTCTACGCCGCCGGCAATGAGCTCGCCATCACCCACCTGCAGGACGGCACCTCCACCCCCTTCGCCACCCTGCCCCGCGGCCGCGCCTTCTGGCTGCGCTGGTCCCCCGACGGACGCCTTCTCCGCTTCACCATCCTCGATCCCATCCTCCACACCTTCTCCTTATGGGAGATTCCGCTCGATGCTCGACTCGATACTCGAAATGCCGGCCGCACCGTCAGGCCCATCCTCAAAGGCTGGACCAACCCGGCCAACGAATGCTGCGGTACATGGACCAGCGATGGCAAGTTTTACGTCTTCCAGTCCTCGCATGGCGGAAACACCGACCTCTGGAGCCTGCGGGGCTCAAACATCTCCAGCCCAACCCGCATCACCAACGGCCCGCTGAGCTACCAGGCTCCAGTCGCGGACCGCTCCGGTCACCGCATCTTCTTCCTCGGCCTCGACAGCAAATCCGAGACCCAGCGCTACGACGCCGCCAGCCGCGAGTTCATCCCGGTCCACAACTTTCTCTCCGCCTCCAGCCGCATCAGCTTCTCCCGCGACGGCCAGTGGGTCGCATGGCCCGACCTCACCGGACGCCTGTGGCGCGCCCGCGTCGACGGCACGGAAAAGATCCAGCTTACGCCCGACTCCCTGCAGGTCTTCGTCGCCTTCTGGTCGCCCGACGGCAAACAACTCGCCCTGATGGCCCGCGAGCCCGGCATGGCGTGGCAGATCTACAAGATCGACGCCGACGGCGGCAGCCCGGAGCGCCTCCTGAACGAAGACCGCAACGCCGGCGACCCGTCCTGGTCCGCCGACGGACAATCCCTCGTCTTCGGCCGCGTCACCGACCTGATGGGCAAGGAAAACCAGCCCCGCGACCTCCAGATCCTCAACCTGAACACCCATCAGGTTGCCAAACTCCCCGGCTCCGACGGCCTCTTCAGCCCCCGCTGGTCACCCGATGGCCGCTACATCGCCGCCCTTTCCCTCGACCAGCGCCGCCTCGCCCTCTACGACACCGCCACCCACGTCTGGAAGACCCTGGCCAACACCTCCGTCGCCGATCCCGTCTGGTCCTTCGATAGCAAAGCCATCTATATACACGCCTTCATGGCCGACACCCAGCCGATCTACCGCGTCAGCGTCCCCGACGGCCACCTCGAACAAGCCGCCAGCCTCTCCGGCTTCCGCGCCGAAGACACCGCCGACTATTTCTTCGTCGGCATCACGCCGGACAACGTCCCCCTGGTCCGCGCCCGCACCTCCACCGGAAACCTCTACAGCCTCGACCTGGATAACAAGTAGCGAAACAAGCAGCTAACAAATAGCCAGCGAACAGCCGCCGATCTTGTCTCCTAACTAGCTAAAAGCAGAGCACTTGCCCGAAGAGACAAAATTGAGCCAAAGAAGAATTCCTCTGCATTGCGGGTCGGCGTGTTTATAGTCTTCCTTACACATCATGCGCAGCTTTCGCGGTCCCTTTCTCCTTCTGCTCTCCTGCCTTTGCCGGCCTGCGATCGCCCAGAGCATTCACGCCACGCCGCTGCCGAACGGCGACACCTTCACCGCACCCGGCACCACCCTCCAGATTACCGCCCTCCGCGAAGACGTCCTCCGGGTCCGAGCCACCCACACCGGCACGCTCCCCGAGGACGCCTCCTGGGCCGTCCTCCCCGCCTCCCGCACCTCCTCGGTCTCCGTCACGCAGGACCCCGCCGGCTTCCACACCGGCAAACTCCGCGTCGCCGTCTCTCCGGACCTTCGCATCACCGTCTCCGACCTCGCCGGCAACATCCTCCAGCAGGACGAGCAGCCCATCCAGTGGCGCGACCATGGAGCCGATCGCGGCTTCCGCGTCTACAAGCACAAGTTCCCCGACGACCACTTCTTCGGCCTCGGCGACAAGCCCGGCCCGCTCGACCGCGCCGGCGAAGCCTTCGTCATGTGGAACACCGACAACTTCGGCTGGCAGGAGTCCACCGACCCCATCTATAAGAGCATCCCCTTCTTCATCGACTTCCGCGCCGGTCACGCCCTCGGCGTCCTCTTCGACAACACCTGGCGCACCTTCTTCGACTTCGGCCGCGAGTTCCCCAACCAGTTCTCCTACGGGGCTACCGACGGCCCTCTCGACTACTACCTCATGTACGGTCCCGACCCAAAACAAGTGGTTGAAACCTACGCCTGGCTCACCGGTCCCACCCCCCTGCCGCCGCTCTGGGTCCTCGGCTACCAGCAGTCGCGCTACAGTTACGAGCCCGAGTCCCGCCTCCTCGAAGTCGCCAAACGCCTTCGCGACGACAGGATTCCTGCCGACGCCGTCTATCTCGACATCGACTTCCAGGAGAAGAACCGCCCCTTCACCGTCGACACCATCAAGTTTCCCAACTTCCCCCAGATGGTCAAAACCCTGGCCAAAGAGGACTTCCACCTCGTCGTCATCACCGACCTCCACATCGCCCGCGCCCCCAACATCGGCTACGCCCCCTACGACTCCGGCCTCGCCCAGGACCGCTTCGTCAAGAATCCCGACGGCACAAACTACGTCGGACCCGTCTGGCCCGGCCCCTCCGTCTTCCCCGACTTCACCCAACAGCAGACCCGCGCCTGGTGGGGAAGCCTCTACCAGAACTTCACCTCCATCGGCGTAGCCGGCTTCTGGAACGACATGAACGAGCCAGCCGTCTTCGTCTACCCCACCAAGACCATGCCCGACGACATCCAGCACCGCATCGACGAGCCCGGATTCGCCCGCCGCACCGCATCTCACCTCGAGATTCACAACGTCTACGGCATGGAAAACTCCCGCGCCACCTACGAAGGCCTGCTCCGCCTCGAGCCCGATCAGCGCCCCTTCGTTCTCACCCGCGCCAGCTATGCCGGGGGCCAGCGCTACGCCGCCACCTGGACCGGCGACAACAGCTCCACCTGGAACCACCTCCGCCAGACCGTGCCCCAGATCCTCAACCTCGGCCTCAGCGGCTTTGCCCTCAGTGGCGCCGACGTAGGGGGTTTCGCCGGCTCCCCACCGCCGGACCTGCTCACCCGCTGGCTCCAGCTCGCCGCCTTCCAGCCCATCGACCGCGACCACGCCGCCAAAGGCACCCGCGACCACGAACCCTGGGTCGACGGCCCCGCGCAGGAGGACATCCGCCGCCGTTACATCGACGAGCGCTACCGCCTGATGCCATACCTGTACACCACCGCCGAAGAGACCTCCCGCACCGGCCTCCCCATCATGCGCCCGCTCTTCCTCGAGTTTCCCCACGCCACCACCGACGGCCACCCCCTCGACATCGACGCCACCAGCGAGTTCCTCTTTGGCCCCGACCTGCTCGTCGCCCCGTCCCCCTCACCCGAAGAGGTCGCGCCCTACGAAGTCCGTCTCCCCCCCGGCCTCTGGTACGACTACTGGACCGGCCAGCGCTTCGACCGCCGCCCCCAGACCTCCGCCCACGATCTCGAACTGCGCGACGCCAGCCACCAGGCCACGCCCATCATGATCACCCCCGCCCTCGCCGACCTCCCCATCTACGTCCGCGAAGGCGCTATCCTTCCCATCGCCCCCCTCACGCAGAGCACCGCACAGGTCCCGCAAGGCCCGCTGACCCTGCGCGTCTATCCCGGAGAAGACTGCCACGGCGACCTGTACCAGGACGACGGCAAAAGCTTCGCCTTCCGCCAGGGCCAGTTCTTTCGCCAGCGCCTCGCGTGCACCCAGAACCCCAACGGCTCCATCCGGGTCTCGCTCGCCGCTCCCGAAGGCAGCTATATCCCGTGGTGGAAGACCATTCGCATCGAGCTCTACGGCTGGCAGCCTGCTAGCAAACAAGCCACCGAAGGCGATAAAAAGCTCGAACTCCATCAATCCCGATCCTCCTGGTCGGTCGAAGTCCCCGTCTCCCGCGACGCCACCCAACTCCTGTTTCAATAGGGCGTTAGTCCACCGATCTACTCTATTCTTGATCCCGACCAACGGGAGGGCCTGTGCAGGTAGGCGTTGTCAAGACCGGTATACAAGGCACGAAGTGCCCGCCCCACGCGGAGTGGGCCCGTCCGGCAGGACAGCTTTGCGGTGTATATCCATGCGAAATCAGCTTAACGTCGTCATCCTGAGCGGAGCGGCAAGCCCGTTACATAATCCGAAACCGCTCCCGCATCAATCTCTGGAACCGCGGCTTCCAGATCAGGTCATACGCCAGCTCCTTGCCCGGAAACATCGCCAGCGCCGCCTTCCTGCTGTCCGCGATCATCTGCGAAGCCTCATCCACGCTCAGCGACCCGTCCTGCGCGATCACCTGCATCACCATGTTCATCATCATCTGCAGCCGGCGAATCAGCTTCTGCTCCTCCGCCCGCTCCTCCGCGCTCACCGCCACCGCCTCCGAACTCGTTCCGTTCAACTCCATCGAAAACACCTCCCGGTTAACCAGTGTTGCTCACAACTCCGAATCCGTCGATGGTCTATAGACACAGCGGGACAAAGCGGGTGCCCCATCTTCGGCGCTCTTTTGCGTCTAAGGTGGGTCATCGAGCGACAGCTCGACCGCTTTCCTCCTGAGCCGCACCCTGCACCCACACCCAATCCGCTCTAAGGACGCTCTGATTAAGTGCAGCGCTCCAAATGCATCCGGGGCTAGCCCCGGGTCTTCGTTCAACCAAAACAAGATCCCATGCGGACACCATAGCTCATCCCCGTATACGCCGGCCGGCCAGACGCCATCTACGGATTAGACGCGTCCAGCACCTCGTGGATTCCGCCATCCCGCCCCAGCAAAAACGTCGTCAACCCGAACTCATCCGTTCGATACAGTCTGGACCGAGCCCGTGCAATCCGGTCGATTACCTCATACCGGGGGTGCCCAAACGTATTCCCCACTCCCACCGAAACCACCGCATCCTTCGGCGCAGCCGCATTTAGAAACTCCTGCGTCGTCGAGGTACTGCTGCCATGGTGCCCGACTTTCAGCAGCGTCACCGCCGCCACACGCCCATGCGCCAGCATCGCCCGTTCGCTCGGCGCCTCCGCATCGCCCTCCAGCAGCGCCGAGGCCCTGCCGTACTGCATCCGCATCACCAGCGAGTCGTTATTCCCCGGCGCGCCCGCATTCGCATACCCCGGCTCCGGCGCAAGCATCGTCACCTCGGTCCCATCCCACGCAACCCGTTCGCCCGCATGAAAATGCCGAACGGAAACCCCAAGCTGTGCCGCCTCCGCAAGCAGCGCCCGGTACGCCTCCGAGTCCGGATCGATCCCCACCCAAAGCTCCCTCGGCCGGAAGTTCCGCATCACCGCCGGCATCCCGCCCATGTGGTCGCTATGCGCGTGCGTCAGCGCAATCACATCCAGCCGCCGAAAGCGCCGCGACCACAGATATGGCGACACCACCTCTTCCCCCACATCGAACCGGCTCGTCGCCTCAGCCGCCTCCGTCACCCCACCCACCGGCCCGCCCGCATCGATCAACATCGTCCCGCCGCCCGGCCCCACCACAAAGATCGAATCCCCCTGCCCGACGTCAACCGCCGTCACCTCCAACATCCCCGTCGCTCTTACCGCCCGCTCCGGCCACAGCACCATCACCGCAACTGCGGGCAGCACCACCACTGCCGCCCATCCCCACCTGCCGGGCCGCCGCACGGCCCAGCAGCAGAACGCCCAACCCGCCACCGCCAGCAGAGCCACCCACCACACCGGCCCCGGAACCCGCAGGTCCGCCGTCCGCAAAGCGCTGACCCTCCCAATCACCCCGGTCACCCCATGCAACAGCAGCGCCGTTGCCGCGCCCGGCAGCACCGCCGCCCACGCGCTCACCAGCATCGCGCAGAACGTCACCACCGCGACAGGGACCAGCACCGCCACCAGCGGCACCGAAAGCATATTCGTCGGAACCGCGAACATCGTCGCCCGGTGGAAGTACACCGCCATCGGCAGCACCATCACCAGCTCCGCCACCACGCCGATCAGGCACAACTCCACCGCCCACAACCCCCACCGCACTACCAGCGCAGGAAGTCCTCTCGCCCACCGCCCCAGAGCGCTGGCAATCGCATTGCTCCACAGCCGCAGCATCACCCGGAACTGCGCCACCCGCGGCGGCATCCCGGCGTCCAGCCACATGTCCTCGAGGTGCTCCGCCGCCTTCGCGTACGGCAGGAAGCTTCGCTCGCCCAGCGGAATCGCAATCCCCCCAATCGCCACGATGGCCAGAAACGTCATCTGAAAACTCGCCTCGAACAACGCCCCCGGCGACCACACCAGCACCCCAGCGCCGCCGCACCCAGCGCATTCAGCACATTGCGGTCCCGCGACAGCAGCCGCGCCAGCAGAAAGACCGCCGTCATGAACAACGCCCGCTGCACCGGTGCCCCAAAGCCCGTCAGCAGCGCAAACCCGAAGGTCAGCACGATCGTCAGCAGCGTCCCCAGCCACTCCCGCAGCTTCAGCCGCCGCGCCACCCAGAACACCAGCCCCGCCAGCAGCCCCACATGCATCCCCGACACCACAAACAGGTGAAACGACCCCGTCCGCTCGAACCCCACCCGCTGCGTCCTGTTCAGTCCCGCCCGGTCGCCGAAGAGCATCGCATTCAGCATTCCCGCGTCGTCTCCGCCGAGCCGCAACAGCCTCGGCAGCCCCCGGTTCGCCCGCGACCGCACATACCCCGTCACCCGCCCCGAAGCCCAGCTCTGCGCCGCATAGATCCTGCACTGCACCTGCGCCGCCACGCCGGCTCGCTCCCAAAGCCGCAGCCCGTCCGCGCCACCGTCGGAGACAGCAACCTTCGACGCCCGTACGCTGGCATGGGTCCCGATGCCCTGAGCCAGCAGATAGTCCGCATACTGCCACGCCCCCGGGTCGCGGTAAAGCTCCGCCACCTTCATACGCATCGGAGCCTCCACCATATCGCCGCAGCGCAGCACCGGTAAGACACCACCACTTCCCGCCTTACCTTTCCTCCAAAGGTAAGACACCTTACTCACGCCAAGTGACCCCAAACCGCCCGTGGCCCCGTCCGCAATCACATCCATCCTCACGCCGCCATCGACCGGAACCATGCGCGACACGTCCGGCGTCACGTCCTCGACCGCCTGGACCTCAAGATCGACCGAGAGCGCCCCCGCAGCGGCAGCCTCCTCTTTCTCTTCTTTCTCGTCCCACCAGCCGGTCTCCTGGTCCTGATCCCCGTCAACCTTCATCGGCGGCAGCTCGCGCACCCGCACCACCCGCCCGCGAACCTCCCTGCTCAGCCCGTCCGCATAGCCCTTTAGAATGTGCTGTGTAGAAGGCACGGGCTGCATTTCCGCGCACCAGAAGCCCACCGCGATCCACAACGCCGCCAGCGGCACCACAGCCACGCGCAGCGACCACCGCAGCCCCGCAACGCAAAGCACGAACAGCGCCGCCACCACCGCCAGCATCACCCCAGCCGGCTGCCAGCTTCGGGCCAGCACCTCTCCCACCGCAAACCAGCACGCCGCCGCCAGCAGAGGAGCCCGCCGGAACGCCAGAGGCCGAACCCGCGCCAGCGCCTTCGGCCAAAGCGCCGGATCGGGGCCATCCTTCTTCTTCCCAGTCCTGCCAGTCTTTCCAGTCATCCCAGTCTTCAAAGCTCTACCCGCCGACTGCACCAGCCATACATCTACCACACTGTGTCCACGATCCGTCCCCACCATGACAACGTTTATTTGCGCAAAACCGCCACGGTCTCGAGGTGAAACGTCTGCGGAAATAGGTCGAACATATGCACTTCCGCCACCCGGTATCCACCCCCCACCAGCACCTTCAGATCCCTCGCCAGCGTCACCGGATCGCACGAGACATATACCATCTCCGCCGCTGAAACCCTTGCAAGCAGGCCACTTACCTCCGCCCCCAGACCGGCCCGCGGAGGGTCCACCACAACCAGCTCCGGCGTCTCCCGCTGCACCACCGCCCCCCGCAAAAAATCCACCGCAGCCGCCTCCACCGCCCGCCGCCCCTCGCCCTTGAACGATCGCAACAAGTCCGCCCCTTCCACCGCCACAACCTGCTGAAAACTATGCGCCAACGCTCGCGAAAAGAGCCCGACGCCAGCATACAAGTCCCATGCCAGCAGTCCTTTACGGCCCTTCGTTACAACCTCCACAAGCTCATCGATCAGGAACCGGTTTACCTGGAAGAACGCTCCGCGACTCACCCAATACTCCTCCTCCGCGACCCGATAGCCGAGCCCCTCTGCCCCCCAACTGCTTATGGGCCGCGGCCTCTGCGCTCGCCGCCCTCCATGTGCCGAAAGCAAAGAAACGCCTGCACCCACCAACTCAGGCACAAGAACCTGCATCCGTTCACAAAACGCCGCAAATCCGCCGCTCTCTTTCCGCACAAACAGCGTCATCTGCAGCTTCGTTTCCTCCGCATCCGTTAGAAACTCCACTTCTACGACCCCTCGTGCCCAGGAATCTTTCAGACCAAGCCGCTCCACCGCTTCCGCAGCCCGCCACAGCAGCGACGCGGAAATCGGGCACTCCCGGATGGGCAGAAATTCGGTCGTGCCACGCCGGTTGTATCCGACTCGCAAGAGACCTTCGTTTTCAGCGATTCGCAAACGCGTCCGGTTTCGGTAGCCCCATGGCTCGGCGAAATGAGCCTCGATTCCAGGCAGCGCGCCAAGCTCCGCGCGCGCAAGCGTCTCCTGCAGGATCGCGACCTTCATCGCAATCTGTTCCGGATAACCTGCATGCTGATACTGGCACCCGCCGCACGTGCCGAAATGCTGGCAACGGGGTTCCACGCGAGCCGGCGAAGGCTCCAGAACCTGATTCAGCACAGCCTCTCCCAACTCGGCTCGCCCATCTTTCAGCGTCGCGTCGATCACCTCGCCGGGCAGCGTAAACGGCACGCGTATCTCTCGGCCTGCACCGTCCTCCTCTGCCAGACGGGCCAATCCGAAGCCGCCGTATACCGCCTTTTCAATCTGTAATTTCATTCGTGGCTCATGTAGAACAAGCTCAATCTGGGCAACCTTCGCGCCTCAAGCATTTTCTTCTGAAGAAACTGCTGTTGTACCTGCTTGATCTGCACTGCCTGCATCTTCCCGCGATAGGGCGCAAGCTCCCGGGCGGTCTGCTCGCGCAGCGCGGTCATCTCCTGCTCGGGAGCCGCGGTCAGCAGCGCCGCAAACAGCTTTTCCTCCAGAACGCTGAGAGTGCGGTCGAGCTCTTCAAGCGAACCCAAAGGCCCAACGCGCAACCCGGCAGCCAGAGCGTGCAACCGTGCCGCCACCTCTGCCGCAACCATGTCCGCGGGAGAAGCCAACGTAGCCGCTTCGAGTAGCAGCGCATTCTGGCCCAGATACCGGCTAACCTGCTCCGCCTCGAAGCCGCTTTCAACAGCATCTTCGCTGGCCGGAGCCGAGCCACCAACGGACGCCTCCACCGCCTGCTCCACCGCCTCCATGACGCTCTGGGAGCACCACGCCAAACCATTGACCTTTCGGGTGCGCCGCCCACTGCGGAGGGCTTTCGCGTCATGTTTGTCGAACGCATTGTCGATCCCGCGCAACACGGCATCCAGAGGAACACCGGCCTCACGCCAGATCTCGATCAGCGCCCAGTCGAGTGTGGACAGCATCAGCAGCGACCCGCGTCTCTGTTGAAAGCGGCTCTCAATCTCCGTGAAGTAGTTGAAGTAGTTCAGCATCCGTTCCGTAGGATTCAAGGGCGCACATGCAGTCAAACAGCACGCTTTTTCTGGCGGGTAAGGTTGCGTTCATAGATGATCCGCAGGCCGGTCAGGGTCAACATATCGTCCACGGCACCGATGTACTTCGAACCGCCCGCGATCAGCTTCGCCAGGCCGCCGGTTGCGACCGTCTTGGTCTCGGGGCCTATCTCTGCAATCATCCGTTCCAGGATGCCGTCCACCAGGCCGATGTACCCGTAGTAGAGCCCGATCTGGATGTTATCGACCGTGCCGGTTCCGATGACCTTGGCGGGCTTCCTTACATCCACACGCGGCAGACGCGCAGCCCGGGCAAACAGAGCCTCCGCCGAGATGCCGAGCCCGGGAGCGATTGCGCCGCCGAGGAACTCGCCCTTCTTCGAGATGACGTCGAAGGTGGTTGCCGTTCCCATGTCCACCACGATGCAAGGGCCTCCAAACCGGTCGAACGCGGCGACGCAGTTGACGATCCGGTCGGCTCCCACTTCGGCGGGATTGTCCGTCAACACCGGCATGCCCGTCTTCACTCCCGGTTCGATGAACAGCGGCTTCAGGTGGAAAGAAAGCTCGCAGACCTGGCGCAGCATCGAGTCGAGCGGAGGCACCACGGACGAGATCGCAATCTCCGTCACCACGCTGAGCTCCAAGTTCTTGATTTGGAACAGGTTGAGGAGCAGAACGCCGAATTCATCCGTCGTCTGCCGGGCCGGCGTTGTAATGCGCCAGTTCGCTACCAGCTCCGTCGCGACACCCTCCTGCGCCAGCCGGTAGAGTCCGAGCACCGTATTGGTGTTGCCTATGTCAATGGCCAGAAGCATTGCTGCCGTTCTCCCGCTTGCATGGTTAACGGTTAACAACGACGGACGCCGCCGGAGAGCACGGTGCGGAGCCTGCCGTCATCGCCCGCGACGCGCAGAAAGCCGCGTGAATCGAGCCCATCCGTCACGCCAGTATAGCCGCCGTCTTCGTCTACCGCGACCCGCTTGCCGCGCACCCAGGAAGAGGCTGCGGCGAAGCGTTCGAGCAGTCCGGACGCGCTCCGATCGCCGTGCAGCTCGCTTGCGAAGCCGTCAACCTCTCTCGTAAGTCCTTGCAAAAGAGCAGCCAGCAACGGCTCGCGAGCCCAGGACCGTCCGCTCTCCTGACGGAGTGACGTTGCGAGATGCTCAAGCTCCGGCGGAAAGCTCTGATGGTTGACGTTGATTCCGATGCCTATTACCGCGTAACGCAGCATGGCCGGAGTATCGGATTGCGAGGCGGTGGACGAGGTTTCAACCAGGATGCCGCCGCACTTGCGATCCCCGAGCAGCAGGTCGTTCGGCCAGCGGATATCCACTGTCAAGTCAGCGACATGGGAGATCGCTGCCTGGGCGGCAAGGCCGGTTGCGAGAGACAGCCATACTGCATCGGCAAGGGCGAGGTGGGGGCGCAGCAGCACGCTGACGTAAAGGCCGTCGCCAGCCGCCGAATGCCAGCCATGGCCACCGCGGCCCCGCCCGGCTGTCTGCTCATCGGCGACCCATACCGAGCCGCTGGGAGCGCCGGCCTGCGCGGCTTCGAGGGCGAGGGCATTGGTCGATCCCACAGTCGTGAGGTGGTGCATCTTTCCTGCGTGTGCGGTCCCTGTAAGCTGCTTGTTTACAGCAGATAGGTCGAATGGAGGCATCAAGCGGCCTCAGTAGAGGTCCGCGGTGATCCTCATGCTGAGGTCGACGGCGGTGGCCGAGTGGGTGAGTGCGCCGACCGAGACAAAGTCAACGCCTGCAAGGGCATAGGCGCGGACGGTCTTGAGGTTCATATTGCCGGAGGCTTCGATGGGAGCTTTGGGCAGGGCGGCGCGAATCTGCTTGACGGCCTTTGTGGCCTGGGATGGGGTCATGTTGTCGAGCAGGATGGATTCGGCATGGCCGGCGATGGCCTGGTCGAGCTCGGCCTGGGTGCGGACTTCGACCTGAACCCATTGCGCGGTCCTGCGGTTCTTCAGGGCTCGTTCGAGCGCGGCGGGGAGGCCGCCGCCGAGCGATATGTGATTGTTTTTGATCAGGATACCGTCCTGCAGGTCGAGCCGGTGGTTGAGCCCGCCGCCGCAGCAGACGGCGTACTTGTCGAGGATGCGGAGGCCGGGAATGGTCTTGCGGGTGTCGAGAACCCTGGTCTTGGTGCCGGCTATGGCCTTGACGAATTCGTTGGTGAGGGTGCTGATGCCGCTCATGCGCTGCATCAGGTTGAGGATGACGCGCTCGCAGGAGAGGATGGCCGCGGCGTTGTGACGGATGACGGCTATCGTCTGTCCTTTCTTCACTTTGACGCCGTCGAAGATCTCGGGGTGGCTGACGACTTCGAAGCGTCCGACGGGTTTGGTGGACATTTTTCCGAAGATGTCGAGGAAGACGGGAATACAGCCGAGGCCGGAGATGACGCAGGGCTGCTTGGCGACGATGGCGCCGGAGGCGAGGAGGCGGGGGTCGATGGTGAGGGCTGTGGTGATGTCGCTGGCTGCCTTGTCCTCGGCCAGGGCGGCTTCGAGGATGGTTCGTACCCGCTTGCTGTTCCAGTCCATGGTGTCCATCCTAAACCTGTTCTACGGCGGAAAAAACGGCATGGTGGTAGCGGGGGAGGAATTGGTGATTTCACTGGGGTTTTGGGGGGTGTTTTGGGAGATGAGGGCGGTAGAGTTTGTGCTTAACGTGGACATCTGCATGGTGGAACGCGGTGGAGAGCCTGCTGCTTCTGTGGAGCCGAAAAATGCGCCACGCTTTTGAAGATTTCTGCGTGGCCCGGAGGGAGAGGCTTACCGCCGATGGGCACCGATGACTCCGATCTTCACCGATCAGGAACAGGCAACGGCGTCGACCGCGGATTGCGCGGATAAGACGGATAAAGCGACGGCGAGGGCGAAAGACGGGGGTTCTTCGCTGCCTGGATCGAAAGGCAAACGCAGATTCCTTACGGGAATGACAAACAGAAGGCATTTCTAGCTGGGGGGGAGGGCGTCGAGGGCAGCTTTGGTTTTGTCGTAAAGGATTTTGGTCTCGGCGGATTGTTTGCGGAGGCCTTCTACGATGTGCGCGGGGGCTTTGGACATGAAGGTTTCGTTGGTGAGCTGGCGGTCGGCGGCGGCCAGACCTTTCTCGTATCTGGCGAGGTCTTTGGTGAGGCGTTCGCGTTCGGCGGGGACGTCGACCTGGCGCTCGTAGAGGACGGCTACGTCGAATGCGGAGGTGCTGCGGGTGGCTTCGCCAATGAGGGCGGCGGGGGCGAGTTCGACGGCGCTGACGCGAGCCAGTTTTGCCAGCATGTTGGTGTTCGCCTGGATGAGCGATGCGATCTGGCTCGGGGCGAAGATGCGGATGGCCGCGGGCTCTTTTTCGGGAACGGCCATGTCCTTGCGCAGGCCCCGGACGGTGACGATGAGCTGCTGGAGGGTGTCCATATCGGCTACAGCATGATCGTCGATGGGGAAGTCGGCGGCCTGGGGGAAGCGGGTGAGGGCGATGGATTTTGCGGGCGGCGCCTGGTCGGGAGCGTAGCTGTAGAGGGCGTGCCAGATCTCTTCGGTGATGAAGGGCATGAAGGGGCTGAGCAGGCGGAGTGCCTGCTCGAAGACGGTGATGAGGGTGGTGAGGGCGGCTTTGGAGGCGGCGAGGTCGGCGCCTTCGTTGAAGTCGAGCCGGAGCTTGACGAGTTCGAGGTACCAGTCGCAGAGGTCGCCCCAGAAGAACTGGTAGATGGTGCTGGCGGCCTCGTCGAAGCGATAGCTGGCGAGGGAGGCGTTGATCTCGCGGGTGGCGGTGGAAAGACGGGAGATGATCCAGCGGGATTCGAGGGTGGTGGTAGAGGATTGCGGATGGGTGGGGGAGAGCGGATCGCTTTCGCGATGGCCCACCTTATCGCCCAGAATCGGGCGCGAAGATGGGGCACCCGGATTTTCGGACGGGGCGGTGTTTTTGGACGGGCCGAGGTTTTTTGATGGGTCGATGGCTATGCCGGCTTCGGCGGCGCGGTCGATGTTCATGAAGAGGAAGCGGGCGGCGTTCCAGATCTTGTTGGCGAAGGCGCGGTTGCCTTCGGTGCGGGCCTCGGAGAAGGCGATGTCGGTGCCCGGGGAGGCCATGCTGGCGAGGGTGAACCGGACGGCGTCGGTGCCGAAGCGCTCGATGATGTCGATGGGGTCGATGACGTTGCCCCTGGTCTTGGACATCTTCTCGCGGTTGGCGTCGCGGACCAGGGCGTGGATGTAGACCTGGCGGAAGGGGACTGCGTCTTTGAGCTCGCGGGGGCTGCCGTCGGGCATGGGGACGTCGAGCATGAAGTGGGTGCCGAGCATGATCATGCGGGCGACCCAGAAGAAGAGGATGTCGAAGCCGGTGACGAGGAGCTGGGTGGGGTAGAAGGTAGCGAGGTCGGGGGTGAGGTCCGGCATACCGGTGTCGGGGTCCGGGTTGGGCCAGCCGAAGACGGTGAAAGGCAGCAGGCCGGAGGAGAACCAGGTGTCGAGGACGTCGGTCTCCTGCGTGATGCTGGTGGAACCGCAGTGCTGGCACGCCTGCGGGGTTTCGCGGGCGACGGTGATCTGCGTGCAGGATTTGCAGTGCCAGGCGGGGATGCGGTGGCCCCACCAGAGCTGGCGTGAGATGCACCAGTCGTGGATGTTCCGCATCCACTCGTCGTAGGTCTTGCGGTACTGGTCGGGGGTGAACCGGATGTGGCCTTCGTCGACGGCGCGGATGGCTTTGGCGGCGATGCTTTCGCCTCCCTGTGCCGGGGCCTGGTTGACCGAGAGGAACCACTGGTCGGAGAGGCGCGGCTCGATGACCGCGTTGCTGCGCTGGCTGAGCGCGATGGCGAAGCTGTGGTCCTTGACGGCGACGAGAGCGCCAAGGGCTTCGAGGTCGGCTACGATCTTTTCGCGGGCGGCGTAGCGGTCGAGGCCGTGGTAGGGCGAGCCGGGGAGGAGGACGTGTGCGGTCTCGTCGAGGATGGTGAGGCTGGGCAGGTGGTGGCGCTGGCCGATGGCGAAGTCGTTGGGATCGTGGGCGGGCGTGACCTTGACGGCTCCGGTGCCGAACTCAGGATTAGCCCAGTCATCGGCGAGGATGGGAATCTCTCGGTCTGACTTCTGGGCAGGACCGCCGTCGATGCCGGTCAAGGGCACACGCACGTGCTTGCCGATGAGGGCGGTGTAGCGTTCGTCCGACGGGTTGACGGCGATGGCGGTGTCGCCGAGGAGGGTCTCGGGGCGGGTGGTGGCGATGACGATCGAGGCGGTGCCGTCGGGGAGCGGTTCGCCGAGCAGTTCGTAGCGGATGTGGTAAAGCTTGCCCTGCCGCTCTTCGTGGACAACCTCGAGGTCGGAGACGGCGGTCTGGGCGACGGGGTCCCAGTTGACGATGTAGGCGCCGCGGTAGATGAGGCCCTGCTCGTAGAGGCGGACGAACGCCTCCTTGACGGCGATGCTGAGGCGGTCGTCCATGGTGAAGTATTCGCGGGACCAGTCGACGCTGGCTCCGAGGCGCTTCATCTGGTCGAGGATGGCATTGCCGTAGAGGTTCTTCCACTCCCATACACGCTGGGTGAAGGCCTCGCGGCCCAGCTCCTGGCGGGATATGCCTTCGGCTTTGAGTTGACGCTCGACCATCATCTGGGTGGCGATGCCGGCGTGGTCGGTGCCGGGAACCCAGAGGGTGGTGTCGCCGCACATGCGGTGCCAGCGGGTGAGGATGTCCATCTCGGCCTGGTTGAGCATGTGGCCCATGTGCAGGCGGCCGGTGACGTTGGGCGGCGGCAGGAGGATAGTGAACTTTTCGAGCGCGGCGGACGTACTGGCTGATGTGCCGGCGGCCTTGTCTTCGGACGTTTCTTCGGGCGTTGGCACGTCGAAGAGCTTTTCGCGGACCCAGTACTCGGCCCAGCGCTCTTCTATGACGGACGGATCGTATGCTTTCGGCAGTTCGTGGCTCATTGGTGGGTTAAGGGTAGCATCGCTGCGGTATCTGCCCGGCAGAAGAAGGCCTGACACCGATTGGCACCGATTTTAAGGACAGAAGGCCGACCGCGGATTGACGAGGAGAGGCGCGCGGATGAAAGGCCAGGGCGAAGGTGCGGATTTAAGAGCAGGCGTTTTGGTCTTATCCGTTTTTATCCGTATGATCCGCGGTCGGCTTTGATTTGCTGGGCATTTTGTTTTGGTCGCCGTACACTTTCGGTGCGAGGTATTTCATGCGTAAAGGATTGGTTGGTGCTGCTGCTTTGCTTGTTGTGGTGTGCTCGGCTTCGGCGGTTCCGGCGTTTGCGCGTTCGAGCTACGATCGTGCGAGCATGGGCGGCGACATCGTCGTCGCGGAGGGCGAGACCTCGAGCGATGTTGCGTGTGCGTTCTGTTCGGTGCACATCCACGGAAGCGTGAAGGGCGATGTGGCGGTGCTGTTCGGGTCGGTTACGGTTGACGACGGCCAGAGCGTGTCGGGCGATGTGGCGATCCTGGGCGGCGATTTGAACCTGAAAGAGGGATCGCGGGTGGGCGGGGATGTGGCCATCGCGGCGGGCCAGGCGAATGTGGCGCAGGGTGCGACGATCCACGGGTCGCAGTCGGTGCTCCCGGGGAAGCTTTGGCTGCTGGTGCCGTTTGCGCCGCTGCTGATCCTGATCGGGATCGTGTGGCTGATTGTGTGGATGATCCGGCGTAACCGTTATCCGCCTCCGGTCTACCCTGTCTATCCGCCTGGGCCTGGCGGCCGGCGCGTTTAGTCCGGCAGGAAAGCTGTGCGTTGTATTCCTATTCCAAATCGGCTAAGGAATCGACGCTACAGCGCCTCCCGCAGCCCCGTCTGCCAGCTCCGGTACGCCGCGTCCAGCCCCCGCATATTCAAAACCGCATCTTCGCCGGAGGCCGCAAAGCTCCCCTTTCCGCGAAACGCCAGCGCAAAGCTGTCCAGCATCCGGGTATATCCATCGCCATTCTCAACCGTCGTCGTCTCCACCAGATCGCCGGCCCGCCGCACCGCCAGGTCCACAGGCCGGTCGACCGTCATGCTGTTCTCGGCGATCAGCACGCCCTCGCTTCCGGTCACCTCCACCAGCGTGCGATACAGTCCACGCGCACTCGCGGTCACGTTCGCATAGACTCCGCCGCTCATCTCCATCTGCAGCGACGCCACAGCCTCGACCTTCCCCGAAGCATCGTCCTTCCGTGCCAGCGTACTCACATTGACGACCTCCCCACCCAGCACAAAACGAAGCGCGTCGATGCAATGCACACCCACATCGGCAATCGGGCCGCCACACGCCAGCGCCGGGTCGGTGATCCACTTCCGGGGCGCCATCTTCGCCGGATACGCGTACTCCGCGTGGGCCAGTTGCGGCTGCCCGATCCGCCCTGCGGCAATCTGGTCGCGCATCCATTCCAGGCTGCGGTTATAGCGAAAGTTCTGTGCCACGCCGAACAGCGCACCCGCCGCCCGTGCCGCGGCGTTCATCTCTTCGGCCTCGGCCGCGTTCATCGCCACCGGCTTTTCGCACAGCACCGCCTTGCCATGCCGCAGCGCCAGCAGCATGTCCTCCCTGTGCATCGCATCCGGCGACGTAATAAACACCACATCGATCTCCGGCGACGAGCACAGCTCTTCCCGCGTCCCGAAGCAGCGGACAACCCCGTACTCCGCGCAGTTCTTCGCCGCCGCAGCCTGATCCCGCCGCCACAGGCCATGCAGCGTCGCCTGCTCGCACTGCGCAAACGCAGGAACCAGACGCCGGACCGCATGGAGCCCAAAGCCCAGAATCCCGAAACGCACCGATGCCTCTGTCATGCAGCTCTCCTGTGAACTAATTGAAGTGAACTAATTATGAAGTGAACTAATTATGAAGTGAACTAATTATGAAGTTCCGAAATCAGTGCGCGTCGTTCTTGAAGATCTCTTCCGCCAGAAAGTTCTCTACCTTCGCCTGGTCATGCAGCATCTCCAGATACGCGTTCTTCAGCAACTGCGACCGTCCATCCCGCAACTGCTGCCGGATCGCCTGCTGCACCCGCGGGTCGTTCACATCGCGCTGCCCGGCAGGCTCGCGCGAAATCAACTTGTAGATTCCATAGCCCACCGGCTTCTTCGTCAACGGATCGATAATCGGGATAATGTCGGTGATCTGCCCCGCCTTCAGCTTAGTGATCGCGGCAAAGATCGTCGGATTGGTCTTCAACTCCGACTCGGGATGAAAGCCCATATCGCCGCCATTGCTCGTCGTCTCCGGCTGCTCGGAGAAGTTCATCGCGATCACGCCGAAGTCCTCACCGCTGTCCAGCCGGTTCTTCAGCGCCTGGATCTTCTTCTTCGCGTCGGCATCGTTGGTCGCCTTACTGCCCTGCAGGTTCCCCGGCTGCGCCGACGGCTGGTCCGTCACCTGGATCTGCGCCAGGTGGTACTGCGTCTCGATCAGGTTGAACTCCGACTTGTGCTGGTTGTAGTAGTTCGTCACATCCGCATCCGTCACCGTGATCTTCGAGTTGATCTCTTTATTCAGCAGCTTGTTGATCGTGAGCGTGCGGCGCAGGTCGTGCTTCACATCGTCCAGCATGTGGTTGCTCGCCTTCAGCCGCTGGTCGAACTGCTCCTCGGTATACGGAGCCTTCATCTCCGCCAGCTTCGCGTCCACCTCTTCATTGGTCGCCGTCAGGTTCATCTTCGCGGCGCGCTGCTGCACAATCTCCTCATCGATCAGCTCGCGCAGCACATTCAGCCGCAGCGAATCGGCCTGGTCCTGCGACGGCTTCTGCTGTTGCTGCTGAGCATCTCCCAGTTGCGCCGCATAGCTCTTGTCCAGCTCCGCCTTCATAATCGCGTGGCCGTTCACCGTCGCCACCACGTCCGCATTGTGGCTATGCTTGCACCCCGCAAGACCCAGTGGCAGCAGGCCCCCCGCCACCAGCAGTGCCACCGCAGCCGTGCCGCGACCGAAGCGGAAAACAGCAGAAGAGTTATCGGATTCCTTCAACACCATCGCCACGTCCTTGGTCCTCTGCATGCGTCTCCTGGATTTCTCTGCTAATTGCCGGGCTTCGGCTTCGGCCCATTCTGCGATCCGGCCATGGGTTGTGTCTGGGGTTGTGTCTGGGGCTGTGTCTGGGGGACCGCCTGAACCGGCACAGGCGGTGGCGGCGTCTGGCCCGAAGCCACCAGCGCATCGTCGACTACCCGGAAGACCGACTCCAGCGGCAGCGCGCCTTCTACCTTCTCCCCGTTGATGAACAAGGCCGGCGTCGAATCCACCCCAAGCGCCTCACCCTCTTTGATCGATTCCTTGATTCCCGTATCGTCCTGCTTCGCAAGGCATGCATTCAACCGGCTGGCATCCGCCTTATCCCGCTTGCCCTCATCCCGAGCCAGCGTGTCCAGCGTCTCGTTCGCCTTGGCCAGGCTCTTCTCTTCGCCGCCCAGCTCACCCGCATGGGCGTGGATATAGTCCACCATGTTCCAGTAGCCAGTCGGGCTCTGCACGGCAACGCAGTTCGCATCCACCGCCGCCCGCATCGCCCACGGATGCTGGCTCAGCGGAAAGTCGAGATACACGATGTGAACCTGATTTTTGTACCGCTCCATCAGCGCCGGAAAGATCTCCGCATGCATCTTCGCGCAGTACGGACACTCCAGGTCGTCGAACCCGACAATCTGCACCGGAGCATTTGCCGGACCGCCGCGCGCAGGCCGCCCCGCGCCGCTTACCAGGTCCTTCGGGTCTTTGCTGATGTCGTATTTGCTGAACTGCGCCAGCGTCTTGCCATCGTCCGACAGCAGAAACGTCACCGGCTTGCTTGTCTTTCCGTCCGCCGTAAAGCTCACGCTGATCGCATCGAAGCCCGGCACATCGCTCTTGGTCCGCGGACCGACCTCGATCGCATAGTCCGGCGGAACGCTCGACTTCGAACGAATCAGCACCTCCACCCGCCGCGCCAGTGCCGGAGAGAGCTTCCCCGAAGCGCCGGCCGAGTTCGCCGGAGAAGCCTGCGCGTGGCACCCGACAGCGCACACCGCAAGGACGAAAGCTACAGCAAGAAGGGGCGCACGAAGCGGCTTAACAACAGTCAGCACAATACCTCGATTATCTCACGCAGAGCCCGCCCGTCCCGTCGGCAGCCCTTCCCAGCCTACCGCCTCCAAGATCGGTTCAGGAGATAGGTCCGGGCTTCACAGGTCCGGATTAGGGAAGCTCTGATTAAGTAATCGTTTTGAAGGGTGCGGCTTCAGCGCGCCGTAAGTTATATAGATTCAGATGGCTTTAGCCCCCGAGGGAGTGCTCGTCAGAAGTCGGCACAGTTATATCAGAGCATTCCTACCTAAGTTCTGCCGGGTCAGGCCATCTCAGGGAAGGCGGCGATTGTGTTGAGGGTGATGGTGGTAGACCCGAGACGTGGATGCTTGGCTGTTAGCCTGATGGTTCCCGGCGTCTCGGTCGTGCGGACCCAGATCGCACCCGTACCGCCGATCAGACCGAAGGGATTATCACCCACTAGCACGGCGGGGCCCTCGATATTGAACGTGATCGCGTCGGCAGCGTAGTGCCGCAGACTGCCGAACTCATCGTTCACTCTCAGCACAATGCGCACCGCATCCGCGCCATCGGCAATCAGCGCGGTCTCGTCGGGCAGCATGACAAACTGCTTGTCGGCCCCGGAGCCAGAGAAGCGCTTGGTGATCACCACTTTGCCGTCAATGAGACCGTCGATCTGGAGGTTGCCCCAGTTTGCGTGATTCACAGTCTTTCCGACGTCGAAGGTAAACGGCGGATATTTCAGGTGCGGGAACTGCACTCGATCAGGGCCGCCCTCGGCGATCAGGTGTTCTCCAGCTTCGTTGTGGGTTGTCATGCGGATTGTGTCAACATTGGCGCAGATCAGCGCGTGCTGGAAATTGACATTCTCATCGTTGCGTGCCCAGTAAAACACGGGTTCGAGCACGATCTCTTCCTCACGGTCGCGCATGGACTTGTAGAACCCCGCTGCCGGCTTCGGTGTGCGGAAGATATCCATGACGCCGTGATAGCAGATGCGGTCGCCGGATCCGAAGCTGTTATGCGTGGTGTAGTCGAACGCGCACCAGCCGAGACCGCCGGCGTACTGCGGATCCGATGCCAGCGTATCGTGAATGCGTGCGTGCCGGATTACGTGTTCGCGCTGCCGCTCATAGGCGTCGATGGTCTTGGTCGGGAAGGTGTGGCCGACGAACTCCGTGTTGAGAAAACGCGAATGGTTTGGTGGTTTGAGGGGCCAGCCGAAGTCGTTGTAGGTAAAGACGTCTTCTAGAAACTCGGAGTTGTAGCCTTCCGTCTGGCGAACACCGCAGGTCTGACGGGTGGAGTCAAGCGCACGCGCGAGGTTGTTGGTGCGCGTGTAAAAGTCGTGATTGTCCTTGCTCTCGTTGATGCGTACTCCCCAGAGAATGAGTGACGGACGATTCCAGTCCCGCCGCACCATGCGACGCACATTGTCGACCGAAATATCCTGCCAGTTCAGGCCTCCGATGTACTGCCAGCCCGGAATCTCTTCGAGCACCAGCAGGCCAATCTCGTCGCACGCATCCAGAAAGTGCCGCGACTGCGGATAGTGCGACGTGCGCACGATGTTGCAGCCGCAGTCAAATCGCAGGATCTTCGCGTCCTGACGCTGCGCGCGGGCGGACATCGCCTGCCCGGCCCAGGGAAACATCTGGTGGCGATCAAGTCCATGCAGTTTGACGATCTTCCCATTCAACGAAAAACCGTGATCGGTGAAGGTCGCCTCGCGGAAGCCAATGCGGCGCACGTCACTGTCGATGACAGTGCCGCTGTCGAGCAAATGCACGTGGAGGCTGTAAAGCTTTGGCCGCTGGAGATCCCAAAGCTCGACCTTGCCGCCCAGTTCGAGCGTCGCCGCAGGGCTGTCTTTGACGGGATCGAAAGACAGCGCGCCCATGGCCTGATCGGCATCCGCAGGATGGTGCTGTGTGGCGGGAGGCGCCTTGACGGCCTGTCGAGTCTCGGCCAGCACACGATCGCCATCACGCAGCTGCGCATGCAGAGAGAGGCTGCCCGGATGCGCGTGATCCGAACGATCGAGATAGACGTCGACCTCAACAGAAGGCTTGTCCGTCAGCACGTTCTTTGTACGCGCATGAATGTTCTCTATGCAGATCTGTGGCACCACACGCAGCGCGACCTCGCGGTAGATGCCGCCGAAGGTGAGATAGTCCACCTCATTGCCGAATGGCGGAATGTCCTTGCGCTCGGTCGAGTCGACTTCCACCGAGAGCAGATTGTCTCCCGACGCATTCAGATGATCCGTCAACTCAAAGCTGAAGGGCGTGTAACCGCCTCGGTACTGCCCCAGGCGCTTGCCGTTGCAGTACACGGTGGATGCGATCATGACACCTTCAAAATCAACAAAGACGCGCTTGCCCGTCATGCGTGGCGGCAGCTTGATACGCCGGCGGTACACCGAGATGAACTCGTAAGCGCGATCGTCAAAGCCATGCCAAGGCAGCGGGACGTTCGAGTGCGGCACCACGACCCGCGCGAAGCTGGAGTCATCGAAGTCCGGCTCATGAACGGACGGTCCAGGCTTGGACGTGTAGCGCCAGCCCCGGTTGATTGGCAGGATAAGTCGGGCTTCGGAAGCCTCCTTCGCAGGCGCCGCGGGCGCTTTAGCAACGATGCCTGAGGCTGCCGCGAGACTGGCCGTAGCTTTCAAGAATTCTCTGCGATCCATGATTCTCCTCAACCTTGCTGGTGCTTAGCGCTTTATGCGCATGGTGCGAAAAGTGCCGGCGCGTAGATGATTTTCTATGTCTTCAAGCGAGTGGCCGGTGGTCTCCGGCACAAATCGCCACACAAACAGGAAACACAGAAAGTTGAGTGCAGCATAGACCCACATGGCGGCCCCTGCGCCGAAGTGGCTGACCATGCTGAGTGCGGTGGATGTGATGATCAGGTTTGAACCCCAGAGAGTGGCCGCATGCACGCTGCTGGCCTCGCCACGCACCGCCAGCGGAAACATCTCCGACCCCATCAACCAGCCGATAACCTGAATGCCGCCCGCGTTGAAGATCATGTAGATCAGCAGGCACACGATCAACATCCAGGCACCGCCGGGTGTGGCTGCCATGCCCATGCGAAACATCGTTCCCAGTACCAGCAGGCTGACCACCGTTCCTGGCACCATGATCAGCGTCAGGCGCCGGCGTCCGACGCGGTCGACGATCTGTCGCCCGATCGCGGTCATGGTGACGAAGACGATGGACACGCCAAGACTTGTCAGCAGCGCAATCGACTTGCCGAAGCCGGCACCGGCAAGGATGGTCGGCGCGTAGTAAATCATCGTCTCGAGGCCACTGAGTTGCGTGAACGCGGCGACGCCAAAGGCCGCCACGGCCGCGGGCCGCAGCCAGGGTTGCAGCAGCATGCCCCATCCTGCACTGCGGCTCACCGCAACGACCTGACGGATCTCTCCCAGTTCAGACTCAACCTCACTTTCATTGCCGCGGACTTGCCCAAGCACCGCGCGCGCCTGATCGAATGAGCCGTTCTCAGCCAGCCAGCGTGGACTCTCCGGCAGGCGCGTCATGCAGAGCAGCAGAATGATCGCAGGGAGAATGGCAACCGCGATCATGACGCGCCATGACCAGACGCTGTGCAGCGTGAAGCCGACGATATTCGCAACCAGGATGCCGACGCCGATCGCAAGATTAAAGGAGATGACAAGGCGTCCGCGATCCTTCGGCGGAGCGAGCTCAGCGATGTACATCGGCGTGACCTGCGATGAGCCTCCCACCGCGAAGCCGAGTAAAACGCGCGAAAGCGCAAGCAGCATGGCGCTCGGCGAGAGACTGGAGGCCAGAGCTCCGAGGCAGAAGACGACAGCCACCGTCATGATGGTGCGCCTGCGCCCGATGCGCTCCGAGATGCTGCCGCACGCAAGCGCGCCGAGCACGGCACCCAGCAGGATGGACGATGCGACGATCTCCTGCATGCGAGGGGCCAGCTGAAACTCAGTCGTAATCTGCAGCAGCGCGCCCGATATGATGCCGGTGTCGTATCCGTACAGGAAGCCCGCGATCGCGGTTACGCCGGTGATCACCTGCAGGAACGCGTTCTGGCGCTTTGTTTGTGGAGCTACGGCGAGTGCCATCCAGTCTCCTGCCTGTCTTGTTGCCAGAAAGCGATCCGTGCGCTCAGTTCATCCAGTTGCCGCCGTCCACGTTCAGCGTCTGCGCGACCACGTAGTCGCTGTCGCTGGAGGCGAGGAAGACGGCAGCGCCGACGTGATCGCCTGGCAGGCCCATGCGGCCATATGGGACATGCTCGCCAACGATGCGCTTCTTCTCCCCAGGCTGCAGGTTCTCATAGCGGGCGAACATGCGGTCGAGCTTATCCCACATCGGTGTATCCACCACACCCGGCGCGATGCCGTTGACGTTGATCCGGTGCGGGATCAGCGCGAGCGCAGCCGATTGCGTGATGCTGATTACCGCGGCCTTGCTCGCACAGTAGGCGGAGACCAGCGCCTCTCCGCGGCGCCCGGCCTGCGACGCAAAGTTGATGATCTTGCCGCCACGCCCTTGCCGCACCATCTGCCGCGCCACGGTCTGCAGCATGAAAAAGAGCCCCTTGGTGTTCACGGCGAAGATGCGATCGTAAGAGGCCTGGGTGACCTCGAGGAATGGCGCAATCTCGACCACGCCTGCGTTGTTGACCAGGATGTCGATGCCGCGGGCGTACGTGACCACCTGCTCCACCAGGTGCTCGATCGACTCGAGGCTCGATACGTCCACCTGCACGGCAAAGGCCTGCTGCCCGATGTCCACGGCCATGCGTTCCGCTTCGGCCACTTCGATGTCGGCGATGCACACGCGAGCACCTTCCTGGGCGTAGCGCCTGGCGATCGCCAGACCAATGCCGCTCGCGCCTCCGGTGATGAGAGCTACTTTACCTTCCAGCTTGCCTGCCACAGAAATCCTTTCGTTTGTAAACACCGTCCAATTACAACGCCACTCCAGGGCCATACGGAGCAAACGCTACGGTCAGATAATTGTTGAAGATCTGATCGTTATGTTGCTGCGCGAATTTCCACATTTTGCTGAGTAAGTCTAGCCGGACCAAGTCCACTTCATTGGGCAGCGCGGGCCACGCAGAACGATCGGTCGTCGCCTCGCCCGTACCGTGCAGAGTGGAAGCACGCGCCGCGGATAAGTCGGGAAAGGCAAGGTTCTTCATCTCGTGCGGATCATTGCGCAGGTCATACATCTCGTCATAGTCGAAGCCGTTATAGACGTACTTGAAATCCTTGGTCATTACGATGCGCTGCGTGTAATAGAGTTCGACGCCATTCAACTGGCTGAAGACTGCATCGCGCCACTCAGGTGGCGACTCATTGCGCAGCCATGGCATCAGGCTTGCACCCGACATACGCTTCGGCTCAATGCCGGCCGCGCTCAGGATGGTCGGAGCGAAGTCAGTCGTTGAAACCATAGCCTCCACACGCCGTCCAGGCGCTTGAATGCTCTTCGGCCAGCGCATGACGCAGGGGATGTTGTATCCCTCGCGAAACGCTGGAACGCCCTTCGCCCACAGTCCATGAGCGCCG
Organism: Edaphobacter sp.; assembly: GCA_965277575.1. GTDB lineage: Bacteria > Acidobacteriota > Terriglobia > Terriglobales > Acidobacteriaceae > Edaphobacter. Next base: position 2,320,914 of record CBDIDK010000002.1, read on the forward strand.
GCATAGTCGCCATGATCCGAGCAGTAGATGACCAGCGTGTTGTCCGCCTGGCCGGTCTGCTGCAGTGTATCGAGCAGCAGGCCAAAGAGCGCATCCTGCATACTCAGCAGCCCGTAGTAGTGCGCGATGCACTGCTTGATCTCATCATCGCTGAGCTGTTGCCAGTACTGGTAGCGCATGCGTTGATAGATACGCGGCTTGTCGTCCATCGTGTCGCGAAAGTTCTTGGGCAGCTCGATCCTGCGCCAGTCATAAAGGTCCAGATAGTTCTGCGGCGGATCGTAAAGATCATGGCCTCCGTTGTTCGAGACCATGACACACCAGGGCTTGCCGCCGGCAGCGAAGCGTTCGATGCCGGCGATGCCATCCTTGACTGCCGTATAGTCACGCAACGTCTTGTACCCTGCGGGACGGGCCGCGTAGAGCGTCTGGTCGAACCAGCCCGGACGCTTGACCTCGCCACGGCCGCGCGGTGTGGGATGCTCATACTCCTGCCGCGCCTTGCTCCAGAACGCGGAACGATGATCGAGACCAAGCTGCGTGTTCATCGGGTACGGCTGCGAGTTGAGCTCGGTCCAGCCAACGTTATGCGGACGCAGCGTGTGACCGACATGCCACTTGCCGGCGTATCCCAGCTCATAGCCCGCATCCTTCAGGCTTTGGCTGAAGTACGGAAGATCCGGATAAGGGTCGAAGTGAATCGCCGTATCCGTGTCCACGTTGTTGAAGACGCCGTGTTCACTGGGATAGAGACCCGTCATGAAGCTGGTGCGCGAAGGACAGCAGTGCGGTGCGGGACAGAAAGCATTCGGGAAGAGCACGCCTTCCTTCGCAAACTGATCCACGCGCGGGGTGAGGCAAGGGTGTTCCGGCAAGACCGTGGCCCCCTGCTGCTGATCCGGCATGAAGATGAGGATATTGGGCCGCTTCTCGGGCGGGTCGTTTTCGAGCGCGCGGCTCGCGACGCCGAACCGCTTTTCAAGCGCGCCGCTCGTGGTCACGGCCGCGGCCTGGGAAAGAAACTCTCTTCGATTCACCATCGACACATCCTCACCTCAATGTCTATTGCATGCAGGCCGCGGCTAGAAGATGTACTTGCCCGCCAACTGGAAGAAGCGTGCATCCGGGGTTAGATTCTGCAGTTGCCGTGCCGTCGTGATCTGGCCGCCATTGCTGCTGTCGTTTGCCGTGCTGGGCGTATTGTAGGCTGGCGTGTTGAAGATGTTGAAGCCATCCACGCGCAGTTGAAAGCGCTGTTCAGGGAAAGTGCGGAAATCCTTGAACAGTGATATATTCACGCGTGTCAGGCCAGGCCCGTAGACGTTGTTGCGCCGCCCCCCCTGATATTGCAGCACCGAAGGCAGAGCGGTGATCTGCGAGCCGGCGCCAGTACGGGGGATCGACGTTCCATTCAACGGGTTGGCGAACGCGCAGGGGTTATACCAGTGCGCCTTGGTGCGGGTCTGGGTAGCACAGGTGACGGCCGGGTTTGTAGGATTGGGCATACCACCGGCACGGAAGGGGTCGCCTACCGGAATCGCGATCGGGCTGAGACCGGCCGCGGAGGAGATGTTCGCCGTGGTGACGGTGAACGGCTCGCCCGTCTGCGCGATGAAGGACAAGCTGGCCGCATATCCCCCAATGATGTAATCCAGCGGGCCGCTCTGGTTGACGTAGGTTCTGCCTTTCCCGAACGGAAGCTCAAAATAGCCATTCAGCGTAACCCGGTGGCGCACGTCAAAGACCGAGTTGCTGTACGAGTAGCGGATCGGAATCAGCTCCGTATTCGGGAAGCCTGTGTCAGTCGTCAGTGCGGTCGGCGCGTCGTCCAGCGAGTGGGAGTATGTATACGTCGCGAGGAAGTTGGATCCGTGGCTGAGCCGCTTCTCCACCTTGGCCTGGAGCGAGTTGTAGTTGGAGTCGGCGACGGCTGAAGTCAACTGCCCGTCGCCAAAGTCCGGAAACGGACGCAGTGGCTGCACGGAATTCGAAGAGTTCGTGATCGCTGCCGGAGCGTTCGGGTGCAAAGGCACCTGCAGATGATGACCGATGGTGCCGACGTAGCTGACCGAGGCGGCGAGATCGTTCGTGATGGAGTGCTCGACGGAGAGGTTCTGCTCGATGGAGTAAGGCGTCTTTAGGTTAACGTCATAGCTTTGCAGAGCCGGCGTGGAGACGTTGTTCTGCAGCCCGGCCGCGATACCAGAGGCGAAACCCTGCTCGAGAGTGATGCCGTTGCTGACGCAGCTGGCCGCAGTGCAGCTCGTCGCCGGGAAGGAGCTCGTGAACTGGAACGGATAGTTGTTGCCCAGGTTCGTACCGCCGCCGCGATTTTCAAGTCCGCCGAAGAAGATGCCGAAGCCGGCGCGAATAACTGTGCGATCCGCAGCCGAGTACGAGATGCCTACGCGCGGTGCGAAGTTGGTGTGCTGCACGTTGATGAGCCCGGGATTATTGCTGTAGGCCAGTGCTATGTTGTCCTTCGCCAGCAGGTTGGTGAAGTTGGGTGACAGCACCGCGCCGCGTTGAAGCGAGGACAGCACGTAGGTGCCCGTGCCGGTGCCGGGCCCATTCGACGACGCGACGAAGTTTGCCTGGCGTCCCGTGTTCTCACGAATGGGCTGAACAAACTCGTAGCGCAGACCGAGGTTGAGGGTCAGCTTGGTGGTCGCGCGCCAGTCATCCTGCACATAGCCTGCCCGATACCAGCGGTCGTCGTTGACCTGCGACAGCGTCGAAAGACTGGCGCTGTTCGCCTGGTTGGAGAGGAAGTCGGCCAGACCGAATCCCGTGTTCGTCGCGCCGAGATTGCTGGTATAGAGGCCGGTGTAGGAGTAGGACCCAATCGGCGCGATGACCTGCAGAAAGCGGAAGCGGATCGACTGGAAGTTCACGCCCACCTTGATCGAGTGTGTGCCGACAATGAGGGTTACGTTATCGAGAATCTGGTACGAGTTCTGGCCTTCCTTGGTCGGCAGGTAGGGCGCCGTGCCGAAGAGCGATTCGCCTGTGACCGAGAACGACGGCAGCCCGCCAGTATCGAGCGAAGCGTTGTACGGAATGCCGCCTAAGCCGAGACTGGCCGCCAGATTGCTGCTGTAGTTCGGCTGCAGAAACGCGTAGTTGCCGTAGTTATAGCCGAAGCGGAACTCGTTGACCAGGTTGGACGAGAAGATGTGCGTCTCCGATAACGCGAAGCTCTCCGCCAGGTTGACCATGCTGCCGTCGTCCTGGAAGGCGCCCCCATCAAGCGGAAGACCTAGCGGTGGCGGCCGATACTGCGGTTCGTGGGTGTAGGAAAAGCGTGCGAACGTCTGATCCTTTGCACTGATGTTGTAGTCCAGACGCGTATCCCACTGAAAGGTATTGTCGGTGACGTTGCGGTTGACATTGTAGTTGTTGTATGTGTTGATGCCGTTGGCGTTGGGGGAAGGGAAGAGATTTACCAGCTTCAGCGCTACGGGATCGAGTTGATTGGCGCAATAGACATTCGCGGCGCCGTTACAGGTGAGCGGCACCGCGCCGCCTGAATTGGGCTCATAGAGCTTGATGGCGGCGCCGGCCTGTGTCAGCGCGGGATTTAGCAGCTCAGAGAAGTTACCCTGCCGCATCAAGGCCGTCGGGACGGTCGCAACTGCGGTCTCGGCGAAGACGATGCGATTCGCTTCAAGATCGCCAAAGAAGAAGAGCTTGTTGCGGATCAGCGGCACACCCAGCGTGGCGCCAAACTGGTTCTGGCGATACTTCGGGACCGTGGTGGCGCTGAAGTCGCGCGCATCCAGCACATTATTGCGGAAGTACTCCCACAGGCTGCCGTGGATGTCGTTCGTACCCGCGCGCAGGCTGGCGTTCAGCACTGCGCCGGCAGAGTGGCCGAACTCCGCGTTGTAGTCCCCCGTTTCTACCTTGAACTCCGCCAGCGCGTCGGGCGGCGGCCGCACGACGTAGCTGGCGCCGTTCAGGAAGTCCACGATGTTGATGTTGTTGTCGACGCCATCCAGGATGAAGTTATTCTGCTGCGCACGCTGGCCGTTGGCATTGAAGTCGCCCGTGCCACCGCCACGCGCGCCCACCGTGGGCGTGACTCCGGCTGTAAGTTGCGCGATGTACACAAAGTTGCGCCCATTCAGAGGCGTATTGTTGATGGCCGTGGTGCTGACGACCTGGCCGACCGAGGCCTGCTCGGTCTGCAGCAGCGGGGGAGCCGCCGTCACCGTCACGCTCTCATTCACCTGTCCTGGCCGCAACTTGATCGCGATCGAAAGCCGCTGCTGCAGGTCCAGGTGGAGGTTCTGCTGGGTCGTGGTCTGCATGCCCGGAGCCGATGCCGACAACGTGTAGTTGCCGATTTTGATGGGCGAGAAGACGAACTCACCGGACGCATTGGATTTGCCATGCTGCACCAGGCCGGTATCGGTGCTGGTCAGGGTCACGTCGGCCGATGAGATCAAGCCGCCGTCCGTATCCGTCACCGAGCCGGCGATTGTGCCCTGGTCGACCTGTGCACGTGCGGTCAGGCCATGGAGACAAAGCAGCATCGCGAGACAAAAGCTGACAAGGTGTGACCGGTCGCGAGCGGCAAGCGTGAACCTGGGATGATTCGACAGACGCATATGGTCTCCAATGAGCTCACACTCGCTTTGGAATGGATTGCATTCGGCACTCCTGAAGCCCCGTTTGCACCCGGTGAGCCGAATCCTGCAACCTCTCAAGTTATGAGCGAACATCACTTTATGCTCACGCGAGAGCATTTGTAAAGAATCTCAGTGAAATAATTTCATAGTCAATAAGATTCTCGCTTGATCTGGGTCTTATGATTGCTTGGATAGAGGAAGGGGACGCTGGTTGGCCTCAAACGAAAGAGACGAGCTGATGGCTCGTGTCGCATGGCTCTATTTCGTAGGAAATGAAACGCAGCAGCGGATCGCTGAGTTGCTGGCTCTTTCGCGACCCACAATCAACCGGCTGATCGCTGGCGCAACTGAAAGCGGTCTCGTTCAGGTGAGGATCAGCCATCCGGTGAAGGAGTGCATGGAGCTGGCGGAGATACTCCGGCGACGCTTCGATCTGAGCGTGTGCGAGATCGTGCCTTCGCAGGCGGAAGGTTCGGGAACGCTGCTCCGGCGCATCTCCATCATGGGCTCTGGCCTGATGGAGCGCTATCTGGCGAATCCTGCTCTGAAGGTTCTTGCGCTCGGTTTTGGTCACACCTTGAGGGCCACTGTGGACCAGGTGAGCCAGCAGCGGTCGCCTCATCTGAAGCTGCTATCGCTGGCAGGCGCCGTCGCGCTCGATGGCTCGTTCAACCGCTATGATGTGGCGCTTCGGCTGGCGGACAAGACGGGTGGCCGCGCTTATCTACAGCCGGTGCCGGTCATCGCACAGACCGCTGAGGAGATGGCGCGGTGGGTTGCCCACCCCATGCACTCGCTCATCCACAGCCTTTATAACGAGGCCGGCGTGTGCTTTATCGGCATCGGACTCATCGCGCAGGAGTGCCCACTGATTGAGAACGGATTTGCAACCCGCGTCGAGGTGCAGGAGCTGATCGAGCATGGGGCGGTCTGCGAGATTCTCGGCTGGCCGCTCAATAAGCACGGCGAAGGAGTCGACATCGAGATGGTCCAGCGCGTCACCAGTATTCCGCTGGCCAGCGTGTCCAGTCGCCCGGTCATCGCGCTCGCAGGCGGCCTGTCGAAGGTCGCGGCCATACTTGCGGCGCTGCGCGGACGCTGGATCTCCGGCCTTGTCACCGACCAGCTGACCGCGCAGGAGCTTACCCAGCGATAGCAGAGAACGACGTATCGACCGCATCAACCTACATCTCCAGAACACTCGATTCTGGATTGTCTTGCACGTGAGACGCAGCGGAATCCGGCGTAAAGGAAGGGCCATGGCACAGATCGTTGTTGTAGGCGAGATTCTCGTCGAAATGATGGCGACCCAGATCGGGCAAACTTTTCTCCAGCCCGGACTCTTTGCCGGGCCGTTTCCCAGTGGCGCACCAGCAATCTTCGCCGATCAGGCAGCGCGCACGGGAGCAACGGTAGCTCTGGTGGGAACCGTGGGCGATGACCATTTCGGTACGATGAATCTGAATCGTTTGCGGAGCAGCGGAGTGGATGTCAGCGCGATTCGCAGGCACCCGTCCAAGCCGACCGGCACCGCCTTTGTGACGTATGCGGAAGACGGGAGTCGCTCCTTCGTCTTCAACATCAACCACTCCGCCGCGGGCGATATCATGCCGGAACAGCTCACATCATCGGCCTTTCAAGATTGCCGTTTTTTTCACATCATGGGGTCGTCGCTGATCAACACCCAAATGACCTCGACCATTCAGCAGGGTGTGCGCCTGGCCCGCGCAGTCGGCGCGGAGATCAGCTTTGACCCCAACATCCGTAAGGAACTCGTTGCAGACGCCGCAGCCGATCGCGCGATCCGCGATCTACTTGCGCAGGCCGATCTGCTGTTGCCCAGCGAGGATGATCTGGCATATCTGCTGCCCGGGCTTACCGACGTGCAGGCTTCGGAGACCATGCTCGCGCGCGGCATGCGCCTGGTGTTGTTGAAGCGCGGCAAACGCGGCTGCACACTCTTTGAGAGGAGCGGAGCAACGCATCTGAAGGCTCTGTCCGCGCGCGAGATCGATCCCACGGGGGCAGGCGATTGCTTCGGCGGGACGTTTCTATCCTGCCTTCTGCAAGGCATGGAGCCCGCGACGGCAGCCCTCTTCGCCAACGCGGCAGGAGCGCTTGCGGTGGCCGCGCAGGGCCCGATGGAAGGCAACTCCACTTTGGCGGAACTCGAGCGGCACCGTCGCCAGGCGGTGCTCCCGGCTGGTGACCTATCGGGTCGCGAGAATCATTTCAGTTAGTGCCAGCATTTCGGCAGGCGGTCTGGAACCCGGTCTTGTCTAGGATCCTGTGATGAGGAAACTCCGAGCGCACTTCGATATCCGGATTATCGGCGTGCCGAAAACAATCGACAATGACATCTCCTCGACAGATCGCTGTCCTGGCTTCGCGAGTGCGGCGCGCTTCGGTGGCCAATCCACGATTGATCTCGCCATGGACATCCGCTCACTGCCACAATTTGTGCCCATCTTCGAAACTCTTGGCCGTGACGTCGGCTGGCTAGCGGCTAGCGCCACGCTTGCTGGTCTGAGCTACTCGACGCCGGCCTTCGAGATCCAGCTTTACCTTGTGGCGCACGGTACACTACTGCATCAGATATGAATCACTCGGAATCAAGTGTTCCAAGACCGCGCCGTGGGACACCAGACTTACTGTCAGAGCGACTGTCTACGAGCCTCACGGGCCGTTCGCATCATGCCGGCGTTGCAACCACCTATAATTGGGGTCATCTCTTACGTCTATGAACTGCCTACTCTCAAGGAGCGCAATGCCATCCTGAGAACTGCGATTGGCGGGTGGCAGGCAACGGGAATTGTACGCGCAACGTCTGGCGCTCCGTTTACGGTGCTCGCCGGTGCCGACCGCTCCCAGACCGGTCTCAGCACGGATCGGGCTTTCTTCCAGTTTTCGCTTAATCCCTACAGCAGCGCTGGCTGTGTCGCTCAGCCATGCCGCGGATACTTGAATCAGGCCGCCTTCTCGCTTCCACCGATCGGGAGCGCCGGCAACCTTGGCAAGGACAGCCTTTTCGGTCCCCACCTCACCACCTGGGATTTCGGACTGTTGAAGGACATCGATCTCGGAAGCGAACGATATCGCTTGCAGTTCCATGCAGAGCTCTTCAACGTTCTCAACAAAGACCAACTTCAACAATCCCGTGTCGACTGTCAGCAGTACAGGGTTCGGAACCATCAACAGCTCCGGCGATCCGCGCATCGGTCAGCTTGCGCTGAAGCTCTTCTTCTAACTAACCGCAAAGGACTGATGTTATGAAGCATCTTGTACGTTCGCTGTTGGTCCTTGTCGTTGCCGGTACGGGCACTGCGATCTCTGGCGCGCAGAGCCCTTCTGCAACCACACTCGCTAAGACTCCGCCCATGGGATGGAACAGCTGGAACAAGTTCGCGGCGAAGATCGACGACGCGACGATCCGCGCAGAGGCTGATGCGCTGGTCGCCAGCGGCATGAAGGCTGCCGGCTACCAGTACATCAATATCGATGAGGGCTGGGAGGGGACAAGGGATGCTGCCGGCAACCTGATGCCGAACAGTCGCTTCCCGGATATGAAGGCGCTGGCAGCCTACGTTCATGGCAAAGGTCTCAAGATCGGGATTTACTCCTCCCCGGGACCCAAGGCATGTGGAGGATTCGAGGGCAGTTTTGGCCATGAGGAGCAGGACGCAAAGCTCTTCGCCTCCTGGGATATGGATTATTTGAAGTACGACTGGTGCACGGCAGGCACAGTATATGAACGCAGCCAGTATCCTGACGCTCTGCACAAGATGAGCATCGCTCTGGCGCGCACCGGGCGTCCGATCGTCTACAGCATTCATGGTCGCGGGGCGGTATGGGACTACTCCGCCGCCCAGGGCGCGAACCTCTGGCGGACTACCGGCGACATCAATGACACGTATGCCCGGATGCTTGCCATCGGCTTCGCCCAGCAGGGGCTGGAACGCTTTGCTGGACCGGGCCACTGGAACGATCCGGACATGCTTGAGGTCGGCAACGGCGGAATGAAGGACAACGAATACCGCATGCACATGAGCCTGTGGTGTTTGCTTGCCGCTCCCCTGATGGCGGGCAACGATCTGACTAAAATGAGTCCCGAGACCCTGACGATCCTGACCAATCCGGAGGTGATTGCGGTGGATCAGGACCCGTCCGGCGTGCAAGGGAGCCTCATCTATCAGCAAGGCGCTATTGCAGTGATGGTGAAGCCTCTTGCGGATGGCAGCAAAGCTGTAGGGTTCTTCAACCGCGAGCAGGGCATCGTGACGGTTTCGGTGAACTTCAAAGACATCGGGCTGAATGACGAGGCTGAGGTGCGCGATCTGTGGGCGCGCAAGAGCCTCGGCAAGTTTCACGGGAGCTACTCTGTCGACGTTCCGGAACACGCCGGTGTACTCGTTACAATTCGCTGAAGGTTGCGTCCGTTGCCAACCCATTACTACAGAACGAAAAGCTCAGGAGCTCGCGCGAGAAAGATACTCGATCCTTGCAGGGCTCATTCGAGATAAATCGAGCGTTGCTTGCTCTGAAGCAGCCTCGCGTCTTTCGGTGTAGCAATCCGGTGCATGGATGCGGCGTATCCCCGTCCAGTTCAAACTCAGGACCGGTGATGGATGGAACAACGTGGTATGCACTCGGAATGTCATCGAACTTCAAGCAGCCCCTTTAAGTCGCATACTCGTTAGCTCTTGCCTTATGCCCGGAACAGATTGCGAGCGCGTTCTGTATAGATTCCTATCCAGAAACTATGCCTCTATTGACTACGCTAAACACATAGTCTAGTCTTACTGCGAAATGACGGAAGGGAAGAATGGGAGCTACGAGCGTGCAAGCTTCGCCGATTCAGAGGTGCGCTTTTTACTTATCGAAGAATCTGGTTGCAGTCGTTTCGCTCTTGTGTTTCGGCCTGAGTTGGAGCAGCGTATTCGCACAGGGACTTGGGTCCATCTCCGGCGCCGTGACCGACAGCACAGGCGCAGCCGTTTCTGGAGCCTCGATCACGATCACGCAAACCGCCAAGAACCTGCCAACCAAGGTGACGTCCGACGACTCCGGCGTTTACGCGTTCCCATCGCTTGATCCCGCGGAGTATCGCCTGGATGTGATCGCGCCGGGCTTTCAGAGCTACGCCCAGACTGCAGTTACTCTCCATGCCGATCAGAGCCTTACGATCAATGTGAAATTACAGGTGGGGTCTGCCTCAACGACGGTCGACGTGACCTCCGAGGTGCCGCAGGTGAACACTTCCAGCGGCACATTGAGCCAGGTAGTGGATGAGCGCCGCATCAACGATCTCCCGTTGAACGGCCGCAACCTCGCGCAACTGACAACTCTTGTGGCCGGAGCTGTGACCGCCCCGAACGATTCGGCAGACCAAGGCCAAACCAAGACGTTCCCGGTCGCGGTGACCATCTCGACCAACGGGTCGCGGGCCAATCAGGTCAATTACCTGCTCGACGGCGGCAATAATCTGGATGAGTACACGAATGTCAACATGCCTTTTCCAATGCCTGATTCGGTTCAGGAGTTCAGCGTCCAGACCAGCAACTATACCGCTCAGTACGGTCAGAATGCGGGCGGAGTGGTCAACATCATCTCGAAATCGGGGTCCAATCAGTTCCACGGAGATGCATTCGAATACGTGCGGAATGGTGTATTCAACGCCTCCAACCGCTTCAGCAGCTTCGGCGTGGATCCGCTGAAGCGAAATCAATTCGGCGGCACATTCGGCGGTCCGTTAAGTATTCCGCATCTTTACAGCGGCAAGGACAGGACCTTCTTCTTCCTCGGCTGCCAGCATGAGACGATCCGCGACAATATTGGTTCCAGCCAGGCCTATCTGCCGACGCCGGCCAACATCGCTGGCGACTTCTCGGCGGAACTCTCCGCGTCCAATCCGGCCAATCCGCTCGGCAAGGCGGTTCAGATCGTCAATCCGCTCACCAAAGCGCCCTATGCCGGCAACAGGATTTCGACCAGCGCCTACGATCCTGCCTCCGTCAAATTAATGTCCTTTCTGCCGATCGCCAGCGAGGCAGTGAATGGCTTGATCTTCTACCAGAAACCCACGAGTCAAAACTTCGACGAGGGACTGGCTCGCATCGATGAGACTATCGGAAACAACGATCGGCTGTTCGTAAGGTACTTCGGCGATAACTTCTTCAATCGGGGATTCCTCAATCTTTCCAACCTTCTGACCTATTCGGACGACGTTAATATTTTTTCGAGCAGCGCCATCATCGGCGAAACCCATACCTTCACCCCGAACATTCTTAACGAGTTCAGATTGAGTAATGCGCACGAAGTCGCGGTTCGCGGACCGCTGCCCGGCGCCCCGAGCGTGAACACGCTGGGCGTCAACATCTACCTGCCTCCTACGGCCGGAATACAGAGCATCTCCGCAAGCAGCTTCTTCTCGATTGGAGACAATCCCGCCGCCTCATTCGATCGAAACAACTACACACTTGGAGATGACGTTCACTGGGTGAAGGGGAATCACAGCCTGGGGTTCGGCGTGTTGGCTGAGATATCCAAGATCGACATCAACGGACGGAACAACTACGGCTCTTTCACGTTCACGAACGATCTTTCCAACTATGCCCTGGCAAATTTTTTCCTTGGCCACATCCGCACGTTTTCGCAAAGCTACGGGCAGCAGTTCGACAATCGAAACCAGTTCCTTGGGTTCTATGCACTCGACACCTGGAAGGCGACTCACCGCCTGACGCTCGACTATGGTTTGCGTTACGAGCCGTTCTTTCCCTGGCGAGAGATATTCGGACGCATCATGCAGTTCAACCCGTCGGCGTATGTCGCTGGAACTCATTCACATGTTTATCCAAACGCGCCGGCCGGCCTGCTTTTTCCGGGCGACGCGGGCGTTCCGCAGAACGGCATCATGGCCAAGTTCAAGCAGTACGAGCCTCGGGTCGGGTTTGCTTACGACATCTTCGGCGACGGCAAGACCAGTCTTCGGGGCGGGGGCGGCGTCTTCTATGACATCCGCCAGATCGGTGTTTTCGACAACAGTATGTCGGGCACCAACCCGTTCAGCTTCTCGATCAGCAATACGGACCAGATCGCGCCCTTCTCAAATCCCTACGCGGGGACGACCGATCCTTTTCCGGCGGCAAATGTTCCGGCAGCGGACACCGCTTTCCCCAACCCGACGCAAGCCGTCACCTTCGACTCATCGGGCCAGTACCGGATCCCTGTGACTTATGCGTGGAATCTGGCAGTCGAGCAACAGCTTACCTCGACTCTTGTCTCCCGGCTGGCTTACGTGGGATCCCACAGTTCACACCTCTTCGTGGCTCTGGAGTTGAACCCGGCGGTCTACATGCCGGGAAGCAATCTCAGCACCGACGCGCGGCGCAATTACACAGGCTATTCCACCATCTCGGACGCGAGTATGAGTGCGAATGCAACCTATCACTCATTGCAGGTAACGCTTGAAAAGCGATTCAGCCGCGGAGTGTCGGTCCTCGCGAACTATACCTGGTCGAAAGCGCTGGATACGCTGCCGGCCGGAAGCAAAGTGACTGGACCGAGCAGTGGGTCATCCTACGCCCTTCCGGTGTACCTCACGAACTACAAGTCGCTCGACGTCGGTCCTTCCGATTTTGACCACCGGCAACGCTTCGTCCTTTCTTACGTTTGGCATCTACCTGACACGCAGTTTGGCGGGTTCCTCGGAAGAGCTATTGCGAATGGATGGCAGTTGAATGGCGTTATCCAGGCACAGACCGGCGCTCCTCTTACGATCCTCGCAGGCAAGGACCAATCGCTGACGGGACTTGGTAGAGATCACGCTCAGTTGACGGGCGCAGCACCCTACGGTGCAGGGGCCTGCGCCTCCGGAAACAGCAAATGCTTCAATTATTTAAACCCTGCCGCTTTCGCTCTTCCTGCGACGGGAAGCGCCGGCAACACCACGAAGGGCGAGTTTTATGGACCCAAATACGTGAACTGGGATGCCAGCATCTTTCGCGATTTTCCCGTCTTACGGGAGTCCCGGCTCCAGTTTCGCGCCGAATACTTCAACCTGCTCAACCATGTGAACTTGTCCGATCCAAACAGCAGTCAATCGACCAGCGGCTTCGGAAGCATCACCGCCGCCAACGATCCGCGAATCGCACAATTAGCTTTGAAGCTGCTGTTCTAAGAAAGGCATCTGTAAGCCTGAAGCACGGTCTTCTTCTAAACGACAGTCCTACGTAAGTCAGGAGCATTGATGCGGATGGAGGTGAACATCAAAAACTGGAGTCGCCGATCCTTTATCGCCACCGGAGCGGGGGTGTCCGGCGCAGCGCTAGCAACTCACCCACTCCGGATGCTGGCCCAGAGCGCCCGGACGGCCCCTGAGGCGGCCAGGACTCGCTTCGCTACGAGCGACCCGGCATGGCAGGCGACCTGGAACGCCGCGTTGGGAGTGCTGGCTGGAAACGTGCGCAGCGTTCCCGGCTACGCGCGTCCGGTGCTGTTTGAAGGCAGCACCTATAAGGGCATCTGGCAGGAATGCGGGCCACTCGAGTCTTTGGTGTACGCCGGCTTACGCGCGTTTGTGCCGTCCTACCCCGGCGGCATCAGCCCTCTGGAGGTCGCACGGAATAGCCACATGGTCTTCTTCGCCCTGCAGAAGGCGGACGGGCAGCTGCCCGCCAGTGTGAAGATGACTGAAACCGGCTTCGGTCAGATTCAGATGGTGGTGCCGATTGCCGCGACCGCGTGGGAGCTCTCGCAGGAGCTGAAGGATGAAGAGTTCCACACGTCGGCCTATGCCGCATGCTCCCGCTGGGATGCGTGGCTTCGCCGCTATCGCGACACCCGTAAGACCGGCCTGGTGGAGGGCTTCTGCACCTACGACACAGGTCACGATAACAGTCCGCGTTGGAAGGGCATTCCGAATCGGTGCCCGGATGCGGATGCGCGCAAGTGTCCAGCGCTGGCTTCGCTGCCGCGACTCTGCCCCGATCTATCGGCTACCGTCTATGGCGGGCGCGTCGCGCTTGCGGCCATGGCGAGACAGCTTGGCAAGAATGCAGAGGCGGATCGCTGGCAGCACGACGCCGAGACGATCCGCAAGCTCATTATCGAGAAGCTCTACAGCCCCGAAGATGCCGCCTTCTATGATCTCGATGCGCAGAATAATTTCGTACGTGTGCGTTCCGATGTCATAAGCCGGGTCTTGGGTGAGCACGTTCTAAAGCTCGACGACAAAGCCGATCGGACAATCTTTAACGCCGTCTGGGAGCGCCAGATTCACAATGTCAAAGCATTTTGGGGACCATATCCGCTCAGCAGCATCGCGCAGGACGACCCAAGCTTCGTTCGCCCCATACCCAGGAACTCGTGGGGAGGCGCTTCGCAGGCGCTCACGGCGCTTCGCGTCCCGCGCTGGATGATCTACTACGGCAAGCAGGCTGAGTTCGAGTACCTCATGAAGCATTGGTGCGAGGCAATCATGCGCCATCAGGAGTTCCGGCAACAACTGGATCCCCAGACCGGCGTGTTCACCCAGCCGGACCCGGGAGGCTACTCTCCTGCGGCACTCGTCTTTCTCGACTTCGCCAGACGTTTGGGGGCGGCAGCGCAAAACAGCAAAATAGTATGACGATGCCCATGATGCCTCGCCAAAGCTCGCAGGCTCTCTTGACTACGGTGTATCGCTCGACGGTCTGCCGCTGTCGTGCGGGCGCTCCCATGAAGAATCTGGCCCATAGTGCCTCCTTCTGAACCTCAGAAAAATATGCACCATCTAACGGCGGGACTAAACAGCTAGCCCCGGACTTTCTCTTCGCGGGCCACCACCTGAATTTTTCAGCAATCCCTTTAGCCTCGGAGGTCCGTGAGGGGATGCAATTGATCGGAGCATCCATAACCCACGAAACCGGCCATTGCATGTACTCTTGAGCAGTCCGTCATTTCATCCTGGGCCCGACCATTCATTTGCTGCCACCAATCCCGTCCCCCTCCGTTTCGGTATCAACCATTCACGATGACCTTCCCGCATCCGTAGACTCAGCGACATCAAGCAGCCGAACGTCAAAGCCCGACTTCTCCCAACGCGCCGAACTGACCGAGCTGATGGACGAGCCCTGCAGCTACGAGCAGCTTCGCGCCTGCCTCCGCGACATCGCCCGCGTCAACAGCCTCCTCACCGCACACCGGCCCACACTCCGCTGGCTCGACGAGCTCGTCGCCTCTATCCCGTCCGTTCCCGCACCGTTGCGCATCGTAGACGTAGGCTGCGGCTATGGCGACATGCTCCGCCGCATCCACGCCTGGGCGCGAAAGCGGCAGATCGCCGTCGACCTGACCGGCATCGACCTCAATCCCGATGCCATCCGAGCCGCCCGGGAAGCGACCCCCGCCAACTATCGCATCCAGTGGGTCGTCGGCGACGCTCTCTCGTGCCATCGGGGCGGCGGCACCGATATCGTCCTCTCCACCCTGCTCATGCACCACCTGCCTGGTCCGGAGATCGTCGGTTTCCTTCGCTGGATGGAACAGGCCGCCCGGTACGGCTGGTTCATCAACGATCTCCACCGTCAGCCCGTGCCGTACCATCTCTTCCGCTTCGTCACCAGGTTTTCCGGCCTGCACCCCTTTGTCCGCCACGACGGCCCCGTCTCCATCCGGCGCAGCTTCCTGCCTGCGGACTGGTCCAGCCTCTGCGCCGCCGCCGGGATCGCCTCAGCAACAGTCACCGTCAGGCAACATCGTCCCGCCCGGCTCTGCGTCGGCCGCATCAAGCCGTCCCGCACAAGCCGCGAGATACTCGAAGCATCGGAAGCACAAGAGTGCATCCTCGCTCATTCCCGTTAGCTCGCTCATTCCCGTTAGATAGAGGCTCCCACCGAATGCCCGCACGCCAAACCCTCCTCGCCCTCGCCGCCGTGGCCCTTACCGCATTCACCCCGGCCAATGCCCAGCGCCTCCCCACCGGCGTCCGCCCCGAGGCCTACCGGCTCACCCTCACCCCCGACCTCCACGCCGCCACGTTCACCGGCGCCGAGACCATCGACATCACCCTCGACGCCCCCAGCCGCACCGTCACCCTCAACGCCGCCGAGATCGCCTTCCGCGACGTCAAAGCCTACGTCCTCCCCGCCGCCGAATACAGCTACGGCAAGCTGCACTCCCAGCCCGTCCCCCTGCGCCCCATCGACGCCGACAAGCACCCCCAGACCGCCGCCATCACCCTCGACGACGCCAAAGAGCAGGCCACCTTCACCTTCCCCAACGAGCTCCCCGCCGGCAAGCTCACCCTCGCCATCCAGTACACCGGCATCCTCAACAACCAGCTCCGCGGCTTCTACCTCTCCAAGACCAAAGCCCGCAACTACGCCGTCACCCAGTTCGAGCCCACCGACGCCCGCCGCGCCTACCCCAGCTTCGACGAGCCCGCCCTCAAGGCCACCTTCGACATTGCCCTTACCGTCGACACCGCGGACACCGCCATCTCCAACACCAACATCGTCTCCGACCAGCCCGGCCCCACGCCCGGCAAACACACCCTCCACTTCGCCACCACGCCGAAGATGTCCACCTACCTCGTCGCTTTCCTGGTCGGCGACTTCAAATGCACCGAAGGCAAATCCGACGGCGTCCCCATCCGCGCCTGCTCCACGCCCGACAAGGTCGAGCTCACCCGCTTCGCCGTCGACTCCGCCAAATACGTCCTCCATTACTACGACACCTACTTCGGCATCAAGTACCCCATGCCCAAGCTCGACATGGTCGCCCTTCCCGACTTCGAAGCCGGCGCCATGGAGAACTTCGGCTGCATCACCTACCGCGAGACCGACCTCCTCATCGACTCCAAGACAGGTCCCATCCCCGCCAAAAAGCGCGTAGCCGAGGTCGTCGCCCACGAGATGGCCCACCAGTGGTTCGGCGACATGGTCACCATGCAGTGGTGGGACAATATCTGGCTCAACGAAGGCTTCGCCACCTGGATGGAGATGAAGCCCGTCGCCGCCTGGCACCCCGAGTGGAACTTCCCCCAGGACGTGGCCCAGACCCGCAACGAGACCCTCGACCTCGACGCCCAGCGCACCACGCACCCCATCCGCCAGACCGCCGACACCCCCGACCAGATCAACGAGCTCTTCGACGGCATCTCCTACGGCAAAGGCGGAGCCGTCCTCGGCATGGTCGAAGCCTACGTCGGCCCCGAGGTCTTCCGCCAGGGCGTCCACAACTACCTCCAGGCCCACCTCTACGCCAACGCCACCGCCGAAGACTTCTGGAATGCCCAGACCACGACCAGCCACTTGCCCGTCGACAAGATCATGCAGAGCTTCGTCACCCAACCCGGCGTCCCGCTCCTCACCCTCGCCGAAAGACAGTCCACCGGCATCCCCATCAGCCAGAGCCGCTTCTATCTCTCGGCGGAAGAGACCAATCGCCCAATCGGCGGACGCCGTCCCCAGTTTCCCCAGTTTCCCCAATGGACCGTTCCCGTCTGTCTCAAGACCGGCACGCTGCCCGTCTGCCGTGTCCTCACACCCGAAGACTCGACCCTGCCCGTCCCCGCCGACCTGCGCACGCCATTCCTCTACGCCAACGCCGCCGCCAAGGGCTACTACCGCACCGCCTACACCCCCGCGCAGTTCACCGCCATCCTGGCCAACGCCGCCACCGGCCTCACGCCTCCCGAACAGATCGGCCTCCTCGGCGACCGCTTCGCTCTGGTCCGCTCCGGCCAAAGCCCCATCGGCGACTCTCTCGACCTCATCGTCGCCCTCAAACAGGACTCCTCCGCCATCGTCCTCGACACCATCAAGAAGCAGTTGGAGCGGATCGACTCGGACATCGCCTCCGGCCAGGACCGCACTCAACTCGACGCCGTCCTCCAGCGCCAGTTCGGCCCTGCCTACGCAGCCCTCGGAGCACCTCGAAATGACGACTCCTTCGACCGCCGGCAATCGCGCGGCACCCTGTTTGAAATCCTCGGCGCAGCCAACGACCCCGCCGTCCTCGCCCAGGCCCAGCAGCTTACCCAGCGCATCTACGCACCCGGCGCCGGAGACAACAAGAGAGACAAGACCCTCGACCCTGCTCTTACCGACGCCGCCATTCTGATCGCCACCACCAACGGCAACGCAGCGCTCTACGACCAGGTCCTCGCCGCCAGCAAAGACCCCACCGACCCCGGTCAGCAGACCGACGCCCTCCACACCCTCGCCCGCTTCCGCGACCCCGCCCTCGTCACCCGCACCCTCGACTACGCCGTCTCCGGCCAGGTCCGCAATCAAGACAGTTGGACCGTCCTCGCCGCCCTCCTGCGCGACCCCAACACCCGCGACCAGGCCTGGGCCTACATCCAGCACAACTGGGCCAAGGTCCACGCCCAGTTCACCACCAACTCCGGCGTCCGCGTCGTCGCCGCCACCGGCTCCTTCTGCACCGTCAAACAGCGTGATGAAGTAGCTAGCTTCTTCGCCACCCACAAGGTAGATGCCTCCGAACGCACCCTGGCCAAAGCCATCGACACCATCGACGACTGCATCCAGACCCGCGCCACCCAGCAGCCCAACCTCCACCAGTGGCTCGCCGCCCAGCCAAGATAACGCACCCAGTGTCGAGATAGCGCTGCGACAGACTGGCCTATTGCATTGCCTGTTTCACCATCGGCACGGTTCAGCGTCCAGAACTTAGCTCGGGAGTAGCTATAACGCTTCCGCAGTGCACCGAGCGACTCATGTTAAATCTCGCTATAGTCCGATTTGGTGTGCCGGAAATAGCTTATGAAAGTGCTGTGTTGGAGCAATGCCCGGCGCGTCCTTCGATGATGTTCATATTCTTGCCTTTTCCGTAAATTGGAATATTCTCCTCTCATGCGATTTCTACTTGCCGTGGCCTTGGTCACGCTGAGCTTGCCCGTTTTCGGCGCCGCCCCGGATCGCGCACCGGCATCCGCGGCATCGCCCTGCACAAGCGCTTCCGCTGCCTGCACCGAATGGGTGGCGCTGGGCGGCGGGCCGTCACGCGCGATGGTGTACCGCACCTTTCCGCTGGATGTCCGTAATGTCGCTGTTCACCGCGCATTGATTATGATCCACGGCACCAACCGTAATGCCGATCACTACTTCAGCACCGCCACCGGCGCGGCGTTTCTTGCCGGCGCGCTGGACGACACCGTGGTCATTTCTCCTCTCTTCCAGTCCTCCGACCGCGGCTGCATGGATAAGCTGCAGCCCAATGAGGTCAGTTGGAGTTGTACCGGAGACAGTTGGCGATCGGGAGGCACCTCGACCAGCAACAAGAATCTGACCTCCTTCGATTTCATCGATCAGATTCTCAGAGAGCTGGCGAATAAGAAGAACTTCCCCAACCTCACAGCCATCGTCGTAGCCGGCCATTCCGCCGGTGGCCAGTTCGTGGCCCGTTACGAGATGGCAAATCGTGTTCAGGACAATCTGGGCGTTGCGGTCTCGTATGTGGTGGCGAATCCTTCGAGCTACGCGTGGCCGGATGCCACCAGGGTGTTGCCGGTTGACGATGGTTCGTCTGAAAACGCGGTCGCGGGCTGGAAAGACGAGAAGCCGCACACCAATTTCAGCTACGGACCGTTTGACGCGAGCAAGGCGCCCAGCTACGACCGCTGGCCCTACGGATTGGAAGACCGCACCGGCGGGTACACCGCCAAAATGAGCGACGATCAATTGAAGAAGCAGTTGGTGTCGCGCCACACGACCTATCTGCTCAGCCAGGTGGACACGCTGCCGCTGGGCGGATTCGATGGTTCGCCGTCCGCAATGGCGCAGGGCGCTACACGGCGGGCGCGGGGCGAGGCTTACGTGAAGTACATCGATGAACACCTCGGAGCCACGAGCAAGGCGCTCATCGTTCCGGAGTGCGGCCACAACGATCGCTGTGTCTACACGACGGATGCCGTGCTCCAGGTAATCTTCCCGAAGCCGTAACCGGCGCGATTGCGTCGCTCTTGAAGGTAGCAAAAGCACACGCCGTATCTCAAAGGAGTTTAGCTATGTTGAAGTTCCAGTGGAGAGGCCGCTTGCGCCTGCTTCCCGTTATCCTCGTTCTCGGCGCGGTCCTGGGTGCGGCAACGGCGTGGGCGCAGACGCGGCCGCAGGTGCTTGAGGTCAGCACGCTCTACGACGGGCGTGGCAATGTGCTGCACGATACCCGCGTCGTGGTCCAGAACGGCAAGATCCTGCGTATCGATCCCAAGGCCACGGGCGATCTGATCGACCTGCGAGGGTTGACGGTGATGCCCGGCTGGATCGACGTGCATGTGCATATTACCTATCACTTCGGCAGCAACGGCAAGTTTGGCGAGCCGGTGTGCGGCAACCAACATGCCAGTGGCGGCCCGAATCGTGGGACCGGCTCCGCTGCGGAACCGGGTACGCCCGCGCTGCCCTGCGAAACGCCCGCGGACGCTGAGCTGGCGATCATGCATAACGCCTGGGCGACCCTGCAGGGGGGCTTCACGACGGTGCAAAGCGTGGGCTCGCCGGGAGATAAGGACTTGCGCGATTTCATCAACCGCGGCGAGATTCCCGGGCCCCGTATCCTCACGGCGCTGCGTCCGATCATCAATCCCAGCCTTACCCCGGATCAAATCCGGGAAGCGGTGCGGCAGGTGAAGCAGGATGGCGGCGACCTCATCAAGATCTTCGCTTCGAAGAGCATTCGCGATGGCGCGGGGCGGACCCTCGACGATGCTCAACTGGCCGCTGCCTGCGGCGAAGCGAAGGCGGTAGGGCTGCGCAGCCTGGTCCACGCCTACAAAGACGCCGTCCGGGCCGCGACTTTGGCAGGCTGCACCGAGATTGAACACGGCACCTTGTCGGACCCCGCGGACCTCAAGCTGCTGGCCGAGCACGGCACCTACTTCGATCCACAGGTTGGTCTGGTCATTCACAACTACCTCGATAACCAGGAGCATTTCGAGGGCTCGGGCAACTTCAACGCGGCCGGCTTTGCCGCCATGAAGCAGTCGCTTCCGTACGACGTTTCTATATTCAAAGCGGCAATGGCGACTCCGGGCCTCAAGGTCGTGTTCGGGACCGATGCCGTCGCCGGCGCCCATGGACACAATGCCGAAGAGTTCATCGACCGCGTCAAGGAAGGCGGTCAGAATCCGATGGCGGCAATGGTGGCGGCGCAGTCGCAGGCGGCCGAGTCGCTGAGCATGCAGAACCGGATCGGAGCGATCGCACCGGGCATGCAGGCCGACATCATCGGAATCGAGGGTGACCCGCTGAAAGACATCACAACGGTGCGTCACGTGGCCTTCGTGATGAAGGGCGGAGCGATCTACAAACACCTGCCTGGCGTCTAGGAGCGGTTCTCCAACCAATGTACTTAAATCCTGATCCCAACCAACGGGAGGGCCAGCGCCGGAGATGGTGTCAAGACCGGTATACAAGGCACGAAGTGCGCGCCCCACGCGGAGTGGGCCCGTCCGGCAGGACAGCTATCGCTATTTCTTTATCGAGGTGTGGGGAGATGCGAGGATGTCATCGTGAGCACCGCAGTCAGGATCTCAGTGAGCAAGATTCTCCATCACCTTGCCGCCCTTCATCACAAACACGACATGGCGCACTGCCGTAATGTCGGTCAGCGGGTCTCCTGAGACAGCGACCAGATCGGCCTGGTAACCCGGCGCGATGGTCCCGATCTCGTGCCCCATTCCCAACGCATCGGCGGAGGCCGAAGTGGCGCTGACAATCGCGTCCATCGGCTTCTCTCCACCCTCTTTCACGCGGTAGATGAACTCCTCGGCGTTGTGTCCGTGTATACCGGCGACGGCATCGGTCCCGAAGACGATCTTCACGCCCAGCGCACGGGCGCGGCGAAGCACGTCGATCGTGGGCGCGATCCCGTCCTGAATCGTCTTCAGCGCGGCCGGCGAGAACGTATAGCTCGCACGGTTGTCCAGGTAGTTGTGCAGCACCACCAGGTTCGGATCGAAGGTCGTGCCGCGCTGCACCATCAGCTTGAGCGTCTCATCCTTGATGAACGTGCCATGCTCAATCGAGGTGCAACCCGCCAGCACCGCATCCCGCGCACCCGCATCTCCGATCGCGTGAACCACCGATCGCAGCCCCACCGCCTTGGCTTCGGAGCAGACTGCCTGAATCTGTTCGGCAGTCATGGTCTGTCCGCCGCCCGCGCCCAGGCCGGCGGTCGCGAACAGCTTGATGACGTCGGCGCCGTCAGCCTTGTTCTTGCGTACGATCGCGCGCAACTCGTCGGGCGTCCACTGGTGGCGCGGCTCCCCGCCCGTGCCTTGTATCTGGATCAGCGACGTCAGGACGCGTGGGCCCGGAAGCACGCCTTGCTTGATGCGATCGCGCACCGGCCCATCGAAGGATGAGCCGACGCTCTGGACCGTCGTGAAGCCTCCTTCGAGCGTCATCCAGGCGTCCGCGGCGTCATAAAGCGCCATCTCCTGCGGATCGACGCCACCGCTCACTGCCTTGTGATTCGCGTCCATATGCCACTGCAGGTGGACGTGTGTGTCGATCCATCCCGGCATCAGGGTCAGGTTCGTGAGATCGTAGTCGGCTTTACCGCTGCCCGGACCGATAGGACCGACCGATACGATTCGTCCGTCCTCGATCACGATCTGCTGATTCCTGAGGACCGCGCCCCGGCCGTCGAGGAGTGTTCCCGCCTTCAAAACAATGCGGTTCTGCGCGAAGGCAACAACAGAGAAGAGAGCAAGGATGAGAAAACGCATGCGCAGATTCTATCCCAGGGAGTGTCACCGGTCTCCACACCCAGAGGCGGCTCCTCTAACGGCCGCTCCGGACTTCCGCGCGCCTGCTTCTAGTTGAACGCCGCCGTGGTTGCCACGCTGACGATCAGGATCAAGGCCCACCAGCCCACCACCACCGCGGCGGCCTTCGCACGACTCACCTTTGCCACCACGGAGGTGCCGAGCACCAGCAGCACCAGAATCCAGATCCCGATCACGTCGAAGAAGCCCAGTCCGGTCCGCAGCCATGGCGCAGCATCCGGCAGATAGTAGCCGATGTTGGTTCCGACGGGATTCTTCAGATCGAAGGCATCGGCATTGCCGCCTGCGTACAGCGTCACCACCGTAAGCAGCCCGGCGAGCAGCCTCGGCAGGGAACAGAACATCCACAGGCAGAACATCTGCGCATAGGTCGTCTGCGCGCCCAGGCCGAAGTTGAAGCTGCCCCAGAGCACCAGCGCGCCGACCGCGGTGAACACCAGGATGAAGATCGGCGATGCATACGAGGTATACCGGTAGCCCTTGGCCATTGCGCCAAGCCGGCTCGTCCGCTGTTCCGGCGTAAGACTGGACATCTGGTCTTCCTGCTTCGGGCTGGAGTGGATGACGTTCTCCACAACGCGTTCGAACCCGACCTGCCTGTCGATGGCAAACGTGGCGCCAAGACTCACCAGTATCGCGAGGAGGAATGGCAGCCACCAGTTTGTGTTCCGCAGAATGTCGGTAAACGTCTTCGTTGGAGCGATAAAGGTGTCCACCACGCGCTCCACCTGGCTCAACCCTCGTCCTGCCGCAGGTCCATCCACCACGTTTTCGTCGCGCATCGTCGTCGTCTCCTTGTGCAAAGTTCCGGCCGCTGGGTATACCGCCGCATCGCGCCTGATTATGAGTGTTGCCGGATTGTAGCCCCATCGGGCGTGGACCCAAACAGAAATCTTCGGCAGCAGTGGGAATTAATATCAGCGCCTACTCGACGACTGCCAGCACGTCCCCCGCACCCACCGTGTCGCCTACCGTAACCGCCACTCGTGCCACCCGGCCCGCCTTCGGCGACTTCAACTCGTTCTGCATCTTCATGGCCTCGATGACGACGATCGCCTGGCCCTCAGCCACTTCGTCGCCGGCGTCCACCAGCAGCCGTACCACGCGTCCCGGCATGGGAGCCTTCAGTGCTCGCGGCCCGTCGGCGTTGGCGCCCGCCCCTCGCCGGCCCTGAAGCGAACGCGGATCTTCGACCGAGAAGGCAAATCGATGTCCACCGATCACCACCGCTTCTTCGCCCGCAGTCGAATCCAGCACACATCGATATTGCCGGCCATCGACCACCATCGACAGCACACCGGGTTGCACCATGCGGACATCCACATCCACCTGCCGCCCACCGACCAGGCACTGCATGGCGCCACCCTCACCTGCATTCCCAGGCAGTTCCACGCGTGTCTTCTTCCCGTCGATCTCAAGCCACTGGGTCACAGCCGCAAGCCCTCCCGCCGCCCCGCCGTGGCCCATCGGCTCTCCACCGCTGCTCTGGACGTCGGCGCACCTTCCTTAGCTGCAGACGAGGCGAAGATCGCCGCCGCCAGTGTCACGACGTCCTCCGGAACATCCGGATCGGACGCAACGGTAGTGTGGGCCAGCAGCCGCTCCAGGTACCCGGTGTCGATCCTGGCCGCGCGGAAGTCCTCGTCCATCAGGATTCGCCGGAACAGCCCGATGTTGGTCTTGATCCCGCCTACGACATACTCGTCCAGGGCCCGCAACATGCGTTCGATCGCCTGCTCCCGCGTCTGCGCAAAGGCGACCAGCTTCGAGAGCATGGGATCGTACTCCAGCGGCACCCTCCACCCGGCATACACGGCGCAATCCTCGCGGATGCCCGGGCCGCCTGGCTGCACCAGCCGCGTAATAACACCGGGCGAAGGGAAGAAGTGATTGTCCGGATCTTCCGCGTAGATCCTGCATTCCAGCGCGTGGCCGCGGAGCCGAACGTCTTCCTGCCTGAGCGCAAGCGGCTCCCCCATGGCGACCCGCAGTTGCATCTGGACGAGATCGAGCCCGGTCACCAGCTCGGTCACGGGATGCTCGACCTGAAGCCGCGTATTCATCTCGAGGAAGTAGAAGCTCTCTTCGCCGGGCCTGTCCAGACCCTCCACCAGGAACTCGACCGTTCCCGCATTCACGTATCCGGCGGAAAGCGCCAGCCGGACCGCGGCCTCGCCCATACGGCGGCGCAACCCTTCACTCACCACCGCAGATGGAGCCTCTTCGATCACCTTCTGGTGTCGCCGCTGCACCGAGCACTCGCGCTCCCCCAAATACACGCAGTCGCCGTGTTCATCCGCCATCAACTGGATTTCGATGTGGCGCGGGCGCTCGATCAGCTTTTCCAGGTAGACCTCGCCGGAGCCGAAGCTCCGTTCCGCTTCGCTGCTGGCCGCGACATAGGCGGCTGCCAGTTCATCCGGCCCGAAGACCGCACGCATGCCCTTTCCGCCTCCGCCTGCCGCGGCCTTCAGCATGACTGGAAATCCGATCCCCTCGGCCACCAGCAGCGCCTCCTCTACGCTGGCCAGCCCTGTCACGCTTCCGGGAACTCGCGGCATCCCTGCTGCGTCCGCCGCCTGGCGCGCCCTGGTCTTCGATCCCAGTACCCGCATGGCACTGGCAGGCGGTCCGATAAAGGTGACGCCGGCCGCCGCGCAGGCTTCTGCGAAGTCGGCATTCTCGGACAAAAATCCATACCCCGGATGCACCGCGTCCGCGCCACACCTCCTGGCGATGTCGAGGATCAGGTCCCCGCGCAGGTAGCTCTCCGCTGCCGGAGCGGGACCCAGCCTGTAAGCCTCATCCGCATGCAGGACGTGCAGCGCGGTACGGTCGACGTCCGAGTACACCGCCACCGTCGCCAGCCCCATCTCCCGGCATGCACGGATCACACGCAGTGCGATTTCTCCACGGTTCGCAATCAGCACTTTTTTCATCGATCGTCGCAAGCCGCCATTTTATCCCAGGCATCTGGAGCCGGGCAGTGGCTGTTGCAAATTCAACACGAAGTTCCAGATTTGCGGCTCACAGTCTCCGCCGTTCAGACGAAGAAAAGCCTCCCGCGCTGGGAGGCTTTTCTTCTGTTGCAGGAACAGGGAGCTTACTGCATGGTCACGCCGCCCTGGGTTGCCTTTTCCTTCTTCAGTTCATTCGCCTTGCGTGCGCCCATCGCCTTCTGAATCCACTGATCTACCAGGACCATGTCGGCCTTGCGAGCAGCTTCATTGCCGCACTCCAGGTCAGCCTTCCGGCGATAGGTCAACTGCAGGTATTGCATTGCATCGTCGTAGGTGGGGTTCAGCTCGACGGCCTTGTTCAGGTACTGCAGACCTTCGTCCACCAGCGCCGTGTTTGCCGCCTGCAGCTTTTGACACGCGCCCTTGCTCTTCTTGGGATTGCCGTCGCCGGCATCGGTCAAACCATCGGCCGCGAGGATCGTGACCGCATTCTTATAGCTCAGAACCCAATCGACGAAGCCAACCGTGTAGTAGGCTTCGGGATCGTTCGGCGCGATCGCGATCACCTTCTTTTCGTACTCCTTCGCCACATCGAACTTTTTGATGTTGCGGCTGATCGAGGCAATCTGCTTCAGCGCGGTAAGGTCGTTCGGATCCTTTGCCAGAACAGCGTTGAAGCCGTCCAGGGCCTTTTGCGCGATGGCCAGGTTCTCCGGCGTGTCCAGATTGGGCACCACCTGATAGGAGTACGCCGTCGCCAGATACAGCTTCGCATCCTCGTAGTTCGGATCGAGCGCGATCGATTCCTGGAAGTGGTTGACCGCCTCCTCATAGCGTGCGTTCTTGAACGCCTGCACACCCTTGGTCAACTGGTCGCGTGCCTTCAACTTATTACACCCGGTTGCCGTAACAAGCAGCAGCGACAACAGAGCGGCCGTAACCGGAATTCGTGCGGTTAGTTTCATTGGGCGAATCGTCTCCTTCGAGTAGGCACCTGGTTTTGTCGGACGTGAAACGGAAGTCAGTGAATCATCTTCGCTGCGTTCGCTTGATTGTAATGGTACATGTTGCAATGTGACTAGAGGCTTTCTTTCGGGCTTGGGGTTTCCAGGCTTCCAGTACGATGTCGACGAAGGTCCGATACCGGGGAAAAGGCCAGCCGGTGATACCCGATTGACACACGATGTCCCTGCACGGATAAAGGAAGATGATGGATCGAATGACGCAGGATGAAGTGAGCCTCCCTTCGCTGGCCTATGAGAATGCCGACTTCCTGAACTCGCCCGATGGCAGGATGCTGCGGATCATGGCGGAGTACCAGGAGCCAATGGCCCGGTTCCGCCGCGAGCGGATTCAGGACACCGTGGTGTTCTTTGGGTCGGCCCGGTTCAGGGCGCTGGATGTGGCTCACTCGGCGCTGGAAATGCTTGAGAATACAGGGTCCGTACGGCCCGCTCCGCAAGGGGAGCGGCCAGCGACTGCCGACGAGATGGAGAGCGGCGAGGCCAGCGGGCGAAGGCTGCGGCTGGCCGAGGCGGCGGTTGAGATGGCGCAGTATTACGAGGACGCGCGGCAATTGGCCGGGATGGTCGCTACCTGGGCTCAGGGCCTGCCGGGCAAGCGGCACCGGTTCGTCGTGACCTCGGGGGTGGGCCGGGAATTATGGAGGCGGCAAACCGGGGGGCGTTCGAGGCGGGGTGCAAGACGATCGGGCTGAATATACGCCTGCCGTTCGAGCAGCATGCGAACCCGTACCTCACTCCTGCACTGAGCTTCGACTTTCATTATTTCTTCATGCGGAAGTACTGGTTTGCTTATCTGGCAAAGGCTCTGGTGGTGTTTCCGGGCGGGTTTGGGACGCTGGATGAGTTGTTCGAGCTGCTGACGCTGGCCCAGACCAGGAAGCTGGCGAAGAAGATCACGGTTGTGATCTATGGATCGAGCTATTGGAAGAACGTCATCAACCTGGAGCTGCTGGCGGAAAAAGGTGCGATCGCGGCGGCAGACCTGGAACTCTTTCAGTTTGCGGATACGCCGGGGGAGGCGTTCCGGCTGCTGAAGACAGGGCTGACGGAGAATCATCTGGAGTCGGAGTACGAGCGCGAGCAGCAACGCCTGGAGAACGCTCCGGACGGACGGGCGCCGAACGCTCAGGATCTGCTCGGGCCGGACATTGCGAAGACCCGATAGGCCTTTGCAGGATGGTGTCTGGGCATCGAAGGCGCAGGCGTAAAAACACGCGTGTGCGACGTGCCGGATTCAGACCAGAAGCCGCTTCAGGTTGCGATAGCTGATGGCGAGGCTCTGGAGCGGCGGCATCTCGGTGGTGTCCTGCTCGACGAAGAAGTACCGGACGCCTGCGGCATAGGCGTAGCTCCAGATAGCTGTCCAGTCGAGGGTGCCTGTGCCGATCTCAGTGAAGTGCTGGGCGTTCTTGTCCAGGACGGTCGATGCCGGGACGCCGGGCTTACGGTCTTTGAAGTGCAACGTCAGCAGGCGGCTGCGATAGCGGCGCATCAGCGCCAGGGGATCGAGGCCCGCCTCCGCGACCCAGTAGCAGTCCATCTGCCAGGAGACCAGCTTCGGGTCCGTCTCCGCCAGCAGCACGTCCAGACCAGTCACGCCGTCGAAGTCCTGGAAGTCGGAGTTGTGGTTGTGGAAGCCGAAGCGCAGGCCGAGGCTCCGGGCCTGCTCGCCCCAGACGTTATATTGGTGCGCGGCACGCTTGAAGCCGTCGCGGGAGTTTGCGATCGAGGCCGGAGCCATGCCGCAGACCACATCGTTCACCCCAAGCTCCTTCGCATAGTCGAAGCGTTTACCGAGGTCGTCATAGGAGAAGTGAGCGCTCGGCACCGTCAGGCCCGCATTCACGATCAGTCTGCGGAGCTCTGAAGCCGGCCGTGTGTACTGGCCCGAAAACGTCTCGACCGTCGCATAGCCCATTGCGCGGATCGCTGCAAGCACACGCTCCGGCTCGGTCTTGACCTGATCGCGCACTGTGTAGAGCTGCACGCCGAAGGCGCTTGCGGGCGCTGGGGCTGCCAAGGCTCTCGCGGCGGGAAGGAGACCAGCGGCGGCGGCGGCAGCAGCACTCCTGGCAAGGAACTGTCGTCGTGTTGTTTGCGTCTTTTGCGTCTCTTGAAGCGGTCCGGTCTGCATAAGCCCATCCTTAGACATTGTTTGAAGCTGCAAATCATAGTACGGCAGGCAACTATTGTAATCAATGGCAATCGATTGACTTTGTTCCTGCCGGATGGCTATGATGACCCTCGTCCCGCAGATACCTGGTGCGTGGCGCTAACAAGCGAAAAAAGAGGAGTTCAATGGCAACTAAGCTCACCCCCGGGAAGATCGCGGGGCTCAAGGCAGTATCGGACGAGCGAGGCGTCATCGCAGCCGTGGCCATGGACCAGCGCGGACTGCTGAAGAACATGCTGGCGTGTGAACTTGGGGTCGTCGATCCTCCGGCTCACATGATGGTGGAGTTCAAGCAGCGGGTCGCCTCGATCCTCACCCGCGAATCGTCGTCGATTCTGCTGGACGTGGAGTATGGCCTGGCCGGCGCGAAGGAGATCAACGGCAAGGGACTTCTGCTGGCGTATGAGAAATCCGGGTACGACCCCAGATTTCCTGAGAAGCTGCCGTCGTTGACTGAAGGCTGGTCTGCGCTGCGGCTCAAAGAGGCGGGCGCCGACGCGGTCAAGATTCTGGTGTTTTATACGCCCTTCGAGAAGCAGTGGGTGAACGAGCAGAAGAAGGCCTGGGTAGAGCGGATCGGGGCCGAGTGCCGGGCGATCGACATACCCTATTTCCTCGAATTCCTCGCCTACGATGTGCATGGCGAAGACGAGAAGGGCCTGGCCTTTGCCAGGCGCAAGCCTGAGATCGTGCGGGCCTCGATCGAGGAGTTTACCAAGGACCGCTACGGTGCGGATGTCCTGAAGGTCGAGGCGCCCATTCAGATGGCCTTTACCGCCGGCACGCGGACGTTCTCTGGCGAGCAGGCCTACAGCAATCAGGAGGCCAGGGAACTCTTCCGCACCATCGCGGCCCTGACGGATAAGCCGATCGTCTATCTTTCCGCCGGTGTCACGAGCCCCGTTTTTGTGGAGACGCTGGAACTCGCGGCCGAAAGCGGCGTGAAGTTTCACGGTGTTCTGGGCGGTCGCGCCACCTGGCAGGAAGGCGTGCCAGTCTACGTAAAGGATGGCGTCGCAGCATTGGATGACTGGCTCGGAACGGTCGGCATACAGAACGTCCGCAACATCAACCGGGTCCTCCAGTCTGCCCAGCCGTGGTACGAGGCGCGTAGCATGCAGGTCTGATCTGCGGTGGTTCACTTGGATTTCGTTCCGTTGGAGGCCACTTGCTGGAGGCAGTCGGGCATAGCGAGTTGACGCAGGAGGTAGAACAGTCGCCAGGAGCTGACGGAAGCCGCAGGCGCTGGCTTATCCTTTCGCTCCTCTTCGCCGTCACCGTCATCAATTTCGTCGACCGGCAAACCCTGTCCGTCCTCGCGCCGGTCCTGCGCAAAGTCCTAGACCTGTCCAACGAGCAGTACGGCCGCATTGTCTCGGCCTTGCAATTCGGCATGATGTCGGGCGAGTTCCCGATGGGCTATCTGATGGACCGATGGGGCGCCCGGCTCGGTCTATCGGCAGCCGTGCTGTGGTGGTCGGCGGCAACCGGATCGCAAATCTTCGCGCGCACCGGCGTGCAGTTCGGCCTCATGCGCTATTGGATGGGTACGGGCGAGTGCGGCGCCTTCTCCGGCGGAATCAAGACGGTTTCGCGCCTGTTTAGCCGTAAAGACAGGGCGCTCGCGATCGGCATCTTCAACAGCGGCAGTATGATCGGCGCCACCATCGCGCCGCCGCTGATCGTCTTCCTGTTGCAGCGCTACGGCTTTCGGATGGCCTTCCTTGTGCCCGCCGTCGCTGGAGTCTTCTGGGTGCCGCTCTGGTGGCTCGCGTATGGCAAGGAGCCTCGCGAACCCGCGGCTGCAGAGGTCAAGCGGGAATCCCTCCGGTCTCTGCTCGGTCAAACCTCAAGCTGGGCGGTGATGCTGTGCCGCTTCTTTATCGGGCCCGTGATGCAGTTCTACTGGTACTGGATTCCGAGCTACCTGGTGGGTGTGCGGCACATGTCCATGTCGCAGATCGGCATGTTGGCGTGGATCCCGTTCTTCCTCGGCGATCTGGGCGGCATCGCAGGCGGCTGGACCGCGAGAACGCTCGAGCAGCGCGGCGTGTCCGTGCGCAACGTGCGGCGTATCACAATGTACGGCAGCAGCCTGCTCTGCATTACCAGCCTGATGGTGCCGTACATGGGTCACGCGGGCACTGCCATCATGATGATCGGAGTCGCGATTATGGCCGACAACTTCCTTTCCGCAAACATGTTCGCCGCGATCACCGACCTCTTCCCCGATCGCCAGGTGGGCCGGGCGACCGGGCTTACGGGCATTGCGGGCGGCCTCAGCGGTTTGCTGTTCCCGTTGTTGACGGGCTGGACGGTCGATCACAGGTCCTACACGCCGGTCTTCTTCATGGTGGCGTTTATGCCTCTGATGGGTACGCTGATGCTCTTTGCATTCGGGCGGCAGTACCGCAATCTGAAAGCCCTCAGTTTGCCCGCTCAGCCTTGAGGCTTACGGATCTTCAGCATGGGCCTGAGCGTACGTCGCGCAGAGATGTCTTGAAAGGATGCAATGGAAACGCAAAGGGAAACTGTAACCAGCACGGGCCCGCAATGGGACATACAGGCCGAAGTGACAGTCAAGCGTAAGCGGATCCAGCAGATGCTGGAGGAGCAGGGGCTTGATGCGATCCTGATCTCGCGCCACGAGAACATCGCCTGGATCTCGGCGGGGCTGGTCGATGTCCGGGTCGGCATGTTGAGAGAGACCGGCGTCGCGAGTTTTCTGATCACGAACGACGATCGTGCGTTCTATCTGACGACCAACAACGAAGCGGAGCGTCTCGCCAAAGAGGAGTTCCCGGAGTTGGAGTATCAGCCCGTCGTGCGCCCCTGGTACGACGGCGATGTGCAGGCGTCTGTGCGTTCGGTCATGCGGGATGGCGTGGTGGGCAGCGACACGCCGCTTGGGGCATGCCCGCTGGTTTCGCTGCAGAGCCTGCGTTTCGAACTCACAGCCGGAGAGATGGAGCGGTATCGCCGGCTTGGCCGTCAGGTCGCAGGTATCGCTTCCACGGTACTGCGGCAGCTGCGGCCGGGGATGAGCGAACGAGAGGTCCAGGCGGAGCTCGCGAAGCAGCTTATCTCGGCCGGACTTCTGCCCAGCGTCTACCTGGACGCATTCGACGGGCGTGTCCGCAGGTTCCGTCATGCGGTTCCACGAGCTGCCGTGCTCGAGCGCTTCGGCATGGTCGGATTCTGCGCGCGGCGTGGGGGCCTGACCGCCTCGATCACGCGCTTCGTTCACTTCGGTCCGATGCCTGCGGAGCTCGCCGACAAGTTTGCTGCGGTGGCAGAGGTGAGCGCGCGCCTTCAGGTTGCGACGCGTGAGGGGATCGACGCGAACGCTCTCTTCGAAGTCGCTCGCGCGGCTTATAAGTCGCTCGGATTTGAAGGTGAAGAGCAGGCGCACCACCAGGGCGGAGCGACCGGGTATCTGGAGCGGGAGTGGGTCGCCCGGCCCGGCGGCTCCGAACGAGTGTGCCCGGAGCAGGCGTTTGCGTGGAACCCGAATCTGCAAGGCGCCAAGGTAGAGGACACCGTGCTGCTGCGAGCGGGCTCGATCGAGCTTCTCACCGGGACGCCCGAGCTTCCGGCGGTTGTCACGCATGTGGATGGGATCGACACCATCTCCGCCGGAGTACTGATTGCCTGAGACGCTAAAGCGTACGAAAGAGCGATGTACTCCAATCTTCGATCCCGACCAGCGGGAGGGCCAGCGCAGTAGAGGTTGTCAAGACCGGTATACACGGCACGAAGTGCCCGCTCCACGCGAAGTGGGCCCGTCCGGCACTTCTGCCGTGTATACCCATTCGAAATCAGCCTAGAAGATGACCTTCGCTCCGAACTGGAAGACGCGCGGCCCCAGGCTGGTGGCGCTGGTCGCGACCGTGCTCGTGACCTGGCCGAAGTTTCCGGCAGAGACCGTCGAGACCGGGGTGGCCAGATTGGGGTGATTCAGGACGTTGAATCCTTCAGCCCGGAACTGACCGTGAATCCGGTGCTCCGTGAACAGGTCCTTGAAGAGCGAGGCATCTATCTCTTCAAAGCCCGGACCGCGGAGGCTGTTGCGCGTTGCGGTTCCGAAGGTGCCCAGCGCAGCCGCCTGAAACGCAGCCGTGTTGAAGTTCTGGAGCACCCGGTTCGCGCCGGCGGGACGACGAGGATTGACGCCGGGGACGACATCCGCGTAGTCGTTGCCTACACCGGAGAGAGAACGGTCGGTGCCGCTAAGGACGGTGAACGGCAGGCCGGTATACAGGTTCGCGATCAGGTTCGCCTGCCAGCCGTTGAGGCCCGCCTCCGCGATGCGGTTGCCGACGTACTTCGGCGTGATGTAGTTGACCGCGGCGTTGAAGCGTACGGTCTGGTCGAAGTCCGCCGGACCGCGAGCGCTGTTCAGGTTGAACGGGTTGGGCGGCCCCGCAGTGCCTTCATTCGCGGCCGAGCTGTTATCGATCGTCTTCGACCAGGTCACATTCGAGAGCAGGGTCAAGCCGTGGGCAACGCGCCGGGTGACGTTGAGCTGGAGCGAGTTGAAGATCGCGTACTCGTAGGAGTCGGCGAGCTCGACGGCGCCCAGGCCCGGATACAGGCGGCGCGCATTCTCGTTCCCGACGGTGGCGCCCGGAGCGAATACCGCGGGATTGAACTGGCGCGATCCCATGACGTGCACCGCATGATTGCCGACATAGGCGAGCGCCATGGCGAAGTTGCTGGAAAATTGTTGCTCCACGGTCAGGTTATAACCCTGGGTGTAGCTGACTTTCGAGTTGGGATTGAGAACGCCGCCCGAGAACGGAAGCAGGAACTGATAGCTGCTGAACTGCGCGGTGCTCAGGTGAGCGCGCGGGAAGGGGTCGCCGCCGGGGTATCCGTTGTAGATGTTGTCCCATGCGGGAGGATTGTTGATGTTCAGGTACAGGTTGATGGGTTGCGCGGCGTCTGTGCGTTGATAAAGCAACCCCTCCGGAAAGCCGTAGAACAGGCCGTAGGCGCCGCGGACGACGGTCTTGCCGTTTCCACCCACGTTGTAAGCGAAGCCGATCCGGGGGGCGAAATCCTTATAGTTGTTGCGGAAGATAGAGCTCTGAATGCCGGCGTCGCCGTTGAAGACGAGCCCGCGCGGAGCATTGGGCGCGACGGTCGACTGCTGGCCGGGGATGAAGCCGACAAGGGTCTCGTTCAGGTCGACTGGCGGAAGCCACGGATCCCAGCGCAGCCCGGCGTTGATCGTCAGGTCGCGGCTCACCTTCCAATCGTCCTGCAGATAGACGCCGACGCGGTTCTCACGCAGGTAGAACTTGCGTCCGTTGTCCTGAAAGAAGGTGGAGTCAAGGCCGAGATAGAAGTCGGCGGGAGCGTAGCCGGTCTTGTACTGGCTGGCGGAGGTAAAGCCTGACACAACAGGCGCTCCTGAAGGAGCGGCGGTTCGCTGGCCGTTAAACGTATTGTCGCCCGGCGTGTAGGAGTAGTCGGTTGCGTTGATGCGGGTTCTCTCATAGGCCGCGCCGAAGCTCATGGTGTGCGGCCCGAGCACCTTGACAGCCTGGGCTTTGAACTCGAAGGTGGTCGGGTCCTGTGTCAATCCGCCGCCGGAGAAGATGTTGACAAAGCCTGAGATGTTGGCGCGAACCCCTGGAAAGACGGGCACGTTCGTGCCGTAGGGAAGATTCTGGCCGAGGGACTGAAGGTTCTGCAGCCCAGGCGAGACCGGAATCTGGGTACGGGCAAAGCGTCCCGCGCTGGCGTAGAACGTCCCGGTGAGCGTGCTGGAGAAGACCTGCGTGTCGCTCAGCGTGAGGCTCTGATTGCGGAAGTTATTCGCGGCGTAGAAGCCGAGCGGAGCATTGAAGGCCCGCTGAAAGTTGTCCTGAACGTAGAAGTAGCGGCCGCTTAAGTGGTTGCTCGCGCTCACTGCGTGGTCGATCTTCACCAGGTACTGGGTGCGGTCGACGTTGGAGTTCGACGTAGAGATGAAGACGCCGGTCGTCGGGTTGGAGGCCAGCGGTGTGAGGAAGGCGTTGGCGACCGCCTGCGACAGCGGACTTCCCGGCGTGGTAATGATGTTGCCGGGATAGGGCTGCCCGGTCACGGGGTTGTAGATGATCGTGGGCAGGCCGCTGGCCGGCTTGAGCAGCGCCGAGAAGTCGCCGCGGAGCTGCGGTGCCGTGGGAACGGTGATGTTGATCGAGTTGGGCGAGGAGCGTTGCTGCAGGTCTTCGGCGGAGAAGAAGAAGAACGTCTTGTCCTTGCGAATCGGTCCGCCGACGGTCCCGCCGAACTGGTTCAGTTTGAAGGGCGGCACCGTACTCTGGAAGTAGTTGTGCGCGTTGAGTACGGTGTTGCGGAGGAACTCGAAGGCAGAGCCGTGAAATGCGTTTGTGCCGGAGCGCGAGGAGAGCTGCACGAGCGCGCCTGCGCCCGAGTACTCCGCCGAAAAGTTCGCGGCCTGGATGGTGAACTCCTGCAGGCCGTCCGGGCTGGGCAGGATGGGCACGGAGTCGAAGAAGCGATTGATGAAGAGCGCGCCGTCGAGCTGGTAGTTGTTCTGCGTCGCGCGCAGACCGTTGACGGTCAGGCCCACATTATCCTGCTGACCGCTCTCGGTTCCGACCGTGGTGAGCGCCGCGCCGGGCGTCAAGGTCGTGAGTTGAAGCGGATTTCGCCCGTTCAAAGGCAGATCCTGCATCTGCTTCTGGTCTACCGTGGTTGCCACCTCCGAGGTGGTCGTCTGGGCCTCCTGTGTATCGGCGTTCACCGTCACGGTCTCCGTCTGGGCGCCGACGGAAAGAGTGATCTCGAGGCCGATAGTCTGTCCGGTGAGGAGGTCCGTGCCGGAGCGTTTCTCGGTCTGGAACCCTGCCTTCGAGATGGTGATCTCGTAGGCCCCGATGGGCAGGTCGGGAAAGACGAAGAGGCCGCTGTCGTTGCTTTGCCCGGTTCGTGTCAGGCCTGTGGTGACGCTCTTTACGGTGACCGCAGCGCCCGGAACGGAGGCCCCGGAGGGATCGCTCACGCTGCCGCGAATACTGCCGGTCGACTGCGCCATCAGGTGCCTGGCTGAACCCAGGGAAAGGACCAGCGTGAGTGTGAAGAACAGGAGTTTGCGGAGATGAGAGGACATAGTTTCCTTTCTGGCGCGAGACAGCATGGGAGATGAAGAACAGTTCTGGCAGTGTGGCGTGACGCAAGGAGGAGCGGTCATGAGAGATCCTCCGGGGTCGCCATCTTCTGGCTCCAGTAGGAGTGCAGCGCCATTTGAACGGGCAACGTAGCCGCAATGCCTGCCGACAACGGCGCGCTTGGCTGGGAGCCCGTGAGCGCCGCATCGATAAAGCTCTTGGAGTGTGCGACCTCCAGGTCCTGGGTGGACTTGAAGACGACCGGATCGCCCTGGTTCGGGGTATAGGTGTAGCCCTCGCGGGTCAGGTTCAGCAGGCCGTTCGTGCCCTCGAAGTAGACCGAAGGGTGGTCGTCGCGGATCGACAGCACGGACGACTCGAAGTTGAGGTTCCACTTCGCGTACTGCACGATGGCGCTGACCGTATCGGGGTTCTCCCGCTCCTGGTGCAGGTTGTAGATGCCGCCGAGCGATGCCGCGCGCTGCGGTTTGCTGTCGTCCATCATCCACTGGGCTACATCGACCCAGTGGGTCAGGATGTCCGCGAGCAAGCCGCTCCCGTAGTCCGGGAAGCACCGCCACGAGGTATAGCGGACATACTCGTAGGGCACCTTGGGGGCGGGGCCGAGGAAGAGCTCCCAGTTGAGGTCCGCAGGTTTGGGCTCGGGCTTGATGTCGCGCCGCTGCCAGGAGAAGTTGCTCCACACCGCGCGCACCAGCACCACGCTGCCCAGCTTGCCGTTGTCGAAGAACTCGCGCTTGGCCTGTGCGTAGTGTGCGCCGCTGCGCTGCTGCATACCGCACTGCAATACCTTCGGCGTCGCCGCGGCAGCCTGCTCCAGTTGCGTACGATCCTTCCAGCGGTGAACCGTAGGCTTCTCCAGATACACGTGCTTGCCGGCCCGGAGCGAGTCGCTTCCGATCTCTACATGGAGGTGATCCGGCGTCGCAATCAACACGGCGTCCACGTCCTTGCGCGCAAGCAGGTCCTGGTAGGGAACCGAGACCGAGGGCTGCGAGAGGTGCGCCGCCATGCGTCTCTGAAACAGCGCCGTCTGCGCGCCGTATATATCGCACAGCGCGACGATCTTCACCCGCGGGTCCTGGGCAAAGGCGTTGCTGACGATCGAGCCGCGCCGGCCCAGGCCGATAACGCCCAGCCTGAGATGATCGTTTGCGCCTGCGATCTGCGCATACGACTTGGCTGTCATCGCTGTTGCCGCAGTCACCGCGGTTGCTGCCGTTGCCGCACCGCTCAAAACAAATTCGCGCCGGTTCATCGTGTGAATGCCTCCTTCATTGCGGCAAATGCGGGCCGCAGATACTCATCGCCGTGCTTGACGCCGTCGAGACGTTCTTCTTCTGTCTCCACCCAGCCCTTCCAGTGGAGACGCTCCAGCGTGTGCGCAATCTCAGCCAGCGGCAGGTCGCCTGTGCCGAGCACCACCTGCTGATGGTCCTTGTAGTCCCGCAGATGCAGCCCCAGAATGCGCTCATGATGTTTGCGGATGAACTCCACCACATCGCCGCCGACGTTGAAGAGGTGGCCGACGTCGAAGAGAAACTTTACGCTCTGCGGGTCGGTCTGGGTCGTGAGAACCTCAAGCTCGTCGAGCTTCGACCCCGACTCCGGCTCTTCGTTGTGATAGGCGAATCCAAGTCCGAGGCTCTGGCAATACCTGCCGGCGGCGTTCAACCCCGCGACCTTGGCCTTGAGCTGGCTGGCGTCTCCGGCCGCCGCTCCGCTGACGATCAGGTTTCGCGCGTCTAGCGATTTGCCGCCCTGGGCCACCTTCTCATAGAGGGAACTTGGCGCGATCAGCGTGGTCGTGTCATACATCTCGTGCGGCAGGAAGATATGAATCCCGAAGAACGTCAGGCCCGTGCCGGCAATCTTCCGGCGGCCTTCGTTGGGCAAGGCGAACTGGCTCATCACATTGTGAAAGCCTGTCTCGAAGCCTTCGAATCCGATCGCCTTGACCTTCTCGAGCGCGGTAAGGAAGGTATCGAAGTTCTTCGGATCGATCGCATATGCGTTGGTCTGGGTTCCGAACCGAACTCCCGAAGATGGCTTATTTTCCTGCGCTTTTGCCATGGAAAGCCCACACGAAACCATGGCTCCACCACCCGCAATCGCTCCGAGAAATCCCAGAACCTCTCTCCGTGTGCTTATATTCATTGTGTATTTCTCTCCGTGCATCGCCGGCTAAGTCGTTTTCCGGGTCGGCGCGGATTATAAGCAGGTCCCCCTACCAATGTCAATCTATAGCAATCGATTGCATGGTTGGACCGGGAGCATGGGCTTGCATGACATCACACAATGGCCTAAACCCCTATCAACAACGAGTACTCTGACGGAGAGCGAGGGCCTGGATGCATCCCGCTTCGACAGTTGAGTTTCATCCAGACGGCCGCTGACCAAGATGACCAGGGGCTATTGACAATCGGTTGCAATCGATTATAGGCTGCGGAAGTTGCTTTCAACCGGCCATTTCCCTAAGACTGCAAAGCTTCCGATACTGGGCTAGCATGACCGTCTGGGCTTAATCGCCCAGGACACATCGTACAAGGATAATCGCATGACGGCGCGGAATCTGATGATCGTGCAGGGCGGGGGGCCGACAGCGGTCTTCAACGCTTCACTCGCGAGTGCGATCAGAGAGGCGACTAGCCCAGGGCGCTTCCGTCAGGTCTTCGGTGCACGCTTCGGCGCGCTCGGCCTTGCCAAGGGCGATGTGTCCGACCTGACGAGCCTGTCCGAAACCCAGTTGCGCGCACTGGGAAACACGCCCGGCGCCGCGCTCGGCTCATCCCGGTTCAAGCCGGACGAAGAGGACCTCCGCCGCCAACTCGATACGCTGCGCCGCCTCGACGTCCGCTACGTTCTTTTCATGGGCGGCAATGGAACCATGCGCGGCGCCGAAATTTTTGCTGAATTCTGCCGGCTCAACGGGTTCGAGATCAATCTGATCGGCGTGCCCAAGACGGTTGATAACGACCTCGCTGGGACGGACCGATGCCCCGGGTATGCCAGCGCCGCGCGTTACATCGCACAAGCTGCCCAGGAACTTGGTCTTGACCTGCGCTCGCTTCCTCAGCCGGTCACCATTCTCGAGACGATGGGCCGCTCCGTCGGCTGGCTGGCGGCTGCCGCGACGCTGGCGCAGTTTGGCCCGTGCGACGCTCCGCAGCTCGTCTGCATCCCGGAGATCCCGTTCGAGCAACAGTTTTTTCTCGACATAATCGACCGTGCCGTCAGCCAGCACGGCTGGGCCGTCGTGGTGGTCGCCGAAGGGATCCGCAATCCCGACGGCAGCATGGTGTACGAGCTTGCCGACCCGGCCCAGCAGGATCCACTCAAACGCCCCCTGACCGGCGGGGTCGGCCAGCATCTCGCAGGCATCGTAGCCCGGGAGTTGAAGATTCGCTGCCGAAGCGAAAAACCAGGCCTCCTTGGCCGCGCTTCCGTGGCCCACGTATCCGGGCAGGACCGGAGCGATGCCGTGCTCGCCGGGGCAACTGGAGTCCAGGCCCTGGCAGCGGGCGAAACCGGCAAGATGGTCGCTCTTCTGCCCCTCGCATCCCAAGGCCCCGGTCATCGGCTGGTTCCTTTACGCGAGGTTGCCGGTGTCGAACGCACGATCCCCGCGGCGTGGCTCACGGGCGGTCCTCTCGCGGTTTCGGAGCACTTTCGCAACTACCTTCGGCCGCTCGTCGGCGAGATGAACCGGTACACTCCCGGATTCGGTCACGGATTTTCGTTGCCGGCCGCAAAGACCGTTATAGCCGGAGGAATGGAATAGATATGCCCGCCACGCACAACGCCGTCATGCAGAGAGATGTCAAGCCCAACATTGGAGCTCTGATCTTCGCACGCAAGCGCCCCGGCTTCGACCAGGAGTGGAGCCGTGAGGTCCGCAACCACGCGCTAGGCATTCTGGCTGAGCTCGGCTTTACCGTCATTGGTGGAGATGCACCGGTCTCCGACGACGCCACCGTTCACGCGGCGCTCGACCAGATCGTCGCCGCCGACTGCCGCGCCGTAATCGTTGTGCAGCCATCCATCGCCGACGGCCAATATGCCTTCAGCATCCTGCAGCGCTGGGCTGGCCCAGTCATCTTCTGGGTCACGCCCGAGCGCAGCGGCGACGGAAAGGTCAGCTCGTGCAGTCTGGTCGGCCAGCATCTGTTTGCCTCGATCTGTCGCCAGGCCGGTCGCTCCTTCGAGCTGGTGTATGGCAATCCCAACGGCGACCTGGATGTAAGTCGGGGCGAGCTCGTCAGCGCCATCGCACTCAGCGCAACGGTTATCGCCCTCCGCCTTGGCAAGGTCGGTCTCGTCGGCGCCTACGTTCCCGGGTTTGTCGACCTTGCCCCGGACCCTTTCCTGATCCACAAGACCTTCGGCCTGCAGCTCCATGCGCTGAGTCTGCCGCAGTTCATCGAGCGCGTCGGAGCGGTCTCTGCCGAAGCCGTCCAGGCCGATATTGCCGAAGTGCAGAAGCTGTCTCTGCCGCTTAGTAAGCCCAACCCGCAGCCCGAAGCCGCTGCCTTCCTCTCCAACACCTCCCGCTTCTATCTCGCCATCCGCGAACTCATGGCCGAGTTCAGCCTCAATGCGCTGGCCCTGCAGTGCTGGCCGGAGCTGCCCAGCATGGTCGGACATTGGCCTTACCTTGCCGTCTCGCGCATCTCCGCCCAGGGCGCGGCGCTTTCGATTGAGGGTGATGTCGACGGCGCTATCGGCTCGCTGATCGGCTCGCTGCTGGGAATCGGCCCCGGCTTCCTGACCGACTGGCTGGAGCACGATGCGTCCACCATCTTCTTCTGGCATCCCGGCATGGCTCCGCTCGATATGTGCAATCAGCCTGGCTGCGACGGCGGCCCGACCATAGGCGACCACTTCAACAACGTGCGGCCGATGGTCGTCGACGGTCCCATCCGAACCGGCGGCCCGGTCACGATCGCGCGTGTATGGCGATGCGACGGTCGCTACCACATGACGGCATTCGAGGGGCAGGCGATCCCTCCCCGGCGCCACGTCACAGGCAACACGTTGCTGGTCGAAGTCGCCGGCGAACCCGTTCCCGCCCGCTTCGACCGCCTGATCCACGCTGGGATGCCCCATCATGTCACCGTTCACTTCGGCTCTCACGCAGAGACCTTCCGCCGCTTGGCGCGAATGCTCGGAATCGAGTGGCACGCATGAGTTCCCGCAAAGATGACAGCATCCCGGAAAGACAGCCCGGCACGCCCTCGAGACCGATAACTTACAATCGATTAGTCATGGGCGGCGCCGTCCCCGCACGGAGAGACGCCTCGGCCAGGAACTCCACCCAGGAGGGCACATCTGTGAAGGCTCGCGTCGCCAAACATCACGTTCGAGATGAGATCCAACGCCGCATTCTCTCCGGCGAAAGCAAACCCGGCGAGCGCCTCAGTCAGCAGTCCCTCGCGCGGGAGCTAGGGGTCGCTCAGGGAACCGTCCGCGAGTCGCTGCTGGAGCTGCAATGGCTCGGCCTCGTCCAATCGGTCGACCACCTTGGCGTGTTCGTGGACGACCTCGATGCCTCCCGCATCTGCGAAGCGTATGAGGTTCGCGAGGTGATGGAAGGTCTCGCCGCGCGGCTTGCCTGCATCAACGCCGGAAGGGCCGATATTACCGAGCTGCGCAACATGGCCGACGAGATCTTCCGCCTCGCGCAGGACAAGAGGAACGAAACGGCCTCGCTCGATCGCAAGTTTCACCTTCACATTACGGAGCTCACGCGCAACGGCACGCTGATCCGGCTCTCAAACACCTACCGCATCCTGGGCATGACGGTGCGGGCCTACCGGGAGCCAAGCGTGATTCATGCCGAGCACCTCCGCATCGTCGAAGCGATCGAACACAATTTCGCAGATGAGGCGGAACGCCAGGCGCGGGCGCATGTCATCGGCGCGCGCCAGATGATCGAAAAGCAAATTCACCAAGGCAACTTCGTCCCCCAGTGGGTCGGCTGAACACATCGTGTTTCACGCAAGGAGAAGACGTGGCAGACAAGCAGGATGACAGACGGCAACGCTCCTACAGCAGCTACATCGGCGGCCAGTGGAGTGCGCCTGGGAACGAGTTCGAAGTCGTCGATCCTGCCACGGCGCAGCCGTTCGCCCGCGTCTCCACTGTCGGCCTGCCGGAGTTGAAGCAGGCATTGAGGAACGCGGAGGAGGCCCTCCCCACGTGGCGCGCTCTTACGGTGAAGGATCGCGGTGCGCTGCTCCATCGTGTCGCCGACGAATTGGTTCGGCGCAAGGCAGAGATCGCGCGGACCATCACGCTCGAGAACGGCAAGCCGGTCGCCCAGAGCGAAGGCGAAGTCAACATGTCCGAGGACCACCTGCGCTGGTTCGCCGAGGAGGCCAAGCGAGCCTACGGCCGCACCATTCCGCCGCAGAGCCCGGGCAAGCGTCACATGATCTTCAAGACGCCCATCGGCGTTGTCGGGGCCATCGCTCCGTGGAATTTTCCGCTTGTGCTCTCTGTTCGCAAGATCGCACCTGCCCTGGCTGCGGGCTGTCCGGTCATCCTGAAGCCTGCCACTCAGACTCCGCTCTCCGCTATTCTGCTCGCCGAGTGCATGCAGGCGGCAGGCGTCCCTGCGGGCGTCTTCCAGGTCGTCATCGGCAATGCGGTCATGATCTCGGGGGAGTTTCTGTCGAACGATATCTGCCGCAAGATCAGCTTCACGGGCTCAACGCGCGTCGGCCAGGAGCTGATCCGAGGCGCGGCCCAGACGATCAAGCCGCTCTGTCTTGAGCTCGGCGGCCTTGCCCCAGTGCTGGTCTTCGACGATTGCGACATGGAGCGCGCCGTCGAGCAGACGATCATCGCCAAATTCCGCAACACCGGCCAGTCCTGCATCGCCGCCAATCGCATTTATGTTCAGCGTTCGATCTATAAGGACTTCGTAGCCCGCTTCACCGCGGCGGTCGGAAAGCTCAAGCTGGGACCGGGGCTGGAACCCGGCATGGATGTCGGCCCGGTAATCAATCAGAGCGGACTTGACGGCGCACTGGCACAGATCGCGGATGCGGTAGCAAAGGGTGGCCGCATCGTCGC
Organism: Edaphobacter sp.; assembly: GCA_965277575.1. GTDB lineage: Bacteria > Acidobacteriota > Terriglobia > Terriglobales > Acidobacteriaceae > Edaphobacter. Next base: position 2,363,722 of record CBDIDK010000002.1, read on the forward strand.
AGGCGGCCAGCGTCTCCCCGGCTCCGCAGGTTTCTTCCTGCAGCCCACGGTCGTCGAAGAGGTGCATCCCACCTCGACCTGCATGTCCGAGGAGACCTTCGCGCCTATCGCCCCTCTCTGCCCATTCGACACCGAAGAGGAGGTCATCCGCGCCGCCAACGACACGCCTTACGGCCTAAGCGCCTATGCGATGACGCGCGATATCGGCCGCATCTTCCGGCTTGGCGAACAACTTGAGGCCGGAACCCTCGGCATCAACGACGGTGCACCTACCGTCAGCCACGCCCCGTTCGGCGGGGTCAAGCAGAGCGGGTGGGGGCGCGAACTCGGCGTCGAAGGTCTCGATGCATTTTTCGAGACCAAACATGTCTCGATCGGCGGTGTATGAAGCTGGTTCGCCGCACCACAACATAGCACAAGAGAGGGAACGATGATTCATTTTCTGATTCACGATACGGTCGATAACGTCGGCGTCGCGGTGGTCGATATCGCCGCCGGCACCGACTGCGCGGGCCGGGACCTATCCACCGACAAGGCGCTCAAAGCCAGAGCGATCGAAGCCATTCCGCTCGGCCACAAGCTCGCCCTCAAGGACTTCAAGGCAGGCGATGAGGTCACGAAGTACGGCTGCGTCATTGGCGTCATCAGCAAGGATGTCGCGACTGGCCACCACGTTCACACGCAGAACCTGAAGACGAAAAGGTGGGCATAGCAATGGCTGATCGCAAGATTCTCGGATACAAGCGCGAAAACGGACGGGTCGGGGTTCGCAATCACGTCATCATCCTTCCCGTCGACGATATCTCGAACGCCGCGTGCGAGGCGGTCGCTAACAATATCAAGGGCACGATGGCCCTGCCACACGCCTACGGCCGGTTGCAGTTCGGCGAGGATCTCGACCTGCACTTCCGCACCATGATCGGCACAGGCTCGAACGCCAACGTCGCCGCCGTCATCGTGATCGGGATCGAGCCCGGCTGGACCAAGCGCATCGTCGACGGCATCGCCGCGACAGGCAAGCCCGTCACAGGCTTTTCGATCGAAGGCAACGGCGACATCAAGACCATCGCCGCGGCCTCTTACAAAGCGAAGGAATACGTGCAGTGGGCCTCCGAGCTGCAGCGCACGGAATGCGATCTCCACGAGCTGTACATCTCCGTCAAGTGCGGCGAGTCGGACACCACGACGGGCCTTTCGAGCTGCCCGGCCGTCGGCAATGTCATCGACAAACACTGCGCAGCGGGCGGTACCGCAAGCTTCGGCGAGACCAGCGAGCTTACCGGCGCCGAGCATATCGTTGCTGCCAAGGCGGCGAACGAAGAGGTCCGCAAGCAGTTCTTCGCGGCCTTCGAGGACTACACGAAGCTCGTCTTCAGCCAGAAGAAGGACGATCTCTCCGAGTCGCAGCCCACCAAGGGCAACATAGCGGGCGGTCTCACCACGATCGAAGAGAAGGCGCTTGGCAACGTAGAGAAGCTGGGCAAGAAGACGAAGTTCGTCGGCTGCCTGCCCCCGGCGGTCGCCCCCACCAAGGCCGGGCTCTGGTTCATGGATACCTCCAGCGCCGCCGCCGAGGCCGTCACCCTCTGGGCCGCATCTGGAGCGGTGATTCATCTCTTCCCGACCGGCCAGGGCAATGTCATCGGCAACCCCATCGAGCCTGTCATCAAGCTCACGGGCAACCCGAAGACCATGGCCACCATGTCGGAGCACATCGATGTTGATGTCTCCGCCGTGCTCCAGGGCGAGATGACGATCGACCAGGCGGGCGACGCGCTGCTCGACATGGTCGTCCGCACCGCCAATGGCCGTCTCACCGCCGCCGAGTCGCTCGGTCATCGCGAGTTCGTCATGACCAAGCTCTACCGCAGCGCATAACCTGCTTCAACGTTGTCTTCGAGGCGATCGGTTCCATGAAAAAGTTTCATCCGCACGAGATGCTCGGACTCGCTGCACGGCTCGCCGTCGCGGCGGGGGTTCGAACCGAAGACGCAGATATCTTCGCCCACGCGTTGGTAGATGCCGACGTGCACGGCATCACGACGCACGGTCTTTCGCGTCTGAACATCTACCTGCAACGGATCGACAAGGGACTGATCGCCCCGAAGGCAGAACTCACCGTAGACCGGGACGGCGGCAGCATCCTTGCGCTCGATGCCGGTAACGGTTTAGGTCAGGTGCAGGCGACCAAAGCGCTCGAAATGCTCAAACCACTCGCCAGGAAGAACGGCATTGCGGCCGCCACGATTCGCAACTCACAGCACTTCGGCGCCCTCTCTTACTTCTGCAATCTGGCCGCGAACGAAGGCATGATCCTGCTGGCCATGACCGGCGGCGAGCCTGCCATGTCGCCCGCCGGAAGCTTCGAGCCCTTCTTCGGAACCAACCCGATCGCCGCATCGTTTCCGACCGGCAAGGGCTTCAACATCAAGATCGACATGGCGACCTCCATCGTAGCTCGGGGCAACATCATTGCCGCCTCCAGGAAGAAGGAGGCGATCCCCGAAGGCTGGGCGCTCGATCCGCAGGGAAACCCGACCACGGATGCCCAGCAGGCTCTGCTCGGGACAGTGCTCACTATGGCCGGCCACAAGGGCTATGCGCTGGCCCTGATGATCGAGGTCTTTTCGAGCGTTCTCTCGGGCGCGGCCATCGGCCCCGGCATCGGCTCCATGTACAAGGACCTCGATCGCAAGCAGGACGTCGGTCACTTCTTCTGCCTGCTGAACATCGAAGCCTTCCTCGATCTCGACGAGTTCAAGCGCCGCATCGACGAGACCATCGACCGGATCAAAGGCAGCAAGCGCCGCCCCGGTGTCGATGAGATCCTCGTTCCCGGCGAGCGTTCCGCGCGAAAAGCTGCCGCCATCAAGGCCTCCGGCATCGCCGTCACGGATGAGACCCTGGCAGAGCTGCAACAGTGGTGCACACGCTTCAACGTACCGTTCGCGCTCGCCGAGGTCGCACGCTGATGCCCGACATCCTTATCACCGAGAACATCAGCGGAGTAGCCGTCGATGAGCTCGCCGCGCGCTTTGGTGTGGTCTCGCGCCCCGATCTCTGGACCAAGCCTGCCGAACTGCTGGAGTGCGTGGGCGATTTTCGCGGGTTGATCATCCGTAACCAGACCCGTGTCACGCGCGAGGTTCTCTTCGCGGCCAGGAAGATGGTTGTCATCGGGCGGGCCGGTGTCGGACTGGATAACGTCGACGTGCCCAGCGCGACCGAGGCCGGCATCCTCATCACCTCCACGCCCGACCAGAACGCAATCAGCGTCGCCGAACTCGCCATCGGCCTCATGCTCTCGCTCGCCCGCATGATTCCCGCCGCCAGCGCGGACACAAAGCAAGGCAACTGGAACCGGCAGACGTTTCTCGGCACCGAGTTATACGGCAAAGTTTTCGGCATCGTAGGTGCAGGCAAGATCGGCTATCTCACTGCACGGCGCGCGCAGGCACTTGGGATGAAGGTGCTCGCCTACGACCCTTTTATCAGCCGGGATAACATTCTTCTCAGCGAATTGAATGCCGAGCTCTTATTTCTCGACGAGCTGTTGAGCCGCGCCGATGTCGTCTCCTGCCATCTGCCCGCAACTCCGCAGACGACCGGCCTGTTCAACGCCGCCGCCTTCGCGAAGATGAAGCCGACCGCAACCTTCATCAACACCTCACGCGGCGAAGTCGTCGCTGAGAGAGACCTTCTCGCAGCCCTCAAATCCGGGCAGATCGCGGGAGCCGCACTCGACGTCCGCGCCACGGAGCCACCTGCTCGCGGCGAGTTGGAACTCCTCCCGAATATCATCCTCACGCCGCATGTCGCCGCCTTCACACACGAGGCTCAGGCCCGCGTCACGCGCGCCATCTGCGAGGATGTCGGCCGCGTCCTCGACGGCCACCCGGCTCAGAACAGTGTCAATCGGGTTTCGAAGCGTCTTTAATTCATTCACGCCCCAGAAGGTCAACGCATGGCACGCACGAGCGCAGCTTCCTCTCGATTCCCTTTCAATCTGGTGCTGCTTGCAACTCTTTGTGCAAGCGCCTCATTCACGGCGGTCGCGCAGCAAGCCTCTCCAGTCGCCCCCATCGCGCCGCGCCCAACATCACCCGCGCCTCTGGTGCCTGCACCGGCAACCAGCCCGACGATCCACGCCGATGACAGCGTTACCTTCGACCTCCTCATGCCGCACGCCGAACAAGTCGAGGTCCAGGTTGAAGGCTTCGCCAAGCCGTTCGCCATGACGCAGAGCCAGCCCGGCCACTGGACCTACACTCTGCCGCCGCTGCCTCCCGAGTACTACAGCTATTCGTTCCTCGTCGATGGCGTCAACGTGGTCGACCCGCACAATGTCACCGTCAAACCCAGTGCCTTTCGAGTCCAGAACGTCTTCCTCATCCCCGGCCACGAGCCCTGGGAGGTCGCAGACGTTCCGCACGGCGTCGTCCATCATCACGAGTACGCCTCCGCCATCGTCAAGCGCACCGGCAGCTACTACGTCTACACTCCGCCCGGCTTTGATCCGCGCAGCACAAAGAAGTATCCCGTCCTGTATCTGCTGCATGGCTACAGCGACGAGGACTGGGCCTGGACCCAGATGGCCAAGGCCAATGTCATCCTCGACAACCTTATCGCCGCGGGCAAAGCGCAGCCCATGATCGTCGTGATGCCGCTGGGCTACGGCGACATGGACATGATCAAGCGAGGCTGGATCGCCTGGCAGGATGAAGCTCTCGTTCGCCGCAACTTTGCGTTGTTCGCCAACGCCCTTTACAGCGAAGTCATGCCGCGGGTTCAGGCCGAGTATCCCCTGTCACCCAGCCGCGAAGACCACGCCATCGCCGGGCTCTCGATGGGCGGCGCCGAGACCCTGCTCGTCGGTCTGAACCACACGCAGGACTTCGCCTGGATCGGCGCATTCAGCGCGGGAGGCATTGGGTCCACTGGGTTCCCGCAGCTCTTTCCCGCCATTACGCCGCAGACCGCGCCTGAGATCGACAAGCGTTTGCGGCTTCTCTGGATATCATGCGGTACGGAAGATGGCCTGCTCGAACCCAACCGTAAGTTGATCGCATGGCTGCAAGGGGAGGGCCTGCACCCGAAGGCCATCGAGACTCCGGGCATGCACGTCTGGATGGTCTGGCGCGACAATCTGGTTCACTTCGCACCGCTTCTGTTTCAGCCGAAGAAGTAGCTCAACAGGGGAGATCGCACCGCTATGCCGCAGTATATCGCCGCACTGGATCAGGGGACCACAAGCACGCGATTCATGATCTTCGATCGCGGCGGCAACGCCATCGCCGCGGCCCAGAAGGAGCACGAGCAGATCTATCCCGAGCCCGGTTGGGTCGAGCACAATCCGGTCGAGATCTGGAACCGCACGCGCGAGGTCATCGAGCAGTCATGCGCATCGGGTCGCGTGGCCTCCGGCGATATCGCCTGCATCGGCATCACCAATCAGCGCGAGACCACCGTCGTCTGGGATCGCCGCACGGGTGAGCCCGTGACGAACGCGCTGGTGTGGCAGGATACGCGCGTGGGCGAGTATGTCGCGCGCTTCACCGCGGACGGCGGCCAGGACCGGTTCCGCGAGAAGACGGGTCTGCCGCTCGCGACCTATTTCAGCGGCCTGAAGATCCGTTGGATACTCGACCATGTGGAAGGGGCTCGCGGCCGCGCCGAGCGCGGGGACCTGCTTTTCGGCAACCTCGACAGCTATCTCCTCTGGAACCTCACCGGCGGCATCGACGGCGGCGTGCACCTGACCGATGTGACCAACGCGAGCCGGACCCAGTTGATGAACCTCGAAACGCTTGCCTGGGATGACGAACTGGTCGCGATCTTCGGCGTTCCTCGCGCCATGTTGCCTGAGATTCGTTCCAGCAGCAGCCACTTTGGGGAGATGAAGGTAACGTGTCTGCAAGGAACTCCGATCTGCGGGGTGCTCGGAGACCAGCACGCCGCGCTCGTAGGCCAGACCTGCTTCCAGCCCGGGCAGGTCAAGAACACCTACGGCACCGGCTGCTTCCTGCTGATGAACACCGGACAGAAGAAGGTCGTATCGAAGAACGGTCTGCTCACCACCGTCGCGTATCGCTTCGGCGACGAACCTGCCGTCTACGCGCTCGAAGGCAGCATCGCGATCACCGGCGCGCTGGTCCAGTGGGTCCGCGACAACCTCGGCCTGATCGAACGCAGCGAGGAGATCGAAACGCTCGCAGCCAGCGTCTCGGACAATGGCGATGTGTACATCGTGCCCGCCTTCTCCGGCCTGTACGCACCCTATTGGAAGGACACGGCGCGCGGCATCATCACAGGGCTGACTCGCTATGCCAACAAAGGCCACATCGCACGCGCCGTACTCGAAGCCACCGCCTTTCAGACGCGGGAGGTCGTCGAGGCCATGGAGGCCGACTCGGGCATCGTGCTCGACCAGTTGCGGACCGATGGCGGCATGGTCGCCAACGATTTGCTCATGCAGTTCCAGGCCGACCTGCTCAATCGCAGCGTACTGCGTCCCGCCATGCGCGAGACCACCGCACTAGGAGCCGCTTATGCAGCCGGTCTCGCCTGCGGCTTCTACAAGGACGCAAGCGACCTTATCTCAAACTGGTCGGTCGATAAGACATGGACGCCGCAATTGCAGGAGCGCGAACGAGCACATCTTTACCGCCAATGGAAGAAGGCGGTTACGCGCTCCTTCGATTGGATCGACGAGTAGGGTTTCGTTCGAGAATGCTGGTACGACATTCATACAGAGCCGAACAGGAAGGGCACACGCACATGAAGAAAGCATTCGTCGGGGAGTTGATCGCCGAAGCGGTCGCCATGTTCATCATCATCGCGCTCGGCGACTCCGTGGCCGCCATGTACAGCCTTTACAGTCCAAGCCCCTACCAGCAGGCCTACTGGGGCGTGTGCATCGCCTGGGGACTCGCCGTCACCATCGCCATCTACTGCACCGCTTCGATCAGCGGATGTCATGCCAACCCCGCGGTTACGCTTGCACTCGCCTGCTTCCGCAAGTTCTCCTGGGGAAAGGTGCTGCCCTACTGCGGAGCACAGGTGATCGGCGCTTTCTGTGGAGCTGCCATTGTGTATGCGCTCTTCAACCCGGTCATCGATCTGTTCAACGCCTCGCATCACCTCACGCGCGCTGCGGGCGGCGCAGCAGGCGTCTTCTTCACGCATCCCGGCCTGGCCATCACGCCCATGCACGCCTTCAGCGATCAGATCATCATGACCGCGATCCTCATCTTCGGCATCTTCGCCATCACCGAGCAGTACAACGAGCAGGCCCCCGGCGCCAACTCCGGCGCACTCATCATCGGCTTCCTCGTCGCCACCATCGGCGCGTCCATGGGATACCTCGAAGCCTGGGCCATCAACCCCGCCCGCGACTTCGGCCCGCGCCTCTTCTGCTTCGTCGCCGGCTGGGGCAGATCGGCGCTGCCATCGCCCGACTCCTTCTGGTGGATCCCCATCGTCGCCCCGTTGATCGGCGGAGTCATCGGAGGGGCAGCTTACCAACTCCTCATTCACCAGTTTCTTCCTGCCAGAGACCGCGCACGCCTCGCAGAGCTTGCGACTGAAAAGATGGTTCGTCATGAACCGTGAAGAAGTTTTTGAGTCGCTTCAGGACTCATCCAGCAGTCCGTTTGACGTGCTTGTCATTGGCGGCGGAGCGACGGGGCTGGGCATTGCTCTCGACGCCGTCACGCGCGGCTTTCGCACAGCGCTGGTCGAGGCCGGAGACTTCGCTCAGGCGACCTCCAGCCGCGCCACCAAGCTCGTCCACGGCGGCGTCCGTTATCTCGCCAGCGGACAGGTCCATCTCGTCTACGAGGCTCTCCACGAACGCGCCGTCATGATGCGGATCGCGCCGCACCTCGTCAAACCGCAGGCGTTCCTTATCCCTGCCTACACTCGTCGCGATCTTCCCTACTACGGCGCCGGGCTCCTCCTGTACGACCTGATGTCGGGCAAATCCACCATGGGTCCAACCCGCATTCTCGGTCGCAAGGCCACGCTCGAGCGCATACCCAACCTCGAAGCGGACAGCCTGACCGGCAGCGTGCTCTACCACGACGGCCAGTTCAACGATGCCCGGCTCGCACTCGCACTCGCCCGCACCGCCTTAGACAAAGGCGCGACCATCCTCAACTACGCCCGCTGCTCGCGCTTCCTCTACACAGGCGTCAGGGTAAGCGGAGCCATCATCACCGATGGTGAGACCGGGATCGAGTTCCCCGTCAACGCAAAGGTCGTCTTCAACGCGACCGGCATCTTTACCGATCAGCTTCGCAAGCTTGACGAGCCCTCAATCCCTCCTCTGCTCACCGTCAGCCGCGGAACTCACATCGTCGTTGGCTCCGACGTGCTGGGTGGAAGCGCAGGCATCATGATCCCCAAGACGCGCGACGGACGCGTTATCTTCGCTATTCCCTGGCAGGGCCGCGTCGTCATCGGCACCACGGATCTGCCCGCTCCCAAGCCCGAAATGGAGCCGGGCCATACCCAGGACGAGATCGGTTTCCTGCTCGAAACCATCAATCCCTTTCTCTCCCGGCACGTCGGACCGGAAGACATCCTCTCCGTCTTCTCCGGACTTCGCCCCCTGGTCACCGGGAAGGCCGCAACCACCTCGAAGATCTCGCGCGAACACCACATCGATATCTCGTCGAACGGTCTCATTACCGTAGCGGGAGGGAAGTGGACGACCTACCGGCGCATGGCGGAAGACGCCTTGAATTTTGCGGCGGCTTATGGGCTCGGCAAGCGTCCGTGCGTCACCGCAGACACGCCCTTGCATGGCGCGCAGCGTGGATTTCAGAGCGGCCTGCAGGTCGAGGATCCCTATCTTTCCGAGTATGGATCGGACAGCAGCTCGATAGGCGTGCTCATCGCCGACGATCCCTTGCTTGCGAAAAAAATCGACTCCCAGCTCCCCTATACCTTCGCGGAAGTACTTTATGCTGTGCGATTCGAGATGGCTCGTACCGTTGAAGATGTCCTGTCGAGGAGGACTCGATCTTTGCTGCTCGACGCAAAGGCGGCGCTCCGGGCTGCACCTGCAGTCGCGGCGCTGCTCCGGAAGGAGCTCGGCCAGGATGAGGTTTGGGCGGCAGACCAGATGGAACAGTTCTCATGCCTGGTCCGGAACAGCTACTTACGATAACGGAGGCGACCCCGTAGGCCACTTCAGCGGCGGTGAAGCAATCGGTGGATTCGTTCCAACAGGGCATTCGGGGAGACGAGCCTTTGGCGGATCAGTCGCAGTAGGCAGAGGCAGCGGTGAGAAGCTGTTCATCCTGCTTCGGCTCTCGAGACTCGGAGTGGAGTACGGCATCTTCCGCGCGCGCGGCGAAGAAACGATCGACGGCATCGAGGACAGCTTCGCCGTTCTTTGACTCGAAGATCTGTTTGCGCAAAGCGCCGCCGCCGGGTACGCCGTGGGTGAACCAGCTCGCGAACTGCTTCATCTTTCCGACACAGTCCCGGTTGCGCTGCTGGCGAGCGAGTTGGCCGGCTTCGGTGAGGGCTGCGGCGCGGGCGGCTTCAGCCTGCTCTTCATGGGCGATCTCATCGACCAGCATGGTGAAGTAGGTGCGGATCATGCGGTAGCGGTCGTCGTCAGCGGGATGATCGTAGCGACCGGTTCCGGTAGCTTCCTTGGAGGCCGTGTACTGGGCGATCTGGCGGAAGATCCAGGGGTTCGACGGCGCGGCGCGGCCGATCATGACGGCGTCGCAGGCCGTGGCCTCGACCATGGCGGCGGCGTCTTCGGGGGTGCGGATGTCGCCGTTGCCGATCACAGGAATGCTGACGGCATCCTTCACGGCGGCAATGTACTCCCAGCGGGCCTGGCCGGTGTAGCCGTCCTCGCGGGTACGGGCGTGGAGCGCGACGGCGTTCAGGCCGCAGTCCTCGGCCAGCTTCGCAAGTTCGACGCAGACGATGTGGCGGTCGTTCCAGCCCATGCGGAATTTGACGGTGAAGGGAATGGTGACGGCGGCGCGAACGGCCTTGAAGATGGTCTCGATCAGCGGCAGATCGCGCAGCAGGCCGGAGCCTCCGTTGCAGGCGACGACGCGCTTGGCCGGGCAGCCGAGGTTCAGATCGACGATGTCGAAGCCTGCGTCCTGGACGATGCGCGCGGAGTCGGCGAGGGTCAGGGGGTTGGACCCGAAGAGCTGCGCCGAGATGGGGTGCTCGTCGTCGTAGTAGGTGAGGTAGCGCTTGCGCTTGGTCTCGCGCATGCGTGAGAGGCCGTCGGCGGAGGTGAACTCCGTCATGATGAGGCCGCAGCCGGATTGCTGGTTGCTGGTGGTGCTGTTCACGTCTGCGATGCAACCGGAGGCTTCGGTCGCGGAGGTGAACTGGCTGGCGTTCTTGATGAAGCGGCGAAAGACGGTATCCGTCACCCCGGCCATCGGCGCGAGCACGGTCGCGGGAGCGATGCGGACGTTGCCGATCGAGAAGCTTGCGGGCACACGGGAGTGCTCGGGCATGGCATGGTCGGCCGGGTTATCCCAGTGCTTCTGCTCGAGGGTGTAGCGCTTCTTCATAGAGCTAAATTTAGGCGCGGATCTCCCAATCCGCCGTGTGTTGCTCGATATATTCATCGGCGAGTTTCGCGATCCTGGCGCGAAACCTCTCAGGCCGGAGTCTAAGCTCCATCTCCGGCTCTTCTTCGGTCGCTGCATTGATATGGAGGAGGCCGATTCTACCGATTCCGTCCGGAGAGAATAGCCTATCGACAGAATTGATCGTGAACTTGGCCATGAAGTGACTGTTCTCGACATCCACTGCGGCAATGTACTTGTAGTTCGCGGGTATGGATGTGAATAGGTCGATCAATCTACCAACCGTGCTCTCCTGTTCCGGCAGATCGAGTCGGCCGTCGCTGGTATATCTTCTGGCGAAGAGCAGAACGGCGTGTACATCCCCTACTCCATCCCGGTCGATGGCGAGCACATCGATAGGATGACCGTCCCAGACGGCATCGATATAAATCTTCGGAACAGAGATTCTCCGCTCCAGGAAAGCCAGAGTTGCATTCTTGGCTCGCCCAAACTGAAGCTGCTCACTGGTCGTCATGGGTCCACCCCTCCAGATTCAATTTCTTCCCAGCTTGATTGGCCCACATCTCGACCCGTATCGCTGCGGTAACAAGGTCGTTTGAATCGGTCGTGCTTAGTATCCACCTGCCGTACTCCAAGTCGCTCTTCTTCGAAAGGAGTTTTCGAAACTGCTTGATCCCTTTCGATTTATCGAACCATGACGGCAACTTTTCCTCAAGCAGGTCAGCGGCCTGACTATGATCGCGATGAGAGAGTGTGGTATCTCCCAGACCGGTGCGTAACGCATCCGAGTAAGAGATGGCGGAGTGAATCGCCAATAAGCCTGCGGAATTCCAATAACCGGGCTCATTGCTCAACAACTTCATTCCGCTGGAAAAGTCAGTCGCGCGTTGGATGTATTCCCTTACTCGAACGGACAGCATGACAGTTATTGTTCCATAACTACAAAAGCAAAGGCCCCCGCGTTGGCGGAGGCCCCCGGAGTTGAATGAGGCTTCCTCTTACTTCGTTGCGGTTTCGACCGTCGCTGCCGTCTCTGCCTTGCCGGCGTCCGATTTCGCGAACTTGCGGCGGAAGCGTTCGACGCGGCCGGCGGTGTCGATCAGCTTCTGCTTGCCGGTGAAGAAGGGGTGGCAGGCGGAGCAGATTTCGACGACGATGTCGCCTTTATGGGTGGAGCGGGTCTCGAACTTCGAGCCGCAGGCGCATTTGACGTTGATGGTGTCGTACTTGGGATGAATACCTTCTTTTGGCATCGCAATCGTCCTTTTCTTTGTATTCCTGATCTTTTATATGCTGCAGGCCATGCCTGCCGGCTCGCGGTTCGCTTGCAACGGTAGAGCTCACGGCACATCGAAATGCCTGTCGCGCCGCCGCTTCTGCCCGGGTTAGGGGGCGTTCGCGCAGTTTTCTCAGTTTATCTGAATCTTCCAGATATTCCTATAGATTCGCACAGCGACGATTGGATTCAGGTGCTGCGATACTAGCTGCTGAGCCATGGTTGAAGTTTGCCCCCTATGCAATGGATTGGGCCTGCGGGTCGTTCCCCGGCCCGACGGAACGCAGTTCGCGCAGCCCTGCGCCTGCCGTGTCGAGCGCCGCGCCGAGCGGATGCTGAAGAACGCGCGGATTCCCCGGCGATACCAGCTCTGCTCCCTCGACAGCTATGAGACAATGCACAGTTCGGCGAGCAAAGGGGTGAAGAAGGCGCTCAGCATGTCGCGCAAATTCACCGAGGGGTACCCGGTCGAGACCAATGGAAAAGGGCTCCTGTTTGTCGGGCCGAGAGGCCTGGGCAAGACGCATCTTGCGACCAGCATCCTGAAGAACCTGATCGCGGAACGAGGCGCAACGGGGGTGTTCTGGGAGCATAAGGAGCTGCTAGAAAACCTCCGTTCCATCTACAGCCTGCGCACAGCGGGAGCCGAGGCCCAGGTGCTGAGGACGGCGATAACATGCGACATCCTGGTTCTGGACGACCTGGGGGACATCACCCCGAGCGACTGGACCTGGGACACTACCTCCTACATTCTGAGCAGCCGGTATAACGAGGATCGCTCGACCATCATCACGTCCAACCTTCCCAATGAGCCGCCGTCGATCTCGTTTTCCAACCAACCCGTAGACCGGTTCGCCGATGAATCCAGTAAGGAAGCCAGGCGAGCCATGACGCGGTTGACCCTGGCCGACCGCATAGGAGAACGCATCTGGTCCCGATTGCAGGAGATGTGCGTCGTGGTGGAGATGCAGGGCGAGGATTTCCGTCAGAAGGTCAAACGCGCGAGCTTCGGCTAAAGCCTGAGCGGTTGTGCGCTACAGCAAGGTTGCAAGCAGGATGATGCCGGCCGTCACGGCTGCCAGTTGATAGATGCGGTCGGACGCCAGGCCCGGCGTGGGAACGGTCTCAACTCCGTTCGCGCAAGAAAATGGAGAGGCGATCACCGGCCCGAAGCTGCGGTCGGCAGCCTCGACCTTGTTCTGCTCCGCCACCGTCTCACGGTATTTTTCTTCTGGGTTGTTCATGTTCGCTCTCCCTGCGCGGAGTTGCGTCTTGTTTCTCGTATGTGTCTATAGATGTTGGTTAACGGGATCATGCACCAATAAGTTCTGTTCCCCGGTGAAAATTGTTGAAATTTATTGCATGATGCTCGAATTGTTCCCATCCGACGATCAAGGCGCGATCGGAACGCGATCGCACGCAGGTATAGAATCTCGGTCTATGAGCGATCTGTACCGTCCGGACGATTCCATGCAGGGAGCTGCTTCCCGCCCTGAGCCGAGTAACGCCGGAGCGACTCCGCGGGACATGTTTGAGTCCAGGCAGCCTGAGCGTGCTGCCATTCCGGTCGCGGCGTGGGCGATTGCCGGCGTGGTTATCCTTGCCGTCATCGCAGGGCTGCTGCTGATAGGCCATCGCCGGGTGCCTGCCGCATCCAATACGGTTCAGCCGCTGGCCGCGCAGGCGGCGACTCTGCCGATCACACAGCTCGCGATGAGCGAATCGACCAGCCTTTCGGGCGGCAAATCGACCTTTATCGACGGTCATATCCAGAACACCGGCGGCCCCACCGTGACGGGCATCACCGTGCAGGTGCTCTTCCGTAACGACGAAGGCCTGCCGCCGCAGGTCGAGACCATGCCGCTCTCGCTGATTCGCACGAGACAGCCGTACATCGATACCGAACCGGTGAGTGCGGAGCCGTTGAAGCCTGGGGACGCGAAGGACTTTCGGCTCATCTTCGAGGCAATTTCCGGCTAACTGGAACATGCAGATGCCCGAAATTCACGTTATCCAGGTCAACGAAAAGGCAAGCTGAGCGTCGCTCCGGTATATGGGTGCGGCGTAATTCTTACCCGGGCTCAGGAAGAATGTGCCCGGCCCTCTCCTGATCTTCCCGTCCTCTCCGTTTGGAACTCCGGGGTAAACCCTTGTGAATCATGGGCTTGTTCGGCTGTCTGGTTTGGCACGCCAGATGCTCTTAGTATGCCGGATAACGTCTGGCCAACAGGCGCACCTTCACGAACCTTCAAGACAGGAGAAGGACAATGATGAAATCTGGAAACAATTTTGGTCTCTCAGTAGTTCTGTTAGGAAGCGCGCTAGGTATATCCGCATTTGCACAATCGAACACACCTGCGACGCAGCAGCCCCAGGCGACAGACCCTGCAGCCGCAAGCTCCGCATCGACTATGAGCCCGGACGATAAATCGACTTACGCGACGGGCAAGCCTCTGGAGCAGCAGTCCAAGGAAGGCTTCTGGGGACACATGAATCCACTGGCCCGCAAAAAGTGGGTCAATCGCCAGGTCACCCCCATCAAGGATCAGGTAAACGAACTCGATCAGCTGCAATCGAAGAACTCCAACGACATCAAGGATGTAGATGCACGGTCTCAGGAAGGCGTCAAGAATGCGATGAACGCTGCGAATACTGCTGACCAGCATGCACAAGACGCAGCTAGCCGTGCCAACTCCGCGCAGTCCCTGGCAGGCAATGCGAGCAGCCGTACGAATTCGCTGGGCAATACGGTCGGCAGTCTCGACCAGTACCAGACCGTCTCTGCGACCGCTGTCCCGTTCGCCTCCGGACACACCACACTGGGCAAGAACGCGAAGGCCGATCTCGATTCGCTGGCCTCGACCCTCGCGGGCGAGAAGGGCTACATCATCGAAGTTCAGGGCTATAGCCGTTCCGGTGTACAGACCTCGCAGGCCATGGCGGATGCCGTTGTTCGCTATCTGGTTACCGAGCATCAGGTGCCCGTGTACCGCATCTACAAGACTGGCCTCGGCAGGAATACGGCCAAGCCATCGGGCGACGAGAAGGCTCTCGTCAACGGTGTACAGGTGACATTGCTTCACAACAGTCTGGCGACAATGGGCGGCAGCACGGCGTCCAGCACAAATCCTGGCCAGGCCAGCGTCAGTTCGCCTCGAGAGGTGAACCAGTAGTTCCCCACAGGGCGGCTACGGCCAGATTTCACGCCGCGCCGCCCACAAGTTTGCCGAGATAGCGACTTAGAGCGCACTCGCAAAAACCTCTCCTAACCAGAGAGAACCAAGGCAGATTGGCCCCTCACTGAGGGGCCGCTTTTTTTAACTCTAAGTGATTCAACGATTGTCGGGACTGGAACGGTAAGGCGTGGGAACGCTTATCACCGATGAGCGCCGATAACACCGATCAACCGCCTGGAACGAGCTCTTCTTACCATATGAAGACGTCCCTATAGCGCTGTCGACGTTACGGCTGCATGGACGGCCAGCAACTGCTCCAGCACCGGCTTCAGTCTGCCGAGGGGAAGCGCGTTGGCTCCGTCCGACTTCGCGGCGGCGGGGTTGTCGTGTACCTCGAGGAAGACACCGTCGACCCCGGCGGCTACCGCGGCGCGCGTCAGTACCGGGATAAACTCCGGCTGTCCGCCACTGACGCCGTTACCGGCAGAAGGCGTCTGGACGGAGTGGGTACCGTCGAAGACCACCGGCGCAAAGCCCCGCATGACGGGGAGCGAACGCATATCGACAACCAGGTTGTTGTACCCGAAGCTCGCGCCTCGTTCGGTCAGGAAGACGCGCTCGTTGCCGCTCTCGCGGATCTTTTCCACTGCGTGGCGCATGTCCCATGGCGCGACGAACTGGCCCTTCTTTACATTCACCGCGCCGCCGGTCCTGGCTGTAGCCTGCGCGGCGGCAATCAACAGATCGGTCTGACGGCAGAGGAACGCGGGAATCTGCAGCACATCGACGGCTTCGGCCACGCTCTCGCAATCCGTGGCGTTATGGACGTCGGTCAGCGCGGGCAAGCCGGTGCTCTCGCGGATGGTGCGCAGAATGCGGCAGCCCTCCACCAGGCCCGGGCCGCGAAAGCTTTTGATCGATGTGCGGTTGGCCTTGTCGTAGCTGGCCTTGAAAATGTACGGTATGCCGAGATCGGAGGCGATGCGCTGGATAGCATCGGCGAGCATACGCGCATGGGCTTCGGACTCCAGCACGCACGGGCCGGCGATAAGGAAGAGTCTGCCGCTTCCGGCGGTGATCTGGTTCGGTCCGGTGCCTATCTGAAAGGAGTGGTTCACGATCACTATTTGACCACAGGCGGCGGCAGCGGCGAGAGTGCCCGGCGGCCTGCTACTCCTTCAGCGACCTGCCCAGGCCGGAGAGAATCAGCGTCATAAAGGAAAGACCCCGGCGGCTGTCTTCGCTGTTGGTGCGCTTGAAGAGCTGCCACAGGCTGGGCGGCGCCTTCTCCTGGCGAAACTCCTGGTTTGCCCCGGCCAGCACCCTGGTGAGCTTGTCCAGTACCTCGGGATCGAGTTCGGTCAGCAGCTTGAGTGCGGTCAGCAGGTTGCGGATAGCGGCGACGCCTTCGGGTTGACTGGCATACTTCGAGACCGTACCGACGATGGAGTCGCGGGCGCCGATCATGCCATGCAGCAGATCGAGCACGCCCTCTCGACGCGCCGCTTCGAGCACCTCATAAAGCAGCAGCAGCGCTTCAGCATGATCTTCGGGAGCTCTCTCCAGCTTGCGCAGGAAGTCGGCCTTGAAGTCGACCGTGACGGGTTTGAAGGCGATAGGACGTGCCATGACAACTCCTGTGAAATTAGACAGTGGTGGAGCTGATCTGCACCAGCTTGTCGGCAGGCGCGGAGCCGGGCAGCCGGTAGTCGCTCCGGGCCCACTTGCGCTCAATCTCGATTCCCGGCTGCGGCGTCCGAATGCCATACCGGAAATTTCTGCGTGGCAGCGGTGAGTCGCCCTGCTCGGGAAGCAGGGTCATGCTGACGGCGGTCTCTTTGAATGCCGGCGTGTGCGTGGTGCGGTCGGTGAAGCTGCTGGTGACCTTGTTGACCGGCTCGACTGTGGAGTTGAGCGGCATATAAAGCTGCTTCCCCTTGACGCGATCCGAGACCAGCACCTGAACGCGGACGTTGCCGTGGGGCGAGGTGACCCGAACGAAGCGGCCTGTGGTCACTCCGCGTTCAGCAGCCAGCTCGGGCGAGACCTCCAGCCACGTTCCGGGCGTCATGTCCCGGATGCCGGCGGTCCGATAGGTCATGCTGCCCTGCTCGAAGTGCTCCAGCAGACGGCCATTGTTCAGGTGCAGGTCGTACACGCTGCTGGTCTCCTCGGAGGGCGGCAGGTACTCGATCGGATGGAACTTCGCCTTGCCGTCGGGGAACGGGAACTTCTCCGTAAACAGCAGCGGCGAGTCGGTTCCGTCGGCGGCCACGGGCCATTGCAGGCTCTTGTACCCCTCAAGCCGCTCGTACGTGACGCCGGCAAACAGCGGAGTCAGGCGCGCTATCTCATGCATGATGTCCCCCGGATGCTTGTACTTCCAATTGCCGCCCATGCGGTTCGCGATCAGCTGAATGATCTCCCAATCGGCCTTGGACTCCCCGAGCGGCTCCATGGCTTTGTACAGGCGCTGAATGCGTCGCTCGGTGTTGGTGAACGTTCCTTCTTTTTCGAGAGAGGAGGTCGCGGGCAGAACCAGGTCGGCGTACCGCGCAGTCTCCGAGAAGTTGATGTCCTGCACGATGAGGAAGTCCAACTTGGTCAGCGCCTCGCCGACAAAGTTCGCGTTCGAGTCCGAGGTAATGGTGTCTTCGCCTTTGATGTAAAGCGACTTCAGCCTTCCGTCGAGAATGGCGTCGATCATCTCGTGGTTGTCCAGGCCCTTGGTCGTGGGCAGCGTGACTCCCCAGTCGGCTTCGAACTTCGCGCGCACCTCGGGATCGTCGACCTTCTGATAGCCGGAGAAGACATTGGGCATCGAGCCGAAGTCGCTCGCTCCCTGGACGTTGTTGTGGCCGCGCAGGGGATACGCACCCGCGCCGGGCCTCATATAGTTGCCGGTCAGCAGCAGCAGGTTCGAGATTGCGGTCGCCGTCTCGGAGCCGCCGCAATGCTGCGTCACGCCCATGGCAAACAGCAGACAGACCCCGTCGGCGGAGGCTATCTCGTGAGCCACCGCAGTCATCGTGCTCGCAGGGACACCGGTAACGCGTTCGGCGTACTCCATGGTGTACGGCTCAAGCGATTTCTTGAACCCGTCCAAGTTATTGACCCACTTGTTGACGAAATCCATCTTCGCCAGGCCGCTGTCCAGGATGTACTTCGCCATGGCGCACAGATAGACGGCGTCGGTCGAAGGATTGGGCTGCAGGAAGATGTCGGCGCGTTCGGCCATCTCATGCCTGCGCAGGTCGGCGACGATCAGGCGCTGTCCCCGATGTTTGTGCGAGCGCTTGATGCGCGTAGCGAGCACAGGATGGTTCTCCGCCGGATTGGCCCCCACGATCATCACCAGGCCGGCCTTTTCGATATCCGCGATCGATCCCGAGTCTCCGCCGTACCCCACTGTGCGCTGCAGTCCCGTCGTGGCGGGGTTCTGGCAGTAACGCGCGCAGTTATCGACGTTGTTGGTTCCAATCACGGCGCGGGAGAGCTTCTGCATCAGGTAGCTCTCTTCATTGGTGCACTTCGACGAGGCGATGAACGCCAGCGCGTCCGGGCCGTTCTCTTTCAGGATGCGTTTGAAGGTCGCTTCGACAATGTCCAGAGCCTCGTCCCACGAAATCTCGCGGAAGCTGTCGCCATCGCGGAGCAGAGGCCTCACCAGCCGGTCGTCCGAGTTGATGTGTCCCCAGGCGAACTTGCCCTTGATGCAGGTCGAGATGCCGTTGGCCGGTCCGTGCGCCGGCTCGATCTTCAGGATGTGGCGCTCCTTGGTCCACACGTCGAAGGTGCAACCAACGGCGCAGTAGGTACACACGGTCTTGGTGCGTTTGGTACGCTCGTTGCGCATCTCCGCTTCCATCTCTGAGAGCGCAAGAATAGGACCATAACCGATCGGAGGCTCGATCCCCTTGACCGTTTCGATCATCTCGTCGAGCGCCTTGGCGGGAAGATCGGTCAGGTAGCCGGCCTCCCCCAGCATGGATTTTTCCATCAATGCATTGCACGGGCACACCGTCACGCAATGCCCGCAGGAGACGCAGCTCGAGCCGTCGATCTTCTCCCCGCCATCCCAAAGCACGCGCGGATGGTCGCTCTCCCAGTTGATGGACAAGGTCTCGTTGACCTGCACGTTCTGGCACGACTCAACGCATCGCCCGCACAGAATGCACTGGTCGGGATCGTAGCGGTAGAAGGGGTTGGAGTGATCCTGCGGATAAGGCTTGGTCAGGAAGGGCCGCGCCTGGTGCTTTACATCGAGCTCGGCGGTCGTGTTGTGGATCGTGCAGTTCTGGTTGTTGTTGTCGCAGACCGTGCAGTAGAGCATGTGGTTCTGCAGGATGCGGTCGAAGGCCTCGCGCTGGGCCACATCGACCGCCTCGCCTTCCGTCTCTACCTTCATGCCGGCGGCGACCTTGGTCGCACACGCGCGCATCAGCTCGCCATTCACCTTGACCATGCAGGTGTCGCAGCTCTCAATAGGGCCCATCTGCTCCATGTAACAGACCTGCGGCACGGCCCGTAGCATCTGCGCTGCGGTTCGACGGTTCAGAAGGTCGATCAACAGTTCGCCGGCGCGGCCGGGCACTTCCAGGCCGTCGAGAGTGATCTGCGTGTTGGGCGTGTGGTCGGCAGGCGTATTCAGGAGCGACTTTGTAGTGGCCATGAAACCCTTCTGATGCCGGGGAGGGAGTAGACGTTTTCCGCGCCGCATCCTGGCCCGGTTCTCACCCCAACCTACGCCTGTTTGCCTGCCGCAACGTAAAGAAACTCAGAAGCTCGTCTGTAGCCTTCGCCATACTGCGATTGGATGCGCGATCCAGTGGCGCGAATGCTACGAGTGAGCATGTGATCCAGGCGGCGGCCCAAATCGCTCCCGCACGACCCGCAGCCCGTCTTCGGTGGTCGCAGACCTGCCTTCGAGCTGCGCATCTTCCGCGGCCTCCAGCATGGTCTTGAACTCCGGTCCGGGCCGGTATCCGGCGGCGATCAGGTCGCGGCCGGTGACCAGAAGCTTCGGCCGCATGGTCTCGACGGGCGCGGCCTCGTAGTGCTCTTTGGCGAAGTCGTAGAGACGCAGATCGCCGTGCGCGGAGTTCACGTCCATCCCGTGCAGGGCAAGATGTTCGTCGAAGCGCGGCAGCCGCAAAAACCGCTTCAGCGTCGACTCCCGCATCTGCAGGATGTCGCCGAAGCGCATGTGGTTCTTCACCAGCGCGACGATCTGTTCGGTGTCTTCGTTCGAGAAGCGAAGCCGCCGCAGAATCTCCTCCGCCATGCGTACACCGACCTCGACATGGCCATCGAAGCGGATGCGGTCGCCCGGCTTGTTCGGGTCGGGAGGGCGAAACGTCGCCGGCTTGCCGATGTCGTGCAGCAGCGCGCCCCAGGCCAGCGTCGCGGGTGCGCCGGTCTTCAGTTTTTCGAGCAGCAGCATGGTATGAACCCATACATCGCCCTCGGGATGGAACTGCGGCGGCTGTTCAACGCCGTGCATCTTCACCGCCTCGGGCAGCACATGGGCCAGCAGGCCGGTCGCGTCGAGCAGTTCGAACGCCCGCCGTGCATGGCCTTCGGTCAACATCATCGTCAGTTCATCGCGAATGCGCTCGCAGCTTACCTGGCCGATGCCTGCCGCCGCCGCGCGGATCGCCTGCAACGTTCGCGGCTCGATCTCGAAGCCTAGGCGTGACGCGAACCGCACCGCCCGAAGCATCCGCAGCTTGTCTTCGGCAAACCGCAGGGGCGGATCGCCGATCGCCCGCAGGATTCCGGCTTTCAGATCGTCACGCCCACCCACATGGTCGAGCGTGGCCGCTCCGGGATCGCCCGTTTTCTCAAACAGAATTGGATCCAGCAGCATGCCGTTTATAGTGAAGTCGCGCCGCAGCACGTCTTCGCGCGGATCGGTCGAGAACCGCACCGCATCCGGCCGCCGTCCATCGCTGTAAGCACCATCGTGGCGAAATGTGGCGACTTCGGTGGCAATCTCCGGCCCATCCTGCCTGGGAGTGCAGACCAGCACGACGCCGAAGTGCGCGCCCACCGAATAGGTCTTCGCGAACAGGCCTGTCACCACATCCGGCGTCGCGCTGGTCGCCACGTCGAAGTCCTTCGGTTCGAGCCCAAGCAGCAGATCGCGCACGCATCCGCCTGCGAAGTACGCCTGATGCCCCGCACGCCGCACCGCCAGGACGACGTCTCGCGCGGCGATGTACTGCGGGCTATCCTGCCAGTGGTCCGCCATATCCTTATGATAGAGATATGTGTGAAATCCCATGCGGCGGCCTTATTCTCGGCATCGAAAGCTCCTGCGACGAGACCGCCGCCGCCGTCGTCCGGTCGGGCACCGATGCGCTATCGAACGTCGTCGCCTCTCAAATGGCGCTCCACGCCAACTACGGCGGTGTCGTGCCGGAGCTCGCCTCGCGGGAGCATCTCCGCAACATCGTGCCGGTCGTGCGCGAAGCACTTATACGAGCCGGGATCAGCTACGCCGACCTGGACGCCGTCGCCGTCACCGAAGGCCCGGGCCTGGCCGGTGCGCTGCTGGTGGGCATCACCTTCGCCAAGGCCCTCAGCTTCGGGCTGGACAAGCCGCTGATCGGCGTCAATCACCTGGAAGGCCACATCCACGCGGTCCTGATGGAGGCCCGCCAACGCGCCGCAATCCCGCTGGAGCTTCCGCTTCTCGCCTTGGTCGTCTCCGGCGGCCACACCCATCTGTATCTCGCAAGGCAGAAGCAGGACCTTGCGCGGCAGCAGGCAGGCATCGCCACCTGGACCTACCGCAACGTAGGCCGCACAGTGGACGACGCAGCGGGAGAGGCCTACGACAAGGTCGCCAAGCTGCTCGGCCTCGGCTACCCTGGCGGCCCGTGGATCGACGCGCTCGCCCCCCACGGCAACCCCCGCGCAGTCTCCTTTACCTTCGGCCAGATCAAGCCGCGCGCCCCCCGCGAGGGCGTCACCAACAAGAAGGCCCCGGCCACCACCGAAGGCCCGCACTTCGACTTCTCCTTCAGCGGCATCAAGACCGCCGTCCTGCGCTACGTCGAGACGCATCCCATGCGCGAGAGCATCGAGATTCGCCGCGTCGCGCTCGCCGCAGATCCCACCCTCACGGCAAATAAAGCAGGTAGCCTCTTCGACCAGCCAACCCTCGACCTGATCGCCTCGTTTCAATACGCCGTCGTCGGCAATCTGCAGCGCCAGACCTTCGCCGCCGCCGAATCTCTCGGCGCGCGGTCCATCGTGGTCTCGGGCGGTGTCGCGGCCAACAGCGAGCTTCGCCGCCGCCTCCAGGCCGAAGCCGACCGCCGTGGCCTTCCGATCGCCTTCCCATCGCTCGCCCTCTCGACCGACAACGCCGCCATGATCGCCGCCGCCGCCTGGCCGAAGTTCCTCGCCGAAGACTTCGCCCCGGACGATCTTGGCGCAACCCCGCAGCTTCGGCTCGGCCAGCCATAGGCCGGCAGCACCCGGCAACCAGCGGCATCAGCTAAAATCATCAGGGCAATCCCAAGCGAGAGCAGTCTGCACCGCGCCCCACGCGCCGGCTGCGGCAGGACACACAGCAGGTGGCATCGATCGAACTCTTCAACACCCTGGGCGGCAAAGTCGAGACGCTCGCTCCCGTCGGCGCGCCCGCGCTGCGCATGTACTGCTGCGGCCCCACGGTCTACGACTACGGCCACATCGGAAACTTCCGCACCTTCCTCCATGTCGATATCCTGCGCCGCGTTATCCGCCAGCAGGGCATCCCGGTCGAGCACGTCATGAACATCACCGACGTAGACGACAAGATCATCCGCAACGCCGGCCTCGCAGGCCAGCCCATCGCCGAGTACACGCAGAAGTTCGAGCGCGCCTTCTTCGAGGACCTCGACGCCCTCGCTATCGAGCGGCCCGAGCACATCTCCCACGCCACCGCCTGCATCCCGGACATGGTTTCGCTCATCCAGGCCCTCGCCGCCAGGGACATCGCCTACCAGGCCGAGGACGGAAGCTGGTACTTCCGCATCGCCCGCTTCCCCGAATACGGCAAGCTCTCGAAGAAGGACTTCGACGGCATCGAAGACGGCGCACGCGTCGATGTGGACGAGTACGAGAAGGATGCGGCCCGCGACTTCGCCCTGTGGAAGGCCGCCAAACCCGGCGAGCAGAGCTGGGATACGGCCCTCGGCACCGGCCGGCCCGGCTGGCACATTGAGTGCTCCGCCATGGCCACCAAATTCCTCGGCGACAGCTTCGACCTCCACGCCGGCGGCGAAGACCTGATGTTTCCGCACCACGAGAACGAGATCGCCCAATCGGAATCGGCCTCCGGCAAGAGCTTCGCGCGCCACTGGATGCACGTCCGCTTCCTGCTCGTCGAAGGCAAGAAGATGTCGAAGTCCGAAGGCAACTTCTACACCCTGCGCGACCTGCTGCTCAAGGGCTACCGCGCGTCGGCGATCCGGTTCCTGCTCATCTCCGTGCCCTATCGCCACCAGATGAACTTCACCTTCGACAGCCTGATCGAATCGACCAATGCCGTCGACCGGCTGAGGACATTTCATCAGAGAATGGCGAAGGGCGGCTTCGCGTCTGGGCTCGATCCCGATATCGCCGCCGCCACCGCCAAGGCCGCGCACGACTACACCGCGGCTCTTGCCAACGACCTGAACACCGCCGAGGCGCGGGCCGCCATCTTCGACCTCGTCCGCGCCGCCAACTCCGCCGCAGATTCAGGCGCGCTTCGCGCGGACAATGCCGCTGAGATCCTGAAGGTTCTCGCGCTCTTCGACGGCGTCTTCGCGGTGCTCGAAGACAAGGACGCCGCCATTACCCGTGCCGCGCTCGCCTGGGCTGAAACCGAGGGCCGCATCGGCGAAGCATCCGCCGAGCTCGTCGCGACCCTTGCTCTATCCGATAGCGAAATCGACCGCCTCGTGGACGAACGCACCCAGGCCAAGAAGACCCGCAACTTCGCCCGCGCCGACGCTATCCGCAACGACCTCCTGGCTAAGGGCATCCTGATCGAAGACTCCAAGGATGGCGTTCGTTGGAAACGAAAATAGACGCATCGAAAGTAGACTGCTGCGAAAGTAGACCGCTGAAAGACCCGGCTGGAAGTCCAAACCATATGACCGCATCGTTCACACCTCGTCTCCGTATTCTGTCAACCGTGGCTATCTCGCTCGTTGCCGCCGTGCTCTGCCTGGCAGCTCCTATACACGCAGCCGCGCAGCCTCTCGCGCCCAACACCACCGAGTGGGACAGCGACGCCCTGAACCTGCGCCTCTTCTACCCCTCCGACCTAGACCAGAGCGACGCCGCCCAGGTAATGCGCGGCGGCCACTTCAATCTGTTCGGCATCTCCGGCGCCACCGACCCGAAACTCGCCGCCGCGACCCGCTGCCTTCGGCCTCTTCTCCTGCTCCGGCGTCCCCACTCGCCTGAAGCGCAGCCCACCCAGCTCAATCCCGCTCCAGACAGCGAAAACCGCGTCCCCAAAGCCTCCGAAGCCACCCCCGAGGCACCCGCGACCATCCTGCTGGCCGAACTCGACGTCGCCTGCCTTTCGACCACGCAGGGCAACAGCACCACGCTGCTCGCGGATATGGCCGAGATCGTCAACAAGGTCCCCGGCATGACCTCCATCGCGCAGCCCGCGTACTACACCATCGGCTACCAGAAGGTTCACATGGCCGCCGCGCAGGGCAAGCCGCAGACGCAGGCCCCGCCGGAAAGCGGCGACTCCCCGCCGCAGCCCTCCAGCCCCTCTGGTCCCTCCGAGCTCTTTACCATGGGCCTCTCCACCAACTGGAACAACCATCTGCTGGTCTGGTACTTCTCCTCGAACAACATCGACACCCTGAACCGCCTCACCAAAACGGGCGTTCGCTTTGGCCGCTCCCAGACCGCCCCGCTCTATCCCGTTCTCATCGGCACAGGGGCACGGTAATAAGAATGAATCTCCTCGGCACCGATCTTCTTCTATCCGTCGCAGCTTCTATCGGCCAGCCGAATCCCCGCAGATGGCCGTCGTATCGCGATGCAGACTCCCCAGCCAGAGGGGCAGATCGATCTTCCGGGTCGTCAGGTCCCCGGTCAAGACCAGGGCGAGCATGGCATCCTGAATCTCTGGCGTAAGGCCGGCAAAGGAGTAGCCGGTGCGGCTCCGCGCCATCGTATCCAGCTCATTCAGGCCGACCTGGTACTCCCTCTCCTGGGTGGGATACGCGGGGGCAAGGAAGCCTTCGGCATCAGCGCTGGCCAGCATCGCATCGACGCGTGCGGCCACATGCCCCCAGTTCGCCCCGCTCGGGAGCAGGCGTTCGAGCAGTGCGCCTAAAGTGGCGAACTGCGACGTGTTCAAGGCCTGCGGTACATAAATGGCGCCGCGATCGACCAGCTCCCGCAGACGCGTGCTTTCCGCTGATACGGGGATGCGCTCCGTGCTTGTGGGCACGCCGAATCCAGTATTGATTGACACGTTTTTGATCTCCTGTAGCCCTATCGACCGCCAAAGTCTTTAAGCGGTGGACGACGTGGCTCGGAAGCGGGACGAATGCCGCTCTGTTTTTGACTCACTGGGGTGAGGAACATCGCTGCAACAGCCCAGAAGGGTTCTCCCGCAAAAGTGTGATTTTAGTTTTGTGGCGTCTGTGTTCCCGGAATCTCCCGGGCAGATCGAGGGAGAGGGCCAGCCATATCCAAGGCAGAGAGGCGGAGGATTTCAGCAGAGTAGACAGGTCCCGGTACAATCTGCGAAAGGACGGACCTCATCATACTCATCAAGGTTTTGAAGCTTCATCCAGCCGCGAAGTTGCCTGCGTATGCGCATTCCGGTCTATTTGGCGACCTGGCGGCAGACCTGTACGCGGCGGAGGGCACTTCGCTTCCCATCGGCGCTACCCGGGCGGTGGCAACTGGGATTGCGCTGGAGTTTCCCGCCACCCACGGCGCTCTGGTGGAGGACCGTTCCGGGCTGGCGCTGCGCGGGGTCACAACCCTGGCCGGAGTCATCGATCCGGGATACCGTGGCGAGATCAAGGTCGTGCTGACTAACCTTGGCCAGGAGCCGGTGGAGATCGCGGCCGGCGACAGAATCGCGCAGCTACGCATCGTGCAGCGGATCGAGGCGGCCTTCGAAGAGGTCGGCGAACTGGTAGAGGCTCCGCGCGGGCCAAGGGGTTTCGGCAGCACCGGGGCGTGATGCCGGCTACGGGCGCGCTGGCGTATCCTCTGGGCTGAAGAGGTTCAGGAGGGCGCGCAATGAGTGAATCATCCGGAGTTCCTACACCGTGGCCGGAGTTGCCCTGGAGTGCGTGGGAGGCGACCGCCAACACGCTCCACATGTGGACGCAGATCGTCGGCAAGACCCGGCTCACGCTCACGCCGCTCCAGAACCACTGGTGGAATGTGCCGCTTTATGTCACAGCGCGCGGGCTCGGAACCTCGGCCATGCCCTGTGAAGACGACGTGCTGGATATTGAGTTCGACTTTGTGGCCCACGAGCTGCACCTGCGGCTCGGCTCCGGCGCGGTCCGCATGCTGAAGCTCAAACCCCAGACGGTCGCGGACTTCTATCGCGATTACCAGCGGTGTCTCGCTGAGCTTGGCGTCTCCGTGGCGATCCATCCCATGCCCGTAGAGGTGGCCAATCCCATCCGCTTCGATCTGGATACGGAGCATCGCTCCTATGACCCCGACTATGCGCATCGCTTCTGGCAGGCGCTGGTCCATGCGGAGACCGTCTTCCGGCGATTCGGAACCAAGTTCCTCGGCAAGGTCAGTCCGGTGCATTTCTTCTGGGGCAGCTTCGACCTCGCCGTAACCCGGTTCTCCGGCCGCACAGCCCCGCCCAGGCCGGGTGCGGACAAGGTCCAGGCCGAGGCCTACTCGCACGAGGCCATCAGCGCCGGGTTCTGGCCCGGCAATGGAGGCTACGGCGCGGCGGCCTTCTACTGCTACGCGGCGCCTGTGCCCGAAGGTCTGGCAGACGTCCGGATTCAGCCTGCGGCAGCCGGGTGGGATCGATCGCTGGGAGAGTTTGTCTTCCGCTACGACGACATGCGGACCCAACGCTCGCCGGATGATGCACTGATGGAGTTTCTGGAGAGCACATACGCGGCCGCCGCGGATGCAGCGAAGTGGGATCGTGCCGCCCTCGAACGGCACTGAGGAATGTGCCTTGTGACGGGACCGTCGCAGAGCAATGACGGACATGCGACAATCTTAAGCAGCGAACCATGCCAAATCCGTACGCCCAGCAAGCCAACGTTGTTCCCTCCCCGGCAACCGTCACTCCGGCGCTGCTTAAGCAGCACAGCATCACCGCCGAAGAGTACACCCGCATCGAGGCAGCGTTAGGACGCACCCCATCCATGACCGAGCTGGGCATCTTTTCGGTCATGTGGTCGGAGCACTGCTCGTACAAGTCGTCGCGCGTTCATCTCAAGCGGCTTCCGACCCGGGGCGAACGCACCACCGGACCAGGCAGCGTGGTGCAGGGGCCGGGCGAGAACGCCGGCATCATCGATGTGGGCGACGGCTGGGCCTGCGCCTTCAAGATCGAGTCCCACAACCACCCCAGCTACATCGAGCCCTACCAGGGCGCGGCCACCGGCGTCGGCGGCATCCTGCGCGACATCTTCACCATGAACGCCAGGCCGCTGGCGGTGATGGATTCGCTGCGCTTCGGCCCCCTCGATGAGGCGGAACCGGACGAGACATTGCGCCGCAGAAACCACGAGATTACGACCGGCGTAGTCCACGGCGTAGCCGGGTATGGCAACTGCTTCGGCGTCCCCAACCTGGGCGGCGAGACCCGCTTCGAGACCTGCTATTCGGGCAATCCGCTGCTGAATGCCTTCGCGCTCGGCCTCGTCCGCAGCGATGAAATTTTTTATGCCAAAGCCACCGGCGTAGGCAATCCCGTCATCTACGTCGGCGCGAAGACCGGGCGCGACGGCATCCACGGGGCGACCATGGCCTCCGAGGAGTTCACCGAAGGCTCCGAGCAGAAGCGCCCCAACGTGCAGATGGGCGATCCATTCATGGAAAAGCTGCTGCTTGAGGCCTGCATCGAAGCCATGGCCACAGGCGCGGTGCTGGGGATTCAAGACATGGGCGCGGCGGGCTTGACCTGCTCGACCTGCGAGATGGGCGCGCGCGGCGACCTCGGCCTCACCGTCGAGCTCGACCTCGTCCCGCAGCGCGAGACCGGCATGTCCAGCTACGAGATCATGCTCTCGGAGTCGCAGGAGCGAATGCTTCTGGTCGCCGACAAGCCCCGCGCACACGAGGTCCTCGACGTATTCGCCAAGTGGGGCCTCGACGCCTCGATCGTCGGCACCGTGACCGAAAAGCCCAACATGGTCATCACCCAGCACGGCGAACTCGTAGCCGACATCCCCAACAAGTCGCTCACCGACGACGCTCCGCTCTACCACCGGCCCGTAGGCGTCTGGAAGGCTCCCGTACCGCTCGATCCCCCCCCGCACGTGCTCGAAGAACTGAAGAAGCCCCGCGACTACACCGCCGACCTCAAAAAGCTCCTGGCCAGCGCGAATATCTGCGACAAGCGCTGGGTCTTCGAGCAGTACGACTCCATGGTCCAGACCAACACCGTGCAAGGCCCGGGCGGCGAAGCCGGCGTCATGCGCATCAAGGGTACAGGCACCCCAGGGCATGAGCGCGGCCTCGCGATGGCTCTCGCAGGAAACGGCCGCTGGACCTACCTCGACCCCAAGCTCGGAGCCATGCACGCCGTAGCCGAAGCCGCCCGCAAGGTAGCCTGCACCGGCGCAACTCCGGTCGCCGCCACCAACTGCCTGAACTTCGGCAATCCCGAGAAACCCGAGATCATGGCCCAGCTCTCCGCGGCCATCGACGGCATCGCCGAAGCCTGCACCGCGCTCGGAACCCCCGTCACCGGCGGCAACGTCTCCCTCTACAACGAGACCAAAGGCGAAGGAATCTATCCCACCCCGGTCATCGGCATCGTCGGAATCATCGACGATGTGACGAAGACTGTTCGTTCCGATTTCGCACACGCCGGAGATGTTTTGCTGCTCGTCGACAATGGAAGCGCCGCCGAACACTCCGCCTTGCAGGAGTTCGGCTCTTCGGAATACGCCAAGGTTGTGCTCGACTCGCTCTGGGGCGGCCCTCCAATGTCACACACGCGGTTTATAGAGCCAGAAGCGGAGATGCACAAGCTCCTCGTTGAAGCCGCAAAAGAAGGCCTGATCCACGCTGCTCGTGACGTCTCCGACAGCCTTGCTGTCGAGCTAGTGGAGGGCTGCTTCGCCAACAACGTCGGCGTCGACATCGAGCTGATCGGGTCTCCGACGACCCATCCTGCTTACCGCCTGTTTGGCGAGAATGCAAATCGTGTCATCCTTGCCTGCGCGCCTGAGAATGTCGACAGGGTACAGCAGCTATTCTCTGGTGGGCTCGCCCCAACGGGCAAGGTGAGTATCCCCTCCTCTCATAAAATCGGTGTTGTCACAGATGGGGCGATCAGAATCGCCGCTGCTCTTTATTCCTCGACAGACGGCCATCAGTTTAAGAAAACGGGCGAGTTTGCCAAGATCGAAGCCCACGTGTCCGAACTCAAGGCTGCGTGGTCAGGCGCCCTCGAACAGCAGCTAGCCGACGAGGTCCAAGCATGATCGACCTGGCCAACTACAAGCGCGCAATCCAGTGGCTTCAGCGAGGCATGGCCAAGCAAGCCCGCGAACCTGAAAATGAAATGCTGCGCGACGGCCTCCTGCATAGCTTCGAGGTCACCCACAATATTACCGAAAGCATCCTGCGCCAAGCTCTAAGCCGTATCTCAGACGATGTCATCATTCCTGGCCTAAGCTCCCGCGAACTTATGCGCTTCGCCGCCGACGAAGGACTCCCCGTTTCATCCCCGCAGGCGTGGTTGCAATACGGCCTGGCCATCGAGCGCGCGAACGAAACCCTGGATGGCGAAGCCTTTTCCCAGCAAATCCTTCCACTCCTCCCGCAGTACACCCAGGAACTCGAAGCCTTCGCCATCCGCCTCAAAGCCAGGGAGGTGCCCAATGCATAAACCGCAACCGTCCATGGCTGAGGAGCCTTCTACGCCCTACTCCCTACTCCCTACCCCCTTCGTCGATGAAGTCGACGCCACCCCCTTCGACAAGCTCCGCGAAGAGTGCGGCGTCATGGCCATCTACAACCATCCCGACGCCGCCCGCATGACCTACTGGGGCCTCTACTCCCTCCAGCATCGCGGCCAGGAGTCCGCCGGCATCGCCTCCGCCGACGGCCAGAACGTGAACGACATCAAAGGCATGGGCCTCGTCTCCGAAATCTTCACCGACGATGTGCTCGCCAAGCTCCCCGGCCACATTGCCATCGGCCACACCCGCTACTCGACCACCGGCGACTCCGCCCTCCTCAACGCGCAGCCCATCTCGGTCGAATCGACCAAGGGCCTCATCGCCATCGCGCACAACGGCAATCTCGTCAACCTCGGTACCGCCCGCGAGCGCCTCGAGCGCGACGGCGCACTCTTCCAGACGACCTCCGACTCCGAGATCATCATCCAGCTCATCGCGCACTCGAAAGAGACGACCCTGGTGGACTGCATCGCCGACTCGCTCAGCCAGGTCGAAGGCGCATTTTCGATCGTCATGATGACCCGCAACCGCATCTTCGCCGCCCGCGACCCCCACGGCTTCCGTCCGCTCTCCATGGGCCGCATCCTCGGCGTCGACGGCGCGCCCGACACCTTCGTCTTCGCCAGCGAGACCTGCGCCTTCGACCTGCTCCACGCCAAATACGAGCGCGACGTCAAACCCGGCGAGCTCGTCATGGTCTCCGAGGACGGCGTCACCAGCCGTTACTTCGACACCACCACCCAGCAGGCAAGCTGCGTCTTCGAGCACGTCTACTTCGCGCGTCCCGACTCGCGCATCTTCGGGCGCTGGGTGCAGAAGTCCCGCGAAGAGATGGGCAAGACCCTTGCCCGCGAATCGGGCGTCCCCGCCGACCTCATCGTCCCCGTCCCGGACTCCGGCGTAACCGCGGCGATAGGCTACGCGGCAGAGTCCGGCATCCCCTTCAACCTCGGCCTCATCCGCAACCACTACGTAGGCCGCACCTTTATCCAGCCCGAGCAGCGGGTGCGCGACTTCGGCGTCCGCATGAAGCTCAACCCCGTCCGCAGCCTGCTCGAAGGCAAACGCGTCATCCTGATCGACGATTCCATTATCCGCGGCACCACCTCACGCAAGATCGTCCGCATGGTGCGCGCCGCCGGAGCCACAGAGGTGCATCTCCGTATCTCCTGCCCGCCCACCATCTCGCCCTGCTTCTACGGCGTCGATACCCCGAGCAAAAAGGACCTCATCGCCGCGAACAAATCTGTCGAAGAGATCTGCGAATTCATCGAGGCGGACTCGCTTGCGTATCTCTCGATGGACGGCCTCCTGCATAGCTGCACCATGGGCGAACCGGCCACAGGGCTGACCGAAAATTCCTTCTGTACCGCCTGCTACACCGGAAACTACCCAACCCAGTGGGTCGACGTCTCGGAAATCCTACCTGCAGTCGCCACCGTTTAGCCTCTCCTCCGCCGCCTGAACGGCTCTATACCTTCAACGTACGCAGGTAGTCGTAACTCGCCTTTTTGCTTGCAAGAACCGGCCCGTTAGCGGTCGGCGTATCGGGTCGGCACCGCATAGGGCATGGGAGATCGACTGCGATTACCTCGGATCTCCGGCCACCAATGCGTAGATGATCCACTGCCATGATCGCCAACTGCCCGCGATACCGTAACCTGGCAACAGCGGCTTGCCTGTTCCGCGACGGACGCGATGCATTTTCATCCTCTATGTGATGCCGGGAGTTTGTACAAAATAGATCAGGTGTGCCGTCGTGAACAGAGGTTTCAACTCCGTCAAAACTGCATTCCAGATCGCATCGCCAACGTTGTCCGAACGCACGGCGCAGGGCCCTCCAGGCCGCGAGTCGAGGGGCAAAAAAATGTATGATTGTACTGTAGTCGTCCAGGCACGATCTGTCGTGGGCCATACAAGGGCGCTTCTATCTTTCTCTCCGGGAGATCATCCGATCGATGTCGGATCCCAGAGACCAGCGAGACCAGCAGTTTTTGAGGAGCATCTTCACGTATGGCCGTTCACCTCATCAATCCCAGCGACAATTCTTTCGGAACCGCCGTCATCACGCCGCGTTGGTTATTCGTACTTGCCGCCGCCACTCCCCTCTCGATGGGCGATCCCATCCTGGTCGATGAGTCCCTGGAGCAGCTCGACCCGGCGACGATCCAGCCCGGCGATGTCGTAGGGATCAGCGTCCACACCGGCAACGCGCTGCGTGGATACGAGGTCGGGCAACTGGCCCATGAGCGCGGCGCAACGGTGGTCTATGGCGGAATCCACGCGACCCTCTTCCCCGAGGAGCCTTTCGAGCGCGGTCACGCCGATGCGGTCGTCAAGGGCGACGGCGATATCGCGTGGGGACAGGTGCTCCGCGACCTCCAAGCCGGAACCGCCCGCAGGATCTACGACGGCGGCAAGATCGAAGGTGAAGAGTTCCTCGCCGCGCGCTGGGACCTGATGCAGAAGGACAAGTACATGTGGGCGTCTGTGCAGACCATCCGCGGCTGCCCGAAGCACTGCTCCTTCTGCTCCGTATGGCGCACCGACGGCCAGAAGCCGCGTCAGCGCTCCTTCGAGAAGGTCATCGACGAGATCATCGACCTCCGCCGCATCGGCTTCCGCTTCATCGCCCTCGCCGACGATAACTTCTACCCCGTCACCCTCACCGACCTGCGCCTCGCCCGCGAACAGAACAACACCGAAAAGCTCGAATCGCTGATGCAGATCCGCGCCGAGCGCTTCTCCCTCATGGCCGAGCTCGCCAAGCTGCCCAAGGACATGGTCTTCTTTACCCAGATCACCATGGAGTCGGCCGAAGACACCGACTACCTCGACGCCATGCGCAAGGCCAATATCAAGGGAGCCCTGGTCGGCGTCGAGGCCGTCACCCCCGAAGGCCTCAAGGCCGTCTACAAGGACTTCAACTACTCCGGCGACCGCCTCGTGCAGCAACTCCAGACCTTCCGCAAACACGGCGTCCATGTGCTGGGCTCGTTCATCTTCGGCCTCCCCACCGACAAGCCGAGCACTTTCAACGCCACCGTCGAGGTCGCCATGAAGTCCGGCGTAACCTTCGCCCAGTTCGTCATGATGACCCCGTTCCCCGGAACCGTCGACTTCGGCCGCTGGGAGAAGGAACAAGCGGTCAACCCGACCATGGTCGAAGGGACTCCCATCACACGCTACTGGCTCATCCCCACAGCCATCCGGCCCAAGATGTTTACCCCGCATCCGTCCATGAGCTCAGGCGAGATCAGCGAACGGACCCAGGGCGTCTGGGATCGCTTCTACGACCTCAGCGCAGTCTGGAAGCGGTCGGCCTGCACCCCGACCATCAAGGCCCGTCTAGCCTTCGTGCTTCTCTCCAAGCTCTATCGACAGATGTACGCCGGCACCGGCATCTCGACCGACAGCGCCCGCCGCAAGAAGGCGAAGACCTCGGCCCGCTGGATCGCCCGGCAGACTCGCAAGATCTTCGTCTCCAAGCCCATGCCGGAGCTGAACTACCCCACGTGGGAGCCCCGCGCCCGAAAGGGATTGCAACTCACGCAGCTCAACATACAGTCTGCAAGCACCTCCGGCGACTAGCGCCGATCCAGCATTTCTGTCCTATCTCGAACCCACGTCGTCTCGACCGAAGGCGCGCTCTTTGCGCCGAATCCGCCGACCCCTGTATTCGTCTTTGCTGTCCTTTCTTCCTGGGGACATCTACTCTGAATGCGCTCAGGGCGGCGCGCCTATACTGATCGAACAACTCAGATGAAACAGTCTCTTCTTCTCGCCCTCCTTATCCTGCTTGCAACACCGCCCGCGCTCATCGCCCAGGACACCCGCACGGTCACGGAGCCTGTGCTTCCACCCGTCTGCGCCGTGCTCGACGCACAACTCAGCGCCGACGGGCCCAGCCTGACGCCAGCCGATGAGTCCCGGCTCGACACCGCCCGCATCCAGCAGGCGATCGATTCCTGCGGCAAAGGCCATGCGGTCAGCCTGCGCACCCACGGCGCGGCCAACGCCTTCCTCAGCGGCCCGCTCGAACTGCGCGAAGGCGTCACGCTGATCGTCGATAAAGGGGCAACCCTGTTCGCCTCACGCGATCCTGCCGTGTACGAAACCTCCCCCGGAAGCTGCGGGCTGGTCAACGACTCCGGCCACGGTTGCAAGCCCTTGATCTCCGTCCAGCATGTCGCGGGCGCGGGCGTCATGGGCGATGGCACGATCGACGGCCGCGGCGGCGAAAAGCTGCTGCACAGGGACATCTCCTGGTGGGACCTCGCCGAGCAGGCCCGCCCCAATCGCCGCCAGCAGGTGCCGCGCCTCATCGTCGCCGACACGGCCGACAACTTCACCCTCTACCGGATCACGCTGAAGAACTCGCCCAACTTCCACGTCGTCTACAACCACGGCGACGGCTTCACGGTCTGGGGCTTGAAGATCGACACGCCGAAGCGCCTGGCGCGCAACACCGACGGCGTAGACCCCGGAGCCGGCTCCAGAAACATCACCATCACCCACAGCTTCATCCGCACCGGCGACGACGACGTCGCGATCAAAGGCGGTAAAGGTAGCCCGGGCGGCCCCGGCGGCGTCACCAACATGACCGTCAGCCAAAACCATTTCTACTGGGGTCACGGCATGTCCATCGGCAGCGAGACCGACGGCGGCGTCAGCAAAATCCGCGTCTCCGATCTCTCGCTCGACGGCCCTGACAACGGCATCCGCATCAAGTCGAACGGCTCGCGCGGCGGCCTCGTGCATGACGTTGTGTACGATAACGTCTGCATCCGCGACTCCCCCAATCCCATCACGCTCGACACCGGCTACACGGCTGCCGGCACGCTGAAGGGAGACTCCCCGCCCACCATGCGCGACATCGCCCTGCGCAACGTCCGCGTCTCCGGCGGCGGCAAAATCTCCTTCAACGGCTACGCTGCGGACTATCGAATCGCAGCCACTCTCGACAACGTGCTCCTCGCCGACCCCGCCGCCTACACCTATTCCCTCCATCACGCCGACCTCGTCCTCGGCCCCGGCCCAGTCAATCTGCAACTCACCGGCGGAGTCGATTCAACAGTGAAAGGCAAGCCAGGCAGCGGGATGCCAACCTCCTGCGCCGCCATGTTCGCACCCTTCCCCCAGTAACGCGCCTTCACTTCAGGTCGTCTTCCCCTCGCGTACACTGGAAAACGTTCGTCAACTTCGCAAATCCCCGAAGATTGCCTTCGGAGTGGATGCCCGCTTGAGCCTCCCGCATATCCAATTCGCACCCTCTCGCGACGCCCGGGCCGGGGCGAACCGATGAATGCGCCTCTCCAGATCACGTTGATCTCCTGTGCCGTCCTCGGCTTCCGCCACGGCTTCGACTACGACCACATCGCCGCCATCTCCGACATCACCAGCGTCCAGCAGAAGACCTCCACCGCCATGCGGCTTGGGCTGCTCTACGCCGCCGGTCACGCCAGCATGATCGCGCTGCTCGGCGGCATGGTCATCCTCTTCCAACTTTCGCTCCCCCATCGCATGGACTCCTGGGCAGAGCGGCTCGTCGGCATTACCCTCATCGTCCTCGGCCTCTATGTGATGTCGAGCCTCATCTGGGGCGACCCCAACGCGCTTCCGCCCTCACGCGCCGCCCTTGTCATCCGCGGATACCGCCGTGTGCGGCGCACCTTCTCGCCGGCCCCCAACGTCGCCGACCTCCGCCCCGACCTCGCCTCGCGGCCGGAAGAGCCCCTCACCTACACCGGCCCCGTCGCCTTCGGCATAGGCATCATCCACGGCCTCGGCGCGGAGACGCCAAGCCAACTGGCGCTCTTCCTTCTCGCGGCCAACCTGGGCGGCGTCGCCAAGGGCATCGGAGGCATGGCCATGTTCCTCGCCGGGCTGCTCATCATGAACACCCTGATGACTGCCTCTGCCTGCGGGCTGTTCCGCGGCACAGCCGGACGCCCGAAGGTCATGCGCTTCTTCATCGGCCTCACTGCCGTCTACAGCTTCGTCGTCGGCTGTATCTTCCTGCTGGGCTCTGCGGGCCACCTCCCCAACCTTGGCTGACCTGGGTTCAGAGCCCTGATCCCGACCATCGGGAGGGCCATCGCAGCAGACGCAGTCCAGACCGGTACACAAGTCACGAAGTGACCGCGAATCGGGGTCTCCGCAAACAGGTCTTCGTTTGTGGGGTGACTGAGCGAAGTGGGCCCGTCCGGCAGGACAGCTTTACAATCTCTCACCCCAGCCACTTCGGATTCGCAGCCGTCCCATCGAAGTGTGTCGTCGTCTTGAACAGCTCGAACCTGCCGTCGCTCGCAGCCACCTTCGTGCGGTCCAGCAGGCTGCTCACCTCCGCCTCCGTCATCGGCTTGAACGTGCGTGCCGCCTCCACCGCCTGCTCCAGCACAGGCATCGAATCGATCCCGGTAATCACCACAGACACCGGCTGCGTCAGCCCATAGTGCAGCGCCTCCATTGGTTTCACGGTACCGCTCGTCAGGATCGCGTGATCGCCGAAGGTCTTCATGGCCAGCACGCCGATCCCCTGTCGCAGCGCAACCGGCATCACCTCATGCGTGAACGAGCGGAAGTGCGCGTCCATCACGTTGACCGGCATCTGCACCGTGTCGAAGTGGAAGTCATGCTTCTGCGCCATGTCGAGCATACGCAGATGTACGGCAGGGTCCTTGTGCCCCGTAAAGCCGATCCAGCGAATCTTCCCCGCCTTGCGCGCCGCCGCCGCCGCCTCCATCGCCCCCCCGGGCGCAAAGATCCGGTCGGGGTCTTCCATCCGGATCACCTCATGAAACTGCACCAGGTCGATCATGTCCGTCTGCAGCCTCCCCAGCGACTGCTCCAGCTGCTTGGCGTAGGCATCCGCGGTGCGGCCATCCATCTTCGTCATCAGGAAGACCTTCTGCCGGTATCCGTTGCGCAACGCCTGGCCCATCCGCACCTCGGAGAGGCCGCCGTTATAGTCCCAGCAGTTATCCATAAAGGTGATCCCGCGATCGATACCCGCCCGGATCAGCCGGATGCTCTCCTCCGGGTCCTTCTGCATCCCTATATGTGCCCCGCCCATGCCGATAGCCGACACCATCTCACCGGTCGTGCCGAGCTGGCGATAGATCATGCCGGCCACCTGCGGACGAGTAGTCGGGTTTGCCTGCGTCGAAGAAGCCGTAGCCGCGGGCGAACCTTCCGTCTGCGCCATCGCGTCCGTGTTTGGAATTGCTGCGTTGGCTGCCAAAACCGCTCCAGCCGCCGTAGCGGACTTCAAGAAATCTCTTCGTTCCATGCCGCCCTCCCTTCCAGCGTTCGAGCAAGCCGTTTGAGGCTGAGCTCATCAATAAGATGCAACTTCGGGCATCTACCGCCAATACGCCGCAATCGCCGCCTGCTGCACCTGCTTCAGCGGGACCGTATGGCGCAGAGCGGCAGCACGGCAGTCCTCAAACTCCGGCGCGGCGTTCATCGCCTCATCGCCCAGCGAACCGACCTTCATGCGAATCTCGCCGTAGGCCGTCTGGACCGTCGTGTGGCTGCGCTCAAGGCACGTCCTGCGGTCCTGGCGGATGCGAATTCCCAGCGTACTGGTCTCACGCAGCATCAGCCTCTGCAGGGCCTCGCTCTCCGACGGGTTGCACAGAATCGTCAGCAGCGTACCCGGCCGCCCCTTCTTCATCACCACCGGCGTCAGCATCACGTCCAGCGCGCCCTGTGCCAGCGCCGTCTCCGCGAAATACGCGAGCACCTGCGGCGACAGATCGTCCAACGCGGTCTCGAGCACCGTCACAGTCTGGAAGCCAGTCTGCGATTCAGCAGCATGGTGCGCATGCCCATGTGCCTCGCCTGCACTCGCCGGTCTCGCGACATGATCTGCGGAATTCCCCGGCATTGCCCCGGCGGCCGCCTCAGCCGCCTCCGAGCTCTCCCCGATACTCATCCGCAGCACATTCGGAAAGCCCTTCGGATTCCGCGTACCCGCTCCATAGCCGACCCGCTCCACCTGCATCGGCGGCTGCTGACCGAACACAGGAGCTAGCGCACGCAACAGCGCCGCTCCCGTCGGCGTCACCAGCTCCTTCTGCACATGCGCCGAGTAGGTCGGCACACCGCGCAGCAGATCGGCCGTCGCCGGCGCAGGCACAGGAAACGTCCCATGCGCGCACTCCACCATGCCCCCGCCCACATTCACCGGCGAGCAATGCCACGCATCCACATTCAGGTGGTGAATCCCCGCGCTCGACGCCACGATATCGACGATCGCATCCACCGCCCCGACCTCGTGAAAGTGAATCGCCTCCACCGGCACGTTATGGATATTCGCCTCCGCCCGGCCCAGAAGCTCGAACGCGTCAATCGCGGTTCGCTTCACCTGCTCATCGAGCGCCGCCGCCCCCCGGATCAACTCACGGATCGCGGTCAGCGAACGTCCATGAACATGCCCATGCGTCTCCTCATGCGTTTGCGGTCCGTCATCATGACTGTGCGCGTGGCTGTGCTGGTGGCCATGCTCGTGATCGTGCGCATGCCCGGCCTCATGCAGATGCTGCATCTTCGGTTGCGCGCCTGTCTCCGCCAAGCCTCCGTCGGCAAGCCTTCCGCCTTCGAGCACATGCACCTTCGTACACGAGATGCCGCTCCTGTCGACCGTCTCGATCTTCAACGTCGCGCCCAGGTCCAGCGCAGCCACGGCATCGTGCAACACCTTCAGCGGAACCCCCGCGTCAATCAAAGCCCCGAGAAACATGTCCCCCGAGATACCGGCAAAACAGTCAAGATAAGCGAGTCGCATGGCAGAATTCTTTCACGGCGGAGTATTTTCTGTTGGAGTTGCTTCCTCTCCGGTTGAGATGCATCTGCGATGCCGCTGCGGTCCGAGCGGCAAAACCGAGCTCCAGGCGAGCCTGGAGCACATTGGAGGAACCAAAGGCTACATGCAATGATGAGGAAGCGGCTGGCCTCGCCTGCCAGTCATCTGCACGGAGGGAAGCACGGATGTCCACCGAGGTATCGCGGCCCAGCCTGAACTACTTCCGATACCTCGTCGCCGGCATCCTCGCGCTCGCATCCATCGGCATCGTCGCCACGACCCTCCACTGGCCGCTCACCAAAGACGCCCAGGTCATCCACTACATCAATTTCCTGATGGACCACGGCTTCGCGCCCTACCGCAACATCACCGACATGAACATGCCCGGGGCCTACCTCATCGAAGGCTGGGGCATGCACCTCTTCGGCGGCGGCGACATGGCGTGGCGCGTCTACGACTTCGCGCTCATGGGCCTGCTGGGCGTCGCCATGGTCATCATCGCGCTGCCCTACGACTGGCTAGCCGGCCTCTTCGCCGCGGTCCTGTTTGCGCTCGTCCACTCGGCGGACGGCCCCGGCAACACCGGCGAACGCGACGAAGTGATGGCCGTCCTGATCGCCATCGGGTACGCCTTCCTCTTCCAGGCCGTCCGCCGCAAAAAGCCTTGGCTGATGGTCTTCTTCGGCCTCAGCCTCGGCATGGCAAGCTCCGTCAAGCCCACCGTCGCGCCCCTCGGCGTCGTGCTTCTGCTCATGGTCTGGTGGACCCTGAGAAAACGCAGCCAGCCCGCGGCCTCCTACCTCTGGAGCGGCCTCGCAGGCGCAGCCATCGCCTCCGCCATCGTCTTCACCTTCCTCTTCCGGCACAGCGCCACCGCCGCCTTCTTCGAGATCAGCCGCCGCCTGACCCCGTACTACGCCAGCCTCAACCACACGCCGCTCTCGAGCATGGTCAGGACCAGCCTCTCGCCACCCGTCCTGGTCCTCCTTCCCTTCGCGCTCGCAGTCGCCTTTGTCGATCGCCAATGGAAGAAATGGGAGCGCCCAGCCCTGCTCCTCGGCGTAGCGTTCGGCGCCTTCTCCTACTTCATCCAACGCAAGGGATACACCCACCACCGCTACACCCTCGTCGCCTTCATGCTGCTTTGGATGGCCATCGAACTCACCCTCGCCATGCGCAGGCAGGGTTGGATCAGGGCCGTAGGCATCACTGGCATGGCCGTCGGCGCGCTGCTCGTCACGCCCGCCTACATGCTCCGCGTCTTCCGCATCCACCCCTCCAACCACTACACCGAATCGATCGAACACGACCTCGCGCATCTAGGCACAAGCCGCCTGCAGCACAACGTCCAGTGCCTGGACCTGATCGATGGCTGCCTCAACGCGCTCTACCACGACCGCATCGTCCAGACCACCGGCTCGACCGGCGATCTCCTCTTCTTCACCCCCGTCCCCAACCCCGTCGCCGAATACTACAAGCAGCAGTTCTGGGACGACATCACCAGGAACCCGCCTGCCGTCATGGTCGTCAGCAACGAGTGGTGGAACGACGCCGACAGCTTCGACAAGCTTAAACTCTGGCCCCAGTTCGACGCCTGGCTCGCGCAGAACTACACCCTCGCCGTCTCACGCAACTTCCCCACCGAAGAGAACCACGCTTACCGCATCTACATCCGCAAAAGCGCAGCTCTGCCTCCACTCGAACAGGACCCCCAGCGCGGACCCCTGTAGCCGCCACGCTATGCAGAGGGCGTAGCTGGACGGTCTCGGAACGAGATATGTTTATGCCCGAAGAAGCTCACCACCACCGTAAAGAACGCGAGGATGGCCCCCGCGATGTAAGGAGCTTGTCCCGCGTGCGGCGGAATCACCCGTCGCAGAAAGGCCGTCAGCGGCGCAATCGCCACCGCATTCAGGACCAGGCTGGGCAGATAGACCAGGAAGCTGCGGGCATACTCATGCAGCACCTTTCCCTTGCTCTTGAACACAAATAATTTGTAACCGGCAAAGGACACTGTAATGTTGACGATCGTCGAGACCACCGAAGCGACGCTCGCCGCCAGCGAAGGCTGCGACGGCATAAGGCGCAGGAACAGCTTCACAAACAAGAAGAAGCAGCCGTAGCCAAAGAGAGTATTCCACGCGCCGACTACAAGGTAGCGAACCATCTGGCCCGAGGGAATATGCTGCGCAATACGTTTAATCAATCGCCTACACTCCCCATCAGCTTTTGCCGTTCTCCGCTCTCATCCGCGTTCTCCGTACCACCCGCGGCAAGCCTTCGCCGTTGCATGTTCCTGATCGGTGCAAATTCGGTGTCATGCCTTCCGTCCTTGCACTGGCGGCTGGAGGGCTAGAAGTTGATGCGTTCCTTCTCGGTCACCAGCGGACGGTCCTGCACGATCGTATGGATCGAGCCCACATACTCCCCGATAATCCCCAGCGCAATCAACTGCACCGACCCGAGAAAAAAGAGTCCGATCATCGTCGGCGCAAGGCCCATCTGAAACGAATTCCAGAAGATCAGCTTGGCGAACAGGTACAAGAAGCCCGCAAACAGGCTGAGCATCGCGCAGACGAACCCTCCGAACACCACCAGCCGCAGCGGAACCTTCGACAGATTCGTAATCCCCAGCATCGCCATGTCGTACAGCGTGTAAAAGTTGTTCTTGGTAATCCCTCGCGTGCGCCGCTTCTGGTGATAATGAATGATCTTCTGCGGAAAGCCGATCTCCGCGATCTGCCCGCGAAAGTAAGGGTACGGGTCCTGGAAGTCCTTGCGCAGGATGTCCATCACCTTGCGGTCGTACAGCCCGAACCCGGTAAAGTGTTCGAGCACCTTCACGTCCGTCAGCCGCGCCACCGTCTTGTAGTAGGCCGAGCGCACTCTGTACATCAGGCCGTTCTCATCGCTCGTGCTCTTCACCGCGACCACGATCGGGTAGCCCGCCTCCCACTCCCGGATGAACTCCAGGATCAGCTCCGGAGGGTCCTGCAGGTCCGAGAGCAGCACCACCACCGCATCGCCCTGCGCCTCCATCAGCGCGTGCTGCGGCGACCGCAGATGCCCGAAGTTCCGCGCATTCACGATCACCTTCAGGTTCGGGTCGCGAGCCGCGATGCCGCGAAGAATCTCCACCGTGTTGTCCGACGAGTGGTTGTCGATGATGATGTGCTCGTAGCGGTAATGCGGCATCTCGGCAAAGAGCGCGCGGACCCGGTCCGTCAGGGCCTCCACATTGCCTTCTTCGTTGTAGCAGGGACTCACCACGCTGATCAGCTTCATCGTTCCTCCGTTCGATCCCCGTACCACGCGGCAGTGCGGCGAAT
This sequence comes from Edaphobacter sp., assembly GCA_965277575.1. Classification (GTDB taxonomy): domain Bacteria; phylum Acidobacteriota; class Terriglobia; order Terriglobales; family Acidobacteriaceae; genus Edaphobacter. Next base: position 2,406,044 of record CBDIDK010000002.1, read on the forward strand.
CGATTCCTGCAAGTCTACCGCCTCCTCCAGCCCCAGCAGCGACTTCGCCCGTTCGACCGCCGGAACGTACAGCGCCACAGCCGCTCCCGGCGCAGGCTTAACCGCAACCTCGATCGCCGTGGCAGGATTCAGTGCAGCGGCCACAGCCTGCGCCAGCTCCAGAATCGACACATCCCTCGCCGACCCCACATTGATCGGGACCAGCGACGGCGCGCGAAACAGCATCGTCCAAAGCCAGATCGCAAGATCGGAGCCGTACAGGTACGAGCGCCGCGGCGTCCCATCCCCTCCAATCCGTATCGGCCGCCCAGCCAGCACATCGCCGATAAAGTTGCCGATGGCAAAATGCGTATCGAGCGGCAGATGCGGCCCGCAGAACGCCCAGCACCGCGCAATCGCACACTCCATGCCCCTCGTCTTGTGAAACAGCGCGCACATCAGCTCCGACGTCCGCTTGCCCTCCGAATACACGCTTGCCGGATCGAGCGGATCGGGAGCCCCCGCATACGACTCCGGCAGATGCGTCACGTCCGAAGGCTGCCTGCCGTACACCGCGCCCGAGCTGGTCAGCAGAAACCGCGTCGGACCCGAACCCGCCCCATGCCCCGCCGCAAACTCCAGCGTCCGCTGCGTCCCCGCCAGGATTGTCGTCAGCATCTCCATTGGAGCCTCCGCCGCCTGCCGCGCGCTGGCCTCGGTCGCGGCATGGATGACGAACCGAAACTCTCCATCGGGAAAAGAAAAATCCCGCACATCCCCGCGATGCAGCGTCACGCTCGGGTCCGCGGTCACATGCGGCACCTTGGCCGTAAACGTCTCCGGCGAGCGCGTCAGCACCGTCGCCCGCGCATCGAGACCAAGCCGGCGATTGATATGGCAGAACGTCTCCAGCAGCCAGCAGCCAAAAAAGCCAGTCCCGCCCGTGATGAAGATCCGCTGCCCGCGCATCTCCTCCCACAGCGGAGCCGTCGCGTTCAACACCTCGTCAAGATCGTCCGAAGAGATACGCCTGGCCGTCACTGCAGCCTCACTTCGCAAAATAACGAAACACCTTCGCAGCCGTAGCCTCGTCCAGATCCGGCGTCATGAAGTGGAGCGGATTCGACTCCATCCCGCCCGACGCCGTCACCCGGCTGCTGATCTTCGGAAAATACGTCTGCTCCGGATCGATATGCACAAGAAATGCCGCCGGTCCAGGCGCGGCAAATGCCTCAAGAAACTTCGCGTCCGTCTGGAAGCCCGGCCTGCAGCGTTGCACTGGAATATCGTACGCCGCAAACAGCGGCTCCCAACGCGGAATCCCAAGGCCCGTGCTCCTATCGCAGCCCACGTAGCTTCCGCCGAAGTAGTTCTTCTGGGTCATTCGAATTGACGCATACCCGTTGTCGTCGAACAGGAAGATCTTCAGGTTCAGCTTGTTCACCGCCACCGTTCCAAGCTCCTGCAGGTTCTGAATAAAACCGCCATCACCCTCAATGAGAATCGTTCGCCGTCCCGCACCGGCCAGTGCCGCGCCAATCGATCCGCTGAGCCCATATCCCATTGACGCCAGCCCCTTGTTTGTGACGATTCGCTGGCCCGCCTTCTGCGCGAACGTCTGCATCATCACCGTAAAGGCGCTTCCGCTCGAGCAGGGAATCACGATATCGCTCCCCGTAACGAGCAGAGAAAGCTGCTCGGCGAAGACATACGGCGACAGATAGCCCGCGCCCGTATGGTTGACCGGTTCCACCAGCGGCAGGCTCTGCTTCACCTCATTGCAGAACTCCAGCCACTCCGTATACCGCGGCAGATTAGCCCCGCAGAGTCGCTCCAGAACCGCATTCGCATCCGCGCACACGGAAAGCTCGACCGCCGGATGCCCCTTGGAAAGCTCGGAAGCATCGCAATCCACATGGACTACCTCGCCTGCCGGAACAAACTGCTGCCAGTTAAACCCCGTCTGCTGCAGACTCAGGCGAGTTCCCAGCGCAACCAGAACATCCGCCTGCTGTAGCAGCACGTTCGAGTAGCGCTGTCCCCACGTATTCGGCCGCCCAAAATAAAAAGGGTATTCCGCCGGGAGTCTGTCCATCGCATTCCAGGTAAGCATCAAGGGAATGCCCAGTGTAGAAAGCTGCGGAAGCAGTCGCTCGGCCGTATCGCGGCTCACTCCAGCACCCAGTAGCAGCACGGGCCGCTTTGCCTTTTCGAGCTTCGCCACAATTGCCGAAAGCATCGCATCCGGCGCAACCTCGAAGCGCGGCGCGAATGCAGGCACAGGCGTAGCCAGCGCCGCTTCGTCCACCTTCGCCCCCTGGATATCCAACGGAATCTCCAGAAACACCGGCCCCGGCCGGCCATTCAGGCCAGACCGCGTCATCTGTGCAAAGGCGCCGCGGTCGACCACGTTCTCCACCAGCACCGCGCGTTCCGTTATCGGAGTCGCAATCGCAACCCCATCGATCTCCTGAATCCCGCGCTGCCGCACCTTGCCGCGCGACAGGTCCGCGACCTTCACTTGGCCGCCAATCACCAACAGCTCCCGGCTTTCCAGGTATGCGCCCGCCATCGCCGTCACAATGTTGGTCAGCCCCGGCCCGGCGGTGACCATAGCAAACGCCTTCTTACCCAGATGCACTTCGTTGAAGTACTCCGTCGCCACGCCCGCCGCGACCTCATGCACCACCGGGATGCAGGTAAGTTTGTGGCTGCAGCTCTCCAGCAGATGCATGATATTGCCGCCGGCGACGAAGAAACAGTGTGTGTACCCAAGCTCGACGAGCCATTCGGCGAGCAGATCGCTGTATTTTTTCATGAGGTGTAATTTCCTGCGGCAGACTCGATCCACCCTGAAGACTTCAAAACAGACTCGACGGCACGTCGTATCCGGCCGGCCGACTCGAGCGACTTCGGAACCTTCGTCAGTACAACCCTACCCGAGACATCGACGAGAATCAGCACATAGCTGTCCCGCTTGTGTTTCTTGTCGGATTCAATCCGCTCCATCACATCATCGAGTGGAAGCCCGGCAAGTTGCGCGGGCAGGTCCGGCGCCGATCTCAGAATCGTGCGGAGATGATCCTCCAACTCGCCAACCGAAGGAGCTCCCGCATAGAGCTCGTTCCCGCTTTCAGAGCCCTGCCGCGCAAACTCGAGCGCACACAGAATACCCAGCCCAACCGCGATGCCATGCGAGATGCCGTAGTTCGAAGCGCCTTCGATCGCGTGCCCGAACGTATGCCCGAAGTTCAGCAGCAGCCGCTCGTTCTGGTCGAACTCATCGACCTCGATAAACCACTTCTTCGCCCGCAGACTCTGGGAGATCAGCTTCGCCAGCGCGGCCGTGTCCATCCCCGGATGCGGATCGGACTCGAGATAGCTTCGGAATGACTCCGGGCCGCGGCAGAAGCAGATCTTCGCCGCTTCAATGATGCCGCTGGCCTGTTGATCGAGCGGCAGTGTCCGCGCCAGCTCAGGGTCGATGAACACCTGTAACGGGGGATGATAGGTGCCGACGAGATTCTTGTAAGGCCCAACGTTGATCGACGACTTGCCCCCGATGCACGAATCCACCATGCCAAGGATCGTCGTCGGAATGTAGGTCCACCGCACTCCACGCATGTAGATCGACGCAGCGAACGCAGCCAGGTCCTGGATCACTCCGCCGCCGATCGCGATAAACTGCGTCTGCCGGTTCGCTCCGGAGCGGCGTATCTTCTCAATCAGCTCAGGCGCTGCGTCGAGCGACTTGACCGACTCCGACGCCTCGTACAGCAGCACCGCGCGAGAAGCCGCCGCCACCGAGGCGAGAGCCTCCCGAAAGAAGTCGTCCGCGATCACTACATCCTGCTGTCGCTCCGCCAACCGGCTCGCAAACGCACCAGGCTCGATGTGGACGGGGTAGCTCCCCGAGGAAGCGGTGATGTCAAACGATTCGGACACGGCTGAACCCCAGATCGGCAGCGATAAACTGCCCTGTAATGCCGGTATTCTCCTGCGAACAGAGATAACAGACCAGCGAGCTGACATCCTGGAGCGTCGCCAGCCGATTGTGTCCCGTCGCCGTCGCCAGCCGCTCAATCTGCTCCGCGCTCAAATTCCTCCGCGTCATAGCCGTCTCAATCGCCCCCGGCAATACCGCGTTGATAAGGTGGCCTTCCGCCGCAAGATCGGCAGAAGCCGAGAGCACCAGCCCCTCTAGCGCCGCCTTGGTCATGCAGTACGTCAGCTTGGACTGCCGCGCGAGATTCTGCCAAATGGAACTGATCACGCAAAGCCGCGACCCCCTCGCCAGGAATCCGCCATGCAGCAGAGCCTGCAGCGTAAGCAGGATGTACGTGCAATTCACATCGTAGATCTCGCGATGCACCGCAACATCCAGGTTGTATACGCTATCGTTCACGTTGCTGCCCTGCGCCCAACACACACTTGTGTACAGCGCATCGGGAGCGAGTTGCGACTCTGAAAAGCTCCCGCCGGTCGAATTCCCGCCGGTCGAACTCAACGGATCGACAGCAACCGCACGAACTCCCGGCTTCTGTGTCTTCGGCAAACTGCGCGCGGCCGCCGTAACCTGCCAGCCGCGCGCCGCTGCCGCATCCACCACGGCGCCGCCAATCGCTCCGGTCGCGCCAAAGACCAGGAGATGCTCAGCCGCCTTCATTATTGGTTCAGTACCGCCCAGCGCTCCTCCAGCATGTCGATGCGCTTGGCGTCCTCCTGCTGAATCTGGCCGTAGTAGTCCCGCTTGTTCAGCAGCCACAGCAGCTCGAAGTGAACCGCATTCAGCAGCCCCTGGTCGATATGCTTCTCGTTCGCCGCCTTCGCATCGAAGATCACCTTGCGGGTCTCGAAGCGCGTCAGGTGAACCCCCAGCATCTCGCGCAGCACCTTGATCGAGTCGCTCGACACGCCTCCGCCCACCACCAGGTCCAGCCCGCGCGCCTTGCACGCCGCCGCCGTCTTCAGCACGTAGTCGGTCACCTCTTTGCCGTTGATCGCCTCCCGGCCAAGCCCTGCGGACATCGAAAAGTCGACCCGCCCGAACACAATCCCAGCCAGCTCCGGAGCCTTCTTCGTTGCATCCGCCATCGCCTCAAGCTGGTTGTAGGCGCTGATCGTCTCCAGGTTGAACAGAAAATCCGTCTCGTCCTGCTCTTCCTTCGAGTAGACCTTCCCCACCGCCTCGGCAAACTTCGACAGCGCATACGTGCTCTCGATCATCGGCGCGATAATGTAGTCCACGCCGATCTGCTTGCTTTCGATCAGGTCGCGCATCGCCTCGCAGCCGCCGATCTTCAGCCCGAACTTCAACCCCGCCTTGCGGCAGATCTCCACCAGCCGAAGCAGTTCATCGACCCGTGTTCCCTCCGCCTCGAACTCCGCCTTCACCGCGACATAACCAAACTCGTCCTTGCCTTTTTTCAGCAGGTCCAGCATCTTGCGTTCTTTGGTGTTCATTCCTTCTCCTTGGAATTGTTCTCAACCTTCGTGCTTCGTGTCGCCAGGCCGTTCGAGAGCAACCTGTCTCGTTGCAGTAAGTCTAGCAGCCCTCAACCAACGCACAGCAACAGAACGCCGATGAGCAGACACAATCTCGACCTGCTCCGCTCGCGAGTGCCTGTCCTTACCGTACCCAACGACAAACAAACGTCATCTCGACCGAAGCGGCAGGCAAGTCCCATCGTCTGTTGCACAGTGGAGAGACGGCACATTCAAAGTCAAAGTGCAACACATTTACTTTTTTGGATTCATAGAGATCGCCGCAGCCGTGCCGTGGGAAAGTGGGAAACGCCTTTTGTTTTCCATCTTTTCCATGGCCGTCTCTCTCCATCTCCTCTTTGCTCTTCAAAATGCATTGTTGCACCTGGACCTTGAATCCACCGACCCCTGTATTTCGTCGTTGCCGTTGCTTGCTTTCCTCCAACCAGGGCACATCTTTTCAGTTTTTAGACAAGTTACTAGTACTACAGTTGCAGATAATGGATTTCATAGTGACCGGTTCTCGCACTGCTCTCTAAAATCAAGGGTTTACAGTCTGCCCTCTCGGACTATTCGCTATCTGCAACTGTCGTATTAGACACCCGCCCGCACAACGCGTGATAAGCCGCAATCTGCGCCAACGTGAACTCCTGAACCGACTCCGGCGAGCTCTGCCAGTTCCGATACCACGCCACCAGCCACTCCAGCGCCGTCTCCAGCCGCAGCTTCGGCGTCCACGCCAGGTCGTTCCGCGCCCGCGAGGCATCCAGCTTCAAATACGTAGCCTCATGCGGACTGTTCGGGTCTTCATCGAGCACCCACGAGGCCCCATTCCCCCAGAACCCCGTCATCCGGTCCGCAATCCACGCCACAGGACGCGCATCGTCCTCGGTCGGCCCGAAGTTGTAAGCCGTAGCAAACCGCGCAGCCTCTGGTCCAGGCGTGAGCAGCCTCTCCGCCAGCGTCATATACCCCCTCAGCGGCTCCAGCACATGCTGCCACGGCCGAATCGCATGCGGCCGCCGAATCGGCACCGGCTGTCCCGTCAGGAAACCCCGCACCAGGTCCGGAATCAGCCGGTCGGTCGACCAATCCCCACCGCCGATCACATTGCCCGCCCGCGCCGTGGCCACCCCCACCCCATGCCCCCCGGCCTGCCTCAAACTCCCCACCGGAAAGAACGACTGCCGAAAGCTGGCCGAAACGATCTCCGCGCACGCCTTCGACGCTGAATAAGGGTCGTACCCGCCCAGCGGATCGGTCTCCCGGTACGGCCAGATCCACTCTTTATTCTCATAGCACTTATCCGTCGTCACTGATACCACCGCCCGCACCGAAGGTGTCCGCCGCACCGCATCCAGCACCCGCGCCGTCCCAATCACATTCGTCTCGAACGTCCCGATCGGGTCCTGGTACGAGTACCGCACCAGCGGCTGCGCGGCCATGTGAAACACCACCTCCGGCCGAAACTCCTGCATCGCCCGCTCCAGCCGCGCCGCATCCCGAATATCTCCGCGAACATCGTCCACCAGCGAGCTGATCCCGGCCGCGAAGAACAGGCTCGGCGTCGTCTCCGGATCGAGCGCATACCCCCGCACCTCCGCCCCCAGCCACGAGAGCCACAGCGCCATCCACCCGCCCTTGAACCCCGTATGCCCGGTAAGAAAGACGCGCCGGCCGCGCCATGCCGTCGATGGAGCTACCAGCTCTTCCATGGCGCCTTCCCCGTGCTCCAAAGCTCCTCCAGGTGCTGCTTGTCCCGCAGCGTATCCATCGCCTGCCAGAAGCCGTGATGGAAGAATGCATGGACCTCGCTCTGCGCCACCAGCGCCTCGATCGGCTCCCGCTCGAACATCTGCGCGTCATCGGTCACCGCGTCGATGGCCTTAGGGTCGAGCACAAAAAATCCCCCGTTGATCCACCCGCCCTCATCCGACGGCTTCTCCTGGAACGAATAGATCTGCGTATCCTTCAGCCCCAGCGCGCCAAACCGGGCCAGCGGCTGCACGCTCGTCAGCGTCGCCAGCTTCCCATGCGCCTTGTGGAACGCAATCGAAGCCGTAATATCCACATCCGCCACCCCATCCCCATACGTCATGCAGAACGGCTCATCCGCCGCCAGGTACTGCTTCACCCGCCGCAGCCGCCCGCCCGTCCCCGTCGCCTCTCCGGTATCCACCAGCGTCACCCGCCACGGCTCCGCGACCGAGTTGTGCACCGTCATCCTGTTGCCCATCGCCTTATCGCCCGACATATCGAATGTCACATCCGACGTATGCAGAAAATAGTTCGCGAAGAACTCCTTGATCACATACCCCTTGTACCCGCAGCAGATAACGAAGTCATTGATCCCATGCTGCGAATAGATCTTCAGGATGTGCCACAGGATCGGCCGCCCCCCAATCTCCACCATCGGCTTGGGCCGCAGCGCCGTCTCCTCCGAAATCCGTGTGCCCAACCCACCTGCCAGAATGACTGCTTTCATCGTGTACGGTCACCTTTCGAGTTGTCCCTATACTACTAAGGACGAAAAAATTTGCTATCCCATAGGCGCACACCGACAGCATATGCAAAAGATTGCCTGCGAGATCGATCAGGAGATTGCCTCGCCTTAGTCTAAACTGTTCCCATGACCCCTCCGCACCGTGTTGCCGACTCCTCGCCAGGTGGAACGCGTTTGTGAAGAAGGCCCTGATCACCGGAGGCAACGGCTACATCGGCTCCGTTCTCGTGCGCCATCTCGTGTGCACCGGCGTAGACGTCCACGCGATCGCAAACAAGAGCCACGGCCTTCTGCACAACCTGCTCCCAAAAAACAATATCCACATCCTTCACGGCAACGCGTCCGAGGCCGTCCCTCTCGTCACCAGCCTCGCCCCCGACGCCATCTTCCATCTCGCCGCCCACCACGCCGAGCCCCTCGCCATCGAGGGCATGCTCCACATGATCGAGAACAATCTCGCCCTCGGGACGGCCCTCCTGCACGCTGCCACCTTGTGCCCCGCCCCTCCCGTCTTCATCAACGCCGGCACCTACTGGCAGTTCTCCGACCCCGGTTTCACCGCGCCCAACACCTTCTACGCCGCCACCAAGCAGGCCTTCCACGACCTCATGCTCTACTTCCGTAGAACCCACGGCATCCGCTCCGCCACGCTCGTCCTCTACGACACCATCGGCCCCGGCGACCCCCGCCCCAAGCTGTGGAACAAGCTGGTTCAGGCCACCCCGGGCTGCACCTTCCCCATGTCCGGCGGTGCTCAGGCCGTCGAACTCGTCCATGTCGACGACATCGCCGCCGCCTTCCTCCACGCCGCCGGACTGCTCGCCCAGGACAGTCTCCCCCGCCCGGTCTACGCCATCCGCTCAGCGCAACCAAGAATCCTGCGTGAATTTATCGAGTCTCTCCAGCACGCCGGTATCCTCGATCTCCAGTTCCAGTGGGGGGAGATACCCTACTGGAACGGACAGATCTTCGACCTCTGGCGCGGAGAACAGCTACCCGGATGGGCCCCCCGCATCGACGTAAGCCAGACCATCGCCGAACTGGCCCACGCTCACGCACACTCTCAGACTCTCGCCAACCTCCAGCCATGAACTCGCCCGCAGCCGCCAAGCCGCTCATCTCCATCGTCGTCCCCGTCTTCAACGAGGAGACCAACATTCAGCCGTTCCACGCAACTGTGACCGCCGCCATCGCGCCCGTTGCCCCTGATTACGACTTCGAGTTCGTCTTCACCGACAACCACAGCACCGACGCCACCTGGCATCTGCTCTCCGCTCTTGCACGCACCGACCCGCGCATCCGCGCCCTCCGCTTCTCCCGCAACTTCGGCTACCAGCGTTCCATCATGGCAGGCTATGCGGCCACCCGCGGCGCCGCCGCCATCCAGCTCGACTGCGACCTGCAAGACCCGCCCGCGCTCATCCCCACCTTCCTCGACCACTGGCGCGCCGGAGCCGACGTCGTCTACGGCGTCCGGATCAAGCGCGCCGAATCCTGGTCCATCAGCTTCCTCCGCGTCGTCTTCTATCGCCTCATCGACAAGCTCAGCGAAGACACCATCCCGGTCGACGCCGGAGACTTCCGCCTCATCTCCCGCCGCGTCATCGATCTGCTCAAAGGCATCGACGACGCCCAGCCCTACCTCCGAGGCACCATCGCCTCGCTCGGCTTCAAGCAGGTCGGTGTGGAATATGTTCGCAACGCCCGGGTCAGCGGCGAAAGCAAGTTTCCCTTCTCGAAGCTCGTCTCCCTCGCCCTCGACGGCATCCTCAACCACTCCATCATCCCTCTCCGCATCTCCACCTACTTCGGCTTCGTCGTCTCCACCCTCACCTTCCTCGGCGTCATCCTCTACTCCGTCGCAAAACTCATCACCCACTCCGACTGGCCTGCCGGCTTCGCCACCCTCGCGATCCTCATCCTCGGCTCCATCAGCATCAACGCCATGCTGCTCGGCATCATCGGCGAATACCTCGGGCGCATGTACCGGCAGATGAAGAGAGGCCCCCTCACCATCGTCGAATCCAGCATCGGAGACTCCGGAATCATCGAATCCAGCATCGGAGAACCCGCGACTGTTCATACAGAGTTTCTCTCGGAGAAGACAAGGTGAGTGAGTTGTCGCAAAGAAGAGTTGTCATCTGGTGCCTGCGAATATATTCCTGTTTGCTCATTTCGCTGACCGCTCTCGCCTGGGTTGTGTACTTCGCAAACCGATGCGCTCCATTGAATAGTCCGCTCTTCGATCGGGCCGACCGGTTTCGAGATCTATTGAACTATAAGGACAAAATAGCGCATTTGGCAGATGGCGGTGCGGCACTCGGCACAGGTCTGCCAGTCTATAACTATCCCGCACCGGCCGCGTACTTGTATGCGTTTTTCCTGCGTGGATTTCCGCACCATCCCGTACGTGCTTACTTGTCGCTCCTTCTCGCGGGACTGCTCTGTGGCGCGATTCTGCTGTGGCGCTACGCGCGTATCCCAGGATCGAGAAACTGGTCGATCGCCGTTGCAATCGCCGCCACCGTCATCTTCGGTTTTCCGATGGTCTTTACCGCGGACCGGGGCAATCTTGAAGGAGCAGTTTGGTTGATTGTCAGTGCCGGACTCGTACTCTATATCGCACAACGGTACTTCGGAGCGGCAATTTTGATCGGCTTGGCAGCATCGATTAAGCCGTTTCCCGGCCTATTTCTCCTTTTGCTCATTCGGAAAAAACTCTATCGCCAGGCATTCGTCGGCCTCGTCGCGGCTGCTTGCGCCACCATCGTAGCCCTCACTGCGCTTGGGCCTACACCCATCGCGGCTTACAGGGGACTGAAACCTGGAATAACGCGCTATTACAACAAGTACATCATGAACGACATACCACCGAATGAAAGTCGCTTCTCGCACTCAACGATGGATGCTCTGAAAATCGTGCCTCACCATTGGCTGCGTAGCCCCAAGAAAAATACCCTGAATTTTGCGCCAACAACCAAATCCAACGAACTGAGCCAGCCTCCTCAATCAATGCCTGCGGGAAAAAATCCGACGGGTGCGGAGCAGACCGCCTTCACGCGTACATCTCACTACTCGCGAATGAAGATAATTCTTATTGGAAGTGTATTTCTCGATGCGTTTGCGTTTGCATTTGTGCTATTTCGGCTTTTCAAGTTGCCAACAGTAAACCAGATTATTTTGCTTAGTATTGCAGTGACACTCTTTCCACCCGTCGCAGCCGAGTACACCCTGATTCATCTGTATGTCCCCTTTGGATTATTCGTGATTTTCCTCGCAAAAGATGTAGCGACAGGTCATCTTGCCGCCAAATTCAGTGATCTCCTCAAAATAACCGTCCTTTTTGCCTTGTTATTTTCCCCGTTAACCTTCTTCGGCCCATACGCAGGCGCAGTCCAGATGCTTCTACTTGTAACCTTATTAGGCGTCGTGGGAATTTACCCGATGCCCAGTTCAATCTTCAGGGAAATGGATCCTCATATTGGCACGATTCCGAGTCAATACGGGAGCAGCGCCTGATTGGAATACGCTTCTTCCTCAAGCAGCCGTTCACCGAGTCCCAGGGGCCATCTCCCAGCCGACGGCCCATGGTGCATGTTGCCCGCCCCGTGCCGTGAAGTTTTACATGAAGACTCTGCAGTGTCGACGCGAGATACTCATGGATACGAAGCCCAACCTCGAAACCTTCTGGACTTTGAATCCTGCAATCGAATCCTGCAATCATAGAACGAAGAATCCGCAGCACATCATTCCACCGAGGGGAACATGGCCGACGTCAACAGGCAGCAGGCAATAGAGCGGGGAATCTGGCTTTACCTGAGCATCTTTATCGCTCTTACGGCGTTAGCCTGGGCGCCGTTTGTCCTGCACGGGTCGTCCTCGCACCATTTTCCCCTCAGCTCGTACTACGAACGATTCAGCGACCTGGCCCACTTCGCGAGCGTGCATCAGAAGCTGGCTGCTGCTGACCTTGAAGACCTCGACCACCTCAGCGGAACACTCTATCCCAGAAACTATGGTTCGTTAGCCGTACTGATCTACCTTTTTCTTCTCAAAGTCTGTTCCCCGTACTCCATCGTCGTGTTCCTTGCACTTGTCATCAGCGCCATGGCGACAGGAGCCGTTCTGCTCTGGCGTGCCGCGCGCCTCTCGCCCGCATATCGGCCCTTCATGGCCGTCGCTGTCTTTGGGACAGGTCTCCTGGCGATTCCTACTGCCGAGACCCTGCTGCGTGGCAACATCGAGGGCCTGCTCTGGATCGGCTACGCGACGGGTATCGGCTTGATGTTCTCAAGAAAGTGGGGCAGGTCAGCGTCCGCCCTTGCCATTGCTTCCTGCATCAAGCCTTATCCGCTGCTTCTGCTTATCCTGCCCGCCTTCCGCCAAAAGTACAGGCAGGTAGCCCTCGGCTGTCTCGTCCTGTTGATCACAGCCGTGACATGCCTGACCTTTGTCGGGGGCGGCAATCCGGAGCGTGGAATAGCGCGCACCAGTGCTAGTTCAACCAACTTCTTCGCCTCCTATATTGTAGGTTTCCGAAGCGTCCGCCAAGTATCCGAAGATCATTCTCTCTTCCAAACCTCGAAATCCGTCGCCAGGGTCGTGAAGGCTCGCGGCTTTCATTTGCCCGTGAAGGACTATATGATCCAGACATCCACAAGAGCGGGCTACATCCTCCTTGTGGTCTACGTCCCCAGTGTGGGAGCTTTCCTGCTTTTGACCCTTTGGATGATCCGGCGGAAGCCGCTGCTCACCCAGGTCTTCACTCTGTCGATATGCCTGACGCTCTTTCCCTTGCTGGCCGCTGACTACACCCTGACGATTCTCTATATCCCTATGGCATTCTTTCTGCTCTTTCTGCTACGGGATGTCGCAGCAGGCCGTGCCGAGATATCGCAGGCTCGCATCTTCGCCGTCCTCGTCCCCTGCTCCCTCTTGATGGTTCCTCTCCCTGTGCTCGGGATATGGGCTGGCGACGTGAGATCTTTGGTCCTGCTTTCCTTGCTGTTTATCGTCGTCGATACACCCATGCCGATGACGATCGACCTTGAAGAGCGGTCAGCCGCCGCGGCACAGATGCTTCCAGCACAGATACCGGCACCCAGTCAGCCCGCCAGCACCCTTCCGTAGGCTCGGTCTTCCCGCCTCTCGTCCTGAATCAGGCCCGGAGCGCGTTGTTCAAACTGCTCTGCAAAAATAGTTCACTTTCCTGGCGTACTTTTAGCCCGGAAAGTCATCCATACGGATGTCCATGCTATGTCCATCGCCTGCACAAACTTCACCACGTTTCACCACCCAAAAATGCACACCGAAAGTGCTGTCACCGTACAAATTCCCAGCAAAACAACCCTTCCGCCACGTCCGGAAAAATCCCGTCAATGCGCGCAATAATCCGCGGCGAACACACCGCCAACCCATCCATCTAGTATCCTGTCATTACTTATGAGCGAACGTGCGGAGCAGTTGCGCAAGCAGATCCTCGAGTTGACGGCCGAGTACCACGCAGCGGCCTTCCCGGCCAAAGAGTTCGTCCCCGGAGCCTCCACCGTCCCCGTCTCCGGCAAGGTCATCGGCCCCGACGACATCTGTTCCGTCGTCGATTCCGCCCTCGACGCCTGGTTCACCACCGGCCGTTTCGCCAAGGATTTCGAGCGGAAACTCGCCCGCTTCGTCGGCGTCCGGTCCGCAAGTCTAGTCAATTCAGGCTCTTCCGCGAACCTCGTCGCGCTCAGCGCACTCACCTCCCCCAAGCTCGGCGACCGCGCCCTCAAGCCCGGCGACGAGGTCATCACCGTAGCCGCGGGCTTCCCCACCACCGTCAACCCCATCTTCCAGAACCGCCTCGTCCCCGTCTTCCTCGACGTCACCCTCCCCACCTACGAGATCGACGTGACCCGCCTCGAGGAGGCCTACAGCCCTCGTGTGAAGGCCGTCATGATCGCCCACACCCTCGGTAACGTGTTCAATCTAGAGGCGATAACCGCCTTCTGCAAAAAGCACACCCTGTGGCTCGTAGAAGACTGCTGCGACGCCCTCGGCTCTACCTACAAAGGCCAGAAGGTAGGCACCTTCGGCGACATCGCCACCGTCAGCTTCTACCCCGCCCACCACATCACCATGGGCGAAGGCGGAGCCGTCCTGACCGATAAACCGGCCCTCCAGGTCCTCATCGACAGCTTCCGCGACTGGGGCCGAGACTGCTGGTGCGAGCCCGGCGTAGACAACACCTGCGGCAAGCGCTTCGAGTGGCAACTGGGCACTCTCCCCTGTGGATACGACCACAAGTACACCTACTCCCACGTCGGCTACAACCTAAAAGCCACCGACATGCAGGCCGCCCTGGGCGTCTCGCAGATCGCTAAGTTGCCTGAATTCATAGCGCGCCGCAAGGAGAACTTCGCCTACCTCAAAGCCGCGCTCAAGCCTCTCGAAGAGTTCCTCGTCCTGCCGGTCGCCGGCAAGGACTCCGACCCAAGTTGGTTCGGCTTCCCCATCGCCGTCAAAACCGACGCGCCGTTCACCCGCGACCAGTTGACCCGCCACCTCGAAGCCAACAAGATCGGCACCCGCCTGGTCTTCGCCGGCAACCTGCTCCGCCAGCCGGCCTACGAGGGCTACGCCCACCGCGTCGTCGGAACCCTGACCAACACCGACTACGTCATGAACCAGGTCTTCTGGATCGGCGTCTTCCCCGGCCTCACCGCTCCCATGCTCGACTTCATCGCGCAGTCCATGACGCAGTTCGCAACGACCGCCAAGGCCGGCTTGCAGGTCGTGTAACACAAAGCGCCGTCGACACACTGGATCTGAATCGGCAGGACACCCCATTAAGCTTTTGCTTTCTTGTCTTTACCCGGCTTTACCGCGCTGCGGCTGAACACTGGATAGAGCAGCGGCAGGATGTACAGCGTGAGAATCGTAGCCGTTATCAGTCCGCCGATAACGACAGTGGCGAGGGGCCGCTCGATCTCCGCGCCGCGCGAAGTTGCAAGCGCCATCGGAATAAACCCCAGGCTGGCGACCAGAGCCGTGATCAATACGGGGCGAAGCCTGTCGGAAGCCCCTTGCTGCACCGCCTCGTCCATCTCCTTGCCATCTTTCCGCAGCGAATTGATGTGGCTCACCATCACCACGCCGTTCAGTACGGCAACCCCAAACAGCGCGATAAAGCCAACGCAGGCAGACAGATTGAGGTTGATGCCACGCAGCCATAAAGCCGCAATGCCTCCGACAAGCGCCAGAGGAACGATGCAGAGGATAAGAAACATCTGCCTTGCGTTGCGGAAGGTGGCGTAGAGAAGCGCGGCGATGATGAGCAGCGACACGGGGAAGACGATGAGCAACCTCTGCTGCGAGCGCTTTTGATTCTCATACTGTCCGCCCCACTCCAGCCGGTAGCCGGGCGGAAGTGGCATCTTCTGCGCGATCGCAGCCTCGGCATCTTTGACGAAACTGCCGAGATCGCGTCCGCTGACATTGCTCATCACGGCCACACGCCGGTGGGCCTGCTCGCGGTTGATGATGATTGGCCCGCGCACGGTGCGAATCTCGGCAAGCTGGTCGAGCCTGACAAGTTCCCCCTGGGGAGTCTTGATCTGCAGCGACCGGAGCGCCTCGGGATCGTTGCGGATCGCCGCAGGCAGCCGCACGGCGATGGGGAAGCGCTCTTCGCCGACAAGCATCTCTGAAAGCTGCTTGCTGCCGTAAAGAGACTCGATGATCTCCTGGATATCGGAGACATTGACTCCATAGCGGGCCGCTGCACGGCGATCGATGCGGATCTGCAACTCCTCGGCTCCGGAGATAATCTCCATCTGCGTCTCAGAGGCGCCCTGCACGGAAGAGATGATGCGTTCCGCCTGATGGCCGAGCTGCTCCAGCGTGTCGAGATCCTGACCGAAGATCTTGAGCGCGAGGTCGCCGCGGGTGCCCGTAATGGTTTCGTCCATGCGCATCTGCATGGGTTGGGTGAACTCGTAGGTGACGCCCGGTATCTTCTCAAGGGCTTTCTCCAGATTGCCGGAGAACTGCTGCTTCTTCGTGTTCGAAGCGTTCTGCATCTTTGGCGTGAACGAGATGTAGGAGTCCGACTCGTACTCGCCCATGGCCTCGGTCGCCAGATCGGGGCGTCCGAGTTTGGTAACGACGCTTACAACATCGGGAGAGCTCTTGATAGTCTTTTCAATCTGGTTGCCGATAGCGATGGACTTGGTGAGCGATATGCCGGGAAGACGCCTGGAGGTAACGACCATTGATCCTTCGTCGAGGGTCGGCATGAACTCGGTCCCGATGAACTTGAGCGAGCCAAGCGCGACGAGCACGAACGCCAGCGCCGTGATGAGGAGCGGCTTCTGGTGTTTGCCGGCTTTTTCGAGCGATCGTTTATATTTTCCACGAAGCTTTTCGAACCAGTTTTCCTTCTTCCTGTCTTCCTTCCGTTCGTTAGCCCCAGTGCCTTGCTGTTCGTTCTCTGCGTTGCTGCGGGCCTTGTGGCGAAGCGCCACGGTACACAGCGTGGGAACGACGAACAGGGCCAGAAGCAGAGAACCGAGGAGCGCCGAAACCACAGTGACCGCCATGGGCCGAAACATTCTTCCTTCCAGGCTTTGCAGCGTGAGCACGGGCAGGTAGACGGCGATGATGATTAGCACGCCGAAGATGATGGGGCGGGCGACCTCGTGCGCTGCCTCGCGAACGGTTTCGGTAAGCGGCTTGCCGGACTCGCCGTTCTCGAGGCGGTGCATGCAGTTCTCGACCATGACGACGGAGCCGTCGACGATAGTGCCGAAGTCGATCGCGCCTAGGCTCATCAAGTTGACCGAGATGCCGAAGACGTCCATCCCGATGAAACCAAAGAGCAGCGAGAGCGGAATCACAGACGCGACCACCAGGGCTGCGCGCCAATCGCCAAGAAAGATGAGCAGGATGACGATGACCAGCGCCGCCGCCTCAAGCAGGTTCTTCTTTACCGTGTGTGTGGTCGCGTTGATCACATCCGACTGGTCGTAGAACGGGATGATCTTCGCGCCATTGGGGAGCTTGAGACCGGCGATCTTCTGTTTGATTTCCTTGATGATCTTCTCGCCGTTTTCGCCACGCAAGATAATAACCATGCCCGAGACAGTCTCGCCGTGGCCATCTTTCATCACAGCCCCGTGGCGCGGCAGCGGTTCAGGTGCGATCTTCGCGATCTGTTTCAGCAGGACCGGTACGCCTCCAACCGTCGAGACGACGATATTGCCGAGATCGTCTTCGCTTTCGGCGCGGCCGAGTCCGCGAACGGTATATTGCTGCTCAGCATGCTCGATGTAGCTGCCGCCGAAGTTGGCATTGTTGTTCGTCACCGCGGCCACAACCTCGTGCAGCGTGAGGTTGTACCGGCGGAGCGATTCAGGATCGACTTCAATCGTGTACTGCTTGGTCAAGCCTCCCCACGAGTTGATCTCGCTCACCCCTTGAACCGTAAGCAGCGCATACCGGATCACCCAGTCATGCAGCGTTTTGATCTGCATCAGCGACATCTTCGGCGAGTCAACGGTGTACTGGTAGACCTCGCCAAATGCCGTCGACATGGGGTTCATCTGAGGCTGCAGCCCGGCCGGAATGCGGCTTTGGACCTGGTTCAGACGCTCCGCCACAAGCTGTCGCACGAGGTACTTGTTCATGGAATCGTCGAAGATCATCGTCACCATCGACAGATCGAGCTTCGAGGTGGAGCGGACCATATTCAGCTTCGGCATCCCCATCATCGAGGTCTCGATGGGAAAGGTGACAAGCTGTTCGACCTCGACCGGGGACATTCCCGGGCACTGAACCGTGACCACAACCTGATTGTTGGTCAGGTCTGGAAAGGCTTCGATAGGGAGCCGCAGCATGACCGTGATGCCGCCCGCGATGAGCACAACCAGCGCGGCCACAACGAGCCAGCGGTTATCGAGAAAAAAATCGAGGGTTTTACTCACGTCTACCCTTCACCCATGGTGCCCTTCAGCATCTCGGACTTGACCATGAAGGCTCCGTTGACCACGACGTGATCGTTGGGTTCAAGGCCATCGACGATCTCGGCCTTGCCCATCGAACGGGTTCCGACGTTCACCGTGGCGGCTTTAAAGGTGGTGCCGTCGCGCGTGACGAAGACGACCTTCATCCCGTTGATATCCTGGAGCGCATTCTCCGGAACGAAGATGGCGTCCCGCGTCTGAGGCTCGGCGATTCTGGCCGAAGCGAACATGCCGGGCCGGAGGAGCGTGCCAGGATTGGGGACGACGACGCGAACCGGAACCGTCCTGGTCTGCGGGTCGAGCAGGTCGCCTATCATCGCGACTCGGCCTTGGAAGACCCGGTCCTGATAGCCCTGCACCATAACCTCCGCAGAGGCGTTCCGGCGGACAAGGGCTACGTCCTGCTCGTTGACGGCGGCAGTGATCCAGACCGTCGCGAGATTCGAGACCACGAAGGCCTCAAAGCCGACATCCACCACCTGGCCGACAGTAACGTTGCGCGCGATGACGACGCCATCTATCGGGGACCGGATGGGGACCAGCTCCTTGTCGTAGAGGTCATCAGGCGTCAGAGTCTCGGGCGAAACCTGGAGGAGCTCCGAGAGGTGCTCACGCTCCATGTGTACGTTCGCCTCAGCGTCCACCAGCATCTTTTGTGCCTGCAGAAGCTCTTGATCGGAGCGCTGGGACTCTTCGAGCGAGGCAGCCTGAATGCTATAGAGATGGTGGTAGCGCTCCTGCGCCTGCCGCGCGAATGCGACCGCACCGCGTTGCCGGTCTACCGCTGCATACGCCTGCACAAGCGCTCCAACTGTTTCGTGGACTGTATGGCTGTGCAAGTTGCCCAGGACCTGTCCGCGTCGCACCAAGGCGCCCGGCAGCACATTCACCGCCGTGATGCGACCATCCGCAATGACGCCCACATGCGACGTGTGTTGCTCATCCATTTGCACCTGGCCGGCCACGGACAAGACGCGCGGAACCCGCTGGACCGAGACGGGAGCCACCTGAATGCCTGCGCGCTGCTGGTCCTCGGCAGCGATCTTGACCACGTCATTGGCCTGAGCGCCACCGTTAGTGCTTGTGTCGGGCTTACCCTGGGCAGAGCCGCCTGCTCCTCCTTGCCTTTGACTGTCCTCCTTGCCGGGCTTGCTTCCATTGCTGCTGCTCCTGGAGCACCCGCTCAGTGCAACGAAAAAAAGGAAGACACAGGTCAACTGACGATTCACCCTCATGGACGCACCCCGTTTGCCAGTTCACGCCGTAAACCGCTCTGCTGGAACTCCGCCAGTGAGCGCAGCGCGGTCACCTCCACATCGATGGCAGTTCGCTCCGCGTCGATATACCTCAACAAATCCGTTCCTCCGGTCTTGTACGCGTCACTCATGATTTCCAGGTTTTTCTGGGCTCGTGCGCGCATCTCCGGCAGCGTCTTTTCGACGATCTCCCGCTGGCGTTCATAGGCTTCCCCGGCTGCTCCGACATCTGCCCGCACGGAGAGCTCGAGCTGCTGCAACTGGTCGCGAGCCAGTTGCAGGTTCGCCTGTGCCCGCGCGATCTCTCCCTGATTGCGGTTACGGAAGGGAAGGGGGATCTGCAAACCTCCATAGGCAGTGTTGAAGCCGGAGTTGCGCTTGTACCCGGCGAGGAGGTCCAGGTCCGGAACTCCGATCGCCTTCTGCAGCTTGACCTCCGCCTGTGCTGCCGTGACCGCCTCGCGTGCTGCTGCCACGTCTGCGCGAGAAGCCAGCACAACCGTAATGGTCTGTGCCTGAAAGGGGGCCACGCTGTCGAGCGCGTCGGTCAACTGCACCTCCGGGGACAACGGGTGTCCTATCTGCCGGGAGAGCTCGATGCGAGAGAGAGCAGCATCCCGGCGAGCAGCTTCGAGGCCGATCACCAGTCGGTCGCGTTCGATCTGAATGCGCAGCAGATCGACTCCGCGCATTGCGCCCGCATCGACACGCTCCTTGTGGTAGCGCACCATGTCATCCACCGCGGCCATATCGTCTTCAAGCAGCTTTGCGATGCGGCCGCTGGCTACGGCAGTCCAGTATGCACCAGCAACCCGCCCTGCAATCTGCTGATCGAGCAGGGTGCGATCCGCCTCCGAGCGGCGGATGTTGGCGTTGGCGACCTCGAGGCGCTTCGCCCGCTTCCGGTCCAGCTCGAAGGTCTGTCCAACATAGCCGTAATCTTCCGTGTTGTTCGGGAAATCGAAGTTGTCAGCCCAGGGCCTCAGATCTTCCGATTGCAGAAACAGACGCGGATTGGGACGCAGGCCTGCTTGCCGCGCCATGCCTTGCGCCGCCGTCACTTGGTCCTGTCCCTCGCGCGCCAATGGCCCTGCCTCCGCCTGTTCGATCGCCTCATGAACGCTGAGTGTCGATTGCGCCGAAGTTCTTTCTGCATTGAAAAGGAGGACGCTGATCGTAAGACCCACCACGAAGCGCCATCGGGGCCAATCCAGCCTCATCATCAGCTCGGATGCCCAATCGCCGACATCGCCAAGACTCGCCGGATGCCCACGATCGCGGTCTACCGCCATTGCCCTCCTCCAATTCGCCGAGCGCAAAACTGAAGCCTATACGAGCTACGATGCAAGCGACAGTTCCGGGAGTGCCGTATCGAGAGCATTGCTTCTTTTATCCGCGAGTCAAACGGCGGGTACGAGGGTGCTCAACAGGAATGAGGGAGATTTGCAGTGAGGTGAAAAGCGATCTGCGGATTTCAACGAGTCCACCCCGCCATTCACGCCTCGTTTACCCCGGGTTCACGGACCGGTAACCAGGCTCACCTACTTTAGAAACACCCGTGCAAGAAGCGAATGTGCGCAATCCCAAGAAGCGAACGCGCGCAATCCAAAGACAGACGCGCAGCCCATCCTTTACCGAACAACTGAGGAGCAGTCCAGTGAGTTTCAAACGAGTAGCACTATGTGTGGCGTTCGGTTTTTTTGGCTCCTTCTTCCCGGCAATGGCTCAGACCGGAGCTGTCGCGGGAACGGTGACCGACGTCCAGAACCATGTCCTTCAGGGCGCCAAGGTGATTGCCGCACCCGGCGGGGCCCAGTCGCTGTCCAATCAGCAAGGACTGTACACGCTGAACGGCCTGGCTGCCGGTCAATACACCATAACAATTCAATATGAGGGCTTTGACAAGCTTACCCAGCCTGTGACCGTCAGCGCCGGACAGACTGCGCAGATGAACGCAGCCTTGCAGATCACGTCCAACAAGCAGAATGTCGATGTCTATGCGGGCCGCCAGGGTGGCGAAGTCGAAGCCATCAACCGCACCGTCAACGCGGACAACATCATCAACGTCCTGCCGGCCGATGTCATTATCAGTCTGCCGAACGCCAATGTTGCCGATGCAATCGGCCGTCTCCCCGGTGTAACGCTGGAGCGTGACGAGGGCGAAGGTAAATACGTGAAGGTGCGCGGCACCGAGGCGCGGCTGACGCATACTACGCTTGACGGGATCACCATCGCCTCGCCGGAGACGGTGCGGCAGATCAAGCTGGACCTTATTCCAGCGGACCTGGTCGAGTCGGTCCAGATCAACAAGACATTGCAGGCTAACATGGAAGGCGACGGCATCGGCGGTTCGGTCGACCTGCGGACCAAGAGCGCTGAGGATCGGCCGACAATCTTCCTCGAATCCACTGGCGGCTACGTTCCCATCATCGGCGGCAGACCCAAGTATCAGTTTGATGGCACAGTAGGCAAGCGCTTCCTGGAAGGCAAGAAGCTCGGCGCCCTGATCAGCGCCTCATACGACTTCAGCGGCGAGGGCATCAACGACCTCGAGCCGGGGCCGGCGCTCACCGGCAAGTACGACCTTCGCGACTACCGCTACTTCCGCGATCGTGCGGGCTTCGGCGGCACCCTCGACTACCGCATCAGCGGTACCTCCAACATCTTTCTCAAAGGCCTCTACTCGCACTTCAACAACTTCGGCGACGACTGGATCTACACTCCGGCAATCAACAACTTCGTCTCGCCGCTACAGGGCGACGGCTCCGGATCGATCTCCTTCCAGGCCCTGCGCCGGCGTCCGGTACAGGATATCGGGGGCGCCCAGCTCGGTGGACACCATGTCATCGGGCGGTCGCTGCTGGCCTGGGACGTGAACTCGTCGGTCGCGAGGACGCGGGACGAGGGCTACTCCTTCGCCCACTTCGCGCCGGTCGCGGCGACCAACCCTCTCAACAATGTCGTTTATGGTCTCAATGTCTCCAATCCACTGAAGCCGCACCTGAACGTGCAGAACGGCGTCAACATCTTCGACCCCACCAAGTACTTCTATCAGGGCCAGCAGGTGCAGAACTTCTATAACCCCGAGGTCGATCTTGGGTTCGGCGCCTCTTTTGCAACCTCCTACACCATCGGCGGTCATGCGAGCACCTTCGAGTTTGGCGGCCGTTTCCGCAACGAGCACAAGTTCGTCAATCAGGACACACGCAACTACGTGCCGGACATCGCCGCGAGCAACGGCGAGAGCCCGGTGCTTGCCATGACCAACTTTCTCAATGACTTTCAGGACCCGAACTACTACGGCGGGTCCTACACGTTCGGTCCGGCGGTCGATTACGACAAGGTACGGGCATTTACCGCGATCCAGTCCGACCCGAACACCGCGGATGTTGTCGGCAACTCCTTCAACCAGATTGAAAAGGTCTCCGCCGGGTACATCATGAACACGACCAACTTCGGCCGGTTCCGTTTGATTGCGGGTCTCCGCATCGAGGCCACGAGCGAAAACAACCTGGGCTATCTGGGCGCGAGCTCGTCCTCGAGCGTAGGCACTGCGCCGGTCCGTGTGCAGGCCTCCTATATCGATCTTCTTCCAAGTGCCGCGCTGCGCTATGCCATCACGCCTGCCTCAGGCATTCGTCTGGTGTATGGGCGCGGACTTTCGCGGCCAAACTTCGGCGACCTTATTCCATTCCAGAGTCCTCCCAGCGGCGGTACTGCGCGCAACACTGTAAGCCAGGGCAATCCGAATCTGCAGGCCGAATATGCGGATAATCTTGACCTGCTGTATGAAAGCAGTCTGCCGGGTACGGGTCTTCTGCAGGCCGGGTTCTTCTACAAGAATCTGAGCAATCCCATCCTGCCGACACAGACGCTCCAGAACCCGAATCCTGTCGTTACGGGCAATGCATTTCCGTATTACCTCAACCAGACGATCAATGCCGGCAGCGCCTATGTGTATGGATTCGAGATCGCGTTCCAGCAGCACTTCACTCACCTGCCCGGCGCGCTCAACGGTCTCGGACTT
The DNA here is from genome assembly GCA_965277575.1 of Edaphobacter sp. Classification (GTDB taxonomy): domain Bacteria; phylum Acidobacteriota; class Terriglobia; order Terriglobales; family Acidobacteriaceae; genus Edaphobacter. The sequence continues at coordinate 2,429,294 of CBDIDK010000002.1, forward strand.
TCGGCCAACTATGGCTACACCGCCTCGCAGGCGACGCTGCCGCCTTTTATCGATCTGACGACCACCCCCCCACCCCCCGCAGGCACCATCAGCGGACCGAACCGTGGGCCGGGAGGTTCAAACGCGCCCCTCATCGGCCAATCGCCGAGCAGCTATAACCTAAGCCCGACGTACGACAAGCGGGGCGTCTCCGTGCGGCTCGGCGTGACGTACAACCAGGCGAATCTCGCTTCCTACAACTACACGGCCGCGAACGCCGGGCCGATCACCGCCGGTGGCAACGGTGGAGGTTTGTACGGTCCGAACGGAGATAACTACTTCTACTCCCACCTGCAGATCGATCTCGAAGGTACCTACAAGCTGCGCAAAGGCTTTTCTGCCGTCGCGTATGTGCAGAATCTCAACAACGAGGTATTCGGCTTCTATAACGGAAGCCCGGATTATCCGGTGCAGCGCGAGTTCTACCGCCAGACGTTTGGCGGTGGCCTGCGCTGGTCGCCTTCGCGAGAGAGGTAAGTCTACTCAAACGCACAGAGGACAAGCCGATGTTTCGATGAGATCGGCCTGTCCTCTGCCTTTTCGTGTGTCTTTCGCGAGTGACAGGTGGCGACAAGTACCTATACAGGTTCCACGCCCGCTTTGTTTATGCATCGTTGTTGGTGCAGTCATTCGAGCGTCACACAGCAGAGGAATACTTCTTCCATCAGGTGCAGATGGAGGAGGCGAGATGAGCCAAACGAGTGTCTCTTATCTGTGGCGGGAACCCAATGCGGCGCGTGGCTTTCGAGCCGGCGTATCGCTGCATAGCCATACCAATCAGTCGAAGGAGACGCTGGATTTCATCGCGGAGCTTTCGACAGACTGGAAGATTCTGCAGCCTGTCATACTCTGGTGCGAGCGGCGTTGCATGCGGTGGTCGGGTATACGGCCGGATTATGCGAAGAGCTTCTGGACTCCGCCACTGACCCCGAGGCTGGCGTTCGATCTCGAACTGCGCCAGATTGAGGAAAAGCTGGACATGCCTGGCATGGTCTCCCTGACCGACCACGACGACATCAGGGCTCCTGTGCTGCTGCGGACCGTGACTACGGGGGAGGACATTCCTGTGTCGGTGGAGTGGACCGTTCCCTATGGGGGGACGGCCTTTCACCTGGGGATTCATAACCTCCCCGGCGCGACCGCGGCGGCATGGATGAGGCGCTTCGAGGAGTTTACGGCGATGGCGACGGTATCCCCCGGCCTTGGCCTCGCCGCCGCAGGGCACGACGCCGGAGCCCTGCGTAAGACGCTGAAGGGCCTGTTGGCGGAGTTGGAAGAGCTGCCGCAGGTGTTGATCGTCTTCAACCATCCGGTGTGGGACATGTACCGGATAGGGCCAGAGCGGCACATGGCCACGGCGAATGATTTTCTAGCTGTGAACGGGCAATATGTTCACTCACTCGAGTTGAATGGGTTGAGGAGCTGGAAGGAAAATCGAGAGGTTGCGACGCTTGCCGGCAAGTGGAACCAACTGGTGATCAGCGGTGGCGATCGCCATGGAGTTGAACCGAATGCAAATGTGAATCTGACCCACGCGGCGAGTTTCACGGAGTTTGTGCATGAGGTGAGAAGGGAGCGGAAGAGTCATGTGCTCTTCATGCCGCAGTATGCCGACCCCTGGAAACACCGGCTTCTGCAGTCCACCCTGGCGGCTATCCAGGACTATCCGGACTTTCCGGCAGGGTCGATCCGGTGGGATGAGCGAGTCTTCCATCCCGATGTAGATGGTGAGTTGCGGCCGCTGGCCGAACTGTGGGGAAGCCCTCGCGCGCCTGGGTATCTTCGTCTTGTGCTTGCGGTCGTGCGGATACTGGGAAGACAGCCGATATCCAGCGGGCTGCGGCTAGCCTGGAACGACGCGGGGGAGGAGGCTGCCGCTGCTACCGGCACGGAAGGGTAGTAAGCACGGCACTCTTCGCAACCTGCGGTGTGTCCCCGCTTAGGGCTTAGCTGACGATCCCCTCTTGCGCTTCGACCTGCTCTCGAACGTCGATATGGTGATGAGTGAAAGGGCGCTTTAGAAACGTGGTCCAGAAGTAATTGATGGAGTAGCGGATGGCTATTGTCAGCATGCCTTCCTGCTTCAGGCGGCGGGCAGAGGAGAACATCTTCAGGTCGAGGGTGAAGCGAACGACGCCTACCTGGCTCAGCCGCCGTGCTATATCCGTATCTTCGCCATAGAACGAGATGGCAAGGTTGAAGCCGCCGATCGCCTCAAGCGCCCTTCGCTCCACCACGAAGTTTCCTCCCTGAACCATGGAGCCGACACGCAGAACGTGGCGATTGATGATGTAAGTCCCCCATGCGATCGCGTAGAAGAGCCGCACCATCTTTGCCTGCTTCGGGGTGAGGTCGTAGTAGAGGAGCGGACCGCTCAGAGCGGCCAGATCCGGCGTCTCGGCGAAGGTGGCGAGCACCTTCGCGACCCAGCCGGGGGTGAGGCGGGAGTCCGCGTCAACATTGGCGATTAGCTCGCCCGAGCAGGCGGAGAAGCCGGCCTGGCGGGCATGGGTGAGGCCTTTGCGCGGCTCATCCACCACCTGGACGCCGGGGTAGGCGAGGGCGACCGCGCGGGTGCGGTCGGTGCTTGCGTTGTTGACGACGATGATCTCGGTGGTGACGGCGAGATCGCGGGTCTGGTCGAGGATGGACTCGAGGCAGCGGGCGAGGTAGGCCTCTTCGTTGTAGGCGGGGATGACGAAGCTCAACCGGATGGGCGCAGAGAGGGGCGTGCTTGCTGCGGAACGTTCCAATGAACCCTCCGGGGTCAGCGCGGCTGCCTGGATAGCAGAGCGATGGTACGACGGTAACCCGGAGATGTGAACGGAGTGTGACGGACGGGTAAAGATCTGTGCACTTGATTGCGCGTGGTGGAGGGCGCGTCTTTACAGGGGGTTTCGCAAAGTGCGTGCACAAAAACGTGGTGTTTTTTGTGCAAGATATGGACACGACATGGACATCGGTATGGCTGGAGATGGTGGCAGGGCCTTCGGCGAAGATTGCGCCAGATTTTCGGGATTTATTTTCGAGGGGCGGCCTCGCGAAGACAAAGAGGGGTAAGGCTTACCACCGATCCGCGCCGATGGCACCGGCTACAGCATCTTCAACATGGCTGTATCCAGCGGGGGAGACAAGCGAAAGCAAAGGCAGGAGCAAGCAAAAGCAAAGCGATCTATGATGGCGTGGATGGGGTGGCGGGTATCGGCTCGGGTTTCCTGGGCTGGCCACCGGTTCAGGTTCATTTCAAGTTCGTTTCTTAGAAGCTGTCTAAAAGCTGAAGGATGGTTCGACTGTATGTTCTATCGCCGCTGCGCTCTGTCGTTATGCCGATTTGTTGTTGCGGGTCTTCTGGTGGCTGGCCTGGAGGGTGCCGGTGTGGGGCAGCAGGCCGCGCCGCTGTACCGGAATTCGGAGGCTCCGATGGCGGCGCGGGTGGACGACCTGGTCGGGCGGATGACGCTTGAGGAGAAGGTGTCGCAGATGCAGAATACGGCCCCTGCGATTGCCCGCCTGGGGGTTCCGGCGTACCAGTGGTGGACCGAAGGGCTGCATGGGCTGGCGCGGCTGGGACATGCGACGCTGTTTCCGCAGGCGATCGGGCTGGCGGCGACCTGGGATACGACGCTGATGCAGCGGGTCGCGGATACGATTTCGACCGAGGCGCGGGCCAAGAACGCGGACGCGCGGCGGCGGCAGAGCCCCGACCTGGTGAGCTATGGGCTGGATCTGTGGTCGCCCAATATCAACATCTTTCGCGATCCGCGCTGGGGACGCGGGCAGGAGACCTACGGGGAAGACCCCTACCTGACAGCCCGGCTGGGGGTTGCGTTCGTGCGCGGGCTGCAGGGCGACGATCCGGTGTACTTCAAGACCATTGCGACGCCGAAGCACTATGCGGTTCACTCCGGCCCGGAGAGCACACGGCATATCGTCAACATCGATCCGTCGCCGCACGATCTCGAAGACACGTATCTTCCGGCGTTTCGCGCGACCGTAACCGAGGCGAAGGCAGGCAGCGTGATGTGCGCCTATAACTCGGTGGATGGGGCTCCGGCGTGCGCGAATGCGATGCTGCTGGAGCAGACGCTTCGCAAGGCGTGGAAGTTCGACGGCTATGTGACGTCGGATTGCGGGGCGATCCGGGACATTGCGACGGGCCACCACTTCGCCCCGGACCTGGAGCATGCGTCGGCGTCGGCGCTGCGCGCGGGGACGGACACGAGCTGCGGCCGCGAGTACGAGACGCTGACCAGGGCGGTGCAGCAGGGGCTGGTGACCGAGAGGGAGCTGGATGTCGCGGTGCGGCGGCTGTTCATGGCGCGCTTCCGGCTGGGACTGTTCGACCCGCCCGAAAAGGTGGCGTATGCGCGGATGCCTTCGGCGGAGCTGGACTCGGAGCCGCACCGCGCGCTGGCCCGCATGGCCTCGGAAGAGGCGATGGTGCTGCTGAAGAACGACGGCATTCTGCCGTTCAGGAGCGGAAGGAGGCGGATCGCGGTGATCGGGCCCAATGCGGCGATGCTGGCCTCGATCGAAGGCAACTACAACGCGAATCCGTCGCATCCGGTGGTGCCGCTCGACGGCATGGAGGCGCGGTTCGGGGCGGCGAATGTGGTTTATGCCCAGGGTTCGCCTCTGGTGCCGGAGCTGCCGGTTCCGGTGCCTCGGAGCCTGTTGCGGCCAGGGGTGGACGGGGCGGGGATGGGGCTGAAGGGAGAGTACTTTCGGACGCCGGATTTTGCGGGCGCTCCGGCGCTGACCAGGGTGGATTCGCAGGTGGACTTCGACTGGAACGCCGCGCCGCCGGTACCCGGCCTGGAGGCTTCGGCCTTCAGCGTGCGTTGGAGCGGCACGCTTGCGGTTCCGGTAGCGGGCGACTATGTGTTCTCGTTCCACATGACGAAGTGCTATCCGTGCGCGGGAACCGAGAGCGTGCGCGTGTTCTTCGACGGGAAGGAGATTCCGCGGCGGGCGCCCGATTCGGCGGAGAACAAGCTGCGGATGCGCGAGGCGTTTCACGTTCACCTGCCGGACACGAGGCCGCGGTCGATTCGGATCGACTATGTTCATCAGGGCAAGCTGCAGAACGCGGGAATCTCGCTGGAGTGGAGGCCGCCGATTGTGACGGAGCGGGAGCAGGCTGTGCGGGCGGCGCGCAAGGCGGATGTCGTCGTCGCGTTTGTGGGGCTTTCGCCGGAGCTGGAAGGCGAGGAGATGCCGATTCATATCGCGGGGTTCGATGAGGGCGACCGGACGTCGATCGAGCTTCCCGCAGTGCAGGAGGAGCTGCTGGAGGCGGTCCATGCAACGGGCAAGCCGCTGGTGGTGGTGCTGATGAACGGCAGCGCGCTGTCGGTGGAGTGGGCGAAGAGCCATGCCAATGCGATTCTGGAGGCGTGGTATCCGGGGGAAGAGGCGGGCCATGCGATTGCGCGGACGCTGACGGGAGAGAACAATCCGGCGGGCCGGCTTCCGGTGACGTTTTATGCCGGGGTGGGGCAGATTCCCGCGTTCGACGACTATGGGATGGCGAATCGGACGTACCGCTACTTTAGGGGCAGGCCGCTTTGGCCGTTCGGGTATGGTCTGAGTTACTCGGAGTTTCGCTGGAGCGATTTGAAGCTGTCGGCTAACAGGGTTGACGCGTCTACGGCAGGTGCGGGAGAGCCGCTGACCGTGACTGCGACGGTTGAGAATATGAGCTCGCGCGCGGGAGATGCGGTGTCGGAGCTGTATGTGACGCCGCCCCAGGTTGCCGGGGCGCCTGCGCTTTCGCTCGAAGGGTTCAGCCGGCTGCACCTTTTGCCGCGGGAGCGAAGAGTGGTCACGTTTGCGCTGGATGCGCGGCAGCTGAGTACGGTGAGTGTGACGGGAGAGCGGCGGGTGGTGGCGGGGGAGTATGGGGTTTCGGTGGGGGGCGGGCAGCCTGATCGCGGGAGCGGGGTGGGGTATGCGCAGGGGCGGTTTACGGTGAGTGGCTCGTTGGGGCTGCCGAAGTGAGTGGCTGCGGCGTGGCGGCGTCTTCGGACTGGAGGACGTTTGGTTGAGGCAGGGTGAGGACGCTGTGGTCTGTTCTTGGGCTGTTCTATCGGAATGACACGGATATGAGCGGGGCAGGGAGGAGTGCGGTCGTGCTTCGCCCGATGCCCCATCTCAGAATCGAGATATGGGGCACCCGGCGTGGCGGCGAAGTGCGCCGTCTTCGGACTGGAGGACGTTTGGTTGAGGCAGGGTAAGGACGCCGCGGCTGTTCTTGGTCTGGTCTTGGGCTGATTTATCGGAATGACACGGATGTGAGCGGGGTAGGGAGGAGTGCGGTCGTGCTTCGCCCGATGCCCACATCTCAGAATCGAGATATGGGGCACCCGGCACCCGGCACCCGGCCGTTCGGTACCCGGTACCCGGCACCCGGTACACGGGGGAGGCTGCCGGATGACAGACAAAGGAGGCGAAGCGCCCTGCTGTTCGTGCCTCTCTGGAGGGCGGGCTATTGTTTCTTTATTGGAATTATTCCTATTGACAGCTCTACACTGCAATCGCAATAATCTTCGCCTAGCGGATCGACTACAATTTGCCGCCGCGAAAATTTGAAAAATCCCGTGCGCCTGCGCGTCGCCGCTACGGGGGAGGACATCATGCTTAACCTTCAAAGAGGCTCTTCCGGCCGACGTTCCGCCGCTCCCATGCTTGCTCATCTCCGGATCGTGCTGCTGGTCTTCTTCGGTTTCTTCGTCTTCTTCGGTTTCTTCGGTGTCGATCAGCCCATGGCGTTTGGCCAGATCGGCGGGACGGGCTCCATGCAGGGCACGATCAGCGACCCCAGCGGAGCCGTGGTTCCGGGCGCGTCTGTCACAGCGATCAACGACAACACCAATGCGGCGTCGACCCAGCAGACGACCTCCTCCGGCTTTTTCTCGATCGTTGCCCTGCCTGCCGGGCCGTACACGCTCACGGTCACGGCCAAGGGGTTTCAGGTGACCAAGCAGGAGCATGTGGTGGTCGATGCCCTGGGTGTCGCTACGGTGAATCTCACGCTCAATGTCGGCGCGGCGAACGATGTCGTCACGATCAGCGCCGCACCCCCGGCCATCGATACGACCGATGCGACCCTGGGCGAGGTGATGCGCAACGAGGTCTACACCGCGCTTCCGCTCGCCATGAACGCGGGGCCGCGCGATCCGACCGCCTTTGTCGCGCTGGTGCCCGGGGTGCAGGCGCTGAGCTCGCAGGCTGCCGGCTCGTCCTTCGCGTCGTTCAACGGAGGGCAGCCTTATATGAACGAGGTGTACATCGAAGGCATCCCGATGACCAACGCCTCGGCGCAGGGAGAGACGCGGAACCTGGCGTACAGCGTCTCGGTCGAGGCGATCGACCAGTTCCAGGTGGAGACGAATAATTCGCCCGCGGAGTACCAGGGGCAGGGCATCGAAAACTATACGATCAAGTCGGGGTCGAATGCCTTCCACGGCGCGGGGTATGAGTACTTTCGGAACACCGTGCTCGATGCGCGGGGCTACTTTCCTACCTTCCGTCAGCCGGAGAAGCAGAACCAGTTCGGTGCGCGGGTGGGCGGCTTCATCTTCAAGGACAAGCTGTTCTTCTTCGGCAACTACGACGGCTACCGCTACCGCTCGACCTCGAACCCGACCACGCAGTTCGTCCCCACGGCGGCGATGCAGGCCGGAGACTTCAGCGCGCTTCCGCAGCCGATCTACGACCCGCTCTCGACGACGTGCAATGCGGCCGGCGCCTGCACCCGCACCCAGTTCTCGTACCAGGGCAGGCTGAACGTCATTCCGCCGGGCCGCCTCTCGCCCGTGTCGCAGTCGCTGCAGTCCTACCTGCCCGGGCTTCCGCCGGGAACCGGCATCGGCAACAACTACACCGCCATCGTGCCGGTGGGTCTCAACACGAACAGCACCACGGACCGGCTCGACTACGACTTCAGCCAGCGCCAGCGGTTTTACGCCATCTTCTCGAAGGGCACGTACACGACGGTTCCGTTTGCCGGCATCTCCAGCGGCACCAGCGCTCTTCCGCTCCCCTACGCCGCGACCCGCATCGTCACCGAAGACCCCACGACCATTCAGTTTCATCACGTCCTGACCGTGACGCCCAACCTGCTCAACCAGTTCGGCTACTCTTACGCGCGGCTGGCGATTCCGATTACCAGCGCGACGGCCGCGGGCATGTACGCGAGCAAATCGGGGCTTGCCGGTCTGCCTCCCGGGCAGGCGAGCGACGCCTTCCCGACGATCAACTTCACCGGTCCTAACGCTCCGCAGTCGTGGGCGGGGACGAACTCGCAGGCCTTCGATGAGGTCGCCAATACCTATGTGGTGCAGGACAACGTCCAGTGGGTGAAAGGCAAGCACTCCATCACGTTGGGGGGCCAGTACTCGTGGCTGCAGGATAACTTCACCAGCCCCGACAACGAGAGTAACGCTGTCTTCAACTTCACCAACTCCGAGACGGGCAACTACTCCGGCACCGGTGCTCTGCTGCCGACCACGGGCAATGCGTATGCCAGCTACCTGCTTGGCGCGAACGATTCCGCGACCATCGCCGACAACGCCGTCATCACCACTGGGGCGCGCTACAAGGACTTCGCCGTCTATGCGCAGGACAGCTACCGTGTGCTGCCCAACCTGACCCTCAACCTTGGCCTGCGCTACGATATCCTGGGTCCCTTTCACGAGGCGCAGAACCGGCAGTCGTTCCTGAACCCGACGCTGCCCAACCCCGCGGCCAGCAACTACCCCGGTGCGCTTCAGTTCAGCGGCAGCGGGCCCGATAGCTGCAACTGCGCCACGCCCGTCAAGACCGACTACAAGAACTTCGGTCCGCGCGTCTCCCTGGCCTACTCGCCCAACCCGAAGACCGCCGTCCGCGCCGGCTTCGCCATCATGTACGCGCATGGCAACGGGGTTGGCGGACGCGGCGGGGGACGCAACGGCACCGGCCAGCTCGGCTACGACGCCAACCCGTCCTTCACCAGCGTCCTGGGCAACGGCGCGCCCGCGTTCTTCTGGAGCTCGCAGACCGCGCTTCCCCCGGTCTACGCCAACAATGTACCTACCGGCGGCCTGCCTCCGTACCAGAAGGCGCCCTTCTTCGACCCCACGCTGAACACGGGCTTCTGCTCCGGCCCGGGCTGCCTTGCCGCCGGCGGAGCCATCACCTTCGGCGACCCGGACATCGGCGGCCGTCCGCCCGCGTTCAACAACTACACGCTCAGCGTGCAGCAGGCCTTCACGGATAACCTCACCCTGACCCTTGCCTACTCCGGCAGCCAGGGCCACTATCTTCCCAGCGCCGTGGGACGCATCGACTACGCCAACCAGATCAACCCGGCCTACCTGGCTCTGGGCAACGACCTGAACCTTGTTGTCACCTCGTCGGCCAACGTCGCCAAGTACAACGCCGATGCCGCCGCGGCGGGCCTTCCCGCCTTCAAGCTGCCCTTTGCCAACTACACCAATACGTTTGGCCGCGCCCTGACCCGGTTCCCGCAGTACTCGTCCATCAGCGATATCTTCGGGGGCATCGGCAACTCCAGCTACAACAGCCTCCAGGTCAGCGTGAACCAGCGCCTCTCGAACGGCCTCACCTTGAACGCGAACTATGTCTGGAGCAGGGAGATCGACGATGTAACCGGCTCTGCCGCGACCGGCTCACGGACGGTCTACAACACGCGGCTGGAGCGGGCCATAGGCAACATCGACCGCACAAACCTGGTCACCTCGACTGCCACTTACGATCTGCCCTTCGGCAAGGGCCACCGCTTCGGCGGCAGCAGCTTCGTTTCGCCGATCGTCAGCGGCTTCGAGCTCTCCAGCCTGATCCTCATTCAGTCCGGCGCGCCGCTCGCCTTTACCGGCTCGTGCACCATCCCGTTCACCGGCGGCGAGTGCCCGCCCAACCTGAACCCCACCTTCGCCGGCTCGCCCGTCATCAACGGCGGACTCGGTTCGGGTAACAACAACGCTACCGCTACTCATAATGCTGTGTATCTCAACGCCGCGGCCTTCACCAACCCTGCCCCCTACACCTTCGGCAACGCGCCACGCAATGCACCCTATGGACTGCGCGCGCCCTACGTCTGGGACCAGGACATCACCGTCCGCCGTACTTTTTCGATCTGGGAGAACCTGAAGCTGCAGGCCGCGGTCTCGGCCTTCAACATCTACAACACGGTCAACTTCGGCCTTTCGGCGAGCAATACCAACATCACCAACGCCGCCTTCGGGCAGGTCAGCAGCCAGTCCAACCAGCCGCGCAAGCTGCAGGGGGAGGCGCGGATCACTTTTTAGAGGCTGATTCGAATGGGCATACAGCTGTCCTGCCGGACGGGCCCACTTCGCGTGGGGCGGGCACTTCGTGCCTTGCATACCGGTCTTGACTCCATTTACCGCGCTGGCCCTCCCGTTGGTCGGGATTAAGGATAGACCCTCTGCTGCGGTGGGGAGGCTGCGGCTGCGTATTCCAAGGTAAAGAGGGACAGGATGAGCCGATGTGGCATATGCTGGCTGAGCAGTTGTTGCACAGAGAGACTTGAGAGAGGCTGGCTTTTTCAGGGAATCTGGACAGTATTTGAGGTAAGCGGGAGGCGCACATAGTTTCAGCGCTTCTCTAAACGAATCTTTATCTATACTTCATGGCAACTTCACGCCTGCTCAGTGAGCATAGAGGAGCTATGTCAACCACCCCCCACGCCGCACCCGTCGAAGCCGTTCCCACTGCAGCCGTCCCGGGCGGCAAGCAGTCCCCGCTGGGCCGCATCACCGGCTTCTTTGTCTATCTTTTTGAGAAGATCATGCCGGATCCGTTCGTGTTCGCGATCCTGCTGACCTTTCTTGCGTCGGCGCTGGCGTTTATGTTCGCACCCCATGCGGCGCCCAAGCAGATTGCGGCAGCGTGGTATGGCGGGGTGTTCGGCCTGTTCACCTTTGCCTTCCAGATGGTGATCATGCTGGTGGCGGGACATGCGCTTGCCAGCGCGCCCGCGATCCGGCGGCTATTGGCGCGGATTGCCGGAATTCCCAGCTCGCCGGCGGATGCGATCTCGCTGACCATCGTGGTGTCCATGGCTGCTTCGTGGGTGAACTGGGGCCTGGGCCTGGTGACGGCGGCGCTGCTGGCGCGCGAGATCGCCAAGCGTGTGCGCGTCGACTTTGGCTGGCTGGTAGCCGCGGGGTACACGGGATATGTCATCTCGACCGAGGGGCTGTCGGGCTCGATCGCGCTGTCGCAGTCCACGCATGGGTCTGCCCTGAATATCGTCGAAAAGGTGACGGGCCAGCTTACGCCGCTGTCGCAGACCGTGTTTACGAAGTTCAACTTGATCCCGATTGCCGTGCTGTTCGTGCTGTTGCCTCTGATCTTCCGCTATATCGGGCCGACGGCCGAGAACAGCCAGCCGGCCGACGCCGATCGCCTGTACGCCGAAGATGTGCGGCCGCCGGTGAAGGAGGATTCGAGTACGCTTTCGGGAGCGCTCGACAATGCCTGGATTCTGAACCTGCTGCTGGTCCTGTTTATCGCGGCGGCGCTAGTGATCGAGATTATTCACACCCGCGGCCTGATCGACCTGAACTCGGTGATCATGACGCTCCTGATGCTTGGGCTGCTGCTGCACTGGACGCCGGCCGCCTATGTCGCGGCGATCCGTCACGCGGCTGGCTCCGCGGGGTCGCTGATCCTGCAATATCCGCTGTACGGCGGGATTATGGGCATTATTACGACGACGGGGCTGGCCGCGGTTCTGTCGAAGGTGTTTATCCGCTTTTCGACCGTGCATACGCTGCCCTTCTACACCTACCTGACGTCGATGATCATCACGCTGTTCGTGCCCTCGGGCGGCGGTCACTGGGCGGTGCAGGGGCCGTTTGCGATACCCGCCGCGCAACAGTTGCATGCCTCGCTGGCCGGCACCACCATGGCGGTCGCGATGGGCGAGTCGGCGGCGAACATGATCCAGCCGTTCTGGGCGCTTCCGATTCTTGCTATCGCGGGGATCAAGATGCGCCGCATGATGGGCTTTATGGTGGTTACGTTTGTGGTCTCGTCGATTGTGTTCGGTCTTTCGCTGCTGTTCCTGGTGCCTGCGGGGAAGTAGGCGGGCGTTGTTGCCGGACGTTTTGTGCCTGGACGCGTTTTTGGGAGAGCCGAACCATCTGGTTGGCTGGATCCGATGCCAGCGCGAGACGGTCGGGCAGGCCGTTGCGGCCCGGGATGACCTGGATGCGGTCCTGCGGGAACTGCTGCCAGAGGCCGGGCAGGAGCATAGGCCAATGCTTGACGGTGCCGCGATCGGAGACGAAGCGGTCGATAACGAGGCTGTGGCTGGCGGGGTCGATGCTGGAGTGGAGCACGTGAGACGGAGTGAGCGGTAATCCCACCTCGTCGGCGGGGATCCACGCGCCGGTGGCCAGGCTTTGCTCTGCGGCGCTGGGCACGATGCCGGCGGCCGTTGGATGGAAGGGCTGATAGCGGTCGAAGATGCCGTGAATCAGCTCTCCGCGCGAGAAGGCGGTCAGTTTGGAGACTTCGCCCGGAGCCGCCGGATGCCCGGTGCTGTTGTAGGCGAGGAAGAGGACGAGGCGACGCTGGGGGTCGACCTCGAACTCGGTGTGAAAGGCTTCGGTGTCTCCCGACTGGCCGAAGTAGCGCGATCCGTTGAACCAGATCTGATGGAAGGCGAGGCCCATGCCGGGGATCTGCGGACTGAGATCGGGGGCGACGGAGGTCTGGCGGGAGAGGATGGCGGCGACGCTGTCCGGCGTGAGAATGTGTTGGCCGTCGAGGAGTCCGCGGTTGAGGAGCATGGCCCCGAAGCGGCCCATGTCGGTTGCGGTGGTCGAGAGGCTGAGCGCGGGCTGGAGCGCTTCGGGCGGCAGCGGCGGCAGGGTGCTGGGTCCGTAGCCTTGCGAGAGCGCGGGCAGAAGCGAAGGCGGCAGGGGCTGGAGGAGCGTCGTGCCGGCCATGCCGAGGGGACGAAAGATGCGGTTGCGGGTGTAGTCGGCGAAGCTCTCGCCCGAGACGCGCTGTACGATGTAGGCGGCGAGCGCCATGCCGTAAGGGCTGAAGCTGGTGACCGCTCCCGCTGGATAGATGCGGGCGGGCGGGTGGGACGTGAGCCAGGTGCGCAGGTCGTATGGCGGAGCGGGTTTGGGAGTTGGGGTGGGAGCGCCTGCGAAGCCTGCGGTGTGCGTGAGGAGCTCGCGCAGGGTGATGGGGCCGCCGGGACCTGGCGGGATGGGGAGATCGAGGTAGAGGCTGATGTCCGCGTCGAGCGAGAGCTTGCCGGCTTCGACCTGCTGCATGACGGCTACGGCGATGACCGGCATGGTGAGTGCTCCGCCGCGGACGATGGTGTGGTCGGACATGGGGATGCGCTGGCGGATATCTGCCAGGCCGTATCCTTGGCTGAGGAGCGTGGTTCCATTCTGGGTGAGCAGGAGGACGGCTCCGGCTGCGTCGTCGCGTTTGAGCTGGATGTCGAACATGCCGTCGGTGAAGGCGGTCAGGTCGTCCTTTGGGATGACCAGCGGCGAGGGCTGTGCGACGGAGAGTGTGACGAGAGAAAGCAGGAGGAGCGCCGTGGATGGGAGTGGATTCATAATTTTTTGGAGGCTGGACGGTGGAGAGAGCCGGGTGGGTTGCATTCCGGGGGACGGTGGATTCAAGTTCCAAGTGCAACAATGCATCTTGAAGAGCAAACAGGAGATGGAGAGAGACGGCCATGGAAAAGATGGAAAACAAAAGGCGTTTCCCACTTTCCCACGGCACGGCTGCGGCGATCTCTATCGAATCCAAAAAAGTAAATGTGTTGCACTTGGACTTTGAATGTGCCGACGGCAGAAGTTTAGCGCAGATTCAGGATAGGTGTACGGGGATGAAAACAGAGATGAAATACAGGAGGTCATCGAGAGGTTAATGGATTTTCATTCGCGTTTCAGGGTTCGTTCACGTGGCCGGTTTGTAGTCGTACCGGACTTGAACATTTGAAAATAAAGGCTGAGACAAGACTCGCATGAAGAACCGTCACGCCGTTAGCACGCTGCTGTTTCTTGGATCCACGCTCGGGTTCGCGCTTGCATTTACACTTGCATTTACGTCGGGGGCCAGAGGCCAGAATCTCGAGAAGCCGCTGGCGCATCCCAGCCCGGCGCTGCCGTACAGCGCGAAGGTCGATGCGTCGATCCCGGAGTATCGGCCGGTGAAGGGGCTGTCCGGCACGCTGAAGGGGGTCGAGTCGAACACGGTGACCGGGCTGCTGCAGATGTGGATCGACGACTTCACGAAGATGTATCCGGGGGTAACGATCTCGGCCGAGATAGGGGGGTCGGGACAGGGCGGACCTCGCCTGACCTCGGGGGTTGCGGATTTCGCGTTTATAGCGCGCGAGATGATGGGGCGGGAAGAGACTCCGTTTGTGGACAAGTTCGGCTACAAGCCGCTGGCTGTTGCAGTGTCGGGCGGCAGTCTGAAGGTGAAGGCGTTCACGGATGCGATCGTATTCATCGTCCACAAGGACAATCCGCTGAATGAGATTACGTTTCAGCAACTGGACGCGATCTACTCCTCGACCCACAACCGCGGCATTCGGGAACCGATTACCACGTGGGGCCAACTGGGCTTGACGGGCGATTGGGCGGATAAGCCGATTCATCTGTGGGGGGTTGAGATCCCGAACGGTTATGACAACTTCGTCAACCAGAAGGTGCTTGCGAATGGGCAGTGGCGCGAGGGTATCGGCGGTCCGCATACGGTGCTTCCGCTGTCGGATATCGTGGCCGCGGACAAGTATGCGATCAGCTACACGGGGCTGGCGTGGGACGACAATCCGAATACGAAGGCGTTGAAGCTTTCGGCTACGCCGGGCGGACCGTACCATGAGGCGAACTTCGAGGAGGTTGCGGCGCAGACCTATCCGCTGAGCCGCGTGATCTACATCTTCGCCAACAAGGCTCCGGACAAGCGTTTGAGCCCGGTGCTGGAGGAGTTCATCAAGTTCACACTGAGCCGGCAGGGGCAGGAGGATGTGGTGAAAGATGCGATCTTCACGCCGCTGCCCGCAGCCATGGATGCGAAGGAAGTGGAGAAGCTGAAGTGATTGGCTGCGGCCGCGGACCTGGAAGAAGCGGCTTGGGCGAATGGTTGACTCTGGGTGTTCTGGGCAGCTCTTTTATCTTCGGCGCCTCGCTGTTTGCGCGTGCGCAGATTCCCGAGCAGCATCCTGTGCCGCTGATCCACACGCCGGCGAACCATCCGGCGGAGCATGTGCTGATCGTGACCGTGGACGGGATGCACGCGGTGGATCTGGCGAATTGGGTCGGGTTGCATCCGCAGTCGGTGCTGGCGGGGCTGAGCCGCCGGGGCGTCAGCTATACCAATGCTCATGTTCCGTGGCCGGACGGGGCGGCGGGGCTGCTGGCGTTTGCTACGGGGGGAACGTCGATCTCGACGGGGATTGTGTCGAGCGAAGGCTACGATCGGGCGCTCGCCGCCGGAGGCCCCGGGTGCGTCGCGGCGGGGGCGGAGATCAACCTCGATCGCACAGATGCGCCGTTGCCTCGGGATCCGGGGCATGGCTGCGCGGAGGTGCCGGTTCATGCGCTGGTTCGCGTCAACAGCATCTTCGACCTGGTCCACGCCAATGGGGGGCGGACGGCATGGGCGGACGAGAGCGCGGCCTATGCGGACCTGCTGCGCGGGCCTTCCGGTACGGCGCTGGACGAGGTGTTCGTGCCGCCGGAACGCTCGGGTGCGAGCCTGATCGAGACCGCGCGCATCGGGGACGAGAGGCGCGTCGATGCGGTCCTGGGTTGGATCGATGGGCGACAGGGCGCGGCGCCTCGTCTGTTCGGCGTGGCGCTGATGAGCGTGGATGCGGCGCAGCGCCAAGCGCCTTCGGGGTCCGGCACGGAGCCTCGAGCGGGAGCGCCGTTGCAAAATGCGATGGAGCAGATCGATGGGCAGCTCGGGCGCGTCGTTCGGGAGCTGGGCAAAGCGGGGCTGGAGGACTCGACGTGGATCGTCGTGACGGCGAGGCACGGGCAGGCTCCGATGGGCGATCAACCGCTGCGCGCTGTCGACCCGGCTCGTATCGAGGCGGTTGCCCGCAGCTCGGCACACGGCGAGCTTGCGCGAGTGACGGCGGATACAGTGGGGCTGGTTTGGCTGAAGCGCCCTGAGGCGGCGGCCGCGGTGCTGCAGGCATATCGCGAGAACAGGACGGCACTGGGGATCGGGGAGATTTATTCCGCGGACAAGCTGGGGTTGATCATGAACACCGCGGAGGAAGACACGCGCATGCCGGATATCGTGCTGGAGCCGCAAGCCGGTGTGATCTGGATGCGACCGGGTGCAGACCGGCCCAGGGTTCACGGCGGGTTCAGCGACGATCAGGATCATGTCGCGCTGCTGATCTCCGGGCGCCAACTGACCGGCAGGGTGGACAAGACGCCGGTCCCGACCACGCAGATCGCACCTCTGATTCTGCGGATTTTAGGTATGGAGAAGATGGACCTGAAGGCGTTACACCGGGAACACACGCCCGCGTTGCCGGGCATCTTTTGAGCAAGCCTGCGACCCCGGAGTACGCGGATAAGCCAAAGATGAGAGGAAGCAGACAACGATTACTGCCGCGCTTCGTAGCCTCGCTTGCTTAAAGCAATTTAATCCTTGATTCAATCGTTCTTCATCTTCGCGGCTCACTGTTTTGAAGCAGTATTAATCAAGATACCCAAGACGTTTGCGCGAAGCGCCCCTGAAGGAGTTGGTGGACCCTATGCGTTGTATGCCTGGAATGATGGGAAGCCTGGTGAGCGGCCTCCTCTTTGCCGCAACGGTCTCCGCCGCGCCGGCGCAGACCTATAAAGCGATCGGGGAGTACAAGCTGCCTGGCTCGAGCTCGAAGCGCGTCGCGGTGGATGTCGCGGGACGGCGGCTCTTTGTCGCGGGAGACGATGGTGTCGCGGTCCTGAATGCGGATACGGGCGCCTCGCTCGGCACCATTCCACTCAAGGGAGCAGAGGACGTTCTGCTGATTCCGGTGATGAACGGCGAGGAGCAGGGCGCTTCGACGAAGGGGTTCGCTACGGCGAATGGCAGGATCGTCTCCTTCTCCGTGGCGGATTTGAAGGTTGCCGACGCCGGAAAGCTGCCTACGGCCGGGCCATCCTCGCTCTGCTACGACGACGATTCGAAGACAGTGGAGGCGGTGAGCGCGGGCGGGTCGCTGGCGAGTGTCGATGCCGATTCCAACAAGGTGGTCAGGACGGCGCGGATACCCACGGGGTCCGGGCAGATTGTCTGCGGCACACTGAGCCACGTCTATGTGGCCGATACCGGGGCCAACGTGGTCCACGTCCTGAATCACGCGACGGGTAAAAACGACGGCGACTTCCCCATGATGACCGGCCACCAGCCTTCGGGCCTCGCGCTCGATACCAAGGGCCGCAGGCTGTTTGTCGCGTGCGAAGACGGAGTGATCGAGGTTATAGACACGGATAGCGGGTTCACGTTTATCCAGTTGCACGGCGGCACCGGCCCTGCTTCGGGCACCTTCGCATGGACGCCGCAGGGCAAAGGCCAGTGGAAGGCCGCGGCGTTTCTTGCGCAGCAGGATGGCACGCTGACCGGCGTGCGCATGAACGCCTTCATCAACTACACGATAGGCGGCGAGTACAAGCTGGAGCCGGGACTTGGCGGCGTGGCCTATGACGAGCACACCCATCACCTGTTTCTTACCGCGATGCACTCAGGCGCGCCTGTGGTCGTTGTAGCCGGTTACTAAGACAGAGAAATGAACGATACGGGGAGAACCATGTTCAGCTTCAAGACGGCAATCGGGAGCGCCCTCAAGGCGGCAAGCGGAAGCGCCCTCGCAGCGGCTCTACTTACAACCTCTCTGGCGGCGCACGCGCAGGACGGAATGCGCATCCTCACTGCCGCCCAGCTTCATGGCAAGCGCATCCTGATTGTCGCGGGCGAAGCCGAGAAGGGCCATCCGAACGACGATCTGCTGGTGAAGAAGCACCTCGAAGAGCAGGGCTACATCGTCACCATGGGCAAGGAAGACGACGCGGCGGTGACCGGGGGCGAAGACCTGGTGATCCTTTCGTCCACGGCAGACCCTCGGGAGCTCGGCAGCAAATATGCGGAGTCCAACCTTCCTGTCTTTACGTGGAATACGGTCGATTACCCGGAGATGCGGATGACCGGTCCCGAGCGCCACGTCGACTTCGAGACGCTGGACCCGGTGCAGGACTTCATGCGCTCGTTCTCGACCCTGTACGGCTACTATCCCAATGTGACGGACCCGATCGTGGCTGAGCTTGGCATACCGCGGGCGCAGATGTTCGGCACGCTTTATCTGGAGCCGCAGCCCTTCGGCTGGGCAAAGCCGGCGCCCTCCGCGGACATCGTGGTGGTGTCGGAGGGCGACCCTACCCACGCGGGCGTCTTTACCTATGAGAAGGGCTCGACGATGTACAACGGCTCTGTCGCGCCTGCCCGCCGCGTCGGCTTCTACCTTCAGGACGGGACATTCCACTTTCTGACCGCGGTGCATGGGCAAGCGGAAAAAGATCCCAGTCTGGCCGCGTGGTGGACCGGCCTCAAGCTCTTCGACACCACGGTACGCTGGGCGCTGAGCGCGCCGGCCGTGGCTGCGCCGTACGATCCTGCGGCGCTGAAGAACAGGCTGGCAGCAGCGATCAAGGGCAGGAAGATCCTCTTCGTGCGCCGCCTGGATACGCCGGAGGGCGAAGAATCGGACGACCACATTGCCGAGCACCTGAAGGAGCTGGGAGCGGTGGTGAAGCAGGTCGATCAGACGGAGCCGGATACGGTGGCCGAGGGCGAGGACGCGATCATCCTGTCGGCGACCAACTCGAAGTACAAGATGTCGAACAAGTATAGCGACGCGAAGATACCTATTCTCTGCCTCGAAGGCCTGATGGCCGATACCTTGAAGATGGCGAACCGCCGCCGGTATATCGACTATGGGGAGCACGGGGAGGCGAAGGAGAGCGAAGATCCGCCGGAGGCCTATCTCGAAATCGTCAATTCGTCGAACGTGATGGCCGCCGGCCTGAAGCCCGGATACGTGAAGTACATCAAGGAAGCCGATGTTCTGAAGTGGGCGATGCCGATGCCTTCGGCGATCGTGATTGCCACGCTGCCGAACTCGTTCCACGAGCGCGCCATCTTTGGGTACGAGAAGGGCTCGGCCATGGCCGACGAGTTTGTGGCTCCGGCGCGGCGAACGCTGCTCCCGGTGGACAATCCCGCGTTCGACGATTTGACCGAGCAGGGCCACGCGCTGTTCGATGCCGTGCTGCTTTGGACGATCAGCTCTCCGGCGCACTGATGGGGGTTAAGTATCCGCGTGCCCCTTGCCCCCGGCGTAGACCTAAACGGCGCAGTTCGCCATATCTTTTCAGGAGTTTCTTTCTCATGATGAAGCGCAATTTTTTCGCTCTCGCACTGACTCTCGCGCTTTGTTTCGGCGCGAGGCAGGCCAGCGCAGCATCCGGAGCAATCTTTCAGGGGAAGAAGGTGCTTCTGGTCGCGGCCACATCGAGCCCGACCGCTCCGACAGATGCCAATATCAAGAAGCACTTCGAGTCGCTCGGCATGACCGTGACGATGGTGTCGGACATTGATCCGCCGGCTGCGGAAGGCTATGATCTTGTGTTCCTCGCGAGCGACGTGAAGGCGAAGACGGTCACCTCCACCTATCGCACGACGAAGGTGCCGATCTTTACCGCGAAGCCGTGGCTGCTTGATTTCCTGGGCATGACCGGATATGAACCGCAGAAAGATTATGGGGAAGACACCAAGGTCGAGCAGTCGTTCCTCTGGCTGGTGAACGAGCCCAACCCCATCCAGGCGGGCTTCCCGAACGGGATGTTCATGCCGGTCAAACGTGCGATCAAGACGTATAACTGGGGGCTGCCGACGCCGTCCGCGCAGGTGATCGCCTTCCTGCCGGGAGAGCCTGACAAGGGCATCGTCTTCGCCTACGAGAAGGGCGTCTACATGGACCACGAGTTTACCGCGCCCGCCCGCCGCATCTTCTTCGGGTTGGCGCCGGACAGCTTCGACCTGCTGATCCCGGACGGGCTTAAGCTGTTCGACTCGTGCGCCGCGTGGGCCCTCAGCGGAAAAGAGACCGGAAAAGAGAGCGGGAGACAGGGACCTCGATGAGAATTGGACAGATGCTTCGCACAGCGCTTGTGGCTCTAAGCTGTATTGTGATCACCTCTGCCGGTTTGTCGCAGGAGAAGGTCAACGGCCAGACCGCGCTGATCCTGAGCTATCGCGCCAAGCCTGAGCTTCGCGCAAGGTTTCGCTCGCTGATGTCGACCGAAGGGATCGCCCAGCTCGACCGTTGGAAGAAGGATGGCGTCTTCACGAGCTACCAGGCGTTGTTCACCACGTATGCGGCGGAGAATACGCCTGACATGTTCGTCATCCTGCGGTTCGCGCACTTTACCGATCTTGGGCGATGGCAGAAGATCGAGCAGACAGAGCCGGGCGGACTGCCGGAGCGGGCGCAGGCCATGGCTGTGGTGGACAGCTCGGCCACGGCGGATATCGTCGAGGAGAAGACCGCTGCGGCGCCGACGAAAGACTCGCAGTTTTTTGTGCTGCAGTACGATGTTCTGTCGGACATGCCGAAGTACGTCAGCTACGTGCATGGTTATGTCACGCCGCAGTTCGATGCCTGGATCAAGTCGGGCGTGCTGGGGTCGTATGCTGCGTTCGTGAACCAGAATCCGGCTGGTGCGCCGTGGTCCAGCTTCATGGTGCTCGAGTACCGGAACCTGGACTCGCTTGCCGCGCGGGAGGTGGTGAAGAGCAAGGCACGGACGGAGCTTGCCGCGTCGGACCCGGTGTGGAAGAAGTGGAGCGAGGATAAATCGGCGATCCGCAGGGAGAAGGCTGGCATTGCGGCACTGTCGCTTCGGTAGCGAATTTTTCTCTGCTCAAGATCGGGGCCGAGGCGACCGAGAGGAACGACCATGACAGGGATTGAATCGAGGCGCGGGCTGGCGCTGGTTGCGGCACTGCTGCTGTGTCCGGCGTCGCACGGGCAAGCCGCGATCGGCAAGAACTCCGGGGCGGCTTTGGGCGAAGTGGACTATGAACCCCATGCTGCCGCTCCCCGGGGCGGGGCTGGGTATGTGCTGCCGGATGGGACGATCCAGATTGTGGCCTACCGCGAGATGGCAGGTGTCATCCGGGCATTGAACGCGTTGTTTGTGCAGACGCATCCGGGGGTGAAGTTTAAAGTTCTGCCGGGCGACAACTACTCCGGTATGGCCGCGCTGACCTTCGACGTGACGGCGTTCGCACCGCTGGGGTCGGAGTTTACGCGCATCGGCCTGGGCGACAACCTGAAGATCTCTCCGGAGCCTACGGGATTCCGCATCGCCCATGCGTCGCTCAAGCCTGAAGCGATGCTGAGTCCGCTGGCCGTGATTGTCAACAAGAGCAATCCGCTGGACCATCTGACGATGCAGCAGGTAACGCGCATCTTCGCGGTCGGCGGCCCTGTGAGCGACATCACGCAATGGGGCCAGCTGGGGGTGAAAGGCTCGCTGGCGTCGCGCGAGATACGGCCGTGCGGACCGCCCGGAGGCGATTACTTTGCGTTCGACGATCCGCAGGTTGGAGAGTTTATCGGCCTGCGCACGATGGGCGGGCTGAGTTTCAACCATATCTATGAGCAGCTTCCGCACTACGAGGACATTGTGCAGCGGGTCGGCGATGATCCGGCCGCGATAGGAATCACGGCGCTCAATCGCCTCTCGCCGGGTGTCAAGGTCGTCGGGTTGACGGCGGCGCGGTCGGGCACACCATCCTGGGGCAAACTGGAAGACATTGAGGCGGGCCGGTATCCGTATGACCGATATCTTTACATCTATCTTCGTTCGAATGCCGGTGTGGAGTTCGACTCGTTTGCAAAGGAGTATATGCGGATGGTGTTGTCGGCGCAGGGGCAGCGGGCGATTGCCGCGGAGGCAGAAGGATATGTGCCGCTGAACCGGCGCGAGATTGCAGATGAACGGGCGAAGCTGGAACAGTAGCGCGGGGAAGGCACACAGTTGGGGAACGGAGACACACACGCTATGAATCGATTCTCCGCGCGGTGCGGTCGGGGCTGGACGATCGGACGGCTGCTCAATTCGAGTGGAATCTTCCTTGCATGCTGTTTGATCGCAGGCGGACCCTCGACGGCCCGCGCACAGCAGGACGAGGGGCCGGCGTTGCGTCTTTACGTCTCGCGGCCCGTTCCGTCGCCGTCGCCGGATTCGACGTATCTTCTTGCGGATAAGACCGTCTATGTGCTGGCGAACGATCTTGTGGGGCCGTATCTCGAGAGGCTGGATGCACTCTTTACCGAGACCCATCCCAACATCAGGATTACGCTGAACCCGTTAGGCTCCGAGCCGGCGATTGCCGCCCTGACGGCTGGGAAGTCGGCGTTTGCGCCGCTGGGGCGCGAGGGCCTGAAGCAGGACCTGGACGGCTTTGCCGCCATGCACGGCTATGCTCCGATCAGCTTTCTTGTGGGATACGATCAATCTCCGGACCCGGATATCTTTCCGCCCGGCAAGGTTCCGTCGGCGGTCTGGATCAATGCGAAGAATCCTCTGCCGAAGCTCACGGTCGCGCAGGCGGCGCAGATATTCACCGCAGGCAATGCGAAGGGAGACATCGCCCATTGGAGCCAGTTGGGAGTGAAGGGCGAATGGGCCAGGCGGGAGATTCATGTGTATCTGCCCTCGAAGCGGGACTCCGCTTTTTTGTTCATCGATGGCTATCGCATGGGCGGCGGTCCGTGGACACGGCGGGCAGAGTGGGTGGACGCGTCGACCGATGTGATGGCGGCGGTCGCGCAGGACCCGTTCGGGATCGGCATCGTCGGGTTCTGGCCGCCGGATTCGGGGTGGGACCGACAGGCCGAGTTGGGAGGTCAGGCGAAGCTGGTGGCTCTCGCGGAGAACGACGATGCGCATTTTTCGCACGCCGGCGTGGGCGATGTGTACCCCTTCACCGGGTCGATTCGCATCTACTTCAACCAGCAGCCGGGCAAGCCGCTGGAGCCGTGGATGAAGGAGTACATGCGGCTGGCGCTTTCAAAAGAAGGGCAGGAGCTTCTGGCGTCCATGGCGAAAGAAAATGGGTATATTCCGCTCGAGCCGGAAAAGGTTGCGAGTGAGTTGGCGAAGCTGAAGTGATGGGCTGAAGGATGGCGCGCGGCCTCTTGATATCTCCGATATGTAGAATGCGGCACCATTGGAACCCATGCTGTCCTGCTGAACGGGCCTCCTACGCTCAGTCACCCCACAAACGAAGACCTGTTTGCGGGGGCGGCGGATTCGTGGGCACTTCGTGCCATATATACCTGCCTTGACTGCATGTGCTGCAATGGCCTTCCTGTTGGTCGGGATCGTGATTGGACGCTCTAGAAGGGATTGAGCTTGCTTAGGCCCTTCTTTTTCTTGTGCTTGCTGGAGGATTCGTCGCCCTTGTCGAAGGCGGGCTTGGCCTTCTTGCCGTTGGCAGGGGCGGTCTGCGCGGGTGCCTGGGTGCCGGGCGCGATGTCGTTGACGACGTCGGGAGTTCCGGAGGCCTTTTCGGCGGTGGGCAACGGCGTTGCGTTCGGCGGGCCTACAGGCTTGAGACCTCCATTGGTGTCGGTGCCCTTGCCGGTTGCGTCCGCTGCGCCGGTCGCTCCGGTTGTGGCGGTTGCGCCGGGAGTGAGGATTTCAACGCCCATCGAACTCCCCGAACTGCCCGAGGCGGATGGGGCTGCGGTGGTGTTGTTGCCGGGAACGCTCGTGACGACGGCCGAACCGCTGGAGGGATCGGCCTCCGCCGTGGGAACGTCCTGGAACTGGAGCGCGGCGGCCGGGGGCGCGGGGGCTGCTGCGGCGTCCGCCGGGGCGGAAGCGGCTGTGCCTGGGGCGGCCGCCGGTGCGGAGGCGGCGGTTGCGGGCTTGGCCGGGTTGAGAGCGTCCTTGAAGTCGGTGACGATCTGCCGGGTAACGCGCGGGGCGAGCGTGGGGCTGGGGTCGGCGAGGGTGGGCTCGCCATCGCGGGCGGCGAGGACGGTGTCGGGCCGGTGCAGGAACATCAGGGTGGCGCGGTCCTGCAGGCGGTACTGGCGGCGGCTGTTTTCAAGCGCGAGGCTGGCGGCGGCCTGTTCGGGAGAGGGGTTGGGAATGGGGAGGTTCATGGCGGCGAGGCGGTCGCGGGCATCCTCGACGTGCGGGGCGGCGGAGTGCTCGAGGACCACCTTGGTGTAGGCGGCGGAGGCCTGGTCGTCGTAGATGTGTTCGAGGCGAGCCTTGCCGGCTTCGGGAAGCTTCATGGTGCGGACGAAGTTGGCTTCGGCTTCATAGGCGTCGCCCAGGCCGACGAGCACGTCGTCCATGTGGCTGTACTGCGGGTAGGTGTCGGCTACGGTCTGGTAGCGGGCGATGGTGGCGGCCCAGTTGTTGTGGGTGGCGTAGAAGGCGGCGATGTCGGCCTCGCGGGTGGCCATCACCTCCTGAACCTCGCGGAGGCGCTGCTTGGCCTGGGGGACGAGGGTGGACTCGGGGAACTGCTGGAGCATGAGGCGGTACTCTTCTTCGGCGTGGACGGCCTTGGCGTAGTCGCGGTCGGGCTTGTCCATCTGGCGGAAGTAGATGTCGCCGACGCGCATCTGGGCCTCGGCGGCCTCGGGGGCGTTGGGGAAGAAGGTGATGAAGTCCTTGTACTCGCTCTCGGCCTGGGTGAGCGCGGCGGTGCCGCCTTCCTTGTACCAGCTATCGGCGATGGCGAGCTTGGCGCGCATCTGGAACTGGGAGTCGGGATAGGTGTTGAGGAGAGTCTGAAGATCGAGGCGGGCGACGTCGAAGTGGCCGCGTTTGGTGGCGTCGACGGCCTTGTCGTAGAGGATCTTGTCGGGCAGCTTGGCGTCGACGGGAGCGAGCTTCTTTTCCTTGCGCAGCTCTTTTTTTGTGTCCTTGGACTGGACGGTCTTGTCCTTGTCGCCCTTCTTGTTGGGGGTGGCGGTGAGGGTGACGCTCTGCTGGGGCTGCCCGGCGTCGTCGGTCTGGGTTCCGGCTGGGGCTCCTGCTGGGGCTCCGGTTTGAGCTATGCCTGCGGCCGAACCGGCGATGAGAGCTGCGACTGCGAGGGTGGCTAGGACGCCGGCTCTGGTGCTTGGAAAGAAGGAACGTTTGATCATCCGCTATAGACCCCATCCGCCTTGCGCGCTGGCGCATTGGCTGTCTTCTATTCTAATCGCTCCGGCTATTCCTGTCCGGCTTGTGCGGGGGCGGCCGCACGGGCGAGGGCGAGAAGCTCCCGGGCATTCTGCTCGGTCTTGCCGGGGCTGAAGACGGCCGAGCCGGCGACGAGCATGTCCGCTCCTGCTTCGACGACGCGGGCAACGGTATCGTGAGCAATGCCGCCGTCGACTTCGATGCGGAAGTTGAGGCCCATCTCTTCGCGGAGTTCGGCCAGGTGCGCGATCTTGTCGAGGGCGAGGGGGAGGAACTCCTGGCCGCCGAAGCCGGGGTTCACGCTCATGACGAGGACGTGGTGGAGCATGGGGAGGACCTCGATGAGGGTCTCGACGGGGGTGGCGGGATTGAGGACGACGGCGGGAGCCATGCCGTGATGCACGATCTGCTGCAACGTCCGGTGCAGGTGGCGGCAGACCTCCTGGTGGACGCTGACCATGTCGGCTCCGGCCTCGGCGAAGTCCTGGAGGAAGGCGTCGGGATTTTCGATCATGAGGTGGCAGTCGAGGGGGAGCTTCGTGACCGGACGCAGCGCCTTGACCATGGGCGGTCCGAAGGTGATGTTGGGGACGAAGTGGCCATCCATGACATCGACGTGGACGATGGTTCCTCCTCCGCGCTCGGCGGCGGCGACCTCGTCGGCGAGATGGGCGAAGTCGGATGCCAGGATGGAAAATGCTAGCTCGATCACGGTGGGCTTCTCCTCTGAGCGAGTCTACCAGCGGGTGTCCTGCCGGACGGGCCTCCTGCGCGGAGGGTGGCCACTTCGTGGCTTGTATACCGGTCTTGACACCATCTGCTTCGCCGGCCCTTCCGTTGGTCGGGATTTGGCTTAGCGCCAGTCGTCGCGGGCCTGGGCCTGATCGCTGAAGACCTGGTCGAAGGCGTCGGTCTTTTTGATGAGGATATCGCCCTCCGCTATGGGCTGATGCAGCAGCACGGCCTGGAGGCGGACCAGCTCCAGCATGGCCAGGAACATGCAGATCAGGGCGCGCTCGGTGTGGGTGTTGTGCAGCAGCCGGCGCAGGCTTACGGGCTTGTCTTCGAGGATCAGCCGCCGCTTGACGTAGTCGATCATCTGGGCGACGGTGACCGACTCTTCGTCGACGTTGAGGACGGGGCGTTCGCGCAGCCGGCTGAGGATGTCCTGAAAGACGCGGACCAGATCGACGGTGTCGGCGGCGATCTCGCGCTCCATGTCGAGCGGCTCGCCTGTGCCCGCGGCCTCGGTGTCGCGGCGAAAGTTCTTCATGCCGGGCGCGTTCCAGGTGGCCTCTTCGATCTGCTGCTTCTGCATCAGCATCTGGGCCGCCGCCTTGAAGCGCTCGTGTTCGAGCAGGCGCTCGACCAGCTCACGCCTGGGGTCTTCGCTTTCGCCGCGGCCGAGTATGTCGGCCGGATCGCGCGGAAGCAGCGTCTTCGACTTGATGTGGATGAGGAGCGAGGCCATGTAGATGAACTCGCCCGCCGCATCGACGTCCACCTGTTTGAGGTGGTGGGTGTAGTCCAGAAACTGGCTGGTGATGCGCGCGATGGGGATGTCGTAGATGTCGATATTCTGCTTGCGGATGAGGTCGAGCAGAAGATCGAACGGGCCGTCGTAGACCTGGCCGACGGTGACGGAAAAAGGCGACTGCGAGGCCTCTTCTTTCGCGGGCGAGGGTCTCTTTGCTTCGGGCGCGGGCGGAGGCACCGGCCTGGGTTCGAGTGCAAATGGCGCGGCATCGTCTGCGGGAGGCGGGGCAAGTGCCTGGGTTGCAGGGACGGGCGTTGCGGAGACGGTTGCGCCGGGCGTCTCGTCCGCCTGTTCGTGTGTCACGTCGGGATGAAGTTCTTCGTCGGGCATGAGGCTTCTTCAGTTACCGATGATGCCGTACCCTTCCGTCATATCTGTTATGTCGATGCGATCGGCGGGCTCAGGACTGAGATAGAGGTTGTATCGTCCGTTTTCCCTGGCTACAGAAAAAACCATATCCGTTTTTTCCTTCTCCGCTCTTCTTTTTGCAACGATCCATTGGGAAAGATAGAGCTTCTGGGGAATGACAAAGTCATGGATCAGGAATGTGTCGTCCCAGCACAGCAGCACCACAATCTCGTAGGACTTCGGCTTGACTGAAAAGATCCATGCAGGATCGCTGCCGTTCTGCGTCGCCGCCGTCACAAAGACTCGGCGGTCGTTGCGTGTGAGCCAGAGGCCGTCGTTGCCCTGGTTCACGGCGCCCTGCTTCAGGGCCGTGTCCACTGGAACGATTTGCTTCCGCCAGACCTCGCGCAGGTTCCGAATCAATAGCGCAGGCGCAAGATTCCGCCAATCTTTCAGTTCCGCAAGGTCGCGGGGATTCGTTCTGTCTTGTGGCCAGAGCCCGGACTGATCGACTCGGACGCCGGAACGGTCGCGGGATAGCCCTGTCGCGGCGCGGAGCGATCGCATTGTCTGTTCGGCGCGTGCCGCGGCGCGGACCGCGCCTTTTTCGAGTACATCCCAGACATGGCCTGGCGTGTTCTCTAGCTGCTCTCTTCGTTTCTTGATGGGGTGAAGATGCTGATTGATGGAGTTCGCCGCCAGGAATTTGCACTCGTCGCAGCGAATGGTCGCGGTGCGACAGCCGTTTGTGATGTGGTCGAGCACCATGGGCGAACTGAAGAGCCGGTGCATGTCGCCGACCGGGCAGATGTCCGGGTCGCCGGGATCACCCTGGGTGGGGCGCTGGCCGCCGTTACTCATACTCTGCATCTTGACGTGAACGTCGCCGTCGAGTTCAGACATCAGGATGCTGTTGTTGTAACTCTTGGACATCTTGCGCCCATCAATGCCGGGAAGCTTTGGCGAGGGCGTAAGGAGAACCTCAGGCTCGGGAAGAAGGAGACGGGCAGGGTCAGGTTCCGTCAGGAGGCTCGAAGAGGCAGACGGCGATCCATCGCGCGGCACGACCCGTTTCGGGCTATAGAAGTGGTTGAAGCGGCGGGCAACCTCGCGTGTCAGTTCGACGTGAGCGACCTGGTCCTGTCCGACGGGCACAAAGTCCGGCTGATAGACCAGAATATCGGCGGACTGAAGCAGCGGATAGCCGAGAAAGCCATAGGTGGCGAGGTCCTTTTCGCGGAGCTGCTCCTGCTGATCCTTGTACGTGGGGACCCGCTCCAGCCAACTGACGGGCGTAATCATGCTGAGCAGCAGGTG
The DNA here is from genome assembly GCA_965277575.1 of Edaphobacter sp. Taxonomy (GTDB): domain Bacteria; phylum Acidobacteriota; class Terriglobia; order Terriglobales; family Acidobacteriaceae; genus Edaphobacter. The sequence goes on from CBDIDK010000002.1 coordinate 2,457,833, forward strand.
AAGCTCCGCGTGCTGGGGAACGTGCGACTGGACAAAGATGGTGCAAAGCTCCGGATCGAGCCCGGCGGAGAGGAAGTCGAGCGTGATCTCGTAGATATTCTGCTTCAAGAGGCTGGGGTCGGCGTAGTCGGTCGTCAGAGCATGAAAGTCGGCGATGAAGAAGTAGCACTCGTACTGGTGCTGCAACTGGACCCAGTTGTAGAGCGCGCCCATGTAGTTGCCCAGGTGCAGCCGCCCGGTGGGTCTCATGCCGCTGAGGACGCGGGGACGCGGAGAGGTAAGGGTAGGTTCTGTCATGCGGTCAGATGCAAGGGTAAATGATCGAGGCTGAACGAGGCCAAACCGCGCGGGGAACACGCAAGCTGTCCTGCCGGACGGGCCCACTTCGCGTGGTGCGGTCACTTCGTGACGTGTGATTGCTTTGCGTGGTGCTCCCGCTGGTCGCAAACAATCTATGTGCCTACCAGCGGGCGAATCCTACAGCGTGAAGAGCAGGTGGTTGAAGGTGGCGAAGAGCGGAGAGAAGATCGCCCCGATAAACCTGCCGCCTACCAGGAACAGCACGATCAGGCCGAGCATTCCCATGCGGTCGTAGAGCTGGACGGCCCGGTACGGCAGAAAATGCCGGAGGATGTGGCTTCCGTCGAGCGGAGGAATCGGAATCAGGTTGAAGACGAAGAGCAGCAGATTGATGAGGATGACGAAGTAGAGGAAGAGCGCCACAGGAAACAGCGTCGGCAGCCCGGCGGTGACGATGCCCGGAACGTGCTGCGCGAGCGCCATGGCGGCTTCGATCGACAGGATGCCGTTGGGCGCGAGGTGCTTCATCAGGATCAGCAGGATCAGCGCAGCCGTCGCCGAAAGCAGGTTGCTGGCCGGTCCCGCGAGGGTGACCAGAATATCGTCGCGCCTGTAGTTCTTGAAGTTGCGTGCGGTCACCGGCGTCGGTTTGGCCCACCCCACGAGGAAGCCCCCGTAAACCAATGAGATCAAGGGAAAGAGGACCGAGCCGAGCGGGTCCAGGTGCTTGAGCGGATTGAGCGTGACGCGGCCCAGCATGTACGCCGTGGGGTCGCCAAGCCGCCACGCCGTCCACGCATGGGCGCACTCATGGATACTGAAGGCGAGGACGAGGACGACGACCTCAAAGAGGATCAGGACGACTTGCTGACTCATAGGATTCAAGTCTACTGAATTTCGCCCCGGCAGGAGGCCGATCCATTCTTTGCCTGGAACCTGTTTAGGAACACGCAAGCTGTCCTGCCGGACGGGCCCACTTCGCTCAGTCACCCCGCAACGAAGACCTGTTTGTGGGGGCGGCGATTCAAGGTCCAAGTGCAACAGCGCATCCTCAAGTCAGGCCAGAAGATGACAGGAAGACGGCCATGGAAAAGATGGAAAACAAAGGGCGTTTCCCACTTTCCCACGGTACGGCTGCGGCGAGCTGTATGAATATAAGAAGCTGTCTAAAAACTGAAGGATTCGGCCACGGATTTGCACGGATAGTTGGATTGAGAACAGGCAAAGACTAAAAAGACGAAATACAGGGGTCCTTCACTGCGTTCAGGATGACGGCGAAAAACAAACAACAGCAAAGAAAGCCCACAGTGTCAGTTCTCTAAACAGGTTCTAAGGACGCTCTGATTAGGCGCCGCCCTGGAACTCCTGCTTCCGGCGCCTTACCTTCGCAGGGATACCGACGGACACGCTCGACCCGGGTACGGGCCGTGTCGCCAGGGCCATGGCTCCCAGCATGGCGTCCTCGCCCACGCTTGCGCCGGCCAGAACCGTGGCGTGGTAGGTGATGCGGGCGCGCGGGCCGAGCTCCGTCCTGCGGTTGGTTATATCCGACTGCTGGTGAATGTTGTGGGTGTGCGAGTAGACGTTCGCGTAGTCCGAGATGCTGGTGCCATCGTGCAGGACGATCTCGCCGCGGTCGTCCAGCAGGACGTTCTTGTGGATGGTGCAGTTGTCGCCGATGGTGAGGTTGTAGCCGTAGGTGAACTCGACGTTGTGGAAGATCTTGACGCCTTTGCCGAGGTGCCGGAAGATGTGCCGGCCCAGCATGCAGCGGAAGCGGAAGCCCAGCCAGTGGTTGAGCCCGGCGGGGGAGCGGTCGAACATCTGCCAGAACCAGATGAGCGGCTTGCGGACGGCGTAACGCGCGGCATCGACGTCGCCGTAGTACTCCGGTTCGAGTGTGGCATTGCGCGGATCGAAGCTGTCGGTCATGGTGGCCAGAGAGAGGTCGCTGTTCAGGCTGGCGTTGTTGTGACCGGGGTGGCGGCGGCCGAGATAGAGCTGAAAGAGCTCGTCGCGAACGATTTCGGCGCGCCGGTCCGCGGTCTGGTTCCGGGTGAATTCGTCGTTCAGGTTGGCCAGCCAGCGCCGGTAGATGGCCTCGGCGTCGGGCATTGGCTTCAGTTCGCGGTACGGGTGAACAGGCATGGGGAACCCCCTCCGGGCAACTTTACTCGATAGCGAAGACGGCGTAAACGGTGGCGGATCGCTCGATCCGGCGCGGGTTGATGGCGAGCGGCTCGACCGCCTTTTGCGCGAAGACCGCAGCCCCGGCCATGGCACGGATCAGGGGCCGCGGCGGGGCGCTCTCGGTGGTATTGCTGGCGTAGAGAAGCACGCCGAGCCGGGCATCCAGGCTCTTCGCCATCTGGGCGGCCTGGGTGCGGGCGTGCTGGAGCGCCTTGGCCGCGGCTTCCGCCTCCGGCGCGTTCTCGTCCCGCAGGCTCCAGTCGATCTGTCCAGACTGGTTCGCCCCCGCCTTTACGGCCAGATCGAGTACCTTAGCGGCATCGTCGGCGCCGGTGCGGACGGTCCAGCTCTGGGTTACCTGAAATTGGCGCTGCGCCTTCTGCTCCGGGGAGAGCTTCTCGGTCTGGTACTCCTGCACCGGCGAGACGTTCTGGCTTTCGCTCTCGATGGCGTCTTTGGCGACCCCGGCAGTGGTCAGGGCCTTGACGATGGCGTTCGAGGTGCGCGAGCCGTTGGCGTAGGCGCCGGCGCTGTCCGGTCCATAGGCGATGAAGCCGATATGAACGCTCGCCATGTCGGCCATCGCGATCACCTTGTCGGTCGCGGTAATCGCGATGGTGCGATTCTCTTTGCTGACCTGGATCGTCTGCGCGAGCGACATGCCGGAGACTGCTGCGGTAAGTGCGACACCAGCGGCGAGAGCAATCAGCTTCCTGGATTTCATCGGGCTCATCGGGCTCATCGGTCGTCTCCTGACGGATCCAGCAGTGCGGCCAGCGTTGCCTTGTGCTTCGGGTTTGCGGCGAGCTTCTGCTTCGGGTCGGGCAGCACACGTTCGGGCGGCGGACTGCCGAGGCGAGCCCGGGCGTTCGCCTTCACCGCCTTGACGATCGAAAATCTCTGTTTCTTCGGCTTGCTCTTCGACTTGCTCATGGGTCAACCATCCGGATTGCCGCACGGGCCTTTCGGGTTCTTGCGCCCGTCGTCATTATGCATCACTCTTGCCTGCAAGGGGTGGTGTGGGGCAGGATGGCAGAGAGGCACGCCGGAAGGTATCCAAGGCGCGAGCCAACGAGGTGCGGTATGGAAGAGCGCGACTTCTTCGATGAGCGGCCGGAACAGCGGACGCATGTGATGACCTGTCCCCACTGCGGGCAGCAGGGCGAGTACCAGATCGAATGGATCGTAAGGCGCAAGAAGGCGCAGGCGCCGCGCGGGGCCGACGACCGCGACCGGGCCCGTTTCGCCAAGGCGCAGAGCTACATGGTCCGGCGCGACGACCCCATGGGCTGCAAGAACATCCGGTGCAGGAAGCGCTTCGACGTGGTGGGGATCCAGTCGGTGGCGTTTATCTAGGTCTGTTCCAAGCGGGCAACGCCCAAAACCGATACGGTGAAACAGGCCCGCGATATCGAAACTCCCTATGTGCGAAAGCTGTCGTCAGCTTGCGAGTCGTGTATATATAATAGCTATATGGAAGTGTGCTCGACGCTGGATGGGCAGGGCTTTGTCTGGGATAGCGATAAGGCGGCCAGCAATGCCTCCAGACACGGCGTACGGCTCGAGCAGGCCCGGGAGGTCTTTCTCGACCAGCTAGCCCGCTACGAGGACGCCAGCCCCGAGGAAGAGGCCCGGCAGGCGTGCATTGGCCTCACGACCGAGTACCGGCTCCTGTATGTCGTCCATGTGGTTCGGGAAGGTGATGTGCTCCGCCTCATCTCCGCACGTCTTGCGGAACCGGCGGAAAGGAGACGCTATGAAAATGACTGATCGCATCAAGCGCAACATGCAGCCCGGCAAACCCATGACCCTGATCTCCCTCCGCCTGCCCGATCACGTCATCGAGGATCTCAAGGAGGTCGCCCCGTCGCTCGGCTTCGGAGGCTACCAAGCACTCATCCGGGCCTACATCTCGAATGGGCTCCGCAAGCACCTGGCCGAGAGAGAAGCGCAGAGGGCCAAGGACAGCACCGTCGAGGAGTTCAGCCAAAGACTCATCGCTCATGGGGTGCCAGAGCAGGCGATCCAGGAAGCAGTCGCCGAGATGAGAGCTGCGAGGTGAGAAGCGAGACGAAACGTCCTGACGATTCGAGGCAGGATCGTTTCGCATAAGCGTTCCAGGCTTCTCCGAACAGCACTGCCGCCGGGGAGCCGGAGAGCCGTAAGGCGGATTATCCCGGCCGCAGCCAGCTTCGCTATGGTTCGGCGGGTCAGGCTGTGATTTAATGCATAGAGAGAACGGCTTGCCCGACAGCACCGTCAGCTTTCTCGAACTTTTTGCAATTCGGAACACGCGGGAGACCACAACGCCATGGCGAACACACTGCTGCCGATCGAAGAACGAAGCTTGACGCCGGGTCAGGTCGAGATGCTGGACCGGCGCCGCCGGCGTGGGCAGCTCTTTCTCGTGCTCAGCTTTCAGAGCCTCATCATCGCCTGCCTGGTGACCTTGTGGAGCGGGCAGGACGTCACCGTGTCGCCGGGAATCTATCCGATGGCCTTCTGGGACGCCTTCTGCTTCATCGCTGCCCTGGTCTTTGCAGTTATCGGAGTTAGCCTGCGCCGTGGAAGCAACGAGTTCATCAGCTATTAGGCGGCCAGTGGGCCGGTGGACATGCGAGGCTCCAGCCGCGTCCGTGGGACTGCTTGTTCTACCGGCTTTCTGTGCACTTGTTCCATTTGGTACGCCGGTGCATCTAATCCACATGAATCCGCATGAGGAGACGCGCGCGGAAATCCAGGCTATGACCTATTCGACCTACATGACGGCGGACGAAACGAACACCGCGCTGCTGGAGCCGGTTTCGGAGTTGGAGACGTTGTCTGGATCTCCAGAGTCCGACGCCCCGGGCAGGCTGCGCGACAAGTTCGGGCGTGCGATTACAGACCTCCGCGTCTCGGTCACCGACCGCTGCAACTATAAGTGCGTCTACTGCCGGACCGGCAACGAAGGCGCCCAGTTTGCGGAACTGCCCATCGCGGACTACCTGCGCATGGTTCGGATCTTCGTCTCGCTGGGCGTGGAGAAGATTCGGCTGACCGGCGGCGAGCCGCTGCTGCGTTCCGGTCTGGTCGACATGGTGCGGGAGCTGTCTGCAATGCGGACGGCATATCTTCCCGACGGGAGCTTCATCCCCAACAGCATCCAGAATGGCCTTCCGCTCGATATCGCGCTGACCACCAACGGTCATCTGCTGGAGGGTCTCGCGCAGCCGCTCCTCGATGCCGGGCTGGGCAGAGTTACAGTCAGCATGGACGCCGTCGACGCGGAGACGTTCACCGCCATCACCCGCGTGCCTCGCAGCTTCGATAAGGTGCTCGCGGGCATACGCAGGGCACAGGCCGTCGGGCTCGGCCCGGTGAAGGTGAACTGCGTTCTGCTGCGCGGATTCAACGACAGCCAGATCGAGCAGTTCGCCGAGTTCTCCCGGCGGGAGGGCGTCATCGTCCGCTTCATCGAATGGATGCCGCTCGAAGAAGACCGCAGCTGGAAGCGGGAGACGGTCGTCTCGTTGGACGAGATCGTGACGCGGTTGAATGCGTACCGACCGCTGGTCGAGCTGCCGCCGAATATGGCGAGCGAGACGGCCAGGCGCTTCACCTTCGACGACGGGATTGGAGAGATCGGCATTATCGCGCCGGTGTCGCACCCGTTCTGCGGGCATTGCAGCCGGGTTCGCCTGACCTCCGACGGAAAGATCAGGACCTGCCTGTTCTCGCAGAGCGACCACGACCTCGAGGGCGAGATGCTGCGCGGCGGGACCGACCGGGAGCTGGCGGCGTATATCCGTTCGATCGTCATGCGCAAGGAGGCTCGGCACCATATCGGCGAGCCCGGCTTCCAGAAGCCTTCGCGCAACATGGTTCACATCGGCGGCTGACAGGCTGGAGCGGGTTTTACTGCAAATACGTCCTGCCGGACGGCCCTCCTTCGCGGAGGGCGGTCACTTCGTGACTTGTATACCGGACTTGACTCATTTGCTGCGCTGGTCTCCCGTTGGTCGGGATCAGGGATCCGAAACTTTATTGTTGATCGGGTTGGAGTGATGTATCTTGGCCACCTTGAGGTTATTTTAGGAACTCAAGTTTCGATAGGCACACACAGGAGACGCGATTGAAAGACCGCCGCCAGTTCGAGGTCATCGAGAGCCGACAGATGGATCACCTGCGGGTGTTCCACGACGTCGCGCGCGCCCTGACCACGAGCCTCGAACTGGAGGATATTCTCGGCACCATCATGAACAAGATGGCGCAGTTCTTCGGGCCCGAGCGCTGGTCGCTGCTGATGGTGGACGACAAGACCTCGGAGCTCTACTACGCCATCGCGGTGGGCGAAAATGCAGAGAGCCTGAAGGGCCTGCGCATTCCCCTGGGAGAGGGCGTGGCCGGGTGGGTGGCGGCGACCGGCAATCCGCTGATCGTCCCCGACGTGGGACTCGATCCGCACTGGTCGTCCTTCGCCTCGAAGCACCCCGACCTCAAGATTCAGTCGATCGCCTGCGTTCCGGTGCGCTCGGGCAACAAGACGCTGGGCGTCATCCAGCTGCTCAACAGCAAGCTCGACCTGCTGAGCGAGTATTCCATCTCGTTCCTGCGCATTCTGTGCGACTATGCGGCGATCGCGATCCATAATGCCAACTCGATGACGCTGATTCAGGAACTCACCATCACAGACGATGTAACCGGGCTCTACAACGCGCGGCACCTGTACACGATGCTCGATGAGCAGGTCGCGAAGGGACAGGTCTTCAGCCTGATGTTCGTCGATCTCGACCGCTTCAAGGTCGTCAACGACACCCACGGCCACCTGATCGGCAGCCGCCTGCTGGCCGAGATCGGCGGCTTGCTGAAGCGCACCCTCGGGCCGAATAATGCCGCATTCCGTTATGGCGGAGACGAGTTCGTCGCGCTGCTGCCGGGCATGGGCAAGGCCGCTGCGACCGGAACCACGATCGCCCTCTGCGATGAGCTGCGAGCGGCCCGGTTTCTTGAGGACGTAGGGATTTCGCTCGGCGTCTCCGGCAGCTTCGGGCTGGCGTGCTATCCGCAGGACGGCAACACCGTTCAATCGATTCTGCGCGCTGCCGATACCATGATGTACGAAGCCAAGAAGACGCGCGACAATGTGGCCGTCGCGGGCAGGGGCATCATGGAGTGGCCCGATACACCCGGTGCCCCCAGAAAGACCGGCAACTCGCGGCAGTCGGTGGCGGGACTCTTCATCGAGCGCGACCCGCCGATTCGGAACTGAGTCTCTGGTACTGTCCTGCCGGACGGGCCCGCTACGCGCGGCGCGGTCACTTCGTGACTTGTATACCGGTCTTGACCACGTCTGCGGCACAGGCCCTCCCGTTGGTCGGGATTATCTGCTGGAGAGCCATGCGCTAGGGCTTGATCCTTTTTTTGCGGCTGAGCAGGGCAGCCATCGACAACATGCCCGTGCCCAGCAGGGAGAGTGTCGCCGGTTCGGGTGTGGCGGCCATGGGCGGGGGAAGCGGATCGGTTCCGGTGAACGGGATGTTGTGGACCTCGCCGGTCTGCCCGATCTGCGCGGCGATGAAGGTGCCTCCCATCTGGCTGCCTCCGCTGAGCAGGGCGAAGGGCGCGAGGATAGAGCCATCGAGCTGTCCGTTGATGGTGACGTTCGAGGCAGTGGAGAAGTTGAAGAGGATACTCCCGTTGTCGTTATTCTGGTCGCTCTCCTGGTTGCCGTTGAGGTAGATCCCGGTGCCGAGAGTGACGTTCACGCCGCCTACGTTGACGATCACGGTCGATCCAACGGGAACCACGATATCGAGCGGGTTGTTGCTGCTGGCGAACTGCGCGGCGGTGATATTGAAGATATTGAGGGTGGAGCTTGTGCCCTTCAGCACGAACCACTGCGGATTGCCGCCGGGCTGGTTGGTGCCGAGCGCCTGGCCGGTGGAGGTGAGGGCCGCGAGAGCGAACGTTTCGCCGTCCAGCGTGGTGCGAAGGGTGCTGAAGTCGATCGGAGAGACGCCTGTGCGGGTGACAGTTCCGCCGCCCTCGTTCGCCAGGTTGAAGCTGCCGTTGGCTCCTGAAGCGTAGACGTTGCCGCCGCCGTTGATGTTGAACTGAGTGCCGGAGGCGACGCCGTTGCCGGCGACCAGCGCATACATGCCGGCGCTGCCCGACCGGTCGTTCTGGAAGGCGCTGCCGATGGTGGTGCCGTCGAGGACCATGTTCGCCGCTGCGATGCGGCCGGTGATCTCGGCCTGCGTGCCGATGTTTCCGGCGATGGCCGTACTGCCATTTGTCCCGACGGTGCCCAGCGCGACCAGGTTGTATGCGCCTGCTACACCGAGCAGGGAGTCGGCGTGGCAGACTGCGGGAAGAGCGGCCATTGCGATGGCGGCGAAGACGAGCTGATTGAGGGTCATGCCAGCTATGTAGCAACCCAATGGCCAACCTGAAGCAACGAGCCGGGCCTGTGAAAAAGGGTATTTCAACGACGTTCTCGAAAAGATACGCAAATCCGCGGAGAGTTGTGGGTATTGTTTTCCCCAGGGAGGCGTGCTGTTTTCCAAGGCTCGCTCCCAGAATTGAAGGTCTGCCGTTGACCGTTGATATGCTGAGAGGAACACCGACGAAACCATGAGCCTTAAAGCAAAGATCGAAGCAGTCATTTACGCGTCCGAAGAGCCGGTTACGCTGGCGCAGCTCGCAGGTTTGCTTGGCCATGAGGCCCAGAACGAGCTTGACCATCGGAATTCGGCGCAGCAGAGACTGGCGCTGGATGAGGGCGCGCGCGAGAATGGCGGCGCTGGCGACGAGGTTGACGAAGAGGTGGGCCAGGATGTTCTCGATACAGGAGCTATCGATACAGGAGCTATCGACACAATCGACGAGGATGAGCTGAACCGCGAGGTTCTCTCCGCGAATCCGGAGGTGGAGGAGGAGATACTCGACCGGCATCGGGACCGGCATCTGCATCAGGCCGCGGCGGAGGAGGCGGCGCAGGCCAGAGAGGCGCGCCATCATGCTGCGGCCGATGCCGCCGCGATGAGTACCGGCGATTCGCTGGACCTGCCTGCCGGGGAGGCGCCGGGCCTCAGCGAAGAAACGAACGAAGGTCAGGTTGACGTTCCGGGTGCGGCACAGGGCGAGGCCGCTGTCGATCGAAAGGCGCTGGCACAGAAGGCCAGGGAGAGAGAGCGGCGTCTGCGGGAGTACTTCCGGACGATTCTGGATCAGTTGATCACGGAGTATGCGACCTCGGAGCGGGGGCTGGAGATTCGGGAGGTTGCGGGGGGCTACCGGCTGGCGACCAAGCCGGAGTACCACGATGCGGTGCGGGGCTTTGTGAAGTCGCTGAAGCCGCCTCTGAAGCTCTCGCTGCAGGCGTTGGAGACGCTGGCGGTGGTCGCGTACAAACAGCCGGTGACCGCGCCTGAGATCTCGGAGATTCGCGGGGTGGATTCGGGCGGGGTGCTGGGCAGCCTGATGGCGCGCAAGCTGATTACGACGGCGGGGCGGAAGCAGGTGATCGGGCGGCCGATCCTGTACAAGACGACGCGGGATTTTCTGCTGCGCTTCGGGCTGAAAGACCTGAACGAGCTTCCGAGCATCGAAGAGTTTGAGAAGATGGCCGGCGAGCTGGCCGAGCAGGAGGAGATTCCCATGGAACATCACGCGCCCGAGACGCCGGACGAGGTTGAGCAGGAGAAGAGCGAGACGGAACCGCAGGCCGATGGAGATAGCCGCAGTCCCGACGCGGGTCCGGCTGAGACGGTGGCGGACGAGGCGATTGTGGATGGACGCGAGTCCGGCCTGCCTCCGAGGTATGACGACGATTCACCTGTGGATGGAGCGGACTCCGAGGCGGAGGACGCAGAGGTTCAGGCGGATGCACAGCGCGATTCCGGGGGTGGGCGATGAGCGATGCAAGGGCAAGTCACGATGCGGCGCATGACCCGAATCTCGATCCAAGGCCCGACGCACTGGATTCACCCGACAGCCCCGAGGATAATGAGCCGGATACGGTGGCAACCCCCGAGGGCGATAACGAATATCCGCCGGACGCCCCATTGAAGCCTGCCCCCGATGGACTCCAGCGGACGCCTGCCATCGACACGAACAAGGTGTAGGTGCCGCATCGATCCAGGACGTTCGACCGCGGATAGCTGCGGATAAAAACGGATAAATCCGAGACTTGTGTTGCCTATCCGTTCTTATCCGTGTTATCCGTGGTCGGCTTTGTTGATAATGGGTGAAGAGTACACGACCGCGATGAGCAGCCCCGCAGTCAGAAAGCTGGAAATGGTATGACGAAGTACACCTCCGCTCCAAAGCCTGGGGCGAATGACGAACCGAAGGGCGATCGGCTGCAGAAGATTCTGGCGCAGGCAGGGATCGCCAGCCGGCGCAAGGCCGAGGAGATCATCCTCGAAGGGCGCGTGCAGGTCAACGGCGCGGTGGTCAACACACTGGGGACGCGGCATGATGCGACGCGCGACCACATCCGCGTGGACGGCAAGCTGCTGAGCGGGCCGGAGCAGCAGCGCTACTACATGCTGAACAAGCCGCGCGGCTATGTGACGACGCTCGACGACCCGGAGAAGCGGCCGACCGTGATGCAGTTGATGGCCAAGCAGAAGACGGGGCCGCATGGCGACAATGTGCGGCTGTACCCCGTAGGCCGGCTGGACTATCTGAGCGAAGGCCTGCTGCTGATGACCAACGACGGCAATCTGGCGAACTCGCTGTCGAAGGCTTCGGCGGGCGTGGAGAAGACCTACCTGGTGAAGATCAGCGGGGTTCCTCCGGCGTCGGGGCTGCAGCAGATTCGCAGCGGCATCATGATCGACCGGGGGCGGCTGGACGAGGTGCGGAGCGGGCGACGCGATCGCATCATCACGTCGCCGGCGAAGGTGGAGCTGGCGCGGGGCGGCGACAATCCCTGGTATGAGCTGACGCTGACCGAGGGGCGCAATCGGCAGATCAGGAAGATGTTCGAAGAGATCGGGCACCATGTCGAGAAGATTCGGCGGATCGGATATGGCGCGCTGCGGCTGGATGTGCCGCCGGGCGAGTTCCGCGAGCTGACCCTGGGCGAGGTGACGGCGCTGGACCGCGCGGCGAAGGGCAGGAAGGTGGTGCCGAAGAAGAAGACGCCGGAGTTCGCGCAGTTGAAGACGCCGGTGAAGAAGAAGTCGTCGAAGCCGCGGAGACAGCCTACGGGGACGAAGTCGGCCAGCCGGTCTCGCCGATCCACGTAATCATCACCGTTACGCCTTACCTCCGTGTTTCTCCGTGTCGATCCGTGGCCGGATGTCCTGCGTCCTATGTCGGCTGACCCCTTGACACTGGTTCTTTCGCGCGCCCAGAATAACTCCCGCTATTAACCCTCCTGTGGTGACATTCACAGCCCGAGGGCATCCAATAGATGCAGTGAAGGAGTATTCGAGTGGCAATGGAAAAGGCAACATTTGGAGCAGGATGTTTTTGGGGTGTAGAGACCCGTTTCAATGAAATCACAGGTGTTATCGACACGGCCGTGGGATATGAGGGCGGCGATCTCGAACACCCAACCTATAAGGAAGTCTGTACGGACCGCACTGGCCATGCGGAGGTTGTGGAAGTGACGTTCGACCCGTCCAGATTGCCGTACGAGGTGCTGCTGGATATCTTCTTTGCGCTGCACGATCCGACGCAGGTGAACCGGCAGGGTCCGGACTGGGGCTCGCAGTATCGTTCTGTCATTTTTACCCATTCGGACGAACAGGCCGCGGAGGCTCGGGCGAAGGTCGCGGAGTTGAACGCGGCGGGGTCGTTCCGCAAGCCGATCGCGACGCAGGTGCTGCCGGCAGGGATGTTCTGGAAGGCCGAGGAGTACCACCAGAGATACCTTGAAAAACGTGGCATGGTGAGCTGCCACATCTAGAGCAAACAAAGCGCGACCGCGGATGGCGCGGATTAAAACGGATAAGACAAGACGGGACAATACAGGCTTACAGGGGCGTGGCGGCGATCCCTCTGGTCTTGTTCTGGTGTTATCCGTTTTGATCCATTTAATCCGCGGTCGCGCGTTTGCGTTGCGCTGTGATACTCTTGTGTTGCACTCTCGGAAAAAGAGTGCGGGCATCGCAGGCAAAGACTCTTTGTGGACTTCGGAGTTTGGCCAGAGACTGCGATTCGCCTCACCCACCGCAATTCTTCCTGCACGATATGAAGATCGCGCTGGTTGCTCTGGCTGGAAGACCCGTCATCGGACGAGTCTCGCCGTGCAGCAGCAGCGCTTCGATACCCGACAGCAATGCTGATTGAATGAACCCATGGTGCGTTGCGCACCCCTGCACCCCTATGTCGCTTCATAACTCCTCACCAATCCAGACAGGAAAAATTTTGAACTCTGCAACTTTGGAACCGAACGAGCAACTTGCACCAACTCACCAGAACGCGACTCAGCAGCACACGACCAATTACACCGCAGCCTCTCAGGCCAGCTCCTTAGCCGCGAATCCGGCAGGGCTTCCTCTGGTGGACGATGTACGCTTTACCGACTTCAACATCTCGGATTCGCTGAAGACGCGCCTCACCAATGCCGGCTTTACCATGCCCACGCCGGTGCAGGCCAAGGCGATCCCGCCCGCGCTTGAGGGCTCCGATATCCTTGCCACCGCCTCGACCGGTACCGGCAAGACGCTCAGCTTCCTGATCCCGATGATCCAGCGGATGGATGCGACCTCGGCGCCGAGCACCAAGGGCAAACGCGGTCCGATCCGCGCGCTGATCCTGCTGCCGACGCGAGAGCTTGCGATGCAGGTGCTGGAGGCCTATTGGAAGCTGGTTCCGGGCTCGAAGAACGATGCCGTGCTGGTGTGCGGCGGACTCTCCGAGAACAATCAGCTTGACCAGCTCGATCGCGGACCGCGCCTGGTTGTCGCGACGCCGGGCCGGCTGGAGGACTTCCTTCGCCGCCGCGCGGTGAATATCTCAGCGGTCGAGATGCTGGTGCTCGATGAAGTGGACCGGATGCTCGACATGGGCTTTCTGCCCGCGATCCGCCGCATCGTTGGCGCGCTGCCGAAGACGCGTCAGACGATGTGCTACTCGGCGACGCTCGATGCGAACATTCGCGAGATCGTGCGCGACTACGTCAACAAGCCGGTGCGGGTCGAGATTGGCCAGACGTCGAAGCCGAGCGACCGCGTCGAGCTGCGGGTGTACACCGTGATGCAGGACCAGAAGCTTGGCCTGCTGGACCAGATGCTGCGCCAGGAAGAGGGCACATTCCTCGTCTTCTCGCGCACCAAGCATGGCGCGGACCGCATCGCGAAGAAGCTCGAAAAGCTGGGGCACGATTCGGACGTGATCCATGGCGACCGCAGCCAGTCGCAGCGGACGGCGGCGTTGAAGGGCTTTGCCAGCGGACGCCATCGCGTTCTGGTGGCGACCGATGTCGCGGCGCGCGGTATCGATGTGCAGGACATCGCGCATGTGGTGAACTACGATCTGCCGAACGCCTCGGATGACTTCGTGCATCGCATTGGCCGTACCGGACGTGCGGGCGCGAAGGGCGTGGCGACGACGTTCGTCATGCCGCAGGAGAGGCACGACGCGCGCAAGCTCGAACGCGATCTGAAGATAAAGTTCGAGTGGCGCGAGGCCGATAAGAACCTTGAGAAGGAAGTGCGCAACCAGCCCCTCGACACAACAGCTCAGGGGTCGGATTTGATGCAGCTTGAGACTCGCTCGTGGAAGGGCAACGATCCTGTTTCCCCGATGACAACTCCGAACGCCAACTATGCGGGTGCGCGGACCGGGTTCCGCAGCCGCAGCGGTGGCGGCGGCTTCTCTGGTGGACGCAGCTCCGGCGGCCGTGGTCCAGGCGGCGGCAGCGGACGGCCCAACAGCAACAGCCGTCCGGGCAGCAGCCGCTCCGGCCCTGCTCGCCGCGGCCAGTAACCGCGAACTGCAAGTTCGTATGCGATTCGATCGATAAGGACCATCGACTCCGCTCTGCCAGCCAACCAGCCGCAGAGCGGAGTTTGTGTTTGCCTGCACGTCCTGATTTATTGCTGAGCCTTGCTGGCGTTACGGTTGTCCTGTGGTCTCTGGCGTTTCTTGACCAACACTTCGGGAAATCCCTATCATCGTAAAAATGCCCGCCAAACGGTCTTTGCTGGTTCTTCTCGCGGTGACCGCTCTCATCGGCATCCTGGTTGCCTTGCGGGTTCCCGTAACCTATCCCATGCCAGGCTATGGCGCCGATATGGTCCAGTGGGCAGCCACGGGTCGCATTTCGGATACGTTCACCCCGCTCGCCTACCCTCTGTTCGCGGCCCTGGGGTTTCGGGTTGCGGGCATTCACGGGGTGCTTGCGCTCCAGGTGCTCCTGCAGATCGGCATCGTCCGTGTCGGCTATCTCATCCTTCGGCAGCTTCGTCTTCCCGCCGGCTACAGCGCCCTGGGGGCGCTGCCTCTCGCGCTCGATCCCGAGCTTTTTCTTTCGGTCTCCAAGGTATGGGATTTAGCGCTCAGCACGTTTCTCCTGCTGCTTTTTGTCCTGGTCTGCCTGGATCTGCTTCATCGTGCGCCCCGTCTCGAACTGAGACATACCTTGGCCGCGGGACTTGTCTTTGCCGCAGCGATATTCTGCCGCCCCAATCTGATCCTGCTTCTTCCTGTAATTCTGGCGCTTCTTCTATGCCGCCGGCCTGGTCTGTCACGAGCCCGGCTCGGCGCCGATGTCGTGGCCTTTCTGGTCATCGCGGCCGGCACGTTCTCGCTGCTCGGGATCGCCAGCCACGGTTCTGCCTTCTTTCCTCACAACGGACCCTACAACCTCTA
Organism: Edaphobacter sp.; assembly: GCA_965277575.1. Classification (GTDB taxonomy): domain Bacteria; phylum Acidobacteriota; class Terriglobia; order Terriglobales; family Acidobacteriaceae; genus Edaphobacter. The sequence goes on from CBDIDK010000002.1 coordinate 2,473,136, forward strand.
CGCCGGCCATAATCCGGAGACCATGACCACGCTGTTGCATGAGCTGAATGCCGAAAACTCAATCGGCGTCGATATCGTGCGCTTGAAGGGACCCGTAACCGTCGACGAACTTTATTCTCCCGCCATGGGCAGCTTTTATACCCGGCAGTCCATCCATTTCGCACTTCACCACCCGGGTGTCGAGGTCGAGCTGGTCTTGGTCAAACTCTTCACCTTGTTTCGGCCCGATACCAAGGTGCACCGGCTTCTCTCGGGGCCTGGACTGGTGAAGGCGCTGCTTGCGGCTCCTGCCTTTCTCTTCCTTGCCGCGCTCCTGCTTCATCGCCGGGGACCGTTTTCGCTGGAAGACCGGATGTTGTTCGCCACTGAAATTCTCTACATTCTTCCTTTTCTCCTCACCAACTCCGACCCCCGGTTTTGTATTCCGCTCGAGGCTCTCTTCCTGCTGCATCTTGTGAGCCTTCTCTACTGGCGGCGCAACCCGCAGCTTTGCGCCGGTCCGGCTGCTCTATAACTGGGCTCGCCGCCATGCGGTAGTCTGCCACAAAGGAGGGGTGCCTATGTCTGACAACATTCCCGGTCTGAGTGAGCTGGCCGATATCGTTCGGAGCGACAAGAGCTTTGTGCTGCGCATCGTTCAGCCGGGGCTAGCCGGTCTGATGGACGGCTCGGTCTCGACCCTGGCCCCGATCTTCGCGACTGCCTTTGCGACGCACAACTCGCATACGGTCTTCCTCATCGGCGCGGCGTCGGCAGTCGGTGCGGGCATCTCGATGGCGTTCTCCGAGGGTCTGTCGGACGACGGCGAACTGACCGGGCGCGGCAACCCGATCTTTCGCGGCCTCGTGACCGGCCTGATGACGTTTATCGGCGGCTTTCTGCATACGCTGCCCTTCCTTATCCCCAACGTGCATACCGCGCTGACGTGGGCCTACGGGGTGGTCGGGGTGGAGCTGGTGGTGATCGCGTTGATCCGGCATCGCTACTTCAAGACGAGCTTCGCGCTCTCGTGCCTGCAGGTAATTGTGGGCGGCGGCCTGGTGTTCGCGGCGGGCGTGCTGATCGGGCAGTCGTAGCCGACGATAGGGCAGAGCAGCACGTCGAACGCGTTCCCGATCCTCGCAACATTCTTCGCTGGAATGCATTCAGCGCGAACGGAGTCGGATTCTTTGTGGCCTGGAGGGTCGGCTACGGGCTGCGCTGTTCCACCGCGTGAAATCGGAAGATCAGACTGGAGTGGATAGTTCCAGATGGCATTGAACGTCCACGACGTGCTCCGACATGATCTTTCTGGCCAGCTCAGCATTGCCTGCCCGAAGAGCTTCGAAGATATTCCGGTGGTAGCTCACGACACGTGTCCGCATCTCTTCGCTTCGTTTGGAGCGCAGGATGGAGTCCCGGATGGATTCGTTCACCGCGTTGACCACGATATTGAGCACCGGATTATGAGCAGCTTCGGCGACACACCGGTGGAAGTCCATATCCAGCTTGCGGCTGAGCTCTCCCGCCTTCAGCTCCTCCTCCTGAGCCTTGAGCACGGCCTCGATGGCGGAGATATCCTCGGGGGTAGCGCGGAGGGTGGCCAGACGCGCGATTTCAGGTTCCAGAATGGAGCGCATCTCCGTCAGGTTGGCGCTCTTTGCGGATCCCAGCTTTACCACCGTGTTCAGGGAGTCGCCCAGGGCGCGGAGGGCATTGTCGAAGTCGGCGACGAAGGCTCCTCCACCGGCGCCTCGCCGGACGGTGATCAGACCTTCTTTTTCGAGCGCGCGGAGAGCTTCCCGCAGGGCGACACGGCTGGTCTGAAAGTGCTCCGCCATCTCGCGCTCCGGAGGCAGCTTGTGCCCGGTCGCGATCAGACCGTTGAAGATGGCCTGCCGAATCTGTTCCGCTACAGGCTCGTGAACACGTTGGCGGGCAAGCCCGACAATTTTAAATGGTCCCTCTGCTACGCGAGCCGCCATGCATGTCACCAGTTCGTGTAGTGTAGCACCCAGTCTTGAAGATCAGACCAAAGAATTCCAAGGGACGTTTTTTCGTTCCTCCTTCCTCTCTTCCCTCTCTTTGATCCGTCCTTTCCCGGGTTGCCATGCCTGCTTTGGAATCCTTTCCGGATTTGTCGCACGTAGGGCAATATCTAAAGAATAACCACAAAAAATAGGCTTGTTCCTCAAAAAGCGGAATGGCTACGACCTGGTAGTTACGCCTGCCGACCTGCGCCGTAAGCTCTCCGATGTCTGCCTTGACAACGCTCCTATGCGAAAGGTATAAGCTCAGCCCATGATCAACGAGTCCAGTTCAATGCATCTCCGGGATCCGCGCAGGGCAAGAATGTATTGGACAAAAAGGGAGCCGCCTCTCCATGAGGGGCTTGACTCAGGCCCTTGCTCGATGACTGAACCGCAACTCCAGGCATCCTCTCGAGGAATGAAATGAACTTCATGAAACAGTCATCCGCCCTAAAGGCAATCGCGATGTGCATCCTTCTCCTGGCCGGCAGTGGGTCCATCTCCGCTCAGAGGACCACCGGCGCGATTCTCGGGATTGTGTCCGATCCAACTGGCGCTTACGTAGCAGGCGCTACCGTTTCGATTACGAATACCGAAACCGGGGCCGAGCAGAAGACGACCGTCAGTCAAAGCGGCCAATACCAGTTTGTCGGCTTACCCTCCGGAACCTACAAGCTCCAGGCGGCCGCCGAGGGTTTCAAGTCTGAAGTTAGAGTTGGCGTCGATCTAACGGTCGGTGCGACGGCGACGGTGAATCTATCCCTCCAGCCGGGCGCGGTATCGGAGACGGTGGTCGTCACCGGCGAGGCGCCCCAGGTGGATACGACTTCGCCGACGGTCAGCGGGCTGGTGGGGGAACATGCCATCCGTGAACTCCCGCTCAATGGGCGCGACTGGCTGCAGCTGGCCACCCTGCAGGCCGGGGTCACGGGCGGACTCGGGCAGCAGTCAACCCAGGGATCGCCGACCAACTCGCGAGCGGCAAGGGGCAACGGAGAAAATCTCTACATCACGGGCAATCGGCCCACGGAGAACCTCTACCTGGTCGACGGCCTCATCGTCAACGACTATGCCAACGGCAGCCCGGGCAGCGGAATCAACATCAACCTGGGCGTGGATGCGGTGCGCGAGTTCGCCGTATTGACCAGCGGCTTCTCCGCGCAGTACGGCATGACCTCCGGTGGCGTCGTCAATGCCGCATTCAAATCCGGCACGAACGAATTTCACGGGACCGCCTTCGGATTCTTCCGCAACAGCGCACTCGATGCGCGCAACTACTTCGACGGGCCGAGCGTTCCGCCGTTTCACCGCAACCAGTATGGCGTCGCGATCGGCGGACCGATCAGGAAGGATAAGACCTTCTTCTTCGCGAACTTCGAAGGTCTGAACCAGGCGCTCAGCCTGTCCGAAAACTCGCTCACGCTCTCCGACTCAGCGCGGAACGGCATCGTACCCAACCCCAGCGGCACCGGCACGATCACCGTCCCCATCTCCCCGAACACGAAGCCTTTTCTGGCCCTCTTCCCAGTTGCCAATGGCAAGGATAATGGCGACGGCACCGCCTTTTACAACTTTCCAGGCGCGCAGACAGGAAGCGAATACTACGCGGTCGGGAAGATCGACCACACCTTCACGGCAACCACCAACATCTCCGCAAGCTATCAGTGGGACAAGTCGTCGCTGCTGGCCCCCGATCCGTTCAATCAGAAGCTGACAGGGTCGCCGTCCAGCCATGACAACTTTACCGTGGCCCTGCAACACTTCTTTTCCGCGAACATCCTGAATACGGCGCGCCTGGGTCTGAGCCACACGTTCGCCAGCGACTCTCAGGATGTCTCGGCGTTGTCGCCGCTCGCGACGGACACCACGCTTGGTTTTCTGCCTCAAAACCCATCCGGTGTGCTGACGGCCGGCGCCCTGGCCACTGCGGGCGGCCTTGGAGCGTCCGGCGCGGATATCTTTCACTTCATCTCGTATCAGGGGGCCGATGACCTTAGCTGGGTCAAGGGAAAGCACACCCTCCAGTTCGGCTTCAACTTCGAGCGCATCGCCGACAACTTCAGCTCGGTCAATCTGCCCTTTGGTGAGTGGGACTTCGGTTCCGTTCAGGATCTCCTGCAGAATGTGCCGTTGACCTTCTCGTCCGACTTCCCCGGAACCAACGGCGGACGCAGCCTCAGGAGCGATGTCTACGGAGCCTATGCCCAGGACGTCGTTCGCGTCAGCCCGAAGCTTACAGTCACGGCCGGCCTGCGCTATGAGACCAACACACCGGTCACGGAGGCCAACGGCAAGGTATCGCTTCTGTTGAATCTCTCCGACCCAACTCCCAAGCTCGGCGGTTCATTCGTCGGTAATGGGAACCATCTGAACTTCGCCCCGCGTGTAGGCCTCGCATACGACCCCTTCGGAACGGGCAAGACTTCGATCCGCGCGTCGTTCGGCCTCTATGACATCATGCCTTTGCCCTACCTCTTCGTAAACCGGACGCACGCCGCGCCGTTCTATGTGACCGGGGTAGCGCAGGGCCCTCCGGCAAGCGCCTTCCCGGGCAATGGGCTCAGTCTGCTTACGCCTGCGAGCGAGGAGGCGAACTATGTACAACAGAATCCGCCGCGCGCTTACAACCAGGCGTGGAACCTCACCACGCAGCAACAACTGACGCCCGATATCGCTCTCATGGTTGGCTATGTCGGATCGCACTCTGTCCACGTCCCACTCAGCATCGACGATATGGACCAGGTGCCATTGTCGCAGGTAAACATCGACTCGAACGGCCAGCTTCACTTCCCCGTGCCGACAGGCTGCGGTACAACGCCGGTCCCGTCCAGTTGCTTCAAGCGAATCCAGCGTATCAACCCCAACTACGGACGCATAGAAGGAATGGTCTTTTCCGACTACTCCGCCTACCACGGCCTGCTGGTGAATGTAAGCCGGCGTCTGGTCCATGGACTGGCCTTCCAGGGGACCTACACGTGGTCGAAGAGCCTGGATGAAGGCTCCGCCACATTCAGCGACAACGAATACAACAACACGGTCGGACCGTCCTACGCCTTCGATCTGAAGCTCCAGAAAGGAGTCTCCGATTACAACATCACCAACAACACCATCCTCAATGCCCAGTGGGACATCCCTATTCCGGGCACGCTGCGTGGCGCATCGAAGGCAGTTCTGGGAGGCTGGCAGCTTGGAGGAATCTTCCAGTTCCACTCCGGCGTGCCATTCTCGGTTCGATTGACGTCGGATCAGGCCTTGACGGGAAACAGCCGCACCCACAGCACGGCTGGAGGCCAGCGGCCGAACTTCAACCCTGCCCCAGGCTGTACTACGAACGCGATCAACCCTGGCCAGCCATCCAAGTACATCAACACGAGCTGCTTCTCGTTTCCGGCTCCAGGCACGCTGGGAAATCTGGGACGGAACACATTGCGTGGGCCGAGGTTCGCCGACTTCGACACGTCCCTCTTCAAGAACATTCCCCTCCGCGCCGACCGATACAGCCTGCAGCTCCGCGGAGAATTCTTCAACGTCCTCAACCACACCAACTTCGGCACGCAGGCCACCGGACTGTTCAACTCATCCGGCGGTGTGCTGTCCTCGGCCGGGCAACTGCCGGCGCCCACCCTGACGACCTCGCGGCAAATTCAGTTTGGAGCGAAGTTCATCTTCTAAACGCTTTGCCCGAAGTCTAAAGAATATGAAGCAAGAACGGCATTTCAGCGCGAATTGCTGGCTGCCGTAAAGGAGGAAGAGTGAAGAGTGCAAAGGACATCGCAAGCGATCTTAAGGCAGGCCGCATCTCCCGGCGGGAGTTCGTCCAGAGAGCGGCGGACGGAGCGTTTAGCCTCGCCGCTACGAGCTTCCTGCTCAAGAGCACGGCCGGGGCCCAGACGCCTACGGGTACCGCGCACGGCGCCAGCTCGCACGTCCACCCGCCTGCCACCAGCGTGGATGCTGGATACGACTTCAACCAGACCAATCTGGACACCTTCGCCGAGTGGCTCAAGACTGAGAACATCCCCGTCTACCGCGACTTTGCGATTACGGATCTTCGTTCGCTCAAGCTGGAGCCCTGGAAGAGAGTCGGAGGCCTGGGCGCGCACGTGAACCTGATCGGCGGAGAGGGCGTGAATACCGCCTATGTGTGCGAGCTTCCGCCGGGAGCATCGACGAATCCGCAGCGCTACCTCTTCGAGGAGACGATCTATTTTCTGGATGGAGATGCGGGCGAGTCGCAGATGTGGGCGCCCGGCGGCCAGAAGTTTTCCGCTAAGTGGAAGGGCGGCAGCGTGCTTGGGCCGCCTTTGAATATGTGGCGGCAGCACTTCAACCGGGGCACCAAGCCGGCACGCTTTCTCTCCGTCAATAACTCGCCTGTGGTCATCGATCTGTTCCACAACAGCGATTTCGTCTTCAACAACGACTATGTCTTCCGCGACCGGTTCGACCCCGCGGGCGAGTTCCTGAAGAGCGGCGACGACAAGCTGCACATGAAGAGTGTGAAGAGCGCAGAGAGCTCGAAGGGCGTCTACACCTTCCACGGCAGCTTTATTCCGGATGCGCGCTCGATCGGGGTCAAGGCCTCGACCTCGCGCGGCAAGGGCAACTCGAGGATCGAGCTCGAGCTTGCCAACAACACCATGCAGACGCACATCTCCGAGGTCGCGACAGGGACGTACAAGATGGCGCACCGGCACGGGCCAGGGTCGCACGTGGTGACGTTGAACGGGCAGGGCTATACGCTGTTCTGGAAGGGGTCGAACCGCTACTCGGACGCTCCCCAGAAGAAGCGGGTGGACTGGACCGACGGAAGCCTCACCGTTCCACCCGACGGCTGGTTCCATCAGCACTTCAATACCGGACGCGATCCGGCGCGGTACATCGCACCGAACTGGGGCGGCACCGGCAGGTGGTTCATGGAGGGCCTCGGCGGCGGAGGCTATACGCATCTCCTCGATTCGGTGGACGTGAAAAAGGGCGGCAACATGATCGAGTATGAGGATGAAGATCCCGAGGTTCGGGAGATGTATGTCGCCGAACTGAAAAAAACCGGAATCCAATTCAACATGGATACCAAGAAGAGGGTCCCGGAATAGAGCGGGTTCCGATGGCAATACACCGTAAAGCTGTCCTGCCGGACGGGCCCACTTCGCGTGGGGCGGTCACTTCGTGACTTGTGTACCGGTGTTGACACTATCTGCTGCGCTGGCCCTCCCGTTGGTGGATCGAGGATAGAGTGCCTCGGTTGAAGAACCGCTTTAATCTGATCCTTGCCTGTGGTCGCGTCTTTACTCCGGGCCGGTCTGCCGTGCGGCCGGAGACGCGGTTCCCGTCCAGCGCGAGACCATGTCGCCGGCAAGATCGAACAGGTCCAGCATGCGGCCGACACTCTGGTTGACGATGTCGTCGATGCTCTTGGGACGCGTATAGAACGACGGAATGGGAGGCATGATGATAGCGCCCATCCTGGTGGCCTGATCCATCAGCGAGATGTGACCTGCATGAAACGGAGTCTCTCGCACCATCAGGACGACCCGGCGGCGCTCCTTCAGGCATACATCGGCCGCTCGGACGATCAGGTCTTCGTCGTAGCAGTTGGAGATTCCGCTCAGCGTCTTGACCGAACACGGAACTACGACCATACCCTCGGTCCGGAAGGAGCCACTGGCAATCGAAGCGCCGATGTCCTTGTGGTTGTGGACAACATCGCCGAGCTTTCGCACGTCTTCCATGGTGAAGTCGGTCTCGGCCAAGAGGGTGCGAGCCGCGGAGGGAGAGATCACCAGATGCACCTCGACGTTACCTGCCGCACGCAGCGCCTGCAACGTCCTGACGCCGTAGATGGCGCCGGATGCGCCTGTAATTGCGACAATGAGTCGTTTCACGTGCACTCCCCTTGCACCATCGTAAACGCGGGCGTTACCTGCGGAATGGCGGTCGGAACGGCTGGCGCGCAGGATCGGGTCGGATGGGCATCGCCTCTATGGAATGAGGTTATACCTTTTGCGCCAAGGACTGTCAAAGACCAGAGTAAAGCAGAGAAGGATGGCTGCTTCACGATTCGCAGGCTCATCGCAAAGGAATCGATGCGGTTGAACTCTCGTCTGCCTCTTGACGAGTTTCTCGATACTCCATTAGAAGCTGTCTAAAGACTGAAGGATTCGGCCACGGATTTGCACGGATGAGTTGGATTTGAGAACAGGCAAAGACCAAAAAGACGAATACAGGGGTCCCTTCGGCAAGCTCAGGGCAAGCTCTTCACTGCGTTCAGGATGACGGCGAAAAACAAACAACAGCAGAGAAAGCCTACAGTGTCAGTTTTTAGACAGGTTCTTATAACTTGTACGGCCTAAAGGACCGGCGCCGGGGCGAGTCCAAAGGCCTTGTCCGGCTCGATTGAATACGGTTCCTGAGTTCGGCATCTACGGCTCGAATCAGCAGCAGAAATGATTGGTCTGATGTAAGACCTCATGCTACACTGATCGTCTGAATCGGCATTGACGCGTCGAAAACGACAGGCGCTGAATCCGCAGCAGCTAAGTGGTCCGGCCAGCAGGGTGCAGCATCGCAGGCTTTGCGCCCGGTTGAGAGTGCATCAGGAGAAAGAGTTCTATTCATGAATAGCTGCCCCCTCCGCCGGAACCTTCTCGACAATCCGCGAAGCTCGATTCTGAATCTCACGGTCGCATCGTCGAGCCGGTGCAGCGTGGATTCTCACAAGGTGTCCAGACATGAGTAGTGCGATCCCAAGACTCTCGCGAGAAGAGTTTCCGGCGGAGCTCGCATCGTTCCTGCGCCCCCGGGTAGAGCGGCTCGGCTACCTGGGTGAATTCTTTCAGTGTACGGCTCATCAGCCCGAAGCCCTGCTTTCCTTTCTTGAGTTCACTGAGCATCTGAAGCATGCGTTGCCGGGAAACTTGACCGAGCTTGTATCTCTCACCATTGCCAGGCTGATGGATAACGCCTACGAACGCGTGCAGCATGAACGGCTGTCGCTGCGACTGGGTTTCTCCGCCGAATGGATTCAGGGCATTCTCAGCCTCTCGCCCGACGCTGCGCTCAAGCTGTCGGAGCAAGAGCGGGACGTCCAGCGGCTGGTCATCGCGGTCGTCCAGCGGAACGGCCATAAGACCAGTGCTGAGGTTGACGCCGTTATCCGGGCGATTGGCGTTCCCGGCACAATCGCGGTGCTGATGCTGATCGGCCGTTACATGTCCCACGCGCTGATCGTGAATGCGCTCAATCTCGCCCCGCCGGTCGGTTCGCCGTTCGAGGAGATGCAATGACCCCCGAAATTGAAAAGCCTCTCTGGATCTCCGAGGCCGATGTTGTCTCCATGATGGATATCGCAGGCGCGATCGGCGCGCTCGAGCAGGGGCTACTGGCCGAGGCGCGGAACGAAGCGCGCAACATGATCAAGACCCATGTGGAGTGGGCTGGCGGCTCGACGCTGCACGCGATCGGGGCCGTGTTTCCGGAGAGCGGATTCTGCGGAACCAAGACCTGGTCGCATACGAAGGGGGGAGCGACGCCGATGCTCATTCTCTTCGACAGCAACAATGGCAAGCTCATGGCCGTGATCGAGGCCTTCGCCCTGGGCCAGATGCGCACCGCCGCGGCCTGCGGCGTGGCGACGCGCTGGCTGGCGGAGCCCGATGCGGATGACTTTGCGATCATCGGGACAGGCAAGCAGGCCATCACCCAGGTCGCAGCCATCCTGGCCGTGCGGAAGATCCGGCGCATCCGGGTATTCAGTCCAAATCAAGACCGCTGCGACCAGTTCGTATCGCGCGTCCGAAGCGAGTTCGAGGTGGAGACCGTCGCCGCTTCGAGTGTTCGCGAGGCCGTCGAAGGCGCGTCCATCGTCACCCTGGCTACGCGAGCCCCCGACCCCATCCTGACTGCGGATATGGTGCGGCGCGGCGCGCACATCAACTCCGTCGGCGCCATTGTGCCCAGCCGTGCCGAGGTGGCCGCCGATGTGCTCTCGCGTTCGACCCGGATCGTGACCGACAGCGTCCCGCAGGCGCGAAAGCTGTCGCGCGAGTTGATCGAATTCTTCGGCCCGGATGCCACCCGCTGGGACGCCGTTCAGTCTCTCGCAACCATCGTCTCGGAGCGATTCGCACGCAGCCAATCGGATGACCTGACCGTCTTCAAGTCTCTCGGAGTAGGCATATCAGACCTCTCTCTCGGCATACGGCTCTATCAGGACGCCGTGAACAGCCAACGTGGTTACAAATTCTCACACCCGCAGAAGGTCACCCCGCACCTGCGGACAAACCAGGCAACGTAGATGTTCGACAGGAGACGACATGCAGGAAACTCAGACTACCAACAACATTCAGACTACTAACGATACGCAGAGCACTCAGGACAAGAGCTTCTACTTCGCGGATCGAACCGGCGTTGCCGAGAAGAAGCTCGATCTCATCCCGGCGGTCACCATCACCAAGGAGGCGATCGACGCCGAGATCGAACGGCTCGCCAGCCTGCCGCAGCCGGCAAACGGCAGACGGGAATCGCAGATCGCAAACCCGCAAACGGGTGTGGGCGAGGGCCTCGCGCCGGGCATCGGCGTCTCCATCTGCGTGTTGAAGCCGGGCGAGCGGACCAAGCCAATCCGTCACAACGCCGCTCTCGTCAACTTCTGCATTCGCGGCGGAGGCCAGTCCACCGTTGACGGCAAGGTCATAAAGTATGGCCAATACGATGTCTTCAACACCCCCTCCTGGGTCATCTACGAGCACGTCAACGACACGGACGAGCTGCAGGTGCGCCTCACCTACAGCAACTCTCCGCTGCTCAAAAAGATGAACGTGTACATCGTCGAAGAGGATCCCCAGCCGGAGAAGTTCAAGAAGAAGTCCACCGACGAGCACGCCACGGCCGAAAGCCCATTCGGGACATTTCCCATCTCAGACGATGGCGCGCAGTTGATGCCCTACGAGAAGCTGATCAACCCGGACGTGATGAAGTCGGAGCCGCTCTACTTCCCTTGGAAGAGGGTCAAGGCCGAGCTGGCCAAGCTGGCGTCGCTCGGGCAGTCCTATCGTGGCCGCCGCCTGTACCTGCTCTACAACCAGGCCACGGGACGCACCAACGGCACCACCAGCAACTTCTTCGCGACGTTTACCATCAGGCCGAAGAACATTGTCGACCGGCCGCACCGTCACACCGGCGCGGCGATCAACTACTACTTCCAGGGGACCGGCTACAGCGTTGTGGAAGGCAAGAAGTACCCCTGGAAGGCGGGCGACCTGATGCTCTCCGCTCCCGGATGGGCGGTTCATAACCATGCCTCGCTCGACGAGGACGTGTACGAACTGACCGTGCAGGATAGCCCGTTGAACGTCTGGATGGGTTCTCTGCTCTGGCAGGAGAGCCTGGACCAGCCAATCGAACTGCTGGGCGCGTCCAAGGGCTTCTACACCAACCGCGAGGCGTAGGTCTCGTACATGCAAACCGTAGCCTTGCAGACCGTAGCTGCGAACGGTGGCTCACGACATCGTGAACGAAGACGGGACGGATTCTTTCTATGATGCAGTTGGACAAGACGTTTCTCTGTGGCTCCTACCCTCCCCTGATCACGCCGTTCCGGGGAGGGAAGGTCGACTTCAAGTGCTTTGGCGAGCTGGCCGAGCGCCAGGTACAGGAGGGCTCCCACGGTCTGGTTGTGGCGGGAACGACGGGCGAGCCCAGCAGCCTTACCGTCGATGAGCGGACAGAGCTCGTGAAGATTGCCGTGGCGGCGGTCAATGGCAAGATTCCTGTTGTCGCCGCGACGGGCTCGCAATCGCTGGCCGAAACCATCGAGCTTACCGAGCGCGCCGAGCAGGCTGGAGCCAGCGCCCTGCTGGTCGTCACGCCGTACTACATCAAGCCGTCGCAGCGAGGACTGGTCGAGTACTTCGCGGCCGTGGGCAAGCGCACCCAGCTGCCTCTGATGATCTATCACATCCCGGGCCGGGCCGCGGTTTCAATCACCGCGAAGACCGTCATGCGGATCGGCGAGCGGCTCGACAATCTCGTCGGTCTCAAGCATGCCGACAAGGGCCTGGAGCTGCTGACCGAGCTGCAGACCGGCATGGGCCCGGACTTCCGCATGTTCTGCGGCGTCGAGGCGCTCAGCCTTCCCATGCTCGTCCTCGGAGCGAGCGGCCTGATGAACGCTGTCGGCAATGTCGCTCCCGCCAGGGTCGCCGCGCTCTACGACGCGGTCATGCAGGGCGACCTCCGGAGGGCGAAGCAGCTTCACGTCGACATCTTCGAGTTGAATCAATCCATCTTCTTCGATACCAATCCCGTGCCGCTCAAGTACATGATGTCGCGTCTCGGGCTGCTGGACTCGCCGGAGCTGCGCCTTCCTCTGATCAGCCTCGATGCCGAGTTGCAGAAGGTGATCGATGCTGTGCTCCTGCGTGCCGGACTCCTGCAGCCCTCTGAGATGGCGGCAGACTAGCAGACTGGCGGCTTCCAGACGTCACAGGTCTCTGGTTCAGAAGGCCGGTGACCGCAGTCGATCTACGCAGCAAACGGGGTTCACTCCGGATACCACCGTGGTTTGCAGTACGACAGGGGACGTGGAGATGGTCGCACCGGGAAACCTCGCAGCTCATGCCGACACCGTCACGGTGATCAAGGTGCTGGTTGCCTTGCTGCCCTTCGCCACCCTGGTCGCGGGCTTCCTCCTGTTCCGGCTCAGCGCTTTGATGACCTCCATTCTCACCTTCGTGGTGGAGTTTATCGTGGTTATCACCTACTACCACCTCTCAGCGGTGAAGAGCGTCGAGGCCGCGCTCTGGGGCAACCTGACCATGTGGAGCGTTTTCATCCTGCTCTGGTCGGGGCAGATCTTCGGACAGACATTCAGAGCGACCGGTCTGATTCCCGCTCTGCTCGACTCCTTCGGCTCCATCGTTCCCACAAAGGACCGGCAGGTACGCGCGCTGACCATGGTCACCCTGCTCAGCGCATTCGTGGGCACCTTCAACCTCTATGCCGTGTACCCGGTCGCAATCCCCGCCCTGGCCGATCTCGGCTTCGGCGGCGTCGCCTCGGCGGCCGGCTATCTGATCTACGCCTCCTGGTGCATTCCCTTCGCCGCCCTGTTCATCGGGGCAGTCATCGCGAGCGCCGCGACGGGCCTTCCCGTCGATCAGATCGCCACCGCCTCCGGTCAGCTCGCGATTCCGCTCGTCTTCGTGGCCATGATCGGAACCTACCGAATCCTGGGCTTCCGCTTTGGCACCCGCCGCAGCCAGATCCTCTTCTGGATGCTGTCGCTGAGCAACATCGCCGGTATCGTGCTCTTCACCCAGATCTGGCCCCACTACCACGAGCTCACGCTGATGTCCGGCGGCACCATCGCGCTGATCTTTCTCTTCTTCTTCGGGCGCATGGACAGGCCGGTCAGCTCTGCGGAACTCTCAGCCCAGACATCAGCCCAGACACTGGACCCTATGATGGCGGATGCAGCGCTCGAGCCTCTCGCACAGCCGGTCCGCTATACGCTCGGCATGAGGCTCAAGGCGTACTTCCCCCTGCTCATCGCGATCGCATACACCATGTTCACGCGGATTCCAGCGGTGGCGAAGGCGTTGGCCGGAACCGACTTCAAGGTCGCGGCCTGGGGCTTCAGCCCGGTCAGGCTCAATCTCCTGACCGCGCCCGCCATCCCACTTATCGTTGCCATCGTCAGTTGTTACGCCGTTCGTCTCAAAAAGGCCAGCCTGGCCCAGGATGTCGCGCGAGGAACCGCGCATGGAGCCTCCAGCCTCAGCACACTTTTATTTGGCAGCGCAACCGTCTACCTTATGGTCGCCACCAGCCAGATCGCCTACCTGGGACAGGTGCTTGCGCATGGCGGCAAGACGGTCTACGAGGTGCTGGACTCCGCGCTGATCTTCCTGGGCGGCATGACCTTCGGCCAGGGCGCGCCGGCCATCTTCCTCTTCTCGCGCATGCAGATCACCTCGGCTGCCAAACTCGGCCTGCCGCTCGTCCTGCTGGTGGGCCTGGTCAATCTGGTCGCCATGGGACCCACCAACGCAGTCAAACCCGCGCTCATTCGCTTCGCCGCCTCACTGGTCAACATCAAAGGCGAGGACCGCAACATCTTTCGCATCGGCCTCTACTGGGGAATCGCCCAGATTGTCGTGACAACCATCGCTTTCCTCTGCCTGGTACGGTTTTGGAAATAGCCCAAGGAGATACCCTCATGAACACAGCAGAGCTTGCGCAACCCGGCGTGCAATCGTCTTTCGGCAGCTTCCCCCACCCCCATGCGGACCTGCGCGACTGGCTGGAGCGGGTAGAGGGAATCGGTGAGTTGCTGAGGGTCTCCGGAGTGGACTGGAAGCTCGAAATGGGCGCTGTCGCGGAGATGGTCTACCACGCCCGCCCGGAGAATCCACCCGCCATCCTGTTTGAAAACATTCCCGGCTACTCGCCCGAATTCCGGGTTCTTTCCGGCATGACGAACTCGCCGCAGCGCCTCGCCCTTACCCTCGGCCTGCCGCTCTCCAAACGCCCACTCGACATCGTCCGTGCGTATCGCGATCGCATGAAGAAGTTCTCGCTCATTCCCAACGAGTTCGTCGAGTCCGGCCCTGTGCTTGAGAACGTCGACCGCGATGAAGCCGTGGACCTGTACAAATTCCCGGTTCCGTTCCTGCACGAACTCGACGGCGGACGCTACATCGGCACCGCCGACCTGATCATCATGCAGGACCCCGAGACCGGCTGGATCAACGTGGGGACCTACCGGGCGCAGGTGCACGACAAGAACACGCTCGGTCTCTGGATGTCGCCCGGCAAGCACGGCCGGCTCATCCGCGAAAAGTACTTCAAGATGGGCAAGCCCTGCCCGGTGCTGATCAGCTGTGGCCACGACCCGCTGCTCTTCCTCTCCTCGGGCAACGAGGTCAACTTCCAGGTTGCCGAGTTCGCCCATGCCGGAGGCCATCGCGGCATCCCGTTCGATACCATCAAGAGCGAACTCCACGGCCTGCCCATGCCGGCACGTGCCGAAATCGTGCTCGAGGGAGAGATTCTGCTCGACGATCTTCGCCTCGAAGGGCCCTTCGGCGAATGGACCGGCTACTATGCCAGCTCCACGCGCCCCGACAATGTCGTGCGGGTCAAGCGCGTCTATCATCGCGACTCGCCCATCATCACCATGGCCTGCCCCATGCGTCCGCCGTCCGACTACACGCTCAGCAAGTCCGTCATCAAATCGGCGATGATCTGGGATCAGGTCGAGCAGGCCGGCCTGTCCGGTGTCGAGGGCGTATGGTGCCACGAGTCGGGCGGCGGCCGGCTCTTCAACGTAATCTCAATCCGGCAGGCATACGCAGGCCATGCGCGGCAGGCGGCCATGCTGGCGGCAAACGTACATGCAGGAAACTACCTCGGGCGCTTCGTCGTCGTCGTCGATCACGACATCGACCCAAGCAATCCCTTCGACGTCATGTGGGCCATGTCGACGCGGTGCGATCCCAGCGAAGACATCGAGTTCATCCGCCAGGCG
Source organism: Edaphobacter sp. (assembly GCA_965277575.1). Lineage (GTDB taxonomy): Bacteria > Acidobacteriota > Terriglobia > Terriglobales > Acidobacteriaceae > Edaphobacter. The sequence goes on from CBDIDK010000002.1 coordinate 2,488,676, forward strand.
TGGAGCGGTCCTCTCGACCCACGCAAGAAGAAGGGCATCTCCCACAATTCGAGAGCCGTCATCATCGCCACGCGCCCCTTCGAATGGATGTCGGAGTTCCCACCCGTAGCTGAATCCAGCCCTGAGCTTCGCGCCCAGACCTTGCAACGATGGGGCCACATTCTAGAGAAGCCCGTTCCGGCCTAGATCCCGACCAACGGGAGGACCCGTGCAGCACATGTGTCAAGACCGGTATAAAAGTCACGAAGTGACCGCCCCACGCGCAGTGGGCCCGTCCGGCAGGACAGTGTTGCCGCCTATACCGAATCCCAATCTGTACTTCAGGAGCCCTGATGTCGAAACTTCCGCTGTCGATGGCAATGAGCAACTACGATCACGTCTCGGATGTAATGAACGGGAGAATTCATCCGGAAGGAATCGAGCTCACCGCGATGGAGCTGCCCGTCGAGGAAATCTTCTTCCGGATGTTCTCCTTCCTCGAGTGGGACGTCTCCGAGTTTTCGATGGCGAAGTACGTCTCGCTCGTCGCCGCGAACAAGGCTCCCTTCTGGGCCATTCCCGTCTTTCCCTCGCGCGTCTTCCGGCAGTCCGCCTTCTACGTCGCAACGCGGTCGGGGATCAAGACCCCCGCAGATATGGCAGGGCGAAGGATCGGCATTCCGGAGTGGGCCCAGACCGCCGGCGTCTATGCGCGCTCCTATCTGCAACACCAGTGCGGAATGGATTTGAAAGATATCCACTGGGTCCAGTCGGGCGTCAACGAAGCAGGACGCAGCGAGAAGGTCTCCCTGTCGCTTCCGGCGGGCATCGAGATCGAAACTGTCCAGGACCGCTCGCTCAACGACCTGCTCCTCAACGGCGACATCGATGGGCTGATCTCCGCGCGCGAGCCGGCGAGCTTCCTGAAAAAAGACCCGCGAATTGCACGTCTCTGGCCGGACTATCGCAGCATCGAGGAGACGTACTACACGGAGACGGGAATCTTTCCGATCATGCACGCGGTCGTCATCAAGAAGGCGACATTCGAGCGTCATCCCTGGATCGCGATGAACCTCTTCCGAGCCTTCGAGCAGGCCAAGACGGCAAGCCTGCAGCGTCTCTCCAGCATCGTCAACTCGCGAGTCGCGATCCCGTGGTCTCACAGCGCGGTTGAACGAGCCCGGACGCTCTTCGGCGAGGATATGTGGCCATACGGCATCGAGGCGAACCGGCGCACGCTGGAGGCCTTCGTCCAATTCTGCTTCGAGCAAGGCGTTACCGGCCGGAAAATCGACATCTCCGAGCTCTTCCCACCCGAGGTAAGCAAGACCTTCAAGACCTGAGGATTCTCTATAGATGCTGCATGTGGAATAAGCAGCATCTAACCGAGAGTGTGCCGGGAAACATGCGCGCTAGGCTGCAGGAGCTTTCCTGCGCGCAGCAACTACTGCACCCAATCCGTGTCTAGGAAAACGTACGCGCCGAACGGCCTTGAACCGGCCGCAGAAAGAATTCGAGCGCCTCTCGCACGGAACCCAAAGGAGACAATTCATGCGTAATTTTGCGAAACAACTGACCTTGGCCGCCGTGCTTACCGCATTGCCGTCTTCCATGCTCTTCGCCCAGAACACCGACTACCAGCAGCGCCACAGCGTCAACGATCGTCGTGGCGACCAGCAATCGCGTATCAACCAGGGTGTCGCCTCCGGGCAGATCACACGCAAGGGAGCCAGCAACCTGCAAGCGCACCAGCAAGCCATCCACAACCATGAGCAGGCCGACCGTGCCGCAAACGGAGGTCACCTGACCGCGCAGAACCGCCACCAGCTCGCGCGCCAGCAGAACCGGCAATCGCAGCGCGTTTACAGGGACAAGCACAACGCCGCAACGCAGCCCGGCGTCGCTCCACGATAAGTAAAGTGAAGTAGTGACGTAACGATGCTGATGCGGAGAGCCAGTGAGCATGGAACATCCACATTCCATGCTCACTCCAGGCAGTCATATCAGAGCACGTGGTAGCCATCTCGAAGCAACGTTACCCGCTCCACGCCCGTACAGCCCCGAGACCTGAAATGGCGACTCGCCCGCTCTTCCGGAGATTCCTGCCGACGAAGGCGGAGGCCTGCCCCAGATGGCCCGCCGCGAGATCCAGCCGCATCTAGTAAAATGAAGCTTGGATACGAGAGTCGCCCACTATTCACCTGCTCCCGCTGAATCCAAGCCACAGGCCACAAGGCCAACCCATCTGAATCCCTCTTAGGACTTGAATCATGATCTCAGTCTCCAATGTCACCATGCGCTACGGCTCGAAGCTCCTCTTTGAGGATGTTTCGGTCACCTTTACCACGGGCCGCCGCTACGGCCTCACCGGACCCAACGGCGCCGGCAAATCGACCTTCATGAAGTGCCTCACCGGCGAGATCGACCCGCAGAAAGGGACCGTCGTGCGTCCCAAAAAGATCGGCGTCCTCTCGCAGGACCAGTACGCCTTCGACGCCTTCCGGGTCATCGACACCGTCATCATGGGCAATAAGGCCCTGTGGGCGGCGCTCGAAGAGCGTGAGGTGATCTACGCCAAACCCGAGATGACCGACGAGGACGGCTCGCGGCTCGGCGAACTTGAGGGCGTCGTTGGCGACGAGGACGGCTACGAGGCCGAATCGAACGCCGCCGTCCTCCTCCAGGGTCTCGACATCCCCGACGAGCTGCATGAGCGCACGATGGGCGAGCTCCAGGGCGGCCAGAAGGTCCGCGTGCTGCTGGCCCAGGCGCTCTTCGGCAACCCGCAGGCGCTGCTGCTCGACGAGCCCACCAACTATCTCGACCTCGAATCGATCCACTGGCTGCAGGATTTCCTGAACCGCTACAACGGCACCGTGATCACGATCTCCCACGACCGGCACTTCCTCAACAACGTCTGCACCCACATCGCCGATATCGACTACGAGACCATCATTACCTACAACGGCGGCTATGACGATATGGTCATGCAGAAGGTCAGCATCCGCACCCGCATCGAAAGCCAGAACGAGCAGCGCGAGAAGAAGATCGCGCAGTTGAACGACTTTATCGCGCGCTTCTCCGCCGGCACCCGCTCCAGCCAGGTCAACTCGCGCAAGAAGGAGGTCGAGCGGCTGGCCACCAGCGAGCTCGCCCGCTCGAACATCGCGCGCCCCTTCATCCGCTTCGACATGCTGCGCCCATCGGGCAAGAACGTGCTCGAGTGCGAAGCCGTCAACAAGTCCTACACCCAGAAGGACGGCAAGGTCGAGCACGTCATCGACAACTTCTCCGCTTCGGTCACGCGCGGCGACAAGGTTATCCTGATGGGCCGCAACGGCCAGGGCAAGACGACGCTGCTCAAGGCGCTGCTGGCCAACGGACCGGGCATCGAAGAGCAGGACGTTTCCATCGACTCGGGCTCGGTCAAGTGGGGCCACGAGGTCTCCATCGGCTACTTCGCGCAGGACCACAAGGGCTCCATCCAGCTCGGCATGACGGCCTCCGACTGGCTGCATCAGTTCGATCCGCAGGCCACCAAGGAAGACATCCGCGGCATCCTCGGGCAGATGCTTTTCAAGGGCGAAGAGGGCCTGAAGAAGACCGACGCACTCTCCGGCGGCGAGGCGGCCCGGCTGCTGTTCTGCAAGATCATGCTGCAGAAGCCCAACGTGCTTGTACTCGACGAGCCGACCAATCACCTGGATCTCGAGAGCATCAACGCGCTGAACCAGGCCATCCAGAAGTACGAGGGAACCGTCTTCCTAGTCACCCACGACCAGGAGCTGATCGAAGAGGCGGGCACACGCATCTGGCACTTCGAAGGCGGCCCCACCGGCTTCCACATCACCGACCACAAAGGCCCGTACGAGGAGTACCAGCAGCAGATGGCACTCGCCGCAAAATAAGAACTCAAATCCGACCGCGGATTGCACGGATAAGAACGGATCGATTCCTTCACCCTCGATCCCGACCAACGGGAGGTGGGTCTGTCCGGCAGGCCAGCTTTGCCGTGTATACCATTCGAAATCAGCTTTAGAATAGAACTCATGCCGACTGTCGAACCTAACAAATCCCGCGGTAAAAACGTTCTTGGCCAGCCCCTGGACACCTGCGGGTGCGAGCCCATGACGGGCTTTTATCGCACCGGCTGTTGCGAGACCGGCCCCGAAGACCACGGCGTTCACACGATCTGCTGCGTCGTCGACGCTCCATTCCTCTCCGCCTCCAAGGCTCTGGGCAACGACCTCAGTACGCCCATGCCGCAGTTCGGCTTTGCCGGATTGAAGTCCGGCGACCGCTGGTGCATCTGTGCCGCGCGCTGGCTGCAGGTCCAGCAGGCCGGCGCCGCCTGTCCGGTCATCCTCGAAGCCACCCACGAGAACACTCTGAAGATCGTGCCCTTCGAGCTGCTCATCCAGTACGCGGTCATCCCCAGCCAGCTCCACTAACGGATGTGCTCCAGTCCCATATCCCGACCAACGGGAGGGCCAGCGCAGCAGACGTTGTCAAGACAGGCATACAAGGCACGAAGTGCCCGCCCCACGCGGAGTGGGCCCGTCCGGCAGGACAGCTTTATGCATCTTCAAGCCATGTTCTTACCCAGCCCTGGCGGACGCAGCGAGACTCTTCAGCACCCCGATGCGCCCCTTCCTATACGGTAGCTTCACGATGTACACCACCCACCACAGCGCCCAGGCCAGCAGTCCGCGAAACTTCATCCCGAAGATCTCCGCCACCGCATTCCGCTTCCCGATCAGCGCAAGCTGGCCGAGCATCTTGAAGCGAAACGGACGTGGAGCCCGGCCGCGCACAACCGCATTGATATTCTGCGCCAGGTGCGTCCCCTCGCGCGTCGCATTCTGTGCCGTCGACGCGTAGGTCTTGCCCCCGGCCTGTGGAATCTCCGCGCAGTCGCCGATCGCCCATACCGAATCGACGCCCTGCACCTGGAAGCAGCCGTTCACGGTCACACCATGGTGCTTTCCCTTCGGCACGTCGATGTCCTTCAGCAGCGGGCTCGGCGTAATCCCGGCATCCCACAGCAGCAGCCCAGTAACATGGCTGTCCCCGTTCGAGAGCCGCAGCGTATCTCCCTCCACCCCGGTTACGCTCACATTTAAATCGACGCGAATGCCGTTCCGCTCCAGTTGCGCCTTCCCATAGGCGGCAAGCGAGGCTGGACTCTCATTCATCAGGCGATCCGTCGGCTCCACCAGAACGAGCTTTATCTCATCCGGCGACAGGCCGGCAGCGCGGGCTCTCTCGCGAATATACGAGCTGACCGCCGCCATCGTCTCCACTCCTGTATACCCGCCTCCTGCCACCGCGACCGTCAGCCACTCCCTGCGCTCCTTCGCATCGGTGGACCCAGCCGCCTTGGCCACCAGGCCGTCCACCCGCGCCAGCACCTCTTGTGCGTCGGCCAGCGTCTTCAACGCAACGCTGTTCTCGCGGGCGCCCGGAATGTGGTGATAGTTCGTCGTCGATCCCAGCGCGAAGACCAACTGCGTCGCCTGCAGGCTGCGGCCATCGGAGAGCGTAACCACTCTGGACCTGCTATCCACAGCGGTTATCTCTCCCTTGATGAACGTGACGCGCCGCGGCAGCCTCGACAGTCGCACGGCGATATCGGCCGCCCGCACCGTTCCACCCGCCACCTCCGAAAGCATCGGCGTGTACAGCATGCGGTCCACCCGGTCGATCACGGTAATGCGATGCTCGCGAGGAAGACGTGCAGCCAGGCCCAGTGCCGCATACCGGCCGCCGAAGCCTCCGCCGAGAATGATTACGTGCTGCAAATGTGAGCTGCTGTCTGGCCGCGGCATGCATACCTCGATTAAAGTGAGTCCAGCAGTCTCCTGCTTCGAGCCTCACTTGTAGGATGCAAATCGAAATCCTGAACCTACGGCGCGGCTTGAAAGAAGAAGATTCGGAATTGATCCGCCAGCGAAGAGCTTTTTCGTGACATTCAAGACGATGAAAGGAAACTTTGAATCTTGTCTCGATGCCGAGATATCTTATGTCGTAGGACTGGGAGATTGTGATGGAGCTCGTGGATCAGGTTCCGGCGGCGCGGCTCTGGATGGTGCTGGCCAAAGCCTCGGGGTCGATCCGCGCGTACCTAGAAGATTCGCTGGCGTCGCAGGGGATTGGGCTGAGCGACTTCATGGTGCTGGAGGCGCTGCTGCACAAGGGGCCGTTGACGATCTCTGCGATCGGCGGGAAGGTGCTGTTGGCGAGCGCGTCGATGACTTCGGCGATCGACCGGCTGGAGCGGCGCGCACTGGTGCGGCGGACCAGTTGCAGCTCCGACAGGCGGATTCGGATGGTGGAGCTTACGGCAGAGGGAACCGGGCTGATCGAAGAGATCTACGCGGACCATGTGAAGGACCTGGAGCAGGTTGCGTCGGTGCTGTCGGATGCGGAACGGCGCGCGATGTACGAGGGGCTGAAGAAGATGGGTAAGGCGGCGAAGGACGCGGTTTCGGCCGAGAGGTGCAGGCTGGGTTGAGACCCGCCGTGCCATATATCATCAGGTTCTGCAACTGTAACGGTGGCTGATACGTTTCAAGGTCGGCCACTCCGATGACCACCTTTTCACACGAAGGAAGTACTGAAGGAGAATGAAGATGAACCGTCGCCTGTTTACCGTCGCCTTATCTGCCCTGCTGCTTACCGGGGTCAGCGCGTTTGCCCAGAGCACAGCCTGGACCCTCGATCCGAACCACTCGCAGGTGAACTTTGAGATTCGCCACATGGGTATCAGCAATGTGCGAGGCTCGATCAGCGGTGTGACCGGCACGATCGTGTGGGATGAGAAAGACCCGGGCAAGTCGAGCGTGCAGGCCACGATCAACACGGCGACGGTTTCGACGAACAACGAGAAGCGGGACGCTCACCTGAAGACGGCGGACTTCTTCAACGTGGAGAAGTTTCCCACGATGACGTTCAAGTCGACGTCGGTTTCGGGAACGAACGGGAAGCTGCAGGTGACGGGCGACCTGACGCTGGCGGGGGTGACCAAGAGCGTGACCCTGGAGGTGGACGGGCCTACGGCGCCGGAGAAGGCCGCGGGGGGCAAGATGGCGATCGGGCTGTCGGTGAAGGGGACACTGAAACGGAGCGACTTCAACTTCGGTTCGAAGTACCCGAGCCCGGTGCTGGGAGATGAGGTTCAGTTCACGATCGATGTGGAGGCCGGGAGGTAAAAGGCCGATCGCGGATCGCACGGATAAGAGCGGACCAGGACGACGTTGGTCTGCTCTTCCCGTGCCGGTTAATTCCTGATCCCGACCACCGGGAGGGCCTACGCAGTAGTCAAGACCGGTATACAAGGCACGAAGTGCCCGCACCACGCGGAGTGGGCCCGTCCGGCAGGACAGCTTTGCGGTGCTTCAACGTGTTGGCGGTTGGTACGTGTGGTGGCTCAGATCCTCGTTGCGTTGTTCGATTTCGTAGGACTCCTTCGGCTTGAGCGCCTGAAGAACGCCGAGGAGCTTTCCGGGCTCGAACGATTCGATGTGGTGGTCGGCAGCGGGGCAGTCGACAAACCCGGGGGCTGCGATGACGATAATAGGTATGGCGGGATCAATGGACTTGAGCGTGGCGGCTACCTCCCCACAGGAAACGTCCTCAAGGCCGCCATCAAGGACGACACCGGTGATGCTGGGGAAGCGTTCAAAGATTTCCAGGGCTTCCCGTCCGCTGTAGGCGGTAAGAACGTTGAACTTGGCGGTTTCGATCACGAGCTTACGGGTGGAGATGCTGCCGGGAAACTCGCGATCCACGACGAGGAAGCAGGGCCTGTTCATGCTGGTATTAAACACTACGCCGGCTCCCCGGGGCGAATGAGGGAGAATAAGCGGGTCCGGTTTACCGGTTTCCGCCGCTGGGGCGCTGGAATTACCCAGTGAAACTTATGACGCTGCTGAAATGTCTTACTCTATAAACATACCGCTCCTGACGAGCGCGTGAGGCGTACTCGCATGTGGATCGTAAAACTAGCTCTCAGCAGACCGTATACGTTCGTCGTGCTGGCGATCCTGATTCTGATTGCGGCGCCGGTCGAGATCATGCGGACGCCGACGGACATCTTCCCGAATATCGATATTCCCGTGATTTCGATCGCGTGGGAGTATACGGGGATGAACGCGGAGGAGCTGGAAGGGCGGATCACCACACCGTTCGAGAAGGTGATGACGGTGCTGGTCGATAACGTGGAGCATATCGAGTCGATTACGCTGGACGGCCGTGTGGTGGTGAAGGTGTACTTCCAGCCGGGTGCGAGCATCGACGCGGCGAATGCGCAGGTCTCGGCGGCGTCGGAGTTCGAGCTACACAGCCTGCCGCCGGGCACCCTCCCTCCGCAGATTATCGATTTCAGCGCGTCGACGGTTCCCATCGTTCAGCTTGCGCTGTCGGGACGGGGGCTGAGCGAGCAGCAGTTGAACGACCTGGGGCTGAACTTCATCCGGCCGCAGTTGATTACGATACCCGGGGCGGTGGTGCCGAACGTGTACGGGGGCAAGCAGCGGTCGCTGATGGTCAATCTGAACCCGGGCGCGCTGCAGTCCAAGGGGCTTTCGCCGGCCGACGTGCTGAGCGCGCTGGGGGCGCAGAACGTGGTAGAGCCCGGCGGTACAGCGAAGATCGGGCAGGACGAGTACGACATTCACATCAACTCGGCGCCGATTTCGATTGAGGCGATCAGCAATATTCCGGTGCGGCAGGTGAATGGGACGACGATTTACCTGCACGATGTGGCGACGGTGAGCGATGGGAGTATTCCGCAGACGAATATTGCGCGGCAGGATGGGCATCGCGGGGTTCTGATCACGGTGCTGAAGTCGGGGACGGCGTCTACGCTGAGCGTGGTGGACGGGGTGCGCAAGCTGCTGCCGCGGATCGCGCAGATCGTGCCGCCGCAGCTTGTGATCAAGCCGATCGGGGACCAGTCGGTGTTTGTGCGGGCGTCGATCACGGGCGTGATCCGCGAGGCGGTGATCGCGGCGGTGCTGACGGGGCTGATGATCCTGCTGTTTCTGGGGAGCTGGCGCAGCACGATCATCATCGCGGTATCGATTCCGCTGTCGATTCTGACGTCGATCATTGTGCTGGGGATGCTGGGCCAGACGATCAACATCATGACGCTGGGCGGGCTTGCGCTGGCGGTTGGCATCCTGGTGGACGATGCAACCGTGGAGATCGAGAACGTCAACCGGAATATCGAGGGCGGCAAGGAGCTGCGGCAGGCGATCCTGGATGGCGCGCAGCAGATCGCGGTGCCGGCGCTGGTTTCGACGCTGTGCATCTGCATTGTGTTTCTGCCGATGTTTTTTCTGGCGGGCGTTTCGCGGTATCTGTTCGTGCCGCTGGCCGAGGCGGTGGTGTTTGCGATGCTCGCCTCGTATATTCTTTCGCGGACGATTGTGCCGACGATGGCGTTGTATCTGCTGAAGGCGCATGATGCGCACGCGGTGCTGTCGCAGAGCATCTTCGCGCGGTTTCAGCGGGGCTTCGAAAGAGGCTTCGAGCGGGTGCGGAGCGGGTACGAGAATCTGCTGGAGCGGCTGGTGATGATGCAGGCGGTATTTATTCCGGTCTTCCTGCTGCTCTGCCTGAGCACGCTGCTTCTGCTGCCGTTTCTGGGGCAGAACTTCTTCCCGAGCAGCGATACGGGGTCGCTCCTGCTGCATCTGCGGGCGAAGAGCGGAACGCGTATCGAGGAGACGGCGCGGCTGTGCGACCTGGTGGAACAGAATATCCGCACCAAGATTCCGCCGTCCGCGCTGGATAACATCCTGGACAATATCGGGCTGCCGTACAGCACGTTGAACTTCCAACATGCGACCTCGGGGCTGATCGGCGCCGGGGATGCCGACATCCTGGTGTCGCTGAAGGGGAAGCACCGGCCTACGGCGGAGTACATCGCGAGTCTGCGGAACAGCCTGCCGCGCGACTTTCCCGGGGTGATGTTCTATTTTCTGCCGTCGGATATCGTGACGCAGATCCTGAACTTCGGGCTGCCCTCGCCGATCGACATCCAGTTCGAGGGCTCCGATATTGCGTCGAACCGCAAGGTGGCGAACACGGTGCTGAGCGAGCTGCACAGTATCCCGGGGCTGGTCGATCTGCGGATTCAGCAGCCGGACGACTACCCTGTGCTGACCGTGAATGTGGACCGCACCAAGGCTTCGCAGGGCGGCTACACGGTGCGGGACGTGGGCGGCAGCCTGCTGAATATCCTGAGCGGAAGCACGCAGTTGAACCCGCAGTTCTTCCTGAACTACAAGAATGGCGTGAACTACAGCCTGGTGGTCGAGGCGCCGCAGTACAACATACAATCGAAGAACGATCTCGAAAATATTCCGCTGTCGTCGCCGACGGCCAAACAGCCGGAGATCCTGGGCGATGTGGCGACCATCAGCCGCAGCACGGAGATGCCGGTGGTGATGCACTACAACATCCGCCGGGTGCTGGACATCTACGGCAACGTCCAGGGGACCGACCTTGGCGCGGTAAGCAGGCAGATCGACAAGATCGTCGCGGCGAACAAGAAGTCGCTGCCGCGGGGCAGCTTTGTGCATGTGCGGGGGCAGATCGAGACGATGCAGAGCTCGTACATCGGCCTGCTGGCCGGGCTGGGGTTCTCGATCGTGCTGGTTTACCTGTTGATCGTCGTGAACTTCCAGTCGTGGCTGGATCCGTTCATCATTATCACGGCGCTGCCGGCGGCTTTGGCGGGCATCATTCTGTTCCTGTTCGCGACGCGTACCACGTTGAGCGTTCCGGCGCTGATGGGCGCGATCATGTGCATGGGCGTAGCGACGGCCAACAGTATTCTGGTGGTGTCGTTCGCGAAGGAGCGGCTGGAGCATCATGGCGACGCGGTTCTGGCGGCGGTGGAGGCCGGGGCGACGCGGTTCCGGCCGGTTCTGATGACTGCACTGGCGATGATTATCGGCATGGTGCCGATGTCGCTTGGCCTGGGCGAAGGCGGAGAGCAGAATGCGCCGCTGGGACGCGCCGTGATCGGAGGCCTGCTGCTGGCGACGGTAGCGACGCTGATCTTCGTGCCGGCGGTGTTCAGCCTGCTGCATGGCCGGAAGCAGAAGGGCGGCGCGGACGAGGGTGAAGCGACAAAGGGCGGCGGCAGGGTGCAGACCGGATCGGACCGGCACATGACGGCGGGAGCTTAACAGACGGTTCAAGCCGGACGGGGTGATGAGGATGTATGAGGACTGAGGAAACGGACATGACGAGTGAGACCGGGACCAGAGACGCCCGGACCAGAGACGCCGGGATCAGAGACGCGGGGATAAGAGACACGAGTCCCCTGCCGGCGGGAGAGTATCCGGTGGAGACGGTGCCTCCGCTGCCGCCGCGCGCCGGTCTGTCGAAAGCCATGTGGGTTGCGCTGATCGTGATCGCGATTCTGACGGTCCTGGTGGTGGTGTTCGGCATCTCGGCGCGGTCCGCGTCGCAGCATACGCTCGAAAAGGAGTCTGCGATCGCGGCCATTCCGTCGGTCAATGTGACGTATCCGGTGCCGTCCAACGTGTCGTCCGACATTGCGCTGCCAGGCAATACGCAGGCGTTTGTGGATACGCCGATCTACTCGCGCACGAGCGGATATCTGAAGCACTGGTACTTCGACATCGGCGCGCGGGTGAAGAAGGGGCAGTTGATGGCGGATATCGAGACGCCGGAGGTGGATCAGCAGCTCCAGGTGGCGCAGGCCGACCTGAAGAGCGCACAGGCGAACCTGGCCCTGGCGGATGTGACCTCGGCCCGGTACCAGAACCTGCTGAAGACCAATTCGGTTTCGAAGCAGGAGACCGATGTCGCGATGAGCGATGCGACGGCGAAGCAGGCGGCGGTGGATGCGGCGATGGCGAGCGTGCGCAGGCTGGAGCAACTGCAGTCGTTCGAGAAGGTGTATGCGCCGTTCGACGGCATTGTGACAGCGCGCAATACCGATATCGGGCGGCTGATTTCGGCCGGTCAGAATACGGCGGCGCAGGAGCTGTTCCACATGGCGGCGATCGGCAAGATCCGGGTCTTTGTCGCTGTTCCCGAGGCCTACACGGCCGCGATCAAGGATGGGGCCAAGGCTTCGCTGACGCTGGACGAGTATCCGGGCCGCACGTTCGAGGGCACGATCGCACGCAATTCGAGCGCGATCGATCCGGCAACGCGGACGTTGAACGTGGAGGTGGATGTCGCCAATCCGAAGGGCGAGCTGCTGCCCGGCGCGTATGTGTTCGTCCACTTCAAGGTTCCGGAACATGCGGCGAGCCTGATGATTCCATCGAATACGCTGCTGTTCCGCTCGGAGGGGCTGCGCGTAGGCGTGGTGCGCGATGGCCGGGTGCAACTGACGCCGGTAAAGATTGGCAGGGATGAGGGCGCGAACGTGGAGATTGCATCGGGGCTGACGAAGAGCGACGCGGTGATCCTGAACCCGTCCGATTCGCTGACCAGCGGACAGGAGGTTCGCATCGCCAACGAACCCGCCGGGACTGCGCCGCAAGGGGATAGGAAAGCGGGGGCCGAATGACGCGTTGTGCTGCTACGTTTGCCGGCGCTGCAATTTTTCTTCTGACGGGCTGCATGGTGGGACCGAAGTATGTGAAGCCTCTGGTCCCGATGACGCCGAGCTTCAAAGAGTCCGCTTCGGATGCAAACAAGGGCAACCCGGACTGGCATGTGGCGCAACCGGCCGATGCGGCACAGCGGGGAGACTGGTGGACGGTCTTCGGCGACGCTGAACTGAATGTGCTGGAGCCGCAGGTCGCGTTGAACAACCAGAACCTGAAGGCGGCGGATGCACGCTTTCGCGAGGCCCGGTCGCTGATTCGCTACAATCGCGCTTCGCTCTATCCCACGGTCGGAGTGGCGCCTTTCGCGGGCGGGGTGCGGAACTCTTCGAATCAACCCTACGTGAGCGCGACCTCGGTGAATGGAAATGGCGAAAGCATCCTTGAGCTTCCGGTCGATTTGAACTACGAGATCGATCTCTGGGGCCGCATCCGCCGAAGCGTGAGCGCTGCCCGGGAAGAGGCTCAGGCGACTGCGGCAGACCGCCAGACGGCGATGCTGAGTCTCCAGGCCGAACTGGCGGTCGACTACTTTGAGATGCGCAGCGCGGATGCCCAGGTGAGGCTGCTGGAGAGCACCGTAAAGGACTACGAAGAAGCCTATCGGATTACGAACAATCGCTTTGTAGGCGGGGTCGCGCCGAAGTCCGATGTGGACCAGGCGGAGACGCAACTGGAGGCGGCCAGGGTGCAGGCGCGCGATATTCTGCTGCAGCGGGCGCAGTTCGAGCACGCGATCGCCGTCCTGCTGGGCAAGCCGCCTGCGTCGTTCTCGCTGCCGGACGTTCCGCTCAAGGCGCGTCCGCCCGCGATTCCAAAGGGACTTCCGTCGGAGCTGCTGGAGCGCAGGCCGGACATCGCCTCGGCGGAGCGCAGGGTTGCCGAGGCCAACGACCGGATCGGAATTGCCCAGGCGGCTTTCTACCCGACTCTGACGCTGAACGGGACGGTGGGGTTCGAGGGGTCCACGTTCACCAATCTGTTCGACCCTGCAAGCTTCCTGTGGGCGATCGGGCCGACGCTGTCGGAGACGGTGTTCGATGCGGGCCGGAGAAGATCGCTGACCGAGCAGGCGAACGCCACCTTCGACGAGACCGTCGCCAACTACCGGCAGACGACGCTGACTGCGTTCCAGCAGGTGGAGGACAACCTGGTCGCGCTGCGCGTGCTGAGCGAGGAGGCCGACCATCAGCACAAGGCGACGCTGGCGGCTCAGTCGGCTCAGCAGATCTTCAATAACCGTTACGTCGGGGGTCTGGACACGTATCTGCAGGTTGTGACGGCGCAGACGACCGCGCTGAACAATGAGCGCAACGACATCGACATCATGCGGCGGCAAATGGATGCGAGCGTGCTGCTGATCAAGGCGCTTGGAGGCGGATGGGATGTGACGAAGCTGCCGAAGCTGTAGAGAAAATGGACAATCCACCCCTGATCCCGACCGACGGGAGGGCCATCGCAGCAGACGTTGTCAAGACCGGTATACAAGTCACGAAGTGACCGCACCACGCGAAGTGGGCCCGTCCGACAGGACAGCGCAGTAGGCCCGTCCCAGCAAAGACGAGCCTCCAACCACGACAAACTCTTTCGCCGCAAGATACGCAGATCACCCTTCCGTCTTCAACGGTTTCCGAGCGAAGTAGTAAAGCGAAAAGGCCAGCAGCGCGAACATGATCACGCTCACCCAGTCATGGTGCAGCGGATTGTGATCGCTGAACCGCGGAATCGTCCTTTCCGTAGCTGCCTCATACAGCTTCACGCACACCCCCAGAAGCCCCACGATCCCGCCCGCCGCAATCAGCCCCGAGGCATACAGGCTCCCCGGACTGATCTCCGACTCCAACGCTATCTCATCTGGATTCCTGTGTTTAGCGATAGCCCGGTCCACCATCCAACGCATCGTGCCGCCCACAAAGATCGCCAGCGTCGTGGCGATGCTCAGGTACGCCCCTACCGCGAACGTGAGCGACCGAACGCCCAGCAGCTCCACCGCAATCACCAGCGCAACCCCCAGCAGAACCAGCGCCCAGGGCAGCTTCCGGCTCAGGATTCCATTGATTACCGTAGCCATCAGCCGGCCTTGCGGAGCCGCCGCCTTCTCGCTCCCAATCCCTTGAATCCATTGCACTTCGATCTGATGAGTCGCGGGATTGTAGAGATATTTCCCATCGTCCAGCGTCGTCGATCCGATGGCATTCAGAAGCACATATCTCTTCGCATCCGAGAGCTCTTCCTTCGCAGGATTGTCCGCGCTGTGAGCCGTCAACGTGACATGATCGCGCTTGAAAAACCCTTTGTTTTGAACCCCATCCGGCAGGTTCGCAAGGGAGAAAGCCACCGGCTTCTGCAGCCTCTGAAACTGCTCCAGCCCGTTGTTCATCGCGTTCAACGTAGCGCCAATAGAAAAAATCGAGACAATCACGCCCACCATGATCGCAAGCTGCTGCTTCCACGGCGTAGCCCCGATCAGGTACCCCGTCTTCAGGTCCTGCGATGTGTCCCCGGCGTTCGACGCGGCAATGCAGACAACCCCGCCAATCGTGATCGCAAGCGCTCCAAACGCCGGCGCGGTCCAGCCTTTTACCAGGAAAATGGCCGCCGTCGCCATCAGCGTCGCGATGGTCATTCCCGACACCGGCGAAGCCGAACTGCCAACGATTCCAACGATCCGCGCGCTCACCGTCACAAATAAAAAGCCGAATAGCACCACCAGCAAAGCCGCGGCCAGGTTCGCCAGCGCCCCCACCTGGGCGCCCGGGATCGGCTTGTACTGAAGGAACAGGAACATCAATAGAATCAGCAGCAAAGAGCCCCCAAAGACCACGCTGGGAGGCAGATCGTGCTCGGTTCGCGAGGGCGCCTTCTTCGCCTCCGCGCTCTTGTTGCCGATGCTGCGTAGCCCCTGCGCCAGCGCTCCAAAGATGGTGGGAGCAGTGCGAAGCAGCGTAATCAGGCCTGCCGCCGCCACCGCCCCGGCACCCATGGGACGAACATAGGTGCGCCAGAGATCCGACGGCGACATGTCCTTCACCAGCACCGTTCCCGGATACAGCGGGGTGGCTAAGTGCGAGCCGAAGAAGTAGATAGCGGGCATAAGGACCAGCCACGAGAAGACTCCGCCGGCCAGCATGATGGCCGAGACGCGCAGCCCGATGATGTAGCCGACGCCAAGGTACTCCGGCGTGCAATCGGCCCGTATAGCCGAGCCTTTCAGAAGGCGCTGCACCCCGAAATCCGGCTGGTAGTCGGGCTGGCTGGGCCACAGCGCGAGCAGGTTATCGTTCTGAAACAAGGTATAAAGACCACCCAGGCCAAGCCCAAGAAAAACCCGCGACGCGAACGATCCGCCTCGCTCCCCAGCCATCAGTACGTCCGCGCATGCCGTCCCTTCCGGGTAAATCAGCGTAGCGTGCTCTTCAACAATAAGTTGGCGCCGCAACGGAATCATGAACAGAACGCCGAGCCATCCGCCAAACAGAGCCAATGCGAAGATGCGCGAAGCTTCAAGATCGAAGCCTAGAAAGATAAGCGCGGGCAGCGTAAAAATGACGCCCGAAGCGATGGATTGGCCGGCGTTTCCCGTGCTCTGGACGATGTTGTTTTCAAGGATGCTAGACCGGCCGAATGCCCGGAGAATCGAGATTGAAAGGACCGAGATCGGAATGGACGCGGCGACGGTAAGGCCGGCGCGCAGGCCGACGTACACCGTGACCGCACCGAAGAGTACACCGAAGAGCGAACCCAGGATCAGCGCGCGTGCGGTGAGTTCGGGACGTGTTTCGGTGGCGGGAACAAAGGGCTTGAACAGGGTAGGCGCTGCCATTCGATGGGTTCGTCTCACTTGCTGCGCAGTATGATCTGCGGCTTGGATGGGAGTGTATCAGTCGGGATCGGACGTTGAATCGGGCCTTGGATCGGGTCCCGACACGTGCTGTGCGTGCCACCTGGAAAGGCGGTGGCGCAGCAGAACGGCAAGCGCGCAGGCCATCAGAAAGAGCATGGGGCCAGTAAAGATGAGCCGGTCGGCGAGCCATCGCTGGTCGAGCAATCCCGGACGCTGCGAGTGCAGTGTGCCGAAGAAACGCACCCACCGGCCCGGCGATCTGTGCGGGTCCATCACGCTCGAGTTCTGCGATTGCCAGGTTGTGAAGCGGATCAGAAAGGCAAGCGCGACCGGCAGCCAGGCCCACAGAATAGGTTCGACCAACTCGGGTTCTGGCTCAGGTTGCGCGGATTTCTTTGGGAAAAACGAGCTAAAAAGCTCGTTGAGCGCTCTCCCCAGGCTGCCGAACGGAACCAGTCCCAGAAGAAAGCCGGCCGCGGCGAAGATTGGCAGAAAATAGCTCAGGACAAAGCTGACATGGTTCAGCTCGGTCCCATGTATCTTCTGGGCCATCTGCCAGACCGGCGTCGTAACGACCCAGGAGAATCGGACGGCGGCAATTGCGACGAGCAGGTAGAGAAACAGACACTTCGCGCACCATGTGATCGCTCTCAGCATAGGCTTAGATGTAGCACACGAGCAGCACTCATGGTGCGGGAATTGTTGACCGACCAGCGATCCGAAGAGCTATACTGCCTGCAACAGCGCGGTTTTCCCTCGCGCCGCGAGTGAGGTGAGTCTTCAGCGAATGCTCGAATGACAATGCGCTCGGGATTGCTGCCGGTGGGCCGCCCGGAGACTCGCCCCATGGGGCGCCAGCATCTTCGGTGGCGTCACGTTTGCTGCGCACACCGGGACGGGTGGTTCGGGCTGTGCTGGATGACTTTATAACCACACTTTACCCGGCGGACTGCAGGGCCTGCGGCAACCCTATGCTGCGAGCCGCCCTTTCTCCAGTCTGTGATGCGTGTATCGCCGGGGTGGAGCCCCAGTCTATGGCGCTGTGCCTCTGCTGCGGCGAGGCACTGGATATGGAGGGGGTGCGGTACGCAGGGCAGTTCCCCAAGGAGGGGCTAGTCTGTTCCCTGTGTCGCATGGTCCCGCCGGAGTTCGAACGAGCGGTCGCTTACGCCGTCTATCAAGACCAACTGCGCGAGATGGTTCACCTGCTGAAGTATGAGCGCATGCCCTCCATGGCGAAGCCGCTGGGCAGAATGCTGGCGCGAACGATCGAGACGCTGGAACTCGAAAGTCACCGAGAGATGATCGTGGTAGCTGTGCCGCTGTTTCCGTCGAAGGAGCGTGAGCGCGGCTACAACCAGGCGGTGCTGCTGGCAAAGGCTGCTGTGTCGGAGTTGAAGAAGAGCAGACCCGCGTGGAAGCTGCAGCCTGATTACGACGTGATTCGCAGGGTCAAGGACACCCGCAGCCAGTTCGAGTTGACACCGAAAGGGCGAAGAAGAAACCTGCAGGGAGCGTTCCAGATGAGCGATCACGCTGCGCTGGACGGCCGCGATGTGCTTCTTGTCGATGACATCTACACCACAGGCGCGACGGCTCGGGCTTGTGCGCGCGTGTTGCGAAAGGCGGGTGCGGCGAAGGTCTGGGTCGCAACGGTTTCGAGAGCCCAGCCGGAGATGGTCGCTTCATGGGACCTCTCATCGAATTTTCCCTCGGAGGTTACAACCTGGGGCGCCGGATAGGCCTCCTTCGCCTCCTTGAGAGGCGCAGGCGTGCTACGAGAGGCGCAGGCGTGCTACGAGAGGCGCAGGAGTGCTATGAAGCTTGGCAGTATGCAGATATTGATTGGAACCGGAGGGCTTTGAGATGCAATCGGGGAAGATGCGGAAGCAAGGGCTGAGTGCGAAACGCCATGCTGGACACGCGGGTGCGCATGGTACGGCTCGTGTGACGACGGAGCTGGATGTCCGGGTCGGCGTGTTTCGCCAGCCCGCCATGCAGACTCCGGTGCTGGTGTTGAATGCGTCGTATGAGCCGATCAACATCTGCGGGGCTCGACGGGCGCTTGTGCTGGTGCTGAAGGGCGTGGCGAGGACCGAGGAAGAGCAGGGCGCTGTGCTGCATGCGGCGCGGATGCGGGTCGCAATGCCCAGTGTCATTCGCCTGCTCGAGTACCGCCGAATCCCACATCAGACGCGCGCTCTCAGCCGCAAGAATATCTTGTTGAGAGACCGCAATAGCTGCCAGTACTGCAATGTCGTGCTGACGGCGAGCGAACTGACGCTGGACCATGTCATCCCTCGCTCGCGCGGTGGGCTTTCGACGTGGGAGAACCTGGTGGCCTGCTGCCATAATTGCAATCGCCGCAAGGGTAACCAGATGCTGCATGAACTGACGGAGATGAAGCTGCTTCGTGAACCGCGGCCGTTTTCGCTGCATACCTCGCGCCACATCATGCGGATGATCGGAAGCGCCGATGCAGCGTGGCGGAAGTATCTCTACTTCGAGGCAGAGCCGGCGGCATAGGTGACTCGGTAGCTCTTTCGTGTCATGGGCCGAGCGGTATAGATGTGATAGCTTGAGCGGCAGGAGCGAACCAATGGCCTATAGCGAAAGCTATCAATGCGACGTGTGCGGGGATAAGAAGGGCGAGGGTGGGGATTGGTGGCTTGCCTGGGTAGACTGCTTCCAGGGCGAGAGGCCGGAGGAGGATCAGCCGCTGATCAAACTGACTCGCTGGCAGACGAAGCAGGCGAATTCGGCTGGAGTGAAGCACCTCTGCGGCGCCCGGTGCGCCGGAACCATGATGGACCGGTGGATGACCGCGCAACATGCCGATCCTGACGCGCACTGCGAAGCCAAGTAAGCTGCGGCATAGGAGCTTCTACTTAGGAGCGGCCGCGGGCTTGGAAGGTTTGCTCTTATCCTCCGGCGCTTTATTGTCGGTGATGTCCTGGCCGTTGTAGATGATGCGCGAGGTCGCGTGGAACTGCTTGTAGTCGGCATACTTGACTACGGTGCGCAGGTGAACATCCTGCGACAGGTAGCCGTCGCCGCCGGCAAAGTGAAGGTTGCCTTCGGCTTTGGTGTAGGTGGGAAACCAGTACTTGCCGTCGACCTGCTCGTAGTACGTGGTGTAGGGCGGTGAAAGATCTTCGTGGCCCTTCCGTTTGTCGTCCGGCACGGACCTTCCGTTGACAAGGACGATCTGGAAGTCCCGCTGGTCGACCCAGACCTTCCCCTGAAAATAACGCTTATTTTTCTCGAGCACCTTGGGAGCGGCGCTGAAGACATACGTGTCGAGCTCGTCGATGTGCTGGCGTCCGAGATAGGTGATGTCGTACTGCGGCAGGTCTTCGGTGGTGAGGACGAACGGCAGGCGGTGTTCGATGTCCTGGAAGTCGGCCGGCGACATCATGACGCGTTCGAGGGTGTTCTGCGGGGCGAAGACGACGTGCTCCTCGCGCTTGCCGTCGAGCCCGAAGGTGATGTCGGTGACCTGCTGGTATTCGCCGTCGACGCGGTTGGAATCTTCGGCGAGGGTATCGACCTTCACGGTCTGGCGGAAGGTGTAGTTCTGCCGCGCGATATTGAAGACAGACTCGCGGGCAGCGAACTTGTCGATAATTTGCTGGGGCGTGATTCCTTTCGGCGGGGTCGGGTCGAGGGGGCCGAAGCCGGCTGGTTCTCCGCCTTGCGAGGAACCCGGTGCCGGGTCCTGGATGGCGCCGGGTGCTGCGTTCGAAGTTGGGACAGCGGCGGCATTGAGGGCGAATCCAGCCGATACCCCAAACAGAGACAGGCCGACAAGCAGGACAGAGGCTGAGGCGCGGAACGGAGGGGGCGGTTTCATGGGTGTCGGACTCCAGGCGCAAACCGCGCAGGCTAAGCTGTGCTGCCCTGCACGCTACTCAAGAATAGACGCGAATGCGGAGGTTTGGTGATGCGGAACGCGCTCAATGAGATTGAGAGGCTGACCCAATTGCGCTGGGGAATGTTGCTGGGCTGGGGCAGGCTGGCGGAGCTTGCCGGTGTCGCCGCTGCCATGGGGATGGCCTGGTGCGGGAGGCAGTCGGACAGGGCACACCTGCGGCGCGAACGCCGGTTGCGCGAGGAGTTGGAGGCGTATGACCGGCTTGATGCTCCACCGGTGAAAGACGTAGACCTCGTTCAGTTGGGCAGAGAGGTGTGCCGCGCCGTTGCGGAGAAGAGCGCATTTCACCGCGTGGCATTGCTGGTGTGGGATGCAGAGGGGCGCTTGTATGTGGCGGCAAAGGAGGGAATGGACGATGCGACGGCTTGGGCGGTGCAGAATTGCGCACGCCAGATGGCCGGGGCGGAGCAGACCGTTCGGGCCGGAGCCGTTCGAGAGATGTGCCGTGCAGGTACGCGCATTGGAAACAGGGGCTTTGCAGTCGTTCTGCGGCAAGACGAGGGGGATATCGGCTTCGGGAGAGCAATCATCCTTCCGCTTCGCTCTTCCGAGGGAACGGTTCTGGGGGTTCTGGCCGTCTGCGCGGATGGAATGCTGAGTATTCCGAGGAGAAAGGTGGAAGAGGCGCTTCTGCCGCTGGAGTCGCTGGCGGGGAAGCTTGAGAGCAGGTTGCAGGCGGCGCTACGGATACGTAAGAAGGTAGATGCCCTGCTGGAGTTCTGGCGGCCGCAGGTGCGGCGGGATGAGTCGGTGGATGTGTCGGAGTTGCTTCGGGAAGTGGCCGGGAGGTGCCGCGAAACTATTGAAATGAAGAGAGTTAGATTGGTCGTGCAAGCCGGCCCGGAGGCGACGGTGGTGCGCGGGAGCAGAGATCGGCTGCGGCAGGTGATGGAGCATCTGCTGAACAATGCGGCTGAGGCGATAGCTGCGGCCGAGCGGCTGTGGCCAGGCGAGGAGCGGGCGATCTGGCTGACGGTAAGCGGTGCGGGAGAGCTGGTCTATGGGATGGCGAGCGATACGGGGCCGGGCTTTCGCGATCCGGCGCGGGCGTTCGAGCCGCTTGGTGAGAGGTTGTATCCGGATGGAGGAGCGGGGATGGGGCTGTTGATATGCAACGAGATAGTGCATGAGCATGGCGGAGAGATCAGCGCGTTCAACCTGCATCCGCATGGAGCGGCGGTGGTGTTCGAGCTGCCGGCGGCGGATTTTGTGCAGGAAAAAAGCAAGCGTGGCGCGGAGGCTTCAGCCTGTGCGGCAAGTGTCTGGGGATAGCCGACTTGATGCGTATTTTACTGTGGTGGGAACGTGGTGGAATTGTGACAAAACGTGGTCACTGTGTGGTGTTCGGTATGGTTCAATAAGGCGGTCGGCAACTACGCCAGTTTTTACGACTTTATTTTCGTAGGCGAGGGCGGTGGCAGAGAAGAGAGTGAGCGGATGGCGTTTGCGAGGGCGAAGAAGCGCGAGCCGGTGGGGGAGGCGGGGCTGTTCGAGTATGCCGTGGGGACGCTGGCGCGGCGAATGCGGACGGTGAGGGACCTGCGACGGTTGATGAAGGCCAGGGCGGAGGAGGGTGAGGCGGGGGAGCGGGCGATGGATGCGGTGGTGGTCCGGCTGAAGGAGCTGAACTACCTGAGCGATACGCGGTTCGCGGAGGACTATACGCGGGTTCGGAAGGAGCATGAGAAGTTTGGCCGCAGGCGGGTGCAGCAGGACCTGATGATGAAGGGTGTGGCGAAGGAGCTGGTGGCGTCGACGCTCGAGACGGCGTATGAGGATGTCGACGAGGTGGCGCTGGCGCGCCAGTACATTGCGCGGAAACGGATGAAGCAGCCGGGCGGGGCGGAGGCCCAGAAGGAGACGGTGCGGGTGATGAACCGGCTGATGCGGGCGGGGTTCTCTTCGAATGCGATCTTCAAGGTGCTGCGGGCATGGAACCTGCCGGATGAGGTGATGCCGAAGGAGGGCGGGGCGGATTCCGA
Organism: Edaphobacter sp.; assembly: GCA_965277575.1. Lineage (GTDB taxonomy): Bacteria > Acidobacteriota > Terriglobia > Terriglobales > Acidobacteriaceae > Edaphobacter. Next base: position 2,511,017 of record CBDIDK010000002.1, read on the forward strand.
CTCGTATGCGGAGCGGGAGGAGGATCTGCCGGAGTTTTGAGGCGGATGTCCTGCCGGAGGGCCCGCTACGCGCGGGGCGGCCACTTCGTGGCGTGTATACCGGTCAGGCGCCACGGGCTGCACAGGGCCTCCCGGTGGTCGGCGCGGTTAGATGGCTCGGAGGGCGCGGGCGGGCAGGAGGAAGATGGCGGTGATCAGGGCGAAGGCTCCGCCGACGGCGACTCCTACGAGGCGGAAGGGGAGCAGGATCAACCAGACAAACGGGTAGAGGAGGAGCGCTGCCAGGGCGAGCGGCCAGCAGGTGACGAGAAGGAGGCAGAAGAGGATGAGCTTGAGCATCGGGTTGGTCTCCTGATAGTAGAACGCTTGGGAATGGGGAAAAGTTCCGTTGCGGGTGGATGATGGAGCTATGGGAGCTTACGGGTTAGAGCGTGTGGTGGCGGTGGACTGGTCGGGCGATAAAGGGCCGGGGCAGCGGAAGAAGATCTGGGCGGGGGTGTGGACGGCGGGCTCCGGTTCTGCTGCGGCCAGGGTAAGGCTGGAGAGCGGGCGCACGCGGGAGGAGCTTGGGGAATGGCTGATCGGGATGGCGCGGGAGACGCCTCAGATGGTGGTGAGCGTGGATTGCTGCTTCAGCTTTCCGGCATGGTTTCTGCGGGAGCATGGGTGTGGGACGGTGTTCGATTTCTGGCGGCATGTGGCCGAGGGGCAGGGGGAGCGGTGGCTGGCGGGGGAGTGCGAGGCGGTGGAGCGGGACGAGCGGTTCTGGGGCAAGCCGCATAAGCGGCCGGAGCAGTTCTGCGGGGCGGGGCTGAGGCGGTCGATGCGGAGGACGGATGTGGAGAACAAGATCGCGCCCGGGGAGGAGGGCGGTGATCCAGAGCGGGCGGCGAAGATGTTCGGGATTACGCCGAAGTCCCCGTTCCAGATAGGCGGGAGCGGGAGCGTTGGGACGGGGTCGCTGCGGGCTATGGCGTTTTTGCTGCGGCTGCGGGGGGCGGGGTTTCGGGTGTGGCCGTTCGAGGGGGCGCGGCTTGCGGGAGATGCTCCGCAGCCGCTGCTGGTGGAGATGTATACGCGGCTGCTGACGGGGGCGGTGAAGAAGAGTAATCCTGTGGCTCGGCGGGAGTATCTGCTGGCGAGGCGGAAGGCGGATGCGGCTTTTGCGGGGTTGCCGCGTGGGGTGCTGGCGAAGGCGCTGGGGAGTGAGGATGCGTTCGATGCGCTGGTGTGCTGCGTGGAGATGGTGCGGTGGCGGGAGGAGTTTGCGGGGCTGCGGGAGACGGCGGATGAGGTGCTGCGGCTGGAGGGGATTACGTGGCGGCCTGGGGTCACTTCGTGACGCGTATACCACTTCGGCTGGTTCTCCGGTTGATCGGAAATGACTATTCCTTCCGACCATCGGGAGGACGAAAGTCGTTCTCACGCCTATGAAAGGTATACAAGTCACGAAGTGACCGCTCCGCGCGTAGCAGGCCCGTCCGGCAGGACACCAGCTTTCATACAGGTTCTTCGAGGCGTCTAAGAGTGGATGAAGACGATCACTTTGGAAGAGCATTTTGTTACGGAATCCTTTTTGAAGGCGACGGGGGCCTATAGGAAGAGTGCGCCTCCGCAAATGGCGGAGTTGCAGCCGAAGCTGTTGGACATGGGGGCGGGGCGGATTGCCGCGATGGATGAGGCGGGGATCGACGTGCAGGTGATGTCGCTGGCGTCAATGGGGTTCGATGCGCTGGATGCGGCTACGGCTACGGCGCTGGCGCGGGATGTGAATGACGAGTTGGCGGCGGCGGTAAAGGCGCGTCCGGAGCGGCTGGCGTCGTTTGCGATGCTGGGGCTGAAGGATCCTGGAGCGGCTGCGGCGGAGTTGGAGCGGTGCGTCACGAAACTGGGGTTTCGTGGGGCTCTGGTGGATGGGACGGTGGGTGGATTGTTTCTGGACGACGCAGGATTTCTGCCGGTGTTCGAGACGGCAGCGCGGCTGGGTGTGCCGGTGTATCTGCATCCAGCGCCGCCTCCGGAGATAGTGCAGAAGGCTTATTTTTCGGGGCTGCGGGAGCCGCTTGGGATGCTGTTGTCGATTGCGGGCTGGGGATGGCATGCGGAGACGGGGCTGCACACGCTGAGGCTGATTGTGTCGGGCTTGTTCGACAAGGCGCCGGGGTTGCAACTCATCATCGGGCACATGGGCGAGGGGCTGCCGTATGCTCTGGCGCGGTCGAGCGGGATCTTGTCGGGGCCGGCGAAGCTGCAGCGGCCGGTGGCGGACTACTTCAAGACGAATATTCATGTGACGACGAGCGGGTATTTCACGCTGCCTCCGCTGAAGTGTGCGCTGGAGGTGGTTGGGATCGAGCGGATGATGTTCTCGGTGGATTATCCGTTTAGTCCGAATACGAAAGGGCGGGATTTCTTGGATGAGGTAGCGGGAGTGTTGTCGGTGGAGGATTTGGAGAGATTGGTGGGTGGGAATGCGGAACGCCTGCTGGGGATCAGGTGAGCAACCGGTTCAGCTCTTGGCCGGAGATCTGAAAAGGGTTGATGACTGTGAGACCGTCGATAGTGCGCTGGTGTTGCAGGTCTTCGGAGAGCAGGACTGAACAACCGACCCGTGTGGCGGTGGCGAGGAGCAGGGAGTCGAAGAATGGAATGTTGTGATGCTGGTGTGTCTGCATGGCTGTGAGCAGGTCTTCGGCGGCGGAGGTCGCGATCTACATGGAGTTGATCGCTCGATCGACGACCTCGGCGATCTTGTCGAGCGGCGCCAGATGCTTTTTCGCGCAGGCTGCATAGAACTCACTCAGACATTGCAACGGAAGAGAACCACCGCGTGAGTACACACTGGTCATCACGGTTTTGGCGATGCTGTGTTTTGTGGAGTCGGTAGGATCGACGGAATAAATAAGAATGTTGGTATCGACGGTGAAGTTAGTCACGTTCGTAGAGCTCGTCACGATTGCTGATTCTGAGTCCGCCGAGGTCAATACCTTGGTCCATGATCTCCTTCAGGCGTCGAAAGGCCTGGTGACGCTTTTGCTCTGTCAAACCGGATTCTTCGGGGGTAGTGCCAATGGGAACGATTTCGGCGATGGTTCGGCCGCCTTGCACGAGCTCGAGGCGATGGCCAGACTCTAGTTCTGCGAGCGAATCGTGATCGAGAAGCTGGGCTGAGATTTGGCGCATGGTGGCTCTCCGAGGACTGCCGATGGGTCGATTGTACTGCTGTGCCTGATCTTTCCGCTGATAAACTTGGGCTTATGACCAATCGTTCGGGCAGCCGGCGTTACTTTTCAGGGACGCAAATCAGGGAAGATTTTCTGCGGTTTTTTGAGGGCAAAGGGCATCGAAGGGTGCACTCGTCTTCGCTGGTGCCGGCGAACGATCCTACGCTGCTGTTTACCAATGCGGGGATGAATCAGTTCAAGGATGTGTTTCTCGGGGCGGAAAAGCGGGAGTATACGCGGGCGGCTTCGTCGCAGAAGTGTGTAAGGGCGGGGGGAAAGCATAACGATCTCGAGAACGTCGGGTTTACGCGGCGGCACCATACGTTCTTCGAGATGTTGGGGAATTTTTCGTTTGGGGACTACTTCAAGAAAGATGCGATTGCGTATGCGTGGGAGCTGCTGACCTCGCCGGAGTGGTTTGGGATCGATCCGGCCAGGTTGTATGTGACCGTGTTCGAGGGTGACGCGAAGGTTCCGCGGGACGATGAGGCGGAGCGGTTCTGGGTTGAGATCGGGGTGCCGAAGGAGCGCGTCTTCGGGATGTCGGCGAAGGATAACTTCTGGCAGATGGGGGATACGGGACCTTGCGGGCCTTGCTCGGAGATCTTTTACGACCTGGGGATTGAGGCGGCGGAAGAGGCTGGGGTGGACAAGCCGTTTCCGCTGGATGAGCAGAGGTATGTGGAGATCTGGAATCTGGTTTTTATGCAGTTCGACCGGAGCGTCGATCCGAAGACGGGCGAGGGGACGTTGACGCCGCTGCCGAAGCCTTCGATCGATACGGGAATGGGGTTGGAGCGGGTTGCGGCGGTGTTGCAGGGAGTGCTGTCGAACTTTGAGACGGATTTGTTTGTTCCGCTGATCCTCGAGGCTGCACGGTTGACCGGTGTGGGTGCGCATGGCTCCGCCGTCGATTGCGTGACCAAGCCGAGCGATCCGGTTCCGCCTGCGATGAGCAAAGAGGAACAGGCCCGGGTTGCGGGCCCCAGCGTTGGAGAATTGCTTGGAAAGGCTTCGCTGAGAATTATTGCGGACCATGCGCGAGCGGCTACGTTTTTGATCTCGGATGGGGTGAATCCGGCGAACGATGGCAGGGGGTATGTGCTGCGGAAGATTCTGCGAAGGGGGATTCGGCATGGACGGCTGCTGGGGCAGGAGAAGCCGTTCATGCATGAGATGGTGTTCGCGGTTCGGGATGAGATGCAGGTGGCTTACCCGGAGTTGAGGGAGACGGCGGAGCGGGTAAGTAAGGTGGTGTTGGCGGAGGAGTTGCAGTTTGCTCGGGTGATGGAGGCGGGTAGTCAGAGACTGCAATGGGTGATTGAGCAGCGGTTCAGCCGCGAAGTGCTTGATGACGACTTTCTACTTCGAAATTTCGAGAAGGAAGATGGCGAGACGGACGCCGACGCCGTCCTTCGCCTACGGAAGCGGGAGCTTTCTGGACGTGACGCGTTTACGCTCTATGAAACCTATGGCATGCCGCTGGACTTTATGGTCGACGCTGCGCGTGATGCAGGACTCGCGTTCGACATGCAAGGTTTTGAACGGGCGAAGGAAGAAGAGCAGGCGCGGGCGCGGGCTTCGTGGAAGGGTGGGTCGCAGAAGTCGGCGGCGCCGGTTTATCGGGAGTTGGCGAAGACGGAGTTTGAGGGGTACTCGGCGCTGCGGGTGGATGGGGCTCGGGTGTTGGCGTTGGTCAAGGATGGGGTTGGTGTGCAGGAGTTGAAGGGCGGCGAGTTGGGTGAGGTGGTGTTGGATGCCACGAGCTTCTATGCGGACTCGGGTGGGCAGGTTGGGGATGTGGGGTGGTTGTATTCGGGAAATCACAATACTGTTGTCGCTGAGGTGAGTGGGGCGAGCAGGCCGGTGCAGGGGGTGTTTGCGCATCGGGTGAGGGCGAACCAGACGATTGCGGTGGGCGATACGGTCGATATGGTGGTGGATGAGACTACGCGGGCGGCGACGCAGCGGAATCATACGGGGACGCATCTGCTTCATGCGGCGCTGCGGGAGGTGCTGGGCAAGCATGTGAAGCAGGCGGGGTCGTCGGTGGATGCGGCTCGGCTGCGGTTCGATTTTTCGCACTTTACGGGCGTGGCCGAAGAGGAGTTGCGGGAGGTTGAGGATATTGTGAACCGGCAGGTGCTCGGGAACGCGAAGGTGGAGACGCTGGTGGATGTGCCGATCGATGTCGCAGTGAATGAACTGGGGGCGATGGCGCTGTTTGGCGAGAAGTATGGCGAGCGGGTGCGGGTGGTGAAGATCGGAGACTTCTCGACGGAGCTTTGCGGGGGGACGCATACGGGGGCTACGGGGGAGATTGGGCTGATCAAGATTGTGGGCGAGGGGTCGGTGTCGAGCGGCGTGCGGCGGGTGGAGGCGGTCTCGGGGACGGGGGCGTTGACGGAGTTTCGCAGGGACTTCGATGTGGCTCGCGTGGTTGGACAGATGGTTGGTTCGACCGAGATTGCGCCGGCGGATGCGCTGCGAAACAGGATTGCGGTACAGGACGAGGAGATGAAGAGGCTGCGGCGGGAGCTGGATCAGGTTCGGATGAAGGCTGCTTCTTCTTCGGTGGCGGATGCGGCTGGATCGGCGGTCGAGGTGAAAGGGGTGAAGGTGCTGGCGCAGCGGGTGGATGGGCTGGGCGGATCGCAGGAGGCCAAGGCGCAGATGCGGGAGCTGGTGGATCAGCTTCGCGGCAGGCTGGGCTCGGGTGTGGTGGTGCTGGGGGCGGCGGCGGAGGGGAAGGTTTCGCTGATTGTGGGGGTGACCAAGGACCTGACGGCGCGGGTGCAGGCGGGGAAGATCGTGGGGCTGCTGGCGGCGAAGGTTGGGGGGAAAGGCGGTGGGCGGCCTGACCTGGCGGAGGCGGGGGGGAGCGATGTTGGGGCTTTGGATGGGGCGTTGAAGAGTGCGGTGGAGGTGGTGGGAGGGTTGCTGGGGTAGGTTCGGCGGGTAAGTTGGTTTGGTCGACGGGGAGAGCGGTCGCGCGTTGCACGAATGCCCACATCTCAAAATCGAGATATGGGGCACCCGGCACCCGGATTGTGCTATCTGTGAGCTTCAGGGCCCGGTGGCGGATTGAGATCGGTTATTTTGGTTCGTCTTGTTCGAGGAGACGGCGGGCTTCTTCGAGGTTGAGTACGGCTCCGTCTATGGTCAGCTCATATTCGCCTGCATTTTCGGGGACGTGGTGGACGTCCTCGACACGATGGCCTGCGTTTCGCAGAGCCTGAATGAGAAGTTCGATATCGACCATGGATGAGAGTCTACAGGAGCTTTCCGGGGAGGAGAAAGGGCAGGGCCGGGTACAACTTTGGGGGGAGTGGCTCGGTAGTACCGGGGGGTGCCGGGGGGAGTACCGGGGTTCTTTTCACGGGCATTGGGGGGCGGGGTCTCTTAAACTTAGGCCTGTCTGTCGGTTCGGAAGAGACTATGGTCCTGGTGGGTGTGAGGGAGACAATTCGAAGCCGGTCTTTCTGTGGGGTTTTCGCGGCGGTGGTGTGGTGCGCGATGGTGCAGGGTGTGGCCGCGAAGACGGTAGGGCAGCGGCATGCGGCGGAGCTGACGCCGTGGGAGCAGGCTGAGCAGGGACGCGAGACGCTGGAGTCGATGCCCGCTGGAACGCGGACGCGGGGCGAGTATACGCGGGCGATGGATGGGTTTCGGGCGGTGTACCACGATGCGCCGGGGGATGTCCACGCTCCCGACAGCGTGAGTGCGGTGGCGGAGCTGCTGGCGGAGCAGGGGCGCGGGCTGCATGATGCGAGGAGCCTGAAGGCGGCGGTGGGGCAGTATGAGTTTTTGCGGACGCAGTATCCGGGCAGCTCGCTGCGGGTGGGGGCGCTGCTGGCGGAGGGGCAGATCTATGAGAACGACCTGCACGATGCGGCGTCGGCGCGGGAGAGATATGAGCTGCTGGCGAAGCAGTATCCCAGGAGCGCGCTGGTGGAGGAGGCGCAGGCTGGGCTGGCTTCGCTGGATCGGGGACGGGGTGATGTGGCTGGGCGCGGGAGGGGCGCGGCGGATGGAAGCGGCGGGGTCTCGGCGGCTGGGGTGCCGGCTGCGGGGGTTTTGGCTGCGGGGCAGGCGGGGGGGAGATCGGCTAATTCGGCGAGTACGTTTGCGCCGATGCCGGTGACGGCGGAGACGAAGGATGAGGCTGCGGGACCGCCTTTGGTTCAGGCGCCGGTTTCCCGGGAGGCTTTGGGGTCTATTGGGAGCGCCGAGCCGATGCATGTTGCCAGGGCTGCGGGTAAGCGGCGGGGGCAGATGGCGCAGGTGACGGGCATTCGCCACTGGTCTACGCCGACGTATACGCGGGTGGCGATCGACCTGGGGGATGATGTGACGTATGAGGCGGCGCGGGTGCCGAATCCGGACCGCATCTACTTCGACCTGCATGGGACGCGGCTGGCGCAGGAGCTGGTGGGGAAGAGCTTCGCGGTGACCGATGATGGATTTTTGAAGAAGATACGGGCGGCGCAGTTCTCGAACGACATGACGCGGGTGGTGCTGGATGTGAACGATGTGACGGAGTATTCGGCGTTTCTGCTGCCGAATCCTTATCGGTTGATTATCGATATTCATGGGGGGAGTAAAGGCGAGCATGGCGCTCCGGTGGTGGAGGTGCCGATGCAGCGGGCGGCGGTGGCTGCTCCCACGGTGCCGAATACGACGGCTGTGCGGTCGGCTAGCTCGTTCGATGTAGCGGCGGTGAGCGCGCAGCCGGGCAGGGTGGAGGCGACGAGCAGGCCGACGTCGCAGCCGATTTCGGCGGTGGTGAAGGGGCAGGGGACAGGCGGCGGTGTGGGAGGCAGGGAGCAGGGTGCGGGCGATGCTTCGCCGCGTGTGACTGCCGCTGCGGGCATACCGGTTGTCGGCGGGGCATCGGATGCTCCGGCGCCTGGCGTGGCGAAGAGATCGAAGCGGGGCAGGACGGTGAAGGAGCCGGATGCGGTGCCGGCGCGGGCCGCGATGCCTACCGCCGATGGCGAGACGTCGCTGGTGCGGGCGCTGGGATTGAAGATAGGCAGGATTGCGATCGATGCCGGGCATGGCGGGCATGACTCCGGGACGCTGGGCGTGGACGGGATTGAAGAGAAGGATGTGGTGCTGGATGTGGCGCTGCGGCTGGGGAAGCTGCTGCATGAGCGGCTGGGGTCGGAGATTATATATACGCGATCCGACGACACGTTTATTCCGCTGGAGACGCGGACGGCGATTGCAAACAAGGCGCAGGCGGACCTTTTTCTTTCGATCCATGCGAACTCGTCTTCGGATGAAAGCGCACGAGGGGTGGAGACGTATTACCTGAACTTTACGACGTCTACCGATGCGCTGGAGACGGCAGCGAGGGAGAATGCTGTTTCGGACCAGTCGATTCACCAGTTGAGCGACCTGGTGAAGAAGATCGCGCTGAAGGACAAGATTGCCGAGTCGCGGGAGTTTGCCAGCGACGTGGAGCAGGGCCTGTATGGCGGGCTGCAGAAGGGCAATGCGGGGTTGAAGGATCGCGGCGTGAAGAAGGCTCCGTTCGTGGTGCTGATTGGGGCGAACATGCCTTCGGTGCTGGCGGAGATCTCGTTTGTTACGAATGGGAAGGATGCGAGGCAGTTGCGGGAGCCGGAGTACCGGGAGCGGGTGGCGGAGAGTTTGTACAAGGGTGTCGCGCGGTATGAGAGCGGATTGAGCGGAGCGCACGTGCCGACGGAGCGGGCGAGCGTGCGATAGGCACCGGATTGCTGCGCTCTGGCTGCTCTGGCTGCTCTGCGCTCGGGTGGCTGCACGCCGCAGGCTTACACAACACCCTGGGCTCTTCCAGGCTTACGTTATCGCGCTGGTGTAGTCTGAACCAACGTATGGGTGATTCGTCTTCGATTCGGATGATGTCGACCTTGGCGATGGGTGTGGCTCTGGTGGGTGCGCCGGGTCTGCTTACAGGCATTGTTTATGCGCAGCCGGGAAGGACGATGCTGGCGGAGCCGCCTGCTCCGTTGCTGCCACAGGCGCTGCGGACGGGCTCGGGGCATGAGGCGGGCAGTGGCGCTCCGCCGGAGAGCGGCACGGCGGGGCCGGTGCTGGTGGAGGATGGGATTCGGCGCTATGAGCGCGGAGCTGCCGCGGGCGGGACTGTGACGGTGTACCAGTTCGACGATGCGACGGGAGCGGACGCGGCGTACGACTATCTGCGGCAAAACGAAATGGGGCAGAACGGTGTGGCCCAGAACGGTGTGGCCCAGAACGGGAGGGCGCGCGTGGCGCTGGACGGTGTTTCGGTGGTGACGATGAGTTCGGACGTTGCTCCGAAGGCGGTTGCCGGACTGCTGAAGGAGATCGAGACGGGTTTGCCGAAGGTAGGTGGGCCGCGAGGATTGCCTCCTCTGCTGCCGAGGCATCTGCCGGCCCAGGAATTGGAGAAGGGGTCGGTCAGGTATGCTGTCGGACCGGCGGGGTACCAGGGCATGGGCGGAGCGCTGCCGGTGGGCATCCTGGGTTTCGAGAAGGCCGCCGAGGTGGTGACGGCGAAGTACCGGGATCAAGGAACGTTGACGCTGCTGCTGTATCCGACGCCGCAGATTGCGGGCGAGCATGGCCGTCAGTTGGAGGCGGAGATGAATCGCGAGGGCACGGCTGCGGGGACGGTGAAGCTGCGGCGGGAGGGGCCGCTGGTCCTGCTGACGACGGGCGCGTGGAATCCGGTGGCGGCGCAAAAGATGGTCGACGGGATTCACCTGCACAACGAGGTGACCTGGAACAAGCCTGTGCCGCCTGAGTTCCATGCCGAGATCAAGAAGACGGTGAGCCTGCTGACCAGCATCGCGGTGTTCTGCGGTTTGGGAGCGCTTGCGGCGGTGGTGCTGGGGTTGTTCTTTGGCGGGGGCCGTGCGGCGATCCGTGTGCTTCAGGGCAAGCCGGCTGCCAGCGAGCCGGAGTTCCTGCGGATTGATTTGAGTGGGCGGAGCTCCCGGATACGATCCGATGAGGTGGGTAGCGAACCGGGCAAATGAGGTCTTCTGGACTCTGTTTGACGTCTACATCGAATACATCTGCGCTAAGGCCAGGACAAGCAACGGCAACTGCGGGGTCGGCAGTCTCAGGTGCCAGGCGCAACGATGCATCTTCGAGAGCAAACAGGAGATGAAGCGAGACGGCCATGGAAAAGATGGAAAACAAAGGGCGTTTTCCACTTTCCCACGGCACGGCTGCGGCGATCTCTATGAATCAAAAAAAGTAAATGCGTTGCACGTGGAGTTTGAATGTGCCGTCCCTTTGGCAGTCTCAGGGCAGGCTCTTCAATGCGTTCAGGATGACGATAAAACAAGCAACCGGAAAATATCGTCTCGACGCATGTTTTTAGGCATGTCCTGCGAAAGCTTAAGGGTCTGTCCTCGGTGAGATGCACCGGGGGTGGTGCATGGAAGAAGCTAATGACCTGATTTGAGATGGCTTGGATGGGCTGGGAACCTTTTTCGAGCGAACAAAAAGCAAATCAGGGGCATTCCGGCCGCTTCCCCCCTGCGGCTGTAAGTTGCTTTTTTATAGATACTTAGCGAAACCCTGTTTTGGCCTTGACACCGGATTTCGCCAAACTTAGTATTTCGCCAGAAAGTTCTGATGGCTTTGCCTCTGTTGGAACTATTCTCCCTAAAGAAGAGGCCGCCCTGTTGCCGGGTGGCCTCTTCGTGTTTTGCGGGCGGGGAAAACGACTGCCTTCGGAGGGATTGAGTGCCGGTGCAGGATGCGGCTCAGGAGGAAGGCGGTCGAGCTTTCGCTCGATGACCCACCTTAGCCGCAAGAGGCGCGGCGAAGATGGGGCACCCACCGCACCTCCGCTGTGCGTACTGTGTCGCAGCCATCATCGAATCGGCCTGCGATGTGGTGGACATTTGGCGGATGATCGCGGAGCCGTTAGAATAGAGGTTCGGGCCGATGTAGCTCAGTTGGTAGAGCAACTGATTCGTAATCAGTAGGTCAGCGGTTCAACTCCGCTCATCGGCTCCAATCCCTTTCAATTTATAGAATGTTTGTGCTCGCTGCCGGCAAGCGATCGGGGGAGTGCATCCGGTTCGCCTCTTTCAGGATAATGCGATCGAGGGATGATGATGCGATCGAGGGACTGCGTTGCGCGCTGCTGAGCGGCGACAGGGCTGAAGCATCCATCGCCGGGGAGAGCACGTCTATCTTCAAGGATAAACTTGACTAAATTCAAAGGGTGGAGTGGAGCGAGGTCCCGCGATGAGCAGTTCAGTGATTTCAAAATTTCCCGGCGGTCCTGATCGTGACGACGAGATCGAAGGTGAGAACCACGATCTTCTCCACGATAAGGGCGAACAGGGTAATGGGATAAGCCGGCGCCGTTTTGTACAGGGGGTGAGCGCCTTGACGGCCGCGGCTGCGGTGGGAACTCCGGCTCTGGCGGCGTCCGCTCATAGCGCAGCGCCTGAAGTGAAGATGTTGACGCTGAAGGTCAACGGCAAGACGGAGGCTGTATCGCTGGACACGCGAACGACGCTGCTCGATGCGTTGCGCGAGCACCTGGCGCTGACCGGAAGCAAGAAGGGCTGTGACCACGGGCAGTGCGGCGCCTGTACGGTGTTGATGAATGGACGGCGGGTGAATAGCTGTCTGACGCTGGCCGCGGCGGCAGAGGGGGCGGAGATCCTGACGATTGAAGGTTTGGCTAACGGCGATACGTTGCATCCGGTACAGGAGGCGTTTCTGGATCACGACGGGTTTCAGTGCGGATACTGCACGCCGGGGCAGATCTGCTCCGCGGTGGCGCTGCTGGATGAGGCAAAGATGGGCGAGCTGAGCCGGGTGAGTTTCGAGACGGGACAGACGAACAGGCCGGAGCTGACCGACGATGAGATTCGCGAGCGCATGAGCGGGAATATCTGCCGATGCGGGGCGTATCCGAACATTGTGGCCGCGGTGCGGGCGGCGGCGGGGATGAGGGCATGAATCCATTCAAGTATGAACGCGCCAGTGCGCCGGAGGCGGCAATCCATGCGGCGACGGCTCCGGGGGCGAAGTTTCTGGGCGGCGGAACGAACCTGATCGACCTGATGAAGGACGGTGTGGAGCGGCCTACGCTGCTGGTGGACATCAATCACTTGGAGTGGACGCAGGTGACGCCTACGGCAGCGGGCGGCGTGATGATCGGCGCGCTGGTGCGGAACAGCGATCTGGCGAATCATGAGCGGATTCGCGCGGGGTATCCTCTGCTGTCGCAGGCGCTGTTAAGCGGGGCTTCGCCGCAGCTGAGGAACATGGCGACGACGGGCGGTAACCTGATGCAGCGGACGCGCTGCTACTACTTTATGGATACGGCGTTTCCGGCATGCAACAAGCGTGTGCCGGGCAGCGGGTGCGCGGCGATCAAGGGCTTCAACCGAATCCATGCGATTCTGGGCGCAAGCGAGGAGTGCATCGCGACGAACCCTTCGGACATGAATGTGGCGATGGCTGCGCTGAGAGCGACGGTGCATGTGCAGGGACCGAAGGGCAAGCGGAGTATCCCGATCGGGCAGTTTCATCTGCTGCCGGGAAAGACGCCGGAGAGGGAGACGGATCTGCGGCCGGCGGAGGTGATTGTGGGGGTAGAGCTGCCGCCGCCGGTGTTTGCAAAGCACGCGCACTATGTGAAGGTGCGGGATCGGGCGAGCTACGCGTTTGCGCTGGTATCGGTCGCGGCGGCGCTCGAGATCGAAGACGGCACGATCAAATCAGCCGGACTGGCATTGGGCGGCGTGGCGCATAAGCCGTGGCGCTCATTGGAGGCCGAGAAGGCGCTGACGGGAGCGACGGCTGGACCGGATGTCTATAGAAAGGCTGCGGAGCTGGCGGTTGCAGGTGCGAGGCCGCAGGGGCATAATGCCTTCAAAATCGAGTTGGCGAAACAGAACATCGTTCATGCGCTGACCGTAGCCGCACAAGGAGCACAGGCGTGAGCGCAGGCGGAACTATGCAGGACGAGAACAGCGCGCCGGAGCCTAAGCAACTGGCGCATCGCTATGACGCGCGGGCGAAGGTGACGGGCAAGGCCCAGTATGCGGCCGAGTTTCCGGTGAAGGACCCGGCCTACGCATATATCGTACAGAGCACGATTGCCAGCGGAAGTGTGCGGGCGATCGATGACAGAGAGACGACGCGCGCGCCAGGGGTGCTTGCGGTGCTGACGCCGTTCAACGCGCCGAAGCTTCCCAAGGCCAAGATTCAGCCGCCGGCGACGAGGCACGTCACGGTGCTGCAGGAGACCGACGTCTGGTATAACGGGCAGCCGATCGCGGTGGTGGTGGCAGAGACGCTGGAGCAGGCAAAGCACGCGGCGGACCTGCTGAGGATCAGGTACGCGACTACGCCGGCCAAGCTTGACTTTACCGGGCGGCTGAACGAGGCTCGACCGCCGAAGCAGCCGGGGCGTGAGCCTGCGGACTCTTCGCGCGGCGATGTCGCGGGCGGAATGGCGAGGGCGTCTGCAAAGGTGGAAGTGACGTATACGACGCCGATTCAGAACCACAACCCGATGGAGCCGCACGCAACAATCGCGTGGTGGGAGGGCGAGAAGCTGAACCTGTACGACTCCACGCAGTACATATCGGGCGTGAAGCAGACGGCGTCGCGTGTGCTGGGGATTCCGCTGGACGATGTGCGGGTGCAGTGCCCGTATACCGGCGGCGGTTTTGGAAGCAAAGGCTCGACCTGGTCTCATGTGATTCTGTGCGCGATGGCGGCCAAGAAGGTGAACCGGCCGGTGAAGCTGGCAGTGGAACGGACGCAGATGTTCGGGCCTGTAGGCGCGCGGCCGCGAACGGTACAGAAGATTCGGCTGGGTGCGACGAGCGAAGGGAAGCTGCTTGCCGTGCAGCATGATGTGATTGTGCATACGTCGGTGATGGAGGACTTCCTGGAGCCGTCGGCGATTCAGACGCGGCTGTTGTATGCGTGTGAGGCGAACGCAACGACGCACCGGCTGGTCGAGATGAATCTGGGTGTGGCGACGTTCACGCGGGCGCCGGGCGAGGCTACGGGAACGGCGGCGCTCGAGTGCGCGATGGATGAGCTGGCGTACGCGTTGAAGATGGATCCGCTTGCGCTTCGACTGGCAAACTATGCGGAGAAAGACCCGGGCAAAGACAAGCCGTGGACAAGCAAGCATCTTCGCGAAGCGTATCAGCAGGCGGCGGAGCGCTTTGGGTGGTCGAAGAGGACGGCGGAGACGGGCGCGATGAAGGAGGGCGACAAGCTGATCGGGTATGGCATGGCGACGGCGACGTATCCGGCGAACCGCTCGGCCGCGCAGGCGGTGTGCCGTTATATGCCGGGCGGAAAGGGCTTTGTGGGGTGCGGCTCGCAGGACCTGGGCACCGGGACGTATACGATCATGGCGCAGACGGCGGCTGCCGGCATGGGGCTCGATCCGGCTGCGATGGAGGTGAAGTTAGGCGATTCGACGCTGCCAAAGGCTCCGGTTTCGGGCGGTTCGCAGTCGGCGGCGAGCATCGGGCCGGCGATCCAGGCGGCTGCGGCGCAGGTGAAGCTGAAGCTGGCGGAGATCGCGGTGGTTGATGCGAAGTCACCGCTGCATGGGATGAAGGCGACGGAGTTGGACGCGAAGGACGGAAGGCTGTTCGTGAAGACGAGGCCGTCGAAGTTGGACAGCATCGCTGCGCTTATCGAACGCAACGGCGGTCCGGTGGAGGCGATGGGAAGCGCGGAGCCGGCCGAAGATCATACCGCTTATACATCGCAGTCCTTTGGCGCGGTGTTCGCGGAGGTTGCGGTGGACCGGTATACGCATATGGTTCAGGTGCGGCGCGTGGTGGCCTGCTATGACGTGGGCACGCTGATGAACCGGGTGACCGGGCTGAACCAGCTGGTCGGCGGGATTGTGTGGGGGGTTGGGATTGCGCTGCACGAGGCCACGGAGATCGATCCGGTGTACGGGCGTACGGTGAATGAGAATCTGGCGGAGTACCATGTTCCCGTCAACGCGGATATCGGCACGATCGATGTGTCGGTGGTGGGGATCCCGGATACGAAGTTCAACCCGCTGGGCGCGCGCGGGATCGGCGAGATAGGAATCACGGGCGCGGCTGCCGCGGTGGCGAATGCGATCTTCCATGCGACGGGGAAGCGCGTGCGGGATTATCCGATTACGCCGGACAAGCTGATGGCGTAGGGGTCTCGCCAGTTACTTTACAACGCTTAGCCCGGGTTGCAGGGTGCGGAAAATTCCGGAGCCGATCTGCGGGAACTGGTAGGCGAGCCAGGTGAGCAGCGGGATTGCGCCGAGCGTTACGAGCCGCCAGTAAAAGTCGAGGCCCAGCTCGTTCGGCGAGGTGTCGGTGATTCGGCTGAGGATGGCGTTACGATGCATCTGCGCCAAGACCCACAGCATGCCGCCACCGAAGAGAAGGAACATGAGCGTGAAGACCCAGTCCGCCAACTGACGGGGCTGGAAGGGGTACGAGTTCCACGCGACGATGGTCAGGACGAAGATGGCCGTTACGAAGGTCATGAGGTAGCGCAGGTTGCCCAGGACGGCGCGGATGAGCGAGACATAGCGGATGGCAAGGAGCTCTTCGGCGAGGCGGATGTACTCGGGGTCGCCGCTGGTCGAGCCGGTATGGAGTTCGAGTGGATCGTGCGGTTTGTCGTCTTTCTTTGGCTTGCGCCGGGCGTGGATGGGGGTTAGGTCGGTGGCTTCACCTTCGACGAAGCCGCCTCGTTTGTCGAGCCAGTAGGGGATCAGGACATACTGAAGGAGCAACTCGCAGAAGGCGGCGTAGTCCCTCTCGATGGCATGGATTCCTGCCAGACTCGCTCCTTCCTCCCCCGTAGGAAAATCCTGGTTCTCCTTCCGGGGAAGCGTTTCGAGAAGTGAGCTTTTCTGAACTTCACCGATAACCTCACCGCGCGACAGCTTGCCCACGGTTTCGAGATGTTCGCAAAGAATGGCGTATTGGATTTTCATCGTCCAGTCGAACTCGAATGAGAGAGAGCCGTCGGATGCGGCGACCGCCTTTCTAATCTCCTCATTATGGGCGATCTGTCGAATCGATTCGGATGTGCGGGCCATGTCCTTCCAGCGCAGGTGCAGCCCTGTCTCCCGCATCATGGCCATCCAGCCTAATCCTTTGAGGCGCGTGAACGCTCCTCGGAGGGGAGATCGCTCCAGCGGCTCCAGCAGGCCACGCCGCAGCGATCCCCAGATTAGGATTGCCCGTAGCCAGCCCGCCAGCGCGATGACGCCTAATGGCACCAGAAGTCCGGTAATCAGCCCCTCATAGGGCGTGGACCACCATTCTCCGGGTTGCAGCAATACCCGGTCAACGCTTTGGATCGTCCGTAATAGTACCCCGGCAAGGAAGCTGCCGACGAAAAATGTTGCCAGAAGTAGGCTGAGCCGCCCCTTCCACATGGGGCGGAAACGATGCAGCAGCTCCCGCGTGATGAGCAGACACCCGATGTTACTGAATAAACAGGAGTGTTGCGGGTTGGCGCAGTCGTTCAACTCATCGTCGGAGATAAACAACGTAGTTCGAGGGTGGAATCTCCTCGGCAGTTGCGGCCTGTTCGCTTTCGAGAACCGCAGCCGATACGTCTGGCACACGGCCCAAAGATACCATCCCAGCAGCACCAGAAGAACCGGCATCACCGGTGACACGCCACTATCCGGATGCAGGCACCGGTAGCTGAAGAATAGTCCGTACTTGGTATGGATCGTCCCTGCGTGACCCTGAAACCCAACCGTATCGGTCCGGCAAATCCAACACCACACCGCAGGAATCACAATCCAGGCGAGAAGTGCGACGGCATTGAAGAAGCGGTAGAAGGGCCGATCGTTCTGCAACGTCTCAAACTGCTTCCTCCAGCCGGCCGAGAGTGGCGGGTGCCATGAGTGGCTCCACGTCTTCCATAAGGTGCAGAGCACGGCGGCGAATGCGGCAAGCAAAACCAGCCGACCCACAGCCCGGCTGAGAGGGTTTACATCGAACGCCGGAGCGACGGCGAATACAGGCCACACCAGCACCCAGGCCATCGAGAACAGCATGACGGCGGCGATGTTCATGTACACGGACCGTCGCTGGGGCTGATCGTTCTCCCGGATGGCGAGGTCTCGCGTGAAAGGGGACCAGTAATCCGCGACCCAGAGGAGGACCGTATGAGCTACGCAATACAGCCCCAGCAGGATGGACAGCGTTTTCCACAATAGAGACGGATGCACCTCGGGCATGTTCTTGAACTGCTTCAACTCGTCGCTGGCAGTGTTATCGGAAAAAGCCGATTTGCATGGCGTGGGATCTCCGTTGACGAAAGAAGGAAGTATGTTCGATTGCTCGCTCGCGCAATGAGAGACGATTCCCAGCGGATAGTAGCCGTCGATCCCCACAACCGTCGCCCATAAAGAGGCATGTGAAGTCTCTTTCTGAGCGAAAGAATCGGCAGACTCCTGGTAACCCGCCAGGATAGGAGATTTCTTCCTGACATCGGATCGAGGAACGGGCATCGTAGCCGAACCGATAGCGACATCTATGTTATTGGCATCGACGATGTCTTTTACTTCGGCCTGGGTCGTGAATTTGAGAAGGCTCCCCGCATGGAAGTCGGCCATCCGCGGATTGTAAGGTGTCCCAAGCGGATATTCGAGAATCTCCGCCTGCTGTATAGACCTGTGCTGATCGGCCCTTGCGACTCGAACACTCCGGTCATCGGCTACGCTCTCTATCATGGCGATGCTGTTGAGGTTCTTCAGTCTGACCAGATCGCCTCTTTCGATGAGGGGATCTTGAAAGGTGTAGCTTGCAGCGTTGTAGATGGCTTCGGACTGCGAGTCTGAAAATGCTCGCAGGGTTCCTGAACCCCCATTTACTGGCCATAGCCCTGTCAGGTCATATGGCGTCACTGTAAGTGAGCCGATGTACGGCTGGTTCTCTGCCTCGCGCTCGAGGAGGAGGTCTCCGCCATCCAGAAAAACCAGCCGGATATCCGGACAGGCACGGTGAAGGAACTTCGCCAGGAAAATCTTGTCAAGAATATCGCTTGCATCGATTGCCAGGAAGCGCACGTGATACGTGAGTAACTCCCGCTGAATCGCCATCAATGCCGCCTCTTGCGACAACGGTGTTTGCTCTCTCGAAAATTGAGGAATGGTGTCATCCGCCACGGAGTCTTTCAGTGTCAGGTGCAGATACGGGCTTGGCGCGGAATTTCCATTTTCGTTCGTCTGCGCATTTCGCAACAGCGAAATTTCTCTGGGGAAGCGAATAACAAGGGGCTGGGGATTGATTGTTGCTTGGCAGCTTAGCGGGCGATCAGCCGATCGAGAAGGCTTCGCACTTGTCTCTCCGAAGAGGGTTCCATCCTCAACCAGGACCGCGAAGCGTTGATCCGCATACCCGGACTGCCTGAGCATCTCCATCGTTCGGCATTGTTCGAATTCAACGTTCTCGCCGAAGGACACATAGAATGTCTTTTGGCTACCATCCAGGAAAGCGCCGCTAAGCAGATCGTTTGCTGTCGAAGTGCTGGTGGCGCCAGCGATATGCACCGTCTTCACTCCTAGCCCGGTGTAGGCTCGCGCCTGCTCCGCCGCCTCCCGCAGCGACGCCGCAGCCCCGGAGTATCCCGAGCCGATGATCTGCAGGTCGTCCGAACCAAGCATCGAAAACCGAATCGATGGGGAAGTCGTCTTCGGTTCTTTCGACTCCTTTGAGGCGTTTGACTTCTTGAATGATGCAGCCGGCTTCGAGGACGTCACCTGCTTCAAATCCTCTTCATCTCGCAGGGCGTTGCGCATCTGCATTCCATTCATGCCGGATGCCGGGGACTCGCCCACGAGGAAGAGATAGATCACGCGGTCGTAGCTTGTCCATATATCCTCACCTTTTTTCTCCTCACCTTTTTCCGCGACATGCTTGAGGACGATGAGGCCGGGCATCTCGTCGCGTTTGTTTTGCTCTACTATCTCTTCGGCGGTTGGGGGCTCGCCTGTGCGGGCTGCTTCGGTTGGCTGCTTCCAGGGGAGCCAGTAGAAGCTGCGCAGATAGCCGTTGTCTGCTCCGGCCTGCATGAGGGCGTCGATTGCGCGGTCGTATTCGAGAGCGAGATGCGTGTGTACGGGGTCGGGCACGACGGCGATGATCGCGGTGATGTCGGGGTGAACCTTGTTCGACGGAGGCGGAATGCCCCACACATCTCCGCTGGCTTCGCACTCCGACTGGACCTCGCCGCCCGAGGCGACCAGCGTCGAGTTGACGCTTCCGTCCTTGTCGGTCAGGGTGAACTTGAGGTTGTCGGGTGCGTCCTTGCCGTACTGATCGAGTGAGCGGGCAGGCTCCCAGTATTTGCACGAGGCCCGCCAGGGACCATCCCCCTTGTTCTTCGGCGGGTTTGCAGCAGGTTCGGTCCTGGAGTGGGGCGGCCTCTGAGGCGTCCCGGCCGGAGTTGCAGGTGAGCCGCCGGGCCGGAGCCATGCGCCTATGAGAAGGACGGTTGCAGTAGCGAATCCCTCGGTTCGATTCACGATGTGCTCCTCTGCGGTGATTCGCTTTGAGATGACGACTGCGTCCAGGCAGGCGACGCGCGGGACGAAGCCGATTTCGTAACCGGGATCGTTCGCCGCGGGCGGGTACACTCCGCGCCTTCGGACCAGAAGCGCGGCGAGGCCGATGCACAGCAGGGCTGCCACGCCGGCGCGCTGAGCCAGGCGGCCTGCGTGTGCCGGGGCGGGGCGGTAGACGCCGAAGTCTACAGCCTTGAGGTTGTCCATGACGTCCGGGTGGGAGAGCGGAACCGGCGACTGGCTGTAGTTCAGGATGCTTGCGCGAGCCAGGTTCTTCGGCTTGTAGTCCGGGTCGCCGGCCAGGCGGGCGCGCAGGATGGGGTGCAGGAGCGCTCCATCCGGGAGCTCACGGCGATGCGGCCAGGGGATGAGCCGCCAATGCAGATCGCCCTTTGGATCGAAGTATTTGTGGGGGAAGAATTCAAGGAGCCACCATAATCCCTTGAGCGAAGGATGCAGGCACTTCGTGGGCGGGTGGGGAGCTATATTCAGCTTGTTCAGATCTTCAAAGCCACGAGGTTTGAGGCCGAAGATTGCATCGCGCTTTTGAGGATGAATGAGGAGTTTGTCGCTGAGCGCCTCGTCGAGGATCCAGCGGAGCGCTTCCATGGCAGGACCGGATTCGCTTTGCGTGTAGCTTCCGCCGATGTCGGAGTGGACGCCCGGGAACCAGGCCTGAACGATGTCCTGATGAGGATTCGAGTCGCTGGCATGTTCCTTCAGCACGGGCGTCTTGTGCAGCGGAAGCTCGCACCCCCAGAGATTGGCCTGGTAGAAGCAGCGGCGCTCGTCGACCGACACTGCGTGACGGCCCTTGCGCATGATGGGGTTCTGGCCATCGAACAGGAGCTTGACGGGGTCGTAGATCCAGCCGATCGAGGAGACCGTGTCCCAGACGCCGACGAAGTGGATGGGGACCACGCGGGAGAAGGTCTCGCGGAAGGCTTTGGACTCTTCGGTTTCGGTGATCTGTCTGCCGCCCTCTTTTTTTTCCTTTTTGGAGGCTCGACGGCTTTCATCGGAGAACATCTGGAGAAGATAGATGAGGTGGCCTTCGTTGCCGGGGCAGAGAAGACCGTACATGTGGAGGGCTCCTGCAAGGGCTCGGACGGTGTACGCTCCTCGCGAGAAGCCGAACAGGTAGATTCGGTCACCCTTGGCATAGTTCTTCATCAGGTACATGTAGGCATCGGCGAGGTTGGCTTGGAATCCGCGGGCAAACGCGAGGCCGGCGATTTTGGACCACTGCTTCGCGATCCAAAACGACTTGTTCGGGTCGCCCATGGTGCCTACGCCGGGATGATAGTAGGCGATCTGCTCCTCGTTTACTTCGAGGCAGGTGTAGAGCTTGACGACGTTGGAATTTGCGTCTCCGAACTGATTGCCGGTGCCGTCGCAGCAGATAACGATATTTTTTGGCGCTTTTTGGGAGTCTGGCATGAGGAGCCTCCTGAAGACGAGATGGGTAAGACAGCATTTCCGCTGTCGTGCTGCATGGCCGTGGAATGAGTGGGGTCCCGGTGTTCAGCGTGCGACGTACTTAGTTCGCGCCCAGATTGAACTTGGTCAGAAAGCTGCCGATGTCGAACTTCGTGCCGAAGAAGATGCGGATATCGTCCGGCGGAGCGTAGGCGTGATCGAGGCGAGCGGCACCGACGGTGTGCTGTGCGATGTTGGCATTGAAGCCGACGTAGAGGGGGAAGCTGGTTGGAAGCGGAATCTTGATCAGCCCCTCAAGGTCGACGCGGTAGAGCCTCTTGAGGCTGTCGCTTACATCGGCGATTGCGACTCCGCTGCTGTTGCCGTTGCTGTAGTAGAGGCCGGGGTAGTTCGCAAGACAGGACGTGTTCGTGAACGCTCCTGTGCCGGGAGCAGTTGAGGTGCCGGTATGGGGGACTGCATGGCAGATGAAGCTTCCGAGATTGCTGAACCGTCCGATGGTTACATCGAGATAGTCGTCGATCAAGGGCGCGCGGCTTCTGGAGGAACTTAGCGCCATATGGCCTACGCGTCCGCCGAAGCTGAAGAAGTTATAGGCGCTCTCGTAGTTGAGCGTGCCGACGTTGCCGCTCGGGAGGATGACCGTGGACTGCTGGGCTGAGCCCGCGATGGTGTCGAAGCCAACCTTCGCGATGGGCGCGAAGAAGATGGCGTTGGGATGATGGCCGTCGCTGTGACCGATGACCCAGGGGAGGTACGCTCCGGTGCTGACTCGAATGGTCTTCTGGGAGGTAAGGAATGCGGGCGTGGTTGTGGGCGTGCCGGTAGAGCCTGAAGCCGTGGCGCTGGCTGTGGCGGTAGGAGAGGGAGCAGGGGTGTTGGCCAGCGTGTTGGTCGTGGTCGTGGTCGAGCTTACCGGAATAGAGGTCAGGCGGGTTTCGAAGTACGTGCTGAATCCGGGCACGCGGGAGGCTTTCCAGCGATTGGCAACGGTTGGGTTGCGCCGTTTGTCGATACAGGTCGGAGCGATTCCGGGCGACGTGCTCTTATCTTCCGATCCGAAGGGGATGCCGTCGACGCAGTCTGCGCCCGGGAGGCGCCAGCTTCTGTCGACATTGAGAGCGTAGAACTGGTTCGCCTGAGAGAAGTTGGCGGAAGACTGGCCGTTGGTGGAGCTGTTGCTGAGCAACACACCGGCCATGAAGGTGACATTGGTGCGGAACCAATCGAATTTGTAGGTGACGGCGGCGGCTTCGGAGCTGCATTTGGCCTGCTCGCCGGGGAGAAGAACCGTTCCCGCCGGAAGCACCTGGACGACTCTGATCCGGTCGCCCTCGGCGAGGCTCCTGGCCAGCGTTGCACTGAAGGTTCCTGTGCTGCTTACCGGGGTGGTGTTGGAGCTGGCACCGGCCGAAGGGGAAAACAGGAGGAACTTCGTATGCCGCGGAGCTTGCAGGCGGTCCGCGGGGAGGCATTCGTAGACATTCGACCGATCTCTCTCCTGTGATTCGTCTATCTGGAGGATGGCAACGTTGATTGTGCCGGAGGCGGTGCCTGACGGTGTTGCGGTGCCGCTGATCACGGTCGCGCCTTCGACAAGCGCAGAGCCGATGCTGGGCTGCGATACGGCGAGGGTGGACTTGACCTCTCTCTGCACAACGGTTGCATGCTGCCAGCGGCGCTCGCCGGGAGGGGGCGGCTCGAAGCTTCTGCCGCTGGGTGGAACGACCTCGACTTCGACCTCCTGGCCTGCGACCAGAGGGTACTTGAGCAGCAGGGAGAAGCTGCCATCTTTGGCTACCGGCACATGCGTGCTTGTAGCCGTCGCGGAGGTTTCGAGCGTCGCTTCGTAGAAGTCATGCCGCTGGCCGTTCGCGTCGTGCAGCCATACGACAATCTCCGGGTAGTTTCCGGCCAGCGGGGGTGTGGTGGTTGGGTCGGCCGGCACGGCGGGCACCGGCATGGGGTGGATGTAGCCCGTGATGCTGGTAGTGCCCGCTGCGGGAACGCTGGTGAGCTCGATGGAAGGCCTCGGCAGAGTGCCAGGCACATGGGGCTGAATGAACGCTTCCATGCTGAGCGCAGGCGCTCCAGGGGGTAAGCCGCCGACTATGCCCGAGATGGTTTGAGCGCCTTCGACCACCTGGGTCGTTGTATCGATGGTGGTCTTGAATGCAACAGGCGAAGGCAAGGGCGCGGGAGCCAGGGCGGGAAGCGGAGCAGGGCCAGGGAGCGGAGCGGCAGGCAGTTTGGGGGCGGCACCGTGTACGACAGCGATATCCGCGCCAAACCGGACGGGAAGCTGCATGACGTAGGAGATGGGTTGGTCGCCGTCGCTTCCCTGCATGGTGAGCGTGAAGGTGTACTGGACATCGGCCGGTTCCACCGCCGTGCCGTAGAACTGCTGGTTGTTGCAGTCGAAGGTCAGCCACTTCGGCATCTTGCCGTCGGGCTTGCAGGTGACAGGCAGGTGGAAGGCGCCCGCTCCAAGCAGCCTGGTGAGGTAGACCTGCCCGTTATGAGCTTCCGGCAGATCGATCGTAACGGCTGCGTCCTTGTGGACAGGCTTGCCTGCAACCGGGCGGGCAAGCAGAGCCGGAGCGGCAGGGGTGTTCGCCTTCTGCGCGGGCCTTTGTGCAGCGGAGGCAGTTATGGCGAGCAGGGACAGCGCAGCGGTCGAAAGATATCGATTGGGCATGCCGGCCCTCTTTCACATTGCTCTGGACAGTTGTGAACGGGCCCGTGGGAGAGCGCCTCTCCTGAGATGTGCTGGAGTATGCTTTTTTGGAATCGGCGCAATTGTAGCAGATATTCTGAATTGTCAAGTTCTTGTGTCAGTTCGTTGCAGCTTGCCCAGAGGCTGCCGTGCCGGCCGGAGATCACAACGGGCGGTGACGGGCCTTGGTTCAGGAAGACCGGCTTCGCGAGGGGGGTACAGTGAAGCCGACTCTTGCATCAGGAGTGTCGGGGCGCTGCCTGGATGCGGGTTCGGGCGCATCCTACCGGTGAATGAGGTAAAAAAAGGAATGGCTGTTATCCCCCTGTATTCTCCCGCGACACCATCTGTCCCCCTTCCGAACGTGCATGAACAGACGTGCCGACGCTGGAAACTCTACGCTCCCGCACTTCTGATTCTGCTGGCGCTGGCACATCCTCTGGCGTTCTGCTTCTCGCCTCCGCTGACCGGAACGCCGTTGAATGACGGCTATGGCGCGATGTACAACCTCGACTTCGCCGCCGCCCACAGCCATTTTCAGCAGTGGATGGCCAGCCACCCGGAGGATTGCCTGGGTTCCGCATCCGATGCCGCAGCTTTTCTATTCAACGAGTTCGACCTGCTGGGCGTGCTCGACATTGAATTATTTGCCGACGACGACCGGTTCACGTCGCGGACGCGTCCGGCGGTCGATCCGGCTCTGAAACAGGGGTTTGAAAACCGCATTGCGCAGTCCGAGGGGCTCGCCGATGCCGCGCTTCGGCGAAACGGAAACGATGCGAATGCCTACTACTGCAAGGCTGTGACCTCGGGCATGCAGGCCGACTGGGCCTCGCTGATCGACCGCCGGGAGTACGGCGCCTTCAAGTTCAGTGAGCTTGCCAGCAAGTACGCCAAGCAGGCGCTGGCCATCAATCCGACGCTGTATGACGCGAATCTCGCCGTCGGGATTGAGAATTACATGCTGAGCCTGAAGGCCGCGCCGATCCGCTGGTTTCTGGGTATGGCGGGCGCGGGAACCAACAAGGCCGAGGGCGTTCGACTGCTGCAACTCACGGCCGACCAGGGCCACTACCTGGCTCCGTTTGCCCGCCTGATGCTGGCGGTGGGGGAGTTGCGGGATGGGCGTAAGCAGCAGGGCAAGGCCATCCTCGTCGGTCTGTCGCAGCAGTTTCCCAGGAATACTCTCTACCAGCGTCAGATAGCTCGTCTGCAGTGACGGCGATCTCTGCCCGGAGTGCAGCACCAAACCGCCTGCTGCGTGTACCCTAAAGGGATGGACGACGCACCGCCAGCCGTTTCGGGGTGCGCCGGCCGGTTGTGCGGGACCTGCCGCAGAGGCTCCGGGGCCAGCGGCAGGGCCACAGCGAGCAGTTAGATCTGTCGTTGGACGTTCGACATTTGTACTATGAAAAGGGTTTTCAAAGCATGCGCATCGCATCTGTTGGCACGGCCTATCCACCTCATCGTTACTCCCAGGCAGCAATAGCAGATGCACTGACAGCCCGCTGGCAGGACAGGATGGAAGAGCCGCGGCTTATTAGCCGGCTGTTCGCGAACTGCGGCGTCGAGTTTCGCAACCTGGTCTTTCCGCTTAATGTATACGAGAACCTGTCGGGCTTCGGTCCTACCAACGATGCCTGGATCGTGGCCGCCGTGGAGCTTGGTCAACAGGCGGTAACCAGGGCGCTCGACCGGGTCGGCCTGACCCCGGCCGACATCTCGGCGATCTTCTTTGCCTCGGTCACGGGTATCGCCAGCCCCACCATCGACGCGCGGCTGATCAACCTGATGCCGTTTCCCACCAGCATCAAACGAACGCCGATCTTCGGGCTGGGCTGTGTGGCGGGGGCTGCCGGTATCTCTCGCGCATCCGATTACGTTCGCGCGTTTCCCAGTCAGTACGCCCTGCTCCTGTCGGTCGAGCTCTGCTCTTTGACGTGGCAGGATAACGACCAGTCCATCGCGAACCTGATTTCGTGCGGCCTGTTCGGGGACGGCGCCGCCGCGGTCGTGATCGCAGGCAGCGATACACCGCTTGCCAAACGCAACTGCGTGACCTGTCCGAGCGGTCCGCGGGTCCTCGATACCCGCTCCACGTTCTACCGGCACACGGAACATATCATGGGCTGGAGCATTGGGGATATGGGGTTCAAGATCGTTCTGTCGCCGGATGTGCCCAAGGTGGTGAACGAACATCTTCGGGGCAATGTAGAGTCTTTTCTTGCGGACAACGGTCTAACGGTGAGTGATATCTCCAGCTATATCTTCCATTCCGGGGGACCGAAGGTGCTCGAAGCGATGGAGAAGACGCTGGACCTGCCGCCGAACGCGCTGGAACCTTCGTGGCAGAGTCTGCGCGATGTGGGCAACTTGTCGGCCGCTTCCGTGCTCGCTGTACTCGAGGGGGTTCTCGTCAATACGCCCGGCAAGCCCGGCACCTACAGCATCCTCGCAGCGATGGGTCCAGCCTTCTGCTCGGAGCTTGTTCTTCTGCAGTGGTAGCGAGAGCAGGGCACAGTGAACCTCGGAAGGTCTGTTTGCGCAACGGATGTCCTTATCGCAGGCGCAGGGCCGGCCGGTCTGGCGTGCGCCATTGCGGCAGCGAATCAGGGGCTCCGGGTGGAGGTGGTGGACGCGATGAAGCCACCGATCGATAAAGCTTGCGGAGAAGGCCTGATGCCCGACTCGCTGGAGGCGCTTGCGGCGCTCGGCTTCGATCTTAAACACGATCTCGTCCAATCCGAGACCGCGCTGCTACGCGGCATTCGTTTTATCGGCGATGGGACTACGGGCCGCCGCATTCCTTCTACCCAGGCCATTTTTCCTGCAGCTCCCGGGCGCGGAATGCGTCGCACCCTGTTGCATCAACTCCTGCTCGACAAGGCCAGCAGCCTCGGGGTCCAGTTTCACTGGGAGACGGTGGTGCAGGGCATGTCCAAGTCGAGCGACACGATTTCGGAGCTGGGCACGATAACGGAGGTCCGGACCAACCGGTCTACCCTACGCGCCCGCTACCTGGTTGGGGCCGACGGCCATCAGTCCCGGGTGGCCACGTGGGCGGGGCTTACGAGGGGCAGGCTTCATTCCCGGCGCATCGGCCTTCGCCAGCACTACACAATCGCGCCCTGGACGGATTTCGTCGAGGTCTACTGGAGCGGGCAGGGGCAGGCGTACGTGACGCCGGTATCGGCGACGGAGGTCTGTGTCGCCTTCATCGCAAGGCAGAAGTTCACCACCTCAGCCCAGGCGCTTGGCGGATTTCCAGCCCTGGCTCGCCAGCTTGCTTCGGCGATCCCGAACGGCGCTCCTCGGGGTTCGATCACGCTCGGGCGCACCCTCGATCGCGTCACCTCGGGCAACATCGCGCTGATCGGGGATGCCTCCGGGTCGGTCGACGCGATTACCGGCGAAGGAATGGCCCTGTGCTTCCGCCAGGCCGCCGCCCTGAGCGTCGCGTTGCTGGCCGATACGCTGGCCGAATACCAGAAGGCTCACCGGCGCATTCAGCGCATGCCTAGCCTGATGTCGCGCAGCCTGCTGCGGATGGACCGCTCGCCGATGATCCGGAGGGTAGTCCTGGCTGCGTTCGAACGCAATCCCAGCCTCTTCTCGCGTCTGCTCCAGGTGCATATTGGCCAGTCGCCGTGGCATGTTCCGGCTGAGGGAGGGCTGCTGGCCACCGAAGGTATGTCCTGAAGGGGCGACCCAACGACCGGAAGCGGTATGGAAGTAAAGCTGGGGGAGGGGTGGCTGCGCGGGAAACCGCTAAGATCGAGTCTCCGATGCTTTACAGTCATCGAGTCTCCGATGCTTTACAGTCATAGGGGCCTGCCTGTAAGTTTGGGGTAACCCGAAGGAAGTTGAAAGACCATGGACGAGATCGCCAACCGCTGTATTGAAATTATCGCGAAGTCGAAGAGCATACCGCCGGGAACGATCACACTCGCCAGCACCTTCGACGAGCTGAACATCGATTCGCTCGACAAGATCAATATTTCGTTTGAGGTGGAAGAGGCGTTCGGTATCGAGATTCCGGATGATGCCCTTGGTTCGCTCAGGACAGTTGGCGACATGGTAACGGGTGTCACACGTCTGCGGGCCACTCATTCTCCGGCCGCGACCACGACGCATTAGGAGGATTCAGGCCGCGCGACGGTTCGCTCCTACGCTTACGGGTATTCCGTACCGGAGAAATGCAGTGCCGCCGGTTTTGACTGGGCCAAAAACTTCAATGGCGCGGTGTCCCCGGTTCGCGGTTTTGGCATCTCTCTACACACGGACGGCGAACGCCCTCCAAGGAGATTCTCAAAATGACCGACTATCGCGTAGCCAAAGGTGAAGCTCAGGAAGACCAAGTCACCGCTGCAATCGAAAAATTTACGTCGCAGGTTCCATCTAGCGCTTACCTCGGCCTCGCGCTTGCTTCCATGGCCGTGTCGGTGGTGCTTCAGGTATCGAAGAGGCAGCATGAGTCGCTTTTCATCGGCCAGTGGGCCGCGCCGTTTCTGATTCTTGGCATCTATAACAAGCTGGTGAAGATTCACGGCTCGGACGGAACCCAAAGCAACGGCAA
Organism: Edaphobacter sp.; assembly: GCA_965277575.1. Classification (GTDB taxonomy): domain Bacteria; phylum Acidobacteriota; class Terriglobia; order Terriglobales; family Acidobacteriaceae; genus Edaphobacter. The sequence continues at coordinate 2,539,546 of CBDIDK010000002.1, forward strand.
CCAGGGCGGGTCCCCTAATCGTTACGCGTAATTATTCGCTGAAGCTCTCGTTTGTCAAAGCCTCGGCGACGATTCGCCGGGGCTTTTCTGTCAGGCCACATCGTGAACCTCGTTGTAGACGACTTATGCCGGCTGGGCCTGCAGGTTAACCATCTCGAACAGCCTGCCGCCGTCCTCGGAGATTCGCACCTCACCGAGGCCGATGTCATACACCCAGCCCGAAATCGCCAGCTCTTCGCGCGCCATTGCGCCCGCGATGGAGGGGTGTGTGCGTAGGTGCTGCATCTGCAGGAGCACGTTCTCCTCGGTCAACCGCCGCATCAAATCGCTGGGCTTCTCATTCCGCTGGGCCAGCGAGTTCGCCACGCTGAGTGCGGCCTGCGCGTTCCGGAGCCAACTGTTTACAGTCGGCATCTTCTCCAGGCCATCGGGCGCCAGAAGGGCCTTCATCGCACCGCAGTCCGTATGTCCGCATACGACCACATGCTGCACCTTGAGCGCCATCACGGCGTACTCGATCACGGCGCTGACGCCGCCCAGCATTTCGCCATAGGCGGGCACCAGGTTGCCGATGTTGCGCGTTACAAACAACTCTCCCGGCCTGGACTGCGTGATCAGCTCCGGATCGATGCGTGAATCCGCGCAGGCGATGAACAAGGCGTGGGGGCTTTGTGGCTCACTCGCGGCCTTGATGTAGGTCTCTTCATGTTCGGGATAGACCTCGGTACGAAACCGCCGAATTCCGGCCTTCAGTTGCTCCAGCACTGTATCCACAACGTCCCCTTTTTGGCGCTTTGTCTTACCTTCATCCGCGGAGCCTTCGCCGCGATGCACGAAGCTAGAGCTGATTTCGAATGGATATACACTGCAAAGCTGTCCTGCCGGACGGGCCTCCTACGCGGAGGACGGGCACTTCGTGCCATGTATACCGGTCTTGATAACATCTGCTGCGCCGGCCCTTCCGTTGATCGGGATCAAGAATAGAGTACATCGGTTGGGGAACAGCTCTACTCTTTCCACTTGATGTTGCATCCGATGCTGGTTCGCTGATTGGAGTCGGGCCGCTTGCCCGCGATGACCGCATCCATGGCCGCGCGCAGGTCCTTGCCCGTGACGGGAAGACCGTTTCCTTCATCTCCGCGAGGGGGCCGGCTGTCATCCAGTTGTCCGCGATACACCAGCTTCATCTCCGCATCGAACAGGAAGAAGTCCGGCGTACAGGCCGCGTCATAGACACGTGCGACCTCCTGGGTTTCGTCGTACAGGTAAGGGAAGCGGAATCCCAGGCGTTCGGCCTGCTTCTTCATCTCGTCTGGGCCGTCCTGCGGATAGGCGTCGACGTCGTTCGACGAGATGGCCGCGATGGCGATACGCCCTTCATAATCCTGTCCAATCCGCGCCAACTCCTCTTCGACATGTTTGACGTACGGGCAATGAACGCAGATAAACATGACCAGCAGGCCGTGACGCCCTGAAGGCGAGGCTCCACCGCCGGGCATCTTGTTTGCGGCATCGGAGCGGTCTTCGTCCCAACTGGCGGCGAAGACATCGTCCCGTCCGATTGCCTTGCCGCTGACCACATCCACCAGTTCGAACGCCGGAGCAAAGCTTCCGAGCGCCACCATTGTCGATTGTGTCCTGGACATCTATGCCTCCTGAATAAACCCTCGCCACCCATCATAGCCAAAGCGGTTGCGGCAGACATCGGGCTGGCATGGCTCAGGCGGCGACGTGGGACTTCGGTTTGCGCGTGAGCAGGAAGATCATTCCCGCCAACGCTGCCACCGACACAAGGCCGGCGAGGCTTAGAATCCGCAGGATGGAGACGGAATACCTGCCCACCACGGGATCGTAGCTGCAGCAATATTGCAGGACGAGGTCGACCGGGTTGCTGATCCTTCGCTCCGACGCCTGGAGCAGCGCCAGCCGCAGGTCGCGCGCCGGATAAACGACGCCCGAGATGTACTTCGAGAGCTTACCTTCGGGCGTGGCGAACATGAGGACGCTGGAATGCGCGTACTGGTCCATCTTGCCGTCGGGGCCCGGGACGAGGACGTAGTTGAACCCTGTTGCGCTGGAGATGGCGGCTATGCTGGCGGGGTTTCCGGTGAGGACGTGGACTGCGGGTGAGGCGGCGGGATTGCCTAACATGTTGATAAAGCGTTGTTTTTCTGCCGCCGCGTCCTTTGCGGTGTCGGTGGGGTCGATGCTGAAGATGACTACCTGATAGTCCTTGCCGGGAACCAGGGTTGTGTCTTTGAGCCCCTCAGCGAGGCCGCGGAGGACCTCCGGGCAGAGCATGGCGCACTTGTAGTACATCAGGGCCAGCACTACGGGGCGTTTGTCGAAGTAGGCGCCCAGGGTGGACGTTTTGCCCGCCTCGTCGGTGACGCTGGAGGTGAGCGGCAACTGCTGGTTGAGCCTTTGTTCGATGCCCGCATGTTTCAGATACGCGGGGAGTTGCTGTGCGACCGTACCCACGGGCTTGTCGGCGGAGTATTGCCCCTGGGCTTTCATTGCCCGGGGGGTTGCTGTCCATAAGGCCAGCAGTGTTATGGAGATCGCGATTGCGGTCCAATGGCCGCGTATCCGTCCAGCCGGCATACTTTGATCCTCTCCTCCTGATGCTAGTCTCTTTGGGCGGCACCCGTTTCTCCGGATTTTTTCGGTGTGGTGATTGTGCGGTGATTGTTGGGCTTTCGGTAAAAATCACGCGGTTATTTTTGTGCAATACGTGGACGGATGCGTGGTGAATGCCGGTGGGAAACAGGCGTGATCTGGCGGTTGAGAAGTACGCCACGGTTTTGAGGTTAATTTTGGGACGGCTGTGGAAAAGCGATTGTCTCGGCCCAATAGCATTCTGCCGGTGCCCAGTGCCGCTGAACTCCGACCCCGTGTTGCCGGCAAGCGAGAGAGGTGAGCAGAACATCACTGCAGGAAAACCAGCTCACATACGCCAGAGTGACAGTTCAGCATTCCATTCCGCACGAGATGAGCCTGAGACCCGGTCGGCAGAAAGCCTTTCAGTTGCGCCTTTCTGACCATCTCCTGGGCTCCTTTGGGCTCTTTCTTTGCGCTGGTCACCTTGGCCCGTTCCACCCTGTCACCGGCCAGCAGCATTCTGTACTCGGTGACGGCGTTCGAACTGTTCCAAGAACCGAGTGGAATCATTCGCAGCTGTTGCAGGCGCTTCGAAGAATCGATCATCGAGCTCTTTGCTCCAGCGCTTCGTAGATGATCGATCTGCTCCTGAAGCCGCTTCTGGTCGGGTCCAGGAGCCTTCTTCGCGCCCATGGCGTCGGTCGCGGGAAATGTGGCCACTGCGAGTTCATACTGGGCTAATGCGCCACCTTTGTCGCCGCTCGCCGCCTTCAATGCTGCGAGATGTTCACCTGTTGCCGGCGATTGGCTATTGAGCCACGCAGCCGTGATATAGCTCTTCGCTTCCTCCAGCTTGCCTTCTCGATACAGGATCCACCCGAGCGTATCCCATGCTGCTATCAGCATTCGGCTCTTTCGGCGCAGCATGTCGGGGTCTTCGTCTGCTGTCCATGTCATGCTCTCTTCTGTCATCCTGGTCAATGCAGTTTGTGTGGAGGACTCGGCAAGCGGAAGCTCCAGGCCGGCGTCGGCGAGCTCATAGGCGCCGTTGTTCATCATGTCAGGGTCGCGCGTGGATTGCAGCAAGGCTACCAAAGTAGCTCGCCCTTTGCCTGTGGTTCCAGCCATGATCTGTGCCCGGCCCAGAAGTAGCTGCAGATGCTCGTCCTTCTTCTTATCTTCGGGCAGTCTTGCAATCGCGGCGTCAACCGCTGCGACCGCTCCGGCCCCATCTCGATCCTGTATCAGCATCGTGGCTAATCCTAACGATGGAACCGAACTACTCGTCTGCGCCGCTGCCCACTTGCTGAGGGTCTCCTCGGCCTCCTTACGCCGATTCATCGTAACCAGTGTCCCTGCCAAGGGTCCGTACGCGTCGTACACCTGGGGGTGTAGCGATAGTTCCTTCCGGTAATCGACTATGGCCAGGGACATCTCTCCCCGGCTAAATTCCAGGTATCCATATTCGACCCAGAGGAAGTATTGCTCCGGGTTCAGAGCCTTCGCCAGGTCGAGCATCGACTGGGCCCGGTCAAGATTATGGTTTTGAATAGCTTCTTGTGCAGATGTGATCAGCTTGGCTGCCTGTGCATTGTTCACGGGACCATTTTCAGCCGCCGATACAGGCCCTTTTTCTTCTGAGGTTGTCTTCTGCTCGTTCCTGATGAGTTGTACGTACTGCTCATTCCCCAGATCGGCAGCATCCGCCCATTTCTTGTAGCTCTTCCAATCCGTCACCGGAACGTTCTCTTGCAGTACGGTTATCTTGCGCTCCGCATAGAGCGTCCCTTTCTCGAAACGATAAGTCTTGTCGTAGGTCGCGTACGCTGACTTCGCATGGACCGCCTCAGGCAACTCCACGCCCCAGCCGTTCGGTAGTTTCAGCACAGAAGTCGAGGTCTCGACGCGCGGAGCGCCCAGCGCGATTGCCTGCACCGGAGGCTCCTTGTCGTTGGGCCGGGGGAGCGAAACAGGCGCAATCTGAGGAACGATCTTCAAGTTCGCCCAATCTCCCGAGTCCTCGCGCTTGTAGTCATAGCTCATCTTTAGCGGGACGGCCGTATCCTCCGGCCGGCCTATCTCCGAGTTGCTCGTCTTCCCGGAGTAACCCATTCCCTGAGAGATCTGCTGGACGAAGCCATCATATTGCGCCGGAGAAATCTGACGCAGCGCACCTCGTACCAGCATCTCAACATCTCCCCGGAGGGTCAGGACAAGTCGCGAATTCGAAGTTCCGTCTTTATCCAGCGTCCCCACCGCATCCATGATCTGGAAGGATGGGAACGGTAGATTTGCCGGAGTTCGTTCGATCTTCGCTGTTCCTGCCTCTGGAATGACAAGAGCACTCTTGTCGCGGATCACATACGCCAATGCCCGGTACGGAGCTACCTCCTCTGTAGAGTCCAGCCACACAGGCTTGCCTTCCACGGCCACGCTGGTAATGAGGTGGTTGAATGCGGCCGGCGACGGTACCGCCTCATTGAACCGCACTCCGGCGCCGATGAGCACTGCATCGGGGTGCAAGCCGAGCGTACCGAGCATGGCGGCAAGCAACGTGTGCTTGTCCTTGCAGTCGCCGTACTGGTTCTCCAGGACCTCCGCGGCGTGATGGGGCTGATATCGTCCAATCCCGAACGCTACCCCGATGTATCGGATCTGCGTTGCGACATAGTGATACACCGCATTTACCTTCTCCTCTTCGGTCGTCTTTCCCGCCGTCAATTCCGCGACCTTTGCCTTGATGGCTGGGTCCGGCACGGTCCGGTCGCTCTCAAGTCCCCTGTACCAATCTCCAACCGCCCCCCAGCTCTTGAAGGTCGTCCAGGCTACTGTCGGCAGCTTTCCTTCTTTGGCGTCCAACTCCTGCTCCGGCGTCCAAACCTGCTTTTTTTTGAGCTCCCGTTCGGCGTCCGCCTCCTTGCCTGCAGTTGGCTTGGTCTGGGAGCCTGTCCAGCGATAGACCCGCTCCGCTCCGTCTACCAGTTCCGCAGGCTTCCTGGTGGGACTCCAAACTGTGACTGGAGTGTTTTCAGGGACGCGAAGCTCAAGGGTCTGAGAAAGCACAACGCTATCCTCAATAAAACTGTCCTGACCCCAGAATTGCCCGGGAGCTTCAGCTTTGGTTCGAATCACTCTTACCTGCCACTCCAGCGTGTCGCCCACGCCTAAGCTCCGGACCGGAATCTGCGTCTGCTTCAAGTCGCTGTAGAAGGGCGCCTGCTGGGTAATTGGCGCGGGCATCTCCATGGCCCCGCTCACGGGAGTCTGGATGACGGTGCCGTCCGGCCGCTTGACACGCACATAATCGATCTCTACCCGCTCCGCGCTGCCCGCGAAGCCAATCGTCACAATGCCAAGCTGCCGCACAGCCGCGTCGCTCCCCACGCGCGCCGCCATGGTCACTTTGCGCGATCCCGTGCCGTCGGCAGCCATCGTATACACGGTGTCAAGGTGCTGAATAACCACCGCCTCCGCACTGTAGTCGGCGACTGCCGGGGAAGCACTTCGCGGGAGGATGGCAGTGCTGCCGGAATGAGCGGCGTCCGTCGTAGTTTGTCCCAGAGCACGGATGGAGGCAGGAAGGGTTAACCCAGGCAAAAACAAGCAGCACAACACAGTTGTTCTCATGATCTTTTAGCGGTATAGCAGATATGTGGGAAATCAACTATGGAAATGATGGCCGTTCGCGCGGAAGTTGTAGCAAACTGGCTTGTCGTCGGACCTGCAAGGCAGAGTTCGGCGATGAAGTATGGCGGCTCCGGTCGGGATGGCACTTCTGTGCGGGAGGGAGGGGAGTGGGGTTCGCGCGGGGCGCGAATGCCCACCTTAGCCGCAAACGGCGCGGCGAAGATGGGGCACCCGGCGATGAGGCAGACTGTGTCGAGGTGATGGCAGGGTGGAATCAGGGTTGTCTTCAGTTCGGGAACTCGGCGATGAGGAAGGCCGCCGAGACGAGGGCAACGGCGGAATACAGGGGTCTCTCCACTGCGGCGGCAAAGTGCGCCGCCTTCGGTCGAGATGACGTTTGTTCTTTATTGGGAAGAGAGACAACGGCCTGCTTTCCCACATTTCCACGTCTGGCCGAGGGATATGCACCGGTTGTGGGCCTTGTTGGCGGGGCGGGATGGGCCTAGGCTTGGAGGTGCCGTTGTTATGGAGCGTAAAGCCGCCTGGGATGGGTGGGTTTGCGAAAATCCACAGCGGAATGGCAGGTTTCCGGAGGGTTGGTTTCGTGAATGGCGCGTGAACAGGGGTATATGCGGAGCTAACACTACAGGTTGTGCTTTATACTTGACAGACCCTATAGAGGGCGTTAGTTTCACGATTGCAGCCCGTTGACATGGGGCCAGAGACACGAAGACTTGAGAAGGATATGTCGCTTTCGACGCCGCCGGCTGGTTTGGCCGGATCCATATACAGCGTCTTGAGCCCGTCCCGCAGAACCCCTTGAAGTGAACTTCTTCGAGGTATCAAAAAACGCGATCCAACATCGAATCAGAAGGAGCTTTACCGATGGCGACCATTCCCAATCAGACCCAGAGTGCGAACAAGACTTCGAACCAGGCTTCGGCCGGCGCGGCATCCAGCCAGACTGCAACTCCCCTCAGCTCGCGCGGCGCGGCCTCGGGTTCCGGCACGGGTTCGGCTTCGGGGCTGAAGTTCGAACGGCACTTTACGCGCGAGGGCGTGTCGCCCTATGACGAGATTGTGTGGGAGCTGCGGGATGCGGTGATTCAGGACTTCAAGGGGAGGACCATCTTCGAGCAGAAGAACGTCGAGGTGCCGGCGGACTGGTCGATGACGGCGACCAATATCGTGGCCTCGAAGTACCTGCATGGGCTGAATGGGACGGCGGAGCGGGAGTCGGGGGTGCGGGCGCTGATTACGCGCGTGGCGGAGTCGATCCGGGACTGGGGGATGGCGGCGGGGTATTTCGCGTCGCAGCAGGATGCGGCCACGTTCTATGCGGAGCTGGCGCACCTGCTGCTGAACCAGAAGGTGGCGTTCAACTCGCCGGTGTGGTTCAACGTGGGGTGCGACCGGCTGGAGCCGAACTCGGATGCGCAGAACTGGCACTGGGACGCGGCGACGGGGAAGGTGGAGTTTTCGGTGACGGGGTACCGGAAGCCGCAGTGCTCGGCCTGCTTTATCAACTCGGTGCAGGACTCGCTGGACTCGATTTTGACGCTGGCGAAGACGGAGGGGATGCTGTTCAAGTGGGGGTCGGGCGCTGGGTCCAACCTGTCGAATATTCGCGGGAGCATGGAGACGCTGAGCGGGGGCGGGACGGCTTCGGGGCCGCTGAGCTTCATGCGCGGCTTCGATGCGTTCGCGGGGGTGATCAAGTCGGGCGGCAAGACGAGGCGCGCGGCTAAGATGGTGATCCTGAATGTGGACCATCCGGATATCAACGACTTCATCCAGTGCAAGGTGAAGGAGGAGAAGAAGGCGTGGCACCTGGTGCAGGCGGGGTATGACGGGAGCGGGCCGGACTCGGAGGCGTACTCGAGCATCTTCTTCCAGAATGCGAACAATTCAGTCCGTGTGACGGACGAGTTTATGCGTGCGGTGGAGGCCGATGGCAGCTTTATGACGCGGACGGTGAAGGAGCGCAGGCCAGTGGAGGAGTTCAAGGCGCGCGACCTGATGCACAATCTGGCCGAGGCGACGTGGCAGTGCGGCGATCCGGGGATGCAGTTCGATACGACGATCAACCGGTGGCACACGAGCAAGAACTCGGGGCGGATCAATGCGTCGAATCCGTGCTCGGAGTATATGTTCCTGGATGATTCGGCATGCAATCTGGCGAGCTTCAACCTGATCAAGTTCCTGACGCCAGGGGGGCAGTTCGATATCCCGAGCTATCGCCATGCGATCGAGATTGTGACGACGGCGATGGAGATTATCGTCGACTCGGCCGGGTATCCGACGGAGATGATCGCGAAGAACTCGCATGACTACAGGCCGCTGGGGCTGGGGTATGCGAACCTGGGGGCGCTGCTGATGGCGTTCGGACTGCCGTACGACTCGGACGCGGGGAGGGACTTTGCGGCTACGCTGACGTCGATTCTGTGCGGGGATGCGTACTGGCAGTCGTCGCGGATTGCGGAGAGCTGCCCGGCGCTGGGAGCGGCTACGGCGCTGACTCAGCAGGCGGATGGCGGTGATCAGGGGAGCGGAGGCGCGTGCCCGGGATTTTATGTGAACCGCGAGCCGTTCCTGGATGTGATCCGGATGCATCGGGCGGAGGTGAATCATATCGGCAAGTCGAAGGGGAGCGCACGTGGCATGGGGAGCGCACGCGGCATGGAAAGCGCCCGCGGCATGGAATCCGCCCGCGGCATGGAATCTGCCGAGCCGTTCTCGGTTCCGGGGCTTGACTCGCTGATCGAGGCCAGCCGCCATGCGTGGGACGGTGCTCTGGCGCATGGCGAGAAGCATGGGTATCGGAACTCGCAGGTGACGGTGCTGGCGCCGACGGGGACGATCGGCTTCATGATGGACTGCGATACGACGGGGATCGAGCCGGACCTGGCGCTGGTGAAGTACAAGAAGCTGGTGGGCGGGGGGATGATCAAGATCGTGAACAATACGGTTCCGTCGGCGCTGATCAAGCTGGGGTATAGCGACGATCAGGTGAATGCGATTGTGAGCTATATCGACGCGACAGGGACGATCGAGGGCGCGCCGGGGGTTCGGGCGGAGCACCTGGCGGTGTTCGATTGCTCGTTCAAGCCGTCGAAGGGGACGCGCAGCATCTCGTATATGGGGCACATCAAGATGATGGGGGCGACGCAGCCGTTTCTGTCGGGGGCGATCTCGAAGACGGTGAACCTGCCGCAGAACTGCTCGGTGGACGATATCGCCGAGGCGTACATGGAGAGCTGGCGGCAGGGGCTGAAGGCGGTGGCGATCTATCGGGACAACTCGAAGGGGACGCAGCCGCTGAATGTGTCGGCGCCGGATGGGAAGGCGCAGGCGGAGAAGACTCAATCGAAGGCTGTGGCGCCGGTTGCGGCGGGTTCGATCGAGATTGAAGAGGCGGTGATCGCGGCCAAGGCAGCCGCTCAGCAGCAGGTAATCGTAGCGCAGGGCAGGATTGCGGCGCTTGAGGCTCAGCTTGGCCAGATTGCGGAGGCGGCGCTGAAGAATTCCGACTCGGCTGATTCGAAGTCTCCGCCGCGGGCGGTGCGGCACCGGTTGCCGGCGGAGCGCGCTTCGGTTACGCACAAGTTCGGGTTCTCCGGGCATGAGGGCTACATCACGGTGGGGCTGTACCCGAATGGGCAGCCGGGCGAGATCTTTATCCGCATGGCCAAGGAGGGCTCGACTGTTTCGGGGCTGATGGATTCGTTTGCCACGGCGGTGTCGCTTGCGCTGCAGCATGGGGTTCCGCTGAAGGTGCTGTGCGAGAAGTTCGCGCATACCCGCTTTGAGCCTTCGGGCTGGACGGGGAATGAGCAGATCGGGTATGCGAAGTCGATCATGGATTACATCTTCCGGTGGATCCAGATTCGCTTTCTGTCCGGCCACCAGCTCGACCTGTTCGCGGGGCTGTCGCCGCAGGGTCCGTCGATACCGATCGAAGGGACCGTCAACAGCCCCGCGAATACGATCAGCCCAACCCTGAACCTTGCTTTGAGCCAGCCGGAGGAGGCAGCCGGTAAAGTTGCCGCTGGATTGAGCGGCGAGGATTCATCTCGCATCACTTCGGGAGCGGCAGACATGGCCGAGGGTGAGTATCGGGATCGCAGCGCGCCGCGGGAGGGGATTGCGCCTGATCTCGCAGCCCGGAGCGGGCTTGGCAGCCCCGGTTCCTATTCGATGGAAGACCGGGGCATCCTTGGGGTTCCGGGTACGCATGGGGCCGGGGCGGTCTATCACGCCTCCGATGCGATGAAGTCGATGTATGACATGGGCGATGCGCCGTCGTGCGCGACCTGCGGAGCTATTATGACCCGGAGTGGATCCTGCTACCGGTGCATGTCGTGCGGGAGTACGAGCGGTTGCAGCTAACGTGATGCGAATGGGTATACACCGCAAACTGTGGGTTGACACATAAGCAAAGCTGTCCTGCCGGACGGGCCCACTCCGCTCAGCCACCCCACAAACGAAGACCTGTTTGCGGGGGCCCCGATTCGCGGGCACTTCGTGCCTTGTATACCGGTCTTGACACCATGTACTGTGCCGCTCGGTTACAGAGACGGTTCATGGTGGAAGAGGCGGATGCCTGCGATGCCGGCGGCTCCGGCTGCGATGCAGGCGGCGGCGTTCTCGCGGGTGACTCCGCCGAGCGCGTAGACCGGCACGGGTGCAGCCAGGGCGCAGGCGGCGGCTAGGCCTTCGAGACCCTGCGCGGCGGAGACGATCTGGCCGGGGACGGATTTGCCGAAGACGGGTGAAGACAGGATGACATCGACCTGGGCGTCGCGCGCGCGCCGCACCTCGGCGAGGCTGTGGCAGGAGACGGAGATGAGTGGCGCGGGACGACCGGCCGCCGCAAAGAGCCGGCGGACCTGGGCGGGGGTGAACTCATCCGGAGCCGCGGTCAGGTGGACTCCGTGGGCCTGGACCGCGATGGCCACATCGGCGCGCGAGTTGATGAGCAGCCGTGTGCCGGCGGGAAGCTGCTGGCGGATGTTGCGGGCCAGCGTGGCGAGCGCCGCAGGGGTGAGGTCTTTCTCGCGTAACTGGATGAATTCGACGCCTTCAGCGGCCCAGCGGGCGGCCTGTTCGACGAGCGCGGCCTGGCGCTGGGGCTCGGCGCCTGCGTTTAAAGCGCGGTTTGTGATGGCGTAGCGAAGCATGGTTGGATCAGTGTATGTTGCCAAGGACCGGGATGGAGACGGTGTGCGCCGGTGTGGTAGTTTCAAGGCAGCAAGTCAACGCGCAGAATGTCAGAAGCTGGCCCTCACTGTTGCGCCTGGGGAGCCGATAACGGGACAAGCACCAGCCACGCGCCGGGTCGAAGTCCATGAGTATGCGCCACTATGAGTAGTGTTTACGATCTGATTGTGATTGGGTCCGGGCCAGCCGGACAGCGGGCAGCAATCTATGCCGCGAAGCTGGGCAAAAAGGTCGCCCTGGTCGAGATGCGGGAGGTGGTCGGGGGCACCTCGATCAACACCGGCACGATTCCTTCGAAGACGATGCGGGAGGCGGTGCTGCACCTCTCCGGGTACAACTACAAGTCGATCTATGGGATGAACTACCGGGTGAAGGAACGGATTACGATGGCGGACCTGGCGTTCCGGGTCCAGCATGTGATCAAGACCGAGATCGATGTGACCGAGGCGCAGCTCTCGCGCAACAACATCGAGATGCTGGTGGGGGTGGCGAGCTTCGAGGACGCGACCCATGTGAAGGTGACGAACTCGCGGGGCTCTACCGTGTACGAGACCCAGAATGTGCTGATCGGCACGGGAACCAAGCCGGCGGCGTCCTCGAAGGTTCCGATCAACGGCCGCAGCATCGTCAACAGCGACCTGGTGCTCGATCTGGTGAACCTGCCGAAGACCCTGATCGTGGTCGGCGGCGGGGTGATCGGCGTCGAGTATACGTGCATGTTTTCGGCGCTGGGGGTGCGTGTGACGCTGATCGAGCGCCGTCCTCGGCTGCTGGAGTTTGCGGACCAGGAGATCGTCGAGGCGCTGAGCTACCATCTGCGCGATTCGCGGGTGACGATGCGGCTGAACGAAGAGGTGGAGTCGGTGGAAGAGATGCCGGACGGCACCGTGGTCGCCAATCTCGAAAGCAAGAAGAAGGTGCAGGGCGATGCGCTGCTGTATGCGGTTGGCAGGCAGGGCAATGTGGACGAGCTGAATCTGGGCGCGGTCGGGATCGAGGCGGACGCGCGCGGCCGGATTCCGGTCGATAAGGACTTTCGCACCAAGGTGCCGACGATCTTCGCGGTGGGCGATGTGATCGGCTTTCCTTCGCTGGCGTCGGTCTCGATGGAGCAGGGGAGGGTGGCTTCGGCGCGGGCGTTTGGAGATGAGACCATTCTGTCGCAGCCCGGGCTGTATCCGTATGGCATCTATACGATTCCCGAGATCAGTTTTATCGGCAAGACGGAGGAGCAGCTTACCGAGGAGGATGTGCCCTACGAGGTTGGCGTCGCATACTACCGGGAGATTGCGCGCGGGCAGATTCGCGGCGATACGACGGGGCGGCTGAAGCTGATCTTTCACCGGCTGAACCACTCGATCCTGGGTGTGCACATTATCGGCGAAGGGGCCAGCGAGCTGCTGCACATCGGGCAGGCGGTGATGGCGCTGGGCGGAAAGCTGGAGTATTTCGTGGATACGGTGTTCAACTATCCAACTCTCGCGGAATGTTATAAAGTTGCGGCTTTCAACGGGTTGAACCGCGTCAGCAAGTTCCAGTAACGCGGCGCGGGGCCCAGGGGAGAGGCGGACAGGGCAATGGCGAAGACAATCGGGGTGAATCTATCGGAGCGGATTTCGGCCGGCATCATGGTCGATCACCAGTTGAAGGGCGCGGTGCTGCGCTTTCCCGTGGCCGACCGGGACGGCGAGGATGAAGACGCGCTGGTCCAGATGCACACCGAAGCGCTGGTCGATATGATCTGCCAGCAGGTCGTCAAGGTGGCCGATGGAGAGAAGGACATTGCCGGGGTTGGGGTGTCGCTGCCGGGGCTGGTGAAGAACGGCGTGGTGGAGGAGTCGCCCAACCTGCCGCAGTTGAAGGGGGCGCGCATCGAGGATCTGCTGGAGGCGCAGCTTAGCAGCCACGGGATCGAGGCGCCGGTGACGGCCATGAACGACGCGGACGGCATGGCGGCGGGGCTGGCGTCGGCGCATGGCAAGCTGGACAGCATGATCCGCGTCTGGACGCTTGGCGTGGGCATCGGCTATGGCCGGTATCCGTTTATGCCGGGTGTCTGGGAGGGCGGACACACGGTGGTTACGCTCGACGAAAAGGAACGGTTCTGCGGGTGCGGCGGCCGCGGCCACATGGAAGGGATCATGGGCCATCGCGCGATGCGGCTGCGCTTTCTGGACATGGAGCCGGAAGAGGTCTTCGAGGCGGCCAAGGGTGGAGACCGGCGCTGCATGGACTTCAAGCGGCTGTGGCACAAGGCGTTGGCCGCGGCCTCGACGACGACGATCCATATGGCGGGGCCGGGCAAGATCTTTCTTTCGGGCTTCAACGTGCGGTTTGTAGACCTGCCGATGCTGCGCGACTACATGGGGCAGATGGTGAAGATGAGCCCGCTGCAGAGCTACTCGTTCGAGGTGGTCGAGGATAGTCCGGAGATTCGCGTGATCGGGGCAGGCGTGCTGGCGGAGCAGGCCGCGGTGCGGTAAATGCCAAAGGCCGACCGCGGATGGCGCGGATAAGGGCAAGTTCAGGTATGACCGGGGCCGTAGCTGTTTTTCATCCGTTTCGATCCGTGTGATCCGTGGTCGATTTGTATCTACTTCTGGCAGGTGGGGCAGAAGTGGGTGCTTCGTCCGGCTACGACGATGCGCTTGATGGGTGTGGCGCAGATGCGGCAGGGCTGGCCGGTGCGTGAGTAGGCGTGGTGGTGCAGCTGGAAGAAGCCGGCGACTCCATCGGCGTCCACGTAGTCCGATACCGAGGAGCCGCCCAGCTGGATGGCCTGCTGGAGGACATCGATCAGTGCGGCGCGAAGACGGGTGAGTTCGGCGCGGGTGAGGCGGGCGGCGTGGCGGCGGGGGCGGATGCCGGAGTGAAAGAGGCTCTCATCGGCGTAGATGTTTCCGACGCCGTGCAGCAGCGACTGGTTGAGCAGCGCGGCCTTGATGGGGGTCTTGCGATTGCGGAAGAGGGCGATGAAGTCTTCGAGCGGGATGGTGAGCGGCTCCGCGCCGGGGCCTGCGTATCTGGCGGCTTCGCTGGATTGGGCGACGACCGAGAGGCGGCCGAAGCGCCGGGCATCCACGAAGCGAAGCTCTTTGCCTCCACTCAGCGAGAGGACCGCGTGGGTGTGCGGAGGGATCGGCGTATCGGGCGTCGAGACGAGCAGACGGCCGGTCATACCGAGGTGAACGAGGAACTGCGCAGGCTGTTCGGCATGGCTGAGGTCGAGCACGACGGTCTTGCCGACGCGGTAGACCCGGTCGATGCGGCTGCCGGTCAGCACGGTGGCGATCTCGTCCGGCGGCGACTTGAAGGTCTGGGGCTTGTTGCTGGTCCAGATGGATTGGATGACCTGGCCGTGGATGCGGGCGTGGACGCCGTTGGCGATGGTCTCGACTTCGGGAAGCTCCGGCATGGTCTGGTGCAAGTATAGGTGGGCAGGGGGTGACCGCCGGGCTGTATCGTTGAGAGCGAAATATCGTTGAGAGCGAAATTTTGTTCGACCGCGGCCTGCACGGATGAACACGGATTTACGGCTTGCGTGTGGGTTCGGAGCTGGTGGGGCGCGACAGGTTTTGGGAGATGAGTTGCCGGGCCGCTATACTTGTGCTCCTTATGAAGAAGTCATCTGCACTGCTTTCGTTTCCCGGCTTGCTCTTCGTGCGCGTGGCCGCATGTGGGCTCGTGATGAGTGCGGTCCCTGTTTTCTTTGGGCAAAGCCGTCCTGCGGCTCCGATGCTGCTGGTGGTGAACCAGGGCGGCCGGGACCTGAGCCTGATCGACCCGGTGGCCGGGAAGGAGCTGGGTACGGTTCCGGTGGAAGGGGTGACCGGGCATGAGGTCGCGGCGTCGCCTGATGGGAGATTGGCGTATGTGCCGATCTATGGCGACTCCGGGGTGGGGCGGCCGGGCAGCGATGGGCGGGAGATGATGGTCATCGACCTGGCCACGCGCAAGCTGATCCGCAAGGTGGACTTCGGCCATCCGGTGCGCCCGCACTGCGCCGTCTATGACAGCAATAGCGGCATGCTGTATGTCACGACCGAGCTCGACAAGACGGTGAGCATTATCGACCCGCATACGTTGAAGATCGTGGGAACGGTGCCTACGGGGCAGGAGCAGTCGCATATGCTTGCCCTGTCGCGGGATGGGTCGCGGGGTTATACGGCGAATGTGGGACCGGGCACGGTGTCGGTCCTGGACATGAAGGCGCGCAGGACGATTGCGATTATTCCTATCTCGGCCACGACCCAGCGCATCTCGATCTCGCGCGATGGGCGGATGGTGTTTACGGCGGACCAGACGAAGCCGCAGCTTGCCGTGATCGACACGGCGACGAACAAGCTGAAGGGATGGATACCGCTGCCGGCGGTTGGGTATGGCACGGCGTCGACGCTGGACGGCCGGTGGCTGCTGGTGGCGCTGCGCGGGGCGAAGCAGGTGGCGGTGGTGGACCTGAAGACCATGAAGGTAGCTCAGACGATTGGCGTTGCGGAGACCCCAACGGAGATTCTGATGAGCCCGGACGGGAAGCTGGCGTATGTGTCGTGCAGCGCCAGCCACCAGATCGCCGTGATCGACCTGTCGCGACGGAAGGTTGAACGGCTGATCGATGCTGGAGCGGGCGCGGATGGGATGGCGTGGGTTCGATAGGCGGGAAGGTGAAGGCCTGCCACCGATTTGCACCGAGCAAACCGATTAAGGACGGTTACTACGAAGCGACCGCGGACTGCACGGAGTACACGGATTAAGGGCTGCAACGGCTATAGCATCCGCGTTGTCCATTTTTCCCGACCCTATTTGCCCGACCCTATTTTCCCGACCCTATTTATGCGCGTGGTCCGTCGTCGATGCCGTTCGAGTGTTCAATGGCGGTTCAACTGAAGGATGGGTAACAGGCTGGAGTAGTCGTCGGTCCAGAGCTTCAGGCCGGGGATCGCGGGCACGTCTTGAGTCGCTGAGGCGATCGCAGGCTGGGCGAAGAACTCCGGGGCTGCGGTGAGGAGGACCCAGGTGGCACGGAACTCTCCGAGGGCTGCGTTGGGAGGAGTATCGACCAGGCGCGCGTGCATTCCGACGGAGGCGGCGAGCAGCGCAATCTCCGGCGCGAGGTCGAGGTACTGGTTGGAGACATGGAACGCGAGGATTCCGCCGGCGGCGAGGTGTCTCCGGTACACCTGGAGGGCCTGGGTGGTGAGCAGGTGCAGGGGGATGGCATCGCCTGAAAAGGCGTCGACGGCCAGGACATCGAAGTTTTGAGGGGATTCGCGATCCAGTGAGCCGCGTGCGTCGCCTTCGGCGTAGGTGATCTTCGCTCCGGTGTTAGTTGAGTCGCGCAGGTAGGTGAAGAGGTTTTCCGCGATGGGGCGCACGAGGGGATTGATCTCGTAGAAGCGGATGCGGTCGCCTGGCCTGCCATAGGCGGCGAGGGTTCCGGCCCCGAGGCCTATCACGCCGATCCTGCGCGGACGTCCTTCGCAGCAGAGACGAAGCGCGAGACCGATGCCGGAGTCCTGGGCGTAGTAGGTGGTGGGGGTGCGGTCGAGGCCGGGGGCGAAGAGTTGGGTGCCATGCTGGATGGCGCCGTTCAACAACATGCGCTGAGTGATGCCCTGGGGCGGGGGAGCGGTCTGCTTGACCCGCAGGGTGCCGTAGAAGTTTCGCACCTGCAGCAAGGCGTCGCGGGCGTAGGCGGCGTGGAGCATGACGGTGAACAAGAGCAGCAGCGCGCTGCAGGTGGACCAGAGCAGACGCTGGCCCCAGCCGTCGCGCCAGGTCACGGCCACGGCCAACGCGGCGGTGACGAAGAAGGAGATGGCGAGGTCGTAGTTGGCGGAGAAGAGGAGGGGGCTGGCGATGGCGATCAGGAAGGTTCCCGCTGCGCCTCCGGCCGCGATGAGGAGGTAGAACAAGGTCGTCTCGCGGGGCCTCTGCGGGCGGAGGGCATAGGTTTCGGCGTGGCAGAAGAGGCAGGCGAGGAAGGCTTCGGCGAGAAAGAAGAGGATGGCGATGCCGATGGGGAGGGTGACTTCGGTCTTCGAGATGGCGTAGCCGAGGGCTGCGAGCATGACGACGAGGAGGCGGGCGATTAATCCGCGGTGGTATATGGACGGAAACTCGAAGGCGACGATGAAACTAAAGAGGTAAGCCGCGAGGGGGAGCATCCAGAGCAGGGGAATCGCGGCGATATTTGTGGTGATATGGCTGGTGACGGAGGTCAATTGCATGGCGGCGGCCATGGGCAGGAGAAACCAGAGCCAACGTCTGCCGGGGTTCTCGAAGGCGGCGGCGGGGTGGTCCGGTGTGGTGATTGTGGAGGCGGTGTGGAGGCTGACGTGCCGGGTCAGCAGGACGCAGAGGGCGGCGTAGAGGACGAAACCGGCCGACCAGAGGGACTGCTGCTGCCTGAGGGTGAGGTTTGGCTCGACCACGACCGGGTAGGCGACCAGGGCGAGGAGCGATCCGAGGTTCGACAGGCCGAAGAGCCGGTAGGGAACGGCGCTGCCCCGGGTGCGCGCGAACAGCACCTGGAGCAGCGGGCTGGTGGACGCCAGGAGAACGAAGGGCAGTCCGATGCTGAGGCTGAGCGCGAGGAAGATGGTCCGGACGGGATGGGAGGCGCCATTTTCCAGACCGGCCCCTAAGCTGGCCTCTAAACCGGGCTGGAAGATTCGTTGGCTCTCCAACAGCAGCACCCCTGCCGCGAGTGCGCCCAGATAGACCCATCGCCTCCAGCCGGGGAACGCACCGCGCGTGATCCAGTGGGCGTAGAGGTAGCCGAGCAGAAGGGCGAACTGGAAGAAGACGAGGCAGGTGAGCCAGACCGCGGAGGAGCCGCCGAGGACGGGCAGAAGCTGTTTGGCTGCCATCGGTTCGACCAGGAAGAGAAGGAACGCGCCGAGGAATACGGTGAGGCTGTAGAGAGAGCGGGATGCCGGCATGGGCCTCCTGGGGGAGTGTGACGCTGACCTGAACCGGCACCCTGGCTGGCCGCTGCCCGTATTCTGTGGCCTGGATCGCGGCAGGTCCACAGGGGCACACGCACACGGGCGTCCGAAACAGGCATACGTGAGCTGCCGCACGAGGATAGATACTCGATACGACCTTGCGCCAGCACAATCTGCGGCTGGACCCAAGAGCCCACGCGAGCATCTTAACAGTGGGCCGGTTCGGCTGGGTTTTGCTGGATGTTCCTGGATGTGCATTGTCATCTTTGCCGATGACCGGCTAAGGAGGAGTGCGATGCCTATACTTTCCCGTGTACCCGTTCTGGTGTTTTGCCTGATGCTGCCCGCGCTGGCGCAGATGCCGGTGACGATTCCCCTGGTGAAGCCGTCGACTGCGCCCGCGCTTCCCCGGACGGGCGAGATCAAACTGGACGTCGTGGTGACGGAGAAGTCCGATCATTCCCAGAAGCCGGTCGCGGGTCTGTCTGAAGAGGATTTTGTCGTCACGGATAACAAGAAGCCGAGCAAGATACTCTCCTTCGCGGCGGAACAGGGATCTGCGCTGTCGCCGGGGGCCGCGACCGAGATCATCTTCGTCGTGGACCAGGTGAACACCGGGTTCCAGCGGGTCGCCTTTGAGCGCGACGAGTTGAAGCATTATTTCGCCAAGGATGGCGGCAAGCTGGCTCATCCCGTCTCGCTGGTGTTTTTCTCCGATCTGGGCACGCAGATCCAGGGCAGCCCGACGACGGACGGCAACAGCTTGAGCGCGGCTCTCGATGCGAACGAGAACAGCCTTCGCACGCTGAGGCGGTCGGCGGGGTTTTACGGCGCCGAGGACCGCACGCAACTCTCTCTCGACACGCTGACTAGGCTTGCCGCGCAGGAGAAGACCAAGCCGGGCAGAAAGATGGTGATCTGGATCAGCCCCGGATGGCCGCTGCTGAGCGGGCCGGAGGTCGAGCTTACGCGGAAGCAGTCTCAGGGCGTGTTCGACAGCGTGGTACGTTTGTCGGCTGCGCTTCGGGAGGCACGTATTACGCTGTACAGCGTCGATCCGCTGGGGATGGAGGATGCCGGTAGCCTGCGCACGACCTATTATGAGGAGTTTGTGAAGGGGATTACAGGCCCGCGCAAGACGGATATTGGAGACCTTGCCTTGCAGACGATCGCCACGCAGAGCGGAGGGCAGGTCCGGTACGGGAGCAACAGCATCGTGGACGGGATTGAGCGCTGCACGGCCGACCTGGACGCGTTCTATACGCTTACGATCCAATCGCCGCCGGCAGATCATCCGAACGAGTACCACGATGTGCGGGTCATGATGGAGAAGCCGAAGCTGATTGCTCGGACCCGGACGGGCTACTACGCGCAGCCGTAACGCCATGTGGGTTGGATTGGCTGCGGGATCGGCTCTTTTTGCGTTTTATGGGGAGTTCCGGGGTGCGTTACGCTGCCTGGGGGGGCCTGAGAATCTGCTTAAAAACTGAAGGGTTCGGCGGCGGATTTGCACGGATAAGTTGGATTGAGAACAGGCGAAGACCAAAAAGACGAAGGGGCATTAGCGCCACCCCAGGGTCCTTTGCTTCCTAAGCCCCAAGACGAAATACAGGGGTCCCTTCGGCAAGCTCAGGGCAGGCTCTTCACTGCGTTCAGGATGACGGCGAAAAACAAACAACAGCAGAGAAAGCCTATAGTGTCAGTTTTTAGACAGGTTCTCAGAGGAGATGCTCGACTCAGTCGAGGAATGTTTCGAGATGGTCTGATGACGTGTGTTTCCAAGTAAGAGAGCATCCCCTCAGGGCCTAAGGGTCCATTGTTTTGCGATCATCACGGCGGTACTGAAGTCGCGCCCCTTCAAGGCAACGACTTAATCAGAGGATCCTTAAAGACACTATTAGCGACACTATATGATGGAGATGGACGGGCATCGGTCTGGACGCAGGTGCCTCTGCCGCCGAACACCAATCCTCTGGAGAATACATTCGACGTGAATCAACGCAAATCAGCGGTTATTCTGGGCGCCCAGTGGGGCGATGAAGGTAAGGGCAAGATCGTGGACGTGCTGTCGGAGAAGTTCTCCGTGGTGGCGCGGTACGCGGGTGGCCACAATGCCGGCCATACGGTGATTATCAAAGGCAAGAGGTTTGTGCTGCAGTTGATTCCCTGCGGTGTGCTGCGGCCGGAGTGCAAGGGCGTGATCGGCAACGGCGTGGTGCTGGACCCAATGGCGTTTTTGAGCGAGGTGAAGAAGCTGAAGGACGCGGGGCTGCAGGTGGATGGGCAGCTTTTCGTTTCGAACCGGGCCCAGGTGATCCTGCCGTACCACCGGATGATCGAGCTTGCCGCCGAGAACGCGCCTGGCCGCACCAAGATCGGGACGACCAGCCGGGGCATCGGTCCGGCGTATGAGGACAAGATGCACCGCAGCGGGTTGCGGGTGGTGGACCTGTTGAACTCGGCGCTGCTGCGCACGCATATCCAGAACGCGTGCCACGAGAAGAACACGATTGCGCACGCCCTGTTCGGGACCGAGCCGCTGGACCCGAAGACGATGTACGAGGAGTACTCGCGCGCGGCCGAGCAGATCGCCCCGTTTGTGACGGACACGGCGGTGATGCTGAATGCGGCGATCGACAATGGCGAAAAGGTGATGTTCGAGGGGGCGCAGGGAGCGCTGCTGGACATCGACCACGGGACGTACCCGTTCGTGACCAGCTCGTCGTCGACGGCGGGGGGTGCGGTGACCGGGACGGGGGTGGGTCCAACGCGGATCGGCACCGTGATTGGAGTTACCAAGGCATATGTGACGCGGGTGGGCGAAGGGCCGTTTCCGACCGAGATTCACGACGATTCGGCCGACCTGCTGCGGGCGCGAGGCCAGGAGTATGGCGCGGTGACCGGACGGCCGAGGCGCTGCGGCTGGCTGGACCTGCCCCTGCTGCGGTACAGCAACATGATCAATGGGACGGAGTGGCTGGTGGTGACCAAGATGGACGTGCTGGACGAGTGCGCGGAGATCCCGGTCTGCACGGGATACAAGATCAACGGCAGAGTGACCGATGTGATTCCGGCGGATATGCCGGGGTATAACTCGATCGAGCCGGTGTACACGAAGAAGAAGGGCTGGAACACCTCGACGGAAGGGATTACGGAGTTCGACAAGCTGCCGCAGCTTGCGCAGGATTACCTGAAGTTCGTGGAGCAGGAGTCGGTGGCGAAGATCGGCATGGTATCCACGGGTCCGGATCGCGACCAGACCATCACGTTGCCGGCGTTTGAAGAAGCGTTGAAGGCATAGCGTTCGGGGCATGAATTCGAGGTGCGAATTCGAGGCATGGAGAGGCAAGCAATGGTGAGTTTCACGGTACGGATGACCTTCGAGCAGGGAGAGCGCGAGGCGATTGCGGAGATTCTTTGCAGTTTGACCGAGGCGACCCGCAAGGAGCGCGGGTGCGTCAGCTATATTCCCCATTTCGTCGAGGGCGAAACGGCGACCGTGCTGATCTACGAGCAGTATATGGACCAGACGGCGCTGGACGACCACCGGAATTCACCGCATTTTCACCGGTATGCCATCGGCGGCCTGTACCAGAAGATGCGCGAGCGGCAGGTTGAGAATCTAACCGCAGTGTGTTGAACAGCGTCATACTGAAGGGGACTGGGAAGAGCGCCGCAGGACGGCGCGTGGAACATGGTGCAAACTAAAGTTTTTTGACTCTGCGCAGTCGCTCAGTCTACCATCCGGTACGCAATGCGGTTAATCGGTCATCCAATTCGCGGGTCGCTGATCACAGTTGCCATGCTGGCGGCGGGTGCGGTCGCCTCCTCGTGCGCGCAGCCGGTGTTCGCGAGCCGCTCCACGTCGCTGCACGAGAAGAAACACGATGTGAAGCGGCAGGTGGAGGCTCTGGAGGAGCAGTGGCGAACGGCGCAGTTGACGGGCGATATCGCGGCGATGGATCAGCTCCTCTCCGACGATTACATCGGCATCTCCATGACGGGGCAGGTGAACACGAAGACGCAGCAGCTCGATCGCGCGCGCAACCACTCCATGGTCCTGACCCGGCTGGACTTTGGCGATATGCAGGTGAAGCTGGTCGGGGGCATCGCGATCGTCACCTCACGCGCCGAGGTGGAGGGAGTGAACGACGGCATATCCGTGAAGGGGACGTTCCGCTACACCCGCGTCTATCAGCATCTGCCCTCGGGCGAGTGGAAGATCACGAGCTTTGAAGCCACGCGCGTTCCCCAGGCTGGAGACACGCTGCGCGTCAACCGGGAAAAAGAGGCGAACGCAGGCAGGCTTCTCCCGCCGCAGTAAATTCCGGGTTACCAGTCAAGGGCGGTCAGGCGATTGGGCCGGGCGACCGGGTGCGCCGGGGCGTGACCGAGGCATAAAACCGGGGCTGCCTGCGGTGCATCTCATATGTTTTACGAAGGATGGCTTCCCTGTTGAAGATATTTGTCACGGCTCGTTCGATCGAAAGCCGCGCATTGCGGATTTGTCCCAGGCCCGAAATGCTTTTGCTCACGGTAGTGCTTCTGAGCGCGTGTTCCTGCGTGTTGGGGCAGAGCGCGCAGGCTGGTGCTGCTCCGGCCGCATCGAAGGAAGGTTCGTCAGGCCAGGCTGCGTCAGGTCAGGCTGCGTCGAGCCAGGCCCCGAAGACGGCGCCGGCGACGCGGCAGATCCTCGCCTCCTACGAGGGGCAGAACGTTACGGCGATCGAGATAGGTGGGCGGCCGGACCTGAAGACCAGCCAGTTCTCGTCCATGTTTGTGCAGAAGGCGGGAGAGCCTTTTTCTCAAGAGAAGGTGGACCAGACCGTTGCCGCGATCAAGAAGTCGGGAGAGTTTAAAGAGGTGCAGCTTCAGGTGAGCCCCGAGGCTACCGGCGTTCGGGTGATGCTGGTGCTGGAGCCTGCGGTCTACTTCGGACTGTTTGAGTTTCCGGGCGCGGAGCAGTTTGCTTACTCCCGCCTGGTGCAGGTGGCGAACTTTCCTCCGGAGGCGCCGTTCAATGCGGACGACATGGAGGAGGACCGGAAGAGCCTGCTGACTTTCCTGGAGCAGCAGGGTTATTTTCAGGCCGAGGTGCATCCGCAGGTGACGGTGAATGCGGCGCATGGGCTCGCGGACGTTGCGTTCCAGGTGACGCTGCACCAGCGCGCGAAGTTCGGGCAGGTGGATATCAGCGAGGCCACGCCGCAGGAGGCTGCCGCGCTGAGCAAAGACCTGCAGACCTTCCTGGCGCGGGTGCGGGGAGCGGCGATCCGTCCGGGGAAGAACTATCGGCTGGCGACGATAAACAACGCGACGCAGTACCTGCAGAAGAAGTTGGAGAAGCAGGACAGGCTGGCGGCGCAGGTGAGGCTGGACGGGGCGGAGTATCACGCCGACACTAACCGCACGGATATCCACTTTAACGTGCATACTGGGCCGGTGGTGCATGTCGAGATTGAAGGAGCGCACCTTTGGAGCTGGACGAAGAGGTCGCTGCTGCCGGTGTACCAGGGGGTTGGTGTGGACCCGGAGCTGGTGCAGGAGGGGCGGCAGGCGCTGATCTCGTACTACCAGAAGAAGGGCTACTTCGATGCGAAGGTGGAGACGCAGTTTCATCGCGAGAATTCGGCGGTCACGATCGTGTACCAGATATCGAAGGAGAAGAAGCATAAAGTGACCGGCGTGGAGGTGGCGGGGAACAGCAAGCTGAAGACGCCGGACCTGATTTCGCATGTCAGCGTGCAGAAGAAGCACCTTTTTTCGCCGGGGGCCTACAGCGAGCAACTGGTGCGGACGAGCGCGAAGAACCTGACGGCGGTGTACCAGTCGGAGGGCTTCAGCGATGTGAAGGTGACCCCCGCGGTGGTCAAGACCAATGGGGATATCGCGGTGGTGTTTCATGTGGTGGAGGGGCCGCAGGATGTAGTGGGGACGCTGCAGATTGAAGGCGCGGATACGTTTCCCAAAAACCAGTATGCGCCGGAGGGGCTGAAGCTTGCGGCGGGCCAGCCTTACTCGCAGAAGTTTGTGGGGTCGGATCGCGCGACGATCATCTCGCATTATCTGAAGGCTGGATATCTGACGTCGAGCTTTCGAGAGACCGCGAAGGTGGCGTCGAAGAACGACCCTCATCACATCGACGTGGTGTACCACATCTACGAAGGGCCGAAGGTGTATGCCGGGGACGTTGTGACGCTGGGGCGGGTGCATACCAAGCAGCGGCTGATCGACCGGGATGTGGCGCTGATCAAGCCGGAGCAGCCGCTGACAGAGACGCAGTTACTAACCGCGGAGAGCAATTTGTACAACCATACGGGCGTCTTCGACTGGGCGGAGGTGGATCCGAAGCGGCAGATTACGACGCAGACCAAAGAAGATGTTCTGGTGAAGGTGCATGAGGCGAAGAAGAACACGATCACGTACGGCTTCGGGTTCGAGGTGATCAATCGCGGCGGCAGCGTGCCGAGCGGGACCGTGGCTCTGCCGAACCTGCCGCCGATCGGACTGCCGTCGAACTTTACGACGAGCCAGACGACGTTCTACGGTCCGCGCGGGACGTTTCAATATACGAGGAACAATGTGCGGGGCAAGGGCGAGTCGATTTCGTTCACGGGGTTTGGCGGACGGCTGGACCAGCGCGGCGCGGCGTACTACATCGACCCGAACTTTCGCTGGTCGCAGTGGAAGTCGACGGCCTCGTTTTCGGCCGAGCGGAATGAAGAGAATCCGATCTTCTCATCGCAGCAGGAGCTGGGAAGCTATCAGTTGCAGCGGTATCTGGATAAGAAGAAGAGAGACGACATCCTGTTTCTGCGCTACAGCTTCAGCAAGACGGACCTGACGCGGATCGAGATACCGGCGCTGGTGCTGCCGCAGGACCAGCATGTGCGGCTGTCGACGCTGGCGGCGAACGTGACACGGGATACCCGGGACAATCCGCTGGATGCGCACAAGGGGTTGTTGGAGAGCATCGAGCTGGACTTCAATACGACGAAGCTGGGGTCGAGCGTGAACTTCGTGAAGCTGAATACGCAGGTGGCGTATTACAAGGGGATCTTCCATAACATTGTGTGGGCGAACAGCGTGCGGATCGGGCTGGCGCAGCCGTTTGCCAGCAGTCGGGTGCCGCTGAGCGAGGCGTTCTTCACCGGCGGCGGCAATACGCTGCGCGGCTTTCCGCTGGATGGCGCGGGACCGCAGCGGTCGATACAGGTGTCCACCGTCGGGTCGGGGGCATGCACGTCGACCCAGAACTGTACGCTGATCCAGGTGCCGAGCGGCGGAAACGAGCTGCTGATCCTGAACTCGGAGCTGCGCATTCCGCTGCCGCTCAAGCAGGGGCTGGGTATGGTCGCGTTCTACGATGGCGGCAATGTGTTTCCCACGGTGGGGTTCCATGACTTCACTTCGCTTTACTCGAACAACGTGGGCGTGGGGCTGCGATATGCGACGCCGGTGGGGCCGGTGCGCATCGATCTCGGCAGGAACCTGAACCCGATTCCGGGGATTCAGGCGACGCAGTATTTCATCAGCATCGGCCAGGCATTCTGAGGTATTTGTGAACACTCTTCTATCGAATCCGGATTCCGAAATGCCGCCTGAACCAAGGCACCGCCACCGGGTGTGGAGAGCGGTGGGGTGGGTCGCGGTGGGGCTGGCAGGGCTGGTTGCGCTGCTGGCTGTCGTGGCGACGGTTGTGCTGCGGAGCGCGCGATTCCATAACTATGTGCTGAACACGATCGAGACGCGGGCGAGTGAGACTCTCGGAACCCAGGTAACGCTCGAGAACTTTACGGTGCATCTTTCGAACCTGAGCGTGGACCTGTACGGGCTGACGGTGCATGGGGCCGATCCGTATCCGAACCCGCCGCTGCTGCAGGTCGACCATGTTGCGGCGGGGGTGCGGGTGGTTTCGATCCTGCACAGGAAATGGTATCTCGACAACTTCGTGATCGATCGCCCCGTGGTGAAGGTATTCACGGATGCGAAGGGCGTTTCGAACATTCCGACGCTGAAGAGCAGCGGTGGCAGCAGCAATACGAGCGTGTTCGACCTGGGGGTTCGCCATGCGGTGCTCGACCGGGGCGAGGTGTACTACAACGACCGGAAGAGTGTGCTGGAGGCAGACCTGCACGACGTGGACTTTCGCGCGGCTTTCGATAGTGCAGTGCAGAAGTACACCGGCAGGTTGAGCTACGCGGATGGGCATTTGAACTCGGGTACGCTGCGGACCATACCGCACAGTCTGGACGCGGAGTTCGATGCTACGCCGACGACCTTTCACCTGATGCAGGCGAAGTTGACCAGCGGTGCGTCGGAGCTTTCGCTCGTGGCTACTCTCCAGGACTACAGCCACCCGAATGTGCAGGCGAAGTACGATGCGCTGGTGGATGGGCGGCAGGTTCAGCAGATCCTGAACAGCACGTCGGTGCCGGCTGGGATGATTCGCGCGAGCGGTTCGGTGGTGTACCAGGAGACGGCAAACCGGACGCTGCTGCAGACGATTGCGGTAACGGGCGATTTGAGCAGCAAGCAGCTCGATGTGCGGACGCCTACGCTGCGCACACAGATCAACAATCTGGCCGCGCACTATGCGCTGGCGAATGGCGATGCGACGCTTCAGGACCTTCGCGCGAACGTGCTGGGGGGCGTGGTGACTGCGAAGGGCACGATGAGCGATGTCGGCGCAAACGATTCGCGCTCGAAGGTGGATGCCGCGGTGAGGGGAGTTTCGCTGGCGGAGGTGCGGCGTGTGCTGGGGCCGAGTGCGGTGCCGCGGAACGTTGCGCTGGGCGGCGTGTTGAATGCGGACGCGAATGCGGCGTGGGGGGCTACGTTCGCCGACGTGGTGGCGCATACGGATGCGACGATTCATGGACGGGTGTCGAATGCCGGGGGTACTGGAAGCGCGGCGGTGATTCCGGTGGACAGCGCGATCCATGGGACATATAACGGCGCGAACGGGCAGCTGGCGTTGGCGAACAGCTTCTTGCACACGCCGCAGACGACCCTGACGATGAATGGCGCGGTGAGTAACCGGTCGAGTCTGAACCTGCGGTTTCAATCGAACGACCTGGCGGAGCTGGAGACGATCGCGGACCTTTTTCGTACACCCACGCCCGGGCATCCGGTGCAGCCGCTTGGCCTGGCGGGGACGGCTTCGTTCGATGGGCTGGTGCAGGGATCGACCGCGGCGCCGCATTTGACGGGCCAGTTGACGGCGTCGAACTTTCATATCAACGGGACGGCGTGGAAGGTGCTGCGGACGAATGTGGATGTGAGTCCGGCCTACGCGAGCCTGCAACATGCCGATCTGGAGCCGGCGTCGCAGGGCAGGATCACGTTCAGCGCGAGCGCGGGGCTGAGGAAGTGGTCGTTCACGAATACGAGCCCGATTCAGGTCGAGTTGACGGCGTCCCAGATGGACATCGCGGAGTTGGAGAAGCTGGCGGGATCGCAGGTTCCGGTGACGGGCACGCTTGCCGCAAATGTAACTTTGCATGGCACAGAGCTGCAGCCGGTGGGGCAGGGCAATGTTTCGTTGACGCGTCTGGTCGCGTATGACGAGCCGATCAACTCGGCCAAGGTAACGTTTGCGGGGACCGGGGACGAGGTTCACGGGGATCTTGCGGTGGCACTGCCGGCGGGGACGGTGCAGAGTACGGTCAGCGTGCGGCCGCAGCAGAGGACCTACACTGCGCGCCTGAGTTCGAGCGGCATACGGCTGGACCAGTTGCAGGCGTTGAAGAGCCGGAATGTGGATGCGAAGGGTGTGCTGAACCTGAATGCTTCGGGGCAGGGGAGCTTCGACAATCCGCAGATGGATGCGACGCTCCAGATACCGCAGCTCGTGGTCCAGAACCAGACGATCACGGGGCTGAACCTGAAGATGGATGTGGCGAACCATGTGGCGACCGCGAACCTTGCTTCGTCGGCGGTGAATACCTCGATCGCGGCGAACGCGAAGGTGAACCTTACCGGGGACTACATGGCGGATGCGAAGCTGGATACGCAGTCGATCCCGTTGCAGCCGCTGCTGGCCGTCTATGCTCCGTCGCAGGCCGGCGATGTGACGGGACAGACGGAGGTTCATGCGACGCTGCATGGTCCGCTGAAGAATAAGAAGCTGCTGGAGGCGCATGTCACGATTCCGACGCTGAAGATTGCGTATGGCCAGACGATCCAGCTTGCAGCGGCCGCGCCGATCCGGGTCGATTACAAGGACAGCGTGATTACGCTCGAACGTTCGGCAATTCGCGGGACAGATACGGACCTGCAGTTCCAGGGATCGATGTCGACGGTCGATAAGAATGCGCTTTCGGTTACGCTGCTTGGCACTGTCGACCTGGGGCTGGCGCAGTTGTTCAATCCGGATGTTCGCAGTTCGGGCAAGCTGCAGTTCAATATCAATTCGCAGGGAGCCGCGAGCGCTTCGAATCTGGGCGGCGAGATCGATATCGTAAACGCGAACTTCGCCTCGGGCGATCTGCCGCTTGGGCTGCAGCATGGGAACGGCGTGCTGACCCTGACCAAGAGCAGGCTGAATATCACGAAGTTCCAGGGCACGGTGGGTGGCGGAACGCTGACGGCGCAGGGCGGAGTCGTCTACAGTCCGAACGTGCAGTTCGATCTTGGACTGGCCGCCAATGGGATTCGGATGCTGTATCCGGAAGGTGTTCGGGAGACTGTGAATGCGAACCTGAGGCTGACCGGGAGTATGGACGATGCTCTGCTCGGCGGGTCGGTGAATATTGCCGACCTGTCGTTTACGCCGGCGTTCGATCTGAGCAACTTCATCAGCCAGTTCTCGGGCGGTATCGCGTCGCCGCCGTCGATGGGGTTCAGCCAGAATCTGCAATTGAATGTGGCGGTGCGGTCGAATAATAACCTGAACCTGGTAAGCAGGACGCTGAGCATCGACGGGTCGGCCAACCTGCAGGTGCGGGGGACGGCGGCGGAGCCTGTGATTCTTGGGCGCGTGAACCTGGATAAGGGCGATGTCATTCTGAACGGGGACAGGTTCGTGCTGAATGGCGGGACGATCGAGTTCGTCAATCCCGCCGAGACCGAGCCGGTGGTGAACGTCTCGCTGAATACGACGATTCAGCAGTACAGCATTTATATGCGCTTCAATGGGCCGATCGCCCAGTTGCGGACGAACTACAGCTCGGACCCGGCGCTGCCATCGGCGGACATCATCAACCTGCTGGCGTTCGGGCAGACGACGGAGGCGAACTCGGCGAATCCTTCGACTCCGGCAAACCAGGCGGCGGAGTCGCTGATCGCTTCGCAGGTGAGCAGCCAGGTGACCAGCCGCGTCTCGAAGATCGCGGGCATCTCGCAGCTCTCGATCAGCCCGGTGCTGGCGGGCGGAAGCAGCCAGGGACCTCCGGGCGCGAACATCACGATTCAGCAACGCGTTACGGGGAATCTGTTCGTGACGTTTTCGAGCAATGTGGCTTCGACGCAGAACCAGACGATTCAGGGGCAGTACCAGCTTTCGCCGCGGGTTGCGGTGAGTGCGACGCGGGACCAGAACGGCGGGTTCGGCTTCGACGCGCTGATCAAGAAGAGCTGGTAGGCGTTCGTCGGCCAGCGCGGATTTCGATGGATGTACACCGTACAACA
This sequence comes from Edaphobacter sp., assembly GCA_965277575.1. GTDB lineage: Bacteria > Acidobacteriota > Terriglobia > Terriglobales > Acidobacteriaceae > Edaphobacter. The sequence continues at coordinate 2,569,572 of CBDIDK010000002.1, forward strand.
TCCTGCCGGGCGGGCCTCCTCCTCTCTGTCACCCCACAAATGAAGACCTGTTTGCGGAGACGATTCACGATCGCTTGCTATATACCATTTGTGCCATTCAGAAATCGATGTGAAGCAGCGGATTGAAAGGATTGCGATGCATAAGCGATTTGTCGCATCAGATAACCTGAATACCGTGTTGAGGAGCTCAATCGAATGACAGAGTTCGGAGCGGCTGTAAGCGGCGGCGTGCGCAAGAGAGTGGTTGTGCTTGGTGGAGGTTTCGCGGGAATCAACGCTGCTTTCCAGTTGGCGAAGCTACCCGTGGATGTGACGCTGGTCGACCGCAAAAACCACCACACCTTTCAGCCATTGCTCTACCAGATCGCGCTGGCGGTACTCTCGCCGGCCGATATAGCCCAGCCCATCCGTTCCCTGGTACGCGACTTTCAGAACGTTGAGGTCTTGATGGACGAAGCGCTGGGATTCGACCTTGAGCAGCGCAGGGTGTGTCTGAAGACAGGCTCGCAGTTGCAGTACGACTACCTCATCGTGGCTACGGGATCGACTCACTCCTACTTCGGGAAGCCCGAATGGGCTCAGCTTGCTCCTGGGCTGAAGACGATCGAGGACGCACTCGAGATCCGGCGGCGCGTTCTGCTGGCCTTTGAGCTTGCCGAGCGACAGATGATGGAGACAGGTGTCCATCCTGCGCTCAACTTCGTCATCATCGGCGGGGGTCCCACGGGGGTTGAGCTTTCGGGCGCAATCAGCGATATCGCGAAGCTGTATATGGCCAGGAACTTCCGCCACATAGATCCTTCGATGGCCGAGGTGCTTATTCTCGAAGGCTCGCCGTACCTCCTGGGAGCCTACCCCGAGGATCTTCAGGTCAAAGCTGGCGAGCAGCTCAATGCATTAGGCGTGAAGGTGCGAAGAGGCGCACACGTCACGGACATTCAACCCGGCTATGTGATGGTTGGGGACGAGCGCATCGATGCCGTAGTGACGCTTTGGGCGGCCGGCGTTCAGGCCTCCCCGCTCGGCAAGCTGCTCGGCGTGGAGACGGACAAGAGAGGGTGTGTCCTGGTGGACGGCCATCTGAATCCGCCGGGACATCCGGAGATCTTCATCTGCGGCGATCTTGCGCACGTGGAGCAGGATGGCAGGCAGATCCCGGGGGTTGCGCAACCCGCAATGCAGATGGGAAGGTACGCCGCAAAGAGGATCGGACGTCTAGTAGGCGCCTCGCATGGGAGCGACGGGTTTGGGAAGGATGCGAACTTCCATTACTTCGACAAGGGCGACATGGCAACGATCGGCCGCAAGGCAGCGGTCGCTAAGATCGAGTGGCCTTTTAAAGCCCATTGGAGCGGCTTTCCCGCCTGGATGATGTGGTTGCTGGTGCATATCTTCTTCCTGATCGGTTTTCGCAACCGCCTTGCCGTCTTTCGCCAATGGGCCTGGACGTATCTCACGTTCAAGGACGGAGCACGGCTGATCACTGGATCGCAGGAGCTGCCGGGCTGGGACGTTCGAGATGGACGACATGGCGACCTGACCACGAAACCCCTGGATCTGGGATCGCCGAAGACCTGATAAGGCGGCCAATTACGTTGCGGAATCCTCTATCTCTTTCCACTCGGCGGCAGTGAAATCTATCTCGGCGGCTGCGATATTTTCTTCCAGGTGCTTTACCGAAGACGTTCCCGGGATCGGCAGCATCACAGGCGAGCGGTGCAGCAACCATGCCAGCGAGAGCTGCGATACAGTCACACCGCGGGCCTTCGCAGATGGGTCGAGCTTGCCGCCCGGTCTGGCCAGCTTGCCCGCAGCCACGGGGGACCAGGGAATAAATGCGAGCTTGTGTTCTGTGCAATAGTCCACGACATCCTCGTGCTGCCTGTCGCCAAGGTTGTATTGATTCTGCACGCTTACGATTTCCAATACCTTACGGGCCTGTTCGATCTCCCGCGGCTTCACCTCGCTAAGGCCCACATGCCGGATCTTGCCCTGTTCCTGCAACTGCTTGATCGCACCCAGAGACTCTTCGACCGGCACCTTTGGATCGATACGATGGAGCTGCCACAGGTCGATTCGCTCAACCTTGAGCCGCCGCAGACTCATCTCCACCTGCTGGGCCAGGTATTCCGGACGGCCTACCGGAAGCCATTTATTGGGGCCCTGCCGGGTGAGACCAGCTTTGGTCGCAACGACAACTCCTGGGGCGTACGGGGCGAGCGCTTCGCCGATCAGACGCTCATTCACATCCGGTCCATAGGAATCGGCCGTGTCGATGAAGTTGACGCCGAGCTCGACCGCGCGCCGCAGTACCTTTTTCGCCTCTTCCTTATCTTTCGGCTCCCCCCAGATGCCTTCTCCGGTGAGACGCATCGCCCCATATCCCAGCCGGACGACCGTGAGGTCTCCGCCCATCGAAAAAGTTCCGCTCGCCTTCGCATTCACAGTAGCCATACCTTATCCGATGCGGCTTTCCGCACAAAGGTGCATCGTCTCTCCCTCCTCCAGGACCCTCAGCTTGTCCGTAATCCCCAGGCGCGCAGCCTCAGCCTCCAGACGCTTCAAGGGCTCGTCCATCGGCTCCCGGCCTAAACGGAAGGTTCCATAGTGCATCGGAACCATGCGCTTCGCTCCGAGCTCGATAAAGCCGCGCACCGCCTCCTCCGGGCTGGTATGCACGGTGCGATGGCTATCGGGAAAATAGGCACCGATCGGCAGCAGCGCCACCTCTGGCTTGAGACGTTCTCCAATCTCCTGAAAACCGTCGAAATACGCAGTATCTCCCGAGTGATAGATGGAGCGGCCGTCCTTCTCGACCACGTAGCCGCCGTATCCCCGGTGCGTGTCGCGAATCATGCGGGCTCCCCAGTGCCTGCAGGGCGTCATGGTTACAATCAGCCCCTCCAACTCGATTCGTTCCCACCAGGCCACCCCACAGACCTTCGAGAACCCCAGGGTCGCCACCAGGTCCTCTACTCCCTTCGGGACTACCACCCTGGGCGCCTTTCCAGTCAGGCGCCGCGTTGCGCGGATTACACGTCGCAGCGACCACCGATCCAGATGATCCATATGTGCATGAGTCAGCAGGACGATATCGATCGGCGGCAACTCCTCCAACAGCAGACCAGGGCGGCGCTGCCTGCGCAGCACAACGAGTCGGGTCGAAAACACCGGATCGACCAGAACGTTCCGCCCGCCTATCTGTAACAGGAAAGATGAGTGGCCAATAAACGTTACCCCGACATCGTTCGGCCCCACCAGCTCCGGTGAGCGGTGTGCGCCTGTCATTGGCTGCGCGTGGCTCTCACGAACGAGCCGCATCAACTGCCGGAGCTTGGTCATCGACCGATATCTGTTTCTCGTTTTATTCATCGTTTCATCACACCACAGAGTTGGATGCTGTCTGTTCCCAACGCATCGTATATCGCAAATCCCGCAGGATTTCAGCCTACCCATTTGTCAGGCTCCGGCATCTACCTAGACATCACACCAACCCGAAACAAACAAGGGGCACACCTCATTACTCCCTCGGATCCAACTCACGACACTGTCCCGGGCCACCAACTCCAGCGACGCGTCTGGGACCTCGTCTCCCATTCTCCACTTCACTCGCTTTGGAACCTTGAGGGAGTACCGGTTCGGGACATCGTGAAACATACCTGGACCTCTCTTCTTAACGATAATCTTGTGGGCCGCGCCGCGGAACTTGGCTTCTATTTCCTATTCGCCCTCTTCCCAACCCTCTTCACCGCGACCTCTTTGCTGGGCCTGGCGGCGCGCTCGGCTTCGCATATCTATTATTCGCTGCTGGGCTATCTGTCCATTGTCATCCCTCCATCCGCCATGGGAACGGTCCTGGATACCTTCAATCAGACCACGGCTGCAACCACCAGCGGAAAACTCACATTTGGCCTGGCCGCGGCAATCTGGTCAGCCTCCGTCGGCTTTTCCGCCATACAGGCCAGTCTGAATACGGTCTACAAGGTGAAAGAGACGCGCTCTTACCTTGCCGCACGGCTCTCCGCCATTGGCGTCACCGTCATTCTGATGGTGCTGTTCACGCTGATTCTGGCGTCATTGCTTGGCGGCGACTTCTTCGCGCGTATGGCCCACTTCCACATCTATCATCATTTCCTCGCCTCTACCGTCGGCTGGGCGTTCAGAAGCCTGAGCTGGATGCTCGCCACTCTCCTGCTTTCGTTCCTCTTTGCGGTGATCTACTATTTCGCTCCCGACGTGAAGACCAGCCACTGGCATTGGCTCACCCCCGGTGCCGCGATCGGCATCGTCGGCTGGCTGCTGGCCTCCCTTGGCCTTCGCATCTACGTTCATCTGTTCGGCAACTACTCGGTTACCTACGGTTCTCTGGGAGCGGTCATCATCCTGCTTACCTGGTTCTATCTCACCGGCCTGATGCTGCTGCTGGGGGCCGAGATCAACAGTGAAATAGAAGCTGCCGCTGCCTCGAGGCGTTTGCAGGTAGAGAGCGACCTGTCTGGAGCCGCAGCGCCGGCCGTGCCGCAGACCGCAGCCTGATCTCGCCGGTCAGGCTACAATCTTTCAACATCATGAACCTGTACGCGATTGTCCTCGCTGTCATTGTCCTGGCGCTTTTATCAGTTTCGCTTGGGCGCCTGAGTACGGTGAAGACCAAGGCAGACTACCTAGTTGCGGGCCGCTCGTTGCCTGCGTTTGTCCTTGTCTTCACCCTCTTATCGAGTTGGATCGGCTCCGGTTCTCTGCTGGGCGGGGCCGAAAACGCCTACAGGCATGGCTTTGTCGCACTCTGGCAAGGCGCTGGAGGCTGGGCGGGGCTGCTGCTCATCTACTACATCGCGCCGCGCGCCCGGAAGTTTGCCCAGTTCACCATTCCAGATCTGCTGGAGGTGCGTTACAACCAGACTGCGAGAGTGCTTGGCGTCATCGCGATCCTGTTCACCTACACCGCCATTACCAGCTATCAACTGATCGGCGGCGGAGACATCCTGCACCTGATCTTTCCGGCGATGATCACGGCCGACCTGGGCAAATTCGTTCTTGCGGCCTTTGTCATCGTCTTTACGGCGATCGCCGGGATGAGCTCGGTAGCTTATATGGACGTGGTCATCGGTTTACTTGCCACGTTTACCCTGCTGATCGCACTTCCTGTTCTCGCGCATCAGGCAGGCGGATGGGCGCATGTACGGGCGATACTGCCCGCAAGCCATTTTCAGGTCTTCGGCGACCTTACGTTCGTTCAGGCAATGGAGCTTTTTGTGCCTCCCTGCCTGCTTCTGCTCGGGAACCAGTCGATGTATCAAAAGTTCTTTTCCGCGAAGTCGGAGAAGGCTGCAAGCCGGGCCGTCGTTGGATGGTTTATTGGAACGATCATTCTCGAATCCGTCATTGTTGCGATCGCCGTGATCGGCTCCGCGCTCTTTCCTGGCGGCGAGGTACACGATCGGCCCCGGGAGATACTCGCCTATGCCGGACTGCATGGCCTCACCGGGTCGGCTCCGCTCAGATTGCTCGGCGCCTTACTCATGGGAGCCATCTTCGCGAAGATCATTTCGACCGCGAACAATTATCTTTTCTCGCCCGCAACCAACCTGGTCAACGATGTCTTCGTGCGTTACCTCCAGCCCAGCGCGAGCAATAAGCGAACCCTTATCGTCAGCCGCCTGGTGGTGGTCTTTTTAGGACTATGGGCGTTGTACCAGTCCATGCACACCGAATCCGTACTGAAGAAATCCCTTTACGCGTACACGATCTACGCGGCGGCGCTTACGCCGGTTATCCTGGCGGCATTCTTCTGGAAGCGGGCTACCGCCAAGGGCGCGGTCGCGAGCATCGCTGCCGGAACCGTGATTACCCTTTTCTGGGATACTCCGTTTATTCACCATAACGTACCCTCACTTATCAGCGATCGCGACGCTATTTTTCCGGCTCTTCTGGCCTCTCTCATGTGTCTTTTCGTTGTCAGCCTTTGTTCCATGCCTCCGGGCCGCGAGCAGCTTCAGCCTTTCGAATGACGATCGTCTGCTGTCTTATCAGGTAGGGCTCCGCGATCTGCCGTTATTCGCGACGGCGACCCTTCCGCCAGGTCTGGATCGAAAACGAATCTGAATTTCACATTTACTTTTTGCTTTCTGTTGCATCCTATTCGAATACGTCAGGGAACAAGACGATAGGGAGATAGATAGAGATGGCAATTTCGACTCAGGAAACCGACCTAAATGATCCGATTCGCAATATCGGGCCAGATGCAACCGCCGAATTTGATAGTTCGCCCAGCAACCCGACCGAGCACGCCAGCAGCGAAAACCTTAACGTCGCGCCCAAGGATGACAAAGACGAAGACCTCGAGGACGACGATGAAGAGGAGGAGGAAGACGAGGATGATGAGGATGAGGATGAAGACGACGAGGATGATGACGACGAAGTAGCGGAAGACGATGATGATGAAGATGATGAAGACGAGGAAGATGATGAAGACGAGGAAGACGAGGAAGAGGACGACGAGCCCACAGTCGCCAAGAAGCGATAGGACTAACCTGTAATTAGCTCAGAGCGGCGCGATCCGCGCTCCCCAGAAACCCAACCAGCCTGTTGCATTCAGCGGCCACTTATTCGGTAGCGATTCGCACGGCCTAGTAGCCTGCCTCGGTGACGACGTTTTCCAACGCTTCGCCGGCAATGTACCTTCTGACCTGCTCGGCTCCAAAACGGAAGGCGCGATGAATAAACTCCGATGTCGAGCCGCCTACATGAGGAGTCAGCAGGCAGTTGGGACTTGACCAGAGCGGATGTCCAGCAGGCAGCGGCTCCGGATCCGTCACATCCAGGGCGGCGCGAATTTTTTCGCCGGCCAGCGATTCAACCAGCGCATCGGTATCGACAACCGCTCCGCGTGCAGCGTTAACCAGGAGCGCACCGGTCTTCATCAACGCGATCTCTTCTTTTCCGATCAAGCCCCGGGTTTCATCGGTAAGTGGTACGACGAGTACTACGACATCCGCTCTGGGTAAGAGTCGATGCAATTCGCCGATCGCATGCACCTCCGGCTGCTGCCTTGCAGTTCTAGCTATGCGCAGAATGCTTACCGTAAATGCCTGGAGACGGGCCTCTATTGCGGCGCCAATCGAGCCGTAGCCCACGATCAGGACCGTCTTCCCGGAAAGGTCCTCGCCAAGAACTCGGTACTGTCCAATCTGCGCTCCCCCCTCACTCAGAAACCCCCTGGGAGCGGATGACTGCCCCTTCCATTCCTGCCGAGCCTGCATATCGCGGAAAAACGGAAGGCGTTTATACGTTGCGAGTATGGTTGCCACGACCCATTCGGAGGCCGAAATGTCATGTATGCCGCGCCCATCGCACAAAATGACGTCTTTGGGCAGCCAGGGAGTGATCCAGTCCACGCCCGCCATCATCGATTGCACGACCTTCACGCCTTGCAGGTGACCAAAGGCCTGCTGCACATCTGTGCGGGCAAAAGGGAGAATCCAGAGGTCCACTTGCTGGCGTCCAGCGGGATGACGGGGAATTCGCACTATTTCGGCTTCTACAGGGAAGTCGACCAGCAATTCCGGGGCAAGTTTTTCATCGACGCCGATTCGAACCATGCATTGAGTGTGCCCGATCGAGAGAAGAAAATAAACATTTAGCCAACGGGGAGAGGCTTACCGCCGAAGCCAGCGCCCCTGATGCTGGCATGTTCTTCATTTTTATACGTGGAAAAACCTTTGAGAGGGAGCAGGCCGCCCTCCTATATCCTGTACTCACTTCCGTCGAGTATCGCAATTCACTCTTTATCGTTGTTCCGGAATTTTGCGTCCTTAACCCGGTGACCATACGTCAACCATGCAACAGGCAAACTAGCTGCGCCCGAACGTTTGCGTCCAGCGAGGGAAAATACGTTGTCAGCTGATCCAAATGAACACCCAATCATCGGACCTGATCATCAACTGCCTGCGCCTGCTGCGCCACCGGCAAAGCACAAGGCAGTTCGGATCGCCGTATGGATCGTCTTACTCTCGATCTTCGCTGTTGCTTTCTTTCTTGTCTTGCGGCACCACTCGAACACGACGAAGGCTTCAGCTTCACCGCGCCGCGGCGGAGGCGGACCCGTCACTCTGACGACCGCCACAGCACAACGAGGCGATCTCGGCGTCTACATCGATGCAATCGGAACGGTTACACCGGTGTACACGGCGTCGATCACGAGCCAGGCGACCGGGCCAATCACCGCAGTTCGCTACACAGAGGGGCAGATGGTCCATCAGGGCGATCCGCTGGTGGATATCGATCCAAGGCCCTACCGGGCCACCCTGTTGCAAGCGCAGGGAACTCTTGAGCGGGACCAGAACGTCCTTGCCCAGGCAGAGATGGATCTGGGACGCTATCGCGCTGCATGGAGCCGGGACGCTATCCCAAAGCAGACCCTGGAAGATCAGGAGAAGCTTGTGCTGCAGGATCGGGGCACGGTGAAGGTGGATGAGGGCATTGTGCAGTCGGACCAGATTCAACTGCAATACTGTCATATTACGGCGCCGTTCACCGGTAGAGTCGGCCTGCGGCTGGTCGACCCGGGCAATGTCGTGCTGGCCAACGGAACCACTACGCTGGCGGTGATCACGCAGATCCAGCCCATCACGGTGATCTTTACCATTCCAGAGGACTATCTCGGGCAGGTGCAACCACGTCTGCAGCAGAGGGCCAGGCTACCGGTCGACGCATTCGATCGTGCGGCGCTCAAAAAGATTGCAAGCGGCACGCTTCTAACGCTCGACAACCAGATCGATACCACGACCGGAACCGTGAAGGCGCGTGCTTCTTTTAACAACAAGGACACCGCCCTCTTTCCCAACGAGTTCGTCAACGCGCGTCTCCTCGTGAACACGTTGCGGGGAGCGACACTGATCCCCTCGTCGTCCATTCAGCATAACGGCGCGACGGCTTTCGTCTACGTTCTGCAAAACGGCACGGCTCACATGCGCACCATCCAGGAGGGTGTCACGGACGGCAGCACCACCGGAGTGACCGGCATCAATCCCGGCGATATCGTGGCCAACAGCAGCTTCGATAAGCTCCAGGAGAATGCCAAAGTCGTCATTTCGAGCAAGCCTATACCAGCAAGCACAAGCGGGAGTAATGCTCCTTGAGTCCTTCACGTCCCTTTATCCTGCGTCCCGTGGCGACATCTCTCCTTATGGCCGCGATTCTGCTGGTCGGGATTGTGGCTTATACGCAGTTGCCCGTCTCGGCGCTGCCCGAGGTAGACTATCCCACCATCCAGGTGCTCACGTTTTATCCCGGAGCCAGCCCGAATGTGATGGCAACGACCGTCACGGCGCCGCTCGAACGGCAGTTTGGGCAGCTTCAGGGGCTGAGCCAGATGACCTCGACCAGCTCAGGGGCAACCTCTGTGGTGGTGCTGCAATTTAATCTCAGTCTGAACATTGATATTGCGGAAGAAGAGGTGCAGTCTGCGATCAACGCATCGCAAAGTTTTCTGCCGGCCAACCTGCCTGCGCCGCCTATCTACAGTAAAACGAATCCGGCCGATGCTCCGGTACTGACGCTGGCGATCACATCGAACACCATTCCGCTGTCCAATGTAGAAGATCTCGTCGACACACGGCTGGCGCCCAAGATTTCACAGCTAAGCGGCGTAGGTTTGGTCAGCATCAGCGGTGGGCAGAAACCCGCCGTTCGCATTCAAGCCAACCCGACGGCGCTCTCGTCCTACGGCGTCAATCTCGAGGACCTTCGCACCGCTGTCACGCAAGCCAGCGTAAACGCCGCCAAGGGAAACTTCGACGGGCCGCGCCAGGACTACCAGATCGACGCGAACGATCAACTGGTGACGAGCGCGGACTACAGGAATGTGGTGGTCGCGTACCGTAATGGCGCTCCGGTCATGCTGACAGATGTCGCCAACGTTATCGATGGAGTGGAGAACACCAGTCAAGCCGCGTGGATGAACCAGACGCCGGCCGTCATCCTGAACGTGCAGCGGCAGCCGGGCGGCAACACCATCAGCGTCGTCAAAAGCATCAAGGCATTGCTTCCGCAGCTTGAGGCGAATCTGCCCAAGGGAATTCAGGTCACGGTGCTTACCGATCTCACGACGCCTATTCAGGCTTCCGTGAGCGACGTGGAGTTCGAACTGCTACTGACCGTTGGCCTGGTGGTCATGGTGATTTTTCTCTTTCTGCGCAACCTCTACGCCACGATCATCCCCAGCGTGGCTGTACCGCTGTCGCTGATCGGGACCTTCGCGGCAATGTACGCCCTGGGCTACAGTCTCGACAATCTGTCGCTGATGGCGCTCACGATCTCGACTGGGTTCGTCGTCGACGATGCCATTGTGATGGTCGAGAATATCTCCCGCTACCTGGAAGAGGGCGACCCGCCGATGCAGGCAGCGCTCAAGGGAGCTGAGCAGATCGGCTTCACCATCCTATCGCTCACCGTCTCTCTGATTGCCGTGCTCATTCCGCTGCTGTTCATGGGAGACGTGGTCGGGCGCCTCTTCCGTGAGTTTGCCGTTACCCTGGCGGTCACCATCGTGGTCTCGGCGATCGTCTCCCTGACGCTCACGCCGATGATGGCCTCGCGCATTCTGAAGCACAATCCAGCCGCCCAGCAGGGCCGCTTCTATCAGGCGTCCGAGCGTGTCTTCCAGGGCATGATCGACTTCTATGCACGAACGCTGAAGGTTGTTCTGCGCTACCAGACAATCACCCTGCTGGTCGCGGTAGCGACATTGATGCTGACGGTGTATCTCTACATCATTATTCCCAAAGGCTTCTTCCCCGTTCAAGATACGGGAGTTATTCAAGGCATTTCGCAAGCCTCGCAAACGATTGCCTCGAAGGCGATGGCGCAGAAGCAGAAGGAGCTTGCGAAGGTCATTCTCGCGGACCCCGCCGTAGAAAGTCTTTCCTCCTTCATCGGTGCCGATGGTACGAACACAACCCTCAATAGCGGAAGAATGTCGATCAATCTCAAGCCGCTCAATCAGCGGGATCTCAGCGCCTCCGATGTCGTTCGCAGATTGCAGACGAAGCTGAAGGACGTTCCGGGAATTCAGCTCTTCATGCAGCCTGTCCAGAACATCACTGTCGACGACCGGGTCAGCCGGACGCAATACCAGTACACATTGGAAGACCCGGACCAGAATGAACTGAATGACTGGACCGCACGTTTTGTGACACGTGTCAAGCAACTGCCGGGCCTGGAAGACGTTGCTACCGACCAGCAACTTGGTGGTCTCGCAGTGTCGCTGGTCATCGATCGCCCGACTGCTTCGCGGCTCGGCATCGCACCCACGACCATTGACAACACCCTGTACGACGCGTTCGGCCAGCGCCAGATCAATACCATGTACACGCAACTGAACCAGTATCACGTCATTCTGGAAAGCCAGCCACAGTTTCAGCTCGATCCTGACAAGCTCCACCATTTATATATCCAGTCCAACGCAGCTTCCGGCACCAGCGGAGCCCCTGCGACCTCGACATCCAACGGCTCCAGCTCCGCGGGTTCAAATGCGCTGACTACCTCCGCGCCCTATACGCCATCGGCGAATACACTTCTGCCTCCCGTAAACGCCTTGACATCGAGCGCGAACGCATCGACCTCCAGCCGGGGCTCGACCTCAGCCGGTGTGACGAGTTCAAGCATTACCAATGCAGTGCCGTTCAGCGCCTTCTCTCACTTCGAAACAACGACCGAGCCGCTGGCGATCACACATCAAGGCCAGTTTCCCGCAATCACCGTCTCTTTCAATCTCGGTCCAAATGCTTCGCTTGGCAGCGCGATCACGGATATCACCAAAATACAAAAAGACATGAACATGCCGGCCAGCCTTCAGGCCGATTTTCAGGGCACGGCAGCATCCTTCCGAAACTCGCTGTCGAACATGCCGCTGCTGATTCTAGCCGCTCTCGTGACTGTCTATATCGTTCTTGGCGTTTTGTACGAGAGCTTTATCCACCCGATTACTATTCTCTCCACGTTGCCGTCTGCCGGCGTAGGCGCCTTCCTGTCACTCATTCTTTTTCACCAGGACTTGAGCGTCGTAGCCATCATCGGACTTGTACTGCTAATCGGCATTGTCAAGAAAAACGGAATCATGATGGTGGACTTTGCGTTGGATGCGGAACGTCACCACGGAAAGACCTCGACCGAGGCGATCTACGAGGCATGCCTGCTGCGCTTTCGGCCTATCATGATGACGACCATGGCTGCGTTGCTCGGCGGCCTGCCACTCGCCTTCGGAAGCGGGATCGGCTCCGAGCTGCGCCGGCCGCTTGGAATCGCAATGGTCGGCGGACTCCTGTTGAGCCAGATACTTACGCTTTACACGACGCCGGTGATTTACATCTTCTTCGACAATCTAGCCGAGCGATTCTCAAGAAAGTCGAAGATGCCGGATACGGGGAATGAGCCACAGCCACAATCGGCAGGGCAAGCATGAACATCTCCGCCCCCTTTGTTTACCGGCCGGTCGCTACCACCCTGCTGACGGTGGCGATTGCGATCGCAGGCGGAATTGCGTTCAACGTGCTTCCAGTCTCTCCGCTGCCTCAGGTGGATTTTCCAACCATCTCCGTCAACGCAAGCCTCCCTGGAGCCAGCGCCGAGATCATGGCCTCTTCGGTCGCGACTCCCCTGGAACGGCAGTTCGGCCATATCGCCGGCGTCACGGAGATGACCTCAGCCAGCAGCCTCGGATCGACATCGGTGACGATCCAGTTCGACCTGAGCCGCAACATCGACGGTGCCGCGCGAGACGTGGAAGCAGCGATTAACGCTGCGCGAACCTATCTGCCCGCGAACCTCCCAGGCAACCCGACCTACCGCAAGGTCAATCCGGCCGACGCCCCGATCATGATTCTCGCGCTTACCTCGGACAAGTACGATCCGGGCAAACTCTACGACGAAGCATCGACCGTCATCGAGCAGAAGCTGTCACAGATCCAGGGCGTTGGACAGGTGAGCGCAGGCGGCGGCGCGCTGCCTTCGGTCCGCGTCGAGGTGAACCCCACCAAGCTCGCCAGCTATGGCCTTGCCATGTCCAACCTCCAGTCGATTCTGAGCCTTCAGAACTCGGATCTGGCCAAGGGGCAGATCTCCGATGGCAACGTAACGGCCGACATCATCGACAACGATCAGATCTCGCATGCAGCAGACTACAAGCCGATCATTGTCGGCTACAACAAGGGCGCCGCGATTCGCCTTTCGGATGTGGCGAATGTCATCGATTCGGTGCAGAACATTCGGGCTGCGGGATACCTCAACAGCAAGCGCGCCATCAATCTCATTGTCTTCCGGCAGCCCGGTGCAAATATCATCGACACCGTCGATCGCATCCGCGCGCAACTGCCGTCCATTGAAGCTTCGATACCCAAAGGAATCACTACGACGATCGTTCAGGATCGCACCATCACGATCCGCGCGTCGGTCAGCGAAGTAGAGCGTACGCTGATGATCTCGATCGTTCTGGTCATTGGTGTCGTCTTCGTGTTTCTGCGGAATGGCCGTGCAACGCTTATACCGGCGGTCGCTGTACCGGTGTCTCTCATCGGCACCTTCGCGGTGATGTACCTGTTCGGGTACAGTATCGATAACCTGTCTCTGATGGCGCTCACGATCTCTACCGGCTTTGTGGTGGACGATGCGATCGTGGTGATGGAGAACATCACGCGCCATCTTGAAGAGGGTCTCAGCCCTTTCGCGGCTACTTTGAAGGGTGCGCGGGAGATTGGCTTCACCGTGCTGACGATCAGCATCTCGTTGATCGCCGTCTTCATTCCGCTCCTGCTGATGGGCGGGATTGTGGGCCGGCTCTTCCGTGAGTTTGCCGTTGTGCTCTCCACGGCAATCCTGGTGTCGATGGTCATCTCGCTCACCACGACGCCGATGATGTGCGCCTACCTGCTGCGCGATGAGCGCGGGCGCAAACATGGACGCATCTATATGGCTACGGAGAGGACCTTCGACTGGGTGCTGTCGCTGTATCGACGCAGCCTGCACTGGGTCCTGCATAATTCCGGCTTGACCCTCACGATGCTGTTCCTCACCATCGCTCTCAATGTTGCGCTCGTGATCAAGATTCCCAAAGGATTCTTTCCCCAGCAGGACACCGGAGTTCTTGCGGGTGGTATACAGGGCCCACAGGATTCTTCTTTTCCAGCGATGAACAGTTCGCTTCAGCAGTTGGAAGCCGTCGTTAAAAACGATCCGGCCGTCGAAAATGTGATTGGCTTCACCGGAGGCAATGGCTCCACCAACGCCGGCAGTTTGTATATCACGCTAAAACCTCTGAATGTTCGGAAGATCGGCGCTCCCGATGTCATCAACCGCATCCGGCCGAAGTTGAACCGTCTGCCCGTCGCCTCCGCTTTTCTGCAGGCCTCACAAGATCTGCGTATCGGCGGCCGGTCCAGCAGCGCGCAATATCAATACACAATTCAGTCCGACAACATCACCGACCTCAAGTTCTGGGGGCCCACGCTGCTGACGGAAATGAGGCGTCTCCCTGGGCTGCAGGACGTCAATTCCGACCAGCAAAACGGTGGGCTGGATGAGTTGTTGACCTACGATCGCGTCACTGCGGCGAGACTTGGCCAGACGGCTCAGTCGCTCGACAGCTCGCTGTACAGCGCCTTCGGCCAGTCCGAGGTATCTCTGATCTACACGCAGTTGAACCAGTACTACGTGATCCTTGAAGTCGCGCCGGAGTACTGGCAGAGTCCCGAGGGCCTTAAGAACATTTATCTGCATCCCGCTGCAACCAGCAGCGTGACGGCCACGGGAAATGTTCCGCTCTTTGCTATGGCCAGGAGCCAGGCCAACACCACGCCGCTCGCGCTGAACCATACCGGCCTGTTTCCCTCCGTCACGGTGTCCTTCAATCTCGCGCCCGGCGTCTCCCTCAGCGATGCAACGCTCGCCATCTCACAGATGCAGCAGCGTCTGGGCACTCCAGCTACTATCCACGGATTCTACGCAGGGACATTGCAGGCTTATCAGGCGTCGCTGGGCACCGAACCGGTTCTTATCCTTACAGCGCTAATGGCCGTATACATCGTTCTTGGCGTCCTGTACGAGAGTCTGGTGCATCCGCTGACAATTCTTTCGACCCTGCCTTCCGCCAGCGTGGGTGCGATGCTCGCGCTGATGCTATTCAAAGAGGATCTGAATATCATCTCGATCATCGGTATCGTTCTGCTGATCGGCATTGTCAAGAAAAACGCGATTATGATGATCGACTTCGCGCTGCAGGCAGAACGCGAGGGCGGCATGAGCACGGAAGAGGCGATTTTTCAAGCTTGCATGTTGCGCTTCAGGCCTATTCTGATGACGACCATGGCCGCTCTCTTCGGCGCTCTGCCATTGGCGTTCGGCACGGGGACAGGCTCTGAACTGAGACGGCCGCTGGGTATCACCATTGTTGGAGGGCTCATTGTCAGTCAGCTTCTCACCCTGTACACGACTCCCGTTGTTTACCTCACGCTCGACCGGCTGCGTCTGCGTATCCTGGGCAAAGAGCGCGACATCTATCATCCCGCGGACGGCTCCCTTGCCTCCGCGTCAGAGTAATCGCACATGGCAAAACCTATGATCAACTATCGGCTGCTTACCGCGTTATCGGCCCTCACGATGGCGTCCCTGCTGACGGGGTGCATGGTCGGCCCAAAGTACCATGTGCCCGCTGCCACCGCGCAGGCTCCGCCGCCGGTCTACAAGGAGTCGACCACGCAGCTTCAGGACACGGATGGATGGAAGGTAGCGCAGCCGCAGGATGCCATGCTTCGGGGTAAGTGGTGGGAGATCTACAACGATCCCGAGCTGAATGCGCTGGAAGATGGATTGGACATCAATAACCAGAACATCAAGCTGTACTTCGAGAACTTCATGGCCGCCCGCACCTTGATTGCGCAGGCGCGCGCGCAACTCTATCCCACTCTCGCGGGGGGACCGACGTACTCTCGGTCGCGTACCTCATCCAACCTGACCAACTCCGCCTCGGCCAATACTGGACGGCAGAGCTCGATCGGCACGCTGGGCTTGACTGCATCGTGGGAGCCGGACCTCTGGGGCAGGATACGGAACACAATCCGCGAACAGCAGTACAACGCGCAGCTTAGCGCAGCCGATCTCGAGAACGAGCGGCTGACTGAACAGGCTACCCTGGCCATTACCTTCTTCGAGATACGGGGCCAGGACGCGCTACAGAAGGTACTGAACGACACGGTAGAGGCGGACAAGAAGGCGCTGCAACTCACGCAGGCTCAGTACGATACCGGGATTGGCGACCGGATTTCGGTGGTGGAGGCCGAGAACACGCTCGAGAATGCGCAATCCGCCGGTATCAACCTGGGCGTTCTGCGCGCCCAGTATGAGAACGCGATTGCGACACTGGTCGGCGCGAATGCCTCCAGCTTCTCCATTCCGGTTAAGCCGGTCACCTCGACTCCGCCTCCCATCCCTGTCGGGTTGCCGACGCAACTGCTTGAAAGAAGGCCGGATGTCGCCGCCGCCGAACGTAGTATGGCTTCCGCCAATGCTCTGATCGGTATCGCCGATGCGGCTTTCTATCCTGCGCTGACGTTGAGTGCGGGAGGCGGTTTTGAGAGCTCGACCTTCAAACACCTGTTCGATATACCGAGCCGCTACTGGTCGATTGGGCCGAGCGTGAACGAAACGCTGTTCGATGCAGGCCTGCGCCGTGCGACGGTAAACCAATATATAGCAACGTTTAACGGGGATGTTGCAAGCTACAGGCAGACTGTTTTGACGGCATTTCAGCAGGTGGAGGACTATCTGGCCACGGTTCGTATCCTGTCGGAGCAGGTGATCAAGCAGCAGCAGGCGGAGCGTTCGGCGCAGCGCTTTGTGGACCTGGAGATGGCCCGGTATGAGACCGGGGTCGATCCGTATATCAATGTCGTTACCGCACAGACGACGCTTCTGAGCGACCAGCAAACCCTGACAGGTCTTCGGATACAGGAGATGACGGCTTCGGTGCAACTGATCGAGGCGCTGGGCGGGGGGTGGGACAGGACGCAGTTGCCGACCCCGAAACAGGTATCGCAAAGGCTGAGTAAGACGGAGACAACCATCCAGAAATAGTGCGCTGGGTGCGCTCTTTTCTGGTGATGGTGGAAGCGTGATTTTGCAGGGCTTTTGGGGAAAGGTGGGCGCGAAAACGTGGTTTTGTTTGTGCAAAGTGTGGTGGATGGATGGTGAAACTGGAGGTTTTGATCTCCACAGTCAAGGGTCTAACGTTGCGCCACGATTCCGAGGTTTATTTCGACATTCTCCAATCCGGCTACCCCGCCCCCGGGCACTTGACTTCGTTGCTGCCTGAGGGTAGATGTTGACGATGAGATTTCTGAAACAGTTCTTCGTTTGGAATATGGCCGTTCTGGCTGGCGCGGTGTTTTGCAGTGTGACGGGCGTGGCGGTGGCGCAGCAGACACCGGCACCCTCTCCTGAAGCGCATGAGGCTACGCCGGCGGTGAGTACCGATCCTCCTCTCAGCGAGCGGCTGCATGCGTCGGAGGCGCGGCTGCACATGGCAGTTCCGGCCAATGCGAAGCTGCCCACGTTGTGGCTGGTTGGGGACTCGACGGTTCGCAATGGACATGGCGATGGGGCGAACGGGCAGTGGGGGTGGGGGGAGCCGCTGGTCGACTACTTCGATCCGGCGAAGATCAATGTCGTCAACCGCGCGATCGGCGGGTTGAGCAGCCGTAACTTCATCACAGAAGGCCACTGGGACGAGGACCTGGCGATGATGAAGCCGGGCGATATCGTGCTGATCCAGTTTGGACATAACGACGGCGGAGCGATCGACGATCCGGCGCGCGCGCGGGCATCGCTGCCGGGCACAGGCGAGGAGACCCGGGAGATCGAAAATCCGGTCCTGAAGATACATGAGACGGTGCATACGTTCGGGTGGTACC
Organism: Edaphobacter sp.; assembly: GCA_965277575.1. GTDB lineage: Bacteria > Acidobacteriota > Terriglobia > Terriglobales > Acidobacteriaceae > Edaphobacter. The sequence goes on from CBDIDK010000002.1 coordinate 2,587,532, forward strand.
TGCGGAAGTATGTGGAGGATGCAAAGGCGAAAGGAGTGACGCCGGTCCTGTGTACGCTGATCCCGCGCAAGAGCTGGAAGGACGGGAAGATCGTCCGCAATGGCGACACCTATGCGGGCTGGACGCGGGAGGTAGCCGCACAGGAGAGTGTTGGGCTGATCGACCTGAACGAACGGATCGCTTCGCGCTATGACGCGCTGGGCGAAGAGAAGGTGGAGCCGCTGTTCGGCGACCCGCATACGCATACGTCGAGGGCCGGGGCGGAGCTGAATGCCGAGGTGGTGGTGCAGGGACTGAAGGCGCTGAAGCGCGATCCTGTGGCCGGAGACTTCTCCGCAAAGGGCCGGGCGGTTCCGGCTGAATAGAGAAAGACAAGGGCCGACCGCGGATTGGCGCGGATGAAAGGCGTAACGGTGATCGGAGGGATAAAGGCGGATGGCGATAGGGCTACTAGTCTTAGAAGCTGTCTAAAAGCTGAAGGATTCGGCCACGAATTTGCACGGATGAGTTGGCTTTGAGAACAGGCAAAGACCAAAAAGACGAAATACAGGGGTCCCTTCGGCAAGCTTAGGGCAGGCTCTTCACTGCGTTCAGGATGACGACGTAAAACTTGCAACGATAACGGCGACGGCAATACAACTACAACGGCAAATACAAATACAAATACAAATACAACGACAACGACAACGACAACGACAACGACAAATACAACGGCAACGGCGAAATACAGGGGTCCTTCACTACGTTCAGGATGACGACGTAAAACTTGCAACGACAACGGCGACGGCAAATACAACTACAACGGCAAATACAAATACAACGGCAAATACAACGACAACGACAACGACAAATACAAATACAAATACAACGACAAATACAACGACAACGGCGAAATACAGGGGTCCTTCACTGCGTTCAGGATGACGGCGAAAAACAAACAACAGCAAAGAAAGCCTACAGTGTCTAAAATCGCATCGAAGAAGGACATCTGCGCCAGGCCAGAACAAGTAACGGCGACGGCGGGGGTCCCTTCGGCAAGCTCAGGATGACGATAACGACGACAAGAACTGGCAAAACATCGTCATAGGGGCTTTTTGTCGGTTGGTCTGGCGTGGATTCGGCACAAGCGACTGAAAACACAGGCGAAATGGCAGGGATGTGCCTCTAAGGTGTTATTGGCTTCCCCGCGGCCGATGGTGGAAGATCGTGGTTCGTGGATGATCTGGTGAAGGTCAAGTCCGAGCCGTTTGTGGCAGGGTTGCGTTGGGTCTTGTCGCCGAGGCTGATCGGTGTTGCTGTGGCTGCCTTGCTGGCGGCCGCGGTAGTGACGTGGCCTGGAACATTGACTCATATCGGGTCCACCAGCTATCTGCCGCATGGTTTTTGCTACCTGTGGAATCCGCAGCTTCTGGCTTTGCATGTGACGTCGGACGCGGTGATCTTCCTCTCGTATATGGCGATTTCGATTACGCTGGCCACGATGCGGTTCCGGTTTCGGCGCGAGGTTCCGCTGGGCTGGATCGTGGTTGCGTTCGGCGTGTTCATTATTGCCTGCGGCTTCACTCATTTGATGGACATTATTGTCTTGTGGAAGCCGCTGTACTGGCTTGCGGGCGATGTCAAGCTGGTCACGGCGCTGGCTTCCGCTACAACTGCGATTGCGCTGCCGTTCTGCGTGCCCAGGATTATCGAGCTGCTGCGCGAGGCGCAGAGGTCGAAGTCGAACGAGCAGAGATTTCTGGCGGCGTCCAACAACAGCAACGAAGCCTTCTACATTCTCGAAAGCGTCCGGCGCGATGGGGAGATTGTCGATTTTCGATTTGCTTTTGTGAATCCGAACGGAGGCCGCCTGATGTTCTCCACCCCGGAGGAGCTGACCGGGCAACTCCTCTGTGAAGCGCTGCCGGCGCATCGTACGCGTGGCTTCTTCGACAAGTTCAAGCATGTAGTCGAGACGGGCGAACCGCTGGTCGAGGAGTTTGCCATGGATGCAGCGGGGTTGAACGCATCCTGGCTTTGTCACCAGGTCGTGAAGCTGGATGACGGAATTGCGGTTTCGACAGGCAACATCAGTGAGCGGAAGAAGGCGGAGTTACAGGCATGCAAGAGCCTTGCGTTTACCGAGTCGCTGATTGCGAGCTCTCCTTTCGCGGTGATCGCGATGGAGATGGATGGCACGATCTCGGAGGTGAATCCGGCGGCGGAGCGCATGTTGGGATACGGCCGGAAGGAGCTTGTCGGGAGCGCGTCGCCCCTGTCGCTGCTCGACCCGGATGAGATAGCGCACCGGGCAGCCGAACTGAGTCACGAACTGGGCGAGCAGATTGCGCCGGACATGTCGGTCTTCACGGCCAAGCCGAGGCGGGGGATGACCGATGAGGCGGAGTGGAGCTTGCTTCGCAAGGACGAGTCCCGGCTTGTCGTGCAGCTTGCGGTGACCGCGCTGACCGATCCGGCACAGACGATCACCGGATGGCTGGGCATTGCGTATGACATAACCGAACGCAAGCAGGTGGAAGCCTACATCTCCCATCTGGCGCATCATGACGCGCTGACGGGCTTGCCTACGCGCACGCTGCTGCATGACCGCGTGCAGATGGCGTTGCGGCGCGCGAAGCGAAAGGGAACCAAGGTCGCGCTGCTGATGATCGACCTGGACAACTTCAAACGAGTGAACGACCTGATGGGCCACTCTGCCGGGGACGAGCTTCTGGTGCAGGTGGCGAAGCGTTTGCAGGGGGCGATCCGCAAGTCCGATACGGTCGCGCGCATGGGAGGCGATGAGTTTGTGGTTCTGCTGGACGACCTGCACGCCGACGATGATGCTGAACTGGTGGCGGAGAAGCTGGTTACAACTTTGTCGATGCCGGTCCATCTGGGCGAAGAGGAGCATGCGATTTCGGCGAGCATCGGGCTGTGCCTGTATCCGGATGGAGGCGAGGACGGGGACGCGCTGCTCAAGAATGCGGATGCGGCCATGTATTCGGCCAAGGCTGACGGACGCAACATGTACCAGGTCTTCTCCAGCAACATGGCGCTCGCGACGACCAAGCGGAGGCTACTCGAGATCGCATTGCAGCATGCCCTTGCGCACAACGAGTTCGAACTGTTGTACCAGCCGCAGATTGCGTTCGGCACGGGCCGGGTGACAGGGATGGAGGCGCTGCTGCGGTGGCATAGCCGCAGCCTGGGAACGATCATGCCAAACGAGTTCATTCCCGTGGCAGAGCAGACGGGACTGATCGTTCCGATTGGCGAGTGGGTGCTGCGGATGGCCTGCCGGGAGGCGAAGGCGCTGGAGAGGAAGCTTGGCCGGCCGATGACGATCGCGGTGAACCTGTCGCCGCGTCAGTTTCAGCGGGCCGACCTGTCGCAGATCGTGGAGCAGGCGCTGGCCGAGAGCGGGTTGGAGCCGGAGCGCCTGGAATTGGAGATTACCGAGAATATCCTGGTGAGCGAGTCGGCGAAGGCGATGCGTGTGCTCGACCGGGTGCGGGCGCTGGGGGTGCGGATCGCGATCGACGACTTCGGCACAGGCTTCTCCAGCATGTCGTATATTCTGCGGTTCAACGTGGACCGGCTGAAGATCGATCAGTCGTTTATCCGCAATATGACGACCGATCCGAACAGTTGTGCGATTACCCGGGCGATTATTGCGCTGGCACATGGGTTGAAGATCAAGGTTGTGGCGGAAGGCGTGGAGACGGCGGCGGTTCGGGACCTGCTGCGGGAAGAGGGATGCGACGATGCGCAGGGATACTTCTTCTCGAAGCCGGTAGAGGTAAGCGAGCTGTATGCGCTGGTGCAGGCGCTTGAGGCCGGAGTGCCGGCGGCAGTTCTGGCGGAGGCGGGGTAGGTTCGGGAAAAGCTGTCCTGCCGGACGGGCCCGCTGCGCTCAGTCACCCCACAAACGAAGACCTGTTTGCGGGGGCCCCGATTCGCGGGCACTTCGTGACTTGTATACCGGTTTTGATAACATCTGCTGCGCTGGCCCTCCCGTTGGTCGGGATCAGTGACGGTTGTGCGGGGAGCGGTTGGGGTTGGCGGCGTAGGTGGTGTTGTCGGTCCAGACCTGCGGGCCGTGCCAGGTGCGGGTGGCGGTCAGGTCGACACGGTAGGGGCCGGCCGTGCGATTGGTTGGGAGGGCTGCGGCCAGGCCGTCGCCGAAGGGGGGGAGTGCGCCGGCGAGGGCGAGCAGGCGGGCGGTCGAGGCCATTCCGGTGAGGTGCAAGGTGTAGCCGCGGGTGTCGAAGTGGCCGTCGAGAGTGGCGGGCTCCCGGCCGCCGAGGGCCAGCGAGGTGGGGGTGAGGACGAACCCGTTCGCGAACATGGGCGGGGTTGGATGGGGGCGGCCGCGACGTGTGGGGATCGCGACCTGCGTGACGGAGATGAGGGTGACATCGCCCTGGACGAGAGAGGGGTTCGCGGGGGCTGGCGAGCCTTCGGAGGGGCCGGAGGAGACGATCGTCCGGAGCGAGGCGGAGAGGTTGGAGGAGGAGGCATCGGCGTGGGGGTCGATGAGGCTGGCGGTGTGGAGGACGAGGTCGCCGGTCCAGTCCGCCAGCCAGGCGGTTCCGGAAGACGAGCGGCCTGTAGACAAGCGGCCGGGAGACGCTGTTCCGGAGGAAGCTGTTTCGGGAGATGCGTTTTCGCGGGAGGATGGCTGGTAGGAGAGATTGCCGGTTAGCGAGCCGGCGGCGGTGATGTCGGGCGGAACGCGAGGGGTCGCAATGCGGAGCCAGTCGAGCAGGGTGGCTGCGGGCAGGCCGGGGGCGACGATGCTGAAGGTCGCGGAGCTGGGGCGGCGGATGTCGGGGAGGCTGCCGGTGATGGCGAGTTTGGGCGCGGCGGAGGAGCCGGAGGGTGGCCAGTTGCAGCGGATGTCGTCGAAGCCGTGGAAGGCTGCGGCGGAGGTGGCGAGACACTGGAGGTCGAGGTTGAGGGGGCGCAGGGGGACGAAGTCGGCGCGGCGGGCATCGGTGAGTTGCAGGCTGGCCTGGAGGGTGCTGGCGCCTACGGTTCCCTGGGCGGTGGCGGAGAGGGTCAACTCGCCGCGGAGTCCGGCGTCGCGGCCAAGCAGGACGCGGGTGGCTTCGCCCAGGGGAGCATTGCGCCATTGGGCTTTGAGGTCGAGGGGAACCTGGTCGAGGGAGGCGGCGCGGCCGAGGGTGCCTTCGAGTTGGAGGGTGCCGGTGTCGGAGGCGTCGGTGTCGGTGCGGGTGGGGTGGGCCTGGAGGCGGAGGTGCCATTGCCGGGGGTCGGGGAGCCAGAGGGCGAAGTCGGCTTCGGTGAGGGAGATGGGGGTTTTTTCGTGGTCGAGCTTGAGGTTGAGGCGGGCGCCGGTGGCTTCGATGTAGGGAAAGCGGGGTGCGGGGCCGGAGCGGCGCTGGGCGGTGGGGGCGGCGTCGATGTGGGCGGCGTGGAGGAGGATGCTTTCGATGTTCCACTTGCCGTCAGCGGTGTGGACGAGGTTGACGCTGGGGTCAGTGAAGCTGATGGTGGAGAACTCTACGCGGCGGGTCCAGAGGGAGCTGAGGCGGAGGGTGGCGCGGACGGACTGGGCGCGGATGATGGGTTCGGCACCGAAGGCTGGGTCTTCGTCAACGACGAAGTTTTCGAAGGTGAAGCCGGGGAGGGGGAGGAGGTTGAGGGAGACGCGGTCGAGGTGGACGGGGCGGCCGAGGCTCTGGCTGATGCTGGTGGCGATGCGGCGCTGGTAGCGGTTGACGCTGATGAGGGGCGGAAGGAGGACCAGGAGGAGGATGGCGAAGGCGGCGGAGGCGAGGTAGAGCAGGCGGCGGAGTCTGCGGGTGCGCAGGTGGTCGGAGAGGTCGTCGGTGGTTTGGGTGGGGTCGATTTCCTGCATGGTGAATTCTGCGGTGGTTCGAGGTGGAGAAGGCCCGTCTCCGGCGCTGAAGCATTTTTCTTTCTCTGCTGCAACCTCAATGGGCCTGCTGCCCTGCGGCTTAGCTCCGAGTAGAACCCATATCTCAAAATCGAGATGTAGGGCACCCGGCTTGTTGGTTGCTTGAGAAGGACTGGTTGTTCGCGCCGATCTCGTTACCGGATGATGTGGAAGGTGCGGTTCCAGCGTGTCTGGCCGACGATGTGGATGAGGATGTGGCCCATGAAGCTGAGGCGGTCGCCGATGGTCTGCTTGTCGATCTGGTCGGCTGGGGTTTTGAAGGACCAGTAAACGAACATGGGGCGGCCTACGATGTTTTCGCGGGGGACGAAGCCCCAGAAGCGGCCGTCGAGGCTCTCGGTGCGGTTGTCGCCCATGGCGAAGACCTTGCCGGGAGGGACGACGAGGTCGTCGCCCTGGATGTAGTTGGGGAGATCGTTGGCCCAGCTTGCGGTGACGCCGTAGTCGGGGGGCGGGGGGATGCTGGGGAAGTCGTCGCGGTAGGGGGTGTAGGCATGCTGGGGGTCGCCGTCGGCCATGGGCTTGCCTGCATACGGCTCATCCTGGGCTACGCCGTTGAGGTAGACGATGCCGTCGCGGAGGTGGAGGCGGTCGCCGGGGATGGCGATGGCGCGCTTGACGAGGAAGAGGTCGGGCTCGCCGGGTTTGAAGAAGACGATGATGTCGCCGCGGCGGACGTTGCGGTAGTCCATGAAGGGCGCCCATCTGGCGGGGGGAGCGAGGCTGATGCGGTCGACGAGAACGTGGTCGCCGATGAGGAGGGTCTTCTCCATGGAGGCGGAGGGGATCTCGAAGTTCTGGAAGACGAAGGTCATGACGAAGAGGCCGATGGCGAGGACGGTGCAGATGGAGGCGAGAGACTCGAGGGGCGTCTCGGTCTGGTCGCGCTGGACGATCCCGGGTTCCTGGGGGGCGGCTTCGGTTGTGTTGGTCAAGACTTGTCTCCCACGGATGCAAGTGTCAGTGTATCGCTGAATGCGACGGAGTGGGATTTGGATGAGTTGCCTCCGCCGGTCGTTGATCGCAGCCGGACATGCAAACTGGAGCCTGACACCGATCTCCACCGATCTATACCGATCTCCACCGATCAAAGTGGATACTACGGATAGGTCCTCCGGTCGAGATCAGGTTCTTTGTGGGTTCGGCAGGAAAGGAGACATGGGCGGATTGTTTTCGTTACGATGGAAGATGTATGCCTTTTCCAATCAAGACGTGTACTGTCTGCTCAGAAGAGTTCGAGCTGAAGCCCGATAAGCCCGGTCTGGCTAACCGCTGCCCGCAGTGCAGCGCCGATGAAGCGGCTGACCCTGTGACGAAACGCCGCATGGATGCCGTGGAACGCCAGGCTGAGAGTGAAGCGAACGCAGCCAGACGGCAAGCCATGAAAGAGCTGCTTTACCGCAGGGATAGCTGACGCGGGCGCGCCAGGGAAGTAAGGGTTCATGTGCTTTTCGGCGGCGGCGAACTTTGCGGGCTGGTCAAGGAGAGCGGTTCGCTTCGCGAATGCCCACCTTATGCGCAAAGTACGCGCCGAAGATGGGGCACCCGAGTTCATCTCACGACCTGGAGGGTGCGGCCCCAGCGGGCGAAGTCGATGAGGCGGTCGAGGTGGGTTCGGGGACGGCGACTCGGTATGGCCGCGGCGGTCTGGGCGAGGGCGGTTGCGGGCTCTTCCGTGGCGTGCTGGCGGAGGGAAAAGTAGACGAGCAGGGTTTTGCCCACGATGGCGTTGCGTGGCACGAAGCCCCAGTAGCGGCTGTCGTCGCTGTCGTTGCGGTTGTCGCCGAGGACGAAGTAGCTGCCGGTGGGGATGATGAGCTCGCCGTTGTCGATGAGGGTGCGCATGCGGATCCACCAGAGGGAGTTGATGTCGGGGTCGGGGGTCTGGAGGCGGGGGAAGTTGTCGCGGAAGTTGTCGGGCGGGCTGGGGCGGTAGACGGCGTAGGGCTCGGTAAGGGGGCTGCCGTCGATGTAAACGTGGCGGTTGTGAAGGCGGAGGCGGTCGCCGGGGAGTCCGATGACGCGTTTGACAAGGTGGAGGGAAGCATCGACGGGGTCGTGAAAGACGATGATGTCGCCGCGGCGGATGGCGGCGGCGGGGAGCAGGCCCGCGGAGTTGGCTGGGCCATTGGGGGCGGTGGATTGTTTGTCGACCAGGAGGAAGTCGCCGACCAGGAGGGTGGACTCCATGGACTCGGACGGGATGCGGAAGGGCTGGACGCAGAACGTGATGATGAAGATGGCGATGACGATGATGGAGAAGAGGGTCTGGATGGCGGGAAGGAGCCCGGCGGCGTGGTGGTGAGGGACGAGATGCGGGGTGGGCACAGGGCGCGCTATGGGGATAGCCCCAGAGGCTGGCGCGGCGGGAACGGCACTCAACGGGCTTGGCGTAATCGACGGATCGTGAGTGGTTAGCGAGTCGTGAGTGGATGGCGAGTCGCGGGAGGCGCTGGTTTCGGCAGGGGGAAGGTTCATGGGGCGGCCTCCTCCTGCTGTGGGCGGGGGGCGGGGATGAGACGTGCGAGGGCAAGGCGCGCGGCCTCCTGCTGGGCCTGCTTTTTGGTGGCTCCTTCGGCTTCGGCGAGCGGGGTGAAGCTGCCTTCTCGATCCAGGATGCGGACCTGGACCAGGAAGCGCTTCTGATGGTCGGGGCCGGTCTGGCCGGTGAGGACGTAGAGGGGCTGTCCGGCGCCGGTGGCCTGGAGATGCTCCTGAAGGGCGGATTTGTGGTCGCCGATGGAACCGCTGAAGGAGTTGGTGGCCTGAAGGGCGAGGTGGAGGTCGGGGAGGGCGGGCTGGACGATGTGCTGTTCGATGAAGGCGCGCGCGGCGGCGAGGCCTCCGTCGAGGTAGAGGGCGGCGATGACGGCTTCGATTGCGTTGGCCAGGATGGCCGGCTTGGCGCGGCCGCCGCTCTGCTCTTCGCCGCGGCCGAGCAGGAGGAGGTTACCGAGGCGGATGCGGGCGGCTACTTCGCCGAGGTGCCGGCGGCTGACCAGAGAGGCTCGGAGGCGGGTGAGTTCGCCCTCGCGCGAGTTGGGGAAGCGGCGGAAGAGGGCTTCGGCGACGATCAGGCCGAGGACGGCGTCGCCGACGAATTCGAGCTGCTCGTTGTCGGCCGCCGGGTCGGGGAGGGTCTCGGGATTGGTTTCATAGGCGAGGGAGCGGTGGGTGAGCGCCCAGGTGAGTAGATGCGGCTGTTGGAAGCGGTGGCCGCATAGAGCGGAGGCGGTGTCTAGAAGGGAGGCGGTGGGCGGGGGAGCCTCGTTTGAGCGCGAGTGACCGCTTTTTTGTTTGCGCGTGGTCATCGGACCCCTCTGCGCTTAATGTACCGGACGGGACCCTTAATGTGGCTGGGCCGGTGGCCTGTAGGCGTCTTTCTGGGCTTTTCCGCTAGGGTCGAGCGGGGCGTTCGGGTCATCGGCGGTATCGTCACCGGCAGGCTTCGAGTGCTCGGCTGGGGGCGCGACGAAGGGCTGTTTGAGACCACTTTCGGCTGCGGCGCGGGTGTCGGGCTGGCCGTCGCGAACGGTAAGGGCGGCCTGATATTCTGCGACTGCCTTCTGGCGCTCGGCGTTGATGTCGTAGAGGCGGCCGAGATAGATGTGGGACCAGGCGAGCATCCGGGGATCTTTGGAGGAGCTGAGGGTGGCCTCGAAGTCGCCGATGGCGGCACCCGGCTGACGCTGCATGAGGTTGACGCGGGCGAGGACGTAGTGTGCGTGGGCGTGGTCGCCGTGCGGGTCGGCGAGGGCGGAGTTGGCGAGAGCGGTGGCCCCGGGAAGGTCGCCTTTGAACATCTTCATCTCGGCGAGTTCGAGGCCGGTGGGCTGCTGGGGTGAGCGGCGGAGGACATCCCTGCTGCCCTCGGGCAGGAAGGCGATCTGCTGGTCGCGGTGGCGTTCTCGATCCACGTCCATGCCGTAGACCATCTCGCCGATGTCTTCCTTGAGGCTGATGTTGTCCCTTTCCATGCCGCCGAGCTGTCCGTAGAAGTAGTCGACGAGAGTCCAGCCCTGGCGCATGTCGAGATCTACTGTTTTGCGGCGGACGGCCTCGGCCTCGCGGTTGTAGGCGGCCATCTCGGCGTCGTAGCGTTCGAGGTCGGCGCGGGCGGTGGCTCCGGGAGTGGGCTTGGGTTTGACGATGCCGACATCCATCGTCCTGGCTTCGATGGCCTTGATGAGGCATTCGGTGAGCAGGGCGACGATGTCTGATTTGTACGTGAACTCGAGCGGGGCTTCCTGGACGGGCTTGAGCAGGGGCAGGAGACGGTCCATGGCGGCGGCGCGCGCGTAGACCAGAGGCTCTACTTCGTAATGAAGATAGCTGTGGCGGATGTCCACCATGTTGACGCTGGCGGGAGGCTCGGCGGCGGGGGAGGCTACGACGATGTAGTCGTTGGCGTAGATGCGCGCGTTGGTGAGCGAGGGGGCGAGCATGGGCTCGAGCAGGACGAGGAAACGGCGGCCATCGTAGCTGCTGACGGGGAGGCGGAGATAGATGTTGGTGTTGAGGATGGTGCGGGTGAGGGGATCGTGGATGCGGTTGACGAGGCTCTCGTACTCGGCGCGGTGGCCTACCCAGATGGCGTTGAGGTTGACCTGGGTGGCGAAGGCGCGGAGGAGGGGAAGAATGTTGACGACCTGGAGGGAGTCGGGGGGAAGCTGGGTCTCGTCGGCGGTGGGGGTGAGTTCGGGAGGAGGCGTGAGGTAGAGCGAGAGCGAGATGTACTGGGCGAGATTGAGTCCGGTGTCCTGGAGGGTGTGCTGATGGACGTAGCCGCAGAGGGCGTCGCGGCTGTCGCGGGCCTGGGCAGAGGTCTGGAGTGCGGCGTTGATCTCGTCGCGGACCTTCTGGCGGACTGGGCTGGAGGCGGCGAGATCGGTATCGTATCCGCAGGTGTTGAGAGCGGCGGCGAGGTAGAAGAGGGGCTCGCTGGTTTCGAGCGTGATGGCGGAGCCGCCGGCCTCAAGCTGGGCGATGCGGGGCGGAGCGGTTTTAGGTGCGGCCCTGGTTTCGGTTGCGTCGGCTGGACTGCTGGTGCTGCTTGAGGAATTGGGTTCGGTCTGGCTTTGAGGCTGCGAATGAGAGAGCGGCTGGGAACTTGATTGAGCGTGTGCTGAGACCGCGAGGCCGCTGAGGAGAACAGAGGCGGCGATGCAGAGGCGGAATGCTGCGGGCAATAGGCGGAGGCGCGGCTTGAAAGGGGAGAACACTATAGGATTCGACGTTCACAGCAAGTTTAAGGCAGCAGGAGCCTGCTTGCAAGCGGCACGGAGGATGGGTAGTGGGTCAGTTTGAACCCAGCGCCCAAAATGGCGGAAAAATTTAGCTCTTCGGGTTATGAAACCGAAGACAGGCCTGCACGCCGCGTGCCTGAAATCGACGGTCTTGTGTCGAAATTATTTTTTCGAGGTGGCCCGGTGCCAGACTCCATCGAAAGTGACGTTGAACCCGCCACACTGCTGATTGTCGACGCACGAAACGAACCGAGCAGCAGTGCCTGATGAGGGTATCTGGCATTCACTGATATATAAGCTGCAGGCGGCGGCTGACGATCGTCGCCGAAGGCCATTGAGGCCAGGCCGTCGCGGTGAGATAGAACAGCCACGGGTTACCGTTCCCGGTGCTGGGGTCGGTACCCTCTCCAACCAGGGTGGGATAGAGGATGGTGTTCGTACCATCCGTGATGGCTCCCGACAAGACGGGACCGGACCACGAAAGAAGCGTCGAACCGTGTCGCATCGCGATCGCGTTGTTGCTGGTTGTATAGGCGATCAGATACTGTTGCGTGCTCGCATCATAGAGGACCGAGGGGAAGCTGCCGGCGGCTGCGATGATAGCTGTATAGTGGCCGGAGTTGGCGGCGGCATTCGGATCACCGCTCGTGCCCGGTTCGGTAAACGCGCCGTTGTAGAACTTTTTGAAGAGGGTCGGAAAGGCTGCGGTGTTGCCCGCGAACGCATCGGCGATCACGGCGGCGAGCGGTGCGCGGACCACAGCGATGCAAGGGGTTTGATCGCAGGCAGTAGCAGTTGCTGCGGATGGATCGCGGTCGGAGTAGAAAACGTAGAGATAGGTGTTGGAAGGATCCGCCGTCGCGAGATTTGCGATGTGCTGGCCGTTACCGTCGGCAACAACCAGGGTTCCCCCGCCAACATCGATACCTTCATTCGCGCTGAGGATGGAAGAGCGCGTGGGGTAAGGCTGCACGATCTCGCCGAGCTTGGAGAAGGAGGCACCGCCATCTTTGGAAAAGGCCATGCCGAGCGAGGCGTAGGTGCAGTGTCCCGTATTAGCGCATGTGCCCCCATGGAATTCCCCGTGGTAGATGTGCAGGATGCCGGCCGTGCCGCTGGCGCTGGTAACGGCGAGAACAGGCCCTCCGCCTGCATAATCTTGATCGAAGGTGTAGCCGTTAGGATCACCGCTAGAGCTGGGGGCGATCTCCGCCGAACAGCCGTAAGGCGCACTGATAGCGGTGAGCGAACCACTGAAACGGTACGTGCCCTGCACAGACGGTGTGCCGGTGCAGGAGGAGGAACCGCGGGCTGCCATGAAGAAGGTATACGTTCCACCATTGAAGAGCACACCGATGGTGCCGTCTGGCGGCCCGTATTGAAAGCCCAGGGCGGTGCGCTGAGTCTGGGTGAGCAAGGAACTGTCCGAAGAGGCTGAAACGGTGAAGACGCCTGGAACTGGCTGCGGAGCGGCTTGCGACGGGCCTCCGCACGAACTGAGCGCAACACTAAAGCACAGCAAAGATGAAACAAATATTACGCGCACATACAGCCTCCGCCCTCAAAATGACTTTGCTTACGTGTTGACCCCAAGGTATGCCAGGAGTTGTGCGCTTTGCCGCCGCCTCTCGCCGCTATCGAGAATTCGTCTCGCCTTTTTCACGCATGACAATGTCCTTTCTTATGCGTGAAAGCAAAGCACTGAGGGATTCAAGGGCTGTGGTTTCAAACTGACCCACTACCGGAAGATGTCGATTGGCTGCTGAGTGGGCTAGGAGTGGACTGAGATGCCGGAGAAGGTGAGAACGACACGTCCGCGAACGGGAGAGCCGAAGACGCTGGCAGGCTCGAAGACGCTGTCCAGAAGCTGGTCGACGATCTGGCTTTGCACCGCTGTATCGGTGGGTCCGGAGACGACGTTGTAGTCGTATACCTTACCCTGCGCGTTCACGTAAGCCTCGACGACGATGACCGTGTCGTGGTTGGTGATGATGGCCCGGGGGTCGACCGAGGAGTAGAGAAAGTGTGGCGAGGTCATCGCGCCGAGGGGTTCGTCGTTGGCCATGACGGGTTCGGGGGCGGCGACCATGCCGAGCAGCAAGGCGATGCCGCCGACGAGCACGACCGCTCCGGCAAAGCCCGCGGATACCTGCACGAGCATCGGGCGGACGGCGTTATCCCAGTGGAGGCTCACGGCATCGAGCCAGCTTGCTTTTCTGCGGGCCTGCTGGTGGGAGATGGCGAGCCTGAGCTTGAGGCCCAGGTTGGCGGGAGCCTTCACGGAGCCGAGAGTGGCGAGGGACTGCTGGATGGTTCGCAGGCCGGAGAACTCGCGGCTGCACTCGTCGCAACACTCCAGGTGATCGGCGATCTGCTGCATCTGCCGTCCACTGACTGCGCCATCGAGATACGTCGAAAAAGACGAACGGATCTTGAGGCAGCTTCGATTTGTCGTCGAGTTCATCGCGTCACCATCTCTCTGGATGTTTGTGTACCAGCGTAGGACGCAGAACCTTGGGGCGCTATAGCACTTTTGTTTACCAGTAAGGCACGCAGGGCGGAGCGGCCCCGGGTGAGGCGCGACTTGACCGTGCCGAGATTGACGTTCAGGATTTCAGCAATCTCTTCGTAGGCGAAGCCTTCGATCTCGCGCAGGATGACGACGATACGGAAGACCTCGGGGATCTGCCGTAGGGCGGCTTCGACGCGCTCACGGACTTCTGCCTGGGCGGCGTGCTCGTAGGGCGAACAGCCGCGGTCGGCGAGGGTTGCGCCGAGGCAGAGGCCGTCGTCTTCACCGGATTCCGACTCCGGGCCAGCGGGCGAATCGATGGTGATCTCCTGCTTCTTGTGGCGCGACCACCAGCGGCGCTGATTGGAGGCCTCATGGAGCGCGATGCGGTAGAGCCAGGTGCGCAGGCTGGCTTCGCCGTGGAAGCCGCGAATGCTGCGGAAGACCTTGATGAAGACTTCCTGGGTGATGTCGGCGGCGTCGGCGGGATCGTTGAGGCTGCGGGCGATAAGGGAGTAGAGCGGCTGATGGTATTGTGCGATCAGCAGGGCAAACGCGTCCTCGGAGCCGGCCTTGAGGTCGGCGATGAGAACGACGTCTTCGGTGGTGATGCCAATCGCGCTGGCTAGATTGCCCACTATGGTGCCCGCCTGCATGTCGGGTATCCTCTACGGTACGACGTCTTTGAAGCTGATGGCAAATGGCAGACTGTAAGGTTTCGTTGAGGAACCGCGCCGCCGGCGGCAGAGTGCACGCTCACTCTCATGTTCTTTAGACACCGGGACATGGCGGATTAGTTCCCGCAGCCGTTGACGAATCGCTCGCAGTCGGCCAGAATAGGAGGAGTCCTTCCTGAGAGTGGGCCTGTGGCGCAGCTGGGAGCGCGCTTCCATGGCATGGAAGAGGTCATCGGTTCGATCCCGATCAGGTCCACCAAACAACCCCTTACAAATGAATCATATGCAGGAAGCGAGGCACACCCTCCTTCCGTCGATTTTGTGTCCTTTTGTGTCACAAGCGACACCACGCGTTTTGAAGTATTCGGCTGCTGACGACAACTGCGCCGGCCGCAGCTGACTTTTTCCGCTTCTGCCGTGTGGCATCGCTAGAAATTCTCAGCTCACGACTGATGGAATTGATCGTGGACTGCACGCTCTCGGGAATCTCCTGCATGTAAACGTCCATGGTCGTCGCACTCCGCGAGTGTCGTAGCACACCTTGAACATCCTTCAATGCCCCCTCTTCTGTGCCAGTGTTGCAATCGTTCTGCAGATGACCTGGAACGTCAGCCTGGGCAAGTTCAGGTCGCGAGCGAGTTTGTGCAGCACCCGCTTGCGATCGTTGGCGCTGTCGAGAAAGCCTCCAACCTCGTTGGCGAAGATGAAGTCTTCCGGCGATAGATGCGGATTTCGAGTCGTCGTTCTTCGTGCCGACCTGAGCTCGTTGTTCGCATACCAAACGCCACGCCTGGAGATCGTTGGCGAGCTCTCGCGGAATGTGGATCACGGCGAGACTCTTCCTTGTCTTTCCCCAATCGCGGATGTTGCCTTTGTAGACAGTTTCCGCCACCGTAAGGGTCGCCGCTTTGCGATCAAAACGCCGCCATCTGAAAGCGAAAAGCTCGCTCGGCCGCAGAGCGTTCGTCATGTCCAACTCAAGCAGAATGCGATCTCGAAGGTTCAGCTTCAAGAGCGCTACCTTGCGAGACAGATTCGGGTCTCATGCGGACTGCATCTTTGCTGTTGTGACATGAAAGTGCCGAAAAAGAGTTAGGGGGCGCTCACAGATGATTCTGCACATGAGTAAGACAGCATTGATTGCAAACTCTTCGCCGTGCCGCTTTCCAGGCCCATATCTGCGAGCAGTACACACATCCAGAGCGGAAGCAAGAGGTCGAACGGTTCCGCTACCGCGAGACCGCGAATAACCGTGAACAGGAGCAAGCCAATGAGCATCTGCCGCAACGGGCCGCGGGGCAGCCGCAACGAAACGCGCCAGAGACTGCCATAAACACCCAAGATCAGTACAATCCCACCTACACCGTAGCTGTAAACCTGCTGCAGCAACTCATTCTCTGCGTGGCGTGCCTCAAAGCGGTCCAGACCGAATGGAGGGATAACCTTCCACATGGAATCGAAGCCGTGCCCGAGCCAGGGGCGAGCGGTGATCTCTGTCGCAACGTAGGCCCAAATCGCAGTACGTCCTGTAAGCGTCTCGGCCTGATTGCCCGCTCGGGTGTAAACGTCATAGTAGGCCGCGAATAGACCGGAAAAGAGAAGCAGCAGCAGGACCACAGCAGAGGCGAGCCTTACTTTTACGATGCGTTGGATGGAGCGGTCTCGCGCCACAGTCCAAATCTGGCAGATCAAGAAAGCGATGAGTGTGGATTTACTCAGGCTACGCAGCAGCGTCAATGACAGAAAGAGTAAAACGATCTGATATCCCTGTCCTCTGATCCGGCGCAGATACTGAGCCATCAGAATAGCGAGAGCGCAGAGGTTTGCAATCTGATTCGTATTCAGGAAATCTTCATTACCAAGACGAAGATCGGCCTGCGCCGGCATGAGCCACGCAACAAGTGCAATCAGGCAAGCGGCGGCGATGAAGCCACGCATAATCGACGTAGATTTGCCGTGAGAGCGAACAGTGCGCATCAAGAGCCACATGATCAGCACGTCCTCCATGAGGCCGCACCAATAAGCAACTGAGTTCGGCAAGGATGCTGTCTCGCTCCAGAATAGGCTGGCCCCTGCAACAAGCAGGTACGCCAAAACCCAGCGAATCGGGGAAGGGCGCAGGAAGGCACGCAACGATATGTCACCCTCCCCGAGGGTGCAAAAAGCTACAAGCCCCAGGAGTGCGGCCTGTACGCCGAGGGCAGCCGCAGCGCCCGTTCGCGGTTCCACTCCAAGCACCTGAACAAACAGAAGCACAAGGGCGACCCGAGCCCCGAAGAAGAAGCCTACGAGGGTTGCGATCTCAACCCCGTTCGCTCCGGCGGTCTGTCCGCTTGCCGCGGCGATTGTGACTTCGCGCATGTTTTCGATCCGGTGCGACCGTCGGGTTGGTTCAGTGCGTGTACATCGCAGGCGTGCCCTGGCTGCCTGGCGGGGGAAGATGCCGCAGATAAATCACAATGGCCCAGAGCTCATCATCACTGAGCGTACCTTTGGATCCGGGCATGCCCGAGGGAAAGATGCCGTTATCAAGGATCCACTTCAACTGCCCATCGGTGTAACTCTGTACTTCTGCCGACGCGAGCGAGGGAATCGGCGGAGCGATATGCTCGACAAAGGGAACGCCCGTGTTCTGGCCGTCATTGCCATGGCAGGCTACGCAGTAATAACCGAAGGCTTCCTTGCCGTCCGCCAAAGTTTGCGGCGTGAAGGAGAGCGGGTTTTTCTGCTTCTTGTTTCGCACGGTGACATGATGCTTCATGAAGTTCACCGTGGCCGTTTCAGTCCGGCTCGGTGGGGTAGCTCTGCAGCCCGCGAGTCCTGTGACACAAAGCAGCGCAAGCGCCTTTGTCCAGAAGGATGCCATTACTCCACCACGTGCAGTGTTATCGCCATCGAGCCATGGCCG
Source organism: Edaphobacter sp. (assembly GCA_965277575.1). Lineage (GTDB taxonomy): Bacteria > Acidobacteriota > Terriglobia > Terriglobales > Acidobacteriaceae > Edaphobacter. Next base: position 2,604,801 of record CBDIDK010000002.1, read on the forward strand.
GAGCCGCAGAACACGGAGCAGTGCCCGATAAAGGTACCAGTTTTGTCAGGGGTGAAGGTTGTCTGCGTGGTCCCGCCCTTTTGTACCTTCAGGTTCACGTTAAATTCGCTGAAGCGGAGGCCATGCGCCACATCTTCACTTTTCAAGATCAGCGTTACCGGTTGGCCTTTCTTGAGCGTGATCGTTCCGGGATCGTAGCTGAACTTCTTTGCAGTGATGATCACGGTTTTCACTTCTTGCGCGCGCGTCGTGCGTATCAGCGTGAAAGGCATAGCCGCAAGGCCGAGCATAACCGTCATTCGCAGCAGCTTCAATTTCATCGTTGTCTCCATCCCCGAGATGTTCGCGACATCCACCGGGCTCACTTATGAAACTACGCAGACATGGGCGAGCTCATGTCATGGCATTGCAAAGTCAATGTCACAGTTTTGTCGCGCCTGACTGGACCGGGTTTCGGCGAGACAACTCAGGCGTATGCCTAATTTGCGCCTTTCGCAAGCCGAGCATTTGCCTACCGACCTGCCATACGAATGCGGGATTGTTCCGCAGATAGCGTTTCCACAAGCGCCGAGGATCTTGCAGGAGCCGGTGTACCCACTGCAGGCCGGCCCGCTTGATCCAGTCCGAGCAGTCGCGGATCCGGCCTGTGTGGAAGTCAAAGGCTGCTCCCACACCAAACATTATGGGTACATTTAACTGGAGCCGATGAGCGGCCATGAAGAGCTCTTGCCGCGGACAGCTGATGCCCACCCAAAGGACGTCCGGTTGCGTGCTTCGCACCTGACAGAGGAGCCGTTCTTCTTCTTCCTGGTTCAGCTCACGAAAAGGCGGAGTCCACGTGCCCACGATCTGCGCCCAGGGACAGCGCTCCAATAGCTTCTCTTTTAGCAGTTCTGCCACGCCTTCTTCTCCACCGTAAAGAAAGTGCCGCACCTGGCGGAGGTCGGGATCGCGAAAGACCTCCAGCATCAAGTCCGGGCCTGTCACACGCTCAATGGATACCTGCCCCTGCATGCGGCCGAGCCAGACCAGCGGCATGCCGTCCGGCACCACCATGTCCGCGTCAGCATAGGCGCGTAGCAGGCAGGTATCCCGCTGCGCCTCCATGACCCCATGCACACCCGTGACACAGACGTAGGCGGCGCGGCGTTCGTTCAGCAGGGCATGCACGCGACCAAGCGCAGTGGGCATATCGAGCGCGTCCACACGTACCCCGAGGGCGTCGACGGTGGGAATGTTTGCCTGGGTGTTCAAAGGATCTGCCTTCCTCCGAGTGCGAGCGGAGGGCTCGTCATGGATGGGGAACGAACGAAACAACCTGAGGGAGCGAGAAGGCCTTTATAGAGAGCGGCATAGTGAGAGGCAAGAGTCGCACTGGAGAACTGTGGAAGCGCGGCTGGTAGCGGTGCGGGCTCCTGCAGTGCTTTCTCGATAGCCAGTGCGAACTGAAGATCGGCCCGGCCGTCCAGAGGGACGTAGACGCAGGCGTGGCCACCGATCTCGCGAAAGGAGGGAATATCCGAACACACGACGCGGCTTCCGGCCAATTGAGCCTCTGCGACAGGCAAGCCGAACCCCTCCGTGAGCGAAGGAGCAAGGAGGACTTCACAGCGGGCATAGAACCACTGCAGTTCGGCGTCCGTCAGACCGCGCAGGAAGAGCACGCTGGCAGCAAGACCCAGATCTTTTGTCAGCTGGTTCAGATGGGCCGTCTCTGGACCGTCGATGCCAATAACGACGAGCCTCGTATGCTGGGAAAGCTTTCCTGAGCGAAGGAGCCGCCAGAATGCGCGGATGGCTACTGGAATGTTCTTGTTGCGGCGGTGCTGGGCTACACAGAGCAGAAAGGGTTCTCCCCGCCAGTCTGGCAGAGGCGAATGAAGTGCACACGCCAACCCAGGCTCAATACAGTTCGGAATGGTTATGGCTTTGGCCGCCGCTGCCGGAAACAGGCGTCGCAGCGTCATGCGGGTGGCTTCCGAAACACAAGCAATGGCGGAGACGGAGCGCAGGCTTTGCTTCAGTATGAATTGATTCAGAAGGACCTTCGGGAAGCCGAAATTATGAGGTATTTCGAACGGGTACAGGTCGTGCAGCGTCAGTACGGTGGCGCAGCGAAGGGCAGGCGCATTTACGGGAACCGGATAGGAAAAGTGCACAAGGGAAGCGCCAACCCGGCTCACTAGCTTCGGTAACTCCCGGTAATACCATCTGTTCCTTGTAAAGGAACTGCTCGTCATCTCGGCGATATGCACACGGAGGCGATCACTTTCTAAGAGGCCAGCACACGCCAGCATTTCGCGTTGCCATGGTGCAATGACTACCCCTACGGTCTCCACCTGGGGAAGCTTCAAAAGACAGTGCAGCAGATTCAAAGCATGCCTCTGAACGCCCGAAATTGCGGAGGAAAAGGCCACAGCAGGAACGATCACCCTCATGACATCGCTCCTTCCACGCGCAGCTCACGGGAAGCGACGTCAGTAGCCGACGATCCGGCAGATTGCGGCTCTACCCGGGCGCGCAACGCTCGCCACATGGGCCAATACAGCAACAGCGAAAAGATGCCGTAGCCGGCCCGCGTGATAGCTAGACCGCCCAGACCAGCATGCCGGATGGCGATCCACATCAACGCAAGCGTCACGGCACGTGCAGTCAGGTTCAACACCGCAACTGCCCGGAACACCCCCATGGCCAAAAGCGCGTACACCGCCGTCACGCTCATCCCCATCAGAGCGGAGCCGAGGACGACCCACGGCAGGATGCCTTGCGCAGCATGCGTCACCGAGGGGCTGGTCCATGCCCGAAGGATGTGCGGACCCAGCACGAGCAGCATCAAAGAGCCGGCGCTCACCAGAAGGGCATTGCAGCCGAACGCCTTCCACAAGGAACGACGCAGATCTTCTCGCGATGCCGTACTTACGCGGCCGGAAAGATAAGGGAACAGGAACGACAGAGCGGACGCCGTGAGCCCGTAAATGGGATGGGCGAACTGCACGCAGAGGCTATACGGGGCCACTGCCGCCGCGCCCAGCGCAACGCCGAGCATTACGCGGTCAAGCTGGCCAAAGAAGACACTCCCCACCGCCTGGATCCATGTGAACGCACCAAAGCGAAGGAGCGCCCGCGTGCCCTGTCGCTCGAAGGTGGGCCAAAGCGGGACAGGACCTAGCAGGCGGAAAAGCTGACGAAACTGCAACAGCACGCCCGCAAACATGACCACTCCCGTTGCCGCCAAGATGCTAACCGTCCGGTGTCCCGCGGCCGCCAGTGCCGCGGCCGCCGCCAGCGTCAGGAGCCGTACAGCCGTGCTGATGCGTATGGTGGCGCCAAACTCCTCAAAAGCGCGCTGCGTACTTACGCTTACGGTCTCCACGGCACGCAACAGAATCAGCACACTTGCGATGCGAAGCGTAACCGTGCACTCATGCATTTTTTGCAGATGCGTGCTCGCGATACGCACAGCACCATACGGTGCGGCCATCCACGCTGCGATGGCCAGCACCATACCCAACACCAGGTTGATGCTAAGGATGCTGCGCACCGTGTGAACCATCGCGTCGCGTTCCTGCGTCGCGCGCAGCTTCGCAACGCGTTGCAGGTTCGCGTCGCAGAAGCCCGAAGCGATGACTCCGCCAATGCTGATGACCCCGGTGGCAATTGTCCAGATGCCATACTCCTCCGCACCGAGCTTGTGTAGAACGATCGGCGCAACAAGCAGCATGCCAATGGGATAGGCTGCGTAGTCCAGCGCACCGTACGCCGCGTTGGTGAGATGTCTTTTCATGCTTCGATATCCGGAGTGCTGGACTTCGATAAGGTCCGGATGGGGAGCACGGCAAGAGCCTCCGTAACGAGCAGCTTGCGCGGGTCCGTGTCGCTGAGCTGTCGCCATGCCTCATGGAGAAGCAGTGCGGCGCAGGCAGCCGCAAAGCAAAGCACCGTCAGACCCAGCGAAAGCCACAGCCGCGGCGGAAACGATTTCTTCTCCGGCACACCCGGCGGGTCGATCACCTTCACTACCGGGATTGACTTTGCCTCTTCAAGCCGGGCCAACTCGTACTGTTGCGTAAGCAGTTCATAAACCGTTTCCTGCACCCGTATCTCGCGTACCAAGTCGGCATATGGCACGGCGAGGCCGGGAAGTTGCCGCAGCGGCGGATAAAGCTCGCCCGCTAGAGGTTTATCTGACTCATCGGCGCCCTCTGCGTTGGCGCCGTTCCCGTTCGTAACGTCAGATTTCGTCTCGGTGGAGGTCGCCGGACCCGTAAGCTTCTTCAGGTCCTGCTGCAGCGCGCTGATCCTTGCCCGTGCAGAGCGCACACGCACGTTTCCATCTCCATAGACCTGCAGAAGAGATTGCAAGCCGGCCTGTTCTGCGAGGAGTTCGCCCTGCAGACGGCCTCCCGCTTCCACCATCGCGTGGGTTTGCTCTCGGATATCAATCGTGCTGTGATCGCCGGAGAACCGGCTTAGGCGTAATTGCGCACTTTCCAAGTCGCGCTTCACACCAATCAGCCGCTCTTCGATGAAGAGTCTCTCCTGGCGCGCGGAGGAGGTGTTCGTTCGGGTGATGATTGCGTTCAGACCATCCAGGTAAGCCTGCACCATGTCGCGTGCACGTACAGGGTCTGTGTCTTGCACAGAGATGGTGATCACGCCACTCTTCTTGTCGTCAACTACCGTGGTGTGCCGTGCAAGTGTCTTGGCCGTATCTATCCGATAGCGTTTGCGATAGACATGCTGAAGCTGGAAACGGTCGATCACCCGGCCGGCAACGGTGCCGCTGCGCAGCAGGTCAATAAACAAGGCGGTCGTGGTGTGGCCACCCAGCAGATCGCCTGCCAGGCTGCCCAGCGCGCCGAGATTGCCGCTCCCCCGTCCCGACAGTGCCGCTAACAAGAGCGAACTGGACGCCTGCTGGTCCGGGGGCATGATGCGTGCGGAGGAGGTGTACTGCTTCTGAATAAGGAACGCGATAGCCAGGCTTACCAGAGAAGAGATGAGCAGCACCCTGCCGAGCAGCGACCGCCGTTCCCAAAGTAAGCGGCTGCGCACCACCCAGAGCGGCGTTATGGGGGCATTTGCCTCCGAAGAATGGGCGATCAGGTCGCTCATAAGCCGGAGACCGCTGCCGCGATGGCGATTGAAGACGCAAGCTGTGCCGCGGTCAGCAGGTTGCGAATAAGAAGCGAGGAGCCAACGATCTTCTGCGGCACGACCACCACATCGCCTGGATCGAGTTTCGTGGACAAGACATCGCCTTCGAACCAGCCGCCACCCGAGTGGCGACCCACTACCGATCCGTTAGCCCGGATGACAAAGGTGTTCTTACGGTTCGCTGAAGTGTTCACGCCGCCTGCGTGTGCCAGGTACCAGGCAGCAGTTTTGCCCGGCGTCCAGGCGATGCCGGTCGGGTTGTAGACCTGCCCGCTGACCAAGACGAAACCTGGGCGCTTGGGCACAGTCAGCACGTCGCCGCGACGAACCTCGATATCCGCTGGCGTGTTCTCCCAGCGGGCGATATCCGGTCCAATGCCGATCACCATGCGGCCCGCAGGCGGATGGCTCTTCAACTGTGCGAGCACGTCCTCCTGCTGAGCCTTGATGAGTGCAAGCTGGGCACCGGCGTCCAGACCGCCTAGGTTGGGTGACAGTCTCGCCGTGGCGCTGGATTCTTGAATCTGCCGGATGAGTTCATCACGGCTTTTCTCTTCCAATTCGCGTACCTGCGGCCGAAGAAGTACCGCGCCCTCGGGATAGGCGGTCCCACGAAAGCCTCCTGCCCGGCGCACCAGCGCGCTCAGACGCTCGCCCTCTACAAAGCCGTACGAGCCCGGAAAACGAACCTGCCCATCCAAAGTAATGGATTCACCAATGTCCGCATAGCCGGTGATCTCGTGAATGCTGAGAACGTTGCCTGCCTTCAGCACCACATCAGCGCTAGGGTCGCGACCGTCCACCGCAGCGCCAATATGCACCGTCGACAGACTGATCTCTACCTTTTCTCCCGATGTCACGTTGTAGCTGGACAGGTCCGCGGTATCGCGCATGGCTGATCGCTTAAAGCCCCCGGCGAGGCGCACGAGTTGCGCCGCTGTCATGCCTTCGGACAAAGGATAGGTGCCGGGCCGCAGCACCTCACCGCCGATGGACACCTGCGGAGCATCGGCCTCGTATCGGCCCAGGATCCTGATTGTGTCCAAGGGCTGCAGCAATGGGTTGTCGTTGCCGATCAGCACGGCGGGAAGGTCGAAGCTCCGCACCTCGACATGGAAGTCTGGCGCGACGAGGCGAAGAATCTCACCATGCGTGGAGGGCTCCGGGAGCAAGTCGCGATAGCTGCGCAGTATATCCGCTAACCGCATGCCCTCGATAAAGGGCATGCGCCCTGGCCGCACCACGTGGCCTTCCAGGTAGATAACCTTTTTGCTGTAGGGGAGCACCGTGCCGATGTGCACGCGATCGCCATCGCGCAGCTCAAACTTCTTCGCTGAGGCAGCGGCCGAAACGGCACCGCTGCCTTGGAGCGTGATGGTCGAGCGCCCGCTCTGCGCGTCGACCCGTTCCACGGTGACGTGCTCCAGCGAAGCCGCAGCCGTCAGTCCGCCAGCGTTCAACAGTAAGGTAGCAAGCGATGTGTCATGCGGTGATAGTTCGGGCGCAAGCTCGTAAATGGCAGGCCGGCGCACCGCACCGGAGATGGCCACCTGCGGGCCTGCGGCGGGCACCTGAAGCGTATCTCCATTTTCGAAGTGTGCGCTTCCGGCCCGTACCCCGCGCAGCAAGAAGTCATACAGATCCACATCTTCGATCAGGCGCTGCCCGCGAAGGTGGTGGAGTGTGCGCAATGAACCCGCAGCGGTAGGGCCGCCTGCCGCGTACAGGGCGCTGACCGGCGTCGCCAGTGAACTTAAATCATAGCCCCCCGGACGTTGAACATCGCCCGTGATGTAGACACGTACGGACCGCAAACGGGACACGGCGATGGACGCTTTGGCGTCGCGGAACTGCCTCTGCAGCATTGACGCGACAAGTTCTTGAGCACGGCCGAGCGTCAGTCCGGCGAGCTGCACCTGCCCAGCCTCTGGCAGCAACACAGTGCCATCGCGGCCCACCGTGCGAATGACACTTTGCGTGGTGGCCCCCCACATGCTGATTGTCAATGTGTCGCCGACACCCAGCACGTAGTCTGGCCCCAGCGGCACATCCAACGGTGTGTCGCCGCTGTTCGCACCTCTGCCGAATGCCGCCGTTGCCGTTCGGTTCAGAAAAACGTCGGAACCAAACCGCTTCAGCGGAGCCTGGTCATTGGGGATCTGTGTGTACAGATCGCGCAGGGATTGTAGATTGTAGGGCGTGGGCTGGCGCAGCACCTTGGGTTCAGCTGTGGAAGCATGGGTCTCCTCTCGCCTGAACGGCCCGGATGGCTCCAAGGGCCTTGTGGGGGAAGGCAGCCTGCGCTGCGATGCACCTTCACCGGCAATTTCCTCCTGCGACGTGGTCCCATCTGCACCCAGTGTGCCGGTTCCTGCCGGCAGTGCCGCGGAGGAAAGCTCACCTGCCATTCCCGACGCTTGTGCTTCTTCGTCCTGCAGGAGGTCGTCCTGAGAGACATAGCCCCGGGCGCGCAGATACGTGGTGATTGCGGCGCGCAGGTTGGGGTTGCTGCCGATCTGCGCAAAGAGCTGCTCATCCGTGATGCTGTTGGCATCCACGAGTTGGCCTCCCATTGTGAGCCGATCCGCCACCTGCTGCTTCAGCTCCACGGTGAGGTCGGGATTTTGCTGGAGAATCCGCACAATTTGCGCGGCGGAGAGCGTGATCGGCGTGCCTGAAGCCAGATCTCCGGAGGAACCGGCAGAAGGGGCCGAATCCGCTGAAAGGGAATCACTGCCTAAGGCTGTGGAAGAGTTGATCGGCGAATTGACCGTCCCCACAGTGCTGTCTCCTGTACGCGGGGAACCCTGCTGCGCCACAACCGGAGTACCCCAGGCAAGGCTGACGAAGATGAGCATGAAAAGCTTCCACCTCAACCGGGCGCACCTCCGACAAGCCTTAATTGGGTCACGCATCATGGGAAGTTCTTGTCTCATTCGTTCTCTCGTACGCTAGTCAACGCCAGGGTTCGCGGTGTCACATGCCCGTAAGCGGAATGTCATTGCTTTGTTGAGTTCTGCAGCGGCTCATGCGCTCAGCGGGGTTTACGCCCGTTGCGGCGTTATATTCCCGCTCCAACGAACGCTTCCAGGCTGGACGCTCGAACGCATACTCCAGTCCTGCCACCAGGTGAAACCGTGCACGGAAACCCAAATACCAGATTTGTTTCCAGTAGCGACGCAGACTTGCGGCGGCCATCTCGCCTTGAGGCCGAACCGCGATTGCCGGCGGCAGTTGCAGCGGAAGCAGGCTGGCACGCACGGAGCGCGCTCCTGCCGCACCATGCTTCTCGATCTCCCCTTGCAGCAACAGGTAGAGCTTGCTTCCCGGAAAATCATCATAGGTTGCTCGTGAGCCATAACGCTCGATCCAAAGGCGTACGCCTGGGGGCACCGCGGAGATCGACCTGAGCGCCGTGAGCTCTTTGAGCGGCGTAGCAAACTCTTGCGCGACCAGCAACAGGGCGGCACCAAGAGCAAGCTGTGTGTCCGGGTCGTCCTGCACGCGGCCGGCCACAATCTCCCAGAAGGCCACGTCAGCATGGCGTGCTCTTGTGTGCCGATAAAACTCCACCAAGTGGGAAGTCCGCATGGCATCGCGCGAGAGATGCTTGAACACGTGCCGCGCCTGGCCGATGAAGATGTCCGCGGCCGAAAGTACTGGCATCGACACACCGGCATGCATGTGCTTTTGCCTACGTTGCAGCAGATGCGGTCCACGGGATGGTTCAAAATGCAGCTCAACGCAGAACTGCGGTGCGGGCTTGTAAAGATCTGCGAGCGAGATCGCCCGTGTGGCCGGCGTCTTGAACTCCCAAGTTCGTCCGCTGATGGCGCACAGCAAATAGCCGCGCTGTTCAAGCTGGTGACGCGCCTGCGTCGCATCGGCCTCCGCAATCAGGAAATCGAGATCCAACTGCGACCGAAGTTCCATCTGCGGCACCGAATCCGGCCAAAGCGAGAACCCCTTCGACACTGCATATACCAGCCCCGCACGTTCGAAGCCGGATCGAATCGAAGCAGCTTCCTGCACCATGGCATCGAGGCGCCGGACGTTGTCGCGCAGGTTGGTCTGAAGCCGTGTAAGGATTTCCAGAGGCAGAGCCTGTTCAATACCCAACTCCGTGACACGTTTCAAGAAGTAGAGTGCGAGCCCGCTGGTGTCCAGCCAATGCAGCAATCGGGTCCACCGCCGCGGAGATATGTCCCAGGCACCTGCCGCAGGGCGCAGCGGCGGCTCCCGGAAAAGGCCAAGCACGCTTGCACGTATCCGGTGGTTCTCAAGCAACAGCGCACCCGGCGTGAGGGTATAGGGAAGCCCGGAAGAGGAATGCGAATGGCGCTGAATGGCTTCGTTCATCATGACAGCGTCAGGCTACGGCCCCCCGAAGTGCCGCGTGTCATGTGAACATCAGAGCATTGTCACAAGCTTGTCTTGCGGCCCGCAGGAACCCAAGCGTGACAACTCTTTGACAAAGAACAGACGATGCACAGACACCCCTAAGCTCTGCGCTGCGTAGCATCGGTCTTATGCTACTTCACTCGAAAGCGCCTCTCCACGTGTCCCGGATCGCGAGGCGGCATCCTCGTAATTTCAGCGGCTGGTCTCGAAGCTGTTGCCGCGTCCTATTAGTAATTGTGGTGCCCTGCGTCTTCGTTCTGAATGCTTCGAGTCAGGCAACGGGCGCAGAGAAAGGAATTTATACGCCACTACTTTCCGGCGGCGCAGCTTTTCTGACCAGCACCAATGGCGGGAACACGACCTACCTGCCGTTGATTGAACCGCTGATTGCCGCTCCAATCGGCAATCACGTGCTGGTAGAAGGCCGTGCTGCGCTGGATGAGAGCTTCTTCCCTGTCTCCAGCAAGGGTTACGACCACAGTCATTTCGTAGGCAACACGTATCTGCAGGCGGACTACTTCGCGAATCGACACTTGACTGTAGTCGCCGGCGACTACCTTATTCCGTTTGGCACATTCAATGAGCGGCTCTCGCCGGTATGGATCAACCCGTTCCAGGATGGCCCGCTGATTGCTTCGCTGGGGGTAATGGGGACCGGCAGCGGCTTGGGCGTGCAGGCACGCGGCTCCGCCATCTCCCGGCCAAAGTACAGCATCGATTATGCGACCTACTTCTCCGCGCGAAGCGGTAATGAGCAGTTTGGAGCACAGCGTTCCTCCGGTGGTCGCGCAGATCTGTACCTGCCTCAAAGCCGGGTTGAGGTAGGTTTGTCCTACGGCCGCCTGTTGCAGGGCACGCATGAGAACTTCTACGGCATGCACGTCTGGTACGAGCCGAAGGACACCTATATGCGCCTACGCTCGGAGTTCGCCCGGGGCCATCACGCCCAAGGCTACTGGGTGGAGTTCGACTATCGTACGCCCCGGTTCGGCGGCATCGACAGCTTTGCCGGCCGCTTTGAACCTCTGCTTCGCGTGCAGCAGACATGGAGGCGCGATACCGTTGTAAGCGACGGCTTGCCTCTTGTAAATACTGAGCGCGCCGACTTCGGCTTGAACTACCACCTGCCACATGACACCCGCCTGATGACCAGCTACTCGCGGCAGTTTTCCGACACACGCAACGTCAACATCTGGGAGACCGGCATCGTATACCGCTTCCTTTTCCCAGCCTGGAAGGGAAAGCACTCATGAGAATCAAGGATGCCATCGGCTACATGCTTGCCGTTGCCTCACTTTCGTTTGGTGTCGTCGCCGCGATCGGCGCGCAGTCTAAAGACGTATCGCGGCAGACATCTGTCGGCCCGCTCACAAAAACCTCAGAGCAGAAAGTTCCTCCTGCCTCGCACAGTACGGGGCAGAGCGTCCCATCTGCGGGCGACAACGGGGATGTGATTTACGCCCAGAACTGCTCCCGCTGCCATGATGCGCCGGATGCACTGGACCATCGCATTACCGGCACAGTGCTCCGCCACATGCGCACGCGTGCGAACCTTAGCGAAGCCGACGAAAAGGCGCTGCTGAAGTTCTTCAACGCACACTAGAACAGTATTACAGTAGGTGTAATTCGGAGTACGGGTCTCGGCTGGCTTTTTCGCCGGGAAAAAGCCAACATGGACATAATTAGAAACTTATAGTGACTGTAATACTGCTCTAGTAGCGGGCCAGCATGTGCAGCGACCCCGAGAGTTGCCCACACTCAGTGCAGAGCTTCTATGCGTCCGACCGCTGCTTGCGCCTCTGCTGTGTCCGGTCCAGACATCTCTCGAAGCTGCGGGAGCGAATCCTGATCGCCTTGATATCCAACAATACGAATCGCCCGCTCACGCACCTGCGCATTGCTGCTCTTCAGAGCAGCCCGGACTTGTGGCAGCACCGCAGCGCCTCCCTGTGCCAGCATCCATTCCGCACGGTTCGCCACACCCATATCTGCGCTGCCCAAAGCTGCAACCGCCGCACCCGGATCCGTGCCGATGCGACCCCAAAGCGCAAATCCTGCAACGATGGCGTTCATCTGCGAGAAGTCCTCACCGGGCCGAAACGCCTGTTCTTCCAGAGCCCGCAGCGCGTCAGATCCTCCGATCTGAGAGAGGGCCTCAACCATCTTCATCTGGCAGCGGTATTCAGCGGTGACGGTATTGATCTCCGCCGGCGTAATCGTCTGCGGTTTACGCTGGGCGTAGTCGTGATACAAATCCTGCAGAGAATCGACCTCACGTCGTAACTGCGCGTTGATGGCAGCGACGGCGACCGAAGGCTGGTGCTTTGCAAGCGCCAGGGCCGCAGCCTCACGAACCGCTGCCTGCGGATTACCCAGAAGCGTAAGCAGGATAGGTGCCGGCATATTGCCCGGCATGCGCGCGAGCGCGAACAACGCCGCCTGCAGCACGATGGCATTCCCATCCGCCAGCAATGGCAGCAGCACAGCAGCGGGTGCGCCAAGTTGTCCGAGTGCCCATGCAGCGTTTGCCCGCGCATCGGCATTGTCTGCGTGAAGTGCCGAGGTGAAGACCTCGACGTTAGATTTAGGTTGCGCCGTCACCAACGCCAGTGCCGCCGCGCGCGACACGTGGTCGTCTGTATCAAGCAGCCAGCGCGCGAAATCGTTCCCCAGAGGGAAGCCTTCATAACGCGACATCTGCAGAATTGCCGAGCAACGCGCGGTGCTCTCACCGGATTCGGCCTGAATGCGCAATGCGTGAAGGGTGCGCTCCACCGGCCGACCAACTGCTTCCGCACCTAGCCGCGGATAATCGACGTTGAGTGCGTCAACACCCGCTGCCACGGCTGCCTTCATGGCGGGCAGATCCATCTCCTGCACCGTGTCGGAAAAGTTGCCCACCACAGCCAGCCCTTCGCGATGGAACGCCTGAACCTGCTCAGCGGTGACGCCGGCGCGGACCCACCGCATGCCCACGCTCATGTCTGTCGCTGCAGGGTAGATCGCTTTCATATCTGCCCACTCGCCATTGAACTGCACCTGCTCCAACATGCCTTCACGCGTGAGCATAGCCAGCACCTCCGGCGCCATTCCCTTGTCCTTCATGTCGAGGATCAGTCGGATGTGCATGGTACGGGCGAGGCGGAGTGCATCCTCAAACAGAGCTATGTGCATGCCATTAAAACGATTGCCCATCCAGGAGCCTGCATCCCGCAACGCGAGGTCGCCATAATAGCTGGTTTCCACGTCACCCGTGCCGTCCGTCAAGCGGTCTAGCACGCCGTCGTGGTTCAGGACAATGCGACCGTCCAATGTTCGCCGCAGGTCAATCTCCACCACGTTGCACCCTAGCAGCGCCGCCTGTTCCAGGCTGGCCAGCGTGTTTTCCGGAACGTCTTTGTTCGCCGTGCGATGACAGAAGAGTTGCGGCCCGGGGGTGACGGGCACGGAGGCTTGGGCCGCTGCGGCCGCAGTGCACCAGAGAGCGGCAGCAAATCCAAAATTGCTAACTGAAATACTCTTCATGCGATCCGCTCCATCTTCTCCGGCGTGTCTTCGAGAGATTCCCAACCGGGCTTGGCTGCCGAAGAGGCGACCTTTCCCGTCACTACAGTCCAAAACAGAACAGTCGCGCCAAGTGCGTATGCCGCGATCACAAGCATGGTAGGCGCATAGCCGAAGCGCGTGATCGCGCTTCCCGCGGCGATTGTCGCAATCGTGCTGGCTACCGACCCACAAAACATGGTCATCGCCGCTGCCGTCCCGCGCTCCCCTTCGACCGTGCAGTTCATAAGCAGGTTGTACAGCGCGGGCGAGCTCATCCACTGCGCCGCCGAAAACATAAGGTAAAGCACCATCGCGACCCGGGGGGCATGCCCGGCGGCTAAAGCGGCTAGTGTCAGGGCCGCAATTCCCTGTGTTATCGCAATGCCGTTACGAAGGCCGAATACTTGCAGCACCACGGGTAGCAGCAAACCCATGCAAAACTGCGTCACCTGCACCAGTGAAAACATCAGAGCAATTCGCCCGAGAGGCAGATGCAGTTCACGCGCTAAGTACACATTCGCAAACGGCGCAAAGGCGGCAAGGAAGCCCGACCACAGTGCCATGGCCGGCAGGTAGCGCAGCAGAAACGGATTCATGCGCCATCGAAGCAGTGACATCTTCGCTCGCTCGTCTTCTGCGACACCTGTGGACTTCTTGGTCTTCGCTACATCCCTCGGGAGCTGCAGAACTGGGATTAAGCCGACTATCGCTACCAGACAGGAAGCCAGCAGGATTCCCCGCTTCACCTCTACAGGGGGGAGGGCCAAGCCTGCCTGGTGCAGCCAGCGCGGTAGAGCACTACACAACAGGCCTCCCAGAGCGCTGGTTCCTACGCTCACAGAGAAGATGAGGCTATAGGCCTGCGCCCGGTTCTTCTTGGTGGTCACAGCGGCCACTGTCGGCAACATGCACACCCCCCAGAGGCTCATCGCCAGCCCCATCAGGAACGCCGCGCAAATTGCAGCGGGACGCCACACCCAGATTGCCCGTAACGCGCCGAGCAGCGGTGCAGCTGCAAACAAGAAAATCAGCAACGGTCGCACGCCGCTTCGGCGCGTGAGCGCACCGGCTGGCAGCGTACCCAGCAGGCTGCCTGCGGTGAGCGCACCGCCGATCAAGCCCATCGCCCGCTCATTCCAGTGCTGATCCAACAAGAACAGGTTGAATAGGAAAAAGTACACCGCAAAGCCTGCGTCGAAGAAGAAGGCTGCGGTGAAAAATATCCAGTAGTCCCGTCCAAGCCTCTGCTCCCGTAGCCAGGAAGAAGGTCCGCGCCAGAACGCAGCCATGCCGTGGCTTGGCATCAACTTCCTGTCTCCAGCAGCCTCTGTAGTCGGGCCACAGCGTCATCCAGGTCGCGGTAGCGCATTTGATACACGTTCGCGCACAACAGGCGGTCGATGGTCGCGTGCTGCGCGGATCTGAGCGAAGGAGGACCGTAAAAGCAATGCTGCAGAAACAAGCGCGCCAATTCGCGGGGGTAGCTTTCCATCGCAGGCTCGGGGGTTTCAGCCGAGTCGGAATACATACAGCACTGTCGTTTCAAGAAGACGACAGCGTCGACGCGCGTGCTTTCCTTCAGCCGGAATCCAAGCGTGTCGGTGCGGAGTTCGATGGAGGGTTTGCCTGCCGCACGGGGCGTGATAGGAAGCCCAGACACCTCCGGGAAAAGGGCCGTCACCTCCGGCCGGAATCGAATCTGATAACAATTGCCCAGCACCGTCCGGTCTCTGGCGCCGTTCTCGGCGAAGCTCGCATCGTCAGAGATATAGGTCCAACCCGCACGCGCACAGGCGTACGCCAACGTGGACTTACCTGCGCCAGAATCGCCGCACAGAAGGACGCCCTTATCCCCCAGCGCCACGCACGCACCATGCACCGGCGCAGTATGGGTTGTGGCAAGGTGAACGACGGGCGCCATGAGCAGGAAGTAACGGGTGTAAAGCGGGTGGCGCAGCACTCCGCGTGTAAGCAGAATCCGGGTCCGCTGCCGCAGAAGGTCCGAAACTGTGTAGTGGTGACGGTCCGCAACAAAGACCATATGCGACCCCAGCAATTGACAGCTCGGCTCCGGCGGGCATTCCGCAGCGTCACCTTCGGTTACCGACACTTCGCAAACCACCGGCTGTGCTTCCCGTCGCTCGCGGAAAGCCCCCCACATCTCCTCGTAGTTTTTAAGTACTTCTTCCGCGTTCGTCCTTACTTCGACGGGGTAGCCGAAAGGGAAGAAGATGCGACGCAACAAGAGCGGCGGCGGCTCAATGACGTGACGCGAGAAATCCAACGGCAGGCCAGTTGCATAGGCGTGTTCAATTTCTTTTAAAGTCATAGTTTGGTCTGAGTGGGCACGTTAGAACTGGTACCGTGCCGCGAACTGGATAATTCGTGGGTTACCCTGAGTACCGGAGATGCGACCGAAGGTTTGGCTCGGCACAGGATTTGCAGCCGTCGGGTCCGTATAGCCGAGCGAGGTATCCGGATTGCCGAATTGTGGCGTGTTCGTCACGTTGAAGAATTCTGCGCGGAACCGGAAACTGCCCGCCTCGCGTGACGCCACATGAACCGGGAACTCGTGCTCCACGGCCACGTCAAGGTTGTGCTGCCCTGGTCCTCGTACGAGGCCCACTGGGCTATTGCCAAAATCTTGGTCGGCGAGACTCGTACCGTTCGCAATCTCGGGAGCTCGAGTGAACGCTGCGGGATTTAAGTAACCGCTACCCACGCGAGAGAAGATGGAGCCCTTGGTGGAAGGCATGGAACCCGAAAGCTGCGCTCGCGACTCGCCGCCGAGCAGTCCATAGACCGATCCTGCGTTGCCATCGACGATACTCAGCGGAATTCCAGACTGGATTACGCCGATACCGGATAAATCCCAATGCGACACCAGTGAGCGCGCTACCCTTGGCAGAGTAGACAGCTCTGGCGTTCTATACACAAAGCTGACAACCGCACGCTGATCGCGGTCGTCGCCCGCCAGCCCGTAGGACGAGTGACGGAGATCGTTCTGATTATTCGACGGTAGTTGCAATTCGAAGACATCGGTGCCAACCTCGCCGTTCACCTCGTCCAGGTTCTTGGACCATGTGTAGCTGGCTTGCAATCCGAATCCATGTGAGTACTGCCGGCTCACGCCCACCTGCAAGGCGTTGTAGTTGGCTACGAATGTAGTCGTGGTCTCGAGTGATCCCTGGCTCAAGCCCTGAATCGGAAGCCTTGCGTTCACATTGCTAATGGAATTCGCCGTTTCCCCGTTCACCGGGGCCGACGGACTGGCCAGTGTCGCCTGATCGAACTCTACCTGTCCAGAGCGGTGCGTCGAACTTGTGCCCACGTACCCGACCTGCAACACATACGCATGCGGCAGCGCGTACTGCAGGTTCAGGTTGTACTGCTGTGTGCGGCCGTCCTGCAGGTCTGGATCGATCGCTTCCACAAAGGGCGAGTTTGCGGCAGAACGTGTGACGAAAAATGGATAGTGCGACGCTGGCTGGACGAGCGGGGTAAACGGGCTGGCCAGCGTGGCACTGGCGTTTTGCGATCCAAAGCCCACCTGTAACGTCGCAAAGGGTGACTGGCTCAAAGTCTGCTCGGCGATCGTGTTGGAATGCCGGTCGTAATAGAGGCCATAGCCGCCGCGGAGCAATAGCGTAGGGTGTTTTGTCAGCTGATAAGAAAACCCGAAGCGTGGCGAAAGATCGCCCATGGGCGTACGGTACTGGCCGGCGAAGTCGTGCTTCGTGACGCCTTCAGGGATCGTGCCTTCGAAGTTCGCCGGCACCGTGAAGCCGTTCAGCGTGCCGGCGGCCGGGATTGGGCCTGTGGTCGCGATGGCCGGATCGAAGCTCGCCACGCGGCCGTGCGTCTCCACCGGCGCGCTGAAGATTTCATAGCGCAGACCTAAATTCAATGTGAACCGCGGGGAAACATTGAAGTCATCTTGAGCGAACCCGGCGAAATCTGTGTAGCGTGTGTCACGACGGAAATTGCCGGCACCGGCAAAGGAAAGCGTGATGTTGCTTAGCCCTAAGGGGCTGCCGTTCTGGGCTGCGCTTTGCCCCACCAAAAAGTCGCTGAAGGTGCCGATCTGCAGGAGGCCATCCGTTTCTTCCGGCTGATCTTCGTCGACCTCCACGCGCTTTACCTCTGCGCCAGAACGCAGGTTGTGTCGTCCTGCTGTGAACGCCACAACGTCCTGCCAGATGAAGGAGTTCGTGACTGACCAGGAGTCCGGCGTCCCGCCGTCACCGATGGTGAAGCCGCCCACCGTGAGCCCCGGCGCGTGGGAATCGGGCGCCGGCGCCCCCGTCGGAATTCCTTGGCCAATCGCTTGTGCCACGATCGGATTTTGCACGGCGGCTAGACCGTCGAAGCGAATATATCCAAAGCGGGCCAGGTTGACCATACGCGCGTTCACCACGTGCGTATCCGCCAGGACAAAGTTGGTATTGCGGTTCAGCGCCGTCGTGCCCCATCCGGGCACATTGGCCGCGTTGGGTGAGAATGGCTCGGTCGTATTGGCACGGGACCAGAAGAACCGGCCTGCGAGCGTGTTTTGTGTAGTGAGCGTTTTGTCCAGGTTCACGGTGAACTGGTCTTCGTTGCGATACGCCGGCGGCGCAAACGTCGATTGACCTAACGGCAACTGATCTGGACTGCTAACAGGGAGTGCGATCTGCGGGCTGGGCACGGCAAACTGTCCGGTCGGCAGCTTTGCATTCAAGATCGCTAGCGCAACCGGGTTGATGTTGGACCCGTCGCACGCGAGTTGTGTGCCGCCGGCCTGCGTCAGATATCCATTGGCCGGCGCACCCTGCGCATTCAGGTGGTCTGCCGGGCAGAACTGGGCGCCAAGCGCGGCCGCGGAGCGGTCTGCCGTGAGCAAAGGGAGGATAGGGTGTGTCGCCCCGGCCAATCCATTCGCGACACGTGTTCCCTGGTAGGACCCGAAGAAGAACAAGTTGTTTTTGCGCAACGGACCACCGACAGAGGCGCCAAACTGGTTTTGCTTAAGTTCGGCCCGAGGTTGCCCTTCCTGTTTAGCGAAGAACTCATTCGCATTGAAGATGTTGTTCCGGACAAACTCCCACACGCTGCCATGGAACTGGTTAGTGCCGGCGCGCGTGACTAGATCGATGTTCGCGCCTGAGCCACGGCCGTATGCCGCATCGTAGTTTGCCGTTTGCACCCGTACCTCCTGAATCGTGTCCGGTGCCGGAATCGCCGTTCCGGTTTGCGAACTCTCCGCCTGCGCTGCGGAGTTCTGGACCAGGTTGTTCGCGTCCACGCCGTTGAACTGGACGTTGTTAGAAAGCGGCGAAGCACCCTCCGACGAAACATTCTGTGTTCCGTTATCCAAGGAACTGGCACGCGGCAGGTCCACCACAATGCCCGGGAACAAGGCCAGGATCTGCGTGTAATTTCGGGTGGCCAGCGGCAGCGCCTGCACCATATCACGACCCACCAGGCCACCAAGAGTAGAGTTCTCCAACTGTAGATCCTCGGGCTGCTCGGAGACGTTCACCTGAGTCTGTCCCCCCTGAATGGAAAGCGTGACCGGGACAACGGAGACCTGTCCGGTAGTCACCGCCAAGTCGCGCGTCTTCTCCTTGGCGAAGCCTGTGGATTGCACCACAAGGGAGTACATGCCAGGCTGCAGCAGGGGAAAGCGAAAGACACCATCTACGCCCGTCGCCGTATTGCGTGTAGCGTGTGTTGCGCTCTCGATCGCTTGAACACGCGCATGCACGATCACACGACCGGCGGGGTCCGTCACTCTTCCGGAGATAGCGCCCGTACCGGGCGTCTGCGACATTACGCCGATTGCGAACAAGGGCCAGCAAACGGCCGCAAAGAGCCAACTATGAGCGCATCTCGTTTGACATATCGGGCGAATCAAGGAAACATCCTCGGCGTGAAGTTATTACGCTGAGTATGAACATTCTGGGAGTGCGAATTGTTACGCGTATGTCATTGCATTGTCCGTAAGCAGCAACGGACGACTCCGCAACGGATGTCTTTGCAAGGTCCAGGACGCGCGGCAGCAAATCTCAAATCTGCGCATTCGCCCTTCTAGTAAGGCGAAGACTCCGACTTGTATGGCTTCCCGAACAAGTTGCGATGCGGTTGCGGACCATTTGCTTTCGCTATAAAGCTTCCCGCGTCCACGGTGCCACGGCTGCTAACCGTGACGCGATGTGTCCAGGCAGACAGCGCGCTCTCATCCTCGCCTTCCAGCCACAGATGCGCCTGGTACTCTCCAGGCGGCACGTTCGCGATGCGAATCAGGCCATCCGGTCCCGCTTTCGCCCACAACGGCGTCCGCAACGCAACGATGACGGCACTCATCTCGGGATGAATGTTGCAAAACAGATACGAAATCCCGGAGCGCTCAAACCGGATATCGCGACTACTCCCGGCTTCATACAAACCAAGGTCGAAACGCTTGCCATCAAAGAGCGAGAATACATTGTGAAAGAAGGGATCTTCGTTCGGGAAAGACACCGTGGCCCCCACGGGGATGACCAGCAAGTGCGGTGAGAACATCTTGTTTTTCTGTAGCATACGATAAGGCGGCTGCGCAGGCCATGGCAGATGTTCCACCGTTCCGGCTTTCACCGGCTCCAACCAGAACAACGCGACGGGTTTCTCCCGACGTTTGGCCGCCGTTGCGTCCTGCTTAATCTGCGCTGAGACGGTGGTCTGCGCAGAAACTGCACGGCACAGCAAATTCGCCTGCGTCGCCAGAACCAAGCCAAGTACCGCCCAATGGAACGTTCTTTTCATCAGAAGCGGTATGCCGCTCCGATCCCCGTGATGTTGCTGATCCGGAGCGGCAGCATCACCGGAGCTGTGTACAGGTTGCGGTACTCCAGCGAGAACAGCAGGGAGGCAGTAGGGTTGTAGATCACATTGGCAAACACCGTGCGGTTTCGCGCAATGGAGCTGTACGGGCTTGACGTTGCGCTGCCTGCGTAGGCTCGAACCTCGTCGGAGAACGCGTTATCCATACCGAAGCCCGCATTCCAGGAGATTCGTTGTGTAACGGTCTGATGTAGTTGCGTCCAGCCGCCCACCGCCTCCAGTCCGCGCGCATCGAAACCGGTCGGTCCCGTACGATAGACGTAATCGGCATACCCGCCGCCACCAAGGCCACCGAGGGACTGCCCGCGATACGCTAACCCTGTAAGAACGACACCATGGCCCAGCGGAAATTTATAATCCAGCGTTGCAGCCCACGCATCGAAGCTGAATCCGGGTTTCCCGTAGTAAGCACTCGCCAGATAATGTGGTGAAAAATATCCTCCAATGCCGACCTGCACACTGCGCTCCTCACTGTTCCCCAATACCGCAATCCGGGCTTCCGTTCCGGGGTAGCGACTGGACTCCGCCAACGTGACCGTCGCATTTCCAGGGACCGGTTCGGGCGGGTTGCCGGGATCGATGAGCGCAGCTTCGAAGCGGAGCCGTGTCCCTGTGCCGATCGTGCGGACCACTCCAAGCTGCGGGTTCCAACTCCACAGATTGCCGGACCAGGCCAGTTCCGGTTGCGCCACCGCCACCAGGGACTCAGGCGTATTTGGGTTGATGATTGGACGGTCCAAAGCAAAGAACAACTTCGTTTGTTTCCATTCCAGCGCGGCATGTGCGGTCCGTAGCCGGAGCAGGCCGGCCGAGCCGGTGTAGGTTTGCGTGCCAGACGCGCCGAAGAAGTCCACCCGCACATCGGCCCGACTGCCGGATCCCCATAATCTAGGCCCATCGGCGTCCAGCCCGAGCACTGTCTGCGTGAGCGCAAGACCTGTGCTACCCCGTCCCCCCATCGCGGAAGTGGGGGCGGCTGGCTGATCTACACCGCCGCTGTTTGCGAAGCCATTCAGCAGAACCGTTCCGGTGACCCGGACCGGATACTTCGAAGCGCTTTCTACCTTGGACTGATCGAGTGTGGCAATCTGGCTTGCTTGCATGCTGGTCTGTTCCTCAGCAGGGCGTCCCTCGTCGCGAGATGAGGAAGACGCGCCACTTCCCGGCGGACCGGCATGATTCACGGCCTCGTGCGTGCTGCCCGAAGGTGTTTCTGGGTTGCCTGCCATCTCGCTGCGCAACTCCAGCAACTCCTGTTGTAATTCCTGCAGCCGGCGCTCGGAAGCATGCATCTCCGCTTCGGTGCGGTCCATGGCCGATTGCAGTCGCTGAAGCCTCGCTTCGGTGCTTTCATTCTGCTTCGGAACGGCAGGGACGCTTTGCCCTTCTGCACACACGAGGAGGAGTGCCGAGCACACGCCGAGAAGCAACAAGCGTATTCGTCGGCCGGAGCACAGTCCCGTCATGTTGCTCACTTCCACCTCACACCTTCGCCTGAAAAGCCGGTTGCAAGAGCTCATTCTCAAAAACCGGAACTCGCGGGAGCACGATTTCGAACGCAGTGTTATCTACCCCGCTGCTCACAAGGTTGACCTCCCCACCATGCTCCTGCGCAACACACCGGCAAAGCGTGAGGCCCAGCCCCGTGCCCCTTTGCTTTCCCTGGCTCACGAAGGGGTCAAACAGTGTGCCCTGCACCGCTGAAGATACTCCGGTACCATTGTCAACGATGCGGGCCACCACGGATGAGGGCTGCTGCAAGATGCTTACATGCACGAGCACCGCCTTCGCAACATCCCGCGGAGACTGACACGCATTCAGGAGCAGGTTGTACAGAGCGCGTTCCACCTGACCCGTATCAACATTGACGACCGTCTCACCATCTTCCACATCAAGTCCAATCTCAGCCCTTGCAGCATCCGGATGCAGCCGCACTTGTGTGATGGCACGGCGGGCGAGCACCTCCAGGCACTCGGGCTGGCGGCGCACCATAGAACCTGTGCGGCTGAACGTCAACAGCGATTCCAGCATCTCCGTCGTCCCAAGCACGGCTGTCCGAATGTCCTGCAAGAACTCGACGCGCTCTTCGTCCGTGGTGTCTCGCTGCGAGAGGAACTCAGCATTCGCGTAGATGCTGGCTAAATAGTGTCGCAGATCGTGCGATACGGAGCTCGCCATCCTGCCTATCGTCGCAAGACGTTCACTCTCCAATCGTGCGCGGTTCGAGCGCTCTATGCGATCATGCATCTCGGTAAACGTCTCCGCCAATTCGCGAACTTCGCGCGTCCCTTTAACATCCGTGTGGATAGGGAACGTGTTCGCGCCGTATGCTTGGACGCGCCTGGTGAGCGCTTCGAGCGGTTCTGTAAACCTGCGGACGACTAACATCATCAAGGCCGAACCAAGCAACATCGCAGCCGCACCCAGCACTAGCAGGAGTTTGCTAATGTCGCGAACGTCCTGTTCAGGTGCATGGAGCGATTTGAAGAAGACAAGCTCTAGCGGCAGCGTCGGTGTCGTGGACAGATCGCGGCCAACGCCCAGGTAGCGCTGCCCCCCCACAATGACCGGCCGAGGCTCCGCTGCGGCCGGAACAAACTGCTGCAGGTCTTTCGAACTGATAGGCAACGAGGTGGCTAGAACGCGTCCCCGGCTCAGAAACGCAGCGTTTGCGTCCACCTGGCCGCTCAACCGGCTTAAGTACTCGGCATCGATACGGTAGCCGTTCACGACGTAGCCCAGCAGTGTCCCCGTTTTTGCATCGCCGAAGTACAGCGGGGCTACAGCGAATACGAATAGATCATTCCCACTTAGAAGGTAGGTGCGGCCCGGCTGCGCCATAGCCACGGAAAGATTTTGGCGGAACTGCCTCCCCGCGGGAACATTCGTGACATAGGCTGCCCGCACCTCGTAATCGCGAGCCACCAGAGCGAATAGATCATTTCCGCTGGTTTTCCAGAACTCCAGGGACCCGTCTTGAATGGTGCGGTCGTCATTTGTGGTCATCAACGCTTTCAAGCTCGGCAGGTCCGCGAGAAGGTTGTCTTCTCGCTGAAGTGCATGCAACCGCTCGGCCTCGGTATTCTTAAACACCGTAACGGAGCGCCGAAGCTCTTCCGAAAAGTCGGACACCACCTGTTTCCGCATTTCGTGCCACACCGCTAGCAGACTGGTTCCCGTAAGCACGGCTACGATCAACAGCAGAAGAGAAAGCAAAAGCGTATACGTGGAGAGTGCACGTAAGCGGGTGCCGGGCTTCGAAAAAGGCGGCATATCAGGGAACGAACTTGTAGCCGGCGCCATAGATGGTTTGAAGATGCACGGGATTCGCCGGGTCCGTCTCCAACTTCTGTCGAAGCTTCAAAATCTGGTTATCCACTGTCCGAGTTGAAGGATACGCGTTATATCCCCACACACGATTCAATAGCACCTCCCGGCTCAGCACAACACCTATGTTTGAAGTAAAAAAGCGCAATAGTTTGAACTCAAGAGCCGTCATTGTTACAGCGTTGCCATCGCACGTGGCGCTCATCTGGTCAAAATCAACCCTGCAATTTCCAAAGCTATAACCGGCAGTGATGGGCGCGGGAGCCAAAGCCCTGCGATTTTGCCGGCGGATGGCCGCCTGCACGCGGGCCAGAAGCTCCTGGGGGCTAAAGGGCTTCGTCACGTAATCGTCAGCACCTATCTCCAGAAGTAGAACTTTGTCTACCACATCGGAGACGGAGCTCAGGATCACTACCGGTGTTTCGGGTGAGGCCGACTTGATCTGGCGGCAGACTTCGCGCCCGGAAAGCTGCGGAAGCACCAAATCCAGCAGGACTGCAGTAGGAGTCTTTTCGCGGAAGCGCTCCAAGGCAACCATGCCGCCATCTGCAGTCTCGATCTCGAAACCCTCTCGTGAGAAGATGCGCGTCAGCACCTTCTGCATGCGTGCGTCGTCTTCCACTATCAGAATGCTTGCCATCCCACTTCACCGCTCCCGGCAATGCGTCTCGGCCACATTACCGTGTCCAATTCTTTCGCAACTGGCCTTTGGTGACAAGCGGAATTCCTGCAGTGACAGTGAAATGACAATTCAGCTAGACGAACCGAGTCGGTGACGTCACGGGAAAAGTCATAGCATCTGGACGTGGATAGTTAAATATTTTTTAAGACTGCAGCAGCTTCCAACCCGTTATGCCATCAAAGATTATGCCGTTTTGAAAGCAGCACTCAATACCCGGACACCGAAAACAAGCATCTAGCCTTAGGGTAGAACGCGCCGACGGTATAGCGCAGTGAATCCGAGCGCGCGATTGCAGTCGCTTGCGTAGAGGAGGGTGTGAGAATCGCTCTCCCAAGATGGATCGACTTGATTACAAGTCGCCTCGGCAACGGCGTGATTCTGACCAGTGCCAAGGTCCAGCAGCCGTAGATTCCAGATACCGGCGTCGAACCGACTGTACGCCAACCAACGACCATCGGGTGATACAGCGGGAAATCGAGCTTCTCCGAGAGGCAGAGGGTCGGCGTCTCCGGTCTTGAAAATTCTTGTGGGCGCATCTGCTACCGAAGCTGCGTATAAGAGCGATCCGTCCGGGAGAAAGGCGGCGCTAAATACGTCCGCTGAAGCTGGTGAGAGGCGCCGTTCGAGAGCAATAGCCCCTGTTTCTGCCTTGTAAGTGCGAAGAAAGAGCTGACCTCGGCCGTGCATCTCCCGTATAAAGGCCAACTGGCGCCCGTCTGACGATAGAGCCGGGGCCTCAGCGTCTTCTACTGTTTTAAAGAGTGTTTGGCCAAAGGTGGAAAAGGGAATCAGTCGAGAGGTCTGGCCAGCTTGCTCGACCCAGCCAATGCTCCCTGCCGTAGCAACGGCAACGGAGTCGTGTGCAGTATCTGTCCTGATGTCTGCGGTGGAAAGCAGACGGTAGCCGTTGGGAGCCATGGCGATAGCCACGAAGCTCTTGGGATCACCATGTGGGGCGGTCAGGAGCAGAGCGTCGCCACTTTCTCGGATCCGGAACACGTTGTCCTCAGGAAGACCATGAACATGATGAAGACCGGAGAGAATGCCGACCGCGACCGCGACCGCGAGCCCGATTCCCCAGGGAACAGCTTCCCTACGCAGCGGGGCGAAACGCATCATTCGCGTCCCAAGCGCTACGTAGACTAGAGCGAGGAAGAACACGAGCAGCCACAAACGAGGAAAATGCAGCAGAATATGAAAGCCTTCCGTTGCCCCGGTGTGCCAGCCCGGATACCCTATGCCGAGGAACAGCAGAAATGAGGCGACTCTCATTCCTGGCGAGCGAAAGTGCTGCAGCAGAACGGCCATAGGAAGAATCATCAGCAAAAAAAGGTAAGACGCAGGCGAGGTGGAGATGACAAGCGTGGCTGTGAGGAGCCCTGACCACTCCAGTGCAATCCGTCGATTGTCTTTTGCGCCAGGCCGTATAAGCAGCAAAGCGGGAGCCAGTAGAAGGGTTTGAAGCAGAGGATGAAGGATGGCAAAGAGCGCTGGGCATGCGAACCAGGGATGCGGATTCCATTCTGGTTCGGGGATGAAAAGCCGATGGAGGAGAGTCGAAAGAGAGCCCGAGGCCAAGGTGTACGGAGGTAAAGCCTCGCCACGGAGAGTCCAAGGCAGGACTTGGAGCAGATATGTACGGTGGAGCGGCCAGCCAAAGCTAGCGACCGAGATGACTGAAGCTGCAAGCAAGGTCACGATCGCGGTGCCGAGGGCTTCCCAGTTACGCTTCCGCACAAAATAGAAAAGAAAGATTGCGGGAAAGATCTTGCAGGCAGCAGCGAGACCGATGAGTAAACCCGCAAGTTTGCCACGTCCGCGCTGTGCAGCCCAGCACGCACCGGTAAGGATCACGAGCAACAGAATGTAAAACTGGCCATAGAGCAAGTTCCGGTGCAGCGGGAAGCACATCACCGCGAGCATGGCTATACGACGGAGCGATTGCCCTGTAACTTCACGAAGAAGCGGGAGGAGAGCGAGCAGAAGACAGGTCTGGAGAAGTAACCAGGCGTGCTTGGCCGCAAGCGGACGGAGGCTGGTGAAGGGAAGAACAGCAAACGTGGAAAAAGGAGTAATGGGAGCCAGGCCGACGAGGGGTTGGTCAATCGCACTATGATCCTTCTGCCTCTGGAACCAGATCCACTCGTAGGCGCGCGATGGATTTACATGATCTCGCACCAAGCTGGCCGCGAGATAGTAATTCGGAAAATCAGTATTTAGAGTCTTCCAGGCACGCGGAATGGTGTGAAATGCGAGCATCCCCGTGAACACGATTAATAGCAGCCATTCGAGTGCAGAAAGCCGTTCTTTGAACGCTGCGTTCATCATGTTTTTGCACAGTCTAAATCCAGGACGCTTAAGAAAAGTCGTTGTAGAAAGGTGCCGAGTCTCGCCCTACAAGGAATTCGAGGAGTACAGCGTAAACGACCGTGAGCTGATCGTGCCTCCCGCAGTAGCACCAAGCTTGGGAGGCACGAGAGGCGCGCAAGGTAAGCCACTATAAGCGCCCACTGGATTACCGAACGCACCAAAGCCTGTCTTGGTCGATTCCGCAGACTTTTGCCGCGCCATGAACACTTCCTTCGTATCACTTTCCTTAGCTGCTGGAATCACGCCATCTGCGCAGAGATTGCTTGGCCTAGAGCCGTTTCGCTTCGTCGGCGGCCTCTGCCAGACGCGACAGGACCTGAAAAAAGTCTTTCGGTTGACCAGCAAAGAGATTCATGTTGGTCAAGAACGAGACAACAGCCCGCGCGCCTCCAAACTTATCAGTGAGCGGTCGAATGATCGCGCACCGCGGAAGCTTCGGATCGATGAATTGACAAGGAACAGGAAAGATCAGATTAGGCTGGAACAGTGGCCCCTTCTTGGTGAAATCCGGGAAGGTTAGCCCCTGAAAACTCACCGGAGCAACGGGCGGTTGAACTGCGTTACCGGCAAAGTCGACCCACTCCAGAAAGTGGGCTACTTCGTCGCCTCCAATTCCCACTACGACTTCAAGCGCCTGCCTGTTTGTCACCTTGCGAGACAGGCTGGAATAAAGACTGGAACCACCCTGCTCGATCGTGCCGAAATGGAATGCTGCAGTATTCGCGATCACTTGGATCTGCTTCTCATTCGACATATCGGCGTCAGTCCGCGGAATTGCCGTCCGGTCGCTGATCTGGATTGCCTGCGGAAAAGTAGCGCCGAGATCGGGATTGGTGGTGCTGCGGTAGCGGATGTACCAGCTGGTGTCCACATTCAGATGCATCAGATTTGTGAGGCGGCCAACATTCTGCGCTCCAGTGGCTTCGCTGCCCTGGAGGTTACGAAACGCATCCAAATCGACGGGATCCGCGCCTTTATGCTCCAGATACGCGTTCAGAAATTCAGCGTGGCTCACTTCATCAAGCGTATTGCTCGTGATGTACTGCTGCCCATCGCTATCAAGATTCTGAAACGCAAGCTGATAGGGATTAGGAGCCCCATTGCTATTGCCTCCGAGTTCTGCGTACTGCGTCCAAAGGTCAGATTCCAGTAATTCCGCCGCCGCCAAGAAGCGCAAAATCGCAATATCTCCGTCGGTTAATTGGTCTCCGCCATCATTTCCATCTTCATCGGAATCCTGCGCCAGTGCGGACGCTCCTCCATCGAACAGTCCGGCAGTCATGAGTGCGCCGGCGGTGAACATCCCCTTCGTTAGAAGGGAACGGCGACTCGTTTGTGTTTGATCAGTATTTTCCAGCTTCTTCATAAGGGCTCCCCGACCAAAAGTGGCCGTAACCCGAAGAGTAGAGATCCCTCTCCGCGCACTTGTCATGCGAATGTCATGTGGTTGTCAACTTTTCAGCTGAGCGGATAAAGCTAAATAAGGCATTTACTGATTTGACTGATCAAGCTTGGTCAGTCAAACAAATAATTACCTTCATCTCTGTCAGAGTGAACTTCGCAGAGAGAGAAGCTCCCTGATTCAGGGCCGATGATCCTATCGGTGCGGGAAGCTATACACATTCTCGTATCGCGGGTGACGCCGGCTTCCAACCGGAAGGACTCGCCATAAGCCCGGGCGAGCACTGGGTACCCTTCAAGCAGCGTGTGTCCTCCGGTGATTCCAACAGTGACGTAACCCTGCACGTTCGGAATTTCGAGGTTCGTTCTGCATTGAGAGATCGCGATTTCGCGCGTCCGCCATCAATTGTCCGCGACGCTCGTTTACTAGCGGATGGAGACGCAACCATACCCTCACATCCTTGGCAACATGGACAGTTGGGCCCGTCTTTAACGGACGACTTCGCACAGTCTCGTGAGGTCATACTTTTCAACAATGCAGGCATTGCCAGTTCCAGCGGTGAGGTGCCTGTTACGTTCGCGGAGATGGCGAAAAGCGCGGGCGTGTTTATCGATGCGCTCGGACTCACCAAGGTGGACGTTCTAGGCTTTTCTATTGGATCGATGATCGCGCAAAATGTTGCGCTGGAACGTGCGGACCTGGTTCGAAAGCTGGTGATCGTGGGCAGCGGATCCCGCAACGGCGACGGAATTCCGCTGACACCCGAGTCCCAGGTCATCTTCACAAATCAATTGGGAACCTTGATGATTTCTGGATCGACGGCTTCTTCACAGCGTCGCCCGAAAGCCACGCTGCGGGTCGGGCGTTCCTGAAGCGGAGAGATGAGCGCGTTGAGAATCGGGATGTCGCGATCAGTGAAAAGGTACAACCAGCGCAGTTTGCTGCCCTGCAAGAGTGGGGGAACCCGATCGGAGAACGGTTCCTCAAGGACACAGGATCCCGCGACAAGATCGTCCTGGCCACCAAATTCGGATTTAACGCCTCGCCAGTCCGCTCCAGACCGCACAAGCCGGAGCCGGAAATCCCAACGCGGGTGAATACCGATTACATCGACCTGTACTGGATGCACATCTGGGACGGCGTCACGCCAGTCGAAGAGATCGTGCAGACTCTGGGCGATCTCGTGCGCGCCGGGAAAATCCGCTACTACGCGTTTTCGGACATGCCCGCTTGGGTGGCGATGAAAGCGGCGACTATCGCCTCCGAACGGCATTGCTCGGGACCGATTGCGATGCAGCTTGAATATTCTCTAGTCGCGCGCGACGTGGAAGCCGAACACATTCCCGCTGCTCGCGAAAGCGGCATGGGCGTGATGCCCTGGAGTCCGTTGGCGG
This sequence comes from Edaphobacter sp., assembly GCA_965277575.1. Classification (GTDB taxonomy): domain Bacteria; phylum Acidobacteriota; class Terriglobia; order Terriglobales; family Acidobacteriaceae; genus Edaphobacter. Next base: position 2,633,941 of record CBDIDK010000002.1, read on the forward strand.
GTGGATTTCTCACCGGCAAATACCAGCGCGAAGACACCAGGGATACGGGCCGCCTCAGCGGTGCGAATCCGTTCGGCGACAGCAAGTTCACCGATCGCAACTGGAAGATTCTCGATGTTCTAAAGGCGGTCGCCAGCGAGGTTGATCGTCCGGCGGCCCAGGTGGCGCTTGCCTGGGCGATGGCTCGTCCGGGCGTCACGTCGACAATCATCGGCGCCAGCAAGCTCTTACAACTCGAAAGCAATATCGCGGCGACCGACCTTACCCTCAGCGACGAACACATGCACCGGTTGAACGAGGCTAGCGCTCCGCCTCTTGGCTTTTCGTCCGGCCTCACTATGCCGGCGATCCGCCGTATGCTCTTTGGCGGCCACAATGTCTCAGGCTGGGGGGAATAGTCTGCTCGGCTGTACTTTCTGAAACGTCCGTTTCAGTCGAAGATTCAGGAGTCGTTGCGCAGACGATGCTTTTCTCAATAAGAACGATTGAGTGCGAGAAGCCGAATTTCGTTACCAGTGGTCACCGGTTATAGAAAGCTTGCAGCTATGCGGCGTCGTGCGAGAAAACGTGGCACGGGGGCTCGAAGCAAATACCACAGTGCTAGGCCGGAGTCGCAGATCGCACACCCAAAGGATGACAAAGGAACGAACGGCAGAATCGGTTTGCCATACAGATGATGGAGAACGTCCCAGACAATGTGAAAGATCCATCCGACGCCTACATACCGGTAATCGTCGAGCCCTCGATACGCAAGCCAGAACATGGGGATGCAGAACAGCACCTCCCACACGCCAAAGCCTCCTCCGAAGTACACACCGCCAGCACCGGCGATGATGAGGGCACTCAGTCTGTGCCGAGTGCGTTCGCTCAGAAGGCACATGATCCCGATATAAACAACACTTACCACCACGGGCGAGACAATCTGGATGGCGCCAATGGGAGGACGCGGAACGATCATTGAAGGTCGGCTCCTGTTCTCGTGAGAACAGCGACCGCTGCGGTTGCGATCGTCGTATGTAGTGGCGCGAGGGTCATCTGGGCAGCCGGGGTGGCACCCGCGAAGCGGTGAGAGTGCGTAAAGCTGAGCCGGAGAGGAAGTCCAAAGGATAGAGCAAGAAAACCGATCGCGATAAAGAAGAACATGCGGTCCGGGTTTGCCGCTGATGTCTTCACCACGGCAAACACCACGGAAGCTCCCAAAAATCCTCCGGCGACTCCGGATAAAAGCGGCAGAGTTGTAAAGGGGGGAAAGCCATTTGGCACGCCCGTGACCCTCATGGCAACCCTTGCGATACACCACACAATGACAAAGCTTGCCAACCCGACGAGCGTGACAGTCGCAATAATTTTCACGGTTTTCTCCTAGCTGGTACTGTCTTGCGGCTGTTCTTACGTTTTCTGGTGGCGCGCTCGAGCAACGGCTCAAAGGCACTGTTTGCACGGGTATCGGCCTTCGGGTCGCCGATGAAACGCAGCGAAGCATGGTGGCTTAGGTAGATTCCACAGAGCTCCCAAACGAACTGTTCCGTGTCAAGATTGCTCCGTAGATGCCCCTGCTCCACGGCGTCCTGTGTCAGCCGGAGCAGAAGTGCACGCCAGTATGCTTCCATCTCGAACAGGCGGTCCCGAACATGGCCGGGGCTATCGTCCAGTTCAAACATGCCGGCCGCGACCGGGCATCCGCCATCGAGGCCAGCGTGCCGTGTCCATCCAAGCCATCTTGCAACCAGCGCTCGCAGCCGGGGAAGGCCTTTGGCTTCAGCCAACACGGGTTCCACCACTTTGGCAGAGGCAATCTGGGCGGCATGCTCCAAAAGCTGAATCTGCAACTCGTCCTTGGATCGAAAGTGCGCAAAGAGCCCGCTCTTCGACATCCCGGACCGTAGCGCCAAAGTCCCAATAGTGATTCCGTTCAGTCCGGCAATGCTCAGGAGATTGGCGCCGGATCCAAGAATCTGCTGCTTTGTGGGAGAGGTATAACAAAATCCAGCTCCGCTAGGTGTGGTGGCTCAATAGGTTATTCCGATTGAAGCCAGAGCGGCTGATGGGCGGATGTTGGTTGAGACTAGCATGGGGTCGATGCCAGTTGTAGGTATGCAGCCAGGAGCGAAGCTGCTGTCTGCGTTGCTCTGAGGTCTGATACGTCTGTGCGTAAGCCCATTCGCGCAACGCGGTCTGGATGAAGCGTTCGGCCTTTCCGTTGGTCCGCGGCGTGTAGGGGCGGGTGAAGCGGTGCTTGTGGCCCAGTTCGCGACATGCCTGGGCGAACTGGAACGAGCGGTAGGCTGGCCCGTTGTCGGTGAGCACGGCCTTGAAGCGGATGCCCAGCCGAGTGTACCAGTCCAGCGTGGAGCGCAGGCAGGCGATGACCGAGCCGCGCGTATCGTCCGGATAGATGCCGGAGAAGGCGATGCGGCTATGGTCGTCGATGGCGACGTGGACATACTCCCAGCCGATCGCTACAGCCTAGCATTTCCATTTTATGGTCAATAAATCCTGTTGCGCCCAAATTTTTCACTTGACAGATTTATTTGTATACGATTACATTTCCCACAGATTTATTTGTACACGATTACATTATCGTTGAGTCCTGATCTTCCGGTTCAATCGCCGCCAGAGGTTAGGAGTGTTTCAGCAGGCATGGTGCCATTTAACTGACCCAGGAGAATTGATGAAAATCCCCCTTATCCTTTCCATGTCGATATTGCTTACCGGAGCAAGCGTCGCCTTCGCGGAGCCGATACTGTCGATCGTGCCCGAGACCCAGAATATTTCTTCAGGCAGCACGTTTGCCGTCGACATTAACATCGGCAGCGTCCCGGACCTGTACGATTACCAGTTCAGTCTGGCTTTCGACCCACTGGTGTTTCAGGCGGACAGCATCGCGGAGGGCTCTCTTTTCGCTGATACCGGCGCCTCTTTCTTTTTGCCGGGCACGATCGATAACAAATCCGGCACCATCTCGCTAACGGCTGACACGCTGTTCGGCTCTGGTCCTGGCGTGACTGGCCCGGGCACAATTGCCGTCGCTGAATTTACCGCTCTTGCAAACGGCACAAGCTCGATTTCCTTTTCGCCCTCATCCGATCTGATCCTGCAGGATTCTCAGGGAAACACGCTCGATGTCACGGCTCAAGCGGCGAGTATTACCGTCGGAAGTTCAGTGCCGGAGCCTGCAACACTGAGTCTGCTGCTGACCGGTTTGGCCTTCATGGGCATCGCCGCGCGTTTCGGTAAGGTTTGCGTGCAGTAAGAGTACGTGGCAACTAGAGTTTCAACTTCAACTCCCAAAAAGGGGAAGCTGCTATGAAGCGTAATTCTTTTTGCAAGGCAATCTTCGGTTTGTTCCTGCTGGCTGGACTGGCAGGGTCGGCACTCCCCTCCGCGGCGCAATACTACGCCAACGCCGTCCAGAACCATGGCGGCGACCCGACTGTTATCTACAATCCGACGGACGGCTACTATTACGGCTCCGGCACCGGCTTCTATACACCGGTAAGCGGCTTGCCAAACGGGTCCACGGGCACCTTGACTGTCTTCCGGTCCACCGGCCTCGCGGATCTCTTCAATTCCACCGACGTTGTGCAGGTTCCTGTCACGGAGGACGCTGGCGCGGGTGGAAGCGTTGGCACGCCTGGCTTGCTGGCGTATCAGGGAAAGATTTACATGTACTACACTGCCTCTTCGCGCGACGGTTCGGGCAAGATCACCCATGTGGCCGTGAGCCCTGCCGCCGATGCGATGGGGACGTGGACGGACCGGAACGATGTCGTGCTGCCGGCCTATGCCTGGGACCCCTTCTACCGGGCTTCGACCGGAGAGATTTATTGTTTTTATTCGACAAACCACAACATCCATGCGCAGAAGATGATTGATCCGCTGACGCCGGATCTAAACCGTCCCTTCCAGATCATCAGCTTTGCAACCCTGGATACCACCAGTCCTGAATACCGCGCATGGGAGCATCGGGACAACCTGAATCCGCCGGGCGCCAATGAGGGACCGCAGGCGTTCACCCTGCCGGTGAACGGCCAGCCGGCAATCTACATGACCTACAATGCAAACACCTACCAGAGTGACGTTTATGCGATGGGGCTGATGCACTACAGCAACACCGACGGCACCGACCATTTGGACTCGCCGGCAAACTGGACAAAGACCACTGCGAACGATACTCCCTGGTTTCAAACCAGCACGGATGACGGTCACGGCAACCTCGTCGCAGGCCCCGGCACAAGCGCGATCGTGGCAGACCTAAATGGAAAGCTGTGGGACGTGTACACGGCCCGGTTCAACAGCTCGAACGCCAATAACCGCGAGCTCAGGATGGATCCAATCGGTTTGGACACCAGTGGCGCTCCGCTGAATCCTCAGCCGGAACCCTCGCGTGAGGGCGCGCTAATTCCTCTACCGGCCGGCGATCCGGCCACGACCACCTGGTTTGTGCCCGCAGGCGCCTACCAATCCAGTGACCCGCGCGTCCTTTACTCCGACGTTGGCGGCGGCCAGCGCGCGCCCTGGACAGTGCTCCAGGGGCCAACAGGACCTTACATGGGGACCAACGCCCTGTATGCGTACTACATGATCCAGTTCTTTGGGAGGAGCATTGCTGTGAATGGGCCCACTGGCCAGGGTTACGGCAAAGCCAGTATCTACAAGGACGGAACGTGGGTACAGGACGTGGACTTCTCCAAATCCGTTTCGTCGGGCCCGATCTACATTGGGAACTACTCAACGGCCGGGGAGCACTCGCTGCTGGTGCTGGTGAACCCGCTCGGCACAAGCGGCCAAACCGGCAATCCTGTCGGCCTGAGCCAGTTCCAGGTAAGCGACAACGTAAACAGCTCTTTGGGCGACGTCAACGGGGACGGCGTTGTGAACTGCGTCGATTTCGATCTAGTAAAAGCCTCCTTCGGTAAATCCAAAAGTCAACCCGGCTACAATCCCGCGGCCGATACCAACAATGATGGAGCCGTGAACATCCTGGACCTGTCGATTGTCTCCCGGAATGTGCCGGCTGGCACCGTTTGCAAATAACCCAATAGCACGCCAGAGCCGAACGGAGACTGCCCCTGAGTCTTCTGCTAATTGGTTTGTTCTTTATGGGTATCGACGCGCGTTTCTGGAAGGTTTGCCAGCAGTAAGAAAGCCGCGACAACTACAGTATTCGACCGCAACATGAATTCCAAAACGAGGAAGCTTTATGAAGCGTAAGTCTCTCTGCAAGACAATCTTCGGTTTGTGTCTTTTAGCGGGCTGCGCAGGGTCGGCCCTGCCCTCCGCGGCACAGGACTACACCAATAGTCTGAGCAATGCCGCCGACCCCAGTGTCATTTACAATCCGGTGGACGGTTATTACTATGGCTCCGCCACCGGCTTCTATAACAAGAAGGCCGGCTTGCCAAACGGGTCCACTGGGACCCTGACGGTATATCGGTCCACGGGACTCGCGGAGCTCTTCAATTCCACGGATACTGTGAAGGTGTCGGTCACGGCTGGCGCCTCCGCGCCTGGCAGCCCAGGTACCGTTACCACGCCTGGGCTGCTGGCGTACGGGGGCCAGATTTATATGTACTACCGTACCTCCAACGGGCCGACGCATGTGTCGGTGAGCCCTGCCGGCAATCCGATGGGGACGTGGACAGACCGGAACGATCTCAGTTTTCCGGGCTATGATTACGATCCCTTTTACCGGACCGCAACCGGACAGCTTTACTTGTTCTATGTGACCACTCACTTGATCCATGTGCAGTTGATGGTTACACCGCTGCAGCCGGATACGACGCATCCGCAACAAGTCATCAGCCAGGCGACCAACAACACCAGCAGCCCTGAATACCGCGCATGGGAGCATCTGGATAACGCGAATCCGCCGGGCGCAAACGAAGCGCCGCAGGCATTCACTCTGCCGGTGAACGGCCAACCGGCAACCTACCTTACCTACTCCGCCAACACGTACCAGAGCGACGATTACGCATTAGGGCTGTTGCAGTACCAGAACAATGATGGCACCGACCAAATGGACTCTCCGGCGAACTGGACAAAGATCACTCCGAACAACACGCCGTTCCTTCAACTCAGCACGGACGATGGCCATGGCAACCTCACTACGGGTACCGGCTCGAACGCGATCGTGGCAGACCAGAATGGAAAAATGTGGGACGTGTACGACGCCTATTTTTATGGCGCCAGCGCCGCTAACCGCGCACTCAGGATGGACCCGATCGCTGTGGACGCCAGCGGCGCTCCTTTGATAGCTCAGCCCCCTCCGTCTCGTGAGGGAGCGCTCATTTCCTTGCCGGCCGGCGACCCGCCCACCACCTTTTCTTTTTTCGCTGCAGGGACATATCAATACAGCGACCCGCGCATTTATTACTCCAACGTAGGGGGTGGCCAGCACGCGCCCTGGACGGTGTACACCAATCAAAGCCAGCCTTACGAGGGGACTAACGGTCTCTATGCGGACTACATGATCCAGTTCTCCGGGAGAAGCGTAGCTGTCTACGGACCCACGGGCCAGGGCTTCGGCCCCGTCAGCATCTACCAGGACGGAACCTGGATACGCGACGTGGACCTCTCTCTACCCGTGGGGTCGGGACCGATCTATGTCGCGAACTACCCAACGAGCGGAGAGCACTCGCTGCTGGTGATGACCCAGCCCAATCCAAGCATTCCGACAAGTGCTCCGCCGAATGGCTTTTCCGGCCTTAGCGACTTCACGGTGAGCAACAACCCGCTAGGCGACGTGAATAGCGACGGCGTTGTGAGCTGCACCGATTTCGACCTGGTGAAAGCATCGTTCGGTCAATCCAGAGGTAAACCTGGTTACAGCGCCGCAGCCGACCTGAACGGCGATGGAGTCGTGAACATACAGGATCTTTCGATCGTTGCAAGGAACGTTCCATCCGGCACTGTGTGCCGATAACCAAATCTAATGGCATCTGATCCATGTCGCAAAGCTCAATATGGCGAACTGTACGATCTGCAAACGATTCCCGGCGAGCTCACGAATCTGTGGAATGATCCGCATCAGACGTACACGCGGGAGATGATGCAGCAATTCTGCTGAGTCGCGTAAATCGACGCAACTGACCCGCTGCCTCATAAGGTTGCCCGCTGGTAGCGGGATCCAGTGCGGCCAAGTCGAGCCTCACAGGTCTCTGGATATGAAGTTTCGATACTCCCAGCTGGATTAGGGAAGCTCTGATCCGGTAATCGTTTTGAAGGGGCGCGGCTTCAGCCGCGCCGTAAGTTATACAGATTCAGAGGGATTTAGACCCCGAGGGAGTGCTCGTCAGAAGCCGGCACACTTAATCAGAGCATCCTTAGAGCATGGTTAGAGAGCCGGGTAAACGAATGTGTCGCCGGTCTTCTTGATCCAGCCCTGAATTTCTGCGTCAAAGCCTTCCATCAGAGGTTTGAGGGTCGGGTCTTTCGTGAGGTTCTTCATCTGGTAGGGGTCGGCTGTGTTATCGAAGAGGAGCCAGCGACCGTTCTCGCGCACCGTATAGGTATAGCGAGCAGTGCGGACGCCGCGGTAGTAGAGCGGGCTCGTTCTATCGACCATGTCGGCCCTGGCGGTGGTGTCGGCCTTGCCGCTGCCGTCGTCGTCACCGGGTGCGCCCATGAGGAAGACGACTTCCGGTGTCTTGACCTTTTTACCGCGCATGACATCGGAGAGGTCTTTGCCAGAGCAGTGACCAGCGACGGGGATGCCGGCCAGGCCACAGACGGTGGGGTAAATGTCGACGGCGGCGAAGAGGGCCTCAGAGCTGCCGCCTTTGGACGTAACGCCCGGATAGCGGACGATGAAAGGAACGTGGTTGGATTCGTCGTAGGGGAGGATTTTGCCGCCTTTGCCCTGCGAACCCATCATTTCTCCGTGATCCGAGGTGAAGATGACGATGGTGTTGTCGGCGTGGCCGGTTTCGGCGAGCGCCTTGAGAACGCGGCCAAATTCGGTGTCGATACCGGTAATGCCGCCGAGATAGCCTTGCATGGCGTTGTGGAAAGACTGCGGTGAGTTCAGCCAGGGCGGACCGCCGTCGGCGACTTTCACGTTGGGGCGGTACTTCTGCATGTCGATCGGGTTTGCGGCCCGGTCGTTCTGCGGCGGGTTGAAGGGGGGGTGCGGCGGATTGTAGGACACCATCATGAACCAGGGTTTGCCGGGTTCAGCGGCGTAGGTCTCCATGAGGCCAATGGCTTCGTCCGTCATGTTGACGGGGGCCCATTTGGTGGCGATGATCTTTTCGCCGGTATCCGGGTTATACGTGTAGCACTCGTAGTGGTTGTTCGTGTCTTCCCAGATGTGCCAGTCGTCGATGTCGACGCGGCGGGGACCTGGAGGGATGAACCTGAAATGATCGTCGTGATCGCCGGCGAGATGCCACTTGCCGACGTACCCGGTGCGATAGCCGCTGGCCTTAAATGCCTTGGTGATCGTGAACTCCGACGTCTTCATAGGAATGGCGAGGTTGACGACGCCGTTTTCGGGCGAGTACTTGCCGGTCATCAGGATGGCGCGGTAGGGGCAGCAGAGCGGGAAGTTAGAGATGCATTGGTCCATGGAGAAGTTGTCGCGCCGGAACCTGTCGATGTTGGGCGCTTCGACCTCGCTGAACACTTCTCCCGGGAGCGACGCCGCGCGATGTTGATCGTCGAAGACGTAGAGCACGTTGGGCCGCTTTGCGGGGCTCTTTCCTTTTGGCGCCAGCTTTGCGCCGAGTGAGGCGACCACTCCTGCTTTTACGAATTCCCTGCGATCCATTGCTGACCCTCCGCGGTACAAGATATATGCCGCACCCACTAATGACAACGATTACATGAAAAAGTTGCGTATGGACCTCTTCTAACGACCCGGCAAGCGTGTAAGAGCACACGCGTGGGGGTGTGGTGGTCGGAGTCAGTCTTTATTCTGCGTTCAGCCCGACTTTGCTTCTCCCCAGTGCCCCGACTGGTATGTGTCCGCCACCGGGTAATCCGGGTAATCGGAGTACGACTTGAGCGCGTTCTGATAGGGGAACTTGTCGCCTGTCATCTCCATCCACCGGGTCACGGCTGCGTCGAACTTCGCGATCAAAGGCGCCTGGGACGGATCCTTGATCAGGTTCTTCTCCTGGTAGGGGTCGGCGACATTGTCGTACAGGCACCACCGGCCTGAGGCCATGACGGCATAGGTATGGGTCGCAGTGCGCACACCGCGATAGCCCGGCTGAAACTCCTCCTGTGAGCCCGGCTTACCCGTTTCATTGCAGAGAAAGACGAACTCCGGTGAGGCGATGGTTTCTCCGCGGAGAGCCGTGGACAGGTCGCGCCCACGGCAGTGATCCGGTACCGATAGACCCGCCAGACCGCAAAGAGATGGGTAAATATCTATGGAAGAGAACAGAATTTTGGAGCTGTGGTTCCTGGGCGCCGCGCCCGGAACGCGCACGAAGAACGGCACACGGTTGGATTCATCATGGGGCATCTGCTTGGCCATGTGGCCGTGCGAACCCATCATCTCCCCGTGGTCGGAGGTATAGACGACGATGGTGTTGCCGCCCTGACCGGTCTCCTCCAGCGTCTTCAGGATGCGTGCAAACTCCAGGTCGATAGCCGTAATGCCGCCGTAATATCCCTGTTGAGCCGTATGCAGGTTCCCAGGAGAGTTGAGGGGTTCACGCCGCTTTCCAAGGTCGCCCCCCGGAGGCGCGAGATGCACGTTGGGCCTTGATTCTAACGAGTCGGGCGGGTACGGCTTCTGATCCTGCTCAGGCGGGTTGAAGGGCGGATGCGGTGGGTTCCAGGAGACGATGAGAAACCAGGGCTTGTCGGCTGGCTGCTTGTGCAGGAACTCAACCGCCTGATCGGTCATGAGGGTTGCGTTGTAGCCTGCCGGTTGAACTTTCTCCCCGGTGTCCTGGTTGTAGGTCCAGGAGCCGTAGTGATTATTTGTTTCGTCCCAGACGTGCCAATCTTCGAAGCCGAAACGCCGTGGGCCTTTCGGGATGAATCCTCGTTCAGGGCCCCCACCCAGATGCCATTTGCCGATGTAGCCCGTATGGTAGCCATTCCTGCGGAAGGTTTCGCCAACGGACACCGATTCCGTGGGTAATGGGATGCCGTTGTGCAGAACCCCGGTGTCACTGGGATAACGCCCGCTCATCAATATCGCGCGGTGCGGCGTACAGAGAGGATAGTTCGAGATGCAGGCATCCATGGAAACATTCTGTTTGCGGAACGCGTCCAGGTTGGGAGCGATCACCTGACTGAGCGGCTCGCCGGGCAGCGAAACTGCACGATGTTGATCGCTGAACAAGTAAAGCACGTTGGGCCTGGACGGCGCTGGTTTGGGCGCTGCATTGGCATCGATGGCGGCCGCTATCGAGGCTGCCGCTGTGGTTTTGAGGAAACTGCGACGATTCATCCGTTCTCCTGAGATGGAAGGATCCGAGTTGGTTCATGCAAAAGGCATCTATTGAGTTGCATACGGGACGGGCGCATGCTGTCCCGAAACCGACGGGGAGTCTGGGTTCGCTGCGTTCGGGTTGACCCTCGGCCAGCCTTGCACGTACGTGATCGGGTCGATCAACAAGACACGAGAGCCGTGCGCACTGGATTTGACTGTAGCGGATTTGACCGCGTGATAGAGCATCCAATCGCCCCCTTTGCCGTCCTCGAAAATTCCATTGCCGCCTGGGTTGCCCCACGTGCTGTTGTAATGCAGGATCGTGTTATCGAAACCCTTGGGATCTTTGTAGTAGGTCCATGGGCCATCCAAGCTTTTACTCCGGGCGACCGAAACGGCATATACCGTTTGATCGGGGGAACAGCAGTTGTTTCCCGATGTAAACAGATAGTAGTAGTCCTTGCCGTCACTGCTCTTATTGACATTGTGATTGCGATAAATCACATACACGCCTTCTACCAGATGCTGATGCGTGCCCGCTGGGCCAGCGGCGAGGACTGTGTCCGCACCCGTCGAAGGATCTTCCCACTTCGTTAGATCGGCCGATGACAGTTGCTTCTTCAGAACGGGCTCGCCCTGTTCGGATCCCCAGAATAGATACCACTTACCTGTCTTTGGATCATGGAACGGCATGGGATCGATGTTGCGGTAGCCCGTTCCGCACACCAGCGGTTGGCGTGGGCTCCCGTTAGAGTCCTTAAGTTCCTTGAATGGGCCGGAGGGCGAATCCGCTACGTCAACACCCAGGCAATGCCCCATCGCCAAGTTCGGATTCTTGGGTGGGCTTGCAGGCGGCCCTGGGATCTGTCCCTGTTTATTGTTGTTTGTACTGGAGGTGAAGTACATGATGTACCGCTTCACCTTTCCGGAAGAGTTTGGGTCTTCAATCACGGTCGGCGCCCAAAACGCAGCCGTAGCCCAGCTTGGCATAGTGGGCATAGACGCCGCCGGTGCCGTCCAATTCACAAAGTCGGTCGATGTCGAAACCGGGAAATAGCCCGCGCCGATCACGCCGGTGGCGTAGGCGTACAACGTATTGCCAACGTGCAGGGACGACGGATCCGCAAAACTCTGATTGAGGACGGGGTTGCTATAACTTCCGGCGACGGCCGAGGCCGAATCTTGCGCGTTTGCGGATTCTGGAAGGCAGCCAAGCAGCAGGCCTGCTGCAAGGGCCGCTAACGTTGCGGCCGTCATAGCTGGACGAGCTGCCACCCTCACGCCGCTAAATGAAGCGAGGTTGAAAAAATTGCGTCTTTCCATCCCTGCAGCCTCCAAAGCTCATTGCTAAACATCGATGTATTCGTTTACAGTATGCCCCATGGAACACCGGCGCGGATGTTCCTGTCAAGGCGACAATCCGTTTCAGCTGAGTCTGTAGCTGGTACGAAAGCCACCGGAGCTACAGGGAGCATGCACCTTTGTTCCGGCATTCGTTTCGGTTTATAAAGGACGCGGCACGAAGTGGAAGCGACAGGGAGGTACAGTGAATCGACGGGATTTTGTAGCCGGGGCAACAGTCGCATTGGGAGCAACTGCGCTTCCAGCACAGAAAGCATCGCCGTCCGGCGCATCGAAGCGGCCCAATGTGATCTACGTGTTCGCCGATCAGCTGCGTCACTCCTCATGCGGCTATGCTGGCGACCCGTATGCCCGCACGCCCAACATGGACAGGCTGGCCGCGGAGGGATGCAACTTCACGCAAGCGGTATCGTCCACGCCGGTATGCGCGCCGTATCGAGCCTCCCTGATGACCGGCAAATATCAATCGAGCACCGGGATGGTGATCAACGAACTCCGGCTGAGCCCTGAGCACGAGTGTTTTGGACACTGCCTTACAAAGGCGGGCTATCAAACGGCTTACATTGGCAAGTGGCACATGTGGGCCAATGAGGAGGGTCATCACTATCTCATCAAGAACGGCTTTACGCCGCCGGGCGCGTACCGCCTCGGCTTCGACGGTTACTGGGCGGCTTATAACTTCAACCAGATCTACGAACATGCGCCGTATTTCCTGAATGACCCCGTGCCGCACATCCGTACGCAGTACGAGCCGGACGGTCAGACGGATATGGCCGTCAATTACATCAAGACGGTGGACCACAGTGCGGATCCCTTTGCGCTCTTTCTGTCCTGGGGACCGCCCCATGATCCATGGGGTGACAACAACGTGGCGCCTGAGTTCCTGGAACTCTACCGCAATGTGGATCTGCCCCTGGCCCCAAACTATTCAACCGTCTCAGACCCGTACGCGGACAACTGGCAGAAGCTTCCGCCCAACTACGACCAGCTCATTCACCACTGGATGAAGGTGTACTACGCGCAGGTTGCCAATCTCGACTGGAACCTGGGACGGCTGCTGAAGGCAGTGGACGAAGCAGGCATCGCCGACAACACCATCCTTGTCTTCACGACCGATCATGGTGAGATGTTCGGCGCGCATGGGCGGCGGGCAAAGCTCATCTTCTATGAGGAAGCCGCTCGGGTGCCGTTCCTGGTGCGCTGGCCGAAGCACATCCCGGCAAAAACCGTATCCGATGCCTTGCTGGGAACTCCGGATATTATGCCGACGATCCTTTCCATGCTGAATATTCCCATTCCTTCCGCGGTGGAAGGCAAAGACATGAGCAGCCATGCACTGGGCAACGGTGGCGCCGATCACGATGCAGCTCATATGCAGGGGATGGGCGCCACCGCAGCCTGGACCGATGGAACGGAGTGGAGGGCTCTGCGCGACCACGAGTACACCTATGCGGTGTACCACCGCGACGGAAAAGAGCTGCTTTTCAACAATCCAAAGGATCCTTTCCAGATGGTCGATCTTGCGGGGGAGCCGTCCTCTGCGGCCACACTGAAGCATTACAGGACGCTCTCAGAAGATTGGCGCAAGGGACAGAACGACGTCTTCGAGGCTTGCAGCTGGTACGAGAGCCGCTGGACAACCGATAGAATCATCACGAACACAGCCAAGGGCGTTGGGCAGGATGTAAACGCTCTCAAACAGCTTACGGCTAAGTGGTTTCCGAATGGGATCGGCGACACACCTGTAAGACCGGCAGCGCGAGAATCGCAGCCGACGTCGTAGATTTCTTTGTAGCTGGTCTCCTGTCTCGGGCCGGTACATGGGAGATCGGCTTCATGCGAAGCTACCCAGAAATAGAGTGATTCGAGATGGACTACGATACCGGGTTACCCGTAGATGAGTTTACGTGGCCTAAGCCGGACCCACATAGCATCGATCGTTCAGTTCTATGCAGCAAATTCACGCGACGCGCGCTACTTCCGCAAATCGAAGGGTGGAGCCGTGGAGGCACGCAGGATCAATCCGGTCTTGATCTCCGGAGTGGGTAGCTTGCGGCCACTTTTCGACTCGGCGGACTTCATCAACATGCGGAAGGCGTGGGAGGCAATTTCACGGCGAGGAATGTTCACAGAGGAAAGCGGCGGCGTAACCAGGTCGCAAACCGGCAGATTGTCGAATCCGATGATGGAGAACTCTTCGGGAACCGCCACGCCACGCTGGTGCGCTGTGCGGAGCGCGCCAAATGCCATGAGATCGTTGGTGCAGAGGAGGGCTGTTGGGCGAGGATTACTTTTCAGTATCCGTTCCATGGCAAGCTGACCACCCTCGATGTGGAGATCGCCTTCCACCGTCCAAGCGGAGTTCATCCGCAGGTTGCACATCTTCATCGCCGCTTGGAACGCTTCAAGGCGCAGGCGAGTGGACTCGAAGCGGCTTGGCCCCGAGATAAAGCCGATGCGGCGATGGCCTAGTTGATGCAGGTGGCGAATGGCCTCCAGCGCGCCGCTCATGTGATCAACGTTAATGTTGTTATACGGTGTGTTCGTTCCCTCCTGGTTCATGAGAACGAATGGCCGGTTGTGGCGTTTGGCAAACTCCAGCGCTTTTCGGTTGGTTTCGGACGTACAGATGGCAATGCCGTCCACGTTGCGCTCGATGAGTCGCTTCAGGCAGTGTTCCAGCCGGTCACTCAGGTAGTTGGTGTGGGAAAAGACGACGTCGATCCCGCGCTCTCTTGCACGCGCCTCAAAATCGTCTATCAGTTCCGGGAAAAAAGGATTGTTGATGTCAGAAACGATCAGGCCCAGTAACTGACTTTTACCCATGCGCAAGCTGCGCGCGCTGGTATTGGGCACGTAATCTGCTTTTTCGATAATCTCTTTTACGCGCTGAAAGGTCTCAGGCTTCACCTTGGGTGAGTCGTTCAAAACTCGCGAAACAGTGGCTGTAGACACATTCGCGAGCCTAGCCACGTGCTGGATGTCCATACCTCAGCATATCCGATGCAGCTGTGCTCCCTGAACAAGCCCTTTTTAAAGGAATGGTTTGTCGCCGCTTTTAGTCCGCCAACTCAGGCGGATTAGTTGTGGAGGCTCAAGGGGTTGTTCCGATTGAGCCCTGATCTGCTGGCTGGCGGGTTGAGGTTGAGGCTGGCATGTGGGCGCTGAAGTTGTAGTCATACGAGCCATGAGTCGAGTTCGATTTCCCGTTCGATGGAGTTCTGGGAGGAGCGGGCAGAGGCCGATAGGCACGGGTGAGCGATGCTTCAGGGGGGCTGCACGGATGGTCTTCTGGAACACCCAGTCGCGATAGCAGGGCCCGAACACCTACAGCACGTTCGGCTTCCTGATCGGCTTGGCGGCTCGGGCGCTCTGCGAATTCGACACCGCGGCCATGAATGCAGCCACCCCGCTTCTGACGAACTCTCTGCGATCCATCCAGATTTTCCGCACGCTGCTCAAGGCAAAATGGTACCGATTACACTACCTCACGGACACGACGATGAGCAAACGATTGTGCGCTAAAAAATAACAGAGGCGCAGCTCGTCGCAATTTGACAGTGCCTATTGCAAAGCCGCCTTATCATGCTGCCGATTTTGTTTGCGAAAAACACTTCGCACAGCTAAGCTTAGTCCGCTTCATACTTAACGCCAAAAGACGTTCGGCAAGATCTAGACCATAAGGCCGCACAGCGAATGCTGGCGGTAAGTACAGAGGAGACCACGTGAGAGTCCTGCTAAGACCAACAATCTTTGCCACAGTCTGCGCCATAATGATAACCATTACATGCTCATTGCACGCGCAGTCGACGACGGGCGCAATCTTCGGAGCTGTCGTTGATTCGACCGGCGCGGCAATCCCCGGCGCCACTGTGACGTTGACGGACGTGCGCACGGAGGTAAAGCAGACCACAACCACGAACGGCCAGGGCGAGTACACCTACTCCAATGTCAAGCCGAGCAACTACACCGTGGCTTCTTCTGCAACCGGTTTCAAGACGTTGACGCAAACGGGCGTTACTGTGGCCGCGAACCAGAATGTGCATGTACCGTTCACCCTTCCTTCAGGACAGGTCAGCGAATCGGTTGAGGTGGAGGCTGGTGTCACGCTGGTCGATACACGCGAAGCGCAGCTTGGCGAGACCATCGACCAGAACAAGATCGAAAACCTGCCTACGCTGAATCGCGATGTGTACAGCCTGGTTACGACCACTCCGGGTGTGACGGCCTACAATGCCGACTCGCAGATCGGCACGCGTGGCGGTGTGAACTTCAGCGTAAACGGCCTTTCGACCGACCAGGTGAGCTACTACCTGGATGGTGCATACAACCAGGCGTTCAACTCCAATGGCGGCAATAAAGTTCCTAACCCGGACGCGTTGCAGGAGTTCCGTATCCTGACGAGCAACTTCGATGCCGAGTTCGGCCGTTCGCCGGCTGCCGTCATCAACGCGATCACGCGCTCCGGCACCGACAGCTTCCACGGCGCGGTGTATGACTACTTCCGCAACAACATCCTGAACGCGCGCAATTACTTCGTCTCCGCAACCTCTCCCACAGTGCAGTTGCAGCAGAACCAGTTCGGCGGACGGATCGGCGGGCCGGTGAAGCTCCTGCCCGACACCTTCTTCTTCCTCTCGTATGAGGGCCTGGTACTCCGCCAACAGCAAACGGTGAACGCCAATGTGATCCAGACGCTAACGGCAACGGAGCGCACCGGTGACTTTCGCGGGGATACCTTTGGCACAACGGGAACATTCAAGGTCCCCAAGCTGACCACGATGCAAGGAGGGCCCAAGGTCCAATGCGGCACCACAGCCGCACCCGTCATCTGCCCTGGGGCACTCGATCCCGTCGCACAGGCGCTTTTGAAGTTCATTCCGGTGGGTGCGCCGGGAACTCATCTGGTCGGCCAGCAGCAAGCGCCCGCGGATTCCTTTTCGAATCAGGGCCTGATCCGCCTCGACTTCAATCACTTCGCTAATCACGCTATCGAGGCGATGTTCTTCGACACGCGAGGCAACGATCGCAACAACGCGCTTAACGGCAACCAGATATTCGACTACACGGCCATGGCGGATACCGAGAGCCAGATCAATGTCGTGCTTGCTGATGTCTGGATGCTTTCCCCGCGAACGGTCAACTCTGCGCGCGCGTTCTTATCACGAAATCACTACACGATCGAAAACGTCTACACCAATAACTTTTTGCAAAACCTCGGAAGCCAGGCCGCACCCGGCGGCGCCATCTATGCGCCGTCGCGTTTCAATCTGGCGGGCTATTTCGATGCAGGCGGCACCCCCGCCGGTCCCGCCAATGTGAATCAGGTCCAGTACGGTGGGATCGATACCGTGAGTATGAATCGCGGGCGCCACGTCATCAAGGTGGGCGGCTCCTATGTCTGGAATAAGTTAGCTAACTATGCTGCCGTAACTTCGGGCGGGAATTTTGCCTTTACCGGCAGCGTGACCGGCAATACCTTTGCGGACTTTCTCCTTGGATACGCAAATAGCCTGACCCAAAGCAACGTCGTCAACCATAACGATCACTCCTTCGATCCCGCGTTGTATGCACAGGACGACTGGCAGATTACCCGGCGTCTGAACCTGAACCTCGGTCTTCGTTGGGAAGTATTCGCTCCGTTCCTCGGAGATAACACATTCGGCACGTTTTCGCCGGGTGTGCAGTCGACGGTCATTCCCAACGCGCCGCTGGGCCTGCTGTACGAAGGCGATGCTGGCGTTCCTCAAGGCCTCTACAACACCTCGTACCTGAGCTTTGCGCCCCGGGTCGGTTTCGCAATGGACGTATACGGCAACGGCAAGACCAGCCTGCGCGGTGGCTTCGGTCTCTTCTACTTCGAGCAAAACGGGATGAACTCGAATGGGCAGACCCAGGCGCCGTTTGGGTTGAACGTCGTCACGAATCAGACGTCGAACCTGGTTTGTCCGTACGGCGGCACAGTTCCAGCCTGCCCGGCGGGTACAACCCCTGGAGTTGACCCATTCCCCTACGACCCGGCCCATCCGAACTTCGCAAACCCAGCGGCCGGATCGGCTATCAACGCAACTCCTATCAATGGCGGTGCGGTCCCGTATGTATATGAGTACAACCTGACGGTGGAGCAGCAATTGACCCCGGCCTTTGCCTTGCACGTAGCGTACGTGGGCAATGCGTTGCGCAAGCAGTACATCACCATCGATGAGAACGCTCCGGTCTATAGTACCGCTCCTGGCACGTCGGTCAGCACGGCCGGCATCCTTGCGCGGCGACCGTATGAGCCCTACGGTTTAGGCCCAAATGCTTTCAAGTTCGGCGCGATCAACTTGAACGAACCGTCGGAAAATGGCGCCTACAACAGCTTGCAGGTGACGTTGCGCGGCCGGTTCGGAAGGAAATTTTCCACGTTTGCAAGCTACGTCTGGGCGAAAGAGCTGAACTATGCCGGGCCGACGGTAGACAACGCCGACATCCGCATGAACTACGGTTTGGGTGATACCGATCTCCGGCACAGGTTCGTCGTGTCCTATTTGTACGAGTTGCCGGAGACCAGGGCGCTGGGCGTGTTCGGCCGCGAGGTGCTTGACGGGTGGCACGTCAACGGCATCACGACGCTTGCTTCTGGTAGCCCCTTCACCCTTACCTCCGGTGTGGACACGAATCTGGATGGCACAACCAACGATCGCGTGAATGTTATCGGCAATCCGAACCTCCCCACCAACCGGTCCCGGGCGCAGAAGATTGCCCAGGGAACCCTCAACCCGGCCGCCTTCACCACTCCCGGGTCTGACAACCCCTACGGCAACGAGCAGAAAAACGCGTTCATCGGCCCCGGCCAGGTGAATACGGATCTGTCGGTATTCAAGGATTTCGCGATCTATCGAGAGGCTCGGTTCCAGTTCCGTGCTGAATCCTTCAATGTCTTCGGCAATGTCAATCTCAACAATCCCAGGGGCGTCCTGACTAACCTGACCAACACGTCGTTGACTTCGCAGATCACTGCCGCGGGACCTCCCCGACGTTTGCAGTTCGCCGCGAAGATCCTGTTCTAAAATCCAGAATGCAGGCGCGCCGGTCGCATGCGCTCGATGCCGGAGGCTGGGTACCACTGCAACTTGGTGCCAGCCTTCTCCGTCTCTGTAGTCAGTAGATCAACTCAGCCCGCGAATATCCTGCGCGGGCGCACGGGGCAGCAATGAACCGCAGAGATTTCGTTCGCAATACTGTAGCCGCATCCGTCGCCGCCTCGCTCGCTCCCAACGCTGTCGAAGCGCTTGCTCCGCCCACACGCCCCAATATTCTTTACGTGTTCAGCGATCAGCACCGCGCCTGCTCCATGCCCGGCGAGCCGAACTCGCCCGTCGTCGCGCCCGCGCTCGATGCGTTCCGCCGCGAAAACTTCGAGATGGCGAACTGCATCTCCAACTACCCGCTCTGCGTTCCCTACCGCGGTATCTTCATGAGCGGCCGCTGGCCTCAGCAGACCGGCCTGATGGGCAATGGACACCCGCTGCAAGCCTCCGAGCACGGTCTCGGCACGGCCTTCCTCGACGCCGGTTACCACACCGGCTACGTTGGCAAATGGCACCTCAATGGCGGCGAGGCAAAGTTTGTCCCCAAGGGTCCATTCCGTTTCGGCTTCGAGGATTGGCATGCCTGGGGTCAAACCAACAATCACTACCACGCGCCCACATGGGATCAGGAGACCGGCGAGAAAATCGTGACTAATGGCTGGGGCCCTACGCTGATGACCGACCAGGCCATCACCTTTCTGAAGCAGCAGACAGTCGACAAACCATGGTTTCTTGTCGTTAGCTGGAACCCGCCGCACCCGCCTTTCAATCCACCGCCCGATGACCAGCAGCCTTACCCTGATGGCGAGGCGCTCAAGTTCCGCCCTAACGTCCGCCTCACCCAAAGCGACGGCACCAAACCGCATTGGGCGCCTCTTCAGAGCGAAGATACGCTGCGAACCGCCGAGCGCGGCTATTATGGCGGCATCACTGGCGTAGACAAGGAATTCGCTCGCATCCTGAAGGCTCTTGACGAGAACGGCCAAGCCGCCAACACCATCGTCGTCTACTCGTCCGATCATGGCGAGATGTTGGGTTCGCATTGCCGCATGTCCAAGCAGGTGCCGTGGGAAGAAAGCTGCCACGTTCCGTTCTACGTCCGCATCCCGGGCGCAAAGAACCGCGGCAAATCAGCCGCAGACCTCTTCGCCGCCATCGACATGTACCCGACGCTTTGCGGACTCGCTGGCATCTCCGTACCTCCTCACTGCAAGGGCCGCGACATGTCGCCCATCATGCGCGACGGCAGCCATGTCCCAGCCATTGACGGCGTGATCCTCATGAGCGAGCGCGGGGGCGCCTCGATGGAAGAAAACGACATTCCCAGCTATCGCGGTATCCGCACCAGCACCCACACCTATGCGGTCATCGAAGACGGCCGCTGGTGCCTCTACGACAACATCGCCGATCCGTTCCAGAGGAACAATCTGGCCGCTGACGCAGCACACGCCGGCATGATGGAGCAGTTCGACCGCAAGATCATGGCTTGGCAAACATCTGTCGGCGATCATTTTCCACTGAAATCCGACGCGGCGAAGGTATCGAAGTACCCAAGTTAGCACGGATGAGGGAGCGCATCGCTGTGTGTGTGCATATTCGCATGATTGGGTCGGCATTCTCTATGGACCAAATGTCGCGTCAGTTGACACCGGAACTCGAACACTTCTACAGTTGCGTTGTTGTAATGAAATCCGTTACATTCCATCACGCGGGGAATGGATTCACCAGGCATTAGCCGCTCGGAGCTATTCATGGATCGTCGTCAATTTGTGCAGACAGGCGTTGCAGCCGGAGTCGTCGCCGCGGTTACGCCCGCCCTTGCCAAGCCCGGATCCCCCAGGCGCGCGCCCAACGTACTCTATGTCTTCGACGACGAACACCGTTTCCAGTCCATGCCCGGAGAGCCGTTCAGCGACTCCGTCGCCGCACCGAATCTGGACGCCTTTCGTAAGGCGAATTTCTCCATGGACCGGTGCATTTCCAACTACCCGCTCTGCTCACCGCATCGCGGCATCCTGATGACCGGCCTTTGGCCTTTCCAGAACGGTATCACTCGCAATTGGATAGAGCTCGGCACCAACTTCGAATCGATCGGCCACGTCTTTGACAAGGCTGGCTACCGCACTGCCTACGTCGGCAAATGGCATCTCTCCGGTCCCGGCAACGACCGTGCCTTCGTCCCTGCCGGACCACATCGTCAGGGCTTCCAGGACTGGCACGTCTGGGGCGCAGTCAACAAGCACATGAGCTACTCGTTCACCTTCAACCCGGACACCGGGGAAAAGATCCAGCCCATGGGCTATCAGGCCACGCTCATGACCGACCAGGCCGTCAAGATCATTCACGATGAGCACGGCGACAAACCCTGGATGATGATCGTCTCATGGCACCCACCGCATTTTCCGGTCGATGACGCGCCGGAAGAAGACGAGGCCTACTTTGCGGACAAGGAGGTCGCGCTTCGTCCCAACGTGCAGATCGGCCACACCGATCGCGGCGCTGTCGCATCGAACGAGTCGATCACGAAGTTCCATCAGGGCTACTATGCGCATATCCGCGCCATCGACCGCGAGTTCGGCCGCCTGCTCAAGGCACTCGACAACACCGGCCAGGCCGCCAACACGATCGTCATCTTTACCTCCGACCACGGCGAAATGGCCGGCTCGCACGGCCGCATGTACAAGCAGGTGCCGTTCGAGGAATCGTCGCGGGTGCCGTTCTTCGTCCGCTACCCCGGCGTCACCCCCAACGGCAAATCGTCGGACACGCTCTTCGCCTCCATTGACATTTATCCCACGCTCTGCGGACTTGCCGGCATCCCTATCCCGCCGCAGGTCAAAGGCAGAGACTTTTCGGCCACCATGCGCGGCAAGTCCACGCCGGAATCCGAAGTCGTCTTCCTCATCAATCAGGGCCTGATAGACAAGGAAGAAGCGCAGGATGGGGCCAGACACGCGCCTGCCCGTGGCAATGCGGGTGAAGGCAACGGGGGCGGCTATGGTCCGCCCGATTTCCGCGGCCTGCGCTCGAAGACCCACACCTATGCGGTTGCGCGCGATGGCAGGTGGCTGCTGTACGACAACATCAAGGATCCCTACCAACAGCACAACCTCATTGACGATCTGGCGCAGAAGCCGCTCACCGGGCACTTCGACACGCTGATCGCTGCCTGGCTTAAAGACTCCGGGGACCCGTTCGAATATGCCGCCGCAGTCACCAAACGATCGGCCGCACCGTCCAGCTAGTGTAGTGCGTCACGCAGAAGGAACACGCGCATGAGTCTAGCTAAAGGCTCGATGATTGCAGGAGAGATGAAATGAACCGTCGTGAGCTGATCAGGACAACGTTGCTGGCTGCGGGAGCGGTTTCGGCGAAAGGTGTAGTTGCCGAGGGCGTGCTGCCGAAGCAGGAGGAAGGCGGCCCTGTCCAGAGGCCGGAGGCGGGAGTCGCAGCCGCGCACGAGGCGGAGACAGCGCACCGTAAAGACAAAGCGCAGCGCATGCCGAACGTGCTGTGGATCTGCCCCGACCAGCAGCGCGCGGACACGATCGCCTCACTGGGCAATCCGCACATCCGCACGCCGAATCTCGATGCGTTGGTGCAGCAGTCCGTGACGTTTACGAATGCGTTCTGCCAGACACCGATCTGTTCGCCTTCGCGTGGGAGCTTCATGACCGGAAGATATCCGCGCGAGACGAACATCAAGTCCAACGCCGAGTACATTCGGCCCACCGAGAAGCTGGTCTCCCGCATCCTGGCCGACCAGGGCTATGACTGCGGCCTGTCGGGTAAGCTGCATCTTTCGCCGTGTGATCACCACTTTGTAGAGAAGCGCATCGATGATGGCTATCGCGTCTTCGAGTGGAGCCACGACATCAGCAACAACTGGCCGGGCCTCAACCAGTGGCGCAACTGGCTGGCGACGCAGAATGTGCAATGGCCGGTGCCTACGAAGGCGGAGCGCAAACTGGATGTGTGGGGTGTGCCCATCGATCCGAAATACACGCAGACCGCATGGTGCTCGGACGAGGCGATCAAGTTCATGAAGGGACACGGGAAGGACCAGCCGTGGATGATGTCGGTGCATATCTATCAGCCGCACGCGCCGTACTTTCCCACGGCGGAGTTTCTTGAGCATTACGACCCGAACAAGCTGCCCTCGCCCGCGTACAAGGAAGGCGAGTTGGACAATAAGCCGTCGTACCAGAAGACCGACCATCAGGGTGCGTACGGCGGCCACGGGAAGTCGTTTGCCGATGAGACCGACAAGGACCACAGGCTGACGACGGCCGCGTACTATGCGATGATCGAGCAGGTCGATGTCGAAGTCGGGCGAATGATGAAGACGCTTGAGGAGCTGGGTATGGCAGAGGACACGGTCGTGATCTATATGAGCGATCACGGTGATATGTTGGGCGATCATGGCATCTATGAGAAGGGGCCGTACTTCTACGACTGCCTGACGCGTGTCCCGCTGGTGATACGGTGGCCGGGCCAGTACAAAGCCGGGCTGAAGGTGGATGCTCTGGTGGAACTGGTCGACATTGCGCCGACGGTGATGGACGCGGTGGGATTGACGACACCGGCCGGCATGCAGGGGCGGTCGCTGACGCCGCTGCTGACGGGCGCGAACACGAAGCATCGCGATTCGGTGTACATGGAGTATTACAACGCCGTGGCGAAATACGATCCCAACCCCATGGCGACATGCGTGCGCACCGAGAATTGGAAGATGACGTACTGGCAATCGCTGGGCACGGGCGAATTGTATGACCTGAACAAGGACCCGGGCGAGTTCACGAACCTGTGGGGCGCCCCACTGAGCAAAGATGCGCAGTGCGAGATGCTCCAGAGGTTGGCGGCGCGGATGATTGCGAGTACCGATCCCCTGGGCGTGCACGTCTTTTAGGACGTCGACTGCATGATCCGGTCAACCATATGAGCAGATCCGAGACGTGATTAAAAGAATGGGGCCATCCTGCTCCACCTTCTTCGACTTCTTCCTTCTGTCTTCGATGGTTACCAGTTCACGCCACATTACCGCGACTTGCACAAGAGGAAAAGGATCGAAACCGCGAAGGAGCGCATTTGGTTGGCGATTCGGCGGCGTGCCTAACTTCTGCAACTCTCGTACAGTTCCGCCAGCGTTGCTGGAGGCGTTAACGCGGCCTTTGTAGATTCAGGTTCCCATTAATTTTTTTGTAACGTGTACGGTTACATGCATGGCGCGGGTGGCGGCAACGAAATCCTTCGTTGTCGAGGGCCTTGTCGGCGCCTACAGTAATCCTGTCCACGATAGCTTGTAAGCTGCCGCGTACATCGTTCGCTCTGTGCATGTCGCACTGTTAGAACTGTGACGATTGGTCCATGATAAGCGCATGTGTATAGGTGAGCCATCTGGCCGAGTGCTCTGTTCTAATTTGAAAAGCCGATAGTTCACGTATAGCTCCGCAGTCTGCTTAGACTCCCACGGGTGCATCTTCTACCGGTTGCTCGCCGATGCCGTTCGGGAACCACTGATCCGTGATTTGACGCAGGGCGGTAAGATCCTGGCGCGTCCCTTGAGCAGTCATGACGATGTTTCTGTCTTCGGTCCAACGCTCGTACCAGCTACAAGCTTCGAACGTATCGTTCTGCTCCTTGCGCCAGGCTTGGGAGAGATCTCGATAGTGAGCGAGCATGGCGGCATGGGACCGCTCCTCCGCTAAATTCACCAGCTGATACGGATCTTTGCGATGATTGAAGAGGAGTTCCTTCCGGTCCTGGTGATAGATTGCGTAGGTGTACTCATGATCGCGGAGAGCTCGCCACTCGGATCCATCGGCCCAGGCTGCGGTAGCGCCCATGCCTTGCATGTTTGCCGCATCGTGGTCTGCATTTCCTTTGCCAAGGACTGACTTGCTCAGATCCTTTCCTTCTACCGTTGAGGGGATGGGGATGTTGAGGAAGGACAGTAACGTCGGCATGATATCCGGAGTGCCGAGGAGCACGTCGGACACACTCTTCGCGGGTATCTTCCCGGGCCAGCGGACGAGGAAGGGTATGCGCGCTGCCTCTTCGTAAAAGATCAACTTCGACTGGCGGCCGTGAGAGCCGAACATCTCCCCGTGATCGGATGTGAACACGAGTATGGTGTTGTTGGTGAGACCGTTCTCGTCCAGGGCCTTCATGAGGCGACCGAGGTTCCAATCAAGATTAGCAACCTGAGCGTAGTAGGCCCTCATCCAGTCGTGCACTACGCTGTCATAGTTCGGCGGCAGCTTCTGCCATGTGTCCGCGTAAGGGTCGGAGATGTTGGAGTAATTGGGTGCGAGAGGCAGAGTCACATCGCGGTAAAGCTCGCTGTATTCGGGCTCGACATTGTTCTGCCCCCATGGATAGTGCGGTGGTCCCCAGGAGAGGAACAGCGCGAATGGGTCGGGCTTGTGCGCCGCGCTTTTCAGAAAGCTGATGGCCATGTCTGTCTGGCCGTCGGGTTCATACTGCTTCCGTATGTGCGGAGTGGCATCGTTGAGGAAATAGGGAGAGTGGTAATAAAAATGATTGAAGTTGTAGGCAGCCCAGACTCCATCGAATCCCAGCCGGTAAGGCCCGGGCGGAACGAAACCATTCTTTATCAGGTTGTGATGCCCGAGTTGATTCGCCCACATATGCCATTTGCCTATATAGCCAGTGTGATATCCAGCTTGGGTGAGAGAATGTCCGAAGCACTCATGCTCCGGACTCAGGCGGATCTCGTTGATTACCATGCCCGTGCTCGACTGATACTTGCCCGTCATGAGCGACGCGCGATATGGTGCGCAGACCGGCGTTGACGAGATCGCTTGGTGCAGGTTGCACCCTTGTGCTGCCAACCTATCCATGTTGGGGGTTCGCGCGTACTCGTCGCCGGCATAACCGCATGAGGAGTAGCGCAACTGATCGGCAAACACATAGACAATGTTCGGTCGTTTGCCTGATGCACCTGTATTTACTCTTCCCTTCATAGCGAGCGAGCCTGCCGCTGCGGTGGCGCCGGTGACGAACTCACGTCGATTCAGCATCCTAGCTCATCCCTTCTAGATCGGCTGTCTAGCAGCTTTCCGATGGTGCGGCCCTTGGAGCGGGCACGCGTGACAGGACCACCACGACCGAGTTTATAAATAATCTCTAGTGGCTTGTCAACAGCGCCCCGCGATGCCGGCAGTAACATGACGTCCTTCAGAGAGGGTGCAATTGAGGATACAATCGGGTTCGCGAATGTGCCGACCCTTGCAGACCGCTAGAATGTGATCGTTCCGGCGACCTGGATGATGCGTGGCTGGTGCTGGGTTGCGGTGATCAAACCGAATTGCGTGTCGGTGTTGCCGGTATGCGGGTTGGCGAAGTCGGTGTGGTTGAGGGCGTTGAAGAACTCGCCACGAAGGCCAAAGACGTAGTTCCTGTACAGGGTGAAGTTCTTATGGACGCCGGCGTCCACGTTGTCGATGCCGGGGCCGGTGAGGGCGTCGAAGCGGGTGTTCCCGAAGGGATGGGTAATTGTGGCCTTGGCCGGATCGTTCCTATACGACGCAACGAAGCAGCTGGAGTCTATCCAGTGCTGGCCATTCGAGCGAAGATTCTGGCTGGCAAGCCCGGAGTGGCCGTCGCAAAGGCGATCCGGGCGGGTGTGGTCCGCCGACCACAAGGTGTTGTTGGGCTCGCTGAGATCGATGGGATTGCCCTTCTGGAAGTTGCCGATAATGTCGAGATTCCATCCTCCGATGGCGGCATCGAGAGCGCGGTTCATGTTCGCGCCGAAACGCTGGTCACGTCCAACCGGGATGTTCCAGACCGCGCTGACGCTCAGCGACTGCGGGACGTTGTAGGTAGCCAAGCCGTAGTCGCACTGGAAGCAGCTCTTCATCTGGTTGAGCGTGCTATTGGAGCCTTCCTGCGCCGCGGCGAGCGACTTCGAGTAGGTGTAGTTCGCCAGCACACTCAAGCCATTGGTGAACTGGCGCTGGAACTTCGCGATCAGGCCGTTGTAGTTGCCCCAGCCGATGCTGTCGACCTCCTGCATGTAGGGGTATTTGCCGCCGTACGGAATGCGGGTGTTGTCGCAGGTGAAGTCCGCGGCAGAGCAATCGAACGGGTTGTAGTTGACGGAGAGGCGGTGAGACGCGTTGCCGATGTAGGCGACATCGATCAAATAGGGGCCGAAGGTGTGCTCGACATCGAGGTTGTACTGGTAGATGTAGGGCGAACGCTGGGTCTGCGAGAGGTACTGGATGGGGCCGGTGATGCCCGCGACCTGGGAGGCAGAGATCTGGCCGACGACGGTCGGGCCCCAGATATTTTGCCCAAGGACGTACTGAGGGGCGACGTTTGTGTTGTTGGTCACCGCATTGTTGACCGTGATGACGTTGGAGACCACCGCATACTGGACGTTGAGCGCCATCTGGGTGGTGTAGAAGAGGCCCCAGCCACCGCGGATAACGGTATTCTTGTCGATCTGGTAGCTGCCGCCGATGCGCGGCGCGAAGTTGGTCATGGTCATCGGGAAGACTTCGGGGTTCATTTGACCGAGAGCCGCGAAGGTTTCAAGGCCGGCGTTGAAGTCGAAGCCATGGATGAAGTTCTTGTTGTTGCCGATAGGGTTGGGTGGCGTGGCGCCATACCAGGCGAGGGCGAGGTTGGCGGTGAACTTCGGTGTGACCTTCCAGGTGTCCTGGATATAAGGCTGGGCGGTGGTCCAGGCGAAGTGGGTAGGCGGCATCCCCTTGGCTTCGCCATGGGCAGGCGCGCCCAGAAGGAAGTCTGCGAAGGAGTCGCCGCCGCAGACCTGGGGAGCTTTGCAGTTGAGCAGTTGCGTAAATTGGCCCTGGTACGTGAGGCTTCCGCGGGCTGTGGCATTGGCGCTGGAATCGACGGTGCGGGTGTAGGCGATATCGGCGCCGAACTTGAGCTGATGCTTGCCGAGCAGCCAGTTGAAGGCGTCGTGGACCTGATAGGAGTTATCGACATCGCCCAGCAGGCCGGCGGCGGTGCCGAAGCCGGCGTAGCCGGTGAGGGCGATGCCGGTAATACCCGCGGCATCCGACGTGCCGGTAATGCCGAGCGCCTTCTGGACGCCGGGCGCAGTAAAGCCCACGTTGAAGACCGAGTTGCGCGTCCAACCGATGCGCGCCTCGTTCACCTTGTTCTGGCTGACGGTCCAGTTCCAACCGAGAGCGACCAGTTCGGTGTCCAGCGGATACGCCGAGCCCTGCGCGGCGAACAGGCCAGGGGAGTTTTCCGGGGAGTTCAGATAGCTGCCCTGCGCGAAGAGTTGGTGCTTCGAGTTGAGACTGTAGTCAAGCCGGCCGGTGTACTGATCGGAGTTCAGCGAGAACTTCGGGTAGCCGACGAGGTTGCCGCCGTTGGTGAGAGTATTGGCGCCGGAGCCGTAGTAGGCCAGCAGAGCCTTAGCGGCCGGATTGATCATGCCCGCCGGGATCTTGTTGTCGGCAAACTGGACGCGTTGGCCGTTGACGAGTTGATAGGGGTTATAGATCGGGGTGGACGTTCCTGAAAAGTCGCCGTTGAACTGTGCCGCGGTAGGGACGTGGAGGTTCTGTACGGACGCCTGGGTCTCGCGATAGCCTTCGTAGTTGAAGAAGAAAAAGAGCCTGTCGTGGAGGATGGGACCGCCCAGCGAGGCGCCGAACTGGTTCTGGTGATATGGGGAAGGTTGGCCGGCAAAATAATCCTTGGCGATCAAGGAGGTGTTGCGGAAGTACTCGTAGACCTCACCGTGGAATTTGTTGGTGCCGGCCTTGGTGATCACGTCGACGATGCCGGGGTTGGGGCCAAGGTCGGGCATAAAGAAGCCGTAGTGGACATCGAACTGGTCGATGGCGCTAACGGAAAGATTCAGGGAGGTGTTGCCGGCGCGGGTGCCGATAGTCTGGATGCCGTTGACCAGGTACATAGTGAAGTCGGGCTCGTTGCCGGCGATGAGAAGCGACAGCAAGCGATTGCCATTGGTGCCGGTCGAGCCAGTCTGGCTTACGGATGAATTGGCCGCGCCGCTGTTCTGCTGCGTAGCGCCCGAGAGCAGGCCGAGCTGCAGGAAGTTCCGCCCGTTGAGTGGAATCTGCGAGACGGTCTCTGGCCCGATCACGGTGCCGAGGTCGTTGGACTCAGGGTCCAACAGGTTGGACAAACCGCCGGCGTTGACGGTGACCGTCTGTGCCGATGAGGCGACACCCAACGTCTCGTTCTCCGTGGCCCGCTGACCCACTATGACATTGAATTTTGAGATCTCGTACTTCGCGAAGTTCGGAGCGACGACCTGTAACGAGTAGATACCCGGAGGCACGGAAGGAAAAGAATAGATGCCGCCAGCATCGGATTGCGTTGTGAATTGGACGCCGGTGTTCACATTGATCAGCGTCACCTCCGCCTTCGGCACCACCGCCCCCGATGAATCCTGAACAGTTCCTTGAATCGCCGAGCTGACGCTTTGTGCGTTAATTCCCTGGCTGCCGGACATCAGCAATAGCACAGCGGACATGATCGTCAGTAACTGCTTGTTCAACCTCATTGTTGCCTCCTAAATAAAACATGCAGTCTTCATCAGTCCCAATGCGGCTGCCACCTGGCCAGGTAGACGGCTCAAACGAAGAGTCGAAGCCCGGAATCTTATTTGGACAAACAAGTTTTCGACGAAGGGATATCCCATCCCCGGTTCAGCATGTGTGGCCCCGAACAACGAGCCAAACGTAGGTGTGATGTAATCCATTACGCCTTCTGAGCGAACCCAATTTAGACTGAGGTGTGGTTTATTGTCAAGGGATTGTTATTGGGCTACCCAGATGGATCGTGAATCATCTTTCGACCATCCGTACCGCATCTCAGAATCTGTTTGAACTGACGTTGACGATATGAGAGCAGAAACGACAACTACAAACGTTATTGACGAAATGCAGGGATTGCTCCACGCAATAAAACTGCGCGGCTCCGGTCGAGATGACGTTTTTTACAGTTTTTGGACAGATTCTATTGAATGGCCATGCCGGTCGGCAGAGCGAAGAACAACGGCACTCATGCGAGGGATGGCCACATTTCCAACGCGAATACGCTCTTTACTCTTTGCGCTCCACCGTCCCTCTGCATCGACCGATGCGCCTCCAAAGGTAACATCGGTTTTGCTGTTGGGCGATGGAGCTAGCAGGCGCAGGGCCGACACATGGCCCATCTCCAGTTCTGCAATCGATACATGCGCATCGCGCGAGCTGTCCCTGTTGACGATGACAACACAGCAAAGTTTTCCACCGGCTCCCAGAACGTAAGCGGTCAGGTTTGCGCCTGGACTGTCGATTTCGGTTGACATGATTTCATTACATTCAGCCACTGCGTTAGCGAACGCGAGCATTCCATAGTAGGGAACGCCAGCCGTATTCACGCCCTTGCCATCGTCCTCGATGGGAGAGTAGGAGCTGATGAAGCCCAACTGGTTGACGCCCGTCTCGATGTTGACCCCGGAGCACCCGTACTCGGCCAGCAGAAGCATGTAATCCAGCGTCCATAGAGCGCCTATGAACGTGTCGCTGACACCGGGGCGGCCACCACCGGAAAAAGAATTCGTCTCACACATACGCCACGGGATGCCGCTCTGTTGGGAGGCCGTGCGCAGACGCTTCAGGAGGTCTTCCAGCCGCGGATCGGGAAGGAGCAGTTGCTCCGCTGTGCCATGGTTCTGGCCATTGCGGTAGTAATGCGTCGTCAGTAGTTGTACATCACCCTTTGCGTCCTCCGCCATCCGCTCTACCCACTCAATCGATCTGGCAGTATCGGGAGCGGCGAAGCGTATACGCGGCACAGCTTTCAGGATTGCGGTATGCCATGCGTTGTACTCGGCCCGATAGGTCTCATAACTATAAGATGGCGAACGGAATGGCTGGCCTTTGCTGTAGCTCTCCACCTCGTTGCCAATTTCAAGCGCCAGCAGCTGTGGCCCCAGAACATCTGCGACGGCGTGTGCTTCCTCCACTGCATTCTCGATACTGCCTTGCGCGAAGTTGACACTCCAGATTGCGGTCCAGCCGGTCTTTCTGAGAAAAGCGGCGAATTGCTCCAGACTTTCCCGGGTAATGACGGTGTTCTGGCGCTCCGCCAAAATGGTTCCGTCCGGCTCATATCGGGTATAGTTCGCAACGATGCCCCCGGCGCGCAGCACGCCTTCAGGTCCAAGCCCCTTGATTAGCTCCACGTACCGATGGTTGGTAACGCTCAGCAGACCGGGAGTGGCAACGGAAGACATCTCATAACCCAGACCGGTGAAATTGGCGGGAATATATATCGGCGCGGCCTTGCTAAGCCTAAGCGTGAGCAAAGGGTTCTCCTCCGCGAGGCCGACGGTGCTGGGGGCAAGCGCCAGGGCGGCAGAGATCTTGAGCGTGTTTCCGAGGAGCGTTCGGCGAGTCAGCATAGAGGGTCTCCAGGGGTTGAGGCAGGATGCTCAGAGCCCCACGAAAGAAGCCGGCTTATCGAAACACCGCACGGAAGCGCTTTGTCCGACGTCGTCTGTGCGGACGGTCTGGTATACGAACAGATTTAAGGAAACGCGAATCGCCAGACCAGCGTCGAAGTAATGCTGGGGTCCGTTGCTATGACAATGGACAGCGATAACGTTATCGGCGTTCGGCAGTACCGCTTGCCTCACAGAGGAGCTGATGGGACGATGCTCGTATTTCAACTCGTTGTCCCTCATGTTTCCTCGTTCGGGGTCGATCTTCTGCCCGTTAATGTACATTTCAACGCTGCCTTGACGAGCCTCCGTGATCACAAGATTGCCCACCTGATCCGCTGTGAGCGCTCCTGGATTGAAGTGCCGGCGCAGCCAAAGGTCAGGCGTGGCCCATTTCGTACCGAGGTGATCTTCCTGGTCCCCGAATGCGCCTGGTCCTTGTGACCACTTGGAATCGTCGTATTCCTTGTTCGACCACATCTCATTCGGCTTTTCGAAGGTGTATTTCCATATTTGACCCTCCTTATCGGAGGTCGGCACGATGGCTTTGTAAGTGGGTGCCGGGAAATGGAAGGTATTTACCTCCCGTATCTTTTCTACCGGAACTTTGGCGACACGATCATAGGTCAGAAGGCCATTCACCTCTGTCATGACGTCTGTGAGTTCCGTGTAGACTGCGGCGCTCAGGTTCCTGCTGTCGCGCATGACCTTTACCTCCGCAATGTATTCGGCATAAAGATACAGTAAATCCGTAGATGTATCGACTTCGACGTATCCGTGACCGGATTTCTCCCAGGAATGCTCCGGGATGAGGTAACCAATGCCGCCGAACTCCCCGCATGCCAAGGCTTGTCTGCCATTTGAGGGACGTACAGCGGGCTGCGGGTAGCTATGGACATCGTTGATGTCGCCAAAGCCCATAATCTGCCCCCCGCTGGCCTCGTTTATCGGCCGCGACTTATCGAGACCACGGGCGATGTCGACCAGGCGTTCCGTATCGAACTGGCCCTGGCCTTCGTTGAAGATCGTCCAGAGCACGATCGAGGGCGAGTTCTTATGCGTTTCGATCATCCGCTTCAGCTCGGTCTCGAACTCGTCCTTTTCCACAGGAGGCGGAACAAACGCCTTGCCGGGGTAAGAGTCGGCGGATGGCATGTCCTGCCAAACCAGCAGTCCTAACGTATCCGCCCAGTAATACCATCGCGCCGGTTCGACCTTTATGTGCTTCCGAACCATGTTGAAGCCCATCGCCTTCATCTGAACGATGTCGTTCTTCATCGCATCGT
Source organism: Edaphobacter sp. (assembly GCA_965277575.1). Classification (GTDB taxonomy): domain Bacteria; phylum Acidobacteriota; class Terriglobia; order Terriglobales; family Acidobacteriaceae; genus Edaphobacter. The sequence continues at coordinate 2,666,527 of CBDIDK010000002.1, forward strand.
CGGTCGGAGGAGTATAGATGCCATCCGGCCAGAACCCTTGATCGAGTGGACCCAATTGGAAGACAAATTTGTTGTTCAGCAGGAGCTTCTTTTGCCCGTCTACGTCTCCCACATGGGTCTTGCGCATGCCGAAATAACTGGAGACCTTATCAACTACACGATTGCCTTGCTTTAACGTGAGTTCTAGCGAGTAAAGGAAAGGATCGTCAGGCGACCAAAGGTGTGCGTTAGGAACAGGCACCGCTACTTCCTTATCGGTGGCGGCCGACAATGTGGAGACTACCGACTGCCCGGCCTTGACCTTGATCTCGACCGTTCCGTTGCCATGAGCTTTTGCTGTACCTACTGTTAGATTGAGCAAGCCGCGATCGATGTCTGGAATCATTGTCAGTCCCTCGATAGACAAGGGGTCTACTGGCTCAAGCCAGACTGTCTGCCATATACCGGTGGTCGGTGTGTACGTGATCCCACGTGGCTTTGTGTTTTGTTTGCCACGCGGCTGACCGCCACTTTCGGTAGGGTCGTACACCCGCACAATCAGCTCATCTTTATTTTCATTCCCATCTACGCCTGTTAGAAACGAGGTTATGTCGTAGCTGAAAGGATCGTAGCCGCCGCGATGCAGGCCGACCCGCTTTCCATTCACAAATACTTCCGATTCGTAATCGACCCCGCCGAAGTGAAGCATGATCTGCTTGCCGTGCCACGCGGCGGGGACCGTCAAAAGGCGCCTGTACCAGAGACGGTCATGGTGCTCCATCACGCCGGAAAGCGCAGACTCGACAGGATAGGGCACAAGAATGGCGCCGGCCAAGGATTTGCCAAATGGCGGCTCTTCGTCTGCTGTGCCTCCGGGCTGGTACTCCCAAATACCATTGAGGTTCAACCATTGTCGCCTGACCAGTTGTGGCCGCGGATAGAAAGGATGAGGCATCTGCGGATCCACAAGCGAGGACCAGCGAGTCATCAACGGACCCGGTTTCAACGACCACTTGAGCGTTTTGCCTGTTTGCCCGTCCGCGGAACCGAGAAGCTGCTTGCGCATGGCTCCCCACAGATGCCGCGGGCCAGTGAGAGCCGCAGATAGCGCTGTCAGTTGTGCGAGGAAACTCCGCCTGGTGATGGTGAATTTTGGTCCAAGGAAACGGTTGTTCATCGGTGAAAGACTCCTCCAGAGTTTCTAAGCAGCGCCAGCGCGCCAAGGGGGTAGGCAACGGTTCAAAGACTAGACCAAATTTCCGCGATTGGCTTTCCTATTGCGTCTGATGATCATGTAATCAATTACAATAGTAAAGGCGAGGGTGGCTTTCGCGCCCATCCTAAACGGTTTATATTGTGTCGATCGGAGCAGCACACGATGTCGATCACGAGACGTTCTCTCCTTCAGCAGGCGGCTAACAGTGCGGCAGCCTTGGCACTTGCCGGCTTGGCGCGACCGCTCTCGGCCGTAGGCCAGGTTTCACGGAAAGATCTGGCGCCCACTGCATTCCAACCGCTTCCGCTTGGCCAAGTCCGCCCGGCGGGCTGGCTGCAACGTCAGCTTCGCGTTCAGGCGGACGGCCTGTCTGGACACCTGGATGAGTTCTGGCCGGACGTGGGATCAAATAGCGGCTGGCTAGGCGGAACCGGCGAGAGCTGGGAGCGCGGCCCCTACTTCCTGGATGGATTGATTCCGCTGGCGTATCTGCTCGATGATGACGTGCTGAAACGCAAGACACAGAAGTTCATCGACTGGACTCTGGAGCACCAGCGGGATGACGGCATGATCGGGCCCCCGAGCAACGACGACTGGTGGCCGCGCATGGTCATGGTGAAGGCGCTGATGCAATACCAGGAGGCGACCCAGGACCCGCGCGTTCTGCCTGTACTCACCCGTTACTTCCACTACCAGCTTGCGGCGATGCCCGCGCGTCCGCTTCAGTCGTGGGGCAAGTACCGCTGGCAGGATGAGGCCTACGTCGTGGAGTGGCTCTATGAGCGCACGCAGGATCCTCTCCTCCTGCAACTCGCCGGCCTATTGCGTTCTCAGGGCTATGACTGGGAGTCGCAATTCGTGAACTTCCAGTACACGATGCCCACGCCACGAGGACTAAAAAAGGCCGGGCAGGTTGACCACGCCTTGCAGACGCATGGTGTCAACAACGGACAGGCGCTCAAAGTGGCCGCCGTGCAGTATAGGTTGACCGGAGACCCGACTGAACGCGCGGCGTACAACCGGCAGATGGCGGCGCTCGACAAGTATCACGGTATGCCCAATGGGATGTTCTCCTGCGACGAGCATTTGGGTGGGCTCGAACCCCAGCACGGTACGGAATTGTGCACCGTTGTCGAAACCATGTTTTCCCTCGAATTGATTCTGGCGACGTTTGGTGATGCCGCGATCGGCGACCGGCTGGAGAAGATTGCCTATAATGCGCTGCCAGGTACCTTTACGGACGACATGTGGGCGCACCAATACAATCAGCAGTCGAACCAAGTGCAGGTAGGCCTGCTTTCAAAACCCTGGACCACCGATGGCCCTGAGTCGAACCTCTATGGGTTGGCGCCGAACTTCGGTTGCTGCACGGCAAATTACCATCAGGGCTGGCCGAAGTTCACTGCAAGCCTGTGGATGAAGACCCCTGATAACGGTCTGGCGGCAACACTGTTTGCCCCCTGTGAAGTCCGTACCGACGTTCGCGGCACCGCAGTTCACCTGTCCGAAGAGACCGAGTACCCCTTCCGCAACACGGTCCGCTTGACGGTCAGACCGGACAAGCCGCTCAGCTTTCCTCTGTCGTTTCGAGTGCCCGGATGGGCGAGCAATGCGAGCGTGAAACTCAACGGCAAGCCCGTCGACGTGACGATGACTGCCGGTACCTTCGTCCGAATCGACCGCACATGGAAGCCGGGCGACCTCGTGGAAATTACCTTCCCGATGCAGACACGCGTGTCGCGCTGGTTCAATCGTTCGGTGGCTTTAGAACGAGGCCCGCTGGTCTTCTCGCTCGATCCGGGCGAGAGTTGGGTCAAGCTGCGCAATCGCGGGATGACGGCCGATTGGCAGGTATTTCCAAAAGTGCCATGGAACTATGCTCTGGGGGTGAACGAAGCAAACGTCGCAACCTTGGAGCCTATTGAATCGCCAGTGGGCGCCAGGCCGTTCGCTGCCGCCGACGTCGGCGTTCGCCTGCACGTGCCGGTGAAATGCATCGATGCGTGGCGCTCGGAAGATGGCGTGGCACACGCTCCCCCGCTCAGTCCAGTCAACACCAGCAATGCTGAAGAACTGCTTACGTTTATCCCATACGGCAGCGCCAAGTTGCGGGTCACGGCGTTTCCATCGTTGCTGTCATAGAAAACAGGCCTGCAGAGTCAGAGGCCCACGTGCGGGTATGTAACCTGCCATGCCCTAGCAAACCGTTCTTCACAGACTGAACCACGCGCTAGCCTTCTTCGCCTGCTTTGTCCTTGGGGGCGCCGGGATAGCCCTTGGCTAACTGCGCGCGTGCGCGAAGCTCTGTCTCTTCTGTATCGCCCCCGACCTCCCGGACCATGCGCGCATGGAGCTTCGCGATGAGATCCGCATACTTAGGGTCGTTCGCAAGGTTGTGAAACTCCTTGGGATCGGCCTCCATATCGAATAGTTGCCGCTCTACCGGCATATCGGCCGCCGGCTTGCCGTGATACGTGTACTTCCATTTGCCTGTCCGCGCCATCACCATGCCGTGTGCGATGAACTTCGCGTAGTACTCCGAACAGGCGAAGTCCTTCCACTTGTGCCTGGGGTCGTCGAGCCAGGGCAAAAGCGAGTCCCCGTTCCAATCGCCGGGAGGGTGTCCGCCGCCGATGTCGACGACGGTCTTGACCAGATCCAGGTGGCCGGAGGTGAGGGCGCGGCGTTGTCCGCCCTTCCAGCGCTCGGGCCACGAGATGATCAGCGGAACGCGAGCGGCGTGGTCATACATGCAGTTCTTCCACCACAGGCCGTGTTCCCCCATATTTTCGCCATGGTCGGTCGTGTAAATGATGACGGTATTGTCTGCAATCTGCGGATTGGAACGGAGCGCCTTGAGCACCTTTCCGATCTCGTTGTCCACCCATGTGGTGAGGCCGTAGTAAAGCTCCCGGCCCATCTTTACCGTGGCTTCCGGCACGTCGGTCTCCTCGAAGCCGGTGCGCTGCAGCTTGTAGTTCGTTGGCAGGTTGTCCACCAGGCCGGACGGGATCTCCGGCATAGGCACCTTATCTTTGTAGGGTGCGTAAAACGGCTCGGGCACGATCAGCGGAAAGTGCGGAGCCAGATAGCCCACCAGCAGAAAGAAGGGAGTACCTCCCTGACGCTTGTTCAGAAAGTCCAGCGCGCCGGCCGTGACCCGGGTGTCGTGGCGCACGGTGCTGCCATTGTCGCCCGTATGAAACTGCTTGAAGCGCCCGGCCAGCGGTGTGTGCTGCCGGATATCCTGAGGCTTCGACCGGTCCCCGCGACCGCTCTTTGGATAGTTGTTGAAATCTCCTCCGGTCTGGATGAAGCCGTACCGGCGAGACTCCTCGTAGTGCATCTTCCCGCAGAGATATGGCTCATACCCGGCACCTGTCATCACGCGTGCAATCGAGGGTATGTCCGCGCTGGGCAACTCGGAAGTGAGCCCCCAGACGTCGACCCGCGACGCGTACTTGCCTGCGGTGAACGACGATCGTGACGGAACGCACAAAGGCGAGTTGCAGTAATGGCTGTCAAAGGTGACGCCCTGCGCGGCCAGCGAATCGATGTTCGGTGTCTTTACGATTGTGTCGCCGTAGCAACCCGATACACGCTGGTTGTGCTCGTCGCTCATGATAAGCATGATGTTTGGTTTCTTTTGGCCCTTCGCCGCGCGGAACAAGTTCGGATACGCCGAGGTCAATCCTGCAAGCGCTCCGTTTCTCACGAACTCACGCCGATCTATTTGGAACTCAAGCATTGGCATACTTCACGATTCCTTTCACGTCATCTCCAAACACCACATCAAACATGTATCTGGGGATTTTGCGAAACCGAAGGCAAATTCGGTCTGCTCCCCACGCACAATATCGCGAGCGCTACATCTGCATCGTCCAATAAACCATTCCTAATGCCTCCTAAACGAAGCCGAAGAACCGTAACGCGTTGTTGTTGGAATATCCTACTCGCCTCTTCCCGGCCATCCGGACACGCAGTGCGTTGCCGCATTAATGTCGGCGCTTCTTTCCTGCCTCTTCACTCTGCCCACCCTGCGGTCTCGTGGAAACATCCAAGAAGTTCGGAGGCAGCGGCTTCTCTTTCAGTTGCAGGCTATCGTCATTCGCAATCGCGCGCGCATCCTTCAAACTCCACACCGACCCATCCGGCCAGAATAGCCCATTCACCGTGCCCTTTACGCGCTGCCCACGCAGATACGCCGGCTTCACCATCAGCGACCAGAAGAAGTTCCCTACAGGAAACTTCCGCACATCGCCCGCCAGCGAGGAGTAGTCGATCCCCGCCTCCGCTGGATTGATTGTATGGGTGCCGAACCCGCTGCCACCTGGTCGCACCCGCTGCCACTCGGTCAGCCACACCGGAACGTCAGACTTCCGGCCCTCCGCCATCGCCTCGGTAATCTCCCGGTTAATCGTGTCCAGATCCGGCGGAAAATTATCGTGAAACTCAATCAGGTTCTCGCCCAGCGGAAGAAACTCCACCGCCCTCGCCAGTCTGGCCGCCCCGATCGTCAAAGGAACCGTGCCGCGCATCGAGACCGCGGTCGTAAACATCGACTTCGCGAAGTCAACCGAGTCGTTCGTCGGCTCATTCATCACTTCAATCCCAATCAGCCGCGGGTCGTTCGCATATTTCTTCATGAACCACTGGACAAACCCGCGCGGCTTTTCCCACTGCGTCTTGTCATGGGCGATCTGCGACCCCGGCGACTTAACGTCGTAAGCCTTGTGCGGATCAGTCGTCCACATATTCTCAGGCGTAGGCTCAACGCCATCGTTTTCAAACAGCGCGAACAGCACGCCTAACCGGGCGCCATTGGCTGCGGTCAGCAGCTGGTCAAACGAAGCCTCGAACTTCGCCGGCTCCGTCTGCCAATACTCATAACTGGCCCAAATCCGCAGCGCGTTTAGGTGCAATTCTTTCGCATACCCGAAATCGCGGCGCGTTACCGCCAAATCGAGGGTCTTCCACATCTGCGGGGCGTTGTATGCCTCATATGGGACATAGATCGCTCCGCGCACTTCTTTCGAAGCAGTCTCCGGCCCTGACGCATAACTGAAAGCAGCCGAGCTATAGATCAGAACAGAGGCTATCAAACGAATCATCCCGCACGCGAATTTCTTCTCGACCATCTGTCTATCCAACCTTCTTGCTTGTACTGAACCGAAATTCATTGCTGTCGAAAGCTGGATGGTACGCTGGCCCGAAAGCATACTACCGGATCTCTGAGAACCCTCGGCGCTTCTCCGTGGAGCCGGCCTACGCCGAACTGCTCGCGTCGGCATAGGCAGTGATCGTATCTGAGAGCCCGAGCAATTGTAAAGCTTTACACTCTACAAGACTCAAAACCAAAAACTGATCCAGATTGAAGTTGAGGAACTTTAGTTTGTGATGGTTCTCTGGGAGCGAGAGGAGAACTGGCATAGGCAAGCGCGGGCACAGTGAAGAGGAGATACTGTGGGTATTGCGGGGGGTCGAGTCGGGAGAACACGTCCGCCTATATGGCGGCCTGGACGCAATGCGCGGGTGAAGTTCGCATGGTCATCGATTCATCTGCCAGATAGGTAATAGTTTTAAGTATGAGTGTTGTGCTGCTAAGGTGGTGGGGCCGTGGAGCCCCGAACGACGAGGCGAGGCAAGATGCTGCGCTTGTGCGGCGGAAGTTTGCTATGCCGTTGTGAGGCTTCGAACAGGAAGGAAAAGGCTCGTGCCGCGATTTCCTGTCGAGACATGCAGATGGTTGTGAGTGGGGGGCTGACCATTGCGGAGACTTGAAGATCGTCGAAGCCGATTACGGACAGGTTTCGCGGAACGCTGATTCCAGCCTCATGCGCCGCCTGCAATGCGCCCACCGCCATCAAATCGTTGGTGGTAACAATTGCGCTGGGTCGCTGGGTGCCGGCTAGAAGTCGCTTGGTCGCTTGACGGCCGCCCTCTACTTGCAATTCGCCTTTGACGATCCACTCCTTACGAACCTTCAGTCGATTGATCTTCATGGCCCTGACAAAGGCTTCCCGCCTGCGCTTTACTGAAGCGAACGTCGTGGGGCCAGAAACAAAGCCAATTTCGGTGTGACCAAGATCTTTAAGGTGGCGCACTGCTTCTAGAAAGCCACTATTGAAGTCGGTGAGGATATTTTGAAAGTCATGGCCTTTCTCCGCCTGATCGAGGAGGATAAGTGGAATATTGCGCCTGCCAACTTCCGCAAGCGATTCGACCGCGGCCTCGGAGGTCATGACCGCAATACCATCCACGTTGCGCTCCACCATGCGGCGCAAACAATGCTCCAAACGTTTCGGGTCGTAGTTGGTGTGGGTGAATATGACATCGATTTCATGCGCGGTCGCCATTGCCTCGAATCCATCGATCAACTCGGGGAAAAACGGGTTCTTGACATCGGAGACGATCAGCCCAAATAGCTTGCTATGACGCACGCGGAGACTGCGGGCGTTACGATTTGGAACATAGTTGGTCTGTTCGACGATTCGCTTGACGTGCTCGGCCATCGCGGGGCGAACGCTCGGCGAGTTGTTGATGACGCGGGAGACGGTCGCGGTCGAAACTTTTGCGAGTCTTGCAACCCCCTGGATGTCCATTGAAGTAAAGTCCCCTCGAAAAGTCTCGTTTGTACAAAGATAGAACTATGTTTCCATTCGCGTTAACGTTGTTTTATAAACGTCAGCGAATCGGTATAGAGCTTGCAGCAATGCGTATTGCTATTACAAATACTAGCTCAGCGACTAACTGTTCGATCTCCATTGAAGACAGCAAATCCTAATATACGGAATACAGGGCGTCCGTGAATGCCCTCTGCATCGCAGACGGATGGATTTACGAGTCGAACTATCCTGAATGCCTCGTCTCCTCGATGATCATCCGGCGCGTATGCTGACCTGCTGGAGCAGAAGGACCTACTGTAGCTGCCGCGCAAGTGCAGGAAGTCTCTGGCCGAGGTCCGGTGCGACAGCTTGACAGAGTACGGTCGCGGGGCATATTTTTGCAAATCGTGTAAGCGATTACAAAAGCACGTACCGGTAAAAGGAGAGTGCGATGACCATACCTACAAAGGTTGAATTTTTATGGGCAGTTCGACGCGGATACAATCTGAGAAAGTGGAAGCCAACATCGCTGCTGGAGAGAGTGGCGCTGCAACTGCTGAGGAGCACCGCGATACTCATGGTCTTCTGCTGGTGCTCGGCGGTCATGGTTGTGCCGGCGGGGGCTCAGAACCTCACCGGCGAGATCGACGGCGTGGTGAAGGATCCCACCGGCGCGCTCATTCCCAAGGCTTCGATCACGGTGAAGAATATCGACCAGAACCTGACCGTGCGCACCGTCACGTCCAACGACCAGGGTGAATTTACCGCACCTCTGCTTGGGACCGGAAGTTACAGCCTGACAGTTCACGCAACGGGATTTCAGACGATTACGGAGACGGTGGAGGTTCATGTCGGCCTGCACGCCTCCGCGACGATTCAGTTGCAAGCGGGCTCCCTGACACAAAACGTCGAGGTCACCGCAAATGCTCTGCAGCCGCAACTGGACAACGCGGCCGCGGGCACGCTGATCTCCTCTGAAAAGATCACCGAACTGCCTCTGAGCAGCCGAAACTTTCTGCAACTGCTGGCGATCCAGCCTGGGATCAGCGGCGGCATTCCGGGTCCGCAGGACCGCGGAGCTATCTCATCGGCCGGCACGGTGAACTCGGCTAATTTTTCCGTCAACGGTCTGCCGGCTGCGCAGAACGGATTCTTTGTCGATGGGGAAGACTTTCAGCGCCGCTCGGCAGGAGGAACTCAGATCGCTGCCTACCCGGGCATAGATTTTATTCAGGAGATCAACCTGCAACGCAGCAACTATGGCGCACAGTTCGGAGGCTCAGGCGCCGCCTTCGTCAGCATTAACAGCAAGGCAGGGAGTACCGCGTTTCACGGCAGTATCTTCGAGTTCTATCGTAGTCAGGCGCTGAATGCAAACAACTACTTTAACAACTTCGCTGGCGTCCCGCGGCCCGGCCTTCGCTATAGCGACTTCGGGTATTCCGTTGGCGGTCCTGTCTGGATTCCCGGTATTACGCAGCGCAGCACAGCCAAGACGTTCTTCTTTTTCGGCCAGGAGTTTCTGCGCAGCAAGTCCAATAGCCAGGAGACCCTGACGAACGTTGCGACGGCTGCCCAGCGGGAGGGTGTCTTCAATGTCCCAGTGTGTGTGGCGTACAACGCTGCCGGAAACTGCACGTCCATGTCGAAGACGATCGCGTCGATCGATCCAACTGCGCGAGCCTACCTGACGGACATTATCAACAAGACCCCGGTCCCGAACAGCCCAACCGACCCGCAGGGTTTGGTCGTCTCCGAGTCGGGGATCAACAACGAAACGCAAACCTTTATTCGCATCGATCGACAGATCACCAGCAAGTTGAGCGTCTTCTTCCGCTACCTCGACGATCCCTTCCACCTGGTCGTCCCGAATGGGCTGCGCCAAGCGCAAGGAGTTCCGGGCGTGGGCACGGCGAACGTTACCGATGGGGCCACCATCTTCTTCGGCCACGCCACCTATGTGATCGGCTCGCACAACGTCCTCGAGGGCGGCGGCGCGCACATGCAGAACTGGGTGACCGCCCAGCCCATCGGTTATCTGCAAGCTGCGAACTCGCCCGACATCAGGCCCACGTTGCCCTATCCGACCACACTCGGCCGGGTCCCGAGCCTCACCATCAACGGGCTGGGATTTTCAACGATCGGCCCCTATAACAACCGCGACCCGCTCACCCAGTTCTTCGCCAACGACATCACGACGCTGGGCCGCCATACCATCAGCGTGGGCATGAACCTCGAATACCAGCAGGCTGGCAATAACTTCGGACAGACCAATGCGGGAGCCTACACCTTCTCCCCCGGAGTGTTGACTGCCGGAGAGACGAACTTCGATCAGGCCTTCGCCAACTTCCTGCTCGGCAACGTTACCAACTTTCAGCAGAACTCATCTGATACGGCGACGCTGCCGCATACCAACGTCTATGAGGCATATGTGCAGGACGATTTTCATGCTACGCCCCGTCTTACTGTGAATGGCGGCCTCCGGTACTCCTATATCGCACAGCCAACATCGGGCGCACTTGTAGGGTTCCCGCTTGTGCCGATGGTGAACTTCGTTCCAGGTCTCTACAACGCCGCGTCCGCGCCAACGCTCACCAGTACCGGGTTAATCTGCACAGCGGCTCCATGCACAGGCGGAGGCACCCCGAACCCTGCCTTCAGTCCAACGAACGGAATCATCGTCGGGGGCAAGACCTCGCCGTACGGGGAGAAGGTGGTGCAGCAGCCCAACCTTGCCTTTGCCCCAAGGTTCGGCTTTGCCTATGACGCGAGCGGCGACGGGAGGACCTCCATACGCGGAGGCTTTGGGATCTACTACTTCCTTATTCCAAATGCCGATCAGCAGGCGATGGCGGCGCAGAACTATCTCAACGTGGTCACGACAACGATCCAGAACACGAACTTTGCGTCGCCTGGAACGGGCGCGGTCGCCGGAAATCCCGCGCCGACCGTAGTACATGCCGAGCAGGTTACCGCGCCAAATCCTTATCTCGAGTCCTACAGCCTCGATGTACAGAAGGAGTTGGGCAAGAGCACCGTGCTCGATATCGGCTACTACGGCAACCATGCCGTGCATCTTTCGATCACAGAAGATATCAATGCTCCGCTGCCCGGCCTCTTCGCGCAAAAGGGAATTATCTCCGGCAACAAGGTGACGGCCAGCAACACACAAACTCTCAATGTGATCCGGCCCTATCAAGGATACGGACCGATCGACAGCATCGAGCAGATGTTCTCTTCGAACTACAACAGTTTGCAGGTCTCGGCATCCAGACGCTTTCAGCATCGCTCCGTTGTTACCGTGAACTACACCTATTCGAAGTCGCTCTCGAACGCATTCGTGCCTCAGAACATCTATAACCCTTCGGCGGAGTATGGACCTACTGCATTCGATCGCAGACACCTCTTCAACCTGAACTACGTTTATTCATTGCCGTTCTTTGCCGACCAGCATGGCATCGAGGGGCATCTGCTTGGCGGTTGGGAGTTCTCCGGCATCGTCTCGTACGGATCGGGCTTATTCCTTACCGCGAATACGCAGGCCCAGGACCCGGCAGGGCAGGGAATCCTTGCGGTCGGGAGCTCCGAGGTAGGGAACGGCCGTCCCGATTACGTCTCGAACGCCAATAGCGGCGCGCTCCGCAGTCAAGCGCAGTGGTTCAACAAGGCTGCCTTCTCACTAGTGCCTGCGACGCAATATCGTCCCGGAACCGCAAGCAACGGAAGCATTCAAGGACCAGGGTACGAGGTTTGGGATGTCACGCTCTTCCGTAATATCGAAATCTTCCGGGAGTCTCACCTCCAGTTGCGTGGTGAGGCCTTCAATGTTTTCAATCACACCAACTTCAGCGGCATACAGACCACGTTGGGCACGACAAACTTCGGGCAGGTGACCTCCGCTGGATCGGCGAGAGTGCTTCAACTCGGAGCAAAGATGCTTTTCTAGCCTCAGATGGGCCCGATAGACAAGACGGCCTGTACGCTGGAATGTAATTAAGGGGAGTAACTGTGAAGACGAGAAGAGAGTTCCTGCAGGACGGCACAGCGGCGATGGCTGGGTTTGCGCTTCCGTCGTCGCTGGCGGCCGCGACCGAAGCGCAGCCAGGCTTGAACAAGGCAACACGCCCGAACATTATTCTTATCCTCGCCGATGATATGGGTTACTCGGACACGGAGCCGTATGGCTCGGAGATCTCGACTCCGAATCTCAGCAAACTCGCTGCGGGCGGCATGCGTTTCTCGCAGTTCTACAATAACCCTCGATGCTGTCCATCGCGCGCATCGCTGATGACTGGGCTCTATCCGCACCAGGCGGGGATGGGTATGATGACAGCCGATTATGGCCGTTATCCCTATCCGGCATACAAGGGCGACCTTAGTGAAGACTGTGTCACGATTCCCGAGGCCCTGCGGAGCGGCGGGTATCGTACGGCCATGGCCGGCAAATGGCACCTTACTCCGGATACGAAGGGGTTCGGCAACCACAACTGGCCGTTGCAGCGCGGCTTCGAGAGGTTCTTCGGCACCATCCAGGGTGCGGGCAGCTACTTCGATCCAGTGACGCTTACACGCGACAACACGCCTATCCAGGCAACTGAGGGCTTCTATTACACGGACGCTATCGCGGAGAACGCTACGAAGTACATGGATGAGATGGCCGGCCACGGATCGCCGTTTTTTCTGTACACGGCGTTTACCGCGCCGCATTGGCCGCTGCACGGTCTGGAAGATGACATCGCAAAATACCACGCCCGTTACCGTGACGGCTGGGATGTGCTTCGGCGGGGACGTCACGAACGCCAGTTGAAGATGGGCATTGTGAAGGAGAAGTGGGCGCTGACCAGGCGCGATCCGCGTGTGCCGACGTGGAAGCTCGCATCTTACAAAGACTGGGAGATGCGGCGCATGGCGGTGTATGCCGCCATGATCGAAAGGCTCGACCGCAATATAGGTCGCATCGTCGACAAGGTGAACCAGTTGGGCATCGCCGAAAACACGATGATCCTGTTCATGTCCGACAACGGTGGCAACTTCGAGGAGCTCGGCGATCCGGGACCGAAGGCGCCTCGGGAAGACTACATTCCGCGCACCACTCTCGATGGGCGGCCCGTCCGCAGAGGAAACCAGCCGGAGATCATGCCTGGAGCAGCCGATACCTACCAGAGCATAGGTATCCCATGGGGAAACTGTGCGAACACTCCGTTCCGGCTCTACAAACACTATGCGCACGAGGGCGGCATCAGCACTCCCTGTATCGTCCATTGGCCGGCCGCGATCAAGAAAGGGGGCGCGATCACACACCAGACCGGCCATGAGACGGATATTATGGCCACCTGTCTCGATATAGCCGGTGTGGCTTATCCAAAGACCGCGAAGTCCGGTCAAACGCCGCCCGCACTCGCCGGAACGAGCCTGCTGCCGATCTTTCAAGGCAAGGTCCGTACCGGGCGCGCTCCTTTCTTCTGGGAGCACGAGGGCAACTCGGCGACGAGAGACGGCAGATGGAAGCTCGTTTCGCGGTTCCCCGATGCCTGGGAGCTGTATGACATGGAGGAAGATCGGACCGAACTTCACGACCTGTCGGATGAGCAGCCGGAACGCGTTACCGCAATGGTAGCGAGCTACACTGCGTGGGCGAACAGAGTCGGCGTGCAACCTTGGCCAATGCCCGAAACACCGGTCCGCGAGCAGGATGGCGCAATGACCTCACCACCCTATCTGCGCCACGACCGGCTGTAAACCGCTGAGTAACGAGTGGCCAACAGTAAATCGCATTTCAAGAGCTATCAGGCATTTTTCTGAATCTGCTCCTTCTAGTCTAGAGGCTGTTATGAAGTTTGTACCGATGCAGGTTCTTTGCGTACGACTGTTTGCTGTCCAACATGGAAGGATGGCGACGAAGGGCAAGGTTGGCTATCCGAGCGATGTGACGGATGAGGAATGGGCGTTTGTACTTCCGTATTTGCTGTTGAGCCGTGAGGACAGTGCGCATCGCGAGCATGACCTGCGGGCAGTGTTCAACGGAGTTCGTTATATCGCGCGAACGGGCAACCAGTGGCGCTTCATGCCGCACGATTACCCACCCTGGCCTGCGATTTATCAGCAGATGCAACGCTGGATGCGGGCCGGATGCTTTGAGCAACTGGTGGAAGACACGCGCATTCTGCTGCGCGAGTTCGCTGGTCGCAAGGGTCAACCGACAGCCGTCTGTATTGACAGCCGTACGCTTCAGTCCACCCCCGAGAGCGGAGCCCGCGCCGGCTACGACGGAGCCAAGCGCAGGAAGGGATCGAAGGTCCACATCGCGGTGGATACCCTCGGCCACCTGCTGGCGCTGAAAGTTACTCCAGCCGATCAAGGCGATCGGGCCCAACTGGAGACGCTCGCCCAAGACATGCAGGCCGTTACCGGAGGCACAATCAAACTGGCCTACGTCGACCAGGGATATACCGGGCCGAACGCAGCCGAAGCCGCCCAAAAGCATGGCATCGTACTGGAAGTCGTCAAGCATCCCCTTGCAAAACGCGGTTTCGTGCTCCTCCCGCGACGCTGGGTGGTGGAGCGAAGTTTTGCCTGGGCTGCACGCTTTCGCAGACTCGCCCGAGACTACGAACGGCTCGACACAACCCTCAAAGGATTTCACTACCTCAGCTTCGCCATACTCATGATCGCAAGCATCTTCAAACAACTCGCTTGAACTTCATAACAGCCTCTAGTTCTACTTTGCTTTGGACTGTGCAATAAAAAGGCATAAACATGGAAACCAAAGCGAACTTGCCTATTCTCGGCTTTCCCGATGCCGCAGCCTTCGTAAGCTGGCTCGGCAATCAACCGACGACTACGCCAGGTCTGTGGCTGAAGATTGCCAAGCAGGGGTCGGGCATTCCTAGTCTGACCAAGGCCGAAGCAATCGACGCTACGCTGTGCCACGGCTGGATCGATGGTCAGCTCGACAAATATGACGCTCAGTACTGGCTGATTCGCTTCACGCCGCGCAAGGCTCGCAGCAAATGGTCGGAGGTTAATCGCACACGGGCGATCGTGCTTATCGACGCCGGGAGGATGGTTGCGGCAGGATTGGCGGAAATCGAAGCGGCCAAAGCCGACGGGCGTTGGGATGTCGCCTATGCTCCTGCCAGCCGAGCCACAGTGCCGCCTGATCTGCAAGCTGCTCTTGATGCAAACATAAGGCGGCTAGGTTCTTCGCAACATTGACCGGAGCGAACCGCTACGCGGTGTTGTACCGCATAGGTGTCGCAAAAAAGGCGGAGACGCGCGCGCGTAAGGTCGAAAGCTCTGTTGCCATGCTTGAACGCGGTGAGACTTTGCATGGCTAGGGATCCAAACCGAATTGGGCGTAGCAGTGGCCAATAACGGAGAATGCAGAGCCACACGGTTCGCTTTCTGCCCTCAGCGAAAATTCAAACTGACCCACTACCCAACGCTGGCGTCCTTTGACTGGCTCCGATTCACCCACTATGATCGAGTGCAAGACACCGGATCGGACATTTTCCATCTACTCCGAGCATGGTGTGCCTTCCCCGCCGCGGTACCGGCATACCTGCTGTCTACGGCAAAGCGATCGTCAGCAAAGGCTTAGGATATAGACTGCGTGCGCCTTCCTTTTCCAGAACGGATTCCATTTGCTCCGGTCTGCATCTTCGCTGTGGCCCTATGCGTGCTGCAGCTTTATCAGGGCACCGCTCCCCTGTTTTCGCTGTGCGCGTTCCTGTTCATTCTGGTTGCCGCTGCGGCGTTCAACGTAGCCGGAGGGCTGACTCGGCCCTCAGGGGCTTACATCTTCTTCTTCTCCGTTCTCGCGGTCGTGGTCGGCTTGTTCTGGAAGGCTGTACTCGGCGAACCGGCGGATTCCAACCTGATCGTCCCGATGACGACAATCGAGGTCTATCTGGGTACAGGTTGCGCGATGCTTGGGGCTGCTTTCCTGAGCAAGCAGTTAATGTCGAAGCGGGCCTTCCTGGCCAGTTTTGTCACAGACGCCAACATGCAAAGCGCCACGGTAGGCTGCATGCTTACCGGCCTGGCAATCGCCGCACTACAGACCTTCGCATCCAGCGGATCAGGAACAATTCTCAGCGCTTTGAGCCAGGTGAACCATTTTTTGCCCCTCGCGATTTTCCTTGGGGTCATTCACACGATTCGGCGTAGTGGAGGCACACGCAGTGTCAGCACTCCCGTCCTGATCTGTGGCAGCTACATGTTTCTCCAAGGATTGGTGGGTTTCACGAAGGAAGGTCTGATTACACCCTTTGTGGCGTGGCTCGTTGCGGCTGCCTCACAGCGCTACAGGGTGACGCTGGCCCAGATCGCGGGAGGCATCCTGATGACGTTCATCGTCTTCCAGTATCTGGTGCCCTACTCGCAGTACGGCCGTTCTCTCAAAAAAGATACGTTTACAGAAAACCTGGACCTCTCCATCGCCCTGCTGGCAAATCCCACACACGTTCGGGAGGAGTTCGAAAAAGACGAGAAGGATGCAGACGAGGAAGAGTCCTACGGATATTTCACGCATCACCAAGGGTTTTTCGACCGGCTGCAGATGATCAGCCCGGACGATGCGTTGGTCAATCTAACGGAACAGGGGGTAGTCCCAGGGATTACACCCGTTTTCATCGAATTCGCCCATCTGGTACCAAATTTCATCTGGCCCAACAAGCCCTGGTGGGGGGCGGGCAATCTGTATGCACACCAGATGGGTTACCTTGCAGACGATGACTTCACGACCGGTATTTCCTTCAGTCCTGCCGGAGAGTCATTTCATTTCATGCGCTGGACCGGTGTCCTGGTACTCGCTCCCATTCTCTACACCATGTTATTCACTCTATTCGACTCGCTCTGTGGGGATACCCGGGAGTCACCGTGGGGACTGCTGGCGGTTCTTTCATTCGCCCATATCGCTCCGGAGGGCGGCCTGGGAACACTCATCTACGCGTTGGGCTATCTCAGCGCGGGGATCGTCTTCGCCGCCGCGACGGCGTCCTATATCCTGCCTGCCATTGCCGAGATATTTGTGCCGAAGAGACAGTCCGGCCCTGTCTTCGATCCTTTTGTGCAGCGGGCAAGGTCTGCTCGAGTCGATCCACCCGTGAGCGCCGCTGGCTAAAACTCCACTTCAAAGATTCGGCTGGGGATTGATCTGACGAGAGATGCTGTTTTGTTGTCAGCCCAGAATGCTAAACTCACCTTTTCCTGATGGAAGGTTGAGGTGAGTGGATGGTGCAGCAGGCTGGACCGGTGGCGTTGACGCAGTTGAGTGAAGACGAGCAGATGTTTCGCGATACGGTGCGACGATTTGCGGTGGAACAGATCGCACCGCTGGTGCGCGGCATGGATGAGGCTCAGCAGATGGATGCCGGCCTGATTCGCAGGCTGTTTGAGCTGGGCCTGATGGGGATCGAGGTCCCGGAGGAGTACGGCGGGGCTGGCGGTTCCTTCTTTCAGGCGATCCTGGCGGTCGAGGAGATCTCGGCGGTGGACCCGTCGGTTGGGGTAATGGTGGATGTGCAGAATACGCTGTGCATCAATGCGCTGATTCGCTGGGCGACGGACGAGCAGAAAAAAAGATATCTTACGCGGCTGGCGACCGACACTATCGGGGCCTATGCGCTCAGTGAGGCCTCGTCCGGATCGGACGCGTTTGCACTGCAGACCCGGGCAGTGAAGCGAGGCGACGGTTATGTGCTGAACGGCCAGAAGCTTTGGATAACGAACGCGATGGAGGCGGGGCTGTTTATCGTCTTCGTCACGCTCGATCCTGTGGCGGGGTACAAGGGGATTACGGCCTTTGTGGTGGAAAAGGGTGCGGCTGGATTCACCGTCGGGAAGAAGGAAGACAAGCTTGGGATTCGGGCTTCGAGTACGTGTGAGCTGATCTTCAACGATTGCTTTGTGCCGGATCCGCAGGTGCTGGGCGAGCCGGGAAAGGGTTACAAGATTGCCATCGAGACGCTGAACGAGGGGCGGATCGGCATTGGCGCGCAGATGCTCGGACTGGCAGCGGGAGCCTGGGGTCATGCGGCGAAGTGGGCCAAGGAGCGCAGGCAGTTCGGCAAGCCGCTGGTCGAGTTTCAGGCGATGCAGTTCCAGTTGGCGGAGATGGCGACGGGGATCGAGGCGGCGCGGCTGATGGTCTATAACGCGGCGCGATTGAAGGATGCGAAGCTGGAGTTTCTAAAAGAGGCGGCTATGTGTAAATACTTCACTTCGCAGGTTGCCGAGCGCGTGGCGAGCCTGGCCGTGGAGGTGTATGGCGGTTCCGGCTTCGTGAAGGACTATCCGGTCGAGAAGCTCTATCGCGATGCCAAGATAGGGAAGATCTACGAAGGGACGTCATTTATGCAGTTGGCAACCATTGCGAAGCTGATGCTTGGCAGAACGTAGGCTCGCGGAAGGTGGATCGTCCCGGCGAACTCATCTCGGAGGCTCTACACTAGAGACGGCCCTGGTATGACCACTCGCTCAAAAGACGCTTCCCGTGCGCCGCTGCCGTTTCTTGGGCTGGCGTGCGCGGTGGGCGTGTCGACGATCTACTACAATCAGCCGTTGCTGCTGGAGATGAGCCGCAGTTATGGCGCAACGGCGGGCAGGACAGGCTTTGTGGCCGTCGCCACCCAGGTCGGCTATGCGGCCGGGATGCTCGCGTTTGTTCCCCTTGGCGATGTGCTGGAGCGCCGGGGGTTGATGATGCGGATGTACGGAGCCGTGGCGGTCGCGCTGGTTCTGGTGGCGGTTGCTCCGAGTCTGGCATGGCTGATCGCGGGCAGTGTGCTGATCGGCCTGTTTGCGTCTGTGACCCACATCGCCCTGCCGATTGCGCCGGACCTGGTGTCGGATGCGCAGCGTGGGCGGGCTATCGGTATCGTGATGACGGGGCTGCTGCTGGGCATTTTGCTGGCGCGAACCTTCGCAGGCTGGGTAAGCGGAATTCATGGCTGGCGCTGGGTGTTTGTGGTGGCGGCGGTGATGAACGCGGCGTTTGTGCCGCTGATGTGGCGGGTGATGCCGAAGCTGCCGCCCAAGCAGCAGTTGAGATATGGGGAGGCGATGCGGTCGCTGTGGACGCTGTTCCGCACCCAGCCGATGCTGCGTGAGTCGTGTGCGATCGGCGCCCTGGTGTTCGCTTCCTTCAGTTGCTTCTGGACGACCTTGGCGTTCTTGCTTCACCGTCACTATGGTTTAGGCGCCGGCGTTGCAGGCACGTTTGGAGTGGTGGGAGCGGCGGGAGCTATGGTCGCGCCGCTGGCAGGCCGGTTGGCGGACAGGCACGGGTCGCGATGGGTGATTACGGCCGGTATGGCTCTGCTGGCGATCTCTTATTTTGCGCTCTGGGGCGGAGAAGCTGCGGGCGTTTCCACGGTGGTGCACCTGGTGGTGCTGGTTGTCGGGGTGGTCGTGCTGGATATGGGAGCGCAGATGACGCAGGTGGCGAACCAGACGCGGATCTTCGGCCTGGTGCCTTCGGCGCGAAGCCGGCTGAATACGGTTTACATGACGGTGTACTTTACCGGTGCGGCGGTGGGTTCCGCGCTGGCAACGATGGCATGGGTGCATTGGGGTTGGAACGGGGTGTGCTGCCTCGCGCTGGCTTTGATTGCGCTGGCCGGGGCTCGTCATGCTACTGGGCTAAGAGGCGCCGGAGACCACGGTCAGACCACACCGGCGGATGCTTTGATGGAAGCTTAGACGGGAGCCTGCTGCTCCAACTGGTGCACGAGTGGGATGGTGAGCGAGGCAGGGCTCGAACCTGCAACCGTCAGCTTAGAAGGCTGATCGCCTAAAAATACAGGCTAATGATCTTTTTAAGATCCCGGCGACCAAATGAAGAATTGCTCTTCGATTTAGTAACAAAATGATCTTGAGCCACATCAGCCCGCGTGTCAACAACTTTCTTGCTGATGTCTGATTTATTTTTAGGCACACAAAAAGCCTCCTGTGTGGAGGCTTGCGTGGTGCGGGCCGCAGGACTCGAACCTGCAGCCGCAGAGGTAGAAGCTCTGTGCTCTATCCAATTGAGCTAGGCCCGCTTGGGATGAATCCTAACACCTCCTGAGTCAATTTTGCTCAATGCGTCGGATGCCGCATCGTACCTGCCGTGGAAATAATGTCTCATCATCTGCTCTCCTATGTGTCCTGAGATGCCGCGTACGATTTCCGGGGGCGTACCGTTCTCCAGCATCTTCGTGATCGCTTGATGCCTCAAGCAGTGCGGCGTCAGCCACGGCAGGTCCGCGGCGTCCCGCATAGCCGTGAAGGAATTCCGCAACCAGGAGGTTGATGCCGGCCGATAAGGGTCCCATAGATTTCTCGTGACCCGATAGGGGAAAATATAGTGTTGCGGAAGAAAACAGCCGAGACTCTGCGCTCTGGCAATCACCTGCGTTAACTGAATCACGGCGCTTGAGTTCAGAGGTATCGTCCGATGGCGGTAATCGTTTTTTGTATGCTCGGGATTGATGGTTATTTTGGGGCGACCCTCCAAGGAAACGTCTTGCAATCGAAGGTGGCGCAGCTCCGATCCTGCAGCCGTTGTGTTGACGGACATACCAGCGACCAAGTAGGCCAGCTCAAACTCGGGCTTTGTTTTCGCGATAGCGAAGAGGCGGTATTCCTCTTCATCCGTCATAACCTTTGGCTTTCTGGACGGCGGCAGAGGAAGAGGCTCGTAGTGCTCTTCAAAGTCTTTCCAACGGCCGCAGCGTTTCAGAAATTGCTGCACCACCGATATCTCATGGTTGATGATCGAAGGCCCCGCCTTCCTTTTCCAGCGCCTTGCTTCATTCGACGCGCGTTCTCGCTGGTATTGGCGCAGGTGTCCTAGATGAATATCTTTGGCTTTGAGCGCTCCAAAGAAACGGTTGAGCTGTTCAATGTGATGGCCCGCCATATAGAAGGAACGCTCCCTCAAGTAAGGCTTGCGCGTTTCTAACCAGATCGCAACAGCAGAGGAGAATCTTAGCTTGAGAAGTGAATCAGGGTCGTAGCTCAACGTATCAGTCCTTGTGGCCTCACATGCCGGGCAATCGATGTGCCCGAACGTATGCTGGAGCCCTATGGACGTGGTTATAGTCCCACTTTCGTGGTACGAAAAATGCAACTTTTCTGGGATTGCGCTGGGAGAGTTGTTTGATGTCATGTGAAAAAGGTAGCATCGGTACATACTCCAACTAGTCGGGATGTTGCCAAAAGTTACCAAAGGGTGTATTATGCGGTCATGGTAGGTAATAAGCAGGTAAGCAAATCGGTGCCGATCAAGTTCAACGGCGATGAGCTGGCCGCCGCTGATTGGCTCAAGGCCAAGACTAAGCGCACACGCTCCGGGGCCGTGAAGTGGGCCGTCCTTGAGAAGGCGGAAGAGTTGGGGTATGTTGCCCCTAAAATGAAGAAAAAGCCCACCGCTAATTAAGCGATGGGCCTGTGGGTTCCGTTTTATTTATGGCTGATCAAAGAGAGCCTTTTCCGCAGCGCGGCGGCGCACCAAACCCGGATCAACCTTGCCAGCCGCTTCATTCCACAGAAGTATCGCCTCCGAGGCTGCGGGAAAGTTGCAGGCGTTGAGCATGGTGAATGTCGTAGACGGTTTGCGCGGCGGATGCACGGACCCAGCAAAATGGCCTTCGCCGACGTTGAATACGAAGCTGGTTAATGCGTCGTGCTGGTTCTGCGTGAGCGCAACCCTGATAACGCGATTAATGACTGAATCCGCCGTGAGCATGTCGCGGTCAAGGGCCACGTTCGCTTGCACCATCGTCCATATCAGCCCTTCATGTACACCCTCTCCCGTATGGCCGTAGCCGATGGTCAGCACCCGATTTTCATCGCGGTACGGGGTAGGGCTGAAACCCTCAAACTCCATTACCAAGGCGGTCGCTTTTTCTGAGTGGTTCATAGGCCTCCAAAAGAAAAAGGCCGAGGCAATCAGCCCCGGCCTCTGGTGGTTCGGTTACGGTTAAGCTGCCGGAACGCCAGGGTCCGCAGCGGTCACAGCGGCATCCTGCGTCTCGAGCGAATTGGCGAGTGCAACGAGGCGGTTGAATTCCGGTGTCGCGTCAACGGTTGGCTGGGCGGCCTTGAGGTCTGCGAGTGCCTTGGTGAGGTCCGTGCCGAGCTTGCCGAGAGAGGTTTCGACGGTGCCGAGTTCGGTGTCTTCCTGAGCGATTGTGGTTGCCATTTTGGTGAGCCTTTCAAGAATCAGGTTAATGTTGCTGTCTATGGTGTCGAGGCGAGTTTGGAGACCCCGCCCCGAAAGGAAAAGGGTCATTGAACCACCACCCTTCCAGAAAGGATGATCTTGCCGTTCACGGTGAAGGTGAAGGGAACGGTTGCGCTGATCGTGTAGATCCCTGAGAAGACTGGGCTGTTGGTGTCGCCTCCAAGCGTGGCAATCGCCTTGAGCGTAGCCGTCGCACTCACCGCAAAAGGCGCAGAGTAGGTCGTGCCATGGCTACAAGTCCCTGCTGTGGCCGCCGCGGGCGTGGTGCCGTCTGTCGTGAAACAGATTGCAGCCCCACCTGTTGCCGTGCTTAGCGTCACGGTCTGGGCAGAGGTGTAGCTTCCCGCTGCCGGGCTTGCTGTCGGCGTGGCTGCGGTTGGTGTTCCTGCCGCCTCATACGCGCCCATCGAAGGCGGGTTGGGCCGTGTGACTCCCGCGTAGTCTGTTGTGAGGCCGGAGACGGCGATTCCGGCTCCCACCACGTTGCTTGATGACGCAGGTTGCATGTTGCCGTACCCGTAGGAGTGCCACGTCGTATCCACAAGCTGTGGAAGCGCGCAGAGTGCGTTGGACTCGCCGCTTGGGTCTGGGCAGGAAGTCCGCAGACCATAACTCGCATTGTGTGCGTACTGCGACCCGGTCTGCGTAAAAGGGTCTACGCCAGTCGAGTTGGTGTACTTCTCGGGCAGAGTTCCTGATGCGCTGGGGTCAAAACCAACTAGGATATTGTCCGTGTAGATCAGGGCCGCCGTTGTCGTACAGGTTGTATTGCAAACCAAGTCCCCCAGATCGCCTTCACCGCCGCCAATCGGAGCTTGGAAGCCGTATACGGTGTTGCCGATGAACTTTGTGACGGAACCGTTATTCATTGAGAGTACGAGGGCTTCATTGCCAGCGCGGCAAAAGTCCTTCAACTGCGAGTTATACCCAGTTGGAGTTCCCGGTATCGCTCCCGATAGTGCCATGCAGTTCCCGACGATCAAGCTGTTGGTGATTGCCCCTGCCGAACCTTCTTTGACCTGATTCCCCATGTTGCCGAACGCGAGAACCCGGTCAACAGTCATCTGCGATGTGCCGCCTTGGATGTGGAGCGCGTCCAAACCGTCTTGCGTGTTGTAGGAGGATATTCCCTGGCTGAAAGTCACATGCCATGCAGTACTGTTCGTGCTCGCGGTTCCGAACCCATCTCCATACCCGCCGCTTACGCTGTCGTCCGTGCAGTCTTGATAAGGTAGAGCATCGACAATCGGGTATTCCTCCACGCATCCATTCCAACTGATATTGAAGTGAGAAATGGCTAGATTTCCCGTACCCGTCGTTCCGTCCCCTCCGTCAGCGTCGTACCCGGAACTGGCGTTGCCTATCGTGTCGATGTAGTCCATCACCACACCATCGCCGGTAGGCCCGAGCATCCCAACAGAGGCCATTCCGTGAATGTGGATATCTGTCAGGGTGTCAAAGGTAGAGGTGTTACTCCATGAGATCGCGACCTTCGCGAAGTCTTGCAAGGGAAATCCGCTTCCGCATGTATTTACCTGCCCTCCAACCCCGCAATTGGCATAGTCCGTGATATCCATGCAGGCAACATCTACATAAGAAACGCCTGCCATTTGAAATGTCCATGCAGCCCCGTAACCACCATGAACGAAGGTCCTTGCGCTTGCCGAATGACAGGAGGCATAGTTTCCCCCAAGAATCTTCGTGTGTGCGCCAGAGGTACCGGAGAAAGGCGGTGGTGCTCCCGATTGAAAAGGATTCCCTGCCAGCGCGAAACCATAATTTCCTACATTTGGTCCGCTGTATCCGATCCGGCAAGCACTTGTTGCATCGGCGTTATAGCAACTGCGGACGATGTAGGTGTCGCCACCCGCGCCGATCCAGCCCCATGCCGGGGATCCTGCATTGATATTGTTCGTATAGCTGCCATCAGCCCACAGCATTCGAATGTCATTGAAGGCGCAATGCTGATTCGTGCCCGTCCCGCCTGTTGAGGCGTAGGACACGTCTGCGGTGCCATCGCACTGGCCGGTAGTGATGTTGGTCGAGTAGCGGGTCCCGCCGTCGCTGCGGACGTACCAGGTGGTCGCCGAGAGAGGCAGCGAAGCGAAGATTAGGGAAAGGGTAAACAGTATCCGCGTCATTTAATTCCTTCCAATGCATACATAGCTGACCGCGCCAGTGAAGGCTGTCGGGAAGTTGATCGTGAACGACGTAGCTGCGGTGTAGGTGATGAACGGAGTCCCTGAGGAAGCAGTCGTAGCCTGGGGCGTAACGATGCATTCAGAGTGGTTCGTCAGGGTTGTTTTGGCGAAGGTGTAGGTCGCTGTAGTTGCTGCGGCGAAGGAAAGTTCGCCCGTCAGGTCGGTGTTGGCAGCAGACCCGGTTCCCATGTAGGTTCCCGTTCCGGTGAGAGCGATACCAGCTGCCTTCAGCGTCCCCAGACCATCCCCAGGCGTACCCTCGTCTACGCTCAAGACGCCGGCGGCGCTGCGCGATAACCCCAAGTCGGCTGTTCCTGATTCGCCCCCTGGCATATTCAGCCAGGAAAAAGCGAAGCCGCTCGGCAGGCTCATATTGGCTGTGGTAGACGTAGTCGAGATGCAGAATGGAATGATGTTCGAGGTGACATCCAACCAGCATCGATTTCCAGCATAAGAGGTGTTGACAGCTGAACCACTCGTAAGGTCCGCCCACGAGTGCCCTCCGGTGGAGGTGTTGGTCAGCAGAATCGCCGTATTGCTCGGGCTGGCACTCGTAACAACGGCTGATACATTGTTCGCTCCGCTGTTTACCGTAAGACCCTGCACGGCAATCGGCTCGGTCGAGGTAATCACCCCCGCTGCCGTCACGCCATCGTCTAAATGCGAATTGACAATGGAGTTAGTGCCATTTGCCATAGGGAGAGTGCCAGAGGTCAGAGATGTGGATGTGGTGTTTCCTCCACCGGTACCGCCCGCGTACTGCGGTACATTCAAAATTCCACTTGACACAGTTGCAGGTCCGCCGCTTCCGGTAGTGGTCAATCCGGTAATAAAGCTGCTCCCGCCAGAACCACTCGGGCAGTTCGTTCCGTCCGCCAGACAAACGTTCTTTCCGTCTTGCATCAGCTTGCCCGACGTGTCGGTGGTCGGTACGGCACGACCCGCTGCTTGGCCTGTGTCAAAGCATCCTGGGGTTGAGTTATCAATCAGGTAGTTGGGAACAGCGTGACAAATCTCCCCAACGCCTCCCGGCCCAGCCACGCGGAAGACGTTGACCGATTGCGCTCCGTAGCCAGGAATAAATTTGACTCCATTAACGTTACTGCCGCCCAGTGCAGCATAGCCCATAAACGTAGTCAATTCGACACTTGGAGCCGATTCGCCGTTTTGCGTGGCCGACGTAGCGACATACGAATACGTTGTCGAGCCGGTCGCACCAGGCTGGAAGATGTACGCGCCCGAGGGGCTGGTCGCGCCTGCATTGATGCTGCCCGCGTACAAAGACGCTGCTCCCATGTTGGCCGAGGTGTCACTAGGAGCTCCAGTTCCAAACATGCCATATGGCCCCAGTAGCGGCTCTATAGATGAGGTCAACGCGACAGAGCCCGTAGTAAGCACCGGTGAAGTCACAGTGGCGGCACTGACCTTCCCCGAAACCGCAGGCCCCCCGAAGTCCCATGTCTGGGTTGTGGGGATGTAAGACAGGTCTCCCTCGAACCCGCTTGTCCCGCCTGAGTCTTCCAGTTGGAACAAGTGAACCGGGTTACCGCATCCGCTTGCAGGGCAGTCGAGGAGGAAAGCCGCTTTCCCCGTGAGTGGCAGGCTGGCATTGATGATGCCTTCGTCCTGTCCAGTTAGAGTTATCCATTGTGGTGCGTCGAGTAAACCGCCACAACCGACATACAAGCCGCATGGGTTGTGGTTCAGCATCACAAATGGGCGGTGTGTTCCGCTTATGCCTGCTCCCGTGAAAGTAAGCAGAACGCCCGCCGAATTGGTGCCGCCATTGGGATTCAGGATGGTCTGATCGACCCAGAAGTCTTCTCCCGCAAATGTCGGCGGGTGGTACTGGGTCAAGGCATCTCCCGCAGTGAGCGGCATACTGTTGGGCTCGACCGCAATCGACCCCGGTGTATCTGCCGCGATCTGCTCCGCATAGGGGTAGAGCGCAAACGCGGCGTAGTACGGCGGCAGACTGATCGAAGCCGCGCCGCACCCGCTTCCCCCTGCTGCTTCCGTGCCCGTCAGGATGCTCGTGCCGTTGTTGTATCTCAGGTTCGTCAGGGTGCCGTTTATGCCGGCGTCGGAGCAACCTGAAATAACCGCCGCTGCGAGACCGTTGAGGACGCTGGCCCCGTTTCTTCCCCCGTTAAAGTAAGGTGGTTGGGCAACAAATGCTGTAACCGTTGTGCCGGATTTCGTGATATTGATCACACCGGAGGCTTCAGAGGGGAGAAAAGTGCCAGTCTGCGATGGCCCCTGGCTGCCGACGACATTCACCATGGAAACTAGATGTGTGCTGTCAGTTGCCCCGAAGACCATCTCGCCTTGCGGCAAGCCGCTTAGGGTGTGCAGGTAGGGATGGTCTTGAATCGTTCCCTGAGGCCCTCCCTGCCAGAGCATGTCTTGATACGACACGCCCGGATTGCGGTGTGTAAATGTAACGCTCTGCTGTCCGCCTACAACTGCGCCGACCGCTGTAACGTTCACTTGTTCGGAGAATCCGCCTGAAAGACTGGCCAAACCCGTAGTAAACGCTCCTGTAGTGCCGTGCAACCCTGTTGCCGTACAAGTAACCGGTTGCGGCGCGGTTTGGTCGGCGCTCTGCGGAATCTCATTGGTGGCAAAGATTGTCACGCCAGGCGCGGTGCCGTAGGTCCCTTGAGTGATCGTGATGGTATGCGCCACCGGATCGATGGCCGTAATGGTTGAGTTTGGCCGGAAGAAATTGCCATACGTGACCGTCATGCCAAGCACAACGCCTGAGATGTTCGAAACGTTCGTGATGAGGGCCGATTGATCGTTGATCGTGCCCGTGAAATTTGTACCGCAAACCAGTTGCGAGTAAGCCGTAGAAGGCGTCACTGGGGTGTCGATCGGCTCGACATAGTACAGCAGGTTATACGGAGGATTTGGGTTGGTCACCGCAACTGGGGCACCGGTAAAATGCCCCGATGCGACCGGAGTCTGTGTGTCCGCAACAAAGCATCCGTCACACGTGGTATTGCCATTCGAGGCTGGAATTGTGGTAGCTCCTGGCGAAGCCCCAACGCCTACAGTGCCGGTGTAGACGTTCTGCACCTCGCCGCCACCCCTGACGCGGAAAAGGACGCACCCTTCATCCGACGCGCCTGTATTCCCACCCACGCAAGCGCCATCGTTGAAATACTGCAGCCCAAAGTCGCCTGTAGCGTTCTTATTCGCTCCACCCGCAAGGAATTGCGTGATGCCCCGCCGGTTGAACTGTGTATTCCAATAGTTCATGTTGCCGAACGTCCACGCTTGCCGGGTTACGTTCGGGCCGTTGCCGAAGTTGAACCCACCAGGTCCGCCAAACGACGCAGAACGGGTGAAGCTCCCTGGGTTCAGGTTGTGGCTGTCGTTGAATAGCTCATTGACCGTGATAGTCGTGCCAGATGTCGGATTTGTCGTGTTGATGTTCAGAGAGCCGGTCTGGTTGACGTTCTGCACCCCAAGCATGTGCGAGGTCTTGTTGTAGGTGAAGACGCCCGTATCCACGCCAAACACGTTCGCCTGGTTGATCTGGATATCCTGATTCGCCCCGCCCGGAACGCCTCCGCCACCGCTGGCTGGAGCACATGTGTTCGTTGCCGGGTTCCACGCATTGCCAGCCGTCGAGCATCCCGCCTGGGCTTGAATGAGTGTCTGGATGTCGTCTGCTCCCGCAATGCTTCCCGCCCCCGCTGTCGTCTTCACGAGACCCGTACCTGACGGCAGAGCCGCGCGACCCGCAGCTGCAACCCAAGCTCCCTGACGGCAGGCGTAAAGTGGCATGGGGGTCTGCGTGACATCCGCGTACTTGTAGTCGCCGCTGCAAATCCCGGTCGGGGGGCCGTATCCGAAACAGGCGTTCTGCTGGCACCGCTCAAGCGGAGTCTGGCCTAGCGCAGGCAGTGCAAACAGGAAAAGCAACAGGGCGATGCGCTTCATGAACAGCTCCTTAAATGAAAAACCACCCCGGAGGGTGGTGTGGTAGTCTTCTGGTCCTATGAAAGTCCTTAGTCTTATGCTGCTTCTGTCTTCCGCTGCCTTCGCTGCACCCGTTCACGTCCGTTCAACCGTCACCAAGTCAGGCCAATATCGCCAGCCTCATGTGAGGACCTCACCGGATCGCACCCAGCGCAACAACTACTCCACCCGAGGGAACTCCAATCCATACACCGGCAAACGCGGCTCCCGGACGGCAAGGAGATGAGGAAGTATTGGTGGGGCGAAAGAAAGCGTGATGAATCAAAGATCGCAATCCTGAAGCAGCAACAAAATGAAATGCGCCGCCTTATGGATGCTGCGGACGAAGCTGCCTATCTCGAATATGCTAAGACAGTCAATCCTGAATGGACCAACCAAGATATTAAGGAGCTGAAACTGCTATTTAGACAACAGAGAGAAGAGAGGAAGAATATCGTTTCTCCGCCTCAAGCACGATCTTCTCGCAGGCCGCCCTCATAGCGGCTATCTCTTCAGGAGTCCTGTTTTCGATGCCGCGCCACAGGAATTCTTCCAGCCACTGTTCAGATTTCTTCTGCATAACACACACCCCCGTTATAATGATCTGAGAGTGAGTAGACCTGAACCTCCGACTGGCATCGGGGGTTTTCTATTTGCTCCCATGGTACACTTCTCGTCCGAGGTTCTTATGTTGCTTATCACTGCTGTAGTTGCTCTTATGGTTCTCTGGACTGGAACGGTTGCTATCTTGTCAGTTAAAGAGAACCCAACAGAATCGGCCGGAGAGGTTATGCGTTTCGTGGGCGCGTGTGCCTTATTGGCCTTTTGTGTTTTTGTATAGACTGCGTCCGGTATTGAGCGCTCCGCCTTCGATGAATGGCGCGACCATCTTAGGGAGTGCCCCAGAATAAAGCCCCCGAGCTAAAGCCATCTGTCCGGTCGGTGATGCTAAGATCGCGGGCGCGAGCATTCCCGCTGCAATACCTTTCACCATCCCCGGCGTTCCGCCGGTTTCTTTTCCATAAATTCCACCTGCGATTGGCGCGGCAAGTGCCCCTGTGGGAGCGGCCAGCTTATGGAACATCTGCTGCGTCGTGGGTGCCTGTAGCGACACGCGATTTGCCCGATCCGCAACGGGAATCAATGACGATATGCGCTGGTCGATCTCCTTCGCCCCTGGCGCGGCGGCATGAAACTCATCGGCTAAACTCCCGTATGCGCTTCGAGCTGCTCCCAGAGCCTGCTGCGAATTCTTGTTTGGATTCCAGTTTCCGATAAAATCGGCGTCAACCCCCTGTTTTAGAGCGCGTAAACCGATGGGTGTCTGTGTTTGAGAAAGCGGCAATCCGGTGACGGCATCCCTATCAAGAAAGCTCTGCAAAGGCTTGATATCCTTGGCCGTATTCACAGCACGGTTAGCGATGTGGCCATCAATCGTCTGCTGAACGCCTGTTCGCGCGGGTAGAAGTGAACCGCGAGCGCCATACTGCGAGGCATCACTGGCGAGCTGATCCAACTGAGGCGTGAGTTCGTTGATTTTGCTTTGCGCTGAGGCCG
Source organism: Edaphobacter sp. (assembly GCA_965277575.1). Lineage (GTDB taxonomy): Bacteria > Acidobacteriota > Terriglobia > Terriglobales > Acidobacteriaceae > Edaphobacter. Next base: position 2,696,284 of record CBDIDK010000002.1, read on the forward strand.
CCACTGTTTTCGGCGTGAATCCGCTCGTGTCATCAAGTGCCGCCTGCCCCACGGTTCTACCGTACATGCGATCATTACCGAGAACCTTCAAAGCACTCTCCGCTACCTGAGGGGCCCACGCTTTCAGCCCTTGCACGGCACCATTACCGAGTCCACCCATCAGGGCACCAGCACCGAATGATCCTCCCTGCGCCTTGTTCACCGCTCCGGTAGTAAGAGCGCTTGCCCCCATCTTTGCCAACGGCGCGAACGCAGCCGGAAGCTTAGAAGCACCGTACAGCCCGAGCTTTTCCTCGCCTGCGCCTGGAATGACGAACTGCGCAGCGTTGCCGAACCCTTTCCCGATGGCCTGCGCAGTCCCGTGCGTCTGCGCTGCCTGCTGTAGGGGCTGGGTTGCATCCGACGCGCCCGGCATGAGCCCAGTCACGCCTGCCATGGTGCCGGGGATGCTCTTGAGTGCCCCTTTGAAGAAGTTGGTTACAGGTCCAGGGTTCGGGTCGTAGCCGGGGATCGCAGGTTTCATGTTCACAGCCGGGGCCGCAGGCTGAGGCAGCGGCGCAGGCCCGGCACCGGCCACGTGCGACATATCGACCGGTGGGCTGGGCATTGAAGAAAACGCAGATGCGATATCGGCGTCGCTCGTCCCATCGGGGAACGAGATCACTTTTCCATCCGGCCCTTGGATATTAGGCATCAGTGGTACACCACTTTCCGAGCCACAGGGTCCCAATGGCCATCGACCTTCTGTGCGTTGTTGCCTTCCGCTGGAGCGCTCCCCGTCCGCTTGCCAGAGGTGGAGAAGTTCTGCTCATCATTCAGGAATGTCTGCATTGATCCGCGAGTCGCCCCGAGAGCGCCTTTGATAGCATTCGGTCCCGCCTTGAAATTGCTGAACAGCTCGTCTTCCGTCTTCTGGATAGCCTGCTGCGCTCGGACGCCGTGAGCCCCGTTAGAGGCGAGTGCAATGTTATGCATACGCACTCCGAGCGCCTGGATGTCTGGGTCGTCTGAGCCAATCATCTGCTGCACATTGGAATATCGCCCGCCAGCGGCACCGACGATACCCGGGCGCTTAGTGAGAAGTTGCTCCACGGCATCCGCATTTTCATTGACGTTTGAGGCGAGTGCAGCCCTTTTGGTCACGTCGGCAGGGACCTTGTAATTGCCACCAGCGCCTGGAGCACCACCGCCTGTCTTGCTGGCGTTCGTGTTCTCATTATTGGCGCGAGAAGTTGAGTCGTGCATCTGCGCTACGAGCGTTCGCGTCTTGTTCGTCGCTGCCGCGATGCTTTCCTTTGCATTGTTGGTTGCCGCGTTCGTCGCTGTTTTCGTGGCGTTTGTAGCGGCATTCGTTGTGACTTTAGTCGCATTGGTCGCCGCATTATTCCCCGCGCTTGTGGTGTTGTTGCCTGCCATTCCCACCAAGCGGCTGTAATCGCGCATCGTCGCGGTGGTGCCTGAAAGTTCAGGGTGGTTGATCGCCGCTGCCTGCGCTGGGGACATCACAAACGGCGTCATGTCGTTCGCCTGAGTGTCTTTCTTGTTAGCATCTGCTTCTCGCTGCGCCGTCTGACTCTGCGTGTCAGCAAGTGCGGCGGCCTGCTGTAGCGGCTTGACGTTGCGAAGATCGTATTCCGCCGCGTTCGCAGCCGGCACTCCTCTATCTCGTGCCACTTGATCGGCGAGGAATCCGGCCCCGGCCGTCGGATTACCGCGTCCCATGTCGCTCAAGCCGCTTCCCGCAGACATCAGGGCTGCCGGGATACCGAACTTTAGAAAGCCCTTCCATCCCTGCCCCTCCAGTTGCGGCTTTTGATACTGACTGGGATTCGCGGCCATGTCGAGGTTCATGCTCGTCTGAGCGGCCTGAGCGGGAGTCGGTGCGGCAGTGGGAAGAGGGGCGACATTCGCCATCGGGTTTTCAGGCCCCTGCCCGAGAGGCTTTACGCCAGCAATCGGAGGTGGCGACGGAATAGGTGAAAGCGGAGACGCGGCCGGAACGTTTGGCGGCATGATCGGCGTACCGGGGGCAGTGAGGCTGTTTGCCACGCGCTGCTGATTCTGCGGGTCTGCAGAATATGGCCCGAAGCCTGCTTGTGCCGGCGTTGGAGGCGGAGGCATGGGTGGAGCGGGGAGTTTATCGACTTGCGGCGGCGGCGCGGGCGGTTGCCCGAGACCGAGCGAACTGATGAGCGGCTTGATGCCACTCAGGTCGAGATTCAAGTCTGGCATCAGTTATCTCCCCGCATACGCGCTTGCGCCTGCTCCGGCCAAGGTACCCGCCGTGCCAAGAATTGTTCCCAGAGCCGTAGGTGTCTGCTGAGAAGCCGTGTTGTACAGCCCCGAGTAGTTCCCCGCAGCGCTTGAGTTGCCTTGCAGTGAGAGGCCCGCCGCTCCCTGCGAGTTGTTATTCAACATGGTATTGGCAGCCTGGTACTGGTTGACGGCTTCATTGTGCTGCGCGCCGAAGTCTGAAGCGTAATTTGTCCCGTTCTGCCCCGCCGCCGTCTGGTAGGCCTGTCTTTGCTGGTCCGCTCCGAAGCCTGCGGGGGATGCCCCCATGCCCCGTGACGCCATGTTCTGCTCTGAGGTGCTTACGGCATTGTTCGCCCCCTGCGCTGTCGTGTTCGCCTGGTTGTTGTAGAGATTGGCGTAGGAACCGGTAAGGCCAGTCGTATTCATGGAGGACGGGTTGATAAACTGCGACTCCGAACCGCCCGAATACTGATTGGTCGATGGGTTGTAAGAGCCGAACAGGGAATTCCTCGTCTGGTTCGAAAAGGCCTGATTCTGCGCTGCATTCGCGGCAAGAGTCGCGTCATTCTGTTGCGCTCCCGCGCTCGCTGCGGTCTGTGTTGCCTGGTCCTGGGGCTTACTGGCCATCGTTCCTCCGGAAAGTATCTGTATAATCAACAAATGGCACAAGCTGGATTATGCGAGTGCGGTTGTGGGCGAACGACGAACATTGCCCCGCGTAGCCATACCAAAATCGGGTGGGTAAAAGGTGAGTACATCCGCTTCATCAGGGGTCATGCGGTAAGGCTTCATCCGAGACAACGCAACCCAAACAAATGGAAAGACGAGGGCGATTACGCCGTCATTCTCATCAGAAAGAAGGGGGCGATTATTCGCTGTAAGGTAGACCGCGAAGACATTCCGCAACTGCTAGAACTGACATGGGGAATCGACCCTAGGGGCTATGCATTCAAGCAGCAAAACGGCATGGCCCGAATGCATCGTTGGTTGTTGGGGATTGGCAGTGACGAAACGCGAGAGGTTGACCACATCAACCGTGACAAACTCGACAACCGCAAATTGAATCTTCGCTTGATCAGTCACGCGATGAACAATCACAACCGCGAGCGGCGTAGTGCAAAGATGCTTCGCGGTTCCTACGAAGACAAGCGAGCATATCTAAAGAAGCGCTATAGGGCTCACGTCACGCATGACGGCAAGGAAGTAAATCTTGGACGGTTTGCCACACCACAGGAAGCTCACGACGCGACGATGTACTACCTGCGCCAATACAACCTGATACCGGCCTAGAACTTCTTGATAAACATCTTCGCGCCCTTATATTGCTGGAACCAACCCATCTTTTGTGCCCATCCTAGTACTGCTCTTGAACGAGTTACTGCAAATGCCCAACGCACGTTAGAACCGTTGTCGCTAGCCAGCCATGCCTCGGCAGCGCGATAGAGCGAATAGCAGGCCCTGCGTCGGACAGCCTTTGATTTCACCTCTGGGAACATCAGAAGCGGTTCAAGCTGGAAAACCGGGGTAGCAGCTAGAAGCCCCACGATCCTGTCCTCTTCGATAGCGACCCAGACCGGGGTCCGATAGAGGTCCACAAACACTCCGCCGCTGTCTTCAATTCGCTTCAGCAACTCTGGTATCTCGCTGAGCGTAGCGAGACGTGCCTGAATCACGGCTTCCAGCCCGCCGCCATCATGCGCTCGCGCAAAGCTGTTGAATTTGCATCCGTCTCGCTGAGGAGCTGCGCCACTGCGGAGTACACGTCACCCACCGTCGCCAGATAGAGCGTATGGACGGACATATTCCCAAAGTCGTCTTTGATGTTCACTACAACCGCGCCATGCTGCATATCGAAAGTCCGCGAAAGTTCACTCGCCATAAGCCCTCAATTCGGTAACGCCACATAGGTTCCAGAACGATAACCGGACGCCCCGCCCGTCGCCCCGCCGCCGCCGATGGTTCCGACCGACGAACCGCCTACGACTGTGACGGTGGGTGCCGTCGAATAGCCTGTTCCGGTGTTGGTTACGGTATAGCCAACGACTTGACCGCCCGAGACGATAGCACTCGCAGCCGCACCTGATCCGCCGCCACCGGCGATATTCACGGTTGCAGCAGCATAGCCAGCACCGTCCGTTACCGGCGTGATATTGGTCACATTGCCCGTTCCGTTGATGACCGCCGTCGCCGTCGCGCCAGAACCGATGACTCCGGTAGGTCCAGTCGTCGTCAGGGAGCCGACAAACTCGTAATGGTCCGGAAGCGTGGCCGGATAACTCGTCTCGGCGAGAAATGCGGAGCCAGTCCAAAGAATTACGTAGAGCGTCGAGTAGGCGAGGCCGCCGATAGTGCCGTTTGGACGTGTCAGCGTTCCAAATCCCGTCAGTCTGGTGTAGCTCGTTCCCACTCCTCCCGGGCCATAGACTCTCACCAGCACGTTTGATCCTGCGTCTACGGAGTCAATCGTAGCCGTGTTGGTGGTGTTGATCGGTACGTTCGCAGGTAAAGCCGCCGAACTGTAGAGGACGGGAGGGTTCTCCGGATCGGATGGGAGACTGTCGCCAGCTCCATTTGTCGCAACGATGAAATACTCCCAATCTCCCGCTAGGCCTGCCGTGTCCAGATACTCAATCGTTCCTGCAGTACCTGTTACCGTCGCCAGAAGCGTAGCCAGAAGGAAAGCCTGCCCTCTCTGTGCTCGGTAAATCTTGTACGTCGGCCCTGCATCTTTACTTGCTGGAAACGTGATCTGGTTGCCAGTCGCGATCTGAATCACCACAATTCCCTGAGGAGTTGCCGGTACTGTCAACCCTCCATTCAGCGTCAAGGTAGTTGTCGGTCCACTGGTTGCTTCCGTACCGCCTGCCGACACTCCTATTGCCTCAACGGTGATCGTCTCGCCCGTCGCCTCTAAGGCGAACTGTATCGGGCTAGACGAGTTCTGAGCGACCGCAACGAAGGAAGCGTTTCCCCTGTATCCGCTCACGTAAACCTTCTGGCTGGAGGCTGTCCCGGTGATGTTGACTGTCACCGTCACAAACCCATTCACCGCGGCGCTGTGCGAGGCCGAAACCGACACATCAGGAACAGGCGCGGCAAGTTGCGGACTGAGAAGGATGTTTTGCGGGCCCACCGTAAGCGGTGTGCCTGAAATACCCGTAGGCAGCAGCAGAAGCCAGTAGAACGCTTTAGCCTGCTCCTGCAACGTCGTAGACGTGTCCGAAAAGTCGTAATCAGCGAGCACCGGGCTCCAAGTCTGGATGACTGTTGCCGTTGCTTGGTCCAAAACGTAGTTGCGAAATAGGGAAATGCTGCTGATTCCGGTCACATCGGTAAGCGCAAAGGTAACGTCTACGCCTTGCGTAGTGGAGTTCGAAGCTGCCTGAAAACCAGAGATGGCGTTTGCATTTATCGCAGGCGAAGCAGTGAGCCTGCCGAGTTGAATATCGCCGATGACCGTCACGCGGCACCCGAATACATCGGAGAAAACCAAACGATGGACTTCAGTAGAACTTCGTCATTGTCGTCATTCGGCAGAGTGATCGCAAAGCGGATATACCGTCCCACGTTTACGTTTTCCGCCTGCAGGTTGGCACGGATGGCGTATTGGCTCTGGCCGTTGGGCGAAGGAATCAATTGCAGCTCCAACTCCGTCCACGTCGGCGGGTCTTCGGCTGATTCCGATGTTGCCGCGTAAACGTGGATGTTATTAAGCGGTCCTCCCACCTCCAGAAGCGAGGTAGGGCATTGCAGAAACAGGTCAAACCAATAGAATCTCTTTTTTGCTTCCGTCCCCATCAAACTCCACGGGCTGGAGAAGTTCGAAATAAACGGAATCCCGTTGTCGAGAAATCCATCCGGGAATCGGTAGACATTACCGCTCGCATCGCCCAGGTACAGGTATGGCTGGTTCGAAATCCTGACGACCGTCCCAGAGGACATGCTCACCAGAGGGATTTTTTCGGTTTGGTAGATTCCGCCGATCTGGTTGTAGAAACTTGAAGTTCCGGTAATCTGGCCGCTACTCTGTGAACCTTTGACCGGGATGGACCAAAGCTGAATCAGATTCAGATAAGCGTCAGGCGCATCGTTCGTCCGCGTCATCACTGCAAGAAAATGCACCTTGCCGTAGCTGTACCAAAGCAATCGCGACTTGCCGAGGTCGGCAATGCTCAGGTCTTCCATCCCATACGTGCCGACGTAAGCTTGTGCGACATCGCCGGAAATCTCCGTAGGGGTAGAACCAACAGTGTTCGCATTCCAGAGCCAAAGCCTCTGCGATTGCGACAGGAACGCCATCCCAAACGGCGTCTTCGTCTGAGCCCACTTGCCTACCGACCCTGGGCTGGCGATGTTGTCCTGCTCCGTAAAGCTGGAGGCGTCGTAACCGGTATAGCGAAACTTCGCATCTGCGGTATCGACTATCAGAGAGGTACCCTGGTCGGGAGAACACGCCGCAGTTGCCAATCGACTCCCGGAAGGAATGTTGAAAAACAGAGAAAGCGGCCATGCCTCTTCAGGGATTCCCAAAGTGATAGCATCCGTGCCCGATAGCCTGATCTGGTCTACATTCACCGCAACGATAGAGCTTTGGAACGAGGTCAGGATAGGGCTTGGCGGTGCCGGGTTGTTGTCGTAGGGTGCCAGCCGTGTCTGATCCAAATCCGTGTCCAGAAGCGCATCGCCATAGCTCGTCTGCCCATTTGGAATCTCTGCGGCAAAGAAGTAGGTTGCCGAGGTGTTGATCGGAGAATCGGAGGTCTCAAAAATCCAGATAAAGTTGACCTGCGGGTCCGTCGAAGCCGAAATGTCGCTCAGCTCCACAACCTGATTCGCTATAGGCCCAGAGAACGCCGAGAGCGGAGACGGAGGACCCACATGCACCCGCTGAATTCCCAGGCTGTCTGTGTACTTCGAAACATAGCAGTAGACGTACATTCGACCAAAGGTCAAAGTTAGCGTCCCGGCACTGACTGAGATAGCCGGAGCGGAGGCAGGTGCGCTGATGCCCCACTGGTACTTTGTCAGGACACCGGCGTTGTCTACAAAACGGTATGCATTGACACCATTCGAGGCGTAGCAGTTGAAAGCGTTATGCACAAACTGGAAAGGCTCCGCAGTCTCGCCATTCGAGAGCACTCGCTGATTCGACCCGTCCATCCCGGATACGATCAGTTGCGAACCGGAGTGGGTCAGCAGGAACTGCGCCTGATCCACGTTGCGCTCGAAGTCGTCCTGCGAATAGATCGGACCGTTCCCGATCTTCGCTACCAGCGTGTAGCCGGGTGCCCGCCTTATTTGATTGTCGGCCAAGATCAGGACGTTCTTAGCCGAAAGCAGCGTTCCGGGTATGGCGTCAGTGAGGTTCTGCGCAGTGTTCTTTCCGATGAAGGACGACATTACCGCTGGAGTCAGGCCACGTATTGCCATCAATCCTCCAGGTAGGCGGTAATTTGCGGCCGTTGCACCGTCTGCCGCGCTCGTACCCACGTCAGGAACGCCGTAAGAGCCTTATCGCCCTTGGCCTCATACTCCTTGGAAAGCGAGTCGTTGTTGGCCCGGTTGATCTCCGCAATGGCGTAGTTCTGCACGGCATAGGTTCCCTCTTCGGGCATCATCACCAGACTGTGATCGTTCACGATGGGCAGCCACTTTGCCGTGTAGGCAATCTCGCACATGCGCACCTGATCAATGGCTGGCGTAATACTAATTTGCTGTGTCTGCACTCCAGTCGCTGCGACGGAACTCAGATAAGGACCGTAAAAGCGGAATAGGCTGTCTCCGTTGTAGTCGTCGCAATAGTCTTCCCAGCCGGTCACTGCCTGGGTATTATCCATCGCATCGCGGATATCGGTTGGATCGATAACTCTCCACCGCTCCATCGTCGTCGGGCGCTCGGAGATGTTCACCAAACTCGTCAAGTCTGGAGGCAGCGTGTAGACCTGCTGCCCAGGAGTCAAAACGATAGTCGAGGTGTCGAACTTCAGGAAGAATCCGCCGTTTTCCTTCAGCACCTGCGTGTAGACGTAAAATCCAGCCTCACTCAACGCGGAATAGATTTCAGACGGCCGACTGTAGGACGATTTGGAATTGACCGTCGCGTACATCTGCGCGAGGTTTGGCACTTAGGCAGACTTTCTGGCGTTGAGGGCGCCTATGAGCTGATTGACCTGTGCAGTCAGGTCAGCAATCTGCTTCTGTGTTTCCACGTTGGTAGTCTGGCCCTCTTTGGCGCGAGTGATCGTATCCACCTGGTCTGCGGGGTCCTCCATATTCAGGAAATCCAGAGCGTATTTTGTGAGCCCCACAGCGGCTCGCGGGACGCCGCCAAACGACTTGGTTTCCGCGACTGAGGTGTAGTGTCCCTGCGCGATCGACTTCAGATGCTCGCGCCACATCTTGTCGCCCTTGACCTTTGCTCCTTTGTCATCGGTAGCAGCGTTGTCGTCATCCAGAATGTTCTTGAGCCGGGAATCGACGAGGATTACGCCCTGCGACTGATACTCCTTTTTTATGCGCTTCGCAAAGTTCACCGCGACCGAAATCTCACCCTCAAGCGTGTCGAGTGTCAGCGTGTCCGGTACGTCCACAAAGTCTTTCGCACCGACAGCGAAGATGTAGTACGAGAGCGTGTTTCCGTCCTTCGGGTCTTTGGTTGGATGTGTGTATTGCACCCTGTTTTCGATCTTCGTGCCGGGATTGTAGAAGCGTGCCATAGGTCTCCTTGCATCCTTGCCTCTAGGACAAGCTGCATAGTTATTGGTTGATGCGTGCTGTGTCGTGAATCTGCGTCAGGTCGTAGGCCTTCAGCAGTTGCCTGCGATTGTCGATGGAAGCTTCGCGGAAAACGGCGTTTACCGCTGCATCCCGCTTGGCCTCGTCTGCTTTTTCTTCGTTATCCGCATGGAGTAGAAAATTCTCCACACTGCCGTAGCTCCATGAATCCACCGCCCGCAAATCATCTAGCACTTTGTCACACAGCGGCATGTACTGCCCTTCGTCCTGGACGACCATAACGTTCGTCTTTGGACACTCAGGGTTGTGCTCATGCAGAGCTGCATTCATCGCTCCGCCGCGGGTGCAGCGGTCGATGATCCAACGCTCTTTGCGTGGATTGAAGTACGCGATAAGGTTCGGGTCGAGCGCCCGGAGTTGCGTGGCGAACCACGCAGGAACCGAACGCTCAAACCCTGCCGGGAGATGGATCATGGAAATCCTTACTGTGCGTACGCGGTGTTGGTCAGGGGGTAATACAGGTTGTCGATTACCGCCAACTGGTTGGGGTTGGTGTAAATCATCTGGCCAGATTCCCGTAGATAGGCCGTATAGGCCATATAGCCGGCGACCCACTTCAGAATGTGGCCGTCCATATCGCCGAAGCCCATATGCTGCACTTCACCCCAGCGGACCGTATCCTTCGTGATGGCATACACCACCGACGGGGGAACGTCCACATCCTTGATGAAGGGCTTGCCGTTGAACTCGATGGTCTGGAAGCCTTTGTCCATCTTGGGGCCGGTGAATCGCTTCTGTGCGTAGCCCAGCGCCATGTAGGCCGCGAACTGCGCATGAGACGCTAGGAACTCATCGACTTCGCCATCCGAGTACACGGAAACCGCATCTTCCAACGACTGCAGGAGTCCCTCAGTAAGCGGCTGTCCCCCTGCCGGAATGCGGTTGGCATTCAGGATCGGATAGGTCGTGGTCGAAAGCCCCTGGAAGGTCGTACCCTGGTTGTGGGTAGCTCCCCAGAACCCGGTATAGACCTTGCCAACACGGCCGGGGCCGCGTGTCACGAAATCGCCGGTGGTGGTTGCCACGGAGGCGGATAGCGTGATCGTAGGCTGCGCGCCCCCAGTAGATCGAGTAATCCCAGTCACCGTAACGCCCGCACCGGAGGTCCGAGAGGTCGTTTGGGTGGAGTCGTAGAAGTCGATAACGTCTCCGACTTGGATGTACCGTGAACCCCACTGGAACCCGGCAAAGCCGATCGCCAGAGTCTGAGTGGCGGACGTGGCACCGGCTCCAACCGTACCGAGCGCACCAGAACCGTCCCCTGCGACGAGGTCGATGTTTTGCACCTTGTACATGTCGCGCATGACGCCCTTGGACTCATCTTCCTGATGGTTGATGAAGGCGGCAGCGTTGGTTTTGGTGTTGGCGATGTCCTTCTCGTACATCTTGATCGTGGCCGAATAGCCACGGTCGTAGATCGTGAACTTCTTTTCGTTCTGGCGCGAGGCGGGCAGCAGCGGATCGTCCGACGCCGTACCTGCGATAGAAGCACGATTGCCGCCGAGACGGGCTGCAAACTCAAAGTGGTCTCCAGGTGCTCTCCACCCTTCCTCCGCCTTCTTGTAGCGTTTGCGGGAGAGTGCCATCAAATTCTGCTGCTCCTTGATCGCACCTCCATAGGTCACTTTCAAAATGCCGCCAATGCGGCCAAGGGTTCCTGCGTCTGCCATGGGGATGTCTCCTGCCGGACAACATCCGGCCTAGTCTGTGAACGTCAGGTCGCGAGGAGACATCCCGTTTCCAGTCGTGCTGGAGATGGAAGGTTGGCGAGTGACGTTATGGGTTAGGGTTGAGCTACTGGTTTAAGTACGCAATCTTTTGTTCCATCGTCGCTCCGTCCGGCAATTCACCGGCCGCGGGAGGACGCGGGTTACCCTTTCCTGCGGGGAGACCCGTTTTCAACTTCTTGCTTTCGGCGATTGCATGACGAGCCCATGCACGGCCTTCTGCTTCTTTCTCCGCTAGCAAAGACTTGACGGCTTTGTCAACGATGTCAGTTCGGCCCGCAAGCAATGCTTGGACCGCCTGCTGATCGTCCATTCCCATATGCGGTGCGAGCTGAGCAAGGTACTTCACTTCTTTTCCCTCGAGGAAAGTTCCCTTGAGAGCTTGCCCCGCTCGCTCCGTCAAGATGCTGGACGCTCGTCCAACCTGGGCACTCCGCGCAGCCTGTTGCTGTTCCTGCTGCTGCTGCTGAAATCGCTGCTCGATTGCATCGATGCGCTGCTGCTCAGGAGTCTTCTGGTCTCCTGCCTTCGCCGGGTCCATCAACTTCATCCCGGTTATCTGCTCCACATAGGGGATGAGGCTCTCGCGAGCCATCTTCTCAAACGCCGGAGAGTTCTGCGCCCTGAAGTTTTCGAGCAATCCAGTAATCGGCGCTTCGCCGTTCTGGACTTTGATTACCTGATCGGCCAGCGTAACGGCACCGGCAAGCTGTGTCGCATCTTTTACATACTCAGAGATACCGAGGGCCTGCTGGTATTCCTGCGGAACAGCGGGTGCTGTTTCTGCTGGCGCATTCGGATCGTCCGGCGCGGGTTCCGGGTCCTTGAACAAGTCCTCAAGGTTCGGCGCGACCGGTTCAACATCTGGTTGAGGAACATCCAGTGATGCATCCGGCGCGGCTGGCGCGTCGGGAGTTGCATCAACAGGGGGTTCCGTGCCATCCGAACCACCACCTGCCGCAACTGGATCAATGTCTCTGCGGCGAACGATGGAGAGCCTTCCATTACTGTGCCCGTGAAATAGGATTGACCATTGATGCAGCATTAGCGACCCTCCAGCGCAATGGATGCATTAGCGTTCATCACGCATTCGCGCAACTTCCGGATCGCCGCCGTCTGATCTGCTGATTGAGGAGTGTTCTCCAGGATTACGCTGGCGAACACTTTTGCAGCTTTGCGGACTGCATCATATCGTTGCGGTTGGTCATCTTTGGGCGCATGGTACGAAAAAACTTCTTCAACATCGATTGGCATTGTGTTCTCTCCAAAACAAAGCCCCCAGCGAGTGGGGGCTGCTTGTGGGTTTTAGTTGGTGGCGTGCGTGCTGTCTTTGCTGGTGTCTTTGGTAATCACTTCAGGGATAGACGGGTTACGCAAATCCGCTTCCGGTGCAGGAGTAAGAACTTCACCGTGTGCGGGAACAAGAGGAGCGGTTGCCCCATCCACAGCCACGGGGTTCTCCGTCAGGGGGCGGGGATACACGGTGGACTGACTCAGGACAGGTTGGGGATAGGTCGTTCCGTCTCCCGCTGCTGTCCAATCGCCAGCCGTTGTGCCATCTCCAGAGGACTTCGCAAGGGCGCTACTGATAGCCTGCGAAGCGCCAGGCGCCGCGTTCACGTCCAACTGGTCAGGCACGTTGAAGCCCGTGTCAGGCTTCAGCCCAGGCGTATTGTCGGTAGCGTCGAACTCTTTGATAAATTCCGCCCTGCCAACCACATACACGGTGCCCTTGTTGCCAAGGGAGTTTTCATCCACCTTCTGGTCTTTCTCCTGCTTGCGCAGCGAGGCGACAGCATTGGGATCGACAACCAGAAAATCCCCGTTGTTGGCAATCTGATCGCCCTTGAGCTGGCTGCTGACGGGCATGTTGCCGCCGAAGTGCTGTACTGCCTGGACGCTGGTGATTCTGCGGGTGTAGGTAGCCATTAGTTTCCCTCTCCAACCAAGATGAGGCTTACGGTGTGCAAGTCAGTCGCAGCAGCAACCTGTGCACCGGTTGATCCAACCACCAGAGCAAGATTGAAGCTGGAGAACGTTGTGCCGTCAGCGTTTAACGTCGGAACAAGGGCGATTTCATAAGCAGCCCCCGCAATCGTTGTAAAGAATGCTCCGGCGATGCCTCGCAGAACGAGGAACCCGAAGGTTTGGGCGTTGATCGGGTAACCGCCGGTGGGATAGCTGTTGTCAAGCGTAAGAGTCACGCTTTGATGCGTGCTTGCGCCCGGCACGGAACGAACGCCGTTTACTGTGGTGTATGCCATTTAGTTAGCTCCTACTTCTTGTGGGATCACGGCATTGCCTTCAGTCTCCGCCGCGTGCTGCACCATCTGATTACTGACTTGCGCTCCAGGCACCTGCCCCAGGACATGCGCTGCCGGTTCGCCTCCCGGGCCGCCCTTCTTCACCTGCGCTTGTGTCTGCCCTTTGAACTGCTGCTGCGCACCGCCCGGATGCGGTGGAACTGGAGGTCCTCCGCCTGGCGGTCCAGCTACAGGCGGAGGTTGCATCATCTCTTGCAACCACTGCGTGTACGTCATAAGCCCTGCCTGAATGTTCGGCGGAGATGCTTCGTACTCTTCGGTCAGCGTGTAGTCGCTGAATATCTTGAAATGGATTAGCCAGTTGGTAAAGGGGTTCGACTGCGGTTTCGTTCCCTGCTTACAAAGCTCTAAGTCTCGTTCAGCCTTGTCGTACTGAAGATTATCCGTGAGGTCGATCTCCTGCACCCCGAGGGTGTCGGTGTAGTAAATCCGCGTGCTCACGTCGGTCATGTCCACGAGTCCATCCGTTGCGAGCTGCTGCAAAACCTCCATCTTCTCGGTGAGCGTCTTTGGCCGGCTGGAATCTTGGATAACCTCAAGCTGGTAGTCGCCTTGTAGGTCTGCGCGGGCAATCTCTGACGCGCCAAACTTATTATTGAATCCAGCCGTCTGTACTTTGCGCGGATTGGTCCAAACCTTCATCGCCATCTTCAGAAGCTTGCGTGCGCGCAGTTCGTGCGATTGCTCCCACAAGTACCTTTGCGGCTTTCTGGACTCCTCAGCCTTCGATCCGAGATAAGCCAACGCCCTGAATGCTGTACCCGCGCCCGGCATCTCGCCTTCAGCAACCTCATTGGTATAACCAAGGTCTTTGAAGTCCGCCAAAACCATTTCGATCATCTGGAAGATGGACTTGTCGCCCATATTCCCAGGGATCACTTCTGGCTTTACCTTGCCCTCTCCCAGAGGGTCATACACTAGCAAATCGGCAGGATCGCCGGTCGGCAAAGGTCCGTTCTGCGTATTCGGCCACAGAATTCGCGTGGCACCGTTGGTCAACATCCCCCGTTCGGCATAGGACTTGTAGCGGTTCAACTGCTTTTGCAATGGCTTCAACGAAGCCGCGAGGGCTTTTGGGTAGACACTTGCCGGGTCTTTCTCACAAGGGAAGAACGTATAGGGAGTAACCGACTCGCCGTCGTCGTTGTCTCCCCATGGGTTTTCCGACCAATCGACTACCGTGTCTTTCCAGATGACACCATACAGGCCGTACTGCACGGCCGCCTGGAGTCTGGACATCTGCGGATACATCGTAGAAGGTGTGTCACCCCACTCCGATTCAATCGCTTCCTGTTCGTCTTCTCCCAGCTCCGACCAATCGAACCACGCTTCGGTAAGTGTGACCTGCTCCGCCTCTTGCGGCTGGGTGATATTTGAAAGAGACCGCAACGCATTGACGTAATAGGCAGCAAGCGACTCGTCGCTGTCCGTTTTACCGTCATCCTTCGTAAATTCCACATCCGGATAAAGCTCTTGCCACTTACCCTTCGACTTTCGGACGCGCTCAATCACCATTCCTGCAAGATTTGGGTCTTTGCAGTCGCGCGGCAGGTATACGTCAAAGATCATCGGCAACTCAGTATCGAGCCGGGGCGATGGGATATTCTCGGTCCCCGCAACCTGCGGCTGTATTGGCTGGCCATCTGGACCGGGAGGAGTTTCCTGCATCTCGGGTACTTCGTCGGTCGAGTGGTCAAACGCTACAGAATCCTTCGTTACCCCAAGCCCAAACAGCTTTACCCTGATAGCCAAGACGGGGTTGAGGATCGCCATGCCGGACTCTTTGTTCGCGGCGTCGATCGCATTCTCTGCCGCTTCGCCAGCCTTGCGGTTCTTTGCGTCGTAGTTGTCTGCCTGCGCTTGCATCCGAGGCAGCGCAAATCCAAGATAGCCCGCGTTGATATTGATCGTCTTTGAAAAGTGATCGGAAACAGGCATCGGAAAGTTCTTTTGCTTATCGTCCGATATCTTAACCGGAACGAGCTTCTTTCGGTTCTCGGCAGACTTCTCAAGCCACTGCTTCATCTGATAAAACAGGCCGGACTCAAACCATTCACGCTCCTCAGCCCAACGCCCACGCGAATATTCGGTGAAACGCTTATTGATGAACGTAGCCAGGAGCTTTTCAGCTTCGGATGGCTGCTTAGTATCCTCTCCAGTGTCCTTAGTTTCCAATGGCCTGCCAATGGATGTGGATCGTGTTGTTTAGCACATCCCCACCGCCTCCCGTTGGAGTCACGCCAGAAACATAGATTTGGACACTCGTTGTCGTCGCTCCGCCGTTGCCATACACCGAAAGCGGCGTCTTCACCGAAGCACACGCGCCAGACGCGCAGTTGTCTGCCCACGCCACAACAGACAGGTTGGTCGTCGTGGTAAACGATGTCGGAAAGGTAACAGTGATGTAGTTGGTATCCGCTCCGGTTGGGACGGGGCCAGCCACACCCCATTGCTGGATTGTTCCGTCTGGGAAGGTGATTGAGCATCCATTTCCCCCACAAGTGCGTGCGGTAGGCCCAGGACCGGTTGCACCAGTCGATCCCGTAGCACCTGTGGCTCCAGTTGCCCCCTGTGGACCGGTTGCACCTGTCGGCCCCGTAGGGCCCTGCGATCCGGTCGGGCCTTGTACCCCTGCTGCTCCGGTTGCACCAGTCGCACCGGGGGGCCCTTGGTAGTTTACCAAGCCCGTAGAAAGCGTTGGGATTACCGTCGAAATATCCTTGCTGGTCGTCACCGCATAGTCGTAGAAGCAACTCCCAGGAGTAATGAAATTAGGTTGCAGGCAGATGCGATACGCTGTTCCTGTCGGCGTAAGGGCAGTATTCGAAACAACGACACATGCACCGCCGCCGCTCGCAGAGATCGTGCCATTGGCGTTGATTCCGCATGTGATTGTGGTCGGGGTGAACCTTCCAATGCCGATGATGGACGAATCTGTGGATGGCGTAAGCGTAAACGTAACCTGACCTGCTGTTACTGGGTTGTTAGCAAGATCCTTAATAGTCCCGGTATAGGTCGTGGTCTGTGCGAAGGCCGCGCCGGTCATCAGCAAACACAGCAGGATTTTCTTCACTTGATCTTTCCCGGATACTGATTACGAATGTGCTGATTCAGGTAAGCTCCGGCACTTGGAGCTGTCATCAGATCATCCAAAGCTTTCGCGGGGACATTCGGATGCACGTATGTCTTGCCGCTGGCGTATACCACGTGAAGCGACTTTCCGTCGTGCCCCGCATGGGTTATCACCGAACTCTTCACCGGTCTAAGCTCCATGTACCGTCTCCAAGAAGTCCCTGTCATCTTCAATGCCCATCACGTCGGCTAAATGCTCTTGCGGCATCACAAACTGCCTTTGAGGCTGAGCTGTGATCGATGGCGTAATCGGCTGGTCAAACTGCTTGGCAATCACCCTATCTAGAGACTCCTGCTGCCTAAGGGAGAGGTCCTGAAACGTCTTCAGTGCTTGATTCAACTGCTTGCGCAGTTCCCGATTCTCCCTCTGGAGGTCCGACGTGTCCGTGTTGCTGGACTGCTTTTTCAAGCCCCACATGAAGGCTCCTCTCCAACGTGATTGCCACGCCATTCTTGCGGTAGATGTTCGGTGTCTTTGCATCCTGCTCAAAGCCTTGCGCCTTCAGTTGGTCCGCATGAAACAATCGCTTCTCCTCGTATGCCTTCGCGCACGCTGGTGTATCGAACAGATCGCCGTACCGCGTCGGTTTACAGCACTGCTTACATGAGAATGGCAGTTCGCACCTCGTGTTCAAAGATTGAGTAAGTTCCGCCGATAGCAGCCATCTTCTTGGCTTCGCCTTCAGCACCGGCCTGCGATGCATAGACAGCAACAACCTCGTTCAGTAGATAGCCATTGCCCTCAAGCTCATCCTTGACCATCTGAGCGATCAGCCAAACCTTACGGGGCGCGATCATATGGCGAGGTACACCACTTTGTTTCCGCTCGTGTCCGTATCCACCCAAATCTGGTCCAGAATGACCTTAGCGAGCGCATTGCCGATAGTCAGCGTCTCGCCAGGAATCAACACCGCACCAACTCCAGCAAGCGTTGCTTTTACCATGCCGTATGAACCGACGTACAGGTTACCGGCCGAACCAGGAGGATTCTGGATCGTCACCTGACCGAACTGCTGGGCACCGCCAATCGGATTCGTGACTCCCTGCGTCATAATCGTCGGCTGCGCTGGCAGTGAGGTACGCGCCAGGCTCTGCGGCGTCCCCGCGGCGATGATCGTTATTGCTGCTGATTGCATAAAGTCTCCTTACCTCGCCTGCTGCATCATCAACTGTCCGTACGTCCTGTCATCCACGCCGCGAGCCTTCTTGCACGCCTTCACGTAGTCCCGGTGAACCATCTCGCGCTCGGCTTCCTTCTCAATACAGTTGCGGCAGAGCATCTTCCAGCGAAACCCTCCGCGTCCGTCACGTTGAAAGGTCCACCCCTCGCGCCGCCACTTGGTTGGCATCTCGCCTTCAGGGTGACGTGCGGTGATTACGAGCGTTACGGGCTTCACATACTGCCTGACCTCGTGCAGCACCTTGGAACAGCCTGCGCCATGCTGCGTGTAATCGGCGCTGTCCCAATACAGGGGATTGCAAGTTCTCGGATCGCATTCACGGCTGAAGTCCATCAGCGGCCTGTCTTCTGCCTTGCAGTTAGCGCACAGCCTCACGAGCTTCCTTTCTCGCCTGCTGCCAGAACGCGGCGTCATCCTCGCTCATCGCTTCTGGAGGCGTCTCGAATCCTTCTACCGGTCCTTGGAACTTGTACCGCAACGCATCGCAGGCGTGATCCTCGGCCTTTGTGTCTAAATCTTCAGGCTTTAGCTTGTCGTGAACCATCGCGGGGAGGGTTCGAATGAGGTTTGTGCAGGTTGAGAAAACGCGTAACTTCGGTAATAGTCCTGTTCCAACTGCAAGGGCTGTACGGACCATGTTCCATCCTGCGACACGGCTTCCAGGGCCTTTTGCGCTCGGTGCGTTGAGGACTCCGCATTTCGTGAATTGCTCAGCAATGGACTCCGCCCTTCCAGTTACATCCCAGCACGCTGAATCAAGTATGCCGATGCGTTGAACGTTCTTGCCCTGCTGCCATTCCAGAATCTTTGAGGCTTGGTCTGCTACTTTCATGCCTGCCCCGTAGACCTCGCCGCACACATACGAATAGCCCTCAGGGTCTGTCGCTGTCCAGAGATGAGCACAGGGCGCTGCTTCACCCCAGTCTGACGATCTCTCGATCTTCCAGTGCCATGGAATCTCGAACGGCTGGACAACATGGATGTCTTTGCGCCACTCCTTGAAATACTGCCCAGCAAAGATGTCCCAACTGCCTTCGGCATAGGCCTTGCGCATCTCCTCTGGGAGGCTTAGGAGTTGTGCGTAGTACGCAGGATCAAGGTGCGGGTTGTCCTGCGCCTTAGCAGGAACATAAGCGAATCGATCAGCCATCGGCTGCATCTCTCGCGGGAAATCTCTATCAATCCATAACTTCTTGACCCAGGCATGGCCCACGCCGCCAGGATTAGCAGCAGCAACGAAATGCATGTCATCTGCCGGAATTCCAGGCCATCGAATACGCTTGCGTAGCTCATGAAAGATGACTTCTGGGTTCTCTGTAAGCTCCTCGATAGCAATTCCCGCAAACTCAGCCGAGTTATATTTCGAAGGATTATCCAGATTCCTAAGCGCAACCGTTCCACCTCCGAGCCTTGGCACCAACGTCAAATTGAATCCGTCCGTTTGGGTCTTTTGAATCTTCCCGATGTACTCAGGGATCTCAAACACCATCTTGCTGATCTGCCGGTCCAACAGTGTCGGGTAGTCCATCGAAAATAGCCCGATACGCACGCCACGCACGCCATACTGCGCAAACAGCCTGATGCACTCCCTGATACACCACCAACGGAGGAAGTAGCTCTTGCCGCCCCCCATCGCCCCGCCGTAGAGGAAGAATTGCGAGGTAAGCGTAGCCTTGAAAGCTTCTCGCTGGCGATCTGTTGGGTCGATGATCTTTGCTAAATCTAGTTCCACGTTACAGATTGACGATAAACTGCGTGATCGCCTCGCCCTTTGTCGTCATGTCCACCGCTTGAGCAGGCTTGCCAAATAGTCTATCGGTTAGATATTTTCCAGCGTCTAGGCGAATACGCTCATCTTCTGATTTCAGCATTGATTTCCAGAAGTCTTCCTGCTCACGCGCTCCGAAGTGAGTACAGACGAATCCGGCCTCAACCAGCTTTTGAGCCTTAGACTTACGTCCAGCACCCTCACGCTTGCCGCCTTTACCCGCCATGATTGATTTCCATTGATTTAGCAAGCTCTTCAGCATAAGCCTGCGAGCGTTCTCTCCAGTCAAGCCACTCTTTCACGCTAATCATCACAACCTGGCATCCTGATGTTGAATCGTATACGCCCGGCTCCTTCTCGCCATTCGCTTTGCAGGTATCAAGACGCCTGCGGAGTATGTCCGCGAGATGTTGGATTTGGTCATTCACCGCCCCATCGTATTCGTGCGCTGTCATTCGCTTCCCTCAGTTGATGGTTGCTGCTAAGTCAAGCTCACGCATTGAATCCCTTCTTGCGGAGCCACATGCGGATCGGCCTGTTGTCGCCATACATCGGCCATGCGTAACCGCCAAACAGCTTATGCTCGATCTTCCAAATCGATTCAGCCCATGGCGAGCTTACGCGATAGTAGTTCTTCAGCGCAGGCGACATACGGCGAAACCGTTCCGGTTCATAGCCAAACTTGTTGAAATAGTAAACCCCGTCCACCTTCAGAAGCCAATACACGAACGAGCGAGGAAGCAGCCATGCAATCTTGATAAGCAGTTTCTCTCTGGTTTCATTCATATTCCCCTCATTCGTAGATAGCGTATCGAGTACGGTGTCTAACCGATGGATTGTGCTACTTGCCCTTGTGCGCTTTCTTGGCTACAGGTACGGCCGGGTTTTCCAGCACAGCTACGCGGTTCTTTAGCAGGTTGATTGCCTGGTATTGCTCGAACTGCTGTCCGTTCAATTTGTCGAAGTCTGTAGTCTCATCCCCGACCTCAAGCACTTCCATACGGTTCTCCAAAGAATGAAAGCGAGCGTCAACGCTGTTCAAGCCTAGGAAGTGCCTTGCTACGTCTCTAAACCATGCCTTCATGTCATGCCTCCGAATTACAAAACGCCTTCGTTTTTTAGCGCAAGGAACTCAGCAAACGCTGGATTATTTGCGAGGAAGGTAGCAGCCTGCTGGGAACGCATGGCCACACGTGTGGCTCGCTCAGCCTCGTCACGGTAGTTACGAATGATGCGCTCCTGTGTCGATTCGCAACAAGCTTCCGCGCTTGTCGTGCATTGATCTGCCGCATAAGCGCCTTGCTGGGCTTTAGCCTGATTCAAACTTTGACGGTATTTCTCTTGTTTATCCATCGGGTTATATCCTTCTACCGCCGCACTATCCAATGCATCTCCAAGCACACCCATGTGAAACCTCCGAAAAGTAAGACTGCTCCGAAGAGCAGGCCATTGGGTTAGCTTGCGGGCGTGGGCGTGGGCTGAGGTGTCTGCGGGCCAGGATCGTTGCTGGTGGCAGCGGCAATGTCTGCTTGCACCTCCGCCAGCTCAGCACTGAAGTCTTCCGGGGTAGTGATCTGGCCAGAGGCAATCTTGGCCTGAAGGTCGGTGAAGCTGGTGGTAATCACAGTGGTGAGGTTCGAGAGCGCAGAATCGAACTGCGCGCGGGTTACGGGCGGTGTGGACATTTGTATCTCCTGGTTGTGAAGTAGTTTTTCTAACGTTCTGAGGATGAGTAGTTGCATTGCTACTCCTGTCGTGTAACCTTGATGTCTTCAAGCGAGGCGGCCGTAATCGTGATCTTGTCTTGCCGTCCTTGCTGCCAGTTCCGGTACGCGTGCTTGATCTCGCGCCGAAAGCCTAGAAACTCTTTGTCGAGCGATGGCATTTGCGCGCGCCACCTCAAGGCAAATGCTGAATTGACGTCAATCAGCATCTCGTAGAAATAACGCAACTTAGGCCAATTCTTTAGATGTTCGGAGTTTGGCCATAAATTACCGATAACTGCATTGACAACAATAAAGACACACACCCAGAGAAAGTCGTACCTCAGATTGAAGTACAAGAATGGACTCACACTGTTTTCTTTCGCACGTTCAACGTGATCGAAATGCCCATGAGTGTTGCCAAGATGCCACCGATAATCCTCTCCTCACCCTGCATTCCGGCAATCATGCTGCTATTGGTCTGCGTGGCCACGGTATTCTCATGCACCCTGGCGTCGGTGGCCTCGATATGCTTGTTCAGCTCTGTTATGTCGTGGTCTTGCACCGCGTCTTCTACCGTCAGGATGGGCACGACGGGATATGAAGCCTTCTGTGCGAACATCGGCGGATGCTTACCGCTAAATACCACGCTGAGGCATACCGCGAACACAATGACCTTGATCGCGACTGAGCAACGCTCTGAGAACGTCACTTAGCGTACTCGTAAGTGCAATTCCCGATCAGCAGGGAACTCAGATGAAGCGTCTCGGGGGTAATCAGCCGGTCGTAATCAGGCAGGCAGTTCAGCATCATCATGCCCTTCCACGACTTCGCCAACACCCACTCACTGCATATCTCGCGACTTTTGTCGTGCAACCTACGGTCATGCAAGAAGATACCGCCAATATCCAGATAGTCATACGGGACGCCGATGTCCTTGCGCGCCGAGTCCATGATCGCCTGCAACTCCTCATCCGTACAGGGAATCGCATAGCGTCTTTCTCGCGTTGGCTTGCAGTAGTCTGCAGCGCGTTCCTGCACGCCAGATCCCGCATGAGCCCCGATATACGTCCCCGTCTCCGTCTCAATCTCCACATGGTCCCACAGCGAGTTTGTGACCCAATCAATCCCCCGCCCAATTAGGTCGGAACTATTGATGAACCGAAGCCGGAAGAGAGCCATTTAGGCTGCGGGCGGGGCAACAGCAGCAGCAGGCCCAGTCTGGAGGTTGTAGACATTCTGCGCAAACTGAGCAATCGCCGTCTGCACCACAGTGGACTCTGTGATCCCTTTGCTTGCAAGGATCGTCTGCAGCTGCGGAGCAGCAACGGAGATAGCCACGGCCATCTTCTGAGCACCCGTAAGCGGAACGCCCGCAGAGGCTTGGATCGCCTGATCCGCTGAAATAGCCGTCTCGACACCCGTCAAGGCGATATTGTACTCAGGTCCAACCGGCGAAAGCGCGAGGAATGGACGTGCCAACTCTGCGCCCGTGAGCGCGATTGGGGCGACTTTCTTAAAGAAAGTGTCAAGCTTATCAATGAATCGCTCAAACGCATTCGGCTGTTTCACTACGGGTGCTGTGCTCATGGTGGCTCCTGGTTGCATCAAGGGATGACTGAAAATTGGTTTGGTGACACGCGGTGCGGCGGCTTTGGCAATCTGCTCAGGGGTCAGAGGAGTATCAAGCATGACCGGCTTACCCGAACTCGGCACAACCAGCGTCTTATGGCCCCATTTCAATGGGTTTAGCTTGCCAAGGTCGATAATCACAGCTTTGCCACAGGCACGGCGGCAGGATCGTTAGGAGTTTCATGCGAGTCCACAAGCTTTGGAATTCCACCCGGCACGACCGCTACCGTAGTTCCGGCGTCTTTTTGGAGCATTCCTACCACAGCACGCGCCACTGCCATGGCTACAGTCAATTCAGCCGTAAGTCTCTGGTTCAGGATCGGCGTGTTCGTCGCCAACAGCACAGCTCCCACCGTGATAAACAGGCCGAGAATGCCGTTCGCTGTCGTCTTCCACGAGCTAAACAGCTTTGAGGTGTCGAGTACCATTTAGCCCTCCAAAAATTGCGCGTGGGTTCTGGTCCGCCGATGGCTAGGATCAAGGATGCGCGCTCACCCCATATCAATGTCGTTGCTGCCAAGAGATCAGAACCACCTCCGCCCTACCGAAACCGCCTGAAATCCAGCCACAGCATCACCGCAACCGCCATCATTAAGGCGAGATAGGGGATCATGCCGCCCTCATGCCTTCCCACGCATTCACCAGGCTCACGAAGTACCAAATACCTTCCACGTAGCCGTCCATCACCCGCAAACCCATGCGAATACTCTGCGCTGCCCGGTGGAGTTCGGCCTCGGACCTCGTAAAATTCACATAGGTCCGGCGCTTGTTCCACACTGCCAATCCGGCCTCAACCATATCCTCAATAGCTTGAAGCGGCAGGAAGCAGGCAGCTTGGCCGCGTCCCGACCTATTCGCGTAGTGGCACGCAATCATTCGAATCGGAGGCATACGTCTCCTATGTAGTTGGGACTCACGTTTTGGACCGGACGCTAAACCGAAGACCTTGGGGAGGGCTGATACAGCATGGCACTAACTACATTGTTTTCAAAGGAGAATCGACAACTTGTAGTGATAGCATTTTGCGTTCGCGCCGCCGGTATTCCCGATCCACCAGCGTCTCAATTGTTTCCACAAGAGACGCTTGGCCAGCGATCCTGTTCAGCTTCACGTACACGCTTTCGAGGACCACCACGTTGATTGGCTTTGTTTTTAGCCCGGCGAGCTTCCGCTTCTTGCTGGTGCGCATCTATTTCCCCTTACCGGCTATCTGTGCTTTCACTTGGTCTCCCGTCTATCGTTCATGCGCTTCAGTTCGCTTCGGATGGCCATGATAATGACTACAAGGCCCGGTAAGCATAAGCACAACAAGCAGAATATGTAGACAATGGTCGATTCCATCCATTTCACCTCTTCTTTAGATACGGCGGCAGGGGAGTGTAGGACAACTCTTCAATTTCCATAGCAATTTGCTGAGCGGTCGAATGTGCTGCCGTTTTCGCGCTCTCATTCATTTGTTCCCATGGGATATCGGGGTGTACTCTCGCGCCCGGCCTTCCGCTGAACCATGAAGCCTGATGTGCTGCTTGCTTTATGGCTCGCTCCCACGCCTCCGCCGCGCTCTCCTGTCCCTTCAGGGCGGTTAGTTCGGCTTCGGCCACAGAATATCTAGCTATGGCGTCGATGAGAACTTTCGTCCCTTTGTTGTTAGTTCCTAGCAATTCACATACCGCATCGCACTGTAGTTTCAATACGGCTACCTGCTTCTCTGCGTCCTCAGCGCGTTCCTTGTAGCCGATTGCCACGACGGAGATACTCGGAAGGCAAGCCTCTTTGCACCCCAACTCACTCGCGATGTCCTCAATGAGGCGATCTTCCGTTTCTCTTCGACACCTCAATTCCTCTACCTGCTTCTCTGCTTCCTCAGCACGCGCCCGGCTCTCCTCTAGGGCTGCGATGAGTTTCAGGACGTTTGCACCCGGGCCCGTCGCCTTCAGTGTTGCAACGATCTTGTCTATCTCAGCCATCTAGTTACCTGCTTTCTTCTGGCGCTTGTAGAACGGTTTTGCCGTCCAAGTCTTTAGGGTGTTCACGACACGCGCCCGATCTCCGCAGTCGCATACGCATTTATGATTGTGGCCAATAGGCTCTATACAGCGGTGATCTTTTCCGCCAGCCTCCCATGTCGCCCCGCAAAGTATCGGCGTCATACCTTCCCCCTCTTCAGTGCGGCGATCTCAGTGAGGGCCAATTTGTGTGCGTGGATGAGTTTGCGAATGTTTTCAGGTGAGGCCGTTGCGATGTAATCACAGTCGCGTTTCCACATCTCTACCGTGTCCGGGTGGTAATCCTTGTCCTTGTCTACGTGCAACACAATGTAGTGGCTACCCACGGCTTCCACGCCCGCGCATAGCTGCTTACTCCCTGGCTTCCACGGAGAACGCCACTTGCCCTGCGAAGCTACCGAACCTGCGGCCTCTAATGAAGTCATAAGTTCCTCAAGTGCTGGTAGTGTTACCTCTTCTGCCGCCGTTACTGGGGCATACATTTCACAATCGCAACCCAGAGCCGAGCAACGACGGAGTTTGTATTTATCCTGACTTTCAGGCCAATGCAAGTATTCTTCATCTCCGCATTCACATGGAACCGGCTGAACTGGCTGGAGGAGCCTGGCAGGATATGAGTGCTGCAAAATATTCAACCCACATCCGGGGCAACGATCTAGGTCATAGATGGCTATGAATCTTGCGCAAAGGTCTGCCTGATTATCTGAAAGCTCTGTGGGCTTGGCTACTGAGTCTGAGTTATTCATCAACGGCCTCCGGTGGTGCAGGTAGGGGCATCCAGTGGGTGACTTGCCACTGAATAGTACGACCAGACGCAGCTCCTGTCTGACTGATCCATTCCTCTCCGACGCGATACGCTATACCGCCTTCAACAATGACTGTGCGCCCATCAGAGGGCAATTCCTGTTTCACATCAATCCACTTCATCGCTCGAATCCTCTCCGCAGGTCGATCCCCCTGCCATTCTCTCGTATCTCTTCCTCAGCGCTAATAGCCCGATTACGCCACGTCAGAGCATCGTTCAGCACATAGCGATTCTCCTCTTTTAGGATTCCGATGGCTTGGCTGATTTCGGATAGCGTGAAATCAAGAGGATCGCCCGAATCGCATCCGCCGCCGTCTATGGTGCAATCTGTCTCCTTCACCAGAAGCTCGTAGATCGCCTTCTGCCAGCGTACCTGCTCTTTCTCTAGTTCAGCGGCCCCCTCTTCTGCTACAGGTGGGGCGGCAGGCGGGAATCCGCATAGTTTGCAGTCAACCAAGCCGTTCGATCCGGGCCATGGTGGCATTCTTCCTGTCCCGTTACATTCGCGGCATGGTTCTGCTGCCTTCTCTGTAACCTCAACCGGCTGTTTGGGTAACATGCCCCCACATCTGGGGCATTTGAGCCAGCCGTCCCAAGTCATCTCAAACGCGCATTTCTGGCACACCTGTTTGGTTAGCAGCGGCTCATCCGCTGGAGCAGAGAGTAGGTGGGAGCTATTCTTTGGGGTCATGGACGGCCTCCGACTTCTCTTACATTTAGATACTGCGACCATATAAGCACCTCAACCCCATAACCAAACCCGAGACATGGATTTAGCCAATATAATGCCCCCGCCACCAAACCTATTGCTACAGATATTGCGTAATCTCTCCAGTAGCTCATTGCTCGTATCGCGTCAGTGCGTATTGCTGCTCTGGCGGTATCCCACTCGCGTACCATTTCTTTCATCAAGGGCCGCAGATGTTCAGGTATTTCATTCGACTGCTCCATGTTGTAAAGCCAATTACTCATCTTCGTGCCTGCTATTGAAAGAGCATTGAATCGAGCAACCTTTATGTGTGGCATCGCTGGCCATCCTCTCTAAAGCTCGTGTAGCTACTTTGGCTATCAGTGCTTGTATTGGGGCATTCTTCCTTCTTTTCGTGCTCTGCGGCGTTCCAGTTCCTGATCAAGCCACTCAAGCCAGATGCCTTGAATCTTTCTCTTCGATTCGGGCAAGCTCATTTTGTATAGGCAGGCGATGTTCAGCTTTTCAACTATGCCGTCAACTCCGTCCCATAACGTTCCGTGCCAGCGACCGTTGCAACTAAGTGCGTTGGCGATGTCCGCACAGATTAAGCATGTTTTGGTTTGCCAGAACGAGCCGTCATTGAAGCCGGAGGCTAACTCATACTGAGACTTCTTCGGGATTATCACTCCGCACTCTGAGCAGCTCCATTGCTTGCCCGCGCTAACGATGACGCACCTGTATCCAGTGCAATCTTCGTAATTCCCGTAGCTTGATATGCAAACACCACATTCCGCCATTTCCCTCATCCTTTCAACTCGCCCCACATCGTTGCGTTCTCTTCCTGCTCCCTCTGTTCCCGCTCTAAGCCTCTTTCTTGAATAACTACCCGCTCCCCCGAAAGAGAGCGGGTATCCACGCTAGACAGCGCTACGCTCCCCTATCTGGGAAGTCTTTGCGGCTTGCCCGAGCTGATAAGGCATCCACTCGGCGTAGCAGGATGATGGCCGATCGCTGTCGCCTTGGAACAGAAACACGGAGGTTTGATTGAAGATAATTCCGTTCGCGTCAAATACTGCGAGATTGACGCATGTGTCTGACCACACATGACACACGATCGCCGCCAAGGTTTTATCGGAATCGGGTGCTCCATTTGCAGGGTGATACCAAACCACGCGGCCAATTGTCGGTTGAATCATTGTTGAACTCTCCTCTAATTTTGTTGCATTGGGGATTTCTCCCTCAATTCAAATGTCGTTTTCCTGGCCCATCAAACCCAGTTCCATGTACATACGGGATGCCTCTTCCTTTTCAGCAAGTTCTTTTTGAAGGCCGGTCATGGGCTTCAGGTAAGGCTGGCGGATCAGGGCGTCTAGCTGCTTGCGGTAGCGTTCCAGGTTGGTCATCAGAATTCCTCCTCAATCCACCCCTGCTTTGTCTTCTTCACACCGGTAAAGCGAAAGGGAAACATCGCCGCCGCAACCTTGATCTTGACTCGGGCATCGTCTTCCCAGAATCCTTTGATCTCCTTACACTCCAAAGTGCCGTCCGCTCGCATAAGGAAAAAGTCAGGCGTGTAGAAAGTGAGGTCCGCGAGCCGTAGCTTGATTCCCTCGAAGAGGTACCATATGATCTCCCCCGCACGCTTGCGAATCTCCAACTCAGCCGCGTAAGCTGCCTCCGTCTTGTTCATGTGGCCCACAGGGAGCCTGCCTAACGCATATGCCTTCATGCCGCCCTCGTAAAACACTTCGGCCCACGCTTGCCAGCTGAAAATAGCTTCACTGCTTCGTATAAATCAACGGAGTTTTCAGGAAAAGTCCCGTAGACAACGTTGGGATGGATCGGGGTTTGGTAGGTAATCGCCTCCACCACTTCCATTCCACGCATGTTCAATTGACATACTTTGGCGTCCTGTAAGGATGTGGTGCGGTAGATCACCACGAGGTCGAAGGCTTTTCGGAGGGCCTTTCTTGTTGCCTCAGCAGTACAGGCCTGGGTTACGTTGAACCCCTTCGTGCTCAACACAAACGCAATGGTGCTCAACGTCAATTCGTCCGCACAGTACACGAGGACTCTCTTTTTAGGCCTCATGAACTGCCTCCGCAAGATCTCCGAGCGGCAACGAGTCCATGTTGCGGTTCAGGTCGGCAAGGCGTTGGTTCTCATCTACTAGGTCCGCGTACGTCCTCAGCTCTTGCGGTGTCCAGAAGCGTATGTTTGGTGCCACAGGAAGGGCCTGCGAACAGTGCGGGCAGAGCATCTCAACCGGGGTTGTGTTGATGACCTTCGGTTTTTCCATGCCGAACTTCTCATTGAGGGGCTTCACCAGTTCTGCGAATTCCGTGGCACTCACGTACATATCGGGATTTGCCTTGTAGTGGGCAACGCGTTTATTTTCCTGCTCAATGGCCTTGGAATCGGCCTTCCCCCTGCGGACCCCACGGATGGCCTCAAAGATCGTTGCGACTTCAGGGAAAGCCGTCTCCCCGTCGCGGCGGGGCACTGAGGCGATCTGCACCAATGCCGCTTCGATGTCACCTAGGGAGTAGCAACTCAGGTCGTCCGCAAAGGTCAAGAGCGTTGACGGATTGACCTGGGCCTGTCTCCGCTCCGCAAACTTCGTCATCAGTTTCACTATCTCGGGCTTCGAGGAGGGCGATGGCTTGCTGAGCTGCATCGACGTTTCCGCTGGTCTTGCCGTGATTCCTGTTTCCATTTCCGTTCTCCGTGTGGTGCCAGTTTGCCTGATCGTCGTCGTACCGCTTTTGGTGAAACCAAGTCGAGGGATGCGGAATCTTCGTTTTGTCCGGCTGCATCCCCACCGGACTACGCGCATACTCCAGAACTCTTCGCATGAGATATCTCTGCGCCTCCAGCTTCGTCATCACGGAATGCGGTTGTTCGCCCTTCACCAGCCGCTGTACCGCTTTGTTGATCTCCATCATGGCAGCGCCCTTGCCCTCCTTGCGGGGATAGGCGTTGTAAATCGCCAAGTCCGGGTGAATCGCTATCACAGCCCCGATGGAATCGGGGTGAGAAGACGTAGTCTTCGATATTGTATTTATCTCTTCTTCTCTCTTCTTATCTGGCGTTCGTTTGCGTTCGGCTGCGTTCGTTTGCGTTCGCGAACCGTTCGCTGCGTTCGCAGTGCGTTCGGCCTTCTTTGCTTCACGCCATGCCTTTGCTCTTTCGGCCGCACCATCTTCGCGATTGGTTTGGCGTTTCTCCCATCCTGAAAGCCTGGCTCCTTCAAGTACGCGGCCCTGCATTGCTTTCAGTACTTCATCTACGGCGGCAGAATCTATGTCCAGTGCGCTAGCGAGGTCTTCACTGTTGACATTGGTCAACACCCCTCTTTCGATAGCGCCCGAGGCGATTGTGAGCAAATGGACATAAACTGCCAAGACCACCGGGATAGTCTGTTTGGCTGTTCTGGATATGGTTCTCCACTTCGGATCGTTCGGCATGTCGTGATACAGGCGAAGCCAACTGTTTGCCATTATCGTTCTCGTACCTGTCCCTAGTTCAAACTGCCTTCTCTTCGGTTGAAAGTATGCGTCCAAATTCGCCGTGAAGCCTCACCGAAGCCTCGCAATAGGCTTCCTTTTGCAACAATTTGTATTCGAAATAATCCGTTCCTTTGCGCTTGCGTTTGACCATCAAGTGACCGCCATGCTCAACCTTCCGGCAGTCCCTCATTCTTGCTGTAGTGGAGTCTGGGCTTACATTGCAGCCCATCAACGTCAGTTGCAGCCGCACTTCATGAGGGCAGTACCAGTGATGCTGGCTGAGGAGGTCGATGATTACTTGCTGGGGTGATTTCATGCGGCCTCCTAATTGACAACCACTTTGGGAAACACTGCTTGCTTCGGTTCCGGTGGCTTCACTTCGATTAACGTACGCTGGATAGGAGCAAGCTCAACCCATACGGTAGTGAACGCATAGTCCTTCACGAAGTCATGCAACACGCCAGTGCATTCAGCCTCAGCCTTCAATTCCAGGATCGTCAGGCCGGTATCGTGCTTCATCTTCATGTCGCTGATGGAGCATTTGCCGAGCCTCACCGTGGGTGCCTTATGATCCGAAAGCCCGAAGAATTCAATGATCTGCTCGGATACCCCAAGGTTCATCGCGATCTCGTCTACGCCGTTCTCTCTGGCCTCTATCTGCTGATAGTTGCTCACGATGGCCTCATGGCAACTGTGGATGTCTGCTGGGTCAATCGCGAACTGTAAGTTCAATTGCCATCGGCGAATGTCTGATTTGTCGAGGCGCAACTTGCCGCCGTTGATGTGGACCCGCACTCTGCGCTTCTCAAATAGTTCCATGATTCCTCCGGTATGTATCTAATCTCACTGAACCCTTTCGGGTATTGCATCGGTAATGCACTGCTGAGTTATGCCATTTCCCATCGATCTCTATCCGGTCATCCCTGTGCGCCCCTCCCAGTCCTCTCCCGTCCTGGTGGTCGAAGGTGGCTTCTTCAAGCAACATGAAGAACCCGCAGATCGAACACAATGCCTTCTGCCGGCAGAACATCGCTACCATCCTGCGCTTGTACTCACGGCGTCCTGCCGCTGTAGGGGAGCAGACCTCGCGGCCTCCCGGTCCTTCCGGGTAGGCGATCGGGTCTACCTTGCGTCTAGGAAACCTCTGGCATGGAAGCATTATGGGGTGATCTCCATGCGATCCATAACGGCCATAAGTTGATCGAACTCACTTCTGGTATCACCCGGTACCTGCGGGCGATCCTTGACCAAGCCGCGAAGCTGGCCGCATACACTGTCAACCTCGGCATTGAAGCGGCAGACCTCTTCTTCAATGAGTGCAATCCGGCTGTCATGGCGGTGCATCCGCACGGTAAATAGCTTCAGGCCGTCAGGCAGGCGTGGGTCGTAGCTGGCAAAGTCCCACCAAGAACGTCCCGCGCAAGCCATATTCCAAAGGCACTGCGCCTCATGCTCTTCAGGTAAACCACCGGCGAGAATCCACTTGATGTGCGTCGTTGTCTTGGGGCACTTAATCTCAAGCCCACCATCCGCGCCGATCAGGCCGTCAGGTGAAGCTCCAGCATAGTCAATGGTTGGGTGAAGGATGAAGCCTACCGTGTCCACCATGACGCCGGTAGCCATCTCGTACTCAGTTCTGGCGAAAGCCTCATACTCAGTACCCCATACCATTTCAGGGCTCGTGTAATGGTCCTCCGCTCGTCCTGAAAGGCGTTCAGCGATAAGCTCGACTCGGTAGTTTCTCCGCTCCGAACTCTCGCCGCCCCGCTTGAGGACCGAGAGCACATCGGCAATGCGGGACGCTGTGATCTTGCCTCGGCGCGCCTCAAGCCATTGTGCCGAACCTTGGTCGCAATCAATTACCCGCATTGATCTCCTTCTTTCTCAAGTCCTTGCACTTGACGAAATTGGCCATGGCAACCGAATCCTTCGCGGCCTCAGCCATCTTGTAGGCAGACGCAAACTCCTTTTGCAATGCCTGGATATTCGGGGCGTGTTCGATCTGCTCCATGGCGACGATGAACTGCTCGTCGGGCAGGGTCGCTGACGCTCTTCCGTCTTCGTCCAATCCAGCCGCCATGCCGGTAGCTGCGAGCAGCGTGTACCGCTGCAAGTAGGTGACTGCCGATCCGATGGATTGAATGGAATTCTTGCCGCCAGAATCATCAGGACCGGAGCTGAGGGTAGTTTTCTCGCTATGCCCCAGCGCATGAGTCAGGATGCAGGAGACGGATATACTCGATCCCTGCTGATCAATTGCCCACTTGTGGGACACGCCGACAGCCGCCAGTGATGCCGTTATCTGATCGGTCACATGGTTTAGCGTGGCATGGTCGTATTCGGTGACGCCCTTGGACGTGTGAAACTTAACATGCTTGTTTTTGCTGAGCTGCGGAGGGTTGTCTTTGAATTTGGCCATGGCAGCGTTGAACGCTTTGCGGGCCTCATTCGCCTCCCACCGCTCCTGTAACTCCATCAGCTTCGTCAGTTTGTCGATGTCGGCACCCTGCGAGATTGCCATCTGCAGGATGCCCATAGGCGTGATTGCCTCTTCTCGTGCGATTTCAGCGGGCCTTACCTGATTCACGACTAGTTCACTCATAAGGACACCACCACGGCAAAAACGGTAAGAAGAAACGCACAAAGTCCGGCGAAGTCCATCAACTCCTGCACGGCATCCAACTCTTCGGCGGCGTAGAGTTCTTCGAGTTCCTGTATCTCTTGTTGAGTGGTCATTTCGCCTCCAATATAGGCTTGCCTTTTTCGCTTGCCGAGTACCTGGCATTCGGCTGGATATTGTCTTCGCCAACGTAGAATGTAGCTATGCGATAGCGTTTTCCGTCCCAATAGCGGATGTTGAGAATGCCTCTGTCTCCAGCGGTAGCCGTGCCTCCGTATCCAGCGGTAGCCGTGCCTCCGTATCCAGCGGTAGCCGTGCCTCTGTATCCAGCGGTAGCCGTGCCTCTGTATCCAGCGGTAGCCGTGCCTCTGTATCCAGCGGTAGCCGTGCCTCCGTATCCAGCGGTAGCCGTGCCTCCGTCTCCAGCGGTAGCCGTGCCTCCGTCTCCAGCGGTAGCCGTGCCTCCGTCTCCAGCGGTAGCCGTGCCTCCGTCTCCAGCGGTAGCCGTGCCTCCGTATCCAGCGGTAGCCGTGCCTCTGTCTCCAGCGGTAGCCGTGCCTCCGTCTCCAGCGGTAGCCGTGCCTCCGTCTCCAGCGGTAGCCGTGCCTCCGTCTCCAGCGGTAGCCGTGCCTCTGTATCCAGCGGTAGCCGTGCCTCCGTCTCCAGCGGTAGCCGTGCCTCCGTATCCAGCGGTAGCCGTGCCTCCGTATCCAGCGGTAGCCGTGCCTCCGACGATTGCACCATTGCAGCCGTTATCGCGCAAAAACTGGATCGCCTCTTCGCGCGTACCAGCTATTGCAACATCAGCCCAAGGGAACTTTACCTTTCCGTCGAGGCTGATGATAAGAGAGGCATCAACCCAAGCTGCGATCCAAATGGCATCCGGTTCAAACGAAGCTAGTGAGCCATCGCCTTGGCCTTTGAGAAAGCCATGTAGACCATTTCCGCAAGCCTTAGTGGGCTCCCAATCTGGGGCATCTACTCTTCCGGATCGGGGCCACGTAAAGCCGCCGTAGGATTTCATATGCGCATCGCAGGTCCGAAGGATAAGAACCCGTTCAATTATCGAATCAACAGGCTTATTTGCTTTCTTCATCGCGCACTCTCCAATTCCTCGTCTGTCATTTGTTCCAGCCATAGTTCCGAAGCGCAACGAGCGTGATAGGACACGCCACACACATCGACTAACGGGCCGTCTTTCAGGTCGTAAGACATCTCGATTTCATGTCCACAGGAAGGGCAGCAGTCCGGGAAGTTACCTGCGTAGAGCTGCTCAATATCCCACGCGGAGACGCCAGGCGGGTAGTTGGATAGGCTCATGTGGCCTCCAGTGATTCACGGAACGCCTGCGTTGCTAAATCGTGGAGTGTGCGCAATGAGTCGCGGTCAGCTTGACGATTGCGCAGGTGGTAATAGGCATTGTTGAGCAAAGTGTTGGCATCAGCCTTTGTGGTGGGCCAATCCTCGATACCGACGTTGCAAGGCTGTCGTCTCACTGAATCACCTCCATAAGCCGGTCGTGGGTAAGAAGATCGTTTGTGTGGACATAGAGGGCGTCTGCGTATGCCTCATCTACCGTCAGGCCGTAGCCGAAGACGTAGCCGCAGGCCATGATGAGGTAGCCTGCATGCTCTTTGGCTGGAACTACGTAAGAGTTGGGGAAGCTCTTCTTGAATTCGGGGCCAGCATCCGAAAACATGCAGACCTCAACAGAGGCGCGAGAGGTGGGTAGGACCGAGTAGGTGAGCTTCATTTGCCCTCCGCTTTGGCGATGGCCGAATCAATTCGCCTCTGCACTTCACAGCCAGGGCAAGCTACATGATCCTGAACAATGTCGCCCGTATGGGGGCCTCGTGAATAGCAGTCGTCTGGCGCCGAGTGTTGCCACTCGTTTTTCGCAAGCTTGAGTGCTTCTAGGAGTTCAGGAGCGGCGCGGTGAAGCGAGCACTGACTGATCCAAGCCGAATCCTTATATTCTTTTGAGCAAAGTCCTCTGCGTCCAAGCGATACATCGCAACCGCAAGAAAGTGTTGTATCGTTCATCGGGTCACCGCCTGAAATACCGCACATCCCAGCCGGATCAGCCCGTACCAGATAGCCCCAGAGACTACGGTTGCGGCGACAATGTAGGCGTGAACGCGGAAGCCGTAGGTTAGGCGGCGATCACATCGGTCACCGGAGGGAACCTCTTGTCCAGTCCAGCCAGTTTGTCCCTGAAATTCACCCTCTGGCCAGCCCTCATGATCGCTGGGTCTAAGAAGTCGTCCTTGTGGGCGAATCGATCCATAGTCCCGTCGTCCGGCACTATGAAGCAAAACTCCTTGCTCTTGCTCGTTATCGGCTTGATAGTTCCCGTCATCTGATCTCCTTGGTGAGTTCATGCCACCCTCGCAAACTCGCCATGTAGTTCGGCGGCGGCGCTGCAGTAGGCGTCGTAAGCTGCGCGCGGTGTGGCAAATCCGCCTAAATCTGTTCTCTTTCCAGCTTTCTGAATGATCGCTTCCCATCGCTGGCGTCCACGATGCCACGAGACGCCCTTGTAGCCGGAACTGTTATTGCTTTGGCGACGGCGATTGCAGTTGTTTTGGGAGCGATTCGCAGGGCGCAAATTACAGGACAGTCGATTGTCCAGGCCGTCCCCATTGCGGTGATCGGCATGGGCACCAAGCAGCGTCCCGTGGAGCGTATGAACATCTCCGCTAGCGGAGACCCTTCGGGCGTAAAAGATGTCGCCCGATCTTTTGGCATGCCAGTTGTACTGATTGACCAAATAAACATCAGCCGAGTCAATCAGAGACCATTTTCCCTGAGTGAGTTCAACGTATGCGATAGAAGGCCCTATCGGTACGACAACAGGCCTTATTTGTATTTGGGGGTCATTCTGATGTTTGAAGCGATGCGTCATTGCGATTCACCCTATGGGTGAAGGGCAAATCTACATTTGGGCGGCTCGGCAAGTACGAAAAAGATATCAGTCAGCTTAGAAGGCTGATGCTCTATCCGATTGAGCTACTCGCCCGCGTGCGCATCTGTTTCGATTGTAGCGGCAGCGGGAGCATGGCTGGAAGTATTCCGGAGCGGAGTTGGCGGGCTGGTCCGGCGATTCTGGTTGTCTTCTACGAAAATGCGAGTTCTCTGCTGCGCAACAGGCCCGCGACAGCATCGAGAGCGGCGCCCCAGTTTTCCTCGGCAGCCTTCGGGCTGTGGCCGAGCGCCTTGACATAGAGGCTGACCGCGAAGCCTTCCTGAGGCCCGGTGAGGTCGACCAGGGCGGGGCGGATCACGCAATCGAGCATTGCGTTGGGCTGATCGAGGAGCGTGGTGTGCCGTGTAAAGCGGTGCATCAGCTGCTGCTGCTGGTGGAAGGAGGCGAAGAGGGAGCGCTCGCGCCAAAGCATGTCGATGTAGCTGGCGAACCCGGCCTGTGCGTCTCCGGCACTGAGGTCCAGGTTCAGACGAAGGGCGTCGAGTTCCTCCAGATCGAGCGGCCAGGCGTCGCATTTGGCGGTGAAAACCGGGGAACGGGAGGCGTTGAGAGCACGCAGGGCATGCATCAGCGGAGGGTGTTGTTCGGCTTCGGCGAGATGGTCGAGGTCGTAGGGGTTCTCACGGAGATCGATAAATCGGCGGTTGCCCGATGGATCGGACGGATCGGACCACGGTACAACGAGGACAGGATCGTCTGCGGAACATTCAACGGACCATTCGGAGAGCATGAGCTCTTATCATACAAAGCCTTACGTAGTGGCCCGGCAAGCTTGAATGGAAGCTGGCGTTCATGCCTTGGCGAGCACAAAGCGCGTCAGCGTATGTTCCGCCCAATATCCGTCGTAATGGTCGTGGCCGTCCCGGGCTCTGGGTTGGGCGAGGAAGGCACAGTGGCCGCCGTGTTCGGTTTCGAGCAGCGTGATGTTCGCGTTTGATTGGAGTTGGCTGCGGCTCTCGGCCGTGATGCGGATGAAGGGATCGTCGAGGGCATGGAGGACTAGCGTCGGCACCGCAATGCGGTCGAGCACACGCGCAGTTGATGCGCGATGATAGTAGTCTTCGGCACCGCTGAAGCCGGAGTAGAACGCTGTGATGCGGTCGTCAAACTCGCGCAGAGAGTGGATTCCGATGGCTCGATTACGGTCGTAGGCGCGCGGAAACAGGGTAGCCTTACGGCGAAAACGGCGCAGCAGGGCGCGAAGAAACTTCCACTCGTAGATGCGGTTCTGCGGGCGGTGCAATGCGTCGGCGGAGAGACCGAGATCGACCGCGGGCGAGACGCCGATCACGGACCGGAGCTCCGGCGGGGTCGAGGCGCCGAGTTCGCCGGCGAGTTTGAGGACCAGGTTGCCGCCCATCGAATAGCCGATCAGGGAGACCGAACTTAGCTGGTAACGCGCGACGAAGAAGTTCATCACGGCAAGCACATCGTTCGACAGGCCGGAGTGGTAGAGGGTGGGCGAAAGCGCCTCGGTTCCGCCGCAGTTGCGCATGTTCATGCGAACGACGTTGCAGCCGGCGTGCCACAACTTGCTTGCGTTGCCGATGACGTACTGCGAATTCGACGAGCCCTCGAGTCCATGCACGATGATGGCGGTCGGCCGGGTATTGAGCACGTCCGCGGCCTGCCAGTGGCAGTCGCAAAGCACCTGGCTTGGGATCTGGGTGGCGGTTGCGGGGGACACCTCGACCAGTTGCGGCTCGGCGGGCGGCAGATCGTTGGTTCTGGGCAGGTAATTACCGAGAATGGTCTGCAGATGGCCGCCGGTTAGAAAGCGTCGCGGTCGAAAATCAGTGCGGTGAATGGCAGGCGAGTCGGTCTCCGCAGGAGGCATCAGGCTGATCCTGCATGGGAGGGGGCGAAGTCCAGAAAAACGGCGGCATTCAGAGCGCCAGTCGGCTCGTCCTCGTGCTTGAAATACACATAGACGTCGCGCTGCCCGGCAAGTTTATAACAGTGTCGGGCGAAATCTTTAAGTTCCGGGGGCGTGTAACCGCCGTTGCGCCGCATCCGGAAGCACGTGTGGCTGACGGATGTATGCACCTCCGGTGTGGCGAGGCTGTCACTTTCGGCGATGCAAAGCGCTGCGTTGTGTTTGCGCAGGATGACGTAGATCTGCTCGTCAAACCATGATTCGTGACGGAACTCGAAAGCGATGTGCGGCGCCCTTGGGACTCGAAGCGCGTGTGTAGCGAGAAATGCGCTGAGGCGCCCGGGATCGGCCTGGAAGTTGGGGGGAAGCTGGAAGAGCAGCAGGCCGAGTCTGCCCGCCTGCCGCACCGGCTGGAGTGACGCGAGAAACTGGGCCAGGTCGTCATCGCAGTCGCGCAACCGCTTGAAGTGAGTGATGCGCTGTGGGGCCTTGAAGCTGAAGCGGAAGCCTTCTGGAGTAGCGTCCAGCCAGCTCCCTATCACCTTCGCCGTGGGCACGGTGCGAAAGGTGTAGTTGACCTCGACCGACGTTAGCTGGGAGGCGTAGAACTCGAGGAATTGTTTTGCAGGTGTGCCGGGAGGATAGAATTCCGGCTTCCATGTGGGGTAGGCCCAGCCGGAGGTTCCGGCGTAGAGATTCGCTGGCGCTGAGGAGCTGCCTGGGAGGAGCGGGGCTGGGACGGGGGCTGGAACCGGAGTTGGGGGGACGCGGAGCAAGGTTGGCCGCAATGCGTAATCGTAATGGAGAAGTTTGGGGCGGCTAGTGGGTTTCGAACCCACGACATCCGCTGCCACAGAGCGGCGTTCTGCCACTGAACTATAGCCGCCGTATACTTGGATTATAGCACCGGCGGTCTGCGGGGCAACTCTCGCAGAAATATCGGAGGGGTCTATGGCATTTACCGCGAAACCTGAGGTCCTGTCGCCACGGGTGAGACGTGGCGGCAAGGCCTTCAACGACGAGAACCTCGATCTTCTGTCGCATGTGCTCGATGATTTCATCAAAATTCCAGGGACGTCGATCCGGTTCGGCCTGGACGGGATTGTGGGCTTCATTCCGGGAGTCGGCGACCTGATTGGCGGCATCGCCTCCTGCATCATCATCCTTGCGGCATGGAGCCGGGGGGTGGCCTATGTGACGGTGGGGCGGATGGTGGCGAACGTGGCGATCGAGGTGGTGGTGGGGTCGGTGCCGGTGCTTGGGGACATGTTCGACATTGCGTGGCGGGCCAACCGGCGCAACTACGCTCTGCTGACCGGCAGCGTGTACGAACCGCGCAAATACACCGTGCAGAGCTGGCTGTTTCTGGGTGCCCTCTGCCTTGTTCTGGGGGCACTAGTCCTATTACCTATACTCCTACTGACTTGGGTCTTTGGACACATGATGCACGACATATTCGGCATGGACTTTCACAGTCACCTCCGCAGCTTTTGAAAGGTGTCGCAGGCTCGATGCGATAGACTGGATAAGAGTCGGGGCGTAGCGCAGTCTGGTAGCGCATCTGGTTTGGGACCAGAGGGTCGGGGGTTCGAATCCCTCCGCCCCGACCACTGATCGTTTCGCGGGCTTGTTCAGTAGGAGTAAGTAAACAGCCGTTGGAAGCCGACAGCTTTGGCTCTGATACACTGAACCGAACAACGACAACTCAAGTCTTGGCATCTCACCTCGTGATCGATTTACGAGGTCAGCTATGGGAAGATCCGCTCGAGTCGCCCTTATTATCGTCGGTTCGGTGATCTTGCTTATATTCATCGCTGCCGTTTCTGTTCCGCTGTTTCTCAACACGGACAGCTTTCGCACTCGCATTGAAGCCACTCTCTCGAAGTCTCTTGGCCGCAAGGTTACCATAGGCCAGTTGAATCTCTCGCTGTGGTCCGGCGGCCTGGTGGCAGAGAACGCCACGGTAGCCGACGACCCTGCTTTCAGCGCTCAGCCCTTCATTCAGGCTGACAGCGTCGATATTCGCGTACAGATTCTGCCTCTTCTGCTTCACCGCCAGGTGCTGATTCGGGGGTTCTCGCTGCGGTCGCCCAAAGTCCAGCTTTTGCGCGCTGAAAATGGCAAGTGGAACTACTCCACCATCGGTTCGGCCAGCAGCAGGAGCAGCCAGGACGAAGAGACGAAACAGACCTTTCCCGACCTGACGGTGGGCAAGGTCGATATCGAGAACGGCCGCATCACGGTCGGATCTGGACTCGGAGTTGGGTCCGGCCCGGGCCTTGGGACTACGGCTGCCCCCATGCCTACCCGTACCTACGAGCAGGTAAACCTCGCGGTCCGGAACTTTGCCTTTGCCAAGTCATTTCCGTTCACCGCCTCTGCTCATCTGCCTGCGGACGGAACCGTCTCGATCAGCGGAAACGCGGGCCCGATCGACCAGCAAGACGCCGCCTCCACGCCCTTCTCCGGTCACCTGGAGATGAAACATATCGATCCCTTGGCGGCAGGTTTTGTGGACGCATCCGCTGGTGTATCCGGCCTCATCGACAGCCTCGTCCTGGACGCGGCCTGGAGCGGGCAGCAACTGCACGTCACGCAGCTTATAGTAGACACGCCCCACCTCACCATCCTGAGCACCAGCACTCCTCGTCCGCCTACACCTGCCGCCAACCCCGAGGGCACAACGATGCTGCAGAACCTTTCTGTCGACGACGCTCAGATCAAGAACGGCTCCGTCACGCTCGCTTCTGCCGGCCAGACCGCCGCGCCGGCCGTGTACCAGAAGCTCGATGCGCAGATCACGAATTTTACCCCGAAGAGTATCTCTCCTTTCAGCCTCAGCGCCGAGCTTCCCAACGGAGGTTCGCTCAGCGTCATTGGCAAGGCGGGTCCATACAACCAGCAGGACAGCGCCGCCACTCCGCTGGACGCGCAGGTAAAGCTGACCCACTTCGAACTCGGTAGCGCGGGCATTCTGCCGCCCGACGCAGGAGTGAGCGGCAATGCTGATCTGCAGGCCCATGTCCAGTCGAACGGCCAGATACTGAACGCGACCGGAACCTCGCAGATTGCCGCCATCAAGCTTGCGAAGAACGGTCAGCCCTCGGCCAAGCCGGTTCAGGTCCGGTTCAACATCGCCGAAAACCAGACAGCAAAAACAGGTCAGATTCAGCAGGCCGTCATCCAGGTCGGGGCTGCCGTCATCAATGTCTCCGGAACATACCAGACCAGCGGCCCGACGACCGCGCTCAACCTCAAGGTCAATGGAAACGGGGTTTCAATCAATGAGCTCGAAGCTTTCCTTCCGGCGCTCGGTGTCCATCTGCCCCAGGGCTCACGCCTTCAGGGGGGATCGCTGACGACTGCGCTTACCGTCTCCGGCTCCGCCGCCCACCCTGTCATCAGCGGTCCCGTACGGCTCGGCAATACACAACTTGCGGGCTTCGATCTCGGCTCGAAGCTTCAGAGCCTTTCGAAGCTGACGGGCGGCCGCATCGGCTCGGCGACGGGCTCGGGAACAAACATACGCTCGCTCAGCATGGTGGTTCAGGAGGCCGATGGTGCGATCCGCACGGACAAGATCGCACTCGACGTGGTTGGCGTGGGGACGGCGACAGGCGGAGGAGCCGTTTCGGCAGCAGGTGCGTTGAACTACAACGTGCTGCTGAAGCTGACGGGTCTGGTTGGCTCGACATCCAACACTGCCGCTGCTCCAACGGGTGGAGTAGCCGGAATCGCGGGAGCACTCTCTGGTTTCATTCCCGGAGGCGGTGGCGGCGGTACAGTTGCAGGTCTTGGCAGTATTGCTGGTGTGGCCCTTCGGAATGGCATACCCGTCGCCATCGGCGGCACGACCAGCAATCCTACATTCGCGCCTAACCTCAGCAGACTTGCAACCGGCATTGGAGCGAACGCCGCCGAGGGGCTGATCAAAGGTAATGGAACGGGCAATGGAAAGCAGAATCCGGCTCAGGCGAACCCCTTAGGAAATGTCCTGGGCGGTCTTTTCGGCAAGCATAAATGAACTCAGTGAAGCGCGTCCTGCTGCGAGCAGTCGTGTGTCTAATGACGGCCAACGTCTACGCGCAGGTGCCCCAGCATCTGCGCAGTAATCTGTTTATCTACGATCTGCGTGACGGCTCCTCGCATCGTGTCTATACCGCGGACGCGATCTGGGAGGCACCTAACTGGTCGCCCGACGGAAGCTATCTCATCTCGAATTCCAACGGCGGCATCTACAAGCTTGTCCTCAAGCAGGAGGGAACAGCCGAGCCGCGAAAGCTGGCCATTCCGGCCGGATATAACTGCAATAACGACAAGGCTCTTTCCCCTGATGGGAGGAAGCTCGCCTTTTCAGCGACCCTCGCGCCCAACACGGGGTCGCAGGTCTTCCTCGCGGACGCAGATGGAGAAAACATTAAGCTGATGACGGCAGATTCGCCCAGCTACTTTCACGGGTGGTCGCCTGATAGCAAGACGCTTGCGTTTGTGGCGCAGCGCAACGGCAGCGGGCAGTATGACATCTACCGCGTGCCTGCCGCGGGTGGAGCGGAGCAGCAACTCACCTCCAATATCCATCAGGACGATGGACCCGACTACTCGCCGGACGGCAAATGGATCTACATCAACTCCGATCGCTCGGGGAAGGAGGCTATCTGGCGTCTCCCCGCTGAGGGTGCAGGACTCAACGATGGGAGAGCCGAGATGGTCGTCAGCGACGGGCTGGAAGACTGGTTCCCCCACATCTCGCCCGATGGCAGAAAGATGGTGTACATCGGTTATCCCGCCGGTACGCCGACCCACAATCCACGCGATGTTCGGATTGCGCTGAAGCTGGCCGCGATCGACAACGGCAAGGTCTCCGCGACGCAGAAGACGCTGGTCGAGGGGCGCGGCGGGCAGGGAACGATGAACGTCAACTCCTGGGCGCCAGACTCCATGCGCTTCGCATATGTCACCTATGAGGCCGTGCCGTAACGTGCGTCATGGGAACCGGAGGAACGCGAATCAATTAACTGTCGCTGTGATCGTAGCCCAGATCGACCCACTCGAAGATTGCCTTCATGTCGAGTGCTTGACCCACTTCGGAGGCCAGCCTGTTCAGGGATTGCTCGCGAAGCAGCTTCCAATCCCTGAGCTCAGCAGGTGCAGCGAGGCCGTGGAACGTGCGCGCAGCCCGGATGAACTCATGGCGAAACTCATCGTTGTCAAAGATCCCATGCAGATAGGTTCCGAAGATTCGCGTATCGCTGGTGATGCATCCATCCTGGATGGACGTATCGTTTGCGGAGAGAGCAGCGAAGCGGCTGGAGCCTGTTTCGTAGATCGTCCGGCCGACGTGAATCTCGTATCCGGAAAGACCGTTCTGCCGGACAGGCTGGCCGAATAAACAAGGCTGGACCAACGTGCCAGAAGCAGTGCGCGTGATCTTCTCTGGTTGCATCGTGGTCCGGATTGGCAGCAATCCAAGGCCAGCTACAGTGCCTTGATGTTCCACGCCGGAAGGATCGGTAATCGTTGTGCCCAGCATCTGCATACCGCCGCAGATGCCGACGACCAGACCCTTCCGCGCATAGCGTTGTATGGCGGAGTCAAGCCCCGCACTGCGCATCCAGAGCAGATCGTCCACGGTCTGCTTCGTGCCGGGAAGAAGGACGACATCGGCCTGTGCGACAGCCGCTGGACTGGTGCAGAACAGCAGCGACACCGAGGGCTCTGCCTGTAGCGAATCGAAGTCGGTGAAGTTCGAAAAGAACGGCGGAGCAAGCGCGGCTATGCGCAATGGGCGAGCCGGGGAATCATCGAAGACCTGAGCATGTGCCCATACTGCTGGTGAAGAGAGCGGCAGGCCCAGGCTGTCTTCTTCGTCCAGGTTCAGCGAAGGAAGGTATGGGACGACGCCGATACACGGCTTATGGACCCGCTGTTCCATCATGTGGACACCGGGAGTCAGCAGGGCAATGTCCCCGCGAAATTTATTGATCGCAAACCCGCGCACACGGTCTCTCTCCTTTGTTTCAAGCAGCTCCAGCGTGCCCAGAAGGGAAGCGAAGACGCCGCCGCGATCGATGTCGCCGACCAGCAGGCAGGCTGCATCCGCCATCTCCGCCATGCGCATGTTGACGATATCGTGCTGCTTCAGGTTGATTTCGGCTGGTGATCCGGCACCTTCGAGGATGATGATGTCGTGGCGGCTCGCAAGCTCTTCATAGCTCTCCCGAACGACCGGCATCAGCTCTTCGACCCGCCGTTGGTGGTAGTCCCTGGCGGTGACGCTGCCCCATATCTTGCCCCGCACGACAACCTGCGAAGAGGACTCGCCCGAGGGCTTGATGAGGATGGGATTCATGTGGACCGACGCTGCGATCCCGGCGGCCTCTGCCTGGAGTGCCTGCGCCCGGCCTATCTCCAAGCCCTCCGGGGTGACGGCAGAGTTCAACGACATGTTCTGCGATTTGAATGGCGCCACACGATGGCCCTGCTGGCCAAAGATACGGCAGAGCGCAGTCACCATCAGCGACTTGCCGACATGGGAGCTGGTGCCGAGCACCATGATCGCCCGCGCCCTCATTGTGCCGGCCTTTCCTCTGCGCAGGCGCTCTCGTACCGGTCGAACGAAATCACGTTTTTGAGCGGTGTGCGTTTCTCCCAGCCAGTGCGCTCCAGGTCCGGCGTCTCCGCGAACCTATCGACATAGCCGAGACAGAGATACGCGACCGGTGTGATCTTCTGGGGGATGTTGAGAACACGTCTTAGTTGGTCGGGGTCGAAGATGCTGACCCACCCGACGCCGATGCCTTCCGACCGCGCCGCGAGCCAGAGATTCTGCACCGCGCAGACGGCAGAGTAGACCGCGGTCTCGGGCATGGTGCGCCGGCCCAGACGGTGTCCCTGGGTGCTCTCGGAATCGCACACCACGCATACGTGTTGCGGCGCTTCCAGGATGCCCTCCAGCTTCATCCCGGCGTAGTTCTGCTGCCGTTCGCCTTCGTAACTGGCGAGGGCCTCCTGATTGGCCTTCAGAAACACCTGATGGACCGCATGACGGACATCGCAATCCCGCACAACGATAAATCGCCACGGCTGCATCAGGCCGACCGAAGGGGCGCTGTGGGCGGCCTCCAGCAGCCGATAGAGCACCTCGTCCGGCAGCGGCTCCGGCAGGAAGCCACGGCGAACATCTCTGCGCTCACGAATCGCCCGATAGACGCCGGCGCGCTCAGCTTCCCCGAAGGCCGCTGCTCTGGTCACTCCCCTGGTCACTTCCATGCTCGCGACCACTTCGGGCCCGGCGTGTCTTCCTTCCGCAGCCGTGCATCCACGCCCGCGTTCACTTCAATCAATCTGCCGAAGAGCCAGATCAGGTCCGAGAGGCGGTTGAGGTAGGCGACAATCTCCGGCTTGACCTCGGCTCCTGTCTCGGCGAAACGCACGACGTTGCGTTCTGCCCGCCGGCATACGGTCCGCGCTATCTCATACGCGGCGGATTCGGTGTGCGCTCCAGGCAGCGACCAATCGCCTAGGATGCCTTCGGTCGCCTCGATCTGGTGAACCAGTCCGGTGAGG
The DNA here is from genome assembly GCA_965277575.1 of Edaphobacter sp. Classification (GTDB taxonomy): domain Bacteria; phylum Acidobacteriota; class Terriglobia; order Terriglobales; family Acidobacteriaceae; genus Edaphobacter. The sequence goes on from CBDIDK010000002.1 coordinate 2,740,861, forward strand.
CTCTCAACATCTTCAGCCGAGATCACCGGCGCGTTTTTCCTGCCTTCGGGTGGTGTGGCCAGCGCCGCACCGACGCGAAACAGGGTTCGCTGAATCGCCTCGGTCCAGTCCTGAATCTCCTTGTTGGTGCAGATGCTGCGGGCAAAGCCGAGCACGCTGTTCAGCTCGTCCACAGCGCCGTAGGTCTCGACTCGCAGATCTGCTTTGGAGACACGGACACCTCCGGCCAGTCCGGTCTGGCCGCCATCTCCTTTGGTGGTTGCAATGCTCATAGGTCGTCTCCCTGTGGTTCGTCTGTTGTTTCGTGAAGTGGCTGGTACGAGTGTTCGATCATGGAAGGGTCTCGCTCAGGTCCAGAATAGCTGCCGCCGGTACGCGGTATGACACGACAGCGCAGTAGGACATTGTCTGCTCCCAGGCCTGGGAGAGAGAGGAGCCACACAGTCGATGCAGCACCGTGCGTACCACTCCGGCATGGGTCACGACGGCGATGCAACGATCCTTTGCCTCTCCACCCAGCCGCTGTACTTCCTCCAGCACACGCCGCTCGAAGTCATGAAAATGTTCTCCGCCCGGCGCCGGCAGGTCGGGATAGTCGTCGATCCAGCGTTGGGCGTAGACGCTGTCGGCGTGCTCGATCTGCTCCCATGTAAGCCCCTCCCACGTTCCGAAGTAAACTTCACGGAGTGCGGGGCGCAGGTGATAGTTGACCCCACGAGAGTGCGCGATGACCTCAGCTGTCTGCCGAGCGCGCAGGAGGTCGCTTGCGTAGACTGCATCGACAGGCTCCGCAGTGAGCGCGTGCAGAAGCCCGGCCAGCTGGGTGCGGCCACGCTGATTGAGTGGAGGGTCGGAGTGACCGCAGAACGTGCCGGCCATATCGGTCTCTGCGTGGCGAATGAAGAGTATCCTGCTCATGCGCGCCACTCGCCGCAGAGGTAGACCGCGATCTCCGAGAGCTGATTAGTCGCTCCGAAACAGTCGCCCGTCACGCCGCCTATCTTGCTGGAGTAGAACCACCCGCTGAGAGCAGTTGCGAAGAGAGCAGCCACGATTGGAGCAACAGCAGCCCAGCGTAACGCGAAGACCACAACCAGCAGACTGAACATTGAGCCTGCGACAAGGGAGGACAACGTTGTGAGGCGAGCAATCCGTGCGCCCTGGCCTGCGTTATCGCGTGCCGGCGGAAGGAAGTAGCTGAGCGGCAGCGCGGTCCAGCGGCACAGCACATGGGCGGAGATGACGTACGCGGCTAAGTGCTCCAGCGGCAGCGATGCGAGCAGCAGGTAACGAGCCAGCAGAGATAACATCAGTGCAGTCGCGCCGTAGCTTCCTGTTCGGCTGTCCCTGAGAATGAGCAGGATCTGCTCTTTGTTCCAGCCACCTCCGAACCCGTCCGCGGCGTCGGCGAGGGCATCTTCATGCAGACATCCTGTGATCAGCACAAGGTAGACAAGAACTGCCAACGCCACAAGAGGACGGCTGAGATGGGGCAGCAGGAGACGTTGCAGCAGCGCGGCGCCGGAGCCGATCACAAGCCCGACGAATGGAAAGAATTTGACTGCACGCGAGAGTGAGTCCACCTTAAAGCTGGTCGGCGGCATGGGGATGCGGGTCAGAAACTGGAATGCGGCCGCCAGGTCTTTGCCCCCTTCTCGTATGTGCGTGGCCGTGCTCACTCGTTAGCCCCGCTGACGCCGGCTGAGGCGAAGGTGGCCATTTCGTTATAGAGACACAGTGCGGATTCAATGACTGGCATGGCGAGCACGGCGCCGGTCCCTTCACCCAGCCGCATGTCCAGCGAGAGGATCGGCTTCAAACCGATGAAGTCGAGGAGGATTCTATGGCCTGGCTCCCGGGACAGGTGCCCCGCGAAGAGGTAATCGCGCACCTGCGGCTTCAACGCGAATGCGATCGCCGCGGCCGCTGTGGAGATAAAGCCATCGACGACGACCGCGATCCGGTGACGTGCCGCGCCCAGCATCATGCCGGTCATGGCGGCGATCTCCAGTCCGCCGACGCGTCGGAGCACCTCGGAAGGAGCGGGCGATCTGGTTGGATCGAGAGAGCCGAAATGCTGGTTAATCACGGCGCCGACGATGCGGCACTTGTGCGCGTGTACGGCTGCATCCAGGCCCGTGCCCGTTCCCGTGACTGCCGCCGCAGGCTCTTGCGTGAGCACGGACGCGATGGCACTTGCGGCTGTGGTGTTGCCGATTCCCATTTCGCCGACTGCGAGCAGGTTACAGCCGCTGTCCTTCGCTGCCCCGGCTGATCGGAAGCCAATCTTGAGCGCCTGCACCAGATCGTCTTCACTCATCGCCGCCTCGCGCAGCATGTTGTGCGTGCCCCGGCGAACCTTGCAGTGCAGCAGGCCTGGTGCATCTGAGAGATCGGCATCCACGCCCACATCGACGATGTTCATCGCGACATGGTGAAGCCGCGCAAGCACGTTGATGGCTGCGCCGCGAGCGAGAAAGTTCAACACCATCTGGCGAGTAACTTCGGGCGGATACGCGCTGACCCCTTCGGCAGTGATTCCATGGTCCGCCGCAAAGACATACACTGCTTTGTGCAGCGGCTCGGCAGATCGCTCCTGACGAATCGCCGCCATCTGTGCCGCGATGTCTTCGAGCCGGCCAAGACTTCCAACCGGCTTGGTCAAGGTATCCAGACGGGCGCGGGCACGGGCGTACCAGAGATCACTTGAAGGCAGGATGCCGGAGGTCATTTCGGAGACAAGCGATTCCACGAAAGAATTCATCCGGCCCTCCTGGTGTGGCTCTGTTCGCGCTCCAGCAGCAGAGGATGACGGCGCGGCGGGCAGTTGAACGCCTTCTCGAGAATCGATGGCCTCAACAGTTCGTCCGGTGTGCCGCTCATCAAAGGCGTCTCGGGACTGAGCAGCAGTACCTTCGAGAAGTTTCCCTCGACGAGCTGGAGGTCGTGTATCGAAGCGAAGATGGTGATGCCTTCCGCGCGCAGAAAATGCAGCAGATCGATCAGCTCAACCTGGCGGCCGATGTCGAGGTTCTGGGTCGGCTCATCCAGCAAAAGCAGCCTGGGTTGCTGCGCCAGACCGAGAGCGATTTTGACACGCTGGCGTTCGCCCCCGCTCAGTTCATTGAAGATACGATGCTGTAATGCGGCGACATCGGCCAGGTCCAACGCGCGGTCGACAGCGATGCGGTCTTCGCGGGCGGGGCCTCGCAGCAGGCCAAGATACGGCGTACGCCCCTGCTCCACAACCTGCCGCACGGTGAATTGAAAGGGCAGGTCGAGTAGCTGCGGGACGAATGCAACGGTGCGCGCCACCGCCTTCAACGCAAAGCCGCTGAGCGACTCCTCGTTGAGGAACACGCTGCCCGAACTGCACCGCAGTACCCCGGCGGCAAGACGAAGAAGCGTGGTCTTGCCGACGCCGTTGGGACCGATCAGGGCCGTGCAGCTTCCCTCGTGCAGCTCGAAGCTGGCAGACCGGATCACGTCGCGGCCCTCGTAGCCAAAGGTGACGTCGCTGAAACGCAGGAGTGTCTTCATAGGGTGTAGCTCTGTTTCGTCTTGCGGAGCAGATAGAGGAAGAAGGGGCCGCCGAGAAAGGCCATCAGGATGCCGACCGGAACTTCAGTAGGGGCGAAGATGGAGCGCGCCAATGTATCGGCAAGCACGAGAAAGATAGCGCCCGCCAATGCGGTCACGGGAAGAAGCCGGACATGGTCGGGGCCTAGAATCAGGCGCGCAACATGCGGCACAATCAGCCCTGCGAAGCTGATGAGGCCGCCGAGCGATACGGCGACCGCAGTGAGGAGCGAACCCGTCAGGATGATTCCCACGCGCGTGTACTCGACACGGAGACCGAGCTGGTGCGCGTACTCGTCGCCGAGCGAGAGTGTATTGAGCTGACGCATCAAGGGCAGCGCGATGACGGTGGCGACAAGCAGAAGAGCAGATGTAACGGCCAGCTGCGTCCAGTTTGGAATGCCGATGACGCCATGCAGCCAGGAGATCAGTATCCGGTTTCCCGTGCCGCCGCTGGTGTCGAACAGCTCAAAAAAATAGCTGGAGTAGCTGAGCATGGTGCTGACGGCGAAGCCCGCGAGCAGCAACGTCACGACGTGAGTCTTGCCATTCGACCGGGCCAGCGAATAGACAAGCGCCATGGTTGCGACCGAACCGGCGAAGGCAAGGAGCGCCGTTGCGCTGAATCCATAGATCGAAAGCTGCGAGAAGAAGAAGATGCCGATGGAGGCTCCGAGAACCGCGCCGCCAGAGGAGCCGATGACGTAGGGATCGGCCATGGGGTTGCGAAAGAGTCCCTGGAACATGAGGCCGCTGATCGCGAGGGCAGCGCCGACGACGGTTGCAGCCAGCACACGCGGCAAGCGAATCTGAAACAGGATGAGCTGCTGCGTCGCGGTCAACGGATGATGCTGGAAGAGAGCGGCGAAGATCGTCGCAGGAGAGACGCGCACAGCGCCGGTCGCCAGCGAAAACAGAATGACGACACCCAGCGCCGTCGCAAGCAGGACGACCAGCGTGATAAAGGCCGCATTCCCCGCTGACGGGCGGTCGTGGCCAGGCGGCCCCTCCGGCTCTCGCGCCCCGGAGGATTCAGGGGCGGAGGCCAGAGGCGATACCGTGAACTGCTTTACCTCAGGAGCTACCTGATTCGCCACGATTCACCTCCGAAGTTCACTTTAATTCCCGACCGGAAGGTGAAGGGCAGCGAAGGATAGCCGAATGCCTGGGCGTAGTGTTCGCTTAACAGGTTCTGGATGCTGGCGTAGGTCGTAAGGCGGGATGTGAGTTGATACCCGCCGCTGAGATCGAGCCGCTGGTACGCGCCGTCGAGATTGCGGTTCGGCAGCAGCAGGGTTGGGCCAAAGTTGGCGTCGGAGAGGAAATCGCTGTCGTCACGGCTACCGACCAGTGTGCCGGTCAGGGAGCTGTAGAACTTCGAGCGCGTGTAGTTGAGACCAAAGTAGCCGGAGTGCGGCGCAATCCGAAACGGCCGTGCACCGATCAACGGCGAGAACGCGCCGATATCCACATTGGGAAAGTTTGGGTTCCGATTGCAGGTGGGGCAAACGGCATCGCTCGAAAAGGAATGCTGCACGACTGCATCGATGTAGGTGTAGCCGCCGCGTGCGAAGAGATGATTGCTGATCTTGTACTCCGTCTCGAACTCGACGCCCTGGGAGCGGAATGCCTCGGAGTTGACGGCTGCCCCTGAGACCGCCGATGCGGCCGGGATGCCGAGGCTGAGGAGCGCGGTCTGAGAGACGAACTCGACGCCGTTGGTGAACTGGTTATGGAAGTAGGTGAGGCCCACCCGCGCCCGCCCATTGCCCAACTGCTGCTCGATGCCGCCATCGTAAGTGCGCGAGTTTTCCGGGCCTATCGGGCCGACGCCGTACTGCTGGATCAACCCGACTCCGTTCGGAAGGCCGGCCAGTATGTCGTGGAGCGAGTTGGTCTGGTAGAAGATGCTCGGCTCCTTGATGCCTTTGCCGAAGCTGGCATGCAGCTTGGTTCCGCTCAGCCAGCCTGCCGCAGAGGGCCGCACGAGATAATATGCGAGCGAGGCACGCGGTGTGCCGGCGAGACCGAAGAGCCCGTTGTCCTCGATGCCGCTGCCCACGTTGTAGTACAACCGATGACCGATATCGCCGGCGAGCTGAAGCGTGTAACTGTAATTGCCGCGCGAGATAGAGTTCCCCGTCGCGCCAGCGTAGCCGGATGAGCCTCGCTCCGCCTCATACCGGAAGCCTCCAAGCGCCACCAGGTTCGCGGTCTTGCCGGCGATCCTGTCGATGCGGTAGTCGGATTGGCCATAGACGAAGTCGCGTTTCGTAGGCGCGAGATACTGCGAGGGATACGGTTGCCCGCCATACGACAGGCCGTACTGGAAGATCGCCTGCCCGCTTACGCTGTACCCATTCGCGCCTTTGATCGTGACCGGGGCTCCAAGATAAAGATCGCTGCCGGGCTGGTAAATGCCGGTGGGCGCGAAGTCGTCGAACGCGGAGCGCAGGCGAAGACCGCCATACCGAATCTGATTGTGCCATTTATTTGTGGCTTGGTTGTTCCACGATCCGCTGTAGTAGGTATCCTGCTCCTTCTGTGCGGTGTTGTCGGGGATGCCGTAAAGCAGAATTGCATTCGGATGCCCTCCTGAGAGGGTAAGGTGGCGCACGGTGAAGCGGAGGTCGTTCGCCGTATCCGGGCTCCAGCCGAAGTTCCCCGTATAAGTGGCGTTATGAAAGCTGTCGTTGGGGAGATTGTTTCTCGTATCGAGACGGCCGAATGCACCGTAGTAGTCCAACCGGCGATAGACGCCGCCCGCGGTAAGCTCCTGGTGATAGGTATTGAAGTTGCCGCCATCGCCCGCATAGGTGAAGAGGGGCAAAGCAGTCGTCCCGCGGGCGGTCGTCAGGTTGACCACGCCGGCCAGCGCATCCGAACCGTAGAGCGCGCTGTTCGGCTCGCGCAATACCTCGATCTTTTCAATTCCGACAGTGGAAAGATTGGCGAACTCGACCGCACCGCCGATGTCGTTTGCGGGAACACCATCGATCAGGATTTTATTCGCATCCGTAGCGCCGCCGCGAATCGAAAGCCCGGTGGTCCCGCCCGCCTCTCCGACCTGCGCCACCTGCAATCCGGGAACGAGGCGCAACGGATCCTGCACCTCGGTGGAGTATTTGTATGACTCGTCGGGGGTCAGCACTGTGACGGACGCGCCAACCTGCGCGATCGGTGTAGGCGACGCCGTAGCGGTCACCGAGACCTGTTGCGTCAGTGTCTGTGTGGCGAGCGTCACATCCAACGCAGCGTTCGCGGCCCTCGTAAGATAGACGGACCTGCTGGTGGCAGGCTGGAAGGTTGGTGCAGCGGCGCGAACCCGATAGCGCGCCGGTCTCTGCACAGCAAACAGATAGCCGCCGGATGCATCCGTGGTTGTCTTCTCCACGACGGAGTTGCCGTCCAGCAGCTCAACGGTCGCCGCGACAACGACCGCGCCAAGCGGGTCCTTTACGGTCCCGCGCAACGAACCTTGTTCCGCGGCATACGCCACAGGAGGCAATGTAATCGATGCGATTGAGGCGATCAATAAACAGACGATCGGAATGATCCTCCGAAACTTACGGATATAAAACTGCATGGCTCCCCCTCGGGTAGTGGTGCAGCAAGGCCGGTCTCCTGGCTTGCGCTTCGTCGAACCACGGCTGCCTTCCGGGAACCGAAGTTCCAGTGGCGTTGTTCGTCCGTGTCGTGGCTCTCTGCGCTTACAGTTACGGGGTAGTGGCGGATTCGCACCGCGCTTCCCGACACCTTGCTGTTGGTGGATGGTGAAGAACTGAACGGTTCAGCTCAAGGATGAAATTGTCTGGCCATATCCTCCAATGCGTCGATCCCGACAGGGCTGGGAAAGTCGATGCGGTCGTCCACGTAGTAGACCTGATGTGTCTGTACCGCCGGTACGCTGCTCCAGCCCGGGCGGCTCTCCAGGACCTGCAACGTCGTCTTGCCTCCGCGCACCAGCAGAAGCGCTTCAGGCGCACGTGCCAGCACAACCTCCATGCTGACCTGCGGCCAGTCCGTCGGCAGGTCGTCCGTCACCGATCTGCCGCCTGCCGCCGCGATGATCTCGGTGATGAAGGCATGTTTGCCGATGGTGATGATGGGGTCGTACCAGACCGGCATGAACACGGTAGGTACAGGAAGTCCTCTCGTCCTCTCCCGTACCGCGTCAATGCGATGTTGCAGGCTGGCCGCCAGAGCGTTCGCCTGCGGGATTCGATTGAGCGCCTGCCCGATGCTCTCGACCGAATGCAGAATCCCCGCGATGCCCTGCGGAGTGACCAGAAAGACTGGAATGCCAAAACGCTCCAGTTGTTCCGTCGATTCCACCGGGCCCTTCGGCTGCAGATTGATGACGAGGTCCGGGTGCAGCGCAAGAATCATTTCGATAGAAGGATTGATCAGATCGCCGACACTCGGCTTCTTTTTCGCCTCCGCGGGGTACTTCGTATAGTCGCTTACGGCTACAACGTCATCGCCTGCTCCAAGGGCAAACACGGTGTCAGTCACGCTGGGCATCAGGCAGACGATGCGATGCGGATGGTCGGGAACAACGACTGTGCGTCCCGTTTCGTCCGTCAGCGTGCGGCTGGCGAGGCACGGAATCGCGAGCATCGCAAATACAGAAAAAATGCAGAGCAGCCGCTTCATGCCGTCACCGCTTCCGACGCGCGCACACGCCGGATTGTCGCGACGAAGTTCTCCGCTACCACTGGATTGGCGCGGAAATGGAGATGGATGTAGCTGGCCAGAACGTTGTGTTTCTGAAATCCTTCGAGCTCTTCTTTGCCGGAGATGGAGTAGTGCACCCGGTAGCTGGTTGCCATGCCGGCCGGTGCGATCAGGCGCGAGTAGTGGAAGCTGTGCCCGCGAACGACGGTACCTCGGCGGCCTAACAAGCAATCTTCGGTGAACTCGACCGTGACATAGCCGAACTGAACCAAGCTGTTCGTCATCTCAAAGGCGAGAGGCAGTACACCGGCCATCGGGTAGACTGCTCCCGCTGCATCGTCGAGTTTGTCAGAAAGATAGATCATGCCGCCACACTCGGCGTACACCGGCCTCCCTGAAGCCGCAAACGCCCGAACGGAATCGAGCATGTTCCTATTGCGGCTCAATTGCTTCCCGTAAAGCTCCGGGTAGCCGCCTCCGAGATACAAGGCGTCCAGCCCATCCGGCAGCCAGGAATCATTCATGGGACTGAACGGAACGATCTCCGCGCCATGTTGTCGTAGCAGGTCGAGATTGTCTTCGTAGTAGAACGAAAATGCGGGATCGCTGGCCACGCCGATCCGCACCGCCTCCTCCGTGTCTACGCGAACGTCGGATGGAACCCCGCCGAACTCCAGCCCGCACTGAAGCGCAAGCAGGCTGTCCAGATCGAAGTGCGCCTCCGCCAGCGCGGCAAGCGCGTCGATCTGCGTTGCGGCAGAGGCGGCTGCTTCGGCAGACGATGTGTCGGCAGCGCCATGCAGCCCAAGATGCCGTTCCGGGATTGCGATCGTCTGCTCGCGCGGCAGCCAGCCCAGAACTCTCGTCCTGCACGCTGCCTGGATCGCCGTCTGAAGCATCGCGAAGTGCCGCTCACCGGCCACCCGATTCAGAATCACTCCGGCAAGCGGCAACTCAGGATCGAACAGCTCAAACCCCAGCACCACGGCGGCACTGCTGCGCGCGCTCTTCGCCGCATCGACGACCAGCACCACCGGGAGCTTCAGCAGCTTTGCGATCTCGGCGCTGCTGCCGGTTTCGGTATCCCCGCTCTTGCCGTCGAACAGCCCCATCATGCCTTCCGCGATCACACCGTCCGCACCCTGCGCGGCATTGCGCAGAACATCCTGATTCGCTTCCTTGCTCAGCATCCAGGTATCCAGATTGCGCGAGCCTCGTCCGCAGATGCGCGTGTGATGGCCGGTATCGAGAAAGTCGGGGCCGCACTTGAACGGCTGCACCACAAGCCCGCGCCGCCGCAGGGCCGCCATGATGGCGAGAGCGACGGTGGTCTTGCCGACACCGCTCGCGGTTCCGGCAATTAGCAGACCTCTCACAAATGCACCTCGATGTGGCCTTTCAAAGCCAGTGGCAGTCCGGCAACCATCAGGACAACATCGTCCGCAACCTTGGCTACACGTTGATTGATCTCGCCCAGCAGATCGCGATACCGGCGCCCGGAGGGATGCGACGGATGCACCCCGCTGCCCACCTCGTTCGAGACCAGTACGACCGGGCACATAGCCGACCGCAGCGCGCCGCACAAGGCTGCAACCCTGCGGTCAATCGCGCTCGTATCGTCCTTTTTGGCACCCATCAGGTTCGCCGCGAAGATCGTCAGACAATCGATCACAATCACGTCGCAGTCCGCCTGGTGCTTGGCGATTACCGCAACCAGATCCAGAGGCTCTTCGACCGTGATCCATTCCTTCGGCCGGTCTTCGCAATGCCGTTCGATCTTTCGGCTCATCTCGTCATCGCACCGGGTAGCCGTAGCGACAAAGACCACGCGACCCGACCGCTCCGCAAGCTGCTGCGCATAACGGCTCTTGCCGCTACGCACACCACCAAGCACGAGTGTCACCGAACTCTGGTGCATCTCCTGCATCGTCTGCTCCTTGCCATGGGCAGCTCGAAAGCGGCCATAAGCAGAGCGGGAATAAAATTTAGGCAGCGCTCGTGCGGACCATAGACGGCGGTCAGCGAGAATGCTCTTCAGCTCTCCCAGCGAAGCTGAATGAAGCCTGGATTGGCCTCTGGCAGGTCTCCTGACTCACGCTTCCTCGAACTTTGACTCACCTTCCCAGAACGAATCCCAGTGGCTTAGTACTAAGCGTCAAAACTCTCAGCGCATACAGTTACGGGGTAGCGACGGATTCGCACCGTCTTCCCAACACCAGATTACGAAAAGACTATCCCGACACACGGCCCGGGTCAACTCAGCGGTTTCAAAGCCCTCAACCGATGAGCGGCTATTCCTGTCCTGAGACCGCTTGTGCCGCGGATCGCGCATCCCGCACCAGATCGGGCAGCCCCACCCCGCGATATCCGTTTCCCAGCAGGAACAATCCACTCATCTCACCGATTCGCCCATTCAACTCGGCCATGCGTTCCAGATGGCCTACCTCATACTGGGGCAGACTACGCGGCCAGCGCCGTACCACCGTAACCTGAGGCTCCGGCAGCGGTCCAAGAATCCGCGCCAGCTCCAGCCGCGCCACCGCAGCGGTCTCATCGTTGCCGCAACGCATCAGCCGTTCTGCCGGCGCGCCGCCAAAGAAGGCACGCACCAGCCGCCCGCCCGCCGGAACTCGATCTTCGAACTTCTGGTCGACGAAGGTGCAGGCGAGCAGCAGACTCCCGGAACCTGGAGGCACCAGAAATCCAAACCCCGGAGGAAGAGAAAACTTCGCCGCGTCAGGAAATCCGAACGCCACCACGACGGCCGAACTTGCCTCCATGTGCATCAACTCAGCCATTCGCTCATCCACCGGCCTGAGCAGCGCGGCCGCAACGTCGACGGGAGCCGTTATCATCACCGCGTCGAACCGCTCCACCTCCTTCGCCGTTCCGATCAGCCAGCCCTCCGCGCCATAGGAGACAAACCTCACCGGTGCTGCCAGCCGAATCCAGTCCGCCGGAATCGCCGCAATCATACGATCGATCAGCGTCCCCAGCCCGCTGCGCAGCGTCGTAAACACCGGCGCCGGCTTGGATGAGCCACGCGATTGCAGCGCGCCGATCAGGCTGCCATGCTCCCGTTCCATCGTGACAAAGGGCGCCATCACAGCCCGAACGCTCAGCTTTGCCACATCGCCGCCGAAGACGCCGCTCAGCAACGGTGCCCCGATCTTCTCCAGCACCTCCTCGCCGAAATGCCGCCGCACAAACGCCGCGACGCTCTCGTCCTGCTCCGGCGCATTGGCCTTCAATTCATCTGCCCGTGTCACTTCGTCGCGGTAGGCCCGCTTCGCCTCCGCACTGAACAACTCCGAAGCCTCCAGCGCCTCCAGATCGCCCGGCACCATCATGCGCATCCCATCCGGCATCGCCTGGAGCCGGCCGCCAGTCAGCACATAGGTCTTCCGCGTGGCATCATTGGAGAACATCAGCTCGCCCCCCAGACCCAGTTTCTCCACAAGCTCCCGCGCCCACGGCTTTTCTGTCACCCACGCATCCGGCCCGCATTCGATAACGAATCCGCCCTCCCGCACTGTTTCGACAACCCCGCCCAGCCGTGTCGAGGCCTCGAACAGCACAACCTGCAACTCCGCGCCATCGCGGTTCAGCCGCGCCAACTCGTATGCTGTAGCCACTCCCGCAATTCCACCGCCTACGACCGCGACACGCTTCATCATCTCTCCAACAGTGCTGCTCAAAAATAATGCGGAGGCCAGAGCCCCCGCACACAGGCTTCTCCGCCTCTGGAGCGGTTCTCCAGCAGATGTGCTTCAGTCCTGATCCCGACCAACGGGAGGGCCGGCGCAGCAGAGGTTGTCAAGACCGGTATACATGGCACGAAGTGCCCGCTCCACGCGGAGTGGGCCCGTCCGGCAGGACAGCGTTGGGGTATATATCCATTCAAAATCCGCTCTAAACTCCGGCGGGCACCGTGACCTCATCCACGGTTGCCGCGTACTGCCCCGAAACAACCTCAGCTAGCGCCTCCACCAGGACAGCCGAGTCATTCAGACTCTCAGCCCGCCACAGCTTCAGCCCAAGCTCCCGCGCCGTCTCCCTGAAGGCGATGTCGATGTCATACAGAATCTCGACGTGGTCACAAAGAAATCCTACCGGCTGCATGACTACCCCGGCGTGCCCTTCCGCCCTGATCGCCTTCAGGGTGTCCTCCACCGTCGGCCCAATCCACGGGCCACCGCTGATGCCCTGGCTCTGAAACGCAAAGTACCAGTCGTCTTCTCCGAAACCCATCGCAGCCATACGCTCCGCCACCATCTGCGCCGTCCGCTTTGCTTCTACGGGATAAGGATCGGGCGACTCCTGCGCCGGCGTCCCCGGACGGGCGCCCGCCAGCGAAGCCTCACCCGTCATGATCGTCCGGCAGGGAACGCTGTGCGCCGTAAACAGCACCGGGACCCGCCGTCCCGACTCCGCGCAGGCCAGCTTCCACACCGGCCGCAGCTTCTCCGCAAAGGCCTGCGCCAGCAACGGATGCTCCGCCCACCCTGCAACGAATTCCACCTCCATGCCTGCTCCAGCCGCCAAAACCGCCCGCCGGTAAAGCCCTACACTTGTGCGGGAATTCTGCGGCGCAAGACACACGGCCTTGATATGGGTCACGCCATCCAATCGCATCTGCGCCACCACATCCGCGATGTACGGATGCCAGTTCCGCATCCCCACATAGACCTTCGTGCCGTCCAGCACCTGCTCCAGCAGATAACCCTGCGTCAGGGTCCACCTGGTCAGCGGCGGAGCCTCAACCCCTGGCACTTCACCCAACCCAATCCGGGTATAGCGATGCTGCAACTCCTCCACCACATCCTGCGGCAGCGCTCTCCCGCCCGTTACCTTGCTCAGATACGCGGCCATCTCGCCCAGCACATCCGGCGTTCCATGCGCGAGCAGTAACACGGCGCTTCTGCTCTTCTCAGACCTCATCGCGCTCCCAACTCACCCACCCACTTCACCACCTGAATCACATTCTCAACCGGCGTACCCGGAACGATCCCATGCCCCAGATTGAAGATATGCCCAGGCCGCCCCGCAGCCGCGTCGAGCACATCCTGCACCCGCTGCTTCAACACATCCTGCGGCGCAAACAGCGTGATCGGATCGAGATTGCCCTGCACCGCACATCCCGCCCCGACCGCCTTCCATCCTGCATCAAGCGGCGTTCGCCAGTCCAGGCCGATCACATCCGCGCCCGTCTCGCTCATTGCCGGCAGCAGCGACGCGGTCTCCACGCCGAAGTAAATCACCGGAACCCCCATCGCCTTGATTCGCTGCACCAGTTCAGTCGTCCAGCGCAGGCAGTATTGCCGGTAGTCGCCGACGCTCAGCTTCCCGACCCAGCTATCGAAGACCTGGATCACGTCCGCCCCCGCCTCGATCTGCTGTCCCGCATAGGCAACCAGCACGGTAACGATCTTCTCCATCAGCAGCGACCAAACCGCATCGTTCGAGTACATCATCTTCTTGGTTTCGATATAGTTGCGGTCGCCTCCGCTCTGCTTGCCGCCTTCGATCATGTAGCCTGCGAGCGTCCATGGAGCACCGCAGAAGCCGATAATCCCAAGCGTGTCTCCGTCTTTGCGAGGAGCGGCAAAATGCGTCGCCACCTTCTCGATCGCCCGCGCCACATAGCTCAGTTCGTCGGTGCGATCGGTCCGCAGCGCCTGAACATGCTCCAGCGAACGAACCGGCGTATGCACCACCGGACCCTCGCCCGCGACAAACTCGAAGTCCAGCCCCATGGGCCTAAACGGAAGCAGCAGATCGGCAAAGATGATTGCCGCATCCACCCCAAGCCGCTCGGCCGCCGTAATCGTCACCTCGGCCGCGATGTCGGGTGTTCTGCAAATCTCCAGCAGCGTGTGATGCTTCCGCACCGCCATGTACTCCGGCATATACCGTCCCGCCTGCCGCAAAAACCACACCGGCGTCCGGTCCACGGGATGACGGAGACACGCTCGCACAAATCGGCTTCCGCCGGCAATATGGTCGCCTGTCCTGATCCTTGGCGCGTTTTCTACTGCAACTTCGTTCAAATGGCTCACCTACCCATTCGAGCCTAGCATCAGCGCCGACCATACGGCGCACTCACTGTGCTCGATGTGGTGCCGTAAAAATTAACGGTCCAAATGGCGCTTTCAGCCGCAAAGGACGACTCTCGCCGCTCTGCTCAGGCCTCCAGCCGGAACGTAAACTCTTCGATCACCGGGTTCGTCAGAACCTCACGCGCAATCCGTTCCACCTCGGCCTGCGCCGCGTTCTGCTCCAGACCGTCCTCCAGAGTCAGCAGAAAATACTTTCCTTGCCGCACATCCGCAATGCCGCGATACTCCATCCGCCGCAAGGCATCTGCAACTGTCTGCCCCTGGGCATCCAGCACCGTTCGTTTCAGCGTGACATAGACATGAGCCTTCATCGTGTCTGATTATAGACATGGTGCAGCTTCCGTTCTCGAGCGATGGCGTGATCGCCTGCCGATCCGCCTTGCGGCCACGAAAAGCACGACATCATCAAGCGCCAGAATCTTTCAACAAACGAGAAGAGATGCCAGACTTTATGCCGAACTACATGGAGCTCCCCGTAGGCCCGCACAGCCCCGAGGTCATCAACGCCGTCATCGAAATTCCTTACGAGGGCACCAACAAGTACGAGTACGACAAAGAGCTCCACGTCTTCCGTCTCGACCGCAACCTCTACTCGCCCGTCCACTATCCCGGCGACTACGGCTTCATCCCCAGCACCCTCGGCGACGACGGCGACCCGCTCGACTGTCTCGTCCTCGTCGATGCCCCCAGCTTTCCCGGCTGCGTCATGGAGGTCCGGCCCATCGGCCTGCTCGAAATGCTCGACCAGGGTTTGGGCGACGAAAAGGTCCTCTGCGTCGGCAACGGCAACCCGCGCTACAAGGATGTCTGGAACTTCTCCGAGATCTACCCCCACATGCTCAAGGAGATTACCCACTTCTTCGCCATCTACAAGGACCTCGAAGGCAAGCGCGTCGAAGTCAGGGGCTGGCGCGACGCCTCCTTCGCCCGCAACAAGGTCGCAGAGGCCCAGAAGCGCTTCATCGACAACAAGACCAATCCCAAACCGAAGCCCGTGCCTCACACGTAAGCCGTCAGTTTGCAACAGCGAAGGGCGTTACCTAAGCCGCCCTTCGCTGCCCACGAGTGCCGAGGTAGACCGCATAAATCAATGGCCCAGCCGCGGCTACGCAGGCCGCGAACCCCAAAGCCGGCAAACCGGCGATGCGCTCTCCCCGTGCCGCCCAAAGCGCGAATCCGATCAACAGCGCCGGGCCCACTCCCATCGCCACCGCACCCCAAAGCCCACCTGGCACCTTGAACGGCCGCAGCAGCTCCGGCTCCTTCACCCGCAGTGCGACCAGCGCCACAAACTCCAGCAGCAGCGCCGCTCCATACAGCACCAGGTCGATCGAGATCAGCCGCTCGAAAGACATCCCCAGCGCCAGCGCCCACGCAACCGAGCACAGCACAACGCTGACCCACGGCACCCCCGCTTCTGTCTTCCAGGCCATCGCCTTCGGTAGCAGGCCTTCCTCGGCCAGCGCATACGGAACGCGCGTATAGCTCATCATCAACGCATTGAACATGCCGACCCCATTGATCGTCCCGCCCAGCACAACGCACACCGCCAGCCACGGCCCAACCAGTTCCCGCGCCGCATCGGTCCATGCGCCGGTCGAAAACCGATCCGCCGGAATCCCCGCCATCCCGACCGCCGCCAGCGGCAGCACATACGTCAGCGCGACCAGCGCCGCGGCGATCAGCATCGCCCGGGGATAGTTTTTTTGCGGCTCGTCCACCTCCTGCGCGACGGTCGAGGCGTTATCCCAGCCCATGTAGTTCCACAACGCGATCGAGACCGCCCCGGCGAGGTCTCCTCCAGCAACCGGCCCCTTCAGCCGCGCAAATCCCACGCGCAACCCAGCAAATCCCTGCCCGATACCGCTGCCAGCCACACCATGCCCGAACCATGCCTTCCACAGGCCCACCGCCGTGAGCACCGCAAACGGGGCCAGCAGCACGCAAAATAGAGCCACAGCACCCTGCCCCACAGCTTTGGCCCCCTTCAGATTCCACGCAGCACACAGCACAATCACCGCCAGCGCCCATAGTGTCCCGCGAGGCCCGGCTGTCCATGACGGCTCTATTCTCCCCAGGTACAGCACGAAGATCACCGGATAGATCGCCATATCGAACACACTGGCGGCCATGCTCAGCCACGCCTCCTGAAAGCCCCAGAAGCCACCCAGCCCGCGCTTCACCCAGCGGTAGTACCCGCCCTCCTCCGGCAGCGCCGAGGCCAGCTCGCCCACCATCATGCTCGTCGGCAGGCTCCAGACGAAGGGGATTGCGACCAGCAGCAGCAGCGCCCTCCAGTAGCCGGCTTTGCCGATGATGTCCTCCAGCCCATACGGGCCGCCAGCCACCATGAAATATGTCGCCGCAATCAGAGGCAGCAGGCGCATCTTCCTCGACCTGCCTGAGCTTTTCACCACCAACCCCATCTCCTCGCCTGCCAGACACAAATCTAAACGACCTTGCTGGCTTACCCTGGCCTCACGTTATAATTACGTCAGCCGAAGCAGGAAACAAGACGGAGAGTTGGCCGAGTGGCTGAAGGCGGCGGTTTGCTAAACCGTTATAGGGCGAAAGCTCTATCGGGGGTTCGAATCCCCCATTCTCCGCCATCCTTTCCAAGCCCACATATGTCTCCGATGGGCCAATCTCCACTTGTGTTGGATTGCGGCACGAGTGTCGAGCGCGCATGCAGGCCCGTGACGATTCAACTCGGCGTATCACCCCCTCAACCCTTGCAGGACTCAAGGGCATTGACCTCGACAATGACGGCCGCAGCCCCGCGTCATCGCGAAGTGCAGGCGCAGCAATAAGGAGAATGCGGCTGCTCGAGATGCACTGACCACACGGTCTGCACCTTTTGTGGGAGTGCAGCGCCGGGTAGGCGTCCATATCGTGGTATGCAGCATACGAACACGCTTGCGAGCTCCTTGCGCAAGCTCCGAGCCCAGGCTTCCGCTCGCCTCTCGGCCACAGATATCTCGTACGGTACGGACCCATCACACTGATCTAGCCTTACTGGGTGGCTTTCGCGGGTAAATCACATTCTTCCTTACGCTCACTACGTCCCTATATCCGATCCCGAAGAGGTCGCCTTTGCACTCTGCCTGTTTGTGGAGTTCGTCGAGGGCCGCATTACTCCAACTCCAAGCCGCTCCCGCAACTGCCCATCCTCAGAGTTCGCGTGTCCCGAGCCCGATCCAATCCGAATCTCTCCCGCTGAGAAGGCCTTGGCGGCGATCTTGGAATTCTATGGCGACGATCCGCGGCGTGGCGAGATCTGCGCGAGAATCGCCGCTTTCTACCTGTTAGTGAGCACGGCCGAAGGGACACTTCTCGCGGACTGGATCATCGAGTCGCCCGACGGGTCCGGAGAGACGGCCCTCAGCTCCGAACTTATTCATGCCATAGCAACCGTACCGCTCAACAAATACATACCCTATGACGAGGAGAGCTTCCTTACGTTCCTTCGTCAAGTCGCCCCTCTGAGCGCCTGCGTCCAATAACCACCGGTCCGTCCTGCAAGCCAGTTTTTCGCTGCCTTGCAGGACAACAAAAAATCCTCCGTGCTTCCGATCGAGCGCTCCATCTATCCTTGCGCTAGTTGGACACCTGAATCACAACCGGCGCAGACAACCTCGTGTTATTGCCAATGTCATGACCCCATAGCTGTACGCTGTGCGGCCCGTTGGTCAGCGTTGTGGTATCGAGCGGATAGAGGTAAGGAGCGCTGGTGATCCGGCGGGTTCCAACCTCCGCGCCATCGACCATCAGGAACGTTCCGGCTGCATCGAGGAAGAGATTCACCTCGCCTGAAACCACGATTGAACCGGAAACAGTAACGTCGTTGCCGGGCGAGAGGATCGCAAGCCCGCTTGATGCGATGCCGGCAACAGTGATGGTCAACGTGCCCGAGCTACTTGCCGCATACGTTGCGGAGCCGCCATACGCAGCCCTGATGGCGTGGGTGCCCGCAGTCAGAGAACTGCTCCCGTACGCCGCAGTGCCTGCATTCAGTGTGCCTGCTCCGATCACCGTAGGCCCATCGTAGAACGTTACGGTTCCCGTGGCGCCGGGCTTTACCGTAGCCGTGAGCGTCACATTGGTACCCTGTGTCACGGAAACGGCTGAGGCCGCCAGCAGGGTTGTCGTCGAGGCAGCCGGAGATGTAATCGTTACGGTCACACCATTTGAGGCACTCTTCGCATAGGCCGCCGAACCGCCATACACCGCCGTCAGCGAATGTGTTCCCGCCGCCAGGCTGCCGGTCGAAAGCGCAGCGCTCCCGGAGTTGAACCCAGCCGTCCCCGGGATCGTTGCGCCGTCCATGAAGGTGACGGTCCCTGTCGCGACCGCGGGGGCCACCTTCGCCACGAACCTGATCGTCGTTCCCAGGCGAGCCGTCGTGGATGAAGTGGATAGCGTCACCGCCGCCGCCTTCGCCGCTACAGTCGCCGTCACAACCAGCGCAGCGGACGTGCTTGCCGTTGCCTGGGTCGAACCGCCATACACCGCCTCGAAGCTGTGCGTGCCGGCCGTCAGTGGCGCGCTCGCGAGGATCGCAACTCCGGAGTTCAAGGCGCTGCTTGCCACCGTGTTCGCTCCGTCAAAGAGCGTCACCGTGCCGCCGGCTGAAGGACTGACCTTCACCGTGAATGTAACGCTGGAACCTGCGGCAACCGAAGTGGCTGAAGCCGTCAGCAGAGTCGTGGTCGCAGGCAAGCCCGTAATGGTCACCGTCGCCGCGCTTGAGATGCTCTTTGCAAATGTCGCCGACCCGGCATAGATCGCAGTGAGATTGTGTGTGCCTTCTGCCAGAGCGCTTGTCGAAAACACCGCCGCTCCAGAGCTCAACGCACCACTCCCCAGCAACACGGAGCCGTCATAGAAGCTCACAACGCCAGTTGCTGCTGCCGGTGAGACGCTCGCCACAAATGTGACATTCGCCCCCGCAACTGCTTTCATCGATGAAACCGAGAGTTGAGTAGACGTGGCGTTCGACACAGGAGGCGGAGCAGGATTCCGTACTCCGGCATTCTGGTAGATCTCCACGATCATCGGATTGTTCTCCTGCCAGTAGTCCACATGGGCCATCAGGATGTCGCCCTGGCTCACCTGCTTGGTAAGCTGTGCCTGCGCCGCGGCAAGCTTGGCCGGATCGACGTCGTTGATCAGGTTCGCGCTGAACGCATCCGGATAGTAGTTGTACACTGTCGAATCCGTGCCGAGATCTCCATGGAACAGGAAGCTCTTGAACGGCGCTGTGTAGGCATAGTGGCGCGGATTCGTCTCCTCCGGGATCACAAGCGAATCGGGCAGCGCAGCCGCTGCCTGCTGGAAGATCGAAGCGTCGAGCACCCCTCCGATCGAGTCCACTGTGGAGTCGATATAGAACAGCGTCGCGCCCCAGCGATCGTGTGCGTACTTCATCTTGCCGATCAACTGCGCTGCCACCGCCGCATCCGGAAGGTAGCTCTGCGCGGCGGTGCCGTCAGAGTTTCGTGTGAACTGCTGCGGACGCACGCAAACCCCCACTCGAAAGCCCGCGCTCGTCATTGTCTTGAAGTACGCATCATCCAGCTTCATGCCGGCATACGGCGAGATCGCATCCATGACGACGCTCTCCATCTCGGGCGCAGCCTGCGCAATCTGATCGGGCGAGCACACGTAACTTGTGTTCTGCGGAAACTCTTCGCCTTCGATATCCCACGTAATCGCACCCTGAGCGCTCAGCAGCCGCAAATTCTCCACGTTGGTCTGCGCCTGCGCGAGCACACGGGCCTGGAATGCGGCCATACCGTTAGCGGTCGTCACGTCGAAGTCGTTCGCGCTGCCGTCGTTGAAGTAACGGCGCGGATTGTTCGGGAACCCGCCGGACTGGTGAATGTCGCCCGAAGGCGAGCTTGCAAGGTAGACCGTGCCGATCGCGCGCCGATCCGTCCAGTTCAGAACCGGCGGATACGTCGCAGCCCAGCTCTTGTAGGCATCCCCCGCAAGCGACGCAATAGAGGTGCCCGAGGCAGCGAAGCGCAATGAAATCGTGTAAGTGTCGGTCTGTCCCGGGTTCACGGGCCGGTCGTTATGTGGCATGTAGCTGGCCAGGCTGTCCGGACTTGTGCCGCTGATGATGGCGGTGTATCCGTTTCCACCTCCGCTTGGCTGAAACCCGCTGTAGACAGGCTTTGCCGCGTCCAGAACCACCGCCGCAACCTCACCTGCGACATAGTCCGCCAACGTCACGCCTGGGCCCGTCGTATTATCGGCGAACTGGTTGTAGGACGTGCTGCCGAAGCCCGTGGGAAGCTGCGGGAAATTCAGCCCCAGGGGATAGATCGTGGCTCCGTCGAAGATGATCCCCGAGCCCGCGTCGTTCACCGTCGTCACGATCATGTCCAGGTTCGAGCTGTTCTGCACATACTGCAGGCTGATCGAACCCCAGACGAAGTTGTAGGTCCAGGTCTGTGTATCGGCGTTCCACGCGCGTCCATTGTTGCTCTCGCCCCAGCCGTACTGGCCCGTCGAAATAACATTGCCATTCAGGTCGGTCGCCTTCATATGCCAGATGTGGAAGGCATCGGACGGAGTCGCATTCAGGTTCTCCAGCACGACCCCCTGATACACCAGTGTCTGGAGCCCGTTCGGCCCATAGCTCACCTGCAGGTTCGACTGCGCCGCCGCAGTACTTGCGAATGCAAATGCCGCAAGCGAAGACGCGAGGACTCCCGCGTTCCCGCGCTTGGTCCAGCGCGAAGACCTGTCTGAACTCCGGGGGTTCCGCGAAGCGTTGTTCTTTGAATGGTCGAGGCGTTCTTGCGTCTGTAGGGTCATCGTGGGTCTCATCCGACGACCAGACTATGCAATCCACCGCGAAGCGCCATCCCACAAAAGTATTCTCCCGCCTATAGCGAATCGCTCATCCTATGCAGGGATACTAAGGAAGCTCTGATTAAGTCTGGGCTTTGCAGGGGCGCCTCTTCAGCCGCGCCGTAAGTCAAGGCTAATCACCAGGGCTTTTAGCCCCCGAGGGAATACTCATCCCAAGCCAGCACACTTAATCAGACCTTCCCTAACGTCCCGCAGCCCCGGCGCGGCGCGACAACCCCGTGCGAAACAGCACGGCCCCAATGCGAACCGCGGTCTTCAGCGATGCCCGCAGATTGCCCGAAACCTTGCTCGTGCCACCTATCCTGTTCCGATAGCCGACCACGATCTCGCGTATCCGAAGCCCTTGCTGCGCGGCCTTCACTTGCATCTCGAGATTCCACCCATAGGTCATCTCCGCCATGCGCAACTGCTCGTACGACGACCGCCGAATCGCGCGGAACGGACCCATATCGGTGTAGCGGACGCCCAGGAAGATGCGAAGCAGCAGACTCACCAGGTGCCCTGCGAAGACCTGGCTCGCCAGCATGGACCCAGGTTCGCGCTGGCCTCGAATGCGGGAGCCGATCGTAAAATCGGCCTCACCCGCTTGGATCGGCGAAACCAGCCGCGGCAGATCGGCGACGATGTCGCTGCCGTCTCCATCCATGTACACGAGAATCGTGCTGCTGCCGGCCGCCGCCTCCGACCCGGCTTTGCACGCCCTGCCATAGCCGCGCGGCGTTTGAATCACCTTTGCCCCGGCCGCCGCCGCAACCTCCGCCGTCCCGTCCGTCGAACCGTTATCGACGACAATACACTCGGCGATCAGGTCCCACGGCATCGAAGCCACGACCTGCCCAATCGACTCACGCTCGTTGAGCGCGGGGATGATGACAGAGATGACCGAGATGACCGAGCGCGTCAAAGGCTTACACGCTCCCGGCGCTTCTGAGCTCCGACTTTCAACCATCCGCGCAGGATCAGCTCCACAACGAAAGCGGCGACAACCGCACCATAGAGATGTTCGTTGAGGCGGAACTGCAACGGCCCGGAGCCCACCGCAAGAGCTGTCGTACACAGGTAAAAGAGCCCGCACGTATAGGTAAACACGGTCAGGCTCGGCGCCAGCGCGAAGAAGGGAATCAGCCACGCGACGTACCACGGATAATGCGGCGAAAACAGTAGCATCAGCGCGAGAGCGATCGCACACGCCGGGACCAGGAAGTCCGCATCGGGCGGAAGCCCGAGCGTCTTCGCCAGTCCTTGTGCGGCGGACGGCTTGCGCGGATTGCAGCATGTCCGCCAGCACCAGACCAGCAGCGCCGCGAACACAAGAGCCACAAAAACCAGATAAGTGTCGGTCGAGATGTCATGCAGCCCGCGAAGGCGCTGGGTCGCCTCCAGGAGAAAATAGCGCGTACCTGTCTCCATCCCCTCTTCTTTCACGTATCCGCCCAGAAATCCGAAGACCCCCATTCCCACACTCGCATAACACGCATAGCCGAAGGCGATCACCGCCGCCACCGTTGCCGGCATCTTGTATTCGCCGCGCCGGAACAGTGCGGGTAAAAGCACCAGTGGATACAGCTTCACCATGATTGCAAGTCCGAGAAAAAGGCCCGTCGCAACCGGCATTCTCCGGTATCGGGCAAGCAGCGCGAGCGAGATAAACGCCATCGCGGCCGAGTCCAGGTGGCCCGAACTCCCAATCTCCCAGATCAACAGCGGACACCATGCGTACAGCAGCGCATGTTCGCGGCGCAATCCAAACTCGTGCAGCAGCTTCACGATGGCATACATGGTCAGCCCCTCGAACAGGACCATAGCCGTCTTCATGAACGTGACCGTCGGATTGATGAAAGTGATCAGGTAAAACAGGAACTGCGCCGCCGGAGGGTAGATCGTATGCGCATAGTCCCGGCGGTTGATATTGTCGAAGAGGTCCTGGTTGGGCTCGCGCAAAAACTTCAGCACAGGATCGCCCGGAACATAGCGATACGGCGAGATATGCGCATGTTGAACCACCCCATCCCAGGCGTAGCGATACACGTCACTCGATAGCGTCGGATCGGGAAACAGCGTGACCAGCCGGCATACGATCCCAACCGTAAGGATGATCGGAAACGTGAACCGGTTCACCGGCTGCGTCAGGATCAGCCATACCGCGGCCGCGTAAATGATCACAGACCAGCCCGAGACTCCCGAAAAGCCGATCGTGTAGTGGTCGAACTCGCTGACGAGCTGACGGGTAAGCAGCAGCAACGCCACCCCTAGCAGGATCAACGTGGCATTGGTGTGCCACGCCTTTGCCCGACTCCAGTCCGCCCAGTGCCGAGGAGCGCCCGTAGTCACCGGTCAGCAGCCTCAGCCTGCCTGTGCCGGAGGAATTCGTGGCTGTGCGGAGCCTCGTATCCCGCTACCGTGGTGAAAGGTGGCGCGACCCCGCCAAGCAACTCTCCGGTAAGAACATCGAGCGTTGGCCCGTCGTCCACGTCGTACCAGAGCGGCAGTTCGACCATATCCAGGCCCGCCGCAGCGCAGGCCGCCACCGTCTCCGCGTACACCGTCGAGGTGCTCCACGAGATTCCCGCGAAAGGCTCCCTGTGCGCACGCTTCAAGCCGATCAGATAGTATCCGCCGTCGTGCGAAGGCCCGAGCACAACCCTGTCGCCCGGACGCGCCAATTCATCCACAGCCTGCTCGAATGCCGCCGCAGGCACGGTCGGCGAGTCGGAGTCGATCAGGCAGACCGCCCCAAAGCCGCAGGCCAGAATGTCCTCCGCCGCCGCCAGCAGGCGTTCTCCAAACCCGTCTCCCCGCTGCGCCACAAGCACGAAGCTCGCCGGAAGGATGCCAGAAAACAGAGCTTCGTCCCCCACGGGCGTGTAGGAGATCAGTCCGGCCGCTCTCCCCCCTGCCGTCACCCCCGCAATATTTTCGGTGGTGTCTTTCAGGAAGCAGATGTTCAGCGCCGCGCTTTGTTCCAGCGTTAACGGCGGCGCAAGCCGCGTCTTCACCTTGCCCGGACGTGGCGCCTTCGCCATCACCGCAAGCGCGCAGACCCCAAGCCGCGCAATGTCCGGATCGGCAGGATTCAAAATGGGATAGGACACTTGTCTCAGGCTGCGCTCCGGCTGGAGCCCTGCGAGACCGCCTGCTCCGAATCTTCTTCGGTCTCCGTTGCGGTCTTTGTGCAAACCGCATATTGATACCAGCCGTCGTACTCCACGTCCACCGACTCCCACGGCTGCGAGTCGATCAGCGCGACGAAGTCCTGGCCGGACATCACATCGGCCTGCTGCGGTTCGCGATACTTGCCCGCCGGAATGCTTGTCAGCCGCGACAGCAACCACATGCAGCTCAGCGGAAGACGCGTTCGAAACCCCGACGTAGGCTCGGCGATAAAGCAGCGCCCTCCTGGGCGCAGCACGCGAAATATCTCCGCCAGCACCGCTTCCTTGTTGGGCACAATCAGAAAAAGCCGCGATACGACAATCGCATCGACAGGGAGGGGAAGCTCCGGCAGCGACTGCGCATCGCCATAACAAAAGGTGCAGTTATCCAGCGACCGGCTCGCCGCCCGCGACCTTGCCCGTGCGATCAGGCGTTGCGATATGTCCACGCCGGTGGTGATGACCTCGGGGTACTCCTGTGCCAGCCTGCAGGCGTAGAAGCCAGGGCCGCACCCCAACTCCAGAATGTGCGTTCCGGCCGCCGGACCGGCAGCAGGGAACAGCGAGCGGGAGATCTCATGCGTATGATCCCGAAACAGGTACTCGCGGCATAACGCGTAGAACCAGGAACATCGCTCAAACAGACTCTCCGGCTGATGCACCGCGCTCCGGCCGGGAAGGTTACACTCAATGATTTCCATGCTTTCAAACCTGTCGAAGTTCCTGGTTCCTTGTTGGAGTGAGACGCCTCAATCCGCGCGACCATGATCAACAACGATCATAGACGTTCGCTGCGGCTCGCCGTCAACTGACTTCTTCTTTCGGGAGCGATGGCCTCCTCAATGCAAACACCTCTATCCAAAACGCTTGTTCCACGGCCCTCACAACTGAGATGCAGATTCCGCCGTACCCAGCGAACCATGCCCCGACTGCCGGACCCTGCGAAAATACCCACACCCCTGAACCCCCAACCCACGCGAGCGTGTCAATCCACCGTGTCCGCACCGACCGGAAAACGCCTGCGATGCAGTCTGCATCCTTCCAAAGAGCAGGATACTCATTCACGGGCTCGCCAAAATCGGTGATGCCCGGCACGGTACGTAAGCGCAAGAGCAAACTTTCCATGTTCTTAGAGCCATGATCCAAGAGATATATTTGCCATATGAAACCTCTCGAGGGCCGTAAACGAGTTGTGATCGAAGCCATCACCCCGCAAGTTGACTGCGGACGATATCCGGCAAAGCGAATCATCGGCGACCTGGTCACAGTTACGGCGGCAGTCTTCGGCGACGGCCACGACCACATCTCCGGCCGCCTCTTATACCGTCACGCCGGCTCAGGTCAATGGCTTTCGACCCCGCTCACGTCGCTCACCAACGACCTCTGGTCCGCCACCTTCATGGCCGACAAGCTGGGTGACTGGTCCTATACCATCGAGGCCTGGGTCGACCACTTCGACACCTGGACCACCGATTTGCGCAAGCGGCTCGCCGCCCAGCCCCTTGCCGGTCAACCGCCCGCAACCGGGTCGTCCTCCCTCCAGTCGGGTGCAAACATCGAAGTTCAGGACATCCCGCTCGCCTTCCGCTCTGGCGCCCTCTTGCTCGATCAGGCCGCTCACCGAGCCAAGGGCACCGAAGACGCCAGGCTCCTCACGGAAGCATCTTCCAATCTCCTCCAGCTTGCCGGCAGCGGCGCCACCACGCTCGAGTACCCGATCGCCGACGAAATCTCTGACGCCGTAGCGCGGCACCCCGACCTCACCCTCGCAACCCGTTACCCGCAGGAGCTGCATCTCTGGGTCGATCGCGAACGCGCCCGCTACTCCACCTGGTACGAGCTCTTCCCCCGGTCCGCCTCGCCCGACCCCGAAGAGCACGGCACCTTCGCCGACGTCCAGACTCTTCTCCCCGGCATCGCCGCTATGGGATTCGACGTCCTCTACATGCCACCCATTCATCCCATCGGCGCCGCCTTCCGCAAGGGCCCCAACAACAGCGTCACCTCCGCCGCCAACGACCCCGGCAGCCCCTGGGCCATCGGCTCCAGCGAGGGCGGCCACACCGCGATCCACGCCGAGCTGGGCACCCTGCGCGACCTCAAAGACCTTGTAGCCGCCGCCCGCGACCTCGGCATGGAACTCGCGCTCGACATCGCCTTCCAATGCTCGCCCGACCACCCCTGGGTCGCCGAGCACCCCGCATGGTTCACCATCCGCCCCGACGGCTCCATCCAATACGCTGAGAACCCGCCCAAGAAATACCAGGACATCTACCCCCTCAACTTCGAATCTCCCGACTGGCGGAGCCTTTGGGAGGCCCTCCGCGGCGTCTTCACGTACTGGATCCGCCAGGGCGTCCACATCTTCCGCGTCGACAACCCTCACACCAAGGCCCTGCCCTTCTGGGAGTGGTGCATCGCCGAGATCCACAAAAAGCATCCCGGCGTCATCTTCCTCGCCGAGGCCTTCACCCGTCCTCACGTCATGTACTCGCTCGCCAAGGCCGGCTTCACCCAGTCCTACACCTACTTCACCTGGCGCATCACCAAGGACGAGCTCCAGCAGTACTTCGAGGAGATCTCCAAGCCTCCCATCACCGACATCTTCCACCCCAATCTCTGGCCCAATACGCCCGACATCCTCCACGCCTCACTCCAGACCGGCGGCCGTCCTGCTTTCGTTCAGCGGCTCATCCTTGCCGCCACCCTCGGCGCCAACTACGGCATCTACGGACCCCCCTACGAGCTCGGCGAAAACCTTCCCGCCAAGCCTGGCAGCGAAGAATACCTCGACAGCGAAAAGTACCAGCTCCGCCACTGGGACCGCGCCGCAACCCACAGCCTCGCCCCTCTGATCACCCAGATCAACCGCATCCGCCGCGACAATACCGCCCTCCAAAGCGACGGTTCGCTGCACTTCCATCCCGTCGATAACCTCAACATCCTCTGCTACAGCAAATCCAGCGGCGGCAATACCATCCTCGTCGCCATCAATCTCGATCCCACGCAAGAGCAATCCGGCTGGATCGACCTCGACCTCAAACGCCTAGCCATCCCGCATAACGAGACCTTCGAAGTCGAGGATCTCCTCACCGGGGCGCGCTACCAATGGCACGACCGGAGCAACTACGTCGCCCTCCGCCCCGATGTCTTGCCCGCCCACATCTTCCGCATCACCATCCCATCTCCGGTCACTGAAGTCGGGAATGCCTGACACCGATCGGCACCGATCACACCGACCCAAAACAAGACGTTCAAAATTCCCATGCCATTGCTTTGTCTCATCCGCCGTTCCGCCTTCAATTCGCGTTCCTCCGTGCCAATTCGCGGTCGTTCTCTCTCGCTTTTGATCGGTGCAATCGGTGAAAATCGATGTTAAGCATTCTCCACCTGATCCCGCATCCTACTTTTGCAAGACACGTAACCCAGCCCGAGGACGAAGAGTGAAAAAATCTGCAAGCGCCACTGATCCTCTCTGGTACAAAGACGCGATCATCTACGAGATTCACGTCCGCGCCTTCCAGGACTCGAATGCAGACGGCATCGGCGACTTCCCCGGCCTCATGTCCCGCCTCGACTACCTCCAGGACCTCGGCGTCACCTGCCTCTGGCTCCTCCCCTTCTTCCCATCGCCCCTGCGCGACGACGGCTACGACATCGCCAATTACGTCGACGTCAACCCCAGCTACGGCACCCTCAACGACTTCAAGCAGTTCCTCGACGCCGCCCACCTCCGCGGCATGCTGGTCATGATCGAGCTCGTCATCAACCACACCAGCGACCAGCACCCGTGGTTCAAAGCCGCGCGCAATGCCCCCCCCGGCTCCCCCGAGCGCGACTATTACGTCTGGTCCCAGACCGACCAGCTCTTCAAAGAAGCCCGCATCATCTTCACCGACACCGAAAAGTCCAACTGGACCTGGGACGAGGTCGCAGGGTCCTACTACTGGCACCGCTTCTTCTCCCACCAGCCTGACCTCAACTTCGACAATCCCGCCGTCATCGAAGAGGTCCTCACGGCCATGCGCTTCTGGCTCGACATGGGCGTCGATGCCCTCCGCATGGACGCCATCCCCTACCTCGTCGAACGCGAGGGCACCACCTGCGAGAACCTCCCCGAGACCCACGTCGCCATCAAGAAGCTCCGCGCTGCCATCGACGCCGAATACGACAACCGCCTCATCCTCGCCGAAGCCAACCAGTGGCCCACCGACGTCCGCCCCTACTTCGGCGACGGCGACGAGTGCCACATGGCCTTCCACTTCCCGCTGATGCCGCGCATCTACATGGCTCTCCGCCAGGAAGACCGCCTGCCCATCACCGACATCATGGCCCAGACCCCGGACATCCCGGCTAACTGCCAGTGGGGCCTCTTCCTGCGCAATCATGACGAGCTCACTCTCGAGATGGTCTCGAACGACGAGCGCGACTACATGTACCTCGCCTACTCGGCCGACCCGCGTATGCGCATCAACGTAGGCATCCGCCGCCGCCTCGCGCCCCTGGTCGATAACAACCGCCGCCGCATCGAGCTCCTCAACTCGCTCCTCCTCAGCTTTCCCGGCACGCCCATCATCTACTACGGCGACGAGCTCGGCATGGGCGATAACATCTACCTCGGCGACCGCAACGGCGTTCGCACCCCCATGCAGTGGAACTCCGACCGCAACGCCGGCTTCTCCACCGCCGTCCCCGCGCGCCTCTATTTTCCCGTCATCACCGACCCCATCTGGGGCTACCAGTCCATCAACGTCGAAGCCCAGCAGTCCGATCAGTCCTCGCTCCTCCACTGGACCCGCAACATGATCGCCCTGCGCAAGCTCTTCCACGTCTTCGGGCGCGGCACCCAGGAATTCCTGAACCCAGAGAACCGCAAGATCCTCGCCTACATCCGCCGCTATGAGGAGGACGGCGCCATCGAGACCGTTCTCTGCGTCGCCAACCTCTCCCGCTTCTCGCAGCCGGTCTCGCTCGACCTCGCCAAGTACGCCGGCATGGTCCCGGTCGAGATGCTCGGCTACGTCACCTTCCCCTCCATCACCGCCCAGCCCTACCCTCTCACCCTCGCGCCCTACTCCTTCCTCTGGCTCGAACTCCAGCCCGCGCCCGAGGTCGCCGAGCCCGTGCAAATCCCTGAAGACGAACCGATCCTCAACCTCGTGAACCAGGGCATCGAAGGCCTGCTCAAAGCTCCCGGCGTCGAACTCGTCCAGCAGCTCCTAATCAACTATCTGCCCCACCAGCGCTGGTTCGGAGCCAAATCCCGCACCATCAAAACCGTGGAAATCATCGACTCAGCCGTACTCCCCGGCCTCAACGCCGCCCTTGCGTTCCTGCAGCTCACTTACGAGGACGATAGTGCCGCCGTCTACCAGCTTCCCCTCGCCATCACCACTGGCGAAGCCGCCGAGACCATCCGGGCCACCGATCCAAACAGCATCCTCGCAACCGTCACCACCCCCGCCGGCCCCGCCATCCTGCACGACGCCCTCGCCCGCGAAGACGTCCGCCAGGCCATCCTATGCCTCATCGAAACCGGGAGCGGTCTGCCCACCCGCACCGGCAATCTCCACGGCCATCCCAGCACCGCCTACTCGGAGGCTCGAAGCGCCGAGCCGCTCCCCGCTCGCACCGGCTCAGCCGAGCAATCCAACACCTCCATTCTTTACGGCGGCAAGCTCATCATGAAGCTCTTCCGCCGCCTCCAGTCCGGCGAAAATCCCGACACCGAGATCGGCCGCTTCCTAACCGAGGTCGCCCACTTCCCGCGCATCGCCCCCTTCCTCGGCGAAATCACCATGTCCCCCGCGACGCCACCCGAATCGTCCTCGGGCGTGTCGTCCGAGAGCGCCCAGCCCACCACCCTCGCCATGCTCCAGGGCCTTGTGGAAAACCAGGGCGACGGCTGGCAGTGGACCCTGGATGAACTCTCCCACTTCTACGACTGCGTCGCCATCCTGCCCCAGCTTCAGGATCTGGGCCACCCCCCAACCTTCCTCTCGCAGCATGAGGTCCCCGCCATCGCTCGCGAACAGGCCGCCTTCTACCTCGATGCCGCCGCACTCCTCGGCCGCCGCACCGCCGAGATGCACCTCGCCCTGGCCACCCCCACGGACAACGCTGCCTTCGCCGCCGAGCCCTTTACTGCCAGCGACCTGGCTGCCGAAGCCGCACGCATAGAAGACCAGATATCCCGCTCTCTCGACGCCTTGAAGCGCGGCATGTCCCATCTAACAGAGGTCGTCGCCGATAACGCCGCTCTCGTCCTCAGCCGCCGCATTGAACTCTTCTCCCGCGCCCGCGCCATCACCTCTGCCAATCCCACCGACGCCGGCCAGCGAATCCGCATCCACGGCGACTACCATCTCGGCCAGGTCCTCCGCTCCCATGGCGACTACGTCATCCTCGACTTCGAAGGCGAACCTGCCCGCTCACTCGCTGCACGCCGAGCCAAACAGTCTCCGCTCAAGGATGTCGCCGGCATGTTGCGCTCCTTCAGCTACGCCGCCTACGCGGGCCTCAACGCCTTCGCCCAGCGCCGCCCCCCAAACAATGAAGTCGACTCCAGGAACCTCGAAAACTGGGCACGGCTCTGGCAGAACGCCGTCTCCACCGAATTCCTCCGCGCCTACCAGCTCGCCATCGCCGCCGCCAGTCCGAACCTGATCCCCAACCCTGCCCAGGCACAGATTCTGCTCAACGCCTACCTGCTCGACAAAGCCCTATACGAACTCCTCTACGAGCTCGACAACCGCCCCGCCTGGGTTCGCATCCCGCTGTTGGGCATCCTAACGCTCCCCGAGTAGAGCGGTTCTCCAACCGAGGTACCTCAGTCCGTATCCCGACCAACGGGAGGGCCAGCGCAGCAGATGGTGTCAAGACCGGTATACAAGGCACGAAGTGCCCGCCCCACGCGGAGTGGGCCCGTCCGGCAGGACAGCTTTGCGATGTATACCATCCGAAATCTCAGCCTCCGCAGCGGAGAGTTTCACCCTCGTCCGCTCTCTACTAACCCTGCCACACGGCAATAGAAAGATAGATCATGCGTTTGATCTCCTTGCGCCCCCGCGCCACCGAGTCGAGTATCAATCCGCACACCAGCGAGAAGAACGACAGCAGCACCAACCCCATCGACAGCACCGCCGTCGGCAGGCGAGGCACAAGGTGCGTCCGGTAGAACTCCACAAAAACCGGAATGCTCAACCCCACACCCGCTAGAAAAAGAATCAGCCCAGCCACTGAGAAGAAAAGCAAGGGCCGCTCATCCTTCACCAGCATCACAATGGTCCGCAGAATCCGTAGCCCATCGGAATAGGTGCGCAGCTTGGAGGCGCCGCCCTCCGGCCTGTCCTTGTATGCGGTCACCATCTCGGCGATCGGCATGCTCAGCTCCAGCGCATGGATCGTCAACTCCGTCTCAATCTCGAACCCGGAAGAGAGCGCTGGAAACGACTTCACAAACCGCCGGCTGAAGACCCTGTAGCCCGACAGCATATCCGTGATCCGGCTGCCGAATGCCCGCCGCACCAGTTCGCTCAGCATCGAATTGCCGATGCGATGTCCGGGACGGTAAGCCGCGACAATCTCCGTCACCCGTGTTCCGTTGACCATATCCAGCCGCTCGTTCAGCAGCAGCTTCACCATCGGCCCCGCGGAGGCGGCATCATATGTGTCATCGCCGTCCACCAGCACGTACACATCCGCCTCGACATCGGAGAACATGCGCCGGACCACGTGCCCCTTGCCTTGCAGCGGCTCATGAAACACCCGCGCCCCGGCAGCGGTTGCGAGCTCCACCGTCCTGTCCAGCGAATTATTGTCATACACGTAGATGGTCGCGCCGGGCAACTCGGTCCTGAACGCGGAGACCACGCTAGTGATCGCTGCCTCCTCGTTATGACAAGGAATCAGAACAGCGATCGACGGCGAACTCATGTCCCTGGCACTCTCCACGAGCTTCAGCCTACCAGATGCCTTCCGTTGATCGCGCCCTCACCGCCGAGCCTCTCTTTCCAAACTGGATACTTCAGAGGTTACATATTCGTATGGCCGCCGCGCATGTCCTCATTGAAGCTCGGCTTGATGAACGCCATCGCCTCCGCCACCTGCGCAACGTACTTCGAGCGGTGTCCCATCAGTGCTTCGGAAGGCGTGGCGTATTCGGTATCCGCAGCCAGCCGGACCAGGCCCTCGCCCGCCAGTGCCTCCGCATTCTTCTTCAACTCGGCCACCGTCGTATTCAGGTACTGCGCATCCCGAGGGTCCGCCACCCACACCGGCTTGCCGCTACCCAGTACACCCGAGAGCCAGAAGATCTTCGCCGCCAGATACTCCTGCCGCTGCGGCTCCTTCGTGTCGTTGAAGTTGAACTTCTTCTGCCACGGGCTGTAGTACCGCGTCGTCACCGGGACGGGCTGGCGATTGCCGCTCTTCACCAGCTCCAACTGCCCCTGGTCCATCGTCTTCCGTACCGCGTTATAGATAAAGCCCTCCGCGAACGGCTGCTCCGGAGCCTTGACGATCTCGGCAAAAGTCACCGTCATCGACGCCGCGATCTTCGCATGAAGAGGAGCATGCACGGCGCTCGCCTCTCCATCTTCCAGCCGAACCTCCCCATGCACCAGAAACGTATCCGCGCCCGAGGTCGAGGCGTGAAAGGGCCACGTGAATTTATCGAAACTCAAGGGCAAACCCTGGAGCGTCAGGTAGCAGTCGGGCCGCGGATTCTTCAGCCGCTTCGCCTCCTCCCGCATATAGAGCCGCACCTCTGCCAGCATGTCCTCCCGGCTGAAGTCGAATCGATCGCTCAGCTCGATCACCTTCGTCTTGGTATCGGAAGAGTCCGTCTCGCCTGCCAGCGCCAGCCTGAACCGTGTTGTCGGACCGCCTGAAAAATCCTGCCCCGCCTCGCTTGCCGATACTACAAGCCCTGCCGACTGCGCCGCATCTGCCACCTGTGCTGCCAATTTAGACTGAGTCTCCAACGTCATCTGACTGTCTCTTCCTTGAAATATTTTGCAGTATCCGCCCGTGGATCCATTCGATGGCCGGTGCTACTAAAACCAATAAAAATTATCGGAAAAAAACTCCCAACCACTCAGCGCAATTCTGCATCAAAGCAAAATCATATTTGGTCCCCGCGCATAAAATCCAGTAACCATAGGTAGTTTAGCAACTTTTCCCCTCGAATTGAAAGTCGGCGGAATAGGAAATCAAATGCCCATGGCGGTAAAGTCTTTCTCGTTTCCCCGCAAACTTTTGCACTTCATCATCCAGGGCTAGTTTGCCTGCGATTCCTAACTCTCTCTTTCTAAGCATGATCGTCGCAAATGTTTGCTCATAAAACATTGGCAGGGGAACTGCTATCAGGTATGGCAAGGACATGTTCCTCGAAACTTATATTTCACCCGGAGATACCATCATGATGCTCAAGTCCCTCGTCCTACTCTCTGCCTTGGCCGCAACCAGCGTAGCTGTGGCTCACGCCGATCCCATCCTCTCAGGCAAACTCGCAATCGGAACCAGTCTCAACGGCGGCATTGCATACAACAATTCCGGCGGAGCTGTCTTCCTGCCTAACTCCGGCATGGTTGTCGGCGCCTCCTCCTCAGACGGCTTTGTCAGTTGGGACGGTACGCCCGTATCCCTGAAGAACACCAACATCTTCACGGCTGCGCCTGGTTCGCAGTTGTTCAGCGGCTCGCTGGCTGGCGGTGGCAGCTTCTCGCTGTATCTCACCTCGCTCAACCTCGCCCCGTACGCCAGCGGCGGCAATGGTGTGGTTCTGTCAACCCTGGGCAACGGCATCTATAACTTCGTCGACGGCGGTACCGGCGTCCTGACCGCGACCGGCTACGCCACAACCAATGTCACCTTCGACCTCACTGCCCAGGGCCCGCTCAACTCCTACAATACGTTCTCTGAGTTCGTCATTGAAGGTCCCACGTCTCCCACCCCGGAGCCCGCGTCGCTCGCCCTCTTCGGCACTGGCCTGCTTGGCATCGTCGGAGCAGCCCGCCGCAAACTGAAGGCCTAACCCTAACTCTTGCTCGTTTCGCAACGCCGGAAGCCCACGTGGCTTCCGGCCTTTTTTGTGCCATAAGAACTTGCTCGCGCACAATCCATACCGCCCCGCGCGCACTCGCATAGACGGATTTCGGGTAAACTCACCCCACCGGAGATTCCATGCACCTGCGCACCGCGCCCGCGGCCGTCCTGGCCTCTATTCCCGCCTCTACCTTCAGCCTGATCCTCGCCCTCACCCTCTCCCCTGTCACCATCCAGGCCCAGGCTCCTCCGTCCCCCCTCTCCACCCTCGCTCCGGCTGTCGCCAAATACGTCAAGGTCAACGCGCCCCGGGTACTTCTCACCCATGTCCGCATCATCGACGGCACTGGCGCCGCTCCGCTCGAAGACAGGAGCTTGCTCATCGAGAACGGAAAAATAATAAGCATCTCCAAAGACCATCCCGCCACCACCGGCAGTCAAACACAAGTCATCGACCTCCAGGGCCGCACCGTCATCCCCGGCCTCGTCGGCATGCACGACCACCTTTACTACATCGCGCGCCCGAATGAATCCGCCGACGGCGCCTCCGAGCCGCCCCTCATCGTCCCCCAGATGACCTTCACCGCCCCACGCATGTACCTCGCCGCCGGTGTCACCACCATCCGTACCACCGGCTCCGTCGAGCCTTACGTCGACCTCAACCTTCGCCGCGAGATCGACGCCGGCCACCTGCCCGGCCCCCACATGGACGTCACCGCCCCCTACCTCGAAGGATCCAACAGTCCCTTCCTCCAGATGCACAATCTCACCGGCCCCGACGATGCTCGCGCCTTCGTCGACTACTGGGCCGCCCAGGGGGTCACCAGCTTCAAGGCCTACATGAACATCACCCGCGCCGAGCTCAAGGCTGCCGTCGATGAGGCTCACAAACGCGGCATCAAAGTCACCGGCCACCTCTGCGCCGTCACCTACCCCGAGGCGGCTGAAGCAGGCATCGACAACCTCGAACACGGCTTCTTCGTCAACACCCAGCTCGACCCTGGCAAACAGCCCGACCAGTGCCCCCGCACCGCCGGCAATCCCACCCTCGCCGGCATGGACCCCGACGGCCCCGACGCCACCGCACTCATCCAGCTCCTCATCTCCCACCACGTCGCCATTACCAGTACCCTGCCCGTCTTCGAGAGCGATGTCCCGTCCCACCTCCACCTTCAAAACCGCGTCCTCGAAGCCATGTCGCCGCCCACCCGCGAGGCCTATCTCTACACCCGTAATCTCGAACTCACCCGCCCCGCAAACGACCGCGCCCTCATCTTCCAGCACGGCGCCCAGCTCGAACACAAATTTGCCGCAGCCGGTGGCCTCCTCATGGCTGGACCCGACCCCACCGGCGACGGCGGCGTCCTTCCCGGCTTCGGCGATCAGCGAGAGGTAGAGCTCCTCGTCGACTCCGACGGCTTCACCCCGCTCGAAGCCATCAAGATCGCCACACTCAATGGCGCGACGTATCTCGGCAGGCAGGCGACTATCGGGTCCATCGCACCCGGAAAGAACGCCGACCTCGTCGTCATCCACGGCGACCCCGGCAAAAATATCAGCGACATCGAAAATGTCGAACTCGTCTTCAAAGACGGCATCGGCTACGACTCCGCCAAACTCTTCGCGTCCATCAAAGGCCGCTACGGCCAGTACTAGGGAAACTCTGATTAAGTCTGGGCTTTGAAGGGGCGCGGCTTCAGCCGCGCCGTAAGTCTTAATCAGACCGTCCCTGGACAGGTCAAGCGACTCGTCTTGGAAATCGGACTTAGCGAAACCATTCTGGTAGAGCCATTCGGTTCGAAGATCCCACCTGAACTGATTGCTCACGCCGACTTCAACCGCGCTGTGCCGCTTCCCTGATTCCGGTCTTTCGCAGCCATTCGAAACACGAACGGAAGTGACATTGGGTCTAGTTGGGGCGGCAATCCGGTTCATCGGCTAACCTATTCTCATGAAAGCAGCCGTCCTGAGATCGACCCTGCCGTCCGGAAGGCCCGCGATTCATATCGAAGATGTTCCCCGTCCTTTCGTCACCGAAGGCCATCTCCTCCTTCGCGTCCTCGCCTGCGGGGTCTGCCGTACCGACCTGCACATCCTCGAAGGCGACCTCCCTCTGATCCGCAATCCGCTCATCCCCGGCCACCAGATCGTCGGCGAGATCGTCGAAGGCGCAACCCCGGAACTCCCCGCTGGAACCCGCGTCGGCGTCTCCTGGATCGGCGGCACCGACGGCACCTGCCCCTATTGCCGCCGCGGAGAGGAGAACCTCTGCGATCACCCCGCCTTCACCGGCTACACCGTCGACGGCGGATACGCCGAATACGCCCTCGTCCGCTCCGACTTCGTCTATCCCCTGCCGCTCGGTCTCGACGACACCCGCATCGCTCCCTTCCTCTGCGCCGGCGTCATCGGCTTCCGCAGCCTGCGCGTCGCCGGCACCCAGCCCGGAGAGCGTGTCGGCCTCTTCGGCTTCGGCTCCTCCGCCAGCCTCACCATTGCGGTCCTCCAACACTGGGGATGCAAAGTCTACGTCTCCACCCGCGGCGAAGCCCACCGCGCCCTCGCCGCCTCGCTCGGCGCCCACTGGGTCGGCACGGAGAACGAAAAGCCCCCCATCGAACTCGACCGCGCCATCACCTTCGCGCCCAGCGGAGCGGTCGTCCTCAGCGCGCTCTCCAGCCTCCGCAAAGGCGGCGTCGTCGCCATCAACGCCATCCACCTCGACCAGATGCCGGCCTTCGACTACGACAAGCTCCTCTGGGGCGAGCGCCAGATCCGTTCCGTCGCCAACATGACCCGTCAGGACGCGCGCGACTTCCTCCAACTTGCCGCCGAAATCGGCATCCAGCCCCGCGTCCAGGTCTTCCCGCTCGATCAGGCCGCCGAAGCCCTCCAGGCCGTGAAGCACGAAACCGCGGGCGGCCCCGTCGTCCTCATCCCAACCTCATCCTGATCCATCGGCCCGCTGTTGTTTCTCCTCTTCTTTGTTCCCCCGGAATACCTGCCGTTGCTCCAGCCCCTGCTTGTCCTTTTTGTCATCCGTTAGGGAAGCTCTGATTAAGTCTGAGCTTTGAAGGGGCCGCGGCTTCAGCCGCGCCGTAAGTCTGTAGGCTTTCTCTGCTTTTGTTTGTTTTTCGCCGTCATCCTGAACGCAGTGAAGGACCGCTGTATTTCGTCTTTTGGTCTTTGCCTGTTCTCAAATCCAACTTATCCATGCAAATTCGTGGCCGAATCCTTCAGTTTTTAGACAGCTTCTTACGTTCTACAGTTGCAGATAATGGATTTCATAGTGACCGGTTCGCGCACTGCTCTCTAAAATCAATGGTTTACAGTCTGTCCTCTCGGACTATTCGCTATCTGCAACTGTAGTATTACGGATCTGCGTTTGCTTTGTACTTTCTTCGCCAGCACAAATAAACATCTCCACGTTTAGTAGTCTCACCCCTACATACAGGCGTCATCTTGGCCCAGGCGGCATTCTTGCCGCCGCATTGGAGAGATATCCGCGCACTCTTGCCTGTCAACCCCGAAGACGGCCTAACGCACTGACAACAATCCGGTTGCCGATGGCGCATTAGTTTCCCTCAACCAGCTAAACTAGACACAGCAGTCAATCCAGCCGAGAACATCATCACCGTCAAATCTGGAGACGAAAAGGTTCGGATAATTCCCCTAAGCCCAGAGCCAAGTCCAGAGCTAAAGTATCTGAATCGAAGACTTTGCACACTTTTCGGGGGGGGAGGGGGGTACATCGGCGTATGGAAGACAAGACCCATCTAGCAACCCTGCCCACCGAGGCAGGCAACCCCGCGACCGTGCACATCGATGAACTCCCTACGATCGACATGCTGCGCCTCATCAACGAGGAAGATGCCAGGGTTGCAGCTGCCGTCGCCGCAGTCATCCCCCGGATCGCTCAGGCCGTCGACGCGATCGCCGAGCGCTTCGCCCAGGGTGGCCGCCTCTTCTATATCGGAGCCGGAACCAGCGGCCGTCTCGGCGTCCTCGACGCCAGCGAGTGCCCCCCAACCTTTTCCGTCCCACCCACATTGTTTCAGGGCCTGATCGCCGGGGGAGACGGAGCCCTCCGCAAATCCAGCGAGGCCTCCGAGGACTCCCCCGAACAGGGTGCAAACGACCTCGCCGCAGCGGGCTTCACAACACAGGACAGCCTCGTCGGCATCGCCGCCAGCGGACGCACCCCCTACGTCCTCGGTGCGCTCACCCACGCCAGGAAACTAGGAGCATTCACCATCGCCCTCACCTGCGTACCCGGCTCGGGGATGGCCGAGGTCGCTAATATTTCAATCGCCCCCCTCACCGGCCCCGAGGTCCTCACCGGCAGCACCCGCATGAAGGCCGGCACCGCCACCAAGCTCGTCCTCAACATGCTCTCCACCGGCGTCATGATCAAGGCCGGGGCCGTCTACGGCAACCTCATGGTCAACGTCCAGCCCACAAATGCGAAATTGATCGATCGCGCCCAGCGCATCATCATGGCCGCCACAGGTGCCGATCAACCCGCCGCCGCCGCGCTTCTCCACCACGCCGGCAGCGTGAAGACCGCCATCGTCATGCAAAAGCTCTCGCTCGATCGCGCCGCAGCCGAAGCAAAACTAGAAGAAGCCAAGGGAATACTCGCCGCCGCTCTCAAGTCTCCAGAGGAGACATAGAGGTCCCCACGGCTTCGAAGATGCCCGGGTGCCCCATCGGGTCCAAAGCACACCGCGGATTGGACGGAGAACACACATTAAGAACGAATAAAGAATCACCTTCGCCGTTATCGTCCTTAATCGTTCTTAGGTCTTTATCCGTGTCCCTCCGCGTCAATCCGCGCCCGAAACCTTTAAGCTTTAGCTGCGCGTCACCGTCCGCAGATGCAACTCCCGCATCTGCTGTTCGCTTACCGGGGTCGGCGCGTCCACCATCAGGTCGATAGCCTTCGCGGTCTTCGGGAAGGCGATGACCTCGCGCAGGCTCGTCGCGCCAGCCAGAATCATCACGATCCGGTCCAGCCCCAGCGCAATGCCGCCATGCGGAGGCGTTCCGTACTCCAGCGCATCGAGAAAGAAGCCGAACCGTTCTTTGGCTTCTGCGTCTGACATTCCCAGCGACCGGAAGATCTCCGCCTGCACATCCTTCCGATGGATACGGATCGACCCCGACCCCAGTTCGGTGCCGTTCAGCACAATGTCATAGGCCAGCGCCCGTACGGCACCCTTGTCGCTGGTCAGCCTGCCAGCCTTGATGTCCTCCTCGTGGGGCGAGGTGAAAGGATGATGAGCCGCATTCCAAACCTGCGCCTCTTCATCCCACTCGTACATCGGGAAGTCGGTGACCCAGAGAAATTTGAAGTCAGCCTGTGTCCCGGTCTTGGCAAATCGGCCATGCTTGTCTGCGAACTTCTGTGCCAGCTGGAGACGCAGCGCTCCGACGCGCTTATAGATCCACTGCGGGTCATGGTTCCACTTCGCTGGAGTGCCAATCTTCGGCGTAATCACGATATCAAGATCGTCAGGCGCAGTCGAAAGCTTCGTCTCTATCGTTCCGGCAAGCGGCGCGAAGGCCGCATTGGTCTTTAGTCGCGCCACGTCGAGGAAGTCCAGGCCGCAGTCGCCGAACGTCGCACGAATCTCTTCCACCAGTGAGCGCTTCTGCGTCCCGCTCAGGCCGCCCGCGTTCGGGATGACAAACCCGAGCACCGGCAAAACCTGATCGATCTTCAACGTCTCACGCAGCTCGGGTGTCAGTTCGTCCGTCAGCGAAACCATCGCCGGAAGCCGCATATCCGGCTTGTCGATCCCGTAACTCCTGATCGCCTCGTCGTAGGTCATCTGAACGAACGGTGGCGTCAGCGGAATTCCAGCCGTCGCAAACGCCGCAGTCAGAAATCCTTCGACCACGCGAAACACCGTCGCCTGCTGCGGGAAGGTCATCTCCAGGTCGATCTGAGTGAACTCCGGCTGGCGGTCCGCACGGAGGTCCTCGTCCCGGAAGCAGCGCGCAATCTGGAAGTACCTGTCGAAGCCCGAGATCATCAGGATCTGCTTGAAGATCTGCGGCGACTGCGGCAGCGCGTAGAAGCTGCCCGCATGGACGCGGCTCGGTACAAGATAATCGCGCGCACCCTCCGGAGTGGAACGCGTCATGAACGGTGTCTCGATCTCCAGAAAGCCCTCGTCCGAGAGGTATTTCCGGATCGCGCGCGCTACCTTGTGACGCAGCTCGAAGTTGTACTGCATCTGCGGGCGCCGCAGGTCGAGATACCGGTACTTCAGCCGGACCTCTTCGTTTGCGATGCCCTCCTCCGCGGGCGAGAACGGCGGTGTCTTCGCCTCGTTCAGCAGTAGCAGTTCGTGCGCCACGACCTCGATCCCGCCAGTCGTCATGTTGGGGTTCTCCAACCCCTCGCCTCGCCTTCGCACCGTACCCTTCACCGCAACCACGTACTCCGAACGAGCTGCCTCCGCCTTCGCGTGCGCATCGCCAGAGATCT
This sequence comes from Edaphobacter sp., assembly GCA_965277575.1. Classification (GTDB taxonomy): domain Bacteria; phylum Acidobacteriota; class Terriglobia; order Terriglobales; family Acidobacteriaceae; genus Edaphobacter. The sequence goes on from CBDIDK010000002.1 coordinate 2,781,813, forward strand.
CCTTATCGAAGACGACCTGCGTGATGCCGGTACGATCGCGCACGTCAAGGAAGATGAGGTTGCCGTGGTCGCGCCGCCGGTTCACCCAGCCCATCAGGACAACATCCTGCCCATCCTGCTCTACGCGGAGCTCTCCGCACGTATGTGTCCGCTGCAGACTACCTAAAAAATCCAGCATGGTTCCATTCACTTTCAGAACGCAGTTGCACTGCGGATAAGGTGGGGATCAGCCTCGCAGCGCGTCTGCCAGTTCGGCCCGCGCCACCTTGGTCTGTTGCCCTGCACTAAAGTCTTTGACAGTCAGGATACCGGACGCAACCTCATCCTCGCCTACAATCACCATTCTGCGGGCGAGTTTGTCGGCAGCGTCGAAGGACTTCTTCAACCGGAACGTCCCATCTCCAACTTCGACGGACAGGCCTTTGCGCCTCAGCTCCTGTGCCAGCGCGAGCGCCGCCGCATTCTGGCCGACACCCATGGGCGCGACGAAGGCATCCAGCTTCCGCTCCCCGGCCGTTGCCTGCTGTGCCTGTAGCGCCAGGATCAAGCGATCCTCCCCAATGGCGAAGCCGATTCCCGGAGCCTTGGGCCCACCCAGCATCTCAGAGAGCCCGTCGTACCGGCCGCCGCCAAGCAGTGCGTTCTGCGTCCCCAGCCCGCTACCGTCGGGAACGGTGAACTCAAACGTGGTGCGCGTGTAGTAGTCCAGCCCGCGCACCAGTCGCGGATTGACGGTGTACTCTACGCCACACGCATCGAGCGCGGACAGCACCTGGGCGAAGTGTTCGCGGCTCGCATCGTCGAGGAAGTCGGCGATCTTTGGCAGGCCGTCGATGATCTCCTGATCTTCGGGAGCCTTGCTGTCCAGAACCCGCAGCGGATTGGTCTCCGCGCGTCGCTGGTTGTCCGGGCACATGCGATCCTTCACGGGAGCCAGCGCCTCTCGCAAAGCAGCGATGTACCGTGGCCGGTCAGTCGAGGACCCGACCGAGTTCACCTCAAGCCGCCAGCCCACGACGCCAAGCTCGTTCAGGAAGGCGGAAAGCATCTCGAGAACCTCTGCATCGCGCAGTGGGCTGTCCGCGCCGGACCAGGCCGGTCCCAGAACCTCGGCCCCGATCTGCCAAAACTGCCGGTATCGCCCGCGTTGGGGGCGTTCGCGGCGAAACTGCGGCCCTATGTAGAAGAGCTTCTGCAGCATTCCGGTATCGGAGAGCTTGTGCTCGATGTAGGCGCGGACGACACCGGCGGTATTCTCCGGGCGCAGGGTCAGGCTCTGGGCGGTGTCGCTGTCGGCGCGGGCACGATCCTCCCAGGTGTACATCTCCTTCGAGACGATATCGGTCTCCTCGCCCACACCACGCGCAAATAACGCAGTGTCCTCAAAGATCGGCGTGCGAATCTCTCCGAAGGCGTACCGTGCGAAGATGGCCCGGGCCGTGGCCTCCACATGATTCCAAAGCGCTGTTTCGGGTGGTAATAGATCCCGCGTGCCGCGTACTGCCTTCAAAGTCGCCATTCTTACCAGTGTAGCGAACGTGGCGAGGTTTTCCCCACCTGCGCCGTCTTTGCACATACAGGACCGTTGCCAGGGAAACGCTACATTTCAGCAAGGTAGATGGCGGTGTAATCGAGGTAGTTCTGAGCATATTTGAGGATTAAGGCCCGGTCGGCATCTCCCAACGTGCGCCGCACTTTGCCCGGAACTCCTGCGACCAGCGAGTTCGGAGGAACCACGGTCTGCTCTGGAATGACTGCGCCTGCTGCAACGATCGAGCCCTCGCCGATGCGGGCGTTGTTCAGGATGATCGCGCCGATTCCTACAAGAACGGCATCCTCGACGATGCAGCCATGTACGGTCGCGTTATGGCCGATCGTCACCATTTCGCCAACGATCACCGGGTACAGGTGGCGCATCCCGTGCAGCACCGCACAGTCCTGCACGTTGCTCTTTGCTCCGATGCGAATCGAGTTGACATCCCCGCGCACCACGGCATTCATCCATACGCTGGCCTGTTCACCAAGCACGACATCCCCGATGACCTGAGCAGATGCATCAACATAGCAACTCGCGGGTACGACGGGGATCACTCTCTGAAAGCTACGGATCATAGCCATAAGTGTATCGTTTGTCTGGGCAGCCTCTGAGAACCAATGCACCTTGCAGGATTACTAAGGATTTCAGCGCTGGTTACCAATAATAGGCGTATCCTAAAACCTATCCTGATTGGGACTGTTTGGAGGTGTATTTTTTTTGGCAGAGGTTCGAGTACAAGAAGGCGAACCCCTTGAGAATGCCCTGCGGCGCTTCAAGCGCAAGGTGCAGACTGAAGACATCATCAAGGAAGTCAAACGTCATTCTTTTTATCTGAAACCAGGTGAGAAGAAGCGCGTGAAAGAAGCGCTTGCACGCAAACGGAATCGTAAGAAGGTACGCAAAGAGCAGGACTAGCTTTGCTCTTACTCAAATGGCGGCCGTCTCCGGGGCAATAAGGAGGGGGTCGCCAGTATAGCCAGTGAATGGACTCCCGCCATCGACCTGGAAGTAGTAAGGTGATCCGGCAACGGATATGCCGATACGAGTTTCTTTAAGCCGCAATTCTGCGGTCGGGCCCCTGTACACATGCAGTGACAGTTATCGATGAAGGTTGATGGCTCGTCGCCCCGCTCCGTCGGGTTGTTCGGGTTGTCTCCTTCCCGTAATACGGGAGAAGCGGCTATGGAATTTGTGGATAGGCTATTGACCTGCGCAGACTGTGGCGGCGAATTCATCTTTACCGCCGGGGAACAACTCTTCTTTTTCGACAAACAATTCAAAAATGATCCCAAGCGATGTAAGCCCTGCAAGTCAAGACGAGGGGCCCCGGGAACAGGCGCAGGTCCGGCTGCTGCGGGACTGTCGCGCACCGAGACCCGGACGGAATGTTCCCAGTGTGGCGTGGAGACGACCGTTCCGTTCAAGCCGACCCAAGGCAGGCCTGTGCTGTGCCGCCAGTGCTTTCAAAGTAAGCGCGCTCCTACGACGGGCGCTCTCGTGACCGCAGCGGCTACCGTACAACTTGTCGCTGGGGGCGCTCTCGGCGAGCTTGGCGGTGACACCCATGAACTGCTGGGCTCCACGAGTCACGCTCCACTCGTCTAGCCGGCGACCCGCTCTCGTGACCCTCGCGGTAGGATGAGAGTGAGGGAAGTTCCATGGAGAATGCCGGGAATTCGGTTGCTGATGAAAAGCGAGTGAAGCACGGGATTTTCGGTGAGGGGTTGGTGCGGGCGCAGGCGCAGGTGGGCGACTTCGAGTTGACCGTCTGCACGGATGGAACGTACCTGCTCGACGGCGGCGCGATGTTCGGCGTTGTGCCGAAGACGCTATGGCAGAAGCGAGCTGCGGCGGACGAGCAGAACCGGATCCTGCTTGGACTGAACACGGTGGTGGTCCGGACAGGCAAGCAGACGGTGCTGATCGAGACGGGCATCGGCAACAAGCAATCTCCCAAACTGCGCGAGATCCACTGCAACCAGGAGCTTCTGCCTGCATCGCTGGCGGCGGCGGGGATTAGCGTGGAGGAGGTTGACATCGTCATCAACACCCATCTGCACTTCGACCACTGCGGGTGGAACACAACGCTCCGACCAGATGGCTCCGTAACGCCGACATTTCCCAACGCCCGCTACTTCGCGCATCGAGGCGAGGTGGAGCACGGTCATCTGCAACTGGACCGCGACCGCGTCAGTTACCTTGCTCCAAACTACGATCCACTGATTGAATCCGGGCAGATGACTCTCCTTGACAACGCTACGATTCACGCGAGTCCAGAGCTCTGCCCCGGTATCCGCGTGGAGACTTTTCCAGGTCATACGGCGCAGTTGATGGCGGTACACATCGAATCGAAGTCATTCGGGGGTGCGACCGAGCATGCGTGCTACATCTCGGACCTGATTCCGACGAGCGCCCATCTCGATCCCACATGGGTGATGGGGTATGATCTCGATCCGGTGGAGAGCATTGTGCAGCGGAAGCGTTTTTACCAGTGCGCGATCCCCGAGAACTGGCTAGTCCTTTTTACGCACGATCATGCGACGCCGATGGGGCGCATCGAACTGAATGACAAGGGGAAGCCGGTGATCAGGCCTACGCTGTGAGATCTGCGCCCTGGTTAAATCGCTCGAGTAAATGAGTAACTTCCGTCAAGAGAATTGGGAGGTCCGTCTCGATCGTGCCCCAGACGATTTCACTGGCCACAGCCGAGTATCGGTGGATTAGCAGATTGCGAAATCCGATATACCGCCTGTAATGTGTGAACTCATCGATCTGTTGAGGAAAGAGGCGCGCGATCTGCGTAAAGGCTTCTCCTATGATCTCGAACTTTCTTTCGACTGCAGCTTGCAGCATGCTGTCCTGCTCATAGTCGATGAAGGTCTTGACGCGGGTGAACAGGAGAATCTGACTGCCGGCCTGACCGATATCCACAAATAAGCACGGAGATCACGCGGCATAGACAGTTTCCTGGGATGACTCAATCTCACGAAGGAAATAGGGGTTCTTGATGCTGTTCCATACAAGAAGATCGACTGTGCGCCCGAACAGGGAGGTCAAGTCTTCGAGCAGAACGAAGTAGTTCTCCGCGTATGAGTGGTGGTTAGCGGTTCAAAATCAACCAGCAGGTCGATATCGCTTCGCTCGAGGCTGAATTCATCTTGAAGCGCAGAGCCAAAGAGTGCCAGTCGGCGAACGTGATGCTTCCTGCAGAGTTCGATGAGGTCGTCGCGCCTGTCTGCAATAAGCTTGTGCACAGCACTATCCTATTCTCCCTGACCGCAAACGAAGAACCCTGCCGGGGCAGGGTTCTTGATAGACGTCAGGCTCAGGCTTGTTAATGGTGGCCTGCCTGCGGTGTGGGTGGATCGGTCTAGACCGGGACGGAGGTCAGCTCGGCGGGGTCGACGTTGACGAAGCGGCCGTTCTGGCCGCGGTCCTGGAAGCGGACGATGCCGTTTACCTTGGCGAAGAGGGTGTCGTCCTTGCCGCGGCCGACGTTTGCGCCGGGCTTGAGCGGGGTGCCGCGCTGACGGACAATGATGCCGCCGCCGAGGATGGTCTGGCCGCCGAACACCTTGACGCCGAGCCGCTGTGCATTGGAGTCGCGGCCGTTCTTGGAAGAACCTAAGCCCTTTTTATGTGCCATTCGATAGCCTCTTTCGCGCTGGCCACTGGACCGCTGCGCTTATTGAAATTGAAAACAAAAGACTTACTGAGCTTCTTCCTTGAAGCTTCTGCCGTTGACCTGGATCTCGTTGATCTTGACTTCAACGAAGTTCTGGCGGTGGCCCTGCATCTTCTTGTACTGCTTCTTTCGCTTGAGCTTGAAGACGAGGATCTTCTCGCCGCGGCCCTGGCCTACGACCGAGCCGAGCACTTTGGCGCCGGTGAGGTCGGACTCGAACTTGCCCTGTTCGCCGCTGATGGCAAGGATATCGGAGAACTCGACTGCGCCGTTGTCGTGTGCGGTGGTTTCGATCTTCAACTTTTCGCCGGGGGAGACGAGATACTGTTTGCCGCCGGTTCGGATGACTGCGTACATAGCTAAACCTCAAGCGGGGCGCGGGTTGGGCGCAGTTCGCTTCCTTGATGAAATGTGCTGCATGGGCTCATACAGGAGCACTGCAGCTGGGGTAACCGACTGAACCGACGGGCACCTGGATGAAACCGGCTGCCGGGTTCAAGCGATTGTCCCTGCAACCCTTCGTTGATGACAACATAGGGTGCAGCGCCAAACTTAACGAGTGTATCCGGTTCCCTTTGCCTCGTCAACGGCGGTGTTTTCCGGGAGTGTGGTGACTTTGGTGATTTGCTGGGGAAAACACTGTTTTCCGGTTCGCAAAACGTGGTGAATTGCGGGTAGAAAATGGCCAGGTTATGGACATTCGGTGGAGTATTGAAACCACGATTCTGTGGGTAACCCTCGGTCTGGTTACCGGGACGGGGAGTTCAGGAGAGCCATTTGAGGAGGCGGATGATGCCCATGGAGGCGGGTCGGGAGTGGGCGGAGACGTCTTTGCGGGCGTGGATTTCGGCGCGCTGAGCGGCGTAGTAGCGATAGGCTTCGACCATCATCTGCTCGTTGGTGAGGGTGGGGCGCCAGTTGAGCTGGCGTTTGATGCGGGTGGTGTCGAAGATGAAGTCTTCGGCGATCATGCGGTAGTGGTAGGGGCCGAGGGGCGAGATTTTGAGCCTGTGGGCGAGCTGCATGGCGGCCAGGGTGGGGGCCTTGGGGAGCTGGGCTACGCGGGCACGGGTTCCGGCGTCCTCGATGACGGCCTGGTAGACGCGGCGCAGGGAGACGACGTTGTCCGAGCCGATGTGGAAGAGGTCGGAGCGGTGGTAGTCGAGGCATTGGATGCAGGCGGTGGCGAGGTCCTGGGCGTAGATGAACTGGTAGCGGTTGCTGCCCGAGCCGACGACCCAGACCTTCTTGTTGTCCTGGATGAATTCGAAGAGGATGGCGAGCAGGCCGAGGCGTCCGCTGTCGATGATGGTGGGGCAGCGGATGGTGATGACGTTGAGGTCGTGCTCGTACTCCCTGAGGACCTGCTCGGCGGCTAGTTTCGAGCGGCCGTAGAGCTCGATGGGATTGGGGGGCTCGTCCTCCTGGACGTCGTGGCCGAGGTTGGAGGCCCAGAGGCAGTTGGTGGAGGTGAAGACGAGCTTGGAGACGCCGTAGCGGCGGCAGGCCTCGGCCAGGTTGCGTGTGCCGTCCACGTTCGAGGTCCAGAGGGCCTGGTCGTCGATGGTGTCGTGGGCGAGGAGGGCGGCGCAGTGGAAGACCGCCGTGAAGGGCTGTTTCTCGAAGAGTTCGGCGAGGACCTGCTGGTTGCGGATGTCGCCCTGGATGCTTTCGAGGTTGGGATGGCGGTCGGGGTCGGCTACGAGATCGATGTTGGTGCAGCGGAATCCTTCGGCGAGGAGGCGGCGTTTGAGGATGCCGCCGAAGAAGCCGGAGGCTCCGGTGATGAGGATGTGGTTGGGTTCCATGGTGTGTCTTTTGTCAGTGTACCGGGCGGCTGGGGATGGCTTACCCCCGATTTGCACCGATCGAAGTCGATAAGGGCCGACTGCGGATTGGCGCGGAGGAACACGGAGGAACCGCGTAACGGTGATCAGGGGGATAAAGACGGATAAGAACTAATACGTACGGACCTGGAGTGATCGTAAGCTGTCGTTCTATCTGACCGGGTAGCTTATTTGTGGTGCAGTATGTTCTGGCTGACCTTGTAGCGGCCGGGAGCGCCTGTGATTGCGATGGGCAGGACTGTGCCGGCGCCGGGCTTCTTGAAGAAGGGTGCGAGCGGCTTGAGGAGGAAGGATTTGAAGCCGGTCGTGACGTGGGAGATGTTGGACTGCATCCGGAGATCGCCGAGCAGGTGCGCGTCCTGGTTGCGCAGATTGAAGGTGCCGTTGAGAGCGACGGTCGCGCCCGGGACCTGGAAGATGAGGCGATGGGCGTAGGCGACTCCATCGCGGATGGTGACTCCGCCTCCCAGGCCGGAGACAACGTCGGACGCAGAAGGCGGACCGGTTTCGGAGGATGATTTTGATGGAAGGCCCTGGGCACGCTGGCTGAAGGTCGTGAGCCTGTACTCGGTGGATCGGTTGGTCAGCCGCTCGGCGGGGATATCGAAGGCGCCATTCATGTTGAGGCGTTGCAGAAAGGTTTGGCGCCGGGCGGCTCCGGCGATAAAGGCGTGGCTGTGCAGCCGGACATCGCCGGTGACTGGAACCTCACTGTGGAGAAAGGGGCGGAGGATGTCCTGGGCACGGCCCTGCTGGACGGAGAGGTCGAGCTGGGTGACTTTGGGCCTGCCGAGGATGGCGCCCCGGGCGTGAATGGTGGTGCTACCCGTGTGTAGATCGATGGCATGAAGGATGATGTCGCCGTTGAGACCGTTGACGCTGCCACGGGCTGTGGCGGAGACGGGGGTGGGACGTCCGCGCCCTACAGCAAAGTTGGGCGTGGTGGAGCTGGCTGAGGCTTCGATGGAAGCGAGCGATCCCTGGAAGCGGCCGGTTGCGGAGAGGGTTCCGCTGATGCCGCCGATATCGGAGAGGGTGACGGGCGAGAAGCTGAACTCGCCGGCGACGGGCGTGGCGGCGAGCTGGCTAGCTACGAGAGGACCGAAGCTGCCATGCGCCTGGATGCGCCCGGCGGGCCTCGCGTTCTGCATGTCGACCAAATAGGAGACGGGCCGGCCCATCTGCAGATTTTCTATCTCCAGACGCCGGATGGGGAAGACGGAGCGGCTTCCGTCGTCCCGCATGATATCGAGCGCCGCGTTGATGATGTCGAGCTTGACGACGAATGTGGTGGGACCGGTGAAGTCGCTGCTGCTCCCGGGGGGAAAGTCCTGCTTGTTAGCAGGGCTGCCGGCCGGAGGAATGACGACGTGCAGACCTCCGACGCTGACGAGCCGGACCTTGTCGCGCAGCAGGAGGAGGTCGATCCAACTGCCTTCAACGGTAAGGTGGCGCGCCGAACCCACGGGCGGCAGGTTGGGGGCGGAGTTCCGGCTGAGCGTGAGACCGTCTGCGACGAAGCCGGGGCGGGGCAGGTAGGTCTGGTGGTAGTGATCGATCTTGACCTGGCTGGCGAAGATCCGCTGGAGGAGAGGTTGGACGTTGCGATAACGATAGGGCCAATGAGCGTCGATGAAACGCCACGCGAGGAAGAACAGGAGGAGCGCTACCGCGCAGGCTGCGATCCAGCCGGATTTCTTATGCGGCGAAAGAGAGATCGATGGGACGTTCAAGAGAGAGAGTATCTTTCCGAAGCTGGGCGTACTGCAGGTTGGATGCGGGTTCGATGCACGGGAGAAGGACAAAAGGAATGAGCTCAAGCGAAGGGGATGCGGGCAGAGCGACGGATGGGCGAGAGTGCGTCGCAGCACAGCGGCAGGCAGAGCTTGCAGGCGGTCGGTAGCTCAGTCCGGCAGGAGCTGCGTTCCCGTGAGTTCCTCGCAGACCTGCCACAGGCGCGCGGCGGCGGCGGTGTCCCGAGCCTGGGGGGCGATGCGGGCGGGCCCTACCTGACTGCCGCGCATTTCGAGGAAGCCTTGCGGGCCGTAGTAGCCGCCGCTTTCGGCATCCGGCGCGGTTGCGGCGTAGAGGGTCGGGAGCGCGCCTTCGGTATCGGTGTTGAGGAAGAGGTCGATGGCGTGGGCCACGACGTTGCGGGCTGCGGCTTCGAAGGCCGAGTAATCGCCCTTGCGGAAGAGGGGTGTGCTGGCCACGCCGGGATGGGCCGCGATGCTCATGACGGGAAGCTTCGCCGCGCGCAGACGCCGGTCCAGCTCCAAGGCGAACATGAGGTTGGCGAGCTTGGACTGCTGATAGGTTTTTCTGGGCGAATAGGCTGCGGTCGACTGGAGGTCGTCGAACTTGATTCGGCCTCCTTTGTGCGCGATGGAGGCGATGGTGACGATGCGGGGCCTGCTCGTGGGGCTGGCGTCCGCATCAAGCTCGGCGCCGGCCCGTTGCAGGGCGGGGAAGAGCAGTGCGGTGAGCGCAAAGTGGCCGAGCACGTTGGTCCCGAACTGCAGCTCGAAGCCGTCGGCGCTCGCCAGACGTTTGGGTGGAGACATGACGCCGGCGTTGTTGATCAGGAGATGCAAGGGGAGGTTTCGGGCGGTCTCGCGCGCGGCAAATTCGCGCACGGAAGCGAGAGATGCGAGGTCGAGGATGGCGAGTTCCGCCTGGGCGCCTTCGGACTCGGACTGGAGGCGGTCGACGGCGTGTTGCCCGCGCTGGCGGTCGCGGCAGGCGAGGATGACATGGGCTCCCTTGCGGGCAAGGACAAGCGCCGCGCAGTAGCCGATGCCGCTGTTGGCGCCGGTGATCAGGACGCGCTTGCCGGCGAGGGAGGGGATATCCGCGGGTTGCCACTTGCTGCTGTTCCGGATGTCGTTCGGGTGCATCCTGCTCGTGTCGCTCATTTGTATTGGACGCGAGTGTATGGCGGTTACGATGCGAAGATTTTTCGTGGTGATGCGGGACAGCGCGGCGCGGATGCTGAAAAGTCAGGTCGTGGCCGGCGAAGAGAAAGCCCGGGGCTAAAGCCCTGCGCTCATTCGGGAAGCAACAACAACCACTTTTTCTGGCAGTGTGGCCCCACTCCCGGTGGAAGTGGAGCCACGGTTTGGCCGGCGAGGGGCTGTTAGTACCGGGTGGAGGTGCGGGGCGTATCGACGAGGGTGTCGTCGCGTGTTTCGTCCAGGGTGCCGGTCGTACGGGTGTCGTCCAGGGTGCCGGTGCGGACATCGCGGGTATCGCGAATGTCGTCGCGGCGGTCTTCATTGCTCGAGAGGTTGCCGAAGGTGGTATGACCGCCAGAGGTATCGCGCGAGCCTTCTTCGCCGGCCGAGGCGATGTCGTGGGCGCCGGTGTTCTTGAGGGCGTCCTTGGCGCGGGAGATTCCGTCCGAGGAGTCGCAGTGGACCGATAGCAGGGTTCCACCGTTTTTGACGGCTCCTTCGAAGCGCTTGGCTTCGTACTCGGGGATGCCCATCCCGACGAGTGCGCCGACGATGCCGCCGACTGCGCCGCCGACGCCGAGGCCGGCGAGCGCACCCATGATGGGGCCTGCGGCGATGAGCGGGCCGACGCCCGGGATGGCAAGAGCGCCGATGCCGGCCAGTAGACCGAGGGTGCCTCCAACTACACCTCCCGCGGCTACGCCGGTGGTGGTTCCTTCGGGAGCTTTGGTGTTCTTTTCGTGGGCGAAGGCGCGTGTGCTCTCGTCATCGGGCAGCAGGACGGAGATGTCGGAGTTGGAGAAGCCGGCGGAGAGCAGGTGGTCGACGGCGGCTTCCGCGGTGGCGGGGGTGGTGTAGATGCCAAAGACGGCGGTATTTTTGTTGGACATATTGAGTCTCCTGAAGATGCTTGGGGTGAGTGGCGCGGGGCGCTTCGTGTCTGGCTGAAGCTGGAGTGGATTACTGTTTGACGGTGAGATGGTCGACGATCTTGTCCTGCGAGACGACGGATGCGGCGTCAGTGGCGACCTTCTGCTTTTCGTCGTCCGACTTGACCGGTCCCTTCAAGGTGACAGTTCCACCTCTGGTGACGATCTTGACGTTATGGGCGTAGGTGGAGAGGTCCTTGTCGGCGATGATGGCCCTACGGACCTTGGCGGTGGTGTCGCGGTCGTCCTTGGCGTTGGGCTGGTTGTCGGCGGTGGTGTTTTGGTGCTTGTTCTGGCCGGAGTTGTCGGGTTGTGTGGTTTGATCCTGCGCGACTGCGGGACGACTGATTACAAGAGCAGGCACGACGAGGGTTGCGAGGGCCAAGGCGGTGGTTTGCAGGTGGCGGAACGATGGTTTGCCGGGTTTCAGGAGGTTCATGGGATTGGCTCTCGGGAGAGAAGGAACTCTCCGGGCTGCCGGGCCAAGCCTCCGAGGAAGAGAGACGAAATGGTCCCGTACATGCAGTCAAACAGTTGGATGGAAGCGGCTGTGTGGGAGTTGGTTATGAGGCGAATTATGAGAACGTGAGAACGAGCGTGGGATACGGTTTATGGGGCTTTTGAATGGGGGCGCGAACCTGCTACCCTTAATGTGTGCTGATTACCCCGCTGCAACTTGTCGATGAGCCTCTGGAGTTCGATGAGGTGATTCCGCCCGGTGTGCTGGACTACGCCGCCGATATACGCCAGGTGGGTCCGCTTCCCGTGCACGGAGTCGCCGACCTGCTGATCGAGCACCGCAGCTCGAGCTCACATGTGGAGGACATACGGCTGCGGGCGCGCTACAGCTCGGAGTTCGAGATTCTGTGCGCGCGATGCGTGGAGCCGGTCGCGGTCCCGCTGGAGGGGGACTTCGACCTGATCTTTCGCCCGGAGAGCGCGGATGCGGATGGGGCGGAGCGAGCAATTACTCCGGACGAGACGGAAATCGGGTATTATCAGGAGGACGGTCTTTTGCTTGAGGATGTGGTGCGCGAACAGGTGTTACTTTCCCTGCCGAGTCGCACTCTCTGCACGGCGGACTGTAAAGGGCTTTGCCCGCGCTGTGGCCAGAATCTGAATCAAGCGAAATGCTCCTGCGACGAGGCTCCGGCCGACCCGCGTTGGAATGCGCTTGCGGGTCTGGCAGACAAGCTCGAGCGGAAGCACTGATCTTGTTTGCACTATGGTCGATTCATGTTGTTCGCCTTAGAGATGGACCGCCCGTGCTTCGATGGTGACGCGGTCTGTTGAAGGTTTGAAAGGGATACTGCAATGCCTAATCCAAAACGGCGCCACTCCAAGCAACGGACTGCCAAGCGCCGCAGTCACGACTTCCTGACCCCCACCGGCCTCTCCGAGTGCCCCAACTGCCACGAGCGCAAGCTGCCGCATCGCGTCTGCCGCAAATGCGGTGAGTACAAGGGCCGGGCGGTTCTGGTCACCAAAGAAGCCAGTTAGCTTGTCCAAGTCACCCGTGCTTTCCTGCTGATGCCGACCGACATCGTTGTAGACGCAATGGGTTCCGACAAGGCCCCCGAGCCAGAAGTTCGCGGGGCTGTTCTTGCTGCGCGCCAGTATGACGTTCGGGTGCATCTGGCGGGGCCGGAGGACAGGCTGCGTCCGATTCTCCGGCAGGCGCTCCGGGGTCAGCGGCACCCGGTCTTTATCGTGCCGGCCAGCGAGTGGATCACGATGAACGACAAGGCCGCGCAGGCGGTCCGCGCCAAGCGCGACTCCACGATGCGGGTCGGGCTGAAGATGGTCCGCGACGGCCGGGCCGCGGGCTTTTTTACGGCGGGAAATACCGGGGCGGCCATGGCGACCGCGAAGATGGTGCTGGGGATGCTCGCCGGGGTCGACCGGCCCGCGCTGGCGACGATTATGCCCACTATTCATCGCGTTCCGTCGCTCCTGCTGGATGTAGGGGCCAACGTGGACTGCGACCCGGACAACCTGGTCCAGTTCGCGATGATGGGCCACATGTACGCCAAGAACGTGCTGAAGATCAACAATCCGCGGGTGGGCCTGCTTTCGATCGGCGAAGAGGACATGAAGGGCAACTCGCTGACGCGCGATACGCTGCCCCTGCTGCGGGCGCTACAGGGCATCAACTTTATCGGCAACGTGGAAGGCCGCGACCTGTTCAATGGGCGCAGCGATGTGGCGGTGTGCGATGGCTTTGTGGGCAACGTGGCGCTGAAGGCGATTGAAGGGACGGCTCAGTTGCTGACGGCTTCGCTGCGGGATTCCCTGAAGTCGACGGTGACGTCGCAGGTGGGCGCGCTGCTCTCTCGTAAAGCGTTTGCGGAGTTCAAAAAACGTCTGGACTACTCCGAATACGGCGGCGCACCGCTGCTTGGAGTGCGCGGCGTGTGCGTTGTCGGGCATGGGTCGTCGAATGAGAAGGCGGTCATGAACGGGATTCGGGTAGCCGCGGAGTTTGCGCAGACCGAGGTCAACTCCGGGATCGAAGCTGCGCTGAAGTCGTCTTGATTCTGAAGGATAAGGCGTAACGGTGATCAGAGGGATAGAGACGGATAAGAGTTGAGAACAGATATTGTTGTCAGTTCTTATCCTTGTGATCGCCGTTACGCCTTTCCTATGGCCGCTACTATTTGAAGAGGCTGAACATCAGCACTGCCAGGACGGTAATGCTGACCAGCATGTAGAGGCGGTCGCGTTCGATAGCGAAGCCGACGATCGCGAAGACGACACGGGCTACGGGGGTGGCGATCAGCAGGAGGATGCCGAGCTGGATGATGCCGGCTGGATCGCCCGCGGCGAGAAGATGGATGAGGCGCGATGGGTAGCGCAGTCCTGCGGCTTCGATGGTAAAGACTCGATAGTTCGCCGGGGTACTTGCGTTCGCCCTTAGATAGAGGACGCCGCCGACCAGTACGACCGCGGAGGCGAGCAGGACGCCGGCCTGGAGGAGGCGGCCCATGAGGACTTCCATCCGCGCGTCGTCGAACTTTGCGTGCCGGGAGGGGGCATTGGGTTGTGGGTTTCGCGCGGTCATGATTTCTCCATCATTTGCCGATCCAGCCGTTGACGATCATCTCGACGCCGAGGGCGAGGATGACGAAGGTGAAGATGCTCCGCAGCACGGAGACGTGGGCTTTGACCAGGTAACGTGCGCCGAGCAGGGAACCGGCGAGGACGCCGAGCATGACGGGAAATGCGAGGGCCGGCTCGATGTAACCCCGCTTGAGATAGATACCCGCGCTGGCTGCCGCGGTGACGCCGATCATGAAATTGCTGGTGGTGGTGGAGACCTTGAAGGGGATGCGCATGATGCGGTCCATGGCGAGGACCTTGACGGCGCCGGAGCCGATGCCGAGCAGGCCGGAGAGCGTTCCCGCGCCGAACATGGTGGCGAAGCCGGCGGGGATGCGATCGACCGAGTAGTCGCATTGGCCGCCCTTGCCGTCGGGGTAGGAGCCGGACATGCGCAGTTTGCCTGACCAAGGATTCGGGGTGGGTTGCGGCGGTTCGGGATGCCTGCTCTGCTGCCAGTTAAGGTAGGCGGAGTAGAGCAGCACGAGCCCGAAGATGATAGCCAGGGCGCGGGTGGGGACGCGGGTTGCGAGGAAGGCTCCGAAGACGGCTCCGATGGTGGTTGCGACCTCGAGGAACATGCCGATGCGAACGCTCGAGTAGCCCTCGCGGACGTAGGCTGCCGCTGCTCCGGACGAGGTCGCGATGACGGAGATGAGCGAGGCTCCGATGGCGTATCGGATATCGACGTGGAAGACGAGGGTGAGGAGCGGAACGAGGACGACCCCTCCGCCGAGTCCGGTGAGAGCTCCAAGAAGACCGGCGGCGAGAGAGCCCGTGAAGACCAGCGAAGTGAACAGCAGCAAAGGCATTGGCTGAGGTGATTATGCCATGACGACGACCGGGAGCAGGCAGCGGTATACACCGCAAAGCTGCCCTGCCGGACGGGCCCACTGCGCGTGGGGCGGGCACTTCGTGCCATGTGTACTGGTCTTGACAACGTCTACTGCACAGGCCCTCCCGTTGGTCGGGATAGAGACCGGAGTACATCTGATCGGAAACCGCGCTAAACCGTTGCCAGAGTGGACCGTTTAATCCCAGCACGCCTACGAGATCGACGCGCTGGAGTTGTGATTTTTGGACCGCAGGAGGAAGTAGACGGGAATGCCGCTGAGCACAATCAGGAGGCCGGGCCAGGTGGTTGCGGTGCGGTAGAGAAAGAGGACGATGAGGACGGTCGAGGCTCCTGCGATATAGAGGGCGGGCAGCCAGGGGTAGCCGATGGCGCGGTAGGGGCGAGAAGCTTCGGGGCGCGTCTTTCGCAGACGAAAGAGGCCGGCCACGGTGAGGATGTAGAAGAGCAGGGCTGCGGAGATGACGTAGTCGAGCAGGTTGCTGTAGAGATTTCCGTAGGTATTGGTGGCTGCGTCGTAGGTGCGCGGAAGCACGAGCAGGAGAGACCAGAGGCACTGCATGGCCAACGCCCAGCCGGGGACGCGTGCGCGGTTGAGGGTGCCGGCGCGGCGGAAGAAGAGGCCGTCCTGCGCCATGGCGTAGCAGGCCCGCCCGCCGGCCAGGGTGAGAGCGTTGGCGGTACCGAAGGTGGAGACCATGATGAGCAGACCCATCGCGAGTTTGCCGATGCCGGGGAGGATGGTATCGACGACGAGGGTGGCTACGCGGTCTCCGGGGGCGGTCTGGATGGCGTGGACCGGAAGTACGGCAAGGTAGCAGAGATTGCAGAGCAGGTAGAGGACGATGACAAGCGAGGTGCCGATGCCGAGCGAGAGAGGAAGGTTCCGCCTGGGGTTGCGGACCTCGCCGGCGACGAAGGTGATGTCGTGCCAGGAGTCGGCGGAGAAGAGCGAGCCGGTTTGCGAGACGCAGAGCGCGACGAAGAGTCCGAATGCCGTGAGGGCGTTGAGGTTGTGAATCATGGACACGTTGCGCGGCTGCCAGGGGTGTGCGAAGTTTGCACGGAAGACGGCGGGATGAACGAAGAAGGCAACCGCGCCAAGGACGAGCAGGGCTACCATGCCCAGCAGCTTGGCTACGGTGAAGACGTTCTGGATGACTTTGCCCCACTGCACGCCGTAGCTGTTGACGGTGGCGGTGAGAAGGATGACACCGAGCGCGAGGGCCTGCACGGTAGAGAGCGAAACCGCATAGCCGGGCAGGAGGTGAATCGGGGCGACGAGATAGTGGGTTTCGGTGATGCCTGGGAAGATGACTCCGCTGAAGCGGGCGAAGGCGATGGCGACCGCGGCGATGGTGCCGGTCTGGATGACGGTGAGCAGGGTCCAGCCGTAGAGGAAGCCGAGCAGGGGCGAGAAGGCCTCCCGGAGATAGACGTACATGCCGCCGGCCTGCGGCATCATGGCTGCGAGTTCGCCGTAGCTGAGGGCGCCGGCCACGGTGAGGACGCCGGTGATGACCCAGACGACGAGCAGCCATCCGGCCGAGCCGACCTGCCGCGTGATCTCCGCGCTGACGATGAAGATGCCGGAGCCGATCATGATTCCGGCTACGATCATGATGGAGTCGAAGAGACCGAGCTCCTTGCGAAACTCTTTCGGAGGCTGCGCCAGCGAAAGCTCATGCGCCGGGGCCGATTCGTTCTGCATCGTTCCAATCTCCAGGCTGCGGATACTGTTGTGAACAGGTTAACTTGAGTTGCATCGCTGCGATTCGGTTTGGCCGCCCACGTAAAGCCGCTCCAAAGATAAACCCAAGCCGGCGAGTAAAGTGCGGCAGGAAAGCGATGTATACAAAAACAGTATAAGTGCGCGCGTGTCGATGTGTGGTTCTAAATGCGCTTCTTGGGGATAGCGAAATTTGACAGGAAGCGACGTGCCGCCTAATATTCCTGAAAACATACGAAGTTGTATACATTGATTTCTTGTGATGAATTGCTGGCGACACACAATGTGGACTTTGACCGCCGCGATTACCCGATGTATCGAAGGTCATGCTCCATCAATAGCCGGCCGCTGGCATGGCCGTGCGCTTTGGCTCTTGTAGATTTTTGAAGACCGGCAATGAGGGGGAGATCCATTCCGTGAAGACGCTTAGATTACGCGATTTGTTGTTTGCCGTTCTGCTTGGCTCCTCGTTGCTGGCGGTTGCGCAGAGGGGACGTGGGCGGGCGGATGACGCCTTCAACTTCCGTCTTCTCGGCCCGCAGGTGGGGAACCGGGTGGCTGCGATCGCCGGAGTGGCGGGCGATCCGAGCACCTGGTATGCGGGGGCTGCGTCGGGCGGCGTGTGGCGCTCCACCGATGGTGGAAATGCCTGGGAGCCGGTGTTCGATAAACAGGATGTTGCCGCAATCGGCGCGTTGGCAGTGGCGCCGGCGAGCCCGAAGACGATCTGGGCGGGAACGGGCGAGGCATGGGCGATCCGTGATATCGACGTGATCGGCGATGGCGTATACAAGTCGACCGATGGAGCGAAGACGTGGAGCCACATGGGCCTGGAGCAGACCGGACGCATCGGGCGGATCATCGTCGATCCAAAGGACACGAACACTGTTTACGTATGCGCGCTGGGGCGGTTGTCGGGACCGCAACAGGAGCGTGGCGTATACAAGACGGCAGACGGTGGCCAGCACTGGGACAGGGTTTTGTTTGCGGATGAGAATACGGGCTGCTCGGGGCTGGCGTTGGACCCGCAGGACCCGAACACGCTGGTTGCCGGCATGTGGCAGGTGGAGATGCATACCTGGGCCGAATATAGCGGCGGCCCGGGGAGCGCGGTCTATATCTCGCACGATGCGGGTAAGACGTGGAAGAAGCTGGAGAAGGGGTTGCCGAAGTCGCCTCTCGGGAAGATCGACGTGGCGATTGCGCCTACCGATTCGAATCGGGTATACGCGTTGATCCAGACCGCGGACCAGGGCTCGGTATGGCGGTCTGACGATGGAGGCGATAACTGGAGGCGGGTGAGCTGGGATCGCTCGCTGATTGGGCGCGCGGGATATTACATTCGCATCGCGGTTTCGCCCGCGGATGAGAACGAGGTGATGATTTCGAACAGCGGATTCCACCTCTCGGAGGATGGAGGATTCACGTTTCGGGATGTGCCGTGGGGAGGCGACAACCACGATATCTGGATCGATCCGACGAACGCCGACCGATTTGCGATCAGCAACGATGCCGGTGTGATCATCACGACGGTGCATGGGCGCGGGTTCAAGCGGGTGACGCTGCCGATCGGGCAGATCTATCACGTGGCCGTGGACAATCAGATTCCATACGACGTGTACGCGAACATGCAGGATAACGGCACGATGCGGGGGCCGAGCATTCCGCTGACGGGCGGATACGGCAGCGGGCCGGAGATTGGGTGGGATCGATCGATGGGCGGGTGCGAGTCCGGCTTCACGCTGCCGGACCTGACGAACCCGGATGTGGTGTGGGCCTCGTGTTATGGCGATGAGGTGACACGCTGGGACGCAAAGAGCAGACTGGCGCGCAGTGTGGGGCCCTGGCTGCACACGCTCGATTCGGCTCCGAACCAGACGAAGTATCGTTGCCACTGGACACCGCCGCTGGCGATCGACCCGTTCGACCACAACACGGTGTACTACGGCTGCCAGCTTGTGTTCAAGACGACCAACAGCGGACAGAGCTGGTCGGAGGCAAGTCCCGATCTATCGCTGCACGATCCTGCGAAGATCGTCTCGTCGGGCGGAATCGTGGGCGATAACCTGGGGCAGTTCTACGGCGATGTTGTGTTTGCGATTGCACCGTCGCAGATCAAGCAGGGGCTGATCTGGGCGGGAACGAACGACGGGCAGGTCTGGTATACGACGGAGGGCGGAGGCAAGTGGACGAATGTGACGGCGAATATCCACGGGCTGCCGCCGCTGGGCACGGTGACCAGCATCGAGCCTTCGCATTTCGATCCGGGTACGGCCTATCTCACGATGGATCTGCACCTGGTGGACAACCGCGATCCATATATTTTCAAGACGACGGACTACGGCAAGAGCTGGACCCAGATTACCGCAGGTCTGGAGAAGGGGCCGCTGGCCTATGTACGCAACGTCTCCGAAGACCCGAATGTGCGGGGGCTGCTGTTTGCGGGCACAGGCAACCAGCTTTATTATTCGCTGGACGATGGGGGCAAGTGGGTCGCGCTGGAGGCCGGGCTGCCGCACTCGCCGGTGACCTGGACAGTGGTGCAGAAGCAGTTTCACGATCTGGTGGTGTCTACCTATGGACGCGGGTTCTACATTCTGGACGACATCAGCCCGCTGGAGCAGATGGCGCGCTCGGCTTCCTCTGTGCCGGTCCGGTTCTTTGAGCCGCGGCCTACCTTCCGCATCATCAAGGGCGGCAAGGCATTCTTTTACTATTCCATGGATAAGCCGTCCGCCAGGCCGGTGACGCTCGAGATCATGGATGCCAACGGCAAGGTCATCCGGCACCTCACGTCGACCAGCAAGTCGGGCATCAATCGCGTCTCGTGGGACCTGCACGAGGATGGCCCTGAGTTGATCAAGCTGCGTACGACGCCTCCGCTGAATCCGGAGATCTGGTCGGAGCCGCGGTTTATCGGATCGAACTCGCGGCCTATTACGCACTGGGGTATCTCTCCGAACCAGGAAGGGCCGCAGGCTGCGCCGGGCAACTACACCGTGAAGCTGACGGTCGACGAAAAGCCGTATGAGCAGAAGCTGAACCTGATGCGGGACCCCGCGACAAAGGGTACGGATGCGGATATCGCGGCAACGGTGGCGCTGCAGGTGCGAATCTGTGACGCCGTGACCAAGGTGTCGGGAATGGTGAACAGGATCGAGTGGATGCGGAAGCAGATCGAGGTAATGAACGGCGAGCTCGAACACGACCAGAGTAAAGCTGCGCTGCTGAAGGAGATCCAGGCTATGGACGTGAAGATGAAGGCGGTCGAGTACAAGCTGGTGTCGGAGGCCGTGACGACCAGCGACGACAAGTACTACGTCAGCGCGTACAAGCTGTACATGAATTTACTTTGGCTGAACGGCATGGTGGGGACAGGCGCGGGCGATGTGGCCGGAGGCGCGGATTATGGGCCGACCGACACCGACGTACACCTGGCCGCGATGCTCGAGAAGGAGTTGGCCTTGACGACGGCGGAGTACGGTTCGCTGATGAACAAGGAGGTTCCGGCGTTCAACCGCATGCTGGCGGGTGAAGGGATGATTCCGATAGTTGCGAACGACGCCCATTCGCCCAAGACCGGGGACCAGGCAACTCCCTGATCGACAAGCGCGACGTAGATATCAATTTCGATGCTGTGCAGAGGGATCAATCGACAGACATGCTACTTGACATGGGTCAATCCGAGAGTATAAATTTTCGACTAAATTCATTGTTGTATACATTTTCGTAATCAAATGTGTGTTCGCAATACTTTATCTGCGTGTGAACCGATTGCTGTTGGGCCTTGTCATCTGCAATGCTGCCGCGCCAGTTCTTCGAGAGTTAAGTTCGACGCAGTTCTATGCATGTTTAGGGGAGAGATCAGGATGTGTAATCTCATGTTTTTACGGAAGCTGGTCGTCGCGGCAGGATTTGCGGTTTCACTTTCCACCATGGTGTTGATTGCGCCGGCCCGAATGGAAGCGCAAGCCATCAGCGGCGATCTGGTGGGAATTGTCACGGACCCGACAGGAGCAGTGATGGCAGGCTTAACGGTGGTAGCCGCCAACATTGCTACGGGCGTAAGGTTTTCCGTGACCACCAATGCGAGCGGAGAATACAGGTTTACCAACCTGCAGGTCGGTCACTACAGCATTCAGGCATCGGGCAATGGCATGGCTGGGGGTTACAAAGACATTGAGGTGCAACTCAACCATACTGCGACAGCCAACATCGCGGCGACCGCTGCCGCAAATGCCACCACCGTTGAAGTGAATGCCGCCGCTACGGTCATCGATACCACGACCGCTCAACTTCAGAACACGTTCGAATCGAAGCAGGTGCAGGATCTGCCCACGTCATCGCAAGGACTTGGGGTGGTGAACCTTTCTCTGCTCAACGCCGGGGCTGCGTCCAGCGGCGGCATCGGAGAAGGCACCGGCCCTGCGATCTCGGGACAGCGCCCGACTACGAACAACTACACCGTGGAAGGGGTCGATAACAACAGCAAGAGCGTCCCCGCTCCAGTCATCAACATCCCAAACGATGCAGTCCAGAACTTTACGGTGCTCCAGAATTTATTCTCGCCGGAGTATGGCCACTCGTCTGGCGGCCAGTTCAACACGATTATCGATAGCGGGACGAACACCGTCCATGGCCGCGTATACGAGTATTTTGAAAACCGGAATTTGAACGCGATCGATGCTTCCAGCCGCCTGGCCGGATTCACCCATAATCCCCGGTATGACAACAACCGGTTTGGCGGCCAGGTGGGCGGCCCTATTCTTAGAAACAAGATCTTCTTCTTCGTGAACGACCAATATAACCCGATTGGACAGACAAAGAGCGCCTTTTCCTGTGCTCCCACTGCCTCGGGTTATGCCTTTCTTGCAACGCAGCCGGGGGTCTCGGCGCTCAACCTGGGATTGATGCAACAATACCTTGGCGCTGCCCCGGGCGCTGGTGGTGCGAGCTGCCCCTCGACGGGAGCATTTGCATCGACGACCTACCAGGAAGGCCAGGTAAATTACAGCGGCCCCAGATTCACGAATACTTTCACTTCTCTGAATAGTGTGGATGTCAACTTCTCGCAGAAGGATCAACTCCGCGTTCGCTACATTTACGCGCGGATCGCATCGCAGGATACGAGCACGTTGAACCCGGTATTCTGGGTCTCCTCACCCACGCGCCAGCATCTGTTCACGCTCAGCGAATACCACACGTTCACACCCGCAGTATTGAATGAGTTTCGCCTGGGCTACAACCGGTCAGCCAACACCACACCGGCTTCCCCCGTTCCCTTTCCCACTGCAACTGAGTTTCCCAATCTCAACATCAACGATCTGGGGGCGCAGATCGGGGGAGATTACAGCGCGCCAAGTTCGGGAACCCAGAATACCTACCAGGCGACAGACAACGTGACATGGACCAAGGGAAGCCAGACG
The DNA here is from genome assembly GCA_965277575.1 of Edaphobacter sp. Taxonomy (GTDB): domain Bacteria; phylum Acidobacteriota; class Terriglobia; order Terriglobales; family Acidobacteriaceae; genus Edaphobacter. The sequence continues at coordinate 2,803,872 of CBDIDK010000002.1, forward strand.
TTTACTTTTGGCGGAGAGGCCCGGAAGTATATTGCGCCGACCAACTCTCCGAATCGACTTACTGGCGACTACGAATGGACGACGATCACGGCCTATCTTCACGATGTAGTTCCGGACTACTTTGGCGAGCGGTCGGGAGGAGACAATCCCTACCCTGGCGACCAAACCGCTTTCTACGGATATGCTAACGACCAATGGCGCGTAACCCCGAGTCTTACGCTCAATGCCGGTCTGCGGTATGAGTTTACTTCGGTACCCGCTGGCGAGCGCCAACAGGCGTTCAACATCCTGGCGAGTGTACCTGGACTGATCTCCTTCACCGCCCCGCAGCCCCAGTATAAGAACTTCGCTCCACGCCTTGGCTTCGCCTACTCGCCGGGAACCGCGGGCACGACATCGATTCGGGGCGGATTCGCACTCGCCTACGACGTGCTCTACGACAATCTGGGAAGGGCCTACCGTCCTCCCCAACTTGGCGCGCTCTGCGATGTGAAGGCCGCCTCGAACGCCGTCTGTCCCTATAGCGCAACCGCCTTTCTGGCCAACGGCGGCCTCCCTGGCGTTACCGGACCAGGCTTCGTGAATTATGCCACTGTAACGGCCCAACGCCAGGCAACTGCCTTCTACCTCCCCGACCAGACGTTGCCCTACTCCGAGAACTGGAGCGTTGGCATTCAACATGTATTTGCCAGGAAGTACACGGCTGAGGTTCGTTATGTTGGAACCCGTGGCATCCATCTGACGCTGCAGACGTATCAGAATCGTGTAAGCCCGGTTACCGCGGCGGCACATTTGCCAACGTACTTCTCAGCTCCGACGCAGGCGCAACTGAATGCTCTTACGACTACCCTGGCTTCGCTCCAGGCGCCTTCGGCCAGCTTCGTCCCGGCCTACTACGCGGCAGGATTTACCCAGACTCTTACGGGTCTGCAGCCTTACGGCGCATCGAACTACAACGGACTACAAACGCAGCTCAATCGCAGCTTCGATCATGGCCTTCAGTTCCAGGCGGCCTGGACCTACAGCAAGACTCTCGATAACTCGACCGCCGACGTGAGTTCGACCACACTGACTCCACGCCGTCCGCAGGATACGCAGAATATTCAAGGGGACTACTCAATTTCAGCGTTGGACCATCGCCACCGAGTGACCGTTGAGGCCATCTACGATCTACCGTTCTTCAAGACACGATCGAACTGGCTAGAGAAGAATCTGATTGGCAACTGGGAGATCGCGCCGATCTATACCTTCCAGTCGTCGCAGTATTACACTCCGCAGAGCGGCGTCGACTCGAACCTCAACGGCGATTCAGCGCCTGACCGTACGATACGCAATCCCAACGGAGTACGTGGAACTGGATCTGCTGTAACTGCGCTTAAGAACACAGCAGGCCAGACCGTCGCCTACCAGGTCAATAATCCAAATGCTGAGTATATTCAGGCGGGGCTGGGCGCCGTTGCGACCGACAGCAGAAATTCCGTCCCGTTGCCGCATATCAATAACTTCGATCTCACTGCTCTGAAACGTGTCACGATATGGGGCGAGAGAGCCTTCGAGTTCCAGGCGCAGGCGTTCAATGTCCTGAACCATTCTCAGTACATCGCCGGCAGCATCAATACGGTCAATTCGATCGGCACGTTCACCTCTGCGCAGACGAGATTTGTGGATGCCAACAGCTCTGCATTCAACAACCCGAAACTGGCCTTTGCAAACAACGCGCGGACGATGCAGCTGGTTGCAAAGTTCATCTTCTAAAATGTGCAGACGATCGTGAAGGCCCGACGTACGAAGTTGGTCCTGCCTGGATTTATCAGCGATGGAACGGCTTTTGCTCTGATTGGCACAAATATTTTCGCCGGATCGAAGGGCTCGATTTACTCTCGAAGAGTGAATCGAGCGTTGGCTTGCCTAATCTGCGTTGTTTGTCTGGGGCTGCCGGCGGCAAGCCAGCAGTTGAATCCCAGTTGGTTCTCACAACTCCGGTATCGAACGTTGGGCCCGGTGGGCAATCGCATCGATGCGATCGTTGGCGAACCGGGCAATCCCATGGTGGATTACGCCGGCGCGTCGTCGGGCGGAGTTTTCAAGACCACCGACGGCGGTCTGCGCTGGACTCCGGTGTTCGATAAGCAGCAGGCGATGTCGATCGGGGCGCTCGCCATCGCGCCCACTGCCCACAACATAGTCTGGGCCGGGACGGGCGAAGCTTTTTACAACCGCATCTCTACGTCTATCGGCGATGGAATCTACAAGTCGATAGACAGCGGCGCGACCTGGACGCATATGGGCCTGGAGAAGACAGGCCGAATTGCAAGAGTCGTCGTCGATCCAACCAACCCGGACATTGTCTTCGCGGCCGCGGTGGGCAGTGGGTTTGCGCCTTCGCAGGACCGCGGAGTTTTTCGGACGGTGGATGGCGGCAAGACCTGGCAGCGGGTGCTGTTTGTCGATGAGAACACCGGCGCGGCAGACATCGCTATCGATCCCCGCAATCCGCACACCTTGATTGCCGGAATGTGGCAGCTATCCATACACACCTGGAACCTGGATAGCGGCGGCCCAAGCGGCGGGGTCTACATCTCGCATGACGGGGGCACAACCTGGGAGCGTGTGGTGGGTCACGGGCTGCCAACCGGTGCTGTTGGAAAGATCGGAGTCGCGATTGCACCTAGCGATGGAAGGCGCATGTACGCCCTGATACAAGAGAAGCATCCTGGGTTCTATCGCTCCGACGACGGCGGCGAGAACTGGCGGCTGGTGAACCAGAACGACGAGATCGACGAGCGCGCTCCTTACTACAACCGCTTCACGGTCGACCCGTCCAATGAGGACCGGATCTATTTCGTCTCCGTCGAAATCACGATGTCGCTGGATGGCGGCGCGACGGACAAAACCTTTGGCGGAGGCGGCGACAATCACGATTTCTGGATCGATCCCACGAATCCGAATCGCATGATGATCGCTCACGATGAGGGAGCCAGCCTGACGCTCGACCGCGGCAAGGCGTGGCAGCATGTAAGTCTTCCCATAGCGCAGATCTACCATGTCGCCGCGGACGATGCCGTTCCCTACTTCGTCTATGGCAACGAACAGGACAACGGCAGTTGGCGCATCTCCAGCAACAGTTGGGGCGGAGGAATCAGCGCCAAGGCGGAGTTGAAGGTCGGCGGCTGCGAGAGCGGGTTCACCATTCCCGATACAACCAATAACGAGATCGTCTATTCCGGCTGCTACGACGGCGGCCTCGACCGCTTCGATCTGAAAAATATCCAGACGCGCGACATCAGGGTCTGGCCTGTTTCGGGCTATGGCATTGCCCCGGCGGATATGAAGTATCGATGGAACTGGACCTTTCCCATCGCCCTATCCCCGAATAGCCATGATGTCGTTTATGCCGGAAGTCAGTATGTGCATCAGACGGCCAACGACGGCGCAAGCTGGAAGGCGATAAGCCCCGACCTGACACGCAACGACAAGAGCCACCAGCAGAACTCCGGGGGCGTCTCCTCCGATAACCTGTTCACCTTCGATGGCGACACGCTATGGTCCATTGCCGAATCCCCCAAGGCGAAAGGTTTGATATGGGCCGGCAGCAACGATGGCCTGGTGCATGTCACACGCGATGGCGGAGCCAGGTGGATCGACGTGACAGGCAATATTCCGAACCTGCCGCACTGGGCCACGATCAGCAATATCGAGCCTTCGCACTTCGACGCCGGCACCGCATATATCGCGGCGGACGATCACCTGCAGGGCAACAATATGCCCCTGATCTACAAGACCACCGACTATGGCGCCAGTTGGAAATCCATAGGCGGCGGCATTCCGGCATCGGTGTTCAGTTACATAGCCTGCGTGATCGAGGACCCGGAGCGCAAGGATATGCTGTTCGCTGCGAGCCAGAACGCGGTCTATTTTTCGCTTGACGATGGCCAGAGCTGGACGTTGCTGCAAGGCAATATGCCTCATGCGCCAGCCTCGTGGCTTGCGGTTCAACCCAGGTTTGGAGACCTGCTGGTCTCTACCTACGGCCGCGGGTTCTGGGTGATGGACGACATTCGCCCGCTGCGCGAGTTGACGCCTGCAGTGTTGGCCGCAAAGGCGCATCTGTTCACTACCCGAACCGCTTATCGATGGCGTGCCGAGGGAGGCTATGGAGGAGGAGGGTACGGCTCGGCAGGGGCTCAGCCGCCGCCGTACGGAGCGGATATCAACTACTTCCTGAAGGATGGTAAGGCGAGCGCGGGGAAAGAAGCTTCAACGGAAGAAGGACCGGACAAAGGCGGCGATCCAGGCGTCGTTATCACCATTCTGGATGGCAACGGGAAGGTAATTCGCACCTTGCACGGTACGAAGCAGGCCGGCATCAATCGCGTCTGGTGGGATCTGCGCTATGAACCGGCGCATCAGCCTCTGCTGGTGACGTCCCCGCCGGATGCTCCGTGGATCGAGACCACCACGAAGGGTCGGCGCGTACGCACCTTCGATCTTAATTTCTCGTATGGAGCGCCGCTGGCGGCTCCGGGCAAATACACCGTGAGGTTGAGCGTGGATGGCCAAACCAGCGAGCAGCCATTGGAGATTGTCAAGGATCCGCGTTCGACAGGGACTGTACAGGATATTCGCGCGCAACTCGATCTTGCACTGCAGATCCGCGACTCGATGAACACGCTCGCTGAACTGATCGGCCGCACCGAATGGATACGGCGGCAACTGGAGGAGACCGTGGCCCTGCTCGGGTCGAATCCACAGCAAGCCGCTCTCGTCAAAGCGGCGAAAGAGTTGGCGGATAAAACGGTCAAGGTGGAAGGGACGATGTTCGATGTCCACCTCACGGGAGCGCGCGAGGACCAGTTCCGCAACCCGATCCAATTGTGGGGCCACCTGGGCACGCTCAATCTCGAAGTGACGCATGACAGCGCCGACTTTGCGCCCACTGAGCAGGAGATCGAGGTATACAAGGCATTCTCAAGCCAGTTACAAACAATTCAATCTGACTTCGGCCGCTTGATGAATACAGACGTGGCCGGTTTCAATAATTTGATGTTGCGGAACAAGCTTGCAGGCATCTCGGTTCCGCCTGCTTCGGCCCTCACCTTCGCCCCCGCCCTGCATAGCTTTGCCGGAGACTATCCTGCCGGTGCGGATGTCCCGGATAGTCCGGAGAAGTAGAAGGGTACGAGAAAGTGCAGCCTCGGGATAGGGCCGCTATGGTCGTGTGACTCACGGCGCGGCTGAAGCAAGCCTCCTGGAAAACATCTACCGATGCGTCAGGTATCGCAAAGCTGCATGCGCTGAGTGAAAGCCGGCCATTCCGTGAACTCCACCGCCCGGAGGCGTCGATGCTCCGCAGAAGAACAGGCCAGGGAAAGGCGTCCGGTAAAGCGAGGCTGTCGGACGAAAGAGAAGCTGGCCCGGATTCATCGCGCCTGCGGACAGGTCGCCGCCGACCAGGTTCGAGTTCCAACGTTCGAGAGCGGCAGGAGGTGAGATGGAACGGGCGAGGATACATTCGTGGAAGCCGGGAGCGAAGCGGGCAATCTGTCGCTCGATGGCATCGAGGTGATCGGCGGTGCTGCCATTGGGGACATGGCAATAGGCCCAGGCGGTGTGCTGGCCGGCAGGGGCGCGGGTGGGGTCGAAGAGCGAAGGCTGTGCGAACAGGACGAAGGGGCTGCTGGATGTGAAGTGACGCTCGGAGGCGGCGATCTCTTCGAGCGTACCGCCGAGATGAACGGTGGCGGCGCGGCTGCACTCGGGGGCGGTCCAGGGGATGGGAGAGCTGAGGGCGTAGTCGACCTTGAACGTGCCGGCCCCATAAGGAAACTGCTCGAGCTTACGGCGATAGGCGAGGGGCAGGCTGGGGCCGGCGATTCGGAGGAGTTGGCGTGGGGTGATGTCGGCAAGAACCAGGTCGCTTTGCGGGAGATGCATCACCTCCCGAGAGGTTTCAATGCGGCCGCCGAGGGACTCGAGGTGGCGGGCGAGGGCATCGGTGAGGGTCTGAGCGCCCCCACGGAGAATGGGCCAGCCGCTGGCGTGTCCGGCAGCCATAAGGACAAGGCCAACGGCGGCGGAGGTCGGGGTTTCGAGCGGGAGCACCGAGTGAGCCGCCATTCCTGCAAAAAGCGCGCGCGCGCGGACACCGGAGAAGCGGGAACGGGCGAGCGATGCGGCCGGTAGCAATGCAGAGAGGCCGAAGCGGGCGAGCAGGAGAGGATGGCGCGGGATGTGAGGAATGGGCCCAAGAATATCCTCGGCGAGATCTGCGAAACGGTCAGCAATCGGCTCCAATAAGGAACGGTATTTGCGTCCGTCGGCGGCATCCAGATTGGCCACGGTATCCGCAATGGAATGTTCGAGCAGCACAGCGGTGCCATCGTCCATGGGATGAGCGCAGGGGGCGGATGGTTCGATCCACGGAATTTTGACGGGTAGCGAGCGAAAGAACGGACTGGCGATCCCCATGGGATAAACGGAGGAGCCCAGATCGTGACGAAAGCCGGGCACGGTTGTCTCGGCGGTAGAGCATGCTCCGCCGATCTGCCGGTTGCGTTCGAGGACCGTGGTGGAAAGGCCAGCCGAAGCGAGTACGATAGCGGCTGAAAGACCGTTGGGGCCCGAGCCGATAATGGTGGCAGTTTGCATAGGCGAGAAGATGGCATCCAATATCGACGGGCTGGGTTCACGTCTTGAACGGTCGGTCCCAGTTTCTTAAGATGCACGACCGCTTGTAAACGAATCGGAGTGACGGCATCGAAACCTTGCTCAGAGAGGGACCCGAATGGGAGCGACCAAGAGTTTCTTCCGCTACTGGTTCGATCCGGCGGGTGGTTCAGAGAATCACTTCGTCGCACGCTGGCTTTTCCTTCGCGCGCTTGGACTGATCTACTTCTCGGCATTCTACACGCTCCTCTTTCAAGTGCGCGGCCTCATCGGATCGCACGGTATTCTTCCCGCAGCGGACTATCTTCGGAATGTACGCGGCCTCGGATCGTTGCGGTTCTGGTACGCTCCTACTCTTCTCTGGCTATCGAGCGGAGACCGGATGCTCATGGCCCTCTGCTGGATCGGTCTGATCGCCTCGATTCTAGTCGTCGCCAACATCTGGCCGCGCGCGATGCTGTTCGTCTGCTTCTGCTGCTTCCTCTCATTTGTCAGCGCGGCACAGGATTTCTCCGGTTATCAGTCTGACGGGATGCTGCTGGAGGCGGGCTTTCTTTCATTGTTCCTCGCGCCCTCCGGCATCCTTCCCGGCTGGGGAACAAAGCAGCCGCCCGCACGAGCCGCGATATTTCTGCTGTTGTGGGAATGGTTCCGAATCTACTTTCAGTCGGGTGTGGTCAAGCTTGAGAGTGGCGATCCGACATGTAGGAACCTGACGGCGCTGTACGAGTACTACCAGAACGGTCCGCTGCCTACCTGGATCGGCTGGTACCTGCAGCATCTGCCGCACTGGTTCCACATTGCCACCGCTGCTACAACGCTTGGGATGGAGCTTGTGCTTGTCTGGATGGCGCTGCTTCCACGGCGTTGGAAGGTGGCCTGCTTCTTTATCGTTACCGCATGGCAGGCGGTAGTTATCGCCACCGCGAATTACGCCTTCCTCAACTATCTCGTGCTTGTCCTCGCATTCCTGCTGCTGGATGATACGTTTCTCTATCGCTTCGTGCCCTTGCGCTGGCGAAGTCCTCTTAGCAACGCTCTTGCGCGCAATGCGGAATCCGGGCAGGCAACTCCTTCCAGCGAAGAAGCGAAGGCTTTACCCGGAATGAAATCGCTTCCGTCTTTTCGTTACGCTCTCTCTGCTGTTGTGCTCACGTGGATTTTTTATGCGACGGCCGTTCCCCTGGTGCAGATGTTCTGGCGTTTGGCTCCGCTTCCCGAACAGCCGCTCGCGGTACTCGAGCCTTTCCGCATTGCGAACGAGTACGGCCTGTTTGCCGTGATGACCCCGCATCGCTACGAGATCGAGTTCGAGGGTTCGAACGACGGTGAGCACTGGGTAGCTTATCCTTTCCGGTACAAGCCACAGGATCTTTATCAGCGGCCGCGCATTTATGCGCCCTATCAACCTCGCTTCGATTGGAATCTCTGGTTCGCGTCGCTCGGTTCCTGGCAACAGAACCTGATCGTTCCGCGGACGCAAGAACTGCTTCTGGAAGACGATGCTGACGTGCTGGGATTGTTTGCGGGGAATCCTTTCCGCAACGCGCCGCCGAAGTTCGTTCGCGCCGTTCTTTGGCAGTACTGGTTCAGCACTCGGCAAGAGAAGCACAGCACTGGCGCGTGGTGGCGCCGTCAACTGCTTGGCGCCTATGCCCCGACCCTTACCCGGCTACCAAATGGCCGTTTCGGAATTGTGGGTGCAGTAAGTATGCCACCCGGTACCCACTGACGGACTATCAGTGCAGGTTAGCGTTTTGACAGGGCTCTTCGCTGACGACTCGAGAAGCTCAAGGGATTCACGCCCTGCGAGTACATCTGCATCCGCGGGCAAAACGGTACCCTTTAGTCCCGGCATTGGATGAGTGGTAGACGATGAATATGCTTTTCGAGGTTGAAGAACCGGATATACGGCAGGGGCGTGCCGGTTACCAGCTTCCGCGTTCGCCGAAGATATCGATGACATGGCCGAGGCGCTCGCAGCCTTTCTCCCAATTGACCTGAAGGCTGCGTTCCGTGCGGGCTGCGTCTCCATCGGCGAGAGCGTTGATGATGTCGTTGTGCTCGTCGATGGAAAGCTGCAGGTTGCTGATGATGGAACTGGCATAAAGCCGCCAATAGCGTTCGACCTGGGGCTCGATCGCTTTGTGCCAGGCCCGGAGCCTGAGGCCTGCACCTGAGGCGACGACGAGGCGATGGAATTCTCTATCGTAGCCAAAGATGCTTGCCTGCTTGCTCGGGTCTTCCTTTATCGCGATGAGCTCCTGGTTAAGAGCCTTGAGACGGGTAACGATTCCCATTCTTTCTGCCTTGGGAAGCGCCGCGGTATTGCGTCCCGCGAGGCCTTCGAGGTGGCCGATGACCGCGTAGAGTTCCTTGGCATCCTCCTTGGTCAGGGGAGAGACGATCATGCGGGATTTTGTGGCGGTGCGACGCTCGCGGACATACCCTTCCTGCTGGAGCCACTGGAGAGCAGCTCTTGCAGGGGTACGGCTGAGGTTGAGCCGCTTGGCAAGTTCACCTTCGATGATCCAGGTGCCAGGGGAGAGCTTCCCGCTGACGATGAGTTCGCGTACCTGCTCCAGAGCCGACAGGACGCTGGTGCCATGTTCACGTTTTGGCAGCCGAGCTTTGGGCGTACCTTTAGATTTCCCGGCAGGCATAAGAGCAGTTTCCATTTCGAAAGACGATCATAGAGCATCGTACGACGTTTATCTTTCCCGTCGCCAATAACCTGCAGCAGGAGTGTGAAGCTGCTGGCCAACTTGCACCGGCGGCGGCGATGCCGATCAAGCAGGGATTTGCGCCCGGCGGCGATCGCGACGCGCTCTCCGGGATATTGGAGAGAGAGGGCCTGCGCGTCACTCCGGCGCGAAGAGGGAGCCGGCGGAATATCGCGGGCCGAAGTTGAGATCCGGGGAGAAGAGGCGATCCAGTTCCTGAAACTCGTCGCCGGTCCAGGGCACGTCTATGGCGGCAAGGTTCTCTTCGAGGTGCCTTTGCCGCCTGGTGCCGGGGATGGCGACTACGTTTTCGCCCCTCTGGAGTATCCAGGAGAGGGCGACTTGAGAGGATGTGAGGCGCTTGCGGCAGGCGAACTCTTCCAGGGCTTCCACAAGTCGACGGCTTGCACTCAGATTTTCGGCCTGGAAGCGGGGGAGAGATCGGCGAAAGTCATTCAGATCGAATTCCAGGTTTGTCAGGCCGGCTGAGAAGAGGCCTCGGCCCAGCGGCGCGAAGGCGATGAACCCGATGCCAAGTTCGCGACATAGGGGCATCACGTCGCGCTCGGGACCTCGTGCCCACAGGGAATACTCCGATTGCAAGGAGGCGATGGGGTGAACGGCGTGAGCGCGCCGAATCTGTTCGGGTAAAGCCTCTGAGAGGCCGAGGTGCCGCACCTTGCCCTGCGCTACCAGCTCGGCCATGGCGCCGAGGGTCTCTTCGATCGGAACGTTGGGATCAATGCGGTGGAGAGTGTAGAGATCGATGGTGTCAGTTCCGAGACGCCTCAGGCTGGCCTCGATCGCCCTGTGGACATAGGCGGGAGAGCCATTGCGACCCGTGACCCTGCCCTGAGAATCGCAGACAAATCCGAACTTTGTGGCGAGGATGACATTGTTGCGGCGACCTTGGATGGCGCGACCTACGAGTTCCTCGTTTTGCCCGGCTCCGTAGATATCCGCGGTATCGAGGAGATTGCATCCGAGATCGAGCGCGCGGCGGACGGTTGCAATCGCCTCAGCCGGATCTGCCGCGCCGTATGCATTGGATAGGCCGAAACAGCCGAGGCCAAGGGAACTGACCTCAGGACCGCTCGAACTCAGCTTGCGAAGATGCAAAGGCGATCTCCCTTTTCGTGATGTGTTTCCGACGTCAACTGCGGCCTGCCTTCACAAAAATGTGCGGTGGAGATGGCCGTGAGGAGAGCTTATGATGTTTGCAGCGATGTATACAACCGCGTGTGCAATGGGAACTTGAGAGCACATCGAAACGCAATTGCCGCAGATGTGACATTCCTGGATGGCGAGAAGAAGGATATCAGGGGGTTAATAGTGAGCTTATCGGGTGTTTCACTCATCGGAGATCAGGATGGAGTTGTTGGCGGGGGTGCCAGTTTTCGTGGGGTGAATCCGGCGACTGGAGAGGAGCTCGAGCCCGTCTTTCATTCTTCCACGGGAGATGGGCTCGATCGAGCGGTGAAGGCAGCAACCGGTGCGTTTCCAGCATACGCGGCGCTGGATGGGAGAGCGCGTGCCGCGTTGCTGCGGAAGATCGCGGATGGATTGAGCGAAACGGGTGCGGCAATCGTGGAGCGTGCGCAACTTGAGACAGGCCTGCCACTGGCTCGGCTGCAGGGTGAGCTTGGACGGACCACGGGCCAGTTGAAGCTGTTTGCGGAGGTGCTCGAAGAGGGGTCCTGGGTGGGGGCGCGGATCGACGAGGCGCTTCCTGACCGGAAACCTCTGCCGCGGGCGGATGTGCGCTCGATGCTGCGGCCGCTGGGTCCGGTGGCGGTGTTCGGCGCGAGCAATTTTCCGCTGGCCTTCTCGGTTGCAGGAGGCGATACGGCTTCGGCTCTGGCGGCGGGAAATCCTGTGGTCGTAAAAGCGCATCCGGCGCATCCGGGAACGAGCGAAATTGCGGGTAGAGTGATTCAGCAGGCGGTGAAGGAGAGCGGTTTGCCCACGGGCGTGTTCTCGCTGCTGTTCGATGCGGGGATCGACGTGGGCGTGGCGCTGGTGGAGCATCCGGGCATCAAGGCCGTTGCGTTTACCGGCTCGGCCGGCGGCGGACAGGCGTTGATGAGGCTGGCTGCGAAGCGTGACGAACCCATTCCCTGCTATGCGGAGATGGGCAGCACTAATCCTCTGTTTATCCTGCCGGGCGCGATGCGAGAGCGCAGTGCGGCGCTGGCGCAGGGGCTGCAGGGTTCGTTCACGCTGGGATCGGGGCAGTTCTGTACCAAGCCGGGAGTGGTATTTGTCCCGAACGGCCGCAGCGAGTCGTTTGTGGAGACGCTACGCAGCGGAGTGTCCGCGCTGGGACAGCATGGGATGCTGACCAGCCAGATCGCGGCGAAGTACGGCAAAGCGATCGGGCAGCGTCTGTCCGACGGGCGGGCGAAGTTGCTTGCGGGAACGCCGGGCGACGGGTTAGAGATGGGGAAACGCGCCGCGGGGGTGGCAACTGTCTTTGGCATCTCGCTCGACGAGTTCCTGGAGGATCCGGAGTTGGGCGAGGAGGTCTTCGGGCCGACGACGCTGCTGGTGCATTATGGCTCGGAGGCGGACCTGCTGGCTGCGGCTGCCAGGTTGCATGGGCATCTTACGGCGACGATCCACGGAACGGAGGACGACCTGGCGAAGTCGCAGGATCTGGTACGTGTGCTCGAGACCAAGGTGGGACGCATTCTCTTCAATGGCTATCCCACGGGCGTTGAGGTGTGTCATGCGATGGTCCATGGCGGCCCATTTCCAGCGACGTCGGACGGGCGTTCGACGTCGGTGGGGACGCAGGCGATGCTGCGTTTTGCTCGCCCGGTCTGCTACCAGGATTTTCCCGATGCGGTGTTGCCGGCGGAGTTGAAGCGTGAGAATGCATTGGGGATCATGCGCCTGGTGAATGGGGCATTGACGCGTGATTCGCAGGCTTAGCCGGGGTGGCTTGCGAGGATGGCGTTGAAATGCGAGCGGTGAAGTATGCAATTTGGTCTACATTGAGCGTATGATTCCAGCATGCAATCTACCAGCTCCGTCCATGTTGTCGACTCGCATACAGAAGGAGAGCCTACCCGCGTCGTTGTAAGCGGTGGACCGGACCTGGGGCAGGGCACCCTGATGGAGCGCCTGGAACGGTTCCACACCGGCTTCGATGGGTTTCGGTCGGGGGTGGTTTGCGAGCCGCGCGGCTCCGAGGTGCTGGTTGGCGCTCTTCTGCAGAGGCCTGTCCGGGCAGATTCTTCCGGGGCGGTCATCTTTTTCAACGACGTAGGTTATCTGGGCATGTGCGGTCACGGGACTATTGGCGTGATCACGACGCTGGCGCACCTGGGGCGCATCAAGCCGGGGCAGCACACGATTGAGACGCCGGTGGGGGATGTTTCGGCCTGCCTACACGAGGATGGAAGCGTAACGGTAGCGAACGTGCCGAGCTATCGCTACAAGGAGGCGGTGCCGGTCGAGGTTCCGGGGCTGGGCCGTTTTGTGGGAGATATCGCGTGGGGCGGCAACTGGTTCTTCCTCATCGCGGTGCATCCCTTCGAGATCACGCCGTTGAATCGTGCTCAGTTGGTTGCGGCATCGACCGCGATCCGCAATGCGCTCCATGCGAACGAGATCAAGGGCGCGAGCGGGGATTACTCGGATGATATCGACCACATCGAATTTTTTTCCGAGCCTCTCGATCCGGTGAACTCCTCGCGCAGTTTTGTGCTCTGCCCGGGAACTGCGTTCGACCGCTCCCCGTGTGGAACGGGGACCAGCGCGAAGCTGGCGTGTCTGTATGCCGATGGCAAACTCGCTCCCGGACAGGTCTGGCGGCAGGAGAGCATCCTGGGCACGGTCTTCGAAGGGTCAGTGCAGCCGGGAGCCGACGGGCAGGTGCTTCCGAGCATCCGCGGCCGGGCGTGGATCACGGGCGAATCGAAGCTGTTGTTCGCCGCCGGCGATCCGTTCTCCGAAGGAATACGGTTCTAGCATGGCAGCGTATGACGCTCTTGACGTTGTTATCGTCGGCGCCGGGATCGTCGGCTGTGCGTGTGCCCGGGAGTGCGCGCGGGCGGGGCTGCGAGTGGCGATCATCGAGGGCGGTGTGCCTGCCGGAGGCGCTACGGCGGCCGGGATGGGGCATGTCGTGGTGATGGATGACTCGCCTGCTCAACTTGCGTTGACTGCCTACTCGCGTGGGCTGTGGCAGGATGAGATGCCGTCGCTGCCGGCGGTGGTGGAGTATGAGAGCCGGGGCACGGTGTGGGTGGCCGCGGACGCCGAAGAGATGGCCGAGGTCTATACCAAACAGAAGACCTACGAGAAGGCCGGGGTAGCGTCGCAGGTGCTGGATGCCGCGGGCCTGGCGAAGCAGGAGCCGAATCTTCGCAGAGGACTTGCGGGTGGACTGCTGGTTCCGGGCGACGGGGTGATTTATCCTCCGGCCGCGGCGGGATTTTATCTTGCCGAGGCGCAACGGCTCGGCGCCAGGCTGTATCTGTCGAGGGCTGTTTCGGCTTCGCGGGGGCGAGTCGTGCTGGCGGATGGGACACATATCGAAGGGGAACGGATCGTGCTTGCGGTGGGCGCGGACTGCGATCTGCTGCCGTCACTGCCGGTGAAGAAGCGCAAGGGGCACCTGGTCATCACGGACCGATATCCCGGTTTTCTGCACCATCAGCTTGTGGAGCTTGGGTATCTCAAGAGTGCGCATAAGGTCGTCGCGGATTCGGTAGCCTTCAACATTCAGCCGCGTCAGACGGGCCAACTGCTGATCGGGTCTTCGCGCCAGTATGGCAATGAGGATCCCAAAGTAGACGCCCCGATTCTGCGCCAAATGCTCGAACGGGCGGCGAACTATATGCCTAAGCTGGCGAACGTCTCGGCAGTGCGGGTGTGGACGGGGTTTCGAGCTTCTACGTTGGATAAGCTGCCGCTGATCGGGCCGGCCGCGGGGCTGTCCGACGATGCCTCGCTATGGCTTGCGGCGGGGTTTGAAGGGCTGGGAATCACGAATGCTCCGGGCGCGGCGAGATTGCTGGCAGATCAACTGCTGGGACGCGAGTCGAAGATCGATGCCGCTCCGTTTCTGCCGTCGCGGTTGAAGTTAAATGTGGGTGCAGCGAATGCCTGATATCCGCGTAGTGATCAATGGAAGAGAGCTGCAGGTGGCGTCGGGCATGACGGTTGCCGCGGCCATACTGCAGGCCGGGGAGCCTTGCCGGGCCTCCGTAAGTGGCGAGCCGCGGACTGCGCTGTGCGGGATGGGAATCTGCTTCGAATGCCGGGCGATCGTCGATGGCGTGGCGCATCGGCCGACGTGCCAGATTTTCTGCGTGGATGGCATGACGGTGGAGACGGCGCGATGACGCGGACCGAGGTGCTGGTGATCGGCGCGGGCCCTGCAGGTATCGCGGCGGCGGCGACGGCGGCAGAGAAGGGATGCGATGTGGTCCTGCTCGACGACAATGCGCTGCCAGGCGGCCAGATCTGGCGCGGGGGAATCGCGGCCAACCAGGCGAAGGCAGGCGGTGGCGAGGATGCGGCGAAGCATCGCTGGATTGCGCGTCTGGAACGATCCGGAGCGAAGGTGCTAGGCGGCCATCGGGTGTTCGACGCTCAGGCTTCGGGGACCCTGCAGGCGTTACGGCAGGATGGGGACGGATCGAACGCAGTGCGTTTTGGGTATAAGCATCTGGTTCTGGCAACTGGCGCGCGGGAACGGTTCCTGCCGTTTCCTGGGTGGACGCTGCCGGGTGTGTTCGGCGCGGGCGGGCTACAGGCGCTGGTGAAGGGTGGTTTTTCGGTCCAGGGAAAGCGGGTGCTGGTGGCGGGAACCGGACCGTTGCTGCTCGCGGTAGCGGCGCACCTGAAGGCGTATGGGGCGAAAGTTGTGGCGGTTGCGGAGCAGGCAGGGATGCCGCAACTAGCACCCTTTGGAGCTTCGCTGTGGTTGCATCCGGGAAAGATCTGGCAAGGGATCCGTTATCGGGCGACGCTGACGGGGACACCGTATCGGACGAGCTGCTGGCCTGTGGCGGTAGCGGGCGACGGCGACGGGGCTTCGATCCGCAGCGTGACTTTATCGGATGGCGAGCGTACCTGGGAGGAGTCGTGCGATCTGCTGGCTTGCGGCTTTCACCTGGTGCCCAATACCGAGCTGGCGGCGTTGCTTGGATGCGAATTCCACGGAGCGTTCGTGAAGGTGGACCGGCAGCAGCGGACGTCACTGCTGCGGGTGTTGTGCGCGGGCGAGCCGACCGGGATTGCGGGGCTGGAGGCAGCGCTCGTGCAAGGCGAGATTGCCGGACTGGCCTGTGCCGGAAAGCCTACGGGGCATCTGCATAAGCGCGCCGCCGCAGAGCATGGGTTTGCCCTGCGGCTGGAAAGAGCATTCGCGTTGCGGCCGGAGTTGCTCAATCTCGCTGGTGCCGACACGATCGTGTGCCGCTGTGAAGACGTGCCGCTGGGCAAGCTCCGCGGGCATACGGGATGGACCGATGCCAAGCTGCAGACACGCTGCGGCATGGGGCCGTGTCAAGGCCGCATCTGCGGGCCGGCAGTGGAGGTGCTGCTCGGCTGGAAACCAGTATCGGTGAGACAGCCGCTGTTCCCGGTCCCACTCAACGCTTTTTGTATCCACGAAGACGAACCGAACTCATCAGAACTTATTCAAGGAGAATGAATGAACTGGTCCGGCGTAATGCCCGCAGTGACAACACCGTTCGACAAAGCAATGAAGGTCGATCATGGATTTTTGGCGCAACATGCTGCATGGCAGCTTGGCAATGGATGCACCGGGCTGGTGATGCTGGGCTCTCTCGGCGAGGGAGCCACGCTGGAACTGGAAGAGAAGACCGCCATTCTGAAGACGGCTATTCGCGTGGCCGGCAAGGCGCCGGTGGTGGCGGCGATCTCAGCGCTTTCGACCGTCGGCGCGGTCAAGCTGGCGAAGGAGGCTGAAGACGCCGGCTGTTCCGGCCTGATGGTGCTGCCGCCTTATGTGTACACCTCCGATTGGCGCGAGATGAAGAAGCATGTGTCGACGGTGATCGGCTCGACGAAGCTCTCGTGCATGCTCTATAACAACCCGGTCGCGTACAAGACGGACTTCATCCCGGCACAGGTTGCGGAGCTCGCGGACGAGCATGAGAACCTTGCCGCCGTGAAGGAATCGAGCGCGGATGTGCGGCGGGTCTCGGCGATTCGCGAGGTGCTGGGCGACCGGCTGCGGATCTGCGTGGGCGTCGACGATGTGCTGGTCGAAGGGGTTTACGCCGGGGCCGCGGGCTGGATTGCAGGTCTTGTGAATGCTTATCCGGCGGAGTCGGTCCAGTTATTCAAGCTGGCGAGCGCGGGCAAGAGCAAAGAGACGTTCGAACTCTACCGCTGGTTCCTTCCGCTGCTGCGCATGGATACCGTGCCGAAGTTTGTGCAGTTGATCAAGTGGGTGCAGGAGCAGGCTGGCGTTGGTTCGGCACGGGTCCGTGGACCCCGGCTTGAACTGTATGGCAACGATCTGGACGAGGCCAAGGCTACGTTCGCAAAGGCACTTGCGTCCAGGCCGAAGGTACAGGAAAAGCCATTCTCGGAGTTCGCAGGAGCGTAATACGCCAAGGCGACTGTGGCGGACCCGGCATAGACCAGATGTTTTGATTCCGATGCCCTGCGAATTCAGTGCGCAGGAGAATCGGTTTAGCCGAGGGTTGCGACGGCCTGATTTTTTTCCTTTTCTTCGAGATACCAGGCTACGGTCTTCTTCAGTCCTTCATGGAAGTGGGCTTTGGGCTGGTAGCCAAGCTCTTTGGTTGCGCGGGTGATGTCGGCGAGGGAGTGCTTGATGTCGCCTTCTCTGGGGGCTCCATAGAGCGGTTTGGCGGTAAAGCCGAGCTGGTCGGCAATGACCTGGTAGACCTCGTTGAGGGTGTGGCTGCGGCCGGTTCCGATGTTGAAGACGCGACCGGTGGCGACGGAACTGGGCGCAAGGCAGGCGAGGAGGTTGGCGCTGACGGCGTTGTCGACGTAATTGAAGTCGCGGCTGGTGAGGCCGTCGCCGAAGATGGTGGGGGTGATGCCTTCCATCATCTTGAAGGTGAATTGGGCGATAACGCCGGAGTAGGGGGAGTCGGCGGCCTGGCGGGCGCCGAAGATGTTGAAGTAGCGGAGGCAGACGCCTTCCAGGCCATAGGCGCGGTAGAAGGACTGGATGTAGTACTCGCAGGTGAGCTTCTGGACGGCGTAGGGCGAGAGCGGGAGGGGAGACATGTCCTCCTGCTTGGGCTGGGTGGGCTGGTCGCCGTAGGCCGAGGACGAGGCGGCGTAGACGATGCGCTGGACCTTGGCGTCGCGGGCGGCGATGAGGAGGTTCAGGGTGCCGTTGATGTTGGATTCGTGAGAACTGAGGGGATCCTTGACGGAGCGGGGGACCGAGGCAAGGGCGCCCTGGTGGAGGATGTAGTCGATGCCTTGGCAGGCAGCCTTTACGCCGGCGACGTCCTGCAGGTCTGTCTGCTGGAAGTCGATGGCGTGGCGGATGTCGGCTAGGTTGTCCAGATTGCCGGTCGAGAGATTGTCGATGCCGGACACGTCGTGGCCCTGCTCGACGAGAGCGTGCGCCAGGGTTGAACCAATGAATCCTGCAATTCCGGTAATGAGATAACGCGCCATCTGTCCTCCGCCCGCGGTTTGCCGGGCCTTGCCGATGCTGAGTAAGACTTTCAGGAAGTTTACCTGTTTTACGTGCTATGAGGGGTACGCGACGCCGCACAGGGAAGAATCGAAGTCCCTAGTTTGTCTAGCGGGCCGGTTCGCGTCCATGCAACTTTTGTGCAGCGTTTTGGGATAGGAGAGTGCCCATGCGAATGCGATAATCGTGATCATGCCGACCAGCGAAGTTGTTCTACCTCAGCCTGCCGTGCCCCAAATTGCCCTGCCTCAACTGGCCCAGGTGCGCCTTGACCGCCTGAAGGCTCGCACCGCGAAGATCGGAGTCATTGGACTCGGATATGTTGGGCTGCCTCTCTCTCTTCTGCTGTCCGATGCCGGGTTCAAGGTGACGGGTTTCGATATCGATGCCAAGAAGGTGACGGACCTGGAGGCTGGGCGATCGTACATCTTCCGGATTCCGGCGGAAGAGATCCAGGCTGCTCGGAAGCAGGGAATGCAGGCTACCATCGACTTCTCGCAGTTGTCGGACATGGACGCGATCATTCTGTGCGTGCCTACGCCGCTTACAGAGCACCGCGAACCAGATTTGAGTTATGTCGAGAACACCACCAAGGCGACGGCGCCGTGGATTCGTGAGGGCCAGCTGATCGTGCTGGAGAGCACGACCTATCCAGGCACGACCGAAGAGCTGATGATTCCGATCCTTGAGGCGGAGAATCTGCAGGGATTGAAGGTGCAGAGCAAGGGCAAGGTCGCGGAGCATGGCGTCGTGTATGTCGCCTTCTCACCGGAGCGCGAGGATCCGGGCAACACGACAGTGGCGCGGCACAACATTCCCAAGGTGGTTGGCGGCCACGAAGCGATCGCTACGGAACTGGCCGCGGTGCTGTATGAGGGGATCTTTACAAGATCGGTGCGGGTATCCTCGACGCGGGTGGCGGAGATGACCAAGCTGCTCGAGAACATCTATCGTTGCGTGAATATCGCACTGGTGAACGAGCTGAAGCTGCTTTCACTGCGCATGGGCGTGGACATCTGGGAGGTGATCGATGCGGCATCGACCAAGCCGTTTGGGTTCCATCCGTTTTATCCTGGGCCGGGGTTGGGCGGACACTGCATTCCGATCGATCCGTTTTATCTCAGTTGGAAGGCGAAGGAGTACGACTTCAACACGCGGTTCATCGAATTGGCCGGAGAGGTCAACGAGGCGATGCCCGCGCATGTGGTGCAGTACGTTGCCAAGGGGCTGAACCAGAATAAGAAGGCTGTCAACGGCTCGAAGATCCTGATGCTCGGGATGGCTTACAAGAAGGATATCGACGACCTGCGCGAGTCGCCGTCCCTGACGGTAATCGAACTGCTGAGGGAGCAGGGGGCCGACGTTCTGTATAACGATCCGTACTTCCCGACTGTCGGGCGAGGACGCCATTACAACCTGAATATGACTTGCACCCCGCTTGAGAATCTTGCGCAGTACGACTGCGTCCTGATCATGACCGATCACTCGGACTATGACTACCCGGCTATTGTGAGTGAGTCGCAGCTGGTTGTGGATTCGCGGAATGCGACGAAGGGTATTCAGTCGGAGAAGGTCGTTCGCTGCTAAAGGCTGGCCTGCCGATAGTCGCTGTGAGAATGTGTCTGCTGCTTCGGCTGCTTGACATCGCACCCGTAGCGGCACTTACACATCAATTTGCAACTCGCGAGGCTCCTTTGTCGGAGAGAAACATGCAAAACGTTGCTCAATGGGCGAATTAGTTGTGTTATAAAAAGTGAAGTCCTCTTAGCTGCAGCTTTCGAAGTTCTTCTAAGGGCCTGAATCCTTTCGTCCTTGACGATGTTTGTGCTCGCACGCCCTCTGCCTTGAATTGAATCTGCCCCGGAACAATTTTCCTGTAATTTACTTACGAGAAGATTGATCCAGTTCGATCAAGTGCAGTATCAAGGACCTTGCCGGATTTGTTCGAATCCTGCGATGATTGCCGGGTCGTAGAATCGCCGTTCAGTTTTGCTTCAGTCATTCAGTTGACATGCATCCATTTATTCTGCTGGTTCTGATGGTTCAGGAGATTCGCTCATTTGAGCTATTTCTCTCAGGCAGGCTGAACATTGCTTTCTCTCTTCAGGAACCTCTCTTACCTTTCCTTTCACACATTTCCAACTGTCCGCAGTATTACGTGTGACTCATGCACGGGACTGGGGCGGAGATACGTCAACCCATCGGGCCCAGTCACATACAGTGCGCTCCGCAGGCCCAAATCATGGTAACCGGAAGACATTACTCCATGCTTCTGGAGTGAGTTGAACGAGTTAGGTTTTCACCGCTAATAAAACTACTTTTGGTATGTAGTTTTGCGCTTTTCAGGCGTAAAAGTCTGTTTGCGTGTTAACCATGAGTTACTCCCAGCTACACATAAGTGGTACTCAGCCTACCCGAGTGGGTAACTGCGGTAACCAATTTTTCACTATAACGTTCATTCCGAGCGCAACTTAAAAGCTCCCTGTATTGCGGGTGCTGATGGTTGCGAAATTGACAAGGTATTTGTCATTTCGGGGTGAGCATTGGAACGAGCAATAAGGACGATCGTAATGGGTGTCAGTCTTAGTCTCATCATGTTTTGCTTTGGCTGTGGATCAGGTTTGATCCAGTCAGTGCCAACTCCAAGCATCACCCAGATCCTTCCCCAGTCTATTCCGGCGGGTTCGAAGCCGGTGACGATGCAGATCACGGGCTCCAACTTTACAAATCAGGCTGTGGTTCTATGGAACGGCGATGCGCTCGCGACTTCGGTGGTCAACTCGAGTACGTTGGCGGTGACGATCGGAAGCAATAGCCTGGCTAAGCCCTCAACGGCTCAGGTGCAGGTGCAGGATACAGGAACGAAGCAGTCGTCTCAGGTTATTCCGGTGACGATTGCCGCACCGGCAACTCAGCCGCCCACCTCTCCGCTGGCGATCTCTGGCGCATCGTTGCCACAGGCTGTTACCGGTACCCCATATGCCGGTGCATTGACCGCGGCGGGAGGAAGTCCTGCGTACACCTGGAGCTTATCGGCGGGGACTCTTCCTCCGGGACTTCGATTGGCTGCAGGCGGCATCATCTCGGGCACACCGACGGCCAGCGGCAACTATTCTTTTGGTGTAAGTGCGACGGACTCCAGCTCGCCTGTACAGACGGCGGCAGCGAACATGACGTTGTCGGTTACGTCAGCGTCCACTCCATTGAGCATTACCTCGCCGGGTCTGCCCTCCGCAACCAGCGGCACTGTGTACTCGGGCGCGCTACAGGCAAGCGGAGGGAACGCCCCATACATGTGGACGATCAGCGCGGGCAGCTTACCGGCAGGACTGGGACTGGGCTCTGACGGTATCGTTGCCGGCACCCCTGCGGCTGCAGGGAATGCGAATTTCACGGTTACAGTTACAGATTCCGGGAGCCCTGCGCAAAGCAAATCGGCTGCGATGTCGCTTGCGGTGTCGGCGCCGATGCTGACGATCGGTGCAGCTACATTGTCGGCCGGGATTGCGGGCTCGTCGTACCAGGGGGCAATGCAAGCAAACGGCGGGACCGCGCCGTATAGCTGGACGGTGAGCGCGGGCAGTCTGCCGGCGGGACTGAGCCTCAGTCCAGGTGGCGTCATCTCTGGGACTCCTGCTATTTCAGGGACTGGAACCTTCACGGCTACGGTTACGGATTTGAGCAGTCCTGTGCAGAGCAAGTCGGCTTCGATGACATTGGCGGTTGCGCCTTCTTCGCTGACGATCACGTCTTCGAGCCTCGCTGCGGGAACTGTTGGTGCGGTTTATTCGGGATCGTTGCAGGCGAGCGGTGGGACTGCGCCTTATACGTGGAAGTTTTCGGGAACTTTGCCTGCGGGGTTGAGCTTGAGCGCTGGCGGTGTGGTGACTGGAACCCCCACGACGGCGGGACCGGGCAATTTCACTGCTGCAGTGACGGATTCCGGCACTCCTGCGCAGAGTGCGATGGCCACGATTTCGTTCGCTGTGTCGCCTTCTTCGCTGACGATCTCGTCTACAAGCCTGGCAGCGGGAACTGTGGGCGCCGTGTACTCGGGCTCGTTGCAGGCGGGTGGCGGGACTGCGCCTTACATGTGGTCGATCAGCTCAGGCAGTTTGCCCGCGGGTTTGACGCTCAGCGCCGGCGGCAATGTGTCGGGAACTCCAACGGCACTTGGAACGGGTAGCTTTACGGCTTTGGTTACAGACTCAGGGAAGCCAGCGCAGAGTGCGACGGCCTCGATTTCGTTTGCTGTGTCGCCTTCTTCGCTGACGATCACGTCTTCAAGTCTGGCTGCGGGAACTGTTGGTTCGGCTTATTCGGGATCGTTGCAGGCGAGCGGTGGCACTGCGCCTTATACGTGGAAGTCTTCGGGAACTTTGCCTGCGGGGTTGAGCTTGAGCGCTGGCGGTGTGGTGACTGGAACCCCCACGGCGGCGGGACCGGGTAACTTCACGGCTACGGTGGCGGATTCCGGCAGTCCAGCGCAGAGTAAGTCGGTACCCATTACGTTGACGATTGCGCCTTCTTCGCTGACGATCACGTCTTCAAGTCTTGCTGCGGGAACTGTTGGTTCGGCTTATTCGGGATCGTTGCAGGCGAGCGGAGGCACTGGCACCTACACATGGAAATCTTCGGGAACTTTGCCTGCTGGATTGGGTCTGAGTGCGGGTGGTGTGGTGACCGGAACGCCCACGGCGGCGGGACCGGGTAACTTCACGGCTATGGTTACAGATTCCGGCACTCCTGCGCAGAGTGCGACGGCCACGATTTCGTTCGCTGTGTCGCCTTCTTCGCTGACGATCGCGTCTACAAGTCTGGCTGCGGGAACTGTTGGTTCGGCTTATTCGGGATCGCTGCAGGCGAGCGGTGGCACTGCGCCTTATACCTGGAAGTCTTCGGGAAGTTTGCCTGCGGGGTTGAGCTTGAGCGCTGGAGGTGTGGTGACTGGAACCCCCACGGCGGCCGGACCGGGTAACTTCACGGCTACGGTGGCGGATTCCGGCGCTCCTGCGCAGAGTAAGTCGGCTTCGGTTTCGTTGACTGTAGCGGGAGCGTCGTTGACGATCACGTCTTCAAGTCTGGCTGCGGGGACTGCCGGTGCTGCGTATTCAGGGTCACTGCAGGCAGCGGGTGGGACTGGGCCTTACACATGGTCGATCAGTTCGGGCAGTTTGCCTGCGGGTCTGACGCTAAGCGCTGGAGGCATCGTGTCTGGAACCCCTGCGCGTGCTGGGAGCGCTAATTTCACCGCGACAGTTGCTGACGTGGGCAGCCCTGCACAGAGCAGGTCGGCTACGGTGACGCTGGCGATTGCGCCTTCTTCGCTGACGATCACATCTTCAAGTCTCGCGGCAGGTACTGCCGGTGCTGCGTATTCGGGCTCACTGCAGGCAGGCGGAGGGACTGCGCCTTACACGTGGTCGATCAGTTCGGGCAATTTGCCTGCGGGGCTGAGTTTGACTACAAATGGTGTTGTCGCTGGAACACCTACTGCTGCTGGGACAGGTAACTTCACGGCTTTGGTTTCGGATTCGGGCAGCCCTGCACAGAGCAGGTCGGCTTCGGTGACGCTGGCGGTTGCGCCTTCTTCGTTGACGATTACATCTTCAAGTCTGGCTGGAGGGACTGCCGGTGCTGCGTATTCGGGGTCACTGCAGGCGTCCGGCGGGACTGGGCCATATACGTGGACGATCAATTCGGGCAGTCTGCCTGCGGGATTGAGTTTGACCACAAATGGTGTTGTTACTGGAACTCCTACCGTGGCCGGACTGGCTATTTTCACGGTTACGGCTGCGGACGCTTCAACGCCTGCGCAGAGCCGGTCGGCTACGGTTTCCCTGGCGGTTGCGCCTTCTTCGCTGACGATCTCGTCTACAAGCCTGGCAGCGGGAACTGTGGGCGCCGTGTACTCGGGCTCGCTGCAGGCAGGTGGCGGGACTGGGCCTTACACGTGGTCGATCAGTTCGGGCAGTTTGCCCGCGGGTTTGACGCTCAGCGCCGGCGGCAATGTGTCGGGAACTCCAACGGCACTTGGAACGGGTAGCTTTACGGCTTTGGTTACAGACTCAGGGAAGCCAGCGCAGAGTGCGACGGCCTCGATTTCGTTTGCTGTGTCGCCTTCTTCGCTGACGATCACGTCTTCAAACCTTGCTGCGGGAACTGTTGGTGCAGTTTATTCGGGATCGTTGCAGGCGAGCGGAGGTACTGGCACCTACACATGGAAGTCTTCGGGAACTTTGCCTGCGGGGTTGAGCTTGAGCGCTGGAGGTGTGGTGACTGGAACCCCCACGGCGGCCGGACCGGGTAACTTCACGGCTACGGTGGCGGATTCCGGCAGTCCAGCGCAAAGCAAGTCGGCTTCGGTTACGTTGACCGTCGCACCTTCTTCTCTGACGATTACTTCGCTGAGTCTGGCTTCCGGAACGGCGAATTCGGCGTACACAAGTGCGCTGCAGTTGAGCGGGGGTACCGCTCCTTACACGTGGTCGGTGAGTCCGGGCAGCTTGCCGGGGGGATTGACTCTGGGCGCAGCCACGGGTGTGATCAGCGGGACGCCTACGTCGAGCGGGAAGTTTCCTGTGGGAGTCACGGTGAGGGATTCTAGCTCTTCGGCACAGACAGCGACCGCTGCATTGACGCTTACTGTGCTGACGGCCGCAGCACCGCTTGCGATTACCTCGACGACGCTGCCGGCAGCTGCACTGAACCAGAGTTACAGCGCTGCACTGACGGCTACGGGAGGAAATGCGCCTTATAGCTGGGCGATCAGCGCGGGCAGCTTACCCCAGGGATTGAACCTGGACGCGGCGACGGGGATGATCTCCGGCACGGCGAGTACGAAGGGGTCTGCGAACTTTACGGCGACGGTGTCCGACTCGGGCAGCCCGGCTCAGGCGAAGTCGGCGGCGCTCTCGCTGTCAATCGCGCCGGTGACCCTGACGATTACGACCTCGACACTGTCGAATGGGACAGATGGAACGGCTTACTCCAGCTCGATGACTGCAGGCGGGGGCACGCCGGCATATACATGGTCAATCAGCGCAGGCACACTGCCCGCGGGACTTACACTTGCTGCGACTACGGGCGTGATTTCCGGTACGCCGACAGCGAGCGGTACTTCGAACTTTACGGCGACGGTGAGTGATAACGGGAGTCCGGTGCAGAAGCAATCGGCTTCTGGGTCAATCGCAATTGGGGCTGCGCAGGCGGCTACGGGACCTGGTAAGACGTGGTACGTCCGCCCTGATGGCGGTACGCGTTACTCGAGCAATCAGACGGCTGGGCAGTGCGATGGGACGGCCGATGTGTCCTACGCAAGTACGGGCGGCACAGGTGTGAATCAGCACTGCGCCTTCAACGATGTGCGGTATTTGTGGACGGACGGCAGCTATACGAATGATCCAAATGCGGGGTCGCCGAAATGGGGTTGGATTGGAAGTGGAGGCGATACCTACATAGTTCGTGGTTCTATCGCAGATGGGGTCTCGTGGCGTGTAGGTCAGAGCGGACCCAACGTTAATGACTACTTTGGAGGATTAGCAGGAAATCCCTATGGCTCAGGCGCTCCACCTCCGCTATCGGGAATCTCCGCTCAGCATACGCGGATACTTGGCGGCAATTATGCGTCGTGCCATTCTGCCTCGGCCAAGACTCAGCTTCATGGCGGTTATGGCGCAAGCTGGGTGCTGCAGATGGCAGGTGTGTCTTACGTAGACGTTGCCTGTATGGATATCACCGATTTTTCTTCGTGTGGCCGGTCCGGTCAGATCAACAGTTGCAATGTTGGATTCCCCATTTCCGACTATGCCACGACGGGTATTTCCTGGAATAACAGCTCTACGAACGACACGCTTACCGACGTTCATATCCATGGAATGGCGAGCACCGGAATGATTGGTCCAACGGGAACCGGTATGGTGTTCAGTTATTTGGATATACTCGGCAATCCCTCATCGGGGTGGGATGCCGATGGAGGAGATGGCACGACGGGTACGGGCACTCTTCTCGTGCAACACTTCAATATCAGCTGGAACGGATGCTCGGAGGAGTACCCCATCATAGATGCACTGCCCTATAACGACTGTACTGACGATAGCAGCAATGGATACGGAGATGGTTTCGGAACGGCAACAGTACCAAGCAGCCCCGGCTGGCAGGCAACATTCGATCAGGGAATCGCAAGTTATAACACCCAGGATGGGCTGGACGCGCTTCATCTGATTGGACGCGGATCGAGCATGACCATCACCCGCACACTGGCTTACGGAAACATGGGCCAGCAGATCAAGGTGGGTGGGGCCTCTGGAACTGCCGCTAACAATGTCATCGTGACGAACTGCAATGCGCTGCGACAGGCCATTCCGGGAACGCCTTCCGGCTACAACTCCAGATTGGGCGATTTCTGCCGAGCGGCTGACACCGGTATAGCGCTGACCGTCGGGGTAGGCACCTCTTTGAAGTTCGACGACAACACGATTTACTCTGCCTCTGCTACTGGAATAGAAGTCGATTGCGATCACACTTATGGCGCTTGCGATTCCACGTCGCTGATCGATTTCAGAAATAACATCTTTCTGGGATTTCGTAACAGCGTGGCGAATGGTTATGTGGGACAGACGCCGACGAATGACTATAGCAACCCCGTCTATGGGACTTTTTCGCCAAACCCATTCACGAATCCGGGAAGCATCTACTCCAATAACATCACGTATCACGTAAAGAGCTCATGGGCGTGCCCGACCGGGGGCGAGATCAATGCACTCTGCGTCGATCCGCTCCTCACCGATGAAAGCTGGCATCTTTATGGTTATGGGGATGCTTCGCCCCTGACCTCCAGTCCTCTCCTGGGTGGAGGGCTTGGGATCTCCGGGATGACAACGGATTTCCCTGGGCAGAGTCGGGGTAATCCTCCTACTATAGGAGCGTATGAAAAATGAGATAGTTTGCAGATGGCTGTGTTTGCTCTTCGTGGGAATGGCCTGGCTCCCTTTGTCTGGAGAGACCTGGTATGTGCGCCGGGATGGAGGAACACGATATTCAGCGAACGTACCCAAGGGTCAGTGTGACGGCAGAGCCGATGCAGCTTACCGCGGCAAGGGCGAGAATCAGCACTGCGCTTTCAATGACGTGCGTTATCTGTGGGCGGATGGGAGCTACACCAATAATCCTACTGCCGGCTCTCCTGCGTGGGGTTGGATTGGATCTGGCGGCGATACCTATCTGATTCGGGGATCTCTGGCAGACGGAGTCTCGTGGCGTGTTGGATATAGCGGCGCGAATATATCGTCGGACTACCACCTGGGTTTGGCGGGCAATCCTTATGGTTCTGGCGCGCCACCGCCGCCAAGTGGGACCACAAGCCAGCACACGCGAATATTAGGAGAGAACTACGCTTCCTGCCATTCTGCTTCGGCAAAGACTCAGCTTCATGGAGGCTTTGCAACAAGTTCGATATTGCAGATGGCGGGAGTGTCTTATGTCGATATCGCCTGTCTTGACCTCACCGATTTTTCCAACTGCGGTAAAGACGGGCAGGCAAATGCCTGTTCAACTGGAACTCCACTGAGCGATTTCGCAAATACGGCGATCTCATGGTCTCGAAGCTCCACCTACGACACCCTGACCGACGTGAACACTCATGGCCTTGCTTCGGCTGGCATGGTCGGTCCAACCGGTACAGGAGCCGTTTTCAGCTATATCGATATTACAGGGAATGCCGGATCGGGTTGGAGCGCCGACGCGGGCGATAGCACAACCGGCACAGGTACACTTTTGGTCCAGAACTATAACATCAGCTGGAATGGATGCGCTGAGGAGTATCCCATCGTCCATCCGCTGCCGTACAGCGACTGCACGGACGATAATGGCAGTGGCTACGGAGATGGTTTTGGAACGACGAGCAAGCCAAGCTCTCCGCCCTGGAATGTCACTTTCGATCACGGGGTGGTCTCCTACAACACGCAGGATGGGTTGGACGCGCTTCATCTGATCGGCACGGGTTCATCGATGACTGTAACGGACACGCTGGCGTTTGGGAATATGGGCCAGCAGATCAAGGTGGGCGGCGCATCGGGGTCTGTCATTAGTAACAAGATCGTGACGAACTGCAACGCGATGCGGCAGGCCATTCCAGGAACACCATCGGGCTACAACTCTCACTTGACCGATTTCTGCAGAGCCGCGGACACCGGGGTGGTGATCACAGTTAACGATGGAAGCACGACGATTTTTCGAGACAATATAATTTACTCGGCTTCCACGACCGCAATGGAGGTGGATGTAACTTCGTCGTGTTCCACGCCAACGTGCCTTATCAAGCAGCAACACAATACGTTTGTTGGCTTCTTGAACAACGCTGCCAACGGATATCCCAGCGGCGGGACGGGAGGATATTCGAATCCTATCTACGCGCAGGAGGCTGCGAAGGCGTACAGCAATCCAGGTAGCTCGTTCGACCAGAACACAACTTTCCATGCAAGTAAAAGTTGGTCCTGTCCGGCGATGCGCCTGCATGAGACGAGAGCGACGTGTGGAGATCCGAAGCTAAAAGATCAGACCTGGCCTCTGTATGGACACGGCAATATGACTCCGACGGGAGCAGGAAGTGCTATCTCGGCATCAGGTGAGGGAGGTCATGCCGATTCGGGCACTCCGGCGAAACTGGTTTTGAAGTGCGCTGGCGCTGCAATCCTCGCGACCACCGCTTGGAAGATCATCGGTTATATGAGGGGACGTTCTACCAACGCCTAGCGCGAATTCGATTGACGCCGGCGAAGTTGAGGAGCAGGGATGCCGCGGTCCTGGCATTGGACGTGTCAGTTGGATAGAGCGCCAGAGCTCGGAGGGAGTTCATGAAAGCCAGCCAGGGCTTTTTACGACGGCTCAGCGTCTCCGCATACTGCCGGTATGCGTAACCCAAGGCAGACTGGCGGGCGAGTAGGCCGCAACCGGGAGAGCCAAAATGCTTTCTGATGAACTGCAACTGTGCTTTGAGCATCCGTTCGGGATCGGTCGACATGGAGTTGGGGGAACTCCTGTAATAGGCAATTATCTCAGGTACAAATGCCACTTCATAGCGCAAAGCGATTCGAAGCCACAGGTCGCGATCTTCCGTCGCCCGCATGGTTTCATCAAACAGGCCGACTTCGTCGATGCACTTCCTGCGAAATGTCATGGTGGGACACGGCAATTGCACCTTGAGCACATAAATGCATGGAGCGATATTGCCTTCGGTCCATTGATGGTTGCCGCTCCAGGTGCTGATGATCTCGCCTTGAGGATTGATCCGAGAGATCAGACCATAAGAAAGTCCGACTTGTGGATGCTTTTCAAAAGATTTGAGTGATACAAGTAGCCGGGACGGTAACCAGACATCATCCGCATCGAGCAAAGCCAGGAACTCGGCGGAAGAGTTACGAATCGCGGTATTCCGTGCGGCTGGAAGACCCTGATTCTCTTTCTTTATGTAGGTTATCTTTGAACCTAATTGTCGAAGAAAAGGTTCGATTATCTCTGCAGTGTTATCGGTACTGCCGTCATCGACGAGTATAATTCTCCAGTCTTCAAAGGTTTGCGACATGACGCTTTCAACCGCTGCTCGGAGGTAGTTGGCTGCGTTATACGACGGTATGATGATATCGACAGTTGGCATGTTCTCGTATCCACTTGAAATCTCTGGTACCGCACGGCTGATAACCGCAGATTTCTTCCTACGGCAGTATTGTCCGAAGCTATTCGAATGACCCTTAACGTTCGGCTATGACCATTTCATAGAGAATCAAATACTCTGCGGACATGCGCTTTGCGGAGTATTGCTCGGCGATCAGAGTTCGGGCGGCTGCGCCGTAGCGCTCTCGGAGGGCTGATTCTCGTAAGAGATGCGACATTGCTTCTGCAAGAGCGGCTACGTTTTCTGCGGGTGTCAAAATTCCTGTGCGGTCATTCTGCACGATGGAAGGTACGGCACCTACTGCGGTCGCGATGAGAGGAAGCCCACTTGCCATGCCTTCCAGCAGGGCGATGGGCAGGCCTTCCTGCCGTGAGGAGGAGACCAGTATGTCCAGAGAGGCGTAGAAGGAAGCCATGTCTTCGGTGCGGCCGAGCAGGGAGGCGCTTGCTCGAATGTTCAATTGATCGATCAATGCTTCCAATTCAGGCTTGTCGGGCCCATCGCCTACAATAGAAAATTTGGTCAAAGGTAAGTCTACTAAAACGTCAGCCGCAGCGCGAAGGAAAAGGTCGACTCCTTTTTCCTGCGATAAGCGGCCCACGAGTCCGATGCACAACGAACGATCTACCCCATTTTGAATTTGCCTTGGCCGGTGCGCGTTACCGAAGGGCCGCAGGTCAACTCCGTTTCGAATGAGGCGGACACGACTTTTATCTACTCCCGCGCTCTGCAATTTTTGTGTCACTTCATCGGAGACAGCTACAATTCCTGAGTAATTTCGGAGAAGGAAGCGATCGAGCGTACCGTAAAGCCGCACCGCTAAACCGTTGTCGATCCACCCATGGCAGGTGGAGACGATGGGCGTCTGCGAAGTACGCAGCGCGAGATAGACGTACACGTCGGCTTTGTAGCCATGGGCGTGGACTACGTCGGGCCCGGTTTGGCGGACAAGCTCTCGAATGGCTGCGGGTACGGAACGGTCGAGCTGCCCGGTGCAGGTGATGAGGTGGGATTCGATGCCTTCCTTTGCGGCTCGCTCGTGCAGCTGGAGATTCGGTTGATTGGAGTTGGAGAAGACACCCAGGACGCTCTGGTGTGCGGCTTCATTGAGAGTGCGGGAGAGATTGAGAATGACGGCCTCTGCTCCGTACATGCCCCCGCTGCTGATGATGTGCAAGACTTTCATCGCCCGGGAGCCTCCTGCGGATCGGCTTCCGGCTCCTGTCGATTGAGGAGCGACCACAGCTTTGCGTAGATTCGATCGCCGAGAGCGGTTCTTGCAGCGGCTTTCACGCGTTCCTGCCGTTCGAGGTTCGTGAGTATGGCGCTGCCGGGAGAGAACAGGCTGGTCAGCCAAGCCAGACTGACATCGCCGCGGACGTTCAGCCTGCCGATCGTGGGTGGTATGGGCATTGGCTCTGCTCGTGGCACGGAGGTAAAGATGTGGGTGTAGCCGGCGTTGCAGCAGGCTTTGAGGACGCGCTGGTTGGATCGGCCTCCGGGGAGAGAGAGTGATGTGACCGGAGCGCCGAGTTTGTCTTCGAGAGTCTGTCGTGCGCCTTTCAACTCAGTTTGTAGTTGGTTGGCGGTGCAGTGGGTCAGGAGGGTGTGGGTCCAGCCGTGGGCGCCGATCGCCTGACCAGCCTGGTGGAGAGCACGCAACTCCTCCCAACCCATGTAGCCGGGCTTCTGGCCGGTCCAGCCGACGGTAATAAAGAAGCGGGCCTGGAGGCCTCGTGCGTGCAGGATGGGAAGGGCGTACTCGTAGTTCGAGATGTGTCCGTCGTCGAAGGTAAGCTCGGGCCACAATCCCGGATGCTCTGCTTGCCGCATTCGGGTGAAGAGATCGACCTGCTGCTCGAAGGCGTTGCACTCCAAGACATAGGAGTAGCTGCTCTTCGCGGGGCGGAGCTCGTGGTAGAGGAGGTGGAGGACCTTCAGGGGGAGGGAAGCCTTCTGCGTCCGGATTGGATGGGTGTGCGAAGCCCGGGTCTGCTGAGACGACATGTTGATTGCTCCACCCACATTGCAATATTAAACTAGGGAGTTACGGAACAGAGGCGACCTTCCTTATCAGAAAGCCGGTCTTGTGACCTTTCGGATGTACAGGTCTTTCGTGAAGGGTGGCAACCAAGCGCGATATGGAATGGGGGCGAACTCCGAAGGTCCGTCGCAGCTTTGCTGGTCGAAGGAGATGGCGAATTTCGGCTGGATGGCAGGGTCATTCTGGGCGAAGCGATTGTTGCAGGGCTTGACAGTCATCTTTCGCGGGATGGGTTTTTCTTCATGAAATCCGTCCGGCATGAGCATGGTGCCGGAGTTGACGAATCCCATCGCCTCGATCTGAGTCCAGCCGTCGTACTCGAAGCCGCCGTAGAAGGATGTCCTGGGAATGCCGGCGGAGATAAGTTCATTGGCGGCTGCGATCCTGGCGCGCCGAACGGCAAAGACATCGTGGGTGCCGGCTATCCCGAAGACGGTGAAGATGGTGAGGGCGGCGATCGTGATCGGTGGAAGGCGATCGGCGACCGTCTCCTGATAGAAGCGGATCACGAGGATCAGGGCTATGGGCAGGAGAGGGAGAAGGTAGCGGTCATACAGAGTGTTAAAAGCTCCGCGGTGCAGCAGAAGAGCGATGTAGCCCAAGGAGAAGGGTCCCAGGAGGACGAAGATTTCTCGCCAGGAAGGGACGCGGAAACCGGCGGCGTTTGGGTCATACGCCCTAAGCGCACAGGGGGTACGATGCTGGCGAAACCGATCAGCGACGAAGGCGAGGAAGCTAATCGCGACAGCGAGGGTGATAATGGTCACGATGGCCTGGACCCAAGGCTGCAGGACGAGGGGACGCATTCCAATCTCCGGTATATCGACCAGGCCTCCAGGGGAAACAAAGTTGCCGTCGCCCTCGAAAGGCGCGAGCCACTCGATCAAGTGATGGCTGTGGCCGAGGTACAAGGCGATTGCTGCCAGGACCAGGACGGAGACAGTGGCGTACCGAACGATCCGCCTGTTGCGGAAGGGAAACCGGCCAGCAAAGGCGATCAAGACCGGCAGCAGGAAA
The DNA here is from genome assembly GCA_965277575.1 of Edaphobacter sp. GTDB lineage: Bacteria > Acidobacteriota > Terriglobia > Terriglobales > Acidobacteriaceae > Edaphobacter. The sequence goes on from CBDIDK010000002.1 coordinate 2,836,664, forward strand.
AGAAACATGTTGAAGGAGGCGCGGACAACGTTGCCGGCGAAATGAAAGACCAGGTCGCGATCGATGTAGCCCTCGATGAGGCTCTCTCGCAGCGAGTAGGGCTGATGGGCGAACCATCGCATGGTTCCGTAGATAAAAGCAAGGCTGAAGAGCCATACGGCAATGGCTGCGGCCAACGGAGGGCGGCGGCGGCGAATCAGCCAGAACGTCGATGGCACGATCAAGATCACACCGAGCCACGCAGTCTGGCGGGCTGTGCCACCAATCGCATTCGAGAGAGAGGCAAAGACCAGCCACGCGAAGGCGGCACGGTCAGTCTCTGCCTGGATTGCCAGGAGGCACAGGTAGATACAGAGCAGGGTGCAGAAGACGCCTGAAAGATCGGACATGAAGCTGAAGGCGAGAGGAAGAAAGAGCGGAGAGAGGACGATGGTGAGGGTGGCAAGCGTGGCGTTCCACTCCCGCAGGCCGAAGCGAATGAAGGTGCGATGCAGCAGAAAGGCGGTAGCGGCCGAGACGAGAAGCATGGAGGCCCGCGTGATGGAAAAGGAGAAGCCGAATAGCTTGATGAAGAGGGCGCCGAGCGCAAGCTGCCAACCTAACATGGCGCTGGCCCAGCCGACGTAGGCTACATGACCTGTTTGGGCCAGGATCTGAGCGGATCGGATATAGGACCAGTCGTCGTTGAGACCAATCTCAGCAAAGGGGAAGGCCGCGAGAGTGCAGACGACCAAAGCCATGGCACAGAGGAGGGCATTGAACTTTGAAGATACAGCGGTCCTCATTGGCATTGGCGCTAAGCCTTTCTCGACGTTTTATCAGGACAGAGTGACGAGTCGAAATGGCACACTGCGAGGCCTGAACCGGATGGTATTGTTTTCACCTGATGCGAACAATGCCACGTTCGGTGTATTCGCAGCAGGCAGCGAATTACCCAAACTCGGAACGTGGTGTTTCCTTCACTTTGGGATCATCATACGAGAAAACCGTTTCTCAGGACGAGCGGAAGGAAGCTGGAGAGCCGTTGCCGTTAGGCGGCATAGCCCGAGGGCCTGGGCGTATCGGCGGTCGATCATGCACCATGACCTGACCGGACTGCGTTGGTTAAGGGCGAGCTGAGCCACGTTATCTACTATTCTAGAGCTGCGGGTGATCCTGTCATCCTGGAGCATCATCCTGGAGCATATCTCGATTTAGCAAGGATTCATCGGTTGTAGAAGTGGAGGAAGGGCAATTGGCGATACCGCTGCGGCAAATACTGCGTGCCGATTTGTACCGTTACGGCGGCAAAGCAGGCAGGCGTGCCTATGCTTACGCGTATCTGCACTATCCTGGCTTTCGTTTCACGCATCATTTGCGCAAGGTGGCCTTCTATCGAGACAGGAAGATATCGATTTTTCTCTTCGGCTATATCTTTCATCGCATACTGCTCAATCATTATTGTTTCAAGTATGGATTCGACATCTCTCCTGCGACAGAGATAGGACCGGGTTTGTACATAGGGCATTTTGGCGGCGTCGTGGTCAGCCCATACGCAGTCCTGGGATCGAACGTCAACGTCGCGCAGGGTGTCACTATAGGAGCTACCAGCCGGGGCCCACGGAAGGGCGCACCCACGCTCGAGGACCGCGTCTGGGTGGGCGCCAACGCGATCATAGTGGGAAAGATCACGATTGGAAGCGACGCGCTCATTGCTCCTGGCGCTTATGTCAATTTCGATGTTCCGAGTAAAGCAATTGTTCTTGGTAATCCCGGTAAGGTGGTATCGAATCGCGGTTCGGAAGGGTACGTCAACCATGTTCTTTCGCCAGGGCAGCCGTCTCTATAATGTGTCTGTCTCGATCAGACCCAATGACTGGAAGGATGTGTCTTTGTGAATCTTGACGTGGTGGTGCCTACTTACAATCGCAGCGCGTTGCTGCGGCGCACGATTGCCAGTCTGCTTGAGGCTTCTGTTCCGAATGGCCTGAACGTGACGGTGCTGATTGTGGACAACAACAGTAAGGACGATACGGAAGCTGTGGTCCGGGAGATCGCCGCGCAGACCGACAGGACCGTGGTCTACGTAAAGGAGACGAAGCAGGGATCGTCTCATACGCGCAACGCAGGCATTTCGTCAGGTGCGGGGGACATTATCGGCTTCATCGATGATGACGAGGAGATCGACCGCCGGTGGTATGACGTCGTCGAGCGCGAGTTCCGGGACGAATCGGTCGACTTTATCGGGGGGCCCTACCTGCCGAACTGGGCTGCTCCGGCACCGGATTGGCTGCCCCCCGGGTATCATGCTGCAATCGGGGTCGTCCTTCCCAAACCTCGGGCGGTGTTCGGCCAGGGCTTTTCAGGCAATTTGATGGGCGGGAACGCGGTGATCCGGCGCAAAGTATTCGATCAGCTCGGCACGTATTCCACTCGGCTTGGGCGAAGCGGCAAGGGGCTCCTCTCCGAGGAGGATGCGGAGTTCTGCCGCAGGCTGATGACGGCGAAGGTGCATGGAATGTATGTTCCAGATCTGCTGATTCATCATTACATTCCGGTGGAGCGTCTGACGCGGAGGTATCACCGGCGCTGGTGCTATTGGAGGGCGGTATCTCAAGGCGTGCTGCATCGAGAGTTGGAGGAGCCCGGTGTCTCTGTGTTTGGCATACCCCGTCATCGCATAGGCCGAGCCGTTAGAGGACTGCTTTCGCTTCCGGGGCATCGGCTGTCCGGCAATGGAAAAGGCCGCGCTTTTGCAGACGAGTTGTCCGCATGGGATCTCGCCGGTTTTGTTTACGGCAAGCACTTCATCGACATTGATGCCTATTACGCGGATCAGAAGTAGCTCAGACCTGGATGAGCCTGGAGGCCTGCCACTTGAGAAGCAGCGCTCGCACTTCGCTTCGGAAGACGGCGGCTACCGAGATCGCATAGACGGGTAGCGTCACGATGATCTGCGCAAAGAAGGTTGCGAGGTTGGTCGGCGACCAGTATCGTTCCGCAACCGCGCATACCACCGCGAAGGGGATGGAACAGAGGGTGATCTTGATCCAACCGTCCCAGACGTAGGTGGTAATGGGAACGCCAAGCACTTTCTTAACATAGCGTGGCCAGAAGATGAGATGAGCCACCGCCATGGAGACGGATGTCCCCCATGCGACGCCGTAGAGGCCCACAGTCTTGGCGAGAATGATGCTAAGGACGAGATTGAAGACGGCCTCGTAAACCGCCCAGCGGGCCAGGGGCTTGTGCTTGTCGATGGCCATGATGATGGAACCGGCGGTGCTGTTCGCGGTGGAGAAGAACAAGCTGATCATGAGGATGCGAAGGACGGTCTCGGAGATTTCGCCGTATTGGGGGCCCATCCAGAGATCGATGAAGGTTCTGCCCCGGAAGATCAGTGCGAGGGCAACGGGCAGGACCAGCCCGAGGGTAGCCTGCGTTCCCCGCATGAGCATGACCTGCAGGTCTGCATGCCGTCCGGATGCTTCGAGGCCGCTTGCCATGGGGGTAAATGTTGTGGACACCGCAGTGGTTACCTGGGAGGAATACGAGACGAGGCTGCTTCCGATGGCGTAGAAGGTGACCAGCCCGAGGGAGAGGAACGCACCGATGACGAGGCTGTCGGTATTGATGACGATCTGTACTGCGATCATGAAGATGAAGGTTGTGAAGCTGTAGGACCAGATCATCCGCAGCATTTTGATATCTGGACGCGATATGCGGGCTCTGCAGGAGGGAAAGATCTTGAACGCGAGGACACAGGTTGCCAGACCTGCCAGCACGACCACGGTCAACTCCCAGATGGCGAGCGAGATCAGGCCGCGTCCGCTGCGGAGGATCAGAATCACCCCGGCAGCCCTGGTGACTGTCTGGACCATGGTGATGGAGCTCAAGACGTCGAAGCGATGGATGGCGGCAAGCACCGCGCCAAAGACCCCGGAGGTGAGGGTGACGCCGACTCCCAAGGCGCAGAGCAGCACCGTGATCTGTGCGGAGAGTTTCAGGTCGAAGGGAATCTTGAACATGTGCGGAGCCGCGAGCGCCAGCAGAACACTGAGAATCGCGACTCCGCCTGAGAGCAGCAGCCGCACCCAGAGGGCCGTGCTGATGGCGTTTGTCGCATCCTGCAACTGACCCTGAGCCTGGGCCTTGGAGACGAAGCGGATGACTGCGCTGCGCAGGCCCAGATCGAGGAGGCTGAGATAAGAGACGGTGGAGACCGCGAGGATCCATACTCCGTAGCCGAGAGGGCCGAGATGCCGCACGACGAACGGGGTGAGGAAGAACGGGACGACCATGCTTACGGCCGTGGCTGCCCAGTTCATCATTACGTTGACGGCAAATCGTTTTTTCGCGCTAGGCATTGCTATCTGTTATCCGAATCGACACAATAGAAAAACTGAATAGAAAAACTGTGATCGTAATGAATTTTGTTAGGAATTGGCGTTCTATGGTGGCCCCTCGCTCGAAGAGCATCCCTGATAAACGATGTTGTTGAACACGGTCGGGCAAAGCCGATTATATAAGGCCGCGGGACGCGGTACATCCCTCAGAAGCGTCATCTGAGATCAGGAATGACTGATCCTTATTCATTGAGAATGGTAGTTGAGAACAAATGATGAAACTGACCTTCTGGCTGAGCGTCGCATTGGTAAGCTACGCGTATTTTGGATATGCCATTCTGCTCGCTGTCTACGCCTCTCTCCACAGGAGACCTCACGTGGTGCGGGCTATCACTCCAACCGTCTCTATCCTTATCGCGGCGCACAATGAGGAAGCGCGGCTTGCAGCGAAGCTCGCAAATCTGCGGCTGCTCAGCTACCCATCGGAGCGGCTTCAGATCATTGTTGCGTCGGACGGCTCGACGGATAGAACGGCTGCCATTCTGGAAGCGGATGGGTCGGTTACGCCTGTGATCCTGGCGAGAGCCATGGGAAAGGCGTGCGCTCTAAATGAGGCGGTTCGGGTTGCGACCGGCGAGATTCTTGTGTTTCTGGATGTTCGGCAGACGGTTGAGTATGACGCATTGTCTGAGCTGGTCTCCTGCTTTGCCGATCCGGAAGTTGGTGCGGTCAGTGGCGAACTGCTGCTCGAGACGGCTGCGGGAGCGTCTGCTCCGGACGCGTTGGGAATCTACTGGAAGATCGAAAAGGCTGTGCGCAAGCTCGAATCGGCCTCAGGTTCGGTGATCGGTGTGACAGGGGCCATCTATGCGATTCGCCGTGAATTGTTTGTCGCTATTCCGGTGGGAACGATTCTCGATGACGTTTTCGTGCCCATGAACGTGGCTCGTGCGGGGAAGCGGGTGGTTTTTCAACCTTCGGCGAAAGCACGCGATCGCATCTTCATTGAACAGGGAAAAGAGTTCTCGCGTAAGGTTCGCACTTTGACCGGGAATTACCAATTGGTACGACTCGCTCCGTGGATGCTTTCCCCGGCAAATCCGCTCCTCTTCCGATTCATCAGCCACAAGTTGATGCGGCTTCTGGTTCCCCTGCTGCTGGTGCTGATGCTCGCGACTTCTGCAACGATTGGGGGAGAGCTCTACCACGCGATCTTTGGGTTGCAACTGGTATTCTACAGTTCGGCCGTGTGTGGAGCATTGATTCCTTCTACAAAGAGGTTCAAGCCGGTCGCGATTGCAAACACGTTCGTCATGCTGAACGTTGCTGCGACGGTTGCTTTCTACAACTTTGTTTCACGGCGAAAGACGGTCTGGGTTTAGCGCGTGGATCGGGAGAGAGTCCGATGCTGTCATTGGACTAAATTACGGCTTACAGGCGCCGTGGAGATTGCATTGTGGGACTAGGACTAGGACTGATACATTACGTTCCGTTGATCGCTTACCTGGGCTTCTGGGTGATGTGCTTCCTTTCGCTGACCGGACGACCGCTACTCGGCCTTTATTACCTGATGCCTTTCATGCCATACCGTACGATGCGGGACCATTTCACCGATTACCCGCTGGGCGGCAACGTGATGAGCATTCTGCTCATCTGCGTCATTCTCGGCGCTCTGCTTGCGGGAAAGCGGCTTCCCAAGTCAAAGCTCTATCTGACCTGGCTAGCGTTTGGACTCTATCTTTACGTTTCGCTTTGGATCGGAACCGCTCTGAGCAATGCGCCGGCTCCGCTCTGGCTCTCCGATATCAATTTCGTCACCTGGAAAGATTACATGCTTCTGCCACTGGTTCTCGTGGCGGCGGGCCTTGTGATTGAAGACCGGAAAGCGATTAGAACCGTCGTGTTGATCACAGGCATTTCTTTGTTGCTGGTCGATAAGAGTGCGATAGCAGAGAGTATGTCACGAACTTGGGGGGCGTTCGATGAAAGCAAGCGCGGCGGAGGTCCCCTCGCGCTTCAATCCAATGAACTAGCGGCTTTTCTAGCGCAGTTCGGGATGTTCTTCTGGGGTTTTGGGCAGTTCCTTAAGCGCAAGAAGGCGAAGCTGATGTGCTATGGCCTGAGTGCCGTGACCCTATTCGCTACCATGTATACCTTCTCAAGGGGAGCGTATGCCGCCGTCCTGTTCAGCGTGTTTGTTCTTGCCGTTGTGAAGGACCGCAAGCTCCTGCTCGTGCTTGGAATCTTTCTTCTGACGTGGCAGACCGTTGTTCCTATCGCGGTTACGGAACGTGTCAATATGACGGAAAACTCGAATGGCGCACTGGATGCCTCGGCGCAGGAACGGGTTGAGCTTTGGACTCGGGCCGAGCAGATGTTTGTCAGTAGTCCTATTGTCGGTACCGGGTATGCGACATTTCAATTGGGCCAGCATGTCGATAACTTGAAGGACACGCACAACTGGTATGTCAAAGTCCTGGTCGAGACCGGGATCCTTGGTGGCCTGTTCGCGGCCGCGTTGCTGGTGCAGATGGTTTCAGTTGCGGTTCGCCTGTTCAGGAAAGCTGAAGATCCCCTCTACCGGGGGTTGGGGTTGGGCTTGCTGCTTGCGTTGTGCTCCTGCCTGATTGCGAACTGTTTTGGAGATCGATGGACATATGTGGAGATCAACGGTCTTCTATGGGTGTTGACGGGAGCTTCGGTTCGGGCTATCGAACTGACAGAGTCAGCATCCAAAATGGAAGGACGCGTAGTTGATCCCCACCTATCCATCCCTTCACATCTGGCGTGGAGATAAGGTGGAAAACCTTCTTGTGTTCGTCATGTTTCTGCCTCACACGTATGCCTGGGAGGCTGCTCGATGGGAATGATAAAGGCGATTATGCCAGCAATTCCCAATCATCAGGATAAGAACCATGCATCATTTCCTCACGTGCTGCTTGTGGTCGACCAATTTGCAAGATCGTTTGGGGGGGGGGAACGGATCGTACTAAGGCTCGCCGCACTGCTACCGAAGTACGGATACCGCGTATCAATTTTGACGTTTTTCATACACCCGGAGAGCCAAGTACTTACCAAGCCGCCATCATGCCCCGTCTACACGCTTCCGTTACGGAAGACCTACGATCTTACAGCTTTCAGAGCTGCTTTCGAACTGAGGCGTTTCCTTCGGCAGCACAACGTGCAGATTGTACAAACGTTCTTTGAAAGTTCCGACATCTGGGCAGGGTTTGTGGTGAAGACGTTATCCAATGCGAAGCTTGTGTGGAGCCGCAGGGATATGGGAATTCTGAGAACACGAAAGCATCATTTGGCTTATCGGCTGATGGCAGGTTTTCCCGATCGAATATTCGCCGTGTCGGAGCAGGTGCGTCAATATTGTATCGAGGTGGATCTGATCGATCCCGCACGGGTAGAGACGATTTATAATGGTCTTGATCTTTCTGATTCGCCCCGAGCCGAAAAGCCTGTCAGAGCCTTGTGCGAGTCACTGGTCACAACCGTAGGCAACATCCGCCGCGTTAAAGGTCATGACATCTTTATCAAGGCTGCGGCAATCGTTGCGCTTCGATTCCCTCTCGTCTCTTTCAGTATCGCGGGCGAGATGCTTGAGCCCGAATACTTCGCGGAGTTGCAAAATCTGATTTTCGAATTGAACCTTTCCGATCGCTTCTATCTGCTGGGCGGCATAACCGATATTCCAAATCACCTTGCTACAGCTGATATCTTCGTCCTGCCTTCTCGAAGTGAAGGTTTCTCGAATGCCATCATTGAAGCGATGGCTGAATCTCTTCCTGTCGTGGCAACCGATGTCGGAGGGAATGCAGAGGCCGTGAAAGACGGTCTCAACGGCTTTATCATTTCGCCTGAGGATCCCACAGCAATGGCGGAGGCTATCAGTCGTCTCCTCTATGATCCATCCAGAGCAGGCAAAATGGGTGCAGCAGGAAAGGGGCTGGTTGCAGAGAAATTTACGACCGAGGCTATGTTGGATCGAGTTACGGCAGCGTACGCAAACCTACTCGCATCAGGTTAGCTCATAAAAGAAATGAGGCTGAGTAAAAGGAGGTTAATCGGGTGTAAATCAGAGATAAAGAATGTACAAGAACGCTCGTCCACCCCAAGAAGCCTTGTACAGTGTGCCTCTTCTCGTTATTCTTGCTGAAGTTGAGATTATCAAATTTTGAGAGGCATGCATAATCATCGATGTTTAATATTTGTTCCTTTCAACTTCTTCATTTCACCGATTGCCGGTTCCGCAACCACTCAACCACAAGAACCAGATGCAGCAGGATATTTCGAAAATCAAAAAAGAATTGTTCCCGCGGTTAGGTTCCGACTACTCCCTATGAAAAAGATTCTATTGATTTTTGGAACCAGGCCAGAAGCCATTAAGATGGCCCCAGTTGTTCAGGCACTGTCACTTCATCGCGACATATTTCAGACCAAAATCTGTGTTACAGCGCAACATCGACAGATGTTGGATGCGGCGCTAGGGCTGTTCCAGATTGTTCCCGATTATGACCTAGCAGTGATGGAACCGAATCAGAGTCTTTCGGCACTGACCGCAAGATGCCTCATCGGCATCAGTGCAGTGCTCAATCTGGAACGGCCCGATATTGTGCTGGTGCAGGGCGACACGACCACTACGTTTGCCGCCAGTCTCGCAGCTTATTATGAAAAAATCCAGGTCGGCCATATCGAGGCGGGTCTGCGGACCGATAATAAGTTTCATCCCTTTCCAGAAGAGATCAATCGAAGGCTCAGCAGTCAGATATCGGATTTACATTTTGCGCCAACTCCGGCCGCCCGTCAAAACCTTCTTTCAGAAGGGATTGCGGATCGAAAGATATTCGTTACGGGAAACACAGTCGTGGATTCCTTGCTTACGGTAATGGAAAAGCAGTCTCTCCCCGAAACGGCGGTGCGCTGGACTATTTTTTTCGAGTCTCTTGGCGTCACGATCGCCCAAAGCCGAAGATTCGTTCTGGTCACAGGACATCGACGTGAGAGCTTCGGGGAGGGATTTGAAAATATCTGTCAAGCCATCCAAGATATCGCTCTTTCTAATCTGGACGTGGATGTGATTTATCCGGTTCATCTGAATCCAAATGTGCAGGAGCCTGTGAATAGAGTCTTAAAGGGGCTTCCAAATGTGTATCTTATACCGCCGATAGATTACGAACCGTTCGTATATTTGATGTCGAGAGCGGCACTCATCCTGACAGATTCAGGCGGCGTCCAGGAGGAAGCCCCTTCGTTCGGTACGCCCGTGCTAGTGATGCGAGAGACGACGGAGCGCCCTGAGGGGGTGGACGCAGGCGTGGTGCGGCTGATCGGCACAGGACGTACGAAAATTGCAGCAGAAGCGAATATGATTTTAAAAAATCCTGGAAGCTGGAATTCTAGAGGTAAACAAAATCCATATGGGGATGGTCACGCTGGACAGCGCATCGTCGAAGTCTTGATGCGTCACTTCGATAAATTGCAAACCTTTCCCGAGGCTGGTACCGGGGCTTGAGGTATAACGCAAAGCTCGTCTATGTTCACTCGGACAGTCCCAACAACGTCCGAGTATCGAAATGCCTTAGGGTATTTGCAGGTTTATTTCAAGAGGTTCATTACATAGGATGTGTTCGCACAGGGATGTGGGATGACGCTGATGCGATTAGCGGAGTTCATTATCACATGGACAGGCGAAAGGCGCGCCGAGGTATAAGCGGGCTTGCTACCTCGCTTCGGTTCACGGCGTATGTGAAGAAACAGCTACGGGCGATATCCCCGGATGTTGTCATCGCAACGAACGAAGATTATGTGCTGCCATTTGCGGTCGGATATATCGCTCGGCCGCCGATACTTGTGTGTGATCTGATCGATAGTCTTGCTATCCGCACAGTGGATAGCCTGCGTCATCTAAATTTGTTGTGGTCGTTGCTTTCCCGGTGGTCGCTGAAGAGCGTCGATGGTTTGGTGGAAGTGACAGATGAGCGATTGGCAAGGCACAAAAGATTACCGAAACAGTCTGTGGTGATCTTCAATTCTCCGCCATCTGCGATTTTGGAGCCGCGTTCTGGGCTACCGGACAAATTCATCTACGTTTGTGGTTCTATTCTCGATGGTGTTTCGGGTGTGGAAGCGCTTGTGACCGCATGTGAGAGATTAGGAGTTTCGATTGTTTTCGCAGGAAGGCCGATCGGATCGTGGATGACGAGCCATTTTCTTAATCATGCGCTGGTGACAAACCTAAACGAAACGACGCCTCGAGGGTCGATGGAGATCGCCGCGGCTGCGACAGCGATGTTCGCCCACTATAAACCCTTTGTAGAGAATCATATCTACGCAGCTCCGAACAAGCTGTTCGACGCCATGATGGTCGGAATCCCACTCCTGATCAATTCTGAGTGCCTTGTCAGCCAATTTGCAGAGAAGGCTGGCTTTGGGATGCCCACTCGATTTGGAAATGCCGATGAGTTAGAACATGCCATTAAAACCATTTACTCTCCGGATGAGGCGCTGCGCGCCGCGTGTACGAATGCGCAGACATTGTTTGAGGCTGAGTACTCTTGGCAGCGCATGGAAGAACGGTGGATAGCATTTTTCGATAAGCTTTTTGTGAACCACACGGATCCATCACGTAAGGCTTAGCTAAGAACTCTAAGAACCTGTTTAAAAACTAAGCAAGCCTTCTGTGCAATTCATGAGCGAAGACGATGTAGACAATGGCTTCGGCCGAGGCGTGGCGCATTTCGTAGTCTTTGGCGAGTCTTCTGGACCATTTCAGCCACGCAAAGGTACATTTGACGATCCAACGTTTGGGCAGCACCTCTGACCTGCCCCCGGAAATCTCTACCAGTTGAAACTGGAGTTCTCTCGTAATCTGAGCGAGGGAGCTGACGATGAAGAAGAGCCGTTATACGGAAGAGCAGGTCATCGGGATACTGAAGCAGCATGAGGCTGGGATCAAGACGGCGGATGTGTGTCGCGAGCACGGGATCAGCGCGGCGACGTTCTATGGCTGGAAGCAGAAGTTCGGCGGTATGGATGTGAGCGAGGCACAGCGGTTGAAGGCGATGGAGGATGAGAACCGTCGCTTGAAGCTGCTGGTTGCGGAACTGAGTCTGCATGGCGAAGCGCTCAAGGCGGTGATCCGAAAAAACGGCTGGAGCTTGCCGGTCTAAGAGGAGACGTTGCGTTCGTCTCGTCGGAGTTCCGGCTGAGCGAACGCACGGCCTGCAAGCTGCTGAAGATGGAGCGGTCAAGCTATCGGTACGAGCCGAGACCGGACCGCAACGCCGGGTTGCGAGAAGCGCTGGTGATGCTAGCGCGGCAAAAGCCGCGCTATGGCTATCGTCGGCTGCATGCGCTTTTGAGCCGCAGGGGCTATGACGTGAACGTGAAGCGAGTCTATCGGCTGTATGTCGAAGAGCGGCTAATGGTGCGGCGCAAGAGATGCAAGCGTCTCGTCCGCGAACGCACAACGGAGCAGCGGCTGACTGGAGCGAACCAGGAGTGGGCGATGGACTTCATCGTCGACGGCCTGGCGACCGGGCGGATGGTGCGGATCCTCAGCGTGGTGGATGCGTACACGCGCGAGTGTCTTGCGCTTGAGGCTGACACCAGCCTCGGCAGTGGACGCGTCACGCGGGTGCTGGAGCGGTTGATCGGCGAGCGTGGCCGGCCTGAGAACGTGCGCTCAGACAATGGGCCGGAGTTCACCTCGCGCAGGATGCTCAGCTGGGCCGAGGACTGGAAGGTTGCACTGATCCACATCCAACCCGGCCGTCCGATGCAGAATGGACACGTCGAGAGCTTCCATGGCAGGCTGCGTGACGAATGCCTGAACACCAGCTGGTTCCGAACGCTCAACGATGTTCGGTGTACTCTGGCAGCCTGGCGGGAAGAGTACAACTGCGAGCGGCCGCATAGCTCCTTGGACTACCGCACGCCCCAGGAGTTCAAACTCGTCCTCGAAGGGATCCGGGCCATGGCCCGGATCCCTTCGCCAACCACAACCAACAACACAACTGAGAAACTCCAGTTATGAATGGTTGAGAAAAAGGGGGCAGGTCACCTCGAAGGTGTGCAGTCATTGCGTTTGACCACCTCCCGATGTGCCGCTTGCGGCCCTTGATCTTCTTACCCGCGTCGCACCCCTTTTAAGGCCATCTTGGCCGATTGAGAATCGATGATCGCCACGGTGGGTGGGCGTTTCTCCCTCTCGCCTTGCGCCCCTGCTAGCACAGTGTCAGAGTGACGCGCCCCCATGCGCCCGAGCCCCGCCTGAGCCGGAACTGTTGGTACACCGACTGCCACGGAGGGAGGTTGGCTGGCATCTGCCGCACTGACGGCCGGTCTTCACCATATACAGCATCGCGTCCACAATCCGTCGCAACTCAATTTGCGAGGCCGCCCTCCGCCATGCCGCTTTACCCACAACCCCTCCAGCAAAGGCTCAAGCCGCAACCACTGGGCTTCGGTCAAATCGCTCGGATACATGTGTTTACGCTAACGCCCTGACCATCCGCGCCTATGATATCCGTGGCTCCCCATCGTAGTTTTCAAACAGGTTCTTAGCCGAGTAGACCAAGCTCCTTGTCAGCGTCCTTCGCCGTTTGAGTATTCGGGGCGAGGGTGGACGCTTTTTTCAGGTGAATGACCGCGTCACTATTGTCGGAGAGCTTCGCGTAAATCATTCCCAGGTGGTAGTGCATGGAGGCGTTCGCCGGGTCTGTCTTCAAGGCGTCTTCGAGGAGGTCGCGGGCTGAGGCATAATTACCCTTCTGATAGTAAACCCAGGCGAGAGTGTCGGCGGTGCTAGGAGAATTGGGCATGCCGCGCCGGGCGACTTGAGCAAGAGAGAGCGCTACGTCAAGGTTTTGGCCGGTTTCGACCATGAGGTAGGAGAGATTGTTGGCCGCGACAGCCTGATCGGGCTGAATAGCAAGTGCCTTTTTGTAGTTGGCCATGGCATTCTCCTTATCTCCCTGGGTCTCCTGGAGGGTTCCAAGAATCGTGAGCGCCTGTGCGTCGTTCGGATGGTCTGTGGTCCATTGCTTCCACTTCGCAACAGCTTTTGCCGGGTCTCCCAGACTTACCTCGGCCCGCGTGTATGCCATGACGGCGGTGCTGTCGGTCGGCCGCAGCTGCAATGCCTTTTCGGCTGAGGCAAGAGCACCTGCATTGTCTCCTGTCGATAGCTGAAGGTCGGCTAAGAGATCGTACATGTCATTGTTTTGTGGACTTTTCGCAATTTGCTCTTGAACGCGGCCGATGGCCTTCGCGGGTTGCTTGTCGAAAAGGAAGGTAGACGCGAGCAGGCGGAGGGAGCGCGCTCCATTCGGGTTGTAGACAAGTGACTGCTCGAGGAGAGCCCGAGCCTCGGGGATTTTTTTCTGTACCAGGCGAACCTGTGCCAGTTCAAGGTAGGCGATTGAATTCTTAGGGTCGAGTTTGAGCGCGTGGTTGAAATCTGCTTCTGCTTTGTCCAGCTCGTTTCGGCTGCCCTCGGCCATTCCGCGCCAGACATATGGATTCGAGGCCTGCGGCGTGGCTGTGATAGCTGTCTCCGCAACCTGGTCGAGTGTGGTGAAGTCATGGGTATCGATGGAGATGTCGGCAAGGCCGGTCTGCGCTTCCAGGCTTCTGGGATTGAGCTTTGCGGCATCCCGATAATTTTGCTGGGCCACAGTCATGTCACCTCTGGCGCGGGCGGCTCGAGCCAGCCAAAGCTTGACCGGAACACTGTCGGGATTGGTCTTGGCTGCTTTTTGAAGAAGATTGAATGCATCGCTCGCTTTGCCGTCGTTGAGCAGCATCATGCCATTGAGGACGGCTACCTCGGGAAGGCTGCTGTCGGTCTTCGCAAGCTCGGCTCCGACGCTTCGTGCCTTGTCGATGTTCCTGTCAAGAATGAGAATGCGAGCGTAGGCCAGCTTGAGCGGCGCGCTCTTTGGATGCTTTGCAACCAAGTCCGCATACACGGCCTGAGCTTTGTCTATCTGATTGGTGTGTATGTAGTAGTTGGCGAGCAGACCGGCGCCGCTCTCCGTGTCTCCAAGTTCGTCGGAGGCACGGTGAAGCGTGTCCTCGGCTTTGGCTGTATCATTCTGGCGCAGGTACAGGTCGGCGAGTGTGGCACGAGCCATCAAGTTCTTGGGGTCGGCTGAAACAGCAGCTTTCATCTGGTCTTCAGCGCCTTGCAGGTCGCCCTTTTTCTGCAGGATCGACGCAAGCACCATATGCGCCCTGATGTCCTTGCCATCCAGGGACACCGCCTTGCGAAGCTGCTCTTCGCCATTTGCCGCAGTCGCCGGATCGCTGCTTTCAAGCATGCCGAGGGTCGCGTGGAAGGCGGCGCGATCGGGTGCGATGGCAAGAGCGTGCTGAATCTGCGCTAGCGCCTCGGCTCGGTCGTTTCTAGCCGCGGCAACGCTCGCGAGAAGGGCAAAGGCGTCCGCGTTATTGCTTTGGATTGCGAGGACCGCGTTCGCCTGCTCGGCAGCCTTGTCCGTCAAACGCCCTGAGAGGAATATATTGCCAAGATCGATGCGTGCTTGAACGTTGCCCGGTTGAAGGTCCACCGTACGCCTCAACTCCTGAAAGGCGGGCAGGACGGACCCCTGAGCAAGGTAAACCTTGGAGAGCTGGTAATGGGCTTCGGCGAAGTTGCGGTCGACCTTGAGCGCATTCGAGAACTGGATCGCCGCTTCCTTGGTCTTGCCCTCCTTGGCATAGCGTTTTCCGCTCTCGAGATATCGCTGCTTCTGCTTGTTAGGATCGCGATGGCAGCCGGCGGTGAGGCCAAGAGCGAGGCAGGCGGCCAGGATTGCTGAAATTCGGGATGCAGGTGTGAGCGAAATTCTCATTGCTTTTGTTTCCTCGATCATTTCTCAGATACGCAATTCTGGAGCCAGCCTTCAACTTCTAAGTTTTCGATTTGCCTTCCGGTGTCATTGTCCGATACAGCAGGGTCCCTGTTCTCCCAAAAACCTACGACTTTTGGGTCGCTTAGCTGGGAATAAAACGCGGCAGATACGGAGCCATCTGTTGGGTAAAACGGACTGCCCGGTCTTTCGCGGCTTCAAGCGGCTCTCCTGGCATGACCGGTGTAATGACGCGTACCAGCGCGCCATCCGTGCGGTTGGTGCGTATCGCGTCGGCGACCATGTAAAGCTTCGCAAGGTACTCGTTGGGAACGCTGCGGCCATGCGCCTGATACCAGTAGATAACGAACTGTTTACTCTCGCCGTTGCTGATCAGGTACTCCCCTACTTTGAAATCCTTGCCCTGCGCGTCTTTCAAGTCGACGTATTTTTGCGAATCGAAGGTCCAGCCAGCGCCTGGCAGGCAATGCTGTGGCGAGTGCATTGTCTGCCCGGTGCGCTGGGTTGCGAAGTAGCCGATGAAGAGACTGATCGGTGCGGCGGCAGAGGGGTTTGCGAGCAGAGAGCTTTCCGCAATGGCGTGTGCGGGATGTGGGGTGTAGATCCTGTTCAGGAAGTCGCCCTTGCCTAGCACGGCTAACGTATCGTCATCCAGTGGCAGGTCGCGGGCGGTCCAGATTCCAAAGGTCTGCGGCATACGGCTGAGTGGTTCGCTCGGAGGAACGCGGTCGGTATCCCCACGGCTTTCGAGGACGAAGGCGGTTGCCAGAAGAAGGACCATGATGGTCCAGAAGCGCGGGGATTTCATCGGGTCGCTGCCTTTACCGGTGCCGGTGAGATTAACTGCATGAGGCGGTGGACAACATAAAGGCAGCCGAGCGAGATCACGAACATAACCCAGCCGGAGAACTCGTGGAAAAAGCCGAGCGCCTTATCGGGGTCCCAATATTGTACGCAAAGTCCTGTGCCAACGATACGCAGCACGTTGGCCGTGACGGCGATGGGAATGCTGAAGAGGGCGAGCAGAACGCGGCGGCGGGTGGTTCGCTCGAGGAAGTAACCATAGAAGATGGCCAGGGTGAAGAGGCTCATCAGGGAACGAATGCCGCTGCAGGCTTCCGCAACCTCCAACTTCATGACCGGAAGCTGGATGACGTTGCCTTCGAGCAAAACCGGAACTCCGAGCACAGGGAGTATCTGACTGGCGATGCGCGAGGCGAACAGTTGGAGGGGAAAGGTGATCTGGTTGAAGAGAATGGTTGGAAAGGGGATCGCCAGAATGAGAACAAGCAGGGGGAAGTACAACTGGCGGAGCATGAGCCGGCCGAAGAGAGTCCAAATAATACCGGCTAGAAGAAAGACAAATGATATGCGGGCGGTAAAGAGATCCACACCGTAGACGCCGAGGATGAGAATGGCCACCGAAAGAGCAACGAGCGGGATGCCGCGCCAGGATTGCCGGATCGGGGTGGCTGCGAGAACTTTTCTCTTATCCCAGAGCAGGAACAGAGCGAAAAAAGGCACGAGGAAGCCGTGGGAGTAGTCCGGTATGGTGTACCAGTCGTAGACGAGTTTGACAGCCACCCGGTAGTACATGACCGCCAGGACCAAGGCAATGGCGGCATAGGGGAGCCAGGCCTGCCAGGAAGAGGAACTCGCACTGCGGTGTTCGGCCTCTGCTTCGGGAAGGAGCGCAGCCGAATACGGTTCGGCTTGAGTGCTAGGGATAGTCATTCGTAAGACGTTATACTTCACAGGTCTCTCACATGCAATTCAAATGCCGGATGTCTTAGAGTGTAGTCTCCTCTGTTTAGCGAAGACAGGAACGAAAGTGGTAGGTTACATGCCACGTACAGGGAAAAACATTTCCCACATAGGCTGCTAATCTGCATAGGAGGGAATGCGGTGAAGGTACATCCCAGGGATTCGGGTAGGGATGACATTCAGCGGAGATCACAGAGGGTGGTGAGCCGGCATTTAGCAGTTTTGGCTGCATAGATTAGCTATGATCCGGGTTTTGGCACTTGAGGTGCTCATAACGCTGTGGCCACCAGGCTCCGAACGCCACTCTTCGCGGTCGATCGGGATTTGAAAGAGTCCAATTTGCAGAGAGTTGCAGACAGCAAATTTCAAAAGATTCAGATGGAAGCCGCGAAGTCATATTCTGGTTTTGACTTTGCAAAGTAGAAAACGTTGATGAAGCACAATGGGAGTGATTCAATGAAGGGCCTTTGTTTCATGCTGGCCGTGATGTTGCCGGCTTTACCGCTTGAAGGTTTTACGCAGGTCTCGCAGACTGTGGCGCAGTCTCCGGCGATGGCGGGCCAGCCGCCCGTCTCCGGTAAGACGGCGACCGCCCCGAAGTATGCCGGGCCGATGGATCCGGAGCGTTACGTGATAGGGCCTGAAGATTCCCTGGAGATTACGGTCTGGAAGGAGCCGACGCTTTCCGGCAGCGTCCCGGTGCGCCCGGATGGGATGATTTCGCTTGCCCTGGTCGGGGACCTGCCGGCAGCGGGTCTGACGCCAATGGCGTTGAGTGCGGATATTTCGCAACGGTTGAGGAAGTATATCCAGGATCCCATAGTAAATGTCGTTGTGCTCGGGGTGAACAGTCAGCGAGTTTTTCTGGTCGGCGAGGTTGGAAAGGTCGGTCCGCTCATGCTGACCCCGGGCATGACGGTACTGCAGGCGATCGTAACGGCCGGCGGCCTTTCCCAGTTCGCCAATTCCAAGCACATCTATATTCTTCGGAAGGTCGGGGGAAGAGAACAGAAGCTGCTGTTCAACTATAAGCAGGCGCTGAAAGGCGAAAACCAGGGGGTCTCGCTTCTTCCGGGAGACACGATCGTCGTTCCATGAAGAGAGCTATGAAGATCCGGATGGTGATGGCTGGTTTGCTCTGGCCGGGAGCCTCTATTTTGTATGGACAGGCCGTTCCAGCCGGGGTGACCTCGGTCAGCGCCGTTCCAGGCAGTCTGACGCCGGACCTGTCCGCGCTAAATGGCGTTGTTTATTATGCCTTGAGCGCCTCGGAGATCGTGCAGTTGGGGTATTACGGGTCAGGCGACGTGACCGGATCTACGACGCTATCGGGCGATGTTGCATACAACTCCAAGAGTAGAGTCCGGCCGTTCAGTCTGCTTCTTGGTGCCGGTGTCCTTCTGCCAAACCAGACGGGGCAGGCCGTTTCGGGCTTTAGTAACGTCGTCGCTTCCCAAGGGCTTGTAACCAAGCACTGGCTCTTTAACCTATCCGATTCGTTCAGCTTCCTGCCTGAATCCCCTACAACAGGTTTGTCTGGGGTGGCGGGTGTAGGCGATATCGGCGTCATACCGATTCAAGGTCCCGGGTATGGGCCGGCAGGCGGTGTTTTCTCAGCTGCGGGCAATCGGATCAGCAACGGTTTGAGTGGCAGTCTGGAACGTGAACTCAACAGGCAGACCTCAGTCAGCGGCTCCGCCTCGTGGGCTGTGCTGGATTTTGTTGGCGGCGGTGCGAATGCCAATGCCAATGCCAATGCTTTGAATGATACTCAGATCGCAGGCACGGTGGCGGTGAACCGTCGCATCAACGCGCGGAGTTCGGCCAGCCTGAGCGCGGTGTATTCCACGTTCACGTATAGCGGTGTGGAGGCGGCGGGCTTCCCAAACTTTCAAACGCGTGGTCTGAACGTGTCCTATCAACGGCTTCTGAGCCGTTCGTTCAGCGTGAGCGGCTCAATCGGTCCGCAGTGGGTCTCCAGCTCAAATAGCACGCTGCTGCCTTCCAGCCTCAGTATTGCGGGAAACGCCAGTCTCTCGTATACGCATCGCTATTACAATGCTTCGGTGAGCTATTCGCGTGGCGTCAACAGTGGTTCAGGTGTTCTTCCGGGAGCGTTTGCGGATACTGTCACGGGCACAGTTGGACGCCCATATGGCCGGGATTGGGTGGTGTCTCTCAACGGATCCTATGTGCACACCTCTGGTCTGACGCAGTTCGGAAGCGCTAATGGCTTAACCGCCGCGACCGAAGTGTTCAATACGTTATATGTGGGCGCCCAGGCGACGCGCCGTATCAGGACCAATCTGTCCGGCTATGCGAGCTATACGGTGCAGCACCAGTCGAGTACCGATCAGTTTTTGGGTATCAATGCCTTGAATGGAACTTCTCAGACATTCGGCATTGGAATCACGTTTTCCCCCCGTTCAACGCGACTGGGACAATTCTAAGGAGTTCTATGCTGGGACATCGCGCATTGACGCTGCAAGACTACACCACGATTCTAAAGCGCAGATGGTGGATACTTGCCATCCCTGCGATCATTTTTCCTGTCGCCGGATACGCCATCACATTTTTGATGCAGCCGCAATTTCTGTCGCAGACGCTGGTTCTGGTTGAGCAGCAAAAGGTTCCCGACACCTACGTGAAGCCGGTGATTACGGAAGATCTGAGCGGCCGGCTGGCCACCATGCGGGAGCAGATCCTCAGCCGTTCGCGGCTGCAGCCGATAATCGAGCGCTTCAACTTGTACGCAACCTCCAAGATGTCGATGGACGACCGGATCGACCAGACGCGCAAGAGCATTGATATCAAGCCTATACAGTCGGACATTTCGCGCACGGGCGGCTTGCCTGGATTCTTTATCTCGTTCAAGGCAGCCGATGCACGCACGGCGCAACTGGTGTGCGGGGAGATCACGTCGCTTTTTGTCAGTGAAAACCTGAATGACCGGGCGGCAAGTGCGGCAGGAACAACCGACTTTCTCAAGGGACAGCTGGCTGACGCGAAGGCTAAGCTGGATGAAGAGGACGCGAGGCTGGCCAAGTTCCAGCAGACCTACGTCGGCAAGCTGCCGGGAGCGGAGGCGTCGAACATCAACATGCTGACCACGTTGAATACTCAGCTGGATGCTGCGACACAGGCGCTGGCCCGTATGGAGCAGGACAAGAGCTATGCCGAATCGATGCTTGTGCTCCAGCAGCAAAATCAGCCATCGCAGAACTCCGAGCGCGGCGGGGCCGCTCCACAGACTCAGCAGTTGGAGCTACAGCAGCTTCTGGCGCAGGAGGCCGATCTAACCTCTCGCTACACGGATGACTACCCCGATGTGGTGAGTACCAGGAGGAAGATCAAGGAGTTGCGGCAGGAGATGGCGCATGCGGCCCCTGCCCCTGCGGTAACAGGGCCAGTTTCGGCCGCGAAACCCACCGATTCGCTGGGGGTGCAACAGCTCCGTGCACAGCTCCGGGCGATGGAGCAAGCGATTGTTCAGAAAAAGCGGGATCAGGGAGCTATCCAGGCACAGTTGAGGATGTATCAGGAGCGCGTTGCGTCGAGTCCGGCAGTGGAGGAAGAGTATAAGAGCATCACTCGGGATAACCTGACGGCACAGGCGTTCTATGACGACCTGCTCAATAAGATGAACCAGTCCAAGATGGCGACCGACCTGGAACGGCGGCAGCAAGGTGAGCAGTTCCGGGTGATGGACGAGCCTAACCTTCCCGAAGCGCCGTTCTCTCCCAAACGTCCTGTCTTTGTTGGCGGTGGTCTTGCCGCTGGACTTGCCGTGGGTCTTCTGATCATCGCGGCACTCGAGTATAGGGACACGGCGCTTCGAAGTGAGCGCGATATCTGGTCCTTCACAAAGCTGCGGACCCTGGGTGTGATCGCCTATAACGGCGAAGAGGTAGCCGTAAAGCCGCGCAGGAGATGGTTTCGGCGAGGCGGCCCAGACCTGACAGCGGAGACCAAGGCACTCATGAATGCGGGTGGATAACGATGTATAAAAGCTTTTTCAAGCTGCAAAGCAGCCCATTCGGGACCAGTCCCGACCCGCGGTTTCTCTACATGATGCCGCACACCCGGGAGGCTCTGGCTTGTCTGGAGTACGGAATCTCTGCCAAAAAGGGATTTACCGTGCTGACCGGCGAGGTGGGAACAGGGAAGACGACCCTATTGCGCCGGGCGTTGGCGTCCTTCAGCAGCCGGAGAGTGTCTACCGCATTTGTCTTCAATCCCCGGTTGGACGTGCTGGATTTTCTGGAGTTTGTGTTGACCGACTTCGGTATTATTCCAGCGACACGAACCAAATCTGGAATGCTGATTCAGTTGAATCGCTGGCTGGTTGAGCGGTTTCGTATGGAGGAGACCTGCGTGGTGGTCGTGGACGAGGCGCAGAATCTTTCATGGGAGCTGCTGGAGGAGATTAGGCTTCTGACTAACCTCGAGACCTCATCGGAGAAGCTGCTTCAGATTGTTCTTTCAGGACAGCCAGAGCTTGAAGAAAAGCTTCGTCATCCGAGTGTGCGTCAGCTCCGCCAGCGTGTTTCGCTCTGGTGTCGCACCCAGGCGCTTACCGAAACTCAAACCCACGCGTATGTCGCGGAACGGCTGAGGATTGCGGGAGCCACGTGGCCCATCTTCTCGCTTGAGGGTTTGGACCTGGTGCATCGTTACAGCCATGGTATTCCTCGCATTATCAACCTGCTTTGCGAGCACGCACTGATTGTGGCGTATGTGGAACAGGTGCAGCAGGTATCCGCAGAGATGGTCGAAGGCGTGGCAACGGAGCTAGAGCTGGAAACACAGCCGTTCATGGTTTCTTCGGTTGCACTGAGTGGACGGGGAGTTCAACAACCGCAGAGTACAGTCAGTGAAAACCGAGACTATATGACAGCGTTCAGGGGTGAGACTCCGGGAAGGCAAGATCGATGAGCCGCATCTACGAAGCATTACAGAAGGCAGAAGCCGAAAAAACATTCGAAGCTAACGAGCGAGAACCACGGTCAGCTAGACAGACTGCCCGCGCGACACCGTCTTCGGCAGCGGTCTCCGAGGTCGAAGACCCGCCTGCGTCTTCGTTCCGAGGGGTGGAGACCTACACGGCGTCGGCCGCACAGGTTGCGAACACCGAGGGACTGAACACCGACCAGATCGTGAGAAGGCCCTGGTCCTTGTCGCCGTCGCAGCTGCCGGCTCTTATGGAGCGGGGAGCGGCTGTGGAACAGTTCCGCAGCCTCCGTTCGCGGATCTATGAATTGCGGGACCTCAAGCCTCTCAAGTCGATTTTGATAAGCAGCGGTATGCCGCAAGAGGGCAAAAGCTTCATCTCGACTAATCTCGCGTTGAGCCTAGCCCGCCACAAGAACAGCAAAGTGCTTTTGATTGATGGCGATATGCGGCGCTACTCGCTGCATCAGTTGCTTGGGTGCGAATCGCATCCTGGACTCGCAGATTACCTTGCCGGCAAGGCAACTGCGGAAGAGGTGATGCAGCGGGCGGAACAGTCTCTCGAACTGAATGGCACCGGCAAACCGCTGCTGCCCAATCTGACCTTCATCGCCGGAGGAAATGGCGGCGACAAGGCGGCCGATCTTTCGGGAAGTCCTCGTTTTGCGGAGTTGTTGCGTCTATCATCTCCACATTTTGATTGGATTATCGTGGATTCTTCGCCGGTGCTGCCTGTCTCGGACGCGGTCAACTTGGCAAGGTCGTGCGATGGCGTCCTGCTGGTCGCACGCGAAGGCATTACCAAGTTTCCGATCGCGCAACGTGCTCAAAGCGAGTTGAAGGCCTCGAACATTCTTGGTTTTGTTCTCAATGCGGTTCACGGCGCCCCCCAGGTTGGCGGTTACTACGGTTACGATGCCACCAACCAGTAAAGGGGACGACGGCGACAATGATTCGGCTTTTCAATGTTTACTATCCGACGCGAACCATCGTTCTCCTGCTTTGTGAAGCTCTGATCGTAAGCGGCTCATTCCTGCTGGCGACGGCCTTGATTCTTGGGCCGGACACTTATCTTGTGCTGAACTACGAATACGGTGCGGTGAAGATCGCCTGTCTCACGGTTGTGACGCTGCTCTGCTCGTACTACTTCGACCTGTACGAACCTCAACGCATCTCCGCTCGGTGGGAGATTTATTTTCGGCTTCTCCTGGTCCTCGGGTTTCTATCGTTTCTGCTTTCGGCGGTTCTCTATTTCTTCCCGGATGCCGATATCGCGCACTACGTTCTTCTGGTCGGCCTAAGCTTCCTGACGGTGTCCCTGGTGTTGTGGCGCAGTGCGTATGCATGGCTGATCGGGAGAAAGATGTTTCGGGAAAGGGTGTACGTTCTGGGCGCTGGAGAACGTGCACGGACCATCGTGGAGTTGCTCGGCACACGCAAGGACGCGGGAATGGAGGTTGTCGCGTGGGATGGCAGTCTGGCCGATAAACCGGAGAGGCGAGAACAATTTGCGATCGCCCTGGAATCGTTCCGCGGTCCTACTCCTTCGGTGGACCGTGTGATCGTGGCGCTGGAGGATCGTCGCGGGGAGTTGCCGCTTCGCGAACTTCTCAAGCTACGATTCGACGGCGTAGTCATCGAAGAGGCGGGAACGTTGCTCGAGCGGCTCACGGGAAAGCTGCATCTGGACGGTCTTCGCCCCAGCAGCTTCATCTACAGTGAAGGGTTCAAGGTGAAACCATCGCAGCAGATTGCCCGGCGCATTGTCTCGACGCTGACCGCGGCTGCGGGGCTGCTTCTCTTTCTGCCATTTTTCCCGATTGTGCTTCTGCTGGTTCGCCTCTCTTCTCCTGGGCCGATCTTCTTCCGTCAGACGCGGGTGGGGCTCGGCGGCCGTAACTTCTCTGTCTACAAGTTTCGAACCATGCGGACGGACGCCGAGGCTGCGGGCGCGAAATGGGCGACGAAGAACGACCCGAGAGTGACGCGGGTGGGAATGTTCATGAGGAAGACTCGACTGGATGAAGTGCCGCAGTTGTGGAACGTGTTGCGCGGTGATATGGGCTTTGTTGGGCCCAGGCCGGAGCGTCCCGAGTTCGTTCCCTGGCTGTCGGAACAGATTCCGTACTTCGATCTGCGACATATGATCCGGCCAGGGCTCACAGGATGGGCTCAGGTGCGCTATGGCTATGGGGCTACATTGGCCGAAAGCCGCGAGAAGCTGGAGTTCGATCTGTACTATATCAAACACATGTCGCTCGGCCTTGATCTCCTGATCATGTTCGAGACGGTAAAGACGATTATCCGAAGGCAAGGAGCGCAGTAGCCGTTCCGGTGTGCCGGTATACGATTCGGTGTTCGACCAGATGATTGCTCTGCTCAGTAGCGAATCACAGGGGCAGCGTCCTCACAAAATCCGAGACGTTCCAAGATTACTAGTAGACGCGGGTACGGGATGCCAAGGCAGGCTTGAGCGTTCGCTCGTCAGGTTTTTTGAGCAGGTGAGGTATGCGGATAGGGCGGGGAGGCAATTCGGGCATTCCCACTTCGCTCAGCTTATATAGCAGCGAACGGTAGCTGATCTGCAGCCATTTTGCTGTCTTCTGGCGATTCCAACTGTTCTCCTGGAGAACCTTTAGAATGATCTGGCGCTCCAGGTCCTGGGTAGCTTTTTTCGTGATGTTCTTGAGGGAAATCGGTTCGCTCAGGTCGATTTCTGTGACGATGCCGCTGCGCGGGGCCTCGGGCATCAGTTCAGAGATCAGCGCTTCCTCACTGCCGATAAGAACGTAGCTGCGGATCAGGTTCTCGAGCTGGCGCACATTTCCGGGCCAGTGATAGTTCTGCATCAGGCGGACGGCGCTCCTCGAGAGCAAATCCGGCGTGTGATGGAAAACTTTTGCATAGTGCTCGAGGAAGTAGTCGATGAGAATCGGAAGGTCGGTGATCCGCTGGCGCAGGGGCGGTAGATTGACCGTTACGGCATTGATGCGAAAAAGAAAGTCGAGCCGGAAGGTGCCATCCTCGACCTGGTTGCGCAGATCGCTGTTGGAGGCAGAAACAAGGCGGGTGGCAATGGTGCGAGGCTCATGGCCGCCCACGCGAACGAAGGTGCCGTCCTGCAAGACCTGCAGCAGCTTGGATTGAACCGCCAGGTCGAGGCTGCCGACCTCGTCCAGGAAGAGTGTCCCCATGTGAGACTGCTCGACCCGGCCCAATTTTGTGGACATTGCCCCGGTAAAGGCGCCTTTTTCATAGCCGAAAAGCTCGGTCTCAAGGAGAGAGTGTGGAATGGCCGGACAGCTTACTTTTACGAGCGAACCTTGTGCGCGGGCGGAGAAGGCGTGGAGAAGACGGACGCAGATCTCCTTACCGGTGCCGCTCTCCCCTTGTATCAGGACTGGCACATCGGTCTCGGCGACGCGCTCCAGCTTGTTCCGGACCGACTGCATGGCTGTGCTTCTGCCGAAGATGATGTCCAACGGCGGAAGGTTTAGTATAGCGGCGGATTCTAGATTATGGACCAAGGTCATTTTTTCCTTTAGGGCGCGTGCAACAGGGACGGCAACTCTGCAATACCTTTCACAGAGCACGTCAGTCACCAATCATGGAATGAAACGGGAAAAGTCTCAAGCCATATCCTTATGCTGGGGCAGGGATGTCATGATCCGAAGCGGACGTTCATATTTGGCGCGAATTCACAGAAATTACAGTCAGCCGCTTAGAGGTGTACGGTGTGGAGGGATAGACGTGTTTGTCTCTTCGGTAAACAAGGCCGGTTACCCGGAAGCTGGTTTGACGAGAAAAGTGGAAAACGTTTATCTCTTTTGCCGCAAAGTTATTAACATTTTGTTGTGTAAGTTCTCTCGAAACCATCTAGAATTTGCTGTGTAAGGGTCGTGGGTCTCCCCCTCTGTACTCGGTAGATTGCATGTTGATTTGGAACATCAGGCAACAGTTTCAATGCATTGCGCGGTTGGGAGAGCGACCCAGGCCAGCAAAATAGGGGTATTTGTATGTCAGCTTCGCTGTCTCACCCGGGTTCTGCCACGAAGTCTGTTGCAAACTCACGAGCTCAGGTTCTGATTCTAGAGCCGGACCTCGCGGTGCTCGATTACTTACGCTTGGCGCTGTCAGCCCGCTATTCTCTGAATTTGTTTTCGGAGGAACCGGCGCTGCTCGACCGGTTGGAGCAGGTTGGCGAGCCCGATCTGTTGCTGATGGCCCTGCATACCAACAGAGATCCGCTGCCTCTGCTCACCCATATACGCTGCACAAAGCCAAATCTTCCCGTGATCGTCCTGTCCTGCTCGGCTGACCTTAGGGACCTCGAGATGGTGATTCGTCTCGGTGTGCGGGCGATCGTGATGAAGCCGTTCACTGGCAGCGACGTGGAGCAGGCAATTGAAGAGCACCTCGTGTCCGCGGAAAAGAAGGAGACTGCGGCGGATGTGCTTCGCGAGGTTCCTCTGAACGAGACGCACTCCTTCGTCCGGTCGAGCAAACGGATGCGAGACCTGGAGTCTCAGGCGGTGCTGGTAGCCAAGGCAGACATTCCGCTGTTGATTCTGGGCGAGAGCGGTACGGGCAAGGAGATTCTTGCGCTGTATACCCACAAGATGTCGGCGCGAAGCCAGAACATCTTCCTGAAGGTGAATTGCGCGGCGGTTCCGGCGGACCTGCTGGAGAGCGAGCTGTTCGGCTATGAGCAGGGCGCATTCACCGGAGCGGTAAAGACGAAGCCGGGCAAGTTCGAGGTCTGTACGGGCGGCACGATCTTTCTGGATGAGATCGGTGAGATGCCGGCGATTTTGCAGGCCAAGCTGCTGCAGGTTCTGCAGGATGGTACGTTCTCTCGATTGGGCAGCCGGTCGCCCATGAAGGTAGACGTTCGAGTAATCGCGGCTACGAACATCAACATGAAAGAGGCGATGGCGAACAAGAGTTTCCGCGAGGATCTGTACTATCGCCTGAACGGCTTTACGTTGAGTATTCCGCCGTTACGTGAGCGCAAGGAAGAGATTCCCGTATTTGCGGAGTATTTCATGCGAAAAGGCTCCCGCAGGTATGGCCGGGAGCCGCTCACTTTCTCGGATAACCTGATCAAAACGCTTACGGAGCACACGTGGCCAGGTAACCTGCGCGAGATGGAGAACGTGATCAATCGGTATCTGGTGCTGGGTGATGAGAGGTCGATCATCGATGAGCTGAGTCCGTCGTCCGCGTACCAGGGGGCGGCTTGGACAGCGACGGGCGGCGCAGCAGAGGCACCGAACGGCGCCGGGTTGAAAGCTATGGTACGAAACCTCAAGGGCGATGCGGAATCCATTGCAATTGCACAGGTATTGGAGGGAACTGGATGGAACAGGAAGGCCGCGGCAAACGATCTGCAGATCAGCTACAAGGCACTGCTGTACAAGATCAAACAGTACGATCTGTCTCCGCGGGATCACGTGTAGGGGAGAAGATGGCGGAAGGGGATTCGGGGCAGAAGCATCGGGTCGTCATTCGGTATGAAAATCATGCGGTGCGGGGCTTCGCGGACGTGGGCGAACTGGGGACGGTAGAGCAGCTTTTGCAGAACGATTCTCCGTATCCCCTTCAATCCATTCGTTTAAAGCTGCTGAACTCGGACACGATCCAGGAGGTTCCCACCAAGGAGGCGAAGGCTGTCTTTTTTGTGAAGACCTTCGATGGAGATCTTCGGCATCGGGCTCTTCATTTTCACGAAAATTCGCCGACGGTTCCGGGATTGTGGGTGCGGGTGTACTTCCAGGACAACGAGATGATCGAGGGAATCATCAGCAATACAAAGGACTTCGTACTCGAGCCGGGATTCTTTCTGAGGCCTACGGACCCGAACGGCAACAACAAGCTGGTGTATGTCCTGAAGGGTGGTCTCAAGGATTTTCACGTCCTTGGGATGCGGAATCATGCCAAGAGTGCGAGCTGATTTTCGGGAAAAAGCTGCCGTGGTGATGGGGGCGGCAGGCTGAGATTTGCTGCGTTTTTGCAGGGGTTTGTGTAATACCTCGATTTTGCGATGTGGTTCTTTGGTGGTGAATTGTGGTGGCCAGCGTGGTAGATGTGGATGAATGGCCATTTGTTTTTGTGGAGTATGGCCATGACGGAAAATGCGCCACGTCTTGAAGGTTTATTTTGACGGACCCGGCGGCCCCACCAGCCGAGATCCTAAACTCCAGAACGGCTTGGTTTGGGTTCTGGGTGATATAAAGAGCGGAACCAGCTTCAACGGGCTTCTTCACCCCAGCGGCTTTGGCCGGCAGAGCGATAAGCTGATTGTCCCGCCAAGGATGGTTCCTATGCAGGCGAGCGACACGGCAGGGCCGATCTCCAGCCACGGAGCTGCGAATATCTTGAAGGCGGCAAAGGCAAGCACGCCCGCCAGGCCGTAGTGCAGAAAACGCAGCTTCGAGAGCAGGTGGGCCAGCAGGAAGTAGAGCGACCGGAGGCCCATCACGGCCATGATGTTCGAGGTGTAGGCGAGGAACGGGTGGCGTGTGATCGAGAGGACGGCGGGGATCGAGTCGAGTGCAAACACGATGTCGGTCAACTCAATGGCAATCAGCGCAAGGCCGAGGATCGTCATCATGCGGCGGCCGTCTTCCTGGACGAAGAATCTGTCCTGCCGGAGGCTTACGGGGTGAATGCGCGAAAGCCAGGCGATCCATCGCGGAGTGTGGTGCTCGTCCTTTTCGCTGGCCGGAAACAGAAGGCGAATGGCGGCGATCAGCAGGATGGCGGCGAAGACATAACCTATCCAGGCGAAGCGGGCGAGAAGGCCGAGGCCGGCGGCGATGAAGGCGCCGCGCATGACGATTGCCCCGGCGACCCCCCAGAAGAGGATCTTCGGCTGGCGAACCGGTTCTATCTTGAAGGCGTTGAAGAGCAGGAGGAAGACGAAGAGGTTGTCGATCGAAAGAGACTCTTCGATCGCATAACCGGCAAGGTACTGCGTGGCGGCCTCGGCTCCCAGGGTGTGGAAGAGGAAGAGCGCGAAGGCCACAGCGGCGGTGATCCAGAGGATGGTGGCGGCGATGGCGGTGGTGTGGGTTCTGGCTGTGGCTTCGGTGCTGACTTTACTCCGAAGCGGACGCCGCGCGTAGATCAGCTCGATCGCCAGAAGCGCAAGGATGAAGAGATGGAAGCCGATCCAGTGGCTGATGGGGGTGGCGCCGGGCATCTCCTCTGGATGCTATAACAGGGATCGTCCAGTGAGTGTTCGACCGCGGATGGACGCGGATGATACGCATAGAGACTTGAGGC
This sequence comes from Edaphobacter sp., assembly GCA_965277575.1. Classification (GTDB taxonomy): domain Bacteria; phylum Acidobacteriota; class Terriglobia; order Terriglobales; family Acidobacteriaceae; genus Edaphobacter. The sequence continues at coordinate 2,865,873 of CBDIDK010000002.1, forward strand.
GATTAGGGACGGATAAGGGCGAAGGCGTTTCTAATCCGTGTTCTCCGTGAAATCCACGATGTGTGTGAGGAGACAGGGGGAAGGCTTAATACCGATTTGCGCCGTACTACCGACCAGAAACATGCGATACAACGGGTGACTGCGACCCGCCAAGGGGCAATTTCAAGCTGCGCCGGGACTCGCTACCACTGATGCGGCTGTTGAATCGGGGAGTGGGTGGCTTGCTCGGTCGCGTGAGAGCCGGCGATCATCGAGTAGACCGTGTATACAGTGCCCGCGAGCAGCAGCCAGAGCAGGGATGTAAGGAAGACGCTGCGGAGGACCTCGCCTACGGCATGGGTCCGGAAAAAGCCCATAGCGTCGCTGCGATCGGCGAAGTTCTTGTACCGGGACTGGAAAGTGGGGAACGCTGGTGTCTGCATGGTTCTATCTCCATCGGCAGATACGAGGGTAGGGCGAGGGGTGGATCTGCAGAAATCCCCCAAAAAGGGGTAGTCTATCCTCCATTGGTGTGAGGACAGGAGCGTTTATGGAGATGGCGATGAAATCGAAGCTTCGTTTACTGGCGGTTGTGGCAGGTCTTCTGGCTGCGCATGTGGCAGGAGCACAGGTGGCGCCACCCGCGGGCTCGACAGGGCTCTGCAAAGACGGAACATACTCCACGGCGGCGAGCAAAGAGGGAGCATGCCGGGGTCACCACGGGGTAAAGACCTGGTATGCGGGTGCGGCTCCTGCGGTGACGGCACCGGCTCCTTCCCCGGAGTCTGCTCCCGTGGCTTCAGCTCCGGCTGCGAAGAAGGGTTCTCCGGCGTCGAAGGCGGCGGCGCGTCCCCAGGCGGCAGGCGGCGGACCGGGACTGGTGTGGGTGAATACGTCGAGCCAGGTCTATCACTGCTACGGGACTGACTTCTACGGCACGACGAAGGCTGGATCGTATATGACAGAGGCGGACGCGAAGGCAAAGGGCGCCCATCCGGACCATGGCAAGGCTTGCGGTAAGTAGGCTGGGGTAACGAAGGGGCAGGGAGCTCTGGGGATCCTGCGTTCCCATGTCTGCGCCATCGATGTCGTCAAAACCGGTATACATGGCACGAAGTGCCCGCACCACGCGAAGTGGGCCCGTCCGGCAGGACAGCCTTGCTGTGTATACCCATTAGAAATCAGCTATAGCCCCGATCTCTGCTTGGATGGGGCTTGCTTGCGTGTGGTCGCGGTGGTCGATCCGAGGTGAGGTGTGAAGGAGAGCGTTTGACGTGCCGCGCGAATGCCCATATCTCGGAATCAGCTATGGCAGTTTCAGCGGCGCTGGTCGATCAGGCGGATCATCTCCAGCAAGAGGTCGCCTGAGATCTGGAGGGAGTGGGCGCTGATCTTGTCGATCGTGTCCTGGTCGGTGTGATGATACCCGTCCGGCGTCGAGGCTGTGGCTGGGCCATAGTGGGCGTCCAGCATGTCGAGCACGGGGACGCCGCGCTGCGCGAAGGGCAGGTGGTCGTCTTGTTCGGCCTCGCTGTATTTGAAGATGGAAGCGGAGTGGCCGGTATTTTTGGCGGCGATTTTGAGCATGTCGAGCAGCCACGGTGTGGAGTTGCTGACATAGTCGATGTTCAGGTCTTTGTCGGCGATCATGTCGGCGACGATAAACGCCTTTATCTTGGGGAGTGTGCCGTCGTTCGACCACTTTGCGGCCAGATGGCGGGTGCCATAGGTATTATCAGTGCCGTTATTTGCGAACCAGTCCTGAACGGCCTCTTCGCCGTCGTCGAAGACCAGCCAGACCGAATAACCCTCGGGCGGGTGCGCGCGCAGGAAATTGCCGGTTTCGATGAGCAGGGCAGAGGTGGCGGCTCCATCGTTCGCGCCGTAGAAGTTGATGCCGCGCAGCGGGTAGTTGGTCTCGTAGTGGCTGGCGAGGACGATGATGCCGTCTTTTTTGCCGGGATATTTGACGATGAAGTTGTGCATCGTCTGGAAGCCGGCGGGCGTGCTGGCGGTGAAGGTATCGGTTTCGAAGTTCCCTTTAGCGGCTTCGGGGGCGAAGTGCTGCCTGATGAACTCTTCGGCCTTCAGGTGACCGGACGAGCTGTTGAAGCGCTTGGGTGCGACCTGAAGCAGTTGCGCGGTGAGGTTGTAGGCGGTCTGGCCGTTGAAGTGCGCGGTCTGCGCGTGAAGGCTGACTGCGGTCAGCACGAGCAAGAGCAGGGACAGGATCGATCGCAGGTATTCAGGCTGGGCGGTTCGCGAGGCATGCGGAGCTGTCGCTTCGGGATGGACGGTTTCAGGGGGTGCGAAGGAGTGCGATTCGCGTGATTGCGCGAAGGCCAACCTTAGCGACGATGAGACCGTCGCGAAGATGGGGCACCCGGCTTTGCTTAGAATGTCGAGTTTTCGGGGCTGGGCTGGGTTGGTCATGCGGCGGTCTTCTCCCGGGCTTTGCGACGGGCTGGGTGGACGAGGAAGGCGATGCCGACGCCGATCAGATACAGGACCAGCATGGGGGTGGCGAAGAGGCACATGCCGATGGGGTCCGGCGTGGGGCAGATGATGGCGGCAATGAGGAAGATGGCGAGGATGGCGTAGCGGACGTGCTTGATGAGGAACTTCGCGTCGACGATGCCGAAGATGGATAGAAAGAAGATGAGAATGGGCAGCTCAAACGTGATGCCCAGGCCAAGGATGACGGCAAGAAAGAAGCTGGTGTAGTCCTCGGTGGTGATGATCGGGTGGAAATTCTTTCCAAAGTCGAGAATGAGCACCTTCATGGCTCCGGGTAGCACCCAGTGATAGCCGAACCACGCTCCCGCGAGAAAGAGCAGCACCGTGGCAGACATGAAGGGAACGACGTACCGCTTCTCGTGCGTGTACATGCCGGGAGCGATGAAAAGCCAGATCTGGTACAGGATGAATGGGCTGGCAATGATAGCGCCGACGACAAACGAGGTCTTGAGGTAGAGGTTGAGCGCGTCGGTGGGGTGAAGGATGCTGAGGCTGCCGAGTCCGAGCGCGGTGTAGGGCGCCATGATGTAGCCATAGAGGCGGACGTGGAAGGAGTACGCGATGGCGAAGCCGACGATGAGGTAGTAGACGGAGTGGATGAGGCGCTTGCGGAGCTCGGTGAGATGCTCCATGAGGCTCATGCCGGGCAGTTCGGCGCGGTCGCTGACGGCGGCGCGGACGCTGTCGACCAGATCAGCCATGGTGGGCAGCCTCGGTTGTCGCGAGATCCGCTGTTGTGAGATCTGCGGCGCACCGCTCGGGGTCGGGAATGCTGGGAATGGAGTTGAGGATCGGGGAGAGCGTGGAGTTGCTGACCGGGAGGCCGGTCGAGGGCGGCATCAGGTTCAGTTCGCCGGAGGTTGCGATGGGAAGGGGGGCCGGCGCGGGTTCGGGTTCTGTGAACTCCGCGGGTTCCGGTTCTGTAAACTCCAAGACCGGCGGCATGTGCGGGTGATCTTCGGCTAGCTCCATACTGCCCGGTGCAGCTATGGTGTTCTCGTTGACTTCCTCATTGACATCGTTGACATCTCGAAGGGCTGCGTCCTCGGTGAGCGCGGGAGGGATGGGCGCGGCGGCCTCCATTGCGGCAATCTTCTTCTGCTGCTCGGCCTGGTCGGCGATGCGGAGTTCGTCTTCCATCTGCATGCGAAACTCGTTGGAGGCGCGACGGAACTCGGCCATGAGTTTGCCAAGCTGGCGCGCGAGCTCGGGCAGCTTCTTCGGGCCGAAGAGGAGCAGGGCCAGGAAGATGAGTATTGCGCTGTCCTGAAAGCTAGGCATAAGTGAATCCCATGATACGGCTTACGCTTCGGGGGAACAAATGGATGGAGATGTCGGATGCTGTTGTAAGATTTCTACTGTAATGCTGTACGGCAAAGCATGGGAGCAGGGCGGACGGTGCATCGATTCGATGCAGCTTGCGTCTAATGAAACAGACGCGGCGATGGTTGCCGCGAGGTAAGGCAGGAAGTACCAGGTTGCAACATCCCCGTGGGTTGGGTGCAGGCGAACGTGCCGGCACAGTGAATCCACTGCAACTTCGCAGTGCATGCTTTCAACATCCCCGTCTCAGAGGCGAAAAGACGGTATCGGCTGCAGGCCGGTGCCAGACGACCTTGTGAGACTGAAGGCGGAGTGCTTTGAACGGACTATTGGAGATCGCTTCGGCTGAGGCCGTGGCGGATGACGTTGCAGACGTGTGTTCGCTGGACAACTATCTTTCGCAGCCGGACCATACGATGGATGCCCGCATTGCCGCGGCGCGTGCCACCCTGGGCACGGATGTCGTCCTGCTGGGACATCATTACCAGCGCGACGAGGTGATCCGGTTCGCCGACTTTACCGGCGACAGCTACAAGTTATCCAAAGTGGCCTCGGAGACGAACGCGAAGTACATGCTATTCTGCGGCGTGCATTTTATGGCGGAGACGGCGGATGTGCTGGGACAGCCGTGGCAGCAGGTGATTCTGCCGGACCTGAACGCCGGCTGCTCGATGGCCGATATGGCGGAGATCGGGCAGGTGGAAGACTGCTGGGATTCGCTGGTGAGGCAGGGAGTAGGGAACAAGGAAGAGGGAATAGCAGGCGAGAGCACGCTGATTCCGATTACGTACATGAACTCGGCTGCGGCGATCAAGGCGTTCTGCGGCGAGCGCGGCGGGCTGGTGTGTACCTCATCCAATGCTCGCGCGGCTTTCGAGTGGGCGTTTGCGCGGGCGGGGAAGATACTGTTTCTGCCGGACCAGCATCTGGGACGCAACACGGCGTTCGCCATGGGCATTCCGCTCAGCGAGATGGTGGTGTGGGACCCGTACCAGATCAATGGCGGCTTGAGCCCCGACCGGCTGAAGGCGGCAAAGGTGATTCTGTGGAAGGGGCACTGCTCGGTGCATCAGCGCTTTCTGCCGGAGCATGTGGACCGTGTGCGCCGCGAGGAGCCGGGGATGCAGGTGATCGTGCATCCGGAGTGCCGCTTCGAGGTCTGCCAGAAGGCGGATGCGATCGGGTCGACGGAGCGGATCATCGAGGTGATCGAGAAGGCGCCTGAAGGTTCGAGCTTCGCCGTGGGCACGGAGATTCATCTGGTCAACCGGCTTGCCAAACGATTTGCCCCTTTGGGCAAACGGGTGATTACGCTCGATGATGCGGGCTGCCTGTGTACGACGATGTATAGAATCTCGCCGCAGCATCTGGCCTGGGCGCTCGAGAACCTGGTGGAGGGCCGCGTCGTCAATCGCATCAAAGTGGACGATGACGTGAAGCAGTGGGCCCGCGTGGCGTTGGACCGCATGTTGGAGATCAGCAATTAAGCAGGTGGGGGAGAGGGCTTTGAGCAAAACATTTACCCTGGGCGAGGCCCAGACCGTGTTGCCGGTCGTCGAGGCGCTGTTGCGGAGGGCGCAGGCAGCGGGTACGCGCGCGGGCGAGTTGGAGATGGAGATGCAGCACCTGGCGCAGAGGATCTTTCTCTCTGGCGGCTTGTACGTCGATGTGGCGGTGGCGGCGCGGCGGCGGGCGGAGCGGGACAAGTCGGTGCAGGGGGCCAAGGACTTAATCGCCGAGATTGAAGAGATCGGGGTGCAGGTCAACGACCTGGCGGAGGGACTGTTGGATTTTCCCTGCGTGGTCGACGGCCGGACGGTTCTGCTCTGCTGGAAGCTGGGCGAGAAGGAGATCGGCTACTGGCACTCGGCGGAGGACGGGTTCGAGGGCCGCAAGCCGCTGGATGGGCGGTTTGGCAAGACGGAGCGGGAACGGCTGAACTGACGGGCTTCAGCTTCTCGTCTGCTTTCCGCGCGTATTCCTGCTTGCAGGAATATAAAAGATATTCACAGCTTGGAGCTATCGAACGATAATCTTTATCGTTTACACTCTCAGCTATGCCGGTGAACGAGGCAGCTAACGAGAATCGATCGTTTCGCGAGCTTTGCCAGGAGAACGGCATTGCCGTGACGCACCAGCGGCAGGTGCTGTACGAAGTGATGAAGACGATGCACGGCCATCCGAGTCCGGAGGAGGTCTATGCTCGCGTCAGGAAGAAGGTGCCGGCCATCTCGCTGGCGACCGTCTACAAGAACATACATCTGTTTGTCGAAAGCGGTGTCTTCCGCGAGGTGAGCCTGCACCACGGTTCGCTGCGTGTGGAGATGAACGACGAGGCGCACCACCACATGGTGTGCTCGAAGTGTAAGGCGATTACCGACATTGGCGAGAAGGAGCTTGGGCTGGCGTCCACGCGCAGCAAGCTGCCCGGCGGATTTCTGGTGGAGCGGTACGCAGTGGACGTGATCGGAGTCTGCGCAAAGTGTCAATAGTGTGTCTCAGTAACGTGTCAATGATGGTCAACCGGTAACACAGGAGGGAACTATGGCGGACATTATTCAGGATGGATCGAACGGACCCGCGCACGGCGAGGGGTTCATGACTTCAGATGCAGGACGTCCGGTCGGGGATAACCAGAACTCCATGACGGTAGGACCGCGCGGCCCGATCGTGGGCGATGACTTTCTGCTGTTCGAGAAGATGGCGCACTTCAATCGCGAACGGATTCCAGAGCGCGTCGTGCATGCCAAGGGATCGGGCGCCTATGGCACGTTTACCTGTGCCAACCCGGAGATGGCGAAGTACACCTCGGCGAAGCTCTTCGAGACCAAGGGCAAGCAGACGCCGCTTCTGATCCGGTTTTCGACCGTCGGTGGAGAGAAAGGATCGGCAGACACAGAGCGCGACCCGCGTGGCTTCTCGATCAAGTTCTACACGGAAGAGGGCAACTGGGACATGGTGGGGAACAACACGCCGGTCTTCTTTGTGCGTGACCCGCTGAAGTTCGGGGACTTCATTCACACCCAGAAGCGGGACCCGGAGACGAACCTGAAGTCGCCCAAGATGATGTGGGACTTCTGGTCGCTTTCTCCGGAGAGCCTGCACCAGGTGACAATCCTGATGTCGGACCGTGGGACGCCGGATGGCTATCGGCATATGAACGGGTACAGCTCGCATACCTTTTCCATGGTCAACGCGAAGAACGAGCTGTTCTACTGCAAGTGGCACTTCAAAACGAAGCAGGGGATCAAAAACTTCACCGGCGAAGAGGCGGACCAGATGCGGTCGAAGGATATGGACCACTCGCAGCGAGACCTGTTCCACGCGATCGAGAAGGGCGACTTCCCGAAGTGGAGCGTCAAGGTGCAGGTGATGCCCGAGGCCGAGTCGAAGACCTACCACATCAATCCCTTCGACCTGACCAAGGTGTGGCCGCACGCGGATTACCCGCTGATCGATGTAGGCGAGATGGAGTTGAATCGCAATCCGAAGAACTACTTCGCCGAGATCGAACAGGCGGCATTCGAGCCGCGCAATGTAGTGCCGGGCATGGGCTTTTCGCCGGACAAGATGCTGCAGGCCCGTCTGATCAGCTACCCGGACGCTCACCGTTACCGCCTGGGCGGCAACTACCAGTCGCTGCCGGTGAACATGCCGAAGTGCCCGTTTGCGACCTACAATCGCGATGGAACGATGGCCCTCGGCGATAATGGCGGCAGCGCACCGAACTATGAGCCGAATAGCTTTGGCGGCCCGAAGGAGAATCCTCGTTACATCGAACGCAAGGTAACGCTGGACAACCCCGTGGTCGGGCGCTGGGATCATCGCGAGCATGATGGCGATTACTACAGCCAGGCGGGAAACCTGTTTCGCCTGATGCCTGCGGATGCGAAGCAGCGGCTGTTCAGCAACATCGCAGGCACACTGGGACAGGTCGAGCAGCGGATTCAGGACCTGCAGATCAACCACTTCTACAAGTGCGATCCGAAGTATGGCGAAGGCGTCGCCATGGCGATCGGACGCAAGATCGACGAGATCGTGAAGAAGGAAGAGCTGGTCAACGCGTAAGCAGCAACAACAAGAGCCGACCGCGGATTGGCGCGGATAAGAACGGATAAAGATCAACAGCAAAAAGTGATCGAAGCTTCTTTGCTTTGTCTTAAATCCGTTCTGATCCGTCTGATCCGCGGTCGGCTCTTTTCTATTTCGGTGCCTGTAGCGGAGGTGTGGCTGACCTGGTGGGCTCGGGCTTGCCGCCGGGGTTCCATTGCGGTCGCCATGTGGAGTCCGCGAGCCAGCGGATTGGACCGATCATCGACGCGATGGCGTTGGTCATGTGGGTGAAGTCGATGGTGCGGAGCTCGTCACTCGGCTGGTGGTAGTCCTTGTGCAGGCCGAAGCTGGAGACGGTATGCGCGACGATGCCTCGCTCGGCGAGGGCATAGTTGTCGGACCGCCGGAAGAACTGCTCCCTGGGATGGGGATCCTTGACCAGATGGGCTCCATGTGCGGCCAGCTCCGGGCCGAGGTTCGAACGGTCGAAGCCGGTGAGCCAGAGTGTGCCGGCGGGAACGACAGGGTCGGGCCGCCCTATCATCTCGAACTCGAGGTTCGCCACGATGCTCGAGATGGGGAACGGAGGACGTTGAAGGAACGCACGATTCCCGTAGCCTCCGATCTCCTCCGAGCCGAACAGCGCGAAGACGATGGTGCGGCGGGGACGCGGGCCGGTGGCGAGGATGTGCGCGAGGGTGAGGACGGCGGTCGTTCCCGAGGCGTCGTCGTCTGCGCCATTGTAGATCGTGTCGCCCGTCGCATTGGCGGGGCCGATGCCGAGGTGGTCGAGATGCGCCGTGAGGAGCACGACCTCGTTCGGCGAGGCGCTGCCGCGGAGAACGGCGACGGCGTTCCAGGTCTCCTTGCGCGGCGTGTCCTGGAACTTCGCGAGGCGTTGTTCGATGCGCGTTGGCAACGGGTTGGGCAGCGGCGTCTTTTGCAGGAAGGTCCCATTGTCGCCTCCGGGCTCGAGGCCGAGCGACTGGAGCTGCGCGGCGGCGAAGAGGGCGGCAATGTGTTCGTCGCGTGTGGCAGAGCCGCGCCCGTGGAGTTCGTCGTCGGCGAGGAACTGCATGTCGGCGTGGACCTCGCGCCCAAGCGCCGGCAGCATGGAAGCTGTTTGCGGGGCTGCCGCGTCGAATGAGTGGACTTGCTGGCCGGAGATCGCGGGAGAGGCGGTGAGCAGGCCCACAAGTAAAATCGGGCTCAGGCTGTACGGAGACTTAGAACGGTACATTGCGCCGATTATAGATGAGCAGATTCGTGCCGCCCTGGAAGTTCATTGTGCCGAACTACAGGTCTGCGAAGATGAAGAAGATGAAGAAGAACAGCACGAAGAGGATGCGATGAAGACGGCACCTGCACGAAAGAGGCGACAGTGGCTAAGGGCCTGGGTCATAGCGGTACTGCCGGCGATGGCGGGGTGTTCCGGCTTTTTCCCTCCTGTAACCAATAGTGGAGGAGGCACGGGCGGCGGGGGCACGGCAACCGGGAACAGCGTGTATGTGGCGAATCTGGCGAGGACGTCGCTGGGCGGCCTTTCGGTCATTCCGGCGGTCGCGGCCGTTCCTGTGACTGCGACTACCCCGGCCATACCCGCGATTCCCGCAAAGCTGAACCTGATCCCGGGTCTTCCTACGGCGCTCGTCTACCAGCCGCTGTCGATGGTTGTGAGCCCCAACAATACCTTTCTCTACGTCGGGTCGGTGGGTGGAATTTATCTCTATGTCATCAATTCCGACGGATCGTTGAGCGCCTCGACGACATACCCGAAGCCTGCGGGCGTGTATGCGGCGTCGATGGCAATCTCTCCCGACGGGCAATGGCTGATTGCGCTCGACGCGACCACCCAGCAGCTCGACATCTTCCAGATCACCGTGGGCACCGGGGCGCTGAACGTGGTCACGCAGCAGGCGGTGTACTCGACCACCGTAGGGACATGGACCCCCACTTCGGTGCGCATCTCGCCAAATGGGCAGTTGATCTTCGCCGCGCTGGGCACCGCCGGCGACGTGATCTTCAGCTTCAACACGATCTCCGGCATATCCGTCTACCTGACCCACCTGCCCACGCCAACCCTGACCACCGCGGACTTCGATCTGGCCATCGACAGCAAGACGGCTTATGTCTACATCGCGCGGAGCGGGACCCAGGGAGGCGTGGCTGTCTACAGCATTGGAGCGAATGGGGCGCTGAACCAGGTAACCGCCTCGCCGTTTGTCGCGGGCGCCGGAACCTACTCGGTTCGACTGGACGGCACGGGCAGCTATATCTACGCGGCGAACCGCACGGACGGATCGATCTCCGGATTTTCGATCGTGCCCGGAGCGACCATTGCGGGGCTAACCCTGACTCCGTTGGCCGGGTCGCCCTATACGAGCGGGGCCGGCGCGCAGTCGCTTGGACTGGACAGCACGGGCAAGTATCTGCTGGCGGCGGCGGTTGGCGGCTCGCCCGACCTGACCATGTACAGTTTCAGCGCCACCGTGCCGGGCCAGCTCGTTGTTGCGGCAACGGCGGCGACCGATACTGCTCCGGCAGGCGCGAACGCGATCGCTGTAACCCATTAAGGCGATTCTCCAACCGATCTACTCTATTTTGGTCCCGACCAGCGGGAGGGCCACCGCAGCAGAGAGTGTCCAGACCGGTACACAAGGCACGAAGTGACCGCCCCACGCGAAGTGGGCCCGTCCGGCAGGACAGCTTTGCGGTGTATACCCATTCGAAATCAGCTTTAGCGATACGGTATCGATTGGGCTGCGGATGCGAGTGGGTGGAAGCTTCGCGGTACGGGCCGCACGCCGTAGTATGGGTATGTGGTGTTCGCTGTGTGTGGGAGTTTTCGGCTATTTTTTCCTGGTCACAACAATTCGACCGATGGCAAGGCATTTCGCGGCTCGCAAGCTTCATCACCCTGTCGGTATGCCTGGTGGCTGGCCTGGGCGGCTGTTCGCGCCTGCACTCGAAGCCTTCCGAGCAGTATGTCTACGTCACAGCCAAGCAGACATTTTTGCGCGACCGCGTGGCTGCGGTCTCGAACCGCACGGCGACCGTGGAAAACGGCGACAAGCTGCAGGTTCTCGAACGCGGGCGGCGTTTTGTCCGGGTCCGGACGGCCAGGGGCGAACAAGGCTGGATCGACGAGAAGGTAGTCGCCTCGCAGGATGTCTTCGACCGCTTCGACGCGCTGAAGAAACAACATCAGGCGGATCCCGCGGTTGCCTCGGGAGTGGTCCGCGACGACGTGTACCTGCATGTAAGTCCAGGACGCGACACGGAGCGGTTGTATCGCTTGCCGGAGGGCGAAAAGCTGAAGCTTGTGACCCGCTCCACGCTGCCGAAGCCACTGCCGCCGGGCATGCGGGCAGCTCTTGCCGTTGCTGCGAAAACTGCTACGGGCAAAGAGAGCACGGTACCGGCTACTTCGGAACCACCCGCACCGCCTGCGATGGAAGACTGGTGGCTGGTGCGCGACTCCAAGGGCGATACCGGATGGCTCTACAGCCGCATGATGGATGTCGACGCGCCCGATGCCCTGACCCGCTACGCCGAAGGGCAGCGCATCGTCGGAGCGTACGTGCTGGCGACGGTGAACGACCCCGAAGCCCCGCAGGACGAAAAAAACATCCCCGAATACGTTACGGTCGTCAGTCCGTATAAGGCTGGGCTTACCTACGACTTCGAACAGGTGCGCGTCTTCTCCTGGAACGTGAAGAAGCACCGGTACGAGACTGCGTTCCGCGACAAGAATATTGAAGGGTATCTGCCGGTCCGGATCAGGATCGCGCCCGACCCGTACGGCAAGCAGCCTGCGTCGATGGCTCCCGCGCCAACCTTCAGCTACAGGGTGCTGTCGGACGAGGCCGCTCCGGTCGTGCCCGACCCCGTGACCGGAGCGGTGGTGCCGGGCAAGACCGTCATGAAGACCTACCGGCTGGAGGGCAATCTCGTCCGGCGGGTACTGGCCCCCGGCATATCCCCTCCGGGCGAAGCGCATCCGGAGCCCGTAGCGGAGAAGAAGAAGAAACGGGAGATCAAGGGTAAAAGGAAACGGTGACTTAAAGCGGTTCGCCTGTGGTGTACTCCAGCCTCTGTCCCGACCAACGGGAGGACCAGGTGATCCCACGTCGTCCAGACCGGTAAACACGCCACGAAGTGGCCGCGCTCCGCGTAGGAGGCCCGTCCGGCAGGACAGCTTCACGCTGTACATCCATTCGGAAATCCTCTCTAGCCTTCCCCATCAGCCAAAACCAAGTACACGGTCGATCTTTGTGGCTCAGGTCAGGCGTAAAAGGCGGCGATGGCGTCGACCACGGTCTGCTGTTCGTCGTCGCGAAGCTCCGGGTACATGGGTAGCGCGAGCACCTCGTCCGCGGCGGCTTCGCTCACGGGGAAATCGCCGCGTTTGTAGCCCAGCCCGGCGAGGCTGGTCTGCAGATGCAGCGGGAGCGGGTAGTAGATTTCGCTGCCGATCTGCCGCTCCGTCAGGCGCTGGCGCAGAGCATCACGCCTGGGCGCACGAATGACGTACTGGTGAAAGACATGGCCGGCGCGCGGATCGGTGATCGGCAGCACAATGCCTTCCCCTATGGTTGATCCGGTCAGGCCGGTGGCGCGGAACAGTTCGTCATAGCGGCCCGCGTGACTGCGTCGCTGTTCGTTCCATTCCGGCAGGTAGCGGAGCTTCACCTCGAGAACCGCAGCCTGCAGGGTGTCGAGCCGCGAGTTCCAGCCGACCTCGTCGTGGTAGTAGCGACGCCTCATGCCGTGGGAGCGCAGGACGCGGGCATGGTCGTCAATCTCATCTGAAACAGTGGTGACCAGCCCGGCGTCGCCCATGGCGCTCAGGTTCTTCGTCGGGTAGAAGCTGAAGGCGGCAGCATCCCCCAGCGCACCCGCAGGAGTGCCGTTCCAGGTCGCTCCAAAGGCCTGGGCCGCGTCTTCAACGAGAAGCAGGTTGTGCCGATGCTTCAGCGCGGTAAAGGCGTCCCAGTCCGCGCATTGGCCATAGAGATGGACCGGCAGAATGGCTTTGACAGTGGCGCCGGCAGGGTGGCGCAGGACCTGCTCCGTCGCTTCGGCGGATAGGTTAAAGGTATCCGCGTCGATGTCGGCCAGCAGGGGTTGTGCTCCGCAGCGAAGAATGGCGCTGACGGTGGCGAAGAAGCTGAACGGGGTCGTGATGACGGCATCGCCCGGGCCAATGTTTGCAGCCGCCAGAGCCAGCCAGATTGCGTCTGTCCCGCTGGCGCAGCCGATGGCATGGGGTGCGACGCAGGCCGCTGCCGCGGCTTGTTCGAAGCTCGCGACCTCGGGGCCGAGTATGAATTTCTGCGAAACGCAGACAGACTCCACCGCATCCAGCAACTCCTGCCGGAGAGCGGCAAACTGGCGGGAGAAATCGAGCATCGGAATGGGTTGCGTGTTGCTGTCAGGCACGTCTGTCATGGTATATCGCGCGGCAGGCAGATATGCGTACGTGCGGCGTGTGTGCGGCGTGTGTCCGGCGTTTGTCTAACCGGGGTCGAGCTTCGTCTAATCGTCGTACCGGGCACTCCGAATCGATTGGGCGACCTGGGTTGATATTTGCTGGAGATGGTCGTATCGTTGACAATTCTGGCCCTTTGGCGCAAGTGTGCTGAGGACTATGCCAGAACTGAAGTCGATGGGGTACGGCGGGACATTTTTGTTGCAACGAATACATCGAGTAAGGAGATCGGCACCATGGAATCAAAGCCGGCACAGAACATTCAGGATACTTTTCTCAATACAGTGCGAAAAGATAAGAGTCCGATCACGATTTACCTGGTCAGCGGCGTCAAGCTGACAGGCAAGATCCGGTCGTTCGATAAATACTCGGTCCTGCTGGAGAACAACAGCCAGGAGCAGCTCATCTTCAAACATGCCATTTCAACCGTGGTGAGTGGACGGGCGGGAGCGCACACCGAGCTGCGGTCGGAAGCCAAACCGCTGACTCCGCATCCTCCCCCTGTCGTCTCCCCAGGGGTGCCCGGACCGGACGGAAGATCGCAAGGTCATTAGTTCTTGCCCAACGAAGCCAGGAAGCCGCAGACCGGAAAGCCCGTCAGGCGGAGCTTGGTCGAAGCGCAGGAGGACTCTGTCTCCAGCTCTAACGCCAGCGCCCCGCGCAGCGCGGAGCGCGCCGTGCTGGTTGCCGTCGAGTTCACCGGCCAGCGGCGGAAGCTCACTGCGGCGGCTCGGATGGCGCGAGGGGCGGCGGCGCTTAACGCCGGGTCCGCAGTGGAGGATGACGGTAACACAAAGCAGTCTGACACGCCCGACGGACCTCGGATCTGGACTTCGACGCTTCGCTGGCGGAGTTTGAAGAGCTCGCCCGCAGCGCCGGAGCGCAGATTGCCGCAACCCTGATCCAGCGTCGCCCACGGCCCGATCCAGCGACCCTGGTCGGTCAAGGGAAACTGGAGGAGATCGAGGGCGTCATCGCCTCGACCGGCGCTGACCTGGTGCTCTTCGACCACGACCTGACGCCTTCACAGTTGCGCAATCTGGAGGCAAAGCTGCCGTGCCGCGTCATCGACCGGACGCAGTTGATCCTGGATATCTTCGCCCGCCATGCCCGCACCCGGGAGGGTCAGCTGCAGGTCGAACTGGCGCAACTGGAGTACCAACTGCCACGGCTCGCAGGGCGCGGCAAATCCATGTCCCAGCTCGGCGGAGGCATCGGAACCCGAGGTCCCGGAGAGACGCAGCTCGAAACCGACCGGCGCAAGATCAACCTCCGCATCGACCATGTAAAGGAGCAGTTGGAGTCAGTGCGCCGGATTCGTCGTCAACAGCGGCAGCGGCGTGAGGCCGTTCCCGTTCCCGTGGTCGCGCTGGTCGGCTACACCAATGCGGGCAAAAGTACGTTATTCAATGCGCTGACCGAGGCCGGGGTGCTGGAGTCGTCCCGCATGTTTGCGACCCTCGATCCCAAGCTGCGACAGTTGCAGCTTCCATCGCGCCGAAAAGTGCTGCTGTCGGACACTGTCGGCTTCATTCGCAATCTGCCGCACACGCTGGTCACGAGCTTCCGTGCGACGCTGGAGGAGGTTGAGCGCGCCGAGCTGCTGCTCCATGTCCGCGACGCGTCAAGCCCTATGGTGGACGAGCAGAAGGCTCAGGTGGAGCAGGTTTTAGGTGAACTCGACGTCGCCGGTAAGCCGGTCATCGAGGTGCTCAACAAGATTGACCTGGTGACCGATCACCATGAAATGCCAATGGGCAGTCCGGGCAGCATCGCTGTCTCGGGGTTGAAGAAGCAGGGTCTCGATCATCTGCTCGCGGCCATCGACGCCGCGCTGGTCGCAGACCCGCTGATCGAAAGGAAGTTCCGCCTGCCGCAAACCGAAGGTGCGGTTATAGCCGCCCTGGAAGCTGGGGCAATTGTTGACCGGAAGACCTTCGAAGGCAACCTCGCATACCTGACAGCGCGCGGTCCGACCTCTCTGCTGACCCGCTATAGAAGATTCTGGGAGCGCATATAATCCATTGCCGGAGCTCAAAGCTCACCCCTCGAAGCTCATCGTTTAATAGCCATAGGCCGCCTGATGGGGAGCGGAGGTGGTGTCCCCGATCACGCGACCTATGTGACCCAGAATAAGGGTCCGGGTGGTATTGTGAAGTTTACCGGATGAAGCGCAAAAGTCAAAGCTTATCGGGAACAGGCAAACCTGTTCGTTAACCGGCACGAGAGCGCGGTTACCGGCGTTCCCGTGGTTGACACTCCCACAATCCCTTTGCTAAAACTAGGTGGTAGCTCGAACTACCACGCAGCGTGTACACGAGTCCTATCAAGTGCAACATGCCAGTCGCGTGCGATAGCTGACGACAGGACTTCCAAGCGGCTCCGGCCGGCCCCATTCATGGATCAGATACTGAATCAACTCGGTGGACTTGTGCTCGGCTCCGTGCCGACGATGGTCCTTTTTATTCTGCTGGTTGCGGCCTACGGTTTCCTGGTCCGGCGCCCGCTTGACCGTATTCTTGCCGAGCGCCGTGCGCGTACCTCCGGCGCAGTCGACCAGGCCCGGAGCGCGATCGCCGCCGCCGAGGCCGAGACCGCGGCCTATGAAGACAAGCTGCGCCACGCCCGCGCCGAAATCTTCCAGGCCCGCGACCAGAAGCTGAAGCAGTGGAACACGGAGCGGGAGGCAGCCCTCGCGCAGGTTCGGCAGCACACCCAGGAGCGCGTCCGCGGAGCACGGCAGGAGATCGAGCACAGTGCCCATGAGGCACGCCTCCAGATCGTTGCGTTGAGCGACGAACTCAGCTCGCGCATTCTCCATGCAGTGCTTCCGGCCGGCACTTATCCCACTGAGGTGACGCAGTGAAGCGTTCTACTCTGATGCGGCTTTTGCCCGCCCTTGCGCTCGCATCCATTTTGTTCGCACCCGCATTCCACGCCATCGCGCAGGAGCCCTCTCCCGCCAGCGCCAGCGATGGCCGCCAGAGCACGCCGGCAGCGCAGTCGCGCGAAGCCAACAGGCAGCAGGCCGACGAGGACGACGCGTACCTCCATTCGCCTTCGGTTCGCGCGCTCGGCGCAAAGCTCGGCATGAACCCCGAGCAGGCCGCCACCGCCTTCACCGTCGCGAATTTCATCGTGCTGGCCGTCCTTATTGGCTGGTTTCTGCTGAAGACGCTCCCGAAGACCTTTCGCAATCGCAACACTCTGATTCAGAAGCATCTCGTCGATGCACGCAGCGCCACCGAAGAGGCCAGCGCGCGCCTGAGCAGCGTCGAAGACCGCCTGGGCAAGCTCGACGCCCAGATCGCCGCCATGCGGGCCCAGTCCGAAAGGGACTCCGCCCTCGACGAGCAGCGCATCAAGGCTGGCGTCGAAGAAGAGAAGCAGAAGATCCTCGCCGCCGCTGAGCAGGAGATCGCCGCCGCAACCACCCTGGCGCATCGCCAGCTTCAGCAGTACGCCGCCGAGCTAGCCATCGAGCAGGCATCGCGCAAGCTGGTCGTCACCGCCGAGACCGACCGCCTGCTGGTGCAGAGCTTCGCGCGCCGCTTGACCGGCGACGGCTCGAAGGAAGGCCAGAACTGATGTCGGTCCTCTCCCTGCGCTACGCCCACGCCTTTGCTGCCGTCGCCGCCTCCAGTCACCTGGACGTTGCCGCGGCCCAGCAGCAGCTCAACGACTTCAGCGGAACCCTCGCAGGCAGCCACGAGTTGCGCGAAGTCCTCATGAATCCCTCGATCGCGAGCCAGCAGAAGTTGAAGGTGCTCGACGCCATCGCCGGCCGTATCGGCATGTTCCCGCAGGTGCGGAATTTCCTCGCCGTCATCATGGACCATCAGCGTCTCGCCGAACTGAATGAGATCCTGACCGAATACCACGCCGTCGCCGACGCGCAGTCGCACATGGCCGACGCCGAGATCACCAGCGCTCGACCCTTGAACGACCAGGACCGCGCCGAGCTCGAAGCGCAGGTCGTCAAGCTTGCCGGTGGCCAGGTCCGGACCACCTACCTTCAGGACGCAACCCTGTTGGGCGGGGCCGTGGTTCGCATCGGCTCCACGGTCTACGACGGCTCCATACGGGCGCAGTTGCAGCAACTAAAGCAGACCCTCGTGAACGCCTAGCAGGCTCTCGACAGCGCGACATCGTAAATTTTAGAGACTGATCGAATCGAGTAGAAGGAAGACATGGCACAGATCAAGGCGGATGAGATTACAGAGCTGCTTCGCCAGCAGATTGAGAACTTCGAGCAGCGCATCCAGGTCGACGAGGTCGGAACCGTCATCTCTCTCGGCGACGGCATCGCCCGCGTCCACGGCCTCGACAAGGTCATGGCCGGCGAGCTGATTGAGTTCCCCCACGGCGTGGCGGGGCTCGCCATGAACCTCGACGAAGACCAGGTCGGCGCCGTGATCCTCGGCGACTACACCCAGATCAGCGAAGGCGACCAGGTCAAGCGCACCGGCAAGATCATGTCCGTCCCCGTCGGCGATGCGCTCATTGGCCGCGTGGTCAACGCGCTCGGCGCGCCCATCGACGACAAGGGCCCCATCAACACCGACCAGTTCCTTCCCGTCGAGCGGCTCGCCCCCGGCGTCATCGATCGCCAGTCCGTGCGCGAGCCGATGGCCACCGGCATCAAGGCCATCGACACGATGATTCCCATCGGACGCGGCCAGCGTGAGCTTTTGATCGGCGACCGCCAGACTGGCAAGACCGCCATCGCGCTCGACACCATCATCAACTCCGCGAAGAACGACCTGATCTGCATCTACTGCGCAATCGGCCAGAAACGCTCGTCCGTTGCACAGGTCGTCCAGACGCTTGAAGAGCATGGCGCGATGGCCTACACCATCGTCGTCGCCGCCACCGCATCCGAGCCCGCCCCCATGCAGTACCTCGCGCCCTTCGCCGCAACCGCCATGGGCGAGTTCTTCCGCGACAGCGGCCGCCACGCGCTGGTCATCTACGACGATCTCTCCAAGCACGCCGCTAGCTACCGCGAAATCTCGCTTCTGCTCCGCCGTCCCCCAGGCCGCGAAGCCTACCCCGGCGACGTCTTCTATCTCCATTCGCGCCTGCTCGAGCGCAGCTCGAAGGTCTCCGACAAGCTCGGCGGCGGCTCTCTCACCGCGCTGCCCATCATCGAGACCCAGGCCGGCGACGTCTCCGCCTACATCCCGACCAACGTCATCTCCATCACCGATGGCCAGATCTTTCTCGAAACCGACCTCTTCAACTCCGGTATCCGTCCTGCCGTCAACGTCGGTCTCTCCGTGTCGCGCGTCGGCTTCTCGGCGGCCATCAAGGCGACCAAGCAGGTCGGCGCAACTCTGAAGCTCGACCTCGCGCAATACCGTGAGCTCGCGGCCTTCGCGCAGTTCGGCTCCGACCTCGACAAGGTGACGCAGCAGCAGCTCAACCGCGGCCAGCGCCTCACCGAGCTGCTCAAGCAGCCGCAGTTCCAGCCGCTCTCCGTGGAAAAACAGGTGGCCATCATCTTCGCCGGCGTCAACGGCCTGCTCGATGACGTAGAGGTCAGGGACCTCCGAGCCTTTGAAGACGGCTTCTATCCGTACCTCGAATCCGAACAGGCCTCCATCCTCACCGACATCGCTACCAAGAAGGCGCTTGACGACGACATCAAGAAGCGCCTGACCGATGCGATCAAGGAATATAAAGGCAACTTCCTCGCGGGTCTCAAAGACAAGGCCGACGCGAACGCCAAGGCCGATGCAAGCGCCAAAGCAAATGGCAACGGTAAGGCCGATGCGAATGCCAACGGCAGGTCCGACTCCAACGCCAAGGCTGTCGCGGCTCCCGAAACCCCCAAGGAAACCGCCATGGCGGGCAACCAGTAAACCATGGCCAATGTCCTCGATTTACGACGCCGCATCCGCAGTGTCAAGAACACGCGGCAGATCACCAAGGCCATGAAGA
Organism: Edaphobacter sp.; assembly: GCA_965277575.1. Lineage (GTDB taxonomy): Bacteria > Acidobacteriota > Terriglobia > Terriglobales > Acidobacteriaceae > Edaphobacter. Next base: position 2,885,179 of record CBDIDK010000002.1, read on the forward strand.
TGGTCTCGGCGGCTAAGCTGCGCCGCGCCCAGGAGCGTGCCATGCAGGCGCGGCCCTATGCGCAGATGCTGGCCAACGTGCTCGATTCGCTGGTGCGCCGCACCGACCTCTACAACGAATCGAACGGCGAGATTCTGCATCCGCTCCTGGTCCAGCGCGAAGAGAAGAATATCCTCATCCTCGTGATTGCAGGCGACAAGGGATTCGCAGGCGGCTTCAACTCGAACGTTGGTAAGGCGGCGCAGAAATTTATGGACGTCCGTACAGCCAAGGGGCAGAACGTCGACCTTGAGCCCATCGGCAAGAAGGCGATCGGTTTCTACAAACGGCGCTTTCCCGCAGCGAATTACGAGAAGAAAGAAGAGCACTACGATAACGACCTCTCGACTCACTTCGAGACCATCCGGCACCGCGCCGTGCAGATTGAAGTCGCGGCCGAGCACTCCGATCTGCTGATGAAGTCGGAGTTCAGCGCCGTCTCCGAGATCGCGCATTCCATCATCGAACGCTACGAGCGCGCCGAGATCGACTCGGTCTACATCGTCTACAACGAGTTCAAATCGGTGCTGCAGCAGCGCATCGTCGTTGAAAAGCTGCTGCCCATCCAGAAGCTCGGAGCACACAGCATCGAGTCCGCCGAAGAGCCCACCCAGGAGGAGCGCGACGCCGCCATCCGCGCCGCCCAGTCCGAAGGCATCAGCGTCCATGTGCCCGACCAGACCGAAATGGAAGAAGAAGCCAAAAAGTTCGGAACCGAGAATGTCGACTACATCTTCGACCAGGCTCCCGAACGGCTCTTTAATCACCTGATGCCGCGGTATGTCACAACGCAGATCTTTCACGCGCTGCTCGAATCCACCGCCGCGGAGCACGCCGCACGCATGACCGCGACCGACGCCGCAACCAAGAATGCAGGCGACCTGATCGACAGCCTCAGCCTCACCATGAACCGCGTACGGCAGGCGGCCATCACCAAGGAGATCATCGAGATTGTGAGCGGCGCCGCCGCTTTGTAGCGTTCGGCAACGACGAAAAGAGAGTATGAAGGTCAGGGATCTCATCAAGCTGGTGGAGCAGGACGGTTGGTACCATGTTCGAACGACCGGCAGCCAACGGCACTTCTACCGTCCGGCCAAGCCGGGAACGGTGACGATTCCAGGGCAGTTAGGCAAAGATATTCCAGATGGTACACGGAACAGTGTTTGAAGCAGGCGGGGTTGAAATGACACAGGCGCGGAGATATGCAGTCGTGTTCGAGCGGTCAGAGGACGGGTATGGCGCGTTTGTTCCCGACCTCCCGGGCTGCGTCACTGTCGGAGACACATTGCAGGAAACGGAATCGAACATACGCGAAGCAATCGCGGGTCACATCGAGGCCATGCGGGCGCACGGAGAGACCATCCCCATGCCCACCACATTGACGGAATATATCGAAATTCCAGTAGCAGTTTGACAACGACAGAGAGAGTTATGGCAGAGAACAAAGAAAACATCGGAAGAGTAATCTCGATCAGCGGCCCGGCCGTCGACGTTCAGTTCGACGAATCGCACATGCCGCCCATCTTTCAGGCGCTTCGCATCGTAAGCGAAGGCTTCGACGTCCCCACCCCGCTCGACGTCATCGTCGAGGTCCAGCAGCATCTCGGCGAAGGCCGCGTCCGCTGCATCGCCATGGTCGCCACCGAAGGCATGGTGCGCGGCATGAAGGCCATCGACACCGGCGCGGGCATCACGGTGCCGGTCGGACGCGAGACCCTCGGCCGCGTCCTCAACGTCCTCGGCCAGCCCGTGGACGAGCTCGGCCCCGTCAACGCCAAGGTGCATATGCCGATTCACCGCCTGGCGCCCGCGTTCGATGAGCAGTCCACCCAGGAGGAGATGTTCGAGACCGGCATCAAGGTCATCGACCTCATCCAGCCCTTTCTCAAGGGCGGCAAGATCGGCCTCTTCGGCGGCGCCGGCGTCGGCAAGACCGTCATCATCCAGGAGCTGATCAACAACGTTGCCAGCAAACACGGCGGCTTCTCCGTCTTCGCCGGGGTCGGCGAGCGCACCCGCGAGGGCAACGACCTCTGGATGGAGTTCCAGGAGTCCGGCGTCATCGACCTCAAGGACCTGCCGAAGAGCAAAGCCACGCTGGTCTATGGCCAGATGACCGAGCCCCCAGGGGCGCGTTTGCGCGTCGCCCTCACCGGCCTCACCGTCGCCGAGCACTTCCGCGACGAAGAGGGTGCGGACACGCTGCTCTTCATCGACAACATCTTCCGCTTCACCCAAGCCGGCTCCGAGGTCTCGACCCTGCTTGGCCGTATGCCGTCCGCCGTAGGCTATCAGCCCAACCTCGCCACCGAGATGGGCGAGCTGCAGGAGCGCATCACCTCCACCAAAAAGGGTTCGATCACGTCCGTGCAGGCCGTTTACGTGCCTGCCGACGACTTTACCGACCCCGCGCCGGCCACCACCTTCGCCCATCTCGACGCCACCACGTCCCTCTCGCGTCCGTTGTCCGAACTCGGCATCTACCCCGCCGTCGACCCCCTCGCCTCCACCTCGCGCATCCTGTCCCCGCGCATCGTCGGCCAGGAGCACTACGATGTGGCCCAGGGCGTCAAGAAGATCCTGCAGCGCTACAAGGACCTGCAGGACATCATCGCCATCCTCGGCATCGACGAACTCTCGGATGAGGATAAGACCACTGTCGCCCGCGCCCGCAAGGTTCAGCGCTTCCTCTCGCAGCCCTTCCACGTCGCCGAGATTTTTACCGGCATCCCCGGCGCTTACGTCAAGGTCGAGGACACCGTACGCAGCTTCAAGGAGATCATCGAAGGCAAGCACGACGACATCCCCGAGCAGGCTTTTTACCTGAAGGGCGGCATCGAAGACGTGATCGCAGCCGCGGAGAAGATGAAACAAACGGCATAAAGTCAACATTTCCACAGCCGTCAGTTCTTGTTCTTGTTTTTGTTGTTGCTGTTGCAGTTGTTTTTGCTGTTGCAATTGTTTTTGTTGTTGCAATTGTTTTTGTTGTTGCTTGTTTTTGTTGTTGCAGTTGTTTTGTCGTCATTTGTATTTCGTCGTCATCCTGAACGTAGTGAAGGACCCCTGTATTTCGTCGTTGTTCGTCTAAACCTGTCGAGGCAAATCGTAGGAAAAGAAACGTTAAGAGCTAAGTTATGGCAGAGACAACACAATCCGGACAACTGGCAGTACGGCTGGTCACCCCCGACCGCATCCTGCTCGACGCAACGGCGGACGCAGTCGAACTGCCGTCGATGGCGGGCTACCTGGAAGCCCTCTACGGCGCAGCGCCCCTGCTCGCGGAGCTTGGCGCGGGCGAGGTGCGGCTGCACGGCGGCAGCTCCGGCGATCAGAAGTTCTTCGTCGCCTGGGGCTTCGTCGAGGTGCTTCCCGAACGCGTCACCATCCTGGCCGAGACAGCTCTTCATCCGGACGAGATCGACCGTGCCGAAGCCCAGCAGGAGCTTCAGCACGGCGAGCAACTCTGGCAGGAAGCAGGCGACGACGGTGAGAAATACGACTACGCCAATGCGGTCACCCGGAAGGCCGAAGAAAAGATCGCGTCTGCCGAGGGCAAGAGTAGCTAAGCAGCCGTTTCAACTCCAACCGGAAAAGCCGTCCCGAACAGGGACGGCTTTCTCGTCTGTCTCAAAATATAGTTCGAAAACGTGGCGCATTTACCGCACGTTCAAATCGCCGTCCCACTATCCACGTACACCACGCACATGTCCATCATTTGCACAAAAATTACCACGCAAAAGACGCAGCTTTCCTGAAACACCCTTCAAAAAGTCCAGCGAAATAGAGAAATCCCGCTTCGAACCGTAGCCCAGCTTTTTCTCGCCGAGTAACCTCTGCTAGGACGCTTTCTTTCCCTTGGCAACGGGCGATGCGGCCGCCGGACTCTCCGCCGCCGCCTCGGCCTGCTGACGAAGGGCGTGAATGACAACCCGCAGCATCTCTTCCTCAGGAGCCGGTTTGCCGGTCCAGATTTCGAACTGCCGCGCTCCCTGCTGAACAAACATCTCAATGCCGGTGATGACGCCAACGCCTTGCTGGCGCGCCAGGCGGAGAAGCGGCGTTTCGACCGGATTGTAGACCAGATCGAAGACGAGCTTCGTATTCAAGTCCTTTGCTTCGAGCAGTTGCGCACCTTTGAACCCGGCCATTCCGATCGGCGTTGCGTTGATGATCACATCGAAGGCGGATTTGGCGAGCGCCTCCTTCTTGATCGTCTTCGAGCCCGATTGCCTGGCGAGCTTCTGTGCCGTCTCCGGGGTCCGGTTGAGGATGAAAACCTCCGCGCCTTTATCGCGCAGGCCGAAGACCGCCGCCCGCGCCGCTCCGCCTGCCCCCAGTACAAGTACCCTTGCGCCACGCAGCGGCATGCGCTTTTCGAGCGGTCCAACGATACCGGCGACATCGGTGTTGAAGCCGTACAACTTCCCGTCCTGCGCCCGCAGCACCGTATTGCAGGCGCCAATCTTAGCCGAGAGCGGGTCCGTCTTCTCCAGGTGAGCGAGAATCTCTTCCTTCAGCGGCATGGTCACGCTGAGGCCCTGAATGGGAATCTCCTGGACAAGCTTGAGCAGATCGGAAAGCTTGTTAGTCTGCAGCGCAAGATAGACAGCGTTTACCGTCTCGCGGCGAAAGGCTGTGTTCATCATGATGGGCGATAGCGAGCTGCGGATAGGATTCCCCGCAACGCCGTACACTTTGGTGGCTGCGTCGACCTGATCGATGCGATAGGTTTCGATCAGCGTGCGAGCGGCAATCTGGCCTGGACCGGTCTCCTCGCCCGTGTGGGCAGCCGCAAAGGTGAACGCGCTGCCCGCACGCACGCCAAGCACGCGCGAGATAATCCCGGCGTCGCCCATACAAATACCGATGATGTTGGAGTGGTCTTCCATGCGCTCGATAAAGCGCATTAGGGTGACATTATCAGTAAGCGTCTTGGCCGTCGGTACGATCTTGATGAAGTCCGGCTTGAACGGCACAATGCGCTTGTAGATGCCGTCCAGGTCCTTGGTTGCGCTGAAGTCGTGGTGGCTGACGATGAGCGCGATTCCGGTGTCGCGCAGCTTCTGAAGCTCCGCCGGTTTCAGCCCTTCGGCGGATTCAAGTTCAATATCTGCGATATGGAAGCCGGATGAGGCCGCCTTCGACAACACTTCTACCTCGGCCGTGACGGAGCCCGCAAATTTACCCCCATTGGCCTGACGCCGACAGGTTGCGATGGCCGTGACCGCGGTATTCTCTGCAAAAAACTGCTTGAATTTAGGCAGCGCGACCAGCGGCTTTTCGAGGTAGTCGAGTCGAAACTCGAGAAATGGCGTCTCCTTGACGACGGCGCTCGCCTTCTCCAGCATCTCGGCGGGCGTCGCGCCGATGATGGCGACGCAGACCTTGCCGATGCGGGAACGGAAGAAGTGGGGGGTTACGCTGGGCACATTCGCTCTCATGTCTACAATCGCGGTATATTACCTGCCCGCGCGGAAGGATGCAAATCTATCTGAAGAATCAAAAGGGCTGAAGATGCCCAAGATCATCACGTTAGCACAAGTTGGATGCGCGGAGTTCCTGAACTGTACCTCGTGTAGACGCAGTATGCTACTGAACGTCATATTCCAGCACGCAGGGTGGTGAACGCCGGAATTTAGTTCACGATTCCGACTACATTCAGCATCCTTCCCGCCACGCCATGCTCCGCCCGATGCGAAAAGTAGCGCCTTCGCCCATGTGCATCCCGAAGACAAGAGGTACATTCCCGCACGACCGCAATATGCTGGCTCTGCACGCCCGCATCGATCAATTGCCGCCGGTTTGCCTCCCAAAGGTCCAGATGAAGTCGAGCAGCCGCCGAATGCTCCCCAATAGACTCGACAGACTCATCTGCCGAACCGGTCGCGGGCTGCTCATGAGCTTCGCGGAACAGCTCGTCCGCATACCCGAAATTCGACCTGAACTTCGCCTCCACGTCGCCCCCGACCGAGTAGCAGCACAGCCCAATACTTGGCCCCACGGCAGCGATCAAATCTTCCGGCCGGGAGCCATACTCCTCCTGCATTCTGGCCACGCCCTGCTCGACAATCCGTGCCACCGTCCCTCTCCAGCCTGCGTGGAACGCCCCGACGACGCGCTTGCCGGCATCGACGACCAGGACCGGAACGCAATCGGCCGTTCCCACGCCCAGCAGCAGACCGGGCACATCCGTGATCAGGCCATCGCCTTCGAGCAGCGCCTTACCTTCAGCGGTGGCGAGTTTACCCTCACCCGCGCCGTCCCCAGGCCCAATCGAGCGAATGGTATCTGAGTGGGTTTGCCGCAGCCCGACCAGCATGAACCCGGTACTGCCCTCTCCAGGGTGGCTTACCGCGGCGACGAACCGCCGTCGATTCTCGGCGACCGCCTCCGGAGCGTCCTCTTTTGTCCAGCCCAGGTTCAGCGCGTCGCCCCCATACGCCGATGTGACGCCGCGATGACGACAACTGAAGCCATGCCTCAGCCACGAGTATCTCTCCCAGCTTTGGATCCTGAGAACATCAACGCTGCTTTCCGATTTCATGTCTGTTCTCTTGGCCATCGCGGCTGCTGCGAAGACAGTTTACGTCACCTTGGACAGTTCATCGAGCAGAGCCTCCCGGTGTTGGAGAGCTACTGTATCGAGGCGATTGAGAACGTTGATGTAGAACGTGAATGCCGCAGCTGCGAGAGCGATGAAGACCGGGATCATCAGCCAGGACGAGTGCAGGCGTCCTGTAACCACAACCACCGCAAAGCCGATAACGGAGCAGAGCACGGTCACTGCCAATGCGCTGAGGGCGCTGAGCTGGGATACCTGTTTACGGCTCACCCTGGCCAGATCGATCTTTTTGGGAGCGGATAAAGAACGCAGGTTGCCGATCGCTGCGTTGGTGAAAGTGGTGAAGAGAAGCCACAGTAAGGTTGCAATCGCGAGGAGCGCCGATGGCCGATGTGCGACGAAGCAGATGACGGCAAAGATCAGGATGAGTTCGATAAGATTGAGCAGAAATCCAATGAGATTTTTGGCCAGAAAAACGTCACGCAGGCGGGCAGGGGCGAGAAAGTAGAGCTGGATGCCGGAGCCGTCCACGCCGAGCGCGTTGTAGGAGAGCATGGAGACGCCCAGGATGGAGTAGGCGACGGCGGCGGGCAGCACGAAGTCGCCGAACCGTCCTGCGGCGCCGATGCGGTTCGCGAAGAGGAAGACCATGAAGATGGGTGCGATGAACCCGTAGAGCTGGTTGGTATTGCGGCGCAGGTAGAGGAACTCCTTTTCGAGACATGCAAGCAGAACCGGGCTCAGGCCGAAGAAGGTGGTGCCATGGCTGGCTGGCGTGACGAGGGAATAGGAGGTCTTGGCGCGTGCCTCCGCAGTCCTTTTCGGAGCGGTGAGTTCGCTGAGATTCTCGCCGCGGAACTCGCGTTCCATGCGCCAGGCGTAGACGGCGAGGAACAGGCTGGCGAAGGCGATGAGGCCAAGAAGCGAGGCTATGGCAGGAAGAACATGGCCACGGCTGAAGCTCGTTATCGAAGCGGCGGCCAGTCCCGGCGGAAGCAAGGACGTGCCCGGCTGAAGCCGATGGAACGCTTTGAAAAGGAAGGGGAGATGGCTGGTGAGCGTCTGGTGATGACCTTTCTGCAGGCCGGGGTTGAAGGTGACATTGAGGTATTGGAAGCCGAGTGAACCGAAGATGATGATGGCGGTAAAGAGTTCGCGAGCCCGGCGGGTGGCGAGCCAGCGGTCCACCCAGGCGAAGACCATGCGGGTGAAAAAGATATTCGCTGCGGCGTAGGTCGCGAGCAGGAGTGTCGCCCAGGGCAGAAGCGACGGCCTGGCAATGCCGATGCCGATGTCGGCCGACAGAAGCGCCAGGGTGCCGATCACGTTCGAAGCGCTGAGCAGCCCGAATAACAAGCGCGCGAGTAGGTAGCGCGGGAAGCTAAGAGGAAAGCGAAGGATCGTGTTGATGTCGAAGCTGAGAGCGGGAGCGGAGATGTTGATGCTGACCAGTTGCCAAAGCAGAAAGATGCCCCAGGTAAGGGCGGGCAGCAGGGCGAGGCGGTTGGCGGAGACGAAATAGTAGCCCGCAAATTCCGCGCCGACAATGGGACCCAGGGCTACGAGGCCGATGAGCGGAAGGAAGACGATGCGGGCGATGACGTCGCCCACGCCGCCCTTGCGCCGGAAGCCGTTGCGGAACAGGCACCAGCGCAGATAGGCCAGAGCGGCAAACTGTGCCCGGCTCTCCGCAGCGGACCAGCGCCTGCTTGGCGAGTGTGCCGGCGGGTGTGCCGAAGCGTGGCTCAGCCCAGCCATGAGAGCTCCTGCTCAGGCCGGTCGCTGTTGGGTTCGCCGCCTACGATGTTGAGGAAGATCTGCTCCAGCGTGAGCGTCTGGCCGGCCTCGCCGGAGGCAGTGGGAGTGCGCGCATGGACACCGGCGCGCAACTCTTCAAGTGAGCCGTTCGCGATCAGATGGCCGCGGTCGATGATGGCGATATGGGTGCAAAGGCGCTCGACAATCTCAAGAACGTGGGACGTGAGGAAGACGGTGGCACCGCGCGCGATCATGCCTTGGAGCATCGCTTTCAGGGTGCCGGAGGCGATGGCGTCGACGCCTTCGAAGGGTTCGTCCAGAAACAGGATTTTAGGGCCGTGAATCACGGCGGCGGCCAGGGCCAGCTTCTTTTGCATCCCGTGAGAGAAGTCGGTGACGAGTTTTTTTGTCTCGCCGGCAAGGCCCATGAATTCAAGCAGTTCGGTAGTGCGGCTGACCGTGGTGGCGAGGTCGAGACCGTACATGCGGCCGACGAAGCGAAGGTATTCGGCGGCAGTTAGGCGGCCGAAGAGGGCGAGACCTTCGGGGACGACGCCGATCTGCCGTTTTACCTCGATCGGGTTGGTGAGCGCGTCGAGACCCAGGATCCGGATGGAGCCGGAGGTGGGGGCAAGCAATCCGGTGAGCATCTTGATAGTGGTGGATTTGCCTGCGCCGTTGGGACCGAGGAAGCCGAAGAACTGGCCGGGCGCGACGGTAAGGTTGACGTCTTCGACGGCGGTGAAGTCGCCGAAGCGGCGGGTGAGGCTCGTGGTAGTGACGGCGGGGAGCATGTGAGGGAAGCATACCTGAGGGCCTATAGCTGGAAGGAGCGAGAAGCAGTCAGGAACACTGCAAATGGGGGCTCAATGTTGGCTGGCGCGAATCCAGCATTGCTGTCCCAATTATTTAGGATCGTCATCCTGGCCCTTGAGCGTAGCGAAGGGGAAGGACGGCGAGTTCAAGGTCCAAGTGCAACAACTATGATGGAAAGATTCATAGAGATCACCGCAGTCGTGCTGTGGGAAAGTGGGAAACGTTCTTTGTTTTCCACCTTTTCCATGGCTGCCTCCCTGTCATCTTCTGGCCTGACTTGAGGATGCGCTATTGCACTTGGACCTTGAATCCACCGACCCCCCGCAGTTGCTTTTGTTTGTTCTTGCCCGATGGTTACGGTCGTGTTGAAACCGCTATAAGGTGCAAGGCGAACGCCTAAAAGAGGTGCGGCCAAAAGCAGCAAACCGAGAGTGCAGGGTTGGTATACTAGAGGGCTACCGTCTCAATCCGAGTTGAGTGTGCGTACGTATGTAAAGCAGAACGCGAAGCTCGGTACGCGGCGCTGCAGAACAGGTCTTTCGATGAGCAACATTCTGGAGACAATCAACTCTCCCGCAGATATCAAGAAGCTCTCGATTCCCGAGCTGACGCAACTGGCGGAGGAGATTCGGGCCAGGCTGATCGTCGGGGTTGCGAAGACCGGAGGCCATATTGGGCCAAATCTGGGCGTGGTTGAGCTTACGCTGGCCATGCACTACGTCTTCGACACACCGAAAGACAGCTTCGTCTTCGATGTGAGTCATCAGGCCTATGTGCACAAACTGCTCACCGGCCGGGAGAAGCTGTTTCATACGATCCGGCAGCCTGGCGGCCTGAACGGCTTCATGCTGCGCACCGAAAGCGAACATGACAGCTATGGCGCGGGCCATGCCGGGACCGCGCTCAGCGCGGCGCTGGGGATGGCGGTGGGACGCGATATGGCGGGCGGAAGCGAGCATATCGTCGCGCTGGCAGGCGATGCGGCATTTACAAACGGAATCTCTTTTGAGGCGATGAACAATATCGCCGCACAGACCAAACGGCTGATCGTCGTGCTGAACGACAATGCATGGTCGATCGACAAGAACGTCGGGGCGATTGCGGAGTACTTCCACAAGATTGTGATGAACCCCACGATTTCGAGTCTCCATGACCGTGCGGCGGGGTTGCTGGAGCGGTTCGGCGGCAAGACGGTGCGGCACGTGGCGCGCAAGGCCGAAGAGGCCGCCAAGGGCCTAATCGGTCCGGGCATGTTGTTCGAAGAATTTGGACTAAGCTACTTCGGGCCGCTCGATGGACATAATCTGTCGTTGCTGATCGAGACATTCAAATTTCTGAAGCTGCAGAACAAGCCTGTCGTGCTGCACGCGATCACTCAGAAGGGGCGCGGCTTCCAGCCGGCGATCGAAAAACAGAAGAAGTTCCATGGGCTGGGACCGTACGACGCGCAGACGGGGGAGACGAAGTCTGCCGGGCAGAAGACATACTCGGAGATCTTCGCCGAGACACTGACGAAGCTCGCAGACAGCAACGATAAGGTAGTCGCGATCACGGCGGCGATGCCGAACGGGACCGCGCTGGACCTGTTCCGGCCGCATCACCCTAAACGGTACTTCGACGTGGGAATCGCAGAGGAGCACGCGGTCATCTTCGCCGCGGGCATGGCCACCAAAGGATTCCGGCCGTTTTGCGCGATCTACTCCACCTTTTTGCAGCGTGCCTTCGACCAGATTGTCCACGACGTGTGCCTGCAGAATCTGCCGGTGGTGTTCTGCATGGACAGAGGCGGTCTGAGCGGCGACGACGGCCCGACTCACCATGGGCTGTTCGACATCAGCTATCTCCGCAGCGTGCCGAACTTGATCCACATGGTCCCGAAGGATGAGGACGAACTGGCCGACATGATGTACACGGCGATGCTGCATGACGGGCCGAGTGCGATCCGCTATCCGCGCGGGACGGGACCTGGGGTGACGGTGAAGGACCAGCCGGTCGCGCTCGAGATCGGCAAGGCCGAATTGATTCAGGATGGAGTGGATGTCGCCATCTATGGTCTGGGCGCGATGCTGCCCGAGGCTGTGAGGCTGGCCGAGATGCTGCGGCTCGAAGGCTTCTCAGCGGCGGTCATCAATCCCAGGTTTGCCAAACCGGTCGACCGGGATTCCGTCGCTGAGTTCGGCGGCCGATGCGGACTGATCCTAACGCTCGAAGACCACGTGCTTGCGGGCGGCTTCGGTTCCGCCGTGATGGAGACGCTGAACGAGCTTTCGCTGCAGGTGCCGGTGGTCCGGGTGGGCTGGCCGGATGCGTTCATCGAGCACGGCAAGGTGGAGTCGCTGCGGGAAAAGTACGGTTTGACAGCCGAGGCGGCGCTCGAGAAGGCGAAGCCCTTCCTGAGCAGGATGATGGAACAGGTTCTGGCGAAGCATTAGATCTCTCGCTACTGTCTTACGTTGACGTGGACGTTGAAGTGGACAGAGATGCTTGCATCAACGCTAGCAACTGCTTGGTGCGCTCGTGACGGTAGTCGAAGGTGCTGCGGAGTTGGCGCGTGATGAAGAGCGAATTTGCGATCTCACCCAGCCTGCCGAAGGGCGGCTGGTATTCCACCTGATCGCGTAACAGTGTGCCTGAGGTGGGCTGGCCGGATTCGCCGGTGCGCAGCTCGGCGAGGACACTGTGGCAATGGTGCCAGTAGGCGAATGGGCCGCGAAGCTGCAGATCGCAGAAATGGTCGTTCCAGACAAACTCGGAGATCTCCGCCTCCCACGGGATACGGACGGGGGAGAAGGGAACAGGTTGAAAGCTGAGGGTCATGCGTGTGCCTGCGCCGGCGGCGATGGTCTTGTGCGGTGGAGCAGGATGTGCAGATGCGGGAGCAGGCGGTGGCGCAACAAAGGCGGCTTCTTCGATGCGGGCCTTCTGCCAGGCGGGCATCAGGCGCGGAAGATTTTCAGGATTGGCGAAGAATGTGAAGACGACTTCGACCGGGTAGGGAAGCCACTGTTCGGAGTGATAGGTGTGCCGCATGGATGGATAGTCTATATCGCAAATAAAGTCAGAAAGCGTGGCGTAGTTCAAGACTGCGGAAGAACGGTTTTCCAGTGGCCACGTTTACCACGCTCGCGTCCACGACATGTCCATAAAAAGACCACGTTTGCGCACCGCGTTTCGCAAAAACCCCAGCAAAATGCCCCCTTCACCACAGGGCAAAAAAAGGCGCCTCTTGAAGAGGCGCCCGAGGAAACTAGATTGGAAAGAGTTAGTTAGGCATCAGGACGGTGTCGATGACATCGATAATGCCGTTCGACTGGTATACGTCCGCTGTGGTGATGGTGGCCATGCCGCCCTTTGCATCGGTGAGCATGATCTTGCCATCCGACATGGTCGCCGTAAGTTCTTCACCCTGAACGGTTTTGAGAGTGGCCTTACCACCGCCCTTCTTGATCATCTTCTCCATCTGCTTGGAAGTGATGCGGCCCGGAACGACATGGTAGGTAAGGATTTTGACCAGCGTGTCCTTGTTCTCAGGCTTGACGAGGGTATCGACCGTACCGGCAGGAAGCTTGTTGAAGGCATCGTCGGTAGGCGCGAACACAGTGAAGGGACCGGCGCTGTTGAGCGTATCGACCAGCCCGGCTGCCTTGACAGCGGCCACGAGAGTCTTGTGGATAGGCGAGTTAACCGCATTCTGGACGATGGTCTTGTTGGCAAACATAGGAGCGCCACCGACGTCGGGGTCCTTCTGTGCCTGCGCGGAGAGGGATGTGATGGCTATAGCAGCGACAGCCAAGGCAGCGAGAAAAGTCTTCTTCATTGTCGTTATCCTTATCGTTCTGATTTCTGAAAGCTCGTCCCTACGTTCAGGGCACTCACTAGCATCTACGACTTTCGCTCCGGACTGGATTGCCGGGCAACGCTTCGATGCGTGCCATCCACAAACTAAATGGATGTTTTGGTCGCATCATGCGGACCACAACGGAGCGCGAGTGGACCTGGCGTGGTCCATGCGTTGACATTTGCAGCGGCTCACCGTCAACTGAAGGTCAGACTTCATGCAGACTAAATATTCGGGCGGGCAGGCATCGATGGAGGTGGGACACGAGGTTTCCCGGCGCGGGCACGATCGCGGACTGCTGCTGATCGGACTCTTCAAGCTGGGCAAGTCGATCCTGTTTTTCTGCCTTGGGTTCGGAGCGATCCACCTGCTGCATAAAGACCTTGGCGACGAGGTAATGCGGCTGGCGACGGCTCTGAAGTTCGATCCCGAAAGTCGGTTTGTCGCATTGTTGCTGAACAAAGTCGACCTGATCGACGCACACCGGCTGAGGGAGATCAGCCTGGCCACCTTCGGCTACTCTGCGCTTGCCTTGACCGAGGGCGTGGGGCTGCTGCTGGAGAAGGTATGGGCAGAGTATCTGACGCTGATCCTGACGATCTCATTTCTCCCATGGGAGCTTTATGAACTTGTACGTCGGCCTGATTGGTTCCGAGTAAGCCTACTGCTGATCAATATTGCGGTGCTCGTCTACCTTATCTGGCTGCTGCGGCGTAAGAATCTGCTCGGCGGCGCTCGCATCTAGTTTCACCTTTTATTCGCCTACCAGATGGTTCTATGGCCTGCAAGTGGCTGAGGCGCGATGAACCGTCAGGATAAACACTAGGTATTGTGGTGTTAAGATATTTTGGCACTAGCAGCCCGGTTTTCCACAACCTGATTTGGGAATTGCAGAGATTTGCACAAAAAACCTCTTTACAGGGTTCCAACGCTCGGCGACGATGGTGGAGCGAAGTAGAACATTCTGGAGTTTTCTGGACCAAATGCCATTCTTGATAAAGAAATTCTACTCGGGCAGACGATGTTTCGACACGATCTGAGCTAGGAAGGTATCGAGGTAGGTATGTTTCGTGGAAATCACCCAACACGTGTGGACGAGAAAGGCCGGCTGAAGCTCCCCGCCGAGTTCAAGCGCCGTGTGGATGAGCTTTACGGGCCCCAGTTCTACATCACCAGCATGGATGGAAAGCGGGCGCAGGTTTACCCGCTGAAGGAATGGGAGCAGGTCGAAGCCTCGTTAACCAGAATGTCTCCGATGGACCCGGTACGGAAGAAGTTTCTGGACGTGACGAATTTCTACGGGCAAATGGCGGAGATGGATGCGCAGGGCCGGGTATTGATTCCGCAGAAGCTGCGGGAGCTGGCGAAGGTGACGGGGGAGGTGAATGTTCTGGGTTCGCAGACGCTTCTGGAGGTTGTCAATGCCGAGCTGTTCGATGCTGAGATGAAGAAGGCGAGTGGGGCAGTAGAGCTTACGGAAGCCGATCTAATGGCGTTTGCAGAGAAGACGAAGGTTGTTGCTTAGAGTTTGACAGTGGCCTCCAGGGGCAGCGCAGAGGTGGTGAGATGAAACGTCCGCACCATGTGCCGGTTCTTTTAGAAGAAGCTTTGAAATATCTGAATGTGCGACCGGGCGAAGTGATTGTGGATGCGACGCTGGGACTGGCGGGCCACTCTTCCGAAATTGCAAAAAGGCTGGGCGGCAGGGGCAGGTTGATCTGCTTTGACCGTGATCCAGAGGCGATGGAAGGGGCCAGGGCAAGGCTTGAAGAGGTTCGGGCGGAGCTGAACTTATCGGGAATGGAGATGCCGGAGGTGGTGTTTGAGCCGCGGGCCTTCTCGGAGGCATCGAGTGTGATCGAGCCGGGGAGCCTGGATGGTCTGCTCGCGGACTTCGGGGTAAGCAGCCTGCAGTTGGACGAGGCGCACAGAGGATTCAGTTTTCGGACCGATGGACCGCTGGATATGCGGATGGATACGCGCAGCGGGGAGACGGCCGGGCAAGTGGTAAATCAGGAAGACGAGAACGAACTCGCCGACCTGATTTACGAATTCGGAGAGGAAAGGAGGTCGCGGAGAATCGCCAGAGCCATTGTGAGGGCCCGGCCGATTACGACTACAGCGGAATTGGCGCAGATCGTATCGGCCGCGGCCCCTTCAATGAAGGGCGACAAGATTCATCCGGCGACGCGGACCTTTCAGGCACTTCGGATTCGAGTGAACAACGAGTTGGGCGAGATTCAAACGCTGCTGAAGAGCGCGGAATCCCTGTTGAAGCCGGGCGGGAGGCTGGTGTTGATCAGCTTCCATTCCCTGGAGGACAGGCTGGTAAAAGATGCGTTCCGTGAGGCTGGCCGGAACAAGGTTTTTGAAGTTTTGACGAAGAAGCCGGTTGTGGCCGGAGAGCAGGAAGAGATGCGTAATCCGAGGTCGCGAAGCGCAAAGATGCGGGCGGCTGAAAAAGTTTAGATACAAGATTCTCTTGCACAAGGATTGGTGTAATTCCAAGAGATACCAAGTGATCGGGCCGGGGTTGTCCCACCTTCTTTCAGGCGAAAGACAACTCTGTACGAAAAAGTCCCTTCCTCCCATAGCGATCCCGGCCCGGTTCGTACGTTGCGAGGAGAGTGGCACAAGGTTCAGTCCGGAGTGGAACTCCGGGATACGGAAGAGTAAGAGGTGTGCGATGGCGGCTTCGGCGATGGCAGGACAACAGATCGGAATGATGGGCGTACGACGGCAGCAGACGCTGGGCCGTGGCGAGTCGCTGGCGGAGCGGAATTGCGAACTGTTTGAAGCGCAGCGGCGCGCACGGCGTGGACCCACGCCTGAGGTTTTTTTTACCAAGCACATCGATAACAGCAGGATCGTGAAGGCGGACGATCCCGAGCGCCGGCGCGAGATGCGCACCTTCACAGCCGTGATGAGTGTGCTGTTTGCGCTGGTGATGGTCTACGTCTGGCAGCATTTTTCGGCCATCGAGATTGGGTATCATGTCGAGGCGCAGAAGCAGCAGGTGGAGCAACTGCGTGAGGATAACCGGCAGCTTCGGTTGTCGGAGGCACAACTAACGGATCCGGGCCGAATTGACAAGATTGCGAAGCAGCTTGGTCTGGATGCGCCTCAGCCGGGACAGGTGGTCCGGCCGGATGGAAACGACCCAAATGCTCCGGTGCTGGCCCAGGCTAGTATGCCGCGGCTGCAAGTAGTGCGGTAGGTTCTTCTACGAACCGGGAGGCGCTTTTCTTCTATCGGCAGTGGTTGGTGCGGCAAGATTATTTTTGGGTGAGAGATGAATAAGGCGCCACGGCAGACGTTGACCGCTCCAATACGGAGGATCCGTTTTGCTTACGTGGCGTTGATTTTTTGCGCGTGGACGGTAATTATCGCGATGCGGCTCGGCTGGTTGCAGGTGGTGCGGCACTCTGATTTCGTGCACCGGGCTGCGATGCAGCAGCAGCGGACATTTGAAGTGGCTCCCCGGCGTGGCGTGTTGTATGACAGGAATCTGCGGGAGCTTGCAGTCACGGTGCAGGTGGACAGCGTTTATGCGGTGCCATCGGAGCTTGGTGATAATCGGGCCAGTGCGGCGGAGATTCTGGCGGAGATTGTTCACTCCGATCCGAAGGACAACTTTACTTCGAAGCTGCAGATGCTGGCGCGCTTCAACGCGTCGCATGGATTTGCATGGGTGGCGCGACGGGTGGACGCAGCGACGGCGGATCGAGTGCGTGAACTGAACCTGAAGGGTGTCTATTTTCAAAAGGAGTTCAAACGTTTTTACCCAAACAGCGATCTGGCTGCGCAGGTGCTTGGATATGTGGGTACTGACGACATCGGGCTGGGCGGCTTGGAGCGCGAGTTCGACGATGACATGCATGGCGAGCCGGGCCACATGCTTACGGCTTTGGATGCGAAGCGTCACGTGCTGGGAAGTGAAGAGAGTCAGCCGCAACCGGGCGAGAACCTTGTGCTGACGATCGACGCGAACATCCAGTACATGGCGGAGCGGGCGCTCGATGCGCAGATGGCCAAGGTGAAGGCGGCGCATGGCACAGTCATCGTGCAGGACCCGCATACGGGTCAGATTCTTGCGCTTGCCGTGTCACCGCGATTCGACCCAAACGATTCGCGTCATATGCAACCGGGTTCGTTGACGAACTTAGCGGTGAGCGACGTGTATGAGCCAGGGTCGACCTTCAAACTGGTGACCTACTCGGCGGCTTTGGATGCAGCAGGCGTTGAACCGACTGACATTGTCGATTGCCAGGGCGGCGCGATGACAATGTACGGCCGCACCTTGCATGACGACAAAGACGACCGCTTCGGCCGCGTGACGGTGCAGTATGCGCTCGAGCACTCAAGCGATGTGGGGGCGGCAAAGATGGCGCTGAAGCTGGGCGCTGACAAGTTTTACAGCTACATGAAGAATTTCGGCTTTGGCGAACGCTCTGGCATCGAGTTGCCCAGCGAGACGCGCGGGCTCTTGCGTGCGCCACGCAAGTGGGGGTCCACGAGCATCTTGTCGATGGCCATCGGTCAGGAGGTAGGAGTGACGCCTGTCCAACTGGTGACGATGGTCTCGGCAATTGCGAACGGCGGCGTCTATATTCCGCCGCACGTTCTTCTCGAATCTACAGACGAGATGAAGGGCGATTCACGGCTTTCCGCAGTGCCGTTCCATCCGATTTACCAACTGCCGGCAAGCCTGCCGGACGGGTCGCACCGTGTCATCAGGGAGCTTACCTCTGCGAAGATGCGATCGATGATGCAAGGAATTGTGATTGAGGGGACGGGCAAGGCCGCGCAGTTGAATGGATACAGCTCCGGAGGCAAGACGGGAACGGCACAGAAGATCGATCCCGCAACGCATACCTACTCCCATACGAAGCTGGTAGCTAGTTTCGCGGGTTTCGCTCCCGTCAGTTCTCCTGCGATTTCAATTGCCGTGGTGATCGATACTCCGACGGTGGGCAGCTTGTATGGTGCTGCGGTGAGTGCGCCGGTGTTCGCCGATGTGGCGCAGCAGGTGTTGGAGTATCTTGGGGTGCCTCATGACCAGCCGGTGAAGACGAAGAAGGAGATACTGATGGCTTCGCGGAAGGAGGTGTTCGACGATGCGCCTTCCGAGAGTACGGCGGATTTAACCGCGATGTTCGATGATGTGAATAGTCTGCCGGCGGACGATCCGCTGCGCGCGCCGGCAAATGTTGCGGCGACCGAGACAGCGCAGAACGAGCAGCCTGTTACAGTCGTGCCGAAGCGCACGGCCAGCGAAAAGGCTCTTCTGAACCTGCTGCCTGCGAAGGTTGTGGCAGCGTTCCAGTCGAATGGAGGTGCGAGTTCGGGGATGACGGATGGCGGCGATACGTCTGCGCGGCTCCCTGCGGCGACCGGTGCTCAGGCGATGGCGGGGAAGGAGGGCAGTGCAGTAGTCGTGGATGCGACCTTACGGGTTCCTGTGCCTTCGTTTGAAGGTTCAGGGCTGCGAACCGTGGTGGAACGGGCCGATGCAGCGGGGTTGCGAGTGCAGCCGCTGGGGAGCGGGCTGGCTCGAGAGCAGGTGCCGGTGGCGGGAACGATGGTGCCGGCGGGGACCGAGGTTGTGGTGCGGTTTACCCGGTAGAGGCCGGGAGTTCTGACCTCAGCTAGCATCACTATATGGACTGGAATGCCTTATCTGCGGGTGTGACGATGGTCGAGGTCGCTGGTGGTTCCGGCGGTTCGATCGGGATTGCAGGCGTTCAATACGACTCGCGGCGGATTGGTCACGGGGATGTGTTTGTTGCTATGCGGGGCGAGTCGACGGATGGGAATCGATACATAAAGGCGGCCATTGCGCGTGGTGCCGCTGCGGTAGTGACGGATTCGCATGAGGCATTCGCTGGATTGCGCCAAGAGCATCCTGAGATTCCTGTGGCCCTGGTGGAGCACGGACGGAGGGCGCTGGCGGAGGTCAGTTCCGCATGGATGGGGCATCCGGAGCAGCATTTGACGTTGAGCGCGGTGACGGGAACGAATGGAAAAACCACGACGGCGTTCCTGCTGGAGGCCATGCTGCGGAGTGTGGGGAGGACGTGCGTTCTGATTGGGACGATCGCGACGCATGTGGGGAGTGAGGTGCGGCAATCCGTGCATACGACGCCGGAGTCTCGCGATCTGTTGGGAATCTTCGCGGACGGTGTTGAGCTGGGTGCGACCGAGGCAGTGATGGAGATGTCTAGCCATGCGCTGGAGCAGGAACGAACCTGGGGGATTCCGGTGGATGTGGCGATATTTACGAATTTGACCCAGGACCATCTTGATTATCACGGGACGATGGAACGGTATCTGGCGGCCAAGGCTAGGCTGTTTGCGGGAGTGGGTACGCCGCCGCCGCGTGTGGCTGTGATCAATGCGGATGACGCTGCCGGGGAGGAGATCGCGGCTCGTGCGGAGGGATCACAGTTGATCCGGTACGGGATGTATGGCCGAGGGGATTTTCGCGCGGAGCAAGTACAGATGCGAGCCGGCGAGACGCGATTCCGCATGGTGACTCCGGCGGGTACGGTGGATATGGAGTCTCCGCTGACAGGAAAGGTGAATGTCTATAACCTGCTGGCAGCGAGTGCAGCGGGGTGGGCTCGGGGACTGACGCTGGAGCAGATTGTGGCAGGAGCGAAGGGCGTGGCACAGGTGCCGGGCAGGTTCGAGATCGTGCGATCTCATGTCAAGGATGTGACGGTAGTGGTTGATTATGCACATACAGACGATGCATTGCGAAACCTTATCCTGCTGGCGCGGGAGTTGGTGAAGGAGCATGGTGGCCGGGTGATCACGCTGTTTGGTTGCGGCGGAGACCGGGATCGAACAAAGCGGCGGAAGATGGGACTCGCGGCCGGTGAAGGAAGCGATCTGGTGGTGTTGACCAGCGATAATCCGCGGAGTGAAGACCCGATGGGGATCATCGAGGAGGCATTGACGGGCGTGAAGGAGACGGGAGCCGCCTGCATTGTGGAGGAGGACCGGGCGGGGGCGATTGCGATTGCGATCCGTGCCGCTCGCTCGGGAGACATTGTTCTGTTAGCGGGCAAAGGACATGAGAAGGTGCAGGTTTTGAAGGACGGTGCTGTGCCGTTCGATGATGTGGCCGTGGCTGAAGGTGTTCTGAAAGAGTTGGCGTAGAGTCGAAGCAAGCAATCGGCTATGCGTGGCGTGCGGGCTCGGCGATGAGGATGAGGATGAGCAAAGATGGAGCACACGAGCTTTGAGTGCGTAAGAGGATACGCTCGATGAAGTTGACGCTGGGGCAGGTGGCGGATTGGGTCCACGCGGATGGCGAGTTCGATACGTCGTCGGAGGCTCTGGGTTATGGGATCGATTCGCGCACGATTGGAGCGGGGGAGCTCTTCTTTGCTGTGCGCGGCGAACGGCTGGACGGGCATGAGTATGTGCAGGCAGCGCTTGCGAACGGGGCGGTTGCCGCGGTGGTGAGCAATCGCTGGGTAGTGCCTGCGGAGGTAGATGAGGCGCAGTTGCTGCGGGTGGCGGAGGGGAAAGATTGCGTGCTGCACGCGCTGCAGCAGTTGGCCCATGCGATGAGGCGGAAATGGGGCGGTCGGGTGATTGGAGTGACCGGGTCGGCAGGGAAGACGACCACCAAGGATGCGGTGGCTCAGGTTCTGGGGTCGAGGTTCAAGGTGCTGAAGTCGGCGGGGAATTTGAACAATGGTTTCGGACTGCCGCTGCAACTGCTACGGCTGGAGAAAGAGCATGAGGTTGCGGTGCTTGAGATGGGCATGAATCATGCAGGCGAGATAGCAGCCCTGGCAAAGATCGCTGAGCCGAACTGGGCCGTGGTTTCAAATGTTGCGCCAGTGCATCTGGAGTTTTTCCCCGACGGAATGGCGGGAATCGCCAAGGCAAAGTATGAGTTGATTGAAGCGCTGCCGCCGGATGGAGTCGCGGTGCTGAACTTCGACGATGCATATGTTGCTTCGTTTGGGAGAGACCTGGGGCAACGTGCGGTGTTCTTCGGGATGGAAGTTGGCGCGGAGGTGCGGGCGGTCCATGTTGCGGAGGTTGGTGTGGAGGGTGTGGTGTTCACCGTGGAAGCGCATGGAGAGCGCGCCAGCGTGCAGCTTCGGATGCTGGGCACGCATAATGTGTTGAACGCGCTTGCCGCAATCGCAGTGGGGCTGCGCAGCGGGATAGGGCTGGAAGAGTGTGCGGCTGCGGTGAGCGGGCTTCGCGCCGGGGATAAGCGCGGTGAAGTGCTGGAGTGGCGCGGAGTTACTCTGATCAATGATTGCTACAACTCGAACCCGAAGGCGCTGGATGCCATGGTGGATGCACTGCTGGCGATGCCGGCGGAGCGCCACGTTGTCGTAGCGGGAGAGATGCTGGAGCTTGGCCCTGAGGCTGATGCACTCCATGCGAGTTGCGGCCTGCGGATGGCCGAGCGGGGAGTGTCTGTCGTTGTGGGTGTGCGCGGCGCGGCGGAGGCGCTGGTGGGTGCGGCATTGGCCGGCGGCGCGGAGGCAGTGTTCTTGCTCAATGCTGAGGAGGCCGGCGAATGGATGAAGAGGAACCTGCATGCGGGTGATGCGGTATTGCTGAAGGGCTCGCGGGGAGTGCGGCTGGAGCGGGCGCTGGCGATGCTGGATGTTGGGTTTGTGTGACTTTTTTCCGCGGGAGGCATCATAACGATATGGCGAATGAGATCGTAAAGCGCGGTACTGCTGGAATAACGGCTAAGAGCAAGGCTCTTGGTAAGTCGAAGTCCGGGCAACCAGAGAAGTACAGGAAGAAAGCGGCCAAACATGCAGTTAAACACGCAGCTAAGAAACATGCGAAGAAAGCGGCGAAGCACGCAGGCGAGAGGCTGGCAGGCCTGACCAGGACCGACGGACGTAGCGATGGTTTAATGGCGGCGTTTCATTATATGCAGCGCGCCTCGGTGGTTATCTCCTTGATGGAGAAGGGAACGGGCGAAGATCTTCGGGACCTGCTGGAGCGAGGGGTGAAGCTCTATGAGGGCGCGTTGAAGAATGATGCTGGCGAAAAGAAGGCACTGCGCGCCCTTGGGGTTCTTCGCGCGGCGGAGCACCTGTCGTTGGCGGGTCTGTATGCGGCACGGCACAAGCATCGGCAGAAGGTGGCGACGCCTGGGCCGAAGTGGCTGGAAGAGTTCGTAGCCGAGACTGACCGCAGACTTGAGAAACTAGAGCACTCGGAGCGTGGTAAGGGACCGGATCTTTATCCGGTATCGGTGGAGTTGCTGCGGCAGGCCGAGGATGCGGACCATGACGCTCATCTGGCATATGAATTCGCGATGGCGGCGGAGGGGCTTTGCCTGGCGCTGGAGAACGGCTTGTAAGCTGCTTCGGGCCTCAGGCCAGGTCGGGCGAGTTGGATCAGGCGGGATCAGGGATTCTGCTTGGTTCACGCAGGAAATAACCACAGGCCGGTAGAGACGCGGGCTGTTAAGATATCCGTGACCCGTAGAGCCAAGGCATATGCTGCGGGTGAAAAGGCGGAGACGGTTTGCTTTACTGGCTGCTGTACCAGAAGTTGTTTCCTTACTTCCGGCTGTTTCGAATCTTCCGCTATCTTACGTTTCGCACGGTGTTCGCGAGCCTGACGGCGCTGTTGATCGGCCTGCTGATCGGACCGTTCGTCATTGAAAAGCTGCGCGAGTTTCAGATTGGGCAGTATATCCGCGAGGAAGGGCCGCAGTCGCACCAGAAGAAGAGCGGAACTCCGACGATGGGTGGGGTGCTGATCTGTATCTCCATTCTGGTGCCCACGCTGCTGTGGTCGGATCTGTCGAATCCGCTGGTTTGGCTTGTAATGCTGTCGACGCTGGCCTTTGGCGCGATCGGGTTTGCGGATGATTACATCAAGGTGGTGCATCGGAGGAACAAGGGACTGACCGCGCGTGCGAAGCTGGGGTTGCAGTTTCTGGCCAGTGGCGCGGTGGCGATAGCGCTGGTGCGGCTGGAATTTAGCGGTGAATATTCCACACGTCTGATGGTGCCGTTTGCGAAGCGGTTTCGGCCGGACCTGGTATGGGAGTGGATGGGACATATCCCGCATATGCACTGGCTGGCGTTCCTGCCGTTCGTGGGCTTTGTGATGCTGGTGATCGCGGGTTCGAGCAACGCGGTGAACCTGACCGATGGGCTGGATGGGTTGGCGATCGGCTGCACGATTATTGCGGCTGGTGCGTTGACGGTCCTTACGTATGTCAGCGGGCATGTGGTCTTCAGTGACTATCTGGAGTTGCAGCGAATGCCGATGGTGAGCGAACTCACGGTCTTCTGCGGGGCGATGGTAGGGGCGAGCATCGGTTTTCTTTGGTACAACGCTCATCCGGCAGAGGTGTTCATGGGCGATGTGGGGAGCCTGGCGCTGGGCGGAGCGATCGGGACGGTGGCGGTGGTGATCAAGCAGGAGCTGCTGCTGCCATTTATAGGCGGGATTTTTATTCTGGAGGCGTTGAGCGTGATGCTGCAGGTTGGGAGCTATAAGCTGCGCAACGGGAAGCGCATCTTCAAGATGGCTCCGCTGCACCATCATTTTGAGTTGATGGGCTGGTCGGAATCGAAGGTGACTGCGCGGTTCTGGATTCTTGCGCTGGTGTTTGCCTTGTTTGCGTTGACTACGTTGAAGCTGCGGTAAGGACGTGAAAACAATGATGGAGTTGAAAAATAAGCGCGTGCTAGTGGTGGGGCTAGGCAAGTCCGGCTTGTCGGCGGCGATGTTTCTGCGGGCGCGGGGAGCGCGAGTAACGGTAAGCGATACCCGCAGTGCTGTGGCGCTGGCGAATGAGATTCCCGCACTGCTGGATGCCGGGATTATGGTCGAGTCGGGCGGACATGGGCTGTTGACCTTCCGGCGGCAGGATCTGATTGTGGTGTCGCCGGGCGTCCCGATGGATACGCCGGAGGTAAGGCAGACGAAAGCGTTTGGGATGCCCGTCATTGGGGAGGTGGAGCTGGCCAGCCGGTTTTTGCAGGGGCGGGTGGTGGCGATTACTGGCTCGAATGGAAAGACGACCACGACGAGTCTGCTGGGGAAGATCTTCAGCGACGCGGGCTTCCCTACGCTAGTGGGAGGAAACATCGGGCTGCCGGTGATCGATCTGGTTGCGCAGAGTACGCCTGAGACGACAAATGTGCTGGAGGTTTCAAGCTTCCAACTGGAGACCGTGGAGGAATTTCATCCGTGGATTGCCGTGGTGTTGAACATTACGCCCGACCATCTTGACCGGCATGGCAGCTTCGAGAACTACGCGGCAGCGAAGAGCAGGATTACCGAGAGACAGGGAGCGGAGGATTTCCTGGTCTTGAATGCAGAGGATAAGGCGACCCAGATGGTGGCGTTGAAGACCAAAGCGCAGATCTACTGGTTCAGTGGGCGGAGGCCCATCAAGCAGGGGGCCTTTGTGCATGGCGAAAGCA
The DNA here is from genome assembly GCA_965277575.1 of Edaphobacter sp. Lineage (GTDB taxonomy): Bacteria > Acidobacteriota > Terriglobia > Terriglobales > Acidobacteriaceae > Edaphobacter. Next base: position 2,909,636 of record CBDIDK010000002.1, read on the forward strand.
TCGTATTTCTGCCGCGTGAGGGCGGGAAGGCGGAGCCGGTGATGCCTGTGGGCGAGATTCGTTTGAAGGGAACGCATAATGTGGAGAATGTGCTCGCGGCAGCGTGTTCAGCGCGGCTGGCGGGGATATCTGCGGAGAGCATACGCGCTTCGGTGGCTGGGTTCAGGGCGGTGGAGCATCGGCTGGAGTTGGTGAAGAGTCTGCACGGGGTGGAGTTTTACAACGATTCGAAGGCCACGAACGTGGATGCGGCAATAAAAGCGGTGGCCTCGTTTGGCGGCGGAGTTCACCTGATCCTTGGAGGCAAGGATAAGGATTCGGACTATGGATTGATGGCGGATATGCTGAAGCAGCGGGTGAAGGTTGTTTACACCATTGGTACGGCCGCAGAAAAGATTGAGCGTCAACTGCATGGAGTAGTGAAGATGGTGCAAGCGGGCACGATCGAGACGGCGGTGAAGGAGGCCGCGAAGGCTGCGGTGGCCGGTGATGTGGTCCTACTGTCTCCTGCCTGTTCGAGCTTCGATCAGTTCGAGAATTATGAGCATCGCGGACGGACGTTTCGGCAGATTGTAAATGAGTTGGGTTAGGCAAACAGTGTTGCGGCGGGATGGGACGGCATGGCGAAGAGAGTAGGGGTGGACAAGTGGCTCTTCGGAGTGGTGCTGCTGCTGGTGCTGTTTGGGCTGGTGATGGTGTTTTCTGCGTCGGCGGTAATGGCTCAATCGAGCCTTGGATCGCCTTATCCGTACGTGATGAAGCAGGCGCTCTGGGCGGTGCTGGGCTTGGTCGCGATGGTTTTGTTGATGCGGGTGGACTACCGCATCTACAACAACGCGAAGGTAGTGTTTCCGGCGGTTGCGATTACCATGCTGCTGCTCGTCGGCGTGTTTGCGATGAAAGACTCGCATGCGACGCATCGCTGGGTGCGGTTTGGAGATTTGTTTACGTTTCAGCCTTCGGAGCTGGCGAAGCCGGTGCTGGTGCTGTTTCTCGCGTACTTTCTGCAGACGCGGATTCACCAGATGGACGACTGGAAGGGGACGATTCTGCGTGCGGTGGCGGTGCCGCTATTGTTTACGGCGTTGATCCTGCAGGAGCCGGACCTGGGCACGGGGATGGTCTGCATGGCCGTGACAGCGCTGATGCTTTATCTGGCCGGTGCGCGGACGAAGTATTTTGCGATTGGCGCGGCTGCGGCGGCCCCGGTGTTGTATTTCATGCTTTTCCATGTGGCGTTTCGCAGGGCGCGGATGCTGGCGTTTGTGAATCCCGAGGCAGACCCACGGGGAAGCGGATTTCATATTCTGCAGTCGCTGATTGCGGTTGGGACTGGTGGAATTCATGGTCTGGGGCTGATGGAAGGGCGGCAGAAGTTGTTCTATCTGCCGGAGGTGCAGACGGACTTTATCTTTGCCAATGTGTGTGAAGAACTGGGGCTGATCGGGGCGCTGCTGGTGCTCGGCTTGTTTGTCTGGTTGGGCTACCGTGGTCTGCGGGCTGCGTTTCTATCGACCGATCCGTTTGCACGCTTTCTGGCGTTCGGGATTACGACGGCTATCCTGATCCAGGCGTTCTTCAATATGAGTGTGGTGCTGGCGCTGCTGCCGACGAAGGGAATTCCGCTGCCATTTATCTCTTCCGGTGGGACATCGATCTTCATTACGCTGGCGAGCATGGGTGTGCTGCTGAATATCACGCGCGAGATCGATTGAAATGCAGGCAGTAGGGCGTAGGGAATAGGGAGTAGAAAGTCAAACTACGATGAGGGTTTTGATTGCGGGGGGCGGGACGGGTGGCCATGTCATTCCGGCGCTGGCGATTGCTCGCGAGTTGCGCGATGCTCATGGGGCCGAGGTGCGGTTTGTGGGGACTGCGCGTGGGCTTGAGACGAGGCTGGTGCCTGCGGCTGGATTCCCGCTGGAGTTGATCCGTGTTGGACAGTTGAAGAATGTGAGCCTGGCGACGAGATCGCGGACGATGGCTGATCTCCCGCTGGGCGTGATGCGGTGCGTTCGGCTGCTGCGGAGTTTTAAGCCGGATGCGGTGGTTGGGGTTGGAGGGTATGCTTCGGGACCGGCGATGATGGCAGCGATTCTGCTGTGGGTGCCTACGCTGGCTTTTGAACCGAATGCGGTGCCCGGGCTAGCGAACCGTCTAGTGGGACGGCAGGTGACGGCGGCTGCGGTGAATTTTGAGGAGACGCGGTCTTTCTTTCGTGCGGCGCGGGTGACGGGAATTCCCGTGCGAAAGGAGTTCTTTGAGATTGAGTCGAAGCCACCGGAAGGCGGCAGGAGATTGCTGGTGTTTGGAGGCAGCCAGGGTGCTCGCGCGCTCAATGAAGTGATGCCGAAGATTGCAGGGGGGCTGCTGGCGATCTTCCCGGATTTGGAGATAGTGCATCAGGCAGGTGGGCGGCACGGGGAGTCTACAAAGGAGGCATACCGGCGCGCTGGGCTGCTTCTGGAGGATGGGAATGGGCAAGTCCGCGTTCAGGAGTATCTGGACGGGATGGTCGGGGAGATCGCCGCAGCGGATTTGATTCTGTGTCGCAGCGGCGCGAGTACAGTCGCGGAGTTGGCGGCGGCGGGAAAGGCATCCGTGCTGGTGCCGTTCCCTCTCTCCGCGGACGACCACCAGAGGAAAAATGCAGAGGTATTTGTCGCTGCGGGCGCGGCTGAACTGGTGCTCGAAGCGGAACTTACTCCTGAGGGGCTCCTGGACAAATTGCTAGCGCTGCTGCTCGACGTCAGGCGCCGGGAGGAGATGGGCGCGCGGGCGCGAGGCCTTGCACACCCGGATGCGGTAAGAGTGATCGCGGAGATGGTAATGGAACTGGCAGGGAGCTAGGCAGCAGGGAGATGAACGAACGGAAACAGGCTGAGAAGTGTCTCCTCAGCCTGTTTTTGCCTTGTGAGATGAAACTTAGCGATGGCCGCCTCCACCGCCTCCGTGTGAACCTCCGCCTCCGCCGCCGTGGAAGCCCCCACCTCCGCCCCCACTACTTTGGGATCCTCCACCGCCATGAAATCCACCACCGCCCCCACTTGGAGCGCTGTGAGAGCCTGCGCCACTGGGGGAGCCCTGAAATCCTCCTCCACCGGGGGTTCCGTGAAAGCCTGCACCGGCCGGAGCGCTGCGGAACCCGCCGCCGGAACTGACGCCTGCACCGTAGTTCACATGACTCTGGGTTGCCGGCTGGGCGAAGTTGCGGGAGGCGCCCGTATAGCCGGCGCGATTGTTGCCTCCGTTATAAGAGCGTACCGCCGTATTGCCGGCCGCGCCGTAATTGGAACGGGTGCCTGTCTGGGAGAAGCTCGAAACTCGAGAATTGCCATTGATGGCGGAGCCCCGCCCAGCAAATCCAGTGCCGCGATTGGCTGCATAGCCTCCCGGGGAAACATGATCGTTGTGAAAGCCATTGGCGCGGACGAAGCTGGCGCCGCCGGGGCGTCCGGAGTAGCCGTTGTACGCCCGATTGTAGTAGCCGAAGCCGCGGCCGTAACCTATGTTGCAGTAGGCGCGGTTATAAAAGAAGCGTCCTCCGCCCCAATATCCGCCGTAAAAGCCGAGGCCGAAGTAGCCGAAGCCATAGTTGATGCCTCCGTAGTAACCGACGGTAGGGCCCCAGTATCCTGCGTTCCAGAAATAGCCATCGTCTTCATCGCCCCAGTAGCCCGGAGTCCAGAGGGCGTTGGTGTAGGGCGCCTGCACCCAGGCTCCGTTTACCCACTCGTAGCCCTCCCCGCCCCAGGCCCAATAGCCGGGGGTCCAGATGTAACCGTCGCCGGGGGCGGGAGGCTGCTCGTAGTCGGGTATGGGGGGCGGCGCTTCCTGAACACCTGAAGGCGAACCGTTCTGCGGGTTGGCATGATCTCCGCCCGGCTGCCCTTCGTAGACACCATTCTGGCCGGTGTTCTGCTCACCATACTGGCTGCTGTTCTGGTCTGCGGGAGGAGCGGCGGGAGAGCCGTACTGTCCGTTATTCTCACCTGTGGGGGGAAGGTTCTGTGATCCCTCCTGGTTTTGAGGATATTGCGATCCTTCCTGGCTTGGGGGGTATTGTGCCTGCGCCGCGACAGGGATCGCGAGGAGCGCTCCGGCCAGGGCGACAGCAGCGAATCGTGTTGGGAAGAGACGAGAAAACGTCATGGGTTAGCCTTCCCGCCAATCCTTCGGGTGCCCGGTCGTGCTTGGCTGCACCGGGCTTCGAGGATGGCAAGGACGAACGGCTGTCCCGTGGAGTTTGCCGGTACAGCCGCTTACTTATTAGACACAGTTTCGAGCCAATTGTTGCACATAGATTACATCGTGCGGTTGCCGTGTCTTTGAGGTCGGGACCTCTGCGGCTTTTCAGGGTCGTTCCTTGTTGTGAAGCGTCGTTGTGAAGAGGCTCTTGGGGCACATGACGTGAACTCCCCTTTTAGTATCAACGAGTTGCGTGATATCGACGTCGCAGGCTACGGATATGAGAGCGTAGGCATCATCGCGGGAGAGGCGGGGATGGTCGGGATTCTGCTCCGAGAGGAACGTGATCATGTTGCGGACGGCCATCTCGGTAGCTGTCTTGAGGTCCTCGTCGAACCCCATGGCGATGTATTGGGTGGGGGTTTCGCCTCGTGGCCAGAGAAGGCGCTGTGCGTTCTCACCTGGCTGGGCCTTGTGGACGATGAACTGGAAGGTCCCGGTGAGCATCGTCTCCATCGCCGTGATGTCGACCTCGCCGTTGCCTTGGCCGGCGTGGCCATCACCGACCTCGAAGAGGCCGCCCTTGGCGTTCACCGGGATGTAGAGGGTGGTGCCGGCGACCATCTCCTTGTTGTCAATGTTGCCGGCGTGCATCCAGGGTGGAGCGGAGTTGTATTTCCCGGCACCCTCGGGCGGGGCTATGCCCATGCTGCCGAAGAAGGGATGCAGCGGGATGGTGATGCCGGGGGCAAAGTTGGCCGTCATGGCGGCGCGGTCGAGTGGGATGAGTTTGGTGCGGCCGTAGGGAAAGTCGTTGGGAAGGAAGCCGCGGCCGGGGCCGAAGGAGTTGCAGGCCCAGGGTACGTCGATATCGACCTTTTTGATGCGGATTTCGAGGACATCGCCCGGTTCGGCCTCTGCGATCGCTACAGGGCCAGTCAGGATGTGGCCGCCGGGGCCCTTTGCCGAGGCGGGAACCTTGGTGTAGATCTCGCCGACATAGGGAGGAATATCTGCATCGGCGACCCCGATGGCCTTGAGGCGCTCAGGCGGCCCGCAGGTGGAGAGGGTCTGGATGGAGACGGTGTCGCCGGAGTGAACGGTCAGGACGGGCTGGGCATGGGCCGAGTAGAAGCCCCAGGCTACGGTGGTGGGGGTAGCCAGAAGGGTATGCGCCGGCTGCTGGGCGCTGGCCGTCGAAGCAGCCAGAAAGACAGCAGCGCAAAGAGCGAAGGGACGGACAAAGCACGTGGGCATGGAGTTTGTATAGCACACGTTCGTCCGCTGTTTGCCGCCAATGGGCTGATAAAGTGGAGATAGCTCGGCTTCCGGCTGATGGATGCGCTTTGTATCAGATTCGAAGTTCTACGAAGGTAGAGAAACGTAAGGACAATGTTTGTACCCGGGCATTTCTTTTTTGCGCCAACGCAGCGAATCCACTTTATCGGAGTGGGTGGGATTGGCATGAGTGGAATCGCGGAGATTCTGCTGACGATGGGCTACTCGGTTTCGGGATCGGACCTTCGGCGATCCGCGGTGACGGACCGGCTGGTGGGGCTCGGAGCGCGCATTTTTGAGGGCCATGCGGCGGCCAATGCGGCGGCGAGTGACGTGGTGGTGACGAGTTCGGCGGTTTCGACCAGCAATCCCGAGGTGGTCGAGGCGCGGTCGCGGAAGATTCCGGTGATCCAGCGGGCGGAGATGCTGGCTGAGTTGATGCGGCTGAAGTACGGCATCGCGGTGGCAGGAATGCACGGAAAGACGACGACGACCTCCATGGTTGCGGCTGTTCTGGCCGGTGGCGGGCTCGATCCGACGGTGGTGGTTGGGGGGCGCGTGAATGCTCTGGGATCCAATGCGCGCCTGGGGAACTCGCAGTACCTGGTGGCGGAGGCGGATGAGAGCGACCGGTCGTTCCTGAAGTTGTCGCCTGTCCTGGCTATCGTGACGAACCTCGACCGCGAGCATATGGACTGCTATCGGGACATGGCGGATGTGGAGAATGCGTTTGTCGAGTTTATGGATCGCCTGCCGTTCTATGGATCGACTACAGCTTGTATCGATGATGCGCTGCTGCGGGCGGTTCTGCCTCGCGTCAGACGGAAGGTCTACACGTATGGCGAAAGCGCCGATGCCGATTTCCAGATGCAGTTGCTGCCGAAGCATCAGGACTGCCATTCGTGCTTCGAGGTGAACTATAAAGGGCTTGCGCTGGGCGTCTTCCGGCTGCATGTTCCGGGACGGCATAATGTCTTAAACGCCACGGCCGCCGTTGCGATCGGTGTTCAGCTTGGGGTTGCGCCGGAGCAGATTGCGGCAGGGCTGGAGAGCTTTCGCGGCGTTGACCGACGGTTCCAGGTGAAGGGCGTGAAGAGCGGGATCACGATAGTGGATGACTATGGCCACCATCCGACGGAGATTCTGGCGACGCTGCAGGCGGCCCGGGAGTGCGGACATGGACGGGTGCATGTTTTGTTTCAGCCGCATCGGTATACGCGTACCCGGGACCTGATGGGAGAGTTTGCGACCGCGTTTGGCGATGCCGATACGGTGCAGGTGCTTGATATCTATGCGGCGAGTGAAGAGGCAATTGCGGGAGTGGATGCTGTCGCGCTGGTGCAGGCGATCAGTGACACGAGAAATCCAACCCTGGGCGCAGTCGAGTATGCGGAGTCAATGGTCGTGGCAGTCGAGAGGCTGGTGTGTGAGGCACGGGAGGGCGATGTGATTCTCACACTCGGGGCCGGGAGCGTGTCGCAGGCGGGGCCGATGCTGCTGGATCGCCTGACCACGATTGGGTAAGTTCCTGAAAGGGTACATGCAGAAGAAGATGGACCGGGGAGATGTTGGAACGGGGTATGCTCAGAACGGCGATTCTCGCGGCCCTGCTCAGGCGTGCGACAGACCGATATGTTTGCGAAGCGTGGGGCGGCGGTGCTAGAACCGCCTGAGCAGAACCATGCTCCGGAGTTTGGATCGCCACGACGGGTCTCCGGCTCGCCCAGGAGGAAGCTGCGCCACGATTTCGCTGAGGGGTATGCAGGCGCCTTCGAGGAGGATGGGGATACACCGGTAGAGCGACGGAGGGCCGGATCTTCAGGACTTCGGCTGAGGTATCGTGATCTGCCAAGGACGACCTGGGGGAAATTGGTGGCGGGGACGGCTTTCACCCTTTGCCTGGGATTGTGCTTCGGTGTGCTTTGGCTGGGGCGCAACGTGCTGCTGCACAATGATCGGTTTTACATCCTGTCGTCCTCTTCGATCGACTTTGCAGGCAATGCGCATGTGACGCGGGCACAGTTGATGAGCATCTTTGGAGGAGATATCGAGCGGAATATCTTCAGCGTGTCTTTGCCCCAGCGTCAGGCGGAGTTGGAGCAATTGCCCTGGGTTGCGCATGCCACAGTGATGCGACTGCTGCCGAACCGGCTGCGCGTGTCGGTCGTGGAGCGAACTCCGGTGGCGTTTGTGCGGCAAGGAAGCCACATCGGCCTGGTGGACGCGGCGGGTGTGCTGCTGGACATGCCGCCGGACGCGAAGGGCGATGCACATTATTCTTTCCCCGTGGTCTCCGGGATCTCTGCGGATGATCCGCTCTCGACGCGGGCCGCGCGGATGAAGATTTTTGGCCGGTTCGCGGCGGATCTGGACAGCTCCGGGCAGAAAATTTCAGAGGAGCTGAGCGAAGTGGACCTTTCGAATCCGGAAGATGTGAAAGCTCTGATCCCGGATCATTCGAGCGACATCCTTGTCCACTTCGGGGATACGGACTTCCTGGACCGGTATCGCCGGTTTGAGGAGCATCTGACGGAGTGGCGAACCGTTTATCCGAAGCTGTCGTCGGTAGACATGCGGTATGAGCGGCAGGTCGTGTTGGAGATGCAGCCAGGGTCGGCTGTGCCCGTTTCCGGTACGGGGGGCGCGACCGACGACTCGAAGACCGCTACAGCGGTGGGAGCTGGAGCACAGGTGGCGAACAAATCTCCTGTGGGACCACCTGCCAGACCGCGCTCCGTGCCGGGCAGGCATCCGGCCGTTCTAAAGACCAAGGCCGCGCAGAAGGCGCCTGCTCGTGGAAAGGCGCCGGGTTCGGTGAAGGCCAGGAGCGAAGCTGCGTTTTCGGTTTCGGCGAAGGCGGGTCGAACGAAGGCCAAAACCCATGCGGCTGCGGCAAAGCATAACGCAAGAGTGGCAGAGGCGGGGGTTGGCACGCCACGGTATTATCCTCCCAGAGCAGTCCACCCATGAACCAGAAACAGGACAACCTGATCACCGTGCTGGACGCGGGAAGCACGAAGAGCGTCGTGCTGGTGGCTGAGTTGCAGGATGGCGTTCTGCGCTATCGCGGACACGGGATCGAGCCCTCGCGCGGGATGAAGAAAGGGCTTATCTCCGAGCTTGGTCCGGCAGCGGAGGCGATCAACCGTGCCGCTCTGACCGCCGAACGGGTGGCGAAGGCCGGGATTGAGACCGCCGTCGTCGGAATCGGGGGCACGCATGTGCGGGGCGTGAACTCACGCGGCGGCATCAGCATGGGAAGCAGGATGCGCGAGATTACGCGGGAAGAGGTTCGCGCCGCAGTGGATCGAGCACGGTCGGTCGCGCTGCCGCCAGACCGCGAGGTGCTGCATCTGCTGCCGCAGGAGTTCATTCTGGACGATCAGCCGGGGATCCATGATCCGGTGGGCATGGTGGGGAACAAGCTCGAGGTGAATCTGCACCTCTCGACCTGTTCGGGCGGCGTGGCTCAGAGTGTCATTACCTGCGCCAACCGTGCCGGGCTCGAGGTGATGGATACCGTCTATGAGGGAATTGCGTCGGCCGAAGCTGTCCTGAGTGCGGATGAGCGGGAGCTGGGAGTCTGTATGGCGGATATTGGCTCCAGTACGACGGAGCTGGCGGTGTTCTTCGAGGGATCGATCGCCTATACGGCCGTGCTGCCGATCGGGGGAGATCATTTTACGAACGATCTGGCGGTCGGTCTGCATGTAACCGTTGAGGAAGCGGAGTATCTGAAAAAGACCTTTGGGCACTGCGTGGTGACGGCGGTGCCGCAGTCGAATGAGATCGAGGTCGGGGGCAATCTCGCATTCTCCGGGGGGCAGCCCGCGCGGATGGTTCGGCAGAGATTTCTGGCGGAGATTCTGGAGCCTCGTGCGCGTGAGCTGTTTACCATGCTGCGCGATAATCTGCGGCAGGGCGGTGTGCTGGAGGCGCTCGGCGCAGGGTGCGTGGTGACCGGAGGCGGCGCGAATATGGCAGGCCTGCTGGATAACGCGGAGAGCCTGCTGCGGGTGCCCGCACGGATTGGGTATCCGGTGCCGCTGTCGCGGATGCCGGAGGAGCTTGCAAAGCCGGAGTTTGCGGCCGTGATCGGAATGCTGCTGTACACCCACAGGACCCAGGTACGTCGCGCCAGCGAAGAGCGTGGACTGCGAGCCAAGCTGAAGTCGATCTTCGCGGGTAGTTTTTAGCAATTCCGCAACGGATAACGAAGCTATGAACCATGGGTGGTTCACCGGTGGAAAACGCGGCATATGCGGGTTGCGGGGAGATGTCAAAATTAGGATTACCAGAAGGAGTACCTGTTTCCATGTCCAACCTGCCTGACGACTCACTCCGCATTCATTACCACGACGAGATACCACGCGGTGCGCGGATCAAGGTGATCGGGGTAGGCGGGGGAGGAAACAATGCCGTAAACCGCATGATTGCGGCAAATGTGGTTGGCGTCGAGTTCATCGCGGCAAATACGGATGTGCAGGCGCTGCAGGTGTCGAATGCGCCGGTGAAGCTGCAATTAGGCGTGAAGTTGACGAGCGGGCTTGGCGCGGGAGCGAACCCGGATGTGGGGCGGCGGGCGGCACTCGAAGATTCCGACAAGATTATCGAGGCGCTGGAAGGCGCGGATATGGTGTTTGTGACGGCTGGGCTGGGCGGGGGTACGGGAACGGGTGCTGCTCCTGTGATCGCTTCGCTGGCCAGTGAGATGGGCGCGCTGACGGTTGCCGTGGTGACGCGGCCGTTTGCGTTTGAAGGCAAGCGCCGGATGATGCAGGCCGAGCGCGGGATGCAGGAGTTGCTGGAATCGGTCGACACGGTCATCGTCATACCGAACGAGAAGCTGCTTGCGGTGGCAAAGGACGCTGGGTTCTTTGAGAGTTTTCGCATAGCAGATGACGTGCTGCGGCAGGGCGTACAAGGGATTTCGGACATTATCACAATTCCTGGCGTGATCAACCGCGACTTCGCCGACGTGAAGACCACGATGGCGGGTATGGGCTATGCGGTGATGGGGACGGCGATGCGGGCAGGCCCCAATCGTGCGGTTGATGCGGCAATGGCGGCAATGGCCTCTCCGCTATTGGAGGCGGGAGCGATCGATGGAGCGCGCGGGATACTGATCAACATTACCGGATCGAGCAGCCTGAAGCTGAGCGAGGTGAACGAGGCTTCGAGCATCATCCAGAACGCGGCGCATGAAGATGCAAACATTATCTTTGGCGCGGTGCAGGACGAGACGATGGGCGATGAGGTGAAGATTACGGTCATCGCAACAGGCTTCAAGCACCAGGAGATGCCGCAGCGGCGGGAACGTATGCTTGCTGAAGCGACACTGCCGACGATGCGCTATGACGTGCCGATTCAGCCACGTGTGATGGCGCAGAGGCCTGAAACTCCGCATTTTGGGAGTGAACCCGCCTCGGAGTCTTCCGTCCTTCCCACTTCCCCAGCGACGGAAAGTGGGAAGGAGGTTGCAACGGGCACCGATCCCGAGGCTGCACTGGTGCCTGTGCCTGCGTCTGTCTTCGACGATGATTTTTTTCGGCATCCACTGTCACGCGACGAGTTCGAGACGCGATTAGCGGAGCAGCAGGTCCGGATAGGAGGGCTCGAGGCTGCCCCACAGCGTTCCCCGGAGCGGTTCAGGGAACCAGTCCATCCTTCCGTGCCGGTTCACGTCCATGAAGAGGAGGTCTGGGCCGCCGACAGCTCGAACGCGTCGGAGATTCCGGCTCGCGTTCAGGGTTTTGGCGGTGCGCCGCCGGTTTCGTTAGACCATGCCGAACCGGATGAGCTGGATATCCCTGCTTTTCTGCGGCGCGGGAACTGACAACAGGCGTTCAGTTCGGAACGTGATGCGAAAGTTGCACACGGTCTTTGTGCCGTTTGTAGTCAAATAAGAGAATTGTGAGATGTCTAACGGATGGTTGGCAGTCCGATTGCAATCTTATCTTCTTAAGGAGGCGTCCGATGTCGAAATGGGTAAGAGTCTACGGGGCGATCCTCTTTGGCGTTTTCCTGTGTGCTGGACTGAATGCGCTTGGGATGACGAAATCGAGCAGTGTAAAGCATAAATCGCATGTTGCTGCTCGTGTAAGGACGCGTTCGAGAGCTTCGCATGTCTCCAGCCATGTTGTGGTTGCGACGGGTAGGCGAAGGCATGGGCGTGGGGCACGGCCAACGCTGGCGGTGCGGCGGACGAGGTATCAGGAACACTTTTCGGCCAGTTCGTATGCTGACAATCTGACGTTGGGGGACGTGACGGAGGGCGAAGATCCGGTGGTTCGGGCTGCGGCTATCGAGGCGTTGGGCAACATGAATGGGACCGCGATTGCGATAAACCCTGCAAATGGGCGCATTCTGGCGATGGTGAACCAGAAGCTTGCCCTGTCGCGGGGGGCGGAGCCTTGTTCGACCATTAAATTGACGGTGGCTCTGGCGGCTTTGGAGGAGGGGATCGTCCGGAAGGATACGCCGGTGAATCTGGGCGGGAAGTATCACCTGACCTTGACGGAAGCTCTGGCCCACTCGAACAACCTTTATTTTGAGACACTTGGCCGGTCGCTTGGGTTTGAGCGGGTGAAGCATTACGCGAATGAGTTTGGGCTGGGAGAGCTTGCCGGGTACCACATTCAGGGGGAGCAGTTAGGGACGTATCCGGATGAGGAGTTGCCGGCGGCGCTGGGTGGGGTGGGGCGGATGTGCTCGTTTGGGGAGAGCGTTTCGATGACTCCGCTGCAGTTGGGGGCGCTGGTTTCGGCGATCGCGAATGGGGGGACTTTGTACTATCTGCAACACCCTGAGACGGCTGTCGATATTGCGACGTTCGAGCCTAAGGTGAAGAGAAAATTGAACATTGCGCCGCTGATCCCGGAGATTTCGGTGGGTATGGAAGCGGCGGTGGACTACGGGACGGCGCGGTCGCTGCGGGCGAATTTCAAGCAGTTCCCGGTGATGGGGAAGACGGGGACCTGCTCGAATAACGGGACTCGATTTGGGTGGTTTGGGTCGTATGCGGATACGCCGAATGGGCGGATTGTCACGGTTATTTTCCTGGAGGGCGGACGGCCTACGTTTGGTCCGAAGGCGGCGGAGTTGACTGGGCAATTTTATCGCGCTTTGTGGGAAAAAGATTACTTTTTACTGAAGCAGCAGCCGGTTGTGGCGAGTAGTGCGGCGCTTGGTCCTGAATAGGGATAGGGCGAAAAGCGTTCTGTAAGCGCTGGTGAAACGTGGTGAAGTTTGTGCAGGTCGTGGACGGAACGTGGTGTTGTGCTGCCACTTTTCGCGCGACTGAAAATGCGCCAGGTTTTTGGGATTTATTTTGGGCTTATTGGCCAATGGTGTTTGGGAACACGAGCAAATGAGGCGCGGGGATTCGGGAGCTAGATTTCCAAGCATACCGAGCGTCTTTCTTTTGGTTTCGGGTGGTACTTGCGGTTGAGATTTTGGCTCGGATGTCAGAGATCGGATAGAAGCTCGTCGCGGGTGATGTTCTTGTGTTCCGTGAACATACGCAGGATCGCAGTGAGCGTTCCCAGCCGGAGTGGTTTGTGCGCGGGAATGGGTAGAGTCTGCCCGAACGGCTCCTCAGTTCGCAGGATGATGTGGCTGCCGGTCTGATGGCTCTCGATGTAGTTCCAGCGCCGGATAAGGTGGTCGGCCAGATCTCTGCCGTTCCGGCTTCGGGCACCTTCATGCTACGGCCAGGACTTGTTCCACGTGCAGGAAAAGACGGATTCGCTCGGGTGGCTCAGAGTCGTGATAGTAGCCCTTCGTGGCGTCGAGAACCATGTAGCAGAGTTCGTCCCAGGTGTCGCCCTGGGTCGCGATGCTTTCGCCTGCGGCTACAGCCACATAACCACCATCGGATTCCTGGGTGACGTTGAAGAGGAGTTCGGTCATACGATGAAGATAATCCCAATTGAGACTTTTATCGAGACGTTCAATTGGCCTGCGGGTGATGGCTGACGAGCTTAGATGGCCGGCTCGGAAGAGAGTGCGGTTCGTGCGTTGCACGAATGCCTACCTTATCGACGATGAGACCGTCGCGAAGATGGGGCACCCGGCGTTGTGAGTGAGACCTGGCGTTGTGAGTGAGACCCGGGAGTTGTGAGGAGAGACTCGGAGTTGTGGTGGTTAGATCGGTTCTCCAACCGACGCACTCTATTCTTGATCCCGACCAACGGGAGGGCCAGGGCAGTAGATGCAGTCAACACCGGTATACAAGGCACGAAGTGCCCGCCCCACGCGCAGTGGGCCCGTCCGGCAGGACAGCTTTGCGGTGTATACCGATTCGAAATTCGCTCTAACGGGCGAAGAGGTCTTTTACTTGCTGGATGAAGACGTCGCGGCCCATGTCGCTGATGGCTTCGGTGAGGGGGAGCTGTTTGGGGCAGGCCTGGACGCAGTTCTGCGCGAAGCTGCACTCCTGGATGCCGCCGTCGCCGGAGAGGGCGCGGAGGCGCTCTTCCTTGAGGACGGAGCCGGAGGGATCGAGGTTGAAGAGGCGGGCCTGAGCGATGGTGGCGGCTCCGACGAAGCCGGTGACATCGTTGAACTGGGGACAGACCTCCATGCAGATGGTGCAGGAGATGCAGTTGGAGAGGGGGTAGCGCTGCTCCTGGATTTGAGGAGCCTGGCGGGGCCCGGCTCCCAGGTCATACGAGCCGTCGATGGGGACCCAGGCTTTGACCTTCTTGAGGTTTTCGAAGAGGACGGAGCGGTCGACGCTGAGGTCGCGGACGACGGGGAACTTCGAGAGCGGGGCCAGGGTGATGGGCTGGTCGGGATTGCCTTCGCGGAGCTTGTCGACGAGGGCGGAGCAGGCCATTCTTGCTTTGCCGTTGATCAACATGGCGCAGGAGCCGCAGATCTCTTCAAGGCAGTTGGCGTCGTAGGTGATCGGGGTGGTCGATTTGCCGGTGACATCGACGGGATTGAGCGCGATCTCGCCGAGCAGCGAGGTGATGTTCATGTTCGGGCGGTAGGGGACCTCGAACTTCTCGGTGACGGCTGCGGCGTCGGGGGTGGCCTGGCGCTTGATCTCGACCTTGATGGTGCGGCTGGATGCGGGGTGCTTAGGGGTTGCGACCTGTGCCATGCTGTTGGTCCTCGAATTCTTTTTCGGCCGGCCTGCCGGTTTCGGTTGCGATTGCGATGCCCTCTTCCTGGCTGACGGGAGGGCGGCCAAATTTGTTCATCGTTGCCTGCCGGGTCTTGAGGCGAGCGCTATAGACGAACATTGTTGTGATGAAGATGGCGAATACGATTGCGAGCGCGATGTAGACCGTATTGATATTCATGCTCGGTTAGATGGTGCGAACGGGTTTTTAGGTGACTTGTGGTTCTATTCTCGCTTGAGTTCTCCGGGGCTAAAGCCCCTTTCGCGTTGATCTTGGATTCCGTGGGCTAAAGCCCACTGCTAAATCCCCGTGAGACAACCTGGTGTGTTCTGCTCCTGTCCGGCGAAGTGGAATAAGAAGAAGCAACGACAAATACAGGGGTCCTTCGCTTCGCTCAGGATGACGGCGAGGCGAAACGATAATGACGAAAAAGAATGATCATCAAGGTGAAGCCAAACGATGATGACGAAAAAACGATCATGACGGCGAAACCAAACGATGACGGCGAAAGTGATGGCGGCGAAAAAATGATAACGCCGAAACAACGATGACTACGAAAACTACGATGACTACGAAAACTACAATTACTACGAAAACTAAAAGGGTTCGATGGTTCCGGTTTAGGCGCTTGCGGCGTAGTTGCGCGGGCGCGGTTTGAGGAGGCTGATGTCTACGTCTTCGAACTCGAAGGCGGGGGCGTTGTCCTTGAAGGCGGCTTTGGTGGTTTTGAGGAACTTTTCGTCGTTGCGTTCGGGGAAGTCGGGTTTGAAGTGGGCTCCGCGGGACTCGTCGCGGAGGTGGGCTCCCTGGACGATGACGCGGCCTAGCTGGAGCATGTTGTAGAGCTGGCGGGTGAAGGCGAAGCTGGTGTTGGCCCACTGGCTCTTGTCGGAGAGGTTGACGTTGCGGTAGCGGTCGAGGAGTTCGACGATCTTGGCGTCGGCCTCTTCAAGACCAGAGTTGTAGCGGATGATGGTGGCGTGCTTGGTCATGGTCTCGCCAAGCTCGCGCCAGATCTTGAAGGGGTTCTCGGTTCCGGGGTTGTTGAGCAGGAGGCTGTTCTTTTCCTTCTGGCGCTGGAGCTCGGCGGCGTGGCCTCCGTCGCCTTCCTGCGCGGGGAGGGAGTTAGCGTAATGGACGGCCTGGGGGCCGGCTACGAAGCCGCCGTAGATGCAGGAGAGCAGGGAGTTGGCGCCGAGGCGGTTGGCTCCGTGGATGGAGTAGTCGGCCTCACCCGCGGCAAAGACGCCGGGGATGTTGGTCTGCTGGTTGAAGTCCACCCAGAGGCCGCCCATGGTGTAGTGCATGCCGGGGAAGATCTTCATGGGGACTTCGCGCGGATCGTCGCCCACAAATTTCTCGTAAATCTCCAGGATGCCTTCGAGCTTGTGGAGGCGCTCTTTAGGGAGGTGGGTGAGGTCGAGGTAGACCATGGGCTGGCCGTCGATGCCCATGCCGTGCTCGTAGACGACCTTGAAGATGGCCCGGGTGGCTACGTCGCGGGGGACGAGATTGCCGTACTTGGGGTACCACTCTTCGAGGAAGTACCAGCGGTCGGCCTCGGGGATCGATTTCGCTACGCGCTTGTCGTTTTTATCGCGGGGCACCCAGACGCGGCCGCCTTCGCCGCGGGCGGACTCGGACATGAGGCGGAGCTTATCTTCGCCGGGGATGGCGGTGGGGTGGACCTGGATGAACTCGCCGTTGGCGTAGAAGGCTCCCTGCTGGTAGAGGGCGGACTGGGCGGAGCCGGTGCAGACGACGGAGTTGGTGGACTTGCCGAAGATGGCTCCGTTGCCGCCTGTACACACGATGATTGCGTCTGCCGGGAAGGTCCGGGTCTCCATGGTGCGGAGGTCCATGGCGGTGATGCCGCGGCAGGCGCCCTTGCTGTCTAGGACGGCGGAGAGGAACTCCCAGCCTTCGTACTTGGTGACTTTGCCTTCGGACTCGTGGCGGCGGACCTGCTCGTCCAACGCATACAGGAGCTGCTGGCCGGTTGT
Organism: Edaphobacter sp.; assembly: GCA_965277575.1. Taxonomy (GTDB): domain Bacteria; phylum Acidobacteriota; class Terriglobia; order Terriglobales; family Acidobacteriaceae; genus Edaphobacter. Next base: position 2,926,236 of record CBDIDK010000002.1, read on the forward strand.
CGCGCCCGCGAACGCTGTGCGTTGATACAACGTCCCGCCGAAGCGGCGGAAGTCGAGGAGGCCTTCGGGGGTGCGGTTGAAGGGGACGCCCATGCGGTCGAGCAGGTCGATGATGGCGGGGCCCTGTGCGGTCATGTTCCTGACGGGGGTCTGGTTGGCGAGGAAGTCGCCGCCGTAGATGGTGTCGTCGAAGTGCTTGAAGACAGTGTCGCCTTCGCCCTTGAGGTCTTTGGCGGCGTTGATGCCGCCCTGGGCGCAGACGGAGTGCGAGCGCTTGACCGGGACGATGGAGAAGAGGTCGACCTTGCCGCCAGCCTCGGCGATCTTGATGACGGCGGCGAGACCGGCGAGGCCGCCGCCTACTACGATGATTCGGGGGGTTGCTGCTGCCATGTGTTTTTCCTATTCGAGATTCACTATTTCTTCAGCATAGAAAAAATTGTTAGAGCCAGAAACCCAAGCAAGCTAGCTCTCGAACCTGCTTCGAGAAGTTTGACTCGATGTGCAATGGAGCTTTCGGGCGAGTTATGCTGCTGCGCCTGCTCCTTCACAAGCGAACGTTTTCTCCATTCACACGCGAGCGATACGGCGAACAAGATTAACGCAAAGACAGAGATGATTTTTGAGCTATGCCAGCTCACTGGACTGCCCCCGGCTGTACTGGATTGGTTGAATTTGGCAGCGCAACGGTTGGGGCGGGAAGGGCGACGCCGGCGGGTTGGGCGGGCATTACGTTGGCCGGGGCGTTGGGGTACTTCCAGACGACGGCGTAGATGCTGGCCAGGCCCATGAGGCAGAGGGCGATGCCGAAGACGCCGCAGACGTAGCCGAAGCGCTTGCGAGCCTTTTCGCCGGGGGTGATGCCCCACTTGGCGGCGAAGAGCCAGATGCCGTACGCGAAGTGCCAGGTGGTGGCGATCATGGCGATGACGTAGATGGCCAGCATCCAGGGGTTCGAGAGCTCGATCTGGACCTTGTGGAAGGCTGCGCCGGGGTTCTCCGGGAGCGAGATGCCGCTGAAGCGCTGCCGCCAGACGTGCTGGATGATGTAGAGGAAGGCGATGATGCCGGTGATGCGCTGGGAGATGTACATCCAGTTGGAGGCCCAGGGGTAGACGTTGACGTTGACGCGGCCGCGGAAGGCGATGAAGAGGCCATAGAGGGCGTGGAAGGCGAGCGGGATGAAGATGAAGACCCACTCCAGCACACGGACCAGCGGGAGGGCGTTGAGGAACTTGACCTGCTGCGCGTAGGCGAGAGGGCCGTTGAGGGTCTCGAAGTTGGAGACGATGTGCTCGATGAGGAAGGCGCCGATGGGGACGATGCCGGAGAGCGAGTGCAGCCTGCGCCAGAGGTAGGAGTGGCCCTCGTTGGCGCGGAGGGGTTGCACACCCTTCGTCATTCCATGGGGGGGTGGTGCGGCAGGAGGTGCTGGCGGGGCGGCGGTGGCCATGGGTGCTCCTTACTGAGTGCTGGCTGGTGCTGACCGGTGCTGGTGCGGTCTGTGGATAAAAAGTTCAGCACGGCGATTATTCCGCTCCGGTCTGACGGGCGTCAAGGGAAGCGCCTTGGTTTGTGCGGTTATCGTTATGTTTGTGCGATTTTTTGTGTCTGGGTGAATTGCGCCGGGATTTATGTGGGTAGGAGCGCCCGGAGGAGGGCGGTGAGGGCTCGGCCGCGATGGCTGAGGGAGAGGCGGGTGTGGGGGTCGAGTTCGGCCATGGTCTTGTGGTGGATGGGGAGGTAGAAGAGCGAGTCGTAGCCGAAGCCTCCGGAGCCGCGAGGGGTGGGGAGGATCTCGCCTTCGATGGCGCCTTCGGCTATGGAAAGGATTTCGCCGTCGCGGGCTGCGGCGAGGGCGCAGCGGTAGTGGGCTTTTGGATGCTGAACGGGAAGGCTGCTGAGGGCTTGCTGGAGGCAGAGGTTGTTGCGGGTGTCTGTGGTGGCGGCGGGTGGGCCGGGGAATTTGTGGTCGTCGGCGTAGCGGGCTGAGCGGACGCCGGGTGCGCCGTGGAGAATGTCGACTTCGAGGCCGGAGTCGTCGGCGATGACGATCTGGCCCGGTGCGTGGAGGGAGTAGAAGGTGGCCTTGAGGCGGGCGTTGCCTGCGAAGGTGGGCTCGTCTTCGGGGGGTGGAGAGATGTGCTGGAGGCCGGGCAGCGGGACGAGGGTGACGTGCGGCGGGGCGGCGGTGGCGAAGTCGCGGAGCTTGCCGGGGTTGGTGGTGGCGATGAAGAGCTTCATGCATCTATTGGTATACCGGTTCGACAGGAGAGAGGGATTCGATGCCTACGATGAAGGCGCATACGGAGTATCTGACGTTCAAGACGGAGGAGCGGTACGAGATGGTCCACATTACGCCGCAGGTGGAGGAGATTGTGCGGCGGAGCGGGGTGGCGGATGGGCTGTGCTTCGTTTCGCCGATGCATATTACGGCGGCGATCTATGTGAACGACAACGAGGATGGCTTGATCGAGGACATCGGGGCTTGGCTGGAGAAGCTGGCTCCGCGCTGGCCAGGGTACAAGCATCATCGGACCGGGGAGGACAATGCGGACGCGCACCTGAAGGCGCTGCTGCTGCACCATGAGACGACGCTGCCGGTGACGAAGGGAAGGCTGGATCTGGGGACGTGGCAGAGGGTGTTTTATGCGGAGTTCGACGGGCAGCGGACGAAGCGGGTCATTGTGAAGCTGCTGGGTGTCGCAGGAGAATGATGTCGACGCGGCGATTTTGGGTGCGGCCGGCTTCGGTGGCGTTGCTGGCTACGGGGTGGAACTCGGCGTAACCGGCGGCGGAGAGGTTGACGGGGTTGATGGGGCCGCGGTCGAGGAGGAGGCGGGCGATGGCGGTGGCGCGGGTGGTGGAGAGCTCCCAGTTGGTGGCGAACTGCGGGGTGTGGATGGGGACATTGTCGGTGTGGCCTTCGACGCGGATGGGGTTGGAGGGCAGGGTGGCGGCGAGCAGGGAGAGGATGGGGATGGATGCGGGGCGGACCTCGGCTGAGCCGGAGGGGAAGAAGCCGGCCTCGTGGAGCGAGATGACGAGGCCGTCGGGGGTGATGCGCATGGTGATGCTGCCGGGGCGGATGTTGCCGGCGGCGATCTGCCGGGCGATCAATCCGGCCAGGCGCTTCTGGGTGGCTTCGGGGGTTTCGAGGCGGGTGGAGGGGAGAGGAGGCGTGAGCGCGGCGGGTGGTGCGTCGGTGGCGGCGGGGCCGTTGCGATCGGTGAGCGGAGGAGTTTTGGAGTGGGCTTCGAAGGCGCCGAGAGGGGTGAAGGCGGACTTCATGGCGTCGGCCATCCTGGCCTGCTTGTGCTTGTCGGCCTGGCTGGAGGCGAAGAGGACGACGAAGAAGGCGAAGAGCAGGGTGATGAAGTCGGCGTAGGAGACCAGCCAACGCTCGTGGTTGACATGTTCCGGCTGCTTCTTTCTGCTCATGCGCCCGCCTCTGCCGTGTGGGCCGAGGTTGACTTGTCTTGTCGGGCGTCGAAGAGATAGGTGCGGAGCTTGGTTTCGATCATGCGGGGGTTCATGCCTTCGAGGATGGAGATGACGCCTTCGAGGATCATCTCCTTGATCCTCTGTTCTTCGCGGTGACGGAATTTGAGCTTGCCGGCGGCGGGCAGGCAGAGGAGGTTGGCCATGGCGACGCCGTAGATGGTGGCGACGAAGGCGGTGGCGATGCCGCGGCCTACTTCGTCGATGTTGGCGAGGTTTTTCATGACCTGAATGAGGCCGAGGACGGCTCCGATGATGCCGACGGTGGGGGAGTAGCCTCCGGCGGCCTCGAAGACGGCCGGGATTTTTTCCTCGATCTCGGACTTGTTGTCGAGCTCGAGCTGCATGATTTTCCGGACTTCGCTTGGTTCGGTGCCGTCAACGGCGAGCATGAGGGCTTGTTTGAGGAAAAGATCCGAGATGGCGGGGAGGTCGGCGTCGAGGGAGACGATGCCGCTCTTGCGTGCCTTGTAGGCGAAGGCGACCAGTTGCGCGAGCGTGGCTTCGCCGCTTGCCCCTTTGTGGATGAAGACCTTGGCAGCGGCCCTGGCTGCGGCGAGAAGGATGTTCATCGGGAACTGGAGCATGACCGCGCCGAGCGTGCCGCCGACCACGATCATGGCCGCGGTGGGCTGGGTGATCTGGGAGATGTTGCCGCCTTCGATCATCATTCCGGCGAGGATGCCGATGAGGGCGAGAGCGATGCCGCCGATGCTGGCGATGTCCATGGGTCCTCTCTGTGACTGGTCCTGTGAGGCGGGCCGGATTATTGCTCCGACGCGCTGCGGTCCGGGGTGTGAACGATGGCGTCTGCGTTGTGGGCGGACCTGGCGCTGAGGGCCGACGCGGCTTCGGGCCATGCGGTGCGGAGGATGGCTGCGCGGTATTCAAGGATGCGGTGGGAGATTTCGCCGCAGGGTTCGAGGACGATCAGTTTTTCGCCCGTGACCAGGGTGAGTACGGTGTCGGGCGCGGCCTCGGCATATTTGATGAGATCGCAGTTGATGGAGAGGGGGCTTCCGTTCAGGCGTTTCAGTTCGATCATGTGGAGTTCCTTCCAGTTCTCTCATCGGCAGGGATGGGCTGCCAGGAGAGCCCGATGAGACCGAACGGCGAGCGTGTCAAAGTCGGACGCGGCTAAAGGGGAGAGAGGGCACGCCGATGAGGGAGGGGAACGCGGAGCCATCCGCATGGTGAACCGGATCTCGTTGCTGCCGATTTCGGACAGGATGACTTCGCCGGGCGGGCACCGAGGGCGGCATCGCAGCAACTCAACCGAGCAGTACAGGAGTGTTTCCTCATGTCCCTGGGCGTCTTGAATAACATCGCAGCAATCTATGCGCAGAACAATCTGAACCAGACGCAGAACAGCCTTCAGAATGTTCTTCAGCAACTCTCTTCCGGTTCGCGGATCAACAGCGGCGCGGACGACGCGGCCGGTCTTGCCCTGGCGGACGGCCTTCATGCAAACGAAGCGGCCTTGAATCAGTCCTCGCAGAATGCTACTGCCGGCGTCGGTCTGCTGCAGACCGCTGACGGCGCTCTGTCGCAGGTGACCAATCTGCTGAACCGGGCGGTCACGCTGTCGACCGAAGCCGCCAACGGAACCCTGAATGGGAACCAGGTCAGCTCGGCAAACCAGGAGTATCAGAACATCCTGACGGAGATCGGCAACATCGGTTCCACAACTAACTTCAACGGCAACAGCGTGTTTTCGAACGCGGCAAAGACTGTGTTTGTCAGCGACGGCACCTCGTCCGGCGCCACGACCTATAGCGAAACCATAGGAAGTCTTGGCGCTGCGAGCATCGGGACATCCGCTCCTGCAGGAGCAACCGCTGCTCTGGCCAACCCCACTGCCTCGCCCTCTACCGCCGGCACGCAGTCGACCAGCACACTTACTTTTTCAGCGGCTGCGGACACGGCGTCCGGTGCACTGTCGCTTGCGGTCGGAGGTGGAGCGCAGCACAGCATTACGATCGCAGCGGGCACTACGTTGAACAACCTGGCAACTCAGATCAACAGTGATGCGACGTATCAGGCTGCCGGTATCTCGGCGACTCTGGCTGGCGCGGTACTTACGCTGAAAGGGCCGACCAACGGATCGGGCTCCCTGGTGTATGGCGCGGGTACGGTGACCGATTCGGGCGCCGGCGGCGCACTTACGCCATCGACTCCCACCACGGCAGTGGCTGGTACGCCTTCTGCGGCCACCATCACGCTGGGCGCAACCTCGCATACGTTCCTGGGAACGCTGAGCGTCGGTGTGGGCGCTGGAGCTGCTCACGCCATCAACGTAGCCCAGGGCACAACCGGCACCGAACTGGCTGCCCAGATCAATGGAGACAGCACGTACGCGGCGGCCGGCGTAACCGCAGGCTACAACACCACCACCGGCGCTCTTACGCTCTCCGGGCCCGGAGTTGCCGCGAGCACATTAAGCTTCACCGGCACCGCTCTTTCCGACGTCTCGCCAGCAGCGGCAAATGCTCCTGCAGGTGCGGGCGTAAACTTCACCTCTTCCACCATTGCGACTCTCTCTTCCACCAGCGCGCAGGCCGTGTTGACCAGCGTAACCTCGGCCATCCAGGATGTCGCGTACCAGCGCGGCAATATTGGCGCCAACATCAATGAGTTGAATGCGGCCTCGAACGTTGCCAGTTCGGAGTCGGTCAACCTTACCTCTGCCGAGAGCAGTGTTCGGTCGACCAACTACGGTCAGGCGACCAGCGACATGGCCAAGTTCCAGGTGCTGAGCCAGACCGGTATCAGCGCATTGGCGCAGGCCAACAGCGTTCAGCAGGAGATTCTGAAGCTGATGCAATAGGGCGATGTGAAGGCGCGGCGGCTGCGGTGTTGTCTGGCGTGGCCGCCGCGATTCATCTTCCAGGAGATCTTAGTTTTGGCTAATCCGCGAAAGCTTCGATTGGCTTTGCGATTGCTTGTGATTGCTTGTGACTGCAACGAACGTGACTGGAAGGCGAGATGGGAACAGTCGGGATAAACTTCGGATCGGCAAGCAGCGGGCAGGGCTTCGATGTGGCCTCCACGGTAACGGCAATTCTGGGGAGCCAGCAGGCCATTGAAAGTCCTTGGAAGACGCAACTGGCTTCGCTGCAGGCCCAGGACACCGTCTTCACGACGCTGGGGAGCGATCTTTCGACGCTTACCACAGCCATGCAAGCGCTTACCGACTTCAGCGGCGTGCTGGCGCAAAAGCAAGGCGCGAGCTCCGATACGAACGTGCTGGCGTTGACCTCGGCTACTGCCGCTTCGATCGCGGGCAGTCATACTGTGGCCGTCACGCAACTGGCACAGACATCGTCCGACTACTCCGACACGATTGCGAACGGAGCGGACACGCTGGCGGGAAGTGTAACTATCCAGGGCCACACGATCGCCGTAGACAGCAGCAGCAATACGCTGGCTTCGCTCGCCGGCGCGATCAACCTGGCGGGGATAGGTGTGAATGCGAGTGTGATTACCGACGTTTCGGGGTCACGGCTCTCCCTGGTGAGCGGGACGAGCGGACTGGCGGGGCAGCTTGCGGTCAACAGCAATCTTACGGATGTGAACACGAGTTCGGCGGTTGGATTCCACACAGGCGAAGCCGGACAGAATGCCACACTTTCGGTGGATGGAGCTTCGCTCAGCAGCGCCTCGAACACGATGAGCAGTGCAATTCCGGGCGTGACCTTTCAATTGCTGGCCCTTTCCACGTCGCCTGTGCAGGTGCAGATCACCAACGACACCTCGTCTGTCGGAACCGCGGTGAGCAATGTGGTAGCGGCTTACAACGCAGTGATGAAGGACACGAACGGCCAGGAGGGCAAGGATTCGAGCGGCAATCCCGAGCCGCTGTTTGGAAGCGCCACGCTGGCGTTGCTTCAGAGCCAGCTCTCGAGCGCTCTGCTGACAGGATCTGCGAGCGGCTCGATCGGCAGCATCACGCAACTGGGGGTTGGTTTCAACCAGGACGGAACACTGAGTCTGAATGCGGATAGCTTGAATGCCGCCCTGAACGACCACTTCTCCGACGTGGCCGGATTTCTCCAGAACGCCAACAGCTTTGGCCAGAGCTTCGCTGCGACGCTGAACAATGTAGGGGGCCAGGCTCCTAATGGCGCCATTTACCTCGCCCAGCAACAGAACAGCGCGGAGGAGGCCTCCCTCAACCTGAGCGTCTCGAATGAAGATGCGCTGCTCGCTACGGAAAAGACCAGCCTAACGACAGAGCTGAACACCGCGAACCAGATACTGCAGTCCATTCCGGCGCAACTGAACCAGGTGAATGAGCTGTATAGCGCCATTACAGGTTACAACCAGAACCCAGGAGGATAACGAGTGAGCGAGACGAGCTATCAGCAGCAGGCATTGGCGGGCGCAACCGGGGTGGAACTTGTGGTTGCGTTGTACGATGCGGCGATCCGCTTCCTGTACCGGGCCATGCAGTGCGTGGAGGAGGGCGACGTGCATGGGCGCCGGATTGCGGTGAAGAAGGTCGTCGATATCCTGATGTATCTACAGGCGCGGCTGCGTCCGGACCTGGGCGGCACGGTCTCGGATACACTGGCGGACTTCTATACGACCATGTTCACGTTGACGCTGGAGGCCTCGCATGTGGAGTCGGTGGAGCAGTTTCAGGAGGTGATCGCGTATGTGCGCAATGTTCGTGAGGCCTGGGTGATCGTGGCTCGTGATCCGGAGGCCGGGAAGGTGCTGCCCAGGGAGCTGCGAACGCGCGAGGAGAAGTTCGTTCCGTCTTCGGCGATGCATGGCGTGACGGAGGAGACGGCGGCGTCGCGTTGGCTGGCTTAGCTTACGTCGTCACTGCAAGTTCTTCTTCGAGGCGCTGCTTTTCGAAGAGGCTGGTGTAGTAGCCATTGCGGGCGAGCAACTCCTCGTGAGTGCCAAGCTCGGCGATGCGGCCAGCCACCAGAACCGCGATCTGGTCGGCGTTGCGGGCGGTGGAGATGCGGTGCGAGATGAAGATGGTGGTGCGGCTGCCCATGCCCTGCCGGAGGCCGTTGAGGATCTGTTCTTCGGTGTAGGTATCGACGCTGGCGAGGGCATCGTCGAGGATGAGGATGCGCGGCTCGCGGATGACGGCGCGGGCGATGGCGGTGCGCTGCTTCTGGCCGCCGGAGAGGGTGACGCCGCGTTCGCCGACGAGGGTCTCGAAGCCTTTGGGGAATTCGAGGATTTCAGTGCGGATATGGGCGATGCCGGCGGCGTCCTGCACCTGTTCCGCGGAGGCGTTCGGTCTGCCGAAGGCGATGTTCTGCGTGATGGTCTCGGAGAAGAGGAAGGTCTCCTGGGGGACGAAGCCGATGTTCCTGCGGAGCTCCGCGAGGGTGACGTGGCGGATGGGCTGATGATCGATCAGGACTTCGCCGGGAGCGGCATCGTGGAGGCGGGGGATGAGGCCGACGAGGGTGGATTTTCCTGAGCCGGTAGGACCTACGATAGCGAGGCTGGAGCCGGCAGGGATACGGAGGTTGATGTTCTGGAGGACAGGCGGCCCGCCGGGGTAGGCGAAGTTGAGGTTGCGGAACTCGATGTCGCCGTCGATGGGAGTGGCGACGGCTGCGGGATCGTCGGCGATGTCGGGCTTTTGCTTGAGAAGTTCGTCGATGCGGACGACCGAGGCGGTGCCGCGCTGGAAGAGGTTGACGACCCAGCCGACGGCGATCATGGGCCAGGTGAGCTGCACCATGTAGACGCTGAAGGCGGTGAACTGGCCTACGGAGATGCGGTGGGCTACGACCTCGTGGCCGCCTACCAGCAGGGTGATCATGAGCGAGAGGCCGAGGACGAATTCGAGCGTGGGCCAGAGCATGGCCATGAGGCGGACGAGGTAGAGGCTGCGCTTGATGTACTCGCGGTTGGCGGTCTCGAAGGAGGCGATCTCGGCGTCTTCCTGGGCGAAGGCGCGGATGAGGCGCGCGCCGGAGAAGTTCTCCTGGGCTTTGGCGGAGATGTCGGAGAACATGGCCTGGATGCGCTCGAAGCGGCGGTGGATGCGGTTGCCGAAGTACTGCACGAGGACCGACGCGATGGGGAGCGGGACGAAGGCGCAGAGGGTGAGCCTCGGGCTGATGCGGTACATGAACGGCAGGGCGGCGGCGGTGAAGACGATGGTGTTGGCCGAGTACATGATGGCCGGGCCGAGGAGCATGCGGACGGCATTGAGGTCGTTGGTGGTGCGGGCCATGATGTCGCCGGTGCGGTGGGTGTGGAAGAAATTGGCCGACTGGCGCTCGAGGTTGGCGAAGAGGTCGTTGCGGATGTCGAATTCGATCTCGCGGGAGGCGCCGATGACGACCTGGCGGGTGATGTAGAGGAAGATGGCGGAGGAGACGGCGATCACTAATAAAATCAGCGCGTGGTGGAGGATCTTGGCCTGGGTGAGGCCGTGGCGCATGTCGTCAATGGCGTGGCCGATGACAGCGGGGAGGAGGACCTTGATGACGTTATAGAGAATGGTGGAGACACCGCCCCAGGCGAGGCTCTTCCAGTATCGCCTGAGGTATGGTGTGAGCGGCTTAAGTCGTTCCAGCATGAGTATTTATCGTAGGCGTTCGGGGATTAGATACGGTTAGAAGGCCTGAGGATGCGGAGGGGTTGGGGGCTGGGGCGGGGCGGCGGGTTGGCTCGCTGGCGGAGGCGACCCGGCTGGCGGCGCGTCGGCTGGCTGAGGCGTCGATGGCGGCGGGGGTGCGGGGTGCCGGACGAACTGAGAGGTGATGTCGTCCTGGCTGACGAGTTCGATGTCGAAGACAAGGTCGGATTTTGGGGGGATGCCAGGTCTGCCGGCTTCGCCGTACGCGAGCTGCCAGGGGACGAAGAGGCGGCGTTTACCCCCGACATGCATTCCTTGGAAGCCGGAGTCCCAGCCGAGGATGACTTTGTGGAGGCCGACGGTGAAGGGGAAGGGCTGGGCGCCTTCGTGGTCGTAGGAAGAGTCGAACTTGGTGCCGTTGGGGAACCAGCCGGTGTAGCGAACGGTGTACTGCATGATCTTGGAATCGGCTGGGGAGGAGCCCACGACCGTGGACTCGGCGAGGGGTCCGGTGCCGAGGTGTATGTCTATGTATTTGAGGGCGTAAAGGGTCTTTGGGATGCCGGCTGCTTTGGGCAGGGTGGAGGCGGGATTGGCGGGGTTTGTTGCTGCGGCGTGGTGGGTGCGGGTTGCCGGGTGAGGATTGGTCTGGGAGGTCGTCTGGGGGGTCGTCTGGGCGAAGGCCAGCGTGGTGAGGAGAGGGAAATAGGCGAGCTTGAAGATCATCGTGTTCTCAGTTTAGGACGTTTGCGGGTGGTTTGGGGTGAATCTGCGTGGTGATTCGATGGTCGCGGGGCGGGAAAAATCATGATGTGGTGAGCGGCTGGAATCTCTCGATTGGCGGGCTATTTGTGGGGGATGGTAGAGAATGGGGTGAAATTTCTTGGTGAATATGTGGTGATGACGTGGTGGATTGCGTGGTAGACGTGGACAGCGAATGTACGCCTCGACGGTGCTGAAGATTGCGCCATGGTTTGCGGATTTATTTTTGGTTTGTATCGCTTGTGCGACGGGGTCTACTTTGTGGAACCAGATCAGTTACCCCGGCCGATACTCACAGCGAGCGGGCGTATTCTTGGAGAGATGGGGACGGCGACTCAATGATGCGGATGACCGTGCTGGCTTCGGGATCGAAGGGCAACAGCACCGTGATTGCCAGCTCCAGCACACGGGTCCTGGTGGATGCGGGCCTGTCGTGCCGTGAACTGCTGCGCCGCATGGCGGTGGCGGGGGAAGACCCGGCGGAGCTGGACGCGATTCTGATTACGCATGAGCACCAGGATCATGTTGCCGGTCTGGCCGTGCTGGCGCGGCGGCTGGGGATTCCGGTGTTTGTTACCGAGCCGACGCACCGGGCCTGGGTGCGGATGCTTACGCCGCGGACCACGATGACCTATGCGAAGTGGCTGGACCATATCCAGCGGGAGAAAGAGGCGCGTGCGGCGGCCATGGCGGGGGATGAAGGCTATGACCTGGCTGCGGAGCGGGCTTCGATTGCGCACATCTCGGCCGAAGCGGCATCGCTCGACTCGGCGCTGAACCGGTCGCGCAAGATATATGCGGGGACTGAGCCGGAGGCGGAGGGTGCGGTAAATCTGGCCGGGGCGGTTGAGAATTCTGAAGGTTCCTGCGATCCGGAGGAGAATCAGGCTGAGGCTCCGGGTCGTGTGGTGGCGCAAAAGGCCGATCCGGCTTACCTGCCCGCGGTGGAATACTTTCATGCCGGGAAGAGCTTTTCGATCGGCGATATCGACATCACGCCGTTCACGATTCCGCACGACGCGGCCGATCCGTGCGGGTTTGTCTTTGAGACGGAGGGCATCCGCATGGCGATTGCGACCGACCTGGGGTATATGCCGCCGAACGTGAAGGCGGCGTTGAAGCGGATCGATGTGCTGCTGCTGGAGTCGAACCACGACCTGGAGATGCTGCGGGATGGGCCGTATCCGTGGTCGGTGAAGCAACGTGTGCTGTCGCGTGTGGGGCACCTGTCGAACGAGGCGACGGCCTCTTTTCTCGAGAAGGACTACGACGGGGGCGCGGTGTGGATCGTGCTGGGACATCTTTCGGAGGCGAACAACGCGCCGGAGCTGGCGCGACTGTGCGCGGAGCAGGCGCTGGGCAGCCATCCGACGCTGCTGGGCAATCGCGTCCTTCTGGCTGGACAGGATACGCCGCTCGACCCGATCCATCTGTAGGCCGGCTGGGCTACGCACGGTTTCCTCGATCAATTCGGAATTTGCCGAGTCTAGACCTCCAGTCGCTGTATGCGGCTCTGTATTGTGGACGCGGCACGGGGGCAAGGCTGGCTGCTAACATCCAACTATCATGAAAGTTCTCGTCATCGACATTGGCGGCACCAATATCAAGGTTGCATCGAGCGACGTCCGGGTTCCGATCAAGATTGCCTCCGGCCCGACCCTGACCGCGGAGGAGATGTGCAAGCAGGTGCTGGCCGCGACCCAGAGCTGGAAGTACGACTGCATCTCGATCGGGTATCCGGGGCCGGTCGCGCACGATCATCCGCTTGCCGAGCCGCACAATCTGGGTGGGGGCTGGATCGATTTTCCTTACCGGAAGGCGTTCGGCAAGCCGATCCGCTTTATCAACGACGCGGCGATGCAGGCGCTGGGCGGGTATAAAGAGGGCCGGATGCTGTTTCTGGGGACGGGCACCGGACTGGGCTCCGCGATGATCTTCGACGGTATCGTGATTCCGCTCGAACTCGCGCATCTGCCCTACAAGAAAGGCTGCACGTACGAGGAGTACATCGGTCTCGAGGGCCTGGAGCGGCGCGGCAAGAAGCGCTGGCGAAGGTCTGTCCTCGATATCGTGGCCCGGCTTCAGGCGGCGATGGTCTGCGACTCGGTCCTGCTGGGTGGAGGCAATGCGAAGTTGATGAAGGACCTTCCCAGCCATGTCGTCATCGGCGCAAACAGCAATGCCATCAAAGGGGGTCTGAAGCTGTGGCAGCAGGCCGCACCAGCAAGGCACGGCCGGCCCGCGAAGGCCGCTTACAAGATGGTCTCGGCACGTTAGGACGGGTTTTGGATGGATCACCGCACAACGTCCTGCCGGACGGGCCTCCTACGCTCCGTCACCCCACAAACGAAGACCTGTTTGCCGGGGACCCCGATTCCGCGGCCACTTCGTGGCGTGTATACCTTCTCTAGGTAACATGTGCGGCGCTTGCCCTCCCGTTGGTCGGGATCAAGACACTGGAAGATCGTTTCAGGACGACAGATGGCGCATCAGGGTCACAGGAGAAATCATGGCGAACAAGTACGGTGAAGCCGCTCTGATCGCGGCCCGTATGGAGACGTACGGCAAGCCGCTTACACCGCAGAGCCGCTGGCAACAGGCTACCCAGAAGCTGTATCCCACCAGTCCATCGGCTCAGCGGAAGGGAGGCCCTCGCTTCGCCTTCCTCAGCCTGTGTGAAGCCGGTCTGGTGAAGGGAATTCCCGCGGGCCAGTACGCGCCTTCGAATAAAGACAAGTCGTACGCGCTGCGGGCGGTCGCTTTGCTGAATGCAGGAACACACAAGACGGTGACGAATCTTTGGGCCGAAGTGACCGAAGGCGAAAGCATTCCGCACAATAGCCAGATGGATGTCGTCCTGGCGTTGTGGAAGAACGGCCTGATCGTTCATGGCTAATAAAGCTGTTTCGAATGGGTATACACCGCAAAGCTGTCCTGCCGGACGGGCCCACTCCGCGTGGGGCGGGCACTTCGTGCCGCGTATACCGGTGTTGACAACATTTGCTGCGCTGGCCCTCCCGTTGGTCGGGAGCAGGACTGAAGCACATCGGTTGGAGAGCCGCTCTCCATCCGCAGTCCGCGTGAATTCAAATCACCGCACTGTCGTGTACTGGGGTATTCTTCTGGCATCGCAGCATCAGCCCGGCCATGCCGGCGAAATGGAGGAATTGCCATGTTTCAACTTCTCTGGACGGCTCTTATCGGCCTGATTGTCGGGGCTATCGCCAAGTTCATCATGCCGGGCAAGGATCCTGGCGGCATCTTTATCACCATGCTGATCGGCATCGCCGGAGCGTTCCTGGGAACGTTTATCGGGCGCGCCATAGGCCACTATCAGCCGGATCAATCCGCCGGTTTTCTGATGTCGCTTCTGGGAGCTTTGATTCTGCTCGCCATCTATCACGTCATTCGACGGGCCCAGTCGCGGGTCTGAGCAGAGCACGACGTCGCGGCCGGGTTTGGCGTGAATGTGCCATGCGCATAAGAACAGGCAACGACAACTGTGGAGGTCCTTCGCCTTCGCTACGCTCAAGGGTCAAGATGACAGCTAGATCGGTTCTCCAACTCTGATCCCGACCAACGGGAGGGCCAGCGCAGCAGATGTTGTCAAGACCGGTATACATGGCACGAAGTGCCCGCGCCACGCGAAGTGGGCCCGTCCGGCAGGACAGCTTTGCGGTGTATACCCATTCGAAATTCGCTCTGGAAATAATCCAGTTGGACGGGAATGCGGTCGTGCTTCGCACGATGCCCACATCTCAGAATCGAGATATGGGGCACCCGTGGCCTGGCGTGCGCAATGCAGATTGCCTCTACAACACCATGGTAGAGCTCAGGCGCTCTGCAGGAAGGATGCCAGGCTGCCGCGGGTGCGTACCGCGGTATGGAATTCATCCGCCGCAACCGGCCGCGCGATGAAGTAGCCTTGCGCCTCGTCGCACTTTCTTCGCATCAGAAAACGCAGCTGCTCTTCGGTTTCGACGCCTTCTGCGACCACCTTGATGTTGAGGCCGTGGGACATTGCGATGATGGCCCTTACGACCGCGGCCGCGTTGACATCGGTGACAGACCTCTTCACAAAGCTCTGGTCGATCTTCAGCCGGTCGACCTGATATTGCAGCAGGTAGGAGAAGCTGCAGAACCCTGTCCCGAAGTCATCGATCGAGATTCGCACGCCGAGCTCGCGCAGCTTCTCCAGCTTGTTCAGGATGTCTTCGGAGTTTGCCATCAGCATGTTCTCGGTGATTTCGATCTCGAGGGTACGCGCCGGCAGACCGCTCTGGAGCAGCGCCAGCTCGACGATCTCGACCAGGTTCTTCTGCTGGAACTGCCTCGGCGAAAGATTGATAGAGACGGTCAACTCCGTCCCCATCTCCTCCTGGAGCGCCTTGCCTTCGAGGCAGGCCGTCATGAAGGCCCACTCGCCGATGGGCACGATCAAGCCCGTCTCTTCGGCCAGGGGAATGAACTGTGCGGGAGAGATTTCGCCCAGCCTGGGATGGGTCCAGCGCAGCAGCGACTCCATGCCGGTTACCAGGCCGCTGGACAACGAGAGCTGCGGTTGGTAGTTCATGCGCAACTCACCGTTGGCGAGGGCGTGGCGCAGCGCATTTTCCAACGACAACCGGTCGGCGCTCTCTTTCAACATGCTTTCGCTGAAGATCTGGTGCTGGTTCCGGCCGTTTTCCTTGGCGGCATACATGGCGGAGTCCGCGCGTTTCAAGAGATGCTTCGCGTCGGAGGCTACGTCGGGAAAGATGCAGACGCCGACGCTTCCGGTGACGTGGACCAGATGCTCTTCGACCGCGATCTCGGGCGCGAGCTTCGACACCAGATTGAGGGCACATTGCTCGACGTCGGCGACGCTCACGATGTCGGTCATGACGACGACGAACTCGTCGCCGCCCACACGTGCGACGACGTCGGTGCTTCGTACGGAGCGCTTCAGCCGGCTGGCCGCCTCGACCAGGATCTGGTCTCCTGCCGTATGGCCCAGCGAGTCGTTGATGCGTTTGAAGTTGTCGAGATCGATGACGAAGACGGCGACCTTCGTCCCATAGCGCTTCGACTGCTCGACCGCTTGCACGATCTTGTCCTGCAGCAGGGCGCGGCCGACCAGTCCGGTCAACTGGTCGTGGGTCGCCAGGTGGGTCACGTAGGCGAGCATCTGCCGGCGCTCGCTGATGTCGAATGCGATACAGACAAAGCCGGTCACCTCACCTGCGTCGGTGGTCACGGCGCGAACCGCGAGGTTGATGGGAATGCGCACACCATCGCGCCGGATCAGGGTCCACTCCTGCTGGTCCATCTCGCCTGCGGCAGCCCTGGCGGTCAGCACCTTGAAGCCGTCGCGTTCGACGATGCCCGAGAGGTCCAGCCCGACGGCCTCGCCCAGCAGCTCGCGCTCGTCATGCAGCATGGTCAGCGGAGCGTGGCCGACGAGCTCATCGCGGCTGTAGCCGGTCAGCTTTTCGGCCGCGACGTTGACCGCCGTAATCATGCCGCCGGTGTCCGCGGCGACGATGCTGAACGGAGCATTCTGGAAGACGGAGTCGTTGAACTCCGCCAGTTGCGCATACTTCTGCTGGACAGCCTTCGACTCGCTGATGTCGCTGCAGGTGATGGCCAGCCCGTCGCCGACCTGGATGACCTGGATGCGCAGCCAGGAGGCCTTGAGCATGGAGGGCGGTACGGGGAACTCTTCCTTGAGTGGCTCGCCGGTGTGGACGACCTGGCAGAAGCGAGCGAACATGGAGTTCACCGCGCGCATCGGCGTCGTCGAACAGAGGGTCTCTCCGAGCAGTTCGGTTCGCGACCTGCCAGTCATCTGCTCGGTGTTTGCGTTGACGTAGACGAAGCGGAAGTCGACGATCTCACCGGCGTCGCTTCTGACCGACCGCAGGAGCAGGAATGCGTCCAGGCTGGTCTCCGCCGCGGCGAGAAACTGCGAGTGAGCCTCCTGCGCTCTTCTCAGCCGGGCGGTCCGGCGACGCTCTTGCCGCAGCGCCCACAGCACCACCAGTGCACCGGACAACGCTAGGAAGACGGCAGTCAAGGTTGCCACATGAGCCCCATCACTGGTTTGCAAGAATTGCTCCATGCCAGGCAAACGGCACCTGCTGGATCTCAAAGCCATGGTCCTGGAATTCGTGCAAGCGATGCTTCAAAAAGAATGCAATTAAAATATACGCTGTCAGGCTTTGATCCTCGATCCTGCAACAATAATTTACCGACGCATAGGCTGGCTAGAATAAAGCAGGGCACCTGTTCGGGTGCGGGTACGACGCGTGCATGGTCATCTGTGCGCGACGGTGTCCTGATTGGTGGGCATCCAGCCATGCAGTTCCATCCAATTTTCGAGCAGCGCCGGATAGATGGCCAGCTCCGGGGTTGCTTTGAGTCCTTGCGCCATGCCGGTGCCATGGGGACCACGCTCGAAGATGTGGAGCTCGACCGGGACCTTCGCGCGCTTCAATGCGTCGTAGTAGGCGGTGGCGTTCATGGAGTTTACGGTCTGGTCCGCGGTGGTCGAGTAGATGAAGCTGGGCGAGGTGTTCACGGTGACCAGCTTGACTACGGATATGGCGTCGATCATCTTCCGCGCAGGATTTTTTCCCAGCAGACCGTTCATGTTTCCGGACCTGGGGATGGAGTCATCCATGCTGAAGCGTCCGTAGGAGAGGATCACGAAATCGGGGCGGTCGGGGGTGCGGTCGATGGGATCGGCTGCCCTGGCTTCGCCCTGGTCATGTACCGCGGCGAGGTACCCGGCCAGGTGCCCGCCGGCGGAGAAGCCCCAGAGGCCGATTTTATTGGGCGCTACGTCCAGGTCCTTCGCATGGCTGCGCACGTATCGCACGGCGCGTGCTCCATCCAGCATGGGGATGGGGAAGCGGTATCGCGGGCCGAGACGGTACTCCAGCACGAAGGCGGTGACACCGTGGGCGTTCAGCCAGCGCGCCTCGACGGCGCCTTCCTTTTCCATCACCAGGTGGGTGTAGCCGCCGCCCGGCAGCACGATGACGGAAGGGTGCGTGGCGTCGCCGGCCGCGGGATAGACGTAGAGCTTTGGGATGTCGCCATCTTCGTTGCCCCGGGCCTGGGGTGCGCCCGCGGGCCAGAGCACTACGGCTCGCGCAAAACCCCTGGGGGGCTTGGTGGTCGTAGCGGGTGCGATCGCGGTTGCGGCAGTGGCGGAAAGCGAGGCGCAACCGGAAGAGGACAGGACGCAGAGGATCCCAGCAGCAGCCAGGAGGAGAAGATGTCGCATCGTGCCGTCAGGATACACTCGATCTCCTGCTGGCCCACTGAAATTCAAGCGACCGCACGGAAGATGCTTGAAGCAGAGACGCGATCCGGATGCACACTGAAACCGGTCACCTCCGCTATCGTCTAACTCGACATGAAGGTCCAAAGCTCCGCCCGTTGTGTTGTGCTGGCTGGCATATTCCTGACGCTTGCCCCGGTCATGCCGTTTGCTGCCTTTGCGTCCGCTCAGCAGACGCCGTCCTCTCCGTCTCCAGCTGCGCCCTCTGGAAGCGCCCGTACGGTCAGCCTTCCTGTTGTCGTTCGCGACCATAAGGGGGCTCTCGTTCAGAACCTCACCAAGGACGACTTTACGCTGCAGGTCGATGGCAAGCCGCAGACGGTACGCAGCTTCGACAGGGAGGCCAATCTGCCCTTGAACCTCGGTCTGCTGGTCGATACGAGCCTCTCCCAGCGCAGTGTGCTTGAAGAGGAACGCAGTGCGAGCGGGGTCTTTCTGGACCAGATGCTCTCCACCGCTAAAGACCAGGGCTTTGTGATCCAGTTTGCCACCGAGACCGAACTGCTCCAGGACGTTACCGTCTCGCGCCCGAAGCTGCAGGCGGCGCTGAAGGAGATCGATACGCCGAGCACCCCTGATTCCGCGAGTGCGCCGGACTCGGGCAACAGCCGCCGCGCGCACCGCAACACCGTTCTCTACGACGCCCTCTTCCTGGCGTCGGACGAGATCATGTCGAAGCAGCAGGGCAGGAAGGTCCTGATCGTCCTTTCGAACGGCGCAGACAGCGGCAGCCGCGAGAACATCGTCCGTTCCATCGAAGCCGCGCAGCGCGCCGATACCGTCGTCTACGCGATCTACTGGAAGGGCGACGAGCCGGAGCACATCCGAGGCAACGGGCAGCCTGTAGACCCGAACGGCAATCCGGGCGGATATCCGGGCGGTGGTTATCCCGGTGGCGGCTACCCTGGAGGCGGCTATCCTGGAGGTGGCTACCCGGGCGGTGGCTATCCGGGTGGTGGATATCCTGGTGGTGGATATCCCGGTGGACGCGGCAGCAACTATCCTCCTGTCCAGCGGCGTACCGACGGCAAAAAAATACTGGAACGGATCACGGCCGAGACGGGCGGACGCCTCTTCGAGATCAAGAAGAATGAAGACGTTGCCCAGATCTATACCCAGATTGCGGAAGAACTCCGCGCTCAATACAGGCTGGGCTACATTCCCAGCCAGGAGACTTCCATGGCCGGTTATCATCAGATCGGCCTCTCCACTCGTCAGAAGGGACTCACCGTCCAGACCCGTGATGGCTTCTACATGGGCAAGTAGCTGCGCCGGCCAGCGGGTGGTCCAGCATAGTATGGTCCGGGCAAATGGTCCAGGCAAAGTTTTTGCGCCGGTTCATTTTTTTGCGTCGCCCCATTTATTGATGCATCATCTGGTAGTAACCTCGCGTTCGACCGGGCGCCAGGGAAAGGTTCGATACGATGTTCAGGTTGCCACATATCCGCCGCGCCGTCTTTGCGTTCTTCGTGCTCGCGAGTGCGGGCGGGTTCATTGCTCCAGCGCACGCCCAGCCGGGTCTTTTCAAGCCAAACCCGCACCTCTACTCGGAGAGCGCCAACGCCACAAACGACATCGCGGCGGCAGTTGTGCAGGCACGCCGCCAGCACAAACGCATCCTGCTCGACTTCGGCGGCAACTGGTGCGGCGACTGCCAGGTACTCGACATTTATTATCACCAACGCCCCAACGCGGAGCTGGTTTCGAAGTACTTCATCCTGGTCCACATCAACATCGGCCACATGGACCAGAACGTCGATGTGGCCAGAAAGTACAACGTACCCATCACGAAAGGGGTTCCGGCCCTCGCCGTCCTGGACTCTCGCGGGCGCCTGCTATACGCGGAACACGATAAGGAGTTTGAACACGCCAGCATGTCTGCGATCACCGACTTTCTCAACCGCTGGAAGGCTTGAGCCGCACCCATTCAGCGCAGAATTGCCACGTTCATCTCGGTTCGGCAAGCGATTCGATAGACAGAGGACCTCATTCCATGATTGCGAGCCATTCGCCGCAGCGTCGCACCTCGCAGGGTTCGGCCGTGCTTTTCCTGTCCCTCTTCACGGCTGCGTTTACGGCAGGCTGCAAGGGCAATCAGCCCCGGACGCCTGAGCCGCAGCCCGCCGCATCGACTTCGGCAGCGGCTCCCACGCGCACGCCCGTCACCGCGCCGCCCGTCGTGAAGAAACACCTATACTCCGCCGATGCCGATCCCAAGGCCGACATTGCCTCTGCCCTGAAGCAGGCTCGTCATGAGAAGAAGCGCGTAATTCTGGACTTTGGCGGCGACTGGTGCGGCGACTGCCAGGTGCTCGATATCTACTTCCACCAGAGTCCCAACCGGGAGCTGATCGCAAAGAATTTTCTTGTCGTCTACGTCGATGTCGGCCATATGGACAAGAACGTGGATGTAGCCGAGAGATACGGTGTTCCGCTGAAAAAGGGTGTGCCCGCGCTGGCCGTCCTCGACGCCCGTGGCAAGGTCCTCTACTCCCAGGCTACGGGCCAGTTCGGGGACATGCGCTACATGCAGCCAACCTCCGTCACTGAGTTCCTGAATCGGTGGAAGGCCTGATCCGGTTGGTCGAGTCGGGCGTCCGCGAGTTGCTCCTGTGAGGCGGCTTCTGAGATTGCCTGCGGTGCTGCACCGCGCTTTGCTCCGCACTCTGGCCCACGACTGCATGAACCTGGCGCAGTCCACGGCCTACTCGGCGATGGTGGCGCTCTTTCCCGCGCTCATCGTGGCCGCCGCGGTGGTCAGCCTGGTACCCGATGCCGCACCGCTCCGCTTTCAGCTCTCCCTCTTCTTCGATCGCATTCTTCCCGCCGATGTAAGCCCGCTTCTTGAAAGCTATTTCGTCGCGTCGCCGCACACCATCAAGTCCACCCACGCCCTCAGCATCGCTTTTCTGGTCAGCCTCAGCGGCGCCTCCAGCGTGCTCGCAACCCTGATGGAAGGGGTTCGCCGCGCCAACGACCTGCCGCAGGACTGCTGGACCTTCTGGCAACGCCGCCGCCGCGCCCTGCTTTTGGTCCCGCTTTCGCTTCTACCGTTCCTGCTTGCAAGCACCCTCATCGTCTTTGGCCATTTCATCACTGCGTGGCTTGGCCTGCACATCATGGCCGCTGTCCGGACGCCCGTCTACGTGCTGGCGCTGCTCATCCGCTGGTCCGTCGCCCTTACCGGCAGCATCGGCATCGTTGCGCTGATCTACCACATGGGGACGCCGATGCGGCAATCCTGGAAGCGAACCCTGCCGGGAGCGATCGTCTCCACCTTCCTGTGGTTTCTCGCCACGCTGGTCTTCGGCTGGTATGTCACTCGTTTTGCCAACTATTCGCAGGTCTACGGCTCCCTTGGCGCGGGCATCGCACTCCTCTTCTGGCTGTATATCATTTCGCTCAGCGTCTTCTGCGGCGCGGAGTTCAACACGGAGTACCACGCCACGTTTTCCACCACGAAGACCGCCGCCTCGCCCCCGCAACACCCAAACCCGCCTTCGCACGGTTAGAATTGCCACGGAAGCAAAACCCACTGGTCATACCATCCGTTTCTCCTAGACGGAAAGAAAGAACCCGGCACAGCGACCCATGAAGACCTCTCCGAACCCAGCCGTCAGCAATACAGTGTTCTCCGCAGTCGAGCGCTCCCGTCGAGCCAAGATCGTCGCCACACTGGGGCCTTCCTGCAGCACCGTCGAGGTATTTCGCCAGCTTGTCCGCGCGGGCCTGGACGTCGCCCGTCTCAACTTTTCGCACGGCAGCCACGCTCAGAAGGCCGAGTTGATCCGTATGGTTCGCGCCGTCTCGAAAGAGGAGCGCAAGCCCATCTGCATCCTCGCCGACCTGCAGGGGCCCAAGATCCGCACCGGCAAGCTGAAAGGGCATAAACCTGTCCAACTGATCGCGGGCAAACGCTTCACCATCACCCCGCGTGAGATAGAAGGGACCGCCGCGCTGGTCGGGACCACCTTCAAGACGCTTGCTGAGAATCTCGAGCCCGGCTCCCGCATTTTGCTCTCGGACGGCCTGATCGAGCTGCGCGTCGAAGCGGTCAAGGGGGGCGATGTCACCTGCGAGATCGTCAACGGCGGGATGCTCGGCGAGAACAAGGGCATCAACCTGCCGGGGATCGCCGTCAATGTTCCGTCGCTCACGGAAAAAGACGAGGAGGACCTGATCTTCGCTATCGGTCAGGGGGTCGATACGGTTGCGGTGTCCTTTGTCCGCACCGCCGACGACGTCCGGCACGTCAAGAAGCGCCTGGCGGCTCTCAACTCCGACGCCTGGGTGATCGCGAAGCTCGAAAAGCCCCAGGCGATCGAGCATCTCGACAGCATCCTCGAGGTCACCGACGCCATCATGGTCGCGCGCGGCGATCTCGGCGTTGAAGTGCCGCCCGAGAAGGTGCCGGCGATCCAGAAGCACATTATCCGCCGCGCGGCCGAGTTCCGGAAGCCCGTTATCACCGCCACGCAGATGCTGGAATCGATGATCGAGAATCCGCGGCCCACGCGTGCCGAGGCCTCGGACGTCGCGAACGCAATCTACGACGGCACCGACTCCGTGATGCTCTCGGGCGAGACCGCCGCTGGGAAATATCCGGTGGAAGCCGTTGCCATGATGGCCAAGATCGTCACCGAGACCGAGCACCAGATCCGCATCGATCCGCCGCCCGCGCTGGGCCATCATCCCAGCGTGCGGCTCTCCATCGCGGAGACCATCTGCGAGTGCATGTCGCACGCCGCCGACGACCTCGACGTCTCCGCCATCGCCATCTTCACGGAGTCCGGCGCGACGGTCCGTCTGCTCTCGAAGTACCACCCCGAGCCGCCCATCTTCGCGCTGTCGCCCTTTGAAAAGGTGATCAATCGTTGCATGATGCTGTGGGGAACTTATCCCATTCTCTGCGAGCGCTTTCGCGACACGGACAAACTTGTAGGCATGGCCGAAGAGATCCTGGAGACGCAGGGCCACGTTCATCAGCGGCAGATCGTCGGCATTGTGGCTGGGACGCGCACCAAATCCGGCGCGACCAACTTCATGCGTCTGCACATGGTCGGCGATCGCGACACTGAAGTGGAAACGCTCCAGGCGAAGAAGGGCAAGAAACCTAAAAAGTAACGGAGTGAGCGACATACTTGCCGGCATGCAAGAAGCCGCCTGGTTGAGGCGGCTTCTTACATGCTGACGTTATCGGATTGACCTATGCCGCGAGGCGACGGCGGATCGCACCGGCAGCGGCCAGCATTCCGGTTCCAAGCAGCGCGAAGGTGCCCGGTTCGGGAACAGCCGAGGGATCAGCGGTGATGGAGATCGTCTCATCGGAGGTCTTGGAGATGATGGACAGGGTGTAGTCGAAGAAATTGATGTTGTAGCCCTTGGTCTGATCGTCGTTCTCGGCGAGGTTGATGTAGTCGCCGTTGGCGAGCCGGTAAGAAAGTCCAAGCGTGTCGAAGTACGAATCGCCGCCGGTTCCATCGGCCGAGTCGAAGCTGGCGGGATTGCTCAGGAGGTTGTCATTTCCCGATCCGAAGCCTAAACCGACCGGGAAGGTTCCGGGATCGGCCACGCCGGTAATCTGCTGGCCGGCGGTGACACCGGTGATGTTCGTTACATAATACTTAGGGCCGCCATCGGCAGTGGTGCCGTCTGGTCGTGCGGTGATGGTTCCATAGCCGTAGATGGGGTCGTGGGGGCCGCCGAAGCTGAAGCTGAAGGTGTCGGCGAGGGCAGAGGTGCAGGGCAGCGCAGCCAAAACAAGGCCACACAGTACGAGCGATGCAGATTTCATAGGTCTCCTGGGAAGCACTTAGATGCGGAACGCAGATAGAGGTTGCAATCGCAATGCCAAAAAAGATCCGCTGAAAAATGCGAAAAGACTGGGAAAAGGCCTGTCGCCATCTGTCTGCCGAAGCCGCTGTGCAATTGATTTCCTATTGAAAGGAAAACTATCACCCACAGCACGGCTTGCCGGCCCCCGCAGAAGCGAGCCATGCAGGCCATCGAAGACACGAAGAAGCCGCCCTCGTGGAAGGCGGCTTTCCTGCTCCGGTTGGGGGATGAGTCAGGCCAGCACTCGGCGGCGGAACGCACCGGCGGCGGCCAGCACTCCGGTTCCAAGCAACGCGAGGCTGCCAGGCTCGGGAACGGGCGAACCGGCGGGATCCACAGCGATGGCGTCGACCTGTTCCACGACGTAATCGCTCACCGAGCCGCGAATCGCGTCATGGTACACGCCGCTGAAGTAGAGATTGACCGCGTTGCCATCATCGAGTAAGAAGGAAACTCCGGAGTCGTCGAAATATTGAAGCTGAGCCGCGTCGGAATTGGCGGCTCCCGGATACATCAGGACGTTGTCGTTGTCCATGAACTCCCCCACTCCCAGAATGCTATCGATGTTCGACGAGGTGCTGTCGTCAAAATCCTGAACCGAACCGTCGTAGACCCTGGTGATGTTGTAGCTGGTTCCCATAACGTTCTCCGAAGCGTCGAAGAGACCCGAACCAGAAAAGTGGCTTCCGGCGAAGCTGAAGCTGAAGGTCTCGGCATGGGCGGAGATGGCAGGCATAACCGCGAGAGCAAGCGTCCCGAGAGCAAGTGATAGCGTTTTCATGAAACTCCTTGGTGGCGTTCAAAAGAATGTGCGCGCCATGGAAGAAGCACCTGGGATTCCAAAGACGACCCGCTGGATAACTGGTAAAAAGCAGCGGTTTTCCACCAGCCCCCCGGAACGGCAGGCGAATGAATGCAGGAAGTTGCAGGGAAGAGGGAACTTAGGTGCCCCCGAAGAAGACCTCTGGGACGGGCAGAGCTCGAGCCGGGAAAAAGATTCCAATGCAGCATCTGCAAGGCGCTTCTCCGGCATGGGCCTCTGTTGCCCGGGGGAACGCAGGCTGCCGGGTGGCGGCGGTGGCGCTTCGTCTGGAACGTGCCACCCGGACCCGGCAGTACAGTCTCAAGTCACGCGCGACCGACGCCTCCGGAGCGAAGCAGCCCGCCGAGCATGACGAGAACTTCGGCAGCTACGTCGTCAACCACACTGTTGCTATTGAAGTGAGCGTGCGGTAGCGCGGAGTTTTTGCCAGCCTCGGGCGCGCTCGTAAATCGATCCTCGTACAATCAGCTCATGGGCCGCATCCGCATTCTGTCCGACCTTGTGGCGAACCAGATCGCCGCCGGCGAAGTTGTCGAGCGCCCTGCCTCGGTCGTGAAGGAGCTGCTCGAAAACGCCATCGATGCAGGCGCCACACGCATTCGCATCGAGGTGGAGGCCGGCGGGCGCAAGCTCATCCGCGTCGCCGACAACGGCTACGGCATGGGCCGCGACGACGCCCTGCTCGCCTTTGAGCGTCACGCGACAAGTAAGCTCCGCACCTCCGATGATCTGCTCTCCATCGCTACGCTTGGCTTTCGCGGCGAAGCCCTGCCGTCGATCGCCAGCGTCTCCCGCCTTACGCTCGAAACGCGGCTCGCGGACGACCAGGCCGGGACGCTCGTCGAGATCGCCGGGGGCAACATCCTGCGCGTCGAAGATGCCGGCATCCCCACTGGCACCACCATCACACTGCGCGACCTGTTCTTCAATACGCCCGCGCGCCGGAAGTTCCTCAAGTCCGAATCGACCGAGCTGTCTCATATCGCGGCGCTCGTCACACATTATGCGCTGGTTCACTTCAACAAGCACTTTGAGCTGCACTCCGCCACGCAGGCGCTGCTGGTCGCGCCCGCAGTGGGCAGCGCGGGCGACCGCCTCTTCCAGATCTTCGGCAAAGAGACAAGCAACTACATGCTCCCGACCACGGCCGAGCTCGACTTCAGCCGTGCCGGTCTGCCCGAGCCTCCCCCCTGGAAGCGTGAGCTGGACTACGAAGCGCCCGACCCCGGGTACCTCCGCATCACCGGCTTTGTCTCCAAACCCGAGCTGCAGAAGCTCAACCGCAACTCCATTTATGTTTTCGTCAACCAGCGCCTCATCCGCGACAAGCTGATTCTGCACGCGCTCGGCGATGCCTACCGCAACATCCTTCCGTCAACCTCGTTTCCGGTCGTCCTGCTCTTCCTCGAGATGCCCCCGCAGGAGGTGGACGTCAACGTTCACCCGGCCAAGACCGAGGTTCGGTTTCGCCAGCCCGGCTTTGTCCACGACTTCGTCCGCGACACCGTTCGCACCACCCTGATGCAGGCGCGTCCGGCCGCCAGCTTTGCCACCGCGCTTCAGAACGGCCCGCACGGCGCTTCCAGCTCGCTCCTCATTGATGTAAGCCCGTTTCCCGGCGCACCGGATAACATGCGTGCCGACGCTCAAAATGACAGCCGTCCCGAGTTCGGCGAAGGGGCAAAATCCCCTCATTTTGCCGGGGCTGGAATAAACCAAACGAACGAGCCGTTCTTTCATCCCGGCCAGGCAGTGACATTCTCGCAGTCTGAAGCCGATCCAAGCCGGGCCGATACTGCGGCCTTCGATCCTCCGATCGCAAAGTCCTCTATCTTCCAGCTAGCCGCTCCGATCGTGCCACCGTCACCGGGCCGCTTCGCCTTTTCCGGCCACTCCATCCCCGTAGGCTACGACCGCACGGAGGCCGCAGCCAGCGAATCTGCCGCCCCGCAGCAGGCCGATACCCTCACTGCCCTTTCGACCCTCAAGCCACTCGGCCAGCTCCGCGACTCCTTCATCCTCGCCACCAACGAAGAGGGCCTCTGGCTCATCGACCAGCATGTCGCCCACGAGCGCATCCTGTTCGAGCGCATCCTCCGCGACCGCGACACGGAGCAGACTCAGCGCCAGCGTCTCCTGATGCCGCTCCTTATCGACCTGCTTCCCGCCCAGATGATCACGTTCGCCGAGATAGCGGAAGAGCTCGAACGCAACGGCTTCGAGGCTGAACCCTTCGGCCCCCGCACGCTTGCGGTCAAAGCCGCCCCCGCTGGACTGGAAGGCCACGAGCTCGAACAGATGCTCGAAGAGGTTCTTGCCATTCCGGATCGCAACCGCCAGACGGAAAACGCAGAGGCGCGCCGCCGCCGCATCGCCGCCTCCATTGCCTGTCACGCCGCTATCAAGATCAACCAGCCGCTGGACGAGCAAAAGATCGCCTGGCTGCTCGATGCGCTGGCAAAAACCGAACATCCCACCGCCTGTCCCCACGGCAGACCCATTGCTTTGCGTTATTCTTATAGAGACATACAGAAAGCATTTCAGCGCATCTAGAACGCATCGCTCGAATCACGTCTTTTCGTGTCATCCTTTTAGCCCAGGCGAAGGATTGCTGCAGCGCGCATCTTTCTCCGCATCGCTTCGCCCAGTAGGAAGGCAACACCTTGAGCAATTTAAATACACCCACGGCCGATCAACTCGCCGCCGCCCGCCTTAGCCATTGGCACCAGAACGCCGAGCCTATCCTCACCATCAACATGCTCCGCGACTGGCTCAACACCGCCGGCCTGGTCCTCTTCAGCCCGCGTGCCGCGCAGCTTCCCGCCCCCGCGCCGTCCTTCGTCGAAGCCATCCTCGGCACCGCGAACGCCGCTCCCACGCTAGCTGATACCGACTCCTCCCGTGGCCTGCTCGCCCGCCTCATCGCCGACGGCGGAGCCATCCCGCTCAACCTGCTCGGCAACCCGACCGGCACCGGCAGCGAGACCCCAGACTTCATCGTCTCGCCCCTCGCCTTTCCTTATCTCTTCACGCTGCGCGGCGACAAGGCGTGGAAGCAGCCCCCCGCAACCATCGGCGCTGGCAGGGTCTCCCCGCTTGCCCTCAACACGTTCACTCTGCTCAGCGAACGGGCCAAAGATCACGCGACGGGAATGTCCGCCTACAATCTCGCCACCCAGCTTGGCAAGGAGGTTACCGAGACCGCTGTCCTGCGCGCCCTGACCGAGCTGTGGCAGCATCTGCGCGTTCTGCCCGTTCCGCAGCCCGACGGCGCCGCGACCCTGTGGGAGCTCACGTCCACGCGCTTCACCAAGCAGATCAAGGCCGGGGCCAACGCCGGACAACCCACCGCCCTCTCCGCCCTCATCTCGCTGTACCTCGGTCAGGCCATCGTCGCGTCCGAGGAGGAGGTTGAGACCTTCCTATCGCCCGTCGCCGCGCGCTCGCGCATCCGCGATGTCGTACATGCATTAATGTCCGCCCGTCAGCTTGAGACCGTAGCCGTGGAAGGCCGCACCGTCCTCCACGTGGCCGGCGAACTCCCCGCCTTTCTCGCCTCCGATGTGCCGTCCGCCGAGGCCAGCGACGACATCAGCCAGCTCGTCGTCACGACGGAAGGCGATATGCCAGGAGGAAGCACAGAAGCTCCAGCCCGCATCACCAAGTTCGTCCCCAAGCCCCGCAAGGTCGGTACGGGATACATTGCCAAGCCGGCCCGCAACGCCGAGCGAAGCCCTCGGGGCTCCGATGATTCCGCTCGGCCAGCGCGCCGCCCCTTCACTCGCGAGTCCAACCGTCCGGACCGCCCCAGCTTCACCAAGCCGTGGGCGGAAGAGAAAGCCGACCGCCTGGCTGCCGCGCAGTCTCCGTCGAACACCGAAGGCGAAGCTGCGCCGAAACCAACCCCACGTCCTTATGATAGAGACCGCAAACCCAGCTACGACCGGGAAGGCAAGCGGCCCTCCTTCAGCGAGCGGCCCGCATTCGGCGGCGATCGCTCCTCCGGCTTCGCCTCTCGCAAGCCCTATGCTCCCCGCGAAGGCGGAGCCGGAAAGCCCAGCTTCGGCAATCGTCCCACCTCGGGCAGCGATCGTTCCTCCTACAAGACCGAGCGCCCTGCCTATCGGCGCAATGATGAATCTGGCGATAGCCGCCCGCCGCGCCGCGAGTTTACGCCGCGTCCTTACGGTGATGCAGCCGCAGGCGACACGTCCAGCAGACCCCGCAAGACCTTCAGCAAGCCCGGCACCTTCGGCCGAAAACGCGAAGGCTTCGGCGGCAAGCCCAGCTTCGCCCGGGACAACGATGGTGGGCCGCCTCGCCGCGAATTCACCCCTCGGGCGGCCGCAGAGTCAGGCGACACCCGCCCACCCCGCCGCACCTTTGGAGACAGGCCGGACAGATCGGACAGGCCAGCCAGCGCTCCTCGTGCTCCCGGCCCCTACACGCCACGTCCCCAGGGTGGTCCCCGCAGCTTCTCCCCACGCGGCGACCGGGACAACCGCAGCGGCAGCAGCTATGGGGGAGACCGTCAAGACCGGAGCGAAGGCCGTGCCGGACGCCCCAGCGGCCCACCCTTCCGCAAGTTCGACGCACCCAGAACTCCGAAGCCGTTCGCGTCGGACCGTCTGGACCGTCCGGATCGGCCCTCCCGCCCCGCAGCTTCGGGCGACTATCCCAGCAGCCGGCCGTCCGGCGGCTTTGGCGCAAAGAAGCCCTACGGCAACGCGGCCGGCGGTTACGCAGGCAAACCCAGCAGCTTCGCAGGCAAGAAGCCTTACGGCAAATCGGCCGGGGGCGCGTCCGGCAAACCCGCCAGCACCTTCGACAAATTCAAGGGGAACAAGAAGCCTTTCGGCAATCGCACTCCGACTAAAAAATTCAAGCCCGAGAAAGATGATTCCGCCGGATGATGCCGCCTCCATCCACCGACACACCTGCGCAGCCTGATCCCGCTGAGCCCAGGAAGCGGCAGCGCCCAGTGATCGCCATCGACGGGCCTGCAGGCGCCGGCAAGAGCACGCTCGCCGCCCATCTCGCCCGCCGCTTCGGCTTCCTCAACCTCGAAACCGGAGCCATGTACCGCGCGCTTGCCCTCAAGGCCATCGAGAACGACTACGCCTTCGACGATGAGGTGCCTCTTCTCGACCTGGCCGCCAGCACCCGCATCACCCTCGAACCGCAGCTTGAAGGTAACCGCGTCCTGCTCGACACCATCGACGTCTCGCGCCGCATTCGCGACAAGGACGTCACCTCCGCCGCATCGCAGATCTCGATTCACCCACGCCTTCGCGCCTGGATGGTTCAGCAGCAGCGCGCGCTCGGTGAAGCGGGCGGCGTCGTCATGGAGGGCCGCGACATTGGCACCGCCGTCTTCCCCGACGCCGAGGTCAAGATCTTCCTGGACGCCGCCCCGGAGGTACGGGGCAACCGGCGCTACCGTCAGGCCACGCCCGAATCGCGCGCCGTAGCCGACTCGACGGCGGAGCGGGAGGCTGCCCGTCCGTCGCCCGATCCGCTCAGCCCCGAGCAGCATCGTGAAGCCGAAGAGGCCATTCTGCGCGACCTGAAAGAGCGCGACTACCGCGACCGGCATCGCGCCGAATCTCCCCTTCAGCCGGCCGCGGATGCCATCATCCTCGACTCGACCGCCATGACTCTCGATGAGGTCCTGGCTCAAGCGGAGCAGATTGTCCGCTCCCATCTTGCAACCCTGAGCCCCCACATTGCACCCTGAGCCCGCACCTTGCACCTTGAACAGTGCACAGGTGACGATTCAGGTTATTACCGCAGAAAAACTTGACAAACGTGCTAACCTTTACACATCGTTTGAAACGGATTGGTTTTCTGCAATGCTCGTACTGTACGAACCCCGATTTGGATCCAGCGGCAAATTCATCGCAATAAGGAAATAACGAACATGGAACAGGGAACAGTGAAGTGGTTTAACGATGCCAAGGGGTTTGGCTTTATCAGCCGTCAGAACGGCGAGGATGTATTCGTACACTACTCGGCGATCAATTCAAACGGTTTCAAGAGCCTTCAAGAGGGCCAGGCTGTACAGTTCAACGTGGTAAAGGGACCCAAGGGTTGGCAGGCGTCTGACGTCCAGCCTCTCTAGTCTTTAGCGCTTCGACGTACAGCAGCAACCAGGTTTCGCGGGAGGGACGGCTCAGGCTGTCCCTCCGCGCATTTAAGCTGCCTGACTGCAAAGCGGAGATCTTTTCTCGAAAATGGCCGGATCGGTGTCACCGGTGAAGATCGGTGCTAAGTAGTTTCGGAAGACTCCGACGGGCGAATCCTCACCGAGGAACATCCAAAGGCTCGACCTTATTCATTCCCGGCAGGATCGTCGAAGTAGCCTTGAACTTCCTGTAGTCCGACTCCACCGCACGGACGCTCCCGTTGAAGCTGAAGAAGAGGAGGGCCCGCGCCGCTCCACGGCCTTCGATGACCGCCGGAAGCCAGACCTCGCCGTTTACCTTGCGCTGCTCGAACTGGAAGCTGGTCCCTTTCTTGATATCGGCCACCAGACCGCCGCCAATCTTGAACGTATTTAAAAAGTGGCCCTCTACCTTTACCAGCACCCGGTCGCTCTCATCCACCCACACTGTCCCGGCGAGGTCTCGGATCACATCCTCGGCTCGGTTCCGGGTCTTTGCCGCCGGGTCGCCTGCGAAATCGACCGCAATCGTGTCCCGCCCGTTCAGGTGCACCCTCCGCGCGTTTGTAAAACGGCCCAGCTCCAGAAGCCGCGATACGGTGATTTCGTCATGCCCCAGCGGGTCTGTCTCTTTGCCCTTCTCATCGGCCTTCGCGCGCCTCTCCTTTGCCCTGGCTACCTCCTTGTCGATCCGGTCGCTCTCTTTCTTCTGCTCGTCGGCGCTCAGCTCCTTCCCGTCCTTCCGCGTCAGCCGATGCACCGGTACGCCCTCGACCCAGAACTCGTCATACTCCCTGGTCTCGGTCTTCTTGACGCCTCCATGCTTGTCCAACTGCTGCTCGGTCTGCACTGAACGGTACAGGTAGTCCTTCTCGATCGCCTCCGACGCCTTCTGGTTCGCCTCTACCTCGTGCATCAACTTGGGTATTTCGGGTAGGGGCTTGTCTGCGTCTTTTGCGCTTTCTGCGGCATGCTGCGCTGCTGTGGCCGGGGTAGTTGGCGCAGCCTGGACTGCTCCCAATGCCGAAGCGCGCTGCCCCGCGAAACCCGCTTTGCACAGGAGCGTCAGCACTATCAGAAGTCGGAACCAGCCAGCGGCCATACTCTCAAACTACCCTGAAGACGCCACCTGCGTCAGTCTGTCAGCGCAGATGAAAGGAAGATAATGTGCGCCCAATCGCCGAAGGGTCTAGCATAGAAGAGAACGCGAAAAAGCTGTTCGCGAATAGATTGCAAGTGAGGAAGCAATGGCCCCCAAGGCAGCGACACTTACCCCCCCAGCCACCGCGAAGACCCCAGCATCCACCTCAGTCACAGAATCAGCTTCGAAGTCAGCGCCAAACTCGGCTATAGACTCAGCTATAGACCGGCACGAACGCGAAACCACCTTCGACATCTTCCGCCGCTGGGGATACCTGCAGGCCTCGCTCGACCCGCTCGGCCAGTACCTCCCGCCCGAACCTTTTCCCACGCCCGCACCCGAGGGCAAAGCCGCCGCCGAGGCCCGCCGCTTCTACTGCGGCACCATCGCGGCCGAGTTCATGCACATCGCCAGCCCCGAGCAGCGCCAGTGGCTGCAGGAGCGCGTGGAGCAGGCTCCTCCCGCTGTCGATCAAAAGCTGATCCTGACTCAACTCATCCACGCCGACATCTTCGAGCAGGTCATCCAGTCCCGGTATCTCGGCACCAAGCGCTTCTCGCTCGAAGGGCTCACCGTCCTGATCCCGTTCCTCGACCGCGTTCTTGCCGTCAGCGCAGCCCTGGGCGTGACCAAAGCCATGATCGCCATGAGCCATCGCGGGCGCCTGAATGTCATGACCAACACTATTGGCCGCGCGCCGTCCGAGATCTTCACCAAGTTTGAAGATGTCGATCCGCGCAGCACGATGGGCGGCGGCGATGTGAAGTACCACGTTGGCGCCACCGGCGAATACCACTCACCCGATGGGAAGGTCATCGCGCTGCATCTCGCGTCGAACCCCAGCCATCTCGAAGCCGTCGACCCCGTCGTCCTCGGCCGCACCCGCGCCAAACAGGAGCGCATCGGCAAAGACGGCAAAGACCAGGTCCTCCCCTTGATCATCCACGGCGATGCCGCCTTCGCGGGTCAGGGCATCGTAGCCGAGACCCTGAACATGGCCACACTCCACGGCTTCAATGTGGGTGGCACCATTCATGTCATCGTCAACAATCTCCTCGGTTTTACCGCGCTCCCTGAAGAGTCCAACTCCTCTCGCTTCTCCTCCGACCTCGCCAAGCGGCTTCCCATCCCAATCTTCCACGTCAATGCCGAGGATCCCGATGCCGTCGTCCGGGTGGCCGCTATCGCAGCCGACTATCGCCGCCAGTTTCACTCCGACATCGTCATCGACCTCGTTGGGTACCGCAAGCACGGCCACAGCGAAGTCGACGACCCTACCGTCACCCAGCCGCGCCGCTATGCCATCATCAAGGACCGCCCGGCCCTCTACCAGCTCTACGCGAAACAGATCGGCGTCGATCCTGCGGCCGAGGTCCAGCAGCTCCAGCAGGCTCTTCTCGACGACCAGAAGGCTGCCACCAAAGCCGACCAGAAGCCGCATCTGGCACAACTCCCTGCGTATTGGGACCCCTACAAAGGCGGCGAGCTCCAGCCGGCCGACGACGTCGCGACAGGCCTTCCCGCCGAACGTATCAACGCGCTCACTACAGCCTTGACGAGCTATCCCGAAGGATTTCACATCCATCCCAAGGTCAAAAAGCTCTTCGAGCAGCGCCAGGAGATGGGAGCGGGCACGCGCCCCTTCGACTACGGCATGGCGGAGCTCGTAGCCTTCGCCTCGCTCCTCGAACAGGGCACTCCCGTCCGTCTCACCGGCCAGGACTCCCAGCGCGGCACCTTCAACCAGCGCCACGCCGTCATGGTCGACATCGAGACGGAGGTCCGCTACATTCCCCTGGCTCACTTGACAGAAAAACAGGGCAAGTTCGAGGTCTACAACTCCCTCCTGTCCGAGGCTGCTGTGCTGGGCTTTGAATACGGCTACTCCCGCGACTACCCCGAAACCCTCGTCCTGTGGGAGGCCCAGTTCGGCGACTTCGCCAACGGCGCCCAGATCATCATGGACCAGTTCATCGCGGCCGGCGAGGCCAAATGGGGTCTGCTCTCCGGCATCGTCATGCTCCTCCCCCACGGCTACGAAGGCCAAGGGCCGGAGCACTCCAGCGCGCGCATCGAGCGTTACCTCCAGCTTGCCGCCAACGACAATATCCAGATCTGTCAACCCTCCAATGCCGCGCAGTACTTTCATCTTCTTCGACGGCAGGCGATGCGTCCGTGGCGCAAGCCGCTGGTCGTCTTTACCCCGAAGAGCATGTTGCGCCACCCGGACGCCTCCTCCTCGCTGGCCGACCTTGCAAAAGAGAGGTTCCAGAACGTCCTTCCCGATAACGACGTGCAGAACCCTCGCCGCATGCTGGTCTGCAGCGGCAAGATCGGCCACAACCTTCGCGTCGAGCGTGAGAAGCGCAGAGATATGGGCGTCGGGATACTCTTCCTGGAGCAGATGTACCCGTGGCCCGAGGCCGAGCTCCAGGCAGCGCTCGACCAGCACCCCGGCGCGCAGGAGATCGTCTGGGTGCAGGAAGAGCCTGCCAACATGGGAGCCTACTCCTTTGTTATGCCGCAGCTCCGCCGCATGGCCGGCGACCGCATCGTGCTCAGCGTCAAGCGCCATGCCAGCGCCACCCCGGCGACCGGCTCGGCCAAGGCCCACGAAATCGAAGAGAAGACGCTCATCGATCTGGCCTTCGGTCCAGCCGTCTAATACCGCTATACACCCAGGACCTGAACCTTATTGCCCGCGTAAAGAAAAAGCCTGAACAGGAGCAATCCCGTTCAGGCTTTTGTATTTTCGATCCGCAGCAGTGCCGCGAAGTCAAGATTATGCGATGAGGCGACGACGAACGACACCAGCAGCCGCGAGCAGTCCGCTACCGAACAGAATGAAGCTGCTGGGCTCGGGAGTCGCGCCTACGTTTGTGCCATTGACACTAAAAACCAGGTCGGACGGCGCTGAGCAGCACTCCGCATAATTGAGGTTGAAGTTGAACATTCCGGCAGGGCCCGTATTGTTGAGCGTGAAGGTCGAATTCGAGAAGCTTGTAGGTCCGGGAGCATTGACAACATTACCGAATCCAGTAATGTTCAACACGGCGCCATCGTCGTGTCCGACCGAAAGCGTGTTGCTGCCGGCGTTCAAGAATAAGGTGCCCGCAATCACGAGCTCCAGGTTGTCAGCAATGCCTGTGGAATTGAACCCGTTCATCGCGTTGCTGAAGGTCGGATTGTTGAGGAAGCCTGCAGTGGTGTAAGCCGACGGTGGGCTGGTGAAGTCGATGCCCAAAGCTCCGATGGAGAAGCTTGCATGGGCAAGGCTGGAGGACATGTTCGCCGTATCTGCTGAATTGCTGGCGTCCGGGATATTCTGATAGACGGTGGCACTGGTGATGCCCGCTTGGGCAAGAGGGGCGGCCGCGAGCAATGCGGCCATGCAGGCTACGAGAGAGATGGCGCGGAAAGACAGCTTCATATATATGCCTCGATATAGAGTTGGCCCGGAGTAAGGAACAGCCGCATATATGCACTCGGCGGGCCATTCTCGACGCCTTTTTTGACATGATCGAACCTATTCAAAATAAAAGGTTTACAGTTGGGGCTCCCTCGAGCAACCCCGGGACGATTCCGAGCATCGCGCAACTTTCTGCGAGGGCAAGTGGAATCGACGTTCTCGATTGGCATCCTTTCGGGTGTTTTCCGCATCCCGCAAATTCATCACCTGTTATCCTGCAAACTCACCTGAACAGTGAACCTTCAAGTTGATTAAGGTCACTGACCAAACGTCAAAAATCGTACGCCCGCGATCCGCAGACTATGATGGCTTTAATGAGTCTGCCCGAAGCATTCCACGATCACCCCGCATACCTGGCCGTTTGGTTTATCACGTATGCGATTTGCATTGTGCCTGAGATTGTTCTCTCCAAAAGACTACGTCGGGGAACCATGCTCAGAAGTTCGATAAGACTTCTGTTTGAGGCGGGGACAGTAGTACCGGAGCTGCCCTATGCGTTGGAGGACGGCACCGAAGCCGCTATCTCTTTCGCATAAATCTGGTATGAGATCTTCGGCGGCTCGTCGCCTTGATGCAGCGCGCGCACCCGGGCCCGAATCGCTTCATCCGCCGCCGTGATGCGTTCGCGCGAACGAAGGAAGTCCAGCCAGGACTCCATCACGAACGTCTCGTTCAGGTGCTCGCTGTCGATCGCATCGCGATAGATGCCCCAGCGCATGGCCCCGTCCCGCAGCCGAACCCCGCGCAACTGGTGAATCGCCAGCGTGAACTCCGCGTAATTTTCCGCCGGAATCCGGTACTCGATCGAAATCCGCACCGGCCCGTCGGTTGGCTCCGTATCCGGCGCAAGCTCCGGCGCAGGCCGCCGGGCCTTGAAAGGAGTATGGTCCGGCAATGGCCCCTGCAGGATATGGAACCGGCGCGCAAAGGGGAACGTGATCAGCAACCCGCCCGCCGCACACGTC
Source organism: Edaphobacter sp. (assembly GCA_965277575.1). GTDB lineage: Bacteria > Acidobacteriota > Terriglobia > Terriglobales > Acidobacteriaceae > Edaphobacter. The sequence goes on from CBDIDK010000002.1 coordinate 2,962,784, forward strand.
AGTGCGACCGGAGTCGAAGTATGCTCCGCGGTGAAGCCCCACACGATCGATCCGAGCGCCATCCCGCCCTGAAACGTCATAAGGTATGTGCCCAGCGCACGCGCCTGCACCCACGCCGGAACCGAGAGTTGTACCGAAACGTTAATCGTCGACATCGTGCTCGTCCACGCGAAGCCCGACAGCACCAGCGTACCGATGAGGATCGAAGGGCTGCGCACAAACGCCATTATCAGCAGCACTGCGACGTTGTAGAGGGTTGACGTTGCCAGGATCTGGTCGGCTGAGAATCGTTGCCGGACCCGGTGCAGCGTTGTCGCCGCCACCAGCGCGCCAAGCCCCAGCGAGCCGTTCAGAATGCCGTATCCCAGCGGCCCCTGCTTCAGGTCGCGCTTCGCCACCACGGCCAGCAGCGACCAGATCGCCGAGATGAAGAACGTGAACACAAACGCCCGCACCAGGGACGACTGCAGATCGGGCGCGTACCGCACATACCGCAAGCCCGAGCGGATCGATCCCGCAATCCGCTCCGAAGGCAGCGCCGACTTGAACAGCGGAATTCGCTTCCAGTTCACCAGCACCCAGATGACACCGGCAAACGATGCCGCATTCAGGAAAAACACCGACCCCGCGCCCGTATGCACCCGCTGAAAACCTGCCACCATCAACCCGCCCAGCGCCGGACCTACCGCCCGCGCCAGGTTGTTGCTGGCCGCATTCAGGCTCACCGTGTCCGGGATCAGCTCGCGCGGCACCAGCTCCGGCACGATCGCCTGCCATGCCGGATTGTTCATCGCCGACCCGATGTTCAGCAGAAAGGTAAAGGCCAGTAGCGCCCACGGCGACACATGGCCGAGGAACGTCAGCACCGCCAGAATCCCCACCGAGCCCAGCATCCACGCCTGCCAGAAGATCAGCAGCTTGCGCCGGTCGAAGATGTCTGCCGTCGCCCCGGCCAGCAATCCCAGCAGCAGTACCGGCAGGCTCGCGGCTGTCTGCATCAGCGCGATCAGCAGCGGCGAGGCGGTGAGCGACGTCATCAGCCACGTGCCCGCCGTGTCCTGCATCCACGTCCCAATCGAGGAGATCGTGCTCGCCATCCAGCGGTCGCGAAACAGCGCAATCTTCAGCGGGGCGAAGCCGCTTGGGTTCGGTGAGTCTGCCTGCGACGTCGGGGCGGTATTGGGAGATTCGAGCGGCATCGCTGAACTTAGTCTACGGTGTTGGCAGACATTCCCACGCACCAGGGCTTGACCGGCGAAGCCTGTCCTGGCCGTCGTTCGTTCCTGCTATATGCCTACTTTGAACTGCTCGCCGCGCCCTGCACCACAATGTCGTTATCGACACTGAAGGCTCCCGGCGTGGAGTTTGCCTGCATACCGGCGATGGCAGCGTCGCTTTGGTTCAGCACGACACCGTACAGCGCCACGTGGCCTTTGTTCACGATGATGTGGATCGCATGATAGCCCAATGGCGGATCCTGGGTGATGCCGCCTGCCATCCGAGCCACACTAGGACCGCCTGGTCCCAGCGCCCGGGCAAGCGAACCCTGATTGGCATTGTATTTGCGCAACGGCGCCTGAGTATAAATGCGGTTGTACGCCGAGGCGCGGACGCGGTCATCCATGGGCGAGTTGGGAAGAACCTCGATCTGGTTGTCGACCGACGCCACCCCTGGTACGCCTTTCAGCGAGCGGGCGGCATCTTCCTTGACTACAGGGCGGGAAGCGTACCCTTTCAGGATGACGGTCTTGCCTTGAATTCCGAACGTGATCCAGTCGAATACCGAATAGTTCGGCAGGTTGCCCAGTTTTTTCTGCACGTCCTGGATGATCCGGAGCGTGTCTCCCTGGGACCATGTGGACGACGCGGGAGCGCCTTGTGCAAGACAGACCGGAGCGGAGATGGTCAGCATCAGCACGGCGGCAGCGAGAGAAGGATAGGTACGGCGGCCCATAGGATGACTCCTAGCTGCAGGATTTTTGGCTTCGGCCAACAGTACTCTATGACGCGTCCGGAGTCCAGCCTCAATCCGCGATTACCATCCGTGGCGTCGAAAGCTATCGCCTGCGATGGTGGTGCGAGTTGAAGTCGAATCGATAGACGCCGCCGAGCGTAAGGGCCACGGGATAGAGAGTGCCCGAAATAACCACAGGTGAATCCCAGTGCTGGACCTGCACATCGCCCTTCAGCGCAACGTGCGGTGTCAGGTCGAGGTCTGCGCCGCCGCCAAAGGAGTAGATATTCGAGGTGGAGCTGATATAGAGGATATCGCCGACACGGAAGCCGCCGAACCCGTAATCGATCTGCCCTCGGCCAATCAGGAAGTCGGCGTAGGGCCGAAGACGGCCGAAGTCGTGTTCGACCTTGATTCCGCCTTGAAAATTCCTTTGGCCGTCGAGCGTGCCATTGTCGACGGGATAGGTTCCGCGAAGCTCGAGCGTTGGCCGCAACAGGCGAAACGGCAGGTAGGTCAGGTCCACGCCTCCCGTAATGTCCAGATTCTTGCCGCCCGCAATACGGGTAAACGTGCCCGTGACACCGGCAAATGCGGAGAGTTCAAGCTGCTGGCTTGCGGTAGATGCCGTTTGCGCCCGGCCAGTGTGGGCCAGCAGCCCAAGTGCGAGTGAGATGGTCCAACGGCCAACTGCTGTGATGCGTTTCATGCAAGCCTCAGAGGTACTTCTCTAGACTAACGGAGAGGCTGCGTGGCCGGTGGCAATTCCTCCGTTTCGTTCCCTGGGAGAATACCGATTTGGCATTCGAACGCATCCCCAGTGCGCATTCGAACGCATCCCCAGTGCTATGCTGGACCGGAAAAGGAAGGTGGAGCATGAGACGGTTGGGCCAGATCGCGCTCGTGCTGATTGCTTCACTGGCGTTGCTCTATGCCGCCGACTGGATCGTCCTCCAGGTCCGCCTCTCCCACGGCACCGCCTACCGCACAATTACGGTCAACCAGTTCCTTGCGTCCGCGCTCAAGGGCAATAAGGTGGAGTACGACTGGATGGGCGCCGTCGATCAGAGGTGCAGCCGCTCCATCTTTCCTCAAGCGGGAAGCCCCGCCTGCTGGTGGCTCCAGCGGCATACCGCCCACTGGGAGTGAAGCGGTGCCGGTGACTCTACTGTTTCATCTTCCGATACCGCTGAATCAGGGTATTGGTCGAGCTGTCATGCTTCAACTGCGGCTCCGCTTTTCCTTCAAGCTCCGGGACGATCCGCTGGGCCAGCACCTTGCCCAGCTCTACGCCCCACTGGTCGAACGAATCGATGTTCCAGATGGTTCCCTGAGTAAACACGCTGTGCTCGTATAACGCCACCAGCTTACCCAGCGCCTCGGGCGTCAGGCGTTCCGCCAGAATCACGTTGGAAGGCCGGTTGCCCTCGAACACGCGATGCGGCACCAGCCAGTCCGGCGTGCCCTCCGCCTTTAACTGCTCAGCCGTCTTCCCGAAGGCCAGCGCCTGCGCCTGGGCGAACACATTGGCCAGCAGAATGTCGTGGTGTCGCCCCAGCGGGTTCAGCGCCTGCCCGAACGCGATAAAGTCGCACGGGATTAGCCGCGTCCCCTGGTGAATCAGTTGATAGAACGAGTGCTGGCCATTGGTGCCCGGCTCGCCCCAGTAGACGGGCCCTGTATCGCATCCCACCCTGGCGCCGTCGAGCGTTACCGATTTGCCATTGCTCTCCATCGTCAACTGCTGCAGGTAGGCTGGAAACCGCTTTAGATACTGCTCATATGGGAGCACTGCGGCCGTCTGCGCGCCGAAGAAGTCGTTGTACCAGACCGCCAGCAGCCCCAAGATGACCGGCAGGTTCTGCTCGAACGGCGCCGTGCGGAAGTGCTCGTCCATCTGGTGGAACCCGTCCAGCATCGAGCGGAAGCTCTCCGGTCCGATCGCCAGCATCGTTGAAAGCCCGATCGCCGAGTCCATCGAGTACCGCCCGCCAACCCAGTCCCAGAAGCCAAACATGTTCGCTGTATCGATGCCGAACTTCTTCACCTCGGCTTCGTTGGTCGAGATCGCGACAAAGTGCTTGCCGACCGCCCGCTCATCGCCGCCGAGGCCGGCCAGCAGCCACTCCCGCGCCGTATGCGCATTGGTCATGGTTTCGAGCGTCGTAAACGTCTTCGACGAGATGACAAACAGCGTCTCCTCGGGTTTGAGATCGAGCACAGCCTCGGCAAAGTCCGTTCCATCCACGTTCGAGACAAAGCGGAATGTCAGGTCGCGCTGGCTGTAGTGCTTCAACGCCTCATACGCCATCACGGGGCCCAGGTCGGAGCCGCCAATTCCGACGTTCACGACATTGCGGATGCGCTTGCCTGTATGCCCCTTCCACTCTCCGCCGCGAACCTTGTCGCTGAACTCCGCCATCCGGTCGAGCACCGCGTGAACCTCCGGCACAACATCCTTGCCGTCGACCTCGATGACCTCTCCCCGCGGCGCGCGCAACGCGACGTGCAGCACCGCGCGGTTCTCCGTAATGTTGATCTTGTCGCCACGGAACATCGCGTCCACCCGGCCGCGCAGGCCAGCCTCTTTCACGAGATCGAAAAGCAGCTTTAACGTCTCGGCGGTGACGCGGTTCTTCGAGTAGTCCAGATACAGCCCCACCGCGTCGATGGCCAGCTTCTCACCGCGGGCGGCGTCGTCCGCAAACATCTGCCTCAGGTCGAGTGTCCGAACCTCCTCATAGTGCGTCTGGAGGGCCTTCCATGCAGGACCTTCGGTTACCGGGGTGCGAGTCGAAGAGGCGGATGGGGTAACGCTGGCGGTCATGATTCTCCTTGATTGAAGGGGTGGCAGGTCGCCCCTTCTTTGATAACGATACACTCGTCCGGCGCGGCCCTGGCAGCGTTCTGAAATGGGAAAAGATCATGACCTTTGTAGGAAATTCTTTTCACATTCAAGCTGCAATCCACGCAAGTAATTGATTCTGAATGCCCATTTTTTGGCCGCCGATGTGCATACGTGGTGTGCAGAGTTATGCATAGAGGGGATCCACCAATGTCGTTCTCGATGAAAAATTCATATGTCGCTGCCGTACTTGTGATAGCCGCCGCGTTCCTGCTGACCGCTGTCTCTGCCTTCGCCGATACCTATTCGATCACAACCGTCAAGTACACCCAGAGCGAGGGCTTCTACGGAATCGACTCCTCCGGGAACTTTGTCGTCAACGTCTCGGACACCCTCAACTTCGCCACTCCCGTTACCTGCCGAGGTGTGGCGCACGCCGAGAGCTGCTTTGAAACCTACTACACGGGGAACGATAGCCCGGTCTTCTCGACCGTCGCACCCGACCTGAACTACGACAACGGATCGAGATGTGCCGAGAGCGCAGGCACCGGAGCGATCGCCGGGGTATGCAACAACGGCTTCGAGATTCTGGCTGGATTCATCGGCGATCAACGCGGAGTCTGGACCGGCACAGATCCTTCGACGGACTTCCTCATGGCAGGCAGCTTCGATGGCGGATTTATCAATAGCAAAGGCGATGCCGTATTCATCGATGGCGTCCACGACAGCCTGGTCTCGGTGGTGAGGATGTCGTCGGACCCGTCGCCGGTGCCTGAGCCCGAGAGCCTGATGCTCATGGGAACCGGCTGCGTTGCGATGCTCAGCATGGTGCGCCGGAGACTCGCTTTGTAGCGCGGCGGCTTGCACCAGATTGCACTTGCACCATGATTGCAGATGTGAAGTCACATCCGAAAAAGTAGCTCGGTAATGTGCCGGGCAAGTTCTTCGGGTCTCTGGAACGTGCGTGGATGATCGCCGAAGGCCTCTTGAACCGACAGAGTGTCGTCGTCGGCGACATGGAAGGCGAAGTGGCAGGTCTTGCGGTCGAGCGAAGCATCGCCTGCCACGCCCAGCCCCTTTGCATAGTCCAGCACGATCGTTGAGTCCTGAAGCGCAAGCCGCGCATCGAACCAGGGGAACCTGCTCCGAGTGAGCGTTACCTGATCGCGCTCGCCAGCCTGTTCCTTGGTCGCGGCAAGCTGCAGGGCAGAGTGTGAAACAATTGTCTCTGAGGCCGTAACGTCGCCTTGCAACTGTCGCCTCACATGGTCGACGTTCTCCTCGAGGCACAGCGCTGTACTTGTGAAGAAGGACCTGCCCTGCGCGGCAACGATGCCCGCCTTATGCTGCTCACGCCCGTAGTGCTCTGCTGCTTCGCGACCTTTTTGCCGTATGTCTTGCGTAAGGTTGGCGATCCACTCTTTGTCCATCGTACCCTTGATCCTCCGGCTTTCTCGCGTGCATCCGTTTCGTTACTTGCTCTGTTACTTGGTCTGCGGAACGAACGCGGGTTGCACGACTCTACTGTCGCAGACGGTCGCTACACCAAGCCCGAATCAGATCGCTCCATTGGCTCCGACTGGCTCCGACGCGAACATATCTTCCATAACAGGAAGGAGAAGAATCGATCTTTGATCGCTCAACTATGCTTTGATGCAGCCTGGGACGTTATGGTTTTTCCCATCCCGTGCGGAGAGAGCAAAACACACCCGCTATGCTCAGCTCGACTGGCTAAACCAACTCGAACGCCACGAGTCTCGTCTCACCAACAGCGTTTGAAAAATCTACACCTACACCTGAAAGTACTGATCGCGCGACGCCGATCGCAATAGAGGTTCCCTTTGCAAAAATTCCCGACCGCCTCCACCGAGGTCGCATCTGATTGCCGCTCGTTGGCTATGGAGCCAGACCTCCTTTGTTTCAGTCATTTGAGGTGGCACTTCGTTACACAGCGCCCGCAGCATCTTCTGCTGCGCGCCGCCCGCAACCGCCGCGTCTTCTTCTGGGAAGAGCCCGTGTGGCACAACGACGCTGAGCTGCCAAAGAGCAGCAACGGCGAACTGGGCATGCACCTTGAGGTGCTGGAGGAGACGCCATCGGTGTGGATCATACGTCCGCACATGACGATCGGCATCGACTCCGAATCCGGTCAGCAAACCTTGCTGCGGGAGTTCATGCAGCGCTTTCAAGTCCAACGTTTCGTGCGCTGGTACTACACGCCCATGGCACTCGGATTCTCCGAAGACCTTACGCCAGAAGCCACGATCTACGACTGCATGGATGAACTGAGCGGCTTCAAAGGCGCTCCGCCCCAGCTTGTCGAGCGCGAACAGCAGTTGTTTGCCGTGGCGGATGTGGTCTTCACCGGCGGTATCAGCCTGTACGAGGTGAAGCAGAGGCAGCACGGCAACGTGCATGCGTTTCCAAGTTCGATCGACGTGGAGCATTTCTCGAAAGCCAAGGGTGGATTGCTCCCGGAGCCCGCGGACCAGACGTCGATTCCGCATCCCCGCGCCGGCTTCTACGGTGTCATCGATGAACGCTTCGATATCGGGCTGCTTGCCGAGTTGGCTCGCCTTCGCCCGGATGTTCAGTTCGTCATGCTCGGTCCGGTGGTGAAGATCGATCCGGAGACGCTGCCGGTACGGCGCAACGTCCACTATCTCGGAGCGAAGAGCTATGAGCAGCTGCCGGAATACCTTGCCGGCTGGGATGCGGCGTTGCTGCTGTTCGCCCTCAACGATGCGACGCGTTTCATCTCGCCCACTAAAACTCCCGAGTACCTGGCCGCGGGGAAACCCGTCGTCTCAACCCCCATCCGCGACGTTGTGCGGGCCTATGGCGAACCGGGCCTGGTAGCGATTGCGGATACGCCTCAGGCCTTTGCCGATGCCTTGGATCATGCGCTGGAGCCGCAGAGCGATGCGTGGCGCGAGGCCGTTACGACAATGCTCGCGTCAAATTCCTGGGACCTTACCTGGGCGGCAATGCAGCGTGAGATCGATCGTGTGCTCGCACAGAAGAAGGCTGCAAAATCCGCATCCGGCCGCTCGGACAAGGCAGGTGTTCTGCGGGCCTCTCATGGCGTCATGCCGGCACTCGCTGAGCTTCGTGTCGAAGTACGAGCGCGTGAGATGCCGCTGCATTCAACCTGGCGCAGCCGCCGCACCGAAAGCTTCGATTACCTTGTCGTCGGAGCTGGATTCGCCGGCAGCGTACTGGCCGAGCGGCTTGCTTCTCAACTCGGTAAACGCGTGCTGGTGATCGACAAACGCGATCACGTCGGTGGAAACGCCTTCGACTTCCACAACAAAGACGGCATCCTGATCCATAAGTACGGTCCGCATATCTTCCACACGAACTCGGACGCGGTAGTCGCCTATCTCTCGCGCTTCACTAACTGGTGGCCGTATGAGCATCGTGTGCTCGCGAGCGTCGATGGGCAACTGCTTCCGGTGCCGATCAATCTCGATACGATCAACCGGCTCTATGGCCTCGACCTGGATGCTGAGGGAATGCGGCGTTTCCTGTCCGAGCGGGTCGTCACGCCGGCCACTATTCGCACCTCGGAACAGATTGTGATCAGCCGCGTCGGACGGGAGCTGTACGAAAAGTTCTTCCGTAACTACACCCGCAAGCAGTGGGGGCTCGACCCATCGCAGCTCGACTCCAGCGTCGCCGGCCGCATTCCCGTGAGGTTCGACCGCGATGATCGCTACTTCACCGATAGCTTCCAGGCCATGCCTCTTGACGGCTATACCCGCATGTTCGAGCGCATGTTGGATCACAGCCGCATCACGGTCCGGACCGGCGTCAGTTACGACGATGCCGTGCGCCTCTATCCCGGCGCGAAGATCGTTTACACCGGCCCCATCGATGAATACTTCGGTTTCCGCTACGGTCCGCTGCCGTATCGTTCGCTCGAGTTCAAACACGAAACCCATGATCGTGAGGTCTTTCAACGTGCGCCGGTGGTCAACTATCCCAACGATCACGCCTACACCCGCGTGACCGAGTTCAAGTACCTCACCGGCCAGCGGCACAGCAAGACGAGCATCGTGTATGAGTATCCGCAGCCTGAAGGCGATCCGTACTATCCGATTCCGCGGCCTGAGAATACGGCGCTCTATGCGAAGTACCGCGACCTCGCCGCGCTCGATACGAACGTCCATTTCTGCGGCCGCCTCGCGAATTATAAGTACCTCAACATGGACCAGGTAGTTGCACAGGCGCTCACAACATTCCGGCATATTGCGGAACAGGATAGCGCAGGCTTTGACGCCTCGGAGATCGGTGCCAATGCGGCTGCGTTACGCGGTGTGCCGATGCTGGCTGAGGCTGGACAGTAGCGCCGCACCACGGCCGGGGATTCGCATCCAAGCTTCAGAGCGCTTCGTCTGGAAGAGAACCGTGTCACGAAAAAAGCCATCGTTGGAGATCGTCACATATCCTGTCGAATCCGCGAAAGCAGCGGGTTTACGCTACGTCACAGACGCAAAGCCGTGCATTCAGCGGAAGCCATAGCGCGGCAGACTACCTGCGCGAGATCTCCAGCCAGGAGTTTACCGCGAAGGACTTTCGCATCTGGGCGGGATCGGTGCTGGCCTGCGAGATGCTGTAGGAGTTTGAAGCGTTCCAGTCGGAGACCCAGGGCAAAAAGAATGTCGTGCAGGCGATCAAGCAGGTCGCGGCAAAGCTGGATAACACGCCGTCGGTCTGCTGCAAGTGCTACGTGCATCCGGCCGTGCTCGACTGCTACATGCGCGGTGCGATGCTCGATACAGGGAAGCGTAAGGTGCAGGCTGAGGTCGCCATGCTCGTGCGACTGCAACAGCGGATTGAGCTTGCGGTGGAGTGAAGCCCCATTCAAATCGTACTTGTCCACCGGCGATGCGCGGATGATGCCTGGACATGCAAAAGAGACGATCGCTGTGCCCACCCTCCCATGCGGTATGAGCAGCATGGGAGGATCGAAGCATTGGGCCAAACGGTAGTCATTTAGAGATTGCGTTGTCTGTTCCCCGTGACCAGCCTGAGCAGCAAGGTCAACAGGACGGCTCCAACGATGGCGACGAGGACGGTATAGATGAGCCCGCCCGAGCCTGCATAGCCTAGCTTCTGCATAATGAAGCCACCGATAATGGCCCCGATGATGCCGACGACGATATCTCCGATGGCGCCGAATCCGGAGCCCTTCATGATCTTCCCTGTGAGGAAGCCGGCGATGAGGCCAACGATAATCCACCAAATGATGAACATCCGCGTATCTCCTTAGAATGGTGTTGAATTAGGGCCCGTGCTGCTTATGCTGGCTTTGATCGGCAAGAATGAACTAGAGGTTCGGATTGGTCTTCGGATCGATACCTGCGACTCACGTCCGTTGGTTTGCTATCTATGAGAGCGGATTGGACCGCCCATGGTTGTTCGTCACGGCTAAATCCTTCGCTTTATAGAGTTCAACGGACGGGTAAGTTCACGCTTCCGCCATAGAGACTCAGCCCAGACGGCGGCAGCTTCACGATCACTCACGTCGCGCCAAGCAGACCGGCAGGAGTAGTTCGGGTCTGGAGGATGTGGATGACGTGTTCTACCAGATGTTAATCTTTTCGTTGCCTTGGATTGCGATGGAAGCGTTCAGCTTGCAGCTGTTCTCTTTGTCTTCCGCTCTGGGAGGAAAGGTGAGCGAGCGGAGGCGGGACGGCGGCGAGGCGCGGACGCGAGCTGGAGGCTTTCACCGATCGCGAGAAAGGCGCGAAGAGCACGGTTCACGGATTCCGAGCGCCCTGACCTCGACTTCAGCAAGGGCGTTCGCGGCAAGTACAGCAACCTTCTTGACAAGGGCACGAACGAGAGGCCTTCATATCTATTCTACTGTGACGGATTTCGCCAGGTTTCTCGGTTGGTCTACGTCGCAGCCGCGGCGGACGGCGATGTGGTACGCGAGCAGTTGGAGCGGCACTACTTCGAGCACCGGCAGCAGCAGTTCGGGTGCCTGGGGGATGTGGATGACGTGTTCGACCAGGTGCTTGATCTCTTCGTCGCCTTCGATGGCGATGGCGATCACGCGGCCGCTGCGGGCGGTGACCTCCTGGATGTTGCTCAGGGTCTTTTCGTACTTCAGGACACTGCTGGGGTCGGTGGGGTCTTTGGTGGCAATGCAGACCACGGGGAGGGTCTCGTCGATCAGCGCGTTGGGGCCGTGCTTCATCTCGCCCGCGGGGTAGCCTTCGGCGTGGATGTAGCTGATCTCCTTGAGCTTTAGCGCGCCTTCGAGGGCGATGGGGTAGTGGATGCCGCGCCCGAGGAACAGAAAGTCGTTCGCGGTGGAGAAAACCTTGGCTAATTGCTTGCACTGGTCGTCGACGGAGCGGAGGATCTCTTCGACCTTGCCGGGGAGCTGCGAGAGTTCCGTGACGAGGTGAAGCGATTCGGCGTCGGTGATGGTGCCGCGCACCTGCGCCAGATGCAGCGCCAGCACAAACAGTGCGGTGAGCTGCGCGGTGAAGGCCTTGGTGCTGGCGACGCCGATCTCGGGGCCGGCGTTGGTCGTGATGGTGCCCTGGGCTTCGCGGCTGACGGCTGCTCCGATGACATTGCAGATGGCGAGGGTTTTGCTGCCTTTGGAGATGAGCTCGCGCTGGGCCGCGATGGTGTCGGCGGTCTCGCCGGACTGGGTGATGAGGAGGCCGATGGCGCGCGGGTCGGCGATGGGGTCGCGGTAGCGGTACTCGCTGGCGTAATCGACCTCGACAGGGAGGCGGGCGAGCCGCTCGATCATGAACTTGCCGGCTAGCCCCGCATGCCATGATGTGCCGCAGGCCGCGATGGTGATCTGGCTCGCGTTGCGGAGGTCGGCTTCGGAGACCTGCATGGCTTCGAGGAAGACGTGGCCGGTGTCGAGTGAGACGCGGCCGAGGGTGGTGTCGCGAATGGCGCGCGGCTGCTCGTTGATCTCCTTGAGCATGAAGTGCTTGTAGCCGGCCTTTTCGGCCTGGATGGGGTCCCAGGTGATGCGCTGGACCTTCAATGGCAGAGGCGCGGCGTCGAAGTCGGTGAGGGTGACGCCATCCCGGGTGAGAATGGCGAGTTCGCCATCGGCGAGGAAGTGGATGTTCCGGGTGTGGTGCAGGATGCCGGGGACGTCGGAGGCGAGGAAGAATTCGCCTTCGCCGATGCCAATCACAGCCGGCGGTCCCATGCGGGCGGCGACCAGCTTGTTGGGCTCGTGCGCGGAGAGGACGCCGATGGCGAAGGCTCCCGTGATGCGCTTGACGGCCCGGCGGACGGCTTCTTCGAGCGGAATCGAGGGCTTGGCGGGAAGGGTCAGGACAGCTTCGGCGGGATTGGCTTCAGGGGCAGCATGGACAGGGTTAGGCGAGGTGCCGGCGGCCTGGTTCAACTCGTCTTCGATGAGGTGGGCGATGATCTCGGTGTCGGTCTCGGAGACGAACTTGTGCCCTTTGGCGATGAGGGAATTCTTGAGGCTGAGGTAGTTTTCGACGATGCCGTTATGCACGACGACGAGGGTTCCGCTGCCGTCGCGATGCGGGTGTGCGTTCTCCTCGGTAGGGCGGCCGTGAGTGGCCCAGCGGGTGTGGCCGATGCCGAAGCTGCCGTCGATGGGCGAGTCCGCGATAACCGTCTCCAGATTGCGGAGCTTGCCGGGAGCGCGGCGCAGGACGAGGCCTTCGGGGCCACCGGCTACGGCAATGCCGGCGGAGTCATAGCCGCGGTATTCAAGGCGGCGCAGGCCTTCAATGATGACGGGGACGACGGACTGAGGTCCGATATAACCAACAATTCCACACATGAATCGAGTTTAGATGGATGTATGAAATTCTGCGCGGCGAGTGCATGTAACTTTTGGGGGAGAGTTGCTGTGAAACAAAGATGAATTGGGGGCGACTGCGTGACGTGGCCCCTGCCTTAACCGACCGTTCTGAACTTAAAGGCATTTCGAGCTACGATGCTGCTGTACGTTCTATTCAATCGTCCTTCCCGGGAGTCTGTATGCTTTTTTTGTCTCTGGTAAGCGAATCGGCCTGTCCTCGGTCATGGTCGCCGTATTCGTCTGGATAGCGCTCTCTTCGCAGAGTTGCGTGGGCCAGTATCACGGCCTGGACCCTGCGCTTGCTGCGGCAGCGAAAGAGTATGACCGGGCGCAAATTGACGGCGATCGCGCGGCGCTGGAGCGCCTGGTCGCAGAAGATTACCTGATCGTTCGCGGCAATGGCACATTAGGCGACAAGAAGATTCTCATTCAGGTGGTGGCGGGAGAGGGGCTTAGAAACAATCCCTACACAGTGGAGAAGCCATTTCAGCGTTCCTATGGCGATACGGTGATTCTCGGCGGATGGGTGCATTTGACGGGAACCGATCACGGAAAAGCCTTCGCGCAAAATGCGAGGTTTGCCGATACGTGGGCTCGACGGGGTGCGAAGTGGCAGGTGGTGTTTACGTCGGTGACTCTGGCGGATAAGCCGTGAGCTCCAACACATCAGGTACGGTCAAATGCCGGGATCTGGCTGTTACAGAGTGTTGATGGGGTAGGTGTACCGTAAGGGGGTGGCGTGGAACCGGGGTGCCGTGCACATACTCGTTATCAATAGCGGGTCGTCTTCGATCAAATTTTCCCTCTTCGATGCAGGCGATGGTGAGCCGCGGTCGATGTTCGAGGGTGCGGTGACGGGGATCGGCAGCGCGGCGGCAGCGTTCTCGTTTCGCAATCCTGCGGGAGAGGAGTCGAGCGGCGGCCGTTCCTCCTCGGTCGAAGCGCAGACGCCGATGGAGGCCATCGGGCTGGTAGTCGAGGCGGTGAGCAGGCCGGGACTTCCGACCGTGGACGCGGTGGGCTACCGCGTGGTGCATCCGGGGGCGAAGCTGGACCGCCATCAGAGGATCACCGCCGAGGTGCTGAAGGCTCTTAAGGAGGCGGTCGTGTTCGCACCGCTCCATGATCCCGTCGCAATCGAGGTCATCCAGGAGACGATGGAGCACTTTCCAGATGTGCCGCACTATGCCTGCTTTGACACTGTCTTTCACCAGACGATGCCAGAGGCTGCGACCACGTATCCCATCCCGATAAGCTACCGTGAACGGGGTGTACGGCGATATGGGTTCCACGGGTTGAGCTGCGAATCCATCGTGCGGCAGTTGCGTGCCGAGCCCGCCGGTTTGCCGAGGCGGCTGGTGATTGCACATCTGGGAAGTGGATGCAGCGTGACGGCGGTTGTGGATGGGAAGTCCATCGATACAACCATGGGGCTCACCCCGACAGGTGGCGTTGTCATGGGGACGCGGCCTGGTGATCTCGATCCCGGGCTGGTGCTCTATCTGCTGCGGCAGATGGAGGGTGACCGGGCTGCGGAGTTGGAAACAACGTTGAACCATAACGCAGGCATGGTGGCATTATCCGGGATGCCGAACGATATGAAGACCTTGCGCGAGGCGGCGGTAAAGGGCGATGCGCGCGTGCAACTGGCGGTGCAGATATTTACCCGCAGCGTAAGGAAAGCGCTCGGCGGGTTCGTTGCGCTGATGGGCGGCGTTGACGCGGTGGTATTTGCCGGTGGTATCGGCGAACATGATTCACAGTCTCGAATGGAGATCGCCGACGGTCTTGAGATCTTCGGTATTTCCATGAATTCTGAAAGCAACAAAGCAGGGGGCGACGCTATGCGACGGGTGAGTGCATCTGATTCAATGACGGCCGTGCTCGTCGTTCCGGCAAAAGAAGACTGGATAATCGCTGTGCATGTGCATCGCATGGCTCAAGATCATAATTAGGTCATACAAACTTACAAATCGCCTGACGCCCGCCCCCACTTACTTTGATCGAGGAGTCTCCTTATGAATAGCGTGGATCGCCAGATTCCCCAATCGCCACAGGCTGTACAACCCTCCCGGACTGATACAGGCTCGACCGCAGCCAGGGAAAACGCGCAGCCGCTTTCGGCAGACGAGGCACGGAAGATCGATGCGTACTGGCGGGCCTGTAACTATCTCTGCGTCGGCATGCTCTATCTGCGCGACAATCCGTTGCTGCGCGAGCCGCTGAAGCCGGAACATATCAAGAACCGGCTGCTTGGCCATTGGGGCTCCGACCCCGGCCAGACCTTCACCTGGGTCCATCTGAACCGGCTCATCAAGAAGTACGACCTCGACATGATCTACATCTCAGGTCCCGGCCACGGCGCCCCCGCGACGCTGTCGAACAGCTACCTCGAGGGCGTCTACTCCGAGGTCTATCCCGATAAGAGTGAAGACATTCCCGGAATGCAGAAGTTCTTCAAGCAGTTTTCGTTTCCGGGCGGCATCGGAAGCCACTGCACACCCGAGACGCCCGGCTCGATCCACGAAGGCGGCGAACTGGGCTACAGCCTCTCGCATGGATTCGGCGCGGCCTTCGACAACCCCGACCTCATCGTCTCGGTCGTCGTCGGCGACGGCGAGGCTGAAACCGGCCCCCTGGCAACCTCGTGGCACGCCAACAAGTTTCTCAATCCCGTGCGCGACGGAGCCGTGCTTCCAATACTGCACCTCAACGGTTACAAAATAGCGAACCCCACCGTTCTCGCGCGGATCACGCCGGAAGAGCTGGAGTGGATGTTCAAAGGCTACGGCTGGACGCCCTACTTCGTCGAAGGGGACGATCCCGCGACGATGCATCAGCTTATGGCCGAAGTGACAGAGAAATGCATTCTCGAAATCCGCGCCATCCAGCAGAAGGCGCGCAACGCACCGGAAGGCACCGACCCCGAGCGGCCCCGCTGGCCCATGATCGTGCTGCGTTCGCCGAAGGGCTGGACCTGCCCCAAGGAGATCGACGGCCACAAGCTGGAGGGCTCGTGGCGCGCCCACCAGATGCCCATCCTCGATCCCGTCACCAACCCTGCACACCTCAAGCTGGTCGAGCAATGGATGAGAAGCTACCGGCCGGAGGAGCTCTTCGACGAATCGGGCCGACTCGTCCCCGAGTTGAAGGAGATGGCTCCCGCCGGCCAGCGGCGCATCAGTGGAAACCCCCACGCGAACGGCGGCCTCCTGCGCAAGCCGATGGAGTTGCCCGACTTCCGCAACTACGCCGTAACGGTGGACAAGCCCGGGCAGATCGAGGTCTCACCCACCGATACCCTGGCCCACTTCCTGCGCGATGCGATGCGCCGGAACATGACCAGCTTCCGCGTCTTCGGGCCCGACGAGACCGCGTCGAACAAGCTGCAGGTCATCTACGAGGCCAGCGGCAAAACGTGGATGGCGGAGCTGCTGCCCGAGGATGCCGACGGAGGCGACCTTTCGCGCGAAGGCCGCGTGATGGAGATACTCAGCGAGCACACCCTCGAGGGCTGGTTCGAAGGCTATGTGCTCACCGGCCGGCACGGCTTCTTCTCCACCTACGAGTCGTTCGTGCACATCATCGACTCCATGTTCAACCAGCACGCGAAATGGCTGGAGAAGAGCAAGCTGGAGCTGCGTTGGCGCGCTCCCATCTCGTCCATCAACCTGTTGATAACCTCGCTCGTCTGGCGCCAGGACCATAACGGCTTTACCCACCAGGACCCTGGCTTTCTCGATGTCGTCACCAACAAGAGCCCGGAGATCACGCGCATCTACCTGCCGCCCGATGCGAACTGCCTGCTCAGCGTTGGCGACCACTGCCTGCGCAGCACCAACTACGTCAATGTGATCGTCGCGGACAAGGCGCTGCATCTGCAGTATCTCAACATGGACGAGGCAGTGAAGCATTGCACGAAGGGAATCGGAATCTGGGACTTTGCCAGCAACGATGCGGGCGAGGAGCCGGACGTCGTCATGGCCTGCGCGGGCGATATCCCCACGTCGGAGGCGTTGGCGGCGGTAGCGATTCTGCGCGAGCGCTGCACCGATCTGAAAATTCGCTTCATCAACGTCGTGGACCTCTTCCGGCTTTTACCGGAGTCCGAACACCCCCACGGTCTTTCGGACAAGGAGTTCGACAGCTTATTCACGAAGAACAAGCCGGTCATCTTCAACTTCCACGCCTATCCTTCTCTCATTCACAAGCTCACTTACAGGCGCACAAACCACGAGAACTTTCATGTCCGCGGATACAAAGAGAAGGGCAACATCAACACGCCGCTGGAGCTTGCGATTCTCAATCAGGTAGACCGGTTCAATCTGGCAATCGATGCTATCGACCGTGTACCGCGGCTCCAGATGACCGCCGCTCACACCAGGGAATGGCTGAAGGACCAGATCATCGAAAGTGTGAACTACGCTCACGAAAACGGCATCGACGATAAGGCTATTCGCGAGTGGAAGTGGCCGCTCTAGCTAAAGTATGCAGGGACGAGTCCTCAGGCTCCGCCGCGGCGCAACTCCTTGGTCTTCAGCACAATTAGGTACTCGTAAAAGGACTGCAATGTCGCGTACGCCAATCCGGCAGCTCCATCCAGCACGGCTCCTCGAGCGAACATCATGTACGCCCACTTGAGCAGCGGACGCCCGGGCATTCGATAGAACAGCGCCTTCTGGTGCCGCCGCCGCGTGTGAAAGTCAGGATCGCGCAGCGCCGTCATCACCGAAGCATTCTGCAGGCTCTGGTTGCGCACAATCAGCTCCGCCTCCATGGTCGAGTAGCGGTTATGCTTCTCGACCCAGCGCGCAATGCCCTTTGAAAATGGGAAATGGTCGAGCGCATAGCTCAGCTCCGCAACCACCCCTTCGACCTCGATGACCTCGTTGATGGCGCGCGTATACCGGGCCTTCTCCGGCCGAACCAGGCGAATGTAGAAGGGCGACAGTTGCGCGTGCTTCAGCCACGTCCCGAACAGAAAATCTCTGCGGCGCAGACGAAAGCCGGAGACCTCGCCGGGCGCGGCCAGCGCGAGCTTCTGCATCTCGCGCGACAGCTCAGGCGTAGGCCGCTCGTCGGCATCGAGCAGAAAGACCCAGGGGTATTTGAAGGGCAGCGTGGTCAACGCGGCGTTGCGGTGCGTGGCGTAGTCGTCGAAGGCCCGTGCATGAACATGCGCCCCCGCAGCGCGTGCAATGGCAGTGGTATCGTCCGTGCTCTCCGAGTCGAAGACGTGGATATCGTCCGACCAGGAGACGCTGGCCAGGCAATCCGGCAGATCGCGCTGCTCGTCGCGCGTAAGGATAAGGACCGAGATCATCTGCAGGCTATGGTATCGCGGCGTCTGGAGTGTGCGGCTTCAGAAGCGTACGGCCACCAGTGAGCCTGGTCTGAAACGGCCGAAGGGCGAGCACGGCATTCAACCCACCGAAGGCCAGCGAGTTCGAAAGCGCAAGCGAGGGCGCTGCCTGTCGCGGAGCTTCGAGAATTACGTCGAGCTCGATCGCAGGATCGATCCTGGTAACGCCATTGTTCGCAGGTAGTCGCTCCTCCTCCAATGCCAGAATCGTGGCCAACGCCTCAAGTGCCCCGCTGGCTCCGATAGAGTGGCCGTGCAGCGCCTTGGTGGAGCTGACAGGAATGTGCGGAGCGCGCGCGCCGAAGACCTGGTGGATCGCGGCAGCTTCGGTCGCGTCGTTCGCCTGGGTGCCGGTGCCGTGCGCGCTGATGTAGCCTACCTCGTCCAGCAGCCGTGCGGCGGCCAGACCGGAGCCTTTAGCCGCATCCTCCACCGCCTGCCGCATGGCCGTAGCGGCGCCATCCGCGAGCGGTTGCGTGATATGGCTCGCGTCGGCCGACATGCCGAAGCCGACAATTTCGGCATAGATGTGCGCGTTGCGGGCCTGTGCGGACTCCAGCGTCTCCAGCGTCAGCATCGCCGCGCCCTCGCCGATCGTCATCCCGTCGCGGTCGGCGGAAAACGGCCTGCACTGGGTCGGAGAGACCACGCGCATCGAATCCCACGCGCGCAAAAACCCAAAGGTCAGCGGAGCCTCATGGCCGCCCGTGATCGCCGCCTCCACCATCCCCGAACGCACCATGTGGAAGGCCAGACCGATCGCATGGGTGCCCGACGAGCAGGCGGTCGAGATGTTCAGAGTAGGCCCGGTGATCTTCTGGTCGATTGAAATGTTGCTCGCGCCGGCCGACGCCATCGTCCGAATGACGGTCAGGGGGTGGACGCGGGCGTCGCGGGTGTACAGCTTCGCGGTCTCGGTCTCCTCGGCCTGCCGCCCCCCGCAGGCACAGCCTACGATGATGGCGATATCTCCGGGCGCATGGTGCTGCGTGATCTGCGAGTCGAGCGCAGCCTGGCGCGCCGCAACAATCGCAAACTGGGTCGTTCGGTCCGTCGAAACCACGATCCCGGAGTCCAGATGCTCACGCGGATCGAAGTCTTTGACCCGGGCCGATTGTGTAAACCGAAGTCCCTGGGTGTCGCCGGGAGCTTCAGGAAAAGGAGGAAAAGGCTCAATCCCCGTGACACCTGCAAAAAGCGCGCTGCGAAAATCTGGAACAGTGTTGCCAATGGGCGTAATGCATCCCAGGCCGGTGACTACGACACGTTTCACTTCTTCTCCCGATTGGTGCTTCTCCTGTCATTGTAGATTCATTCCCCCACCCGGCGTGGCCAGCTATCCGGCCGTCGCCGCCCCTGACTGTCCGGCTCCGCCTCGATCGATCAAAATATACGTCAACTCAACCGCAGGCAGTGTACTTTGCCGCCGAAGCGGAAAGACCCCTGTATTCGTCCTCGCCGTTGCTTGTTCCTGAATCCGTCTCATCGGTGCAAATCCGTGGTAAGCCGTTCGTTCGCAGACCCGAAAACGCGCCGACTTACCCCACATACGCCGCCGCATCGGTCACATCGCTTCCGCCGTTCACCTTCGCGGCCCGCAGCACCACGGTCAGCGCCGCCGAAATCCCCAGATTCAGCGCCAGCGCGGGAACCGCGGCATACATCGCATATGTGCCACCCGCAAAGTGGAGTGGATACACCGAGCTCTTCAGGCCAAGCGCTGCCGCCATTGCCGTCCCGCTGGCCATCCCCGCCGCCCACCCCGCAAACAGCGCCCACGGATGCAACCAACGCGTGAACACCCCGATCACCACAGCCGGAAACAGTTGCGCGATCCAGATGCCGCCCAGCAACTGCATCTCGATCGCATAGGGCGTGGGCAGCTTCAATACAAACAACAACGCTCCGAATTTGACGAACAGCGAGACCACCTTCGCCATCTGCGACTCCTGCTCGGGCCGCATCCTGTTCTTCACAAACTCGCCATACAGGTTGCGCGTAAACAGGTTCGACGCCGCAATCGACATGATCGCCGCCGGCACCAGCGCCCCGATCGCTATCGCGGCCAGGCAGAAGCCCGCAAACCACTCCGGAAACATCTTCAGGAACAGCAGCGGTACCGACGAGTTCGGGTCTTTCGTCACCACGCCTGCGGCCAGCGCGAAGTATCCCAGCAGCGCAATCATGCCCAGCATGAAGCTGTAGGCCGGGAGCATCGCCGCATTCCGCCGCACCACGTTCGCCGTCCGCGCGCTCAGCACCGCGGTCGCCGTGTGGGGGTACAGCATCAACGCCACCGCCGACCCGATCGCCAGCGTCGAGTAGCTCAAAAATTGCCCTTGGCGCAGATGGATCGTGGCGCTCGGGGTATGGTGCGCCAGCGCCTGGTTGGCCAGCTCGAATATCCGCGCATACCCGCCCAGTTTCACCGGGATTACGATCAGCGCGACCAGCACCATCACATACAGCATCACGTCCTTTACCACCGCGATCACCGCCGGAGCCCGCAGGCCGCTCGTGTAGGTATATGCCGCCAGAATCACAAATGCCGCCGCCAGCGGCCACTCCCCGGTGATCCCCATCGCGCCGATCACCACCCGTATCCCCACCAGTTGCAGCGCAATATAGGGCATCAGCGATAGCACGCCTGTCAGGGCGATCGCCACCGTGAGCCAGCGGTTTCCATATCGCCCTTTAACGAAGTCGGCGAAGGTGATGTAACCGTGGCGATGGCAGACCGTCCACAGCCGCGGCAGCACCAGCATCATGTAGGGATATGCGATGACCGCATACGGCAATGCGAAGAAGCCCATCGCCCCCGCGCCATACAGCGCCGCCGGGACCGCAATGACCGTGTACGCGGTATACAGGTCGCCGCCGATCAGGAACCACGTGACCCATGTACCGAAGCTGCGCCCCGCCAGCCCCCATTCTTCGAGCGATGCCATTCCTGTCTTCGGTCGCCGCCACTGGGCCGCCCAGAACCCGGCCAGCGTTACCAGCAGAAAAAAGAAGCAGAAGACCACCAACGCCGTCGTATGCAGTTGCAATCGTTCACCGCGATCGGAATTTTGCCGTTTTCAAAAGTACCAGCATCTTAGCGCACCGGTGCAACTCCCTGTCGTGCGAAAAGGCGAGTTCGCCTACCGCGTTCATCTCCCGGCGAAAATAAGTTGAAAAACCTGGCGTAGTTTCAGTCGAGTTTCCTGCCGGTGGAAGTGTCCACCTTTCTGCCATGCGCCGCACAAAAGTAACCACGTTTTCACCACGAGATTGTACGGTGGAAATCGCATATCCCCTGTAAAGACGCGCCCCGACCACAAGCCTTTTGCCCGGGAAAAAAGCTCAGCTACGTCCGCTCTCAGGCCATTCATAGACCACCAGCCCCAGGTCGCCTAGATACTTCATCACCGTCTCATAGTTCCGCCGAACCTCAGGCCGAGCGCTGACCGGGATGTTGTGCGCCTCTTCCACCGCAACCACCCGCCCATATGGCCAGGATCCCTCGGGAATCGCATTCAGCGCCACCGGCAACTCGCTCACCCGCACATTCAGCACCTGCCGCCGCGCCCCCACAGGCCGCAGCATCCCACCTACTCCCAGCCCGCTCGTATTCGCATCCGCGAGCGTCACATGCAGCGTCACCATCGCGCCCTGCACCGTCACATAGGGATTCTCCCAAAGCGACAGGCTCCTTACCGCCAGGTAGCGCGTCTTCGAGGGCGGCGGAATCGACTCCATCTGCGCCCTCGCCTGCTTATTCTCCTGCTGTTGCTGCGCCGCAATCGCGCGGTTTTCAGCCGCGGTCGGCGGCGTTCGCGTACACCCGGCCAGCAGCAGGCAACACAACAGGGAAGCGGAGGGAACGAGAGGGAATCGCACGAATATCAGCATACCAAGGCCGCCGCTCCGCTGACAGTGATTCTCTAATGTCCTGTCCAGACCGGGCTTTGCTTCTCCAGAAAAGCCTTCGTTCCCTCCGCTTTATCGGCTGTCCCGCATAGTCTTCCGAAGATCGCAGCCTCTATCTGCAGCGCGGCTTCGAGGTCCAGTTCGCCGCCTCGCCGCACCGCCTCCATGCAGCCGGCAACCGCCAGGGGTGCCATCGACACTATGGTCTTCGCCAACGCTTCGGCTCGCTCCATGAGCCTCTCCAGCGGCACGACCTCGTCAACCAGCCCGATGCGCAGCGCCTCGGCCGCTCCAATGATTTCTCCGGTCAAGAGCAGCTTCAGCGCCGCTGGCTGCCCTACCAGCCTCGGCAGCCGCTGGGTTCCGCCGTAACCCGGAACCAGGCCCAGCTTCACCTCCGGCTGGCCCAGTTTCGCGGTCTCGCTGGCCAGACGCAACGTGCAGGCCATGGCCAACTCGCAGCCTCCGCCCAGCGCGAACCCGTTGATGCAGGCGATCACCGGCTTCCCGCAGGTCTCGATCAAGCGAAAGACGCCCTGCCCGCGGAGCGCCTTCGCCTCTCCCGCCACCGCATCTGCCTCAACGATTTCATTGATGTCCGCTCCTGCCGCGAAGGCCTTCTCGCCCGCGCCTGTGAGCAGGATCACGCGCACATCGGCGTCCTCCGCTAAAGAGCGGAATACCTGCTCCAACTCATCGAAGACCCTGGAGTTCAGAGCGTGCAGCACGTGCGGCCGGTTCAGCGTGACCGTTGCAACCTGATCGTTTACCTGGCACAGTAGCGTCTCATAGTTCATCGTCAACTCCTGGTCCTGGGTACTGATCTGAGGTGAAGCGCAGCAACTCCGCGCACTCCCAGACGATACAATCGAAACTATGGTTAAGGGAATCACACTGATCAGCACGATCGCTTCGTCTGACATGCCGAGCGCTGAATTTGAGCGGCTTAGCAGCCTTTTCCTCGCTTTGGGCTTCGAACAAGGAAGGGGTTGGCAGGATGCCGGGGGCCGAGGCGCCGCGTTCCTCGCACCTGTAGGCAATCTGGAGCTGGTTACAGGCCGCCTGCCGGGTGGCGACGCTGAGACGCCTGCCATCCTGGTTGAAGTCACACAGCTCGATCACGTTCGTTCCATCGTCGAAGAGTGGCTTTTGGCGCACACCCGCAGTGAGGAAGTGGCGTCGGTTCTGTCTGAAACTGAATCTACGCATTGGAACAGCCGTCTATTTCGCGTGCAGCTTACACCAGAGTTGAAGCTGGGCTTCTGGCAGTCGGAAAACCCGCTGCATGGTCAGCCTGACGCCGTCGAAGGCGATCTGAGCGCGGCTGCTATGCGCTTCGCTATCGTCACGACACGCTGGAATACTGTGATTACGGACCGTCTTTTGCAGGGCTCGCTGGACGCGTTGCGCCGCAGTGGAGCGGCCAAGGCAGACATTGAGATTGTTCGGGTTCCCGGGGCGTGGGAGGTTCCATCCGCAGCACGGACGCTGGCGGAGACGAAGAGGTTCGACGCGA
This sequence comes from Edaphobacter sp., assembly GCA_965277575.1. Lineage (GTDB taxonomy): Bacteria > Acidobacteriota > Terriglobia > Terriglobales > Acidobacteriaceae > Edaphobacter. The sequence goes on from CBDIDK010000002.1 coordinate 2,986,204, forward strand.
TTATTACGCTGGGGTGTCTACTGCGGGGTGAAACCGCTCATTACGAGGCTATTTACAACGAGGTGGCGCGCGGTATCGGCCAATCGCAGCAGGAGACCGGGGTGCCTCATGCCTTTGGCGTGCTGACCTGCGAGACGCTGGAGCAGGCGCTGGACCGGGCGGGTTTGAAGGCGGGAAACAAAGGGTTTGAGGCGGCTATGGCTGCGATCGAGATGGTTTCAATTCAGCGCAAGCTGGCGGCGGGCCAGGGGCAATCAGGCGTTGCCGCGGGAATGGAACAGGTGCAGGAATAATGGGAACCCGCCGTAAATCGCGTGAATTGACGATGCAGATGCTGTTTCAGGGTGACTTGGGGAAGCAGACGCCGGAGGAGGTTCGGAAGCTGTTCTGGGCTTCGGTGGAAGATGTGGATGCGGAGACGCGGGGGTTTGCGGAAGATCTTCATCGTGTAGCTACGACGCGGCAGGCGGAGATCGACCTTTTGATTGAGTCACATGCGCAGAACTGGCGCATCGAGCGCATGGCGGTCGTGGACCGGAACCTGATCCGTGCGGCAGTCGCCGAGATGCTGGGATTTCCAAATACACCGGCGGCGATCATCATCAATGAGTCGCTGGAAGTGGGCCGGAGATATGCCGCTCCGGAGTCGATTCACTTCCTGAACGGCGTGCTGGACGCGATCGCACGGGACCTGCTGAAGAAACGGCTCGCCTGACGCTTCACGGGTGGGGATTCGGGGAGAAAAAGTCCGGTGGTGGTGGAGCGCCGATTTGTGCAGGTATGCGGGCGTTTTTGAGGGGTGTTTGGAGAAAACGCGATGGCTGATGTGGTGTTTTTTTGTGCACGGTATGGACGGATGGTGGCCAAAACGCGGTGGGGAACCGGTCTCTCAATCGGGTCTGAAAATACGCCACGGATTTGAACTTTATTTTGCAGACGGCGAGGCCCTCTCCATCGAGAGGGCCTCGCCGTCTTTGAACACGTCTGGTGGGGCTACGAGATTGCTTTGCGCGGCTTCTGCACCAGGAGGTTCGGCGTCACGATGGTTCCATCGACGCAGGTTGGGTTGGGGGCGCTGGCCGTACCGGGCACGCACGGCAGGTTGGGGGCGATCGGCGTTGTCGTGTCCTGATACCCGTTCGCTCCCTTGGTGATGAGGTGGACTACGTTGTCGCCGGAGGTTCCGACATAGAAGGTCTGGTTGTCGGCGCTGACAACGCCCTGAACCGGGGCGAGCGGAGTGCCGAAGGTGGAGGTCGCGAGCGGGATGCTGCCCAGTTTTCCCGGGCCGCTTGCGGATGGGGCATAGACGGGCAGGACGCCGCCTTTGCCGGTGTAGGTGACGAAGGCGGTGCTGGAGTCGGAGGTGGGATCGACGCCTGTGATCGCCGTCGCGGAGACTCCGGGGATGGCGCTGTTTACGACAGGAAGTGCGCCGAAGGTGAGGCCTGCATCGGGGCAGGCTCCGACGGGCAGTCCCGGCTGCGCGGCTCCCGCGGGAGTTGCAGCAGGTGAGCTGAGGGCGAGATCGGTGAGGGTTGCGGCCGGGGTGGCGGAAGCTCCCAGGATGTGCAGGCCGTCGTCGGTGGCGGCAATTCTATCTGTCCGCGGGGCGTTGACGCCGGCGTCGGGATAGAAGACGTTGGTGGATGTCGTCTGTCCCGCGGTGCTGGTGGTCTCGGTGGTGACCGGACAGTATCCTCGGGCGGTGGTGGCGGCTCCCGCAAAGAACGCTCCGACGCTCGGCACTGTGACGGCAAGGTCGGAGGTCGCCTGAGAGCGGGGGGAGTTGCTGACAAACCAGCCGGTGAAGGTGGAATGCACCAGGAGCTGGCTGTTCGGGGTGATTACGGCGGGGGCGGAAGCTGTTGCCGGGGTGGTTACATCGCCGAGAGTGATATAGACGGTCTGGCTGTCGGGGGTGAACTCCGCGTGGGTGCCTACACCGCCGTAGGTGGCCTGGACACTGCCTGTGGTGGCGTAGAGATAGATCAACTGCCGGGTGGGGTCCGTGACGACAAGGAGGGTGCCGTCGGGCGAGACGGCGAGGACGTTTCCTGTGACGGTGGAGTCCTCTTTACCGAGCGTATTGGTGTTGGCGTTGAAGGTCATCAGCTCGAAGGCGCTGCCCATGTAGATGGAGGTTCCATCGTTGCTGATTACCATGGAGTTGGGCTGATAGGGCAGGCGCACCGGGGTCCCGATGGCGTTGGTGGTGAAGTCCACCGGCACGAGATAGAGCGACTGGGTGCTGGCGATGTAGAGATCGGTGCTGTTGATGCCGGGCGCGGTGACCTGGACGGGATTCGAGGTAATGGCCTTGCCGTTGCCGAAGAGGCCGATCTGGTTCAGCGGAGAGGGGTTGCAGGCAGGCGGCTGGCAGATCGCGGTAATAGAAGCTGAGCCGGGAAAGATTGGCGTTACGGTTCCGCCGGCGGCAGCGGGAATTGTGGTCGGCGTGGTCGATACGAATTCCAGAGGAACGCCGGTGAGGACGGCGCCGTTCTTGTCCATGACGACAGCGTTGATCGGCTGGGTGTTGTTCGGGTTTACCGTAACCTTCTGGAGGTTGGTGGGAGGCACGCTGAGCGTGATTGAGGTGGGAGGGCAGGTGGAGAAGGAGCCGGCGGAGCTGCCTGCCTGGGCGATATTGGCGCTGATGACGGCGGAGCCCGGCGATTGTGCGGTTGCGATGCCGTTCTGGTCGATGGAGACGACGGTGGAGGGCTGCGCGGTGTAGGCGAGGTGGCCGACCTGGCAACTGATGTTGTTCGAGGCCAGGGTGGTGTCGGTCCCCTGGTATACCCGGGCCGCAAGCTGGCTTGTGAGGGCCTGCGAGACGCATTGGTTGGTGCTGACGGCGCCTGCTGAGGTGACGACCGGGGCGGTGCAGCAGCCGGTTGTGGCGTCGACGGCGCAGCTGGTAACCGAGGTGTTGAAGGCCGCGGGACTGCAGTTGGTGGCCGGATCGTGGAGACAGTCTGTAGAAAGGGGGCCAAGCACGACGCTTGTGACTACCGGATGAATAAAGATCGGCAGGGAGTTGCTGCTGGCGCCCGAGCCGCTTGCGGTCACGTAGGCGGTTCCGCTCTTGCCTGTCGCGTTGCAGGTGGTGTAGTCGGCGATGCCGCCTCCGGTGTTCCGATTCCATGTGCCGGCACAGAGGCGGCCCGTGTTGGGCTGCACATCGGCAATGGTGAGGTCGGGCTTGCCGTTGGCGTCGAATGTGGCATAGGTATAGCTGCTGACCGTCTCAGCGGTGCCTTTGCAGTCGGTCGCAACGGGAGCGCCGACGCTGCCGATCGCACCCTGGTTGAGAGAGATACCGAAGATCTGCGGCTGGAGCGTGATCCGGGCCACCTGGCCTACGACTGCGCCGGTGTCTCCTCCGTTACAGAAGACAGCCGGCTGTTTCTTCGAGCAGCCCGAGATGGAAATACCAAAAGGAATCGTGAAAAGCAGTAAAGAGACTAACGTGAGAAACCGACGCATTGAACCTCCCCGTCCAACCGGAACCCAAGCTGAACGGTCACACCGCAAACTCTGAATTACCGAAACCTTAGTGTAAAAGCTGCGCACACGGGAAGCAAATAGCTGGTCTGCGGTTTGGACGCAGTGGGGAGGGAATCGGCTAGGAAAAAGGCCATGATGTTGCGAAGCTACACCGCAAGACTGTCCTGCCGGACGGGCCCACTCCGCGTGGGGCGGGCACTTCGTGCCATGTATACCGGTCTTGACAACATACACTGCACAGGCCCTCCCGTTGGTCGGGATAGAGACTGGTTCGCTTCGGCCAGGATGTTTTGCAGCGAAGACGAGCCGATCGCACGGGGACTGGGTGGCAGTGGCGGCGGAATGAAGGCTCGCACCCTCTCGCCTGCGAGGGTCGAGGTGACGTAATGGATTTGGCTAGGTTGTATCGAGATATAAGGCGAGGTATCGGTCTGTAAATCGGGTAAAAGCTGGAAATCGGGTAAAAGAGTATGGCCCTGTGAGAGTAAACCTCAGGTCCTTCGACTGCGCCTCTCGCGATAAAACTGCGAGAGGCTTCGCTCAGGATGACACTGCTTATAAATCAATCTCTTGCGAACAGGCTATATATCACTTGCGAATAGGCTATATGTCGATACTGCTTAGTTGGGTAGCCAGTCCTGGCCATCATGCCTTAATAAGAAAAGATGCTATTCGAGATTCGAGTAGGGCAGAGCTGAGTTTTCACTAGTTGCTCGCAGCGGGCATTTCGGTTTCGAACCAGTTGAGGGCGCGCTCGAGGACATCGCGACGGTGGGCCGGGTCGCGGAAGCCGTGTCCTTCGTTGGGGTAGATGACGAGCTGGGTTTTGACGCCTTCGGCGCGGAGGGCGTGCCAGAACTCGAAGCTCTGGGGGGCGGGGCACTCGCCGTCGCGGTCGCCGACGACGATCAGGGTTGGGGTTTTGACGTTCTTGATGTACTCGATGGCTGAGCTTTTGGCGTAGACGGCCGGATCGTCATAGACAGTCTTGCCGAAGAAGGGCACCATCCATTGGTCGATGGAGTTTTCGCCGTAGTAGCTCTTCCAGTCGCTGATGCCTGCTCCGGCGACGGCGGCTTTGAAGCGCGTGGTCTGGGTGACGCCGAACATGGTCATGAAGCCGCCGTAGCTCCAGCCGGTGAGGCCTTCGCGATCCTTGTCGATGGGGAGGCGCTTTTCGAGCACGTCCATGCCGGCGAGGATGTCGTGCAGGTCGCCGTAGCCGAAGTCCTTGACGTTGGCCTGGGTGAATTTTTCGCCCTGGCCATAGCTGCCGCGGGGGTTGGGCATGAAGACGAAGTAGCCGAGGGCGGAGAAGGGGACTCCGCCGTAGCCTGCGCCGGGCCAACGCGGGGTTACGGCGCTGGATGGACCGCCGTGAACGCTGACGAGGAGGGGGTACTTTTTGGCAGGATCGTAGTTGGCGGGGTAGAGCAGCCAGCCCTGCACTTTGAAGCCGCCGTTGGCCCATTCGATGTTTTCTGTCTTGCCCCAGGCGGGTTTCATGCTGTCGTTGAGGTGGGTGATCTGCTTGAGGCGGTTGGGTGGGCCGGCCCAGACCTCGGGTGGGTGCTCGAAGGAGCTGCGGATGAGGGCTATGGTGCGTTCATGGGAGACGGAGAGGCTCATGGTGAGATTGCCCGCTCCGATGGTTTCGGGGAGGGTGGTGTTCACCTGAGCGACGTCTTTGCCGCTGCTGACGTTGATGGCGGTGATGTGACTGCTGCCTCCGACGTGCTCGGTGACGCCGATGTACTCGGGGGAGATCCAGCCGATGAAGGCGATGGAGGCGGGGCGACCGGGGGTGAGGTCGGTCGGTGCGCCGCCGGCTGCGGGGATCAGGTAGAGATCGCCGCCGGTTGCTCCCTGATCGGACATGAGGCCGCCGATGAAGGCGATGCGGGTGCCGTCGGGGGACCAGCGGGGGACGGCGATCTGGAGACAGTGGAGGGGGCCCGGGGTGGTGTTGGTGTCGAGAATGGATTTGGGCTGGCCTTCGGCTAGGGACTGGGTGTAGAGCTGCGCGACCCACCAGTTGTTTTCGCCGGGCGGGTTTGCTGCGACGAATGCGAGACTTCTGGAGTCGGGCGACCAGTCGAATTCGTAGACGTGCTTGTTGGCGGGTGTTACCTGTTTGAATTCAAGCGACGCTACGTTGACGACGCCGACGCGCTGGATTTCGACGCCGTCCTCTCCGATGACGCCGGACCATGGCTTCATGGCTGCGAGGGCTCCGGCGCTGCGGGTGGCGTCTTCGACGAAGAGGAAGCCGATGGATTTGCCGTCGGGCGACCAGGCGAGGGAGTCGATGTTGCCTACGAGGTGGGTGAGTTCTTTGGACTCGCCGGACTTCTTCGACCACAGGAAGACCTGATCCTGACCGGGCTTGTCTGCGCTGGCGGTGCAATCGGAGACGAAGGCGAGCCATTGGCCGTCCGGCGACCATTTGGGGTCTGTGCTGCTGCAGCCGGGTGCGGCGGAGGCGGGGCTTACGGTCTTCTCGCTGGCGGGGGTGGGGTTGGAGACATCCGACAGATGGATCTGGGAGCCTGCTTTGGTGCGGACGGACCAGGCTACGGTGGAACCGTCAGGCGAGATGTCGGCTGAGGTTGGGGTTACGGTCTTGCCGAGGGTCTCGATCAGGGAGCCGATGCGCGCGTCTTCGTGTTCTTCGTGTAATGCGGGTGATGTGGTGGTGGTCTGGGCCAGGACTACGGCCGGGGCACCGAGTGCGGAGATCAAAAGAGTGGCACAGACAAGATGGGACAATAGAAGGTGGGGCAAAGGGCGCGTGCGAGCATCGGCAAATGTCATTTCGAAAGCCTAGCATGGGGTTGCGGGTGCTGGCACAGAGCCTGGGATGAGGATTATATGGAAGCTTCCTCAGAAAAAGTTGACGTGACGAGCGCTCGTTGTTATGTTTAAAAGGTTCCGCGAGTATCCGGACCACACCGTAAGGGAAACCTGGGCGTGGATGGTGGATGAAAGTCCTCGTGAAAGAGGTTTTTGGACCTGTGAGCAAGACAGGACAAGCTTCTTTGCTTTACACTGGATACAAGAGATTCACCGCAGAATGCCCCTGAATCGTTTGGAGCGTTGTAGTCTGCGGCCCATCGCAATCGTGCCTGCGACACCCTCCACCTTGGACGGGCTATGCGGGCCGGGACAGCGAAACGGAGTCGGCTCATCCTTAAAATTGGGAAGACGCTCGACCACCGTCGACTGTTTACGTCTGGTATGTTGTACCGGTTTACAGACGCAACAGCAGGGAAGATCTTCGTCAGAGACGCTTCAGCGTTCTCAATTTTTTGCGTGTACGGGTTTTGCTTGTACCGGAAAAGACGAAGTTCGCACCGGCTAAACGTCTTACATGAGATTTGATGTTTGGTTTCGCGCGCATTCAGCGGCGTATTTATCAAGTTTATCAAGGAGTTCCAGTGCCGACGTTTCATCAGCTCGTCAAGCAGGGCCGCACGCCCACACGTTACAAGACAGCCAGCCCCGCGCTGCAGGGTTCGCCTCAGCGCCGTGGCGTCTGCACCCGCGTCTACACGCAGACGCCGAAGAAGCCGAACTCGGCGCTCCGCAAGGTTGCACGTGTCCGGCTGACCAATGGGATCGAAGTGACGACGTATATTCCGGGCATCGGCCACAATCTGCAGGAGCACTCGATTGTGCTGATCCGCGGCGGGCGTGTGAAGGACCTGCCGGGCGTTCGGTACCACGTGGTTCGCGGCACGCTGGATTCGGTTGGCGTGGCTAACCGGAAACAGAGCCGGTCGAAGTACGGTGCGAAGCGTCCCAAGGCTGCAGCGAAATAGGCTTAGCCGGTTGTCGCTGGTTTGAGATCAATCGCGGTTCGCCGCATACATCAGGTTCAGGGCTTGAGAGGTCTACGGTCCTGAAGGAAGACGAGAAAGAGAAGAATGCCCAGAAAAGGTTACATTGCGAAGCGTGAAGTTGCTCCGGACCCGGTGTACAACTCGACCCTGGTTACGAAGTTCGTGAACTCGATGATGTGGGGCGGCAAGAAGTCGACCGCGCAGGGCATCTTCTACACCGCCATGACGAACCTGGAGCAGAAGGGCGGCGATGAGGCCCTGAAGCTGTTCAAGAAGGCGATCGAGAACTGCAAGCCGCTGCTTGAGGTGAAGAGCCGCCGGGTTGGCGGAGCGAACTATCAGGTTCCGATCGAAGTGTTGCCGGAACGCCGCACGTCGCTTGCGATTCGCTGGCTTGTGACCTATGGCCGCGCCCGGGGCGAAAAGGGGATGGTGGAGAAGTTGACCGCCGAGCTTCTCGATGCGGCGAATGGCCGCGGCGCTGCGATGAAGAAGAAGGAAGACGTTCACCGGATGGCCGAGGCGAACAAGGCCTTCGCGCACTATCGCTGGTAAAGCAAAAGCTTTTCAGTAAGAGCTTTTCGTCCTTTGATTTTGCTTTAACGCTTTTTTTACCGCGAACAGAAGTTCGCAGATGAGAGATAGATCGTGGCACGCACTACACCTCTGAATCGTTGCCGGAACATCGGAATCATGGCGCACATCGACGCCGGCAAGACGACGACGACCGAGCGTATCCTCTTCTATACGGGCATCACGCACCGTATCGGCGAGGTGCATGAGGGCACTGCGACCATGGACTGGATGGAGCAGGAGCAGGAGCGCGGAATTACGATCACGTCGGCTGCCACCACCTGCACCTGGAAGAACATCCGCATCAATATCATTGACACTCCCGGCCACGTGGACTTTACGGCTGAGGTGGAGCGCTCGCTGCGCGTGCTGGACGGCGCTGTTGCCTGCTTCGATGCGGTGGCCGGTGTACAGCCGCAGTCTGAGACTGTCTGGCGGCAGGCTACCAAGTACCGGGTTCCGCGTATCTGCTTCATCAACAAGATGGACAAGGCTGGGGCGGACGCGGTGTACGCGACTTCGACCATTGTCGACCGGCTTGGGGCGCGGGCAGTTCCGATCAATATCCAGATCGGAGCTGAGGCGAAGTTTCTTGGCGTGATCGACCTGGTCACCATGAAATCGATTCTCTGGCACGATGAGACGATGGGCGCTGAGTACTCCGTCGAAGAGATTCCCGCCGACCTGCTCGAGACGGCGAAGGAAGCTCGCCATGCCTTGATTGAAGCCGTAGCGGACTCGGACGATGAGATACTCAACCTCTTCCTCGAAGGTGAAGAGCCTACCGAGGCTCAGCTCAAGGCGGGTATCCGCAAGGCCACGATCGCGATGAACATCTTCCCGGTGTTGTGCGGTTCGTCCTTCAAAAACAAAGGTGTCCAGACGCTGCTCGATGCGGTTGTCGACTACCTGCCCAGTCCGCTCGATATTCCTCCCATGATCGGCCATAACCCCGACAACATGGAAGAGGAGATCATCCGCAAGGCGGACGATAGTGAGCCGTTCTCCGCTCTCGGCTTCAAGATCATGACTGACCCATTCGTCGGCCAGCTTATCTTCATCCGGGTCTATTCGGGCCAGCTCAAGACCGGTGATTCGGTTCTGAATCCGCGTACCGGAAAGACGGAGCGCATTGGCCGGTTGCTCAAGATGCACGCCAACAAGCGAGAAGAGATCACGGAGATTCTGGCCGGCGATATCTGCGCTGCTGTCGGTCTGAAGAACCTCGTCACAGGCGATACCATCTGCACCGATAAGTATCCTGTGGTGCTCGAGTCCATCGACTTCCCGGCTCCCGTTATCGAGGTTGCTGTCGAACCCAAGACGAAGGCCGACCAGGAGAAGATGGGCATGGCCCTCGCCAAGCTGGCGCAGGAAGATCCCACTTTCCGGGTGCGCACCGACATCGACTCCGGCCAGACGATTATCGCCGGCATGGGCGAGCTGCATCTTGAGATCATCGTCGACCGCATGATGCGCGAGTATAAGGTTGAGGCGAACGTCGGCAAGCCGCAGGTCAACTACCGCGAGACGATTCGCGCGAATTCGGATGCTGAAGGGAAGTACATTCGGCAGACGGGCGGCTCGGGCAACTACGGCCACTGCAAGATCCGAATCTCGCCGAACGAGCCTGGCAAGGGATACGAGTTCTCGAACGACACCAAAGGCGGCGCGATTCCCAAGGAGTACGTCAAGCCGATCGATCAGGGCATTCAGGATGCCATGCAGCGCGGCATTCTCGCCGGATATGAAATGGTCGATGTCAAGGTCTCGCTCTATGACGGCAGTTATCACGATGTCGACTCGAATGAAATGGCATTCAAGATTGCCGGTTCGATGGCCTTCAAAGAGGCTGCGCGGAAGGCGAAGCCGGTACTGCTGGAGCCGGTGATGTCGGTCGAAGTGACGGTTCCGGAAGAGTACATGGGCACCATCATCGGCGACCTGAACAGCCGCCGAGGCAGGATTGAGGGCATGGAGATGGTGGGCGGTACGCAAGCGATCCGGGCGACTGTTCCGCTGAGCACGATGTTCGGTTACGCGACGCACATGCGGTCGTCCACGCAGGGTCGCGCGAACTACTCGATGCAGTTCAAGCAATATGAAGAGGCGCCACGATCGGTCTCGGAAGAGATTATCGCCAAGGTTCAGGGCAAGGAAGCAAACGCAAGGTAGTAGCGTTGGCAAATCAGTTTTCTCGAAGCAATACTCAGTTCAGTAAACACGGAGAGAGTCATGGGCAAGGAAAAGTTTGACCGGTCGAAGCCGCACGTAAACATTGGGACGATCGGGCACATCGATCATGGCAAGACGACGCTGACGGCTGCGATCACGAAGGTGTTGTCGAAGCACAACCCGAAGAACACGTTTCGCTCGTTCGACACGATCGACAATGCACCTGAGGAGCGGGAGCGCGGCATTACGATTGCGACGAGCCATGTGGAATATGAGACGTCGAACCGGCACTATGCGCACGTCGACTGCCCTGGCCACGCGGACTATATCAAGAACATGATCACGGGCGCGGCGCAGATGGATGGCGCGATCCTGGTGGTGGCGGCGACCGACGGTCCGATGCCGCAGACCAAGGAGCACGTGCTGCTGGCGCGTCAGGTTGGCGTGCCGTACATTGTGGTGTTCCTGAACAAGTGCGATGCGGTCGAGGATGAAGAGCTGATCGAGCTGGTCGAGATGGAAGTTCGCGAGCTGCTGTCGAAGTACGACTATCCGGGCGACGACACTCCGATCATCCGCGGCTCTGCGCTGGGCGCGCTGAACGGCGAAGCTCAGTGGGAGGCCAAGATCGACGAGCTGATGGCGGCGGTGGACAAGTATGTCCCGCAGCCGGAGCGTGCGATCGACCAGCCGTTCCTGATGCCGATTGAAGATATCTTCTCGATCTCGGGCCGCGGGACGGTGGTGACGGGCCGTATAGAGCGGGGCAAGATCAAGGTTGGCGAGGCCTGCTCGATCGTCGGCTTCCGCGACACGCAGCAGACGGTGTGCACGGGCGTGGAGATGTTCAAGAAGCAGCTGGACGAGGGTCTGGCGGGGGATAATGCCGGGCTTCTGCTGCGCGGTATTGCGAAGGAAGATGTGGAGCGCGGGATGGTGCTGGCGAAGCCGGGCTCGATTACGCCGCACACCCAGTTCAAGGGCGAGATCTATGTGCTGAGCAAGGAAGAGGGCGGACGTCATACACCGTTCTTCAACGGCTACCGTCCGCAGTTTTACTTCCGTACCACGGACGTTACGGGTTCGGCGAAGCTGCCGGAGGGCACCGAGATGGTGATGCCCGGCGACAACGTGCAACTGGAGATTACGCTGCATACACCGGTCGCGATGGAGAAGGGTCTGCGCTTCGCTATCCGTGAAGGCGGCAGGACCGTCGGCGCTGGAACCATCAGTGAGATCGTCAAATAAAGAAGGTGTTTCACAGAGAAGTCTTTCAGGTTTTGTCGTTCAAGAATAACGAGGGCTGCCGGAAGGTGTAGATGTTCATCGCCGGCAGCTACTCCAAACGATCTTTGAAGCAAGGAAGAGAAAACAATGGCTGGACAAAGAATCAGAATTCGGTTGAAGGCATATGACTACCGCGTCCTCGACACCTCCACGGGCGAGATTGTCGAGACGGCCAAGCGCACCGGAGCACAGGTTGCGGGTCCCATTCCGCTGCCGACCATGAAGAACAAGTATTGCGTTCTGCGCTCGCCCCACGTCGATAAGAAGTCGCGCGAGGCCTTCGAGATCCGCACCCATAAGAGGCTGATCGACATCCTTGAGCCGACCCAGCAGACGGTAGATGCGCTGATGAAGCTTGACCTGCCGGCTGGTGTGGACGTTGAGATCAAGACGGTCCAGAAATAACTACGAAGTATGAACCCCCGGCAGTGCTGAGCTATTCGGCCAGCATGATGAGGAAAGGAAGCTCCAATGTCCGTAGCAGGAATTCTCGGTAAAAAAGTCGGCATGACCCAGATCTTCGATGAGCGCGGCGACGTTCACCCGGTAACGGTGCTCAAAGCCGGGCCGTGTGTGATCACGCAACTGAAGACGCTTGCGAAGGATGGCTACGAGGCCGCGCAGATTGGCTATGTCGATTTTGTTAAAGCATCGAAGATCAATAAGGCGATGGCAGGCCATTTTGCGAAGTCGAACGTTCCGCCGGTCAGGATGATCAAGGAAGTCGCCCTTGAAGCGGTCAAGACCACTGAAGGCGAAGAGAAGGTTGTTGCCAAGGCGGGCGATCGCATTCTGGTCGACATCTTCTCCAACGAGAGCTTCGTTGACATTATCGGGACATCCAAAGGACGAGGTTTTGCTGGCGTTATTCGTCGCCATGGCTTTGGCGGCGGCCCCAAGTCGCACGGCCATATGTTCCAGGTGCAGGGTTCGATCGGCGCCTCATCCTTTCCCTCCCGCGTATTCCCGGGCCAGCGCATGCCCGGCCACATGGGTCACGCGCAGATCACGGTTCGCAATCTCCGCATCCGCGGAATCGATCTGGAAGACAATCTCCTGCTGGTTGAAGGCGCGGTTCCCGGCCCGCGTGATGGCTTCGTCCTAATCTCGAAGGCGAAGGCTCCGCCGCGCGAGCGTCGTGGTTTCGCCGGTGCCGCAACCAAGGATGCGTTGAAGGCTTCGAAGAAGGCTGCTCCTTCCAAGAAAAAATAAAGCAGTCAACCAGAAGGCTGTTGGTTTATCGCTTTCTAAATAAAGTTTTGGCCCGCCGCATCGATGGCGGGCGTGAAGAGAGAAGAACGATGGCAAACATCAATGTAGTCAATCTCGGAGGAGACAAGGTTGGGGAGTTTGAACTCGCCGACGAGATCTTCGCAACAGAGATCAACGACGCGCTGCTTTGGGAGTCAGTGAAGCACTATCGCGCCGCTCTCCGGCAGGGTACGGCGGCCACCAAAACCCGCAATAAAGTATCTGGCGCCGGTAAGAAGCTGTGGAAGCAGAAGGGCACGGGCCGCGCCCGGGTTGGCTCGATTCGTACTCCCCTCTGGCGTGGCGGCGGTACGGTCCACGGACCGAAGCCGCGCAGCTACGAATATGCCTTTCCGCAGAAGAAGCTGATGGGCGCGTTGCGCTCGGCTATTACGGCCAAGATCAACGATGGCAAGTTCACGGTCGTCGATTCATTTGAAGTCGCTGAGGCCAAGACGAAGCTGTTCCGTGCGGCGCTCAATAAGCTGAAGGCTGGCAAGACGACTCTCCTAGTTGAGAGCAGCCGCAAGCTCGATGAGAAACTCTATCTCGGGTCGCGCAATCTGGCTGGTGTTGAGCTGGTGCTTAGCTCCGAGGTCCACCCCTACGATCTGCTGCGCTACGAACATGCTGTCTTCTCGAAGGATGCGATCGAGGCCCTGCAGGAGACGCTCAAGAAATTTGTATCCAAGCGCAGTAAAGCAACAGAGGGCGGCAGCAAAGCCGCTGCTGAGAAGGAGGTTGCGTAATGCCAACCCTCTATACCGTTATTCGCCGCCCCCTCATCACGGAAAAGGGCATGACTGTCAAGGAGACGCAGAACACGCTGGTCTTCGAGGTTGCTCTGAAGGCGACAAAGACCGAGGTCAAGCAGGCCGTTGAGACGCTGTTCAAGGTAAAGGTCGGTGGTGTTCGTACCGCGATCGTTGAAGGCAAGGAGCGTCGCCGGGGCAAGTTTTCCGGTTACCGCTCTGACTGGAAGAAGGCTTATGTTCGCCTCAAAGAGGGCGAAAAGATGCCGGAGTATCTCAACAGCCTCTAAGCGCGAGATCCATCGCGGCCACAGAATTCAGGACCGAAGCGCCTGCAAGAGATTTAGAGGCGCAGGCAAGGAACAAAGACGATGCCGATTAAATCATTTCGACCGATTACACCATCACTCCGCTTTGCGACGAAGCTCGTCAACGACGATCTGACGACGGATAAGCCTCACAAACCGCTGCTCAGCGTGAAGCCGCGTACCGGTGGCCGCAACAATGCGGGCGGCATGACCATGCGTCATCAGGGCGGCGGACATAAGCAGAAGCTGCGGCTCATCGATTTCAAGCGGGATAAGTACGGCATTCCGGGCACTGTCGCGACGGTCGAGTATGACCCGAACCGCAGTTCGAGGATCGCGTTGATCCACTACGCGGATGGAGAGAAGCGGTACATCATCCAGCCAATCGGGCTCACTGTCGGCCAGTCGATCATGAGCGGGCCGGATGCCGATATCCTGGTAGGCAATGCGCTGCCGTTGAAGAATATTCCTGCCGGTACGACGGTCCACAATATCGAACTTCGTCCGGGCAAGGGCGCGCAGATGGCCCGATCGGCCGGGGCGCAGGTTCAGTTGATTGCAAAAGAGGGTGACTACGCCTTGCTGAAGCTGCCTTCGGGCGAGACCCGCAGGGTACTGGTCGAATGCATGGCGACAATTGGACAGGTCGGCAATACGGACCACGAGAATGTCACGATCGGCAAAGCAGGCCGCAACCGCTGGAAGGGAATTCGCCCGTCCAACCGTGGTGTTTCGATGAATCCTGTCGATCACCCGCATGGTGGCGGTGAAGGCAAGACCTCGGGCGGACGGCACCCGGTTACGCCTTGGGGCCAGCCGACCCGCGGGTACAAGACACGCAATAACAAGCGGACCGATGTGTTTATCGTCAAGCGTCGCAGCAAGTAAGGCATAGAGGTTCCGTAGCCAAAGGCAACACCAAGTCTCGCAGTCGAAGAGATTCGTCGTATCCAGCATTGCAACAAGAAAGTCGGAGCTTAGCATAATGTCACGTTCAGCGAAAAAGGGTCCGTTCATCGACGACCACCTCATGAAGAAGATCGTTGGAATGAACCAGATCAACGACAAGAAGGTTCTGCGCACCTGGTCCCGCCGGTCTACGATCCACCCGGACTTCGTCGGCCACACGATCGCCGTCCACAACGGCCGCAAGTTCATTCCGGTGTATGTGACGGAGAACATGGTCGGCCACAAATTGGGCGAGTTTTCGGCAACCCGCACCTTCAAGGGCCACTCCGCACGCGCGGCTGAGACCTCCGCCAAGCCGAAATAGCAGGCGCATTGTGAAGGCATGTATCACCGTTAGCCTGCTGCAAGGGGCGACGAAGCAGAAGTTCTGAAGGACGAAGATCATGGCTAAGGTAGCAGAAGAGAAAATCCGAGAGTTCCGCGCAGAAGCTAAATTTCAGCGCACCAGCCCGCAGAAGGCGAAGCTGGTGCTGGATCTCATCAAGGGGCTTCGCGTCGAGCAGGCTCTGAACACGGTGCATTTCAGCACCAAGCGAATGGCTCCGGTGGTGGAGAAGGTTTTGCGTTCGGCGATCCAGAATGCGACTTACGTCTCACAGGAGCAGGGTCTCGACGTCGATGTGGACAATCTATACGTTCGCACCGCGATCGCAAACGAAGGCCCTCGCATGAAGCGTATCCGCCCTGCACCGATGGGACGGGCGTTCCGGTACCAGCGCAGGCTTGCTCACATAATCGTTACTGTTGCGGAGAAGAAGTCGGCTGCTGCAGTCAATGGAGCCGATTCTACTTCGGCCGCAAAGGCGAAGAAGTCCACCAAGAAGGCTGCCAGCAAGGTTTCGGCAAAGAAGCCTGCAGCGAAGAAGACAGCCACCAAGAAGCCCGCAGCGAAAAAGGCCGCGAAGTAAGCAGTTTCTTGTAAACTAAAGGTTTGCACTACAGCTCGCCGGCTCAACCGGAACGGGCACGGAGTAAAGGGAAGCTATGGGACAGAAAGTCCATCCGTATGGGTTGCGCCTCGGCATCAACAAGCCGTGGAAGTCGCGTTGGTTTGTCGAGCGTGGCTATGACAAGCTGCTGGTCGAAGACGTGAAGTTGAAGGCTGAGCTGCGCGAGAAGCTGAAGGCAGCTGGCGTCAGCTCGGTTGAGGTTGAGCGCCCCGGTAACAAGCTGCGCCTGATCATTCGGACCGCGCGTCCGGGGATCATCATCGGCCGCAAGGGCGCTGAGATCGATAAGCTGAAGGCCGATATCCAGAAGCGAACCAGTCGCGAGGTGTTCATCGATATTCTCGAGGTGAACAAGCCTGAGCTCGACGCTCAGCTTGTCTCTGAGAGCATTGCGTTGCAGCTTGAAAAGCGCGTCAGCTTCCGCCGTGCGATGCGGAAGTCGGTCGACTCCGCTCTGCGCTTCGGCTGCAAGGGAATCAAGGTTCGGGTCTCCGGCCGTCTGAACGGAAACGAGATTGCCCGGTCGGAGTGGTATCTGCAGGGCCGTCTGCCGCTGCATACACTTCGTGCCGATATCGATTACGGGTTCTCGGAGGCACATACCACCTATGGGATTATCGGTGTCAAGACATGGGTCTACCGCGGCGATATCTATGAGCAGAAGAAGCGCCGCGACCAGGGCGTTACCACGGGCGCGTTTGCTTCGTAACGTTCTGCCCGGCACCGGCCGGAGTTTCCGGGGAGCGCATCTCCGAAAGAGTTTCGAAAGAGTGAAGAGGGTTTCGTTATGTTGATGCCAAAGAAGGTCAAGTTTCGCAAGCAGCAGCGCGGCCGCATGTGCGGCAAGGCGTGGCGCGGCTCGGATCTTTCGTTCGGGGACTTCGGCCTGAAGGTGATGGAGTGCGGCTACATCACCGACCGCCAGATCGAAGCAAGCCGTATCGCTATGACCCGGTTCATCAAGCGTGGCGGCAAGGTCTGGCTGCGTCTTTTTCCGGATAAGCCGATCACCAAGAAGCCCGCCGAGACCCGTATGGGTAAGGGCAAGGGAGCCCCGGATCATTGGGTCTGCGTCGTTCGTCCCGGACGCATCCTGTTCGAGATGGAGGGCGTTACTCCGGAGCTCGCCAAGGAGGCGATGCGTCTTGCCGCACACAAGCTTCCGCTCAAGACCAGTTTTGTTCAGCGCCACGATGTCAAGGCGACGGTCGTTGCCAAGTAAGCCCGCGGCTAAGTAGTTCTAGCAGTCAAGGAAAAAGACATGGAATTTGAAAAGATCAGCAACCTCAGTGACGCAGAGCTCAAGACGGAGCAGGCCAAAGCCGGCGAACAGCTCTTTCGCATTCGCTTCCAAAAGAGCCTCGGCAATATGGAGGGGATTAAGAAGCTTCGGACGCTGAAGCTCGATATCGCCCGCATCAAGACCGTAGAGCGGCAGCGCACCCTGGCCTCCGAGAAGGCCGCCAACCCTGTCGCCGCCAACGTTGCGCCGGCAAAGAGCACACGCACCGCCCGCAAGAAAGCGAAGAAGGACTAACCATGGCAGAGACAACCAGTACGACCGCAACTGCGGTTTCAACACAGACTCCTGAAGCCCAGACCTCCCGCCGGAACGAGAAGGTCGGCTTGGTCGTTTCGACCAAAATGCAGAAGACCATCGTGGTCGAGATTGAGATGCGCAAGGCGCACCCCAAGTACAAGCGGGTGATGAAGTCGAACAAGAAGTTCTACGCACACGACGAGCAGAACTCGGCTCGTGTCGGCGATGTGGTTCGCATTCGCGAGGCCAGGCCGCTGTCGAAGCTGAAGCGCTGGTCGCTTGAAGAGATTGTGCGCCGTTCCTCGCTTGCCCTCGCGGAAGAGAAGACCTCCGCAGCAGCTGTCGCAGCCAAGTAGTTGAATGGTGGGGCATGAGCCCCGGCCGTAAGACCCAGGAGAAGAACGATGTCAGTACAAATGAGAACAATGCTTGACGTGGCGGATAATTCCGGCGCACGCAAGTTGCAGGTGATCCTTCCCCTCGGTGGCGGTCTTGGCAAGAAGGCCGGCCTGGGCGATGTTGTCACCGCTGCCGTCAAGGAAGCTTCACCCGACGGCACGGTCAAGAAGGGCAAGGTTGTGAAGGCGGTGATCGTACGCACCCGCAAGGAGTATCGCCGGCGCGACGGCACCTATATCCGCTTCGACCAGAATGCTGCCGTGGTGATCAACGACGCCAACGAGCCGGTCGGCACGCGCGTCTTCGGTCCGGTCGCTCGCGAGTTGCGTGAGAAAAAATTCCTGAAGATCGTTTCGCTTGCGCCCGAAGTTATTTAATTTGAATGCTGTGGGCTTATATGCGGCGCCCCAGCGATAGCCGGAGTCCGACTCCGTGGCACGAAGATGGTCGAGGATTAGAGAGAGAGTCATGGCAGGCATTAAGATCAAGCGGAATGACAGAGTAGAAGTGATTGCCGGCAAAGACAAGGGCAAACAGGGCCGCGTGCTTCGTGTTATCGCGGAGAAGAATCGCCTTCTGGTTGAGGGTGTGATGATGGTGAAGAAGCACATGAAGCCAAATCCGCAGAAGAATATTCAGGGCGGCATCGCAGAGCAGGAGTCGACTATCCACATCTCGAATGTGATGTTGCTCGATGCTGAAGGGAACAAGACTCGCGTCGGCTCTCGGCTTGAGGGCGACAAGAAGGTTCGCTTCTCGAAGACAAGCGGCAACGCGATTCCTGAGAAGAAGAAGTAAGAGAAGGTCTTTGGTCTCGACACGGCAGCAGGTCGAGACATTGTAACGACGATTCACCCCACGCATCGGTATACGGGCCAGAGCCCAACCCGGCAACCGTGGAGAAAGCGAAGGACAATCATGGCAGCACGACTGAAAGCGAAGTACGAGACAGAGATCAAGCAGGCGTTGGGCAAAGAACTCAACATCACCAATGCGATGGCCATCCCGAAGATCGAGAAGATCGTCATCAATATGGGCCTTGGCGAGGCAACACAGAACGTCAAGATCATGGATCCGCTGGTGGCGGATCTCGCATCCATCGCTGGGCAGAAGCCTGTGACGACGAAGGCAAAGAAGTCCATCGCGGCGTTCAAGGTGCGTGAGGGTATGCCGATTGGCGCCATGGTCACTCTGCGCGGGAACACGATGTACGAGTTTCTCGATCGCCTGATTTCTATTGCGCTTCCCCGCGTTCGCGACTTCCGCGGCGTTTCGTCCAAGAGCTTCGATGGCCGCGGAAACTATACGCTCGGCCTGCGCGATCAACTGATCTTCGCAGAGATCGATTACGCCAAGGTTGACAAGCTCAAGGGCATGAACGTCACGATCGTCACGACGGCGAAGGACGATAACAGCGCCCGCGCTCTGCTCAAGAGCTTTGGAATGCCGTTCCGCGTCGGAGCATAGTTTACGAAGCCGGGCCCCGCGGCCCCGAACAGGATTGAGTACGGTTTGCAGTCAAGATAGAGAGTACACACGATGGCAACTACAGCAAAGCGCGTTAAAGATGCAAGGAAACCGAAGTTCAAGTCCCGCCAGCACAACCGCTGCCAGCTCTGCGGTCGTCCTCGCGCCTTCTTACGGAAGTTCGGCGTATGCCGTCTCTGCTTCCGTTCGCTCGCTCTCAAGGGAGAGATCCCGGGCGTCGTCAAGTCGAGCTGGTAGACTAGATTATCCGCGCGACTTCTATCGTGCAATTACTCCAGAGACCTCATCAGGGCGTTTAGCTTATGGTGCAGAAGTCTGGATGGCAGCACCTGAACAGACATTCCCGCTGGTTCTCTCGAGAGATACTCGTGAGCGAACAGGGGATGAAGGAGAATGAATGAACCTCACCGATCCAGTAGCCGATTTCCTGACCCGCATCCGCAACTCCATCCGTGCCCGCCACCAGAAGCTTGATGTTCCAGCTTCGAAGCTCAAGGCTGAGATTGCCCGCATCCTCAAAGAGGAGGGCTACATCGCAAACTACAAGCCTACGGAAGAGAATGGGATGAAGGTCATCCGCGTGTATTTGAAGTACGGCCCGAACAACGAGGCCGTCATTCGGGACCTGCAGCGCGTCTCTCGTCCCGGCTGCCGCGTGTATCTCGGACGCGACGAGATCCGCCGCGTACAGGGCGGTTTGGGCATTTCGATCATGACTACTCCGAAGGGCGTCATGACCGGCCGGCAGGCTCGCCGCGAAGGTGTTGGCGGCGAGATTCTGTGCGAAGTCTGGTAGTGATTGAGGCCCCATCCCGGACGCAGGCTGCACATTTTAACGGTTTGGGACGGTGAGCTGTATTAGTCGATTTTGATTCAGGAACGCGGCGCTGAATGCGCCAAGGCTGCAGTGGAACGAGATTAGCGGAAGCTGCCTCGGGACTCGCAAGCGATAAAGGAATTGTTATGTCACGTATCGGCAAGAAGCCAATCCTTATGCCCGCAGGTGTCAAGTACACTGTCAGCGAGAACGGCAATACCGTCCTGGTCGAAGGCCCCAGGGGTAAGGTTACCGCCATGCTTCCCGGCGGTATCACGCTTGCGCAGAAGGATGGCCACCTCGTTGCTGAGCGCGAGAACGACAAGCAGGCGCCCTTTCATGGCCTAGCCCGTGCGCTGGTGTTCAACGCTGTCACTGGCGTGACCACTGGCTGGACCAAGGACATCGACATCGTCGGCATCGGGTACCGCGCCGAGATGAAGGGCAAGACTATGGTGGTCTTCACGCTGGGCTACTCCCACCCTATCGAGTTCCCCCTGCCTACCGGGATTGAAGTCACGATTGACCCGAAGCAGACTCACCTTACCATCTCCGGGATCGATCGGCAGAAGGTAGGCCAGATCGCCGCTGATATGCGCTCTCTGCGCAAGCCCGATCCGTATAAGAACAAAGGTGTGCGTTATACCGGTGAGAAGCTGAAGAAGAAGGTCGGCAAGACCGGAGCGAAGTAAAGGGGTGGGGAGCGCTCACCGCGTAAAGGTGGGTGCTTTTTGCTAACGCTGTTCTCATAACCGAACGTCCTCAGCACTCTGAGTACGCTACTAGGAAGGAAAGTCAACTATGATAAATCCCCGTCAACGCAATGTGATTCGCCAGCGCGTTCATACGCGTATCCGCGAGAAGATGTCCGGCACTGCGGAGCGTCCGCGCCTCAACGTGTACCGTTCGCTGAATCACATCTACACTCAGCTCATCGATGACCTCAACGGCGTCACCATTGTCTCGGCTTCATCCATGGGAAAGAAGACTGAAGAGAAGAAGTATGGCGGCAACGTTGTAGCGGCTGCTGAGGTTGGAAAATTAATCGCCCAGCGCGCGCAGGAGAAGGGCATCAAGAAGATCGTCTTCGATCGTGGTGGTTATCTGTACCATGGCCGCGTAAAAGCTCTGGCCGATGCGGCTCGCGAAGCCGGACTCGATTTCTAAGGTTCCCAAGGCGCCTGAGGGCGGCCAGAAAGCTGGATAGAAGATTATGGCAATGAAGAAAAAAATCGATGCGAACCGCCTCAATCTCAAGGATGAGGTCGTCTCGATCAATCGCGTGACCAAGGTTGTCAAGGGCGGTAAGAACATGTCCTTCGCTGCACTGGTTGTCATTGGCGATCCTGCGGAAGGCGTGGTCGGCTACGGCTCCGGTAAGGCCAAGGAGGTCCCGCAGGCGATTCGCAAGGGGATCGAATCGGCCAAGAAGAATCTGCACAAGGTGAATCTGACCGAGAGCACGATACCGCACCAGGTGCTCGGTCACTTCGGAGCTGGTCAGGTGATGCTGAAGCCTGCCCCGGAAGGTACGGGCATCATCGCCGGCAAGACGGTTCGCGCCGTGATGACTGCGGCTGGCGTGCAGAATGTGCTCACCAAGTCCCTCGGTTCGGCGAACCCGCACAACGTGATCAAGGCTACCTTCGACGCTCTCATCCAGCTTCGTAATAAAGCTGAGGTTGCCGCTTTGCGCGGCAAGGCAGTGGAAGAGCTCTAAGCTTGACCATGTTACAAACAGATTTCAAGGAGTTTCTCATGGCTGACACTAACGCAATTGCCAGAATCAAGCTGCAATACTTTCGTTCGAAGATATGCACTCCGGTCAAGCACAAGCTCGTTATCAAGGGGCTCGGTTTTACCCGCCTCAACCAGATTGTTGAGCGCGAAGATACCCCATCTATCCGTGGCATGGTCGCGAAGGTTCCGCATCTCGTCCGCGTCGTAGACTAGATGGAAGGGCCGGTGCGACCGGCACAAGGCATCACGCCCATTCAGGGTCAAATCAAATGCGAGTCGGCGAAGAGCGAAGGCTGCTTCTCTGGCGTTAAGCGAGGAAACAATGGCAATCCGTAATCTCTCCAATCTTCGTGCCCCCAAGAAGGCGAACGAAAACAAGAAGCGCGTTGGCCGCGGCATGGGCTCGGGCATGGGTAAGACCTCTACCCGCGGACACAAGGGACAAGGCTCCCGTTCGGGCTCGTCTCTCATGCGCGGCTTTGAAGGCGGGCAGATGCCCCTTCACCGTCGTCTTCCCAAGCGTGGCTTTACCAATATTTTTCGGGTAGAGTATCAGGTTCTCGGCCTGGACCGTGTTGCAGAGATCGTCGCTGCCGAGAACGTTACGGAGTTTACCCTGGACAAGATCGTCTCGCTGGGGTTGCTGCGAAAGAGGAACGGCCTGATCAAAGTGCTCAATAACGGCGAGCTCAGGACTGCCGTGACGATTCACGCGCACAAGTTCTCGAAGACGGCCCAGGAAGCGATCGAGAAGGCTGGCGGGAAGGCCATTCTCATCGGTTAGGCTTCATTTAGAATGAGTGGCGGGCGAGGGAAACCGCTCTCACACTGCCAGTTTCACAGGCCACCCAGTTTCAACCAGAGGTTCTAGTTCCCGATGTTCGAGAAAATCGCAAACATCTTCAAAATTCCCGACCTCCGCAAACGCGTGCTCTTCACGCTTGGAATGCTGGCGGTCTATCGGCTCGGTTCGCATATTCCTACTCCGGGTATCAATGCCGACATGCTGGCCCAGTTTTTCAATCAGAACTCGGGCTCTGCTTTGGGCCTGGTGGACCTGTTCTCCGGCGGCAACCTTCGTCGTCTGACCGTCTTTGCTCTCGGCATCATGCCGTACATTACGGCGTCGATTATCTTCCAGCTGCTGACAGTGATCTACGAACCGCTTGCCAAGCTGCAGAAGGAAGGCGAGTTGGGCCGTCGCAAGATCACGCAGTGGACACGGTATGTCACTGTCCTGCTCGGAGTGGTGCAGTCGTTTGCTATTGCGTTGACACTCACCAACACGACGACCGGTTCGCCGATGGTCACGATCCCGCGCAGCTACTTTATTCCGCTTTGCGTAATAACCCTTACGGCGGGAACTGCGTTCATCATGTGGCTGGGTGAGCAGATTACCGAGCGAGGCATCGGAAACGGAATGAGCCTGCTGATCTTTGCGGGTATCGTTGTGGGTCTGCCCAAGGGTATTCAGGATCTGTATGAGAAGGCACGCGATAGTGCGTGGGGCGCTCTGACTCCGATCGCAATCGCCATTCTGCTCATCGGCATGATAGCTGTAGTGGCTTTCATCGTGTACGTGGAGAAGGCTGAGCGACGCATTCCGGTGCAATACGCCAAGCGCATCGTGGGTCGGAAGATGATGGGCGGCCAATCGACTCACCTTCCGCTGAAGGTGAACTCCGGCGGTGTGATGCCGGTCATCTTTGCGAGCTCGATTCTTTCCGCCCCCTTGCTCTTTTCCGGCGCACACATCTTCGGCTACTCCATGCAGGACTCGACCTTCTTCGGCCCGATCTTTCGTGCGCTTGCGCCGGGCGAGCCCTGGTACGAGTTGCTGCAGATGGTAGCGATCGTCTTCTTCGCCTACTTCTATATCTCGATCGTCTTCCGGCCGGATGACATCGCCGACAATATGCGCAAGTATGGGGGCTTCATCCCTGGCATACGCCCGGGCAAGCGAACTGCCGACTTCATCAACGATGTGTTGACCCGGATCACATTGGTCGGCGCCATTTATCTGATCATCATCACGATCATTCCGCAGCTTCTGATCAGCGGAATTCACTTCAATCATCTCTGGCTGGTTGGGTCCGCCTTCGACCGGCTGCCGACCTGGATGACGAATGGTCTGGGAGTCAACTTCTACTTCGGGGGAACTTCGCTGCTGATCGTTGTTGGCGTCGCCATGGATACCGTGCAGCAGATCGAATCACAGCTCATCATGCGGCACTATGACGGCTTCACTCCCAAGAGTGGGCGCATCCGTGGCCGGAAGAGCTGGTAGGAAGCCGCCTCATTGATCACAAATTCTGCAACTGAGATAGGCGGAACACGGTCGACGGAGGACTTCCTGCCTGGCCCGGTCCTTCTTCTCGGCGCACCCGGTGTCGGCAAGGGGACGCAGGCCAAGGCGCTCATGGCCGCGTACGGCATCCCGCAGATATCGACTGGCGATATCCTCCGCGCCAATATTGCCAGGGGCACAGAACTCGGCAGGGCAGCGAAGGCGTTGATGGACGAGGGCAGGCTTGTTCCCGACCTTCTGGTCAATCAGATGGTCGCCGGCCGGCTCACGCAGGCAGATACCGCGCGCGGCTATATTCTCGATGGTTTCCCCCGCACCATCAATCAGGCGGCGTGGCTTGACCATCAGCTTGGCGCCAGTGCCTGGACGCTGCCAGTCGTCGCAATCAGCATCGTGGTTGACTATGACCACCTGCTTCAGCGTATTACTGGCCGCCGCATCTCGGCCTCCGGGCGGATCTACAATGTATATTCCAACCCGCCCGAAGCTTCAGGCATCTGCGACCTCGACGGGACCACCCTGGTTCAGCGCCCTGATGACTCAGAGGCTGTTTTTATGGAACGTATGAAGACGTTCGAGATGCAGACTGCGCCAGTAATTGAGCACTACCGCAATCGAGGAAGGTTTGAAGAGATCAATGGCGATAATCCAGTCGAGCAGGTAACTGCCGACATTCGGTTCGCGCTCACACGCCTGCGCCAGTCCAAGACCTGACGACCGATAACGAACCACTATCTGACTATGGCTATTATGATCAAAACGCCGCAGGAGATCGAGAAGATGCGGATCTCCGGCCAGGCCCTTCGCCAGGTCCACAATGCCGTGGCGCCTCATGTGGTCCCAGGCGCATCCACAATGGACCTTGAAAAAATAGCAGTCAAGGTTATCGCGGAGCTCGGGGCGGTGGCTGCATTCAAGGGCTATCATGGCTTCCCATCCGCGCTCTGCACGTCGATTAATGACGAGGTCGTCCATGGCATGCCGAGCGCAAATCGTATTCTTGCGGAAGGTGACATCGTTTCCATCGATTGCGGAGTTATCATCGATGGTTTTTACTCCGACGCGGCGGTGACTTATCCAGTTGGCGAAGTCAGCTGTGAAACGCGCAAACTTCTGGAAGTTACCCTTTCTTCGCTGGAGAGAGCAATCGAGAGATGTCAGGTGGGCGGCCGTCTTTTCGACATCTCGGCAGCCGTTCAAGAGCTTTGTGAGGCGGAAGGGTTTGGTGTTGTTCGCGAGTTTGTCGGACATGGAATTGGACGGTCAATGCATGAAGACCCGCAAGTCCCGAATTTCGGCGACCGCGGCAAAGGTCCTCGCCTGAAAGCGGGTATGGTGCTCGCGATCGAACCCATGATCAACGCCGGGGCTCCCGACGTTCACGTTCTGAAAGACGGCTGGACCGCCGTTACGAACGACGGGGGTTACAGTGCACATTTTGAACACACAGTCGCGCTCACGAAAGATGGTCCACAGGTGCTGACCCGTTAGGAAATAATGCTCGTTTACGCTATGATGGGGAGTGCTGTGTGCAACCCGTACACGGGCATTTCGGAGGCCAAGAGGATTCAGCCTTTTGACTTTTCCAAAGGAGATCGTTTGTCGAAGGAAGATGCAATTGAAGTGATGGCGGTAGTTGTCGAGACGCTGCCCAATGCGATGTTCAAGGTCGAGCTTGAGAACAAGCATCAGGCCCTTGCGCACGTCTCCGGACGTATGCGCAAAAACTTCATCCGCATCCTTCCTGGCGACCGTGTTGCGATTGAGCTCAGCCCGTACGATCTCAATCGTGGCCGCATTGTCTATCGCTACAAGTAGATAGCCTGGCGGAAGCGTATCACGATCTTCGTTTGGCGCCTGCGTGCTTGTGCCGGAAATCAGCGTAAGGCAAGGGCTTGGACTTTTGAGTGCGTCTCCCCGAAGTTGCGCCTTGGTGCGTGAACTGCCCAGGACTGGTATTAAGTTTGCAATTTGCAGGAAGAAGGGAATTGGAATGAAGGTTAGAGCATCCGTAAAGAAGATTTGCGACAAGTGCAAGGTAATTCACCGTCGCGGAGTTGTACGTGTCATCTGCGAAAACGCCAAGCACAAGCAGCGCCAGGGTTAACCGTCTCGGTCGCTCGGCAGTAACCCAGATTCACCGGCCCCGCCGGGCTAGTTAGCCGAAGTTAAGGCTTGCGTTGAACCCGTCGGAGATCCCGCCAACCACAAAACCGCTCTCGCGGCGACGCTGCGAAGCCCAAACAAAAAGGAACCCCATGGCACGTATTGCTGGAGTCGATGTCCCTAACAACAAACAGGCGCGCATCGGTCTCACTTACATCTTTGGAATCGGCGATTCTCGCGCCGCCAAGATCCTCGCGAAGGCGGATGTCGATCCGGTCGCGAAGGTTGGCACGCTCGACGAAGACGCGCTGAACCGTATCCGTCAGGTCATTGAAGCCGAGGGCCAGATCGAAGGCGATCTCCGCAAGGATATTTCGCTCAACATCAAGCGCCTCATTGAAATTCAGTCCTACCGTGGTCTGCGTCATCGCCGCAGCCTTCCCGTCCGTGGCCAGCGCACCCACACCAACGCTCGCACCCGCAAAGGTCCCCGCAAGGGAACTGTCGCCGGTAAGAAGAAAGCGACGAAATAAGCCATGGCCAAGACACAGAACACCAAGGGTGCAGCAAAGCCCGGTAAGAACAAGAAGTTTAAAAAGCGCGAGCGCAAGAATGTTCCATTCGGGCTTGTCTTCATTCAGGCATCCTTCAACAACACCATCGTTACGATCACCGACCAGACTGGCAACACGCTTAGTTGGAAGTCGTCCGGCTCGCTGGGCTTCCGCGGTTCTCGCAAGGGAACTCCATTCGCAGCGCAGCAGGCCGCGGTTGGTGCTGCCAACGCAGCCCGCGACCACGGTGTCCGCTCGGTGGATGTGCGCGTCTCCGGTCCCGGCTCCGGCCGCGAGTCCGCGATTCGTGCGCTCGCTACCACCGGGATTGAGGTCCGCAGCATCCGCGACGTTACTCCGATGCCGCACAACGGCTGCCGTCCGCCGAAGCGCCGCCGCGTCTGACCCTCTCTCTTCTGGCTGGAGGCCCCCACAAGGTACAACTGGGGGTCCATAGCCTGAAACCGAAACCGGATCGCGACGAAGCGCAGCCAGCGTGTAAAGCGATCGACACCAGTATCACCAGGAAATAGGAGCAATAAAATGGCACGTTACACAGGACCCGTTTGCCGGCTTTGCCGCCGTGACGGAACCAAGCTCTTCCTCAAGGGAGCCAAGTGCTTCTCCGAGAAATGCCCCGTCGAGAAGCGCAATTTTCCTCCAGGCCAGCATGGCCAGTCGCGCAAGGTGAAGAAGGTCGTCGGCTATGGCCTGCAACTCCGCGAGAAGCAGAAGGCCAAGCGCATCTACTTCACCCTCGAGACTCAGTTCCGCGCCTATTACCAGAAGGCCTCCAACAAGACCGGCGTCACCGGTGAACTCCTGCTCCAGCAGCTTGAGACTCGGCTCGATAACGTCGCCTATCGCCTCGGCTTCGCAATGAGCCGCCGCCAGGCTCGTCAGGTTGTCCGTCACGGTCACCTCCAGGTTAATGGTCGCAAGGTCAACATTCCTTCCTTCCAGTGCAAGGTCGGCGATGAGATTGCGATCCGCGAAGGTTCGAAGGCCCTGGTGATTCTTGAAGAGGCGAAGAACTTTGCGGCCGGCCAGAATCAGGTTCAGTGGCTCGACATCAACCGCGACAATCTCTCCGGCAAAGTGATTGCTCTGCCGAAGCGCGAAGACGTCAACCTGCCGGTCAACGAGCAGTTGATCGTCGAACTCTACAGCAAATAAGCGTAGAGGAAAAAAGATTGGGGAGCCCGCGTCCGCAGTGAGGGCTTGGGCTTCTCCATCGTCTCTTCGACAAGGAGAGACTGGCAATACACAACCTAACCGAAACCGAATCACCCTGCCATCTCGCAGAATGCATCGCGAGTGTGCCGGATAAGGAGAAACACCTATGCTTTGGAGAGGTTTTCAAAAGCCCAAGCGTCTTGCAGTCGACCCCGAGACTTTGACCGACAAATTCGGCAAGTTTTCGGCCCAACCCTTTGAGCGCGGCTTCGGTACTACCATCGGCAACGCGCTGCGTCGTACCTTGCTCTCCTCGATCGAAGGAGCCGCTGTAACCGCAGTTCGCATTGAAGGCGTACTGCACGAGTTTCAGTCGATCACCGGCGTCGTGGAGGATGCGACCGATATCATCCTCAACCTGAAGCAGGTGCCCTTTAAGCTGGCGGGCGAAGGACCAAAGGCACTCTACCTGCGCGCCGATCAGGCAGGCGTGATCACCTCCGGCATGATCGAAGCCGACGGCGATGTTGAGATTCTCGATAAAAATATCTACATCTGCACCGTCTCCGAAGGTGGAAAGATCGACATGGAGATGCGCCTCAAGCGCGGTCGGGGATACATTTCGGCAGACAAGAACTTCGATGGCGATCTTGGTCTCGGGTTTATCCCAGTCGATTCCGTACACTCTCCCGTGCGCAAGGTTAATTATCTCGTCGAGGCAGCGCGTCTGGGTCAGATCACCGACTACGACAAGCTGACGATCGAAATCTGGACAAATGGCACAGTACTGCCGGCAGACGCTCTCGGACTTTCTGCCAAGCTCCTCAAAGACCACATGACCATCTTCATCAACTTCGAAGAGGAGATGGAAGCCGGCCACGATGGCCTGCACGATGGTCCCGCCCTGCGGAATGAGAACCTCAACCGCTCCGTCGAAGAGCTCGAACTCTCAGTACGCAGCTACAACTGCCTGAAGAATGCGAATATCGCTACGATCGGCGAGTTAATCCAGAAGACTGAAGCCGAGATGCTGAAGACCAAAAACTTTGGCCGCAAGTCTTTGAACGAGATCAAAGAGATTCTCGCTCAGATGGGACTGTCGCTGGGTATGAAGATCGACGAGAGCGGCAACCCGCAGCCCGGACCTACGTCCGTTCTGCCGGCGGCTACGCTCGCGGCGAGCTTCGGCAACTTCGATGACGATGACGAGGATGACGAAGAGGACGAGGATGAAGATCTGGATCTCGCTGCCGAGCCCGAAAACTTCTAACCATAACCGGAAGCGGGCGGCAAAGCCTCTCGCCGCCCACTTCCATTCCAGGTTCTTCGCAGCCGCTTTGTACGTTTCTGTTCGTTCAAGGCTGTTACACCGCACTGAGCGCCGACCGGGCGCGTAGTTCAAGCAGTACCGACTCACGGCACATGCCGAGTCGAAGGAGATCACCGATGCGTCACCGCAATGCAGGATATAAATTAGGCCGCAACACCAGCCATCGCCGCGCCATGCTGCGCAACCTCGTCACCTCTGTCCTGCTTATGGACCGCGTCGAGACCACCATCACGAAATGCAAGGCAACGCGGCCCATCATCGAGAAGATGATTACACTGGGCAAACGCGGCACGGTCCATGCACGTCGCCAGGCTGCGGCGTACCTGATGACGCCTGAGTCGGTCGACCGCCTCTTTGCCATCGTGGCTCCGCGGTATGCTGCGCGTCAGGGCGGCTATCTTCGCATAACGCGCATCGGCGCCCGCAAGGGTGACGCAGCCGAGATGGCCTACATTGAGCTGCTTGGCGCTGAGCATGAGTTGAATGAGAAGGCGCAAAAGCGGGCCGAAGCCCGGAGCAAGAAACGGGAAGAGCTTGCTAAACAGATGGAAGAGCGCAATCCCGGTGAAGCCGGCGATCCAAACGCTGAAGTTTAGATTTCCAGCCAAGCTGGAACGGAAAACGAGGTGCATCCATCCGGGGGTGCGCCTCGTTTTTCATTTGGCAGAAGGCTTGTAAACAATGGGATTTGCGCGATACCGAGTTCCGCGGCCGGTGGGTTACCGGCTGTGTACCATGACGCGGTTCTTGCCGGCCCGTTTTGCTGCGTAGAGGGCCTCATCGGCGAGCTCTACGAGTTGGAAGCCGTCTTCCAGCGACTCATTCATCGCGGCCATCCCGATGCTGATCGTGAGCGGCTCGTTTTCCCATTCTTCTGTTGCCACCCTTTGCATGACTCGTCTTGCGAGGCCCATTGCGCTCTCTTCGCCACTCTCCGGCAGCAGGACGACGAACTCTTCGCCGCCATAACGAGCGGGGAAGTCGGGTAGCCGCACCGTAGTTCGAAGCACCATGCCGAGGCGCCGCAGCACCTCATCTCCGGCGGCGTGGCCCCAACGATCATTGATCGTCTTGAAGTCGTCCACGTCAATCAGTAAGAGAGAGAGCTCGCGTTTTCGCCGCCGCGCCATGGAAAACTCCATGACGAGACGCTCTTCGAAAGACCTGCGATTACTGAGACCGGTCAGCTCATCGGTGACTGCCAGCTTTCGAAGCTGGTCGTTGGCCTCTTCAAGCTCCCGATGATACCGTTCGAGTTCGGCCTTGTGGGCCACCTCGGCGGAGATGTCGACCGCGACACCTGCCAGGAGCATGTTCCCGGCGGAGTCATGGCAGGGAAATTTGAACGACCGCAGCGAACTGATGGTTCCGTCGGCTGCGCGAATGTGTTCTTCCGTCTCGACCATGCAGCCTCCGGCCATCACCTCGAGGTCATGGGTTCGGACGGATTTGGTCAGTCTGCGCGACCAGAGCTGTTCGTCGGTTCGACCCAGCCAGGCATATTCGCTCACACCGAAGCGCTGGGCGAAGCTGCGGTTATAGAACAGCAGACGCCCTGCCGCATCTTTGATATAGCTGAGGAAGGGGCTGGCGTTCATGAACGCTCGGAAGAGTTCTTCGCTGGCGCGGAGTCCGGCGATGGCTTTGTCTTTTTCGTCCAATGCCTGCTCGAGAGCGTATCGCTGCACGATCGACTCCAGCCGGATGCTCACCTGACGACCCAAGACCTCCAACGCATCCACCTGCTCTGCGTCCAGGATGCGCGGAGCAGTGTCGACGACGGCGAGGGTGCCGAGTGGGGTGCCATCTTTTGTGTGCAGCGCTACCCCGGCGAAAAATCTTATGGGGGGATCGGCTGTAACCAATGGGTTGCTGCCAAACCTCGCGTCCATAAGCGAGTCTTTGACCACGAATAGCTGTGTCTGCCGGATGGCGTGTGCGCAGAAGGCTGCTTCGCGCGGGGTATCCCCCAACTTCAGATCGTGAGAAGAGCGATGCCATTGGCTTCGCTCGTCCATCAGGGTCAGCAGACCGGTTGGAGTTTCGGATATGGAAGCTGCAAGCTGCACCAGGTCTCGGCACTCCAACTCTGGCTTCGAATTCAGGAGCTCACGGATCCAAAGCGCTCTTGAATCAACTTCAGTTTCCACCTTACGTACATTCATCTGTCACCGTTTAGTTAATTAGAATACGATGCGACGAAGAAGATAGCCTATAAGCATTTTCAATGCTTACGAAAGTAACTCGAAGGCACCTCAGAGTTACGGCTGGTTTCCTCTTCGCTGCTCTGGCTTGCGCACGGGCGATCCACGGCGCTGTCGCTCTTCACCTGTTGAATACGTGCGCTTGTTATTGAATGGATTGCTGCTTTTGCTGGCCGCGTGGTGAAGGGGTCGTTTTGCAGGGCATTTCAGGAATTTAGGGGTGCGACGTGGTGGAAAAACGTGGTGCGTTTGTGGTGAATTGCCTAGTAAACGTGGTGAATGAATATTCTTTCTTCCGGGCTTGAGATTGCGCCACGTTTTCGAACTTTATTTTAGGGGGGGCTCGCCTGGATTAGCGGGAGCGAGGAAGTCGCGCACGGTTCGCGGCAACGGATGAGGTGGATGGCTTCGTCGCCGACCAGGTGGGCGCATCAGGCGGCCATATCAGGGTCGGTGGTATCCCAAGGGTCGTAGGTGCCGATAGTCCAGAGGTGGCCTTCGGGGTCTCGGCAGGTGAATGCGCGGCCGCCGTAAGACATGTCGGCGATCTTGATAACGATTTCAGCGCGGGCTTCTTTGGCGGTGGCGCAGACGGTGTCGGCGTTCGTGACGATGAGGTAGGTGCAATTGGTTTCGCGCTTGCCGACTCGCCGGGCTGGACTATGAATTTGCTGTAGGGGTTGTCGTCGTCGGGACTCGTGGGCGCATAGCCGAGCATGATCATGCAGTTGCCCAAGGTAAGTTGTGCATGCATGACGGTGTTGCCGGAACCGCGAAAGACGGCTTGTTTTTCGAATCCCAGGACTCGGACGAGTCAGTCGATGACGGCGAAGGCATCCCTGTAGCGAAGACTGGATACGATGGTGCAGCGACAGGCTTTGGCTTGGTTGCTCATGAGCAAGAGGATGCCACATGGAAGCAAATTTCAACTCCTCCCAGGCGGGCAAATTATCGGTGAAGGGTGGAGTGCATCATAAGAATGAAGCCAGGCGGCCTACAATGCCGAAGGTGTCGGGCGCTGTAGGACAATAGAGAAGATTGATAGAGGGTTGCGTTGATGGCCGATGAGCGTGTTGTAGGGATCGATCTGGGTACGACGAATTCGTTGGTTGCGTTTACGCAGGGCGATACGCCGGTGGTGATTCCCGGCGAGGATGGGGAACGGCTGGTGCCGTCGGTGGTGGCGTGGACGGACGATGGTGTTCTGGTAGGAAATGCAGCGCGGGAAACATTGCTCGAGGATGCGGCTAG
This sequence comes from Edaphobacter sp., assembly GCA_965277575.1. Taxonomy (GTDB): domain Bacteria; phylum Acidobacteriota; class Terriglobia; order Terriglobales; family Acidobacteriaceae; genus Edaphobacter. Next base: position 3,018,737 of record CBDIDK010000002.1, read on the forward strand.
CGCGGTGTATTCGGCGAAGCGGCTGATGGGGCGCGATGTGGCCGATGTGCAGGAGGAGCTGAAGCTGTTCCCGTTCAAGCTGGCGGAGGGGTTGCAACCGGGTGAGGTGCTGAAGGTAAGCGTGGGCGGGTTGATGCTGACGCCGCCAGAGATTTCAGCCTATGTGCTGCAACAGTTGAAGAAGAATGCCGAGAGGTTTTTTGGCGCGCCGGTGACGAAGGCGGTGATTACGGTCCCGGCGTACTTCAATGACGCTCAGCGGCAGGCTACCAAGGATGCGGGGAGGATCGCGGGGCTGGAGGTGCTGCGGCTGGTGAACGAGCCTACGGCGGCCGCCCTGGCCTATGGCCTGGAGAAGAACAAGGACGGCTTGATCGCGGTGTACGACTTTGGAGGTGGGACCTTCGACATCTCCATTCTGAAGCTGCATGAGGGGATCTTCGAGGTGATCGCGACGGGTGGCGATACGCACCTGGGCGGGGACGATATCGACAATCTGTTGATCGCTGTTGCGCTGGACGATATCACGGGCGATCTGGGCGAGGATGTTCGCGGGAACGGCGAGGCGGTGCAGGGGATACGCAAGGCGGTGATCGAAGCGAAGATTCTGCTGTCGGACGTGGAGACGGCGATGCTGAATGTGTTGCTGCCGAGCGGGAAGAGGTATCTGCGGGAGATTACGCGGGCGCAGTTCGAGGAGTTGACTGCGGGTGTGATTGCAAGGACGGCTGGACCGTGCAGGCAGGCGCTGAAGGATGCCGGGTTGAAGGCGGCGCAGATCGATGAGGTCGTGATGGTGGGCGGGTCGACGCGGATTCCGGCGGTGCGGGCGCTGGTGGATGATCTGTTCGAGTTGGGTGCGCGGGGCAAGAAGCCGCATACCGAGCTGAATCCGGATGAGGTGGTTGCGCTGGGCGCGGCGGTGCAGGCGCAGATCCTTGCGGGCGGCTCGGCGGCGACGGACGATCTGCTGTTGCTGGATGTGACCCCGCTATCGCTGGGAATCGAAGCTCTGGGTGGCGTGGTGGCGAAGATTATCCAGCGCAATTCGACCATACCGGCGAGCGCGACGGAGCACTTTACGACCGGGGTGGACGGGCAGACGAATGTGGCGATTCATGTAGTGCAGGGTGAGCGCGAACTGGCCGCGGACTGCCGTTCGCTGGCGCGATTCGACCTGAAGGGGATCCCGCCGATGGTGGCGGGGCTGCCTCGGATCGAAGTGAAGTTCCTGATCGATGCGAATGGAATTCTGCATGTGTCGGCGCGCGAGCAGAGAAGCGGTAAAGAGGCTGAGGTTGAGGTGAAACCAACGTACGGATTAACCGATGAACAGGTGGAGACCATGATTCTCGATTCCTTCGATAACGCGGAGACGGATATTCAGAAACGGCAGTCGATCGAGGCCAGGAACGAGGCAGAGACGATTTTGACCGCTGTGGAGAAGGGGAACAAGCACTCTGCGTGGCAGATGCTTTCGAGCGATGAGATACAGAAGATTGAGGCTGGCATCTCGTTCTTGAAGGCTGCAGTACAGGGAGAGGACTACAAGCAGATTCGTGACGGCATCGAGCGGCTGGATAAGGCGACCCGGCGATTTGCGGAGTTGATGATGGATACGGCGGTCTCGGGCGCGATGCAGGGTAAGACTATGGAGGCGGCGGGTGAGAGTATAGGAGAGGGCCCGACGGCGCCACACCCATTTGCGCAGGCCGAGGTGACGAGCTCGCGTCCGGTCGCAGATGCTGACGCGAAGAAGATTGAAGATTCAACCAACAAAGAGGCCACGGCCGGAGAGTCGACGGAAGACTGAACGATGAGTGAGATGAAGAAGAGTGCTGAGGCTGTGGATCTGTCGAAGCCCGCGGGCGAAGGAATGGTTCGGGTTACTTTTCTGCCAGAGGGAAGGACGGTAGAGTTTCCGTTCGATACGCTGCCCTATGAGGGACATGGTCTGCCGATGTCGTTCCTGGATGTCGCGGAGAACTATGATATTTTTCTCGATCATGCCTGCGGCGGGGTGTGCGCCTGTACGACGTGCCATATCCATGTAAAGGAAGGCGCTCAGGGGATCAGCGAGGCGGAAGACCTGGAGTTGGATCGGATGGAGACGGCGGCGGATATCCAGTTGAACTCGCGGCTGGGCTGCCAGGCGGTCATTGAAAAGCCGGGAACGTATGTGGTGGAGATTCCGAAGTGGAACAGGAACTATGTGCAGGAAGGGAAGCCGGCTCATGGGCCGGGTGCTTAGGAGGCGATGGCGATGGCGGCCTATCGCATGTATCGCTACGATCTTCGCGCACATCGAACGCTGGCGCGAATCCATAGTAGATGTATCCCAGAAGAAAGGTCGTGTAGATACTTGTGAGTCCTGGCGAGGTCGCGAGCTCTCGCGCTGAGATCGCAGCGGAGCATAGTTGCAGACCATGATGGCGCGTTCCGGGACATGAAGAGAATCGCTCCGGGTCTTGTAAGCGCCGGGTCTTGTAATCTGATAGTCGCGTCAGGCAACAGTTTGGCAAGGAGAGAATATGCCGCGAGAGATCGATTGGACGGATACCGAAGAGATTGGGATTCAGTTGCAGGAGAAGTATCCCGAGGTGGAGCCGTATTCTATGCGATTTACCGATCTGCACAAGTATGTGACGGAGTTGCCGGGTTTTGTGGGGGACGCGGCGAAGTCGAATGAGGGGCTGCTGGAGGCGATCCAGACTGCGTGGAACGAAGAGTACGAGGATGCCAAGTAGGGTTGTGTTCCCGGGATGGGTGCGGATTCGCGGCGGGCTAGGCTTTGGAGCGGCGGAGGATTTGCTGGGGTAGGGTTGATCCTGTGAGGCTCAGAATGGCCCAGCAGAGGATAGCCCAGGCCGCGGTGGCTTCGGCGATGAGGAGCAGATCGCCCATATGAGTGTGGTGTGCCGGGAGGAAGCGAACGCAGGCGGTGGCTCCGGCCAGGCTGATGCACGCTGCAAGGAGCCCGCGCGCCAGCTCCTTGCCTTCCAGACCGGAGATGAGGACCAGCCGGCGGCGATGGAGCAGGATGGCGAGCGTCAGGGTGTGGGTGAGGATGCCAAGATCGGAAGCGACGGCAAGGCCGGCCATACCGATGGTGTGGAAGAGCAGCCGGTAGATCGGGATGGAGACCAGCGTAATGATGGTTCCCGCAATGGCGGGGGTGAGGGTGTTGCGGGCGGCGTAGAAGGCGCGGGCGTAGATGCCCTGGGCGGCCCAGAGAGCTAATGAAATAGCGAAGATGGTGAAGTATTGGGCAGTCTCGGCGGCGTCGGAGCGGCTAAAAGAGCCTCCGCGAAAGAGATCGACGATTGCGGGCGCGAGGGCGATCATCCAGGCTGCGACGAGGAGACCGACGGCGAAGATGCGCGAGATAGCCCGGTTGACGGCTCCGGCAAAGTCGCCCATGCGGTCCTGGCTGAAAAGCGAGGCGAAGAAGGGCAGGGAGGCGGCGCCGGCGGCCTGGCCGATGATGCCCATGGGCGCATTGAAGAGGGTTTTGGCGACGTTGAGCCGGGAGATGCCGCCGGGGTCGTGCGACGCGAAGAAGCTGAGGATCCACTTGTCGGCTGTGACCAGAGAGACGCCGATCATAAGAGGGAGGGAGAGCCTGAGCCACTCGAGAAAGGCGGGGTGGCGGAGGTTGAAGATGGGGTGATAGCGGAGGCCTTCGCGGGCTGCACCGAAGGCGGTGAGGGCTGCGGGGCCGAGAATGACGCCGGCTAGGACGCCAATCGCGAGCGAGTAGATGCCGAAGCGGGCAGAGAGAAAGATCGCTCCGAGGATAATGCCGGCGTTGTAGATGAGCGGCGTGATGGCCTGGTAGAGGAAGATCTTGCGGACGAGAAGCTTCGATCCGATGACTCCGCCGAGGAAGAAGAAGAGCTGTGCCGGAAGGAGCAGGCGAGTGAGCGAGGTGCAGAGGGCGGCGTTGGCGGGCGAGAAGCCGGGAAATTTGATGCGGGTGTAGAGGGGCGCGAAGACCTCGGCGAGGAGGATAGCGGCAGTAAGCACGATGAACATCGCGTTGAGCACGATGGAGATCGCGCGGTCGCCGCCCTCCTCGTCGTCTTCGGCCTGGTACCGGTTGAGGATGGTGACGAGGGAGATGGAGGCGACTCCGCCGACGAGGAAGTAGGCGAGCATGTCGGGGAGCTCGAAGGCGGCGTTGTAGGCATCGGTCTGGGGGCCGGCACCAAAGAGGTAGTTGATGTACTTGACGCGCACCAGACCCAGAGCAGCGGAGAGAAATGAGGACAGCATCAGGAGAAGGGTTGCGGAGAGGACGTTGTGTGAGCGGGAAGGGCTCAGGAAGGCGAACGCTCCGCCGCGCTCTGGCGTGCCGAGGATGTCTGCCAGAGGTGTGGTCGCGGTGGTGTCGCCTGTGGGCAGGGTTTCGTTCATGCCGATCTAGTCCAGTGCTCGATTCTATGGGACTCACGGCCCCGGGGATAGGTTCTCTGACTCACGCCGATACCCCGGTAGGTTTGCTTTACAAGGCCCGGCATACCGCTAAGTCGAAAGATAAGAGCCTGAATAGAAGACTTTGTAAATTTCCGGGGGCGAAGGGTGGACTTGGCAGGGTCATGCAGCAATGGGGCGCAGCGTCACTCCGCCTTGTCCTCGATCTCCAGCATCTGTAGACACAACGGCCTCTCCAGCATGCAATCCATTCTGGCGATCGAGGCAAGTGCCTGTTCGATTGTAGAAGTCAGGCAAGGTTCCGTAGTGACGACGAAGGGAAGCCGATGCTTTGGATAGCCGCGCCGCTGCAACAGGGAGTCGATGTTGGCCCCAACCTTGGTCAGGGCCCCGGAAATCGCGGAGACAATTCCCGGCTTGTCGTCCACCACAAAGCGGAGATAGTGGGGAGCCATGAAATCTCCTGTCACCTTGCACCTCCTCACCGGCAGGTGCACAGATCTACACCCTTGTGCAACGGCCAGCAGGTCCGAGACCACCGCCACCGCCGTCGGTTCGCCCCCGGCGCCATGGCCGGAAAAAACAACATCGCCCCCAAACCGTCCGCTCACCACAACCATGTTCTGCGTGCCATGCGACCACGCCATCGGCGAAGCCAGAGGAAGCAGCATCGGCGCCACCCTGGCATGAACCACCTTGCCGTCGAGCTCCGCGCGCGAGACCTGGCGGATTGTGCAGTTCAACTCCTTCGCATAAGAAAAATCGATCGCCTCAATGGTTGAGATCGTCTGCGTCGCAACTGCATCCGGGTCGAGCTCCGCATGCATCGCAATGCGCGACAGGATGCACAGCTTGGCCCGCGCATCGTATCCGTCGACGTCGGCAGAGGGATCCGATTCCGCGTAGCCGAGTTGCTGGGCATCCGCGAGAACCGTCTGATAGTCCGCTCCGGCCTCCATGCGGCTCAGGATGTAGTTGCAGGTGCCGTTGACGATCCCGCTCAGCCTCGTGACCTGGTCGCCGGCAAGGCCCTGCAGCATCCCCGGAATCACCGGCACGCCGCCCGCCACCGCCGCCCCGTGCATGAGCGCGACCTTGTGCAGCGCGGCGAGCTTTGCAAGGCTCTCACCCCGGTAAGCGATCAGTTGTTTATTCGCTGTCACAACCGACTTTCCCGCAGTCAAAGCCCCGCGCAGCCAGCGTTCGACGGGGTTCAGTCCGCCCAGCAGCTCCACTACGACGTCGACGTCAGAACGCAGGATGTCGTCGATGTTTTCAGTCCAGACAACCGCAGAAGGCACCGTTCTCGCAGCGTCCGATCTGCGTTTCCGTTCCACATCGCGGTTGAAGATGTGTGTCAGCTGCAGCCTGGGAAACTTCGACGCAGCAAGCACGCAAGCAACCGCGCTTCCCACCGTGCCGAATCCAAGCAGAGCAACTTTGATCACCGGACGTGCTGCACTCGTCTTCCCGGGCAATCGAGCTGTTCGTCTTTTAGCCATGCCTTCGTCGTCGATTCTGCGGGCGTGTGCCCTGCCTTAAAGCGTCAGACTGCCTGCTGCACCCGGTGGGGGGAGAGAGTCAAAGGATGATTCAAATTATGGCACACACCTTCACCTCCTTTGCCGCGATCGCGTCCATCAGGCACTCCGCGAAGATGCTTCCCAGCCGATATTGGGCGCGACACTACGCCGTCCTTGCTAAGCTAGAACCAGAGCAGTTCGCGTCCAGGCGGCAGCATACCCTTTCATGGCAATCGAGTCGATCAATCCGGCAACCGGCAAGCTCATTCGCCGCTTCGACGCAATCACCGACGAGATCGTTCGGAACAAGCTCACCGTCGCCGCCGAAGCCTTCCGCACCTATGCAAAGGTTCCACTTGAGCATCGCGTTCTCTGGATGCGCAAACTCGCCGCCGTTCTCGATCACGAGTCGGAAGAGCTCGCCCTTCTCATCACCCAGGAGATGGGCAAACCCATCGCTTCGGCGCGTCAGGAGCTGCTCAATTGCGCCGATGTCTGTCGCTACTTCGCCGACCACGCCGCCCGCATTCTGGCCTCGGAGTCCATCCCCACCGAAGACAGTCACAGTTACGTCCGCTGGGAGCCGCTCGGCGTCATCCTCGCCGTCATGCCCTGGAATTTTCCCTTCTGGCAGGTCTTCCGCTTTCTTGCCCCGGCCCTGATGGCCGGCAACGTCGGGCTGCTGAAGCACGCGCCCAACGTTCCGCAGTGCGCGCTCGCCGTGGAGTCTCTTGTGCGCCGCGCCGGCTTTCCCCGTGGCACCTTCCAGTCCCTGCTCATCGAGGCTCACCAGGTCGAAGCCGTCCTCGGTGACGAACGTATTGCCGCCGTCACGGTCACCGGCAGCGAGACCGCCGGACGCGCCGTCGCGGCCCAGGCCGGGTGGCTCATCAAGAAGTCCGTCCTGGAACTGGGCGGTAGCGATCCCTTTGTCGTCATGCCCTCCGCCAACCTCGACCTGGCCATAGAAACCGCCGTCCGCGCCCGCTGCGCCAACAGTGGCCAGTCTTGCATCGCGGCCAAACGCTTCATCGTTCACGACTCCGTGTATGGCGAGTTCGAACAGCGCTTCGTCGCCGGCATGGAGGCCATCCGTGTCGGCGACCCCACGAAGGACACAACCGACGTTGGCCCGCTTGCCACCGCCGGCGCCGTCGATCGCCTCGAAGCCCAGGTGCAAGCCGCGAGACACGCCGGCGCCCGCATTCTCACCGGTGGCGAGCGCATGGTAGGCGAGGGCAACTATTTCGAACCCACCGTCTTGATCAACGTGCCGCGCACTGCCTCGGTATACCGCGAAGAGCTCTTCGGCCCCGTCGCCATGCTCTTCCGCGTTCAGGACCTCGACGAGGCCATCGAACTCGCGAATGACACGCCCTTCGGCCTCGGCGCCTCTGCATGGACGCGCGACCCTTCCGAACAGCAGCGCATCGTCTCGGGGCTGCAATGCGGCAGTGTCTTCCTGAATGCCATGGTTGCCAACGACCCGCGTCTCCCTTTCGGCGGCATCAAGCGCTCCGGCTATGGCCGCGAGCTCTCTGCCGCCGGAATGCGCGAGTTCCTCAACTCCAAAACTGTAGTCATTGCCGCCGCCATGCGGGAGACCTGACCTCGGCAGACCAGCAGTCGTTCGCCGGATCGCTGTCGCGCTCAGGCTGCATATCTCTCCCTTGACAATAAATGCACAACGGTAAGGATATTTTTCAGGCTGTGCCGCGCCTGGCCTATACTTGGCACAAGCCGAAAACGGGCTACCACCGCCGGGCAGGCGGCTCTCGGAGCTTCTGGCAATGGCGCAACACCAGCCAATCCGCAAAAGTCTTCAGGGATCCGGGTCTGATATCTCCGATATTCCCGATAAACTTTATTTTCGTATCGGCGACGTCGCAAAGCTCTGCGAGGTTCCTGCGTATGTGCTCCGCTTCTGGGAGAGCGAGTTTCCCCAACTTAAACCTCACAAAGGCGGCACAGGTCAGCGCCTCTATCGCCGGCGCGATGTCGAGATGGCGCTTCGGATCAAGACGCTGCTCTACGATCAGGGCTACACAATTCCTGGAGCCCGCCAGGCGTTCAAGAGTGAGCAGAAGCAGAAAGAGCCTCAACTTGCATTGGGCATTGGCGACCCTGTTCCGCTTATCCATTCTGGTGAACTTCGCAAACTCCAGAAGAATCTGCGCGACCTGCACACCCTGCTTTCTAAGCCGCCCGGACGTAGCTCAGTACACCAGATTCAAGCGAATCGCACGGCAGCCATGCCGCGCCGCACATCAGAGAAGCTATTCGACTTATCCGCCGATTTGGAAAGGAACGATGAACGTTGAGCGCTCTAGATCAGTCCGATCCTGAAAGCCGAGGCAAGCAGGTCTCGCAGCCCGCGTTCTATCGCGGCATCTACGACGAGGTGCCAGCCGGAAGCGGCGTTCCTCTTCGATGCCAGCACTGCTCTGGCCAGGAGTTCCGGAGGTCCAGCCTTCGCGCCGTCGACATCACGCAGATTCTCCTGATGCAGTATCCCGTTCGTTGCCTGCGCTGCAGTCAGCGCCAGATGGTCAGTTTCACAGTCGCGGGCATCTCCTTATCATCCCGCATCAAGCCACAACGGCCTGCTCCTGAGCCCACGCATTGGAACGAGCCGTCGTTAGAAGACTCTCCCGCCAGGTCTGATTCGAGCAAACCCCAGTCGCACGGGCCAGGCGTAGATACGGATTAGCGCCGACTCGCCTCGGGCACCGCTGAATGGACCCAGCCCACCGTCACAGAGCAATCCAACCCACATGGATCGCCCAAAGCGATAGACTCGCAATCACAATCCACAGTGCCACTCCTTGAACGAGTGGCCGCACACCTACTTCTTTCAGCGTGTTTCTCGTGATTCCTGTCCCAATGAGAAACAGCACTACCGTCAACGCGGCTTTGCCCAGCGAATATAACGCGGTGAACGTCTTTACGGACTGAGGCGCGTACCTTGGCACGTAGCTCGCCAGTACAGCCGCCACGCAGAAATAAAGGATGAACCAGGGCCATTTGACCTTCGTCTTGCTTTTTTTGAGCATTGCCGTAGCAATCGCCAGCGGCACGATCCATAGCGCCCGCGCCAGCTTTACTGTCGTTCCCACGGTCAGCGCCGTTGGTCCATACTTGGCGCCGGCACCCACTACAGAGCTTGTGTCGTGAATCGCCAATGCGGCCCATAGCCCGAACTGGGTCTGCGAGAAGTGCATCCAGTGGCCTATAAACGGGAACAGCAGAAGCGCAATCGAATTCAGAATGAACACCGTCCCCAGCGATACCGCCATCTCTTCATCATTGGCATTCAGCACTGGCCCCATCGCGGCGATCGCGCTTCCGCCACAGATCGCCGTGCCGAAGCTGATGAGCAGCGACTGCGTCTTGCCGACCTGCAGGATCTTGCCCAGAAGGACGCCTAGACTGAGCGCAAACGTAATACTGATGGCGGTGTAGATGAATCCCGATGCGCCAGCATGCACTACCTCTTTGAGGTTCATCCCGAATCCAAGACAGACCACCGCCGCCTGCAGCAGAAACTTCGAGAGGTTCCGGCTCTCGCCGTGGAACTCATGCACGGTTGTCAACCCGAACACCAGTCCTGCGGCAAGCGCTAATGGCGGCCCGATCAACCCGCTGGCAGAAACAATGATGCCGATGTAGAAGACGTTCCGTGTATTCACATCTTCAAGGATCGGCGGAGCCATAGCCAATGTCGAGACGTACTTTAGAATTGGCGATAGCCTCTGCTTATCGCACAAACCCGGACGGCGCGCAACACAGGCTCTGGCCAGTCAGGTACTTGCTGTCCGGTTCAGGTCGCATTCGCAGCGGCTTATGTAAAGCGCATCGCCGATATCTGGTCTGGTCCCGCACCCATCTGAAAGGGGTAACTCTCCCGGACGGTAGACGGCGGATCAGTACTTCGGCAGGGATGGGTCGATCCTCTCGGCCCACGCCAGAATGCCTCCGGTGAGGTTCGAGACGTTGGTGAAGCCGGCCTGCTTGAGAGCTACGGCGGCTTTCTGGCTGCGTGCGCCGGACTTGCAGTGGATGACGATTTCGCTGTTCTTTTTGTCGGCAAGTTCGGAGGCGCGGCGCTCGATGTCGCCTACGGGGATCAGGGGTGCGCCGAGGTTGACGATCTGGTACTCGTGGGGCTCGCGAACGTCGAGGACGAAGACGTCTTCTTTGGCGTCGAGCTTCTTTTTGAGAGCCTCGACGGAGATCTGCGGGATGCCGTCCACGACGGGCAGGTCGCCGACTGCCTTGTCGCGGGCGACTTCGAGCGGGCCGGCTTCGCTGGGCGGGTTGATGCCGCAGAACTGGTCGTAGTCGATCAAGGCGGTGACGGTCGGGTTGGGACCGCAGACCGGGCACTCGGGGTTTTTGCGCAGCTTGAGGGTGCGGAAGCTCATGCCGAGGGCGTCGATCAGCAGGAGCCGGCCAATCAGCGGTTCTCCGATTCCGAGGATCAGCTTGATGGTCTCGGTGGCCTGAATGACGCCGACCAGCCCGGGCAGGATGCCCAGCACGCCTCCTTCGGCGCAGGAGGGGACCAGGCCGGGCGGTGGCGGCTCCGGGTAGAGGCAGCGGTAGCAGGGGCCTTCCTTGGTGCCGAAGACGCTGGCCTGGCCCTCGAAGCGGAAGATGGACCCGTAGGCGTTGGGCTTGTTGAGCAGCACGCAGGCGTCGTTGACGAGGTAGCGGGTCTGGAAGTTGTCGGTGCCGTCGGCGATGACGTCGTAGTCCTTGAGGATATCGAGCGCGTTAGCGCTGGTGAGCATGGTGTTGTGCTTCACCACGTTGACGGTGGGGTTGAGGCCCTTGAGCATGATCTCGGCGGAGTCGACCTTGAGCATGCCGACGGTGGCGGTGGAGTGGATAATTTGGCGCTGGAGGTTAGAGGCGTCTACGGTGTCGAAGTCGACGAGGCCGAGGGTGCCAACTCCGGCTGCGGCGAGATACAGGGCGAGCGGGGCTCCGAGGCCGCCGGTGCCGACGCAGAGGACCTTCGCGGCCTTGAGCTTTTGCTGGCCTTCCATGCCGACCTCGGGCAGGATGAGGTGGCGGGAGTAGCGGGCGATCTCATCGTTCGTGAGCTTGGCGAGCGCGGGTGCTTCTACGGTTGTTGGCATGGTGATTGTCCTTCGTCCCGTCAGATGGGGAACTTCATCTTGGAACCTGTTTAAAGCTTAGAACTTTGGGTGGTGTTTCCGATCGTTGAAATCAAGCGACTGGATGAAATAGGCAAACACAGCGAACGTTCACTGCGTTCAGGATGACGGCCCATCGTGGTAGCTCTCCGGTTCGCTCCCCTTTGCGCGAAGCGCTTTTGCCTGTGCGGCTAGCACCCGCCTGCGATGGAGGGGATGATGGTCAGTTCGTCGGAGTCCTTGACGGCGGTCGCTTCTTTTTGATCCAGGTAGCGGATGTCTTCGTCATTGAGATAGACGTTGACGAAGGAGCGGAGTTTGCTGTCGGGGGTGTAGAGATTGGCCTTGAGCTGGGGGTAAGTGGATGTCAGGTTTTCGAGGGCTGCGCCGACCGTCGCTCCGGGGACGCTGACGGTCTCGAGGCCGCCGGTAAAGGCGCGTAGCGGGGTAGGAATGTGGATGTTCATGCAGGACCTTTCTGGTTGTGCGGCGCTGAATCGTGTGGAGCTGCCGCGATGTCGATCTGGATGGGTTCATCCTCGAACTTCTTATCGTCCTCGCCGGTGCCGCTGAGCAGGAAGGAGTTGGTGAGGACGGCTTTGCCCTGCTCGACGCTGGTGATGATGTAGGAGCAGCCGAGCCAGTGGGCCTCGGCGAAGTCGGTCGTAGACCACTGGGCGGGATGGTCGGGGTGGGAGTGGTAGAAGCCTACGATGTCGAGGCCGAGACCGCGCGCCTGCCGCTGGATTTTGATCAGCTCGTGCGGGGCGATGTTGTAGCGATTGTGCGCGGAGTCGGTGCGGGTGTTGCCGGCGCGGACGATCTGCCGGATGTGGTTTATGGCTTCGGCGCCGCCTTCGCGGGCAGTGTTTTTGCCGAGGAGGACACCGCAGCACTCGTTGGGGTAGGTCTCCTGGCCGTGGGCGCGCAGGGCCTCATATTGCTCGAAGTGGATGCGCAGCATGGCGGCTACTCCTCCCGCCAGAAGCGTTCGCTGAGGTACTTGTCGGCGGAGTCACAGAGGATGGTGACGATGACGGCTTCGCGTCCGGCGCGGGCCTCCTGCTCTGCGATCTGGAGTGAGGTGGTGACGGCGCCTGCGGCCGAGACGCCGACGAGCATGCCGTGGTGGCGGCCGAGCTCGCGGGCCATGGCGTAGGCGCGCTCGGTCTCCATGAAGATGGAGACATCGGCGAGTTCGGGGTCGTAGATGCGCGGCACGATGGCGGTGGCCATGTGCTTGAGGCCCTCGAATCCGTTGAAGGGGGAGTCCGGCTGCATGGACACGCATTTGATGTCGGGGTTGAGCTCGTGCAGGCGGCGGGTGGTGCCTACGAAGGTGCCGCTGGTGCCGAGGCCGGCGATGAAGTGCGTGACCTGGCCCTCGGTCTGCTCCCAGATCTCGTTGGCGGTGGTGCGGTAGTGGGCCATCCAGTTCTGATCGTTGCCGTACTGGTCGGCGTAGAAGTAGCGGTCGGGCTCGTCCGTGACCAAGGCTCGAACTTTGCGAATGGCGCCGTCTGAGCCATCGGCCGGGTTGGTCCAGATGACGTTGGCACCGTAGGCGGCGAGGATGTTCTTGCGCTCGGGCGAGACGTTGGAGGGGACGCAGAGCGTGACGGGGAAGCCGAGCGCGGAGCCGAACATGGCGTAGGCGATGCCGGTGTTACCGCTGGTCGCGTCGATGAGACTACGACCGTCCGGGCGATTGAATTCGAGCAGGCCGCGGCGCTCGGCGTCGATGATGATGGCGGAGGCGGCGCGATCCTTGACGGACCCGCCGGGGTTGGCCCATTCGGCCTTGCCAAGGATCTGGATGCCGGGCAGATGTGCCGCCAGCTTGTCCAGCCGGACCAGAGGTGTATTGCCGACGCGTTCGAGGATGTTGGTTCCGAGCGGTTTGACGGTGGTAATCATGTATTCCCGTTTGGTTAGTCGGTATTCACTTGCTGCGACAGCGTTGATTGTGGGACTTCGGCGAATGTGCGACAGTTAATCGAGTCTAACGTATTGCAACTATGGCCAAAAAGACCACACAGCGAAGCTTCAACGATGTCCTTTCGATGCTTGGCAGTCAACGATTCGATGTTGCGCCCGCGCAAGAGGGTGCAAAGCGGACGCCCAATGCATTCCAGGTGCGTAAGTACGGCTGTGCCGCGGAGATTGCTGCCGCACCGGACGGTTCGGTGGAGGTGCTGGCCCGGCCGGGCTGGGTGCTGGGTGGCGAGATTTCCCGTCTGCTGGACCGTGGATACCAGAAATTTCTGAAGACGAGCAGGCTGGAGATCCCGGCGACTGCCGACCATCTGCGTGCGATTCACGAGTTCAGCGCGGAGTTGAACGAGGCTACCGGGGCCACGAGTCTGTACAACGAGGCTCTGGGGACGACCAGCAATGTGTACAACTACGATCGGGTCAAGGGTAGAGAGTAGCGGGGTAGAGAGTAGCGGGGTAGAGAGTAGCGGGGGTAGAGAGTAGCGGGGCGGGAGTAAGCCGGGTTGGCTGCTGCTCAGCGCAAGCGATTCTGCGTGCGCTGGAGTTCGCGGTAGGCGTCGCTCTTGCCAATGCCGCGTTCCCGGGCGATCCGTTTTAAAGCGTCTTTTTCAGTGATTCCTTCCGACTTCATCAAGGTGGCGACCTCGGCGGCGATGTCCGGGCGCTGCTCTGCTGGAGTACGGTCGACCGGGGCGGGGGCGAGTATCAGGACGATTTCGCCGCGGACGGTTGCCCGGGCGGCCAGTTGTGCCCGGACTTCGCTGGCCGGACCACGCAGGAATTCTTCGTGCAGCTTGGTGAGTTCGCGGGCTATAACCACGTGCTGAGTTGGGCCGAAGACGACTTCGATGTCTGCGAGGGTGTCGAGAATGCGGTGAGGGGCTTCGTAGAAGATGTGTGTGGCTTCGCCTCGCGCTAATTGCTCCAGCGCGGTCTTGCGTTGGCCGGCCTTGGCGGGGAGAAAGCCGTGGAAGGTGAATTGTTCGCTGGGCAGGCCGCTTGCGATCAGGGCGCTGATGGCCGCGTTGGCGCCGGGAACGGGGAAGACATCGATGCCGGCGGCGATGGCGGCCGTGGCGATCTGTCCGCCGGGGTCGGCAATGCCCGGGGTGCCGGCGTCGCTGACGACCGCGATGCGCGCCCCTGCCTTCAGCTCTGACAGGAGCTCCTCGGAGCGGGAGCCTTCGTTGTGCATGTGGTAGCTGACGGTCGGGGTCTGGATCTGGAAATGATTGAGCAGCTTCTGGGTCTGGCGCGTGTCTTCGCAGGCTATTCGGTCGACAGCTTTCAAAACACGCAGGGCCCGCAGGGTGATGTCTTCGAGGTTGCCGATGGGGGTAGCGACGAGGTAGAGCCCCGGTGCGAGCGGTTTGCTGTCATTTTTCGTGTGATCCGTAGGCATTATTCCGGCTGGCGCAGCTTGCGGCGCTGGCTCAACATGCCCATCGAGTTGGCGAGGTTCTGCGGGGTGATAATGCCGACGATGCGATCGCCTTCGAGGACGGGTACGAGTTGGGCACCCTGGCCGGCCATGATGCGGCGCAGCGTCTTGACCAGCGAGTCGTCGGGTTGGGCGGTCTGGAAGGAGCGAGTCATGACACCCTGGACGTAGCCGTTGCCGCTGGACTGCAACGCTTCGACGATGCCCTGTCGCGAGACCGCGCCTACGAGGTTCGATCCACGCACGACGGGGAACACATCCTGCAGGGTATGGACCGACCGCTGCAGCGCGTCTTCAAGGGTGTCTGAGGCGGAGAGCATGCTGAACTGCGTGAGCATGACATCGCGCATGCGCACTGCGTCCACGTCGGTCTGGAGCAGCAGGCCCTGGTCCTCCATATGCGCGCCGATCAAGACGAAGGCGCCCAACATGACGAGCCACATGCTGGGTACGAGCATTCCGGCTACGATCAGGCCGATGGCGACCGCCTGCCCGAGACCAGCG
Source organism: Edaphobacter sp. (assembly GCA_965277575.1). Taxonomy (GTDB): domain Bacteria; phylum Acidobacteriota; class Terriglobia; order Terriglobales; family Acidobacteriaceae; genus Edaphobacter. The sequence goes on from CBDIDK010000002.1 coordinate 3,033,796, forward strand.
GCCGCGCGCTGACCCTTGATCGCGCCGCGGGCCTTGGCGAACTCGCCGCGAGAGACGCGGCCGCCATCGAGCGGCGAGGCGGGCAGCAGGTTCACGGCGCCGAGCAGGAGGTTCATCCAGACGGCAGCGCGCAGGAGGTGGGTCGGGGTCATCCAGGGTCGTTCGAAGAGGTTGACCTGGGGAGCGACCGTCAAGACCATGGCGGCCAGGAGCAGCCCGAAGCCGATGTTTGCAATGGGACCGATGACGGCGAGGCGTTTCTGCATCTCGGGGCTGGAGGCGCGCTCGGTCATCTCGGGGGTCGCGTAGGTCAGGAGGCCGCCGATGGGCAGCAGGAGTATGCTGCGCAGCTCCAGCCCGAACCAGACGGCTGCAATGGCGCGCGCGATCTCGCGAACGGCTACGGCGAGTAGCAGCAGCGACCACAGGCCGAAGCCGCGTCCGCCGGTCGCTCCGGAGATAGAGGCAAAGCTTACCGCCAAGCCAAGCAGAAGCAGGAAGAAGGTGTGAATGCGAACATCCACGCCGAGAAGCCTGCCGATTGGAAATGACCACCCACGCATACCTATCATTGTATGCGCTGCTGTCTTTCGATCTGGACCGGGATCCGGGCCGGCATGATTCGCTGCTGTGTTGCTCTGGCTTTATGCTTGGCAGATGCGCGTCATTGCAGGTATGTATCGTTCACGCCAACTGCTTGCTCCCCGTGGTCTTCAGACGCGGCCTACAAGCGACCGGCTGCGAGAACGGCTCTTCGATATCCTTTCGTGGCGCATCGAGGGCTGCCGCTTCGTCGATCTCTATGCCGGGACCGGGGCCGTCGGGATTGAGGCGCTGAGCCGAGGGGCCGCCCATGTGTGGTTCGCCGAAAATGGAGAGCCTGCGCTGGCAGCGATCCGGCAGAATGTCGCTGCGTTGAAGATCGCGCGCGGTTTTACGCTGGAGGATCGTGGTGTCGGAGCGATGCTGCAGCGCCTGGGCAAGCTGGCACAGGCAGTCGATATCGTGTTTCTCGATCCGCCGTATGAGGCGGAGGCAGAGTACAGCGCGACGCTCAATTTTCTTGGCAGTGTGCCGGGTGGTGCCGCGCTTTCGGCCGAGGCTGTCGTTGTCGCGGAACACAGCAGTAAAGCAACTTTGGCCAGCCGATATGGTGCGCTGGAACAGACGCGCTTGCTGAAGCAGGGCGATGCCGCGCTCAGCTTCTTTGGCCGGGCGGTTGGGAAAAGCCCCCACCCTGATGAAGACCAGTGAGCAGATCGACCGAGAAGGCGACCTCTCGATCCGTCCTCAGATTCCAGCCCATTCCGTGCAGCATCGTGTCCTCGATGCTGGTGATGCGCACTCCCTCCCAGCTCAGCCGGGCTGTCTCCCAGGCTAGGCCGTTCTTTCCCCAGGCCACGATCGAATGAAAGCCCGTGAATAACAGCAATTCATGGTGATGCAGGGACTTCACCTCCACGGCTGGCTTCAGTGAAATATGCGTGGTGTGCTCCGGCTGCGCGGTGTCGATGATGTAGGCATAGCCTCCGGCGACAGCGCACATCTGCTGCGGGTCGGGGCAGGCGAAGACTCCGGTCGGCATGGAGGGGCTGGTGAAGCCGAGAGCGCAGGTGGCGAGGAACGTCGCTCCGGAAGCAGGATGGACTAGAAGCTGCAATGCGCCTCGTGCCAGCGCATCTTCTTCGCCTGCGATCTGCCGGGGATAGGTGAACTGACGTGCAGGTGCTATCAGTGGAGGCGCGGTCAGGATTTCGGCTCTCCAGTCCCGCGGAAACACGTCATCTTCTACGGATGCGTCTATTTTCATCGGACCGCGTCCAGCGCCTGAGCCATGTCTTCGACGAGGTCTTCGACGGCTTCGCAGCCTGCGCTCATGCGGATGAACCCTTCGGAGACCGCATCTCCACCCCAGCGGGCGCGGCGTTCGGCGGTGGTGGTGATGCCGCCGAAGCTGGTCGCTTCGGTCAGCAAGGTTGCTCGTGCGAGAAAGCCTTCGGCGGCTGCCTTGTCGCGCAGGATGAAGCTCAGGACCGGGCCGAAGTAACGCATCTGCTTCGCCGCAGTCTCATGTCCGGGGTGCGTCGGCAGGCCGGGATAAAGCACGCTGACGACCTCTTTCCGGGTGGTCAGAAATTCCGCGATGCGCTGTGCGTTGTCACACGATCGTTCGAGCCGCAAGGGAAGCGTCGCGATGGAACGCAGGGCCAGCCAGGCTTCCATCGGACCGAGCACGGCACCGGTCAGGGTTCGCCATTGGTCGAGCTTTGCGCGGAGTTCCGGGTCGCGCACGGCTACATGGCCGATGAGGAGATCGCTGTGGCCGGTCATCGATTTCGTGTCGGAGGCGACGGAGAGGTCTGCACCCAACGCCAGTGGAAGCTGACCGAGCGGAGTCGGCGTCGTATTGTCCACGGCGACCAGCGCGCCTGCCCGATGCGCCGCGTCGGCCAATGCGGCTATGTCGGAGATCTCCATGCCTGGATTGCTGGGCGATTCCAGCCACAGGAGACGCGCACCGTCCAGCATTCCGGCGTGAAGATCGCCGGCTGTGGGGGCCATGCGCAGCACGATGCCCATTGCGGCGAAGTAGTCCTGGAGCAGGACGCGTGCGGCGAAGTAGGCGTTTGCGGGTAGGACGACGACATCGCCCGGCCGCAGCACCGCGCCAAAGACCGCAGCGCAGGCCGCCATGCCGGAGCCGAAGACCAGCGCGGTCGCACGGTAACTCTCACCAGAGGGTAGACATCCGGATTCCATCTGGCCAATCGCCTTTTCGAGAGCGGTCCAAGTCGGATTGTGCGAACGTGCGTAGGTGTAGGGTGTCTCGCCTGCGTCGCCCGGAGTATGGAAGGGCCCTGCGAAGACCGGTCCTGCGTGTAGCGGCTCGCCGGGGACGGTCTGGGTCAGTGTGGATCGGATGATCTTGGTGGCGTCGCGCATAGGTGGAAGATAAAGGGTCAAGTGATCAGAGGATCGGCTCCAGGAACATTCGTCGGTACGCGATGAACGCCATGAGCAGGCCCAGTACGCCGCTTAAGATGGTGGACGAGATCTCGTTGTACTTGACGTGCACAGCGACGAATACTAGGCTCTCGATCGCCAGGACCGTGGCGACCACCATCGTGAGCGCCGGTTGCCAGTGGAAGGCGGCGGGGATGACGAGCCCGACCGTGCAGAGGAGTTCGAGAATGCCGAGCGCCATCCAGGCAACCCGCGGCAACGCACCAAAGGACGGGACCTGCCCGCTTATCTTGTCGAACATGAAAACCTTCATGACACCCGACGCTCCGTACACGAGCGTGGCGAGAACCTGCAGAACCCATAACAGGATGCTCATGGTGTGCCTCCTCGCGTCATTGACCGGCAGGTGGCTGGCATAACTCGACCTTGTTTCCCTCAGGATCGATGACCCAGCCAAACTTCCCGTACTCAGAGTCATCGATGTTGTCGAGGACGTTGCAGCCTTCCGCTTTGAGAGCCGCGACCAGAGCGGTAAGGTCTTCAACGCGGTAGTTGACCATGAATGAGGCTTTGCTTGGAGCAAACTGGTCGCTTTCTTCCGGAGCAACAGACCAGGCGGTCGTTCCGCCCGTGGGCTTGCCATCCGAGTCGGTCCAGTCGAATGCGGCACCGCCCCACGTCTGGACATCGATGCCAAGATGACGCTTGTACCAGGCCTGCAGCGCGGGTGCATCTTTTGCCTTGAAAAAGATGCCGCCGATACCAGTGACTCGCTTCATGTGAACCCCCGATGTGTTCACAGCGAGTGTACCTTGCTGAAACGGTGGTTTGAGGAAAATACAAATGCCCTTACGCACCTCGGCTACCTTCGGCTACTCGACAGAAAACGACCTCTGAGGACTCTTGGGGGCGAGTGCGTGTGACCGGGACACCTTTCTTCCAGGTGGAACTGGTTTGAAAGGTTTGATCGTAGCAGCCTCAGCGCAGCTTCTTCTTACGGGCTTTGCTGGATGCGGAGAAATGCTCCCAGCCCATTGGTTCCAGCGGCTCCCGGGCCCCCGCGGGGGTAAGCAGGGTCATCAGCGGCGCACCGGGGCGCCTGCGTGTGAGTGTGCCGATTCTTGTGATCTGGATGCCGGCGACCGATGCTGGCATACGGAGTGAAGGTGGCGCGGCGAATAGCAATTCGTAGTCCTCCCCCGCGTGCAGTACGGCGCGGAGTGCGGTATCCGGAGGTAGTTTGTGGGCGAGTGGATGGACCGGAATCGCTGCCTGCTCAAGTTCGGCATGAACACCGGAGGCGCGGCAGAGATGGGCAAGGTCGGTGGAGAGGCCGTCGCTGATATCGAGGCAGGCTGTCGCCAGACCTCGCCGCAGCAGGGCTTCTCCTGTATCGAGACGGGGCTGCGGAAACATCTGCGGATGTTCACCGCCTTTGCTGATCCGAGCGATGCGTCCACGTGTCTGCATGGCAGATAATTCCGCTGCGGAACCGCCGAGGTAGCCGGTGACGTAGATGGCATCGCCGGCTTTTCCGCCTGAGCGCCGCAAGGCTTTGCCTCTGGGTGCGGAGCCGAGGAGGATGATGTCGGCGAGGATGGAACCGGCTTTTCCGCCAGGCGACTCGGAGGTGTCGCCGCCTGCGAGGGTGACGCCACTCGACTTCGCTAATTCCTGTAAGCCTTCCATAAAGCGGTCGATCCAGGCGCGTCCGGAGGCGGTGGCGAGCATGGGGGCGGGAAGAGCGAGCGAGAGAAAGGCGGCTAGCGGCGTGGCGCCCATAGCGGCAAGGTCGCTCAGTCCGCGTGCAAGACAGCGGTGGCCGACTGACTCGGGCGGGTGGAGATCGCGGCGGAAGTGCCGCCCTTCGAGGGTAAAGTCCGTCGTGACAAGCACTTCGCTCCCGCGAGGAGGACGCAGGATGGCGCAGTCGTCGCCTATGCCGAGGACTATGGACCTGCCGTGGCGAGCGGCGGAGGTGCGGCGAATCTGTTCGATCAGAGCCAGCTCGCCAAAAAATCCCGGAGATTTTCTCATGCTGATGCGAAGCTTATACCCTGAACGCGGACGTTTGTGCGGGTGGAAACGTGGATCGGACATGGCCAATTTGTGGTAGATCGCCGGTGGTTGTACGGCTACACGCAGGTTGCGCAGGAAGCACGGTCTTGGTACCCTGTAACTGGAAGCTCAAGAGAGAATTGCAATCCTGAATGGCGATTGCCAGAGTTCATATACCTTGATTCATTCTGGATTCGCATTCTCTCCGAGCCGCGATTTGTTCGCGGTCAATACCTGGGCCAGGGTCTCTGCTTGAAGCTGAAGAAGCGTTATTACATCATGTTCGTCAGCCGCGATGAAGACGGAGGCCTGAACAAGGTCCCGGTTCCGCTTTACTATGGTTACCTCTTCGTGGCGGTGGCGGCGATCGGCATGTTTACGATTACCGGGCTGGCGGGATCGTACTCGCGGATGCTGATCAAGACGGCGCGGTTCAATCAGCTTCGGCAGGACCACAACCTGCTCCAGAAGGACTATGCGCACCTGGAGAAGACGGCGCATGAGAAGGACATCGAGGCGGCATCGCTGGGATCGCTGGCGACCGAGGTGTCGGCGCTGTACGGCCTGACGGCGAGCAAACTGGCGTCGCCGGTGAGTCGGCTTTCGGACAATCATCATGCCAAGTCGGCCGGCGTTGCCGAATCAATCGCTTCTGCGCCGCTGGCGGAGTCTACGACAGGTCTCTCCGACGACAGCTATTACAAATCTGTGGATGCTTTCTACGCGCTGCGTAACTCGGCGATGAGCGGTACGGCGGCTCGGGCGATCTCGAGTCTGGGGGCACCCGGGTACAACACGACCGAAGTGTTCGGAGCGGGTCTGGGCCTGGACGATCGGGACGCTTCGTTCATTCCGTCGCTCTGGCCGATCATGGGTCCGATTACGAGTGGCTTCGGTCAGCGGGAAGACCCGATTCTGGGTAATGGCGAGGGCGAGTTCCACACGGGCATCGATATCGGCGCACCGAATGGGGTTCCGATCCGCGCGACCGGTGATGGAACGGTGAAAGAGGCACAGATGTCGAACGGCTACGGCCGGGAGGTGGTCATCGATCACGGTCACGGGGTGGAGACGATCTATGGCCACATGTCGGGGTTTGCGTGCATCTCGGGCGAGACGGTAGTCCGGGGGCAGGTGATCGGCTATGTTGGACATAGTGGACGGACCACGGGCTCGCATCTGCATTACGAGGTTCGGATAAGAAATACGCCGGTGAATCCGCACAAGTATCTGCGGATGACTTTGGCGGACTTGGGCCGCGATGTTCCGCAGGATCTGCCCACCGTTCAGGATGGGGCACTTGTGGGAGATAGCTCTCGGAAGTAGAAAAAACAACAGGCCTGGTTCACCGATCAGGCCTGCCATTATCTTTGCATCATCGCTGTGAGCTACTCTTCATGTGCCAGAGGCTTGCCGTCCGGTCCAACCTGGACCTCACCCTTTTTTGTGCCCTTCAGGGTTGCGGCCTCGTAGGCGACGAGCTTCTCCTTTTTGGTGAGCGACTCGACCTTGGTGATCCTGGCGCCGGCTGCCCTCGCGGTGAGAGCGGTCTGGACATTGGCTGGGAGTGAGTTGAAGGCCACCTGCTCCTCGATCTCGTTCAGGGTTCCGTCGGGGGCGATCTCGATGTCCTTCGAGTGGCCGTCGACCATCATCTCGGCCTCGTAGACGCGGCGGCCGTGCTCGACTTCGGTGGAGAAGCCTTTGACGGTCGCGCCGGTAGACTGCTCCTGGACGGTTTTTTCGACTGCGGGGGGCAGGGCGGAGCGGTCGATCTTTTTCTCCTGGGCGACGGCGCTGATGCTGAGGGCGAGGACAGATGCTGCGATGAGGTGATAGCTATGGAGGGTCATGGTGGTTCTCCTGAGCGCCTTGAGGCGCTGAATAAACGGTACAAAAGGTGGCTTAAGCCTTCCTGAAGGAGGCTTGCCAGTCCTGAAGAAGGCTTGCCAGTCCTGGGGCGAAGGCTCTCTGGGGCGAAGGGGTCGGACTGGAAGACTCTCGTCCGAAGCAGACTCCTGCATCTTTTGGGGAATACTGCCATGTCCGGTTGCGTCGATATAGTCACCGTGGAGCACTCGGGACCGGCCTACGCTCGCGCCTGGACGGGCGAGACGAATGGCGACGTCGGCCCTGCTCTGCCGGAGACGAGACATATATGGTCCAGACTTCATCTTCTTTTGAGCGCGAGTTGGCCGATGGCGATGGCTCGACCTCGATGTCCGAGATCATCTCAGCACTCTCCTATGCACTGGATCTGACCGAGGGCGCCGTACAAGGGCACGCGCTGCGAAGCTGCCTGCTGGGGATGCGGATTGCCGCCGAGGCGAAGCTCTCGTCTTCGCAGACCAGCAGTCTTTATTTCGCTTTGATGCTGAAGGACGTGGGTTGCAGCAGCAACGCCGGGCGGATGTGCCAGATCGTCGGAGGCGACGACCGCGCGGTGAAGGCCGGGGTGAAATATGAGGACTGGACCAGGCCGCATAAACCGAGCATGGCCGGGCTGAAGCTGCTGTGGGACAACGTTCTTCCCGGGGCTGGAAGAGTGGCAAAGGCCACTCGGATTCTGCGCATCGGTGCGGCGCAGCACAGGAACAACGCGGAGTTGATCGGTTTGCGCTGCGACCGTGGAGCGAGCATCGTAGGAAAGCTGGGCATGGGACAAGCCGCTGCACAGGCCGTCCGCAGCCTCGACGAGCACTGGGATGGCAGCGGCTATCCCGATCGCGTCCAGGGCGAGCAGATTCCGCTCCTGGCCCGCATCTGCGCCGTCGCGCAACACCTGGATGTATTTTCCTCGGGCCGGGGGATTGAAGCTGCGATTGCAACGCTTCAGAAGCGCAGCGGCACGTGGTTCGACCCGGAGATGGTGCGGGCTACGGTCTCGCTGCACGGGCGCGACGCGTTGTGGGCGAACTGTGCGCTGAACGACAGCCCGGAGGACACCCGCCAGGCCGTTCTCGACCTGGACGCGGGCAGGCGGCGTTGCCTGGAGGCTCATCAGATCGATCGGGTCTGCGAAGCCTTCGCGGATGTGGTCGATGCCAAATCTCACTTTACCTTTCGCCACTCCATGGGAGTCGCGGAGGCGGCCTTCGGGATTGCCTGGCAGATGGGTCTGTCTTCGGAGCGGGTGCAACTGGTTCGCCGGACGGCGTTGCTGCACGACATCGGCAAGCTGAGCGTCTCGAATTCGATTCTGGATAAAGCGGGCAAGCTGACCGAGACGGAGTGGAGCGCGGTGCATCAGCATCCCGGGATGACGCGCAGCATCCTGGAGCGGGTCGGGCCGTTCCGCGAGATGGCGATCATCGCGGGAGAGCACCATGAAAAGCTGGACGGTTCGGGCTATCCCAATCGTCTGCTGGGGCCGGAGCTTTCGCTCGAGTCGCGGATTATCGCGGTCGCGGATGTCTATGGCGCGTTGTCGGAGGAGCGGCCCTACCGGGTGGGGCTGGGGCTGGATGAGATTATCTCGATCATGACGAAGATGGTGCCGGACAAGCTCGATAGGGACTGCTTCGATGCGTTGAAGCGGATGGTTTCCAGCCATCATGAACCTGTCGCGAAAATCGCGGCGAAAGACAATGCGGTATTCGCAGCAGCCTGAGATGCTGTTCTCCGTCGACGACGAAGCCCATATAGATAGGCCTATACATCCCATTAATACATGTATTGACGAAGCTTGTGCGGTAGGTTCATCGTAGGAAGAGAGGTGCGCGATGCATTCCGGGCTTAGTGAGCAGGTAAGGCACCTTGCGGTTAGAGAATACATCGAACCCGCAAGGCTCAAAGGGGCGAGCGTCGTCATTCCAGTGGGAGAACTACAAGCGAAGTTGCGGAAGGAAGGCTTTCCGTCGGGTCACATCCGGCAGATATGTACGTCGCTCGAATCGAAATTATTCAGCGAACGGTTTGGCTTGAGGCTCGACAGCCCCGCCGGGCAGCCAGAGCGGGTCTCCACCGTGCTACGGTTCCGCTTTTTGGACAGCAGGTTATCTCCTCCGGCTGCGAGCGATGCAGAGGATCCGCTTCTTGATCTTGCAGGTGTTCTACAGGGATCAATCCGGGAAGGAGCCAAGGTGTTTCTGCACACACTCCGCAAGGACCGCGACTTCGAGCAGAGCAGATGACCCGGATCTTCTGGGACTCGATGCTGTTCATTTATTTGTTTCAGAAAGACCCCCTGTACTGGGAGCGTGTTGCATCTCTGCGCAGACAATCGGTCGAACGAGGCGACGAGATCTGCACCAGCTATCTTGCGCTTGGGGAGATACTGGCTGGAGCGTACCGGGACAAAGACGAAAACGCGGCAAAGGCTATTCAGAAGGGGATGGCAAAAGCGAACATTCGGCTGCTGGCTTTCGATCAGCAGTCGGTCGATCTCTTCGGCAGAATTCGAGCGGAACATCGGACTGCGGCGGCGGACACGATCCACCTTGCATGTGCTGCCAGCTTTGGAGTCGATCTCTTTATCACCGGGGATAAGAGGCTGCTCAAGTTGAGAGTTTCTGGAATCAAGTTCATCGTCGGGATCGATACGGAGCTGTTTTAGGGCAAAGCAGCGGTCGATGAGGCAGGGATGCTCTGATTAAGCGTGCTGGCTTCTGCTTAGCAATCCTCGGAGCTAAAGCCCTTTCTCGTCGCGCAACTTACGGCGCGGCTGGAGCCGCCCTTTCAAGACCCAGCATTAATCAGAGCTTCCTTAAACTCTGGGTATAGGCGTTCAGCATGACTGAAACCGCCGGATAAGAACAAACAAAAGCAACTGCGGGGGTCTCTTCCCCTTCGCTACGCTCGAGGGTCAGGATGACGCTTCAGAGATCGTGGGCAGCAACGCTGATTTTGTTCTGATGATCCTTCTCTTATGATCTCGGCCTCCCGGCCAGACGGCTGAGGTCCTCAGCCGCCTGGTGTCGAGGAAGCGATTATTTGCCTGTGTAGGTTACGTGCCAGACACTTTTTGTGCCGTCGTCGGTTACAAACAGCGAACCGTCGCTGGCGACAGTGACTCCCACGGGCCGGCCCCAGACCTTGCCATCGGGCGTGACGAAGCCGGTGAGGAAGTCCTCGTATTCGCCGGTGGCGTGGCCGTCGCGCATGGGGACGCGGATGACCTCGTAGCCGGAGCGGTGGGCCCGGTTCCAGGAGCCGTGTTCGGCTGCGAAGGCGTCACCGTCGTAGGAGGACGGGAACTGCTTGCCGGTGTAGAAGGCCATTTCAAGCGAGGCAAAGTGAGGTTGCAGGATGACGTCGGGGGTGATGACCTTCGATTTGAGCTCGGGGTGCGTTCCGGGCAGGCGCGGATCCTGGTGGCTGCCCATGTACCACCACGGCCAGCCGTAAAAGCCGCCTTCTTTGACGCTGGTGATGTAGTCGGGGACGAGGTTGTCGCCGAGACGGTCGCGCTCGTTGGTGGAGCACCAGAGCTGGCCGGTGGTGGGGTTGATGGCCTCGCCGACGCAGTTGCGAAGGCCGCTGGCGTAGACCTCGACGAACTTGCCTTCCGGGGTGAACTCTAGCACATCGGCGCGGTGGAATTCGTTGGGGTGGGTGTCGGGATCGTCGACGTTCGAGGCTGAGCCGACGGAGACAAGCATGTGCTTGCCGTCCGGGGTAAAGACGATGTCGCGGGTCCAGTGACCGCCGCCGCGAAGCTGGGCGAAGCCGGGGAGCTGCGCGACGATCTTCTCGGGTGCGGCGGTGGCTTCCAGGTCGCCGGACTTGTAGGGAAAGCGGACGACGGAGCTGGTGTTGCCGATGTAGACCCACTGCGGATTCGGTCCGCTGGGGTAGAAGGCGATGCCGAAGGGCAGGTCGAGGCCGGAGGCGAAGGTGGAGATCTTCTGCGCCTTGCCGTCGGGGCCGACGCCGCGCAGGACCATGACCTTGTCGCCATGCGAATCGGCGAGGAAGATGTCGCCGTTGGGGGCGGTGCGCATCAGGCGCGGCTCCTTGAATCCCTGGGCGTAGAGGTCGACCTTGAAGCCCTTGGGTGCGATGGGCCATGCTCCTTCGGGCCGTGGGACGAGGCTGGGGCCGTTGTCGACGGACTCATCCGGCTTGGGCGCCGGCAGGTCGGCGAGGGTGATCTTGCGGCGGACGCCCGGATGCTCCTGGGTGTAGTCGGTGAAGGCCGCCTGCCCGGTGATGGTGGCGCTGGTTTGAGCGGCGAGAAAGAGGGGCATGGCGGATGCGACGGAGGCGAGCGCGAGGGCTTGAAGCAGAATGGAACCAGGTTTAGTCATGCGGCGTTTCTCCTTGAAGTCTGAAAGCAGTGAGATGCGGCTGGCCGAACAGACGAACTTCACCGTCTCTGACTTCAAGTTCGAGTGACTCGGCATTCTGAATGAAATGGGCGAAATGGAAGCGGCTAAAGTTGGCCATGAGCTGTGCATCCGAGGCGTTGGGGAAGAGCAGCACGAGCCGGCACGCCTGCATGAGGAGTCCATGGGTGAAGACCACGATGCAGCCGCCGCAAGCCATATGTGCAAGACGATGAACGGCATCCCGGGCGCGATCCAGAAAAAGTGTAAACGATTCGGCGCCGGGCCCTGTCACTGAGGATGGATCGCCACGCTCCCAATAGGCGAGGATATGCGGCATCTGCTGCTCTTCGGTGGTGCCGATGTGGCGAGCGGGTTCGAGAAAGGTGAACTCGTAGATGGGCCACTCCTCCACCGGGACGCTGGGGAACCGCTGAAGCAGCGGCTTGGCGGTCTGGCGCGCCCGGAGGAAGGGCGAGACGACGAAGAGGGCGGGCTCGCAGGCGAAGCCCTCCGCGAACGCGATGGCCTGTGCGTGGCCGAGCTCAGTCAGCGGATTGGTGACGTGATCCGGCGGTGTGCCGCCTGCGTTGGCGACACTCTGGCCGTGGCGAACGAGGAGGATCCGTGTGGCGTGCCGGGCGGTGGACGAGGTCATGGCCGGGGTCGGGTGTCGGGTGTTGTGAGTTGTTTGACGAGTTCCAGTGGAATGTTTGCAGTCAGGATGGCGCGGTCTCTGCGCTGCTCGATCTTCATCGAATCCGTCATCTGTTGGAGGGCCGGGTCGGAGCCGCCGGGTTGCATCTGCGTCTGGGTCTGTTGCACGGTCTTCAGCAGGGTGAGCAAGGTCCGAAGCATCTCCGTTGCGCGGGCTGCATCGGCGTCGCTGGGGGCGATCTGCTCGATGCGCAGGTGCAGGGTGCCAAGGTAGCGCAGGCTGGCGACGAAGGTGGTGTCTTCGGGGAGCGGAAGCTGCAGGCCGAAGACGCTGAGCATGCCGCGGTCGGAGAAGGGGAGGCCGATGTGTCCGATGGCCCAGGCGCTGGCGAAGGCAGGCACGTCGCGGTAGCGGGCCGACAGCAGCGACGAGCCCGAGAATGGGGAGGCTGCGGCTCGGTGACGGTCGAGGATGGAGTGGATCTGCTCGGCCGTGGGCATGTTGGACGCGGCAATGGTGTCGTAGCCAAGCTGCGCGATCCGGAGCGGCCGCACGGTTTTGCCATCGCCGACCGGGATCGTGAAGACCTCGTGGCCGGCGTAGGTCTCTTTCGTTACCGCGATCTTCGCGAGATACTGCGCGAGGCGCTGCCCGTCGAAGCGGCCTTCGAAGACCTCGGAGTAGCCGACCGGGCCGTTGGCTCCGTTGGGGTCGGCCATGCGATGCAGCGCGAAGGCAGCGGCATCGAGATCGCGCTCGGGCACGATGCCGGTGGCGTCGATGAACTGCTGATATTCCGGGCTTCGGTTGACCGGAGTGCGGTCAAAGCGAGTCGCTGCGCGGAGTGGCTTGACGTCGATGTAGACGATCGCGTCGGACTCGGGCAGCAGGCGCGCGGCCTCGGGTGGGGCGCCCTTGCGCAAGACGAGCGCCAGGGTCAGCGCCGCGACCAGAAGAAGCATCAGCAGAAGGGAGTAGCGGGTGCGCTTATGCATCGGGCGGCCGGGCAGGATCGAGATGAGGCGACGGAGGTGCGGAGATCGGGGGTGCGGAGATCAATGGAGGGTTCACCTTGTCCGGCTCTCAGGATAGCCGATTCCCGGCAGTTGAGGTGCGCGGGCTGAGCGCTTCCAACTGCACCGTGTGGATCGGCAGAGCATTGCCGCAGGGCCGAGGCTATGCTAAAGTTGCCTTTGTGGCGCACTCTGCGCGGGCACGGTTGCGCGTTTTCGCGGCTGGGTTGACAGGGAGCAAGTACAGGCTGTTTGGGCTGGCGTAGCTCAGCTGGTAGAGCATCTGATTTGTAATCAGAGGGTCGGGGGTTCAAATCCCTTCGTCAGCTCCAGTTCCATCCAGCAGGTGAGTAGCACGAAAGACGGATTTGGTTGTGCTGCGTGCCGTTCTGGCTCCGCATGCCTCCGGTCACTCCTTCCAGGCTGTACTCCTGCCCGGTTCGGTCACGAATCGAAGCACGATGCCTGTTGGGTTGATATGAGGGCTGTGGAGGGCAAGGTTATGCAGATGTGCACAGGTGGCCGAGCGGTTAATGGCAGCAGACTGTAAATCTGCCACTCTTCGAGTTACGGAGGTTCGAATCCTCCCCTGTGCACCATACAGTTTGAATAGTGAGCGTTGAGCCGTGAGTGGTGGATGAAGTGGATTTGAGCCCGGCAGGCAGCGGACGGCTGTATATTGCGCTGATTGTCCTGGGTTTGCTGGCAGTAGCGGTCTGGCAGACGATGGAGCCGGGTAAGTACCAGACGCTGACGTGGATATTATTAGGTTTTTTTGCCTTTCGTGTCCTGCTCGGCCGGCTTCGTTCGAGGTAGGATTGAAGGTGTAGGAAGAGTTTAGAAGGCTGGCGTAGCTCAGTGGTAGAGCACTCCCTTGGTAAGGGAGAGGTCGAGAGTTCAAGCCTCTCCGTCAGCTCCAGATATGTGTTGTTGCAACAGTGCGGGAGTAACTCAGTGGTAGAGTCACAGCCTTCCAAGCTGTTGGTCGCGGGTCCGATTCCCGTCTCCCGCTCCACTGATTTAGCAGGCGGCCGGAAAGTAGCCGGTCGCAGGAGAGTGTCTTGAGCGCCACGTATGTGCAGCCGGTACTTGCCGTCGCCGACCCCACGGTCTTTGGAGCGGTAAAAGCATCCATCGATACGTCCTTTTCCTCGGGGCATATTGCGGATTTTCTGCTTTCGCTGGAGCGCTCCAGGCTGCGCATCCGCGACTTCGAGACAGTTCTTGGCAAAGGGGTTCTGGGCGCTTCCACCGCGGCAGAGTACGGCAGACTTGGTAACTCCGACCAGGGCCAGATTCGCGAGTTGTATCTCGCCAGCCTGGAAAAGGTAGCCCCTGAGTTGCGGGAGAAATTCTTTAAGCTGTATGCGTACTACTGAGATCGCAAGTTTAGTTTTCGTTTGAACGTACTGAACTGAAACCCGGTGCATGCGCCGGCCAACACGAGGAGATGAGAGAGTCATGGGCAAGGAAAAGTTTGACCGGTCGAAGCCGCACGTAAACATTGGGACGATCGGGCACATCGATCATGGCAAGACGACGCTGACGGCTGCGATCACGAAGGTGTTGTCGAAGCACAACCCGAAGAACACGTTTCGCTCGTTCGACACGATCGACAATGCACCTGAGGAGCGGGAGCGCGGCATTACGATTGCGACGAGCCATGTGGAATATGAGACGTCGAACCGGCACTATGCGCACGTCGACTGCCCTGGCCACGCGGACTATATCAAGAACATGATCACGGGCGCGGCGCAGATGGATGGCGCGATCCTGGTGGTGGCGGCGACCGACGGTCCGATGCCGCAGACCAAGGAGCACGTGCTGCTGGCGCGTCAGGTTGGCGTGCCGTACATTGTGGTGTTCCTGAACAAGTGCGATGCGGTCGAGGATGAAGAGCTGATCGAGCTGGTCGAGATGGAAGTTCGCGAGCTGCTGTCGAAGTACGACTATCCGGGCGACGACACTCCGATCATCCGCGGCTCTGCGCTGGGCGCGCTGAACGGCGAAGCTCAGTGGGAGGCCAAGATCGACGAGCTGATGGCGGCGGTGGACAAGTATGTCCCGCAGCCGGAGCGTGCGATCGACCAGCCGTTCCTGATGCCGATTGAAGATATCTTCTCGATCTCGGGCCGCGGGACGGTGGTGACGGGCCGTATAGAGCGGGGCAAGATCAAGGTTGGCGAGGCCTGCTCGATCGTCGGCTTCCGCGACACGCAGCAGACGGTGTGCACGGGCGTGGAGATGTTCAAGAAGCAGCTGGACGAGGGTCTGGCGGGGGATAATGCCGGGCTTCTGCTGCGCGGTATTGCGAAGGAAGATGTGGAGCGCGGGATGGTGCTGGCGAAGCCGGGCTCGATTACGCCGCACACCCAGTTCAAGGGCGAGATCTATGTGCTGAGCAAGGAAGAAGGCGGCCGTCATACACCGTTCTTCAACGGCTACCGTCCGCAGTTTTACTTCCGTACCACGGACGTGACGGGCTCGGCGAAGCTGCCGGAGGGCACCGAGATGGTGATGCCCGGCGACAACGTGCAACTGGAGATTACGTTGCATACGCCGGTCGCGATGGAGAAGGGTCTGCGCTTCGCTATCCGTGAAGGCGGCAGGACCGTCGGCGCTGGAACCATCAGCGAGATCGTCAAATAAAGAAGGTTGGAATCCGGGGCAGGAGTCATGCCTCCGGACAGATGCCTTTCAAATGAAAGGATTTTGCGGCGAGGTGATTTCCCGCAAAATCGGTTAGGATAAATGTATGCGCGAAATTATCACATTGCAGTGCCCTGATTGCAAGAACAGGAACTACTCTACGACGAAAAACAAGAAGACGACCACTGGCCGGCTTGAGTTCTCGAAGTTCTGTAACACCTGCCGCAAGCACACGGACCACAAGGAAACGAAGTAGTCTCCGACCGGATTTGGGAACGAGGACTTGGGTTCTCGTTCCGCAGCACGGGGGAGTAAGCTCAACGGTTAAACTGTCGGTCTCCAAAACCGAACTTCTCGGTTCGAATCCGAGCTCCCCCGCCAGTTTGCCCGGCCCCCTGAGTCCGGGAATTTCACTCGGCAACACAAAGATTTGAGGCAGTACGATGGCCAAGACACTAGCGGTAACCGAACAGCCCAGCACCGGTATGCAACAGTTGAAGGCGCAGCCCGAGCGTCTCGGCGAGTTCCTGAAGGATGTGCGCAGCGAGATGCGCAAGGCGGTCTGGCCTTCATGGCCCGATGTTCAGTCAACGACCTTTGTCGTCCTGGTGACGGTTTTTATCTTCGCCGCCTACTTCTGGCTGGTTGACAATATCATCGGCCGCGCCATCGAAACATTGCTCCACAGTCTTACGAAACACTAGCAGCTTCGCGGTTCCACGCGAGGCGAGTAGAGAGATCAGATGACGCGCGACAAAGGCATAACCATGGCGGCAGAAGAGCAAAATCCGGAAGAGCAGAAGCCTGAGGGAGATCAGTCGTCCGAGCAACTTGCGCCGCCGGTCAACGAGAACTTCAAGTGGTACATCATTCACGCTTATTCCGGCTTTGAGCGCAAGGTGCGTGAGTCGCTTGAGAGTCGGATCACGGCCTTCGGACTGCAGAACCGCATTGGCCGCATCATGATCCCCACGGAGCCGGTTACCGAGCTTCGCAATGGCAAGAAATATACAATCGAACGCGTGTTCCTGCCGGGTTACGTCCTGGTCGAGATGGATCTCGACAACGATCTCTGGCACGTAATCAAGAACACCCCGCGGGTCACAGGGTTTCTTGGCACTGGCGATAACCCGGTCGCTCTGTCCGAGCAGGAGGTCAGCTCCATTCTCTTCCGCTCCGACACCTCTGCCGGCAAGCCGAGTTCGAAGGTCAAATTTACCAAGGGCGAGCAGGTTCGCATCAACGAGGGCGCCTTTGCCAACTTTAATGGCGCTGTGGACGATGTCAACGAAGACAAGCAAACCCTGAAGGTGATGGTCAGCATCTTTGGCCGTCCCACGCCTGTCGAACTCACCTTCTCCGAGGTCGAGAAGATCGAGGAATAGTTCTCCTGAGCGGCATCCGCAGCCGGAGACAATTTAGCTGTACTCATTCAGCAGCAGGCGTTAGCCAGCCGCTAGAAGCATAAAGAGGATTGAGAGAGATGGCACCGAAGAAGATTACAGGATACGTCAAGCTTCAGATTATGGCCGGCAAAGCGACTCCGGCGCCTCCCGTCGGGCCGGCACTTGGCCAGGCGCAGGTCAACATCATGGAGTTTTGCAAACAGTTCAACGAGCGTACCAAGTCGCCTGATATGGCCGGACTCACCATCCCGGTCGTCATCAGCGTTTACGCAGACCGGACGTTCAGCTTTGTCACCAAGACGCCGCCCGCGGCTGTTCTTCTGCTGAAGGCTGCCGGGATCCCCAAGGGCTCGGGTACGCCGAACAAGGAAAAGCTCGGCAAAGTGACGGAGAAGCAGATCACGGAGATTGCCACCCAGAAGATGCCGGACCTGAACGCTGCCTCAGTTGAGGCAGCGTCCAAGAGCATCCGCGGCACCGCGCGCTCAATGGGCATCGAAGTCGTCGCTTAGAGCAGTATTACAGTCACTACAAGTTTCTAACTATGTCCAGGTCGGCTTTTTCCCGGCGAAAAAGCCAGCCGAGACCCGTACTCCGAATTACACCTACTGTAATGCTGCTCTAGCTTCGAACGGAAGATCGATGCACTACTCTGGAGCCGCAGATTCGATCTGCGGCTCCAGCCATGTTTGCTGCTCGCTTTCTGCTTGCGACATGTTCACCCTGCAGGTTTGGTACACCCTGACCTTTTTGTCATGCGGGATTCTGTTGCTGTGCAGCATGTATCGCCCATATGATGGCTTGAACCATCTGAGTCATCGGGAGAAATATGCTCCGTATCGGGATCATGCTGGACTCGTACGCTTCAAGTGCATGGGTTGCGAAGATTGTCGAAGATGTTCAGGCGTCTGATTTCGCGCGCATCGAGCTCGTCGTCTTGAACACTCCTCCTGCTGAGAAGAGGGCTGCTTTCGGTAAACGCCTTCGCAACCATTGGAAGCTTACCCTGTTTCATCGCTATGAACAGTGGGACTACAAACGAAACAAATCGGCTCTCGATGCAAAGGCTCCATTTGATCTCGCCCCTTTGCTCCGCGATGTTCCCCGAATAACCGTTCTGCCGTTGCGTAAGGGGTTCACGGATCGAATTGAAGGGGACGAACTTGAGTTTATCCGCGGACACAATCTCGACGTGCTCTTTCGTTTCGGTTTTCGGATTATTCGTGGCGGCATCCTGAGCGCTGCTCGGTGCGGTGTGTGGTCGTTTCATCACGATGACAACCTGGAATATCGTGGCGGGCCGCCGCTTTTCTGGGAGATGTACGAGAAGAATCCTGTCTCGGGGACGATTCTGCAAATTTTGACCGACTCGCTGGACGGTGGACACGTGATCTACCGCAGCCACTCTTCCACGGACCAAAGTTCGCTGTATCGCAATCGAAATGCGATCTACTGGAAGACGGCTGAATTTGCGATGCGACGTCTGCGTGATCTCGATATCCGCGGGATGCAGTACATCGAATCCCTTCCGACTTTCGGCGAGCGGGAACCCTATACGCGGGGTATCTATCGCACGCCAGACACTCTTCAGATGGCGATCTTCCTGGCCAGGCGCTTTTATCGGTCAGTTCGCGCGCGGGTAGCGGCTCGTCTTCGGGGTTCGCACCCCCAATGGTTTGTCGCCGTTCGCCCCCGCAGCACAAGCCATCGGTTTGACAGCGGCACCGCGTATAAGCTCATGCTTCCGCCGAAAGACCGTTTCTATGCGGATCCTTTCCTGTTCGAAAGGGATCATAAGACGTTTCTTTTTTTTGAAGATCTTCGCTACAGCGAAGGACGCGCGCTCATCTCCTGCTGCGAACTTGGCCCAGATGGCACGCCCGGTATTCCGGTGGAGGTCCTTCGCCGGCCCTACCATCTCTCCTATCCCTTCTTATTTGAGGATGAGGGAGAGGTTTACATGATCCCGGAGACAAAACAAAACCGAACTGTCGAGCTATACCGCGCGACCAGCTTCCCTGGTGAATGGACCCTCGAAGCCGTGCTGCTCAGCGACATCTACGCAGTGGATGCGACCATCCACAAGGCTGACGGCAAGTACTGGATGTTCGCGGGTATCTCGAATGGCAGGTACTCCAACTGCGACGAGCTTGGCATCTTCTTCTCCGACGCGCTTCTCGGCCCATGGACCGCTCACCCAGCGAATCCAGTGGCCTCGGATGTCCGTCGTTCACGCCCCGCAGGTGCGCTCTTCCGTGATGAAGGCCGGCTGATTCGCCCATCGCAAGACTGCGCCAAGGCCTACGGCTATGCCATCGTCTTCTCGGAGGTGCTTCTTCTTACGGAGACCGATTACGAGGAGCGCACCATCTCGCGGCTCGAACCCGCCTGGGTAAAAGGGAACCTCGGCACCCATAGTTACAATCGAACCGGGCTGTTCGAAGTGATCGACGGCAACTTTGCGGCGAAGATCTCGGCAGCTTCACCAGCCAGTTCTTAGGCGTAGTAGGAATAACGCTGCGCAGAACCTGTCAAGCGAGACGATCGCTAAGCGGTAAGGCGTATACCCAAACGCGGGCTGCTGCGATCCCTCCCATATTTATGCAAACAGCCTCTGTTGTGCCGATCGAACCGCACCTTGGGGCGGCCGCCTGCCTCCTCCTTCGTTCCGTGTCAGCAATGCATCGCTTGAGCGTTTCCCGAGGCTGTACCTGCGACATGCCTGCTCGACCATAATTGCCAGCTTTTGACGATAGGGTGCTCCCGCAAAATCCGCGGTGGCAAAGCGTTGTGTGTAGTCGGCTTCAAGGGCAGGGAAGTGCTTACGAACGAAGCTCAGGTAAGTAGGACGTGAGCACGGCTTGAGAAAGAGTGGATGTGCCGCAAAGAAGCTGGCTCCCACTGCCGCGGAGCGCCGGGCCATGTCATCGAGCGCCTCGGCTGTATCTGTCAATCCGGGCAGCACCGGCGAGCCGAAGATCCCGGTGACGATCCCCGCTTCGCGCAGCCTCTTCACCACCTGGAAGCGCAGATCCGGTCTAGGCGCGCGTGGCTCAAGCAGTCGGGCAAGATCGGCATCCGGGGTAGTGATGGTTACATGAACCGCCAAGGTGTTACGTCGCGCGATCTCTGCCAATAGATCGATGTCGCGCTCGATCAGTGTCGATTTGGTGACAATCCCGAGTCGATATCCGGTCTTTCGAGCGAACACCTCGAGCAGGCTGCGCGTGATCCGCGCCCTTCGTTCGATGGGTTGATATGGATCGGTCGCGGTGCCCAGAGCAATCTCATCCGCCGGATCGATCTTTCTCAGCTCCTGTTCGAGCAGCCATGCTGCATTCTGCTTCAAAAAGATCAGCCGCTCAAAGGCCTGGGGATCACGCAAGTCCATTCTGGGCACGTCTGATCCGCTCGGAGCCGGGTCTTTCGGGGCCATGAACTCGTGCGTATATCGTGCATAGCAGTACTTGCAGCCGAACTCGCATCCCCGGTAGGGATTGATGCTGTAGGCCAGGGAAAGTCTTCGTTTCGACACCGATTTGTTGAGGATGCTCCGTACCTCGAGCGTCTTGAACTCGATCAGGTGCCCATCGTCTGCGTGGCTGGCCTGGGCTGCCATGCGGGCGATTCCGGTTAGCTGCTGAGGAAGAATGGGGAAGAGGGATGAGCTGTTTATTTTCGCCATTTGTTCGCCTATAATGAAACGAGCATAGGCGAGTACTCGACCTGCGTCAAGTGTGATTTAGTACACTTCAAGTGTGAACTTCGCCATTGCCGCCATACCGCTTCCGCTACGCTTCCGGTCCGAGACGCCGATGAGCGATGAGGAGTTGCTGCGCTTCTGCGCGGCGAACGATACCGTGCGGGTGGAACGCGATGCCAATGGAGAGATTCTCGTGATGACACCCTCAGGCAGCAGGACCAGCAGCATGAATAGCAGAATCACGCGTCTGCTCGACGAATGGGCTGATGCCGATCGGTGTGGCATCGCGTTCGATTCCAATGGCGGGTTTACCCTTCCAGACGGCTCCATGCGGGCTGCCGATGCAGCCTGGGTGTTGCGGAGCAGATGGGAGGCGCTAAACGAGAGGGACCAGGCGAGATTTGCGCCTCTCTGCCCGGATTTCATCATTGAGCTGCGTTCGCCACATGACAGTCTTGCCGGGCTGAACGCCAAGATGATCCAATGGATTGCGAACGGCGCGCAGCTTGCATGGCTGATCGATCCCATCGAGCGGCAGGTCTCGATCTATAGGACTGGCGAGGCTACTGAGGTGCATCGCGATCCAACCTCGGTTCGAGGAGACGGCGTGATGGCTGGGTTTGAGCTGGTGATGGCTAGGATTTGGGAATAACAGTCTCCGGCAAATTCATTCGCGCCGTTCGACCCGTTTCGGCAATAGTTCCGTGGGAAGCGTGCTGATGGGGGAGCCACTCCACGTCGAAGCTTCCGCGATAGCCAAACAGAGGTCCCCAAATCTGGTTTATAACATTGACCTCAATGCGGAACCGGCCGGATGCTTCATCGAACCACTCGCAGACCTCGGCAACTCCGGAAAACGCTCTAGGAAACCGAAATTGCAGTGGACCTTCATAAAACCGCTGCTCTCCAGAGCGAAGGGCAATACCGCCATTTGCCGCGACGGTGATATCGATGTCGACTGCGAGATGCTGATGTGTTCCCAGATAGTCCACGATCCGACCACGTTGCTGGCTATAGATCATGTAGGCATCGAAACGTCTCTGCGGGGTTGCACGTATTGCTGTGTCGAAGGTGCGAATCCAGGTTACGGTCTCCCGTCCCAGCGCATCGCGATAGGCGAAGTTTTGAATTGAAAATGGTATGTTGCTTCCTTGCTCCGGGAACATGATGCTGCGCCAGGCGCCGAGATGAAGGAAAGGCAGCGTGTAAATTGCCCCGTGCCAGACCTCTTCCATTACACCTCTACCGATAGCGGCGATTCCCGATTCGCTCGAAAGCGAAAACCGGCGCTGAATCATCGGATGGAGGCGCTTGAAGTCCTCGCCGAGAGCATATTCATAGATGGACGGCAACGCTCGCCTCTTCTCGTTTGATTGTTTGAGGCTTCCGCAGGCAGCGACCGGCGAAGGCAGAGATCGCGTGCGCCAGCCAGCCGCACGCGCAAAGTCCCAGCATCCCCAGGTTGAGTGTGACCGGATCGAACGCCGCCTTAAGCTGTGCCGGAGAGCGCAGAGCCACGGTGGCCAGAGCGCCGATCATGGCAACACCGGTCAGTGCGAAATAATCGCGCCAACGCCATGCGAACAAGCCAAGCATTCCAAAGACAACTTCAGCCGCACCGATCAGTGATAACCAATGCGGACCGATGCCTGCTTCGGATAGCATTGCCAACTCTGCAGGGTCATGAAACAGCAGCTTGGGCACCAGTCCATGCCATATCCAGACAAATGCGACGACTCCGCGGCAGATGCCATAGATGATCGAGGAGCGGAGAGCGGCCTCCGGCGCAATATCGTCCTCGACCCACAGCCGCAGACGGTCGAAACTCCATGCGGTTGCCCAGCCCATCATCGGTCGAAAGAGAGCGGCGTCCAATAATGTGCCCACTACACCGAAGCGGGTGGCGTAGTCATACCAGGTGAAAAACCGAATACCGGCGTCGCCGTCTGGAATGTACTTCCAATAACCTGCTCCTGTGTGGATGAGAGACTTTGGATCGTTGGACCAGAAGCGCAGAGCGGAAGTGTACTCCCCTGTCACTCCGGAGCGCGTTCCAGTGGATTCACCCTCCCCCGCGATCTCTATCCCAAAGCCTATACGTGTTTCATAAAGAAACTGCTGCGGGGCTCGTTCATCTGGCTTTGGCAGGTAGCGAATGGTCGAAAAGCGAAGGTCCCAACGCTGGTGAAGCGCCGGATCCTGCGTAAACATCCAGAGCCGTTCCATCTCGGTTCGCATCGGCAGTTCGACGTACAGTCCCCGAGACATGGCGCGAGGATAACATGATGTCTCGCGCAGAGTGAGTGACAAGTCTCAGACGGTAGTGGGTCAGTTTGAACCCAGCGCCCAAAATGGCGGAAAAATTTAGCTCTTTGGGTTATGAACCCGAAGAGTTACTTCGTATTGTCTGCAGTGTCGGGTAATTGAGCAACCACCTTTTTCGCTCGCTTGAGGACCAACTTTGGTCCGGAAGGGAACACGGTCAGCTGAGCCTCGTTGCCAAGCTTATCGAACAGATCAAGGTTTGTGCCGCCGTCTGGATTTGCAAGGAACAGGACTTCTTGTCCTTTCCGGCTGTCGAGAGTGAAGAACGCTTCGTCATACTGATCATCTGTTGCGTAGCCGCCCCGCTCTGTGCCCTTGGCGTCCGATATGATCAAGCCTGAGATGGCCCCCTGCCTTTTATGGCGGATTCCGTCAGTTCCCATCGGATCGGGCAACGGCGCACCGAGACGCACTCTCTCTACGCCGCTTGCGTCCTCCACGATCAAACCCTCACTCGAAGGATTCCGTCTTTGGCGGAAGCCGCTTGTACATGTTGCATCGGCTGATGTGCTAATCCTAGGAAAAGGCTAAGCAGCGCGACGCTCAACCCTACTATTCCTAATAGGCGAAGTCTAAGATTTTCTTGCTTCAATAAGCGAAGCTGAAGCTCAACAGCCGACTCCTTTTCATTGAAACAAACGGGTGTGTTTTCAGTCATGATCTTCTCCTATCTCAGCGGTACGCTTATCTCATTTAGGATTTTCCGCTTTGTGGACATCTGACGGGAAAGGCCAGTCGATAAGTGGCGACTGCACCCGTAAGAAGCGATCGATGATCCTGGCGAGCCCGTCCATTATTACCGCCTCGACCGTTAGGCCATGCTCTTCTTCTTACGCATGATACTGTCCTTTCTCATGCGTGAAAGCAAAGCACTGAGGGATTCAAGGGCTGTGGTTTCAAACTGACCCACTACCTCTCGGACCTCGCCCTTGCGGAAAAGCCCCCTCTTCTGGCATACTTATAAGAGTGCCTCGAATCCACGTTGAGGCCAGTCGAGAACCACGCCCGGAGAGCACAGCTCCAGAGGGGTGGGAGACGAGGGAAAATGGCTAGGAAGCTCTCTAAGAATCTGGTGAAGGCGCGTGCGCTCGTTGAGCCACGGCCCTACCTGTTGGTGGACGCAGTTCCTCTACTGCAAAAGGCAAAGTATGCGAAGTTCGACGAGACCGTCGATCTGACCATGCGTCTTGGGGTCGATCCGAAGCATGCCGATCAGATGGTTCGCGGCACGGTAGTTCTGCCGCACGGTCTGGGCAAGTCCAAGATTGTCGCTGTCATCGCCTCGGGTGATCGCATCAAGGATGCTGAGGCCGCAGGCGCTGAGTTCTTCGGAGGCGAAGAGCTGGTTGAAAAGATTCAGAAGGAAGGCTGGACGGCCTTCGACGCATTGATCGCCACTCCAGACATGATGAAGTCGGTTGGCCGTCTCGG
Source organism: Edaphobacter sp. (assembly GCA_965277575.1). Taxonomy (GTDB): domain Bacteria; phylum Acidobacteriota; class Terriglobia; order Terriglobales; family Acidobacteriaceae; genus Edaphobacter. The sequence continues at coordinate 3,058,269 of CBDIDK010000002.1, forward strand.
CAAGGTCCTCGGACCACGCGGCCTGATGCCGAATCCAAAGACTGGCACGGTCACCACGGACGTGGCCTCGGCTGTTAAAGAGATTAAGGCCGGTAAGGTCGAGTTTCGCACCGACAAGACCGCGCTGGTTCATGTACCCGTAGGCAAGCTCTCGTTCGATCCGCAGAAGCTGGTCGACAACGCAATGACGGTTATCTCGAGCGTGGTCAAGGCGAAACCTTCGGCAGCCAAGGGCAAGTACATCAAGGGCGTTACGCTCAGCTCTACGATGGGACCTGGCATCCAGCTCGACTATGCCGCTGCTGAGGCAGCTGGCAAGGCTTAAGTTCAGCCCGCCAGCTAATGAGCTTCTGGCTTCTAGCTGGGCGAATTCCAAGATTCAGCCGCATGACGGCGAAATTTACAGCTAGCAGCATATGGCTAGCAGCTAAAGGCTAGGTTTTTTATGGCATTGACCAGAGCATCAAAGACGGAGAAGGTTAGCAAGCTCGCAGCCGAGCTAGAGCACTCGACCTCCGCTCTTATCGGTACCTTCAAAGGTCTTACCGCCTCCAAGGATTTCGAGTTGCGCAAGGCTGTTCGCGGCGCGGGTGGAAGCTATCACGTTGTCAAAAACAAGCTTGCGGCACGTGCGGCCGAAGGTACGAAGATCGAAGCCGCGCTCAAGGGACTCAAGGGCGTCTCGTCTGTCGCCTACACCTCCGGGGATCCGGTTGCGCTGGCGAAGGCGCTGTCCACGTGGGTGAAAGACAATGCGGAGTTCACCTTCAAGCTGGGCATCATCGATGGCAAGGTAATCGACGTCCGGGAGATTGGCGAACTGGCTACGATGCCGGGCAAGGAAGAGCTCTTCTCGAAGCTCCTCTTCCTGATTCAGTCTCCGGCCCAGCGCCTGGCGACGGTAATCAATGCGACGGGTCGCGATCTCGCTGTGGTCATCAATCAGGGCGTGGAGAAGGAGAAGTTTTCCGGTCCCGTTGCCCCTGCGCAGTCCGAGGCGAAGGTAGAAGCTCCAGTGCCTCCGGCCGAGGCGTCCGCTCCTGCATCTGAGGCATCCGCTCCTGCATCTGAGTCGCCCGCTCCTGCGGCTGAAGCTTCAGCTTCGGAGGTTGAAGCGGCTCATGTCGAGGAGTCGGCCGCCGGCGAGCAGCCCTCTGGCGCAGCGCAGCCGGAGAATGCCACCGCGTCTCAGGCGGGTGAGGCAGCGGCCTCCGATCCGGTCGAAGGATAACAAGTTTTGCTTAGTCATTCAGGGGGCGCTGGTCTGGGCGCAACGGAAACCCTGGAGGCATAGGCAGCCGAGGCGCAGTCGGGTTTCGGAGAAGTAATCGGCACTACAAAGTTCAGTTCTATATTGGAGAAATAACATGGCAGATATCCAGCAGTTGGAAGATTCAATCGTTAGCCTCAGCCTTCTCGAGGCTTCGGCCCTGGTCAAGAAGCTCGAAGAGCGTCTCGGCGTTTCGGCAGCAGCGGCTGTTGCTGCTCCGGCAGCCGGCGGCGGCGCAGCGGCAGCGGCTCCGGTTGAAGAGAAGACCGAGTTCACCGTGATCCTGAAGGATGCCGGCGCGAACAAGATCAACACCATCAAGGCTGTACGCGAAGTGACCGCTCTGGGGCTGAAGGAAGCCAAGGATCTGGTCGACGGCGCCCCGAAGCCCTTGAAGGAGAACATTTCGAAGGACGATGCCGCCGCCATTGCGAAGAAATTCGACGGTGTCGCCACAGTCGAGATCAAGTAGTTACTCTGCCAGCTTGCAAGTCTGGGCGGAACGCGATATTCTCTAATTCAGGGAAAATTCGTTCCGCCTTGGCGTGTTCATTGCGACGAACCAGGTAAATAAAAATTTAGTTGTATCCGGATCATCCTGTCTCCACAGGCTAAGGAACCGGCCACCATACGCTTCGAGCGGCGGACGCGCATGGTGCAACAGGATCACGAGCGGCAGCAGACTTTGGGGTAGGCGAACTCCAAATGGCGGCAGGCATTCACACCATTCTTACAGAAACAGTGCACAAGTCGGTCTTTGCGCTCATGGGACACGCTGTCCCTTCGAGCGCTTTGCTGTGTTTGCACGTACTTGCGGCCCTGTAGCGGCCCATCTGCCTCTTGCACGCGTTCTTTATAGCAGCTTCGAACGCCAGTAGATAGTGAAAGTTTCAGGTATTTCTCAATGCCGGGATACACGATACGGCCAGACATTCTGCGCACGGGGCCATCTGTAGCCGAGGGCGGCGGGACCCGAAGACCTTAGTAATTGCGCAATCAGAGCCAAACACCGGAGGGCGTGACCGAAGCCCTCCCCTCATGAGTGCAGCCAGCCGTACGATGCAGGCGGGCGCGCTCAGGAGGCCTCGAAGGTCAGTTTTCAGGAGAGAGCATGCCCAGCGAAATGCGCGCGATCCGTAGCCGTCTAGACTTTTCCAAGATTCCAACCTCCATCCAGATTCCCAACCTCATTGAGGTGCAGCGCCGCAGCTATGAGCGCTTCTTGCAGATGGACAAGCTGCCCCAGGAGCGCGAGGACAATGGGCTCCAATCCGTCTTCACGTCGGTGTTTCCGATCACCGACTTCCGTAACGTCTCCGAGCTAGAGTTTGTCGATTTTTCGATCGGCAACTGGGAGTGCAAGTGTGGCTATCTCAAGGGGCTCAACCATCTCCGGACGGCCTGCACCAACTGCGGCCACATGGTCATCACCGACCCGTTCCATCCTGGCGAGGTTCTGTGTAACTTCTGCGGAACCTACAACAAGAACACGCCTGACTTCTGCACCAAGTGCGGCGACCCTGTCGGCCTGCAGCTGAAGTACGACCAGGCCGAGTGCGAAGAGCGTGGCATGACGTACTCTGCCCCGCTGAAGGTCACGATTCGCCTGAAGATCTACGACAAGGACCCCGAGACCGGCGTCAAGAGCCTGCGCGACATGAAGGAGCAGGAGGTCTTCTTCGGCGACATTCCGCTGATGAGCCAGAACGGCACCTTCATCGTCAACGGGACCGAGCGTGTTATCGTCTCGCAGCTTCATCGTTCGCCCGGCGTCTTCTTCGAGACCGCGAACAACCGCACCTACTTCCTCGGCAAGATCATCCCCTACCGCGGCAGTTGGGTTGAGTTTGAGTACGACCAGAAGAACACGCTCTACGTCCGCATCGACCGCAAGCGCAAGTTCCTCGGCACCATCTTTCTCCGCGCGCTTGGCCTGCGTACCGACGAGGAGATACTCAAGACCTTCTACACCGTCGACACGATCAACGTCGCAGACGGCAAGCTGAGCTGGAAGATCGCACCGGAAGGCCAGCCGACCAACCTGCTGGGCACGCGTCCCGCCGCCGCAATCACCGTAAAGGGTGAGGAAGTAGCGGTTGCGACCCGCAAGATCTCAGCCCACACCCTGAAGGGGCTGCGCAGCCACAAGGTCGAAGCTGTCGAGGTCGAGACCAGCGAGTTCGACGGTTCCATGACTGCGTCCGACGTGGTCGATCTCACCACCGGCGAGTTGCTCTACGAGGCCAACCAGGAGCTCACCGCCGACAAGCTGCACAAGATCATCCAGTCCGGCGTCACCAGCTTCGAGGTCTTCTTCCCTGAGCGCGACGATGTGGGCAACATTATCACTAACACGCTCCGCCGCGACTCCGTGCGCAAGCCCGAAGAAGCGCTGATCGAGATCTACCGCAAGCTGCGTCCCGGCGACCCGCCGACGCTTGATACCGCAACTGCGCTGTTTGAAGGCATGTTCTTCGATCCGCGCAAGTACGATTTTTCGCGCGTCGGCCGGCTGAAATTCAACATCAAGCTCTACGAGAACCAGGATCCCTCTGGCCTCGACAAGCGCACGTTGACACCCGAGGACTTCTACGGCACGATCCGCTACCTGCTTAAGCTGCGCAAGAACATCGGCACCGTTGATGACATTGACCACCTTGGCAACCGCCGTGTCCGCGCCGTCGGCGAGCTGATGGAGAACCAGTTCCGCATCGGGCTCGTCCGTATGGAGCGCGCCATCAAGGAGAAGATGTCGGTCTATCAGGAGATGTCGACCGCGATGCCGCACGACCTCATCAACGCGAAGCCCGTCATGGCCGCGATTCGTGAGTTCTTCGGCTCCTCACAGCTCTCGCAGTTCATGGATCAGACCAACCCGCTCTCGGAGATCACGCACAAGCGGCGTCTCTCCGCCCTTGGGCCCGGTGGTCTCTCCCGTGAGCGTGCCGGCTTCGAAGTCCGCGACGTGCATCCCACTCACTATGGACGCATCTGCCCGATTGAGACGCCGGAAGGTCCGAACATCGGTCTGATCTCATCGCTTTCCTGCTTCGCGCGGATCAATGAATATGGCTTTATCGAGTCGCCGTATCGTCGCGTCAAGGATGGCCGTGCACTCGACTACGTCTCCGTATCGAATGCCGGTGAATCCGGTCTTCGTCAAGGCGACTACCTCGAAGTCGAAGAGGCCCGCAGGCAGAACGAGCAGTTGAAGAAAGACAAGAAGCGCACCATGGATCTTGCTCCCTTCAGCTTCTATCTCTCGGCGTGGGAGGAAGATCGCCACACCATCGCACAGGCCAACATCGAGCTCGATGAACACCTGAATATCGTGCAGGATATCGTCGATGCCCGTCGTCAGGGCAACTTCGTCCTCGTCAACAAGTCCGAGGTGGACTACGTGGACGTGTCGCCGAAGCAATTGGTCTCGGTCGCCGCTTCGCTGGTTCCGTTCCTCGAGCATGACGACGCCAACCGCGCGCTGATGGGCGCGAACATGCAGCGGCAGTCGGTGCCTTTGCTGGTCGCTGAAGCTCCGTTCGTCGGTACCGGCATGGAGGGCGTCACCGCTCGCGACTCCGGCGCCGTGATTCTGGCCAAGCGCAACGGCATCATCGATTCGGTGGACTCGGAGCGCATTATTGTGCGCGTCGAAGGCGAGCATCACCCCACGCAGCTCTCGCGTGAGGTTGGCTCGGACATCTACCAGCTCACGAAGTTCAAGCGCTCCAATCAGAACACCTGCATCAACCAGAAGCCGATCGTCCGCAAGGGTGATCGTGTTCTCAAGGGTCAGGTTATCGCCGACGGTCCCTGCACCGAGCAGGGCGAACTCGGCCTGGGCCGGAACGTTCTGGTCGCCTTCATGCCGTGGCGCGGTTACAACTTCGAGGACGCTATCCTGATCTCGGAGAAGCTCGTCAAAGAGGACTACTACACCTCGATCCACATCGAGGAGTTCGAGATCGAAGCCCGCGACACCAAGCTCGGGCCGGAAGAGATCACGCGCGATATTCCCAACGTCAGCGAGCACGCCCTGCGCGATCTCGACGACTCGGGCATCATCCGCATCGGCGCCAAGATCGGCCACAACGACATCCTCGTCGGCAAGGTAACGCCGAAGGGTGAAACGCAGTTGACGCCGGAAGAGAAGCTGCTCCGCGCCATCTTCGGCGAAAAGGCCGGCGATGTTCGCGACGCTTCGCTGACGTGCCCTCCGGGTATCGAAGGCACCGTCGTCGATGTCCGAATCTTCTCCCGCAAGGGACAGGAGAAGGACGAGCGCGCCAAGCAGATCGAGCAGGAGATGATCGAGAAGCTCGAGCGCAACCTCGCCGATGAGATTCGTATTCTCACCGACGAGCGCCTCAAGCGTCTCGAAGCCATTCTGGGAGCCAAAGAAGTTTTGGCTGACCTGCATGACGAGCGCACCAATAAGAAGCTGCTCAACAAGGGCGACATCCTCGACCGCGACACCATCGAGCTCATCAGCACACGTAACCTCAAGCGCATACGGTATGCGGATAAAGACCCGCGTGTGAATGAGCAGATCGATGAGATCGAGGAGATGACCTCGCGCCAGATCGACGTTCTCCGCAAGATCACCAACGAGAAGATCGGCAAGATGCAGAAGGGCGACGAACTCTCGCCCGGCGTCATCAAGATGGTCAAGGTCTACATCGCCATGAAGCGCAAGCTTTCGGTCGGCGACAAGATGGCCGGACGCCACGGTAACAAGGGTGTCATCGCACGGATTCTGCCGGAAGAGGACATGCCGTACCTCCCCGATGGAACGCCGGTCGAGATCGTCCTGAATCCGCTCGGTGTGCCTTCGCGTATGAACGTCGGTCAGATCCTTGAGACGCACCTCGGCTGGGCAGCGCACGAGCTTGGCAAGCAGATCGCAGAGCTCGCCGCAACAATGGAGTCGGCCAACGAAGTCCGCGAGCTCTTCAAAGCGCGCTTCGCCGGAACCGCCGCTCTGAACCAGCTTCTTGACCTCGACGACGAGCAGACCATGCGCGTAGCCGCCGGCATGAAGCGCGGCATCTGGTTCGGCACGGCAGTCTTCGACGGCGCACGCGAGACCGAAATCAAGGCGCTGCTGAAGTCCGCTGGCCTGCCCAGCTCGGGTAAGACGCAGCTCTACGATGGCATGATCGGCGATCCGTTCGAGCAGCCCGCCACCGTTGGCTACATCTATATGCTCAAGCTGTCGCACCTTGTCGACGACAAGATTCACGCGCGTTCGATCGGGCCATACTCGCTCATCACCCAGCAGCCGCTGGGCGGTAAAGCGCAGTTCGGTGGACAGCGCTTCGGCGAGATGGAGGTCTGGGCCCTCGAAGCTTACGGCGCAGCCTACATCCTGCAGGAGCTGCTCACCGCCAAGTCCGACGACGTCTTCGGCCGTACCAAGATCTACGAGGCCATCGTCAAGGGCGAAGCTGCCATCGAGCCCGGTGTTCCCGAGTCGTTCAACGTTCTCATCCGCGAACTGCAGTCGCTCTGTCTGGATGTCGAGCTCATCAAGCTCGCCGACCAGAAGAAGCAGCCCCTGCCAGCTATCGCCGCAGCAGATTAGTCGATACAGCTCACCCCAGGCACGGTTCTTCTGAATGAGGCTCACGCTCAACATTCACGAGGGACCGGCCAACGGGGGAAGGGCACATGAAATAGAAGCAGGCGGCGGACCTAACCACCCACCGCCCGGCAGAAGCAAAGCAGCAGCAACCCGCAGTAAGGCGCAAACAACGCCGGACCTGTATACGGAGACGCCAAATATGTTCCGCTCCAGCCCCTTTGAATTGACCGGACCCATCGCCGACTTCGACGCCATCAAGATCCAACTCGCCAGCCCGGAGAAGATCCGCAGCTGGTCGCACGGCGAAGTCACCAAGCCCGAGACCATCAACTACCGTACCTTCAAGCCAGAGCGCGACGGTCTCTTCTGCGCCCGTATCTTTGGCCCCATCACCGACTGGGAGTGCCTCTGCGGCAAGTACAAGCGCATGAAGCACCGCGGCGTCATCTGCGACAAGTGCGGCGTCGAAGTCACCCTCAGCAAAGTTCGCCGCGAGCGCCTCGGCCACATCGAGCTCGCCAGCCCCTGCTCGCACGTTTGGTTTTTCAAGGGTCTGCCCTCGCGCATCGGCCACCTGCTCGACATCTCGCTCCGTGAACTCGAAGCCGTCCTCTACTTCGAGTCCTACGTCGTCGTCGATCCAGGCGACGCGCCCGTCAAAGAGCGCGAGGTCATCAAGGACGAGACCAAGTTCCGCGAACTCGATGCGCAGTACCGCCCCACCGGCTTCAAGGCCATGATGGGTGCCGAGGCAATCAAGGAACTTCTCAAGCGCGTCGAGATTCAGGAGCTCTCCGTCGAACTCCGCGAGCGCATGAAGACCGAGACCTCGCTCCAGAAGAAGCTCAAATACTCGAAGCGCCTCAAGATCGTCGAAGCCTTCCGCAAGTCCGACAATCTGCCCCAGTGGATGATCCTCGATGTGATCCCCGTGATCCCGCCCGAGCTGCGCCCCCTCGTTCCGCTCGACGGCGGCCGCTTCGCCACGTCGGACCTGAACGACCTGTACCGCCGCGTGATCAACCGCAACAACCGCCTCAAGAAGCTGATGGACCTGCACGCACCCGAGGTCATCGTCCGCAACGAAAAGCGCATGCTGCAGGAGGCCGTCGATGCTCTCTTCGACAACGGCCGCCGTGGCCGCGTCCTGCGTGGCGCGAACAACCGTCCGCTGAAGTCGCTCTCCGACACCCTCAAGGGCAAGCAGGGCCGCTTCCGTCAGAACCTCCTCGGCAAGCGCGTCGACTACTCGGGCCGTTCGGTCATCGTCGTCGGCCCCGAGCTGAAGCTGCACCAGTGCGGTCTCCCCAAGAAGATGGCGCTCGAGCTCTTCAAGCCCTTCATCTATCACCGCCTCGAGCAGACCGGCCACTGCACCACCATCAAGCAGGCCAAAGAGATGGTGGAAATGCAGGACCCCATCGTCTGGGACATCCTCGAAGAGGTCATCAAGGATCACCCGGTCCTGCTCAACCGCGCCCCAACCCTTCACCGTCTCGGCATCCAGGCCTTCGAGCCCGTGCTCGTCGAAGGTAAGGCGATCAAGATCCATCCGCTCGTCTGCACCGCCTTCAACGCGGACTTCGACGGCGACCAGATGGCCGTCCATATCCCGCTCTCGCCCGAGGCCCAGATCGAAGCCAGCGTCTTGATGCTTGCTTCGCACAACATCCTCTCGCCCGCCAGCGGTCAGCCGATCACGGTTCCGACGCAGGACCTCGTGCTTGGTCTCTACTATTTGACCAAGGCGAAGGTCAACGCCAAGGGTGAAGGCCGCGTCTTCGCCAACATCGAAGAGGTCTTCATGGCTCTCGAAGCCAAGCAGGTCGAGACCCTCACCCCGATCCGTCTGCGCTACACGGGCCCTGTCCTCGACATGACCACCGCGTATGACGATCAGGACCTCACCCATACCGAGCCGGTCGAGTTCAACAAGCAGTTCATCTCAACCACCGTCGGCCGCGCCATCCTCAACGATGCGCTTCCCGAAGGCATGCCCTACGTCAACGGCCTGCTCAAGAAGAAGGGAATCGGGCAGCTCGTCAACTACTGCTACCTGAATCTCGGCCTTGAGGTCACGGTAAAAACCCTCGACCGGATCAAGGATCTCGGCTTCACCTATGCGACCCGCTCCGGCCTTTCGGTCGGTCTCGACGACATGGTCATCCCCGACTCCAAGTACACGCTTGTGGGCGAAGCCGAAAAGACCGTCCTAACCATGCAGCAGCAGTATCTCGATGGAGCCATCACCAACGGCGAGCGCTCCAACAAGGTCATCCAGATGTGGTCCGGTGTTACCGAGCGCGTCGCCGACGAGATGTTCAACAACATGAAGCGCGCCGACAAGGAAGGCGCCATGAACCCGATCTACATCATGGCCGACTCCGGCGCTCGCGGATCGAAGCAGCAGATTCGCCAGCTCTCCGGCATGCGTGGTTTGATGGCCAAACCCTCGGGCGAGATCATCGAGACCCCCATCACGGCGAACTTCCGCGAAGGCCTCACCGTTCTCCAGTACTTCATCTCCACCCACGGCGCTCGCAAGGGTCTCGCGGATACGGCGCTGAAGACTGCTGACTCCGGCTATCTCACCCGCCGCCTCGTCGACGTCGCCCAGGATGTCATCATCTCGGACTACGACTGCGGCACTGTCGAGGGCATCTATGTAACCCCCATCATCGAAGCCGGCGAGACCATCGAGCCGTTGCGCGACCGCATCATCGGCCGCGTCTCGCTCGAAAAGCTCAAGGACTTCGAAGGCAAGACCATCGTCGAGATCAACCAGGAGATCGACGAGGATCGCGCCTCCGCCGTTCAGGCCGCAGGTATCGAGCGCGTCAAGATTCGCTCCGTCCTCACCTGCGAATCCAAGCGTGGCTGCTGCATCCTGTGCTACGGCCGTAACCTCGGCTCCGGCAAGATGGTCGAGATGGGCGAGGCCGTCGGCGTCATCGCGGCGCAGTCCATCGGCGAGCCCGGCACGCAGCTCACCATGCGTACCTTCCACATCGGCGGAACGGCATCGCGCGTCTCGGACGCCTCGCACTTAGAGGCCAAGAACGCTGGAAACGTCCGCTTCATCAACCTCGTCTCCGTCCGTTCGAAGTCCGGCGACCTGGTCGCGATGAACCGCAACGGCTCCATTGCCATCGTCGATGAGAAGGGCCGCGAGAAGGAGCGGTACGCCATCGTCTACGGCGCCAAGCTCAAGGTCGAAGACGGCGCGCAGGTCACACAGGGCCATCGCCTCGGCGAGTGGGACCCCTACACCTTCTCGCTCCTCACCGAGATCTCCGGAACCGTCCAGTTCAAGGACCTCCAGGAGGGCGTCACGCTCAACGAAGAGGTTGACGAGGTCACCGGCTTGTCCCGCCTTGTCGTCGCCGACTCGCCCGATGAGAAGCGTCAACCCGCCATCATCATCAAGTCCGCGCAAGGCAATAAGCGTTACCTCATGCCTAGCCGCGCCCACCTCATGGTCGCGGACGGCGACGAGCTCTACCCCGGCGACATCCTTGCCAAGATTCCCCGCGAGACCACCCGCACCAAGGACATCACCGGCGGTCTGCCGCGCGTCGTCGAACTCTTCGAGGCGCGAAAGCCACGCGATCCGGCGATCATCAGCAAGATCGATGGCGTCGTTCGCTTCGGCGAAGTCTCCAAGGGCCAGCGCAAGGTCTATGTCACCGCCGACAACGGTCAGGAAGAGGAGTACAGCGTTCCCCGCGGTACGTACGTCAACGTTCAGGAGGGCGAACGCCTTCGTGCCGGTGATCCTCTGATCGACGGCCCACGCAGTCCGCACGACGTTCTCGAGGTGCTCGGCGAACGTGCCGTGCAGATGTACCTCGTCAACGAGATCCAGGAGGTCTACCGGCTGCAGGGCGTCACCATCTCCGACAAGCACATCGAAACCATCGTTCGCCAGATGCTTCGCTGGGTCAAGATCGAAGAGGTGGGCGACACCACGTTCCTGGTCGATCAGCAGACCGACCGCTTCCGCTTCAACGCCGAAAATCATCGCGTGTTGACCAGCGGCGGCAAGCCTGCCATCGGCCGTTCGCTCCTCCTCGGCATCACCAAGGCGTCGCTCTCGACCGACAGCTTCATCTCGGCTGCCAGCTTCCAGGAGACCACCCGCGTGCTCACCGAAGCCAGCATCAACGGCTCCATCGACACGCTGCGCGGCCTCAAGGAAAACGTCATCGTAGGCCGCCTCATCCCCGCCGGCACCGGCATGGAGTACTATCGCAACGTCCAGCTCTCCCCAGAGCTAGAAGAAGCGGCAGCCCAGGTCCAGCAGGAAGTGGCATCAGCCATCGAAGCCGAAGAGCGCGAACTAGAGCAGATGCGCATGGAAGGCGAACAAGAAGAACTAGCCGCCGAGTAGTACTTCGTACCGTTCTCGACGCTTCGCGTGAAACCTTAAACTACAGCAACAAAGACGGGCGGACTCGAAAGGGTCCGCCCGTCTTTTCGTTGACGGCGCGTTCACGCCCGTCTACGGTGGACGCTACTCAATACGTGGCGAAGGCCTGACTAAATGGATACGGGTGGCTTGCAGGGACAGAGGCCGTCCCCCGACGCCGTTCGGCCCTAGCGCACTATTACAGTAGGTGTGATTCGGAGTATGAGTCTCGGCTGGCTTTTTCGCCGGGAAAAAGCCCACCTGGACATGGTTAGAAACTTGTAGTGACTGTAGTACTGCTCTAGAACCGATATTTCAGCGTCACGGTTCCATTGACAGGCGCGCCCGGATATATCTAATAGTCCGACTGCGCCGCATCGTAGTACCGCGAATCCGTCACGTTCTGCAAGTTGGCCTGCACCTCATACCTCGCCGTCCGATAAAACGCCGACAAGTCGAGCCGCCCATACGCCGGCAGCTTCGCCAGGTTGTCCGTCGACGCAAACTGTGCCGACCGTGCAATCAAACCTCCGCCCACTCCAAATCCATTGCCGAACGTGTAGCTCGTCCAGACACTCCCGCCATGCAGCGGATTCATCGCCGGCCGCCTTCCTTGCAGGCTCACCCCGCTGGAAATCGTGGTCGAAGACACAATCCGCCCGTCCAGCCACGCATACGCTCCATACACCATCCACCCCCGCGCGATCCTGCCCTGCAACCCCGCCTCCGCGCCGTCGGTCCGCTGCTCGCCCAGGTTCAGCAACGCCAGCGGATTGTTCGGGTCTGTCGTTTTGATGTTCGTCCGATCCAGCCGGAAGATACTCGCCGTCGCCAGCAGCTTCTGCCGCATCAGCTCGAACTTCCCACCCGTCTCGAAGTTTTGCGTCACCTCCGGCTTCAGCTCCGTCGCATTCGTCGCCAGCGACAGGTTCTCGCCCGAAGGATCGAACGTCTTGCTGTAGTTCCCATACAGCGAGCTCCAGGGCGTCGCTTCAAACACCAGGCCCACCCGCGGACTCGCCGCCGTATCCGTTCGTGCCGGATTCGGAGTCGTATTCGTCGGCGGCCGCAGCTCCACCTCCTGCCGAAAATTATCCAGCCGCACTCCCACCAGCGCCTTCCACCGCGGAGCAAACTGAACCAGGTCCTGTCCATACACCGCCGCCGTCTGTCCAAAGAAGCGGTTATTCGTGCTCAACACCGCGCTCAGCATCGGAGCCACCATCGCCGGGTTCAGCAGGCTCACCGGGGTCTGGTTCGTCGGCCCGGTGTACTGGATCGTGTCTGCCGTCTCCCGGTCATACTCCGCTCCAGCCAGCACCGTGTGCGTCATCCCCAGCCATCGTCCTGTCCGATAAGCCTCCAGGTTCGAGAACTGCGAATCCCATTCCTCGGCCCCGTTGTACTCTCCCCGCGCAACCGAATAATCGCCACCTGCTACAGGCGTCACGCTCGACGCATACATATTCACAAAGTTGATCGAGTACCCCGCCTTCCGCGCCACCCCATGCACCGTCCATCCGTCACCCAGGGTATGCTTCGCATCCAGCGTTCCGCCCGTCACCGAAGTGTGGATAAAGTTGCTTCCCGCCAGCGGCCCCACATATCCGTAGAAGTTCCCTACCGGAACCACCGCCGGCGCGCCCGTAGCAGGCAGATACGGGATCCCCCGGTCCGGCAGCCGATCGTCCCGCAACCGGTCCATCCCGAACCGCACCGAGGTCGCCGCGCCCGGCTGCCACAGCAGCGTCGGCGCAAACGCATACCGATCCATCCAGTAGTCGTGCCGCTGGCTTCCTTCATGTTCGCAGGCTCCGGTTAGCCGAAACCCCACCGCCTTGCCCGTTCCGGGCACCAGCGTATCCAGATCCGCCGTCCCACGCTGCTCTCCATAGCTCCCCGCCGTATAGTCAAGCTCTCCCAGCGTCCCTTCCATCTCCGGCTTCTTCGTAATGCGGTTGATCAATCCGCCCGACGATCCCCGCCCATACAGCACGGCCGCCGGCCCTTCCACCACTTCGATCCGCTCCGTATTCGAGAGATCCCGGTAGTACTGCGCATCGTCCCGCACTCCATCGATATACATGTCGTCCACCGCGTTGAAGCCGCGAATGAAAAAATTGTCCCGTCGTCCCTCGCCCAGTTGCAGCCCCACCGCCGGAACCATCTCCACCGCCTGCTTCATCGACTCCACCGACCGCGCCTCCAGCAGCTCGCTCGTCAACACATCCACCTGCTGCGGAGTCTCCAGCACTCGCAGCGGCATTCGCGTGGCCGACACCGCGTCCGTGGCGCGATAGCCTTCCGTCTGCACCTCCACCGTCTCCGCATTCGCGCCCGTCTTCAACACCACCGTCACCTCTCTCGCCTGTTCCGCCGACACATCCATCATCTGCTCCGTCGCCGCAAACCCCTCCCGTGACACCCTGATCGAATACCGCCCCGCAGGTACAGCCATCCGCAATATTCCCCGTCCGTCTGTATTTCCCGTGATCGCCCTTCGCGCGCCATCCTGCAAACTTACCGTCGCCTCTGGAACCAGGGCGTCCTCAGAGTCCATAACCGTGACCGTCACCAGGCTTTTACCAGCCTTGCTGCCTCCGAGGCCCGCGGTCTCACCCACCACCTTCACAGCAACCGGACCCTCGGCCCATCCCGCCACAGGTACACCCGCCAAAAAGACCAGCACCGCAACGTGCCGCGCCACTCCGGTCCAAATCCGACCGCTAAATCTGCAAACCCACTTCTTCATGCGCACTCCTCGCCAAAGCGCCTGAGGGTATCCGGCGTCCGGTTGAATTGGCGGGCTGTGCGTCCTATAGTGAAAGAATCCGCAGCCCGCAGGGTTGTGGGTAAACCAGGTCCTCGCGGCTCTCCGCCAAGAGATAACGCCGTGGGGATCTGGGTCTTTTTTGTCTCGTCTCTGAATATACGACCAGTGCAGTCTTGATTCAAGCATGTGCTTCACGGGAACACCAGCCTCTACCCAGTTCGAGCGAACACCGGCGCCTCCATACCGTGCGGCTTTCGCTTGACAAAATCCAGCCTCGAAATGACCGGCTATTGCAAACCCATCCTGCATTGATCGTTGCCGGGTCCGCTCTCCCCACCGCATCTAATGGAGAAGTACCAGGCTAACCGTAATGGTTGGAAGACTTTGTGCAATAATCACGGGGGGTGCGGGGTACCGCGACGTTCCCCGTTCGTTCCCGCGTCCCCATGCGATACTTACATCTGACATGTACAAAAGAATCCTCCTCAAGATCTCTGGAGAAGCCCTGGCCGCGGGCAAAGGCTTCGGTATCGACGCCATCTTCATCCACAAAATCGCCGCCGAAATCGCCGCCGTGCACGCTTTGGGCTGCGAGATTGCCATCGTGGTCGGGGGCGGCAACTTCTTTCGTGGCGTTGCCCAGCAGGCGATCGATATGGACCGCGTCGCCGCCGACCACATGGGCATGCTTTCGACAGTCATCAATGCCATCGCAATGCAGGACGCCATTGAAAAACTGGGGCTCTTCTGCCGTGTCATGTCGGCTATCGAGATGCATCAGGTTGCCGAACCGTATATCCGCCGCCGGGCCATGCGGCACCTCGAGAAGAACCGGATCGTGATCTTCGCGGCCGGCACAGGAAATCCCTTCTTTTCCACTGACACCGCAGCCAGTCTGCGCGCCATGGAGATCAAGGCAGACATCCTCCTGAAGGCCACCTCCGTCGATGGGATCTACAGTGCCGATCCCAAGCTGGATAGTTCAGCCACCCGTTTCGAACAGATTACCTACAACGACATCCTTCGGCTGAACCTGCGAGTGATGGATACCACCGCCGTCTCGCTTTGCAGGGACAACAACATGCCTATGATGGTCTTCAGCATGCGCGAGCCAGGCAACATCGTGCGCGTCGTAAGCGGTGAGAAGCTGGGCTCGCTGGTGACAGCGTAACGCTCTGGTCGCGTATATTTCTTCGCATGCGGAACGGTGCCGCCGCGTTCTCCTGGTGTTCGCTCGGCTGGATCGCAAGGAAATCTCGATTCGTGTCGATTAAGCGCGTCAAAAACCCAGGATTCGCGTCTAGATGAAAGACGGCTTCGCCGCATCACCCGTTCAGGAACGAGACCGGACGAACACCCACGTGAACACCACCTTACTTGAGCCTGAGATTGAGTTGTCGTCCTTACCCGCTCTGAAGCAAGCGGCTGTATCTGTGCGCAGGCCTGCGCTGCCTGCGCTCACGGGCATTCGCACGCTGCTTGCGTTTGCTATTGTGCTCTTCCATTTCACGCCGCCCCACCTGGGTATCCTCTTTCCTTTCATCGATAACGGCTACGTCTTCGTTAGCGTTTTCTTTCTTATCTCCGGCTACATCCTTACCTACAACTACGCAGATCGCGCCAAAACGCTGGTCAAACGCGAGTTCTGGCTGGCTCGCTTTTCGCGCCTTTATCCGGTTTATCTGCTGGTTCTGCTGTTCTCCTTTCGTATGCTGCAGGACGAATGGCAGGCTCGGTCGCACTTCGAATTCTGGCAGGGGATTGTCCTGACGCCTCTTGTGCTGCAGGGCTGGAGTCCGTCCGTCGCGACCTTCTGGAACACCGTCGCGTGGACGCTTTCCTGCGAGGTGGTGCTCTATGCGGCGTTTCCGTGGCTCATCCGTGCGCCTTGGCCGAAGCGTCCGCTGCACCTGGTTTTCGTGCTGTTTGGGCTTTGGGTTGTTGGACTTGCGCCCCACGTGGCATACCTTCTGCTCAACCCGGACCACCTTGCTGGCCCTGTCGACCGCTATAGTTCTACCGAGATTATCCGGTTTTTGAAGTACACGCCTCTGCCGTATGTCTGCACGTTTCTGAGCGGGGTGACGCTCGGTAAACTCCAACTGGCTCTGACTTTAACGCCGCGCCAGAGGTTTCAGCTATCGGCATTCAGCCTTGCTGCTGTTGGCGTTTTTTTCTATGCCGTGGTTCTGCATACCCCGTATCTGCTGATGCATGGGGGGTTGATGACACCGCTCTTTGCGGCGCTGGTGCTTGGGCTGAGCGGGCCGCATTCGATCTCGGCGGTATTTTCCTGGCGCCCGCTGCTGCTGGTTGGAGAGAGCAGCTACTGCCTGTATCTGATTCATTTCAATGTGTTTCAACTTCTCCACACATACCATGTTCCGGAACGGCTTCACTTGGCGGCATTCGATCCGTGGATCTCGTATGTCATCCTGGTCCTGCTTGCGCTGGCAATCTATCGTTTTGTGGAGACGCCTGCCCGCAGGGCCATCCTGCGACGGTTTTCGCACAGGACCAACCGGCTGCCCGGCTCCGGTCAAGCGTCTGCGTGAGGGCTTTCGCAGGCGTTGAGTTGAGAGTTGCACGAAAAGAGAGGGGCGGCCTGTGCGGGATGGTTTCAGGCTGTTTTGCTGGCCTTTTCATAGGGGTTGCGGGAAAACGGTGTTGCGGCGTGTGGTATTTGTGTGGTGGAACGTGGTGGGCTGGGTGGTGAAGATGGATGAATGGCGGATTCATTTTCATGGTCACCGGTGTGACAGGAAATTGCGCCAGGATTTGGACCTTTATTTTCGGGACGGGCGCATCCCGTTCGAAAGACGGGCGCAGCATGTGCCAAAGACGGGCGCCCCGCCTGCGAAAACCGGTAGCCTCGCCGCGCAGCAGAAAGGCCCCGATATCCGGGGCCTTTCTCGTAGGAGGGCAGTAGGGCTTACGGGTTGATGAGTTGCGTTGCGTGGGATCCGTTCGACACGGTGACCGCGCAGGTAGGCAGGCCGGAGGTGGGGAAGGGCGTGTTTTGCACCTGGGTCAAACCTCCGTTGTTGGGGCTGAGTCGCAGGGCGGTCACATCCGACGCCAGAGAGTTCGACGTGTACAGATAGATGCCCAGGGATTGATCGATGGCGATGCAGGTCGGGTTGGTATCGGTGTTGGTGGCTGTCGAGCCCACGGAGCCGGTCGGGGTTCCTGTCGCAACGTTGATTGCGTAGGCGCTGATGGTGGCGGAGGTGGCGTTTGCGACGTAGAGGTACTTGCCGCGTGGATCGACGGTGACCGCGACGGGGAAGACGCCCGTGGTGAACGGTGCGGTCGGCATGGGCGAAAGCGCGCCGGTGTTGAGCACGGTATATCCATAAAGCTGGTTGCTGGCTTCATCGGTGATGTAGACGAACCTGGCTGAGGGATCTTCCGCGATCGCGCTGGGGGTGGTTCCAGCGCCGAAGCCTGTCGCGACGGTCTTGGCGCCGGCAGGCGTGGTGATCACGGTACCGGGGACGGGCGTAAGCGCGCCCGTGGTAAGGTTTTCGGAGAAGCCCAGGACAACGCCGCCGGGGCTGCCGTTGGACAGCGTCTCCTGGTCGATGGCGTAGACGAATCCGGCGGCAGGCACGTTGATCTGCGGCTTGCTGGTGACGAGGCCGACAGGGTTATTGCCAAGCGGGATATAGTTCAGCGGGGCGGCGGCCGTCGCTCCACCCACGGAGGTGTTCTTGACGGGTGTGTCCAACGTGCCGTCGGACTTGATCGGAAAGATGGAGAGGCCGCCGGGTCCGGGAGAGGCGGTGGAGTAAAACTGCTGGCCGGTCGGTCCGAGCTGATACCGGAACGTGACATAAAGGAACTTGCCTTGCGCATCGATGGCGACCGCGGTCGGCGTGCTTCCGGTTGTGTTGATCGTCTGCAGGTTGTACAGCTTGCCGTCGGTGCCGATCTGGTAGACCATCACGTTCGAGTCGTTCTGGTTGACCACATAGAGGTTCAGGTTGTTGGGCGAAGCGACAAGCGCGACCGGGTTGTTGCCGGCGGGGATGGGCGAGTCCGCCAGGGGAACCAGGGAGCCGGA
Organism: Edaphobacter sp.; assembly: GCA_965277575.1. Taxonomy (GTDB): domain Bacteria; phylum Acidobacteriota; class Terriglobia; order Terriglobales; family Acidobacteriaceae; genus Edaphobacter. The sequence continues at coordinate 3,076,370 of CBDIDK010000002.1, forward strand.
GAGGAAGTCGATTCCGAAGGCGCTGATCCCGCCGTTGTTCGATCCAGCGGCCAGTGGTCGTGCCGTGGGAACATACACGTAGCCGAGGATGAAGTCACGGCTGCACGCCGTCACGCTCAACATCGCCAAAGAGACTACCGAGGCCAGTCCTGCGCGGCCTATGTTATTCAACTTCATGCTTGCCTGACTCCGGGGCAAATCGTTTCCGCCCGTTTCTGCTGTGCCGATGCTCAGGACCCTTGCCGGCATCCTGTCCCATGTCTGTGGCTGGCAACTGCAACGTTCGAGCGCCAGCCAATTTCGTCTAGTCCACGTTTCCGCTTACCGCAAGGCATGTTGCCTGTCCTACCGCCGTAAAGGTCGATCCGCGGGAGAGAGGGGACAACTGCCCGGAGGTGCGGTCGAGAATCTTGCCGGTCACTGTGCCGTCGCCGTTCGAGGTGTACAGATACTGATTGGAAGGATCCTCTACCATGCACACCGGCGCAGCTCCGACGGCAGAGGGGTTGGTCGTGCCGGGCAGCGGCGTCGCCGGGGTGTTCTGGAGGTTGAACCCCGAGATGGTGCTGTTCGGAACCGACGAGTTGGTGCCGGACTGATTTGCGACGTAGAGATATTGGCCGGTGCTGTCGGTGAGGGTGTAGACCGGGTTGGAGGTGCCTGCCAGGTTGGCGACCGGCCCGCCGGTGACGGTATTCAACGAGCAGGATGTCGACGAGCCGACGGTGAAGGGCAGGATCTGGCCCGGGGAGTTCTGCGCGCCTGCATCGGTGATGTAGATGTTGGCTCCGCCGGTGATGAGGGAGGTTGGCCGGTTCGCGTTGATCTGAATGGCGGTATTGGTGGTCTGGGTCAACTGGCCCCCGGATGAGCCATAAGGCGTGACGGTAGGGAGGATGGCGGCCTGTTTGGGTCCGGGCGTCCCTCCGGCGTTCAGCGTGAAGACGCAGCCGGTGCCTGCGACGGCCAGCATGGTGGGGTTGTAGCCGACGGGGAAGTAGGTCAACTGTGCCTGTGTGGTCGGATCCTTGACCTGCTGGTTGACAACGAGGGAGAGGCGCCCGGTATCCGCCGCGATCGAGAATACGGTGATGTCGCCGTAAGCCGGGAGCGGATTGGCAGGAGATCCTGCGGGAGTGGATAACGCAGGCGCCTGGCTGTCGAGCACATAAAGGAAGCTGCCGGTGCTGTCCTTGGCCGCCCAGACGGGATTGGAACCCTGGCTGGTGAAACACTGCTGGAAGGTGAGCACACCCTGGCCGCCCACGCTGAATTCTGCTATTCCGCCGGTTGTGCCACAGGGCAGCGACCCTGATCCTGAAGCCGGCGTCCCTGAGATTCCATGATTGACGACGTAGACGAACCGGCCGCCGGTCGAGACCACGAGAGACACGGGATCGGCGCCGCCGGAGGTAAAGGGCGAGCCCACCACCGTCGTCAGGTTGCCGGTGAAATCGTCGATCTTGAATGCGCCGATCTGGTTGTACTGCGTACCCAACACCCACATGAACCCAATCGTGCCGCCACCACACGCTGTCATGCCCAGACCCATCGCTACGGACACTACGAAGGCCATCGAAATCCGGCCAATCCTGCTCAACTTCATGCGCTTCCTTAATCCTCGCCAGTGGCAGACTGCGACCACCTTCTACTGCGAGCAACTCTGTAGGGATACGATTCCTCCGCTAATTGTAGAAGCTGTCGCGACTTTGCGCCACTTGCAGGTGAGAGAAACGGTCGGCCGCGGATTGCGCGGATAAAAACCTCCCGGCGGATGGAAAGGCTCACTACCGATCTGCGCTGATGGCATCGATCAGAAACAGGCAACGGCAGAGGCGAAATACAGGGGTTGGCGGATTCAAGCTGCCCGCGCAACAACTATAATGAAACGATTCATGGAGATCACCGCAGTAGTGCTGTGGGAACGTGGGAAACGTTCTTTGTTTTCCGGCTTTTCCATGGCTTCCTTCCTGTCATCTTCTGGCGTGACTTCAGGATGCACTGTTGCACTTGGACCTTGAATCCACCGTTCTCCTCTGCGGCAGCAAAGCACGCCGCCTTTCGAAATGACGTGTTGTTTGGTCGATGGGAAAGAGAGAAGGCAGCGGCAAAGGCGAAGGCGAATAGAGGGGGCTTTCACTTCCGATTGAAGAGAAGCTTCAGCAAAGCAAAAGGTCCAGGCCGGAGCCTGGACCTTGTTTGAGCCACCAGACCCTACCAGACGCGGCAGGAGTTGGTGGGCATCATGGGTTCGCCGGCCTTGCAGCCGAAGGCTTTGCCGAACTGCTCGAAGTTCTGCACGGTGCCGTCAGCTCGCCATTGGCCGGTGCTGTGCGGGTCGGTCTTGGCCTGGACGCGCGCGCTCTGCTCGGTCTGGTTGGCGCACCAGAGCTGGCCGAAGGTGATGAAGAAGCGCTGCTGCTCTGTATAGCCGTCGCGCTTGCCGCCGGTGTAGCCGGGCTCCGCGGCCGCGCCTTGCTTTGCGAGCACCTCCTGGAGTGCCTGGAAGGCGATCCGGATGCCGCCGTTGTCCGCGGTGTTTTCGCCCAGGGTGAGATTGCCGTTGAGGTTCTGGCCTTCGGCGACGGGGAAGCTGCTGTACTCCTTCACCTCGCAGTCGGTGCGCTCGGTGAACTTGGCGCGATCGTCGGCGGTGAACCAGGGCCGGACGTTGCCGTGGGGATCGTACTTCGAGCCCTGGTCGTCGAAGCCGTGGGTCATCTCGTGACCGATGACGGTGCCGATGCCGCCGAAGTTGACCGCAGGGTCCTTGGTGTTGTCGAAGAACGGTGGCTGAAGGATACCGGCGGGGAAGTTGATGTCGTTCTGGGCCGGACTGTAGTAGGCGTTGACGGTGGGCGGCGTCATGCCCCACTCCTTCTCGTCGACGGGCTTGCCGAGTTTGGCGAGATTGCGGTTGCGTTCGAAGTCTTCGCTACGTTCAACGTTGCCGAGATAGTCGTCACGCTCGACGGTGAGGGCACTATAGTCGCGCCAGCTCTCGGGGTAGCCGATCTTGTTGCGAATGGCGTCGAGCTTAGCCTTGGCCTCGACCTTGGTAGCGTCGCTCATCCAGGGCAGCTCTTTGATGTCCTGGCCAAGGGCTTTTTCAAGCGCGGCGACGAGCTTGTCCATGTTGGCCTTGGCGTCCGGCGGGAAGTTCTGCTTGACCCAGTCCTGGCCGACGGCCTCGCCGAGCGCGGCATCGGTGGAGCGGGTGCAGCGCTTCCAACGCGGGGTTTCGACCTTCTGGCCCTGGAGGGTGGCGGAGAAGAAGTTGAAGTTCTCCTTGACGAAGGGCTGCGAGAGCGCGGGCGCGGCGGCTCGGAGGGCGTGCCAGCGGAGATAGCTCTTGAGGTCGTCCAGGTTCGAGGATTCGATCTCCGTGTTCATGGCCTTGAAGAAGTCGGGCGTGGAGACGTTGAGCGTGGCGAAAGCCCCGATGTGGATGCCGGCCAGGTAGGCGCTCCAGTCGTAGTTGGGGGCGAGCTCCTGGAGCTGCGCGAGGGTCATGATGTGGTATCGCTTGGCGGGGTCGCGAAGTTCGACGCGGTCGATGGAGCCTTTGGCGAGCGCGGTCTCGATGGTCATCACGCTTTTAGCCTCGACGGCGGCGTGGTCCGGCGTGTCGCCGACGAGGGTGAACATCTTGGTGACATGCTCGACATACTGGCTGCGCAGTTTTTCGCTTCGGGCGTCGTCGGTGATGTAGTAGGAGCGGTCGGGCAGCGTGAGGCCGCCCTGGCTGGTGCTGGCGATCTGCTGGGTGGAGTCCTTCTGGTCCTGCTGGACGTAGAAGCCATAGAAGACCGGCACGGCGAACTGTTTCTGCAGATCGGCAACGAGCGTCGCGAGCTGCTTCTTGTCGGTCAGGGTGGCGATCTTGTCCATCACCGGCTGCACAGGTTTGGCTCCCAGCTTGTCGGCGAGGTCGACGTTCATGCAGGCGGCAAAGTAGTCGCCGTACTTCTTCTGGAGCGGCGTCTTCGGTGCGTCGGCCGCGGTCTTCAGGTCGGCGTAGAGCAGGTAGGTGTTGCGCTCGGCGAGCTCGTTGAAGCGGCCCCAGCGGACCTGGTCGGAGGGAACGGGATTTTTGGCGAGCCAGTTTCCGCAGGCGAATTTATAGAAGTCGGTGCAGGGGTCGGCGGTCTTGTCGATGGCCGAGAGGTCGAAGACGATGGGGCGGGCGGGTTCGGTGGTGGGGCCGGGCGCCATGCTGGATACAGCACCGGGCGCGGCGAACGACTGCCCCAGGCAGAGGCCCGTGGACAGCATACAGAGTGCAGCGAATGGCTTGAAGTTCATCGATCTCCCTGACAGACTGACAGAGCCTTGGGTTTCAAGGTCGTAACCACCCTACACTTACGGCTGCGAAACGTAAATGAGAGTGTGCGGCGGGGAGTTAGCGACTGGGAGATTTATGCTGCGGGGGAGTTAGAAGATCTTCAGGTGGATGGTGAGGTACTTCTTTGGGTCGCGGCGGATGGTCGTGACGAGTTCGGTGCTGGCGGTGAGCAGCTTGTTGACGTTGACATAGGCGGTGTCGTCGGTGGCGAGCTTGCCGAGGGTTCCACGGCCTGCGCTGATCCCCGAGACAAGCGCGTTCATCTGGGCGAGCGTGTTGCTGAGGTCCTGCCGGAACTTGGGATCCTTGAGCATCAGGCCCAGACCGCCCTGGCCCGCATCTGCCTGCGCGAGGATGGAGTTGGCATGGACCAGGGTGGAGTTGAGGTTCTTGTACATCGTGTCGTCCTTGAGCAGCATGCCCGCGGTGCCCTTGCCGGCGTTGAGCGCGTCGGCGATACTTTCGAGCTTGCCGGCGGCGCCATTCAGCCGGTTGTACATCGTGTCGTCGGTCATCAGCTTGCCGATGGAGCCGCGGCCGTTGTTCAGGTTCCTCTCGAGCGTCAGCAACTCGTCGACGGTCTTGCTGGCCTTGTTGTAGAGGTCGGGGTTGTTGATGAGCTGGCCGACGGAGCCTTTGCCGGACTGGAGATTGTCCACGATGACGTTCATCTTGGCGAGGATGACGTTGAGGCTTTCGATGGTGCCCTGGCTGGCTTTGACGACGTCGGTGAGGCTGGGGGTTTCGGTGGTTTTGAGCTCGTCGCCATCCTGGAGCGCCGCGCCGACGGCAAACTGGCTGTTGATGTCGACTACCGTGTCTCCCAGGACGCCGACGGTCGAGAGAGACGCTTTGGAGTCCTTCTTCAGGTTGGCCGCGAACTGGTCGTTCAGCTTCATCACAACCTTGACCGGGGTGAGTTTGCGGTCCGGCGCATTGACGACCGTGACGGATTTGACCGCACCGATGGTCACGCCTTCCAGGTCGACCGCCGCGCCAGTCTTAAGGCCGGCGGAGTTCTCAAAGTAGGTGGTCACCGTGAGCTTGTGCGAAAAGATGCCGAGGCCAGACGAGCTCGTCATGAGGAAGAGCAGCGTGATCAACACGACGCTCGCGATCAGCACGATTACGCCCACCTTCAACTGCGACCACCGGACCTCCTGCTGGCTGGGCATAGCTCTCCTTAGTATCGGTACTGCAACGGTTCGGGTTACCGCATTGAACCGCGTTTTCACGCGGGCGGGGTGCGCCGTAGCTGTCAGGATACATTACAGCCTGTACGGGACCGCCATCCAGCCGGCGGCGTGGAAGCGCTTTGCCTGCTTGTGCCTTGCAGTCAAGGAGTGGATGCGCGAAGAGCCGTATTGGTTTCAGCAGAACCGATGACCGGGGGTTACAGAGGTTACTGGGGTTAGTCCGGGTCAGTCGGGACCGGTTTGGGTTTCGGCGGCGGCGACCGCAATGGCGAGCTTCCGGCTGTGCGACAGGGTCAACTGCATCTGGCGGACGCCCATGGCCCGGGCCAGCTCCGCGGCGCGCCCGGTAAGGTGGAGCGTAGGTCGTTGGCCGGGCTCGCGCCGCACCTCGAACTCCTTCCAGCCGACGCCGCGGCTGATGCCGGTCCCGAGTGCTTTGGCTCCCGCCTCCTTGGCGGCAAAGCGCGCTGCGAAGCTCTCGGCAGGCTGCTTCTTTCTCATGCAGTACACGATCTCGCCGGGGGTGAAGACGCGGTCGAGGAAGCGGTCGCCGAAGCGGTCGATGCTCGCCTGCACCCGTTCGATTTCGATCAGATCCGTTCCCAGGCCAATCATCATGCTGCACCTCGCACTATCCATCCTCTTGCACTATCCATCCTCTTACAGAGAAGCCGAACTGCGCATCGCAATGGCGACCATGGGCAGAGTTTTGCCGCAAGCGGGCGTCTACAGGATGGCTTTTCAGCGTCGCTGGGGCAACCTGTGTCACATGACTACCGTACCTGCTTGCGCATCACGGTTACGCATCCGCTCCGATAAACCATCTAACGGCACAACTTACCAGCCGGGGGAGCAAGCGACGGATGCAATCTCTCGATATCCAGGGCTTCAGCTACGAAGAGCGGCGCGGTCTGCTGCCGGCCCTCGCATCGGGGTTCGCCGACTGCGGCGGCTGGGTGCTGGAATGCAAGCCGCTTTCGCCGACCGCGATGGAGTTTCGGATCGAGATTCAGCTTCGCGCCGCGCTCGATCTGTATGCATCGATCGTGTCGAGCGGCCTGGAGCTGACGCGGTCGGGCCACCTTGGATTGACCGAACTGTGCACCTGCCGCAAGAACCTTGCGAGCGCGGCCGATCTGGGACAGGTGGTTGCTATTCGGCTGGAGATCAGCTTTCTCGAAGACCTTACGCTCCATTCGCTGCTTCTGCTGAGCCCTGCGGCCGCGTAGATCAGGGCACGGGCAGGCGCTCTACTCCATTCAGGCTAGCGCGTCCTTTCAGGCTAGCGCGCCTCCAGGCTCACCACAGTGGGTTGGTGCAGCCAACTGTCGGGGTCTCCAATGACCAGCGCCTGGGGCAGTCTGGCCCCGCGCGTGAAGACCAGGCCGAGGCCGGTCGCATCGTGCGCGACCTTGAAGATGGGCTCGCTCACGATGGAGTCCCCAGCGCCTACCTGCGCGGTCAGGGGCACCCCGCTGATGCCTGGGGATTGCTGCCAGCGCCGTCCTTCGGCGTCGATCAGATAGGCGCGCATCAAGCGCTCGGCTTGCGTTCCACTGTGCGCGCGGTTGCTCACCCGCACGGTTACGCGGACCAGGCGGCTGCCGTCGCGGATCAGAAATCCAGGCAGCTCCTCGACCCGTGTGACGGTGAAGCACATGTCGCCGAAGCACTGCTGCCGGCCCGATGCGATGACACGCCGAGGCTGGGTCAGCGAAACGGTCAGAACAATAGCCAGGTACAGCGCCCAGATGCCGGCGATCCAGGCCATGCCGCGTCTTACGTTCGTCCGCTCCCCGCGCGCCCACGAGAGCGTCACCCCCAGCGCGCCGAGTGCGGTCCAACCCGCGACGGCGAACAGGAGAAGCTCTCGCAGGTTCATGCCGCCTCCTTCACGTAGACTGGAAAGAACATCATGGCTCCCATCATTGTCGCCCAGAACCTGGGCAAGACCTATCGGTCCGGCAAGCTTGAGGTTTCGGCTCTGCGCGGCGTCAGTTTTTCAGTTGAACCGGGCGAGTTCGTCGCTATCGTCGGTCCCTCAGGGTCGGGCAAATCGACGTTGTTCTACATTCTTGGGGGTCTCACCCATGCAACCGCTGGTTCGGTGCTGATCGACGGGGTCGACTTCGCCGCCCTCAGCGATGCGGAGCGGACAAAGATGCGGCGGGCGAAGATCGGCTTCGTCTTCCAGCGTTTCAACCTGCTGCCGACACTCTCCGCGATGGGCAACATCGAAATCGCCCACGATATCGCGAACCTTGGCAGCGCTCCAAAGAGGGAGCTGGACCGGCCCCTGCTCACCCATCTCACCCGGATCCTCGGCATTGAAGGGCGGCTTGACCACCGGCCGAATGAGCTTTCGGGCGGCGAGCAGCAGCGTGTCGCCATCGCCCGCGCCCTGATCAACCGGCCCGCCATGGTGCTGGCAGACGAACCCACGGGCAATCTCGACACCAAGAACTCGGACGCCGTCCTCCAGATGCTGCGGCAGTCGAGCCGCGAGCTCAACCAGACCGTCCTGATGATCACCCACAACCCCGAGGCCGCCCGAATCTCAGACCGCGTCCTGCACATGCGCGATGGCGAGATCGCCCATATCGAAGCGGGCAAGGGCTAAGCTTGGCGGCGCACGCCTCTCCGGCATTTCGATTCCGGCATTCTATAAGCCACCGACGGGTAAGCCTTACCACCGATCTACACCGAGTCCACCGATTTACACCGATAGGACCCAGGCCTTGTCTTGGCTGACGCTACCGGAACGCGCTGGTATGCATCTCACGCTAAATGAGTCCACTTGAGGTGTGTCGATGAGTGAAGGAACGGGTGAGGTGATGGAGCCGCAGGGGAAGACGCCAGGGCGGTCGCTGCTTAAGGGGATGCTGGCGGGCCTGATCGGCGGCCTGGTGGCGACGGCGGCGAAGAGCATCATGGAGAAGATCTATCCGCCGCGCACGCATGGCGAGCCGGAGCCGCCGGCGGTGCTGGCTGACAAGCTGGCCGGTCACCCGTTGCAGGGCATCCAGAAGGAAGCTTCCGTTGAGGCGATTCACTGGGGCTTCGGCGCGCTGACCGGGGCGGCCTATGGATCGCTGGCCGAATACTACCCGTCCGCTACGTCGAAGGATGGCGCTGCCTTCGGTACGGCGCTGGCTTCGCTCACCCACGGGGCAGCGCTTCCGGCAATGGGCCTGTCGGCCGCTCCGGAAGAGCAGACCACGCGGGAACGAACCAGTGAGATGGCCACGCATGTGGTCTACGGCATGGTGACCGAAACGGTCCGGCGGGTAGTGCGGAAGATGCTGGGCTGAGCGTGTAGGCTGGGCTGAGCGCAGAGATGGCAAGGCGTAACGGTGATCAAAACGATAAAAGCGGATAAAAGAAGATAAAGCCGGAGTCGCAGGAACTAGGGCGGGGGGAGCTCCATGCCGCCGAAATGCTCGACTGCATCATCCGTACTTATCCGCCTTTATCCCATTCATCTCCGTTACGCCTTTGCTTCGCGCAGAAAAGGTCAAGGCTGCGAGATGCTGAGGCGATTCGGTTCCGCGATGTTCTGCCAGGCCCGATTCGCCCAAAGGCGCTCTGCTCCGTTGTAGCGTTGGGCGAAGCCGCTGATTACGTTGGCTTCCTCTTCTTCGATTTGTGAGGCGTAGCCGAGTGCAAGGTGGCGCTTGAACTCCACTGCATTGTCCATGCCGCACAGGACTGGGCTCAGAGGCTGGTGATAGCTGCTGAAGGTATCGGAGAGGCTCTCAAGAGCGGCGGCTCCAGCGGCGTGGGTCGCTGCATAGGGCAGGTCCTCGTAGAAGGCGCTGGGCAGGCTGGTCGATAAGGGCAGCGCGGCATCGCGGACAGTAAGGTGGTCTACGTTGTTGCCGAGGGCGAGCGGAAGGGCAAGCGCTTCCAGATTCCCGGCTTCGGCTTGGCGGCCCAACGCTTTGCGGATCTTCTCAATGCTCGGGTCTTCCGGGTTGACCGGGGTATCGCAGATTCGATCTAAAGGGCAGCGAAGGCGAATGGGAGCGTCCTTGAGATTCAGGTCGACCATTTTGAAATGGGTCTTGTGAGTGCGCTGAAGATTCTGGGTCATGCGCTGGACGAAGAGCTCGTCCTCGCGCAGACGCATGGCGGAGACATAGGAGAGGCGGTCGTTTTCGTGAACGAAATCGGCGTCTGAGCAGGGCGCGTAGAGACTGCGCGTGAAGACGGTGAGCAGGGTGACCGTGTGGCCTGCGGCCAGCCAGTTGTGGGTGGCGATGGACGCCGAAAACGCCGCGTCGTCGCGATGTGGAGAGAGGATGAGGATCTTCAGGGTTTGCTCCAGCCGCTATTCTACTGGCATCCGTGCGGCAGGGCAGAAAAGCAGACATGGCCGATCGAGCTTCAATAGCTCCGATCAGCCATGCTGGAGTGAATCCTTGGCAGAGATAACGCGAGTGGCGGAATGCTGTCCTACCCAGTTCGCCGCTCTACGAAGCAATAGCCGTGAAACAGTTGGTTGAGAGCCGGTTAGCAGCCCGTCAATCTGCGGCGAAATGCGCCCGCGAGGCCGAGGATACCGGTTCCCAGAAGAGCGATCGTCGAGGGCTCAGGTACGGCTGAGGTGCTCGGTGTAATGCTGAAGCTCTGGACGGCAAAGGGTGTGAGCGCACCGGCTTCTCCGGGATCGACCACATCGACCTCGTAAGGGTTAGTGGATGAGGCGCCGGTGTAGAACACATGTGCGAGGCTGACACCGGATGGGCTGTTGAGGTCGAGCAGAAAGCCGGTCATGTCCGCGTGATTTGCGCCGGTACCGGTGTAGAGGACGTTGTCGAAGGTGAAGCCGTTGGAGCTGTTGGTCTTCTTGGAATTGGTGGTTCCAGGATCCACGACTCCGAGGAAGTTGTAGCCGTTGGCGGAGCCGGTGATCGACGAGATATCAAGAGCGGCGCTGTTATAGGGATCGACCGATCCCGTGAGGGTGCCGGTGGCGACGAACGATGTTGCTGGATCCTTGTTGGCTGCGCCTGTGCTGATGGTGAAGTTATAGGTATCGGCGTGGAGCAGGGCCGGAAGAGCGGTGACGGCGGCGATCAGGACGAGAGGTCGAATGGCCTTGAGCATAAGCAACTCCTGGGGTGGTGAGACTGGAGGTGTGATGCGGCTAAACGGCCCTGCGGATGCTCGGCAAAGAGAGATGCTGCTGTGGTTAGACGCCCTTTTTCATCGGCTCCCAGATGAACTTGTGGATTTGCAGAGAGATGCGGGCGGGAAGGCCGTCGGCCAGCATCCATTCGACCAGGGTGCGGGGGTCGAGCGTGGCGTTATCGGTGGTGCGGAGCGGGCTTGGAGACTTGTTGAAGGCGGGGCTGAGGAGGATCCCGCCAGCCTTTTCGTGCAGGGCATGATTGCGGATGAAGGCGCGGGCGAATTCATAGTCGGCGCGGTTGGTGAGGACAAACTTGACCTCGTCGTTCTTCGTGAGAGCGTCCAGGTTTTCGAGGCGGAAGCTATTGGCGGCCGACCCGGCCCCGGGACATTTGACGTCGACGATCTTATGCACCGATTTGGGTACATCGGCCACGGGGCGCTCGCCGGAGGTCTCCATCATGAGGGTGTAGTCGGCGGCGAGCAGGCGATCCATCAGGGGCAGGAGCTCGCGGACCTGGAGCATGGGCTCGCCGCCGGTGAACTCGATGAGGGTGCAGGGGGCCAGGGCTTCGATCTGCGCGACGATTTCGTCGGCCGTGTAGGGTTTGCCTCCGGTAAAGGTGTACTCGGAGTCGCACCAGGCGCAACGCAGGTTGCAGCCGGCGAGCCGGACGAAGATGCAGGGAAGCCCGGTGAAAGAGGATTCGCCCTGAACGGATTTGTAGAGTTCGATAAGGTGCATGGGAAGGTTAGACCTAAACCAGCGGAAGACCGCTCTTGCGGACCGCTACGCGAAGATCCTTGTCAAAGGTCGCCAATGGCAAGCCCGTTCTCAGTGCCAGTTCGAGATAGGTCGCATCGTAGTTCGTCAAGCTGTGAAACCGCATAAACGAAACGAGGAAGTCGAACTGAGCGGGGGGAGCCTCCGAATCCACACTGATTTGAAGCGCATCCAGCAGCTCCAATAAAAGGGTGAGTTCCGCTTCACTAAGCCGGTGCTTGCCTGCAGCGAGGCCGAGGATATTGGCTACTTCCACAAACCATAGTGCAGGCACAACTATCGACGCGGATTCCGCGAGCCGCAACAGCCGCAGACTCTCGTCGGTCTGCTCATCTTTGAAGCACCAGCTTAGCGCGACGGAGCTATCGAGAATAAACCTTGTCAATAGCGATGACCTTCGTGAATCCACTCTCTCCAGGGGCGGCCGTCGCGCCCGGACGCAGAAGTCGAGTTCTTCATGTGCTCGATCATCCTGTCAACCGCAGCCGTTCGCTTTGCGGCCGCGTGGCCAGACTTCAGCAGATGGTTTTCGACAAGCTCCTTTACATAGGTTGAGCTGGTCAACCCTTCACCGGCAGCCCTTCTCTTCAGAGCTTCCTCGACCTCTACGCTGAGTTCGATCTGCATGGAATTCTCCTTCCTTCCAAGTATAAACGCCCTACTCGTAGTACCTGGCGAAGCTGGTATCGGTCTCGTAGAGGGTGCAGTCCTTCACGCGGACGCGGCCGGCGGTCATCTCGTGTAACTGGGCGCTGGTCTGCTGGAAGAAGTAGCGGGCGAGGTTTTCGGCGCTCGGATTCAGCTCTTCGTCGAAGGGTTTCAGGTCGTTGATCATGAAGTGGTCGAAGTACTGCACGGTGGGCCGCATGACCTGTTTGAGGAGCTTGAAATCGAGCAGCATCCCGGCCTCGTCCAACGCCTCGCCGATCAGGGTGATAAAGACCTTATAGTTGTGGCCGTGGGGGTTCTCGCACTTGCCTCGATAGTTGCGGAGGTAGTGGCCGGAGGAGAAGCCGGCTTCTACGGTGACTTCAAACATGAGGCTGGGGTCCCTTCGATGTCTCGATGTCGATCAGTTCGGTGCCGCGTCGCGTTGGTCTCCGAGTGGCTGGCGGACGGCGGCAGCGTAGTTCGATTGTATCCTTTGCTTCCCGGAGAGCGGCGTTTCGCGCTTGCGGCGCCGGCGACTAACGGCGGCGGCGGGCGCGGCGGCCCTCTTCGTTGCGGCGTTCGGCCTGCTCGAACAAAGACGAAAGAATGCCTGCCAGCGCGACGATCAGGCCGATGACGAACAGCGCGAGACCCATGGTGCGCCACAGCGCCACGTCTCCAGGCGAACCGGGCTGCTGGGCGATGTTGGTATACGCGACGCCGCAGGAGATCAGGCCGAAGAGAACCAGCGTGCCGGCGAGAATGTATAAGTTGCGTCCCATGCCGATGAACCTATCTTACGGTGTAGGCCAGCGGTGTGGGCCAGCGGTGAGGGCCGGCGGTGAGGGCCAGCGGTGAGGGCCAGGAGAAAGCGACAGCCGACCCGCCGGTCACGGTCCGTTCAGGATTAACCTCACTGTAACGCGGCATTCATCTACCCGGGCATCTCTTCTCGGGAAGAGGTGCGCCCATGCCGAATGCAGCCGCTCACGATTTCTCCGAGATGGATAACGCCGGAATATCCAGCCAACACTGGAAGATCATGTTCATCTCGGGGATGGGTTTCTTCACCGACGCATACGATTTGTTCATCATCGGCGTGGTGATGGCGCTGGTGAAGCCGATCTGGCATACAGGCAAGCTGGAAGAGAGCCTGGTGGAGTCGACCGCACTGCTGGCGTCAGCCTTCGGGGCGCTTCTCTTTGGCCGTGTGGCGGATATGGTGGGGCGCAAACGCATCTACGGCGTCGAGGTGCTGGTGCTGGCCGCGGGCGCTATCGGCTGCGCGTTTTCCCCGAACATCTGGTGGCTGATCGGGCTGCGCTTCATTCTGGGCATCGGCATCGGCGGCGACTACCCGGTCTCGGCGACGATCATGAGCGAGTACGCGGGCAAGGCCTCGCGCGGGATGCTGGTGACGCTGGTCTTTGCGATGCAGGCGGCGGGGCTGATCCTCGGGCCGCTCTTTGCCTCCGCGCTGCTTGCGACCAGCATGTCCCACGACCTCATCTGGCGGATTCTGGTTGGCTTCGGCGCGGTGCCTGCCCTGGCGGTCTACTACGCGCGACGCCACCTCAAGGAGACGCCCCGGTTTCTCGCCGCTTCAGGGCAGGAGGAGGACGACAAAGGCAAGCTCTCCAGGGCAAAGCACTTCGACAAGGCCCAGCATTCGGTCTCCTTCTGGGATGGCTACCACCGGCTTGTGAACGATAAGCTGCTGTTGCTGCGGCTGATCGGAGCGAGCGCGGCATGGTTCCTCATGGACGCCGCCTACTACGGGAACACGGTTTCGAGCCCGCTGGTCTTATCCGCGCTGAACAGTGACCACACGCTGCTGCAGAAGACCCTGACGCAGCTTGGGGTCTTTACCGTCTTCGCGGCTCCGGGATACGCGGTCGCCGCGCTGACCATGGACCGGCTCGGCCGAAAGACGATCCAGGTGCTCGGGTTCGGAATGATGGCGGTAACCTTCTGCCTGCTTGCGTTCATTCCGAACATCCAGAAGATGGTGATCCCGTTCCTGATCATCTATGGCTTCAGCTTCTTCTTCACCGAGTTCGGGCCCAACGCCACTACCTTCGTCTACCCGTCGGAGATCTTCCCGGTGCGCGTCCGGACGACCGGGCACGGCATTGCCGCGGCCATGGGCAAACTGGGCGGCTTTCTTGGAGTCTTCGCCTTCCCCTACCTGCTGCATTGGAAGGGGCTGCTGGGCGCGGAGTCGGCGGCGGCGATCGCCAGCGTGCTCGGCCTGATCGTGACGGTGACGATGCTGCCCGAGACCAAGGGCAAGAGCCTGGAGCAGATCGAGACCGAAGCCGCAACCCCGATGGAGCGGAAGGCGGCATGATATGCCGGCGAGAGCCGAATCAGGCGGGCAGTTCAGCCTGCATCAGACCGGTATCGGATCCGGCATGGGAGAAGGCGTGCGCCAGCCAAAGAAGGTCAGCAGACCGGCGAAGAGGAGAAAAACACCGGTCAGCGCAGCGCAGCCGGGCCAGCCTCCAAACTTCCAGATAAGACCCGGAAGAATGCCGCCCACCGTACCGCCGATGTAGTAGCTGCAGATATACATTCCCGCGGCGGAGACCCGGCTGCCCGCCGGTGCGGCATCGCGCAGGAAGCTGTTGGCGCAGGTCTGGGCGATAAATACCCCTGAGCCGGCCAATGCCAGGCCGAGACCGACCATGATAAGCGACGGGATCAGGGTGATCGCGACCCCCGTAAGACACACGGCGACAGCGGCCATCATCCCGTGGCGCAGTCCTATTCGCGCCAGTACGGTTCCGGTGGCGAGCGTAGCGATCAAACCGACCAGATAGACCGCGAACAGCCAGCTTAGCTCCTCTGTGGAGAGAGAAAAGGGCGCGGCCGACAGGTAGAACGTTATATAGCTGAAGACCGAGATCAGGGTAAACAGCATGCTGAAGCCGATGCCGAAGGTGGCGAGCAGACGGGGGTTGCGCAGGTTGTTGCGCAAGGGCGCGAACGGAGACTGGTCTCGCGGCTGGGCAGGCCGGGGATGGCCGGGCGAGAGCAGGCGCTGGGTGATGGCCGCGCCCAGCAGGCCGGCAACCCCAAGCACCAGAAAGACCGGGCGCCAGCCGTACCGTTCGGCTATCATGCCGCCGGAGACGCGACCGGCGAAGCCGCCGAAGACCGTTCCCGCAACATAGACGCTCATCACCCGGGGCACCAGCATCGCCGACCATTCTTCGGTAACGTATGCGATGGTAATAATGAATATCCCAGGAGTCAGTAGACCTTGCAGAAACCGCCAGAGCGCCAGCGTGGGAAGACTGGTGGCCGTTGCGGTCAGCAGGGTGCACAGGGAAAGAGCGATCATCGAGCCGATGATGGTGCGCTTGCGGTCGACGCGCTCGGCGAACAAGGCAAGCAGCGCCGCGGAGATGGCGACTCCGAGCGTGGAGGCGCTGATCGTCAGGCTGACCCTGGTCTCCGATGCCTGGAAGACCCGGGAGAGCAGAGGAAGCAGGGGCTGGGTGCAGTAGAGGTCGATGAACGCGAACATGCCGCACACAAAGACAGCAAAAACCCGGCTGTAGGGCTTCAATCCAGGTACTGCCGTGTCCCTGACCGGAGCGGCAGCGGAGTTGTCCAGCGCCGGGCTCGTTACAGAGGGCATGTTACTTCGATGATCTATCGGCATGCTTCGACGCAGTTGCTCATGACGTTAGCCTTTGTGGATTGAAGGTTGAATAAGGTGATGGTATAGGAGCGGTGAGCGCTGGAAGGACGAGGCTTCAGACGGGAATGTGCCGTTATGGCCTTTTTGCCTGTGCAGGAACAGGGTAGCGTATATACAATCTGAAGGTGAAGATAACGTTTGATCCGGTCAAGAACGAACGGAATATACGCGAGCGTGAGCTGGACTTCCAGCGAGCGGCGGAGTTCGATTTTGCGACCGCGACGATCGATCCGGTCGCTCGGCATGGTGAATCACGTTGGCTGGCGTCGGGGTTGGTAGATGACCGGCTGCATGTACTTTGCTTCAAGCCTACGGCAGATGGGATACGCGTGATCAGTTTTCGGAAGGCGAATGCACGGGAGGTGGCGTTATATGAAAGACGACGTGAAGATCTGGAACCACGGGCCTGACTTGATCGATGACGACGGGGAAGTGCGTGAGCTTACACGGGAAGAGTTTGCGAGCATGGGGACCTTCGCCGACCTGCCCGTGGAGCTTCAGGAGAAACTGCGGGCGATCAACCGTGGCGCGCAAAAGGCTCCGGTGAAAAAGCCAATTTCGATCCGGCTATCCGCTGACGTGCTGGAGGGCTTCAAGGCCACGGGCAGCGGGTGGCAGACGCGGGTGGATGAAGCGTTGCGGGAGTGGCTGGCGATACAGCAGACGAAGAAGACCGGGACGCGTTAAGGGGCGAAGAACTGCTCGACGTCTTCTATGCTCTGAGTGAGGCGGTAGGGTGGCAGCGATTCCAGAAAGATGCGGCCGTAGCGCTGGCGCTGGATGCGTGGGTCGAGCAGCATCAGGACGCCGCGGTCGTTCAGGCTGCGGATCAGGCGGCCAAAGCCCTGCTTCAAGGTAATCACCGCATTGGGTATCTGATAGTCGAAGAATGGCTTGCCGCCGAGGGCCTCGATGGCCTCCATGCGGGCTTCCACGATGGGGTCGGACGGGACGGCGAAGGGCAGCCGGTCGATGATGACGCAACTTAGCTGCTCGCCCTGCACATCGACACCCTGCCAGAAGCTGGACGTGCCGAAGAGAACGGCGTTGGGCGTATCGCGGAACTGCTGGAGCAGGACGTGGCGTGGAGCCGTCCCGTGGAGCAGGAGCGGATAGGGCAGTTCGGTCAACAGGCGCTCGTAGGTGTTGCGCATCTGCGCGTAGCTGGTGAACAGGCAGAAGGCGCGGCCTTTAGTTATTTCAAGCACACGACGAATGCGCTCTACCGCCTTCTCGGGGAAGTCGGGCTCGCGGGGATCGGGCATGTTCGGCGGCAGGTAAAGAAGCGCCTGCCTGCCGTAGTCGAAGTGCGATGGAACGACGAGTTCCCGCGCGCTGACCAGGCCCAGGCGCTTGCGGATGTGGTCGAAGCCGCCTGAAACCGTTAGCGTGGCCGAGGTGAGGACGACGGAGCTGTAGATGTCGAAGAGCGACGTGGTGAGCAGCTCCGAGACATCGATCGGGGTAGCTTGCAGATGGGTGTGAAAGCTGGCGTGGGCTGCGCCGCGAGCCAGATTCCTGATCCCTCCAGCAGCCCTTCGCTCGATCCAGAAGACCGTGTTGCGGTCCGGCGATTCGAGCAGGAAGGTAAGGTGCGCGCGGATGTCGGCGGTGCGTTTGCGCAGGCCGGAGGACTCTTCGACGTTCTTCAGGTATTCGAGTTCGCCCTCCAGCCGGGTGAGCGCGTTGAGGGTCGCGGTGTAGGTGTCACCGCTCTCTTCCAGAAACGATTCGCGGTGCAGGAACGGCATTCTCCCGCCGCCCGAGAAGGCGCCTCCCGGCTCGGCGGGGAGCACGGAAAAGAACAGCCGGGAGCGCTCTTTCAGCGTGGCGCAGGCGTTCTCGATCGCCGGCGTGCTGGCCTGCTTGGCCTTCAGCATCATGTCCACGTCGCGGGTCAGCTCGTCGAAGCGCTGTGTGCTCAGGCCGATGCCGAAGTAGTTCGAGGCGACCTCTTCGAGCTCATGGGCCTCGTCGAAGATAACCACGGCGGCCTCTGGCAATATGCCGGCGTCCGGTGCATTCGCGGCCTGCTGCTTGATGTTGAGGTCGGCGAAGAAGAGGTGATGATTCACGATGACGATGTCCGACTCAAGCGCCTTCCGTCGCATCGCGGTGACGAAGCAGCGCTCCCAGTCCGGGCAGCTCTGCCCCAGGCAGACCTCCGTCCGGGCATCCAGCTTGTGCCACAGCGGCGAATTTTCAGGCAGCGCATCGAGTTCCGCGCGGTCGCCGGTTTCGGTCGTCTTCTCCCAGGCGGAGATATGGTGGAACTGGTCGATCTCCTCCAGGCCATTCAGGATCGGGTTGTCGCGCAGCGCATACAGCTTGTGCCGGCACAGGTAGTTGGCGCGTCCCTTCATGTAACAGACCTTCAGCGGCCCCAGCAGCGACTCTAGAAACGGCACGTCCTTGAAGTAGAGCTGCTCCTGAAGATTCTTGGTGCCGGTGGAGATGATGATGCGCTGCTGGCGCTCGCGAGCCATGCGGATAGCGGGCAGCAGGTAGGCCAGCGTCTTTCCCGTTCCTGTCCCGGCCTCAACGATCAGGTGGCGCTTCTCCTTGAAGGCCGACTCGATCGCGCGAGCCATGTCGTACTGTCCGCGCCGGTGCTCAAAGTCCAGACTGGAGCGGGAGAGCAGGCCGCCGGGCGAGAAGAAGTCATGCAGGTTCGGCAGATCCTTCGGCGGAACGGGCTTGATCGAGATGGGAGCGGAGGTGGACACGATGGGATTGGCTTATCCCATGATAGTCATGCCGGTGCATTGGCTCAGCTTACTAGGCAGCAAACGTGTCGCGGCTGGTGGTCTGGTCGCCCTGTCCCGCCAGCAGACCCGCAATGGAGATGTCTTCGTCCAACGTCTCCCAATGCAAGCCGCGGCTGCTGATTCGAACCTGTTCTCGCTGTTCCGCGGTGCTGTGCGCAGGAGTCGTGGGAACCAGGCGAGCGGCACGCCGATAATCCGGCCGTCGCTCAGGTCGACCAACATGCTGTCTGGATCGAAGTGAACTCGCGTTGCCCTAACCGAAGAATTCATTCCATGCGCTCTCGATCCGGTCCTTGTTGGTTTCGACGATCTCCAGCAACTCGCGAAGAGTGCGCGCGTCGTATCCGTCATTGTAAGCCACTCGGACTTCAGGCTTATCCGCGTCCCTATAATGAACAAAGGCGCTGCGGTGCCGAAAGAAGGCAAGATCATGGCCCAAAGAGACGACAAGAAGCGGCTAGGCAAGAAGCACAGGCAGGCGAGCACCCGGCCCAAAAAAGGGCGCGCCCCGAAGTCGACCGCTACGACCGGAGCCGTCGACCCGCGCAAGCGCAAGATTCTCTCGACCAAGCGTGCGGCGGTCGATAAGGCCTCGCGCGTCACGAAGCAATCTCCCGACAAGGAGAAGCGGCGGACGGTCCGTCCCGAAGGCGCCGCTCCATCGCCGAAGAAACCAGCCGCCTCGGCTCGTCCCAAAGCCACGCGTCCTGCGGATGGCATCGTAGGCCGCCAGACCCCGCGCTCCGCCAACATGGAAGGCCGCGAGGAGGACTGGCGCGACATCGAGCTGCTCGCCTCGCAGATGGTCACCGAGACCGAGAGCGCCGATGCCCGGACACTGCCCCTGATTGCCGTCTGCGGCCGCCCCAACGTGGGCAAGAGCACGCTCTTCAACCGGCTGACGGGCTCGCGGCGGTCCATCGTCGGCGACGAGCCCGGCATCACCCGCGACCGCATCTACGGCGAGCTGGAGTGGATGGGACGCGAGGCCCGCATCGTCGATACCGGCGGCGTCGTGCCGGATGACGAGGCGCTGATTCCATCCGAAATCTTCCGCCAGGCGCAGGTCGCGCTCGAAGAGGCAGACGCCATCGTCATGGTCGTGGACGGACGCACCGAGCTCGCATCCCCCGATTTCGAACTCGCCCGTCTTCTGCTGCGCGGCGGCAAGCCCGTCTTCCTCGCCGTAAACAAGATGGACACCGAAGCCATGCAGGTGCAGGCGGAGAACTTCCGCCGGCTCGGCTTCAGGAACGTCCTCCCCATCTCGGCCGAGCATGGCTCCGGCATGGGCGACCTGCTCGATGCAGTCTTCGACGTGCTGCCGGAGCCCACCGGGGAGATCGAAGAACCCGAGGTGATGCTGACCGCGAACGACGAGGCCGAGGAGGATGAGACCGGCCCGGACTATAGCGTGGCTGCGGGCGCTGCTCCCGCCGCAGGCGCTACTATTGCCGCAGGCGCTTCGATCGCGGATGGCGCCAGGCGGGTCAGGAGACTTCGCTCCCATGGCGAGTACGAAAGCCGCGAGACCAAGGTCGCCATTATCGGACGCCCCAACGTCGGCAAGAGCACCCTGCTGAATGTGCTGACCGGCAAGGAGCGGGCCATCGTTTCGCCGATTGCCGGAACCACGCGCGACGCGGTCGATGAGGTCGTCGAACGCGACGGCCACAGCTTTCGTTTTGTCGACACGGCAGGCATCCGCCGCAAGGGCAAGACCAAGCTGATGGCGGAGAAGCTGTCGGTCATCATGGCGCGCAAGCACCTGGAGGCGGCGGACGTTTCGCTGCTGATTATCGACGCGGGCGAGGGCGTCGCGGCGCTCGACGCCAACATCGGCGGCTACGCGCACGAGAGCGGACGCTCCGTCATCATCGTCATCAACAAGTGGGACCTGCTCACGCGCACCGGCAAGGACGGCATGCGTCTCTTCGACGGCAAACCGCCGGCGGACCAGAAGACCTACGAGCAGGACGTCCGCGACAAGCTGAAGTATCTCGACTACGCGCCGCTGCTGTTTATCTCCGCTGCGGACGGCAAGAATATCGAGTCCGTCTTCAAGAAGGTGGAACTCGTCGCCCGCGAGCGGCGCAAGCGCGTCACCACCGGACAGATGAACCGCTTCCTCGAAAAGGTCGACTTCCAGAGGGCGAGCGTGCCCATGAACAAGCGCGTCCGTATCTACTACATGACACAGGCCGCGGTAGCTCCGCCCACCTTCGTCCTCTTCACCGACAAGGACATCAAAATGCACTTCTCCTTCGAGCGGTTCCTCGGCAACCAGATCCGGGAAAACTTCGGCTTCATCGGCAGCCCCATCTGGTTCAAGATCAAGGCGCGGAAGAAGAAGAAGACGGAGTAAGCCTGAGCCACGCATCCCACGCCGCCAGCGCCCGCTCACACTGCAGCTTGTGCCGCTCTTTCTTGTCCTTCATCTTCCTGCGCAGGTCTTCTTCAAGCGGCGGCAGCAGGTCGAACGTGATGTTAGCCGGGGTGAACTTCTTCGTCTCCGCATGGGTGATGTAGTGGGTCAGCGAGCCGTTGGCGCTGAGCCGTGGCGCAGGTGTTGGAGCGCCACCGTGGGCAATCGCCGCGGCGTAGATGCCCGCCAGCATCCCCGAGGCAATGGACTCGGTATAGCCTTCAACGCCCGAAAGCTGCCCGGCGATCATGATGCCCGGATGCGCCCTGAGTTGAAGCGTCTCGGTCAGCAGCGACGGCGCGTGGATGTAGGTATTGCGGTGGATCTGGCCGTAACGCAGGAAGGTCGCGTTCTCAAGTCCCGGGATCAGCTTCAGCACCCGATTCTGTTCGCCGTACTTGAGGTGATTCTGGAAGCCGACCAGATTGTAGCTGTCGGCGCGAAGGTTCTCCTGCCGCAGCTGCACGCAGGCATACGGCCACCTGCCTGTCTTTGGGTCGGTCAGTCCCACCGGCTTCATCGGGCCGAAGCGAAGCGTATCGCGCCCGCGCCGGGCGGTCTCTTCAATTGGCAGGCAGCCTTCGAAGTACTGCAGCTTGTCCGCGGTGCCGCTCACGGGAAACTTCTCCCAGTCTTTCGCTTCGACGTTCTCGGCAGTCGTCAGAGCGTCGAGAAATCGCTCGTACTCCTTTTTGGTAAAGGGACAGTTGATGTAGTCCGCGGTTCCTTTGTCATACCGGGCGGCGAAGTAAACCTTGTCCATATCGATCGTGCTTGCATCGACTATGGGGCTGATCGAATCGTAAAACGCCAGGTGGTCCGCGCCGGTCAATCGCTGAAGTTCACCCGCCAGCGCAGGACTCGTCAGCGGCCCGCTCGCCAGGATCGTGACCGTACCGGCATCGCTCTCCTCCAGCCGGGTCACCTCCTCGCGGTGAACGGCGATGCGAGGCTCCGCTGCAATGCGCTCTGCAACGCGCCTCGAGAATTCGACCCGGTCCACGGCAAGCGCATGACCCGCAGGAACCGCCGCCGCATCGGCCTCTGCCAGCAGCACGCATCCCGCACGGCGCATCTCCTGTTTCAGCAGCCACGGAGCCGTATTTTCAGACTCCGACTTCAGCGAGTTCGAGCACACCAGCTCCGCGAAGTCGCTCGTCTGGTGCGCCTCGGTCGAGCGCGCCGGACGCATCTCGTACAGGTCCACCTCGCACCCGAGTCTCGCGGCTTGCAGCGCTGCTTCAGGGCCTGCCAATCCGCCGCCGATAACCTTGATGCGCCGGTTCAACGGGACTCCTGTCCGAAGATTGTCGCTCCGGAAGCGAGGACCAGTGCCTCGCCGGACAGCCGCATGATGCGCCATTCGGTCAGCATCTTCGCGCCCATGGCCTCATAGAAGGCGATCGCAGGCGCGTTCCACTCCAGCACATCCCACTCCAGGCGCGGGCAGCCCTGCTCCATGGCGATCTGTGCGAGCCGCGTCAGCAGCGCCTTGCCGATCCCCAGCTTTCGTTTCTCCGGTGTCACGTAGATATCTTCAAGCCGCATGCCATGGTGCCCGCGCCAGGTCGAGTAGCTCGTAAAGTAGAGCGCGAACCCCGCAGGTATGCCGCCATGTTCGGCGATGATGCACTGAAAGCGCGGAACAGGGCCGAAGCCATCGCGCAGCAGGTCGGCCTGCGTCGCGTGTACGGCATCCGGTTCGCGCTCATACAGCGCGAGTTCGCGGATAAACGCGAGTATCTGCGGAATATCGGTGGCCGTCGCGGGACGGAGCTTAAGCTTGCGGGATTGCTTCGGGGTAATCTGGCTCATGGGCTGTACTTATAGTTTAGGCGAGGCGCCCGCCGGCGTTGCGCCCGGCTTCGCTTCAGGCTTCGCTCCCGGCTGCGCGGCAAGCCACCTGTCGAACGGGATTGTGAAGGGAAAGAGCTGCTTCTTGCCGTCCAGCGTGTGCACCATCTTGACGTACAGCTCGGCGTGCTTCAGCGGCGGATCGTCGAGCTGGCGTACGTCATAAAAGAGATACCCGGCAAGGGTGCTGTGCGCATTGACCACCGTGCCGTTGAAGCCGAAGTCGTCGTCATCTTTGGTGATCTGCTTGTCGAGCGGCTTGTCGTGCAGATGGATCGGCGGCAATGGCGCGGGCAGCGGAATCTCGCGTCCCTTGACGTACTTGAAAGAAAACAGGCGGCGTTGAATGTCGTCGAGCGTGGCGGCGGGAATCCTGTCGTTATTGGCCGAGATGAACTGGATGCGCGCATCGTCGAGCGAAAGTGCGGCGTCGCCATCGTTCGTGAAGATGACGCGGACAGGGATGAAGCCGTGCTGGATATAGGGCAGGCGGAAGAAGTCGCAGTCCTTCGGGTCGTCGCACGGGTCGGCGGCCACGGTGACGTGCTCCAGCGGGTGGGCGTCGAAGGCGGCATACTGGGCGGCCGGTCTGGCGGCAGGCGCTTTCTTGTCTGCGGCGTGCGCGAAGGCTGCCAGGAGCCAGGTGGTAGTAACTAGAACAAACGGAATCTTTCGCAAGGGGTGGGACTTCATGGCCAACTTGATTATCATCTTCGCTGGCGCACAAGGTAAAGCGAGGCGGAGGCGGCGGTGATGATGGCGGTATACAGCTCGCTGCTGCTGCTTGTTCTGGTGCTCGGCGCGCCCTTCTGGCTGGTTCGCATGGTCACCAGCGGACGCTATCGTGCGGGCCTGCGGGGGCGGCTGGGGCGTGTTCCCGACCGTTTGCGCGCCGCCGTGGCAGGGCGAAGCGTCGTCTGGCTGCACGCGGTCAGTGTAGGCGAGGTACTGGCGGCAACGCAGATGATTCGAGAGCTGAAGGCGGCTCTGCCGGATTGGGTGATCGCAGTTTCCACGACGACCGAGACGGGCCAGCGGCTGGCGCGGGAGCGGCTGCCGGATTCACCGGTCTTTTATCTCCCGCTCGACTTCGCATGGGTGATCCGGCGCTATCTGCGGGTATTGCAACCCAAACTTCTGGTGCTGATGGAGAGCGAGCTCTGGCCGCGTCTGATTGCAGAGTGCGCGCGCAGCGGGGTCCCTGTCGCGGTCGTGAACGCGCGCATCTCCGACCGTTCCTTCCCGCGGTACATGCGCCTGCGCCATCTGTGGCGGCCTTTGCTGGGCAAAATTTCGCTCTACCTGGCGCAAAGTGACGCGATCGCGGAGCGGCTCAAAAAGATTGGCGCGCCTCCAGAACGTGTGCATGTGGCCGGAAATCTGAAGTACGACATCCGCGCAGGCCGCGCGACTCCGCTCACGGCAATGCTTCGGGAACATCTGCCTTCCGGGCTCCCTGTGCTTGTCTGCGGCAGCACGCTCGAAGGCGAGGAGCGGGTGCTGCTGGAGGCGTGGCCTGCTGTCCTGGCCGCAGCTCCCGGGTCCGTCATGATGCTCGCCCCGAGGCATCCCGATAGATTTCAAACGGTCTCGGGGCTGGTGCAGGCGAGCGGATTCGCATTGGTGCGTGCAAGCGCCTTCCGCGAGCGCCCGGCAACACTTTCTGCAGGCAGTATCTTTCTGCTGGACACCATAGGCGACCTGGCCGGCGTCTATTCTCTTGGAGCGGTGGCATTCGTCGGCGGCAGTCTGTTCGGCGCGGGAGGCCACAACCCGCTGGAGCCGGCGCAGTTTGCCGTTCCCGTTGTGATGGGACCCTCGTTTCAGAACTTTCGTGAGATTGTAGAAGCCATGCGAGCCGCCGATGCGATTCGCATCGTTCCGGCGGGGCTGGTTGGCGCAGAGCTGGTGGGGTTGTTTCAGCATCGGGCCGAGGCACAGGCATTGGGCCAGCGTGGGGCCGTGTACTACCGATCGCAGGCCGGAGCTACGGCCCGAACGGTCGAGAGACTGATGGAACTGCT
The DNA here is from genome assembly GCA_965277575.1 of Edaphobacter sp. GTDB lineage: Bacteria > Acidobacteriota > Terriglobia > Terriglobales > Acidobacteriaceae > Edaphobacter. Next base: position 3,101,259 of record CBDIDK010000002.1, read on the forward strand.
GGGCGGAATGGCGGTGAGACAGTGAGCAACGGGCAAACGCCGCGGCAGCGGACGCAGCGAAACCCGCTACGCAGGCCGTTGCTGCTGCCTCTCGCCCCGCTTTACCGTATGGCCCTCTCCATCAAGCGGCAACTGTTTGCGCGGGGCTGGCTCAAGCCGAGGCACCTGCAGAACCCGGTCATCAGCGTGGGCAGCCTCTCCGCAGGCGGAGCAGGAAAGACGCCTGTCGTCCTGATGCTCGCAGACATGCTGCGGCGGCGGGGCTATGGCGTGAAGATCCTGACCCGGGGCTACAAACGAGCCTCTCGCGGAACGGCGCGGGTCGAGCCGTTCGACGACCCCCGATGGCACGGGGACGAGCCCGTCCTGCTGGCGCAGCGGTCGGGTGTGCCTGTCTTCGCCGGAGCGAGCCGGTACCTCGCCGGGGTTATGGCGGAGCAGGGCGAATCGACCGATCCATCCGCCAGGCTCGTCGTGCATCTGCTGGACGACGGCTTCCAGCATCGGCAGCTGGCGCGCAACTTCGATATCGTTCTGCTGACAAAGGAGGACGTGGAGGACGCGCTGCTGCCGGCCGGCAATCTGCGCGAGCCGCTATCCACGCTGGCCGGCGCCGATATCGTCGTGCTGCGCGAAGAAGAGGCGGACGCGCTGCGCGGCACGGTGGAGGGGCTCACTGGCAGAGCCGGCCGGCCGGCCATCTGGGTGATCCGGCGGCAGCTCAGCCTAGGCGTGGGCGGCGAGGTGCCGCTTCCGGCCATGCCATTCGCCTTCTGCGGCATCGCCCGGCCCGAGAACTTCACCAGGATGCTCGCCGGCGTAGGCTACGAACCCGTCGAAACCATGGTCTTCCCCGACCACCATGCCTATCGCGAGCAAGACGTGGCCAGGCTGCTCGAACGTGCCCGAAGCTGCGGCGCCAACGGCTTCGTCACAACCGAGAAGGACGCCGTCAAGCTGACGCCCCTGCTCCGCGACCGCCTCGAGACTCTCGGGCCGGTCATCGTGACCCGCCTCAACGTGGAGCTGCTGGACGAGCAGGCCGCCCTGGCCCAGCTGATCTTCCGCGTCGGCGTACTCGACCGGCGCCGGCGGCAGTCAACGTGAGAAAATGACGGCTTGGACCTGAGCGGCGATCTTTCCTCCAATCCCCAGCGTAGCCTGCGTGTGCTGATCGTGCGCATCGGCGCCATGGGCGATGTGCTCCACGCCATGCCCGCCGTTGCTGCCTTGCGCAACCTCCACCCGGGCTGGTTCCTCGGATGGGCCATCGAGCCAAAGTGGAGCGAGCTGCTCCAATCCGCTGAGGACTTCGACAGGTCGCCGCACTCAGCGCAGCGCAGCCCCGCCAAACCGCTCATCGACATCTGGCACCAGGTCCCCATCCAGACCTGGAAGCAAAATCCCTTCGCGCCATCGACCCTGTCCCACATCCACGCACTGCGGCGCGAGCTGCGCGGCTGCAACTACGACCTCTGCATCGACCTCCAGGGCTCGATCAAGTCAGCCGCGATAGGCCGTTTGGCCGGAGCGAAGGTCTTCACCGGACCTGCAGCTCCCCGCGAAAAACAGGCGCGCTGGCTCTACACCCAAGCCGTCAAAACCCCCGCCACGCATGTCATCGAGCAAGCCTGCGAACTCCTTGGAGCAGCCACCGGCCACACGCTCCACCCCACCCCCGTGACCTTGCCAGTCGATACCGCAGCCGAGCGCTGGTGCGACCAGCGCCTCACGCAGCTCTCCCTGCGCGATCGGAGATTCGTCTTCCTCGCGCCCGCCGCCGGGTGGGGCGCAAAGCAATGGCCCCCCGAGCGCTTCGGAGCCGTCGCCCTCGCACTTCAACACGCCGGCTACCGAACCCTGGTCAACGAAGCCTCCGCAGATCGCCTGGCCGACCAAGTCATCGCAGCCAGCAACGGAGCCGCAACCCCCTTCCCCTCCAGCCTCGGCCAGATGATCGCCCTCCTCCGCCGCGCATCCCTGGTCATCGCCGGCGACACCGGCCCGCTCCACCTCGCCGCCGCCCTCGACCGCCCCGTGCTAGCCCTCTTCGGCCCCACCGACCCTGCCCGCACCGGCCCCTTCGCAACCCACAGCAGCGTCCTCCGCCACCCCTCCAGCCGCCAGGACCACACCCGCCACGCGGAGACCGAAGCCGGTCTGCTCCACATCACCACCGAAGAGGTCGTCGAATCGGCGCTCAAGCTCCTGCAACCCACCCAACCCGACCGGCAGGGTAAGGTGGAAGCGTGAGCACGACCACCAGGACGACCTGGCAGAAGATCGCCCGCCGGATCCGTGTGCCCCTGGGTTTTGTCTTCGCCGCGGTCTTCCTCTGGCTGGCGAGACCCACCTGGCACACCATGCTCGCGAGCCTCCTTCTCGTCGTTCCCGGGGTCTGGCTGCGCGCCTACGCGGCCGGCTATGTGCGCAAGAACGCCGAGCTCACCCGCACCGGCCCCTACGCCTACACGCGCAATCCGCTCTATCTCGGCTCCATGATGATCGCCTTCGGGTTTGCCGCCGCCGCCGCCAGTTGGCCTGTCTTGATTGTCCTCGCCATCCTCTTCGCCGCCATCTACATCCCCACCATCCAAAGCGAGGAGACCTACCTGCGCCAGCGCTTCGCCGACTTTGACGAATACGCCGCCCGGGTTCCGCGCCTGCTTCCCCGGCTCACCCCGGCAGCCTTTCCCGCCAATCGGAACGCCAGCCGCGGCCGGTTCTCCGGCGTGCAGTGGCTGCATCACCGCGAGTACAATGCTCTGATGGGTGCCGGCGCAATCTATGCAGCGCTGGCGGTCCGGCTTCTCCTCCACCATCACAGGCTCGTGGAGGGTCTGCGCTGACGGCGCGGATGGCCGGAACCAACTGCCTACAAATCAAAAACCGTGCGAGTGCCGCATTTGCTGAAGTATGACCGTCTTCTTCCCCCGTTGGTCCTGTCGATTCTTTCGATCGTGTGCGGCGCAGGCTCGCTCCCCGCGCGGGCACAGTTGCCGGGCTTCCCCCGGCCGGCCGCTCCCGTGGCGATCCCCACCCTCCAGCCTCCCCCTGCCAGCTTCGTCTTTCCCGCAAAGCAGACCCTCACCTTCACCGTCGACTGGCGCGTCTTCACCGCCGGAACCGCCGTCTTCCAACTCGAACAGCAGGGCACGACGCAGAAGATCACCGCCACCGCCGACACCGTCGGCGGAGTCACCATGCTGTTTCCCGTCGTAGACAAGTTCCAGTCCGGCTTCGACACCCGCACCGGCTGCTCCACCGGCTTCAGCAAGCAGTTGCTCGAAGGCCGTCGCAGAGTATCGAGCGACCTCACCTTCGACTACAAGCAGGGCAGGCAGACCCAGCTCGCGAAAAACCTGGTCAAAGGCACGTCCGCCGAGCAGACCGCATCCATTCCGGCCTGCGTCACCGACTCGCTCTCGGCCATCTTCTACGCCGCATCGCAGCCCATGGTCATCGGCCAAAGCATCCGCTTCCCCCTCGCCGACTCCATGCGCACCGTCACCGTCGCCATGAAGGTCGAAGCCCGCGAAGAGGTCAAAACCCCCGCCGGCACCTTCCAGACCCTGCGCGTCGAGCCCACCGCCGACGAAGGCATCGTCAAGAATCGCGGCAAGATCTGGGTCTGGTACACCGACGACGCACGCCACATGCCGGTGCAGATCCGCGCACAGCTCTTCTGGGGAACCATCACCTTCCACCTGCAATCCTACGAGTCCAAATGAACCGAGCCAAATGAACCGAGCCCAAATGAACCGAGCCAGATTAACCGAGGCCAAATGAACGACCAGCTCGAACCGAAAGATAACCCGAAAGACAACCCGGCAGACGACCCCGACAAGTTCGTGACGGTCGGCAAATTTCTCGAGCCGGTGAACGCCCAGATGGCCAGGGGCATGCTCGAATCCGCCGGCATCGAGTGCTTCCTGCAAGGCGAGAACGCCAACAGCCTGCTCTCCTTCGCCTTTCGCGCCCGCCTGCAGGTGCATCGGCAGGACGAAGCGGCGGCGCGGCAGATGCTCGGCGAAGCAGGCGACGAGCTGAATCCAGGTGACCTGACCCCAGAGGAGATATTGGATGAAGAAGGCTGAGCCAGCCCGGCAGAAGGCCGTCCTCTGTCTCTCCGGCGGAATGGACTCCTGCGTCTGCGCCGCCCTGGCCGCGCGCGACTTCGACGTGTACGCCGTCCACTTCAGCTACGGCCAGCGGACCGAGGCGCGCGAGCTGCAGTCGGCCCAGGAGGTCTCCCGCATCCTCGGTCTCCAGAAGTTGCTTCATCTCAGGATCGACCTCTTCCGGCGCATCGGCGGCTCCGCCCTCACCGATCCTGCCATCGCGGTCCCCTCGGCCTCCCCGGACGCCACTCCCAATGCGGCCGCCATCGGCAGCGAAGTCCCCGTCACCTACGTGCCCTTCCGCAACGCGCATTTTCTCTCCGCCGCTGTCAGCTGGGCCGAGGTGCTGGGCGCCCGCACCGTCCTCATCGGCGCCGTCGAGCAGGACAGCTCCGGCTACCCCGACTGCCGCCCCGCCTACTACGACGCCTTCAACCGGTTGATCGAGCAAGGCACCAAAGCAGGCGATATTCGCGTCCAGACGCCGCTGATCGCCATGCGCAAAAGCGAGATCGTTCGTCTGGGAGTTGAATTGGGCGCGCCGTTGCATGTAAGTTGGTCTTGCTATTCCGGCGAGACGGAGGCATGTGGCGTGTGCGAGAGCTGCGTTCTTCGGCTGCGTGCCTTCCGTGACGCGGGGGCAATCGACCCCATACCGTATGCCGTGGGACAATAAGCATCCAACGTCCGTGCAGCAGAGTTTTCCAGTTGGTTCGTAACTTTATATGGTGTAACTATCCCGGAACGTTCGCCCGCAGTCCTGGGCCAGGAGAAACGAAAGTGATCAAACGTATCGGATTGAAGCTGAAGCAAAGCGTGCCTTGCAGTGTCGCCGCCTTGTCCCTGTTCGCGCTCCTCGCCCTGGCGAGCCCCTCCAGCCTGCACGCGCAGCCCGCGCCGGCCAGCATCCACGGCCACGTCGACAACGCCATCGGCCAGCCGGTCACCAAGGGTGACGTCAAGCTGACCACCGACCGCTCCGCCGACGCCAAGGACCGCAAGTATCCGTACAGCTTCCCGCTCGACGCGAACGGCGACTACAAAGGCAGCGGCATCGCTCCCGGCAACTACGTCGTCATCGTCTATCAGGACGACAAGAGCCTCGACTTCAACGAGAGCGTGGTCTTTGCCGCCGGCGACGACAAGACGGTCAACTTCGACATGACCCGCAAGGAGTACATCGACAAGATGACCCCCGAGGAGAAAAAGACGCTCGAAGAATACAAGAAGAAGAACGCTGAGGCGGTGGCCAACAACTCCAAGATCACCAACCTCAACGCCCAGCTCACGCAGGCGCGTGCCGACACCAAGTCCGGCAACTACGAGGCTGCCATCACCGCCATGCAGAGCGCCACCGCCGCCAAGCCCGACGAGCCCATCCTGTGGGTTACGCTCGGCGACGCCCAGATCGGCGCTGCCGATGCCGCCGCCAAGGCCGCCAAAGCAGCCGGTACCCCGGCCAACGACCCTGCGGTCCTCGCGAAGTACGGCGACGCCGCTACCTCCTATAAGAAGGGCATCGACCTCAACACCGCCTCCAAGAAGCCCAACCCGGAGGTCGCCGCGGCCGCCTACAATCAGCTCGGCCAGGCCTACGCCAAGCAGGGCAACGGCAAGGAAGCAGCAGATGCCTACGAGCAGGCGGCCAAAACTCAGCCCGCGCAGGCCGGCATGTACTACTACAACGAGGCTGCGACCCTCTACAACGCAGGCAAGCTGGAAGAAGCAGCCGCCGCCGCCGACAAGGCCATAGCCGCCGATCCTAAACGAGCCGAAGCGTACTACATCAAGGGGCAGGCTCTGATCCCCAAGGCCTCCTACGACGAGAAGACCAAGAAGATCACCGCCCCCCCGGGATGCGTCGACGCCTACCAGACCTATCTCGAGCTGTCGCCCGACGGACCCCACGCCGCCGACGTCAAATCCGTTCTCGAAGGTATAGGCGAGACCGTCAAGTCGACCTACAAGGCTGGCAAGAAGAAGTAGTCCAACAGGGAAGAGAAGGCCCCGGGGCAACGCCGCCCGTGACCTTGTCTTCCCTGAATCGAAACAAGCCGGGTGCCCTATCTTCGCGACGGTCTCATCGTCGCTAAGGTGGGCATTCTCGAAGCGAACCGCACTCTCCCAATCCAGTCACAGATCGTCACCTCAACCAAAGCAGCTCCCGCATTTCATCCCCCCTTCCTTGATTCTTATCCGCTCCACTCCGCAGTCGGCATGTTCTTGATCGGTATCATCGGCGAAGATCGGTGGTAAGCCTTCGGCGTTGAAGGCAGCTCCACGAAGCGAGGATACGGAATGAACCCTGCCGGCAATATCGTCGATTTCGATCGGGCGCTCGAAGCCGTGCTCCAGCAGGCCGCGCATCTGGCAAAGCCCCCCTCCCACGAAGTCGCGCTGCTGGAATCCCGAAGCCGTATCCTCGCCGAAGCCATAGTCGCCGACCGCGACCAACCCCCCTTCGATCGCTCCACCCGCGACGGCTTCGCGGTCCGGGCCGCCGACGCCGCAGCGGGCAGCTTCCAGCTCGCGGGCGAGGTGCGGGCAGGCGAAAGCTGGCGAGGCGCTCCACTCGCGCCCGGCCAGACGCTCGCCATCATGACCGGCGCGCCTATCCCCGAAGGTGCGGACGCCGTCGTCATGATCGAGCACGTCGAGCAGGCAGGCGGCGCAGTTAGTCTTGCAGCAGGCCGTACCGTCCAGCCGGGCGAGAACATCGTCCCGCGCGGCAGCGAAGCGCACCACGGCGAAGCGGTCCTGGCTGCCGGAACCCCGATGGGGGCAGCCGAGATCGCCCTCGCAGCCGCCTGCGGCCGTCCGGCCCTGAGCGTATTCCGCAAACCCACGGTCGCCATCGTGGCCACCGGAGACGAGCTCGTCGAGCTCGATCAGGCGGTCCTCGAAGCCCACCAGATCCGCAACTCGAACAGCTACGCCCTCGCCGCCCTGGTCGAAAACGCCGGCGGCGAGGCGGTCAGGCTGCCCATCGCCCCGGACGAACGGACGCAGTTGAGCCGCATCGTCGAGCAAGCCACACGCTGCGACCTGATGCTTCTCTCCGGCGGCGTCTCCATGGGCGTGTACGACCTCGTCGAGGAGGTGTTGCACAACCTCGGGGCGCAGCTCTTCTTCACCGGCGTCCGCATGCAGCCCGGCAAGCCCGTCGTCTTCGGCAGCCTGCCCGCCCACGGCGCTTACCCCGGTCGGTTCTTCTTCGGCCTGCCAGGAAATCCCATCTCGACCCAGGTGACGTTTCACTGCTTCGTCGAGCCGCTGCTCCGGGCCATGTCCGGCGCAGCCACCCACGGACCGCGCTTCGTACAAGCGACTCTGGCCGAAGGGATCCCCGGAAAGGCCGGGCTGACGCGCTTTCTGCCGGCCCGGCTGACCTCAAACCGGGTCCGCCCGGAGGTGCGCCTCGTCAACACGCAAGGCTCAGGCGACCTCACAGCGAACGCCCGAGCCAACTGCTACGCGGTCCTGCCTCCCGGCAACGAAAGCCTCCCAGCCGGAGATGTCATCACGATCCTCCTGCGATAGGATGGGGTCTCTATCTCGACCAACGGGAGGGCCAGCGCAGCAGATACAGTCAAGACCGGTATACAAGTCACGAAGTGACCGCGCCACGCGAAGTGGACCCGTCCGGTAGGACAGCCGGGTGCCGGGTGCCCCATATCTCGATTCTGAGATGTGGGCATTTGCGAAGCGAACCGCTCTCCTCACCCATGCAAAAGATTCGTCCTCTCATCGAAACCGCGGGCGTCCTCGGCAAGCGCATCCCGCCAACCTGTCGTCCTGAGCCCAGCGAAGGCCCCCTGCATTTGCTCTTGTTTGTTCTTGTCAGGCGGGTACAGTAATGCTGAACCGCCATAGGACATGGTTTCAGCGCTGCCGGCGATCCGCACCTGAAGCAGGATTTCTCGAGTAGTCTTTTAGCAGGGGTTAGACATGGACGAGAAGATATCGATCTACGCAGCGGAGTTCATCGTCGACGACCTTGCAGACGGCCTCCCCGAAGCCGCTGCCCCGGCCTCAAACCTCTCGCACTACGACGCCGCAGGTCAGGCCCACATGGTCGATGTCAGCGCCAAATCCGAAAGCCGCCGCGAGGCGGTCGCGCGGGCGTTCGTAGAGCTGTCCGAAGCCGTACTGCTCGCCCTGCCCCAAAATCCCAAAGGCAATCCGCTCGAAGTAGCGCGCTTCGCTGGCATCCAGGCGGCCAAGCGCACCTCCGACCTGATCCCGATGTGTCACCCGCTGGCGCTCAGCTTCGTGGACGTCCAGCTAACCATCGTCGAGGGCGGCGTGGCGATCGAAGCGACGGCGGCGACCGTAGCCGGAACCGGCGTCGAGATGGAGGCGATGGTGGCCGCCTCGGTCGCGGCCCTCACCGTCTACGACATGACCAAGGCGCTCGACAAGGGTATCCGCATCCGCGAGGTCGTCCTGCTGCGCAAGAGCGGAGGCAAGAGCGGGGAGTACAGGCGAAAATAAATCCCGATTTTGTGGCGTAGTTTTCGCTTCAAAAAAGCGTCCGTCCGGCATCCACGTTTACCACGCAGATGGCCACATTAAGCACAAAAAAAACCGCGTGTAGCAACCCGGTTTTTTCAACAAACACCAATAAAACACCACACCGCCATCGTCGAACTTTTTCCGCGTACAACTCTAAATAGCTGTGGAAAGGGTGACCGCAAACAAGTGGCCGGGGTCCTGCCAGGCGTGGGTCGCGGAGAATCCTGCGGACGAGAGCAGCGCATCGACCCGCGCCGGCGTGAACTTGTAGCTGTTCTCCGTATGGATCGTCTCCCCGGCTGCAAAGGTCACGGTCAGGGCCGGCCCCGAAGCATTGGCCGGGATGTGAACCCGCTGCGAAGCGATTGATTCTAAATGCATTTCGATGCGGGACGCGGCCTGGTTCCAAAGCGCCTTGTGGCGGAAGCACACGGGGTTGAAATCGGCCCCCAGGTCGCGGTTCAGCCGCGTGAGCACGTTCAGATTGAACGCGGCCGTGACTCCCGCAGCGTCGTCGTAAGCCGCCAGCAGCGCGGCCTCGGTCTTGTTTCCGCCGCTCGGCGCAAGGTCGATGCCCAGCAGCAGGGTGTCGCCCGGCAGCAGTTGCGCCCGCAGATTGCGCAGCACCTCGCGCGCATCTTCAGGCGAGAAGTTACCGATGCTCGAACCGATGTACAGCGCCATCGTCCGGGTATTCGGCAGCCGGTCCAGCGGCAGCGCTTCCCTAGTGTAATCAGCAACCTGGCAGCGTACGGTGACCCCCGGAATGCGGGCGAGGATGTTCTCCCGTGCAGCGTCCAGCGCACTCTCCGACACGTCCACAGGCTGGTAGACGATGCTGCCCTGCTGCCGTACAGCCTCGGCAAGCAGTATCCCGGTCTTGCTAGCAGTTCCCGCGCCAAGCTCAATCAACGTGAGCTTCCCGGTTGACCGTGTACCGTGGGAGCTGGCCGCTTCACGCAGAATCTCCTCCGCATGATCGCTGAAGATCCCGCGCTCGGTCCGCGTCAGGTAATACTCGGGCAGTTCCGTGATCTGTTCGAAGAGGTCCGAGCCGGCTTCGTCGTAGAAGAGCCATGGAGTCAGCGTCTTAGGCATCGAAGTCAAGCCGGTGCGTGCTTCCTCTGCGATAGCGTCTAAGGTGCTGATCGGGGTAGCTTCGGGGGCAGCAATGGCGAAGGATGACACTCGAGGCACCTACCTGCAGGGTTTGAATTGCGCGAAAACACAAGCCCTGGGCTTGCACTCTCATCGAGCTAGTTGGATGCGGCAAGGCGAGTCGCGGGGTCATTTAAAAACGCACTATTCCGTGAAATGAAGGAAAACAGTGCATGTGTGAAGCAACTTCGGTGGGAAAAGCCCTCTATTTTGAAACGTCCTCGGCCAGGCGAAGGCCGGAGAACTGCCAGCGCGTTGCAGGCGAAAAGAAGTTTCGGTAGGTCGGGCGAATGTGGGTAGCCGGCGTGACGCAGGAGCCCCCGCGCAGGATCACCTGCGATGACATGAACTTGCCGTTGTACTCGCCAAGCGCTCCGGGCAGCGGCTTGTATCCGGGATATCCGGTATAGCCGGATTGCGTCCACTCCCAGACGTCGCCGAAGAGCTGCTGGAGGCCGCTGAGTCCGGTGGCAGGGGTGGGGTGGAGGGTGCCGGTTTCAAGCAGGTTGGGGGTGGGGGTCAAAGGCAGCGATGCGATGGGGACCTCGCGCCAGTCGGGTGTATCAGAGGTGTCGGCCTGTGGGGAGAGGCTGACAGACTGCGCATCCCTGCGGAATTGGGGCTCTCGATTGGAGTACGAGGCGGCCGCTGCGTAGGGAGTCTGCGTGGAGCATTCAAGTAAGTGCTGCATGGCGGCGTGCTCCCATTCGAACTCGGTGGGGAGACGGTGGCCGGCCCACCGGGCATAGGCGTCCGCCTCGAAGAGGCTGAGGTGACAGACGGGCGTCTCGCTGAGGTCTTCGAGGGCGGCAAAGCCGTGGAGAGTGTATATCCGCCAGCCGGACTGCGTGGTCTCGTCGCGTTGCCAGTAGAGCGGTGCCTGCCAGCCCTCGGCGCGGACAGTTGTCCAGCCCTCCGAAAGCCACAACTCAGGGCGGCTATAGCCATTCTGGTCGATAAAGGCGAGGTATTCGGCGCAGGTGACCAGACGGCTGGCGAGACGGAATGGCTCGAGATAGACGGTGTGGCGGGGCGTTTCGTTGTCGAAGGCAAAGCCATCGAGCGCGGATGGATCAGGGGTCAGACCGATCTGGGTGAGGCCACCGCTAAATCCAATCCAGTCCAGGGGAGGCGCGATGGTCTCACTTTTCTGCTGGGCCTGAGCGGGCAGATAAGCCGGGTTCAGAGGGTTGGTGAAGAGAGCGTGCTTGATATCGGTGGCTATAAGCTCCTGATGCTGCTGCTCGTGCTCGAAGCCGAGGGCGATACGGCGGGCGGCCTCGTCTTCGAGTGGATGCTGTAGGAGAGTGTGCATGGCGGCATCGACGTGGGCGCGATAAGCGAGGATGGCGTCGAGCGGTGGCCGGGAAAAGGAGGCGCGAAGTTTTTTCTCAGGCATCTCACCGAGGGAGTTGTAATAGCTGTTGAAGAGCCAGTGGAAGTCGGGATGGAAAGGCTGATAGCCGACGACGAACTCGCGGAGCACGAATGTCTCGAAGAACCAGCTGGTGTGCGCAAGGTGCCATTTGACCGGGCTTGCCTCCGGACAGGATTGCACCATCAGGTCCTCGGGGGAGAGCGGGGCGCAGAGCTGAAGGCTAGCCTGGCGGACGGCCTTGTAACGGGCGAGGAATGAAGCGGCAAGGACTTGCGTGGTGGACGTCATGGCGAGCTTTTCCCTGGATGAGGCTTTGGTGTAACCCGGAGGTATCAGGTATGGGATGGGACCTGGCGTGGTTTTGTTGCTTTTTGTGGCGCTTGGATACGAGCTGCTGCTCAAATTACTCAAAGCTGTCCGCTTATCTCACAATCTGAAGGGTCTGCGCGCGAAACAGGAGAGCGTCTAGTGGTGGCTGTTGAGAAGCCGGGCAAGGGCATAAGCAGCCGCGGCCGCAGCGCCGCCGATGGTGACGGTCTGGAGCGCGCTGCGCAGCCATCCGGTGCCGACGAGCTTGCCTTTTACGGCGCCGAACAGAGCGAGTGCGATGAGAGTGATAAGAACGGAGAATCTAAGGGCGGTGAGGCTGTCGTGGACGAGCATATAGGGAAGCAGCGGGATGAGTCCTCCCGTGATGTACGAGGCGGCGATAGTCAGGGCGGAACGGTGGGCCCGGTTGGCGGCGGGCTCTTCGAGGCCCAGTTCGAAGCGCATCATGAAGTCGACCCAGGCGGTGGGGTTCTGCTTGAGAGCGGCGAGCACGGGAGCCGCGCTGGGGCGGTCGACGTGATACTGCTCGAAGATCTCGTAGATCTCTTCTTCTTCGTCGCGGGTGCGTTCGATGACCTCGCGCTCTTCCCGGAGGCGCTCTGAGATGTAGTGCTCGGCGTCGCCACGGGCTGCGAGATAGCCGCCCAGGCCCATGGCGATAGAGCCGGCGGCAATTTCGGCGAGACCGGCGACCACGACAATGTGAGCGGCGGCGACACCGGACAGGCCGGCTGCGAGGGCGAAGGGGACCGTCAGGCCGTCGGAGAGGCCGATCACAATATCGCGCACGGTCTCGGTGGATTCGAAGTGGCCTTCGAGATGAGGGCTTTGGGAGGTCAGGCCATGAGCGACTTCATGCATGGCGCTAGTGTAGTGCAGACGGGGTGCGGTGAAGCGGATTCATCAATGGGCCCGCTGGGCAACTTTTGTGCGTCTGAGAGTCTTTCGCGGCGGGGTTGCGTCTCTATAGGCACAAGCTCCGAAGATCGATGGGCGGGGCGGATGGTGCGGAATGGGATGTCGATCTACGGTGCGTCGCAGAGTTCGGTGTTGCAGCGTACAAGGCTGGGCGGCGGGGGTGCTGTTCTTGACGGCTCTCGCGAGTCGCCCGATGGTTGCGCAAGAGAGTGATGGTGAGAGTGGCGCGGTGTTTGCCGGGGGGCAGATGGTGCGCGGGGTGGTGACCGCAACGGCCGGGGACCGCCTGACGGTGAAGACGGAGGCGGGTGAGGTCTACCAGGTGATGGTGTCGGCGAATACGCGGTTGACTCGGGATCGGCAGCCGCTGAAGGTGGCGGAGATCAAGGTGGGCGATGGTCTGGGGGCGATGGGTGTGATGGACGCTCCGGCAAAGACAATTCACGCGGTGTTCGTGGGCGTGGTGGACGCAGAACAGGTGAAGAAGGCGCGGGAGGGGCTGGGGAAGGTTTACATCACGGGAAAAGTGACGGCGATCAATATGGACGGGCTGAAGCTGACGGTGATGCGGCCGGATGGGGTAAGCCAGGTGATTGGCGTGGATGAGGGGACATCGTTCAAACGCGGTGGGCGCGGCATGGCGGCGATGGTGAGTGGAGTTGGAGAGGTTGAAGGAGGGGCTGGTCCGGAGAGTGGACCTGTCGAGGGAAATCGCTCGTCCGCGGAAAGTATCACGTTGGCGGATGTGAAGGTGGGCGACTCGGTGGCGGGGCGCGGGGGCATGAAGAATGGGTTGTTTGTGCCGACGGAACTGGGTGTGATGGACGCAGCCGCGATGCGGCAGAGGCGGCGGAGAAGATCGGACGGAGATGGTGCTGTAACTTCTCCCGGTTCGGCTGCTCCGGTTCCAGCCAATCCGCATCCGGCAGAACTTCCTTAATAGCCGTGTGTTTATTCATTTCAAGAGATGGGGGAATAGTGCGGGAACGGATGCGATCGATGCTCTGCCTGGTCATGAATCTTGCGTTGTTGGCGGCTGTGCGGAGTGCTGTGGGGCAGGACCGGCCGGCGAACCAGCAGTCTGGGGTGGGGACAACGCCGGCAACTGCATCCGCGCCCGCAGCGGACGGGGGAATGGTGCGTGGGACGGTCAAGGCCGGCGTTGTGCCGTTACCCGGTGTGGGAGTGACGGCGACCAATACGCTTACGGGGAAGAAGTACGCTACGACGACAGACGTGAATGGGACGTTTGCGATGGCTATTCCGCGGAACGGGCGTTATGTGGTGAGGGTGGAGCTGGCCGCGTTTGCACCGGAGACGAAGGAGGTGCTGATGAATGCGGCGGGGCTGAACGGCGGCAAAGCGGAGCAGGAGGCGGAGTTCGGTATGCAACTGGCGTCGCGGGTGGAGCAGCAGCGTGAAGCGGCGGTCGCGGGCGGAGCGGGCATGGCGCGGGGGCTGCAGGCGCTCAGCGTGACGGGAGACACTGCGGATTCTGCCGACGCGAGCGCGGGAGGCGTCAACGCTGGAGCGCAGATGCCGTCGCTCTCCGGGCTGGGCGGCGAGGGCGCAGCGACGGACTCGGTGGCCGTGAGTGGCCAGATGGGGCAGACCAACGGACTGGCAGGGTATAGCGAGGACGACCTCCGGCAGCGTGTGCAGGACGCGATTGCTCAGGCGCAGCGGGAGGGTGGCGCGGCGGGCGATATGGCCAACGCGGTGGTGGGAATGCTCGGAGGGATGATGGGCGGTGGCGGTTTTGGCGGTGGCGGACATGGTGGCCGGGGCGGCGGAGGTGGAGGATTTCGAGGGTTCAATCCGACGCAGCCGCACGGTGCAGTGTTTTACGTTGGCGGGAACGGGGCGCTCGATGCTACAAACTTTTCGCTGACCGGGGCGCCGGTGGTGAAACCCGCGTTCAGCTCGAACCGGTTCGGGGTGAGCTTTACGGGGTCGCCTTCGATACCCGGGCTGGTGAAGGCGAGCACCAAGCAGTTCGTGTTCTTCAATGTGACCGGACAGCGGAATATTTCACCCGTGAACCTGTATGGCGCCGTTCCCACCGTCGCGCAGCGGAACGGAGACTTTTCCGGCTTGACCCAGACCGTAGGCGGTGTGACCACACCGTTGACGTTGTATGACCCGGCGACAGGGCAGCCTTTCGCGAATAACCAAGTGCCGGTGTCGGCCCAAGCAGCGGCGCTGCTGAACTACTATCCGGCACCTAACATTGCGGCGACGGGGCGGCAGGGGTACAACTACCAGACCGTCACAACGGCCGGAAACAATACGGCCACAGCGGCCTTACGGTACGTGCGGAACTTCGGGCAGACAAGCGGGTTCGGCACGCGCGGACAGCAGAGGAGTGGACCGGCGACGCTGCGGCAGAACATCAACTTCAACGGGAGCTACTCGCATACCGCGGCGGACAACAGGACTATCTTCCTGCCATTGGGCGGAGCGAGCGAGACGGACGGATACGGCGTTACGGCGGGCTACACCATCGGGTATGGGCGGCTGACCAATAATGCATCCATCAACTGGAACCGGTCGCACAGCATGTTACGGAACTATTTTACCGATGCAAGCGACCCGCTGGTGGGAACAGGGATCGGGATTCCGAAGCCGGTGATTGGGGCGAATCCCGGAATATATTTTGGGCTGCCGGATGTGAGCATCTCGAACTTCACGCCGTTGAACCAGGCGCTGCCGAGCGATGCAATCAACCAGACGATCTCGTTCTCGGACTTTGTCAGCTACAGCCACAAGCGGCATAACCTTCGCCTTGGGTTGGACATCCGGCGGGTCCATGCGGATACGATCGGCGGGACAAATTCGACTTCAAACAATTCTTCCAATCCCAACAACGTCGTTGGATCATTTACGTTTACCGGATATGCAACACAAAACCCCGCGACTGCCGCAGCTTGTCAGCCTTCTTCTACGGTAACGTGTCCTATCGTCACGCCGAGCGGATATGGGTTCGCGGACTTTCTGCTTGGGCTGCCGCAGCAGTCGGCCATCCAGGCGGCGACGCAGAAGACATATCTGCGAGCCAATGTGGTGGACTGGTATGTGCAGGACGACTGGCGCGCGAGATCCGGCTTAACCCTGAACTATGGGCTGCGGTACGAGTATTTTTCGCCGTATGTCGAGAAAGACAACCGCTTGGTGAACCTGAGCCACAACGCGGACTTTACACAGGTGTCGCCCATCTGTCCGGTGGCGATTGCGGGAGCTTGCGGCGCAGGAACGGAGCGGTCGCTGGTCAATCCCGACAGAAATCTCTATTCCCCGCGACTGGGATTTGCTTATCGTCCGAAGCTGAAGATCTTCAAAGAGACGGTGGTGCGGGGCGGATACGGGATCAACTACAACACGGGACAGTATGCGAGCTTCGCGAACCAGCTTTCGGCTCAGGTTCCGTTTGCCCTCACGCAGACCAACATCATCGGCCAGCCGGGATGTACGCCGGCTACGCTGACCCTGGCGCATGGCTTCGGCTGTTCGACCACGCCGGTGCAGAACAACTATGCGGTAAACCCGTTCTATCGGCTGGGGCATGTGCAGGTTTGGAACATCGATATCCAGAGAACGCTGCCGCTGGGGATCGTGGCGAATGTCGGGTACAACGGAGCGAAGGGCGGGAATCTGGATATACTGCGGGCGCCGAACCGGATCGTAAATGGTGTGCTTAATCCTTCAGCGCAGCCGTTCAACTACGAGGATTCGCTTGGGTACTCGCGGTTTGAGCAGTTGAGCGTGAATGTGCGGAAACGGTTGGAGCGGGGCGTTTCGTTGCAGGCCACGTATCACTATGGCCACTCGATCGACAACGCTTCCTCGATTGGCGGCACGCAGGCAGTGGTCGCGCAGAACGACCAGAACCTCAATGCGGAGGAGGGCAACAGCGCCTTCGATGTGCGCCATCAGTTGACGGGAAACTGGGTATTTGAGCTGCCCTTTGGGCCGAACCGGATGTTCTTCACCAAGGGCGGCTTTTGGTCCAAAACGCTGGATGGCTTTTCGCTATCCGGAGATTTTACCTTTGCTTCGGGCACCTACTACACACCGCATTACGTTTCGACGGTAGCGGAGACGGCCACGGGCGCGAACAATTCGCTGCGGCCGGACAGGGTGTTTGCGCAGCCGATTGGTGGGAATGGCACGGTACTTGACTGGTTCAACAAGGCCGCATTTGCGAATCCGGGGAATGGCTTTGGAACGGCGTCGCGTGGTTCGATCGAGGGTCCGGGCACGGTCGCGGCCGACGCTTCGCTGTCGCGGACGGTGGCGCTGGGCGAGACGCGGTCGTTCGAGGCCAGAGTGACGGCGACCAATGTGTTCAACACGGTGCAGTACTCGGGCATCGATACAACGTTGAACTCGCAGACGTTCGGACAGGTAACCTCGGCCGCGGCGATGCGGCGGCTGACGTTGCTGGCGCGGTACCGGTTTTGAGGGGCGGCATGGTGAGGCGAGCGGCAGATACGGTCGGAAGACGATGCATGGCGGGTGCGCTCGCGGGTGCGCTCGCTTTATCGCCCTTGGCGGCGCGGGCACAGCAGTCGAATGCGTCGGGAACCTACACGTTGAAGGTTCAGACCGACATTGTGCTGACCAATGTCGTGGTGCGGGACAGGAAGACGGGCGAAGTCGTGAAGGGACTGAAGGCGAGCGACTTCACAATTCTTGAGAACGGCAAGCCGCAGAAGATTGCGAGCTTCGACTATCAGAGCGTGGACGATGCAGCGGTCTTGCAGGAGAAGGCGACGGTCACGGGCAAAGCGACCATCGCGGATCTGCTGAACCGCAACTTCGCCGAAGATCCGAAGGAGTTGAAGGATCATCGGCTGATCGTGATGTTCTTCGACCTGAGCAGTATGCAGCCCGAGGATATCGACCGCGCGGTGGAGTCTGCGCAGGATTATGTGAACAAGAAGATGCAGCCGGCGGACCTGGTGGCGCTGGTGAGTATGGCAACCGGGTTGAGCATGGACCAGGACTTTACCTCCGATAAGGCGGCGCTGCTGAAGGGTCTGGGCAAGTACAACGGGACTGAAGGCACAGGTTTCGCGAGCGGGAATGAAGGCGGCACGTCGGGCGGGACGGCGGACGACGCCTCGAGCTTCACGGCGGATGACAGTGAATACAACACGCTGAATACGGACCGTGAGCTATATGCGATTCGTTCTATCGCGAAGAGCCTGGAGCGGGTAGACCAGAGGAAGAGTCTGTTGTATTTCAGCGGCGGTTTGACCCGGCAGGGAATCGAAAATCAGGCGAGTATGCGGGCCGCGACCAACGAGGCAGTGAAGGCGAATATGGCGATCTACAGCGTCGATTCTCGCGGGCTGGAAGCGCTGCCTCCGGTGGGGAACGCATCCAAGGGCAGCCTGCGCGGGACAGCGGCGTATAGCGGAGGCGCGATGCAGAGCCAACTGGATGCGAACTTCGGATCGCAGGAGGTGCTGGCTACGTTGTCGTCGGATACGGGGGGCAAGGCGTTCTTCGACTCGAACGACTTTGGGCCCGTGTTTCAGCAGGTGCAGCACGATACGGAGGCGTATTACATTGTCGGCTTCCATTCGACCAACACGGCGCGGGATGGCAGCTATCGCCACCTGACGGTAAAGCTGAATCGCAGCGACGTGAAGATCGACTACCGCCCCGGATACTATGCGCCTGCAGACTTTCAGCACCAGAAGACCGAAGACCGGGAGCAGGCGCTGACGGAGCAACTGCGGAGCGACCTGCCGGCGACCGACGTGGCGGTGTATCTGCAGGCGCTGTATTTCCGGCTGGCGGATAACAAATTTTTCATTCCGGTGTCGCTCATTGTGCCGGGATCGCAGATTCCTTTTGTGAAGAATGGTGATCGCGATAAGGCCAATATCGATGTGATCGGGCAGGTGAAGAATGCGCAGGGTATCGTCGTCGGAAATGTGCGCGACACGGTGAAGCTGGCGCTCGATGCGGCGCAGCAGGTGACTCGTAAGAACATCCAGTATTCGACCGGCTTTACGCTGGCGCCGGGTAAGTATCACCTGAAGTTTGTGGTGCGGGAGAACCAGACGGGGGCGATGGGGAGCTTCGAGACTGACCTGCAGGTTCCGGATATGAAGAGCACGCCGCTGAAGCTGAGTTCGATCGTGCTGTCGAGCCAGCGCATTCCAGACGCGGCAAAGACGGTGAATCCGCTGGTGCGGGATGGCGTGGAGTGGATACCGAATGTGCCGCACGTGTTTCGTCAGGACCAGCACCTTTATTTTCTGTACGAGGTGTACGACCCGGCGAAGCAGAAGGATGCTGCGGAGCAGGCGAGTTCTTCGAGACTGGCTCGCTCTCCGGGCCTTACGCGGCGTGCGAGCGGCCCGGTCCGGGTGCTGACGAGTATCGAATTCCTGAGCGGCGGGGTGAAGGTGTACGAGACACCGCTGGTAGAGGCGGACGCAATCAATACTCCGGAGCGGGATGCGGTGGCGTTTCAATTCGACGTGCCGTTGACGCAGTTGAAGCCGGGCACGTATGTGTGCCAGATAAATGTGATTGACGATGCGGGGGGCAGCTTCAGCTTCCCTCGTATGGCGCTGAGGGTGCAAGCGGGCGGCGCGGCTCCGGTGGTTCCAGCGGCGAATGCTGCGGGTGAATCGAGCACGATAAAGAGATAATGTTGACAGGCGAGCCGCCAGGGAGGATGATCTAGCCCTGCCTCCTGGAGGTACGCCATGAGCAAGCTGCTTCGCTCCCCCTTCCTTCTCCTCCTCCTCAGTATGTTCCTGTTGGACACCGGCGCCCGTGGCCAGATCAACGTCCGCAGTCCGGAAGCCATTCGCGATCTGGAGCATAGCGACCCGCAGTGGATGGCGGTGCAGGAACATCTTCCCGATCCAGCGACTGCGACCGCAGATAAGCTGGAGCTTGCCGCCGATGTTCTACGGGCCAGACGCTACCCGGCGGATGCATTGGATTACTACCAGTATGCGTTGCGGCGCGGAGGGCCGGAGGCAAGGCTGATGAACAAACTCGGGGTGACGGAGCTGGAGTTGCGCAGTATTGTCGCTGCCCGAATTTACTTCGAACGGGTCATTCACTTGAACAAAAAAGACGCGCAGGGCTGGAATAACCTTGGCGCGGTCGAGTACCTGAACGGACGCTACGGAAGAGCCGCCTCCAACTATAGCCGAGCCATCAAGCTGGACAAGAAATCGGCGACATTCCATTCGAATCTCGGGACGGCATACTTCGAGGAGAAGGATTTTGCCAGCGCGAGGAAGCAGTATGAGATTGCGCTGCGGCTGGATCCGCAGATGGCGGAGCATGCCGGGACCTCGGGAGTGGCGGCACATATGCTTTCGCCACAGGATCGCGCCCGCTACTGCTTCGAAATGGCGCGGCTGTATGCGGAACGCGGGGACGAGGCGAACCTGTTGCGCTATCTGACCATGGCGAGCGAGGGCGGCTTCGATGTGCTGAGCGAGATGGGAGGCGACAGCGTAATGGGACGCTACCGGAAAGATCCTCGCGTGCTGCTGCTGGTGCGAAATGCCCAGGCCCTGCGTGCAGGAAGAGATGCAGTCGCCTATGCCAAAGGCGGCGTGCCTCCTCTGCCTGCCGCTCCGCAATAATCACTCATAGGGGCAGTGGCGGCAGTCAGAGTTGCAGCAGTAGCCACGCTTCAGATGATAGGCCGCGGTGAAGACGAGGTAAGGTCCTTCGTAGTAGAAATCTTCCGGGCGCAGATCTTCCGTTTGGGGTCCGGAGGTGGGCACGCGGATTGGATCCAACTCGGATTGGACTGGGTCGGGCATCGCTAGAACAATCTTAGACCGTTGTCCACGACAGGAGGAATGTGAATGGGTAGCAGGTGTGGGATTTGTGAGGGTTCGGCGGTTTGGGTGGGGGTTGTGGCGCCTGCGGCGTCTTCGACATACAGATTGCCGTTGCGATAGAGGGTTTGTTTGCCGGGGACGGCAGGAATGCGGTCGCCGGGAACGACAATGCCTGCGAGATTCATGGGATCGGCTGCGGCTACGTTGATGATCGCGGAGCACTCGCGGGTACGGCCTGTGCGGAGGGACTCGACTGCCTCCGGGAGGGCGTATTGCTCGCCGCCAAAGCCGGATACGAAGCGGCCGCCACGTACTTCGCCGCGGGCTTCGAGACGGCGCAGGATGCCCAGGAGATCGCGCCACTTTGGGGCATTGGACTCGCGGACGAGGAGGTCGCGGAAGACAACGCCATAGCGGGTTAGAAGCATGCGGGCGAACGATTCGAGGGCCTGATCGGTCTGGCGAGCCTGCGCGATGGATGCAGCGCGGGCAATCGCGGCTGATTCGAGGGGTGTATCGGCGCGGCCTGAAACATTGATTGGAGTGGCCGCGTGTGTCTCTTCGCTCAGGAGCGACCAGCGACCGGCAGTGTTTCGGACCGCTCGCTTGCCAGGGATTTCGCTGGTGGTGGATTTGCGCCGAGGGTCCATCAGAGCGCGGAGTTGGTCGAATCCGTCGGCTGCTGCGAGGCCTGCTGTGGCAAGCTCCCAAAGGGCGTGCTGGGTCTGCGGACGGGTGAGGGCAAGGATGCGCTGAATATCGTTGGCAAAACAGGCTCCGCGCTGCTGGAGAAGAGTCCGGAGCTGGAGGGCTTCGGGGCTGAGGGCGGCGGCAAGGCTGGCTTCTTCGACGCACTGCCGGGCGAGTGCGTGGGGGAGCCAGTCAGCGCTCTCGCGGATGTAAAAGGTGATGGGTGCGGCGTTGGTGGGTATTACGCGGCGGGGTGCGGCGCCGTCGCCGTTAGACCGAACTCCAGAGAACCAGGCCGGGTGAGGGGAGATGCGGCCCCAGCCGACGGCGCCCGAGAGGCAGAGCGCATCGAGCCAGCGGGGATCGTAGTTGGCTACGCGGGCGGGAAGCAGGGTGCGCTCCCACTCGATGGCGGGTGCTTCAAAGCCTTCGAGCTGGTGAAGAGCTTCGAGGACCCCTTCTTCGCCGGAGAGTTGGGTCTGTGGGGCGACGTGCTGCCAGATGAGAAGCCAGCGCATGTAGACGGCGGGGGTAACGGGTTCGACCTGTTTGCGGAGCGTGGCGACCGTGCGCCGGTGGATGCGCTGGAGAATGCGGCGCTCGCACCATTCGATGTCGTGGTCCTTCGTCGTCGCCGGGTATACGAAGGCTCCGCGCATGAGAAGACCTTGCATCTCCATGGCGAGGAAGGTTTGAAATACGGCTGCAGGATCGAGAGCGAGGGTGGGGGCGAAGGAACTGGCGGTGACAGGGCCGAGTATCTGTAACCAGCCTTGAACACATTGCGTGAGAGTGGTTTCCCTTGTGACTTCGGCTGCTTGTTTATAGCTGCCGAAGGCGGGATCGACTTCAGCCAGAGACGAAATACAGGGGTCCTTCGCTTCGCTCAGGATGACGGCATGGTGAGAAACGTGAGCAGAGGGTACGGCCCAGAGAGCTGCGACCTGGGGGAGGCGTTCCGTCGCAACCCAGCAGGATGTTCCCGCGCAGTCGACGGTGTGGGCGCGACCAGTGCAGGCGAGGCGCTCGTAAAAAATTGGCCAGTGTCGAGCTTCTGCGCCGACATGGTCACTGCCGAGGAGATGAAGCGGAAAGGCAATGAAAGAGTGGAGCAGATCGTGGAGTTCGTGCTCATCGCGGAGGTCGGGCCAGCACTCGCGGCGGATGGCCTCGATGGCGGCGGCGTCGAGCTTGCCGGGTTCTTCAGGCAGGTTGCGGCCCAGCGAGGTGGCGCGGGCGCGGCGTTCTTCGAGCCCGGCTTCGTCGAGATAAGCATAGGGGTTGGCATTGAGTAGCTCGTGGGCAAAGACGGACGGTGTGGGAGTATCCACGGCGAGGCAGCGAATGGTGCCGTCCTTTATGCCTTTGAGGAGATCGATCAGACCGTCGAGATCCATGGCTTCGTGCAGGACGTCCTGCATAACCTCGTTGACCAGGGGGTGATCGGGAATCTGGATGTCGCCGACTATGGTCTCGAAGCAGGCTGCGGCCTGGGGGAAGACAGAGGCCATCAGGTCTTCCGAGCGGGTGCGCTGAATCTGCGGAGCGATGCGCTTGCCCCTGGAGAAACGGAGAAGCTGGAGACTGCGCCCGGCGGCCCAGCGCCAACGGTTTTTGAAGATCGGCGAGGCAATGGAGGCCTGTTCGAGCAGCTCCCTGGCGGTGTGCTCGGTGAGGAACTGGAAGACATCGGCGAGGGGAAAGCTGTGCTGCTCGGCGAGTGAGATGTTGATGCCGTTGTCGGTGGCGGCGGCTTGCAGCTCGAAGTTGAAGCCGCGGCAGAAGCGTTTGCGCAGCGCGAGACCCCACGCCTTATTGACGCGGCCGCCGAAGGGAGCGTGGAGGATGAGCTGCATGCCGCCGCCGTCGTCGAAGAAGCGCTCGGCGATGATGGTGGTTTTGGATGGGACGGCGCCGAGCACGGCTCGACCGGTGACGATGTAGGCGATGAGCTGCTGGGCGCCAGAGGCACAGACGCCGCAGGTCTCGATGAGCCATGCTGCTGCGGCGTCTACTTCGGGTTGCGCGGGAGAAATATACCCGGGCGTGACGTTTGGGGTAAGCGTGGAGATCTGTTCGCGGAGCTCGCCTACGCCATCGCACAGGACGGAGGTTCTCTGCGGCGCTTCGCCCTCCCAGAACGGCAGGCTGGGCGGCGCGCCGTGGGCGTCTTCCACCATGACCCGCCCGGCGGCTTCGACGCGCTGAATGCGCCAGCTGCTGTTGCCGAGGAGGATGACGTCGCCGGCGCTGGAGTCGACGGCGAAGTGCTCGTCGAGTGTCGCGATCTGGACGCCTTCGGGTTGAAGGATGACGCTGAAGAGGGCGGTGTCCGGGATGGCTCCCCCGTTCGAGATGGCGATCATGCGCGCGCCGCGGCGGGGATGGAGATGGTGCTGGACGCCGTCGCGCAGAAGGTAAGCGCCGTAGCGGCCGCGCGACGATTCGATGCCTTCGCTGAGCAGGGTGATGAGATCGTCGAAGGCCTGGCGCGTCAGGTCGCGATAGGGGAAGGCGCGACGGAGCGTGTTGTAGAGGGCGTCTTCCTCCCAGGGCTCCGCGCCGCAGCAGGCGACGATCTGCTGCATGAGTACATCTGCGGGCTGCGGAGGAACTTGTAACCAGTCGAGTTCGCCGGCGCGCATCTTGCGAATCAGCGCAGCCTGCTCAAGAAGGTCGTCGCGTGTGGTGGCGAAGAGGCGCCCTTTCGGGATGGCTCCACGCCAGTGCCCGGCCCGGCCAACACGCTGCATGGCCGTGGCGACGGCGCGGGTACTGCTGATCTGGCAGACGAGGTCGATGTCGCCGATGTCGATGCCGAGCTCGAGGGAGGCGGTGGCGATAAGTATCTTGATCTCGCCGTTCTTCAGGCGTTGCTCCGCATCCAGGCGCAAGGTGCGGGAGAGCGAACCGTGGTGGGCGGCGACGTGCTCTAAGCCGATGCGGGTGGATAGTTCGAAGGAGATCTTCTCGACGAGGCGACGGGTGTTGACGAAGACCAGGGTGGACCGGTGGTTCTGTGCGTGAACGGCGAGCTTATCGAAGATCTCGGACCACATGCCGTTGGTGGTGACCGAGCTAAGCTCGTCGCTGGGAACCTCGATGGCAATGTCGAGTTCGCGCCGCTGACCGACCTGGACGATGGTGGCCGGTTTGCGCGCCGCGTGTACGCCGGTGAGGAAGCTGGCGACGAGTTCGATGGGATTCTGCGTGGCGGAGAGGCCAATTCGTTGCGGTGCGGCGGTAAGGCCGGTGAGGAACTGGCCAGGGCTGAGGCGGTTTTCGCCTGTGACGAGTGCGTCCAGTCTCTCCAGGGACAAGGCCAGGTGCGCACCGCGCTTGTCGTCGACCACAGCGTGAATTTCGTCCACGATGACGGTGCGGACGCGGCGGAGGTGCTCCCTGCTCTTGCCTGCGGTGAGCAGGATATAGAGAGATTCGGGTGTGGTGACAAGGATATGGGGTGGATTGCGGAGCATGGCGGCGCGTTCTTTGGGGAGGGTGTCGCCGGTGCGGACGCCGGTGCGGATCTGGGGGCAGAGATAGCCGCGCGCTAACGCCAATCGTTGAATCTCGGCTAATGGAGCATCGAGGTTCTTCTGGACGTCGTTCGAGAGAGCTTTCAGCGGGCTGACGTAGACCACCTGGGTGCAGGGAGAGAGTTGGCCGGTAAGGGACTGCCGCAGAAGCTGGTCGATGCAGACCAGAAATGCCGCGAGGGTCTTTCCAGAGCCGGTGGGGGCGGAGATGAGGGTGGGGTCGCCGGCCAGGATGCTGGGCCAGCCGCGAGTCTGGGGCTCGGTGGGGCTGCCGAATTTGGTGAGGAACCACTCGGCCGTGACGGGATGCGCCCAGGCGAGCGATTCGGGGATCTCAAGTGGCATCCACTGATTCTAGCGCGATTTTGTTCGCGCTTTGTTCGCCGTCTGTTATCTACATGTTGCCTGTGCCTACGTCGGCGGATGCGGCGGCGGGATTGGATTCGTCGAGATACTGCTCGATGACCTTGTCGAGTGTGCCCTGGGCGGTGAGGATGAAGTCGACCGCATCCCGGCCGGCGCCGCATCCGCCCGGGTTGGGCGTGGTGTAGTGGGCCGCTGCTTTGACCTGCTGGCGGGCATTGGCTGTGGCGATCGAGAGGCCGCACTGGCGCATGACGGGCAGGTCGATGATGTCGTCGCCCACGTAGCAGAGCTCTTCCATGCCGCAACCGGTTCTCAACAGGATCTCGTTGATGGCGGTCAGCTTGTGCGACTGGCCCTGGTAGATGAATTCCAGCTTCAGGTCGTTGGCGCGGATGGCGACGGTCTGCGATTGGCGTTTGGTGATGATGCCGATGCGCAGGCCGCCGAGCCGGCCGAGGCTGATTCCGAGACCGTCGTGTGCCGAGAAGCCCTTGGCTTCGATGCCGTGGCCGTCTGGCCCGGGTATGACGAAGATCTGGCCATCGGTAAGGACGCCGTCCACGTCGAAGATGAGGACTTTGATTTTTTTTGCGCGGGCTTCAGCAGTCATTCGGTGATAATACCTTGGCGGAGTACCCCGGCGCGTCTGCCTTGCTTCAGCCATTCAAAGATTGAAATCCACGCCAGCGCCTTCGAAGCTATCGAAGGTTTGCGCTTATGAAAGGCGTCCGGGCAGAGGGCTTCGATCTCTCCGTCGTGAGCCGCGGTTGGTGGACAGAAAAAGGCAGCCACAGCCGCTACACTTCCACGGGTACAAACCCACGCGCCGAAGGACGACTCGTTGAAAGAAGCCCTTCCGGGCAAGCCGCCGCGTATGGATGGACTTGCATCGTTTACAGATAACCGGATCGATGGTTCTACCTTCCATAAGTGAGGTGCCGACCGGTTACGATCGCAGTAGCAGTATGCACGAAGCTGACATCGCGCGTGATTGGCCGCAAGGCCATGCGATTCATGCGGCCGGTAACGGGAGCCGGACCACCCGCTACCGCGTTCCAACTTCATCACACTGACAACGCACCGGACGCTACCCTGGATTGATGAGTCTCGGGTTTGTGCTGCTTCTCGGCCGCTTATCGGTGATACTGTATAGCGTCAGTTCAACATATTGAAGTACATAGGAGCACATGACATGGCCGTGCGACGTGGTTGGTCCGCTTTGGTTGCGCAGGTATGCCTGTCCGCATTCTTCGGAATAGCGCTGCCGGCCCAACAGGCGAGCCCCGCCGGACAATATCCGGAGAACCTGCTCTCTGGGCTGCACTGGCGGGACGTGGGCCCCATGCGTGGAGGGCGCTCCTATGGCGTCGCAGGCTCTGCCGCCCAGCCGAATACGTTCTACTTCGGCTCTGTCGGTGGGGGCGTCTGGAAGACGGAGAACGCGGGCCGCACCTGGTTCCCCATCTCGGATCAGGGCATACCTATCGGCTCGATCGGCGCGATCGCGGTGGCACCTTCCAATCCGAGCGTGATCTATGTCGGGACGGGCGAGCCGGATATTCGCAGTCAGCACTCCTATGGCATCGGTATGTACAAATCTGCCGACGAGGGCAAGACATGGACCCACATCGGGCTTGAGAAAACCATGCACATCGGACGGATTGTGGTCGACCAGACAAATCCGAATCGCGTGTATGTCGCGGCGCTGGGCCATGTCTACGATCCCAATCCCGATCGCGGGGTCTATCGCTCGGTCGATGGCGGAGCGCACTGGAAGAAGGTCCTGTTCCAGGCGTCGGACCCGGACAATGTCGGAGCGATCGACATTGCCATCGATCCCAAAGATCCGCGCGTTCTCTATGCATCTTTGTGGGCTACACGCCGTCCGCCATGGGCGGTGTACGCGCCGTCGAATATGCCCGGCGGCGGTCTCTTCAAATCGACGGACGGCGGCGATACCTGGAAGCAGTTGAGCGGCGGACTGCCCAACGACGCGTTCGTCGGCAAGATCGGCATTGCAGTTTCGCCGAGCAATCCGAAGCGGCTCTGGGCAGTCGTGGACGATCTCGGCACCGGCGTCGCGGCGCCCATCAAGCCTGACGGGACTCCGCAGCAACCGGCAGGTACAGCGACCCAGCCCGCACCCAAGCCAAGCGGCGGAGTCTATCTGTCCGATGACGCCGGCGTCACCTGGCGGCTGGTCAACTCGGAGACACGGCTATGGGGCCGCGGCTGGTACTTCGGCTCGATCACCGTCGATCCGGTCAATCCCGACAGCGCATACGTCATCAACACGGCGACCTATCGTACGACCGATGCGGGCAAGACCTTTATGCCTGTTAAGGGGGCGCCCGGCGGAGACGACTACCACCAGATCTGGGTGAACCCCAACGACAGCAAGCGCATGGTGCTGAGCAGCGACCAGGGTACGGTCGTCAGCGTCGATGGGGCGAAGACGTGGAGCACCTGGTACAACCAGCCCACGGCGGAGATCTACCATGTCGCCGCCGACAACCGCTTTCCCTACAGGCTTTATGGCGCGCAGCAGGACAGCGGGGCGGTCGGGGTCAGCACCTGGTCGCGCGAGGGCGTGCTCTCGTTTCGCAACTGGGAGCCGCTCTGTCTGGCGGGCGAGAGCGATACGGTACTGCCGGACCCGAAGGACGGGAATATCCTCTATGGCGCGGGCGCGGGACGGTGCGATCAAACGTTGAATCTCCCGGCTTCGCTGGGCGGAAAGCTGCCGGACGCGGACCCGAGCGATCCGAATCGCAAGACCTGGACGCTGCCACAGGTCTTTTCGCAGGCCGATGAAGCTCTCTACTATGCCAATCAGTTCGTGATGCGCTCGCGCGACCGGGGACGTACATGGGAGAAGATCAGCCCGGATCTTTCGCGCATGAACCCTGCCGTGCCTGCCGGACTCGATCCGCTTACGGCGAAGGATATCGACCAGCAGATGACCGAGCGTTTTGGCGTGGTTTATGCGCTGGCGCCATCTCCTCTCGATGCGAAGACCGTCTGGGCGGCCACTGACGACGGCCTTATCCACGTGACCCGCGACGACGGCAAGAGCTGGATCGATGTCACACCGCCTGCGATGACCGTGTGGAGCAAGGTGTCGCAGATGGAGGCTGGCCATTTCGACGCCGGTACGGCATATGCTTCGGTCGATCGGCACCGGATCGCGGACAATAAGCCTTATATCTACCGGACGCATGACGGTGGCAAGACGTGGCAGAACGTGGCCGGCGGAATACCGGATGGGGCCTATGTGAACTCCGTCAAGGAGGATCCGAAGCAGAAAGGGCTGCTGTACGCAGCGACCGAGCTGCGCGTGTATGTCTCCTTCAACGATGGCGCGATGTGGCAGCCGCTGCAGGCGAACATGCCCGTTACCTCTATACGGGACATCGTTGTGCATGGCGATGACCTGGATATTGCGACCCATGGGCGCGGCTTCTGGGTGATGGACCAGATGAGCGCGTTGCGGGAGATTGCGGCTGGCGGAGGGGCGATCGTTTCGGCGGACGCTTACCTGTTCAAACCGGGTGAGACGATGGCGATTCGCGCGGGTGGTCAGGACGGGACGCCTTTGCCGCATGAGGAGCCGCAGGAGGTGAATCCGCCGGCGGGTGTGCTGGCCTACTATTGGCTCAAGACGTCGGCAACGCATCCGCTGAAGCTGGAGCTCGTTGATAGCACGGGAGTTGTGCGTGCCTGCGGAGCGAGCGATACGCCTGGTCACCCGGTGGATACTGAGGCGATCAACGTTCAGGCGATCTGGCAGCAACCCGCGCTGCCGCCTGTAGCTGAGGCGGGGATGCACCGCTTTGCGCTCAATCTTCCTACACCGCACTTTGGCGGGAGTCCGAACGTTGCGGACGTGCCGGGCCCGAGGGACGCCTGTTCGCCCCCGGAGGGCACTGCGCCGATGCCGCCCCCGAAACGCCCTGCTCCCGGGCAGCGCCGCGGTCCGGTTGCCTTGCAGCCTGGGGTTTACACGGTGCGCATGACAGTGGACGGCAAGACGTATACGCAGCCGGTTACCATCCAGCCCGACCCGCGGGGAGTTCCGGCCGACCATGCCGATGAAGGTGCGGCCAACCGCTCCTGAGCAGGTTGTCGCCCGGGTTTTTTCGGCTGTGGTGGAGTGGTGTTTTTGCAGGGGTTTTTGAGGAAATATGGTGCGAAAACGTGGTTAACTTTGTGCAATGTGTGGTGGATGGGTGGTGAATGTGGAGGTTTTGCATCGGCTGTTTCGAGGACGGAGACTACGCCAGAGTTTTCAACTTTATTTCGAAGGAGTATGAGGGTGGACAGGGGGATGACTTAGGATGACCGTGCTCGACCTCTGTTCGTATCTCGGCCTGGGGGCTGTGGGGGCCGCAACCCTCACGCTGTGGCTCGGACTGCTGATCGCTCTGCGCTACAGTCCGGTCCGTCAGTGGCCACACCGGCACTTCAACGTCTTTGCCCTGCACCAGTGGGCGGCGTACTGTACGGTGGCGTTCACCCTGGCGCATCCGACGGTGCTGCTCTTCCTCCATGCGCCCCGGTTCCGGGTGATCGATCTGCTTTTGCCGGTGCATTCTCCGCTGCAGCCCAAGCTGAACGTTGCCGGTGCGGCCGCCCTTTATCTGCTGCTGCTGATTCTGGGTTCGTCGCTGCTGCGTCATCGCATCGGGCGGCTCCTGTGGCGCAGGCTGCACTACCTGGCGTTCCCGGCTGCTGCGCTGCTCTTCCTGCACAGCTTCCTGACCGATCCGCTGTTGAAGGATGGCAAGCCGGACCTGCTGGACGGGGGGAAGGTGTTCGTAGAAATTGCGTTTCTCTTGAGCGCTGCGGCGGTTGGCGCGCGGCTATGGATTCGTGGACGAGGACTGCGGCCAGCGCCCGGAGCGTACAGCGTGTCGAAGAGTTAACGGCTTAACGCCGATTTGCACCGACTACACCGATCCAGGGACAACGGCTACGGCGTCGACCGCGGATCAGGGCGGATCAGAACGAATCAGGCGTGAAGCGAAGGCGAGATACAGGGGCCTCTTTGCTTCGCTCCAGACGGTGGCACTGTCTGGCGCTTCGGTTGAGATGACGTGCAGGCGATGCGTCCACTGAGATCGCGTTCATACGAATTGCGTCTATGGGTTGCGTTTGGCGTTTGCTCCGGTGTGCCGCGTCTTTTCCGGACCGCGATTCGTCTCTTCGACACACCATCAGTATCCGCGGCTGGCCCGGTTTCCTATATGCTTCTCAAATTGAGAAGCCAGCCTTGTGAGGTTCAGGAGTGCATGTGACGGTTTGCGGTCGTAATCTTCTTCTATTCGCGTTGCTTGGGGTTGGAAGCACGGTTGGATGCCTGGCGCAGAGCGGGCCTGTATCGCCGCAGTTGTTCTCCGACATGCGCTGGCGGGAGATCGGCCCGATGCGAGCCGGCAGGACGCGGGCCCTGGCCGGGGTTCCAAGCCAGCCTGCGACCTTCTACTTTGGCGCGGTGAACGGCGGCGTGTGGAAGACGACCGATGCGGGGCAGACGTGGCAGAGCCTGTGGGACAACGAGCCCACAGGGTCGATCGGTTCGATTGCGGTAGCGGACTCCGATCCGAACGTCATTTATGTGGCTAGCGGGGAAGGGCTTGCACGGCCCGATCTCTCGACCGGCGATGGCGTGTACAAGTCGGTCGACGCGGGCAAGAGCTGGACGCATCTGGATATGCACGGGGACACACGCGGGGATACGCGCGGGGGCTTGAGCGACGGGCAGCAGATCGGCCAGTTGGCTATCGACCCGAAGGATGCGAACCGGGTCTTCGTCGCGGTGACCGGGCACCCCTACGGCCCGAATACGGAGCGCGGCATCTTTCGCACGACCGACGGCGGGAAGACGTTCAAGAAGGTGCTCTACATCGACGACAAGACCGGCGGGTCAGAGGTGCAGATCGATCCGCAGCACCCGAACATCGTCTTCGCGGGCATGTGGCAGAGGCAGGAAGGCCCGTGGGAGAACGGCGCGTGGGCCGGGACCAATGGCGGTCTCTTCCGTTCGACCGATGGCGGCGATACGTGGAAGAAGCTGACCGGCAACGGCCTGCCGGAGGAGATCGTCCAGGTGAATCTGACGATCGCGCCGAGCGATACGCGACGCATCTACGCCGAGATTGCTACGCTGCATGCGGGCGTGGGCCTCTATCGCAGCGAAGACGGCGGCGACACGTGGGTCCATGCGCCCGACAACGACACGCGAGCTGAAGAGCGTATTGGCGGCGGCGATGTTCCGGTTCCGAAGGCGGACCCGAAGGACCCCAATACGCTGTACGTTGCGAGCGTGGTGACCTGGAGATCGACCGATGCGGGGCGGACGTGGTTTGGGCTGCGTGGCGCGCCCGGCGGCGACGACTACCAGAACGTGTGGGTGAACCCGAACAATACCGATATCGTCGCGCTGGCCAGCGACCAGGGCGTGATCATCTCGCTGAACCACGGCAGGAGCTGGAGCCAGTGGTACAACCAGCCCACGGCGCAGATGTACCACGTGACGACCGACAACGCCTTTCCGTACCGGGTGTGCGGCGGACAGCAGGACAGCGGAAGCGCATGTGTCGCGAGCCGCAGCGATGACGGCCGCATCACGTTTCACGACTGGCATCCGGTGGGCATTGAGGAGTACGGGTATGCCGCGCCCGATCCGCTCGATCCGGACATCGTCTACGGCGGCAAGGTGACGCGCTACGACCGGCGCACCGGGCAGATCCAGGATGTCGAGCCGAAGCCTCTGCGCAGCTACCGGGTTCTGCGCACGGAGCCGCTGCAGTTCTCGCCGATCGAGCCGCACAGCCTGTACTTCGCGGCGAACACGCTGTGGCTGACCAGGGACGGCGGGAAAAACTGGAGGGAGATCAGTCCGGACCTGAGCCGCGAGACGTATGAGCTGCCAAAGACGCTCGAGGACTACAAGGACTCGCCGACGGCGACGACCGTTCGGCGGGGGGTGATCTACGCGCTGGGGCTGTCGCCGCTCGATATCAACCGGCTGTGGGCAGGCACCGATGACGGCCTGATCTGGACGACGGCCGATGGTGGAGTGCATTGGAACAACGTCACGCCGCCGGAGATGAAGCCCTTCTGGAAGGTCTTCAACATGGACGCCGGACACTTCGACGCCATGACCGACTATGCCGCCGTGAACACGTTGCGGCTGGACGATATGCGGCCTCATCTGTTCCGCACCCACGATGGCGGCAAGACGTGGAAGGAGATCGACAACGGCATTCCGGATGGAGCGGCGACGAGTGCGATACGCGAAGATCCGAAGCGCAAGGGGCTGCTGTACGCGGGCACCGAGACGCAGGTGTATGTCTCGTTCGACGATGGCGACCACTGGCAGTCGTTGCGGTTGAATATGCCGGCGACATCGGTGCGCGACCTGGCCATCAAGGATGACGATCTGATCGCGGCTACGCATGGCCGTGGGTTCCTGATTCTCGACAATGTGACTCCGTTGCGGCAGGCCGCGGCGAAGCTTGCAGCCTCGAATGCGCATCTCTACGCGCCGCAGGCGGCGATGCGTATCCGAAACAATATGAATCCGCCTACGCCGTGGCCGCCCGATATGGCGACCGGGGAGAACCCTCCCGCGGGGGCCATGATCGACTATTATGTCGGGCCGAAGCTTTCGGGCGCCGTTACGCTTGAGATTGTGGATAGCACAGGCGGGGTGGTGGGACGGTTCAAGAGCAGCGATCCCGTGCCGCCGCTCGACCCGCGCTACCCCGACCCGACCCTGTGGGCGCGTCCGCCGCGCCTCGTTTCGACCGCTCCCGGGCACCATCGCTTCCTGTGGGACATGCGGTATCCGGCTGTGCCGGGCATGTCGACCGGAGCCGATGCGAGCGAGGCGGTGCCGCATAACACGCCCGCAATTCCATCTTCGCCGTGGGTGATGCCGGGGAGATATACCGTGCGGATGATTGCGGGGGGGCGGACGATGTCCGAGCCGCTGAAGGTGGTTCTCGATCCAAGGGTGAAGACCTCGGCCGCGGACCTGGAGGAGCAGTTCAGGGTTTCGAAGTCTCTCTATGACGATATGCTGCGGGCCACGGCGGCGCTGCACCAGATCTCGGTGCTTCGGGATCAGATGAAGCATGGAGCCTCAGTAACTCCCTCTCCGCGGGTAGTTTCGCTTGAAGCCAAGTTGAATGTGATCGCAGGAAGCGAAGGCACAGGAAGGCGCGGAGGCGCAGCCGGTCCGCCTACCCTCGGCTCGGTGCGGATGCAGCTGATGCGTCTCGAATACTCGATCCAGAACGCCGATGTAGCGCCCACCGCGGCGCAGGTGGAGGCGTGTGGGACTGCGGCCAAGCCGCTGGCAGGGCTGCTCGAACAGTGGAACGACCTGAAGAGGAGCGATTTGAAGGCCCTGAACACACAGTTGCGCAGCCAGGGGCTTCCCATGCTGGTGCTGGACACGCGCTCGATCGATCATGGTGTCGAAGACCAGATTGAGATGGGCGACGAACAGTAGTGAGTGCTTGCCGAATTTAGAGATGCCCAACGATTTGATCTGCCGCTGCTGAGCGCGGCCAACCGTCCGGCCATCAACCAGGGCGACATCTTCATGAACCAGGAGCTCTTCACCAGCAACGGCGCGGGCCGGCGGCAGACGTGGTTCGAGTTGGGTGGAAGCAACGGAAACGATATCTGGGTGCGCCAGACCATCTTCACCAACATACCGGCCGCGGCGGTGGATGGGATGACGGTGCTGACCAGCGGCTTCTCCGCGGAGTGCGGCGCCACGACGGGCAGCGTGGTGAACATCGTTACGAAGAGTGGCGGTAACAAGCTGAATGGCGAGGTGCTGGAGCTGTATCGGCCCTCGCCGAGCGGTATTTCGGCTATCTTGCGAGAAATATATTCAGATGGGCGACGATAACGAAGGTCACCTGCTACCATATCTTATGTGAGGCGAAGTATCGCCCCGAATCAGGAGCATCAAAATGGCAAGCGGAACAGTGAAATGGTTTAACGACGCAAAAGGCTTTGGCTTCATCACCCCGGAAGACGGTGGCGAGGACCTCTTCGCGCATTACTCGGCAATCAACTCCAGCGGCTTCAAGTCCCTCCAGGAAGGTCAGCGCGTAACGTTTGACATTACCACTGGCCCCAAGGGCAAGCAGGCTGCAAACATTCAGCCCGCCTAACCTTCCGCCCTCCGATTCCACCGGACCGAGCGGAATATACGGCAAGGCTTTGTGCGATTCGGACCTTCGAGATCAACGTTACAACCCAGACTGCAGGCGGCGCATATGCGCTCGTTTGCAGTCTTCCTTCGTGTTGGGCGCCGTTCATCGGCTGCGCCCATCAGGGTCGGGCATCGCCTATACAACGAAATGGGATCGGCGATACAACAAAGGTTGCATAGAGGTCCATTTTGGTAACTGCTAAGGTTCACTCACTTCAGCAGTTCCAGAGAGGCCCTCCCCATGTCCCTCCTTTTGAAAGCTTCAGTCCTTACCCTGGCCGCCCTTGGCTGTACCTCGACTTTGTTTGCCGCCGATGTGCCCAGAAACCTGGTTCCCGACAACCTGATCGTCTGTGGGCCAGCCTCCGGCTGCACCAGTGAGACGCTGTTTGGACGGAGCTACAAGGTGATGGTCACACCCCGTTTTACCGTCAAGGTATCCCTGTCGCATCAGGGTTCCTACACCCGCGCCGATGTGAGCGTGGCCAACAACACCGGCTACTCGATGAACCTCTCACCGCAGGACTTCCGGATGGAGGTCGTCACCCCCAAGCCTAAGGTGCTGATGTATATCGCTCCGTCGGAGTTGAAGCATGTGCCTCCGCCACCCCCGGTTCCGGCCCTGGATGCGGCTGCATACGATGGGGTCGCGGTCAGCGGCGCGGGCAGCATAGAGCAGATCAACGTTGCCACAAAGAAGAAGGCGCTGCAAGAGGCCGTAGAGAGCGCCGCTGCGCAAAGAGACCTGGCCATGGAACCGCTGCCCCCGAATGAGGTTACCCGGGGCCGCGTCTTCTTCCAGCGCGACAGGAGAGCGCAGCAGGTCAATCTCGTGCTTCCGATCGCCGGGGCTGTCTTTGAATTCCCCTTCGACCTGTCGCATTGATCGGCCGGGATAAATGCCTGCAAATGCCGGATAACGGAGGCAAGCTTCCAGGCATCGTATTTGCCTGGGAGCATGGCTCCGAAAAGAGGGTACCAACATGGCAAAGCAGGAACATTTGGACGCAGCGAAGCACCATACGGAAGCGGCAACCCACCACACCAGCGCAGCATCGAAGCATGGCGCCGGGTCGCACGAGGAGGGCCATAAGGAGTCCGAGAAGGCTCACGCAGCTTCGACCGCAGCCCATGGCAAGTCGACCGAAGCTCACGCGAAATCCGTTGCGAGCAAGAAATAGTCGAGCAGGAAATAACTGAGTCAACCAGGAAACAACCGATCTGAACCTGGAAAGGGCTGCGGCTTTCGGCGCGGCCCTTTTTCCATTTAATGCGCCTTTCCCGGCAGGGAACCACGAAGCTGGCGTGAGGTCCGCCGAGACGATGGCGGGAGCGTCTCATCGGCTTCAGATGGAGCGAGGACGCGCGGATGAACGTGTGAGCCGGTCACGGTTCGGGCACTCCACGCAGGTTAAGGAGCATCTCAGGGAAGAAGGCAAGAAGGCAATGCATACACTTGTCTCTGAAGCATGCAGCGCCTTGGAGTAGACATGGAGTTATCGCAGGAAAAGGAAGTTCGGGACGGCTTGCCCGGCCATCCCCGGCCACAGCTTCAGCGGGCGAAGTGGATTTCGCTCGACGGAACCTGGGATTTCGCGATCGATGCGACGGCTCAGTTGAGCAGCCCCGGGCAGGTCGCGTGGGACGCCTCAATCGTTGTACCCTTTGCGCCGGAGACCGCGGCGAGCGGCATTGGAAATACGGGCTTCTACTGCGCGGTCTGGTACCGCAGGAGCTTCGTGCCGCCAGATATGAAGCCGGGAGAACGCCTTGTGCTCCATTTCGGCGCGGTGGACTTTATCGCGACCGTTTGGGTAAACGGAGTAAAGCTCTGTGAGCATGAAGGAGGGTATACCCCGTTCTCCATGGAGCTTACCGATGTGCTGCACAGTGAGGGCGGCCAGGAGATCGTGGTGCGTGCCGAAGACGATCCGGCGGACCTCGAAAAGCCGCGTGGCAAACAGGACTGGAAGCTGGAGCCGCACTCGATCTGGTATCCGCGGACGACAGGGATATGGCAGACGGTCTGGCTGGAGGTGCTTCCCGCCGTCTTCATCGAGTCGATCAACACATCCTCCAGCCTGGAGCGCTGGGAGATCGGGCTCGAGGTCCATGTGCAGGGAGGTCTTCCCGAGGGGGCCAGGCTCGCGGTGAAGATGCAGTCGGCCGATCAACTCCTCGCGCAGGACACCTACTTGTTCACAGGCGGGTCGCAGGCCGCGGGTTCGCGCTCGGCGGGCGAGATACACCGGCGAATCGCGCTCTCCGATCCCGGGATAGACGATTTCCGCAACAACCTGCTTTGGAGCCCGTCGAAGCCGACGATCATCGACATCGATCTCACGCTGCTGGATAAGGACGGCAAGGTGATCGATGCCGTAAAGAGTTACACCGCGCTGCGTTCGATTGCCATCCAGGGAGACCGGTTCATCCTGAATGGGCGTCCGTGGCCGCTTCGGCTCGTGCTCGATCAGGGATACTGGCCGGAGAGCGGCCTGACGGCTCCCAACGACAGCGCGTTTCTCCGGGACATCCTGCTGGTCAAGGCGCTCGGCTTCAACGGCGTGCGCAAACACCAGAAGATCGAGGACCCGCGGTTTCTCTACTGGGCGGATCACCTGGGCCTGCTGGTTTGGGAGGAGATGCCCAGCGCCTATCGCTACACCAAGCGATCGGTCGAGCGGCTCACACGGGAGTGGATCGAGGTGCTCAACCGCGACCTGAGCCACCCCTGCATCGTGTCCTGGGTCCCTTTCAACGAAAGCTGGGGCGTGCCCGATCTGCCCGAGAGCGCGGCGCAGCGGCATTACGTCCAGGCTCTCTATCACCTCACCAAGACCTTCGATCCTTCGAGACCGGTCATTGGGAACGATGGCTGGGAGAGCGTCGCCACCGACATCATCGGCATTCACGATTACGACGACCATCCGGCTCGGCTCGCGAAACGGTATGGCGTCGATGAGGTGGAAGCGCGCCTCTTTGAGTTCGAGCGTCCCGGCGGCCGCATGCTCAAACTGGCGGATAAGGAGATATGCAAGCAGCCGATCGTGCTCACCGAGTTCGGCGGTATCGCGCTGCTCAGTCCCGGCGATACGACGTGGGGCTACAGCAGTTGCCGAACCTCGGAGGAGCTGCTGGCCCGGTACTCCGCCCTGCTGGACGCGGTTCGTTCGCTGCCGACGCTGGCCGGATTTTGCTACACGCAGTTTACCGATACCTACCAGGAAGCCAACGGCCTGCTCTATGCCGATCGGACGCCGAAAGCTCCGTTGGACGAACTGGCGCGGGCTACCAGCGGCGCGGCTCCGGAGCAGAGCGAAACAGGGGACCTGCTATGGCGGAAACGATTGATGGAGCTGCAGCATTCGTAGCCCGGAGGGATTGCTCAAAGCGCCTGATTGCAGCATCGGGAAAACTCTTCCGACGTTCGCGTCATCCTCAATAGAACACGCGGTCGCGCCGAGCGCTGGCGGAACCCACACCACCAAAGGAGATGCCGTGCCCAACCCGCAATCGCGCATCGAGCTGTGGGGCGGTGTCGAATGCACAGTGAATCGTGTAGGCAACACCTTCTTCGACCAGCTTGAGCGCTCCGGCCATCGTCATCGTTGCTCCTCCGACCTGGAGCTGTTCGCCGGCCTTGGGCTGCGCACCCTTCGCACGGGGCTTCTGTGGGAGTCCTTCGACGCAGACCGGTCCTGGAGATCATGGGACCTCCTTCTGGACGAAATGGAGCGGCTTGGCCTGAGGCCGATCGCCGGGCTGCTGCATCACGGCAGCGGTCCTTCGGACACCAGTCTTCTCGATCCCGCATTCCCGGAGAAGTTAGCGGCATTCGCTCTCCAGGTCGCGCAACGGTACCCCCACATCATCGACTACACGCCGATCAACGAGCCTCAGACCACCGGGCGCTTCTCCTGCCTGTATGGCCACTGGTTTCCGCATCATCGCAGCATGAAGAGCTACGTCCGGGCGCTGTTCCATCAAATCAAGGGAGTCGCCCTGGCCATGCAGGCCATCCGTATCGTGCAGCCTGCCGCACGCCTGATCCACACCGAGGACGGAGGAGCCACCTTCTCTACACCCGCATTGGAGTCGTTCCGCATCGAGCGCGAACACCGGCGCTGGCTGGGGACCGATCTTCTCTGCGGCGCTGTGACTCCGGATCATCCGCTGTTCGGCTTTCTGCTCGACCACGGGCTGACTGCGCAGGAGGTCCTGTGGTTCAGCGACCATCCGTGCCCTCCTTCGGTGCTCGGGCTGAACTACTACGTGACCAGCGACAGGTTCCTCGACCATCGTCTTGATCTCTATCCAGACATTGCCGGTGGAGACACCGGCACGGAGCCGCTGGTCGATATCGAAGCGGTTCGCGTGCGGACGGAAGGCATCAGCGGCGCCGGAGCGATTCTTACCGAGGCGTGGACCCGTTACGGGCTGCCGGTCGCCATCACGGAAGCTCACCTTGGCTGCGACCCGTCCGAGCAGTCGCGCTGGCTGGCGGAGGTGTGGCAGCAGGCCGAAGCCGCCCGCAGTGCCGGAGTGGATGTGCGGGCGGTCACGGTCTGGGCGCTGCTCGGCTCGTTCAACTGGCCTCATCTGTGCACCCAGGACACGGGCGTTTATGAGTCCGGAGCCTTCGACATCCTCGGTGGCGTGCCGAGACCTACTTCACTGGCCAGGATCACCCGGCAGCTGGCGCAGGGGCTTCCCATCGACAGGGATGCCGCCGAGGCCGGCTGGTGGCGCTATCCCGAACGCCTCGTCTTTCCGCCGCACACCGGTCAGGAGCTCGGAATGGAGGAGCCTGAACTTACGACGGCGTAGCCTTTGCGTTGCGATTGGCAGTGTCCTGGGCGTGAGGAAACGGTCTGCATTGTCGAGGGCAGGGAATCGGTAGTCCGCGGACTGATTCGCCAGCCAGAGTCACATCGTGAACTCACATTGCAGTCCGGCTCCATATAAACTCGACGCATGAAAGTTGCCGTCGCCCAGGCAGGCTCTGTGCTCTTCGATACACCCGCGACCCTGGGACGAGTCGAGGTCCTCTGCCGCGAGGCCGCCTTGCAGGGCGCGCGTCTGATTGTGTTTCCCGAGGCATTGCTGGGCGGCTATCCCAAGTCGCTCGCCTTCGGAGCTACCGTGGGCCATCGCACCTCTGAGGGCCGCAACCTGTTCCTGCGCTACTTCAAATCCGCAATCGACTGTCCCGGGCTGGAGACGGAGTTGCTGGCGAGCTGGGCGAAGGAGTTGAAGCTCCACATCGTGATCGGGGTTATCGAGCGTTCCGGCACCACCCTGTACTGCTCCAGCCTCCTCTTCGCGCCCGAAGGTGGACTCATGTCCAAACACCGCAAGCTGGTGCCCACCGGAAGCGAACGGCTGATCTGGGGACAGGGCGACGGCTCGACCATGCAGGTGGCCGATACGGAGATCGGACGCATCGGGACGGCCATCTGCTGGGAAAACTACATGCCTCTTTACCGCCAGCACCTGTACCGGCAAGGTGCGCAGATATGGTGCGCCCCCACCGTCGATGCGAGGGAGATCTGGCAGGCAAGCATGAGACACATCGCGTATGAGGGCCGGTGTTTCGTGCTCAGCGCCTGTCAGCACCTAACGAAGAGCGACTGGCCCGAGGACCTCCGCGAAGAAGGCGGCACGATCGAAGGCGGAAGCTTGATCGTCTCGCCCATGGGCGATGTGCTTGCGGGACCTTTGGCAGGCGAGGGGCTGATCGTTGCGGACATTAACCTGGACGACACGTTTCGAGGCAAGTTCGACCTGGATGTCGCCGGCCACTCCAACCGTCCGGACGTGTTCACCTTCCATCCCAGCCAGTCTGAATCGCACAGCATCGGCCACGGCGCGCCAGCGGGGAAGGTAGACGAGATTCGGTGACGGCAACTCCATCTGCACTCACACACGAGGTGTCGCTCCCGGTCATCGCAGGCAAGCGCATCGTCTCGATCGATATTTTGCGAGGCTTCACCATCGCCGCCATGATCCTGGTCAACACTGCGGGCGAGTGGAAGCATGCCTACTGGCCTTTAAAGCACTCCGCGTGGAACGGTTGCACCCCGACCGATCTGGTCTTCCCGACTTTTCTGTTCCTCACAGGCGCGGCGCTGGTCTTCTCCTTCCGCTCGCCCCTGGCACGCGGCATCGGCAGACGGGCGCTGATGCTGCATACGCTGCGGCGCTCGATCGTTCTATTTCTCATAGGCATCTTTCTGAATGGCCTGCTTATTTTCACCTCGGCACATTGCGTATCTACGGCGTGCTGCAGCGCATCGCGGTGTGCTACCTGTGTGCGGGCCTTCTCTATTTATGGAGCCGCAGGCCCGCATTCCTTGCGTCCACCGCGGCTGTGCTCCTGCTTGGCTACTGGATCCTGATGCGTTGGGTTCCGCTGCCTGGAGGCTTGCTTCCGGTCAGGGATATTCCTCTGCTCGACTCCGATCGGAACTGGGTGGCCCTTGTCGACCGCTGGCTGCTGCCCGGGAGGCTGTATGAGGTGACCCGCGATCCGGAGGGACTGCTGAGCACGCTTCCGGCAATCGCAACGACTCTCCTCGGTGTGCTGACCGGCATGTGGCTTCAGACCAGGAGGAGCATCAGGCAAAAAAGCCTCGCTATGCTGACGGCCGGAGCGTCATCGATCGTCGCAGGAGAGGTTTGGAATATCTGGTTCCCGATCAACAAGAAGCTTTGGACAAGCTCTTATGTCCTCTTTGCCGGCGGATGTGCCCTGGTGGCGCTTGCGCTCTGTACCTGGTGGATGAGGGACGGCAGAACGGACAGCCGGTGGAGCTATCCCTGGCGCGTCTTCGGAACCAACGCCATCGCCGCGTACGTCCTGTCCGAGGTGCTGGCAGTCGCCTTGTATGCCATCCATGTTCCGGACTCCGGCAGGCGCGTCACGCTCAAGGCATATCTGTTCGGCCATTGCTTCGCGCCATTCTTAGCGCGTGGCATGGACTCGCTGCTGTTCGCAATCGTGTTCGTCGCCGCCTGTTTCGTGCCGGTCTGGCTGCTCTTCCGCAACAACATCTTTATCAAGATCTGATCTCTGCAGCAATGTCCAGTTGTCCATACCTATATGACAACCGGACAGGACCGCGCCCGCCCATAGAACTTTCCTCGCATAGCAGCCGAAGCCGTTGTACTCTGGCATCCAACCCCCATGCAAGCCATCCAGATCCTCACCACCGGCTCCCCCGACGTCCTCACCCTCCGCGACCTCCCCACCCCCACCCCCGCCGCCGGCGAAGCCCTCATCCGCATCGAAGCCTCCGGGGTCAACTTCATCGACACCTACTTCCGCGAAGGCCGCTACCCCGCCACGCTCCCCTACACCCTCGGGCAGGAGGCCGCGGGCATCATCGTCTCCGTCGCCGATGACGTCACCACCTGCAAGGCCGGCGACCGCGTTGCCTGGTGCGGCGTCCCGGGCACCTACGCCCAACTGGCCGTCGCCCCCGCCGACCGCCTCGTTCCCATCCCCGAGGGCGTCACCTTCCAGCAGGCCGCCGCCGCCATCCTCCAGGGCATGACCGCCCACTACCTCGCCCACTCGACGTATGCCATCCAGCCCGGCGACGAGGTCCTCATACACGCCGGAGCAGGCGGCACCGGACTCCTCCTCATCCAGATGGCCAGGGCCCTCGGCGCGCGCATCTTCACCACCGTCTCCACCGAAGAGAAGGCCGCACTCGCGCGCGAAGCCGGGGCCGACGAGACGATCCTTTACACTCAGCAAGACTTCGCCGTCCAAATCAAGAAGCTCGCCCGAAGCCCCGGCCTTCCCGTGGTCTACGACTCCGTAGGCAAATCCACCTTCGAGAAGTCCCTCGAAGTCCTGCGCCCCCGCGGCCTCCTGGTCCTCTTCGGCGGAGCCAGCGGCCCGGTTCCTCCGTTCGACCTCATCCGCCTCTCCAGCATGGGCTCCCTCTACGTTACCCGCCCTACCCTCAAGGACTACATCGCCACCCGCGCCGACCTGCTCGCCCGCGCCAGAGCTGTCTTCGAGAGTGTCGCCAACGGCACCCTCAAGCTTCGCCACGAGCACATCTATCCTCTGATCGACGCCGCCTACGCCCACCGCGACCTCGAATCGCGTAAAACTACCGGCAAACTCCTCCTCATCCCATAAACCCTGGTCACAGCAGGGACGATTCCACTCCCGCCTTCGGAATGCATCGAAGATTAAATGGGGAAGCAGATGAAGATTCTCACAGCGGCGGAGATGGCAGCGGTGGACCGCAGGACGGCGGAAGAGTCTGGTGTACCGGTCGAGGCCCTAATGGAGCGGGCGGGCGGGGCGGTGGCGGCTTTTTGCCTGCGGCAGTATCCAGCGGCAATGCGGGTTACGGTTCTCTGCGGGAAGGGCAACAATGGCGGCGATGGGCTGGTCGCGGCGCGAGGGCTGGCGGCCATGGGCAGACAAGTGCAGGTGCTGCTGCTGGGTCGCGCGGAGGAGCTGAAGGGAGCGGCTGCTTCCGCGCTGCAAAGACTTCGTACCGAGGCTGCGGCTGTTGAAGTAAAGGAAGTGCCGGACGGCGACTCCCTGAAGCGTTGCACCGATAGAGTGACCGGGGCGGAGCTGCTGATCGATGCAGTCGTAGGCACGGGTTTCAAGCCGCCGCTGCGTGGAATCGCCGCAGCCCTGCGCGAGATGGTGGAACCATTGGAAACGCCAGTGGTGGCGGTCGATCTGCCTTCGGGCTGGGATGCGGATTCGATGGAGGAGAAGGCTGAGGGAGCGTTTCGTGCCGACGCTGTGGTTACGTTTACCGCGCCCAAGCTCGCACACATCTTCGGCCAACTTACGACGGCGGTCTTCGGCGGCGTGGTGGTGGCGGAGATCGGATCGCCCGCGAAGGCAGTCCAGTCCGGGACAGGGCTAACCTGGACGGGCGCCTCGAAGTCCATCGCGGAGCACCCGCGCGATGCCAACTCCAACAAGGGCAAGTTCGGCCATGTGCTGGCCGTAGGGGGAAGCTATGGCAAGGCCGGAGCGCCGTC
This sequence comes from Edaphobacter sp., assembly GCA_965277575.1. Lineage (GTDB taxonomy): Bacteria > Acidobacteriota > Terriglobia > Terriglobales > Acidobacteriaceae > Edaphobacter. Next base: position 3,144,371 of record CBDIDK010000002.1, read on the forward strand.
CATGATGTCGCTGGCGGCGCTGCGCACGGGGGCGGGGCTGGTCACGGCGGCGGTCCCGGAGAGCATCCTGAATACGGTCGCGCGGATTACGCCGGAGTTGATGATGGCGCCGCTCGACCAGGGGCCCGAGGGCACGGTATCGCTGAAGAACCTCGACGGAGACAAGCTGCAGGTTTTGATAAAGAAGATTACCGTGCTGGCAGTAGGGCCGGGGCTTTCGACCGAGGGCGAAGCGTCGGAGTTTGCGCGGCAGCTGGTGAGTAAGACGCGGCTGCCCGTAGTGATCGACGCGGATGCGCTGAATGCGTTTGCGGGCAGAACGGATCTGCTGGATGGGACGGACCGGGTGATGGTTCTTACCCCGCATCCGGGCGAGATGGCCAGGCTGGCGGGGCTGACCGTAAAGCAGGTGGAGGCGGACCGCATAGGGCTGGCGCGGAGCTTCGCGATGAAGCACAAACTCACGCTCGTGCTGAAGGGCTGGCGGACGCTGGTGGCCCATCCCGACGGCTCGATTGCCGTGAACACGACAGGAAATCCGTCGATGGCGAAGGGCGGCAGCGGAGATATCCTTACCGGGATCGTGGCGGCGATGCTGGCGCAGTTTCCGGATGACGTCGCGCGGGCCGTGGAGGCGGCGGTGTATCTGCATGGTTCGGCCGGTGACTTTGCCGCGGTCGCGATGGACGTGCATACGGTACTTGCAACCGATACTGTTACACATCTAACCGAAGCGTTCCGGTACAGAGTGAAGGATGCCGACGGTCTGGTCTGGGTGGCCGGATTGCGCCACTGAGTGCATTCGGCCGGACGCGCGCCTCGTGCCGGTCTCACCTTCGAACATTGAACTGAAGTTCCATGCAGGGTAGGAACGCATCGCCTGCTCTCCGGCTCAGCGCCAGCTAACCGCCAGGTGCCATCGCAGCCTCCGCTCAGCCGCCTTCCGCAGGACACGCGCATACTCGGTCAGCTCCGGCAGCACCTCTTCGCCGCCGCTCCCCACCACATGCGGGTCACGCCGGATCGCCCCCAGCAGGGCTTCCACCGTGGCCAGCCCGTCCGCAGGCGCGAACCACTGCGGCGGCGGAAGGCGTCGCAGCAGATCGGGATTCCCGGCGCCCTCCTCAATCAGCAGCGACATCGAGTTCTCATCGGCTGAAAAGAACTCGATCAGGGGAAGAACGCCCAGCTCCCGCGCAAGCCGCTCCAGCGCCTCCTCATGCCGCGCCACCGACCGGCCGTTGACGAAGATGTCGAACCCCGGGTCCTCGCCTTCCACGACGATGTACATCGAAGCAGCCATCCCCAGCAGTGTACCCTCGCCAATCTGCCCCGGAGATCTGTTGCCGTACGTTCTCACCGCAACGACAGACCCACCCGGTCGTCGGTTGGCTTCAGGAAAAGAAGCAAACCCGTCCCCGCCGCCAGCAATGCGGCTCCAGCGACAACCCTGACCGTAAGCACGGGACGCACCAACACATAGCCCTGCACCACGGTCAGCAGCGGTATCAGCAGGTACCGCGACGCGAATCGAACCGGCTGCATCGCGCGCAGCAACACAAGCAGCATCAGGATCTCAGCCAGGTCCACCAGCGACGGCGGCAGCAGCAGGGAAGTCAACCCGCTTCGGCTCCACACCAGCCCTCCCTGTGCCGCACCGTAGATCAGCAGGGCAGCAGCGTTCGAAAGGCAGATCACGGCTATCGCCTCCCGCAGGTTGAAGCCCTGAAGCAGGCGGTACAGCCGGACGCTCGCCAACCCAACCGCGATCACTGCGGCGACGAGGATCGCGATCATCGCCTGCCCACGCGGCGAAGCAGAGAAATTCAGCGGCAGCAGCAACAGCAGGCCACCCAGTCCGGCCAAAGCTGGAACCAGGAACCGCCTCGCATTCGTCTCAAACGAATCAGCCTCTCCACCAGCGCTCGTCGCGGCCACGACCACCACAACGACAGGCACCATCGCGAACAGCGCCGAGCGGCTGATCTCCGGCACCGCACCGCTCGCCAGGCTGATCGCTATCGCGGGGAAGCTGAAAAATACGATCCCAGCAATTGCCAGATGCACCGACGCCTTTCCCTTCAGCCGTGGTGAAGCCGATCCGCGTACAAGGAGCAGCAGAGATACGATCCCGATCTCAGCAAACAGAAGCCCCTGCCGTTCAAGCAGAGGCAAACTGGAAGAGCCAAAGGGCTCTGCTATCCACGCGCACGACGAAAGCAGGCACAGCGCTCCGAAGGTGAGGCGCACACCCTGCTGCATAGTGGCTCTCACGTGCGCTTGCGGGTGTACGGACGAAGCGCCTTTGCCCATCCTGTCACACGCCTACCAGCCCCGGGTCTGCATCAGGTCGCGCTCTTCAATCGCCGCCGCCGCCAAACCCTTCATCGAGCCGACGACCGCCTCGCTCGCCTCCGCGACAATCTTGGGATCGTTGAAATGAGTCGTCGCAATGACGATCGCCTTGGCGCGCGACACCGCTTCGGCGCGCTCCTCGGGATTGCGGTGTTCGCCCACCTGGTGCGGTTTGCAGAGACCGGATCGTTCATGCTCCAGCTCCCACAGCTCCACATCGAGCGGCGTGGCGCGTTCTTTCATAAAGATGCCCGAGCCTACGAAGACCGTCTCTGCGCCAAGCTGCATCATCAGCGCGGCATCGGCAGGCGTGGCGATGCCGCCGGCGCTGAAGTTCGGAACGGGGAGCTTGCCCGCCTTCGCGACCATGCGGATCAGCTCATAGGGCGCGCCGTGCACCTTGGCCGCGTTGTAGAGCTCTTCGTCGCCAAGCACGGTAAGAGCCTTGATCTCGCGGACGATCTGGCGCATGTGCTGGACCGCATGGACGACGTCGCCGGTGCCGGGCTCGCCCTTGGTCCGGATCATGGCTGCGCCCTCCGAGATGCGCCGCAAAGCCTCGCCCAGATTGCGCGCCCCGCAGACGAACGGCGTCGTAAAGGCGTGCTTGTCGATGTGATACACCTCATCGGCCGGCGTCAGCACTTCGGACTCGTCGATAAAGTCCACGCCCAGCGTCTCGAGAACCTGCGCCTCCGCGAAGTGGCCGATGCGGACCTTGGCCATCACCGGAATCGATACGGCCGCAATGATCTGCTTGATCAGCTTGGGGCTCGCCATCCGCGCCACACCGCCCTCGGCGCGAATCATCGCAGGAACCCGCTCGAGCGCCATCACCGAGATAGCGCCGGCCTCCTCGGCAATCCGCGCCTGCTCCACGTTCATCACATCCATGATGACGCCGCCCTTCAGCATCTCCGCAAGGCCGAGTTTAAGCCGGAGCGACGGAGCATCGAAGGACGTGGAGCCGGGTTTGCCGCTGCCGTTCGTTGTGTGGTCTGTCATGGGGGTTCTCCTGGTGCGCCGCGATCGGCCCGTGGTACCTTCCTGGGTCACGCGCAACACTCTTAAGTCTAGCAGTTTTGCGGCACTGCGTCGGGTTGCGCAATTTCAGAACCTGTCTGGGGAAACGCAAGCTGTCCTGCCGGACGGGCCCACTGCGCTCAGTCACCCCGCAAACGAAGACCTGTTTGTGGGGGCCCCGATTCCGCGGTCACTTCGTGACTTGTGATTGCTTTGCGTGGTGCTCCCGCTGGTCGCAGACAATCTTTGTACCGACCAGCGGGAGGTCCTCTGGAGTTCGTCCTGCCAGGACCGGTATACATGTCACGAAGTGACCGCTGCCCGCGAAGGGCGTACTTCCAGTTTCTAAACAGGTTCTCAGGGGCCGAAATCCGCTCTTTCAACCTTGAGGAGCAGAGATGCCCGCAGCGGCGAGCATGGCCTCGTCGATCACGATGAACAGCCCCTTGGCGCGCGCCAGCACGGTGCCGTCGGGATCCCGAATCTCCGCGTGATGAAACAGCTTGCGTCCAGGCCTGCCATCGGCTCGTGCGGGCCGGTTGAGATGCCGGCTGATCAGCACCAGCGGCTGGTACAGCGGGACCGGGCGCAGATAATCGATCTCCAGATGACGGGTCATGGCCAGGACGTTCAAAGGACGGTTCAGCTTGCTCATCGCCTCGTCGAACAGTGTGGCGATAATACCGCCGTGAATATGCCCCGGCGGACCTTCATGCATCCGGTCGAGCTGAAAGTGCGAGGTCGCGGTGATCTCGTTCGGGTTCGATGCATCCGTCGTAAAGGTGAGGTGAAGCCCCTGCGGATTGGCCGGCCCGCAGCCGAAGCAGTAGTTGGCCCGCTCGTCGATGGTCGGCGTGGAGCCTGCCTGGTCCGCCATGAGACTGGGCGTATGGCGACTGCTGTCGGGTTTCGTCGTCATCTATCTCCCGGACGGTAGCATACTTGCCGTCAAACTGAACAGGGTGTGACGCCATCAACCCGAGAACACGCGAAACGGCAGGTCCTCGACATTATCCTCCGCCAGCACCACAACCGAGTCCGGATTTGCCGGATCGTACCGGACATGAACAGCCGGGCTGCCCTTCGCGATTGCCTGCGCCTCGCGCCGGACCATCGCTACGCTCCGCACGTACCCGCCGAAGTAATCCCCCTTCAGGATGAAATGAAATCCCGCTTCAATCTGGACCATCATCCCCGTTGGGCTCGCCTCCGGCCCGGCATCCACGATCTCCCACCGGTTCACCTCGCCCGTCGCCACCGGCCACGCCTGCGCAGCCGCCAGCCTCTTCTCGCGCTCCCTGCGACGAAGCCACAAACGAATCGAGTCCATGAAAAAGATCCCGCTCATTGGCATGAATTCTAAACCCGTTCCTCCTATTTGGTCCCGCGTTTTCCAATGGTCGCAGCAGTTCTAAACTAGAGAGATGGCAGCAGAGTTCACCCACCTCCATCTCCACACCGACTACTCGCTCCTCGACGGGGCCTGCGACGTAGACAAGCTCGCGGGACACCTCAGCAAAATCGGCCAGACCGCCGCCGCCATGACCGACCACGGCAACATCTTCGGCGCCGTCCACTTCTTCGACGCCATGCAGAAGAAGGGCATCAAGCCCATCCTCGGCTGCGAGCTCTACATCTGCAAGAACGAAGACCACCGCGCCCCCTTCAACGACGACAAGTACAACCACCTTCTTGTCCTCGCCGAAAACGAAGCCGGCTATCGCAACCTCATCCGCCTCACCAGCGAAGCCGCCCTCCACGGCTTCTACCGCAAGCCCCGCGTCTCGAAAGCCTTCCTCGCCAAGCACGCCGAGGGCCTCATCGGCTTCTCCGGCTGCCTCGCCGGCGAGGTCAACCAGCACCTCATGGCCGGCAAGTACGACGACGCCAAGCGCACCGCCGGCGAGTACGAGACCATCTTCGGCAAAGGCAGCTACTTCCTCGAAATCCAGGACCACGGCCTCGCGCCCGACAAAGCCGTCTGCGATTATCTCTTCAAATTAGAGCGCGACCTGAATATCCCCCTTATCGCCACCAACGACAGCCACTACGTCGCCGCCGACGACTCCCGCGCCCACGAGATCCTGCTCTGCGTCCAGACCGCCGGCAGCATGAACGACCCCAAGCGCTTCAAGTTCGACACCCAGGAGTTCTACATCAAGACGGCGGACGAGATGCTCCGCACCTTCTCGCAGAACCCCGAAGTATGCGCCCGCACCATGCAGTTCATCGACCGCTGCAACCTCAAGATGACCAAGGTCGACAACCCCTTCCCGGACTTCACCGTGCCCGAGGGCGAGACTCTCGACACCTACTTCGAGCAGGTCTGCCGCGAGGGACTCCAGATGCGCCTCGACACCGCCGTCGCCCACCTGCGCGACCGCGGCCTCCTCAAAAAGACCATCCCCGACTACCACGCCCGCCTCGACCGCGAGCTCAACATCATCAAGCAGATGAAGTTCCCCGGCTACTTCATGATCGTCTGGGACTTCATCAAATACGCCCGCGAGCAGAACATTCCCGTAGGCCCGGGCCGTGGCTCCGCCGCCGGATCGCTCGTCGCCTACGTCATGCAGATCACCGACATCGACCCGCTCCAGAACGAGCTTCTCTTCGAGCGCTTCCTCAACCCCGAACGCGTCTCCATGCCCGATATCGACATCGATTTCTGCATGAACCGCCGCGGCGAGGTCATCGACTACGTCAAGCGCAAGTACGGCTCCGACCAGGTCGCCCAGATCATCACCTTCAACACCATGGCAGCAAAGGCAGCCATAAAAGACGTAGGCAGAGCATTGGAGATGCCCTACGGTGAGGTAGACCGTATCGCTAAAATGATCCCCCCCACCATCGGGATCACCATCGATCAGGCCCTCAAAGACTCGCCCACCCTCTCCACCGCCTACGAGTCCGACCCCAAGGTCAAGGAGATCATCGACGCCGCCCTCCGCCTCGAAGGCCTCGTCCGCGGCGCCGGAGTCCACGCCGCCGGCGTCGTCATCGCCCCCAAGCCCCTCACCGAGCTCGTCCCTGTCACCCGCACCAAGGACGAGGCCATCGTCACCGCCTACGACATGAAGGCCGTCGAAAAGATGGGCCTGCTCAAGATGGACTTCCTCGGCCTGACCACCCTTACGGTCATCGACGACGCCCTCAAGCTCATCAAGCAGACCACCGGCACCACCGTCGACATGGCCCTCATCCCGCTCGACGACGCTGTCACCTACGAGAAGGTCTTTCATCGCGCCCTCACCTCCGGCGTCTTCCAGTTCGAATCTCCCGGCATGCGCGACGTCCTCCGCCGCTACAAACCGAACCGCGTGGAAGACCTCACCGCCCTCAACGCCCTCTACCGCCCCGGCCCCATGGCGATGATCGACGACTTCGTCGAGCGCAAGTGGGGAAGGCGCGCCGTCGAGTACGACCTGCCCGAGATGGAAGCCATCCTCCAGGAGACCCTCGGCGTCATGGTCTATCAGGAACAGGTAATGCAGATCGCAGCATCTGTTGCCGGCTACAAACTAGGCGAAGCCGACCTGCTCCGCCGCGCCATGGGTAAAAAAGATGCAGCCGAGATGGCCAAGCAGCGCGACCGCTTCATGGCCGGAGCCGCCGCCAACAAGCACCCCAAGGACATCGCCGGCAAGATCTTCGACCTCATGGCCCAGTTCGCCGGCTACGGCTTCAACAAGTCCCACTCCGCCGCCTACGCCCTGCTCGCCTACCACACCGCCTGGCTCAAGACCCACTACCCGGTCGAGTTCATGGCCGCGCTCCTCACCAGCGAAACCTCCAAGCCCGAGAATGTAGTCAAGTACATCTCCGAGTGCCGCGAGATCAACATCCCCGTCGTCCCGCCCAACGTCAACATCTCGGACGCCAACTTCACCCCCGTCCAGACCGCCGCCGGACCCGCCATCGGCTTCGGCCTCGCCGCCATTAAAAACGTAGGCCACAATGCCATCGAATCCATCATCGCCGCCCGGGCCTCGTTACCATCCCAGGATAAAAAATTCTCCAGCCTCTGGGAGTTCTGCGAAAAAGTAGACCTCCGCCTCCTCAACAAGCGCGTCCTCGAATCCCTCATCAAGGCCGGCGCCATGGACTCCTTCGGCAGCCGCGCCCAGATCGCCGCCGCCCTCGACAAGGCCATGGAGCGCGCCCAGAAGTCCCAGCGCGATCACGCCGCCGGCCAGCACGGCCTCTTCGGCATCTTCGACTCCGACATCGGCCCCGCCGCCTCCAGTAAAGAAGACACCCTCCCCGCCGTAGCCGAGTGGGACGAGCACACCCGCCTGCAGAACGAAAAAGAGGTCCTCGGCTTCTTCGTCTCCGGCCACCCCATGGACAAGTACCGCGAGAAGCTCCGCAACCTCAAGGTGATCGACACCGCCGCCGCCTGCGAGATGAAGCCCGAACCCCAGACCTTCCGCCGCGGCCGCGATTCCAACGCAGAAGCGCAAAATGAGATCAGTATCGCCGGCGTCATCACCGGCCTCAAGGTAGCCAAGTCCAAGCGTTCCGGCGAGATGTACGCCCAGGCCATCCTCGAAGACACCGTAGGCAAGATCGAGCTCATCGCCTTCCCCCAGTCCTACGAAAAGCTCGCCGAAAAGCTGAAGATCGACGTCCCCGTCATCGTCCGAGGCTCACTCCGCGGCGAAGAGGACTCCGCACCCAAGCTCGCCGTCTCCAGCATCCAGGCCCTCGAAGACGTCAAGCTCAAACTCCCCGAATCCCTCCGCATCAAGATCCCCCTCCACAACCCCGACGCCGCCCTGCTCGAAAAGCTCCACGCCGTCTTCCTCGGCGCGCCCGGCAAGGGCAAGGTCCTGCTCGACCTCGAAGAGCCCGGAGAGTTCTGCGCCGTCCTCGAACCCCACAACCTCCTCGTAGCCGCCGACCGCCTCTTCATCGACAACATCGAAGAGCTCGTAGGCCGCGGCGGCGTCCGCGTCATGGACTAGCGGCATCACACCTGACAAAAAAGATCGACCACGGATTAACGCGGACAACACGGATAGAAACAAAGCCATACGCGGAAACACAGAGAGAAAGTTTTGCATCCGCGTCTCTCCGTGCCAATCCGTGGTCGGTTCCGTCTGTCTTGAATCGGCGTAAATCGGTGCCAGGTTTTTCGTATGCCCCCTAAGTCCCACACCTCTCACGTATCACATCTCTTTATGACATATGCCAGCAACGTTGAATCCGCGCAAGCTCGGCGTCTTCGCATTCCTCATCTCCCTGTATGCCGTCATACCTATCCGTTTTAATCCGTGCCCATCCGCGGTCGGCCCGCACTTCGTTACAATGACGCTAATGCCCGAACAGGAAACACCCAGAGCACAGCCCGCGTCGGTACCGGTTCCCGACGCCTGGATCAAGACGGAGCTCGCGCGACACCCCCAGCGCCCCTATCCGATGGACTTTATCGCAGCCCTCTTTACCGACTTCAGCGAGATCCACGGCGACCGCAGCTTCGGCGACGACGCCGCGATGACCTGCGGCATGGCGCGCTTCCACGGCGAGCCCGCCCTCGTCGTCGGCAACCTCAAGGGCCGGACGTTGAAGGAGCGCGTCGCCCGCAAGTTCGGCAGCCCCGACCCCGAAGGCTACCGCAAAGCCCTCCGCGCCATGAAGATCGCCGAAAAGTTCGGCCGCCCCGTCTTCACCTTCCTCGATCTCGCCGGCGCGAACCCCGGCATCGGCGCCGAAGAGCGCGGCCAGGGCGAAGCCATCGCACGCAACCTCCTCGAAATGTCCCGCCTGCGCGTCCCCACCATCGCCACCATCACCGGCGAAGGCGGCTCGGGAGGAGCCCTGGCCCTGGCCGTCGCCGACCGTGTTCTCATGCTCGAAAACGCCATCTACTCCGTCATCTCACCCGAAGGCTGCGCCTCCATCATGTGGAAGGATGCCGGCAAAAAGCAGCAGGCCGCGGCCGCCCTCAGGTACACCGCCGTCGACGTCAAACGGATGGGCTGTGTCGACGACGTCCTGCCCGAACCCAGTGGTGGAACGCAAAACGACCCCAGCGCTGCCATGGCCCTCGTCGATAGCAGGCTTCAGGTCCACTTCGCCGCGCTCCGCGCCCTGCCGCTCGACCAGCTGCTGGAGCAGCGCTACCGGAAATTCCGCAACATCGCCCAGTTCTACACCACCGCCTAGCGCGGTTCTCTCCTCATCCCGACCAAAGGGAGGGCCGCGCAGTAGAGGTTGTCAAGACCGGTATACAAGGCACGAAGTGCCCGCCGAATCGGGCCCCGCAAACAGGTCTTCGTTTGTGGGGTGGCTGAGCGCAGTGGGCCCGTCCGGCAGGACAGCGGAATCCGATGCGCTCCGTCCATACGCGGTAAGCCGTTGCTGTCTCTGATCCGTGTCGATCGTGCCCATCGGCGCCCATCGGTGTTCAGCATCTACCTCTCCGCCAGTCTCTATAATCAACTCAGCTTCGAACCAGAGGAGATCGGCAATGCGGACTTACCAGATGGCGGACGCAGTACGGTACGGTTTGATGAACACCGAAGAGCTGCGCGAGACCTTTCTGCTCGAAGACATGTTCACGCCCGGCGAGATCGAGCTCGCCTACGTAGACCTCGACCGTACGGTGATCGGAGGAGCCGTGCCCACAGGCCATCCCTTGACCCTCGAAGCTGAACCCGAGCTCCGCGCCGACTTCTTCCTCGAACGCCGCGAGCTGGGCGTCCTCAACGTAGGCGGCCCCGGCTCCGTCGCCGTCGACGGCAAGACCTTCGAGCTTGGCAAGCTCGACTGCCTCTACGCCGGCCGGGGAAGCAAGTCCGTCGTCTTCTCCAGCAAAAGCGCCGCCGACCCGGCTTACTTTTACCTCCTCAGCTACCCCGCCCACGCCGACTATCCCACCGCGATGGTCAAATTCGCCGACCTCAAGGGCCTCCCCCTCGGCACCGTCGAGACCTGCAACAAGCGGACCATCTACAAGGCCATCCACAAAGAGGGAATCAGGAGCTGTCAGCTCGTCATGGGCTTCACCCTGCTCGAACCGGGCAGCAACTGGAACACCATGCCGCCCCACACCCACATGCGCCGCAGCGAGGTCTACTTCTACTTCGACCTCGACCCCGCGCACCGCGTCCTGCACCTCATGGGGCCGCCCGACGCCACCAGCCACCTCATCGTCCAGGATAAAGAGGTCGTCGTCTCCCCCGGCTGGTCCATCCACGCCGGCGTAGGCACCAGGAACTACGCCTTCTGCTGGGGTATGGGCGGCGAAAACCAGGCCTACGACGACATGGACCCCGTCACCATCCCAGACCTTCGATGACCCGACCTTCATCGACCGAACCTTCATTGCCCGGACATTCGACCTCCGGACCTCAGATGAGCGAAGGCTCCGCCGGATTGGCCATACGTCCCGCGAGCGAATGCCGTTGGGATCTCGTAAGCCTCGGCGAGGTGATGCTGCGCTTCGACCCCGGCGACCAGCGCATCGCCTCCACCCGCAGCTTCCGCGTCTGGGAGGGCGGCGGCGAGTACAACGTCGCCCGCGGCCTCCGTCGCTGCTTCGGCCAGCGCACCTCCATCGTCACCGCCCTCGCCGACAACCCCGTAGGCCGCCTGCTCGAAGATCTCATGCTGCAGGGCGGCGTCGACCTGTCGCACCTCCGCTGGGTCGACTACGACGGCATCGGCCGCAAGACACGCAACGGAGTCTACTTCCTGGAGCGCGGCTTCGGCGTCCGCGGAGCCATGGGCATGATGGATCGCGGCCACACCCCCATCTCGCAGTTGCAGCCCGGCCAGATCGACTGGGATGCCATCTTCGCCGGCGAAGGCGTGCGCTGGTTCCACACCGGCGGCGTCCTCTGCGCCCTGTCTCCGCAGGCCCCCGCCGTCGCGCGCGAGGCGATGGAGTCGGCCAAACGCCACGGCGTCACGGTCTCCTACGACTGTAACTATCGCCCATCGCTTTGGAAGAACGCCGGCGGCCGCCAGGGCGCAGCCAACGTCAACCGCACGCTGGCCCCCTTCGTCGACGTGCTCTTCGGCCACGAGGGCGACCTCGCCGCTGTCCTGTGCGACGCCTCCCACGCCGCACCCTGGCACACCCCACAGAGCTACGGCGAAATGTCTCACCGCATCGTAGAGGAATTCCCCGGGATCGAGGTCATCGCCACCACCACCCGCCGCCCACGAACAGCTAGCCGCAACGACTGGGCCGCATTCGCCTACGCCGCAGGCAAGGTCATCCAAAGCATCGATTTCACCGATCTTGAGATCTTCGACCGCGTCGGGGGCGGCGACTCGTTCGCCTCCGGTCTGATCTACGGCCTCCTCGAAGCCAAAGGCATCCAGTGGGCGCTCGACTGCGGGGTAGCCCACGGCGCGCTCGCGATGACCACCCCCGGCGACAGCTCCCTGGCCTCCCTCGCCGAGGTCGAACGCCTGATGCAAGGTGGCTCAGCCGCCGTCCAGCGATAAGCTTTCAGTTGACGCAATGACGAGGAGAAGCATGAACAAAGCTGCCGTACTCAACACCCTGCGTGAAATAGGCCTGATCCCCGTCCTCCGTGCCGACTCCGTGGAAAGGGCCATGACCCTCGCCACAGCCATCGCCGACGGCGGTGTAACCGTGCTCGAAATCACGATGACCGTCCCCGGGGCCATCGAGGTCATGCGCCAGCTTGCCCGGCAGCGCCCCGACATCCTCCTTGGCGCCGGAACCGTCCTCGACCCCGAGACCGCCCGCATGTGCATCCTCGAAGGAGCCCAGTTCGTCGTCAGCCCCGCCCTCAACCTCCAGACCATCGAGATGTGCCATCGCTACTCCGTCGCGGTCCTTCCCGGCGCCCTCACCCCGACCGAGATCGTCACCGCCTGGCAGGCCGGCGCGGACGTGGTCAAGGTCTTCCCCGCTAGCGCAATGGGCGGCGCAAAGTACCTCGCCGCCCTCCAGGGCCCTCTCCCCCACATCGACTTGATCCCGACCGGCGGCGTCTCCCTCGCCACCGCGGCCGAGTTCCTCCACGCCGGAGCCTTCGCCCTCGGCGTAGGGTCGGACCTGGTGAACCCGACGGCCACGCCCGAGACTGTCACCGAGACCGCCCGCAAGTATCTCGCGATCGTCAAACAGTTCCGGGAATCGGCCTCGCAAAAATAAAGCTCAAAAATGTGGCGCGATCTCAGATTGTGGAAGACGTGTTTCTCCATGTCCACGTTTGCCGCACAAAGCACCACGATTCGTCCATGAAAAGCACAATAGTTGCCTCCCAATCATGGTAAAACCCTGCAAAAACACCATTCCACCACGCGCAGAAAAAAGCGTGCACAATGCGCCTCAGGGCCGCGGCCGCGTCACCCAGAGCAACGGCTGCCGAATCGGAAGCGTCTCCTGCAGCTCCCGAACGCCGGTATCGGGCGGCAGCCTCTTCCATAGCTCGGCATACTCCGGCCGCCCATAGGCCCGCGCGCCGAACAGAAGGCTCGGCCGCCGCAGGGGTAGGTCGTTAAAGTATTCCCTGTCAGCAGGATACGGCCACGCTCGACGATCCCGCAGGAACGGATAATGCCGCGCCAAGGCCGCCCGCATCCCCGGCCCATCCTGCAGTTCGAAGTCCCACACGCTCTCAAACCGCGTGGACAGCAGAAGGCACACCCCCGCCAGCATGTCCAGATTGAACAAGGAGTTACGGTAAGGATTCAAGGTAGTAAGTTCGTGCGGAAACGTCCCATCCGCCAGGATCTGCCCCCGGATCGTGCTCGTCTTGAACCGGTGCCCAAGCGCGGTAAGCGGCCTGTCATCCGCCTCATTCAGGCGCGCAAAAGCCGAAGCCTGCAGCAGCCACGAGCTTCCATGATGGCTCTTGTCGTCACGCGCCAGCCCCGCCAGCCGCGAGCCATCCAGCCACTCGAAATAATCCGCAAACCACCTCCTCACACCCGCCAGCTCAGCTTCGGCCAGCCCTTCCGCGCCCCCCAGAAAAGCAATGGATTGTGCAACTTCCGCAAGATGCACAGCCTCGACCACACCCTCGAACCGCCCCGCTCTCGCCGGCGGAATCACCTGGGCGAACAGCATGTTCGGCGTCATCGCGGTCGCCGGCTCCACAAACCACGCCTTCAAATGCGCTCCCGCCCGCACCGCATACCGAGCCTCCCGCGTCAGCACAAAAGCAGCCACTAGCGCCGGAACATCCATCGCAAGCTGAAGCAGTGCATCGCGATGCGCGCTGAATGCAGCCGGGTTTCGCGCTCCGCTCCGCAGCACATACGGCCCCTGCGCCGAGCCCGGATCGGGCCAGTAAAACTCCGCCTCCGAGTAGAAGTCGTGCGGTGTGCCGGGACTGCGCGGCGCCGGTATCGAGGTCAGCGGAGCCGGAGCCCGCCCCAGTGCCCCATCTGCCGCCTTCAGAACACGTTCCCGGTCGATCGCAGCCACATCCGGATGCGTCGACGAAGCCGTCTGCGCCAGTAAAGACGGCCCCATCAGATGAATAGCGGCTTGCAGGCAGAAGCTGCGGCGTGTCGTCGGCATGGTGTTGGGCCCGTCGCCGGAAGACTACCACGTCGCCCTCTCCCCCGCGTCTCCGGTGTGCTTGGAGTCGAACTGCGCACCCCTATCTACCCCCTATCTACAACGATAAGATCGTCCGGTGCGCTTTCTTGTGATTCGAACGCTCTTCTACACCAGCCTCTGCGTCATCCTCCAGGGCGCCAACGCCCGTGCGGAGGATCAGAGCCGTCAGGTCTGCGTTCGCGATCAGCGCGGTCTTCCCATCAGTGGCGCTCAGGTCCAGGTACAGGTCCAGGTACAGATCCAGGTGCAGGGCAAACTCACGCGAACCACCACCGGCCCAGATGGATGCGCAGAAGTACACGCCGCACCGCAGGCGCAGGTGGAGATCACACGCTCCGGCTTCAACCGGCTTGTAGAGACCCTGAGCTCGGCCGGCCAGTCTACCTTCGTCTTGCAGGTCGCAGGCGCGATGCAGACAGTCGAGGTGACGGCTGCGCGTTCGCCTCTGGCCCTCGATGCCTCCGCAAGCAGCGTACGCACGATGACGGGCGAGCAGTTACAGGAGGCGCCTGGCTTCACGCTCGACGATGCCCTCCGGCAGATCGCCGGATTCCAGCTTTTTCGACGCACAAGCTCCTGGGTGGCGAACCCGACGACGGAAGGCACTTCGCTCCGCGGCCTCGGTTCCACCGCCGCCAGTAGAACCCTCGTGCTGAGCGATCAGGTCCCGCTGAACGATGCCTACGGCGGTTGGATCCACTGGGACGAAATCCCGAAGCTGGCCACGCGCGAGGTGGAGTTGATGCGCGGCGGGGCATCGGACCTGTACGGCTCCAGCGCCATCGGCGGCGTCATCGACATCGTCCCCGTCGTTGTTCCCACGGCCACGCAGACCTTCCAATATGCGCTGAACGCCGCCGGTGCGACCGAGGACACATCGATCTTCGACGGCCTGCTCATCGCGTCGCAACGAAGCTGGAGCGCCCTGGCCGCCTCCAGCCTCTTCCGCACCGACGGCTACATTCTGACGGCCCCGCAGTTTCGCGGCCTGGTGGATGTGCCTTCGAATGTTCACTCCCAGAGTGGCCGGGTCGAGTTGCGTCGGCAGGCAGGAGCCGCGGGCGATATCTTTCTCCGCGGCAATCTGCTGAATGAAGCTCGCAGCAATGGAACGCCCGTACAGACCAATGCAACCCGCATCTGGAGGTATGTTGCAGGAGGCGACTGGTCAGCGGGCAGCCCCGGCCGACTCCTGTTCCGCTTCTACGGCACCGACCAGAGATATCGCCAGAGCTTCTCCGCCCTCAGTCCCACCCGGAGCTCCGAGAAGCTCACCGCTCTGCATATCGATCCCTCCCAGCAGGTCGGCGGCGCGGCACAGTGGGCGCGAAGCTACAGCACCAGCCTGACCGTAATCGCCGGAGCCGACGTGCTGGACAATCGCGGCACCGACCTCGATCAACTCTCGCGCGTGAGCCTCAGCGCACGGCAACGCGGTGAAGGCGTCTACGGCGAGGTGCTCTGGCAGCCCTCCAGTTGGTCCATCGCCTTCTCGTCGCGCTTCGACCACTTCGGCAGCTTCGACGCCCGGCAGTCGGGCGGGACGCCTCCGCCCTTGCCCAATATCAATGAGAACGTATTCGATCCCCGGCTCGGCGTCGTGAAGAAGCTTACGGCCAGCCTGTCGCTCACCGGGTCGGCGTTCAGGGCGTTCCGCGGTCCATCGATGAACGAGTTGTACCGGCAAGGCCAGGTCGGCCAGCAGATCACACGCGCCAACGCGAGTCTCAGGTCCGAGCGGGCCACCGGATTCGAGACCGGAGCGCTGCTCGATCTATCGCGGTTCGGGTCCCTGCGCACCAGCTACTTCTGGACCCAGGTGAATCGTCCCATCGCCGCGATCACCCTCAGCTCAACCGTGACCGCGACCCTGCTGCAACGCGAAAACCTCGGCCAGTTGACCAGCAAGGGAGCTACAGCCGAGTGGGACTTCAACCCAGTCGCATTCCTGACCATTACCGGCGGGTACCAGTTCGCCGTCTCCACCGTCACGCGCTTCGAGCCCGATCCGGCGCTGGTGGGTAATTGGACTCCCCAGGTTCCACGCAACAGCGCGACCTTGCAGACACGCTTTCACGAGGACCGGCTCGGCGTCCTCAGCCTCGACCTTCGCAGCAGCGGAAGGCAGTTCGACGATTCGGCCAATCAGTTCGAACTGGCCGGCTACACGCAACTCGACCTCTACGCCGAACACGACTTCCTGCACCATTGGAGGATCTATTCCTCCGTCCAGAACCTCACCAACCAGGCGGTTCAGGCCGGACGTACTCCCGTCCTCACGCTGGGCTCGCCGAGGGTCGTTACGGTCGGCCTGTCGTTGCACCATCCATAGCTCAATCGAAAAAACGGGCAGCGGTATTCCTTACACAGCCGCCTCAGCCTCCGGCGCAGGATATCGCTTATCCGAAAGCCGGCCGAAGGTGGTCTCGAGCAGCCGTTGCATCTTGTTGGCCGCGCCGGAGACGGCAGTCTGCACATCCGCAGAGTCGTTCGTAACCGCAAGCGACTGATGATGCTTGGGCCGCGCCTCCAGCAGGCAGCGCTTGTCCTGTAGCCCTGCCTTATCGCCGTTCTCGTCACTCAAGTGGACCTCGATGCGTGTGAGGTGACCATCGAACCGGTCAAGAAGGCGGTGAAGCTCTTCCTCGATCAGGCCCGAAAGCGCAGCGTGCATAGGGATCGTACTTCCACTATTGATCTGAATCTGCATGAATCCGTTCTCCCGGAAGCAGTTGGTTGTAAAAACTGCTTCCTGAGAGCGTTAGATGCTAAGCAATGGCCGCGGTGACCAGCGCCTGCGCTTCGGTCTGGATTTGTTTCAGGTGCGTCTCCCCTTTGAAGCTCTCCGCGTAAATCTTGTAGACGTCCTCGGTGCCGGATGGCCGGGCAGCGAACCAGCCGTTCTCTGTCGTCACCTTCAGGCCGCCGATCGACGCATGGTTTCCCGGCGCCTCCGTCAGGATGGCGGTAATAGGCTCCCCGGCCAGATCCTTTGCGGTCACGTCCTGCGGCGAGAGCCTTGCCAGCTTCGCCTTCTGCTCCTTCGTAGCTGCTGCGTCGGTCCGCTGGTATACGGGATTCCCATATCGCCCGGTCAATTCGTCATAGAGCTGGCCGGGGTCTTTACCCACACGCGCGATCATCTCCGCCGAGAGCAATCCCGGGATCAATCCGTCCTTATCCGTCGTCCAGACCCGGCCGTCTCTGCGCAGAAACGTCGCACCCGCGGACTCTTCGCCTACAAAGCCAAGCGTGCCGTCGATCAAACCATCGACGAACCACTTGAAGCCCACGGGAACCTCCAGCATCGGGCGGTTCAGCCCCTTCGCCACCCGATCGATCAGGCTCGAGGAGACCAGCGTCTTGCCGATGCCCACGTGAGCCGCCCACTCCGGCCGGTGCGTAAAGAGATACTGGATCGAGACCGCGAGATAGTGGTTCGGATTCAGCAGACCCGACGTGCGCGTGACAATGCCGTGGCGGTCGTGGTCGGTGTCGGCAGCAAACGCCACATCGTACTTTTCCTTGTTCGCAATCATGCTCGCCATCGCAAACGGGCTGGAGCAGTCCATGCGGATGCGGCCATCCCAATCGCATGTCATGAAGCGGAAGGTGGCATCGACGTTCGGGTTCAGAATTTCGAGTGGCAGCTTATACTTTTCCGCGATTCGAGGCCAGTAATAAACGCCGGCGCCGCCGAGAGGATCGACCGCCAGCTTGAGCCTCGTCCCAGCCAGTACATTGAAGTCAATCACGCTGCCAAGATCGTCCACATATTCCGTGGTGTAGTCGTGCCGGTGGGTCGTGCCCGCCGCAAGCGCGCGCGAATAGGGAATCCTGCTCACATCCTTCAGCCCGCCCGCGATGATCTCGTTCGCCCGGTTCTCGATCCATCTGGTCGCGGTCGTATCCGCCGGGCCGCCGTTCGGAGGGTTGTACTTGAACCCGCCATCCTCGGGAGGATTGTGCGACGGCGTAATCACGATCCCGTCCGCAAGATCCCTCCCGCGCCCCTCGTTATACGTAAGCACAGCATGCGACAGCGCCGGGGTCGGAGTGTAGGCAAGCTCTGTATCGATCATCGTTTCGACATGATTGGCCGCAAGCACCTCGAGCGCCGTAGCGAAGGCCGGCTCCGAAAGCGCATGGGTATCCTGCGCGAGGAAGAGCGGGCCGGTGATCGACTCCTGCCTGCGGTACTCGCAGATCGCCTGTGCGATCGCGGCAATGTGGTCCTCATTGAAGGCAGCATTGAAAGAACTTCCGCGATGTCCCGACGTCCCGAAGGCCACCCGCTGCGCCGGAACAGACGCATCCGGGTGGAGTGAGTAATACGCGGTAATCAGGCGGGAGACGTTGACCAGGTTTGCGGGCAGCGGAGGCTGGCCGGGCTGGTTCGACGCGGCAACGGGCTTGAAGTTCGTAGAACTCATGCGATCGGTATCCTCGGGCGTAC
Organism: Edaphobacter sp.; assembly: GCA_965277575.1. Lineage (GTDB taxonomy): Bacteria > Acidobacteriota > Terriglobia > Terriglobales > Acidobacteriaceae > Edaphobacter. Next base: position 3,162,760 of record CBDIDK010000002.1, read on the forward strand.
TACGAGAAGTGCGCCGGGTACGGCGTTCTGCCGGCTGCTCATTCTCGCACTCTCAGACCATCAGATGCGATCCTGCAGCAGGGCGGATCACACGGAAGTCGCAGGCCAAAGTCCTTGTATTTTCATCGCGATTAGCCTAAAACGGGATTGTTCCGGTTACCGCGAAGATCTTTATCCCTGGTTGACAATTGCCATATCGCCAGATCGCCCCAGGGACGAAGTTCTGTGCCCAGGGCATTGTCTATTTCACTTTGTACGCGGGTTGCCCGTTCGTCTCCGGCCCTGACGCATGCTGGACAGGTTGCACCCAAGGAGTTGAACCAGTTTGCTCGCGAGACGCTTCGGACGGCGGGTTCTTCTGCATGGCGCGGTATCGACGATCCTGTCGCTCGCCGCCTTGCCGGCCTTCGCAGTTCAGGCAACTCTGACAGCCGACGCTCACGTCAACTCAGCCCTTCCGGCAGTCAACAGCGGAGCCATTTCCAACCTGAACGTCGGCGGCGGCTATACCGCACTGCTCCAGTTCGACCTTTCCACCCTTCCTCTCGGGACCACGGCGACCCAGGTCTCTCGCGCGCTGCTCCGGCTCTATTGCAACCGCGTCGACACCGCCGGCACCGTATCCGTGCAGCCCCTCAACGGCTCATGGGCCGAGTACGGGGTCAATTTTTCCAATCTCCCCCCACTCGGCGCTGCGATCCATACCGCCCCCGTCAGCCTGCCTGGCACCTATGTGGTGGTCGATGTCACCTCCCTGGTGCAAGGCTGGATCTCCGCGCCCGCGACGAACAACGGCGTTGCCCTAACCGCCTCCACTGCGGTGGCACAGTTCGACAGCAAGGAAAACGACCTTACCGGCCATGCAGCGGAGCTCGATATCGTCCTCGCCTCGACCGGCGTTGCCGGACCTCAGGGCGTTGCCGGAGCGCAAGGCATCCCTGGAGCCCAAGGCCCAGCAGGAGCCCAAGGCCCTGCAGGCCCCCAGGGAACACCCGGCATACCCGGATCGCAAGGTCCAGCGGGAGCGTCCGGTGCCGTAGGCCCTGCCGGGGTCGTAGGCCTCACCGGGCCACAGGGCGCAATCGGTCCAGCCGGTGTTGCTGGAGCGCCGGGTGCAACCGGCACAACCGGACTCACCGGTTCTCCCGGTATCGCCGGTACTGCCGGGCTTCCCGGCCTGGCGTACAAGGGAAACTACTCGGCGGTCGCCAACTATGCTTCGGGCGACGTCGTGTTCTGGCAGGGCAGCAGCTACGCCTCGCTGTCGGGAAGCAACCGCGGCAACACCCCAAGCTTCAGCCCAGCGCAATGGGGCACGCTGACCGCTCAAGGCGCCGCCGGAACCCCCGGCTCTCAAGGCACTCAGGGCATAGCCGGAGCCCCGGGCATAGCCGGATCCCAAGGATCCCAGGGGCCCCAGGGAACGCCCGGTACCGCCGGAACCCCCGGCCTTACCTACCGCGGCCCTTGGAACTCCGCCGCCTCCTATCTTCCCAGCGACGCCGTCACCTTCGCCGGAGCCACCTACCTCGCCCTCAGCGCCAACTCTGCGGTCCAGCCGGACATCTCGCCGACCGTCTGGGCGGTGCTGGCACAGGCCGGCAGCGCAGGCCCAAGCGGGCCATCGGGCGCGGCCGCCACCGTCAGCATAGGAGCCGTCACCACCTCCGCACCGGGAACCCCGGCTTCAGTAACCAACACCGGAACCGCCAGCGCGGCTATCCTCAACTTCACCGTTCCCCAGGGGATGGCTGGGGCCAGCGGAACGGGTGGCAGCGCGGGATCGGGCGGCCTGTCCAGCTCCTCGAACTACCACAGCGTCTCCTACTATGCCCCCTTCCTGGCCGTCAGCAACACCACCGCAAGCGCAGGCGAAGCAGGCGCAGTGTTGACCTGGGTGCCCTCTGGATGCACCGCAACCTCGTTGAGCGTCTTCTCGCAGCAGTCGAACACGATCACCGTCACGCTGCGGCAGGGAACGCCAGGCAATATGTCCGATACCGCGCTGGCCTGTTCGGTCGCCCTCAATTCTGCCTGCACGGTCAACGGCAGCGTAATCGTAACGGCCGGGACCTTCATCAGCCTGAGGGTGGACAAATCCAACGGAAACGCCGCCAGCGTCTGGACGGCGCTTACCTGTAACTGACGACTGACGACTGGCAACAGACGACAGACGGCCCGTGTGGAGTGGAGAGACCGCTGTATGTGCCCTGGCTTGTCCTCCGCAGTCGGGCCGCATCCGTCCGCCTCTTGCAAGGTTCTAGATGTCCGCGGCAAGGCTCGTGCGGAGATCACGCGACAGCACGGCCAGATGAGCGCGGCCGTGCCCGTCGGGCGCGCTCAAAACCTGCTCCATCTCACTCGCAATCCTGGAGCCCTCATGATGCCCGAACATGCCAAGATTTCCCGCTAACTTGTGAGCGATCGACAGCGCCTCAAGCTCCAGGGTCTTCCCCAGTGTGCCGCAGGACGCCTCCGCCGCCGCCCTGTCCAGAACCTCCAGACGTTCGCGGAGCACCGGAAGGTGGCGTTGCCAGATATCGGCCAGCACTTCATCGATTTTTCCATCCGCATCTTCGATCATCGGGTCGTATGCCGCCGGTTCGATTCGGTCTGATTCGGTCTTCCGATCAACGGCTAATCTCTCCAGCCTAACGCGTCGGAGATCTGCTGAGCCAGCATCAGCGGGTCGAACGGTTTGACGAGAATGCCCGCCAGTCCCAGACCGGCAAACCGGCGCTGGTCCACCCCCTGCACCTTGGCTGTGAGCAGAAGCACGGGAATGTGCGCCACCGCCGGAATCTCTTGCATGTGCGCGAATGTGGTTGGGCCGTCCACCCCAGGCATCATCACATCCAGCAGGATGGCGTCGGGTTGTTCGGCCGTCGCGAGTTCGATGCCGGCGGCGCCGGAGCTTGCCGTCAACACGCTCCAGCCGGCTGTCGCTTCGAGAGAAAGTGCAGCCACCTCGCGAATGTCGTCTTCGTCGTCGATGATCAGAATGCGTCGCATGGGCGTGCTTATTCTCTCATGGGCCGGGCTTTAGCGGCTGAGTTGGATGCGCATTTGCATTCGGGCGAGCGGATCGGCATGGAGCGAGGTAAGCCGCTCTGGAAATCGAGACGGCTCTCGAACGCATCCTTCCGCGATCGCATCTCACCTTTCCAGCAAGGATAACTACTCCCAGAGGGATAACTATGAGCCAAGAAACCAACATCGCCACCACGAAGAAGATGGGTGAAGCAGTGAACAAGGGCAATCTCAACGTTTTCAACGAGGTCTTCGCCTCTGACGTCAAGGACCACGACCCCGCTCCCGGCCAGGGCAAAGGCCCCGAAGGCTTCATCCAGTTCTTCACCCAGTTCCGCACCGCGTTTCCCGACCTCAAGATCGCTGTCGAGCAGATGGTCGCGGACGAGGACAAGGTCGCCATCGCCTACACCGTTACCGGCACCCAGGACGGCCCCTTTCAGGGAATTCCAGCCACCGGCAGAAAGATCAAGGCGCGCGGCATGCAGATCGCGAAGTTCAACAGCGAGGGCAGGATCACAGAACGTTGGGGAAGCTCCGATGAGGCGGGAATCCTGCAGCAGATCGGCGCCTCCAAACCCACCAGCACTATGAATGAGCCCCCCGCGATTTCGGCACCCGCCTCCGCAGGCAAAATCTAGCTTTAGAGATCAACATATTTGTCCACGTCCCGCCTCTGGGACGTGGGTTCTACCCAGGCACATGCGTTCGACACCATGCCCAGCCCCGCTCCCGATACACATTCCAGACGATCAGGTGCGCGGCAAACAACAGGCTCCGCAATGAAGCATCGGTTCGTCGGTGTGAATCGGTGGTAAGCCGTTCGCCTCTCGAACGCCTACTTGGTTTGCCCAAACCGGTAGACCACTCCCAGGTTGACCCCGAGATTGTTCTGAATCGACCCATGCGGCTGCGGTGCAGGATCGAGCGGGTCAAGCCGGAAGAACGTCCCCACATAGGTCGGACTCACGCGGAAGGCCAGATTGGGGTAAAAGTTGTAATCCACGTTCGCCCCGATGCTGAATGCCGGCCTGGTCGCCGACTGCCAGAGCCCCAGGCTTCGCGAAGGCAGTCCCTTTGTGTCGCCGTCGAACTTGCCCAGTGCGACGCCGGCCTCGCCCGTCACGCTTACCGCGATCTTCTCCTGCGCATACACCCGGTACGCGACGCCGCCCATGAACGGGTACGTCGAAATCTGCGGCTTGAACGGCAGAAAATTGGGAGAGCTGTTTCCGATCTTCGCATTCCCATAGAGCCCGCGAATATCCCCGACGATGCCCAGCTTCGGGTTCAGGAAGTACGTTCCCGTCATGAAAAACGTGACGTCGTTGTTCCTCTGCAGGTATGCGCCCGGCTGAAACCGCAGGTATCCTCCGCCTCCGGCTACTTCGAACCGATGGCTGTAGGTCGCCTCGATCGTCCTCGCAATGCGTGCCTTGCGGTTGGCATTCGATTCCCGCCGCGTCCTGTGCGTGGTCTGAGCCTCTAAACCGTCTGCTCCACTGGCCATCGCAACGGCCAGCAACACTCCTGCTCCAAAAAACACCTTCGACCTGAAACCGAACATCAACGATTACTCCTGCACAAGCTGCGCTCTTGCTATGGTAAAACGTATGGGCAAGCCTGCTGAACATCCGCAGACTTCCCTTATTAGAACATCCATAACCTGTCCCGGCGGCAGTCCAGCGCCAATACTTGTCTCGCCTGCCAAGACACGGGCAGTCCAGATCATCGTTGAGCCGCAATCCCAGACCTGTTCAGGAGAGACCGAAATGGCGAAAAGCAGTCCAGCGAAACGGAACGGCGGCGGAAACTTCGGCCGGATCCTTCTCGGCTTCTTCATCGGCGTCGTAGCGGTAGTCGCAGTCGCTTACCTGTATCTCCAGTTCGGCGCCCCACCCGTGGCCGTCGCGGATAAGCCCTTCCCCTTCGAGAAGATGATCGTCAAGGTCCCGCTCAACGCCCGTATCGCTCGCCAAATCAAAACGGCGCCCTTTGGCACCAGTGAAGAGGTCTTCGAGTCCGGAGCCCATATCTACCGCACCGAATGCGCGGACTGCCATGGCACACCGGGACATGACGTGGCCTACGCCAAGCACATGTACCCCTCCGCACCACAGCTTTGGAAGAAGCACGCCAAAGGCAACGTAGTCGGCGTCAGCGACGATGAGGCTGGTGAGACCTACTGGAAGGTCGCAAATGGCATTCGGCTCACCGGCATGCCGTCCTTCGACCACATCCTGTCCGACACCGAGATGTGGCAGGTCAGCCTCCTGCTCAAGAACGCCGACAAGGAACTTCCCAACCCCGTCACCGCCATCCTTACCGCACCGGGCCACTAGACTAATGCACGTAGACTAATGCACGGTAATCTACGGCCTCGAAAAATAAAGTTGAAAAACATGGCGTACTCCTTTAGGCCGCAAAACGTGAACGTCACGCCACCGGCTTCACCACGCATGGCACCACAATTTCACCGCGAATTCACCACGCCGAATCGCCCTTGAATCTCGCAGACACCCTATCGAAATGACCTCTCCATCACGCATGTTTACGGCAGCGTGTAGGCGACGCCGGTGATGAACTGGAAGCTGTTCTTCTTGTAGCCGGCCGCCGGATTGTTCAGGAAATTGTCCAGCACATTCACGTTTAAGCTGAGCCGCTTGTACACCGGCAACTGCAGCCCCGCCTGGCCCACTGCGGAGTACGCCCTGAAGTCGTTCCAGGACTGGATGTACGTTCCGCTTTCGGTAAAGAGCAGTTTGGCCGGCAGGATGCGGTGATAGTTCTCGGCGAAGGTGGAACCGATCAGGTTTTCGCTCACCGTAGGTGGCTGAAATCTCTGCTCCTCGTAGTGAACATCCGTCTTCACATCCAGCCCCTGCTTCGCATCCTGGATCACGGTCCAGCCTGCGCCGACCCCATAAATCTGCTGTAAGTTCAAGCCCTGCGAGAAGTTATGGTCAAACGACGTCCCCACCAGCCCATAAAACCGGGGCGAGAAGTACTTGTCGTGCTCCGCATCCGCGTGGAAGATGTTCGTCTTGGCGACCGCATCCGGTGTCGCCGGATTGGTCTGGGGAATGAGCGGCTGCGTCAGTTTCCCATACGTCTCCTGCAGGTTGAATGTGGTCCGCGTCCGCGCCGGCAGGTAAGGAACCGAAGGGATCGCCCGTATCAGGCTGATACCCGCATTCAAATTCGTCTCGGTCTGCGTTGACCGGACGACGGTTGCGCCGCCCGTGATTGAGCCGGTCCAGCCAGATCGGATACCCGGATTGCTGGTCACCTGCTTGGTGTAGGTCGCCCCATCGATCATGTACGCCATGGTGTTCACCGGCACCTCTTCGGGCGCTCCCGTCGGAGTCGTCACCGTAATCGCTTTATTGGCACCGGCATAGGTGATAGTTCCAACCTGCTTGGATGTGCGTGTAATTTGCTCGTTCTTCTTCAACACTACGAACCCGCCGCTCGCGCGCAGTTCCTTTACCTTGTCCATCGAAACGGTGATTTCGCCGGCCATATCGCTCTTGAAGGTGATCGAGTCGCCAACTCCCCGCTCCAAGGTCCCGGTCAACTGGTCCCCATTGTTGAACACGATCACATCGGGAGCCGGCTTAGCCGGTTGGTCCTGTGCTGCTACCTGCTGAACGATTGTGCAGGAGATCAGGCCGGCGAGTATAAGGCGCAATACATCTCGGCCAGGGAGAGCGATAGCTGTTCGAGTGAAGTTCATGGATCAAAGGTACCGCAGGCTTTGCGCCCAGCCAGACTAAAATTGCGTCTTTCGCTCCTTGGAAGGTGAGAAGAGGCGAGAAGAGGCGAGAATTTCGCGCTTCGAGTGCCTCCAGATCCAGACAGATTAGCGCTTCTTAATAAACTGTTGCCAAGAGTCTTCCAATAGGCATACTATCCGTTTCGGCTCGCTGGAGATTGCGGTAGCCGCGTTCCCATGGGAGCCAACGTTAGTTAAATGAATAGCTTCCAACAGGCCTTCGATATTGTTTGAGCTTCACCACCAACTTCCTGATGGGGCGTTTAGACCCCTCAGCGCGAAAAAGGAAGGTAAAAACGATGGCATGGTACGCCTATTGCATCGCAGAACGTCAGGCATTTCCCGAACTTTCCCGTCACCGCCGTCCGACGCCCCTCACCGGCGTCTCCGGCATCTTCGGTAACCAGACCTTCCTCTTTCCCGCCAGCGACTTGGCCGTCATCGTCTCGGAACATACCACGGAAGACTGTGCACGCCTCGATCAACAGGCCGCCAAGGACCACGCCCGCGTCATCGCAGATTGTTTCAAGCTCTCCACCGTCTTGCCTTTCCGGTTTGGCACCACCTTTCAGGACGATGATGCCCTCCGCCGCTCCGTCCGCTCCAACCAGCGCCACTTCCAGGCCAACGTCGAGCGCCTTCGAGGCAAAGCCGAGATGCACCTCAAGGTGCTAGTAGACGACACCTGCCCCGGCAACTCCGCCCGGAACATGACCGTCGGTCTGCAGTACCTGACCAGCCTGCGTGAGAGCGCCAGCAGGCAACGTGAGCGCCAGTCCAAGGCCCGCGCGCTATCCGTTCAGATGCACCGCATGTTTCTGCCCCTCGCCGAAGAGATTACGTGCAAGCGGATGGATTCCGGCAAGATGCTTCTGGATATTGCCCATCTGATTGATAACAAAACGGTCGAGCGTTACCAGAACAAGTACAGTTCGGCGACGCTGGAGCTGAAGGAGTGCCGGATGCAACTCTCCGGCCCTTGGCCGCCGTACCACTTCGTGCATCGCTCCAGCACCCAGCAGCAGCACTCCGCCTGATTCGCCTACAGAGCCTTCGCTCCTCTTCTCGGCTTGTTGCCGCCGGGAAGAGGGGGAGGCGCCTATGTCAGTCGAGCCGGGACGTCGCGAATTGGCGCCGCGCCGATTCGCGACGTGGTGAGCCTGACTAACCTTTGTCCTTTTCTCCGCATCGCACCTAATAGCGGATATTCCGTCGAATCAACAGGTTTGCGGCGGAACGAGCTAAGTTGAGCAAGGAGAACGTGCATGAACGGTACCAGGAACGTCTTGATAGCCCTCGTTGCAACGGGGTTATGCGGGTTTGGATCAACGGCATTATCTGCACAGGAACCTAACCCTACCGCCCAGATGCCGGGTTCCGGCGGAACTCAGATCGAAAAGCAGGATAATGGCATTTATCTCTATCGCGTCAAAGTTGTCCAGCGCGATCTCGACGCCGTAAACTACCTGCACCGCAGCGGCTCCACTAAAATCGGCTTTAAGGGCACAACCCTCCTTCCCATGGCGAAAGGCGATGCCAAGGTCACCAGCGAGCGCGGTGGAATCCATATTTCAGCCAGGTTTCAAGGCCTTACGCCAGCCAATGGTTTTGGCCCCGAGTACCTGACGTACGTTCTATGGGCTATTACTCCGGACGGACGCCCGAACAACCTCGGCGAAGTTCTCCCCGCAGGCACCAAGAACAATATCGAAGTCACGACTGCGCTTCAATCCTTCGGACTCATCGTCACAGCCGAGCCCTACTTTTCGGTCACGCAGCCCAGCGACGTCGTCGTATTGCAGAACGTGATCCTAGACGACAAGACCAGCGGCGTTCTCGAGAAGGTGAACGCGCACTACTCACTGCTTCCTCGCGGCACCTATGCGCAGACTGATGGTTCGAAGTCGAACCTCAACCCCATTACACGGGATGAGAAGTCCCCCTTGGAGCTTTACGAAGCAAACAATGCCATTCGTATCGCTCAAGCGGCGGGCGCAGACAAATATGCGCCGGAGATCATGAAGGAGGCGATGCAGGATCTCCAGAACGCCACCGGCATAAACAGCAACAAAAAAGGCGACCGCAAGATGGAGATTACCTATGCACGCCAAGCCGTACAGCGCGCCGAGGACGCCCGTATCGTCACCCTGCGAAAGCAGGCAGCCGAACGCCAGATGAACGCAGAATTGGCCAAGCGCGACGCCCAGAGCCAGGCTCAGCAGTCGCAGTTGCAGGCCCAGCAGTCCCAGCTTGAAGCAGAGCGCTCCCGTGCCGCCCAGGCACAGGCCGATGCGGATCGTGCCCGCGCCGAGGCCGAAGCCGCCGAGGCTCAGGCACGGGCTACCCAGGCCACCAAGAGTGCAGACGACTCCAATGCGGTGCGCGAGCGACTTCGCAGCCAGCTCAACAGCGTTCTGGCGACCAGCGAATCCGCCCGCGGCCTTATCGTCAACATGTCCGATGTCCTCTTCGACACCGGCAAGTACACGCTCAAGCCAGACACGAAGATCAGCCTGGCCAAGGTCGCCGGCATCCTCCAGGCCTACCCTGGTCTGAAACTCCAGGTTGAAGGGTACACGGACAGTGTAGGAAGCGATGAGCTCAATCAGAAGCTATCGGAGAATCGCGCCGATGCCGTCCGGGTGTTTCTCATTACTCAGGGGGTTCAGCAGAACAACATCACCTCCACCGGCTATGGAAAAACCAAGCCTGTGGCGGATAACTCCACTGCCAGCGGTCGTGCCCAGAACCGTCGCGTCAACCTGGTCGTCTCGGGCGACGCAATCGGAATCCAGCAGAGCACTCCGGATGCTGTGCCGCCTCAGTAGTCTTACATTCAGACAACTCGCAGAGAGGCCGCCGGGTGCGGCCTCTCTTTTTGTTATAAGGAAGATCATGGCATCTCTAAGAGGAAGAACGGTACTGATTACGGGCGCAAGCTCAGGGATTGGCAAAGCAACCGCAACCGCATTCGCTGGGGAAGGCTGCCGGCTTCTCGTATGTGCTCGCCGTCTTGACAAGCTGCAAACCATGCAACAGGACCTGCTGTCGGCCGGCGCCCAGTCCGTGCATCTCTTCAGCCTGGACGTGCGAGACCGCCGGGCAGTTGAAGCTGCGATCTCAGCCCTGCCGGGTCATTCGAGAGATATCGATGTGCTCGTCAATAATGCGGGTCTAAGCCGGGGGCTCGCCAAAGTTTACGAGGATGACCCCGAAGACTGGGAGGAGATGATCGACACCAACGTGAAGGGCCTGCTCTACGTTACGCGTGCGGTGGTCCCGGCGATGGTCGCTCGCGGCAGTGGACATGTCATCAACCTCGGTTCCACCGCGGGATATATGACCTACCCAAATGGAGCCGTCTACTGCGCTACCAAGACGGCCGAAAAAGTGATCAGCGAAGGTCTGAAGATCGACCTGATGGGAACGCCCGTGCGCGTCACCTCCATCGATCCGGGGATGGTCGAAACCAACTTCAGCAGCGTGCGCTTTCATGGAGACGAAGAGAAGGCAGCCAGGGTCTACCAGAACATCACGCCCCTGCAGCCGGAAGACGTCGCAGAAGCCATCGTCTGGGCAGCGAGCCGCCCCGCACATGTCAACATTCACAATATTCTGATGACGACAATCGACCAGGCCAACTCGACCATCCTGAATCGCCGAAGCTGAGCTACGCTGATCGGAGTTACAGCTACAGGTGAACCGTCCAGCCCAGCTCAGTGAGCTTCTCCTCGATATCCGCAAGTGCAACCGTCAGCGCCGAGCGCCGGTGCGAACTTGAAGTACGCTCCGAAAGGATGCGCTCACGCTGCAACTCGAGTGCCTGCCGCTGCCGTTTGCGTTCGGCAGTTTCGGCGTCATTGTTCGCCGTGATAGGTTTTGGAGCGCCAGCCTGCGCCTGCTGTTCTTCCACGGATTTACTCTCCCACCCACGCGACATACCTCCATACTACGCTGCAACATCGCTTGGAAGAAGACCCTGTTGGGCTGCAATGATCTATCCTGCCCTCACGTCTTACTTCGCTGTAATCGGCAGGACTGCTTTCTGAACCGCGGTGCATATAATCAGTCTTGCGCGCAGCGGGGGATGGATCGTGATTGTAGAGATCAAAGGTCTGCAGAAGATATACGACGGCAAGCAGCGCGTCGTCGCCGTGGATGGGATCGACCTCAGCGTTCGCGAGGGAGAGCTCTTCGGTCTTCTTGGTCCCAACGGCGCGGGTAAGACGACCACGATCAGCGTCTGCACTACGCGAGCGCTTCCCACATCGGGGAAGGTCAGCATCGCCGGAATCGATGTCGTTGCCGCTCCCGCCCTGGCGCGCCGCTCCATCGGCGTCGTACCGCAATACAATACACTCGACCGCGCCTGCACCATCTTTGAAAATATCTATTTTCATTGCCTGTATTTCGGCTTTTCCGGCGCGGAAGCGAAGCATCGGACGGATCAGCTTCTTACTCAGTTTCATCTCTCCGAGCGCGCCGCCGCTTACCCTTCGCAGCTCTCGGGAGGCCTGGCGCAACGTGTTCAGATCGCCCGCGCCATCGCTCACCGGCCCAAGGTGCTCTTCCTCGACGAGCCCAGCGCAGGACTCGACCCTCAAAGCCGCATCGCCATGTGGGAGGCGGTCCGCGGACTGCGCCTGGAGGGCATTACGGTCGTCCTGACCACCCATTACATGGAAGAGGCTGACGAGCTCTGCGACCGCGTCGCTATTATCGACCACGGCAGAATTCTCGTTCAGGACACTCCCGCCGCGCTGAAAGGCTCCGTGGGCGCACAGAAGGTCTACGAGCTTTACCTCCGCAGTCAGGACGGCATTCCTCTCCTGATCCAACAGCTTCAGCAACTACCCGGCGTCGCCAGCGCGGAGTCCACCGCAAAGGGAGTTCGCGTCCTCGCCCATGGCGCCGACGGGCTCCTGTCGGATGTCGTTCGCGAGGCCAATCCCTACGGTCTTCGTGATCTCACCATCACCGCAACCAGCCTCGAAACCGTCTTCATCCAACTCACTGGCCGAGATCTGCGCGAGTAAAGCGTGCATACAAACGAGATCCCATGACTGAACAATCTGAACTATCGCAAAGCGCAGCGCGTCCCGCCAGCCTGACCGGTCCCGAGGAAAGTTCAAGCTTCGTTCAGTATGCTCGCGCCTTTGCTGGACTCTTCCTGCGCGATCTGCACGTCCTCCGCCGTGAACTCTTTCCCTTCATCATCCGGGTCTGCATGAACCCGCTCCTCTTTCTCTTCGTCTTCACTTATGTCATTCCACGTATGAGCTCGAACGCTGCCATGAACCCCACAGGCGCCATGGCAGGCAGCGCCTTCAGCACCGTTCTCCTACCCGGGCTCATGGCGGTCGCCATCATGTTCAGCGGCATCGCTGCCGTCGCGCTTCCACTTGCACAGGAGTTTGGGATCACACGCGAAATCGACGACCGGGTCATGTGCCCGCTTCCCGTCCCCGCCGTCGCGGTCGAAAAAATCTGCTTCAGCGCCGTTCAAAGCATCATCGCGGCAGGCATCGTGTATCCGCTGGCCTGCTTCGTTCCCGCCGTCCACCCGGTTACCCAGGTGAGCAGCTGGCTCTTTCTGATCGTCGTTCTGGTTCTTTCGAGCCTCATTGCCGGAGCGCTCGGCCTCACCATCGGAACCAGCGTCAAACCGCAGCAGATCGGCCTTATCTTCGGTGTCGTCGTCATCCCGATTACGTTTCTAGGCTGCGTCTACTATCCCTGGGCGGCGCTTTCTCATATCCGTTGGCTCCAGATTGGCGTGCTCATCAACCCCATCGTCTACATGAGCGAAGGTCTCCGCGCCGCTCTTACCCCGGCGCTGCCTCACATGAATCCCGTCCTCATCCTCAGCATGTTGACCGCGTCGCTATGCCTGCTCACCTGGCTGGGTATCCGAGGTTTCCTCCGCCGGGTCATCGGCTGAGGCATGTCCTGCACAACATGACAGCCTTAGGCCGCGAGCAGCTTCGCGCGCAGGTCTTCCGCGATTAAATGGCCATGAAATCTTCCATTTTCGATGAAAATTTCATTGGTTCGTTCCCCCGCCACAATGACGCCCGCGAGGTAAATCCCGGGGATATTACTCTCCAGCGTCGCGGGGTCGCATACCGGGCAACGGTCGTTCGCCTCGTCAAGCCTTACTCCGAGGCGTTCGATAAATTCGAAGTCGGGATGATAGCCCGTCAGCGCGAAGACAAACTGGTTCGCCAGGACTACCTCACCCTTCGGCGTGGCTAACGTAACCTCGTCCTCTGAGATGCTCGTCACGCTGCTTTTGAAATAAGCGCTGACTTCGCCATTCTTCACCCGGTTATTGATATCCGGCAGAATCCAGTATTTGACATGCCGGTGCATCTCCGCACCCCTGTGGATCAACGTCACCCTGGCTCCGTGCCGCCACAGATCGAGCGCAGCGATCGCAGCCGAGTTCTTTCCCCCGATTACGACAACATCCAACCCAAAGTAAGGGTGAGGCTCATGGTAGTAGTGCTTCACCTTGCTCAATTCCTCACCCGGAATTCCAAGATAGTTCGGCAGGTCGTAATACCCTGTTGCGACGACGAGTTTGCGCGCGCGATGCCGCAGCTTGCGACCGAACCGATCCGTAGTATGGATCGCAAAATCGCCGTCGCCGCCATCGACCTGCACCACGTTCTCGTATTGTCGAACGTCCAGCTTGTAATATTCGGCAACCTTCCGGTAGTACTCCAGGGCCTCATTCCGATTCGGCTTCTGATTTGGGCTCGAAAACGGAATACTTCCTATCTCCAGCAGCTCCGGCGTCGTGAAAAACGTCATGTGCGCCGGATAGTGAAACAGGGAATTGCACAGGCAGCCCTTATCGACCAGCAACGCAGTCAGCCCTGCCCGTTGCGCCTCGATCGCACATGCCAGACCTGTAGGTCCGGCCCCGATCACAAGCAAATCAACCTTCTCCGCCGCAGCCGCTCCCTCGCTCATCCTTCTATCTTACTGAAGGCACCCCATTGCTAGGTATCGAGCGCAACCAGCTTGTGTGCGATGGCAAACAGCGCAAGTTCCAGCCGCGTCGACACTCCAGTCTTGTCGAAGATGTTCGATAGATGCCGCTTCACCGTCTCCTCGCTGATCGTGAACTGCTTCGCCACATCCTTGTTGCTGCACCCTTCCACAATGCAGGTCACGACCTCCAACTCCCTCGGAGTGAGGCCGTAGGTCTTGCGCTCCGGCACTGCGGCGGCAGCCTTCATCAACTCGTTCAGCTTGCTCATCAGGTTGGCGACACGCGCCCCGCCGATCCAGTAATCGCCCGACAGCACCGCCCGCAGCGAGTTCGACAGGTCGCCCGCTACCGCATCCTTCAGCACGATCCCACGCGCCCCGATCTGCAGCGCCTCAATGACCTGCTGGGTGGAAATTATGCTCGTCAGCAAAATGATCTTCACCCGCGGCGATTTGCTCATGATCGCGCGAAGGGCCTCCAGCCCCGGCAGGCGCGGCATCTGCAGGTCCAGCAAAAGAATGTCCGGCTCCAGTTCAATGGTCTGGGTGATCGCCGTGTCCCCATCCTCCGCCTCGCCCACCACCTGAAAGCCCGGCTCGTCTTCAAGCATGTTCTTCACGCCAATGCGGACCACAGGATGATCGTCCGCAACGACAATTCGAATCGGCGCGGCTGCGGTTGAAATCTCTGCAGACCTTCTCATTGTTCCCCTCATCGCGTGTCTTCTCCTGACAGGTACGTGGCGTTCTCTCCGCTTACGCGTGCGACCAGAATACGCCGCAGCCGTTCACAGGCCGATAGGAATTCATCGAGCGAAGCTACATGATTAGCATCCATCAGGCCTCGCTCCTCCATGGAGACGGCACGTGTATGCAGTTCGAGCGCGCCCACCATGCCACACCCTCCCCGTATCGCATGGGCCTGTTTTCGATACGTTCCATCGTCGCCTTCAGACGCAGCCCGCCGCATCACCGCAACGCGCGTCTTCGCATCGTTCAGGCAAAGCGCATAAAGCTGCGCCAGCTTTGTCCCCGCCATCGAACTGGCAAGCTTTGTATAGACGTCCGCATCGAGGTCGATCCCCCCAGCAGGCAGATCGTCAGCCAGATCGTCAGGCAGATCGGCAGGCAGATTGTCTGAGGCCTTCTCGTCTCCAGCTTCAGAGGTACTCGTATTGATCGCAGCCGCCAGTGCCTTCATCGTGAACGGCTTTCGCAGAAACCCATCCACCTCGGGCCGCAACGACTCCTCCATCTCACCTCCGCTCATCGCCAGCAGCACCGTTCCTGACCCGCACACCCGACGAAGCTGCCGGAACAACTCGCCGCCAGCAACGCCGGGCATCTGCAAATCCGCCAGCACCACGCGTGGCCATCCATCCTTCGGGGCACGGAGATGAACCAACGCAGCGTCTCCCGAATCCGCCGTGGTGACCTCGTACCCCTCGCGCACAAGCAGCAGGCCGATCAACTCCAGACTGAGAGCGTCGTCGTCCACCACCAGAATCTTAACCGTCGATCGATCCATTTCCATTACCGCAAAGACTATCAAAGGTTCGACAAAGGGTTCGACGAAGGGTTCGACGAAGCAGCTTTAGTACCACGGCGAGCACGATGGCGGTACAGTAGTTGCCATGGGATCCGATCAACAACAGGGAGATCAGGAACAACCCTTCCGTCGCGATCCTGAAGCGGGTATCGCGGCAGATCTGGCCGCATTATCCACTCGCATTCAAGCCGTAGAACGCGAACTTGCTCAACTACGCCTGGAACGCTTACCCGCTGCGCCACCGCTGCCCCCTCTGAAACCCTCGTCAGTCCCCGCCGCCAAAACGCAATCACCTCATAGCAGGTTCTCGGCCCGAGCCGCCATCTCGCTCGAAGACCGCATCGGCTCGCAGCTCTTCAGCCGCATCGGCATCGTGGCCCTGCTCGTCGCGGTCGCGCTCTTCCTCAAGCTGGCAGTCGATAGCCACTGGATCGGTCCTGTTGGCCGCGTTCTTGCCGGTCTGGTCGCCGGTGCCGCCCTGGTCCTCTGGTCCGAGCGCTTTCGCAGCCGAGATTTCGCCACCTTCTCCTACGCACTCAAAGCCACGGGCAGCGGAGTCCTCTATCTTTCGCTCTGGGCCGCTTTTCAGCTCTATCATCTGCTTCCAGCCTCCGTCGCGCTTGCAGCCATGGTTCTGGTGACCGCCTGGAATGCCTACATGGCGTGGTCGCAGAATAGCCAGGTACTCGCCGCCTACGCCCTCGCGGGAGCGTTCGCCACGCCGCTGCTTCTCGCCACCGGCGGCAACCACGAAGCTTTCCTCTTCAGCTATATCCTCGCCGTCGACGTCGCAACCGTCGTGTTGGTCTGCCTCAAATCCTGGCCGCGCCTTCTGCTCGGAGCGTTTCCCGCCACCGTCGCCTTCTTCATCGGCTGGTATATCGACTGGTTCGGCCGGTTCAGCCTCAGCGCACAACTCGCTATCACCATCGTCTTCATCGCCCTCTTCTTCGCTACCTTCGTTGCCCCATCGATCGATCTGCCCCGCCCTCCAACCGAGGCCAACCCAGCCATCCGGCAAGTCCTGCTTCCCCTCGCCAACGCCGCCTTTGCCTCCCTCGCCCTCTACGCGGTTCTGCAGGACGCGGGCCATCACGATCTTCTCCCCTGGATCGCCGTTGCCTTTGCCGCGCTCTACCTCGGCATCATGCGTCTGCCGCAACCCGGAACCACCTCTGTGGTCCACCTGGCCCTCGCCGTGGTGTTCCTCACCATCGCCATTCCACTCAAGACTAGCGGCAATTCCATCACTATCGGCTGGCTCGCCGAGGGCGCGGCGCTCCTGTGGGCCTCATCCCGCCTCGTAATACGGTCCGCAGAGAAGACGGCTACCCCATCGCACCGGCTCCTCCGCAGATTGGCCGCAGCCGCGCTTACCCTCGGCCTCCTCTCGCTGCTCCTCCAGGCTTTCCTTCAGACATCCCCTTATCTTCACCAGACTGCCTTCTTCAACGCCATCTTCGCCACCGCATTGTTCAGTCTCGCCACCTTCGCCGCCGCAGCTTGGCTCGGGCTCCACGCACCAGGCTACGATACGACGGCATTTCCTTCCTGGATGGAGATCGCCGCGGCCTCCATCGTTGCCTTCAACCTCATCGCCATCCTTGCAACGATCCGCGAACTCGACCTCCTCTGGTTCAATCAAACCGCCGGTAACCCAGAGGCCGACCTCCAGCGGTCCCTCGCCATCTCCGCCTTCCTCATGCTCTATGGAGCCGCCCTGCTCGCCGCCGGATTCTGGAAGCGCTCCGCCTTCATCCGCTGGCAGGCTCTCCTGCTCCTGGTTCTAACCGTCGCCAAGGTGTTTCTGTACGATCTCCGCAATCTCAGCCAGGGATATCGTGTTCTCAGCATCCTCGGTCTCGGCGCTCTGCTCATGGCCATCAGCTTTGCATACCAAAAGGACTGGCTCAACCTCCGCAATTCCCAGCCCACACCACCCCCGCCCATTCCGCATGAGGAAGCAAACCAGTGAACGCCGCCCTCTTCCTCATTCTTCTTCTCTGGCAAGTTGGCTCGAACGCCCCGCCCATCGCGCCCCTGACCAGCTCTCTGCAATACTCCCGCTACCAGCGATTCATCTCTCTGCCCAATGGGCCAGGCCAGAGCTGCGCCATCCTCGATCCGCGCATCTTCCCCCACGCCGCAAATTCGCTCAAGGACCTCCGTCTCTACCAGGATGGCCACGAACTCCCCTACGCCATCACGCTGAGCGAGCCAGAGCAGTTAGACAGCGACACAGTGCCGATCCGCAATCTCGGCCTGCGTGGCCACAATATCGTCTTCGACCTCGCAATGCCAAGCCGCCCCTACACCGATGTCACGCTCGGCTTGGCAGGACATGACTTTATCGCCACCGCAACCGTCTCCGGCACCCGCGACCCCAACTATCAGAACCAGACCGGCCTCGGCGAATTTACCCTCTTCGACCTCACCAGCCAGCATCTGTCCCGCAGCACGACCATCCATCTGCAGGAGACCACTCTTCCGTACCTCCACATCGAACTCGCGGTCACGCCAACCGCAGGCAGCAATCTCTCCGTTTTCCCAGTACAGACGCTGATGAAGATGGTCACCGGCGTCACTGTTCCCCCGAGCCGAGAGGCCCAATCCATCTACACCACTGCTACCGAAGCGACCGCTCTTCAGCAGCGTGGCCGCCAGACTGTCGCGATCCTCCCCCTGCCCGAACGCATCCCGATCGAGCGCCTCTCCTTTGGCCTGTCCCCCGCCTACAAAGCCAACTTCAGCCGCGACGTACACATTACAGACTACCCGGACGACGATAGTTCAAGTCACCCATCCTCAGTCAGCGAGAGCCTTAATGGCACGATCTTTCGCGTGCGCCTTACCCAGTCCGGCCGCGAAATTGAGCAGCAGCAGCTCAGCATCCCTGCCACCCTCGGCTCCAACATGCAAGATCCCGCTACCGTCGAGGTCGCGATCGACAACGGCGACGACCCCCCGCTCCCCATTACCGCCATTCGTCTCGAAACCCGGCAGCGCAAGCTCTGTTTCGATGCGCCCGCTGCAAAGCCGGCGATTCTCTTCTACGGCGACCCCGCCCTCACGGCCCCGCAGTACGACTACGCCCGCCTCTTCTCCACCACAGCCCAGGCTCACGACGCGCCATTAGGCCCCGAGCAGCTCAACCCGACCTTCCACAGCCGTCCCGACACCCGACCCCTCATGGAACGACGGCCCCACCTGCTCTGGATCGCTCTGCTGGCCGTCATCTGCATCCTGGCCGTAGTAGCCATCCGCTCCTCGAAGACCATCAATCGCTGAAGTTCGCCAGCCCAGCCAAACGCAATGCATCCCGCTCATCGCAAGCTGCTGCCCCGGCCTGTTCTTGACCGGTGGTAAGACGTCCCAGCCGAAGCCACCACAATCTTCAGCGGATGGCCGCATCCACTTCATTGATCCAGTCCGCCGACTTCAGAATCTCACGTGGCTTCGACCCATCCGCCGGCCCCACCAGGCCATCATTGTACATCATGTCGATCAGGTGAGCGGCCCGCCCATATCCGATTCGCAGCCGCCGCTGCAGCAGGGAAGTGCTCGCCTTTCCGAACTCGAACACCAGGCGCACCGCGTCTTCGTACAACTCATCGTTGTTGTCGCCGTTCTCTCCGCCATCGCCATCCTTGCCCGTGCCGTTATCTTCCTTCGGCCCTTCCAGGAAGCCGTGTACATACTCGGCCTCGCCCTGCGCCTTCCAGAACGCCGTGACTGCGGAGATCTCCTTCTCCGTCACGAACGGCGCATGAACGCGCTGCACCCGGCTCGTACCCGGCGGCAGGTAGAGCATGTCTCCACGACCCAGAAGGCTCTCCGCCCCATTCGAATCGATGATTGTCCGCGAGTCCACCTTCGTCGCCAGCCGGAAGCTCATACGCGTGGGCACATTTGCCTTGATCAGACCGGTAATGACATCGACCGACGGCCGCTGCGTCGCCAGGACAAGGTGAATCCCGACCGCGCGCGCCATCTGCGCCAGCCTCGTAATCGACTCTTCCACATTCGCCCTGTCCAGCATCATCAGGTCCGCCAACTCATCGATGATGATGATGATGTACGGCAGCGGCTCCTGATTCACGTCCTCAAAGAGATAATCGCTGCCATGATCGAACAGCTTATTGAACTGGTCGATATTCCGCACATGGTTCGCGGCCAGCAGCTTGAGCCGCCGCTCCATCTCACGTACCGCATTCCGCAACGCGTTCGCCGCCAGCTTGGCCTCGGTAATGATCGGCGTAAACAGGTGCGGAATTCCTTCGTACATTCCTAGCTCCACCCGCTTCGGATCGACCAGGATCATGCGTACCTGTTCGGGCGTCGACTTGAATAGCACACTCATGATCATCGCGTTGATCGCCACCGACTTACCTGAGCCTGTCGAGCCCGCGATCAACACATGCGGCATGCTCGCCAGATCCGCCGTTACGATGCGCCCGTTGATGTCCTTTCCAAGCGCGATCGCCAGCTTGCTCTTCGATTGCGCAAAGCTCTCGCACTCCACCACATCGCGCAGCCAGATCGTCTCTCGCTCGTGGTTCGGCACCTGAATTCCTACCGTGCTCTTGCCCGGCATCCGTTCGATCAGAATCGACTCCGCCGCCATTGCCAGGCAAAGGTCGTCTGCCAACCCGGTGATGCGCGAGACCTTCACGCCAGCCTCTGGTTTGAACTCGAAGGTCGTCACCACCGGCCCGGGATTGATCTGCGTGACCTGCCCGTCCACTCCGAACTCGGCGGACTTCTGCACCAGCACCCGCGCCTCCTCCCGCAGCGCCTCTTCTCGGACCACCGCATGTTCCTCGCTGCGGTAGAGCAGGGAAGAAGGCGGCAGCTTGTAGCCTCGAACACTCTTCGGCACGATCGTCACCGGCTTTATATCGGCATCCGCCCGTTTGCCGAACGCGATGCTCTCAGGCAGGGCCGCCAGCGGAGTCATCGGGCTTGGAGCAGAAAACGAACCCGCCGGTTCCTCGGCTGCTTTCTTTGCGGCTCGCACCGACGCAGGTGCCCGGGCCGGCTCATCTTTCCGAAATTCGGCCGCTTTGAGTCGGCCAAATCCGGCTTCTGCATCATCCTCGAAGTTCGAATCATCGTCCAGCGCATGCACCGGCGTAGCAGCCTTCGCCAGCGCCTCGGCAAACGGAGCGACCGCCGCCGCCGCCGTACCAAAAGCCGTCACCGGCGGAGCATCGACCAGCGTACGCGGCATGTTCTGCCACATCGACACCTGCTCGCCCGCCACCGGCAGCGTCTCGTCCTGCGGCACAATCGGGATCGAGCCGGACCGCTTCTTGCGTCCGAGCCACCCAAACAAGCCACTCAGCAAACTTGTGCTTTCAACCTCCGCGCTTCTGTTAGTCTCTCGCTCGGCCAGTTCACGAGTTCGCCGCGCCTTCGCCTCCGCCAGCTCCCGTTTGCTCCCATAGGTCTCGTACGCCTCCCCCCCTCGCTCCTCCAGTCCTGTACGCCCAACCCGGCGCTGCACCCACCAGTCCCACATCCGCTGCATGAAACCAAACCGGGCCGTCGCCCACTCCCGGGCCGTATTGAATGTGAATGTGGTCGCCAGGTACAAGGACAGGGCCACCATAAGGGCGACCACAATAGCCGCGCCCGGAGCATTCAGATAACGTACCATCCAGTTTGCCAGCAGTCCGCCCGTGGTTCCTTCGATCGGCAGCGCACCGCGCCACATCAGGTGGCCAGGCAGCATTGCGATGGCCGCCGGCCCAAACGCCACCCAGAGCCCCAGCCCGAGCGTCTTCGCCAGCGGAGACCCGGCAGGCCGAGACCGCATCCAGCACAACCCTAGCCGCCCCAGAACAAGCGGCAGGAAAAATGCCGCCACGCCGATCGATTGCAGCATCGCGTCCGAAACATAGGCCCCCACCATACCGGTCCAGTTATGCGCCGGACGGCCCGTCACATACGATCCCACCGTGTTGAGCGAGGGATCCGACGGCGTATAGCTTACCAGCGCCAGAAACAGCAGCCCCGCACCCACCAGCACCACCATCCCGATCATCTCATTCAAGCGCCGGTTGCGGGTGGGTGTGGAAACAAGTCTCAGAGTCTTCATTGGGGAGCCTTCGTGTAAAAGGAGACGCGTAGCCCGCCTTCCACCCGGCGACATGTCCTTCGCGTCAGGCGGTCCGCACCAAGGCCATGAACATCCAGAGCACTCCGATTATCACAGACACCGCGATAAAAAAGGTAAAAGCTCACCCCGCAGGAACCCGGATGCAAACCTATGTCCGCACCGCGCATCTATCTTCGAGTACTTGCCGCCGCGTAAAAACGGCGGACCTTGGAACCGGCTGGCAGGGGCGCGGGATTTTCGCGATTTCTCTTGCTTGCCGTCGGCGAAGGAGAATCGCGCTCAGCCGACGGACCCTGCCCCAGCCGTTCTTGATCTTCTCAACCCAATGAACGAGGTCTCAATGCCGACAGATGCAGGCAAGCAGCACGAAATGCAACGCGCACTCAACTCTCTCATCAGCACCCTTCTCGACAGCCAGAAAGGTTTTGCAGACATCGGCGAGCACCTCCAGGACGAGACGCTCAAACGTTACTTTTTGACCGAGTCGCTGAAGCGGGCCAGTTTCCGGGGAGACATCGAAGAAGTTCTTCATCAGAACGGCGTTCACGATATCAAGGAATCCGGAACCACAACCGGCACTCTTCACCGGGTCTGGGGCGATTTAAAAGCGAAGCTCGGCGGCGGTGACCATACATTGCTTGAAACCGCCGAACAGGGCGAAGACGAGGCCAAAAAAGCATACGCCGGGGTCCTGAACCAGGAACTTCCCCTTCCCGTGCGTCAGCTTCTCGCAGAGCAGCAGGCTCACGTGCTCACGTCGCACGACTATGTTAAGAGTCACCGCGATGCTCTTGCGGGAAAATAGCCTTGGTTCATATCCAGCTTCATATCCAGGCGAAAGGCAACTCCTATCGCGGACGGCAGGTGCTTACCTGTCGTCCGCGATATTTCCCCGTTTGAGCATTTGCCCTGAAGGGTCTGGCCGCGATGACAGGGATGCCCGGCACAATCGGCCGTAGTGCCCTCGCCATTTTTTTTGTCGCCGCAGGCACGCTGCACTTTGTCATCCCTCACGTCTACCTCAAAATAGTGCCGCCTTATTTACCTGCACCGCTCACGCTTATCATGATCAGCGGAGTGGCTGAGGTGCTCGGTGGCGTCGGACTGCTGGTTCCACCAACCCGCCGAGCCGCTGCCTGGGGCCTGGTTGTGCTCCTCATCGCCGTGCTTCCCGCGAATATCTACATGGCGACGGCGCACCTTCCTCTCCCCGGCATGATGGGTCAAAGCTGGGCGCAGTGGGCGAGAGTTCCGCTGCAACTGCCTCTCATCTACTGGGCCTGGACTTATACCAGATAATTCGAGCTACCTGTTCATAGAGCCTCCCAATGCCGCGCGTCTGCTACCGCTTCTGATAACGATTCAGGACATCCTGCAAAGAGACTGTCCCCTCAAGCGACCCCCGCATCGCGCGATTCGTAACCGGCAGCAGCGGCCATCGCTGAAAGTGAGGCAGTGCGCTCGACAACGGCAGATCCTGAAACAACACAGGCGTTCGCTCCGGTCCAAGCCGTTCCGCCAGCGTCTGCGACACCGGTACCAACTGACCAAGTCCCTCACCAGCATCCTGGCCCCCGTTACTTGGCGTGGTATCTTCTCGCGCCGAGCCCAGGACAAGCGCCTCCAACTCGTCTCGCGTCGCCGCATACCACAACCCGCCGTTGCAGTGGACCAGGACCGCAGCTCCGGCCTTGTCCTCCGGATACTGAGCAAGCGAGTGAATGGTATCTTCGATGGTCTCCGAGCCTTGCAGCACCTGCGCGGTGACCGGTTGCATGGCGTCTTCGAGGTGCAGATTGCTCTCCTCGCGCACCTCTTCCATTGACGGCAGGTCGAGCCCGTCCTGATGCGTGAACTGCTCGAGAATCGGCACCGGCTGCAAGATCCGCGAGATCAGGTATGCGATCGTATTCGCCAGAATCACGGGCAGCACGATCGAGTAGTTTCCGCTCACCTCCAGCACCATGAACACGGAGGTAAGCGGCGCACGTAGAAACGCGGCGAACAGCACCCCCATCCCCACCAGCGCATACGAGCCAATCGATCCCGTCAGGTGAGGGAAGTAGATCTTCTCGAACGAACCTACCGCCGCCCCCAACATCGCTCCGACAAACAGTGTCGGAGCGAACATCCCCCCCGGTGTGCCGCTCGAAAAGGACAGCGTCGTAGCGATGATCTTGAACAGCGCCAGCGCCAGCAGCATCTGCCAGGCAAACTGCGAGTGCATGGCCTGGTCCATCGCCCCATAGCCCGCGCCCATCACCTGCGTCAGTCCAAAGTAGCCGATGCCGCCTACCAGCAGTCCGGCAGCGCAGGGCTGAAGCATCTGCGACCACCCAGGCTGGCGACGAAGCCTCGGCCGCAGATAACTCAGCGCCTTTGCGAAGATCAGCGAAGCGAAGCCTCCAAAAACTCCCAGCACCGCATACGCCAGCAGCTCCCGTGAGTCGCGCAGCGTCACCGGCGGAATGCGAAACATCGGCTGCGCTCCCCAGAACGAACGCGCCACCACAACGCTCGAAATGGCCGCCAGCACGATCGAGCCAAGCACAGCCGCGCTCCACTGCCCGATCACCTCTTCAATCACGAAGAGTATCGCGGAGATAGGCGCATTGAATGCCGCTGCCAATCCCGCTGCCGCCCCAATCGGAGCGAAGATCCGAAGCTTCTCCTTCGACATGCCCACGCGCCTGCTGATCAGCGAAGCCACCCCGGCGCCGATCTGCAGCGAGGGGTCCTCCGGCCCCAGCGAGTGCCCGCTGCCGATTGCCAGCGCGGACAGCAGAAATTTTCCAATCACCGTCCGGAAGGATATGTAGCCGTTGTTGATATAAAGCGCGGCCTTGGTCTGGTTGATGCCGCTGCCCCGCACATTCGGGAAGACAAAGCGCGTCAGGACAGCAATCACAAGTCCTGCCAGCGCCGGAACGACGATCAACCGGGGTTGATGAGCATTCGGCGACGAACCCAGCAGAAGCACACTCATCCAGTCGATCGCCATTCGGAACGATACAACCAGCAATCCCGAGATCACTCCGATAAAGATCGACAGCAGCAGGAATATCCGCTCCTCGCGTGCCGGGGCAATCTGCGCAACCCTCTGCTCTCTTGAAGCGGTGGTGGTGCCAGGCGTCTCTGCCTCTGGTATAACGGGCTCTCTTTCCATCGTTCGGTCAGCGCTCCATTCTTTGTGGAGAAGTCTGCGGAGATCGTGCCAGTAAAAGCAGCAGCGCATCGTCGCCTGCCGGTGCGCCACATACTTGGCTGGTCTGCGTCTCAGTGTCGAAGATCAGCGTCACCACCGCGTCCTGCTCCCCCGGGTCCTTCAGCAACGCCGCACGTCCAATCGCTCCCTCCTTGCCAGTCCAGTGCAATCCAAGGCCCTGCAGTGCAGATGGCAGACCGCTCGCTGCGGAAAGCTGCGCGTTGCAGCCATCCAGGCGCTTCTTCGCAATCTCGCGCGCACCTAAAATGCGATCGACGCGCTCCGCATTCGGCAGCTCTCTCGAAGGCGCAAGGGCCACAATCCTCTCTGCATCCGCTTCAATCTTCGTGATGTCGGGGCTGATACTTTCCTCTCCACGCTCGGCCTTCTCAGGATCGCTGGAATGGCCTTCACGAATCGCTCTCTTCAGCAGCGAGTAGGCTTCTTCATAGTTCCCTGCGGCATACTCCAGTCGCCCCGCACCTGCAAGCGCCGCAGCGTTACGCGGCTCCTTCGCAACCACCTTCTGGTAGATATTCAGGGCGTCTCCCGGCGCGTCGGCGTCCTGCAGCAGCTTTGCTAAAACCAGCGAAAATTCGAAGTCGGTGGGATTATTCCCCCCCGCGATCATCAACTCCGCCCGGGCGTTGCCATTGTCGCCATGCTCCATCAAATACCGAGCCATCTCAATCCTCACCTCGCGCCGCCGGACCGTGCCGTCGCCCTCCCATGTCCCATCGATCGCCGCGCGGTAGTAGTTGATCGCCGCCTGCGCATCGTTCTTTTTTGCAGCCAGCCGGGCCAGTCTGAGGTTGATGAATCCGTTCCCCGGCTCCGCGTCCCACAGCCCGAGAAAATAGTTGTACGACTCCTCAAGATGGCCTGCGTCGCCCAGCGCCTGCGCCAGCAGCAACTCGTACGAGCGCTCATCGGGCGCATAGGCTAACGCCGTTCGCAACGCAACAATAGCCTGGTCGGGGTGCCCGGCAGAGATCGCCGCCCGCCCGCGCTCCGACCAGCGCTGCGCCAGCTCCTGCCGGTGCGCCGCGAACGATCGAAACAGAAACAACGTGATCACAAACAACACAGCGGTGACCAGGATGAGGCTCAGGAAAGTCACCGCATCGCGAACGATCAACCTTCGTCTTGCGATCGAATATTCATCTGGTTGTACTGTCATGGTTGATGTGGAACATGCGGATGCCGATCTCTTTTGCGGCATGATCTATCTCTTAGTCTATGGCTTTGATGCAGATACGGCTACTGGCGTAAATGGTCCGTTCCACTGTGCTCCAGGTACGCAAACGAGATCGAGGCTGGAAGGGAACACGAGTCCGGCCAGGATGAAAGTGAGACCGCAATTCAAGGGCTGCACGACAGGCTTTCCCGTAGCTCGCCTTTCGCGTCTAATTGAATCTATGCGAACTTCCCGTTTCGCGCGCCATTATGCGATCTTCCTCGCGGCGATTCTTTTCCTGCCCGCGGCGACCGTCTGGCCTCAGTCCAGAGCCCAGCAGCGCGCCGACCAATATGACAAGGCTGCCCGCGCCACGGTGCTGCACGATGCCAACGTCTACGTCGCAGCCGATGCCGACGCTCAGAAAATATCTCTCGTCACCCCCGGCCACGAGGTCGTTATCGTAGAGCGCAAGGGACCCTGGGTGAAGGTTTTCGCAAACACCGATGTCGCGGACGATGCCAATGAAGACGACGCGAACAAGCCTGAATTCGGCGAAGATCCCAACGTCACCCCGGCCTCCGGTTGGATTCGCGACAAAGGCATCCTTGGCCCACCGACCGTCGGAGGCGATGTCATCCTGTTCGGTTCCGCAGCCAACTTCGAAGACGAGGCCGAGCATCCCCACGCACCCAAAGGGGCCGCCAACGCCGCACATCTGCTCTACCGCCGCGTGGTCGAGTACTTCCCAGCTTCGCCCCTCGCAGCCGACGCAGCCTGGCGCTCCGCCGACATTCGCTGGCAGTTGGACAAGCTGGATATCAGCACACTGCCCAGCGCCAAAGAGCAGGAGGCCTACCTCCGCCCCCAACTCTATGAGGGCGAACTCAAGAAGGTCATGAAGCTCTATCCCGGCACCCGCTTCGCCGCCCTGGCCGCCTACGATCTGCTCGACAATAAGCTCTGCGGCGACTGGCAGGGCCTTCCCAAGTGCCCCGAGATGGAGGCCAGTCTCTATCAGAAATATGCTCAGCAATTTCCCGAGAGTCCCAAGGCAGCCGAGGCCCTCTACAACGCCGTCTACCGCCAGGGCGTTACGGTCACCATGTACACCGTGCAGGAGGACCGCAAACGCGCCGCCGCTGCCG
This sequence comes from Edaphobacter sp., assembly GCA_965277575.1. Lineage (GTDB taxonomy): Bacteria > Acidobacteriota > Terriglobia > Terriglobales > Acidobacteriaceae > Edaphobacter. Next base: position 3,189,764 of record CBDIDK010000002.1, read on the forward strand.
CCCAGCGAACCCAGGCTCTCGCCCAGGAGTTGAACGACCGCTACCCCAAAACCGACTACGCCGCCCGCGGAACCAGCATCGCCTTCCGCGTCGCGCAGGGTATTGCCATCTACGGAACAGACCGCGACTGATTCACCCCACTCACACGCATACACTTTAGGATGGAAGGCATGTCGATTCTCAAAGTCATCCTCCTTGCCATCGTGCAGGGCCTGGCCGAACTGCTGCCAGTCTCCAGTTCCGCTCATGTCGTCGTCGCCGGCAAACTGATGCACCTCAACATGTCGTCTCCCCAGATGACGCTTCTCCTGGTCATGCTCCATTCCGGCACCATGTTCGCGGTCATCGTCTATTTCTGGAATCAGTGGAAGCGCACCTACTTTTCCAGCTCCGACGCCTTCAAGCGTTTCGCCATCCGGGTTATCTGGGCCACTGCGCTCACCGGAATCATCGGCGAGGCCATCAACAAGCTCATTGAAAAGACCATGTTCAAAGGCGCGCCCAAGGCCGAGATCGAACTCCTCTTCGACCGCCTCGACCTCATCGCCCCTGCCCTGGCCGCCGCCGGAATTCTCATTCTCATTGCCGGCCTGATGGAGAAGCGCCGAATGGGCGCACACGAGAAGGTCTACGGCGATAGCGTCACGATGCGCCAGGCCGGCTGGATCGGCGCCATCCAGGGCCTCTGCCTGCCTTTCCGAGGGTTCTCCCGCTCTGGCGCAACCATCTCCACCGGCATGTTGACCGGCGCCAGCAAGGAGCGCGCCGAACGCTTCAGCTTCGCCCTCGCCGTCGTCCTTACCCCCGCCGTCGTCGGCCGCGAGTTCCTCCGCCTCGTCAAAGCCTCCCACGAAGCCACCGCCGCAGGTACACCCATCGATCTACACGGAAGCATCGTCTACAGCCTGCTCGGAGCCGTCTTCTCCTTCCTGGCCGGCCTCGTCGCCCTACGCTGGCTCAGCCGCTGGCTCGAAGAAGGTCGCTGGTACCTCTTCGGAATCTACTGCCTCGTAGCCTCCGTCGTCGTCTTCGCCCTTTACCACGCAGGCTATTAGTTTCTTAAAAAGATTTTTGGAGCGAGCGGCGCCGCGGCACCGTTAACAGTTACCGGTGACGTCTGAGGCAAGATGGGGAGAGCCACAAGATTGGCAGCTGCAGGGTCATCCCGCAGCCGCATATAGAAGCCGGTCTTGGGGGGGCGCGGGAGTGACAGGGTTGTGCCGATGAAGCCTTCCGGGACAGGGGTCGGCGTCGTGAAGCTGGCATCGGTAGCGATAGAGTCGATCAGGTAGAGGCTGGAGCCGGTGACGGTGCAGGGAAGTGTCTGGTCGGCCGGGCAACGCAGCTCCGTGAAGGTAGGGAGGCGAACCAGGGTGACGAGGGGAAGCCAGTCGCCGGTGGTGCCATCGGGCGAAACAGGACGCAACCGGAGCGGGCCAAAGGCGGAGGTGCCGAAGGTCTTGAGCGGGTCGAGCGAGGCAAGCAGGGTATGCGGGTTCTGCAGCACGAGTTTGCCATTGGCTACGTCGAGCAAGGTGTGAAGCGATTCGTCCGAGTTGGCAATCTCAAGCTGGGCGGTGCGAGGGAAGGGAGCGGCCGACTTCAGCGAAAAAGTGAGCTGCTGGTCCACGGGAAGGTCATCCTGATTGGCAAGATGAATGGGAGAGCCTTCGGTCTGGCTGACGCTCTTGCTCAGAATGGATACGGCGGGGCGCGGCGGAGCGACCGTGACGGGCAGGCTGAGAGTCCTGCCGTCCTTCAGGGTGAAGCGCGCGCTCAGCTTCTCGCCCGAGCGAAATTTTGGTGCCTGCGAGTTGGCAGGAAGCGTGAGGCGAAGATTGGTGCCGGGGTCGGAGGGTGCGGGGACCGGAGTTGCGGTGTCCTGGTTTGCGGGTGTGCTGGGGGGCGCAGGAGTGTAGACGAGGTCGTTGATCGTGAGCTGTTTGACCTGGTCGAGGCTGCTGCCGGTAAGGTCGGCGGTGGTGTCGCCGGCGTGAAGGTCAAGAGCACTGAGGACGGCGGCCTCGGAGAAGGTCTCGGCGGCGACGGTGTCGGGCTTTGCCTCCCCGTACTGCTGGATGGCGAGGTGAAGCGCTCCGGGATCGAAGGACTTGAGCGACACGGCGACATCGACGGAGCCAGGATCGGATGCCGGCTTCCACTTCGTATCCGCCTGCTTGCCGGAGGCGCTGTCGAGAGTGATTTTTTCGATACAGGCGGTGCCGGTCGAGCTGAGGGCGAGGTGGTTTTCGCGGCCTGCGATGAGAACGTCGCCGGGTGCGAGCTTCCATTCTTTGCCTGGGGTGTCCTGAAGCTGAACTGTTGGGCCGCTGAAAGAATCGAAACCCCAGAAGCCTCGGACGGTCCCGGTGATGGTGTCGAGGTGGGCATCGGCGGCGGCCGTTTTTTCGGGATGTGAGGCCAAGGCTGGAACTTTAGGCGGCTTTGCCGAGAGGCTCGCGTCTGGCTTCGGAGGAGCGGTCTCGTCGGGCAGGAGCTTGCGGCTGGAGGTGCTGGCGAGAACCAGCCCCCCCTGGAAGGCGTCTGGAGTCACGGGAATGTCGCGGCCCAGGCCGGGGCCGTCCACGTGCAGGACGAGGTCGTGCGCGAAGGCGGTGGAGTAGACCAGGGGCGCGCCTTCGACCGGCAGAACGACCGAAGGCTTGAGCAGGCAATTGATCTGTTTGGGGTCGGATGGCCGGAGCGGCGGCGGGACGGCGGCCTGAACTGCGGGGAGGCCGATGACGATGACCGACTTCGGATTATTGAAGGACGGTGGAGTATTGAGGCGAAGATTCAGGCTTTCGGCGTCTGGAAATGCGATGGCGGGAATGTACTGGTAGTGCGCAGTGTGGAGGGTGCTGGTGATGCGAACAAGGTCGACGATGGCACCGACATAGGCGCTGTAGTTCCCGGCCCCGGCCAGACCGGTGTAGCTGGCCTGGTTGATGAAGTCGGAGTTGGGGCCGCTGGTCAGGCTGTCCACCACCGTCTGGCCATGCCCGTCGTCGAGCAGGGTCTGGTTGCCGGATTGCGTGAGGCAGTTGAACTGGAGTTCGATTGGCCGCTTGAAGCAGTCTTCGTTGGGCTTGAGGTTGAGGGTGCGGGCCAGCAGGGTGGAGTGCTCCATCAGGGCCTTGGGGTCGCCGGGCGGAACCTGGCGCATGGAGGCGAGGTATTTCTCGATGCGGGACTGCTCGAAGCCTGCTTCTGCGAGGTCTTGCGAGGCTCGGACGAAGATGCCAGGGCGCCCCCGGACGGCTGAGCGGAGGGTGCTGAAGTCGCCTCCGGTTTCGGGCGCGAGGAGGAGAACGACCTGCTGAGCCTCGTTGGGAACGGTGACCTCGACGCCTTCCTCCTGAACCTTTTTGTTCCAGGTCTCGATCTTGTTGAACCAGTTGTCGGGAGGAGGGTTGGTGGTGCCGCGCAGAAAGACCGCGACCAGAAGATAGTGGACCGACTGAGTGGGGGGGAGGTCCGGATGCAGCCAGATCTTGTCGCCGGGCTGGAGGTTCGGAACCTGCGCGATGGGCAGCGTCCTGCCGGCACGTGTGACGTGAACCTCGATCTTGGGGCCAGTAAGGTCGAAACGTCCGGCGTCCGCGTGGAGCAGCGTGCAGGCGAGAAGGAGTAAAGCAAGAGGTACAAAGGTAATGCAACGGCCGGAAAGCTTTGCCATCATTCCATTTTAGACGGGGAAGGTAGGCAGCGGGTGTAATGCTAATCAACCTGCGGCTGGGGTTGCGGCGCCGTGCGGATACGGGTAGAGAGGTGGTCGCCCGCGATGACGCCGTCGCGGATGGTAACGATGCGGTGAGCGTACTCGGCAATATCGGGCTCGTGGGTGACGAGGATGATGGTGTTGCCTTTGGCGTGGAGTTCGTCGAAGAGGGCCATGATCTCATCGCCGGTCTTGGAGTCGAGGTTTCCCGTGGGTTCGTCGGCGAGGATGATGGAGGGTCTGTTTACCAATGCGCGAGCGATTGCCACGCGCTGGCGCTGGCCGCCGGAGAGCTCGTTGGGCTTGTGCATCATGCGGGTGCCGAGATTGACGGATTCGAGCACGGCCTTGGCGCGGGCGGTGCGTTCGGCGGCGGGGGTGCCGTTGTAGATGAGGGGCAGCTCGACATTATGGAGCGAGGTGGCGCGGGCGAGCAGGTTGAAGGTCTGGAAGACGAAGCCGATCTCCTTATTCCGGATGCGGGCGAGTTCGTCGTCGTTGAGCTCCGATACGTCATGGCCGTTGAGCCAGTATTTGCCCTGTGACGGCGAGTCGAGGCACCCAATCAGGTTCATCAGCGTGGATTTACCTGAACCAGAAGGGCCCATGATGGCGACATACTCGTTGTGACGAATGCGGAGATTGACGCCGCGCAGGGCGTGCACCTGCTGGTCGCCCATCTCATAGGTCTTCCAGAGATTGTCTGTGACGATGACGTCGCCCGGGGTCGGGCCGGGGACGGTGCTGGCATTGAAGGCTGGATCAACTGCGGTTTCGATGGCCATCCGGTTCTCCGGTCTGTACTACTTCAGGATAGTACGGCTTCGGTGGGCGCGCAGTTCCACGGTGATGGTTAAGTTGGAGCTTCGGTGCGCTAACCCTGTGCGACTGCTAGGATTTGTCGTCCGGGCTGGCAAGCGCTTCCGGACTGTTGTCCCGTTTGACGGCTGTGCCGCTCTTGAGGGTGCGGAGAACTTTGTAGCGACCGGTCACGATCTCATCGCCCCCCTTCAAACCGCTGAGTACCTCGATATCGGTAGCTCCGGTTATTCCTGTGGTGACAGGTACAAAGATGACACGGAGCTTCTTGCGGGTGGTTTCGAGAAGGTAGACGCCTTGGACGAGCTGGGCCTTGGAAGCCGAAGTGCCAGGAGAGTTTGCCGCTACGGGAGTGGACTTGCCGGCCTTTGCCGCGAGGACCTTTTCGGCCGCCGGATCGCGCTGCACTAACGCCTGGATGGGGATGGTGAGGGCGTTCGGCTTGTTTGCCGTGGTGATTTTTGCCGTGGCAGAAAGCCCGGGACGGAGTTCGTCGTTTTTCTGGCCGGGAGTTTGATCGATCGTCACGACGACTTTGAAGTCCTTCGCCTCCTCGGTGCCGGTGGTGCTTTGGCTGGTGGCGATACCGGTAGTGCGAAGCAGGGCCTGGTCGCCCACCTCGGTGACGTGGCCTTTGAAGATGCGGCCCGGAAGGGCATCGACGGTGACGTCCGCCGGCTGGTTCAGCGCAACATTGACGATGTCGGTCTCGTCCACCTTGACTTCAGCGGTAATGACGGACATATCGGCGAGGGTCATCAAGGTCGAGCCTTCGGCGTTCTGGATGCCGACCACGACGGTCTCGCCCTCGCGTACCGGCACGTTGGTTACGAGGCCGTCGAAGGGCGCGCGGCTTATGGTCTTATCGAGCGCGTCGAAGTTGGACCGTTGGCTGGCAACGGCCTGGTTCATGTGGCCGCGCTGCGACTGGGTCTGGGCAATAGCCTGGGCAAGAGCCGCCTGACGCTGGTCGAGCGTTGCGACGGACATGTCATAGGCGGCCTGCTTGGCGTCAAAGTCCTGCTTGGCGATAAGCTTGTCGTTGTAGAGGGCCTGGGCTCGGCTAAAGTCGAGCTTCTTCTGCTCCAGGTCGGCTTTACCCTGTTCGATGTTGGCCTGGGCGGTCTTCTCCGCGGCGGTGTAGCTGGCGATGTCGGTGCGCGCTGCAGCGATGGCAGCCTGCTGGGCCGAGACGGTAGCCTGGGGTTGAACGCTTTCCACGGTGGCCAGCGTGGTGCCGGCTTTCACATGATCGCCCTCCTTGACGTAAAGGTGGGTGATGCGGCCGAAGGAGGTCGCGCCGATATTGACGTAGGTCTTGGGCTTGATCTGCCCCGTGCCGTTGACGACCGAGATGAGGTCTTGGTGCACGGCTTTACCGGTCGCGACCTTGGTGACGTTGCCTTGTCCATGGACAATGGTGGCGACGACGACACCCGCAAGAACCAGGACGGCCACCACGATCAAAACTATCTTCTTCGCGCTCATGGACAACTTTCTCTTGCGCGTCCGTGGAACTGGCTGCGCGTTCGGGTTTCTTCCTGCAGGAACAGATACGTTGCGGCGGTCGTTTGCGTTCCGTCGGATCTAGGGACAGAGCCGGAAGATGCATGCTATGGCACAGTCCGGATCATAGCTGCCGGTGAATGATGTATTTTCTGAGTCCGCATGATGATAACAGGAGGCGTTCAGAGTCTAACCCCTTGTACCTGCCATATAACCGCTTTACAATAAGGTCTGGTACCAGGAGCACCACCCTCACTATGCCAACTTCGCGCTATTTCCTGCCAGCTTCGGCTTTACTGTTTGTAGCGATGATCTCAGTTAGTGCTCTGCCCGCGCAGGATCTGTCCGGCAGTCAGCCTGACGGCGTAACCAGGGGGCCGGTGACGGTGGAGAAGCCGGACCCGCTGAAGCGCCCGCTTACCGATAAGGAAAAAATCGCGCAAAACAAGGCCCTGCGATACGAACTTAAGGGCGAGTACAAGAAGTGGGTTGATGAAGACGTGCGCTGGATCATCACCGACCAGGAGATGCAGGCGTTCAAGAGCTTGAGCAATGATGAGGAGCGCGACCAGTTCATCGAGCAGTTCTGGTTGCGGCGGAACCCAAATCCCGACTCGCCGGAGAACGAATACCGCGAAGAGCATTACGCACGCATTGCATATGCGAACGAGCACTTCGCCGCAGGCAAGCCCGGCTGGCGAACAGATCGTGGGCATATCTACATCGCCTACGGCAAGGCGGACAGCATCGACTCCCATCCGAGCGGCGGCAGCTACGATCGTCCGATGGAAGAAGGCGGAGGCAATACCTCTACCTTCCCATTTGAAATCTGGCACTACCGCTACCTTGAAGGGATCGGCGACAACATCGATATCGAATTCGTGGATAGCTGCATGTGCGGCGACTACCACATGACCATCGACCGCTCTGAAAAAGATGCGCTGAAGCACGTTCCGGGGGCAGGGGCAACGCTGTACGAGCAGCAGGGGCAATCGAGCAAGGCGGACCGGTTCTCTGGCGGAGGCCTGGAACAGCTTGGCGCCGGACCCATGGCATCGCAGAACCAGAGCAAGCAGTTCGACCGGCTGGATCGGTTCGCCAAATTGATGGCGCCGCCTGAGATCAAGTTCAAGGATCTTGAATCTTTCATGGCGACCTCGAAGATTCTGACAGGGCCGCCATTTCTCTTCAACGTTCGCACCGATTATGTAAAGGTAACCAACGATACGGTGCTGGTCCCGTTGACCCTACAGATCCGGAATGGCGACATTACGTTCACCAACAAAGACGGTGTCGCCATGGGCACAGTCAATATTCTGGGTCGCGTATCGAACCTGAATCACAAGCCTATCCAGACCTTCGAAGATACCGTCAACGTGCAGGTTCCGAACGAACTGCTGGCCCGTACGCGGAATAATGTCTCGGTATACTGGAAGTCGCTGCCCCTGCGTCCCGGTCTGTACAAGATCGATATCGTCATTAAGGATGTCAACAACCCCGACCATATTGGCAGATGGCAGCGCAGCGTCAATGTTCCCCGGTACGACGACGACCGCCTGGCTTCCTCATCACTGATTCTGGCGGACCAGATGGAGCGGGTGCCTTCGAAGGACATCGGAGCGGGAAACTTTGTCATCGGAAATACCCGCATTCGCCCGCGGGTGCCGACAGGTGTTGCCGCCCCGGTTACCTTTCACCGCGCGCAGAACCTGAACTTCTGGATGCAGGTCTACAATCTCGGTATCGATGACAAGAGCAAGCACAACGATGCCACGATCGAGTACCAGATCATGGATATGGCTACGAACAAGGCAATCTTGCAGGCGCAGGAGTTGACGGCAAAGACGAACCCGAATGCAGACCAGGTTACGATCGAGAAGAGCCTCTCGCTCGCCAGCCTGCAGCCCGGCAAGTATCAGGTCAATATCAAGGTAAACGATGGAATCTCAAAGCAGCAGATCGCAGAATCTGCGCCGTTCATAGTGGATTAGGCAGAGCGTCTTTCGTGAAACAAGCAGAGCGTCTTTCGTGAAACAAAGTGACACGGTCTTGCCGGACGCGAACAGGGCAGGCCGGTCACTGACGCAGACTGTAAATACGCGATCCTTTTTTCGGGATGCGGTGCATTTGGAGCAGCCACGACGCGCAGGACGGCATAACACTGTGCTACGACCCCAGGTGAAGATCGTGTTGCTGGCGCTGACGCTGATCACCTCAGCAACCGGCAGGGCTGCGGGTCCGTCGGGTGCTGCGGTCTCAGGGGTGGTGCGGGATACTCAGGGCGTGGCGCAGATGGGGGCGCTGGTTCAAATTCTGGCGGCTGACTCGGCCATGGTCGGTACTGCCTTCACCGACCTGAACGGCCGCTATCTGATCGCTCATCTGGTTCCAGGAAAATACGAAGTACGTGCCAGCGCGGCGCTCTTCGTTCCAGCGCTGCACGGCAATCTGGAGTTGAGGTCGGGCGCGCAGGCGATCGTCAATCTCACGTTGAGCACGCTGTTCGATACCGCCGCGTGGCTTCCCGCGGAGCGTCGCCGGGCCGACGAGCCCAACGACGACTGGCGGTGGACGCTGCGTTCTGCGGCAAACCGCCCGATCCTACGCTGGAACGAAGATGGCGATGTACTGACGATTTCATCGAGCGTGGCGGAGCGAACCCGGCCTCCCACGCGTGCCGGGGCCGCCGTGACCGATGGCCAAGGTGGATTTGGCGAGGCTGGCGTACATAATGTTTTTTCCCTCGATCGTGTGCTCGACGATGGGGCGGCGCTGATGCTGCGGGCGGATGTAGGGACAACGCGAGGAACCTCGGTGAGCGCGCCGTCAATGGATGCGACAACAGTCTATGAACGGCAGCTTGGATTCGCGGGCGCATCCCGAACCGCGATCGGCTATCACTCTCACCCCGAGATGGTTGGATCGAGTCGATCGGGCGGATTTAGCGGGCTTCAGGTCATGCAACTTTCCAGCGCCCAGAAGATGCGTCTGGGCGATCTGGTAGACGTGGAAGCGGGCGGCACGATCTATGTGCTGCATGCGTCAAACATCACGTCGGCATCGCGCCCATTTCTCAAACTGACGGTTCGCCCTGCGACGGACTGGACCGTGGGCTACCGGATGGCTACTTCGCAGGACCTTCAGTCTTACGCTGGACTGGATGGCGCAGAACAGCCGCTGCCGGTGGCGATGGTCTACCAGGGGCGTCTGCAGACGGATAGTGGAGTGCACCAGGAGCTTTCCGTAGGCCGGAAGGTCGGGCCCAGGGTGCTCCAGGCCGCGTACTATCGAGATTCTATGAGCCGCGTGATCGTCTCGGGTGGCGGAGACCTCAGCCCGGCCGCCTTTGCCCGGGCGGTAGATTCTGGCGCGGCAGGCTCGAACCCAGACGGCGTTATAGCCGATTCGTCCACAGGCGATTTTCGTTTTCTGAGCAGCGGATACAAGACCCAGGGTCTGAACATCGTGCTTACAGAGCCGTTGACGCCGAGCATGTGGATGGCCCTCGAATACAGTACCGGCGCGGCGCTTTCGAGCAGCGGCCCGGCTGGGGCGACTCTCTCGAGCGCATCGTCGGCAGCAAGGGGCGGCCTCACGCCGGAGTTCGCCCAGTCGGCCACGGTGGCCTTGAAGGGCAGAGTGGTGCGGAGCGGAACCAGTGTTCGTGCAGCCTATCGCCTGCAGCCGTCCCGGCTCGTAACCGCCGTGGATCCGTATGCCGCTTTTAGCGATCAGGCTTACCTTAGCTGTTACATCCGCCAGGCAATCCGGCTCGGAAATATTCTGCCGGCTGGCCTGAATGCAACGGTGGATATCACCAACCTGCTCGCGCAAGGCTATCGGCCTTTCCTGTCGGCGGATGGGCAGACGCTGTTTCTCGCGCAATCTCCGAGAACGATTCAGGCTGGGCTAGCCTTCAATTTCTGAGCCGAAACGCGATCCATCGTTGAATCCTCGAATCGTTGAATCGACCGCGGCGAGCAGGGATTTGCATCCAACTGCTGGAACGAGATCGATCACGACTCCAAGGTTGAGGATCCGAAAGGCCGGCGTGAATGCGAGCTGCAAACGGTGCTGAGGGAAGTCGCAGCAGCATACGTGCACTTGAGGCGTCTAACTTTTTTCTAGCAGATGTGCAGACCGGACTGGGCCCATTCCTGGCGGCGTATCTGGCGTCGGCAGGTTGGAATCCAGGTCGCGTGGGCCTCGCTCTCACCTTGGGCGGTATCGTCACCGTTCTCCTGCAGACCCCCGCCGGAGCGATCGTCGACCATGTCCGCGCGAAGCGGATGGTGATTGTCGCCGGCGTTGGGGTGCTGGCTTGCGGAGCAATCCTTCTTTCCATCACTGCGGCTCCGTGGGCGGTCTATCTTTCTCAGCTTCTCATCGGGTCGGCGGGGCCGTTTCTCGCTCCAACGCTTGCGGCCATCACGCTTGGGCTGGTTGGAGAGCGGCTGTTCGACCGGCAATTCGGAAAGAATCAAGCGTTCAACTCGGCGGGTAACGTCGCCTGCGCTCTGTTGATCGCTGCGTCAAGCCATTTCTTCGGCAACCGTTCGATCTTTATCATTGCAGCGCTTCTGACGATTCCTACGGTTTACTCTGTGCTTGCCATCCGCGGGGACCGTATCGATTACGATCTGGCTCGCGGCGGAAGAGCGAAGCCATCCGGAACGGAGCGCCATTCTTTCTTCGACCTGGCCCACGACCGTGTTCTGCTGGTTTTTCTGGTGTGTGCCTTTCTATTCCACTTTGCGAACGCGGCCATGCTGCCGCAACTCGGAGAGATGCTCTCGCGCGGTTCGGCAAGCTCGGCCGCGCCTTTCATGTCGGCGTGCATCATCGTTACGCAGGTGGTCATCATGTGTACGGCCGGCAGAATCGGCCGGTTTGCGAATGAACACGGGCGCAAGCCGCTGCTGCTCGTCGGCTTTGGCGTGCTGCCGATAAGGGCCCTTCTGTATACGCTGACCCATTCGGCCGTGGCGCTGATCGCAATTCAGCTTCTGGATGGGGTGGCGAACGCGATCTTCGGAGTCGTGGCGGTGCTGGTGGTAGCGGACCGCACGCATGGGACCGGGCGCTTCAACCTGGTTCAGGGGGCGCTTGCAACCGCAGTCGGTATCGGCGCAGCGCTCAGTACAACGTTCGGCGGCAGAATTGTTCAGGACTTCGATTTCAGGACCTCTTTTCTTTCGCTGGGTGCGGTCGCTCTGGCATCCTTCACTTTACTGCTCCTCGCGTTTCCCGAGACGCTGCCCAGTACTCTTTCATCCGATTCTCAAGGAGAACCCGTATGACCGCGACACCGCCGCCCTCTCCGTTTCTGCCGCAGCCGCCCGATGCAGCCGGAGTGATCTCATGGGTACACGTCGGCGATCTTCACATGACGGCAGCAGGAGAGCAGAACCATCGCGACCTCATCTCGCTGGTGGAGGAGGTCAACCGAGCTTTCGCTGCTTCGATTTCATTCGTGTATCTTCCGGGCGATGTGGCAGATCATGGCAGTGCGGCGGAGTACGGCGTGGTTCGCGCGGCGCTCGACAAATTGAATGCGCCCTGGTGCTGCATCGTGGGGGACCATGATGTCCATGAGAAGAGCTTCGAGAATTTTTCGAGGTTCATGTCCACGCGCACGCACTACAGCTTCAAAATCGGACCCGTTACTTTTCTTGCGCTCAATGCCTTCGACCGTCCCGACCCGGGCTCCTTCTGTCTCTTACCTGAGCAACTGGATTGGGTAAAGAAGGCGCTTCAAAAGATCGAGGTCGATGGCGGCTCGGCAATTCTCTTTCTCCATTGCTATCCGAGCGATCTGAAGGAAGGCGGCGAGCAGTTGAAGGCGCTGGTGCAAAGCCCTGCGGTGCGGCTCATCGACATGGGACATACCCACTATAACGAGCTGGCCAACGACGGCCGGACGCTCTATACGGCGACTCGATCGACCGGGCAGATCGAAGAGGGCGGACCCGGATTTTCCGTGACCAACATCGACGGCAACATAATGAGCTGGAAATTCCTTTCGTTGGATAAGTTGCCCGCGGTCATCATTACCTCGCCCGCGGATGAGCGCTTCATTACAGATGCTTCGCTCGACGGCGTGATTCCGTCCGGCAACGTGCGGATTCGTGCGAAGGTGTGGAGCGGGAGTGCAGCGACGAATGCCGTTGCGACACTGGAGGGGAGAATGGTCGTCCTGTCCCGAATAGCCGGCAGCAATGTCTGGGCGGGTACGATATGCAGGGGCGATCTGGCCGACGGCGTGTACCCGGTTTCGGTGAGGGTCGAGGATGTTAACGGAGGTACGGCGGAAGATGCGATCCGCGTGGTGCTTGGCACGGCTGCATACCGTTCCATCCATCGCGCCGGCCGGGATCAGGACAACGCCGTGGAGGCATGGCCGGAGCGGGGCTTGCTGGGAACGCAGCTGGGGCCTAACAAGAACGGGAGAAAATGGTAGATGTTTCCTCTTGTTCTGGGACATATCCTGCTGACCGTCATCATCTGCATCAGCATTTTGTTGATGCTGGTCCGGCCGCGCGGCATTTCGGAGGTCTACTGGATCGGCGGCGGGGCGCTGCTGCTCATTGCGCTGCGTCTGATACCGCTCAGGCTTGCGGGTAAAGCTATCGCCGAAGGTTCGGATGTGTACCTGTTCCTGATTGGCATGATGCTGTTGTCGGAGCTGGCGCAAACGCATGGCGTCTTCGACTGGCTCTCTTCGGTCGCGGTACGTGGGGCGCGTGGCTCGTGCTCCCGCCTTTTTCTGCTGGTGTATGGCATCGGCACACTGGTCACGATCTTCATGTCGAACGACGCTACCGCTGTTGTGCTGACGCCGGCGATTCTTACCGCGGTGCGCAAGGCGAAGGTGGATCCGCTTCCATGCCTGTTCGCATGTGCGATGGTGGCGAATGCCGCGTCGTTCGTGCTGCCGATCTCGAACCCAGCCAATCTCGTGGTGTTTCACCAGGGCATGCCTCCGCTGGGCCAGTGGCTGCTGGCCTTCGGCGTGCCTTGTCTTCTTTCGATTGTGGCGACGTACCTGGTGTTGCGCGTGGTGTTCCGCAAGCCGCTGTGTATCCCCATCGAGCAGGAGGTGGAGGCCCAGCCGCTGCGTGGAAGCGGCAAGATGGTTCTCGCTGGGCTCGGTTTCATGGTTGCGGTGCTGCTCACTGCGTCTGCGCTCAACAAGGATCTGGGCCTGCCGACATGTCTTGCGGCGCTTGCGATCACGGCAGTCGTCTCCATAAAGGCGCATTGCAATCCGTTGAAGCTGGCACGGGAGATCAGTTGGGCAACCCTGGCGCTGGTCGCGGGACTCTTCATCATGGTCGATGCGGTGGAAAGCGTTGGCGCACTTTCTATCACCCACACAGCGTTGCACTGGGCGCAGGGTTTGGCGCCGGCTGCCGGGGCACTCGTGACGAGCTTCGTTGTCGGGATCGCGAACAACCTCGTCAACAATCTGCCGCTTGGCCTGATCGCGGGCGGAACGTTGCAGGCTGCCCATGCAAAGGGCCTGATCGCCAGCTCGGTGCTGATCGGCGTTGACCTGGGGCCGAACCTTTCGGTGACTGGCTCCCTCGCTACAATTCTATGGCTGCTTGCGCTGCGCAAGGAGAAGCTGGATGTGAGCTTCTGGGATTTTCTCAAGGTCGGGGCTATCGCTATGCCGGTGGCGCTTCTGGTCTCGGTCGGCGGCGCCATTCTGATGCACATGCTGTTCCAGACAAGTTGATTCCAGGCAAGCTAAAGGAGACTCACATGAACGCAGGTTGGATCATCCCCTTCATCCTCATCGGCGGAGCGCTGCAGACCTGTGGCGCTGCCATGAACGGTCAACTCAAGCACTCGCTCATCAACCCTTGGCTGGCATCGACGGTGTCCTTCGCTCTGATCACCTTCTTCTTCGCGGGATTGTTCCTCATCCTGCCTCATCCATTGCCTACCACCCGAGACCTGGCGGCTATGCCGTGGTGGGCGGCAATCGGCGGCCTGGTCGGGGCGGTTCAGGTGTATGCGGGTCTGACTCTGGTGAACAGGGTCGGAGCAGGGCCGTTTATGGGCTTTACGGTGACGGCTGCGCTGATCACATCGCTTGTGGTCGACCATTTCGGCTGGTTCCGGATGGCGCATCATCCAATCAACCCATTGCGAGCGCTTGGCGGTCTGCTGCTGGTTGGCGGAGTCACCTTGATTGCGAAGTTCTGAGCGAGGCGCCCGAAGAGAGGGAATCGGCCGACCGCTGATTTATACTTATTGCTTGCCCTGCAACCAGCGTGGCGCGAGCGGAGAGCTCCCACGCAAGGTCACGCAAAATCCCGGGCACGCACCTGGCTCCCTTCGAGCCGGTGTCGCGCGAAGTGAAGGTTTCAACCAAGCATGATTCGTATTCTGCAGCAGGACAACCGCATCATCAAAATCATCTTCGCCGTCATTATCTCGCTCGCCGTGATCACGATGGTGATCACGCTGGTTCCGGGCATCTTCGATAACGCCACAGGCAACGATGCGGCCGTGTTTGCGACGGTGCGGGAGCCGGGCTGGCTGGGTAAGCTGGGCAGCGACAGCATCCCGATCAAGTCGACCGAGGTCAACCAGCTGGCGCAGCGGCAATTGCAGCAGCAGCAGCTCCCCGACTTCCTGCTGCCGTACATGGCACAGCGGGCGGGGCAAATCCTGGTGCAGCGCGCGATCCTGAAGCATGAGGCAGACCGCATGAACCTGCAGGTGAGCGATCAAGACCTGCGCCGCGAACTGCAGACCGGCCCATTCGCGCAGTATCTCTTTCCGAATGGAACCTACGTAGGCGACGACGCCTACATCAATTTTGTGCAAAGCGCGTTTCAGACGACGCGGAGCGACTTCGAGTCGCAGGTCAAGGCCGACATGGAGCTGAACCGGCTGCAGGCGTTGATCACCGGCGGCGTGACCGTATCCGACAGCGCCGTTCGCGAAGCCTATCGCACCCAGGGGATGAAGGTGAAGTTCGATTATGCGGTGATTTCAGCCGACGATCTGAGCAAGACGATCAATCCCAGCGACGCCGACCTGCAGACCTTCTTCAAAAACAACCAGGCGCGCTATGCGACCGCGATCCCCGAGACGCGCAAAATTCAGTATGTGGCGTTCGACGCATCGAACCTGCCAGGCGGCAAGCCGCAGGTCACCGATGCCGAGGTGCAGTCGTACTATACCGCGCACCAGGATCAATACCAGGTAAAGGATCAGGTGAAGGTGCGGCACATTCTGATCGCGGTTCCGGCAGGTTCCGATGCGAAGACCGATGCCGCCGCGAAAGCCAAGGCGGAGGACCTGCTGAAGCAGATCAAGGCCGGCGGCAACTTCGCTGAACTGGCAAGCAAGAACTCGGACGACCCGGGCAGCAAGGCGCAGGGTGGAGAGCTGGGCTGGCTGGATCGCGGCAAGACAGTGCCCGAGTTCGACAAGGCCGCGTTCTCGCTGGCTCCGGGACAGACCTCCGACCTGGTGAAGACGCAGTTCGGCTACCACATCCTGCAGGTAGAGGATAAGAAGACCGCGCACCTGAAGCCCCTCGCGGAGGTAAAGCCGGAGATCGTGCCAATTATCGAGCAACAGAAGGCGGGCGCAGCGGAGCAGACATTCGCTTCTTCTCTGGCCTCGGATGCGAAGAAGAACGGGATGGATAAAGCTGCCGCTGCGAAGGGTCTGCATGTCGTGACGACAGAGTATGTGGCGAAGGACGGCGTGATTCCCGGGCTGTCGGATGGCTCGGGACTGCTGACGCAGGCATTCGCGGTCGTAAAGAACGCTGACCCGGCTTCGGTCTCTACCGGCGACGGATATGCCGTGTTCCAGGTGCTGGATGTGAAGCCCACGCATGCTCCGGACTTTGCGGAGTACAAGGCCCATATCCTGAACGACTATCGCGAGCAGCAGGTTCCTGAGCTGCTGAATACGCAGTTGCGGAAGCTCGACGATCGAGCCAAGGTGCTGAACGACCTGAAGAAGGCCGCTGCGGAGATGAAGATTCCGCTGAAGACGAGCGATCTGGTTGGCAAGGATGGCCAGGTGCCCGATCTCGGCGCGATGACTGGCCCGGGCTCGGTGGCGTTCACGCTGCCGGTGGGCGGTATCTCGGGTCCGATCAACGCCGGACGCGCTGGTATCGTGCTGGATGTGCTGCAGAAGCAGGAGCCCACGGCAGAGGACATTACGAAAAACTTCGCCCAGACGCGTGAGCAGTTGCTCAATGAGCAGCATGAGGAGATCTTCCGGGTCTACATCGGCAACTTGACGCAGAAATATGAGAAGGGCGGCGCAGTGAGGTTCTCGAAGAAGCAGCCTGAGCCTGGCTCGTCTCCTTTCGGCGGCTAGCCGAATCCTTCAGCATGACCCCGGGAAGCTAAGTCTTCCCGGGGTATTTTCTTGAACTGAAGTTGATTCCCGATGCATGTGTCCGGCGCTGCTGCGGCAGCCACGCAGGATTTCGGCATCATACGCTCCAGCAGCACAAGGGGGATTGATGGGTGGGGAAGCGAACAACCAGGAGCGGCTGTCCGGCATTCTGCTGCATGTGACTTCGCTGCCATCGTATGGCGGTGTAGGCGACTTCGGACCGGCGGCGTATGCTTTCGCGGAGTTTCTGGCGGCGGCCAAGCAGCGCGTCTGGCAGGTGCTGCCTCTGAGTCCCACGGGATATGGAAGCTCGCCGTACTCTGCGCTTTCGGCGTTTGCTGGAAATCCGATTCTGATCAGCCTGGAGCAGTTGGTGGAAGGTGGCTGGATTGCGCCGGACCGAATCGCGGGTTTGCCAGGACACGAGGGGCCGGTGGATTTTGAGGCAGTCAACCGGCTGAAGCTGCCGCTGATCGAACAGGCTGCGGCAAACTTTCTCGATCGCGCCGGGGATGCGGAGCGAGCGCGCTTCTCAGCCTTTTGCCAGGACAATTCGTCGTGGCTCCTGGATTACGCGATGTTCAACGTCTTACGTCGAATGTATGGCTATACCAGTTGGAATCAATGGCCGGCGGAGCATGCGCGGCGCGAACACAATGCGCTGACGGCGGTGATGAACGAACATGGCCGGGAGCTTGCCATTGAGCAGGCAGTACAGTTCTTCTTCAGCGAGCAGTGGTGTGCGCTTAGGAATTTCTGTTCGGAGCGGAAGATCCGCATTATGGGCGATGTCGCCATCTTTGTGAACTACGACAGTGCGGATGTGTGGACCCATCCTGAGCTGTTCGAACTGGATGAAGAGCTGCAGCCCACGCGGGTTTCGGGTGTTCCACCGGACTACTTCTCCGCGACGGGCCAGCGATGGGGCAATCCGTTGTACAAGTGGGGGCTGTTGAAAGAGCGCGGCTTCGACTGGTGGGTGGCCCGGTTCCGGCGGTCGCTTACCTTGTACGACATCATCCGATTGGATCATTTCCGCGGCTTCGAGGCCTTCTGGTCGATTCCGGCCGATGATGAGATTGCGACGCATGGACAGTGGGTCAAGGCTCCCGGACACGAGCTGTTTCAGCGGCTCAGCGAGGTCTTCGGCAAACTGCCCTTTGTCGCCGAGGACCTGGGATTGATTACGCCTGAAGTGGATGAGCTGCGGGAGCACTTCGGCTTCCCGGGGATGCGGATTCTGCAGTTCGGCTTTGCAGACCGGGGCGCTCATCTGTATCTGCCGCACAGGTATGTGCCGAACACGGTTGCCTACACCGGGACCCACGATAACAATACGACCTTGGGGTGGTGGCGGGAGGATGCCTGTGAAGTAGAGCGCGACAAAGCACAAACCTATCTGCGCGGCATCCAGAGCGACGGCGAAATTGTGTGGGCGATGATGCGCGCTGCAGCCTGTTCGGTCGCGAACGCGTGCATCTTTCCGTTGCAGGACGTGCTGCATCTGGGCAGCGAAGCGCGGATGAATATACCTTCGGCCGGTGCGGGTAACTGGACCTGGCGGTACGGGCTGTCCGCGATCCACCCTGATTTTGCCTGGAAACTAGCGGCATTGATGGAGGTGACCGACCGCGACGGATATGAGAAGCCGGTCGAAGGCCTCGAAGCGGGCAAGCCATCCGAGGAGGCCTCGAAGCGGGCAGAGCTGGGCTCCAGCATTTAGACTTGGGGCAGTACATCTCATTTTTTCAGGAGCATTACCCCATGCCTCTCTCTGGCGAAGCTATCCGCACCATGAATTTTGTCGACGACATATCGGTCACGTTGCGCCGCATCCTCGCCGTGTTGCCGTCCTTGTCAGAGGAAGACCGGCAGCGTGTCTCCCAGCACATCAAGGCCGCCGAACCGAGCTATGAGTCGGTGATCTCCGCCGTCGCGGCAAAAAAATGAACAAGGCGGTCAAGCCGCCGCTGGAACCCGCGGACGCGATCCATCCGTCCGCCGTCCAACCTGTAGTTATCCGCACGGTCGCGATCATCGGTGCCGGCGTGGCGGGCCGCAGCTTCGCTCTGGCGTGTGCCGCCGCTGGTTTCCATGTGGTTCTGGAAGACGTGATGCCGGCGAAGCTGCGAAAGGCGGAGGCGGAGTTCGACGATCTGCGTATGCATTCGACCGCAGGCAGGCTCGATCTGGTGTCGACCGTCGAAGACGCGGTGCATGAGGCGGACCTCGCCGTGGATTTCGTTCCGGATGAACTGGAGTCGAAGCTCGAGATCTTCAGCATGACCGACCGCATGGCTCCCCCAAAGACGATTCTCTGTACGCCGAGCGAGGCGCTGAGCATTACCGATCTGGCATCGTGCGTGTACCGTCCCGAACGATGCGTGGCCGTACGTGGCGGCCTGGTGCGCGGGGTGCTGGCGGTCGGTTCGGTGTTGCGGCTGGTCTACCCCGTGGAAGTGGCAGAGGGGATGCTGGACGCAGTGGACCGGTTTTTTCGCCGTTTGCAGTACGTGGTCGAAAGACAGCCTGACGCGGATGCTCCGATGCTGGTGAAGAATTCGGCGCCAGGCGCTCATTCGACTTGATGTACTCGTTCTTATCGGTGTATTCGCGGTCGATGCCGCTCGCTACTCTGAACCATCCATGGAATCGAGAACGGGGTCGAGGTCGCCCACCGTGTTCATGGTTGCAAGCGTCTTCAGGTCCGCCTGAACCCTGGCCCACTTCTCCGGATATTGCTTCGTGGTGATGGGCGCCTGGGGATCGGAATAATACTCGAGCAGATCGTGTTTTACCTGCTTGGGAATTGGCTTTTCCGGATGTTTGGCAAGCTTGGCGAGAAGCTCTGCGTACGTGTTGTCGGTAAGTGAATAGCCGCCGGGTTGGACCTTCAGCCCCGTATCGAGATCGCGGTTCGGCAGGTAGTTCTGAATGGTGTCGAAATGGTTGAGCACCAGGCGGAGCGATCTGATCGAACGGTTGACGCTCTTGATGTACAGCTCTTCGGTGCTCTGGTTTGGTCCGCGAATCGCAAGGAGCTTGAGAAAGCCTACCTTGGGCAGGATGTAGATGAATCCGGCGAAGAGATGGCTGCGGACACCGGGGACCCTGCGAAACTTGCCCCATTCGTTTTCAGTCGATGCTTGAAGCAGATCCCTGGTAAAAAGATCGAGATCGGCGCTGGGAAGATCCTCTGGGAAGCTCTTCTTGTGCAGGATGGTTTCGGCGCGTGCAATGTCGGGAAGGAAGCGTCGCGCGGCAAAGCGATAGGTGCGAACGGTCGCCTGGCGTGTCCCGATTACGTCGGGGAGGTGGAGCCCGTAGGTCTCGAAGAACGACTTCGCGAGCAAACCGGTCGGTACTTCGAGGCCGACGAAGCGTGTGTACGCCGAGGGGGCGAAGCGGAGTTTGCTGAGCTGGTTGATGTCGAAGGCGAACTCCGTCTGGATGTGGGCGTGCGGATCTTCGGCGTAGTTCACCGAGGCGCCGTACCTCTGTTGCAGCTTGGGAAATTCGACGGGAACGGCGAGGTTGATGGCGGAGCTGTGGCCGACGGTATCGCCAATATAGTGAGACAGTGAGCCTATGGCGAAGGCAAGTTCGTTCGGTGTGTGCGCATTGCGGAGCAGGCTGAGGACGAAGTCGCCCGAGCGGACATAGTGCGTGAGGTCGGAGAAGAATTTGTTGCCGAATGGATAGTACCCGAAGTCCTGGATCGCGCAGCCGCCGTAGGCGTATCCGTGGGCGGTCTCGAGCTCGCCATCGGTGAGCGTGGGGTACTGCTTCAGGAGGATGGGGCGGATCGATTGCTTCCACGCAAGATCGACGAGCTCTTCGTGGGTCTGGATAGAGTAGGGAATACCCGGGACGGAGGTAAAAAGGAGCGCAAGCAAGGCGAACGTTTTGAAGAGGGTCGTGCGTCGTGAATTGGAAATCGGTTTAGCCCCCGGCGATGTGTGGCGATATGTGCTGACATCCTGCGCCAATGTCCACTTTACAGAGCGAAGGCGGCGAAGAAAAGAGAATAGGCTTATGGAAGTATGACGAATGGAACGCGAAGCGCCGGGTTGAGGGAGCGGTGGGGCACCTATGCGGCGGGGGCGATCGCCTTCGGGCTGGTCGCCCTGTCGTGGCACTTCGGGGGAATACAGTCGGGCAGGATCTCTCCGGCAGGGGAGCGCAGAGCTATGCCGGCGCTGGTCATGGCGCAATTGGATGGAGGGACGTGGCGGATGGCGGACCACCGCGGACAGGTCGTGCTGGTGAACTACTGGGCGAGCTGGTGCGGGCCTTGCCGGGAGGAGACGCCCGGGTTGATCCGGCTGTGGCGCGATCTTGGTTCGAAAGGGCTGGCGGTGGTCGGGATTTCGCTGGATGAAGGTGGAACAGAGAAGGTTCAGAGGTTTGTCGATGAGCTCCACGTCACCTATCCGGTTGCGCTGCCCCAGCCGATGTCGCAGTTGGCCTATGGCATGGCGGGGTTGCCAACCAGCATCCTGGTGGACAGGCACGGCAGAGTGGCAAAGACTTATACCGGCGCAGTGCGGCAGCGCGACTTCGAGAAAGACGTCCAGGCGCTGCTCGCCGAGCGCTGATCGTGTCGGGAAGAATCTGCAGTTTGAGCGGCGGCTGTAACTTTAGCAGCACCGCAGAACCGGACGGATCCTCCGCTCTAGGTCTGCCCGACCTTGGTGGGATCGCCGGGGTGCAGAATCGGGGTGAAGGGCAGGTGAAAGTCGGCTTGTGAATCCGGGTGCGCAGGGTCGAATTCCGGCACCTTCGGGTCTAGGAACTTCGCGATGGGAAGCTTGTCCTCCCGAATGCCGCGGACAACACAGCGGGCTAGCTCGTACGCGCCGTAGCTGTTGAAGTGAGTGTTGTCTGCAATAGCCTTTTCCTGGCCGGGAAAGGACCCGGCCGGGTAGTGCATGAAGGCCTTGAGCGTGCCTTCCGGGCCCATGACTTCAAATAGTGTCTTGCTCATGGCATTCAGGTCGATCAACGCCGCCTTCTGCTGAGCCGCGACCTCGCGCACGGCATCGGGGTAGCCGCCGAAGGAGTTGGTGATCTTCCCGGCAGCGTCGAAGGTCCGGCGATTCATTGGCGTCACCAGGACCGGGGTTGCTCCTTTGGCGCGGGTCTGTGCGATGTAGTCGATCAGCAGTTTCCTGTAGTCGTCGAGCGGAACCGCGTTGGGCTTCATGTCGTTATGGGCGAACTGGATGAAGAGATAGTCCCCCGGCTTCATGATCGACATGATCTTTGCGAGGCGATGCTCGCCGACGAAGCTGCGCGTGGTTTCGCCGGATTCGGCATGGTTGGCGATGACGACCCCGGGACGGAAGAAGCGGGGCAGCATCTGGCCCCAGGCTGCCCAGGGCTCATAGTACTGATCGACCACAGTGGAGTCGCCCGCGATATAGATGACGGGCTCATTGATAGGTTCGATATCGATGGAACGGACGCTGGGTTGGTCGCCGTTGAACTCCAGCGTGAGCTTATGATCCCAGTCCAGAATGCCGTGCTCGCGGTCTTTGAGACGAACCCGGTTGTTCGGATCGCCATTGATCTCCGGATAGCGGACATTGGTGTCGAAGACGCGTGTGAGCGACGCGTTCGGCTTGGTGGCAATCTTTTCGAGCATCAGCCGGCGGCCTTCCGCGCGCACGGTCGTGACCGAAGCCTGCGGGCCGCCCAGGACGACGGTAACGCGGTAGTTGCCCTCAGGAATGGGAACGGAGAAGAAGAAAGGCTTGTCGCTGGTACAGGCTTTTCCGGCCACCTCGGGTGAGGGCAGCAGGTCGAACCCGGCGGCAGTATCGGTGAAGCGCGAAGCGGGGCTGAGCGTCGCGAACATGCGATTGGCAGGGCCGCAGGCGTACTTCATCATGGCCGGATTGGTCATGGCCGAATTGATCTGGGCCTTAAGGGCGAAGGTGTGGCTGGCGAGGGCAGCGGTCAGAAGTAAAAGCGGAATACGGTTCACGGCGTCGGCTCCGGACAAGCAGAAACAATTTCAATCGGAGAATCATACCATCCGATCGCTCCGCGCGCATCCCTCCGCTGCCGCCGGAAGCTTTACTCGCTGAGGACCGGCGGTTCGCTGTCGAACTCGGCGCCGAAGGTGAAACGCTCCACCAGCATGCAGAAGATGTGTTCCAGCGCGAGGTGCGACTCCTGAATATTCATAGTGACCCCGGACGGGACGACGATGTTGTGATCGCACAGCGCGCGCATCTCGCCGCCGCCGTTGCCCGTGAGGCCGACGGTCGTCATCTTCATCTTCCTTGCCTGCTGCAGGGCTTTGACGACGTTAGCCGAGTTGCCGGAGGTGGAGATTCCGAGAAAAACGTCGCCCGGCTGGCCAAGCGCCTCCACCTGCCGGGCAAACACCTGGTCGAAGCCGAAGTCATTTCCGGCCGCGGTCAGGATGGAGGAGTCAGTGGTGAGCGCAATGGCGCGGAGCGCAGGACGATTCACCGTCAGGCGGACAACGAACTCGGCTACGAGGTGCTGTGCGTCCGCGGCGGAGCCCCCATTGCCGGCGACCAGGAGTTTGCGGCCCGTCCGCATCGCCTCTGCGGTGATCCTCCCAACTGCAACGAGAGTGTCGCAGATCTGCTCGTCGGCGAGTACGGCCTGCAAAGTGGCGATCGATTGTTGGAGCTGTCTTTGTACCAGGCGCTTCATAGAGTCTCCGCGTGCAGAATCACTCCTGAAAGAGTACGGGATCGATAGGAGAGATGTCGAAGGCGCGAGTTGTACTATCGAGCATCGGCTTTAAAAGACGAACCCGGTTTGCAACGGAGGCTTGGTGAGAGGTTTTTCTGGTGGTGTGGTGCTGGCGTTGGCGCTATGCGGTGCGGCGTTGGGACAGGTGCCGGCTGCGGTGATGTCGCCCCTCGTCGCGCCGAAGACAATACTGCTCTGGCCGAACGGCGCGCCAGGTGCACAGGGCGACGACGACCCCGACAAGCCTTCCTTGACCATCTATCTGCCGGCCGGGGTGAATGCGACAAAGACCGGTGTCGTGGTGGCTCCGGGCGGCGGCTACCAGCACCTGTCGATGACCAGGGAGGGCTCGGACGTCGCCGCCTGGCTGAACGCGCGAGGTGTCGCCGCCTTCGTCCTGAAGTACCGGCTGGGCCCGAAATATCACTACCCGGCGGAGCCGGACGATGCGCAGCGGGCGATCCGGTACGTGCGCGCCAACGCAGCGGGGTTCGGGGTGGCCGAGGACCATATCGGGATGTGGGGCTTTTCGGCAGGCGGACATCTCACCGCCACGGCGGGGACGCACTTCGACTCTGGCAAACCGGCGGCCACAGACGCCGTGGAGCAGAAACCAAGCCGGCCCGATTTTCTCGTCCTCGCCTACCCGGTGATCACGTTCCAGGAGCCTTACCTCCATCGCGGCTCGATGAAGTATCTGCTGGGCGACAGCCCCGATCCCGCTCTGGCGCGTTCTTTATCCGCGGAGTTGCAGGTGACCGCGAACACGCCTCCAACATTCCTTTTCGCCACCACCGACGACCACACCGTTCCCGTCGTGAACAGCGTCATGTTCTATTCCGCGCTCGTGAAGGCCGGAGTCCCCGTAGAGATGCATCTTTTTCAGCACGGAGTGCATGGCTCGGGGCTGGCTCCGGCAAACCCCGAGCTGAGCATCTGGCCCGATCTGCTGGCCAAATGGATGAGACAGCGCGGTTACATGGCCCCTCAATAGACGAGCAGAGCAATAGACGAGCAGAGCGCAACCTACCGCAGATAGCTATCGTCTTTATCCAGCCAGTCCTGCCGGGGTGGAGCGAAGATGTCGAAGTCGATCGTGTCTTCAAGCGCGGTGGCCGAATGCGGAAGGTCGCCCGGAATGACGAGCACCTCGCCGGCATTGACCGTATGGGAGCTGCCGTCGTCGAAGTCGAAACGAAGCGAGCCTTCGAGGATGAAAGCAAGCTGCTCGTTGGGATGCGAGTGCCGCGGAACGATGCAGCCTTTGGTGAGCACGATGCGTGCAAACATGGCCTTGCTGCCGGAGACGAACTGGCGCGTCAGCAGGGGATTGAGCTGTTCCGTTTCGACCTCGCTCCAGCGGTGGAGTGTAGCGGTGGACATAGTGGGCCCTTTCTGGTGTAGATGATACGGGACGCCGAATCGTGACATCGCATTTCTTGCTTTGTGTTGTGTGTCGCCTTGTGTAGAGTAAGCCCATCAGGGCAAGAGAAGGAGACCTTCGCGGGCGATGTTCGGCGAAGCTCCAGGCATTGAAGATCGCCGCAGGGCGAACGCGGACCTGTCTGTTCATCTGCTGCTTTTTACTCTTTTGAAACGGGTGATCGATCTATGAATGTCATGCGTCGGAATGTCATGCGTCGTTCCGTGGTGAAGATGTTTCTGGCATTCCTGTTGGCGCTGCTCGCCGGCGGCCCGGTTCTCGGCGGAGCGCTGGCGATGGCGCAGACTGCCTCTCCGCAGGCCGGTCCCGGAGCCAGTTCCGGAGCCAGCCAGATGGACCGCATCGCCGCACTCGAAAAGCAGAATGCCGACAACGCGGCGGCCATTGCGGCAGCCCAGACCGCGGGCGACAACGGCTGGATGCTGGTCTCGGCGGCGCTTGTGCTGATGATGAGCGGGCCCGGCCTCGCGCTGTTCTACGGCGGCCTGGTGCGGCAGAAGAACATTCTGAGCACCATGATGCAGACCTTCGCGATGATGGCCGTCATAACGGTCCTGTGGGCGCTGGTGGCATATTCCCTGGCGTTTGGCGAAGGCAACGCATTCATCGGCGGCCTCCACAACGCATTTCTGCATGGCGTTGGCCTCGCGCCGGATGCGAAGTACGCGGCCACCATTCCGCTGCAGACCTTCATGATCTACCAGTTGATGTTTGCCATCATCACGCCCGCGCTGATTACGGGCGCCTTTGCCGAGCGCATGAAGTTTTCGGCGATGCTCGTTTTCATGATTCTGTGGGCGCTCTTTGTGTATAGCCCGATGGCGCACATGGTTTGGGGAAAGGGCGGTTTTCTCAACGCGACCCTGGGTGGCCGATTTCCCTGCCTGGACTTCGCCGGCGGCACGGTCGTGCATGTGACCTCGGGCGTCTCGGCGCTGGTCACTGCGCTTTATCTGGGCAGGAGGCTGGGCTACCCCAAGGTGCCGATGCCGCCGCATTCGGTGGTGCTCAGCTTCATCGGCGCCTGCATGCTCTGGGTCGGCTGGTTCGGCTTCAATGCAGGCTCGGCGCTGTCGGCGGGTACGCTGGCCACCTCGGCATTCGTGGCCACTCACTTCGGGGCAGCGGCGGCGGCATTGAGCTGGAGCGCGGCGGAGTGGCTCCGCCAGGGCAAGCCCTCTGCCCTCGGTGCGATCTCAGGCGCTGTAGCGGGCCTCGTGGCGATTACGCCTGCCGCCGGCTTCGTCACTCCCATGTCGGCGCTTGTGATCGGAGCCATTGCTGGCGTGTTCTGCTACTTCATGGTGGTCAAGGTCAAGGCCATCTTCGGCTATGACGATTCGCTCGATGCGTTCGGCGTGCACGGGGCGGGTGGAACCATCGGAGCGATCCTCACAGGCATCTTCGCCAACAGCGCGATCAACCCCATCTTCGGCGCGGGCAAAGCCACTGGTCTGCTCGAAGGGAACTGGCGCCAGTTATTCAACCAGTTGATCGGGGTCGCAATCGCATGGACTCTTTCGGTCGTCGGCACGCTGATCATCCTGTTCGTCGTGGATAAGCTGATCGGGCTTAGGGTAAGCGCCGAGGACGAGCGCGAAGGGCTGGATATTTCGCAGCACGGCGAAGAAGGATACGATTGGGCGCACTAACCGTGTGGCATGCAGCAGCGGCGGAGCGATCGCAGCGAGAGGATGACGAGAGGACAAGACGACATGCAGAAGATTGAAGCTGTGATTCAGCCATCGAAGCTCGATGCAGTCAAGGACGCGCTGGTGGAGATCGGCGTCGAAGGAATGACCATCACCGAAGCCAGGGGGCACGGTCGGCAGAAGGGACATACGGAGTTCTACCGGGGACGCGAGTATGCGGTGGACCTGTTGCCGAAGGTTAAGCTTGAGATGGTAATCGCCGACGCCATGGTCGAAAAGGCGATCCTGGCGATTACCTCCGCAGCCCGCACCGGAGCCATCGGCGATGGCAAAATCTTTATCTCCCGGATCGACGAAGCGATACGGATTCGGAACGACGAACGGGGAGAGATCGCCCTGTAGCGATTATTCGGCAGCGATTATTCGGTAGCGCTGTCCACGTAGCGCTGTCCACGTAACGATCGCCCGGTTCAGGTTCTTGTTTTTCGGAGCGGCCATGCAGATAAATCAACTCGCCGATGGAACGATGCGGGGCACATACCAGCGAAAGATGCTGCAGCTTCGCGGCGCCTTCGAGGCGGGCGGGGGGTCGGGGGCGGCGA
Organism: Edaphobacter sp.; assembly: GCA_965277575.1. Lineage (GTDB taxonomy): Bacteria > Acidobacteriota > Terriglobia > Terriglobales > Acidobacteriaceae > Edaphobacter. The sequence goes on from CBDIDK010000002.1 coordinate 3,216,626, forward strand.
CCATCGCCGGACGCTCGGATGCGCTCGACGAGCTTGCGATCGAGTTGTGGGCGAAGACCGTCGACCACAACCCGGCTCTGTCGCAGGGCATCGCACTGGTTGCCATTGGGGGCTATGGACGCAGGGAGCTGTTTCCGTACTCCGATGTCGACCTGCTCTTCCTTCTGGATGGGAAAGTAGAGGAAAAAGACGCCAAAGGCGCAATTCGATCGATGAATCAACATATGTGGGACTGCGGACTACGGGTCTCTCCCGCCACCCGCCGGCTTGCCGAGTGCGAGCGCTTTCAGGAAGGAAATGCGGAGTTCGCGCTTTCCTTGGTCGACCACCGCTTTGTGACCGGAGACGCCGGACTCCACGGCAGGCTCGCAGAGCAGGTCCTTCCGAAGCTGCTGCAGCGCGACCAGAGAGCTATTATCGCCGGCTTGCTGGATCTAACCCGGTCTCGTCATGCCAAGTATGGCAACACCCTGTTCCATCTGGAGCCCAACATCAAGGATTGTCCCGGTGGCCTGCGAGACGTCCACGTCTGCACGTGGTTGAACGCGCTGCGTGGCTCGGGCGCTTCGGTTGCGAGGAACGGCGCGAGCCGATCGGGCGCTCCATCTGCCTTCTCTCCGGCACTCGCGGAGGAAGGGGACGAGTTCCGCAAGGCAATCGAGTTTCTGTGCCTTGTGCGCTGTTTCCTGCACTACCGGCACGAGCGGGACGACAATACCCTGGACTGGCAGGCGCAGGACGCCGCCGCCGAAGCTATGGTGGGGCTGGCAGGCCCGCGGCTCAAGAAGCCCGATGCGGCGTATTGGATGCGGTTGTACTTCCGCCATGCGCGCAGTGTGGAGCGGCGCGCGATGCAGATGATCGAGGAGTCGTCGCCAACCCGAAGACTCCCATCCCGATTACCTGGGTTCAAGCGAAAGCGCGAGGCGAAGATCGAACTTCAGGGCACGCCTCAGGGTTTTCGCCTCGCCGCTTCGCGTATCGCACTCGATCCCATCGCATCCGGCGGCCACGATCCGGCGCAGGATCCCGAGACCGTTTTGCATGTCTTCACCGCCATGAGCAGGACGGGAGCCACGCTCGGCCCCGAGGCGGAAGAGCGGCTGTCCCACGCCCTGCCTGTGCTTTCGGCGCATCTTGAGGAGGGCCCCGCCTTATGGCACAACCTGCGCGGGATTCTGACCGGCCCCTATGCGGGCAGCGCGCTGCGTTCGATGCATGCCTTGGGCGTGCTTGAGCTTCTGGTCCCGGAGTTTCACGGCATCGACGCGCTTGTGATTCGAGACGCCTATCATCGATACACCGTCGATGAGCATACGTTCGTGCTCATCGATACCCTGCACCGGCTGGAGACCACGCACGACACGGCGATGGCGGAGTGGGCCACGCGCTTCGGCGGCCTGCTGGGTGAACTGCCGCATCCCGGGCTGCTCCATCTCGCGGCGCTGCTGCACGACACCGGCAAGGGGCGAAGCACCGGCGACCACGCGGTCGAGAGTACACGGCTCGCCCAGGGCGTCATGACCCGCCTCGAACTCGACTCGTATGAGAGCGGACTGGTGTCGAATCTCATTGCCAACCACCTTGAGATGTCGGCTGCCTTGCGGCGGGACATCTTCGACGAGGAGACCGTGCGGGCCTTCGCCGCCAAGGTGCAGACCCCCGAAGCCCTGCGCATGCTGACGCTGTTTACCTACGCGGACATCGACGCCGTGCATCCGGACGCCCTGACGCCGTGGAAGGCGGAGAACCTCTGGCGGCTGTACATCGCCACGGCAAACTACCTGGACCGCAGCATCGACGATGAGCGTCTCGGAGTCCAGGGAGAAAGTGAGCTGGTGCACCGCGTCGCGGCTCTGCTGCCTGGCCAGAACCTTGCGGTGGGCGAGTACCTGGAAGGTTTCCCGCAGCGTTATGTGCTGACCCGGACGCCAGTGCAGGTGCGCACGCACTTCAGCATGGCGACCCGCTTCGCCGAAGATCCCGTACAGTTGGATTTCCTCTATGCACCCGCCGTGAGCGAACTGACGCTGGTCACACGGGACCGGCCGCAGTTGTTTGCCGCCATCGCCGGAGCGCTTGCGGCCTGGGGGATGAATATTCTCAGCGGCGATGCGTTTTCAAACCGTCAGGGCGTGGTTGTGGATAGCTTCCGCTTCACCGACAGCTTCCACACGCTTGAGATGAACGCCTCCGAGCGTCAGACATTCGTGAAGAGTGTCCATGACGTCCTGACCGGGGCCGTTTCGCTGGAGAAGTTGCTGAGCGGACGCAGAAGAGGACGGCGCAAGGCTCCCCTTGTCCAGGTCGCCACCCGCATCCAGTTCGACAGTGAGGCTTCGTCCCACAGCACTCTGCTCGAAGTGGTCGCGCAGGATACGCCAGGTCTGCTGCGGGCGCTCAGTCTCACGCTGGCCGCCCAGGGGTGCAGCATCGAGGTCGCGCTGGTCGATACCGAGGGCCAGATGGCCATCGACGTCTTCTATCTGACCCACGACGGCGCGAAGCTCGATGACGAGGAGCAACAGGCTCTCCGCGATGCGCTGATCCAGGCAATCGAAGAGAATGCCCGCTGACCGGCTGCTTTGGGTTGGCGGAATAAAATCTTTTGAGCATACACACATGCGTCCTGTACGCCGGAGCATCGGTTTTATAATGGCAGGTATGACCAGATCCGCGCATGACACAGCACAACCGGCGAGCGAGAACACAAGCACGGGCCGCCCCACCGCGGTTCCGCAGAAGAACGACCGCTACTTCTTCGGCACTCTCGACAGCTTCGGGAAGAATCAGGAGAAGCTGCGCGAGGTGAGCTGGGGAACCGAGCAGCCCGAAGGAATCCTTCTCGCATCCATGGATGCGGCCATCAACTGGGTGCGTAAGAACTCTGTCTGGCCGATGACCTTTGGTCTGGCCTGCTGCGCAATCGAGATGATGTCCATGGGCGGCTCGCGATACGATATTGCCCGGTTCGGAGCCGAGGTCTTCCGTCCTTCGCCGCGTCAGAGCGATCTGATGATCATCGCGGGCCGGGTCTCGCAGAAGATGGCGCCCGTTATCCGCCGCCTCTACGAGCAGATGCCCGAGCCCAAGTGGGTCATCTCCATGGGCGCCTGCGCGACCTCCGGCGGCGTCTTCAATAACTATGCCCTGCTGCAGGGCGTCAACCAGGTCATACCGGTCGACATCTACGTCCCCGGATGCCCCCCGCGCCCCGAGCAGCTCCTCTACGCGATCACCTTGCTGCAGGAGAAGATTCAACAGGAGCGGGGTACGGTGCGCCGCACACTGAACCTTTCCTGAGCCGCCAGGTAACGAAGGGCATGTTACTCGCTGGGTACGTCTTCTTGACAACCGGACATTTTTACCATTTTCGCTGGTAAAGTATTGAAAATAGTGTCGGCGGGGACGTATTTTTTTACCGGATCGGTTAGCAACTGAAGTAAGCTGTAAAGAATCGAACAATACAAAACGACCCCGTAAACGCAGGCTCGTTATAAAACGCAACACTTTGAGTGGAGGAATTCGAATGGTTTATCGCCCGTTACGTAATGTAGGCCGGTCTGTACTGGCTGCATGTGCAGTCAGTCTTGGAGTTGCAAGCCTGGGTGCGCAAACACCCAGCACACCCGCCCCGATGGGTAATAACCCTTCGCGCGTCGATGTCTTTCTGGGATACTCCTACTTCGGAGCCCACGGACAGGTCAAGCCCGCGGGGATCAACTATTCCTCGATCGATGTAGGCGCAATTGGCAGTGGCGCATACTATTTTAACAAGTATGTCGGTGGCGAGCTCGTCTTCGCCGCGCACCCGGACGGCCACAACGATGGCCTTTACACCGCATCCGCCGGCCCCATCTTCCGCGCTCCCATGCAGAACTTCACTCTCTTCGCGCACGGCCTCGCCGGTGGCGCGCGTCTGGGCGGCCCCAACTCGTCCAACCCGTTCATCTACCACGAGCCCTACATGTGGGGGGCCAGCCTGACCGTAGGCGGCGGCATGGACTACGATCTTCCGTTCCTCAACAATCGTCTCTCCCTGCGACTCTTCCAGGCAGACTACCAGTACATGCATGTCAACTACGGTCCCTCCACCACGGTCCCCACCGCCGGAGTGCTGGGCGGCCGGACGAACCTCAGCGCTGCTGTCCTGAGCACCGGCATCGTGATGCACTTCGGTCACATCATTCCTCCGCCGCCTGTGACCTACTCCTGCGCGGTCTCTCCCGACACCGTCTTCCCCGGCGATCCTCTTACCGTAACGGGTACGGCGCTCAACCTGAACCCCAAGAAGACCCCCACCTATACCTGGACCGCGGATGGCGGCACCATCTCGGGAACCACCAACACTGCGACGATCGACACCAAGACTGCAAACCCCGGCAGCTACACCGCCAAGGGTCATATCTCCGAGGGCGCGAAGCCTGGCGAGATGGCAGACTGCTCGGCTCCGTATACGGTCAAGGCATACGAACCGCCAACGATCAGTTGCTCGGCCAGCCCCTCCACCGTTGCGCCGGGAGATTCCTCCACCATCACGGCAAGCGGCATCAGCCCGCAGAACCGTCCTCTCACCTACAGCTACAGCGCGTCGGCTGGCTCTGTGTCCGGCAGCACCTCTACCGCGACATTGACCACGACGGGCGCAGCGCCTGGAACCATCACAGTGACCTGCAACGTGGTAGACGACAAGGGGCAGACCGCCTCTTCGACCGCCACCGTCACGGTCAATGCGCCTCCGCCGCCGCCGCCGGCACCGACGACCAGCGCACTCTGCTCGGTTAACTTCGGCCGCGATACTCGCCGTCCGGCGCGTGTCGACAATGAAGCCAAGGCATGCCTTGATGACATCTCTCTCAACCTGCAGCGCTCCTCCGATGCGAAGCTCGCGGTCGTCGGGAACGCAGACGAAAATGAGAAGAGGGGCACCAAGCTCGCTGCTGAGCGTGCTGTCAACACCAAGGACTACCTCGTCAAGGAAAAGGGTATCGACGCCAGCCGCATCTCGGTCTACACCGGCACACAAGCTGGTAAGACTGTGACGACGACCCTGATCCCCGCCGGTGCCACGATGGACAGCACGGGTGTCACCTCAGTCGATGAAAGCGCAATCAGCACCAAGCCGGAGCACCATGCCGGCAGAAAGCACCACAAGCAGTAATCGGCAAGCAGTCAAGCGGTAAGCCCCATGCAACAAGGCACACAGGCTGGCTGGGTTCACTCCCAGTCAGCCTTTGTGTTGAAGGCGCTATGCTCAACTTCGTCACACCGATCTTCAAAGACCTCAAGCCACAGACTGGAACAACCGTTGATCAAGAAAAATAGATTTCTGACCTCCCTGCTCGTCTCGTTCTTCGCTTTTTTCTGCCTTGCGTTACATGCGGCGACTTGGCTGCCCTTCGGTCCCGATGGCGGAGATGCGCGCTCCTTCGCCGCGGACCCGCATGACCATATGCACCTGTATCTCGGCACCGCGACCGGCTGGATCTACGAATCGCATAATGGCGGCGCTAACTGGAAACGGGTCTCCTGGATCGGCCAGCGAGACGATCTCGCACTCGACTCGATCATTGTCGACCGCGCCGACTCGAAGCATCTCCTGATCGGCGCATGGGTGCTCGGCAGCCCCGATGGCGGCCTGTACAGCAGCAACGATGGCGGCGTGACCTGGACGAGCGATGCCGATATGCGCGGCCAGTCCATCCGGGCGCTTACCGCAGCTCCCTCTAATCCGAAGATCCTCGTTGCCGGAACCCTGAAGGGTGTCTTCCGCTCTACCGATGGCGGAGAGCACTGGAAGCTGATCAGCCCGGAGGGCAGCCAGGAGCTGCACGAGGTCGAATCCATCGCGATCGATCCCGTCAATCCCGAGATCATCTATGCCGGTACCTGGCACCTGCCCTGGAAGACCGTCGACGGCGGCGAGCACTGGACCAATATCAAACAGGGCATCATCGACGACTCCGACGTCTTCTCGATCATCGTCGATCCGAAGAATGCGAGCGTGGTCTACGCCAGTGCCTGCTCCGGAATCTACAAGAGCAACGATGCTGCCGGACAATTCAAGAAGGTGCAGGGAATTCCCTCCACCGCGCGCCGCACCAGGGTCTTGATGCAGGACCCCGAAAACCTGAACATCGTCTTTGCCGGCACCACCGAAGGGCTGTTTCGTACCGTCGATTCAGGCGCGACCTGGCAGCGTACCACCAGCCCCGAGTTGATCATCAACGATGTATACGTCGACCCGACCAATAACAATCGAGTTCTCCTGGCCACAGACCGCGGAGGCGTGCTGGCAAGTAACGATGGCGGCAACTCGTTCTCTGCGTCGAACAACGGCTTTTCGGCCCGTCAGATCACGTCCTACATCGCGGATCTCTCCAAGCCGGAGACCATCTACATCGGCTTGGTAAACGATAAAAACGCGGGCGGCGTCTTCGTCAGCGACAACGGCGGCCTCAGTTGGATGCAGAAGAGCTCAGGTTTGGCCGGAAGCGATGTCTTCAGCCTCGGTCAAGCGGCCGATGGGACCGTTCTCGCCGGCACCGGACATGGAATCTACCACCTGCAAGGCGAGGTCTGGAGCCGCATAGGCAATGTGATCACGGAGGAGCCCGTCAAGGCGGAACCCGCACGCAAGGCTACCGCCAGTTCCAAGCGCAACGCCTCCGGCAAGGCCGTCCGGCACAAAGCACCGCCCCCGCCCAGCGCCCCCCGCGAGATATCCAAGCCTCTGGACACCGGCATCAACGCCATCGCGCGTTCTGGCGACACGCTCTACGCCGCCACCTTCGAAGGCCTCTTGCGAAGCACGAACGCCGGTGAGAGCTGGAAGGCTGTCCCCGACGCCGGCAAGCAGGGGTGGAACTTTGTCGCTACAGCAAAATCCAACGTGTTTGCCGCAAACTTCCGGTCCGCCGAGACCTCCTCCGATAACGGCCTCACATGGACGCAGGTCAAGCTGCCCGAAAAGCTGGAGCAGGTGTCCGCAATCGCCATAGACGACTCCGGAGGACTCTGGGTAGGCGGCAGCCAGGGCGTCTTCCTCTCACAAGATGCAGGCGCAACCTGGCAGACGCTCAAGAACCTCTATCTAAGCGAGGTCAGCAGCCTCTTCTACGATCAGTCGACGCAGCGTATGTTGATTACGTCCAACCGCAAAAACACCATGGTCTTCATGGTCCATCTGCCGGACAAGGCAGTGAGCTATCAGGCTACGGGCTGGAATCTCCGGTTTGTTCGTCCCATGGGCGATCACCTGCTTGGCGCTACCTTGTTTGATGGAATCGTCATCCAGCCCCGCATGGTCGACTCCAGTCAACCCACAAACCCGCCGGCCAGCCCATCGACAACCCGGTAGGAATAGAATTGCGCTATGAGCCTGTCAACCAGCTTGCGGCCGCAGCACGACTTCCAGACCGATGACCGCGCCTTGCTGCCGATTGCGGCCAAGGTGCGGGCAGGGGAGCGGTTGAGCTTCGAGGATGGGGTTTTGCTCTACGGGACGGGAGATATTCTGGCCGTAGGCTGGCTGGCCAACCTCGTTCGCGAGCGGATGCACGGCAACATCGCTTATTTCAACGTCAACCGGCACATCAATCCAACCAATGTCTGCGTGGCATCTTGCCGGTTGTGTGCCTTCGGACGCAAGAAGGGCGATGCCGGGACCTACACCATGGCGCTCGAAGAGGCATGGGAGACAGCCGCCTCCGGCTACACCGAAGCGATCACCGAGTTTCACATCGTCGGCGGATTGCATCCCGACCTGCCCTTCGAATACTTCATGGATCTTGTGCGTGGACTGAAACTCCGCTTCCCCAAGGTTCACGTCAAGGCGTTCACCATGGTGGAGGTCGCCTTTCTCGCCAAGCGCGGCAAGATGACGATTCCCGAGACTCTCCAGCAGATGAAGTCCGCGGGAGTCGACTCCATGCCCGGCGGCGGAGCGGAGATCTTCGCCGACAGGGTAAGACATATCATCTGCGACCACAAAATCGACGGCAGCGAGTGGCTCGACACCGCGCGCATGGCCCACCAGATGGGCCTGCGTTCGAACGCGACCATGCTCTACGGCCACGTCGAGAACATAGAGGATCGGGTAGACCATCTCGTCAGGCTGCGCGCCGTCCAGGATGAGACCGGGGGCTTTCAAACCTTCATTCCCCTCGCCTTCCATCCCGAAAACACCGCGCTGGCGCACATCCCCCGTACCACCGGCATGCTCGACCTGCGCCAGATTGCGGTCGGCCGCCTGATGCTGGACAACTTCCCTCACATCAAGAGCTACTGGCAGATGGTTTCGCCGAAGATGGCCCAGATTTCGCTGCGTTTCGGAGCGGACGATATCGACGGCACGGTAGTCGAAGAGAAGATCTACCACGATGCCGGCGCCACCACCCCGCAGGGAATGCGCCGGATCGATCTCATGAGGCTCATCACGGAAGCCGGGCGCGAGCCCTTCGAGCGTGACACCCTCTACCGCGCCGTCACCCGCAGCGAAGAGACATTCACCGTCGCCGTCTGACCCGCTGCTTGCCTGCGTCCTTATCTCCTGCAGTATGATTCCCCTACACATGACAGGCAGAAGTTTTAAGACGGTTCTATCTGCCTTGCTCGCCCTGGCGGCTGGTCTCGCGCTGCGTCTCTGGTTCGTCGCCCATGCGGGCCGCATCGAAGGCGACACTCTCATCTATGGGAGCATTGCCAGAAACCTCCTTCAGCACGGCGTCTACGGCTTCACCCAGACCTCCCACGGCATCGCCCCCACCCTGATCCGCCTGCCGGGCTACCCGCTCTTCCTCGCAGCCTGCTTTGCCGTCTTCGGCCCTGACCGGTACACCGCCGTCCTGTGCCTCCAGGCCATTTTCGATCTGCTCACCTGCTTGCTGGCCGCCGCTCTCGCACGACGGCTCTTCGGCACCCGTTCCGGATTGGCCGCCCTTTGGCTCGGTGCTCTCTGCCCTTTTACGGCGGCCTATGTCGCCGTTCCCCTCACCGAAACCCTCACCCTCACCACGATCGCGCTCGCCTTCTACAGCCTTCACCGCTGGCAGACCGGCGGACTGGGCTATAACCGTTGGCTCTGGGTCACAGCCGCTTCCATGGCCTGCTCCGTCCTGCTGCGGCCAGAGCAGGGACTGCTTCCCGCAGCCGTTCTTTCCGCCATGCTTTACCTCGCGCTGCGCTCCGCCCGCCCTCAGGAGACGCCCCTCCGAATGCCCCAGGCCGCAACCACCGGTCTGTCCCACCACAGGCTTTCCATGGCCCGAACCACGGCCCAGGCGACACTCCCCGTCGTTCTTGCCGCGCTGTGTGTGGTCCTCCCGCTTGTTCCCTGGACGCTACGAAACTGGCACACCTTCCATGTCGTTCAGCCGCTCGCCCCACGCTACGCGACCGACCCTGGAGAAGACATTCCCCTCGGCTTCCAACGCTGGTACCGCACCTGGGCCATCGACTACGCCTCCACGGAACAGGTCTACTGGAACTACGATAGTGCGGAGATCGATATCCGCGACCTGCCCGCGCGAGCCTTCGATTCGCCGTCCCAATACACCCGCACCGCCGACCTCCTCGCCGAGTACGACCAGACCTTCAATGCCACCCCACAGTTCGACACCCGCTTCTCCGCCCTGGCCCGGGAGCGCATCCACGCCCACCCAATGCGCTACTTCGTCGTTCTGCCCGTAGGCCGCCTGCTCAATATGTTTCTGCGCCCCCGCACCGAGACGCTACCCGTCCCGCTCGACTGGTGGAAAGAAAGCGAACACCCCCGCGCAACCCTCTTCGCCCTCGCCTACGCCACTCTTAATCTCGCCTATCTCGTTCTCGGAGCCGCCGGGCTCTGGCTTTGGCTTCGGGGTTGGATTCGGGGTTGGATTCAAGGAGGCGCGTGGGGCAGCCCGACCGAACAGGGTAAGCGCCTTGGTCGGGGCGACAATCACCCGCTGGCCTGGTCCATGCTTGCCTTTCTCCTCCTTCGCTGCGTCCTCCTGCTCACCTTGGACAATTCGGAGCCGCGCTACACCATAGAGTTTTTCCCCCTGCTCCTTGTCTGGTCCAGCAGCGTCTGGTCCAGCAGTCTCTTCCGCCCGTCGAGAAACTTAGCTGTTCGAAATAAACTTCAAAAACATGGCGTACCCGGAACGCGTCGCAGCAGTGTAGTCAGCCCACCACATCCACCACGCAAACGACCACATTAAGCACAAAAAAAACCACGCCGAAAAACCACGTTTCCCAAAACACCCTTCAAAAACACCAGCGAAATGAGCTGTTTCGAGCTTCCCGCCGCAGCCTTCACCGCCGGTCGGAAAATTCAATGAGCATCCCTGGTCGTCTTGCTATCCGTCTTGATCTCATACTTCTTCAAATCCACCTTGTCGTTAAGCTGGATATTGGTGTAAACCGAGGTCCGGGTGTCCTCCGAGGGCATGAAGAACACCTGCTTCAACGAGATCGCACGTGTCGTATCGACCCATATCTTGATGTGTGTACACATGTTACGCACACCCGGGTCCTTCGGAACCAGATCCAGCACCGCCGTCTCGGTACCGTCGATCGACTCCATACCCAGATCGGATATCGTCCACGCCCGCGCAAGATCCTTGCCGCTGCCGCCAAACCCCAGCGTCAAAAAGCTCTCCACCTGCGCCTGGTTCTGCTTCGACAAGATGGTCGTCAGGTGGTCGGAACCCGGATCGAACACCTGCAGCGCACCATCCCGGTATTCCAGAAAACGCACCGCCGGCGACACAATCTTCGCCCCCATCTGCGTCGTTGTGCCACTCTTCATGAAGTAAATCGTGCCGTTCTGGCTGGTCGTCTGCTTCACCACCCGTTCGTACAAGTCCCAGCGAAAATCGGCTTCCGCGGACTTGAACTTCAGGCTGGCCGCATCCATCTGCCGCAGAACTTCATCGAGATGTCCAGGCTTCGGCTGCGCGGATGCGCTGCTAACCGGAACAAACAAAAGGGTTGCACTCAAAAAGAAAGATGGTGCGATGCGGCGGAAGTTCATCATGGAAAGATCACTCTCGGTGTTTAGATGCTGCGTGTCCAGCTAATCGTTCAGCGAAGCACCCAGGCGTTATAGGCAATCACCTTCCGGTTCGCATCGAGGACCGGCTCATATCGCTCGAGTGAAACCTCGCCCGAGATAGGCTCGACCACCTTCAGTATGGCCTCGCGGCGTTCCTCGTCGGTTGTCGCTGTCCCCAGGTCGTCGGCTCTGATCTGATAGAGGAAACGGCTGCTTTGGCCCAGACTTCCGGCCTCTTTTACCAGGACCTCACTTGCATGAAGCGCCACCGTCTCCACCGGACGGTCTTTGAAATCAACGAAATGCGGGGAAACGAACATGAAGAGCAGGATCGCCGTAACCATCACATCGTAGTGAAAGCTGCCACGCTCATATGCCCAGAAAATGTAATTGCGAATTAGTTTGAACATCGTTTAACCCCTGCTTTGTTGCTTGCCGATGACGGTTTCGCCGTTCATGTATGGCACCAGGACCTCTGGAATCCTGACCGTCCCATCGGCCTGTTGGTAGTTCTCGAGTACAGCGATATAGGTTCGCCCCACTGCCAGCCCGCTTCCATTCAGAGTGTGCAGAAACTCACTTTTCTTCGCCCCCGCCGCACGGTAGCGGATATTCGCCCGCCGCGCCTGAAAGCTATCGAAGCTGGAACATGAGGAGATCTCGCGGTACAGGCTTTGTCCCGGAAGCCAGACCTCCAGATCATAGGTCTTCGAGGCAGAGAAGCCCATATCCCCTGTACACAGCAACATACGCCGATAAGGCAAGCCCAGCCGCTCCAGCACCGTCTCCGCATCCCGCGTCAGGCGTTCATGCTCTGCGTCTGAATCTTCCGGCTTCACAAATTTCACCAGCTCGACCTTCTGGAACTGGTGCTGCCGGATCATCCCCCGCACATCCTTTCCGTACGACCCGGCCTCGGACCGAAAACACGGACTGTACGCGCAGAAAGACAGAGGAAGCTGCGCCCCGTCGAGGGTCTCGTCCCGGAACATGTTTGTTACCGGCACCTCGGCGGTGGGAATCATCCAATGGTCGCTGTCCTGATACTTTCCCGCCTCATAGCTGCCCTTATCATCACAGTGAAACAGGTCTTCCGCAAACTTCGGCAGTTGGCCTGTCCCAAAGAGCGACTTCGAGTTGACCATATACGGCGGAAGCACCTCCATGTACCCGTGTACGCTGGTGTGCAGGTCCAGCATAAAGTTCGCCAACGCCCTCTCCAGTCGCGCGCCCTGGCCGATGTGGAGAACAAACCTCGATCCGGAGATCTTCGCCGCGCGATTGAAATCCAGAATGCCCAGCGACTCGCCGATCTCCCAGTGCGGACGGGCAGGGAAGTCGAAGACGGGTTGCTCTCCCCAGACCTTCTCCTCACGGTTGTCCTCAGCTGAACTGCCGACTGGAACTCCATCCTGCGGGAGGTTCGGCAGCCTCTGCATGATCTCCTGCAGACGCCCCTCCGCGGCTGCTGCCTCGGCCTCAAGCCTCTCTCCCTCACCTCTCAGGCTGCGTGTCTGCTCGGTCGCCTCGGTCGCGTCTGCGCCTGTGCGTCTGAGTGTCGCAATCGTTTCCGTCAGCTTGTTTCTCTGCGCCTTCAGCATCTCGGCCTGGGTGATGGCCTCGCGCCGTTCCCGGTCCAAAACGACAAAATCTCCCAGTGCGGCAGCCGCGTCCATACCGCGAGAGCGCAGCTTCTCTTCTACAAGGGCCAGATTCGCCCGAACAAACGCCAGATCGACCATTACCAACATTTTAGCCGTCTTCTCTGCCAAAGCTGAGTGCAGATATGCGGAATGCTGGCAAATGCGATTACCTTATAAGAATGCGTTGGTTCTTTTCCGTTTTGCTCCTCCTGCTGACTCCATTCACTGTCGTGATGCCCGCGCGTGCTGACGCCTACCACGCAAAACCGAAGCTGGTGGTCATCCTCGTAATCGACCAATTCCGGGGCGATTACCTGGACCGGTACCGTGACGACTTCAAAACTGCGAATGGCTTCAACCTCTTCCTGAAGCATGGCGCCTATTTCACGGATTGTTACTACGATTACGCCAATACAATGACCGCGCCGGGCCATTCGACGATAGGTACCGGAGCCTACACAAATGGGCATGGCATTTCACTGAATGACTGGTGGGACCTGAAGCGGTCGACCGCACATCCGGTCAGCTCCGTCGAGGATGAGCGGTATGCCATTGTCGGCGACCCCAACTCGAAAGACGTTGGGACATCGCCGCGCAACGAACTCGCCTCGACACTCGGTGACGAGGTTGTTCTCGCGACCGGCGGCAAGTCGAAGCTTTTTGGCATCTCCCTCAAGGATCGCGCCGCCATCCTCACCTCAGGTCACGCCTCCAACGGAGCCTTCTGGCTCGATCACGCGAGCGGCAAATTCGTCACCTCCACCTATTGGGAGGCGCAGCTACCTGCCTGGGCTCAAGCCTTCAACGCCAGCGACCGGGCCGAACAAGCTAACAGGGAGGCGAAAGCAAGACCGGGCCACTTCTACGACGATGTAGGCAAATCCCCCGCTTCTGTGTCCTATCTTCTTGACTTCGCGAAATCTCTGGTCGCCGGCGAGCAGCTTGGTAAGCACGATGTGACCGACGTCCTGACCATCAGCATCTCGTCTACCGATATCCTGGGCCACATTGTCGGGCCAGATGCACCCGAGCAGCGGGCCATGATCGACGCCGTCGATGTCGATCTCGACGGCTTTTTCACTTGGCTGGATAAACACGTCGATGGCGGCATGGGGAACGTCTGGGTTGCGTTGACGGGAGACCACGGTATCGCACCCCTGCCGTCCGTTGCGGCCAAAGAGGGGATACCGGCAGCCACCTTCGATCTGCAAAAGCTGGACGCAGAGCTGAACGTGAAGCTGAACCAGCGTTTCTCACCAGGAAAGAAGATCAACTATCTACTCGGCGGTGACATGCCGTACCGCGAACTCGATCCCCGACCGTTTGAGCAAGCAAAGGTTACGGAAGCGCAAGCGGAGCAGGCCGTAGCCGCCATGCTTCCCGAGGCTCTCGAAGCAACATTGCCCCCCGAGGCGGAAGGTGTGAGCCAGGAGCGCCTTGCCCCTCGACCGCTGATTCGCCATGTATACACCCGCGTTCAAATGGCTGCAGGAGAGTTGCCCGCGACAGAAGAGGGGCGTCTGATCCTGCACAGTTATTCTCCGAACGGAGGGTGGTACGTATTGGTTTCGCCGGGAATGTACGAGTTGTCCACTCCCAAGGGCACGAATCACTTCTCGCCCTACTCCTACGATCGCCATGTTCCGCTCGCGTTCTACGGTTCGGCCTTCATGCCGGGAACTTATCACGATCGCGTCGCTCCGGTGGATATAGCGGCCACACTTGCCTCCTTGTTGCGGGTAAACCGGCCCTCCGCCTGCGTAGGAAATGTGTTGACCAAGGCGTTGCGCCCGGAGCCCGGGCCGGTCCAGGAGGGAAGCGAAAGGAAGAAATCCCGGTGAGCGGTTCCGGCCAGAATAAGAGCTCACAAAAGGGCCCGGACATGGGCATCACCATCGCGGGTGTGGAATTTTCTTCGCCTGTGATTGCGGCGAGCGGGACCTTCGGCTACGGTGTCGAGTTCGAAGACATCGTTTCGCTCGACCGGATCGGCGGCTTCGTAACCAAAGGCCTTTCCCGCGAACCCATGGCCGGTAACTCGGCGCCGCGCCTTATCGAGACCGCCGCAGGCATGATCAACGCCATCGGCCTGCAAAACATGGGAGTAACCGCATTCATCTCTGAGAAGCTTCCAAAACTCCAGCAGATGACGTGCACGGTCATCATCGCGAATGTCTTCGGCTTCACCATTGAAGACTATCTTCAGGTGATTCAGGCCCTGAACGATGCACAAGGCATTGCGATGTACGAGCTGAATGCGAGCTGCCCCAACACCAGCCACGGCGGAATGGTCTTCAGCACCGACCCCAAGCTCCTGGAGGAACTTGTGACCCGTTGTAAGGGAGCATCGCGCCGGCCACTGATCGTAAAGTTGTCGCCCAACGTGACTGACATCGGATCCATGGCGCGCGTAGCTGCCGATGCAGGCGCGGATGCCGTCTCGCTGGTCAACACCTTTCTTTCCTTGGCGATCAACGTCGAAACCCGCCGCCCGCGCATCGCCAACATCACCGGCGGCCTCTCCGGACCGGCAATCAAGCCCATTGCCGTCCGCATGGTGTACGAGGTCTCAAAGGCCGTGCGTATCCCGATCATCGGGATGGGCGGGATTCTTCGCGCCGAAGACGCTGCGGAGTTCATGATGGCAGGAGCCTCCGCGGTCCAGGTCGGAACCGCCAGCTATGCCGATCCCCGCGCTGTGGAAAATATCGCCAATGGTCTCAAACGCTGGTGCGCGGCGCATGGTGTGGCCAAGGTGAGTTCGCTTACGGGCTCGGCGGTACTCTGACGCTCGAGTCGCAACCCGGCAATGGCAAGTAGAATGTCGAATGTGATGACTGAACACTCCGTTTCTTCAAGCGCGGCTACCACCGCCGACCTCCGTCCCATTCGCCGCGCCTTGCTCTCCGTCACCGATAAGACGGGTCTGGTTGAATTCGCGTGTGTCCTCGCCTCCTTCCATGTGGATCTCGTCTCGACCGGGGGGACAGCCCGAGCTTTGCGTGAGGCTGGTCTGCAAGTTCGAGACATCAGCGATCTCACCGGCTTTCCCGAGATGCTCGATGGTAGAGTAAAGACCCTCCACCCCAAGGTCCACGGCGGCATACTCCACATTCGGGACAACGCGGAGCACATGAACTCGGTCTTCGAGCATCGGATCGAGCCCATCGATATGGTTGTCGTCAATCTCTACGCCTTCGAAAAGACGGCCCAGCGAGCAGGCGTAGACTTCGCCGATGTGGTTGAGAATATCGACATTGGCGGCCCCTCTATGGTGCGTTCCGCGGCGAAGAACTTCGCCGATGTCGCGGTAGTAACCTCCGCAGCCGACTACTCCGTGCTGGCCGAAGAGATGGCCGCACACGCTGGCAGTTTGAGCCGCGCCACCCGCTGGCGGCTGGCAAGGGCGGCATTCGGCGTCACTGCCGCCTATGACGCCGGAATCGCAACTGCGCTCGAAAGTATCGCCGAACCAGCCGGTAAGGCTGTCTTCTCTGGGGGCGACCTGCCACCCGTGATTCGTGTCATCGATCCCATGGCGAAGATGCTCCGCTACGGAGAGAACCCGCACCAGAAAGCCGCTCTCTACATCGACGGCAGCGGCAAGGGTGTCGCCTCGGCCCGGCAACTGCAAGGCAAGGAGCTCAGCTACAACAACATCGTCGATCTCGACGCCTGCTGGGAGCTGGTCAGCGAGTTCCAGGAGCCCGCGGTGGTGATCGTGAAGCATACCAATCCATGCGGCGCTTCCACCGGCGCGACTGTCGCCGAGGCCTATCTCCGAGCCCTGGAGTCCGACCCGGTGTCGGCCTTTGGCGGCGTCATCGGAATTAACCGCGAGGTAGACGAAGGGGCTGCGGAGCAGATTGCAAAGCTCTTTGTCGAGGCCATCGTCGCTCCATCTTTCACCCCGAAGGCGCTCGAACGTTTTGCATCCAAGAAGAATCTGCGTCTTATCGAAATCGAGCCGGCCGAGCTGCGACGCACTCTCAAACAGGTCTCAGGGGGACTTCTGGTGCAGGATGCGGATAGGATGCGTATCACTGAGGCCGACCTCCGCGCCGTTACCAAGCGCAAACCCGATCCCGAAGAGATGCGCGCCCTTCTTTTTGCCTGGACGATCTGCAAGCACGTCAAATCGAACGCCATCGTCTACGCCCGTTTTGCCGGTGGCCATGGACAGACGGTCGGCATCGGTGCCGGGCAGATGAGCCGGGTGGACGCAGCGCGTTTCGGCGCCATGAAGGCTGTTCTTCCGCTTCAGGGCTCCGTTGCAGCCTCGGACGCGTTCTTTCCCTTCGCCGACGGGCTGGAGGTAGTGGCCAATGCTGGTGCAAGGGCAGTCATTCAGCCGGGCGGCTCCGTGCGGGACGCAGAGGTGATCGAAGCGGCGGACCGGCTGGGGGTAGCGATGGTCTTCACCGGCGTTCGCCACTTTCGGCACGGATAACTCCCGCCCGGATATAATTTTCGCAGCGGCCGAACCGTCCGGCCGTTGCGGTTCGTTGCAAGGATCGCTCTGCATCCAAACGTGAAACCGAGTCGTCTAAACTAAGGTATTGTTCTCGGCTTTGATTCCGTCGGCACAGGAAATTACATTATGACCTTGTTTGTGCGTGCCTCGTCTCTTCGCCATCTCCTTGTGTTTCCTGCTGCTGCGTTTCTTTTCGCTTCGCAAACAGCACTTGTTAATGCCCAGACCCCGACGAGGACTCCCCTGGCAGCGCCAGTCGATCGCGCTTCCTCGTACTATCACTACGGTTTGGCTCATCTCTATGAGGATATGGCGGTTAACGCGGGCCGGTCCGACTACGCGACCCAGGCCGTCGAGCAGTATAAGCTCGCTCTCGACGCTGACCCGAACTCCAAGCTGCTCCAGGACGGCTTGGCGAACCTCTACTTCAAGATCGGTCGAATCCGGGAGGCCGTCACTGCCGCTCAGGACCAGGTCTCGAAGAACCCCAACGATGTGGATGCGCATGCGCTCCTCGGCAAAGTTTATCTGCGCTCCCTTGGCGATATGCAGACTCCGCAATCCGGACAGATGCTCCAACTCGCCATTGCGGAGTACGAAAAGCTGGTCGAGCTTAAACCCAACGATGTCGAGAATCACCTTCTGCTTGGACAGCTATACGGCCTGAATCACGACTCGGCAAAGGCGGAGGCCCAGTTTAAGGCTGCCCAGAAAATCGATGCTAACTCCGAAGACGTCGCGCTTAACATGGCGCGGCTTTACAGTGAGGAGGGCGAGTCGAAGCGTGCGGCCGACGTGCTCAACGCCATCCCTGTAGACGACCGCACATCGCGTATCGAGTTCGCTCTCGGCGCCAGCTATGAGCAGGCGCACCAACTCAAGGATGCCATTGCGGCCTACCACCGCGCTCTCGATCTGGAACCCGACAATCTGGATACAGAGCGAGGCCTGGCTAGTGCTCTGCTTACTGACGGCCAACTCGACGAGGCTCTGAAGACCCTCAATCACATCGTTGCCGCCGAGCCCCAGGATGCGCAGTCTCAGATTCACATCTCGGAGATTGAACGCCGGCAGGGCCACTACGACCAGGCGCTCGCCACGCTCGAGAAAGCCAAGCCGCTCGCTCCCGACTCGCTCGAACTGACGTACAACGAAGCGCTGATCTATGATGCGCTGGGCCGCTATGACGACGCCACCACTGTGCTCACGAAGCTGGTGGCGGACTCCGCACACACGGACGGCAAGTACACGGACGGAGAGAAGGCGAATCGAGCGATCTTCCTCGACCGCCTCGCAATCATCTACCGCGAGCAGAACAAGACCAGCGAAGCCGTCGCCACCTACAAGCAACTCATAGCCCTCGGGGGGGACTACCTCAAGAATGGCTATCAGGGACAGGTCGACGCCTACCGCGACGCACACCAGTGGAAGGAAGCGACTGCCGTTGCCGCCGACATCGCAAAGGCTATGCCGAAGGACCATGCCATTCAATTGATGTACGCCGGTCAACTGACGGATACGGGCAGTGTCGATCAGGGAATCGCCCTGGCCAAGGCACAGCTTCAGGCGACCATAGGCACTTCGGAAGAACGCGACTCGCATCTTGCGCTGGCGCAGATATACACTCGCCTGAAACGATGGCAGGATGCTTCGGCAGAGCTGGCCAGCGCGGACACCCTGGCTACCAAACCCGACGAAAAACTGTACGTCTATTTTCTGCGTGGAACTCTCTATGATCGCGAAAAGAAGTACGAAGAGGCCGAGGCGGAGTTTCGCAAGGCCCTCGCGATTGACCCGCAGAACGCAACCGTCCTCAACTATCTCGGCTATATGTTCGCGGATCGGGGCGTTCGGCTTCCCGAAGCGATCACGTTAATTCGCAAGGCAGTTGACCTCGATCCCCAGAACGGCGCGTTTCTCGATTCGCTCGGTTGGGCCTACTATAAATCCGGCCAGTACACACTTGCGGAAGAGAACCTGCGGAAGGCGAACCAACGCATCAACACGGATCCGACAGTTCACGACCATCTCGGCGAGGTCTATGAGAAGACGGGAAACCTGAAGCTCGCGGTAGCCCAGTGGGAGCGTTCCATGACCGAGTACGCCCACTCCCTTCCGGCCGATGTCGATCCCGCGGACGTAGCCAAGCTGCAGCATAAGCTCGAGAATGCACGCGTGAAGCTTGCAAAAGTGACGACGACGTCAGCCAAATAGTATTCTGCGGCTCCGTCTCTGGCCCGATTCGGTCTCGATCTCCTGCATGCTTCCCTCATCCATACTGAGCCGGCACCGAGCATTGCGCAGTTCCTTCCGATACACTTTGGTCTGAGTATGTTTGTCGATCTGCATTCCTGCGCGGTTGCCGGAGGACCTGACGATCCTCTTCTGGCCCGTATCTATCCCGCGCCCTTCCGCCCATCGCGAACGCCATTTCAGCGTGATCGTGAGCGCATCGTGCAGGCCCGGGCCTTTCGCCGTCTGGCCGGCAAAACCCAGGTGTTTACCAGTCGCGCATCGGACCACTTCCGCAGCCGCCTTACCCATACCATTGAGGTCGCGCAGATTGCCCGTGCCGCCGCAACCACCCTTGGACTGAACGAAGATCTCGCCGAGACTCTCGCCCTGGTGCATGATATCGGCCATCCCCCCTTCGGCCACGCCGGCGAACGCGCCCTGGATTGCTGTCTGCAACAACACGGCCGCGGCTTCGACCACAACCTCCACGCCCTGCGCATCGTCGAGCACTTCGAACAGAGATATGCTGCACATCGCGGCCTCAATCTCACTCTCGGAGTCCGTGAAGGCATCATCAAGCACTCGCGCGACTACAATTCTGCGGATCACCCCGAACTGTCCGAGTATCTGCTCGACCAACGTCCCCCGCTCGAAGCCCAGCTCATCGATCTCGCCGACGAGATCGCCTACCTCACAGCAGATCTCGACGACGGCGTTGAATCCGGCCTGCTCGACATTCGCCATATCTGCGACCACGTTGATATCGTCGCGCAATGCTACCGAGCCGTCGAACAGGAGCACGCCGGCGTAGAGGCAAAGTTCCTGTTCAACGAAGCACTACAGTTGATGCAGAACACCCTGACTGACGATCTGATCGCGACCACACGCTGGAATGTCGAAGCTATCGGGGCAGAGTCTCTCGCAGACATCCGCGAACACCCCAGCCGGCTCGCGCTCTTCTCTTCCCAGGCCGAGGCACAGCGTCTGCAGGAGAAACATTACCTTTACAACACGCTCTACACCTGCCAGGCTCTCGAAAATGAGCACGACAAAGCGGAAGAGGTCGTGACTACGCTGTTCGATTACTGGATTCAAGATCCCGAGGAGCTCCCCCTGTCCTACTTCGAAGAAGTGAGCAGCGAAGGCGTTGCCCGCGTGGTCGCAGACTACATTGCAGGCATGACGGACAGCTTCATCCTGCTCCAGTATGCTCAGATCAAGCGCGCGGTCCGGCGGTAGAGTATCGTTCGGCAAGTAGCCTTCGGAAAACGTTGACAGTACCGTAGGAGCCCTGAAATGGATTTCTCGCCTGCGAACATTACCGCGCTCGTGGTCGCCGCCAGCTTTGCGGCGGGTTTGAACGTTTACGCCACCATCCTCACCCTAGGCCTGCTCGCCCGCACTCACTGGGTCGCGCTTCCTCCGGGCCTCGACATACTCGGTCAAACCTGGGTTCTCGTCGTCTGCGCCATTTTGTTCGGCGTGGAGTTTATCGCTGACAAGATTCCCGGCATCGATCTGATCTGGAACGCGCTGCACACCCTTATCCGAATCCCGCTCGCGGCGCTGGTGGCCTACCATGCCAGCGCCCAACTTACTCCGCAGATGCAGGTGCTCACGACCGTGCTTGGCGCCGCAATCGCCCTTGCCGCGCGCACATCGAAGACCGCGCTTCGTGCCGTCGTCACACCGAGCCCGGAGCCGCTCTCGAACGTCGGCCTCAGCGCCATCGAGGACGCGATTGCGGTGGGTCTCACCTGGTTCGCCACGCATCACCCGATCCTGGGCGGGGCCATTGCACTAATCTTAGTCGCCGGCGCGGTCGCCGCGGGGCGTGTTCTGCTGCACAGTACGCATCGGCTTCTCCGGCGTATCTTCGGCACCGGACCGACGAGCGAAGAGGCCGATCCCCAACTCCCCTTGGTGGATCGAAGGTGACCGCAGGTGATCGCAGGCCGGGCGTCGCTCATCGCCGGCGTCCGGCTGCGGTGGTATCCTAGCCCAAATCAGGATGATCGCGAGGCCGCACTTTTTCATGCCGAATCCCAGCATTCCAGAACCAGATGAAACCTCCGAGCCAGCCGAGTCCTTCGACAGAATACTTCAGCAATTCGAGCAGTCGCGATCCATACGGCCGTCCGACGATCGCAAACAGATCAGCGGCACCGTCATTGCCGTCTCTGCCGATTCCGTGTTTGTCGACATCGGCTACAAGATCGAAGGTGTTCTGCCCCTCGCGACTCTCCTGAGCGCAGGCGAGACGGTCGAACCCGGCAGAAAACTCCTGGTATCCGTCAGAGGTCGCAATGAGGAGGGCTACTACGAGCTCTCGCGAATGCGCGTCGAGCAGCCTAAGGACTGGACCGCCCTCGAACGATCGTTCGCGGAGAAATCGACCATCGCAGGAACGGTAACTGCCCTTGTCAAAGGCGGTCTGAGCGTCGACATAGGCGTCCGTGCTTTCATGCCAGGCTCGCGCAGCGGTGCGCGGGATGCCGCCGAGCTCGAGAAGCTGGTGGGCCAGGAGATCCGGTGCCGCATCATCAAGCTCGACGCAGCGGAAGAGGATGTAGTCGTCGATCGCCGTGTCGTCTTCGAAGAGGAGGAGCGTTCCACCAAAGAGCGCCGCTACTCCGAAATCGCCGAGGGCGCGGAGCTCTCGGGCGTCGTCCGTAGTCTCACCGACTATGGAGCCTTCGTGGACCTCGGCGGCGTGGATGGCCTCTTGCACATCAGCGATATTGCCTGGGGACGAACCGACAAGCCGGCCGACGTACTCGCACCAGGTCAGCAGGTCGATGTAAAGGTATTGAAGATCGATCCCGCCGGCAAGCGCATCTCGCTCGGCATGAAGCAGCTCCAACCGCACCCATGGGACGCTTCGGCAGCGAAGTACACCTCAGGTCAACGGTTACGCGGGACGGTTACGCGCGTCACCGACTTCGGAGCGTTTGTGGAGCTTGAGCCGGGCATCGAAGGCATGGTTCACGTGTCCGAGATGTCCTGGGCCAAAAAAGTAAGGAAGCCCGCCGATATGCTCAAGCCGGGCGACGTGGTCGAGGTAATGATTCTCGGCATCAGCATGGCCGAACGCCGCATGTCCCTGGGTCTGAAGCAAACCCTCGGCGACCCTTGGGCGGATGCCTCCGAAAAGTTCCCGGTCGGTTCGCAGGTCGCGGGACCCATCACAGGTTTCACGAAATTCGGAGCCTTCGTACAACTCGCGGACGGCATCGAAGGCATGATCCACGTCAGCGAGATCAGCGCCGAAAAGCGTGTCGAACGACCTCAGGACGTCTTGCGAACCAGCCAGCTCGTGCAGGCGAAGATATTGGAAGTCGACGAAGAAAAGCGGCAGATTAAGCTCAGCATGAAGCAACTCATCCCTACTGGTCTTGACGAGTACCTTGCAGAGCACAAGGAGGGCGACATCGTTTCGGGACGCCTCATCGATGTATCCGGGGAACAGGCCACCATCGAGGTGGGGGAGGGAATTCAAGCCAGAGGGCACATCAACCTCGATCCGGAACCAGCGCCCCAACCCCAAACTGCTGCCCAGCCCGATCTTTCCTCCTTCAGTTCCATGCTGGCGTCCCGCTGGAAGAACGGCCCTTCCGTTACCGAACTGAAACCGGAGCCTGTCCGCGCCGGTCAGATCCGCAGGTTTCGCATCACCAGGTTGGACGTGAACGCCAAAAAGATCGAAGTGCAATTGGTGTAACTGCGTCTCGTACCGTCCGTAGCAGGCAGCCAGCGCGAAAGCATGCGCTGCGAAATCCTTCCTGCCGAGGGAAGTTCCTGTCCCATCTTCGATAGTTGTGAGTTATAGTAGCAAATATTGTGGTCAAGCTAAGCTCAAATGCGCATACTCAGAGCCGCTGGAGATTTCTCCTGGCGCTCGTGTGTATCTCGCTGGTCTTCGTTTGTGGAACAATCCAGGCAATTCACATCCATCCGGATGGCGACATCACCCACGCGGATTGCCCGTTGTGCGCCACGGCACACCTGGCGGTACAGGCGGCAAGCGCGGCATTGCCTATGCGTGTCAGTTTTGTTCTGGCCATGGTCGAACTTTCCGCGCCGTCTGTCACACATCGTAAGCTTTCGACCTTCGCGCTCTTCACCCGCCCTCCCCCTGCCGACGCATCTCCCGCTTAGAACGAAGTCAAAAATAAACTCAAAACTTCAAGGGGGTAGTGCATGCACACGTCGATACGACGCGTCATCTTCGCAGCATCGGTCATTTTTTTCTCATTCAGCACGTTAGTCCTGTTGGCTCAGTCCGCGGGAAGCGCTGGAAGCATCTACGGAACTGTCACAGACCCGACCGGAGCCATCGTTCCCGACGCCGTCGTCTCCATAGCCAACACCGTCAGCGGATATAGCAGGACCACACAATCGGACAGCGCCGGCCGCTATCAATTCACCAATCTGCCGCTTAACCCCTATCATCTCTCCGTCTCCGTCAAGGGGTTCTCAACCCTCAATCAGGACGTAGACGTCCGCTCCTTTGTGCCCCTGACCCTGAAAACGATCCTGAGCGTGGGTACCACTTCGACGGTGGTGAACGTCACCGGAAGCGACCTTATAGAAAACGACTCGACATTTCACACCGATGTCGATCGCGGCTTGTTCAACAAGCTCCCTCTGGAGAGCCAATCCTCTTCGCTCAGTTCGCTCGTCACCCTGTCATCGCCAGGCGTAGCAGCGGACTCCAACGGCCTCTTCCACGGTCTCGGCGATCATGCATCGAACTCCTTCTCCATTGACGGCCAGCCCATCACCGACCAGCAAAGTAAAGTCTTCTCCAATCAGATCCCTTCAAACTCCATTCAATCCATCGAGGTGATCTCCGGAGCGCCGCCGGCGGAATTCGGTGGCAAAACCAGCCTCGTCATTCAGGTAACAACCAGGTCGGGCCAGGGAGTGACCAAGCCCACCGGCAGCGTCATCGCCTCGTATGGCACCTTCGGCTCCGCTACCGGCGCTGTCGATCTGAGTTACGGCGGAAAGAACTGGGGGAACTTCATCGAGGTGGACGGCCTGAACACCGGGCGCTTTCTCGATCCCCCCGAGTTCACCGTCTTTCATGCCAAAGGCAACGAACTGAACATCTTCGACCGCATCGACCGGCAGATCACACCTGCCGATTCCATCCACCTCAACCTGAACTACAGTCGTTCCTGGTTTCAGACGCCGAACGCCTTCGACAACCTCAATGTGCAGAATGTGGTCGCCGGTGGAAGCAGCAGCAATCCGGTCTTCGGCATCGTTGGCAACACCGATCAACGCTCCAAAATCGGCACCTTCGACATTGCCCCGACCTACACCCGCACCATCGGAGACAATTCGGTCTTCAACTTCGGCCCTTACGTCCGACGTGACGCGTACAACTATTACCCCAGCAACAATCCCCTGGCCGATTCAGGCCCAATCCAGAATGAGAGCATAGCCCAGGCACGCTCGCTCACGAACGCCGGCGTTCACACCGATCTCTCCTATATCAAGGGCATCAACAACATCAAGGTCGGCGCGAACTATTCGCAAACCTTCCTACGAGAGAACGATACTCTGGGACTGGTCAACGCAACCTTCAACTCCCCGTGCGTGGACGCCAACGGAGTGTCACAACCGGGTTTCGTCGATCCCTCTCAGTGCGCGGCTGCTGGCCTCG
Source organism: Edaphobacter sp. (assembly GCA_965277575.1). Classification (GTDB taxonomy): domain Bacteria; phylum Acidobacteriota; class Terriglobia; order Terriglobales; family Acidobacteriaceae; genus Edaphobacter. The sequence goes on from CBDIDK010000002.1 coordinate 3,241,690, forward strand.
TCTCCAACGACCCCTCCGTCGGGGGCAGCTTCAATTCCGTCCTTCTGCCATACGATCTCACTCGCGGTGGCACCCAATTCAACTACATTGGCCACACAGATGTGAAGGAGATCGCCCTCTATATTGAGGACCAGATCAAAGCAGGGAACTGGCTCTTCAACTTAGGCATTCGCGGCGACCTGTACAACGGCCTGACTGTCGCACGCCAGGCAGAACCTCGCCTGGGCACTGCCTACAGCATCAAGCGCACCAACACCGTTCTCCGTCTCTCCTACGCGCGGACGCTCGAATCGCCCTTCAACGAAAATCTCGTCCTGTCCAGCCAGGGATGCGAGAATGATGTGCTGGCTCCGCTTCTGCTCTGCGCGCCTGGCGTCTCGGGCAATCTGCAACCCGGGTATCGCAATGAGTTCCACGCCGGTCTGCAGCAGGCATTCGGAAAGAACCTTGTAATCAGCGGCGACTACATCTGGAAGTACACCCACAACGCCTTCGACTTCAGCGTGCTCGGCAATACTCCAATCACCTTCCCGATCGATTGGCATAACTCGAAGATTCCCGGCTTCGCACTTCGCGCCGACGTTCCCAATTTTCACCATCTCTCGGCTTTCGTCGTTATGTCTTCCGTCGCCGCCCGTTTCTTTCCGCCCCAGTCTGCCGGAGCCGGAGCTACGGTCGGCCAGAGCGGCTATCCCTTCCGCATCGATCACGACGAGCGCTTCAACCAGACCACTCACCTGCAGTACCAGTTGCCGATGAAGCATGCGCCCTGGGTGAGCTTCAATTGGCGATTCGACAGCGGTCTTACTGCCGGTTCGGTGCCCTGCTACAACGTCACGGAGCCAAACAGCCGGTGCAATCCTACCAATGGCGGCCCGTCAATCACGATTAACGGCCAACCCGGAATCGACCTCAGCGGACTCTCTGCCGATCAGCAGTTCCAGGCCGGGCTGGCATGTAACGGTGTCAAGGCAACGCCCTTCTCTGGCATTCCAGGAAACCAGTGCCTGGCCTCCCAGCTGACATCGCAGCTTGTTTCCATCCCAGCCCCCGGCACCGAAAACGATGACAAGAATCCGCCCCGAATTCAGGAGCGGAGTCTCTTTGACGCCTCGATTGGAGAAGATAACCTGTTTGGTGGAGATAAACATAAATGGAGCCTTCGTCTGACCGGAGTGAACATCACCAACAAATATGCCTTATATAACTTTCTCTCGACCTTCAGCGGTACACATTATGTGACGCCGCGCGCCCTTACCGCCGAACTGGGATATCACTTCTAACCTTCATCCCAACTGTGGCGGTCTACGTCAGGGCTTGCGCGGTGCAGGCTCTGACGAGTTGCTGCTTGTCTGGCGATTGAGATGGTCGCGATTGAGAATGGCGTTGAAGACCAGATCGTAGCTCCCGATGGTTTCACCACGGTACACGGGGTTGTTGGCAAACAGGAGAACGTTGCCAGACCCAAGGTGCGCATCGACGACAATGGCGTGTAGGGCGATGGAGGTTCCCTTGTCCAGCAGTCCTGAGAGCAGGAGGTCCTTCTCATCGTTGAAGCGCAGAATGACCTCAGGCCGGTCGAGTTCGGGGATTGCCTGCGGGTTGTTACGCAACTGATCCTCGTTGAGGAACTTGGGCTCCCATGGCTGCTGCTTGGGGGGCAACTGAGGCTCGACGTTGATGCGGCCCTGGGGTATATCGGCGTCTTCGGGACCTCCGCGGCCGGTGGGGCGATGGGCATAGGGATCCATGAGGACACGGCCACCTGCACGCGCGGTGGTATTGCTGATGTTGAAGGCCATGCCGCTGGCGCTGATAACGGCGAGCTCAGGTCCGTAGCCATAGGCGATAGGGCTGGCCTTCGCCACGAACGAGCTTCCGAGGACGCTGCCGACGACGCGGGCGTCTCCGCGAGGCGCAATGCTGACGCCTGGGGCGAGACCGGTCTCGGTTGCGAATTGGGCGGTGTCCTCACAGGTGATGAGCAGACCTCCCTTTTCGACGAAGGATTTGAGATGCGCGACGCCGTCATAGCCCAGGCCGGGACGTGTGTCGGCAGTTTGGTCGAGGACGCCGAGATTGGGCGTGAGCTCGGTCTTCTGCCATGGGAGGGCGTTGCCCCACATGGGCAGACCGTCGATGATCTCCTCGGTGGAGGCGCGGCCTACCGGGGCGAAGATGATGACATCGTACTTGCTGCTCAGGTCGGGATCCGAAGCTGCTGTCTGAGTACTGATATAGCTGTAGGGGACGCCGGCCTTGTCGAAGGCGAGCCGCCACCAGCCTTCAGTCTGGGTGCCAAGCCAGGTGTGCATGAAAGCGATGCGGGGAGGTGTGACGGCGTGGGTCGCGACGGAAGGCGACGCCATGAGGCGTACTGCATCGAGTGCGAGTTTGTGGATCGCTGTCCCTAGCGCCTGATCGTCTGGCTGTGTGATTAGAAGCGAGCCTGGAGCGAAGTGTTTGCCATCCGCATCGAAGGGCCCTTCGGCGACTTCGATGTGTGCGCCTTTGAGTCTGTAGACGAGGGCGAGAAGCGAGGTCTGGCCGGTGTCTGCGATGGCGTAGACGGTGCCCGAACCGCTCATTTTTCCGGCGGCTGCATCCGGATCGGGTGCTGCGGTCATCCTGGCGCGCAGGATGGTGGTGTCGGTCAGGCGAGTTACCTTGACGTTGAAGAGTTCGCTGAACGACCAGCCCGTGTCATCGTAGGGGTGTTTCTGTGGGTCGTCGGGAGCCCAGTACTGCTTGTCCATCAGGGCGTCGGCAATTCGCGAGAAGGGTTGATCAAGGCGGATGACGAAGCTGCCGGCAGGGAAAGTCTCAGTGGTTGCGGGTGCTCCGCGTTTGACGGGCGGGACGGCGCTGGTGACGGGCTCGGAAAGCTGCTGAATCTCGACATGCTGGAGTTGAAGGATGTGGAGGAGCTGCAACTGGCGGTTCAGTTGGGCTGAATCCGCGGGCAGGACGTAGGCCGAGGGGCCTTCGAGGGTGGGTTTTTCAACCGAGCGCTTGCTCTTACGGTAATAGTCTTCGAGGAAGTGATGAGTGTGGTGCGAGAAGTAGGCGAGTGTGGTGAGGAGCGCACTCTGCTCGTAATTGTTGTTATCACGCTGAGACCAGATGACGGTAGGCGGCGGAGGGCTCTGGCGGTACCAGGTGCGGGAGTACTCTTCGGGTTGCAAAATGCGTTTCTCGGTATCGGCGCCCCCGTTGCCGAAGGTCTCGTACAGGCGGCTGATGCCATTGTGGAGTCCGGCAAGAAACATGAGATAGCCGGGGCTCCAGGTGTCGAAGTCGCCGTGGGTGAACACGCCAGGCATGCCGAGGGTCTGCATCTGCGCCACGTTGTTCCAGCCAAGTTCGGCCCACTCGTCGGCCAGGGTGGGGTCGATCCACGCGTTATAGGGCCCGTCGCCTACGGTGTTGTCGTAGAGGAACGGGACGGACTCGTGGAGATCGTGGAGAACCTGTGCATGCCACCCCAGATAGGTGCTGAGCACGTTGTTGGTTAGATTGAGGGTCATGGCCATTGCGTCGCGGTTATTGTCGTGCGCGACGTAGTGGCCCCAATAGGTGAGGCGTGGCCAGTTCTGGCCGGGATGGGCTTTGTGCCACTTGTAGGTATCGACCATGCGGTCGCGGCCATCGACCTCCACGACCGGCGTGATGAGCACGATCATGTGGGAGCGGATGAACTTGATGTATGGAGAATCGTCCACGGCGAGACGGTAGGCGAGCTCCATAAGAGCCGTGGGTGCGCCCGTTTCGGTCGAGTGGATTGTGCCGGTGAGATAGTAGACGGGGTAGGACTGGTCGATGAGCGGCTGGGCTTTCTTATCGTCGAGGCCTATGGTGCGTGGGTCGGCGAGTTTCGCCAGGCGGTCGTCGTTTTCCTTCTGGGTCTTCAGGAGGGACTCGTCGGCGATAGCTACGGCGATCATCTCGCGGCCTTCTTCGGTGTGGCCGATGGTCACGACCTTGACGCGCGGAGAGGATTTTTCAAGCAGCCGAAAATATCTGTAGACGTCCTCTGCATAGGGGAGCATGTCCGGTGCGCCGGCGACATCTCCGAGGATCTTGGCGGGCGTGGGTACTGTGGAGGACGCAGGCAGGTAGTTGACCAGCGGTGATACGAACCTCGGCTCCGTCGTGTACTTCAAAATCTTGGCGGTGTAGGCCTGATCGATACTTTGCTTCGTGTCCCGGGCAAAAGTATCGTTCAGCACGGTTTGAGCGGAGGTTCCCGAGATGACGAAAAAGAGCAGGGCACATACTGAGATGAAGCGGCAACGTGACAGTCTCATGGAACCTTTCGGATGTCGTAACAGACGAGCTACTCTCCTGCCGCTTTGCCCTCTATTGAAATTCAAGTCCGGAGAGGGCGGCGGAAAATTCAAGCGAAGGTATGGTTCCGTTAAAAAGCGTGAGGCAAGTTCGGACACTTAGGCTGGAAAAACATACTATGCGCTGCTACCGGTATCGTGCGCGACAGGCGCTGTCATCAGGTTGCGCGCGGCGAAACCGAACATTGCGATGAAAATGTAGCAAACGACCGGCACGACGAAAGCATGTTGTACGCCGACACGATCGGCGAGATGTCCCTCTAGCAGGGGAAGCAGAGCGCCTCCCACGATTGCAGCGACCATCAGGCTGGAGCCTTTGCTGGTGAGCGGTCCAAGGTTGAAGAGCCCCAACGTAAAGATATTTGGGAACATGACGGAGTTGAACAGGCCCACCGCGATGATCGTCCACATGGCCGTGGGCCCGTGGCTCAGGATGGAGATTACGACGAGGAGACACGCGATGGTAGCGGCGAAGCCAAGTACCAGCCCGGTTCGCAGGCGTTGCAGAACTGCCGCACCGATGAACCGTCCAATCATGGCGCCGCCCCAATAAAATCCCACATACCTGGCTGCAACGTGCTCGGTCAAAGCCGTGATCTGCGGCAGGCCGAAGTAGCTGACGAGGAAGCTGCCGATGGAGACCTCCGCACCCACATAAAGAAAGATGCCCATCGCGCCCATCAGCAGCCATGGATGACGCCAGATGCTGTCAGCCACGCTGTCGGCGCTACTGTAGGCTCCGGGACGGAAGTCCTGTGTGCTCCGGCTGTTGACCATCGGAGGAAGCTTGAGCAGCCCAAGCGCCAGCGCTAGCGTAAGCAAGGCAAGCGCGATTCCGAGATACGGCAGACGAACCGATGAGGCCTGCTGCGCTCGATAGGACTGAAGCAGCGCGGCGGAGAGCGAATGCAGCTTCTCGGGTGCGATCTGAGCTCCCCCAAGAATGAGTGCACCGCCGAAGAGGGGAGCAAGAGTCGTGCCAAGGGAATTAAATGCCTGGGAGAAATTGAGCCTGCTTGCCGCCGTGTTGACCGGACCCAGACTGGTCACATAGGGATTGGCAGAGACCTGCAGGCAGGTTATGCCCGCCGCCAGGATGACCAGCGCTGAGAGGAAGAGCCCGAAGGAAGCTACGCTGGATGCGGGTAGAAAGAGCAGAGCGCCGCATGCCATCACGATCAGTCCGATGACCATGGTCTGCTTATAACCGCGCCACTCCACGAGCTTGCCGGCCGGCAAAGCGAAGATGAAGTAGGAGGAGAAGAAGGCAAACTGCACCAGCATGGCCTGCGCGTAACTAAGCTCGAAGATCCCTTTGAGGTGAGGAATCAGGATGTCGTTGAGGCAGGTGAGGAATCCCCACATGAAGAACAAGGCGGTGGCGATGGACATCGCTCGGACGTCGGTTTTGGTCCTTACGCCCCCAGTCTCCGGAGCGCTCAGGTTCGTTGTCATTGCCATCGGACGGCTCACTTTCTTGCATCTGTTTCGGCACGTATATCACTTCGCCTGTTGCCACACGAGCCAATGGAATGAAACGGCTGTACTGCAATAGCGACGGTGCTCATCATCGACGAACAGGTCTCCAGTATCATAGCGTCCTCTGGCGGCCCCTGCTGAAATAAGAGCTATGATGTTGGACATGTGAAGTGGTAAAAACCGGTGCATTCTTTAGAGGTGGTGCCATCTGGGAAGGTAGCAGATTGCTGACGTTCAACAGAGAAGGTCGAATGCCGCTGGTTGTAGCTTGCCTCTTAATTTGCAGTATTGGGGCAACGGCTCAGGTTCCTTTGGAGACTCAGGACCGCAAACAACAGGAGGGTGCTCAATCCCCTGCAACCGGCGGCTCCAGCACGGGCGGACCACACGCCGCGGTGCTTGATGCAGACAAGCGTCCCATTACTGTTGGGGGTTTCGTGAAGACGGGCCCTGTCATTTTTCAGGATGTCGCAGCAAAGGCCGGTCTGGCAGGATGGCGACATCAGATGGGATCGCCCGAGAAGAAGTACATCATCGATTCGGTTGGCTCGGGAGTAGGTCTGATCGACTACGACAATGACGGCTGGATGGATATCTACCTGGTCAACGGTTCGACCGATGATGCGGTGGACGGAAAGAAAGCTGCTCCACATGCAGCGCTGTTTCATAACAACCACGATGGCACCTTCACCGATGTTGCAGCGAAGGCAGGCGTTCAGAACGATAGATGGGGTTTTGGCGTGGCCGTGGGAGACTACGATAACGACGGCTGGCCCGATCTCTACGTCTCGAACTTCGGAAAAAACCGGCTCTATCACAACAATCACGACGGAACCTTTACGGATGTCGCCGAAAAGGCTGGTGTCACGCTTGGAAACTGGTCGACTGGCGTGACATGGGGCGACTACGATGGCGATGGAAGGCTCGACCTATTTGTCGCGGGATATGTTCACTACGATTTGAATGCGCAGCCTGAGTCGGGCGGCAAGGCGTACAGCTTCTGCGAATTCCGCGGCGAGAAGGTAACGTGCGGACCGCGCGGTCTGAAGGGCGAGAGCGATCATCTATTTCATAACAATGGAGATGGCACCTTTACAGACGTAAGTGTGAAGGCTGGCGTTGCCGATGCCGCTGGATACTATGGCTTGTCTGCGGCCTTTGTGGACATCAATAACGACGGACGTCCGGATCTTTTGGTGGCGAACGATTCGACCCCCAACTATCTTTACCTAAACAAAGGGGATGGAACGTTCGAAGACATCAGTTATGCGTCAGGATATGCGCTGAACAAAGATGGCCGGGAGACGGCTTCGATGGGCATTGCGATTGGGGATTATCGAAACAACGGGCTTTTGGACCTGTATCACACGACTTTTTCGGACGATTACAAGCCGCTCTATCGCAACGATGGCGATGCTAACTTCACTGATATCAGCTATGAAGCCAACATCGCAGAGGTTTCCATTCCCTTCCTGGGCTGGGGAACGGCGTTCTTTGACTACGATAACGATGGCTGGAAGGATCTTTTCACCGTAAATGGACATGTCTACAGGCAGGCGGACATGGCTGCTTGGGGTACCACGTGGAAACAGCGCCCTCTTTTGTTTCATAACGTTGCAGGCACCAAGTTCGAGCTGGTTCCGGCCGTGGAAGGCACCGGGCTGGCGGAGGTAATGGCCTCGCGGGGAATGGCGTTCGGAGACCTCTTCAACGATGGAAGGGTTGATGCAGTGGTGAACAATATGGACTCGGCGCCGGCGCTGCTTCGGAACGTGACGGATGAGCACCATCACTGGATCGAGTTCAAGCTGGTGGGTGGGGCGAAGAGCCCGCGCGATGCGATCGGGGCCACTATCTACTTATTTATCAAGGGGATGAAGCAGCGCGAGGATGTGATCAGCGGAGGCAGCTTTATCTCGTCCTCCGATCCGCGACCCCACTTCGGGCTGGGAGATGCGACGGCGGTGAACAAGGTGGAGATCCACTGGCCGAGCGGGCTGAAGGAGGAGATTGTTCCGCCGGGAGTCGATCGCATTTTTTCCGTTACGGAAGGGAAGGGGATCACAGGGGGTGTGGCGAAGTAGGTTCCAAGCGCAGCCTTCTGGGCGCGAAATGCGCGGAATTTTTCGGACTGGCGAGAGTTGGACGAAAGCGGTGGATTGCTGCGATTTTGAGGGGTGTTTTGGAATATTGTGTTTCCAACGCGTGGTTTTTTTGTGCAAGTTGTGGACGTATGCATGGTGCAGGTGGTGGTGCGACGGTCACAAAGCTGGTGACGAAAAGTACGCCACCAGATACGAGTATTGTATGGCCGGGTCGGAGCAGAGTGCCCTCGAAGGATGGTGGCCAGCATGATCACGGGTGAGCTACCATGCTTGGACACCGCTTTCCTGCCGGGGAGGGCTGCGGGCTCTCACTCGTGTTAGCCGCGCTGCTTGCATTGACGCGGATGTGTATTGAGTTTGGGTGTGGTGACGAGGATGAGGTTCGGAAGCCGCAGGGCGCTTTGGATAGTCGGGCTGGTCCTTGGGGCCGGGCTGGCCGGTGCGCCTCTTCTGGTCCCTCGGCCGGTGAAGGCGGGCAGTGGGTCGGATGAGGCTGTTGCGGCGCGGCGCGAGTACACCGAGAAAGTCGCCGCGAGGTACAACTATCGCTTCGGCAAGGAGTTTCCGTTTCTGCCCTCGAACGCGACCACGGATAATGGCGAGTTTCTGGATCCCAACCTGTTTCCTACAGCAGAGTACTGCGGGCATTGCCACCAGGAGAGCCACAAGCAATGGCGGGAGTCGGCGCATTCAAACGCCAATCGGGTTCCATATTACTTGAAGAACGTGGCGTTGCTAAACGATTCTAAAGGCATTGAGTTCTCTCGGCATTGCGAGGGCTGCCACGACCCGATCGCGCTGGTTTCGGGAGCGCTGACGCAGGGGGGGCCTAAGAAAAGGCCGTACGATCAGGACGGCGTGACCTGCATGGTGTGCCATTCGATCGAGAAGGTGGGCACGAAAGGAACGGGCAGCTATGTCATGGGAGTTCCGGCTGTTCTGGTGGACGAGGACGGGAAGCCGATTACACGCAAGGTTTCGGACGGCGAGATACTGGCGCACCTGGATCGCCATAGCAAGGCTGTGATGCGGGACTTCTACAAGAGCTCCGAGTTCTGCTCGACCTGCCACAAAGCGGCATTGCCGCGCACGCTGAACGACTACAAGTGGCAGAGGGCTTTCTCGCCGTACGACGAGTGGCAGAACTCTTCTTTTGCGAAGCAGTCGCCGCTGCCGTTCTACGTGAAGGACTCGGTTTCGACGTGCCAGACCTGCCATATGCCGCGGGAAGGTCTGGAACTGACCGACTCGGGGGCGAAGAGGGGACAGCTTGCCTCGCATCGCTGGCTGGGAGCGAACACCGTTATCCCGAAGATCTACGGGTTTGACGAGCAGGCGGCGAGGGTTGTGCGGTTTCTTCAGAACGGCGTGTTCGACGTGGATATCTTCGCGCTCGAACACGGTGAGATTGCGGACAGCGCCTCATCGAATGACCTGGTCGCGCCGTTGGGGCCGACGAAGTTCAACGTGAAGGCGGGAGAGGTTCTGACTGAGGATGTGGTGATCCAGAACAAGGGAATCGCGCATAGTCATGTTCCCGAGCAGCGCGACATGTATGAGTCCTGGGTGGACTTTACGGTGAAGGATGCGACGGGCAACGTGCTGCACGAGAGCGGCTTCCTGAAGCCGGGTGGCGACCTGGACGAGCGCGCCCACAGCTTTACCAACCGCCTGGTCAATGTCAAGGGCGGCCTGAACGACCTGCACCAGGTGTGGGATAACCGCGTGGTGGCGTACAACAACACGATCCAGTCCGGGCGTTCGCAACTGGTGCGCTGCACGTTCGTGATGCCGCCGGCTGCCACAGGCCCGGTGTCGATCACGGCGACGGTGAAGTATCGGCGGTTCGATCAGCATTTTATCGACTTCGGCATGGGCAGGCGCTACGTGCAGCCGGTGGTCGATATGGCTTCGCAGACCAGGATGATCCATGTGGGGGAGAATGAGCCGGTGCCTGCGGGGCCTGCCGAGAATAAGGGATGGATGCGGTGGAACAACTACGGCATCGCGCTGCTGGATGCACAGCAGTATGCGGCTTCGGTACAGGCGTTTGAGCACGTCGCCAGATTGCGCCCGGACTATGCCGATGTGTTTACGAATATGGCGATTGTGGAGATCCAATGGGAGCGATATGACGACGCTCGGCCGAATCTTGAGAAGGCGCTGAGCCTGGCCCCCGATAACGCGCGCGCCCTGTACTACCGGGCTCTGGTGGAACGCAACATGGGGAAAGTGGACCTGGCGATTGCAGACCTGCAGAAGGTGGCGGCCAGTTTTCCGAGGTCGCGTGACGCTCATCGCGAGCTTGGCTTTTCGTACTATCAGCAGCACAAGTACGAGCTTGCCCGAGCGGAGTATGAGACGGTGCAGTCGATCGATCCGGACGACCTGGCCGCGCACTACAGTCTTGCGATCCTGTACCGCAGGCTGGGGATGAAGGACCTCGCGCGGCAGCAGGCGGCGATGTTTGCCGAGCAGAAGGATGATCCTGCGGCGAGCACGTATGCACTGGAGTATCTGCAGAAACATGCGGAGGTGGCCAACGAGAGCGTGGTGTGGCACACGCATGAGCTTGACATGGGTGGGAGGCCGGGTGCTCCGCCGAAGATCGTTGCTCCGATATCGTCTTCGATGAGCGGGATCGATTTTTGAGGAGTCGCACTCAGCGAAAGGCTTAACACCGATTGGGAATGCAAGTGCTTCGACCACGGATTGACGCGGAGACCGCGGATACGACGCAAGACTTAAGATGGGTTAAGGACGGAAGGCGAAATGCTGGGTTTCTCTGTGCGTCTGCATTGCTCCGGCCGAAGTGGCGACTCTCTTTGAGCCGTTTGCGGGCGTAACCGGAAGGGCAAAGCTGAGGGCGACGGCTATGGCATTGGGTGGCGTTGTGGCAAAGCGAGGGCCGAGGCTGTAGCCTTGCTGTGCAGTGAGGATTGATGAATGTTCCTGGGATACGGTGCAGTGCTGTTGAGGCGGCGGTACGATTCGCGCTGTGCGGTCTCGTTGCCATTGCTGCTGCGCTGGCTGTTTTTGCGCCGCGGATTACGGTGCGGGCGGTTCATGCCGGGTCGAAGGCTACCCAGGAGGCTGGGGCGGTGCTGTTTCACGAGAAGGGGTGCGAGCATTGCCATGGTCAGGATGGTCGCGGTGGCGATCTCGGGCCCGACCTGAGCACGATTGGCAAGCGGCGCAAGAATTCGCAGATCGAGCACCAGATCCGTGGGGGAGGGGCCGGTATGCCTGCGTTTGGCGACGTACTTCAGCCGGATGAGGTCAAAGAACTGGTGGACTTTCTCCATGCGAAGCGGAAGGTGCGATAGGGCAAGGCTGCTGCGCTTACCGGGTGGGGGTGCGGAGGCGTCATTTAGGACGCTCCAAAATCAATTTGGAACCGATTTCTGTCCTGCCGGACGGGCCCACTTCGCGTGGGGCGGGCACTTCGTGCCGTGTATACCGGTGTTGACAACATCTGCTGCGCTGGCCCTCCCGTTGGTCGGGATCAGGGTACGAGCTGCGCAGGGGTGTGCAGGTAAGGAATTCCGTGCTGCATCCACCCGGGTTCGGGCGCGCCCTTCAGCTCGTAGTCGAAGAACTGCGCCATGCGGATCGCGTAGTCCTTCTGGTTGGGCCGTCGGCGAAGATGGTGCGGCTCGCCGTTATAGGTAAACATCCAGGCTTGCTTATCGAGCCGGCGCAGGGCGAGGAAGAACTCGATCCCCTGGTACCACGGCACGGCGTCGTCGGCGTCGTTGTGCACGATCAGCAGCGGCGTCTTGATACGGTCGACCATGAAGATAGGAGAGTTCTCGATAAACCGCATCGGGTACTCCCAGGGTGTTCCGCCGATCCGGCTCTGGGTCTTCTCGTACTGGAACTGGCGCGGCCGGCCGGGCCCCCACCGGATGCCGTCGTACGCGGCGATCATATTAACGACGGGCGCTCCATCCTCGGCCGCCTTGAAACGGGTCGTCTGCGTGACCATGTAGGCGATCTGGTAGCCGCCCCAGCTATGGCCCTGGATCCCGATATTCTTCTCATCGACGAAGCCGCGTGCGACGACCGCGTTGACGCCACCCAGGACGCACTTCAACGCACTCTGGCCGGGGTAGCCGGTGGTGTAGACGATGTCCGGCGTGAAGACCAGATAGCCGTGCGAGACGTAGTAGCTGATATTGATGCTGTCCATCGGTTTGGGGTCGATGAAGTGGTTCAGGTTCTGCGAGAGCTTCTCGTAGAGGTACACGATCATCGGATACTTCTTGTGCGGATCGAAGTTCTCTGGCTTATAAAGGATGCCCTGCAGCGGGACGCCATCGAGGTTCTCGAAGGCGACAAGCTCGTCGGTGCCCCACAACAGCGAGGACTGCTGCGGGTTGGCATCCGAGACCTTGCGCAGGTTCTTCATGGACGCGTCGGTAAGGTACAGGTTGGGGTAGTCGGCGAACGTCTGGGCGGTGAGCGCATACACGTCAGCATCTTTGGCCTTGATGGGCGGACCGAAGTCTTTCGCCCCGTACAAAAGCCGATGCGGCTGGTCGTTACCTCCGATGCCGCCGGCTATGCGCGTGGTGTAGAAGCCGCTCTCGCGGGTGAAGGTGTCTTCCGCGCGAAGCAGGATGGGTCTGGCGGGGTCGATCGTCTTGTCTTCAGGATCTTGTTCCAGCTTCACGTAGCGGAACTCGATCTTGTCTTTGCGGCCCAGCCCCTGGGTAAGGTTGACGGCGGAGCTGCCGTCGGGCGCGATCTGCCACACATCGTAGTGGTCGTACAGGAGGACATACCGGTCGTCCTTCGTCCAGCCCGCTACGCCGTATGCGCCAGGGGTGCTCGGGGTGTCCTCTTCCTCGTTCCAGAAGTGGACGGGAACTTTGGCTGTGAGGTTCACCTGAGTGCCGGAGGGAACGGCGATGGCAATCCAGTCCTTGCCATCGAAGGTGAGTGCATAGTGGCCGTCGGCGGACCAGCGAAGATTGCCGAGGTGTTTTTTGACCAAAAGTGTTCGGGCGTTCGTCGCGGTATCGACCAGATAGGTGTCGGCGTAGTGGTCGTCATAATCGAGCATGCGGCGATAGGCGCGGTCGTCCGAGCCGAGGGCGTAACGTCCGGAGTCGTCTGGCGTAACTTCGGAGAGAGTCTCGTCGGAGATCTGAACGGTCTTGTGTTCGGGGATGAGATAGACGGCGCGAAAGGACCGGTTGAGATCTGCGGGGGCGCGCACCTTCTGCATCGGCTGAATGTAGTCGTCTTTGGCGGTCCACAGATCGAAGGACGGCTTGTCCTCGTCTATTGCGGTGGCATGGGCCGGCGGCGGAGGAGGCGCGGCGCCGAAGAAGAGCCGCGTGCCATCCTTCGAGAAGGCCACTGCTGCATGATCGTGCAAGACGTAGCCGGCGTGTAGCCCGGGGGTGTTCGAGTTCACGATCTCCTCGGCTTTTGGGTCGGCGGTCTTCCAGAGATAGAGATTGTAAGGAGGCTTCTTAGCTTGTTTTTCGTCTTTTTCGTCTTTGTTTTCTGCTGAGGAGCCTGGATTCCCGACAAAGGCGAGTTCGTCGAGCGCGTCATCCCAGGCGAGGTGCTGGTACTTGCCGTTGCCCCCAATCAGGGTACGGGGTTCGCCGCCACTGGTTGCAACTACAAAGACTCCATCCGCATCGTGCCGCGGAGAGGTCACGGAGTAGGCGAGCATCTTTCCGTCTTTGGCGAGCTGATACTCGAGCACGTCGGGGAACGAGCGCTCGGACTGGTCGGTCAGCTTGCGGAGGATGAGAGGCGAGCCGAAGTCGCCGTTGGGAGGTGAGGCACTTCCCCCCGTACGCGCTCCGCGCTGGTCCTCTCTTTCAGCGTCAGCATCGGAGCTGTCGCTGGCTGGTTTTTCGGGCGTGGCTTTGGATTCGGATTCGGATTCGCTGGGTGGCGGGTATCTCTGGTAGGCGAGCACGCCATCGCCCTTCGCGGGAAGCTGGAAGTTCTTAACGCCGGGAGTGCGGATGTCTTTTTGTGTGGCAAGATCGACGACGACCAGCTCTTCCTGCGGCTTTGGCTTTGGAGCTTTGACCGTTTTATCTGCCTTGTCCGTTTTGGCGTCGGCCCTGGCCTTCTCGATGTCGGCATGCCTGGGATAGCTCAGGAAGACCAGGGTCTTCGAGTCGTGGCTGAAGCTGAGCTGGATGGTGCGGAGCGGAGCGGGCGCCTCGGAGTTGGGATCGGGCGGAGCCGGCTGCGGAAGTTCGCCGGCGGCCTCACGCCACTCCTTGCCGGTGGCGATATTGCGGATCACGACCTCACCGTCGCCCTCCTGGGGAAAAAGGCCGTAAGCGAGGAAGTGTCCATCATTCGAGAGGGCCTGCCCCGTGAGGGCGCGCCACGAGTCGAAGTCCGCGGGTGCGATAGGGCGCTTTTGCGCGGTGCCGGCGAGCGTGGCAAGGCAGAGGAATACGATAAGACGAGGAACACGTGCGCGCTTCGAATCTTCCATGGGATCTGGCCGTCCTTGGAGAACTTGTTTGGTTGATGGTTCGACTTCAACTGCGAGCCTATTGCGCGGCCGCATTCCCGACCGGCTCTACCGGCGGCTTCACATAGGTATCGAGCCACCGGTCCATCTCCCAGAGCATATGCTGCACGCTCTCATGCGCCGCATAGTGGTGTGCCTCCAGCGGCAGGAAGACGAGGCGGACGGTCGCACCCTGGCCCTTGAGCGCGGCGTAAAACCGCTCGCTCTGGATCGGATACGTCCCGGTGTTGTCATCCGCTTCGCCATGAATCATCAGCAGCGGCGTTTTGATCTTATCCGCGTAGCTGAACGGAGACATCTTGAAGTAGACATCGGGGTCCTGCCAGTAGGTCCGCTCCTCGTTTTGGAATCCATACGGCGTAAGGCTTCGGTTATAGGCTCCGCTGCGAGCGATGCCGGCCCTGAAGATAGTGGTATGCGCCAGCAGATTCGCCGTCATGAAGGCGCCGTAGCTGTGGCCCATCACGGCCACACGCTTTGGATCCACCACGCCGAGCGCAACGCTGTAGTTGACCGCCGCCTTCGCTCCATCCACCAGTTGCTCGACGTAGGTGTCGTTTGGCTGCGCTTTGCCTTCCCCGATAATAGGAATGCTCGCATTTTCGAGCACCGCATACCCCACCTGCGTAAAGTAAACCGCGGAGCCGCCCCAGCCGAAGCTCGGGAATCGATTCGGCGAGCCGCTCACCTGGCTGGCCGCGCTGCGCGTCTTGAACTCCGCCGGGTACGCCTCGACCAGCGCCGGCAGCGGACCCTGCGACTTGTCGTAGCCCGCCGGCAGCCACAGGGTCGCGGTCAGGTCCACCCCGTCCGCGCGCTTGTACTTCAGCAACTGTCTCGTCGGCATCCTGATCCCGGCGAACGGCGAAGCGAACTTCGTCACCTGCACCGGCTCTCCGCTGCCTGTCAGAGAAGCGGCGAAATAATTTGGCGACTGCGTCTCGCTCTCGCGCCGGATCAGCACTGCATCGTCCGAAAGCAGCGCGACGGGATCGTCATAGAACGGGTCGGCCGAGCGCTCAAGAATCTTCTCCGCCCCACCCGTCACCGGCATCACCGCGACGAACGGCCTGTCACCGGTTGGGGAGGAACCCAGCGACGTGAAGTAAATCCCCTGGCCATCGCCGGTAAGTTCCAAAACCATGTGCCCACTGGCGTTCATCACCGTCAGCGGGCGCCCGGGATCGTGGTAGCGGTCCTGCGACGAGCCCGCGTAGAGCGTCTTCGTCTTATTCTGTACCGACGGATCGAATGCCACCATCATCGTTCGGCGATCGGAGAAACGCGACTCCGTCACAATCGCCAGGTGCTCATTGCCCCACTCAATACCTCGCGCACTGCCGAAGCCCCCTCGGGCCACCCGCATCGGCGTCTCAACGATTGTCGTGCCCTTTCCTTCGAACGGCGCCGGCAGTGCGACGATTCTGTCCACCACGGTCGCCTTCGGGTTGGGGATGCCGCCATCCACTGCCTCCACCCACACTACCGTCGCCGGAGCATCGCTGCGCCACTGATAGTTGCGCGGTCCGGCCTCCACTGCATCGCGCGAAATCGGCAGGTTATCGACCAGCGGCCGGTCAAAGAGCTCCTTCACCGCACCGGACTTCACCGTCACCACCTCGGCCCTGCGTGGAAACCGCTCCGCCGGAACTGTGTAACTGAACGGCCGGTGCAGCGCCTGAACCAGCGCGAACCTGCCATCGGGTGAAGGCGTGGCGTCGTCGATCAGGCCCTTCACCGGCAGCGTCTTTGGAGCTCCAGCCAGCGGCACTACCGCCAGTTGCGCGGTCGCGTAGAACTCGAAGATCGCCTCGTCGCCGGGCGTCTTCAGCATGTCCTCGTAGGTGGGCGCCGGGCTCACCTTGCCCAGGTTCTCGGAGACGTTCGGCCCGGTCGGAACTTCGCTGATCTTCGGCGCCTGGCCACGTGTGCCGGGGATAATCCTGCACAACAGCGCCGCGCTGTCCGGCATCCACTCGCACGGTTGCCCCAGCACGGCATTCAGCCGCACCGTACCGACGCGGCGCGCACGCGCTGTCGCAGCATCGATCACATACAACTCCAGACCTCCTGCTTCCGCTCCCTCTACGAAAGCCACATGTCTGCTGTCCGGCGACCACATCGCATGAGTGGCCTTGAGCTTCTCCGGCAGCCCTGTCACGGGCTTCACCGGGCCGCCTGCAATTCGTTGTAGGCTCAGCCCGATGGAATAGGTCTCCGCGCTTGGCCCGTTCGACCTCGGATTGAAACGCAGGCCAGCCAGACGGTAGCGTGGTTCTGCGACCTCGGCAATGGTCGGGAAGGTCGAAGGTTGTTCGATCAGCAGAAGCTTGCGGTCGGGCGAAACGCGCACCAGCGGCTCCTTGGGCGCGTCAAGCAGTTGTTCGATTGCCGCGGGAGGCTTCTGATAACGGAGAGACTCTTGCGCGAAGACAGTCGCTGCTGAGAGGAGTGGAGCCACGGACAGAACGAGCACCGAAGTGAGCAGCGGACGATTCTTCATCAAGGAAGGATCCCTTCAAATTGAAGACAGAGTAGACAGATTATTGGAGCGTCCATTGTGCGCCAAAGGCAGACCCTGTACAAGCTCCAAAAATTTCTATGCGGCTTCTTTCCTCACCTTGCCCGCTTACGCCTCGCCACGCCGAAATTATTATGGAGCAACCCTCTCAGCGGAAACCGTTTGCAGCGATGCAGCGGACGAACCCGGCAGCCTGACAGGCTTCGAACTCGAGTAGAGCAGCGCGTTGAAAAACAGCTTGTATGTGCCCTCGGACTGGGCGCGGTACTGCGGGCGGAAGCCGAAGAGGATAAGGCGTCCCTGGCCGACCTGCTGCTCTGCGATGGCCGCGTTCCCGTTCAGCTTCGCTCCCCCGAGAATCCAGCCGCTCAGCAGCGGATTATCGCTGGTATAGCTCGCAACCGCTTTGGCATTGCCCGACACCTTGAAGGCGGGACTTGTCTCGAAGAAGATCGGCAGCGTGGGTGTCGAGCCGAAGGCGACCGGATCGGTTGTGTCCACCTTCACCTCCAGGATGGAACCCGGAATGTAGAAGTCGCGCGGCGGCACGCCATCCAGCACGTTGACGATCGCGCCCTCCTTCTTGGCGTACACGCCCGACGCCTTGTTCAGTGCCACGATCGTTCCCCCGGCCTTCACAAACGCGTCCAGCGCGGCGACACCTTGCGGCCCGAGTCCCCCGGTAAACTCCGGCGGAGTCTTCGCCGCGCCAACGTTTCCCTCGCCGCCGCGTCCCGCGCGTCCGGCAGTGATCGCGCTCGGAGAATTATCGGGCAGAATGATGACATCGAAGCGGTCGTTGAGCCCTCCCTTGCGGATATCGTCATCGACCAGCTTGGTAAACGGGACGCCATTGTGGTCGAAGATCCAACGCGTCCAGCCCTCATCCATTGAAGCGATCCAGCTCTGATAGATCCCGATGCGCGGTTGCGCGACAGCGAGCGCAGAGCCTGACGCCGCTGATGAAGGCGCGGAGATGGTGAGTGGAAACCTTGCAGCAACGGTACGCAGCTTAGCCGCGAGGCCTGGTTGCGCGGGAAGGTAGATCGTCCCCGGCTCGGAGCCCGTTCCCGTCATGCGATAGGCCTTCACGCCCTGCCCGGTAAGCGCGATCAGCGCATACAGGCTGCTGTTGGAGCGGTCATCGATGAGGTAGCCGTTGGGGGCCGTGAATGGGATCGCCGTCGCGGCGACCTTGACCTCCGTCACCGGGATTGTCTCCGCGGTAAACTTCTCCTTCACCTCAACAGCCTTCAGATTGAAGAGCAGCGGCAAGGTCTGCGCAGTCACATCGTATGGGCGCTGCGGCGGCCCGCCCGGATACTCGCGAATATCCGGATAGTGTTGGACTTCGAGCAGTGTCTTGGCCCACGCGCCAAAAGGCTGCGACATCAATACGACATAGCTGCCCTTGGGAAAGTGCTGCCCTCCAGCGGTAAAGTCTGTAGTCGAAGCGCCAACTTCGATCTCGCCCTCGCGCAGGATATCGATCAAACGTGCCTCAACGGCCGCATCGGCCTGCCCCGAAGGAATGACGTATGCGTATGGCCGTCCTTCAGCCGCAATCTGGTGCTGCGCCACGGTGTAGTAGTCGCGCAGAAACTTCTCGCGGTCGACCGAGGCGGTGCGAGTGACAGAGGCGAACGCGGCCTTCTGATAATCCACGATATCGCCGAGCCGCCACATGCCGCCCTTCCATGGATCGGGGAAGTTCCACGCCGCCACCTTCGCGTCGTAGCCGATGCCCTTATCCAGCCGGTCGAATGGAATATCGATCGGCGTGGCCAGATCGACGCTCGCCGACTCCGTCAGAATGCGCAGCGTGTCGTGGTAGCACATGTAGCAGCGTGCCGGCGACCAGAGGTCATACACGCCATGAATCAGGACGCCCTTGCGGCCCCCGCTGGCGACGTCCGAGGCCATCGAAGAGCCGACCGCATTCATGGACTGCTGGATCACAGGATCGACGTTCGGATCGATCGGGTCGACCCACGGCGGCATATAAATGCGCGGCCCGAGCGACCCCATCTGGTGCAGGTCATACAGCATCTGCGGATGGTATGCGTTGAGAACTTTCTCGACCAGGAGATTCGTCTCTACCTGCGTGAAGCTGTACCAGTCGCGATTGTCATCGTGGCCGACATACTTGTGGTAGATCACGACCGGACTGTTGCCCTCGTACGGTGTACCCAGATACTTCTTGTACCAATCGACGACGAGCTGCTGGCCGTCTGGGTTGATTGAGGGAACGAGGACCAGAATGACGTTATGCAGTATATTCTGCACCTCGGGGTCGTCGCTTGAGGCCATCCGGTAGGCGAACTCGGAGGCGCTCTGTGAGCTGGCAATCTCCGTCGAGTGGACATTGCAGGTCACGACCAGGATCATCTTGCCCCGATGGACCAGGTCCTGGGCCTGCGCCGGGGTGGTCGTGCGCGCATCGGATAGCTTGCGCGTGATGTCCTTATACTCCGCAAGGTGCGCAAGGTTCTCCGGTGCGGAGATGGTCAGGGCGATGTACGGCCGGCCCTCTGTGGTCTTACCGAGTTCTTCGAAGTGAATGCGGTCGGTCTCAGTGGAAAGCTTCTTGTAATACCCGACGAGTTGTGTCCAGTCGGCCAATTTGCGATCGGTTCCGGGCTTGAAGCCGAAGGCCTCCTCCGGCGAGGTGATTCGTTTCGCGGATGCAGCGAAACCGGCCTGCCCTAATAGAACGAAGCAGAATACAGTGATCCAGAAGCTCTTCATAGTTTCCCTTTTAAGCTTCGGGTAGCGATGCGGCCACTTAGCAAGCAGCGGGCCCAAGGTTCAACACACAAACTAAAGACGATGGTAAGTGGAAATGCATTTACAGGGCGCCCACGGCGCGACTCACAAATCTGTCAAGTGAGGAGGTCGCCAGGAAGAACAGGGACACCATTGGAGATGGTCGAGGAAGATCGCTTAAGCAAGCTAGCACGGGGCCGATGGTGGGTCAAAGCTTTTCGACGCGAAGCTGTGATCTGGATGGCCGTGAACCACCGGCAGACGGACGACCGACGCGTGCATCGACGTTCAGCGTGCTCAGCGTAGCGAGGTTTGGGGGGGGATGTCCATCCAGTCATTAAGGAGGGGGCGCGTGAACCGGCCCGTCCTCTTCCTCATCTCTCGGTGGATAGGTGACGTAGAAGCGCTTCTCGGCAAGCGCCGATTGGATTGCAGGCCTGACGTTTCTCTAACGCGAAGTTCCGGCGGGCGTAAGTTCTTTTTAGACGCCATTCAGAGTTTTAGCGTCGTACTACAAGCGACTTGATACAAGCGACTTGATTTGAGGCGTTGAAGATAGGAGCTTATGCTGATTAGGATCAATGGATCGTCCGCCAACCTGCCGAGCGACCCGCGCGTGTCGCTGCTCGACCTGCTACGCGATCATCTGGAGCTTCCCGGCACCAAGAAGGGCTGTAACCAGGGAGCTTGCGGGGCGTGTACGGTGCTGGTCGACGGAGAGCGCATCCTGTCGTGCCTGGCTCTCGCGGTACAGTACGAAGGCCGCTCGATTACCACGATCGAGGGGCTCTCTTCCGACGGTACGCTGCATCCGCTACAACAGGGTTTCGTCGAGTGTGACGGTTTCCAGTGCGGGTATTGCACGCCCGGGCAGATCTGCTCGGCGATAGGCATGTTGGAGGAGTTGAAACGGGGCGTTCCGAGCCATGTCACCGGCGATCTTTCGGCCGCGACGATCGCACTCTCCCACGATGAGCTGCGCGAGCGGATGAGCGGAAACCTATGCCGCTGCGGGGCCTACAACGGCATCGTCGACGCAATCACCGCGTTCCACGCGGAGGAGGCGGAATGAACCCCTTCACCTATGCTCGCGCCGTCGATGTTGCCGAAGCCATCCGTCAGGGCGGCGGGACTAGTGTCAAATATCTTGGCGGTGGTACCAACCTTGTTGACTTGATGCGCGAAACCCTGGAGAAGCCGACCGCGCTGGTCGATGTGACCAGTCTGTCGAACGCCATCGTTGAGCGAGAGGATGGCAGTCTGCTGATCGGCGCGGCTGCGCGGAATACCGCAGTCGCGGAGCACAGGGCTGTGAGGACGCGGTATCCGATGCTCGCGCGCGCCATTCTGGCTGGAGCGTCTGCGCAAATCCGCAACATGGCGACCGTCGGCGGCAATATCCTCCAGCGAACCCGCTGCACCTACTTCTACGATGACGACGGATCGCGCTGCAATAAGCGGGAGCCCGGCCAGGGCTGCGATGCAGTCGACGGATTTAATCGCATCCACGCGATTCTTGGCGCCTCGCCGGCATGCGTCGCCACGCACCCATCGGACATGTGCGTCCCACTCGCAGCGCTGGATGCAGTGGTGCACCTGAGGAGCTCGCAGGGAGAGCGCACGCTGCCGTTCACTGATCTGCATCGCCTTCCCGGGGATCATCCGGAGGTGGAGACAGTGCTCAGGCCCGGCGAGCTGATCACCGCGGTCGAACTGCCTGCGCTCCCATTCGCCCAGCGATCGACCTACCGCAAGGTGCGCGACCGCGCGAGCTACGCCTTTGCGCTAGTCTCGGTCGCCGCCGCGCTGGATCTGGATGGCGGAACGGTGAAGGACGTGAGGCTCGCATTGGGCGGGGTTGCGCACAAACCTTGGCGGGCTTGGAAGCTAGAGGCTTCGCTGAGGGGGCGACCGGCAACCGCAGAGAGCTTTCACGCGGCTGCGGCGGAGGAACTCGCCGATGCAAAGCCTCTGAGCCATAACGGATTCAAGATAGAGCTCGCCAAACGGACGATCGTGGCGGTGCTCGCAGAACTGGCAGGGGACCCATCATGAGCATCATCAAGGACGCTGCGCAGGCGGCGATGAAAAAGGCCGTCGAAATCGCACCGGATGCGTGGATGCCCGGTGGCAAACCCGATCCGCTGATCCGCCACAAGCATGGACTCATTGGCACGCAGGTATCTCGGCTCGACGGGCCGATTAAAGTAACCGGTGACGCCCCTTTTGCGGCGGACATCCCCATGGAAGGGATGGTCTATGCTGCGCTCACCTACAGCACCGTTCCCAGGGGCCGTATCGCCTCCCTGGACACGACCGATGCCGAGGCCGCGCCTGGCGTTGTGCTGGTGATGACGCACCGGAACGCGCCGAGGATGAAGCCGGCGCCGGCCTTCCTTACGGCTGAAAAAGCAGCAGCGGGCGATGACTTGCCGATTATACAAGACGATCAGATCCATTGGAACGGCCAGCCGATCGCGGTCGTGCTCGCCGAGACGCAGGAGCAGGCAGACCATGCCAGGTCGCTCGTCCGTGCTACCTACGAAACCGAGCGGGCGGCGACCGTCTTCGAAGAAGGGAAGACCCAAACACAACCCGGAGTCTTTCAAGGACAGCCGTTGTTGGTGAAAATCGGAGACGCTGAGAAGGCCCTCGCAGCCGCGCCGTACAAGGTTGACGTTGTCTACAGGACGCCACGGTACAACCACAACGCCATCGAACTGCACGCAGCCACGCTGGGGTGGAAGGGCGACGATCTGATCGTCCACGACGCCTCGCAGTGCGTGACGCACGTCGCCTGGTCGCTCGCGCAGGTCTTCGGAATCGAAGAAGAGCAGGTCCACGTCACGTCTCCATACGTGGGCGGCGGCTTCGGCGGTAAGACGCTGTGGCAGCATCAGATCCTGGCGGCCGCTGCGTCCAAGCTGGCCGGGCGTCCGGTGAGGGTAGTTCTCTCGCGCGAGGGCGTGTACCGCATCGTAGGCGGTCGTACGCTCACTGAGCAGCGGGTCGCGATCGGCGCGCAGGCAGACGGCCACTTCGACGCGCTGATCCAAACCGGGGTGGTGGCGATGGGCAGGCACAACAATATGCCTGAGCCGTTCATTCTTCCGGCACGCTCGGCCTATGCGGCAGGCAGCTTCAAGCTTGACGTTGAGACGACGCAGATGGACATGCTCTCCAACACCTTCATGCGCGCGCCGGGGGAATCAGTCGGCACCTTCGCTCTGGAGTCCGCCGTCGACGAGTTGGCCGAGCGGCTCGGGATCGACCCGATCGAGCTCAGGATTCGCAATGAGCCGGAGAAGGACCCGACCTCCGGTACGCCTTTTTCGTTGCGCCACATCGTGGAAGCGTATCGTGCTGGAGCCGAGCGATTTGGCTGGAGCGCGCGGCAACCCAAGCCCGCCACGCGCCGCGAAGGCGAGTGGCTGATCGGCATGGGATGTGCGACGGCTACCTACCCTTACTACCGGATGCCGGGCGGCGCAGCTCGCCTCACGTTGACAAAGGACGGCCACGCCACCGTCGAGATTGCCGCACACGAGATGGGCATGGGCACTGCCACCACGCAGACGCTCGTTACAGCCGAGCGGCTCGGCCTTCCGATGGAGTGTGTGACAGTGGCGTATGGCGACTCGCGATTTCCTGGCGTCGTCCTCGCCGGCGGCTCGCAGCAAACCGCGTCCATCGGGGGTGCAGTCATCGCCGCGCACCGGGAACTGGTGACCGAACTGCTCAAGCTCGCCGGCAAAGACTCGCCTCTGGCCGGCCTCAAGCCGGATGAGGTTTTCGGGCGGGATGGCTGCCTGTGCAAGCTGGACGCGCCGGAGCGTTGCGAGAGCTACGCCTCGATCTTGACGCGCGCTGGACGCGAGGAGTTGATGGTGGAGGCAAGCGCTCCGCCACCGCTCGAAATGCAGCATTGGTCAATGCACTCGCACGGCGCGATGTTCTGCGAAGTGCGCGTCAACGCGATCACGGGCGAACCTCGGGTCAGTCGCTTCCTCGGCTCGTTCGATTGCGGCAGGATCCTCAACGCCAAGACGGCCGCGAGCCAGTTCCGCGGCGGAATCATCATGGGGCTGGGCCTCGCGCTGATGGAGGAGACGCAGTTCGACGAGCGCAATGGCCGCATCATGAATCCAAGCCTCGCCGAATACCACGTGCCGGTGCATATGGACGTGCCCGCGATCGACGTGATCTGGACCGACATCCCGGACCCGCACGCGCCGATGGGAGCCCACGGGATCGGCGAGATCGGCATCACAGGCGTCGGCGCGGCCGTCGCGAACGCGATCTATAACGCCACAGGCAGACGTATTCGCGATCTGCCGATCACCCTGGACAAGACGCTCTGATGAGCCGGCAATATGCCCGCGCAGCCCAGACTGCAATCACTGACAAGATCCTGGCCTTTCAATATCTGTTAGGCTTCGCGCTTCCCCCGGGGAATGGATTTGCGTGAGCTTGTTCGGCTTAATGCGTGGCCACTGCCTGCGCGAGAAGCATGGCGGATTTGCCGGCGGCGGCTTCGTAGTAGCGAACCATGCGCTGCGGCTCGGGAGCGCTATACAGGGCGAGGTTGTGAGCCCAGCGGAAGCCGATGGGCTGGAACCAGAGTTCGGCTTCTACCGTGAACGGGCCGGCGGCGTGGCCGGTTTGGACGGCGTAGCGCACCGTGTTTCCCTGGCCGGTGAAGTTCGGGTCGGTAGCGGCGGCGCCAATAACGGCGATCTCGGGCAGGGCGGTGGATTTGTCGAAGCCGTGCGGCAGGATGCGGTTGTCTTTGACGTAGCCGACGGCGGACAGCAGGCCGGTGGTCACCTTGCCCTTTGAATCCTCCATGATGGACTCGTAGATCTCGACCTGGCGCGGGTTGGTGATCTCGCGGAAGTGCGGCTCGAACTTGAACTTGTCTTCGTCGTTGGCGTTGCCGACGATGGAGCCGTCGGGGTTGAGTCTGCCCGATTCGAAGACGATGCTGCCAGTGGCATCCTTGACAACGACGTGGAGCCAGGCGCGGCGTGCAGGATAGGCGCTAGGCAGTTTGTGGCCGCCCAGATTTTCGACATGCACGTCGAGTGCGAGTCCCGAGGGCGTCGATGTCAACCGGGTGATCGTCACCTTGGCGGCCTGCGTCTTGAGGAACTCGGTGGTGCGATCGATCATGGCCTTGAGTTCGGCGGGTTGGGCCACGGTAGCCAGTTCATCTCGATGATCCTGCAGCATGCCTTCGACGACGAAGTTAGGGCCGACGAAGACGTGGCGGTGCAGGCCCTCGCGAGGCTGGCCGTAGAGGGCGGTGATCGGAACGGCTTCCTTGACGACCGGCATGTGACAGTACTGGCAGGTCTGCTCCGTGTTGTTGTAAGCGCTGTGCTGCCACTCCTGGAAAGGCATCTGCTCGTGGAACTGGATCCCCAGTTTCTTGCCGTCGGGACCGAGAGCCTCGGTGATGAGGGTATGGCAGCTGCCACAGAGGGCGGCCTCGCGTATGTGATCGCCCCTCATGGGCTGGTAGGTCGCGGTCGAGGAGTGCATGACGGTCTGGTGGCCCTGGGTGATGTCGTCGAACGGGCCGTACTCGGCGCGGAGGTACTGGGTGATGGGCTTCGAAAACTGCACGTTACCGCTGAACGAGGCTGGCGTCCCCAGGTCGGCGGCGTCGATCTGGTGACACACCGAGCAGGTGACGCCGTCGGCCGCGGCGCGGTCGCCCTTGGGAAAGTGGTCTAGCGGAAACTTTGCAAAGATGTCGGAGTGGACGCCGCGGTCCCGGTCGGGCATGCGCGCGGCGGGCATGTGACAGGTCGAGCAATCGTCTTCGACATCCTGTTTCGCCTGCGGATGATCCATGGCTTCTCGCCGGATGCTGGCCTGCCAATACGGATCGCGCGAGGCGTTGGCCATGATGGTGGCCTGCCACTGGAGACCGATGGAGACGTCCTCGCCCTCGCTGGTCTTCATGCCGTTATGGCAGGCGACGCAGCGGTCCGAAGTGCGGAAGACCGTGCCGGGCGGGAGGCGGTCGCCGCGCGCATTCTCGGTTTTGGTCTTGCCGCTGAGGGTGGCTGGAATGGCGGTGAGAATGAGGGCGAGCGCGAGCAGATGGGGCCAATGGAGTTTCATCGCCATCCCTCCCAGAGTTTTCCGTCGGCGTGGTCCCACAAGATGTAGAAGAGGACCTGGGGGGTGCGGCCGCTGGTGTTGGTGAAAGGCTCGCGGACACCGAAGCCGACGCGAACGTGCTGCCGGCGGCTGACGGTGATCTGCATCTCAGGCAGCACGTCCCAATTGGTGTTGGCGCCGGGTTGGTAGCTGCGGTCTGCCAGAAACTCGACCATGGGGGAATAGAGGCGGCCGAGCATGTGGTCCTGCGCGAGGGCTTGGCCGATCGCGGTGCGGAAGAACATGCTGCGGGGAGCGACGCGGGTATCGAAGGGCAAGTCCGCGCCGAGTTCGGTCTGGATGAAGGTGTTGTTCCGGAATAACTGATCGAAGGCGGCGAAGGGTTCGAACTGCGCTGTGCCGGCGCCGAAGCCGCGCCTGCTGTCTCCGGTGGGCAGCAGAAACCCACCTTGCAGGCTCAGGATGGAGCCGGTGCGGAGGCTGGAGAACATCTCGCGCTTTACCCCGAGGGTGATGTCGCCCAGGCCTTCGGTCCAGTTGTGACTCTGGTCGGCGTAGTTGATGGGCACGTCGGTTTCAAGCTGGGTGCGCGCGTCGATGATGGTGCGCTCGTCGATGATGTCCGTCGTCCAGGAGGGCGCACCGGACGCGTTGGCGGCGTTGGAGACGACGACCTCGTTTTCAGGAAAGGCCTTCTCGGTGACGAGAGCGCGGGGCAGGTTCAGCTCGCCGAGAGGATCGTGGTGCGTGTTCCTGCAGAAACCGCGCAGGTAGGCCATCACGTCGTTGATCTGGTCGTCAGTGAGCAGATCGCCGAACGCTGGCATGATCTGGGAGAGCGCGCGTGAGGGGCCGCCATGGACAATCGCAGCCTTCCAGTTGCCGTTCGGCTCGGGCGTGGTTCCGGCGCAGTCGGTAAAGTCGGGCCAGGTGTCGGGGCGGGTAAAGACTGTATCCGCCATGGGTGCACCTTTGCCGTCCGCGCCGTGGCAGGCGATGCAGCCGCCTTTGTAGACCACCTCGCCCTTCTCGGGGTCGGGACGATGTACATAGTGAATCGTCTGCGCAGACGGAATTGACGGCTGAGCCAGCAGAACGAAGAGAAAGACCATCAGCGCGGGCGTAATGCCGGCCATCAAGACCGCCGGAACTCTGCGCTGTAGCGATTTGGCTATGGCACGCAACGTCAGAACCCCTCCTCGGGATGCATTGAGTGCAGGCGTTGGCGCTCTGGCATTCGGAAGTGCATCTTAGAGCAATAATATCGGTAGATGACGGGGAGCGAGGAAGTCACCTCGGCGGCTGGGTTATCCGGCAGAACGTTCGACGGGGGCGCATCGATCTCTCTCGTTCGGGTGCTGCGGCTGGATTGGAGCTTCCGGTATGCTCGATTACTAGCAACAGATCGACAGCCCGCCCCCACCTGCCGGTCTGGGGAAGCTCTGATCAAGTCTGGGCTTTGAAAGGGCGCGGCTTCAGCCGCGCCCAAGTCAAGTCTAATTAACAGGACTTTAGCCCCTGAGGGAACACTCATCCCAAGCCCGCACACTCAATCGGACCTTCCCTTGAGGGATGCCGAACGCAGGCGCCATTCGCAGTACCCTCGACCCAAATCGTGCAGGTGCAGTGTTTGTAGCAGCGATTAGAACTCCTGGAGCAGGTAGAACTCCTGGAGCAGGTAGAACTCCTGGAGCAGGTAGAACTCTTGGTGCAGGCCTTCAAATCCGCCGATAGAGGGTCAGCATGACCCGTCTATCGACGTGTACCGTACACGGACTTGCAAGCAGTTTTTAAGTCGTTGACGGCGAGCAACTTGGAAATGGTGGAGGCGGCGGGAGTCGAACCCGCGTCCGAAAAAACTTCCAACAGAGAGCATTCATGCTTTTTCCGTATCGTTTTTGTCTCGTCATCGGCGCTTAGAACGGACGAAGATGCGACGACGACCAGTCTGATCGATCTCGTCCGACCCGCTCAGACGGAGCAGGGAAGACCAGCCTACTGTGCGACGATCGGTACAGGCCCGTAGGCGAAGCTTGAGCGATCGGCTACTTAATTATTAAGCAGCAAGAGCGAACTGAGGTTCGGCACTTATAGTTTTGTGAGCGATTACGGGTGTCCACACCCCGGCATGCCTCTCTGCCACAAGCAATCCCGTCGAAGCCGTGACGCCCCCATATGGAGCAGCCCCGCGAAAGCATTGGGCGCTACAAAGAACTGACGTGATTATACGCCGTCGGCGGCCGCATCCAACAGCTAGAGAGCAGCTTTTTCCAGATCCACACTCTGCCAGTCGCCATGTTCGATCCCGGCGCGAATCTGCTTCGGAGTCCGTCCCTGCTTTGTCTCCTGATAGGCATAAACAGCTTCTTTCATGCAGGTTGAACAGGTCGCCCCGTGCGTCCCCTCAAAGCAACTGTGAAGGCTATTGTGGCCCATCGCACGATCGCAGTGGCAATAACATGGCTCCTGGTGCAGCACCGCGGGAATCTTTGCCGCCATCTGATAGGCGGTAACCTGATATGGGTAAGTGAAATACGGGCCGGTAAGCTGGTCGCCGCTCAAAACGGGAGGCAGTTTCTTAACCGGAGCAGACGCGTTATAGGCCGGCACGTCCTCCGAAGGGTTCGACCACTGAGCGGAGGCAGCCATCGTGACCAGCCCCAGGGCCACACATCCTAAAATTCGGTTCATGCTGGCTATCATAAATCCGGTACGCCCCTTAATGACTAAAAACTGCCCAATTTTGCAAAAAAAAGGCGGCACGAACGGTGATTTGCTCGTGCCGGGAGGCCAGTGACGCAACTTGTGTTCAGCCGGAACGAATAGGGCTGAAAAACTTGTATGGAGCGGAAACCCACGCTGCCGATAAAAGAAATATACCACAATGCGTATGTCGAAAATAAAAAATATGCACAATCATAGAAATTGCGCGGTTCGCAAGATCAGCATGTAAAGCACCTCATTGGAGAGCCTTCAACCAGGGCACGCCTCCTCAACCTGCGCTCTTGCAGTCCTTCTTCGCTTCGTTCGCTGCGGATATTCTCGCGGAGACCCATCCGGGCTTATTCACCTGACGGCCGCGCCCCACGCCAAGCGCGCCCTCCGGAACCTCTTCCGTGATGCAGCTTCCGGCAGCCACATACGCACCCACGCCAATCTTCACCGGCGCAACCAGCGTGGAGTCCGATCCCACAAAGGCCCCATCCTCGATGGTCGTTACATGTTTGTGGACACCATCGTAGTTGCACGTGATGACCCCCGCGCCTATATTTACGCCCGCGCCGATCACGGCATCGCCCAGATAGTTCAGGTGGTTTGCCTTCGACCCCTTCCCAACCGTGACCTTCTTCGTCTCCACGAAATTTCCAATGTGCGCCGATTCCCCAATGCGACTCTCCGGCCGCAGGTGCGCGTACGGTCCAAGCACCGCGCCATGGCCTACCTCCGCGCCATCGAGAATACATCCGTTTCGCACCGTCACGCTGTCGCCAAGAACAGAGCTCTGAATCACCGAATAGGAGCGGATCCTGCATTCGGCGCCGACCCGCGTCTCACCCAGCAACTGCACATAGGGTTCAATCACGGTATCCGCGCCCACAATGACCTCGGCATCGATCACGCAGGTCTCGGGCCGGAAGATCGTGACCCCGTTCGCCATCAGACGCGTCGCCGTTTTCAAACGCATGGCTGCATCGAGATGCATCATCTCCGCAATCGTGTTTGCCCCCAGCACCTGGTCCACGTTCCCGGCTGGTGTGGCGACGACCCGCTCTCCGTCCGCTACCAGCATCGCTGCGATGTCGGTCAGGTAGAACTCGCCATGCGCATTGTTCGTCGTCAAGGAATTGAGTTTGCCGAACAGGCTCTTGGTCTCGAAGCAGTAGATTCCCGAATTGATCTCGGGCGTTCTTAGCTGCTCCGGCTGCAGCGATTTATGCTCCACGATCGCCGTCACCTCCGGCCTTCCTTCACTTGCACGCAGCACCCGGCCATAGCCCGTAGGATCATCTGGAACGGCAGTCAGGATCGTCATCGCGGCCCGTTCACGCAGATGAAATTCGCACATGGCTGCAATCGTCTTGGGCGATATCAGAGGAACGTCGCCCGACAGCACAAGAAGATGTTGCGGCGGCGTGATACCCGAAAGCGCAAAATAAGCCTTCACCATCTGGAGCGCGTGACCGGTGCCGCGCTGCTCAGGCTGAAGAATGAACTGCACTCCGGTCGCCTCCACCGCGGCCTTCACCCGCTCTGCTTCATGCCCGACAATGCAGTAGATATTGTCTGCGGTAACGACGGCCTTCGCCGCGGCAATCACATGCAGCAGCAAAGCCCTGCCGCCGATCTCATGCAGAACCTTCGGCCGCTTGCTCTTCAGCCGTGTGCCTTTACCCGCGGCCATGATGGCGATTGCGAACCCGGTGATGTTCCCCGTAATATCCATAGACCAATATCGTCTCACGCCAGGCAGCCCTGCCGGACGCCGCACCGGCGCTGGGACACATACAACTTCAGACGTAGCCCACCGGTCCGTGGATACCCGTGAATACCGAGGCTGAGCTCAGTGTGCGGGTTTCGCTGCTCCTGCCGGTGGCGGCGGAATTGTAATGTCAAGGTCCGTCACGTTGCCCAGCGTGTCCAGTTTCGGTGTGATCTGCGAGGCATTGCCGACCACCACAATAGCCAGCTTCGAGGTATCGATATATTTGTTCGCAACTCGCGCCACATCCGCCGAGGTCACCTTTTCGATTCCCGCGCGATACTTCTCGAGCGTGTCGGACGGGTAGCCGTAGAAGGCAAGCGTGACCTGCTCGCTCAGCGTCTTGTCCGGCGAATCGTAGTGAAAGATAAACGAGTTCAACACCTGGTCCTTGGCCTTGCGCAACTCGCTTGCCGTGGGTGGCTCCGTCTTCAATCGTCCGATCTCCGCCAGCAAAGCCTGGGTAGCGGCCACCGTCGTCGCGCTCTTGGTTGCGGCCTGAACATAGAAGATTCCCGGATGGTCGTACGATGCCCCGAAGCTGCCGCTCACGCTGTACGCCAAACCCAGCTTGGTTCGGACGTCCTGCACCACGCGTGATCCGAAGCCTCCCGAAAACACATCGTTCATCACGCTGAGCGCATAGTAGTCGGGATTGCTGCGCTCTGTCCCAAGGCCGACGATCAGTACATTCGACTGGTCGACGTCGCTCTTCTCGGCGAAGTTCACGCCCTGCCGAGGCTGGTTGAAGGTGATCTTGGCCGACTCGAACCGCTGCCCCCTGGGAAGCCGTTCAAACGCCGTACGCAGCTTCGCCTCCATCGCTGCACCATCGAAGTCGCCCGAGACCGCCACGATCATGTTCTCAGGTACGACAGACCGGTCGTGCCACGCCTTCAGGTCGGCGAGCGAAACCGCATCCACCGTTGCATACTCCGTCTCTCTCGCGTACGGGTTCTGGGGCCCATACGCCAGCTTGATCGCCTCCCGGTTTGCGATGCCGCTCGCGTCGTCGTTGCGCCGGGAGATGCCTGTCTCCATCTCATGTTTCGCCAGCGAAAGCTTGTCCTGCTTGAATGCGGGATGCAGCAGGAGGTCCATGGCGTCCGAGAACACAGGATCGAAATCTTTCTTCAAACTCGACCAACTCAGCGAGGTGGAAGCACTGCCGCCGCCGGTCTCCACCTGGGCCGCCTTGTCTTCGAGTTCGTCATCGAGCTTGTCGCCGCTCACCGTCGCCGTTCCGCTGGTTCGCCAGGTGTCGCCGTAGAGCGATACCAGGCCGATCTTTCCCGCGGGCTCGTCACGGCTGCCGCCTCGAATCAGAATCGTCCCATTGATGAATGGCAGTTCGTGATCCTCCTGCAGAAAGATCACCAGTCCGTTCGCCAGCTCAATCCGTCGCGGCTGCACCGGCTTGAACGCAGGCAGCGGCGGGATGGGTATCTTTGCCCACGGCTGTGCGGCCTGTGTTGCCGATGTGGCGACGGGATTTGCTGGCGCGTTCTGTGCGAAACCGCTGACCGTGGCAAACACAAGTGGGAGTGCTATCAGTGCTACGCGCAGCTTCAGGTTCATGGATCGTCCGAACGGCAGGGAATTCAAAATCGAAGTCTCATTCATTTCGAACCGTCCGTATTCCGCTCAGTACGTCCACTGGCAGCCGGTGACAAAAGTTCGGAATGCATCGCAGCAGCAGGCTGTTTCTGCTGCGGAGGAACGAATTCGATCTCCGCGCTCGTCCGGTTGCTTGCCGTGAAAATCTTGTTTGCAACGCGCCGCACGTCTGCTTTATTCACCGCATTGATCTTGTCCAGCTCGCGAAACAACTGCCTCCAGTCGCCGAACCGCGTCTGGTACTCCGCAAGCTCGTGTGCGAGGCCTTCGTTGTTGCCCAGTCCACGCAACAGGTCCGCCCGCGCCCGGGTCTTGAAGCGTTCCAACTCCGCATCGGAGATATCCTGGTTCTTCAACCGGTCAAGTTCTTTGTGGATCGCCTCGCGCATCTGTTCCGGCGAATGGCCCGGCAGCGGGACCGCATACACCGCAAACAGCCCCGGGTATTTGTCTCCGGGAAATCCGCTGAAGCCCTGCGCCTCGGCTGCAATCCCCTGGTCTCGAACCAGACTTCGGTAGAGCCGCGCTGTCCGTCCGTTCGAGAAGATGTCCGTAATAGCGTCGTACACGGCATCATCGGGATCGCGGTAGTCGGGCCGATGGTAGCCCTCGATATAGAACGGCTGCGTGGCCTCGCGGATCACGACCGACTTCTCCGCGACCTGCGGCGGCTCGACCGTAGTCATCGGCTCAGGCTTGGGGCCTGCCGGAATCGGCGCAAAGTACCGCTCCAGGACCGGCATCGCGTCCGCGGCCTTCACGTCGCCCACCACGGCGATCACGATGTTGCCCGGCACATAGTATTTCGCATGAAAGGCCGCCGCTTCGGTCGCAGTCACCTGGCTTATCTCGCTCTCCCATCCGACGCCCGGCCGCCGATAGGGGTGCGCGACGTATGCAGTAGCGAGAAACTGCTCGACCATGCGGCCTATCGGAGCCGAATCGACCCGCATCCGGCGCTCCTCCTGCACCACGTTTCGCTCCTTGTAGAACTCGCGCTCCACCGGATGCCCGATCCGCTGACTCTCAAGATAGGCCCACAGCTCCAGGCGGTTCGACGGCATGCTCCAGAAGTATTGCGTGGAGTCCTCCGCGGTGGACGCATTGATGCCGACCGCGCCATTCTGCTCGGCGATCTCCGAGAATTGATTCGGGATCACAAACTTCTCCGCAGCCGCCTGTGCGTCCTCGAACACCTTGTACAGCTCCTGCAACCGCGCAGGATCCTGCCCGACGCGCTTGCGGAACTGCGCATCGTAGGCCGCATACGCTACTTCCACCTTGGCCAGCGCGACCTTCTCGGCGGGGTAGTTCGTCGTGCCAATCTCGGTCGTGCCCTTGAACGCCATGTGCTCGAACATGTGGGCCAGGCCGCTGGCGCCCTGCGGGTCATCCGCGGACCCCGCATCCACCAGCGTATAAAAGCTGAAGACCGGAGCCTCGGGCCGTTCGCACACAATCAGCGTCAGGCCATTCGGAAGAACCTTGACGGTAGTGCGTCTTTCAAAGCTCGCCAGGTCCTGCGCCTTCGCCCCACAACTCAAACCCATCACAAGCGCTACCAGCGCCGCAATTCCAACCCGTACTCGCACCAAAGCTGCCTCCGCAATCGGTCCCGGCCAATCCCAATGACTCACTATACCGAAGCAGCAGGCGCAACCCTATCTTCTCCGGCCAAAGACTCGACCTAGAGTGAGACGAAGCCTGCGCCCTATTCGTATCAGCCAGCCCTCTGCCTCCGCCCTGATCGTCGTGCCCACGGCGCTCAGAAACTGCTCGCGTGTCCATGCATTGCGAACGGCGCCCGGACCCCTCCTCATGCAGGATGCAGCCGCTTGGGTCCACGCCCCGGCCTCCACTGCGGCCATCAGGTGAGGGAAGCCGCGAAAGAGCCCCGCCGGCCCCAGGTTATAGACCATATCCAGAAGCGCCTTCTTCACGCCGTCGGGCAGGCCGTCGTAATGCGGAATCTGCGTTCGGAGATGATCTTCAAACCCCTCCAACACTGTGCGAAGCTTCGCGTCGATCGTCTGCGGCATCAGCTCCGGCGATTCGGCAGCTCTGTAGAACGAAGCCTCATGCCCCATCGCGATCGCATGGACCCGCGCAAACTCCAGTGCGATCTCCGACGGTGTGGCTATTCGAGGGCCTGAAGCAAAGGGCAGTTCCTGTGCCGCCTCGGCATCCGGCAGCATCAGGCCTACCCCCACCGTCACCTTGCCCACCGTGTCGCGGTACATCCACGGCACACAGCCTTCGAACTCCTTCAGCGTAGCAATGGATTGGTCGAGGTAAGTCTCCACAATAGCGTCAGCCTAGCATGGCCGCATTCATAGCCTCTTCCCGGCGCGTCCTCCTCGCTGCCTTCGGGATGCGCCGCCTGTCTCCGCAAACCAGCAGGAGGTCGCGGTGCATACAATAAGCCCTGAATGCTACTCCAGGGCAAACGCATCCTGATCACGCGAACGCGCCGGCAGGCCTCCGAGCTCGCCGCCCAGCTCGAGTCCCTCGCGGCCACAGCCATCCTCATCCCCACCATCGAGATCGTTCCTCCCGAAACCTACGCCCCCCTCGACGGCGCCATCGCCCGTCTCCACACCTTCGACTGGCTCCTCTTCACCAGCGCCAACGCCGTCGAGGCCTTCCACCAGCGCCGTAGCCTCATGATCGCCCACACCCCGGCCGCTTCACCCCCCCGTCCCGAAACTCCCACCAACCCGCAAACAACGCTCCCCCGCATCGGGGTCATCGGCCCGGCCACCGCCCAAGCCGTGCAGTCCATCGGTCTCCGCATCGACCTGATCCCCTCCCAATACATCGCCGAATCTTTCGCCGAGGCCCTCCTCCCCCAGGCTCCCGGCAGATCCTTCCTCCTCGTGCGCGCCTCAGAAGCCCGCGATCACCTCCCCCAGACCCTCACCGCCGCCGGAGCCACAGTGACCATCGCCGAAGCCTACCGCAACCAGGTTCCTCCCGGCTCTGTCGCCGCTCTCCAGTATCTTTTCTCGGACGCCGCACACCCTCCCGACGCCATCACCTTCACCAGCGCCTCCACGGCGCGCAACCTCTTCGACCTCCTCGAACAAGCGAGCCTCACCCTGCCTTCCCAAATCACTCTCGCCTCCATCGGCCCCGTCACCAGCCAGACCCTCCGCGACCTCGGCCATGCACCCACCATCGAAGCCACCAACCCCACCATCCCCGCGCTGGTCGAGGCGCTGCTCGCTCATTTCGACCCGACCCGACGCACCGTGTCAAGCCCCGATCTCTGAAAACCCGCTCCAGTCGCGCCTTCCGGCGTGGCGCAGAAGTTTCCAGCCAACCGGTAAACTGGAAGAGCAGGTAAAAACGCCCCTTTGTAAGAGAACACTTCTGGCAACTCGCGAGCGCCCGGCATTGTTGGACCCATACTTCTGAACATAGGGGTGCACCCATACTGAGGCTGCTCTAAGGTCCGGAGCTAAATCCTATCGATCGAAGACTTTGCACGATTCTTATCGCCCGAGTTGCAAAGCTTCTCCAACGTGCAGTCCACGCACCGAGGCTTCCGGGCGATACAAATCTGCCGTCCATGATGAATCAGCTCATGCGAGAGATCGATCCACCGGTCCTGCGGAATCACCGTCATCAAATCCCGCTCCACCTTCTCCGGTTTAGTCTCCGTCGTCAATTCCAGCCGACGCGACAACCGCAGCACATGGGTATCGACCACGACCCCCACGGCAATCCCATACCACGACCCAAGCACGACGTTACCCGTCTTCCGGGCCACCCCCGGCAGCCGCAGAATCTCCTCCATCGTCTCCGGAACCTTGCCCCCAAACTCCGCGACCACCACCGCCGCCGCCCCCTTGATCGACTTCGCTTTATTCCGAAAAAACCCCGTAGTTCGAATCAACTCCTCCAGCTCGGGCAGGGAAGCCGCGGCCATCGCCTTCGGTGTAGGAAACGCCTTGAACAGCGCCGGAGTCACCAGGTTCACCCGCACATCCGTACACTGCGCCGACAGTATCGTGGCCACCGTCAGCTCCCAGGCATTCCTGTGGCTCAACGCACACACCACACCCGGATACGTCTTCCGCAAAACATCGAGTATTGCCGTCACCCGCGCCGGATCAAGCGGATTCCGCGCCTTCGCTCGCTTCTTAGCCGCAACCGGCTCAGAACGTACAGGCTTCTCCCGTTTTTTATCCGTGTTCATCCGCGTCATCCGTGGTCGGCACTTGCCGCTCTCATCCCAGCCGCTCCAGCATCTCCGCGGCCGGAACCCGCACGCAACTGAAGATCGGCGTGTCCTCTAGCGTATACATGCTGATCTCGGTCTCGCGAAGCTGCTGTACCAGGTCGAGAAAGTCCTCCGGGAAGTTGGTCTCGAACGCAACCACAAACTCCTGGTCGTCGATCCCGAACGAGTACGTCGTATTCAGCTTCACCCGCGGATACATCAGCCCAATCCGGATATGCTCATCCATCAACCGCTTTCGCTCCGGCGCCGGCAGCAGATACCAGGCCCGCGTCTTCCAGAACGGATAGATAAAGATGTACTTCTGGCCGCCCGGACGAATCGCCCCGCGTCCTTCGCCCTCGCTCTCATCCGGCCGGTCGATCTGGTACTGCGACCGCTTGGTCATCGCCAGGAAGTTATGCGGCGTATCCAGATACCCGCCCAGCGGCGTCCGCATCAACTCGCTCCGCATCTGGTTCAGCTCATCCACCCCATAGCCGATCGACCACACGCACATATCCACATCCCCGCGCGTCCCGATCGTCGAATACGTCAGGGACAGGAACTCCCCCGGCTTGTTCCATCGCGCCAGCACCTCGGCAAACGCAGCCTTGTGCGCCGCCTTCTCCGACGCTGGCAGCCTCCGCCACTCCGGCATCACCTTGTAGAAGCTGAAGCACACAATCTGCCGCTTCACCGCCGGCTTCGACGGATCGTGCGGGTGCGCCTGCGGCTGACTTCCAACCCCCGCCTGCGGCTGACTTCCAGCCCCATAGCTGCTGGCTGGCCTGCCCGAGGCAGCGGGAGCATCTGTGCTGGAGGATCTGGCCTCGGCAATTGGAGCGACAACGGTATCGGACATAACGCATCTCCTGAACACTCAATGCTAGCGCATTTGGCTCACGCCGAGCCTCCGGTATACTTCACGAGCCATGTCCGAGAAGATCATCGCTGCCCTTGCCAGCTTCATCATCGCCGTCATCTCCGCCGGCGGCTACGCAGGCGTAGCCCTCCTCATGGGCATCGAATCCTCCTGTATCCCACTCCCCTCCGAGATCATCATGCCCTTCGCCGGCTACGTCCTCGGCACCAGCATGGCCAAGCTCCTCCTCGTCGCCACCGCCGGCGCCATCGGGTGCAACCTCGGCTCCATACCTCCCTACTGGCTAGGTCGCTGGGGAGGCCGTCCAGCGGTAGAGCGCTTCGGCCGCTTCATCCTCCTCAACCGTCACGACCTCGACCGCACCGAGCACTTCTTCCATAGGTACGGCGGCCTCACCGTCATCGCCGGCCGCCTCCTTCCGGTCGTCCGCACCTTCATCGCTCTACCTGCCGGTATTGCCAAAATGCCGCAGCTCCGCTTCCACATCTACACTTTCCTGGGCTCCTGGCCGTGGTGTTTCGTACTCGCCTATGTCGGCATGAAGCTCGGATCGAGCTGGGATACCGACCCTCGCTTCAAAGCCGTCTTCCACCGCTTCCATCTCGGCGTAGAACTCGTGCTTCTCGCCGCCATCGTCTGGTTCGTCGTCTCCCACTGGAAGAACCGCATCCGCACTGAACCCGCCTGATCAAAAAGAGAGCGGTTGAACCGGCGTTGCCACCGCTCAGATTGGCCCTCTACTTCCCAAACAGATTGCCTGAAGATCGTGGAGTAACAGGAGAGTAGTCCTGCGGAATCTCAAACAGGTGAGGATCAGGCTCTTCCGTCCGAATATCTGTAAGTCTCACCCTTTGCAGAGGCTTGTTGTCGCTGTCGAAACCTGTCTTTTCCGCCACGATCGATAAGGCAGGAATCGACCAGTCTTCCCAGATCTTCTCCTTCAGTGAACTCGAAGGCGGTAGATGGTCATAAACCGTGCGTCGCCCGATCTCCAGGAAACCGTCCTGCGTTCGAAAGCCCAAGGAAGTAGTTTCGACTTCATATCCATTCTGCGACGTGTGGGCCGGCTTCAATTTTCTGAGGAATTCCAAGTCTCTCTGCAAGGCCTTCTTCGACGGCCGATCGCCGATCGCTGGCACAGAATAAAGTGTAACGCTGTAGGACTTGTGAGTGACATCCAGGAGAATGCTTCTGCTGCCCGGGATATCGAGAATAATGATCATGACGGTCTCGCCCGTCTTGTTGTTCGGAATCGCGACATAAGTACTGCTATTCGAGCTTCGAGCCACTCTACTCGATACCGAGTAACTCTCCCCTGCACGGCTGACGGTCACCGTTTTGGTAGCTTCGATGGGTGAGCCTTTTATCAGCGAAAAATACTGCGCGCCCGCTGAAGCCGTACCTGCATAACAGAAGACAAAAATCATCGAATGCTGAATGAGTGTTCGCATTGTGCCGAGAAGTATAACTCGGAGCGGCTCGCGAGGGTCTGGGTCGTAACAATGGTGGGAACACGGCGACGCCCACGCCGTGTTCCCACCGGATACGCAAACTACATCCAGCATTCACGTGGCCAGCAAGCTAACTACTGCTCCATGTGATACGTCAAGATCTTCGCCATCGCCTTCGTCTCTCCAGGCGATGCCGCGACCACGATCTTCTTCATATCCGGAAGCACGATCCCCGTCTTGGCGCCAGGCGCACTCGGGACCTTTGCGACCATCTTCACATGGTTCGGATCGCTCGTGTCATAGACGCCGATATACCCTTGGCCTCCCGGAACATACAGCCGGTTCGTCGCCACATCGAACAGCACATCGTCTGCCCTGATCGGAGCGTCTGCCGTGCTGACCACCTTTCCGGTATCCGTGTTCATCACGACGACCATTCCCGCCGGCTCACCCTTCAGATTCGCCCGGCATACAAGATACGCGCGGTGCTTCGCCTCATCGAGCGCGATCATTGCATTCTGCTCGGCAGGAGGCACCGGCCATTCCGCAATCTCTTTCAGCGTCTTCTTATCGACCACGGCCAGTTTGCTCGTCTGCGTGAGGTTTACGAAGATGCGCGGTCCCGCTTTCTCGACCGCAATGGCCTCCACATGATTGTCGTTGAAGGTGACGCCTCCCAGCCGTTTGCCCGTATCCGGATTCACGGCTTCCAGGTTCGCGGTCTTCATGTTTACGTCCTTGCCGCCCGTCACGATGTAGTACACATTCGTAGCCGCGTCATATCCGGCGGAGTCCGCGCTCTCCACCAGGGGAATGCTTCCCTTGATGGCATACGTATCCGCGTCCAGGATCTTCGTCATCGTCTTGCCGCTATCCGTGACGATGATCGTCGAAGCTCCCGGCCTGACCAAGATCGAGTGTGGCGCGCCGAACCCCTTCACCGTGCGCAGGTGCTTGCCCGTCTGCAGGTCGAACACCTCCAGCGTCGCGTGGTCCTCCGCCGCCAGCAGCAGCCGGCCACGCTGGCGGTCCACCGCAAAATGATCGAAATCCCCTGTGTAGCCAGGTAAAGTCACCGTCTGAACCAGCTTCAAAGGTGCGCCCGTTGAAACCTGCGCGCTGGCGAAAGTTGTCGCGGCTGCTGATAAGAGAAGCAGGGCCGCCCGTGTCTTATTCATTGGTTGAATCTCCTCGTGGGTGACGCTTGCCGTGGAAAGGCGAAGTGCTGCATCCATCGCCCGATGTGTTGCTCCCCAGTAAGATTCGCGCCGCCTGATGAGCCACGGCTGAACCGCAAATGAAATTGCGTTCATTCGCCGCTCTGAAGCGCTCCAGCCACAATAGGCCGAAGTTCGTTGCACCCTGAACACTTTTTAATGCCAGCTTCACTCATGCTTCATTCCGTGCCTCATAAATGGCTGTGATTCGAAATGAGATCTCTGTTGGGGGATGAAGAACAGGCGCGACGAAAGCCTGCATGAAGATCCTCTCGGATCGGACGACGAATTCGCCGAACCTCGCCAGTTGCTTTGAGGCGAACGGTTCGGCTGCACTACCTGAGCAGAAGGTCAGGCAAACTTTACCCAGTCAGCGCGCTGGCCGCTTCGCCAGCATGGAAAGGCACGAGACGACAATGCGATTCTTCAACCAGGCTAAGCCAGTGTTACTGACCCTTGTGCTCCTGTGCACATGGCAGCTCGTTCATGCGCAGGTATCGACCGGAACCATCGCAGGCAACGTTACCGACAGCACAGGGGCTGTGACGCCGAACGCTCCGGTGACCATCACCGATACCGCCACAGGTATTGTGACCCGCACGGTAACGAGCACGGCCGGGTTTTACTCCGTACCCAACCTGCAGACCGGACCCTACACGGTTTCAGTCAGCGTTCCGGGATTTTCCGAGCAGGTCGCAAACGACATTCAACTTACCGTCGGCGCGCAGCAGGAGATCAACTTCACCCTCAAAGTGGGTGCAACCACCGAGAAGATCGTCGTCACGGCGGCGCCGCCCAGCATCGACCTGGTCACCTCCACCACTATGCCTGTGGTCGATGAGCGCACCATCGTCACCCTGCCTCTGAACGGACGTGACTGGACCCAGCTCGCCAATCTTCAGCCCGGTGTCGCCGCCGTCCGTACCCAGTCTCCTGTTGCGGTCACCAATCAGCGCGCGAACCGCGGCGTCGGCAACCAGCTCACCGTCGGCGGCGCGCGTCCTCAGCAGAACAACTACCGCGTCGATGGCATGAGCATCAACGACTATTCCAACGGCGGCCCGGGCGGCGTCATCGGCTCCAACCTCGGCGTCGACGCCATCCAGGAGTTCTCCGTCATCACCTCGAACGCCTCCGCCGACTACGGCAAGACCGCCGGCGGCATCATCAACGCCGTCACCCGCGCGGGAACCAATAAGCTCCACGGTTCGGTCTACGAGTTCCTGCGCAACTCCGCCCTCGACGCCCGCAACGAGTTCGACGCCCCCGGCAAAATCGCCGAGTTCCGGCGCAACCAATTCGGCGTCTCAGCCGGCGGCCCCATCATCAAGGACCGCACCTTCCTCTTCGGCGACTACGAGGGCCTGCGCCAGTACCAGGGCTCCAATGCATCCAGCATCGTGCCCTCGGCCGCCGCGCGTTCAGGCAGCCTGTGCGTGGCCGCGGGCGGCAATCCCTGCGCCAGCCATAAGCAGGTCGCCATCAACGCAGCCGTCGCCCCATTCCTCACCTTTTACCCGCTTCCCAGTTCAGACCCCGGCCCCAACGCCGATACCGGCAGCTTCCTCTTCAACGATCCCTTCGTCAGCCACGAGGATTTCTTCACCATCCGCGGCGACCACAGAATCTCCGATAGCGACTCGCTCACCGCAACCTACTTCTACGACACCGGCAATCTCACCTCGCCCGATCCCTTCAACGTCCGCCTCACCGGCAATCTCGCCAAACGCCAGCTCGCCACCATCGGCGAATCGCACGTCTTCTCGCCCACCCTGCTCAACTCGCTCAAGGTCGGGTACAGCCGTGTCTTCTCCGATGCTCCAACCACTCTCGCCGCAATCAATCCCGCCGCCGGCGACACCAGTCTCGGCTTCGTCCCAGGCATCCCCGTCGGTCTCATCAACGTCACCGGCCTCTCCAACTTCCAGGGCGGCCTCAAGGCCACGGGAGAGTTCGTCTTCACGCTCGACTCCTACCAGGTCTACGACGACGTGTACCTCACCAAAGGCAAGCACGCCCTCAAGTTCGGCTTCGCCTTCGAGCGCCTGCAGAACAACCAGCTCGGCACCTCCAATCCCAACGGCCAGTACATCTTCGGCAGCCTCCAGAACTTCCTCACCAACGTCCCCACCAGCTTCAACGCGCCGCTGGCCCAGGGCGTCTCGCCGCGCGATCTCCGCCAGTCGGTCTTCGGTGGCTACATCAATGACAACTATCGCCTCAGCAGCAATCTCACGCTCAATCTCGGTGTGCGCTACGAGCCCGTAACCGTACCGACGGAGAGCGCGAACCGGCTTGCCAATCTCATCAACCTCACCGACACCAGCCCGCGCCTCGGCAGCCCGTACTTCAACAATCCCAGCTTCAAGAACATCGCTCCCCGTGTCGGCTTTGCCTGGGCGCCGTTCGGCGGAGAAAAGACCTCCGTCCACGCCGGATACGGCATCTACGACGCGCAGATGCTCAACTATCTCTTTGAAGGCCTCTCGATCTTCACTGCGCCGTATCTCTCTCTCGGCAACAACGCCTCGCCTGCGATCGGGTCCTTTCCCAAAGGCGGCTACGCCTCCATACTCGCCGCGCCTGCCACCAGCCTGCGCTACTCCCACGCCGACCCCAATCCCGCACGCAGCTACGTCCAGCAGTATTCATTGAACGTGCAGCAGCAACTGCCGTACGATGTCGTCTTCCAGGTTGGCTATGCCGGCTCCCGCGGTACACACCTTCCGTATCGCGTCGATGACGTCAATACCGTCCAACCCATCCGCAGCAACGGCGGATACTTCTTCTACGGCCCCAACGGATCAGCCTCACCGTCACCCGCAGCCCTCACCGCGGCCAAGCTCAACCCGAACGTCGGCCAGATCAGCGCGCTTTTCATGACCGGCTACTCCCACTACAACTCGCTCCAGACATCGCTGACCAAGAACTTCTCCCATCGCAGCCAGTTCCAGGTCTCCTACACCTGGTCCAAGTCGATGGACGACGGTTCGTCCTCAACCTTCGGAGATACCTTCGCCAACTCGGTATCCAGTCTTCCCCTCTGGGCTCCGGACCGCCGCCGCGCCATCTCCGACTTCAACGTCTCGCAGAACCTTGTCCTCAACTACCTCGTCCAGCTTCCAAATGTTCCTGACGCCATCGCTCCGGCAGGCGTACTGCTCAACGGATG
The DNA here is from genome assembly GCA_965277575.1 of Edaphobacter sp. Taxonomy (GTDB): domain Bacteria; phylum Acidobacteriota; class Terriglobia; order Terriglobales; family Acidobacteriaceae; genus Edaphobacter. The sequence continues at coordinate 3,284,604 of CBDIDK010000002.1, forward strand.
GGAGTGGGGTGGCATCTTCCAGGCAAGCACGGGTGAACCCTTCACCCCGCAGGTTGGTGGCGATCCTTTGAATCTCCATGGCAACGATAACTTCGCCTTCGCCGACCGTCTCACCGGCCCCGGTTGCTCGGGAAATCCCGTCAGGGCTGTCAGCTTCAGCAACCGGCAGTACGTCAACCCTGCCTGCTTCGCCTTCCCATCCTTTGACCCAGTCACAGGCCTCACCCACCTCGGCACCGCTGGACGAAACTCCATCATCGGACCCGGCCTCCAGGACTTCGACACGTCGCTGGTCAAGGACACGAAGATCCCGCGTATCTCCGAGAGCTTCAACCTGCAGTTTCGCGCTGAGCTCTTCAACGTCCTCAACCGCGTCAACTACGCCACCCCACCCAAGACCGGCGCGTTGCTGTTCAACCAGAACGGCACCGCGGCCACAGGTAGCGGCGGAGTCCTCGTCGGTCCCACCGCTGGTTCCAGTCGCCAGGCCCAGTTCGCCCTCAAGGCAATCTTCTAGACCGAATTCGCTAATGGTCTATGAACAGTGGGTGGCCCGTCTTCGGTGCGTCTTTGCGCCTAAGGTGGGGCATCGAGCGCAAGCTCGACCGCTTTTCTCCCAAGCCGCACCCTGCACCAGCACCCAATTCGCTTCAATCGCCTATTCTTGATCCCGACCAACGGGAGGGCCAGCGCAGTACATGCAGCCAACACCGGTATACAAGGCACGAAGTGCCCGCACCACGCGGAGTGGGCCCGTCCGGCAGGACAGCTTTGCAGTGCTTCTGGGCTCAAACTGGCAGGAGCCGCTGGCTCCGGATCCGACGTGCTCCACGGAGCAGAAGTCAAAACAGAGGCGGCAGGGTTTATCGTTCTACCCCTGCCGCCCACATCTCACTGCACGTATCGTCTGTAAAACGCGCTACAGATAACGTCAGATACTTCGTTTCAGCCTACGCCGGCCCGAACAGCGCCGTTGCCGACGGTAGCTGAGCCTTCATCTCGTCGCGAATTTCGGTTGAGATCTTCTCGAACGCCGCCTTGTCGTCACCAGCCTTGTAGTTGAACACCACGCCCAGCGCGCCGATCGTCTTTCCTGAGGCGTCCTGCAGCACAAGCTCATCTTCGAAGTGCTTGCCCGTCTTGTCGACTTCGAGGTTCGCTTTGCCCGTGTGAATACACCGCATATCGTCCTCATCGCCGATCTTGCCGATCCGTCCGAAGTTCGATGCGACAATCAGGTTCTTATGCTTCGGCGGTGCCGCGTGAATGGCAATCAAAATAACCTCGGGATGCTTCGCCAACGCCTCATCCACAAGCTTCTGTGCCATCGGAGCGGGCGTCGTGTATGAGGGGTCCATCTCCTTGGCGTCGACCTTTCGCATTCCGGCAACGGCTTCTTCCCGCGTCTGCTGCGCGAGAGCCGGAGCGATACTGAGGGCCGCGAGCGTAGTTACACAAAGTATCTGAGCTGCTTTTTTCATCGGTTCTCCCAATCCTGTCTGGTACGCCAGGCAACAAGCCACCGAACAACCATGAAGGATCCTCACTCCACGCGACCGGTTCCGGCCACCTTCTGCGCCCTATCGACGATTGCTCTTGCAGATGAGGCACGTCTGAAGCAGGAATGAAATTGCATTCATCCTCGATTCGCCCCTGTCTTGAGAAGCCTACTTCGGACCAGCAACGAAGTAGGAAATTACTCCTCCGCTGATACTGCACCGATCAACGGTTCGGTGGCGGAGGTGGCGGGGGGTCGCGGAGGCGGCGGAAGTGGTTTTGGGATCTTTGGGTAACTGGCCTGTCTATCGGTCGTGTTCAATCTCTGCGTTCCTTACGCGGCTAGCTGATGCTGATGGTGAAGTTCAACATTTTCCTGACACTTCAGCATGAGTCGCTCATTGTCAGGCATCGTCGTGCTGCTCTTCGATACCTCAGCTTCTCTCTTGCGAAGTTCCATCAGTTTGTCGCTGGCCAATTCATTGTAGACGTTCGACCAGAGGGCCTCATAGTCAACCGCCAGCATCGACCACCGAAAATGCAGATCGGCGCAATCAATCGAATTTCTCTCATTTTTAGCCACAAGGGACCAGGCACTCAACAGCGCCGTTAACAGCGTAAGTGCGAAACGCAACCATCGCCATTGCTCGGGGAGACCTGTGCTGATCAGCGCAAATGTCGCCCCCGATGACAAAACCAACATCCCGGCAGTCATCCACTTTTGCGTCTGCTGGTATTTACGCGCAAGCTCCGCGAAGTACGCTGAGCGGATCTCGGCAGCCAACCAACCGTCCCAAACGCTCTCTTGCTGAAATTCATTGAGCATACTTACTCCTACTCACAGTATGCCTCTTTAGCATCCCAGAGTCCCTTCCATTTGCACCCTCTTCCTTTACTGAGCGATACTTAACCGTCCGCCTATACGGAATTCGACCTACAGAAGGGTAGTGCCCAGCATGTCTACACCCGCAGCCGCCACGCAGGAAGCGGCCAGCATCAAGCCCGCAACAGGCAAATTAGGCATCATGATTCCCGGCATGGGAGCCGTCGCCACAACCCTCATCGCTGGCGTGGAAGCTATCCGCCACGGCATCGCCAAGCCCATCGGCTCCATCTCCCAGATGGGCCACATCCGTCTCGGCAAACGCACCGACAATCGCAGCCCCCTCATCAAGGACTTCGCCCCCCTCGCCCACCTCGACGACATCGTCTTCACCGGCTGGGACATCTTCGGCGGCAATCTCTACGACGCCGCCAGGACCGCCCAGGTCCTCGACCGCGACCAGCTCGAACAGATCCGCCCCTACCTCGAATCCATCGAGCCCATGCCCGCCGTCTTCAACCAGCATTACGTTAAACGCCTTACGGCAAAGAACAGCAAGACCGGCAAGAACAAGTGCGACCTCGCCAACCAGATCCGCAACGACATCGCCGAATTCAAGACGAAAACCGACCGCCAGGTCATGATCTGGTGCGGCTCCACCGAGATCTTCCTCGAGCACTCCCCGGTCCACAAGACCCTCGAAGCCTTTGAGAAGGGCCTGGTCGAAGACGACCCCAACATCTCCCCGTCGATGCTCTACGCCTGGGCCGCGCTCAAGGAAGGCATCCCCTTCATCAACGGCGCACCCAACCTTACCGTCGACATCCCCGCCCTCAACGAGCTCTCCCGCAAGATGAACGCGCCCATCTGCGGCAAGGACTACAAGACCGGCCAGACCTTCATCAAGACCGTCCTCGCCCCCGCCTTCAAGACACGCATGCTAGGCGTCTCCGGCTGGTACTCCACCAATATCCTCGGCAACCGCGACGGCGAGGTCCTCGACGACCCTGAGTCCTTCAAGACCAAGGAAGAGTCCAAACTCGGTGTCCTCGACGTCATCTTCCAGCCCGAGCTATACCCCGACCTCTACAAGGACCTTTACCACAAAGTTCGCATTAACTATTACCCGCCCCGCGGTGATAACAAAGAGGGTTGGGACAACATCGATATCTTCGGCTGGCTCGGCTACCCCATGCAGCTCAAGGTGGACTTCCTCTGCCGCGACTCCATCCTCGCCGCCCCACTCGCCCTCGACCTCTGCCTTTTCATGGACCTCGCGGCTAGAACACCAAGCCTGAAGGGTCTGGGAATTCAGGAGTGGCTCAGCTTCTACTTCAAGGCTCCCGACAGCGCCCCCGGCGTCTACCCCGAGCACGACCTCTTCATCCAGTCCATGAAGCTCAAAAACACCCTGCGCCACATCATGGGCGAAGACCTCATCACCCACCTCGGCCTTGACTACTACGGCGAATAACCGACGCTCGACAAACGGCGGCTGCCACATTCAGCCGCCATTTGCGTTCACCCACTTTGTAACTGAGTATCATGTCAAGCAGCCATTCCCGCTAACCCAGGCAAGGCAAGCAGATAGCGATGGCGCATATACCCTGTCTCATTTCGTACAATCGAAGTAGTGGGATGCCGTTCTCGTCTCTGGGATTAGTGCAGGGCTTCAGTCCTATGAATAAATCGTCAAAACAGTTTGTGGCTTCAGCTTCGGGTCTTCTCCTCCAACGCAATCTAACCCTTCTTGTCAAAGCTTGCAAAATCCGATAAGTTTGCCTCGACCAAGTCCATGAACCACATCCAGGTCCGAAGCTAACCCTATTATTTCGAAGACTTTGCACACTTTTCGGGGGAGGGGAGGGGGTGCTTTACTCCGCCACTTCCATCAACTTCGCCCAAAGCGCCTTCGTCCCCGCATCCGTCTTCGCCGAGACCGGCAGAATCTCCTCCACCTCATGCGCCTTCTTCAATGCGGCCAGCGACTTCGCCAGCACGTTGTTCGACAGCCGGTCCGCCTTGGTCCCCACCACCAGATAAGGCCGCTGTATCTGCTTGAAGTAGGTAATCAGTTGCGTGTCGCTCTCCTGTGGCGGGATATTCGTATCCACTAGGCAGATGCAAAGCGCCAGCGTCTCACGGTCGGCCAAGTACGGCTCGATGAACGAAGGCCACTCCGCCGAGATCGACTTCGAGATCTTCGCGTAGCCATATCCCGGCAGGTCGGCGAAGATCAGCGTCGGCTTCACCTTCATCTTGTCGCCTGTACCCTCATGCAGCGTAAAGAAATTGATCGCCCGCGTCCGCCCCGGCGTAGAAGACGTGTGCGCCTGCTTCGACCCAAGCAGTGAATTGATCAACGAAGACTTTCCGACGTTCGACCGCCCCAGAAATGCAACCTCCGGCGTGCCAAACGTCTTTGCATCGGACGGGAAGTGAGCAACATCGGTCGCAGACAACAGGAAGACAGGATTCAGCCGCATCCCTTCAGTCTACCGTGACCGAGGCAGAAGCATTGCGGGTTGCGGCATGGGGTGCCGGCTGGGTGAGCTCGTCAGTCAATCCTTGCGCGATTGCCTCTGCATCGGCCGACCCTGAACTGAGTGCGGTTACACAGGAAGATAAATCCGAAAAGTATGTCGCACTTTCATATCGCGAATAGCGGTCGGTAAACAGACCGGCTTCACCACACTTATGACCACAAAGTGGCCATAAAATCTCCACGTCTGCAAGCATGATTTCGCAGAAAGGCCTGCAATAACACCCCGTCCACAACAAGAGGAAAAGTGCGAATTAGAAGTGGCGGGTGAGGTCGGCGAAGGCGGCTAGTTCGAGAAGATGCTGACCTGTGGGAGGCTGGTCGACTATCTCGTGCTCGAGCACCCAGGTGAAGTCGTGGGGGATAAAGATAGCGTTCAGGCCGGCCGATAGGGCCGGGTTGATGTCCGAACGAGGGCTGTTACCGATCATCCAGGTGGTGGAGGCCTCGCAACCGTGGTGCGCGGTAAGGGAGAGATAGGCTTCGTGATGCTTTTCGGGGAGGATCTCGACGGCGGCGAAGTGAGAGGCGATGCCGGAGCGTTGGAGTTTGCCGGTCTGCTCATCGGGGTCGCCCTTGGTGACGAGGATCAGACGATGGCGGCTCGCTAGGTCGGCGAGGGTGGGTTCAACATCAGGGAGGAGTTCGATCTCCTGGTCGGCGATCGACTGGGCAAAGCTTTCGATCCGCTTGCGCTTCTCTGGCGTGATGGGAGCGTCGGTAAGCTGCTCGAAGCAAGTGATGAGGGAACGGCGGAAGCTGTGTAGGCCATAGCCGTGGGCCTTGATGGTGGCGTGCTCAACCTGGTTCAGGTGGCCGCGAACCTCTTCGGGGGTGTGGATGCGGTGGTCGAGGTAGGAGATGAAGCTGGTGATGGCCCGCTCGAAGTAGACGTTGTTCTCCCAGAGAGTGTCGTCGGCGTCGATGAGCAGGGTCTGGGGGGCCGTTTGGCGAAGGGGATGGGATGCGGCGGTCACAGGTTCAATTATATTGCCGGACATGTCGTCCGGGTGAGTTGGCTGGAGGACAGGCTCAGGCCTCGACGAGCACCCGACCGTAGCGTTTCTCCACGTAGTTGTCGAGAATGACCTGGAACTCTTCGACGATACGGTCGCCTTTGAGAGTGGTGAAGAGTTGACCGTCCACATAGACCGGGGCCTTCGGCTCTTCGAAGGTTCCGGGCAGCGAGATGCCGATGTTGGCGTGCTTGGACTCGCCGGGTCCGTTGACGATGCAGCCCATGACGGCGAGTTTGAGTTCTTCGACGCCCGGGTACTGCTTTTTCCACTCCGGCATGGACGCGACGAGATATCCCTGAATGCGCTCGGCGAGCTCCTGAAAGTAGGTGGAGGTGGTGCGCCCGCAGCCGGGGCAGCTTGTGACCTGCGGCATGAAGCTGCGAATTCCAAGCGACTGCAGGATCTGCTGGCCGCATCGGACCTCTTCGCTGCGGTCTCCCCCCGGGGTGGGGGTGAGACTGACTCGGATGGTATCGCCGATACCGGCCAGAAGCAGCGGTGCGAGACCGGCGGCGGAGGCGACGATGCCCTTCATACCCATGCCTGCCTCGGTGAGGCCGAGATGCAGGGCGTAGTCGCAGCGGCGGGCCAGCTCCTGGTAGACGTCGATCAGGTCGCGTACGCCGGAGACCTTGGCCGAGAGGACGATCTGGTCGCGGCGCAGGCCATAGCGCTCGGCCGCAGCTGCGTTATCCAGAGCCGACACCACCATCGCTTCCATCATGACATCACGGGCGGGCAGGGGATTGGCGCTCTTCGAGTTCTCGTCCATCATCCTGGTCAAGAGGGCCTGGTCGAGCGAGCCCCAGTTGACGCCGATTCGGACCGGCTTCTGGTGCTCGACCGCGACCTCGACCATGGTGCGGAAGTTCTCGTCGTCCTTACGCCCGATGGAGCAGTTACCTGGATTGATTCTGTACTTGGCAAGGGCGCGGGCGCACTCCGGGTACCTGCGAAGTAGCTGATGGCCGTTATAGTGGAAGTCCCCGATGATGGGCGTCGACCAGCCCTTCTTGGCCAACTCGTCGACGATGTACGGCACGGCTTTGGCGGCATCGTCATTGTTGACGGTAACGCGCACAAGTTCGGAGCCGGCGCGGGCAAGGGCGGCAACCTGCTGGACAGTGGAGTCGATGTCGGCAGTATCCGTATTGGTCATCGACTGAACGACTACAGGCGAGTCGGAGCCGGCACGAACGCCTCCGATGTCCACCGTTACTGCGCGTCTGCGTTGTATCTCCGGCATAGTTATCCCAAATGCAATTTTATCATCCAGGGTGGACGGGGGCTCACGGTACACTACCGAAACGTGGCCCGGTAGCTCAGTTGCATAGAGCAGCGCACTCCTAACGCGAAGGTCGCAGGTTGGACTCCTGCCCGGGCCACCAATAAATTTGATGCGGAAGAAACAGAAGAGCGCGGATGACATTCTGACGCTGCTCAATGAACGCTCTTGGCTCCTGGGCATCTGGGCATCGCTGGCGGGACGCTCGATACCCGGAACTCGTGAGCGCAATGACGATGCAGCCACGCTGTCGCTTGAGATGTACGGCTACCGAAGTACGGCTCGCAGTGGGTGCGTACCTGGCCGCGTTGGGAGATGCGGAAGCCGTTCTCTTCGGCGGAGGCATCGGCGAAGATTTGCCTTGGTTGCGGGAAGATGTTGCCCAGACCTTGATGGATGGCGTTTGGAGTTCGATTCCGAGGTCAATAAACGATCCATAGCAGGCATGCGCGCATCTCGAAGGAAGGCTCACGCTTGCATGCGTGTGCCATTCCCGTCGAAGAGGGTCTACAGATCGCAAATGAATGTTCGCTCGCTATGGAGGCAGAGCGCGTTTAACTTTAGAGACTTCCCTGGCGAACTTCAGGAACTCGTCTTTGACATCGACCAGTCTGGGGAGGTTGAGATCCAGGAGACGCGCATGACCGCCTTTGCTGCCTCTGAGGAGAGGTCGTCCTTGTACATTGCGACGACACGTTCGGCTGAATCACCCTGCCGCCATGGTCGGTAGGATGTCATGGCGATGCCGAAGTGGGGCATTGGCAGCCCGGAAACATCACCATTTACATCGAGAGGTAATCTTGAGCGCAAGGCCGGAAAGAATTCGTCTGTGGCTTGCTTCGACCTCTCTAGCTAGAGGTGAACCAATCCTCGCTGGAGAGCGGTGACGACGGCCTGGGTTCGATCGTTGACGTCGAGGCGCATGAGGATCGCGCTTACGTGAGACTTGACGGTTGCTTCGCTGATCCGCAGCAACGCAGCGATTTCCTTGTTGCTCCTGCCTTTTACGAGCAGCAGGAGAACCTCGTGTTCGCGCGAACTGAGGATGGCCTCAGGGCCGCGGGAGGCGAGGGCGCGGGCAACAGGAGGAGGAAGGAAGCGGCCTCCGCGATGAACTTTTTGCACCGCATCGAGAAGAGATTCGAAGGGCATGCCCTTGATCAGGTAGCCTTGCGCTCCTGCCTCCAGCGCCTGGTGGATGTCCTCATCGCCCTCGTAGGTTGTGAGGACCACGAAGCGGGCTAGAGGCGTTGTTTGGCGGATGCGGCGAATGGCCTCAACGCCGCTCATATCGGGGAGGCGAAGGTCCATCAGTGTGACGTCCGGCTGATGGACACCATGAAGATGGATGGCTTCCGCCCCGGTGGCGGCTTGTGCGACGGCGGTCATGCCGGGACGCGCTTCGATGATGGCGGCAATTCCGAATCGCATGATGGGGTGATCGTCCACGAGGAGGATCTTGATGAATCTCTCATTGTCAGAGGCTGTCATGGTCGATCCTGGCTCTATTTGCTGCTTCCGCTGAGGAGGGCTTAAGAAGATAGGAGAGCTTCAGCAGAATAACGACAAGCGTACCGGAGCCGGGGCCGCTGGCGATCTGGAGGGTTCCGCCGCAGCCTCGCACGCGTTCCTTCATGCCGGTCAGACCGTAGTGGTGGTCGTCGACAGGACGGTAGGTGCCAGCGTCAAAGCCTGAGCCGTCATCGCGTATCTCGATCCGGAGCGTGGCTTCCTCGGCGGCGAGGAGGATGGTGATGGATTTTGGGCTGGCGTGCAGAACGGCGTTGTAGACCGCCTCGCGAACTACCATGAGAAGCTCATGGGCGACGGCTTCGTGGACCGCGGGGATCGCGCCCTCGGTCTTCAGCACGACGGGAACGCTGAACTCGCGCTCTGTGTGAGCGGCGATGGAGCCTATCGACATCTTAAGATCGTGCGCGGCAGCGTCGCTGTGACGGATATCCCAGACGGCTTCGCGCGCCTCCTCGATAGTTGTCCGCACCTGGGTTCGCGCGTGGCCGAGCAGCTCTTCAGGGAAGGCTGCAGCGTCACGAGGCGAGCAAGCGATGGCTTCGAGCAGGGCGGAGACGCTGGTGCATCCCTGGATGACGGTGTCGTGCATCTCGCGCGCGAGCCGGGTGCGCTCGGCGAGCACGGCTTCGAAGCGGAGCTTGAGCTGGTGCATGCGCGCGCGGTAGATAAGCCAGACGGTGAGGAGCGCCGCCAGCAGGACGAGAGAGGCGAACCACCAGGTCTGATAGAAGTGGGGGAGCTTGCGGAGATCGAGCGAGGTTTCGCGGGTGAGGGAAGGATTGCCTGTCTCGAAGACCTGGACGCGGAAGCGCGATCTTCCCGCGGGGAGGTTGGTGTAGGAGGCGGTCTGGATAGCGCCGGCGAGAGTCCAGTTCCGATCGAGGGGCTCGAGTTTGTAGCGGAGGCGTAGGTCGTCCTGCGGGCGCAGGAGCAAGGCGGAGAAGTCGAAGGCGATGCGTGTCGCATGGGCGGGCAGAATGAGGGGATTTACAGGTGCGAGAGAGTGGCCGTCCGAAGAGACGCCGTCTATCATGACGGGTGGGGCTGGCTCGGAGAGTGCCGGTGCGGGCTGGATGCGCATGGCGCCGCGGGTGCTTGCAAACCAGAGAGCGCCCTGCGGATCCATGCAGCCCGCGGGCTGTCTGCCGCCGTACATCTGGGCACCGTCGGCGCCGTAGGGCATCGGGTAGGTGGTGACGCTGAGCCGGCCGGAGCGAGAGCCGCCGGAGCCGATCTGGCGGCGATCGAGTGAGAAGATGCGATTCGGGCTGCTGAGCCAGAGGGCGCCGTAACCGTCTTCGAGGATCTGATAGATGCTGTTGCTGGCGAGGCCCTCTGCCGTGGTGAAGTGCGAGAGATGCCCCTGGTGCGAGCGGAAGAGGCCGTGGTCTCGAGTACCAAACCAGAGATCGCCATCTGAATCCTCGAAGACGGACCAGACCTTCTCTAACTGGAGCTCGCGGGTGAGATGATCTTGCACGAAGGCTCCGGCATGCCAGTGGCTTACCCCCTGCTCCGTACCGATCCAGATGTCCCGATGCCGGTCTTCGATGAGGGTTCTGATGCTGTAGTGAGCGAGGCCGTCCTTCATCTGGAAACGGTGAACGCCGGAGGCGTCGATGTGATTTACGCCCTCATCGGTTCCGACCCAAAGGCTGCCGTCACTTGCCTGAAGGAAGCCGCGGATGAAGTTGTTGGTGAGGTCTTTGGGTGCGAGGAGATGGGTGGTGTGATTGGGCGTCACGTGGTAAACGCCGTCTCCGTCGGTACCGGCCCAGAGCGCTCCGTCCCGGTCGCGAAAGACGTTCCTGATGGGCAGTCTGCCGGGAAGCAGAGGAATGTCGTAAGGGCGCGCGATGCCGGAGTCAATTCGATAGAGGCGCGACGATGCGACCCACACGGCGCCATTCGGATCGCAGGAGATGGTCTCGAAGTCGGGATCGGAGGCTCCGGGTAGAGGCAGAAGCTGAACCGGAGTTGCACTAAGGCGCAGCATGCCGTCCTGGGTGCCGATCCAGACCTGATGGAGAGCGTCTTCGTGAATAGCGAGCACGGTCCTGCTGGGGAGCAGGTGAGTGTCGGCGACGCGGCCGAGCCTTCCGTCTTTAAATCCCCAGAGGCCGTCGCCGATAGTCCCGATGAGGAGACGGCTGTCCCCGGTCTGGGTGAGCGCTCTTACGGTTGCAGCGATCTTAGGCATTGCCTGGAAGACACCATGCTGGAGGCGCACAAGGCCGCCAACTGTGCCAACCCAGAGGGTGCCGTCCGAGGTCACCAGAAGACTTTTGACGCGGTTCTGGCTGTAGACGCCGGGCAGGAGATAGGACCGAATATTCCAATTGTCCGCGGCGCCGGAGAAGGCCAGCAGCTTCGAGCCGCCTACCCAGATGCGGTGATCCCGATCTTCGGTGATGGCATGCACGGCGAAGTCTTCAAGGCCGGGTCCGGTGACGCGTTGTATTCGGCCGGGCAGGTTTTGATTGTGGTTCTGCAGCAGAAGGAAGAGGCCGTTGTCGGTTCCGATCCAGACGCGTCCCTGGCTGTCCTGGAGCAAGCTGCGAACGAAGCCGTCGGTGAGTCCCTGCGGGGCGGCGAAGTGGCGGAAGTCGCCCTTGCGCAGCTCGACCAGGCCGCCTCCTTCGGTGCCGATGAGGAGTGATCCGCTGCTGGTGGAGAGCAGGCAGAAGACGCTGTTTTCGGGAAGCGCGGGGGTGGAGTCGCGGTTGAAGACGATGAACTTGTGGCCGTCGAAGCGCACCAGGCCGCCGGTGGTGCCGATCCAGAGATAGCCTTCGCGGTCGATCGAGAAAGCCTGCACCGTGCTCTCGGGCAGACCATCCTGTTGAAACCATGCGCGACGGGCAAAGGAAGAGAATGGTGCTGCCTGGGCGAAGGCGGAAGAGATTCGCAGGAGAAGAAGCAGGAGGATGCAAAGCGAGGGACCAGCGCGCCGGACGGGATGTTGAAGGTTGGACAATGGAAAGGAATCGGGATGATGGAACTTCCTCTCGGAAGCGTACACCTGCCTGACGCGAAAGGAGTGCAGCCTCGGCTGCACTCCCATGGATTGCGCCGGTTGGCCGGGGCTAGAAGCTGAGTTTGACAGCTCCCTGCATGACGCGTGGGGGGATGGGGCCGATACTGGTGATCTGCCCGAAGTTGGAGCTGGATGGGTCGTTGTTTGGGGTGCTGAAGCTGGGGTGATTGAAGGCGTTGAACATCTCCCAGCGGAACTGCGCGGCGTAGCGTTCGCGGATCTGCCAATTCTTGATGAACCCGAGATCGGCGGTGGCGATGCCGGGTCCACGGAAGGGATTTTTTCCCGAGTTGCCGAAGGTGCCGGAAGCATTGGGTACGAAGGCTGCGGGGTTCAGGTAGTGGGTGAGCCACTGGGACTTGCTTCCCTGGTGGATCTTAGGCGACTGGCCGGGGACGACATCGGCGCGGTCGCCGTACTGGAGTGCGCCGGAGTTGTTGCTGCCGAGTCCGCCGGCGATGCCGAAGGGGGCGCCAGATTGGAAGGTGACGATGCCGCTCAGCTCCCAGGAGCCGAGAGCGGCGCGGAGGAGGGTGTTGTGGCCCTCAAGGGAGGGTGTGGTGTAGACCAGGTTGCTGACGGAAATCAAGGGGACGTTGAGGTAGGAGATGCCGCGGTTGAAGCGGATGTTGAATGGGTTGGGCAGCGCGGGATTTCCGAAGGTGACGTTGCCGGAGGCGGCGAGATCGATGGCCTTGGACCAGGTGAAGTTGGACTGGAACTGGACGTTTTGCGAGAGGGCTTTGTCGACGCCCACCTGCAAGGCGTTGTAGGAGGCGGTGCCGATGCTGGCCTGGGTGGAGATATTGCTGAAGTTTGTCATTGCCCGGGCACTTCCGGCCTGGAAGATTCCGGGGTTCTGATCGATCACAACAGTCTGGTGGTAGGACTCGCTGCCCACATAGGCAAGGTGCATGGCAAGGCTGCCGCGGAACTGCTGCTCGACGGAAAGGTTCCAACTCTGAGTAACGCCGAGGCGGAAGTTGTTCGAGAAGACTGCCTGCAGCGAGACCGGTGTGGCGAAGGCGGCGTTGGCCGGTGGGGCCGTGCTGATGGACGCAAATGGTGGGAAGGGGCTCTTGCCGCCTGTGCCTGCAAAGCTGGCGTAGGGGTCCTGGAACGAGATGGGATTGGAGGCAGTGGCGTAGAAGGTATAGGTGGGGCTGAAGGGGGAGACGTCGGCGGCGTGGTTGTACACAGAGTAGGGCAGCGGAGCGGTGAAGAGGCCGAAGCCGGCGCGAAATGCGGTAAGCGGCAGGGAGTGCGGTTGCCATGCGACGCCGATGCGGGGCTCGTAGTAGCCGTAGCTCCTGGGCATGAGCGAGGCGGAGACGCCAGGGTCGCCGGGGAACACGAGGCCCTTGGGAGCGTTGGGAAAGCGCTGACTCTGCTCGTTGGGAATAAAGGCAGCGCCGCGTCCACCGGCGGAGTTGGGCGCAATGTTAGGGTCCCAGCGGAGTCCGGCGGTGAGGGTGACGGTGTTGCGGATCTTGAATTGATCCTGGGCGTAGAGGCCGAGCTGGATACCGGTGACGTCGGCGATCTCGCCGGCGCCCTGAGTAAATCCGCCTACATCGCCGAGAAGGAAGTCGGCGAGTCCGAAGCCCGTGACCGAGCCATAGAACGAGACGATGGGCTGGGTGGGGTACTGGCTAAACTCCTTGGCATACTGGTGCCAGAGGTCGAGCCCGAAGGAGAGGGTGTGGTTGCCGAGGGTCTTGGTGATGGAGTCGGAGACCCCGTAGGTGGTGCGGACCTCCTGCGAGGGTTCGGTGTAGCCGGTGCTGAAGCCGTTGCTGACGGTGAGGCCTTCCAGATAGCACTGGCCGGGGATCTCGTTGACCTTGATGTAGCGGGAGAGGCAGACGGGCTGACCGCTCGAGTCGTTGACGACGGCGGAGCTGTGCGCGGACATCTGGGTCCAGAAGGCGGAGGCGACATTGACGAGCGAGGGACTGAGCGACCACGTATGGCTTCCGAGGAAATTGTAGTAGCGGATGGGATTGCTTTGGATGTCCATGTAGGGGTTCTCCTGGAGGACGGAGAGTATGTTCCCATTGACGCTGCCGGCGGGTTGATTGAAGTAGTTGATGTAGCTTCTCAGGACGAGATGCTGCTTGTCGGAGATGGCCCAGTCCAGGCGTCCGGTGCCTTCATCGAAGGTGTTTTTGACGCCGGCGCTCTGGTAGTTGGTCTGGCCGGTAGCGGGGTCCTGGCCGAGGGGCAGACCGGTTTTGGCGATTGTGACGGCAGCGATGCTGAGCAGGGTAGGGTTGACCCTGTTATTCACGAACGGACCCTTGAGGGCGTAAGGTACGGCGCTGAAGTCGCCGTTGAGCATGGCGGCGGTGGGGGTGTAGGTGACGTTGGTTCCCCCTTGGCTGGAGGCGCGGGTTCCCTGATAGTTGCCGAAGAGGAAGACCTTGTTTTTGAGTATGGGGCCGCCGAGGTAGGCGCCGAACTGGTTTCGTTTAAGGGTGTCGACGACGTGGCTGAAGTAGTTTCCGGCGTTGAGGTCGTTGTTGCGGAGGAACTCGAAGACGCCTCCGTGAAGCTCGTTGGTGCCACCCTTGGTCTGGATGCTGACGACGGCGCCGGGGGAGAAGCCGTAGTGCGCGTCGAAGTTGTTGGAGATGACACGGAACTCCTGGACGGCGTCGGCGTTCGGAAAGGGCGCGGCGAGCAGGAGGTAGGTGTCCATGTTCGGGATGCCGTCGAGTAGGTAATATGTGCTTCCCTGGCGTCCGCCGTTGGCCGAGCCGCCGGTCTCAGTGGGAAAGGAAAAGCCGGTCTGGAGCGCGCCGCCACCGGTGTTGAGCACGTTGGTAACGCCGGGAGCGAGGAATACAAGGCTGGAAGGGTCGCGGCCGTTGAGGGGTAACTGCGAGATCGCATGCTCATTGACGACGGTACTCAGCTCGGCCGTGGTGGCATTGATGAGCTGCGCGTCGGCATTGACCGAGACGGTCTGGGTGACATCACCGGGCTGGAGGGTCACGTTTAAGGTGGCTGCCTGGCTGACGGTGAGTACGATTCCGGTCTGCATGAACTTGCGGAATCCGCTCCGTTCCACGGTCAACGTGTAGCTTCCGGGCTGAAGCTGACCCACCGAATAGGATCCGGAGCCGTTGCTGTCTGCGCTTCCGCTCTCATTGGTGCTGGTATTCACGGCGGTCACGTGAGCTTGCGGCACGGAGGCACCGGTGCTGTCGACGATGGTGCCGTTCAATACGGCGTTGGTGTTCTGGCCATAACCGATCATAGTCACCGCAAGGCTGCAGACAGCGACTGCAAACCGGATCCACGTGCTTTGTTTTATGCGCTGCATCTTTACTCCTCCAAAGTTGTTTCGGACCGGATGGCCCTTGATTGCCGATAACATTCTGATCCGTCGCGGGCGAAATCTCGACGAGCTGCCGCGAGACGCACCGCGAAGCCCGGCAACATCCGTGCGTACCGTTCAAACACTTTCCCATGCTGCCTGTGTAGCGCTGTCGCATCAAAGAACACCACGTTATGCGCGATTGCGTATAACGCGAATCCGTCGAAAGTATGACTGGCTGCTGAATTACCAGGCACGCTGCGAAGAAAGCCGCCGTAGAAGAAAAATGCTGGGTCGGAATAAAAACGAGGCGAGTCAGACTTTTGGCGGATTCGCACGTGCCGCTTCATGGATAGGGTCAGTGCCGGCGCTTCTCTCTTCATAGGAGACGCTCCGGGCGGCCTGTCGCGCCGCAAACGATACATTGGTGAGATTACACAGTTGGCGATCAAGAAGGGCAGATAAGGAATGCGGATGGTTTGGACGCGATGGTGTTGGGTGGCGCTGGCATCCGGGGTGACATGGATTGGGACTGCAGGCGCTTGGGGGGCACAGATTGCGCCCTCACGCTCTCGACGGGAACCGCTCCGCGTGGATGCGAGCGCGCCTCCACACCCCACAGGGCCGGCGGACTATGAGGGCGGAACAAATCGTTCGCCGGATGGTTCGGTGCTCGGGGTGACAGACCGATACCTGACGCTGGACGGAGAGCCTTGGCTGCCAGTAATCGGCGAGATGCACTACACGCGGGTTCCGGAGGCGGACTGGGAAGACGAGATTCTGAAGATGAAGTCGTCGGGTGTGAACATCATCAGCACGTATGTGATCTGGATCCATCACGAAGAGGTGGAGGGCCAGTGGGACTGGAGTGGGCAGCGCGACTTGCGGCACTTCAGCGAGTTGTGCAGGAAGCACGGGATGCTGCTGGTGCCGCGCATCGGACCGTGGGCCCACGCCGAGGTGCGCAACGGTGGCCTGCCGGACTGGGTGATTCAGGCTGGCCCAGTGCGGCAAATGGACCCGAAGTTCATGGCGGAGACGCAGGCGTTTTACCAGGAGATCGGCAGGCAATTGCATGGCCAGCTATGGAAGGATGGAGGACCGGTTATCGGGGTGCAGCTTGAGAACGAGTACGCGATGCGAGGGCCCGGTAAGGGAGAAGAGTACATTCTCGCGCTAAAGAAGATGGCGATCGCGAGCGGAATGGACGTTCCTCTCTACACCGTAACCGGATGGGACAACGCCGTCGTTCCGGCGCATGAGGTGCTGCCAGTTTATGGCGGCTATCCGGATGCGCCGTGGGGTTCTTCGCGGAAGAAACTGGCCCCGCAGGAGGTCTATGCTTTTCGCTTCCATAGCCGGGTGAGTGGGAGTATGGGCATGATCGGTCCCTCCGGAGAAGGAGACCTGAGGGCGTCTGCGGTCTCAGCGATGCCAGTCCCGAGGACCCCATTCTTGACAGGCGAAATAGGCGGAGGCATTGAAGACACCTATCATCGGCGGCCAGTGGTTGATGCCGACGATATCGCGGCGATGATGCCGGTGATGCTCGGCTCCGGCGTCAACGGATACGGCAGCTACATGTTCCATGGCGGGGAGAATCCCGACGGCAAGCTCTCCACACTACAGGAATCGCAGGCCACCCACTATCCGACCGATGTGCCGGAAAAGTCGTATGACTTCCAGGCGCCGATTGGCGAGTTTGGACTGGAACGACGCTCGCTGCGCATCCTGAAGAATTGGAATTATTTCTTAGACGATTTCGGCTCCCTGCTTGCACCCATGCCTGCTTTCGCCCCGGAGATCGTACCGCGCGGTCCAAAAGACCTGAAGGTGCTTCGCTGGAGCGTGCGCACCGATGGCCATGCCGGGTTTCTCTTCGTGAACAACCATGTACGGGATGCGCGTATGCCCAATCATCCTCAAACGCAGTTCAAAGTGACTCTATCTGGTGGGAGCACCCGGACTATACCCGAAACGCCGGTGACGATCCCCTCGGGCGTGTACTTCGCGTGGCCATTCGGGCTCGACCTGTCCGGCGTGCCGCTGCGGTACGCTACGGCCCAGCTGATGGCCCGGCTCCCGGGGAGTGCAGGGGAGACGTTTGTCTTCGCTTGTGTCCGCGGCGTTCGTTGCGAACTTGCCCTGGAGAGCACGGAAGTCGAAATCGATTCGCCTGCGGGATTGCGTAAAGAACACGTTGCCGGAGCGACGCTGGTCATCAAGACCGCTGGATCGGACGACGACGAGCATGTCGACGTGCGGACAAAATCGGGTGCGACGGTGCATCTGCTACTGCTCTCCGCTACTGCTGCTGAAGAGAGTTGGAGGCTTCCGGGAGAGGGCGCGGAACATCTGCTTCGGACGCGAGCTGACGTATTTGGCGATAGCGACAGGGTAATGCTGCGGCAATTAGGGAGTGTCCGCTTTCGCTTCTGCTTGTACCCAGCGTCATCGAAGGTAGGTACAACGAGTGCCACCGTGACTCGCGGCCACCACGGAGAGTTCGTCGCGACAGTCCCCAAAGTGAGTGTCAATCTGGAGGCCAAGCAGATTCGCCCGGCGGCCCGTGTCGGGCCAGTGGCGATTGGCCCCGCTCTGAACTGGCGCCCTGTGGGAGTAGCAGAGGCGCCGCGGGAGACCGTCTGGGCAGAAGATGCGGCCGACTGGACCGTACGCCTCCGGCCAGCAGGGATTCCCGAGGGCGTTGCCAATCTCTTCCTCCGGATCTCCTATGCAGGTGACGCCGCACGGCTTAGCAGCGAGCGGAAACTGCTCGACGACAACTTCTTCAATGGGGAAGCATGGCTTGTAGGGCTGCGCTGCTTTGCTGTTGGCGGATACGTTCCCCCTTTAGAACTTCAAATCCTGCCAATGCGGAGTGATGCGCCGGTTTATCTTCCATCCGCTGCGCAAGCGCATATCGCAACGAAGGGCCAAACCGCTAAGCTCCAAGGAATCAGTGTGATCCCGCAATACAAAATGTGGTTTTTATGGAATGGACATGTGCTCCCATAACGTGTAGCTTGCGGAGGTTATTAGCCATAGCTACTTTGTAGCTATTTGTTCGCACAATCAGCTTCTTGCGGATTGAACGAACGACCTATTGAAATTGTCGTGACGCCCGCGACTACTGGTTCTGCCACCACTCCAAAGCGATTGTTCCCCGTATCGCCAATGTAGATGTTTTTATACATGTCCGCGGCTGGTTCAACTCCCCGACAGAAGCATTGGAAGTTCCAGAAGGCGTCGCTTTAAGACCATCTTCGCCTGAGCCGCTCGATCCTTTCTCTACTTGGTCGGCACTCGACGCTGGCAGACAGGATCCTGCCAGTCGCGCATGTGACCGGTTGGACACTGGCAGGCCAAATTTGCAAGTGTCAAGAATCTACTTGACATCTTTCCAGCGTCGCTGTTACGTTCCGTATCGCATTTGAAACTGTTTCTCACCCGCACTTCAAAGGTGGGAAGAATCAGAACGGTTGCCTACAAATGGTTCGGAGTTCAATCTCCTTCAGCCAATTCAGGCTCATGCGCACGAATAGGCACTGACGTGAGCCCTTCGACTTATCGTTGCATATCCCCCAGCAATCCAATCATGGAGAGAGTCATGTTCAAACTACCCGCACGAATTCTCGCAGTCATGTTTGTGTTGGCGCCGCTATCGATCGCCGCTTATGCGGCTGGCATCCCGGTTGGCTATCTCAGTTACGATGTCACCGGGACCGATGTAGCGCAGTTCGACATTGTCAACCTGACCGGTGCGAACAGCTCCGGGCCGGGCGATCCGAGTTTTCCTGTGACGACCCCGGTTTCATTGTCGAGTCTTATTCTGACGGTGGACTACTCCGGCGGTGGATCGCACGTGTTCGACTCTTCTTATTTCAGCTTGGATGCAGACGGGTTCTCTTTCGATGGCGAGCAGCTCTCGACACTGGCGGGTCCACCGACCGGTCTTTTCGGCGCTACCGACGCATTCTTGACCGGGATCTTCAGCACATCTGATTTCACGCTGAACGACGGGACCATGGCCATGGTGTCCCCGAACTTCAGCGCAGCTCTTACCGATGCCAATGGACTGCTCTCCGGCGGCGATCTTGCCGTCATCGATGCAAGCCCTGTGCCAGAGCCGGCGACCTGGACGATGCTCGGACTTGGCTTGATCGGCCTGGTGAGCATGGCCGGCTCGCACAGGCTGAGATTCCTGCCAAAGTATCGCCGCCCAGGTGTTGCGCTGAGCCTTGGCTGCGTGTTGTTGTTGCTCCCAGTCGCCTCGAAGGCCGCAACGGTTAAGCTGACAACGCTTACCAGTCCCAGTTCGGGAGTGGGGGCTTCGAATGTAAGCGTGACCGGAACGGGCTTCCCATCCGGGACGATCTCTCCGGCCACTACGTTCGTATCGCTTGCGTCAGCGTGTGACGGGTCCCCGACGGCGGCAACCGTGTCTTCCGTGCAAAAAGTGCTTGGAACGAGTGACAGGATTCAGTTCGTGATTCCCAGCATACTGGCCGCCGGGGCCTATTTTGTTTCGGTCAGCGGCATCGACTCGAATGAGAACAGCTTCAGCAGCGGAAGTAGTTGCTCCACACTGCAGGTCACTGCGGGGCAATCGACGACACTGACGATCGACACGACCAACCTGAAGGACTGGAAGATCGCCAACGGCGCGATTTCGATCGACTTCAGTGCACAGAACGGCAATATCTTCGGCATCTTCCCGAAGGGGACCACGGATGACCTGATCGACCTTACCAATGCCAGCAGCGCTGGTCCCAAGGGCTTTTACATGGACAATGCGGGATTCGGCACGGTTGCTGGCGTGCCGGGCTACGCGAATATGGGCAGCTATATCGACTGGTGGGTCACCTATCCTTCGAGCAGCACGAACGCGTATACCTACAGCGAACATTGGGTCGTCACGCCAAACGATCCGGCGGTCCATGTCTACTTTATCGCAGATCACTCCGCCGCAGACATCGCCGGATCGATTGGGCAGGTTCAGTGGGTTCTGCGCAGTGATCTGAACAAGTTTCCGAATATATATTCAGTGAATCCCGACCTCAGTAATCCCGGACCGATCGCGATCCCGCTCCCCACATCCAAAGAATACTTCTCCACCGACCCCGGTCGCGCTGTTCAGGACGCCACCGCCGATCTTCATGGCTTCACCGATATCCCCGCCGGGTTCAAACGCAGCTTCGGCGATAAATACGACTATTCGGGTTACAACTATCTGAACCTGGCCCATGGAACGTATGGCTCTGAGTATGGGGCATGGGTCGTGTTCCCGAGCAATGAGTCGATGGTCGGCGGTCCGACGAAGCAGAATCTCCTCTTCACCGGCAATCTCGATATGATCGAGCCCTATTCCAACCACCTCGACAACTCTCTTTCACTGGCAACACCCAAAGGAACGGCCTCTCATCGCCTCTTTGGCCCGTTCTATGTACGTTTCAACAAGTTTGGCAGCAGCATCCAGACCCCGGACGATATGTACAAGGATGCCGTACTTGCCGGCACGAGCTTCGGCAACTTCTACGATCACGAGGCCCAGCTTTTGGCCTCCGGCTACGTTCCCTCGACCGCTCGCGGCACAGTTCAGATCCAGGTGAATGGTGTTGCAGGAAACAGCCCGAAGACCGCATGGGCCGTGCTCAGCGATCCTGGCAAGAATATCCAGTTCTCATCCCAAGGCGCTCAATACTGGGCGGATATCAGCAACACTGGCACCGCAACGATTCACGATGTCATTCCCGGAACATACCGGCTCTCGGTCTATGTGCTCGGTCAGTGGGGCGAGTTGCGGCAGGAAGACATCGTGGTGAACGCCAACCAGAACACCACAGTTCCTACTCTAAACTTCGCCCAGGAAAACTTTGGCAGCGGCGTTCCGGTTTTCACGATTGGTACAGCGGATCGCTCCTCGCATGAGTTTCTGCACGGTCATGACGCGGCAGGGCACGACGACCGGGAGTTCTGGGGTACATGGAACTACTGGGCCGATTTCATGGCTAACAAAGGCGCGGTCATCTATAACGCCACCGATGGTCCGGCCGGTCCGGCCACCAACGATTTGACCAAATGGAACTATAACCATTGGCAGACCTTCGACCCCGGGCTGTACGGCGGCGTTTACAACTCTGGCGACGATACGACCGACGGCTACAAATACGCGATTCCAACCTATGTCGCCGCATTGCCCGGCGCGTCGGGCACCAATGGCGTGTCCACTCGCATCCCAGCCTGGACGGTTCATTTTGCAAGTCCGCAGAATGTCACGGACAACGCATATGCGGTGCTCTCGGTCGCGCTCGCTGCCGCAGAGGCAAACTATACCGTGACCCTGAACGGGCAGGCGCTCACATGGAGCAAGCTCAACCCCAGCGACGCCGCCGTTCGCAGCGGCCTCTCCGGGTACACCCAGTGGATCGCCTTCCAATGGGACACGACTACGCTGAGTCCCGCAGGTGCGGACAATGTCCTCACGATCTCGGTCAACTCCACTCAGGGCGATCAGGACGATGCTCTCCGTCTCGAACTGACCAACACTTCGGCTGATCCGGCTGTCCGGGGCTGGAACGATTACGAGTACATCTACAAGTCGACCGATACGAAGGCCAATGACTTCCTACCTAACCCGTAGTCCACCGTCTCGGTTCCGCGATAAAAGCCGTGTATCGTGGCTGCAGCGCAGCGGCTCCTGCATCGCCTGAGAGAAGGAGCGGCGGCATGGCGCGATGACTTCGGACAAAGTTGCGGAAGAGCATGGCTGCTTCGAGCCGAAGCATTCGATGTTCCTCTACGCTCGGAGCATCGGCTTGGTAGCGGAAGAATTAATCTTCCCCACGGAGAGCCCAAGGATGCTGAAGCGGCCAAGGGCACTTCAGCATCCAACTGCAATCGACAAATGTGGAGTCTGACTCTAGCTAGAGCAGAATTACAGTAGGTGTAATCCGGAGTATGGGTCTCGGCTGGCTTTTTCACCGGGAAAAAGCCAACCTGGACATGGTTAGAAACCAACCTGGACATGGTTAGAAACTTATAGTGACTGTAATACTGCTCTAGAAGTCGAAACGCGCGGCAAGCTGAATGTCCCGCGAGCCGTTGGACTGGCTTGTGACGCGGCCGAAGGTCGAGCTCGCAGCACTGACGCTCAAGCCGCCGAACTGGGTGTGGTTGTCGACGTTGAAGGCGCTTGCCTCGAAGGTGAACTTCAAGTGCCAGGGTTCGTAGACGTCGAAGGCTCTGCGAAGCGCCATGTCGATGTCGTACGTGCTCGGATTACGAAGGCCGAATGGCCCCGCGAGCGGAGCATTGCCGAAGGTGTAAGGCGCAGGCGTGGCAAAGGCTGCAGAGGAGATATAGGGCGTCGCGGCGACATCGGCAAGGGTCCTCGGGTGGAAGGCGCCGTTGATGCGCACCGGGCCTGTGCCGGCGACCAGATTCGGGAGGCAGGTGCCCGAGAACGGAGCAGTGCAGCCGGTGGTGATGATGGCGAGCGGTGTTCCCGAGGTGAAGTGGAAGGTGGCGGAGGTACTCCACCCGCGGATGATCTGGTTGGTGAGCCAGAAGCCCCCGTCCGTGCCGAAGGGACTCTCATACACAACGAACGCCTGGATGTTGTGAGGCGTGTCCGCAGGATCGATGCCGTAGGCGCGCTGCGCGTTATTGCCATAGGCGGTCGGAGCGCCGTTTACGTCCGAAAGAGATTTGCTGAAGGTGTACGCGAAGCTGTACGTGAGTCCGTACTGCGGCTGCTGCTGGGCAATGGAAAACTGAAGGGAGTTATAGTTCGAGTTTCCGACATCGCCCCAGATATCAGTGAAGCTGTTGTACTCGCCAAAAGGACGGAGCACCTGGCCCAGCGACACGCTGGAGTTGTAGTTAGTGAAGCTGGGCTTCAGCCCAGGAATGATGGATTGGGCCTGCGCCATGACCTTGGCCGCGGGCTGGGTGAGAAGGCTGCCGAGCACATAATACGCGGGGTCGAGTTGGTTGGAGTAGATGCCGCGTCCAATCCCTGTGCCGAGGAAATGGCCGGTAGATCCGGAGTAGTCGACCGAGAGCGTAGTCTGCTTGAGCAGTTCGCGCTGAAAGCCGAGCGAGAAGTTGTTGAAGTAGGGGGCGCGCCGGCTCAGGTAAGGGTCTGCGTAGGTGACGCCGTTGGGCGTACCGGTATAGCCCGGCGTGTTGGTGTATCCGGTCCCGAAGGCTGGGTTGAGCGATGGCAGCGAATATGGCGCAAGGCCGTTCTGGAGATAGAAGGCCGGTGTGATGCCGCCGTCTGTAGTTGCATACGAGGCACCACCGGTAAAGCCCAATTGTCCGGTTCCCGTCTGTGCGCCACCGCGCCCGCCGACGCCGCCAGCGCGAGTGTAGTCGATACCATAGGAGCCGCGGATGACGGTCTTGGTGTCAACCGCATACGCGAAGCCAAGACGTGGAGCGAAGTTCTTCAGCCAGATTGCGACCGGAGTGCGGCAGTTGCAGTTGTATGAGTTACCGCTGCCGGCGAACTGGAGCGCTCCCATGGCGCCTGTTGCGACGGGGTTAGGTAGATTGATATTGAGAAATGACATGCGGTTCTGGACTTCGCGGTAGGGGGAGTTCAGGTCCCAGCGCAGGCCAAGATTCAACGTGAGTCTCTGGCTGACGCGAATGTCGTCCTGGACGAAGGGCGCAAACGTGAAGAAGCGTGCGCCAAGCACCAGGACGGAGCGGTTATCGTTGATACCGGCGCTATCGACGGCTCCGGCCAGATAAGACGCATAGCTGTATCCCGTCGTGGTGTCGATGGTGCTGGTGGGCACGCCACCCTTATTAGTAAAGGTGGAGGTCTCGTTCTGCCCGAAGTTTTGATAGAAGTAGGTCCCGGTGGCGATCGTAGTGTCGTTCTGGTCGAGCCACTGATACTGTCCGCCGATGGCAAGCGAGTGTCTGCCCTTAACCAGTTGCAGTGTGTCGAGCAGATACCAGCCCGTGTTGTTGTATCCGCCAGCGTTGGTCGTGCCCCAGTTGGTTGGCGCGTCCAGGCCGGCGAAATCCGTGCGGGGAAACGCGTCGGACGCCTGGCCCGGCGGAAGACCCGCAATCCCTGCTGCCGTGGCCGCCCAGGCAGGATTCCCTTCGCCCGGATTTGTCGAGGGGCCTCCGGTAAAGTTCACGGCATATTTCAACTGGTTGATCGTGTGATCGTTCACGGTCCAGTTGTCCTCCATGATGCCGAGATAGTAGTACTGGCTGTTGCCGACGCCCGGCGTGTAAGGCTGCGGAAGCCCACTCTGGTCGCAGCAGGACGGATTGGCGGAGCGATCGCCGTAGGTATATAGAAAGCTCAGCCGGTGTTTAGGAAAGAGGTCGAAGTCGACCTTCGTGCTGATCTTTTGGTAGTTGAAGCCAGTTGCGAAGCCGGCAAGGAAGTTGTTCGTCACCGGCGATCCCACAGGAATGACGGGCAGAAACTTCTGGAGGTATCTCGTCTGAGCTGAGATCTGTTGCGTTGGGATGATGTTGCCTTTGTACGGCTGCCGAACGCACGAACCGCCGGTACATACCGTGCTCGTCGGATCGTAGATGGTGATCGGCGCGGGATTCCCTTTCGAATCCTTAAGGAGAAGCAGCGCGCTGAAATCCCCATTGCGCTCCTCCATCGTGGGAACGGTGACGAGCGCCGGGCTAGCTCCCTTCAGGAAGCGCATGCCATCGTAGGAGCCGAAGAAGAAGATCTTGTCCTTGATGACGAAGCCACCGACCGTGCCGCCGAATTCGTTCTGCCGCTCGACCGGCTTTATGGTTTGCCCTGTAGCAGGATCTGGAGCCTTCGAGAAGAAGCCCCACGTGTCCAGGACGGTATTGCGGAAGTACTCGAAGGCAGAACCATGATAGGCATTCGTCCCTGACTTGTGCGTGTAGTTCTGAATACCCTGACCGTCGTATGCGGCGGAGAGGCCGTTGGTCTGTGCCTGGAACTGATCGACCGCATCGACCGAGAAGCCGCGGCTGACGCTCGAGTTGTCCCCCTGGACGTTGATGCTGGTGATGGCGACGCCTTCGACATAGGTCTCGTTGTGATCGATCTGTCCGCCGTTGAAGGAGCCGTAGCGGCCATCGCTCTTCACCCCTGGAGTGAACGTCAGAAAGGAGGTCGGGTCCCGCGGTGCGCCGCTCATGTTCAGCGGCAGAGCGCGAAACGTGTTCGTCTCCATCGTGGATCCGAGAGTCGCATTGGTGGTGTTGATCGGGGGAAGCGTATCCGAGACGGTGACTGTGTCGCTGGCCCCCACGTTGAGCTTGGCATTGACGCCGAGCGTTTGAAGAGCATCCAGGACGACATGCTCCTGGGTAAAGGTTTGAAAGCCGTTTGCAGAGATGGTGATGTTGTACGTGCCCGGCTGAAAGCCACCCACCGAGTAGAAGCCACTGCCCGTAGATGTCTGCGTGCTGATGACGCCTGTTTGAACGTTGGTGATGGTGACCAGCGCGTTCGGAAGGACGGCGCCGCTGGAGTCGCTGACGATTCCCTGGATCGTCCCTCGGCCAGCGAGCTGCGCGCGCGCAATGCCGGAACAAAATGCCAGGAGCAGCGCGAGAAGCACAGGTACACGAGAGATGCGGGGGAACGATAAGCGGAAAGGCACGGTGGTCTCCTGAAAAGGTGCTGGCGAAGCTTACAGTTGCCAGCGCCTCTAAGTTTGGCGGTGACAGAGCATAATATCTATAGAGCAACAATATCTATAGAGCAACGAAGAGATTCCGGTCAAGCCAAATTTTTGGCTTTTATGGCGCAGCCGTTACTACGGGGGGAACCTCGACATTGACACTGGTGGCAGAATTCACACTGCCTCGAACTGAAGAGCCGCGAAGTGGAAGCAGACACCCTCCGGACGGTCTGCCTCCGGTTGTGACTGGTCGTGGCATAGCCTTAGTCGAGATGCGAATTTTTTAGCTTGATCGAGTTGCCCGGAGCCGCTATCGTCCACGCGAAGGGACATACGGCCTTCTGTGACGCTCTCAACCGTGCCCAACTCGCGGTTGGAGACGTTCAGGTCATCTGCGGGCGCGCTGAACTGGATGCCGTCGCTCAGCGAGAAGTTGGGGTCACTACACAAAATGGCTGACCAGGGAACAGGCAAAAGAGCTTCTGACGGTTTCCCAATTGTTCGGGCGCTCAAAAGCAAACGTGACTACGTGATTATCCAAGTCGGCGATCACTTTATCGGGGGCGACGATTTCCGCCAGGCCTTTCGCATCCGTATCCAAGCAAATCATCCGCTCAAGCTGAGCGCGGACATCTTGGTGTGAAGTGCCATCAGGGTTCGCGAAGAGCTGTGCATCGATCTGTTCCTTGCGTTGGGAAACGCGAATGCCTACTGTTCCCCACTGTCCCTCTACTGGGAAAGCAAGGTCGAGGGTTGGCAACTCTGAGGCTTGCCCGATCTGCAAATCTTCGATGAACGAAGAACGGGCAGCCAGCCGAGTGCTAACAGACAGCGAATACTTGCCGCTGAAACGCAATAGAATGTCGTGTAACGTTTGCATATTCGCCTCCTCCTCGTCGGCTTTCATTTCGCATCGAGGGCTATGAACGCCGGCTTGAAAACCTCCTCACACCATTGCCGGAATGTGGTCGGTGTTGTGTTCTCTGGTGTTCTTGGTTCGGCGTCATCAAGACCATTAGCCTTTGCAACGAACATCTTCGCGAGACCATCTGCGAAGATTGCATTCGCACCATGCTGGATCAGTCGTGCTTTGTAGGCTTCCCCCGTGACCCGCTGAAAGCGTATTTCTCTGCCAAGGACATCGGTCAAGATCGAAGCCATGTCATTGAAGGACAGGTCCTCGGGTCCAAGGACCGCCAAACCGCCCTGTCCGGTCCACGATTTATCAAGGAGGAGGCGGGCACCGCTCAAAGCAATATCTTGTGTCGCCACGTGTCGGGTTTTGAGATCTGGGATGCCCGGGAGAAAGAACCGGCCCTCGCTCTTGATCGTTGGTATCTGCCCCAGTAGGTTATCCATGAACGAGGGACACCATAAAGCGCGGAAGGCCACCCCGGTTTTTTCGATTTTCTCATCCTTCCGAAAGGAGGCTGTCACTGGACCAGCTTCCATTGGTACATTCCGGCCTAGGCCCGATACCGCAACCACACACTTCACACCTTGGCTCATGACCGCACGGCAAGCGGGTAGGGTGAACTCGAGGTAATACTCGGTATCGTTATTTCCTTTGAAGGACGGCGGGACAACCAGGAAGAGAGCTTCTGCGCCTTCAAGTGCTCGAGCCATTGTCTTGTCGTCGCCCAAAGAACCTTCAACTACCTGTACATGCTCGCGGAACTCTGGATCAAGCTTGGAGGGATCCCTGGCGATGACACGTACGGTCTCATTGGCGGCGATGAGATGTTTGACTACCTGCGATCCGATCTTTCCGGTTGGAGTCGTGACGGCAATCATGATCATCTCCTCAGACGGTTGTCCGATTTCTTGTTCGAAGTGCAAGTTGAGCATTCTCCGTTGAAGTTGATGTAATCGAGGAGAAGGCCAGCCACTGGCTGACCTTCCCTGATTTCCAGTGCTAAGCTGCCTTCTCCAGCAGTTTTCCAAGCTCTTCGATATGCTGGGCGTTTGGAACGTCGCCCTTTCCAAGGGCGACCGTTTCCTTGCCCAGCTTGACGACGATCTGCTTGATTTTGGTCCCGTCTAACTGCTCGGCTGACAGCAGTTGCTTCAGCTTTTCCAGGTCCGACACGATGCTCTTCACGCCCGCGTGATCGTGGTTCTTCAGGTATTCTTGCCAGCCTTCGATGTTCTTGACAGCGGCGTCGGGCTTCAAGGATGCGAAGTCTTTCAGGGCTTTGATCGTGGTTTCAAAACGTGTTGTCGGCATGTTGTTGCTCTCCTCTGTTCGGTTGGCGATCCCATGTCTTAGTTCGAGGCGCTATCATTGCAAGCAACGTCATCGCATCCTCAAACCGCCTCTGCAAAACGGCCAATCTGGCCGTCTCTTTGCGTGGAGCTTCAATCGAGCGATACCTTCGGCTCCACTGCCATACCTGGACGCAACTTCTCCAGATCTCGTTGTCCGGCGTTCAAGCGGATGCGCACTGGCAGTCGCTGAACGACCTTGACGAAGTTTCCAGTCGCATTTTCGGCTGGAAACAAACTTGCCCGGTCGCCTATAGCTGCCAGCATCGCATCGATTACACCTGCAAAGTCTTCTTTCAGCGAATCGACATTTACGGTGACTGTTTGGCCCGGATGCATCCTGCGCAACTGCGTCTCTTTGAAGTTGGCGTCTACCCATAGACTGTCGATCTGCACAATTTTCATTGGCCGCTGACCAATGAAGACGTACGCATAGCGAAATGCACGTCGCAATGAAAGGCGATCCAAACCAATCATCTTCCTGCCCCTTATCGAGCACGACTTCCAAGTACCCGAAACACAATGCGGTGAGGGCGAATCCGCCATAGTCGATCGCTTCTGGATTGCTTCGCAGTTTCTTGGTTTCGGCTTTCAGCGGTCAGACATTATTTGCCTCTTAGGTCGTTTTGCGGAAATATCTACCGCTTCTTCTTAGGTCAAGCCAGCCCATACCGCTCCGGCTCCTGTAGCGTACGCACGCTACGTTGCCGACTGACAAACAATAGCGTACCAGACGCTACGATTGCAAGGGCGACGGTAAATTTGTATATTGAAAATGTGGACAAGATGAAAAAACAAGCCGCCACCGTTTCCAGACTTGGTCGAATCCCGGCTGCCGAGATCGACGACCGCAAAGACCGTATCCTTGATTCAGCGACGGAAGTCTTTCTGGAAGCTGGTTTCAGTCGCGCCACTGTGACTGCAATCGCGAAGAAAGCCGGATGTTCCCTCGAAACGCTTTATACGACTTACCCAAACAAGGAGAAGATGTTCGAAGCTCTGATCGCCAGAAAGGCATCCGGAACCTTCGAAGCCATGGGGTCCTTGAGTCCGGATCGGGACGTTCGTGAGGTGCTCGTTCGTTTCGCGATGGAGATGCTTGTGCTTATGGCGAGACCGGATACGAGGGGTCTTCATCGTCTCGTCATCGGCGAGAGCAACAACTTTCCGGAAGTGGCGAAAAGATTTTGGAAAGAGGGTTATGCGAGAAGTATCCAGGTCCTGAGTGACTACTTCGCCGCCAAGCAAGCCTGCAAAGCGCTTTCGGTGACTGACACGAATCAGGCGGCCGAGGTCTTTATGGCGCTGCTGCTGGGTGACATGTGCATGAGGAGCACGCTTGGACTCAAGACCTTGACGGAGACAAGGAAGCAACAAGAACAATGGGCCGAGTCTTGCGCAACTCTTTTTATGACTCTCTTGGATCAGCGAAAGGTTTAGACTCCTCAACTCTCGGTCTACAGGGACTGGCAACCTCTCCTTTGCTCACATCCCTCAAATCTTGTCAGCAGGAAGCAAGTCGCGGCGACGTGCAATTCTGAAGCAACCTCGTGCCCGTTTCCAGGTCAGCGCGAAGACGGCTGCCAAGTGGGTCAGGCGCTATCGGGACGGCGGCCCGCAAGCTCTGTCGGACCGCAGCTCGCGCCCGCGCCGCTGCTATCGAGCATGTATCCTGTTCCGCGAGATCGCCGGCCTGATTGGGCGGCGGCTGAACGTCACGGTCGTCAGCAAACCTGCCGCCGAGACGGCCAAACAGTTCAGCTTTCTTGCACCGTTCATTCCGATGGATAATCCCACATCCAGCAAATTGACACAGGAGCGCCTTTGCTGGGCGCCAACAGAGACGGGCTTACTCGAAGATTCGACCAGGCAGACTACTTCAAATCCTGACCTCGCTGCCAGGCTGGATGTGCCGCTGCATTCCAAACAGGTCACGTCAAGTGAGCTTTCCGCTAGCTACACCTAGGTGAAGCGCAGTTTTCGTTACCAACCTGTCACCCCGGGGCCGTTGTTAGAATTAACTTTGTGGATGCGTGCATCCGGCGAAGTTAAGTACGGCGGAGAAACTATGGTAGGCACGAAGACATTGATAACCGACGCTTACGCAGCCTTCAATCGCAGGGACATCGACGGTGCATTGGCGCTGATGAGTGAGACTGTCAGCTGGCCTAAAGCTTCTGAAGGTGGCCAAGTGATTGGGAAAGATGAGATCCGTGCGTATTGGACTCGTCAGTGGGGTGAGTTCGACCCTCATGTGGAACCGATTGAAGTGATTGATGACGCGCGAGGCAAGACTGCTGTCAGGGTTCATCAGCTCGTCAAGAGCCTGGAAGGCGATGTTCTTTCGGATAGCGAGGTGTGGCACGTTTACACCATTTCAAATGGCTTAATTGATCGCATGGACCTCAAGGAAAGCGGTGCTGGTGCGTATTCGACTCCATCAACGGCATTTTCGAAGCATTAGCATTCGGCAAATCCAAATGGCCCTAGATCAGTAATCGCTCAGTAATCGCAGGTTGGCTACTCGTTAGTGATCGTTGGTGACATAAGCGCGTTTCGCGGGGCTAATCCCTTGGGCGCGAACCATCAATGAGGATGTCGACAATCCTGCGGGCGCTGAGTTCCCAGCCCGGCAGAGACGTGGTGTGGAAGACGCCGATAAGGGCGCGGATGATGTCGTCAGGATTTGTGCCTGCACGCAGACTGCCACTATCTACCGCGCGCTCCACCAACCCACGGAACGTGCTGTGAATCAGGCCGTGCGTGCCTTCCATCATGCGCATCGAGCCCCCGGGCACGGTGTCCATGGCCGGTAGGATGAGTAGCTTGTTGGCCACATAGTCGATGAACACAAGCATCCAGGCTCGAAGCGCCTCCAGCGGTCGCATCGTGACGGTGTAGCTCTGCCCGGCTACGGTCAGCTTTTCCACCTCGCTGCGATAAACCGCTTCTATCAGCGCGTCGCGCGTGGGGAAGTGGCGGTAAAGGGTGCCCGGGCCAATCTTCGCGCGGCGGGCGATGTCGTCCAGCGTAGCCTCCGGCCCGTGCTTGGTAAAAGCTTCGCGCGCAACCTCCAGAATGCGCTCGCGGTTACGCTGAGCATCCACGCGGGGCCTGCGTGCGACAGTCGTTGGGGGGGCCTGTTTCGGCATAGCTCAATTTTCTCAGAAGTTTATGCAACCGGAGGAAGCCTCCAGTTATCTTATAACCGGAGATGGTCTCCGGTTCGTGGCGGCGACTCGAACATACTTCTGGCACGGCACTTCTCCGCCGCGCCAGCAAACAGCAGGGGAGATAGATCATGCGAATTTTTGTAACGGGAGCGACAGGTTTTATCGGGACCGAATTGGTGAAGGAACTCATTGCCGCGGGTAATCAGGTGCGCGGCCTTACACGCAGCGAAGCCGGCGCACAGCAGTTAGAGGCGGTGGGCGCCGAGGTGCACCGCGGCACTCTCCAGGATCTGGACAGCCTGCGCAGCGGTGCGGAAGGCATGGATGCCGTGGTGAACCTGGCGTTCAACCATGACGATATGTCGAAGTTTGCCGAGAACGGGAGAGACGAGCGCGAGGCCATCGAGGCGCTCGGGTCTGTGCTCGAACCAGGCAAGCTGCTAGTGGTAACCTCCGGCACGGGACTGGCGAGTGGCGGCCCGGGCCATCTGCGCGTGGAAAGCGATCCGCCACAGAGCGTGGACGCTTTTCCGCGGCAACCAGAGGGCGTGGCGCGAGCCGTCGCCCAGCGGGGTGTCCGCGTGGCGATTGTGCGCCTGCCCCAGGTGCACGACACACGCAAGCAGGGTCTGGTGCCTTTTCTTACGGAAGCAGCCCGCCAGAAGGGCGTTTCAGCTTACGTTGACGATGGCGCGAACCGCTGGGCCGCGGCTCCGCTTGCGGACGTGGCTCACTTGTACCGGCTCGTGGTGGAGCAGACCGGGCCCGGCGTGACGGTATACCACGCAGTGCAGGAGGAAGGCGTAGCTCTGCGCGAGATCGCCGAGACCATCGGAAAAGGGCTGAAGATACCAGTGGTGTCGCTCGATAAGAATAAGGCGGCCGAGCACTTTGGCTGGCTTGCGAACTTCGCGGGCCTGGACATGCCTGCCTCCAGCGAGTGGACGCGCAAAACACTGGATTGGGAGCCTATCGGGCCGGGACTGATTGAGGACCTGACGAACATGAAGTATCTGTAACAGAGTTGCTGCTGCAGCGTTGGACCACCGCGAAACACAAAGGGCCCAGTTCTTATGGGGCCCTTTCTACCCAAAGTGATTCAATTGGAAGAGCACAACACACATGTTCGCAGTGATTGGAATTACCGGCAATGTTGGCTGCGCGGTCGCAAACACTCTCCTCCAGCATGGAAAGAAGGTTCGTGGCATCGTCCGTGACGATTCGAAAGCGCAGGCTTGAAAAGATAAGGGCGTTGAGGTTGTGACTGGCCAACTACGATGACAACCTTTACCGCCGCCTTTACAGGTGTCGAAGGTGTTTTTGCGTGATTCCGCCCAATATGGTAATCCGCTTTAACTGACTAGATGTGCACCTAGCAAGACCTAAGTATCGAAAATTTTCTTTCTCAACCCGTAAGCGCTGCGAGTACCTATTTGTCCGCAGGATTACGACCGGCGATCTCTAACCGTGCAAGCTGCTTTGTGAACTCAGAGCGAGTGACTGTTATGAGCTCTTCCAGTCTTGCGGGGAGCTTCCGGTCTGCCGTTAGAGCAAACACATTTACTGGTGTGCCCTTCCAATCGGGAAGCACGCGGGTGAGTCCCGCTCCATAGGTCGGATGAGAGGCGAGGTGCGATGGAAGCATCGCAATGCCCATATGTTCTCTGGCTGCCTGTGCAGAGAGGATGACGCTGCTACAAGCACATCGTCCGCTGACCGGAACCGTAGTTGATTTTCGTTCGCGATGTAGCCGCCAGGTCCGTTCCGCTGTTTCCTCCAGGTAACGCAAACAATCGTGGTCCTGCAAGGCTTGGGGTGTCTCAGGTGTACCGTGCCTCCTAAGGTAATTCTTCGAGGCGTACAGCATTCTAGGAAAGCACCCGAGCCGGTGTACGGAAAACGAGGAATCTGGCAACATCGCCTGGTGCGTTACGGCAAAGGCAATGTCCAGCTTGTCTCGCTGCAGATCCGGCTGGCCTCGTGTGGAAACTATGTCCAGGGAGATTTCTTGATTGTCTCGGCAGAACTTGGCCAGTGACGGCGCCAGGATTGTCGTCGCCAGATCGGACGGGGCGCCCACCCGCACGTGACCACGAACCCTGCTGAAGTTAGCCGAGAGTTCCTCCCTCGTCCGCTTTGCCTCCTCTATAAGTCGGCTTGCGCGTTCCAGCAGCTCCAAGCCGGCCGCTGTCAGCGAGAGACTTCGAGTCGACCTTCGAATCAACGCCACGTCCAACTCTCTCTCTAGACCGGCAATGCGACGGCTTAGCGTTGGTGCCGTAACGTTCAGTGACGCCGCGGCTCGCCCAAAGTTGCGTAACTCTGCAACCTTGACGAAGCTTTCCAGATCGGCAAATAGCTGCATACCATCCCCGTGCACTTCATCATTCTACGCAAGAGTCTTCATGCACGCGTGCACGAAATGATTGGCGCTTTTGCTCATCTCATATATAGCAAAGGAGGCGACTCAACATGCAATATCTAGTTATTTTCACACCGAAAGAGCAGTTCGCAACCGAAGGTATGCCGTCCGACTTTATGGACAAGGAACTGACCTGCCCCCGGAAATCTCTACCAGTTGAAACTGGAGTTCTCTCGTAATCTGAGCGAGGGAGCTGACGATGAAGAAGAGCCGTTATACGGAAGAGCAGGTCATCGGGATACTGAAGCAGCATGAGGCTGGGATCAAGACGGCGGATGTGTGTCGCGAGCACGGGATCAGCGCGGCGACGTTCTATGGCTGGAAGCAGAAGTTCGGCGGTATGGATGTGAGCGAGGCACAGCGGTTGAAGGCGATGGAGGATGAGAACCGTCGCTTGAAGCTGCTGGTTGCGGAACTGAGTCTGCATGGCGAAGCGCTCAAGGCGGTGATCCGAAAAAACGGCTGGAGCTTGCCGGTCTAAGAGGAGACGTTGCGTTCGTCTCGTCGGAGTTCCGGCTGAGCGAACGCACGGCCTGCAAGCTGCTGAAGATGGAGCGGTCAAGCTATCGGTACGAGCCGAGACCGGACCGCAACGCCGGGTTGCGAGAAGCGCTGGTGATGCTAGCGCGGCAAAAGCCGCGCTATGGCTATCGTCGGCTGCATGCGCTTTTGAGCCGCAGGGGCTATGACGTGAACGTGAAGCGAGTCTATCGGCTGTATGTCGAAGAGCGGCTAATGGTGCGGCGCAAGAGATGCAAGCGTCTCGTCCGCGAACGCACAACGGAGCAGCGGCTGACTGGAGCGAACCAGGAGTGGGCGATGGACTTCATCGTCGACGGCCTGGCGACCGGGCGGATGGTGCGGATCCTCAGCGTGGTGGATGCGTACACGCGCGAGTGTCTTGCGCTTGAGGCTGACACCAGCCTCGGCAGTGGACGCGTCACGCGGGTGCTGGAGCGGTTGATCGGCGAGCGTGGCCGGCCTGAGAACGTGCGCTCAGACAATGGGCCGGAGTTCACCTCGCGCAGGATGCTCAGCTGGGCCGAGGACTGGAAGGTTGCACTGATCCACATCCAACCCGGCCGTCCGATGCAGAATGGACACGTCGAGAGCTTCCATGGCAGGCTGCGTGACGAATGCCTGAACACCAGCTGGTTCCGAACGCTCAACGATGTTCGGTGTACTCTGGCAGCCTGGCGGGAAGAGTACAACTGCGAGCGGCCGCATAGCTCCTTGGACTACCGCACGCCCCAGGAGTTCAAACTCGTCCTCGAAGGGATCCGGGCCATGGCCCGGATCCCTTCGCCAACCACAACCAACAACACAACTGAGAAACTCCAGTTATGAATGGTTGAGAAAAAGGGAGCAGGTCAGAACAACAGGAGCAGGTACAGGTGCGTGAGCTCTATGCCGGTGGAGGTCTTCGTCAAGTATGGGCACAGGTCCCACGGACAAAGGGAGGAGTTGTGCTGTTTGAGGCGGATAGTCCTGACTATCTCAAAGACATGATCAACAGCTTTCCGCTGATCAAAGCAAGCTACGCCGACGCGCATATTGTGCCGCTACAGCAGCACGCTGCCTTTATGCCCCCAGGAACTGCAAAGTAGGCTTCCCAGCAAAAACACAAAACGAAACGATCGACCTTAGTCGAAGCGACATGGAGGAACGAACATGCTGAAAATGAAAGAGCTCGACTCTCAAATCACTTTCCAGCAGCAGTTGAAAGATGAAGATGCCGAACCCGTGGTGTTGATGATCCTCTTTAGCGTGGGAGAACATGATGCCGATGCGTTCAAGTCAGCCTGGGCCACGGATGCCGCATTCACGAAAGCCCAGCCCGGGTTCATCTCCGCGCAGCTGCATCAGGCCACAAGCGGAGACAACCTGTTTCTCGATTACGCTGTCTTCGAGAATACGGCTGCGATCGCAGCAATGACTCGGCTACCAAAATTTGCGGCTCTTCGCGAACTTTACCCGGACAGCGCTGTTGCGAGCTTACATCTGTTCCGGCGCGTTGCTATCCCGAGTATCTGTCTCGGCGAGCCCAGGGTGAACGGATAACAAATGACAAGTACGCACAAGGAAAGAGGAGTTCCATGCCCATCAATACAGCATCCCGTTCTATTCATTTAGCGGAAGACCTTGCTCAAAAGCATGATGTTCAATTTATTGTTCACAGCCGTTTGATCGGTCCCAGCATAGACCAACTGAATCAGCACCTCAAGAATCACCTCGCTTTCACGAAGATCCTTGCTGAAAAGGGTCTTCTTCCGATCTCCGGCCCCTTCTTCACCGAGGATGGGAAGAATACGGGTAACGGCTTCTATGTGCTTCGGGTCGATAGTCTTAGTGAAGCACGAGCAATCACTGCGGAAGACCCATTACACAAATCTGGCGTCCGGAGTTACACGGTCGAACCCTGGCTGCAAGTGATGAACTGACACCGCTCTTGAGACCGCATCTCGCTTTCGACGACATCGAACGGCGGGATGCGCCTTTTTGGAGGGAGCAGGTAATAGCGGTACGATCGCAGCGAATGGTGCCCTCCGTAGTGTGCGCCAGCTTTTAGTAAACGCACATTTAGTCGCAGACTGGCTCATACCGCGTGTAAGGGATGCAGTAAGAGATTGGCTGTCGAACCGAGAGGGCCGGCTCGACAGCCGTGAGTACTACGTCAGTAACGATCCCAGAATGCTGGTGGCTCGATCCCGAGCGCACGTAGGTAGACGTAACCCTCCCCGCGATGGTGGATCTGATTGTCAATGACGTATTGCACCAGGTTAATGCCTGGCATCTCCCATTTTCCGAAAGCCTTATGCATCTCGGTAAAGCTACTGGCTGGGATCTGTGGAAATGATGTGGTGAGTTCTTCTGTCTGTGCGTCCCAGATCTGGAGCAGTTCTGCCTTCGTGTCGGGTTTCGACTCATTGAAGCTGGCCCACTCTCCGGTAGCCAGCCCCTTCACCACTGGAACTTCCATGCCCAGCAACTCGGCAGCCATCAACCCAAACGACCGCATGCCGCCAATGGAGAACTGGAAAAACTTTTCCTCTGGAAAAGCCTCAATCATTTTGCGGGTTAGCCTGCGGTGACCCAGCCAGTGGTTCAATAAGGCGTCAGCGGTGATCAGGTTCAGTGATTTCGTTTCGATCGTCATTCTATTTCTCCGGTCCCAAAGTAGGGACAAACAAAGAATAAGGGGCATTCCCGACGAAAGATGTCGTAGATTATGGCTATGCAGGACCCACTCACGCGCATCCTCACTACTCTGGAGCTTTTACAGGCGATGGACCATGTCACTGGCGCGGAACTGGCGGAGCGACTAGAGGTGGACCTTCGTACGGTACAGCGTTACATCGCACGGCTCCGAGAGATGAATATTCCAGTCGAGGCTTCACCTGGGGTGGGCGGCGCGTACCGGCTTCGTCCGGGGTTTCGGCTGCCGCCTCTTCTGCTCACCAATGAAGAAGCATTCGCGCTGACACTGGGTCTCCGGGCGCTGCGACAGATAGGGCTTGAGGCCTTTGCACCCGCAACGGAGGGGGCGCTCTCCAAACTCGGCAGAGTGTTACCAGCACCGTTGCGGGAGAGTATCGGCGCCTTGGAGGATATCGTCGCCCTCGAGCCCAGTTTGTGGATGGTGACCACGCCAGCCGCAATCCTTATGACGGCAGCATCCGCAATCCGTACTAGCCACAGGGTGCGCTTTGCCTACGTTTCTCATCAAGACATCGATTCGAAACGAGAGGTCGAGCCATACGCAATTCTGCACACCGATGATCGTTGGTATTTGGTCGGCTATTGTCTTGACCGTAAAGCGATCAGAACTTTCCGGCTGGATCGTGTGACTCAACTCGAACTCTGCACAGCCAACTTCGAGCGGCCGGAGAAGTTCGATGCGCGCCAATACCTGGCAGAACGGTTACCTTTCGTTCAGTCGGAATACCAGATCGACGTTTGGATTGATCTCCAGATCGAAGAAGCGCGTCGCTCTTTCGCCATGTGGCGTGTCTTGATGGAGGAAGAAAATGGCGGCACGCGTCTGCGATGCGGACGCGATAACCTGGATTTTTTCGCCGCTGTGCTCCTCAGCGCGAAGCGTCGCATCATGGTCCACCAACCAGCCGAGCTGCGAAGTACCTTTCAGGCATTGGCTTCCTATGCGACGCAGGCTGCAGCCACTCCTCCGAGCTAGAAAATCTTAATATAAGACTGATCCAGGCAAGTTTGCTTGTCTGGCCTTCAGCGGAACCAAAGCGAATGAAGCGCGTACTTTGCAATGAAGAACATACGAGCCTGGTAATGAATATTCTCAGTTCTGAAAAGTGTTGTGAGACCGATACCCAGAAGCGCATTTCTCGGTAACGATGGGAAGTACAGCCCGATCTGTGAAAATCAAAGTCTTGCGAATGGGGTGAGGTCAACGGCATTTGTTCCTTTCCGCGACAATATAGCATTGAACATAGCAATCAAAGACATCGTCAAGCCCCTCCTTGCAAATAAAGGCAACACGAAAGAGCAGATCGAATAGATGCATCGCGCTTGGTGCAGGTCGTTGCAGATCGAAATGGTCGCTATGGGTAAATTCTCTACACTGTAATAGCAAAGACAATTAACGAATGGTAAGCAATTGCCGCAGCCGTGAGCGACTTCCGACTGAGTAGGTTATAGAAGTGGTCACTACAACAAACGTCTAAAATCGACGCCGGTGCGCTGGGGTTGAGCGCTGGCGCACATTCGGCCAAGCGCTCGCCCTTACTAAACAGCGTTTACGCCACCATCGACGAACAACTCTACTCCGGCCACAAAGCTGGAATCCTCAGAGGCGAGGAAAACAGCTGCTTTCCCGATGTCGCTGCCCTCGCCAATTCGGCTACGCGGCACCATATTGGTTACATACTCCCGGACCTCTTTTATGCTGCCTAGCGTTGAGGCATTACCCGCTGTATCGATGGGCCCTGGGCTGATAACGTTGATGCGAGGACCCACGCCTCTAAGCTCTGCCGTGAAGGTTCGGGCAAAGCTACGAACGGCAGCCTTAGTAGCTCCGTAGACAGCCATGCCGGGAAAGCCCGAGCTGCCGATGAACGAGCCATTTAAAATGATGGACCCGTTCTTGTCCATCAACGGAATCGCCTTCTGAATTGTGAAGAAGACGCCTTTTGCATTGATATCGGCGCACTTGTCGTAAAAGTCTTCAGTGACCTTGTCGTAAGGCATCTGTTCGTATACTCCTGCGTTTGCAAACAGAACGTCGAGCTTGCCCTTTTTCTCTTTGATCTCCGCGTACACCCGGTCAAGATCTTCGAGTTTACCGGCATCCGCCTGGATTCCCGCCGCACCCTCCCCGAGCTCCGTGACAGCCTTGTCAAGCTGAAGCTTTCTACGTCCCGTGATAAACACGAACGCTCCCTCGCGCAGGAACTCCTTTGCCGTATCAAAGCCCATGCCTTCACTTGCGCCCGTGATCAGGGCAATCTTTCCGTCTAGCTTTCCCATTCGTAACGCTCCTTTGAACCTCAACCGTTAGACGATCACGACGCTTCAGCCGAATTGAACGATCCGACAGAATCGTTGCCTATTCCGCCAATTTGATGGATCGGGGGTTGTTCTTTGGCGTCCAATGAGAGAGGAAGCAGATAGGGACGATGATTCAATTGGCTGGACTGATCCGAGAACTTTGTCCACGGGAAGGCTCTCATGCGACCGGGATTGAGGGTCTATTTCTTACCCGATACTCCACAACCGATGTGCCGCGAACCTCACTGCACCAAGCCGTGTTCTGTGTTGTCGCGCAAGGAGTCAAGTCCACTCTGCTGAATGGACAACGGTTCCTCTACGACCCGAACAAATATCTGCTTGTCTCGCTGGATCTGCCGCTTGTAGGGCAGATTGAGGAAGCCAGCCGCGCCAAGCCGTTTCTTGGGATAAGCCTGGTACTCGACTTCGACGAGATCGGCATGCTGACGCGCGAATCGAACCTGCCTCACGAGAGCGCCCCGCCTCTGCGGCCTGGCCTGATGATCGGTTCGATGGACGAAGATTTGCTGGATGCAGTCATACGACTCACCGCGCTTCTTAAGAAACCTGAACAGATCGCTGTTCTTGCGCCCCTCGTCAGGCGGGAGATCTTCTATAAGCTTCTGATAAGCGAGCAGGGAGGCATGCTGCGCCGCATGGTTGCGGACAGCGGCAAGGTCCAGCGTGTCGCTGCAGGCCTGGCATGGCTGAGACGCAATGCGGCGCGGTCAATCAAGATGGAAGAGCTTGCTCGCGAGATGCGGATGAGCCCCTCCGCCATGCATAGCTGGTTTCGTGCGGTAACATCCATGAGCCCGCTACAGTATCAGAAGCAGCTGCGGCTTCAGGAAGCCCGCCGTATGCTGCTGTCAGACGGGCTTGATGCAGCTACGGTGAGCCACCGTGTCGGCTACGAAAGCGCCTCCCAGTTTAGCCGGGAGTATCGCCGCTTCTTCGGTGTTCCTCCTATGCAAGACATCGAACGTCTTCGGACTGCCTCGGGTTTATAAAGCTGGAGCGCCTCAAGCGATAACTAACCGGTCCGTATGAGCCTCTCGTGTCTCCCTCTCTGAGGGCATAGCGGATGGAGCACGCCGGCCATATTGCCGCGGTGAACAGCCCATGACCCAGCTTGAAAGCTGTGCTGAAAGCGGCTTCAGAGATATAGCCGAGAGAATGTGAAATGACGGACACAGGATCGCTGGAATCCCTCAGTCGGGCTCCAGCCAGCAGCATTCGCCAGCGCGTCAGGTATTCCATGGGTGACGCGCCGACTTTCTCTCTGAATTTCACTGCGAAAGCTGATCTCGACATGCCGGCCCGTTCTGCCAGCTTCTGAATTGTCCAGTGGCGCGCTGGATGTTCATGCATGCAGTCGATGGCTGCGCTGATCTGTTTATCTGCTAAGGCGAAGAGCCATCCAACACTATCACTCGACCCCTGCGCAAGGTGCAGCCGCAGAGCTTGAACCAGCATCATGTGGGCAAGGTCTTGCACCACCAGGTACCCGCCTGGCTGCGGGTCTCGTAATTCTTGTGCCATTCGCTCAAGGCACCAGCGCAGAGCCGCTTTGTCACCATCCTTTTGCAGATGCACGATAGGCGGCAACACTTCCAACAAAATGCTGAGGTGGCTGCGTGCCACGGTGAAATGGCCACCGATGAGGAAGAAGTCTCCTCCCCCGTTCCATTCGACCACCGCACTAGATCGTCCCGCTGAGTAGAGCTCGCTCGCGTCTGTCGGCGGGAGGTTGAGGTCGCTGGCAGCACGGAACGACCGCCCACTCGGCAACAGGAAACAGTCTCCCGCCTGTATGTGTACGGCATCAGGAACACCATCAACCGCTAACCAGCACTCCCCTGAGACGACGGCAAAACACTTCATGCCTTCATGTTCGGGATACAGGATGGACCAAGCTCCACCAGCGTCGAAGCCTCCGGAACCGTAGCTGCGCGGTTTCAATAATGACAACACATCTGAGAGTGGGTCCATGACACCTCGTGGACGATTGCAAAGATAATGTGGACGCCAACGTATAGATTGTATCGCGTTAGCCGCATATCGTTGGAGTCATGGGGTCGCCACTGCGGTACCACCTCATGAACTCAGGCTGATTTATGGAGAACTTATTGTGCGTATTTTTCCTTACTGGGCTTCCCATATCGCCGGTGTACAGCGCGGCGAAAGCCGCTCTTCACTCCTTCACTGAATCCTTGCGCGTCCAGATGGAACATACAGGTGTAACCGTCGTCGAGCTGATTCCGCCGGGCGTCGAAACGCGACTCTTCAGAAATGAAGCATTCGAAAGAGAGATGAAAGTCCCGAAAGGTATGGACGTGAAGGTGTTCGCGAAAAAGGCCATCGCCGGCATCGAAGCGGGCAAACCAGAAGTACGCCCGGGTCTTGCAAATGTGTTGAACATCCTGAGCCGCATCGCTCCGGGGCTTGCGCTTAAACAGTTTGCAAAGATGACCCCGGCATTTGGGCCCAAGGCCTCGACCTCAACAGCCAAGTCCTCCACAGCAGGGGCGCGGGCATAACTTTCAAAGGGAGAAACAACATGAGTGGAACAGCAATGTCGCTTGAAGGAAAGCGGGTCGTCGTCATTGGTGGTGCAACCGGCATTGGCTTTGCCGTAGCCGAAATCGCTCACGAACAGGGTGCCTCTGTTGTCCTTGGATCGAGTAATAAGGCCAACG
The DNA here is from genome assembly GCA_965277575.1 of Edaphobacter sp. Taxonomy (GTDB): domain Bacteria; phylum Acidobacteriota; class Terriglobia; order Terriglobales; family Acidobacteriaceae; genus Edaphobacter. The sequence goes on from CBDIDK010000002.1 coordinate 3,326,399, forward strand.
TCCAAGCGGCCTCGAAGCGCCTTGAAGGTGCAACGGCCTATGTCGTCGATCTACGCGACGAAGCCAGCGTCAAAGACTTCTTCAAACAGGTTGGCGCCTTCGATCATCTGGCAATCACAGCGGGTGACTGGGGCGGCCCGATGTTTGTTTCTATCCAGGAGCTAGACCTGACCCAAGCGCAAGAACTCCTATCGGTACGTTTTTGGGGCGCACTTGCCGCGGTGAAGCACTGCTGCCAAACGATCGCCCAGAACGGCTCGATCACGCTGACGAGTGGCATGATCGGGCATCGGCCGAGAAAGGGCACGCCCGTTGCGGCCGCAGTGGGGGGAGCGGTAGAACACCTGACCGCAGGCCTGGCGATGGATCTCGCCCCGGTGCGGGTCAACGCCGTCAATCCGGGCTACGTCCTCACCGAACACCTGAAGCGGATGCCGGAGGCAATGCTCCAGTCAGTGGTAGCTCCTTTGCCAATTCCCCGAGCCGCGACGCCAGCCGAAGCCGCTCAGGCTTACGTTTACCTCATGGTCAACAGCTACGTGACGGGGCAGATATTGCCCGTTGATGGCGGCGGCATGCTGGTCTGACACAGGATTTTCAGATGAATATCAAGGGCGCTTCGATCGTGAGCGCCTTTGCTGCAACTTTCTCGACAGTGGAGGCGGACGAACCTGCGTCTCTCGCCGGAATGATCCTTTCTTCCCGTCAGGTGAGAGCACATAGTTCGCATCCGCACCCATGGTGAATATGCACTGCCTCGTAACAGGATGACGGCAAAGTAACGCTTCCCGTTAACAGTTAGGCTGAGCGGAGGATTTATGTCGTTTGACAGTGTCGAGCCAACAACGAACCTTGTGCCTGTTCACGTTTGCCTGAAATGCGGCCATGTATCTGGACGAAGGGATCTCGATGGAATGCCAAATCCTAGCGGCATTTTCAAGTGTTCGGTTTGCGGGCACGAGGGGCAACTGAATATCGAGATCAGAGAGCACGACGGCGGATGCTACGCGATTCAACAGCCAAGGAAACACGTCACAAATGATGAATGGCTCGCTGCTTACCGCAGAGTTTCTTACCAACCGACCTTACGAATTGGCCAATCAGTGCGGAGTCTGAATCGGATCGGATGGCAAGAACGGATAGCATAAATAGCCCCTCTGCTACAAGCGCCGAATGGTCATGCCGCGGTCAAGCACGTGCCAGCTCCGTTCTTTGTGATGGTGGCGATCCTGTCCACTTCCCCATTACCAACTGCACAGCGTCCTCCGCAGTGGTCACGTGATGGACAGCTGACGGCTGAATCGCAACAACCGACCGATACGGCTCGCAGAGGCAGACGTTGAAAGCCTCCTTGCGCTGAAGGAGCGGAAGAAAGCCAAGGACGACGTCTGGATGTTCGCCAACCGCACCAAGAAGGGCAAGATCATTAAGCCCGGTCCGATCTGGCATGAGCCTCTCCTCGCCCGGTGCGTTCAGCCGGTCGCGGATAGGCTCGGCCTGCCGCATATCATCTGGCGACTCCTCAGACATTACGGAGCCACACAGATGATTGCGGCCAAGGTGGATGTCAAAGCAGCACAGCAGCGCCTTGGTCACTCGCGGCCCACCACGCTTCTCATCCACTATGCGCAGGTCTTCGACGAATCTGCGAATACTGTAGCCGGCTTGCTCAGCAGCCAGTTGGGGCACCTGAGAATCCTGGCTGAATGCGCGATGAATCCGATGGAGGCATAACCGGTTATTCGCTTATTGGCAGCTTAACGGCAGTTAGAGGATGAGAGCCTCTAGCCAAGTTGTTGAGGAAATTGGAGGCGCGGGTCGGGATCGAACCCATTTGCGCCCCTTTGAAATGAGTAAGTCACACATTCTAAAAACGTCATGTTTGTCAAGAACTGCATGATTTGCATAGCTCTAGCACAAATTAGCACAAATTTGATTCCTCGGGTTGTTCCCCGTTTTGCGTTGTAGCACGGGTGCCGAAGCGATCTTGTGATTATTCATTCCACCCTCAATTTAGCACCCACTTTAAACGACGGAACCGGGCGAGCGTGGATACGTCCCTCGTTGAGGCGGCGCAACTCTGCGCCAGTTCGTGTCAGCCAGGCGGCTCGAACCTAATTTGACCGAGTTCCACACCTGTCATACATACAGGACCAACGGGGCGCATAGCGTCCCCGGATCACCGTCTGTCGTCGGGGGAAACCTGACGGAATGTTCCATGAAAATAAAACTGGAGTCGGACTGGAGAGCCACATGCCGTTTATGCGTAGTCAAACAGCGTCGTCAGAGACCACGAGAAATTCCTCCGCGAACTCGCTTGCAGCCCTTGAAAAGCATTACTCCGTCGCCGATTTAGCCAAGCTGTGGCTTTTCAGCGAGAGCACTGTCAGGCGGATATTCATCAACGAGCCCGGAGTGTTGAAACTCGTACACGAGGAGACAAGGTACAAGCGACGCTACACTTCGCTCAGAATTCCTGAACACATCGCGAAGCAGGTGCATCGCCGCCTCGAGGGCTCTCCATCTGAGAGCCTCCAACGAATGTCGAACGGACGGAAGCCAGTTGCTCCCGCTACACTCGGCAATAGTCAGGAGATTTCAGCATAATCTCGCCCCTGCCGGTTGGTGCAGGCTGTTGAAAAGGACTCGATAGGAGATAGCCGTTCGATTCCAAGTAGGCGGCTGCCTGTAAGGTCTCCAGCATGCGTGCGCACAGAGAGCTCTCACATCGACAATCCTGTCGAGCCTGCGAGTTGACGTTCCGATCGTTCGTCCTACTGCAATCGGATCAATTGCGACCGCGGACGCTCGTCCTGGTGCGCAATCAGAGAAGCCAAAGGCCCAGAGATAAGCCAATTGTGCGGAGAGGACATGGTTTGGTTGACCAGCGAGTTAAAGATGCTGAAAATGTTCTTGAGGCGGCACTCAAGGACCTCGGTCCCATGCTGAGGAGAATGCACCGTCTCAGGAGACAACACGATGTGGAAACGGCTCATCCTTCTGACTTCCCTGATTATGGCAGTTGCAGGCTGCAAAGTCGATCCGAGCCCTCCGTCAGTTGAGGATGCAAGGGTTACGTGGAACAACATTAACAAACAGTCAGGCTTGACCAATGATCTGCAACTCGTGGACCTGAAGAAAACTGACGGACAATTTGCGGAGGTAAATGGGGTGAAGGTCTACACCTTGTTCTACGAGGCGCAACAGAAATACCTCACCAAAGTGGGACGTTGGAAGCCTGGCGACGTTGAGACCATTCGTTCGAACTATGGCTTCCAGAAGACGGAAGGCGGATGGCAAGGCCCAGACGGGACCCATTTCAAAGATTAAGCCCGTTTGACCGAATTTGCAGTTCATCCTAATCTGCCCCCGAGCTGATTCGTTCAGCAGGGGGGTAAGCGGGATGTTTGACTCACCAGAACATGCACTGTCGGCACTTCGCCGTGTGGGGTATTTCACCGACCAGAAGACCGCAACAACGGTGTACCTGGCGGGACAAATCAACAAACCGATCATGCTGGAGGGGCCAGCTGGTGCCGGCAAGACCGAGTTAGCCCAGTCGGTTGCGCGGGCGGCGGGCGCGGATCTCCTTCGCCTTCAGTGTTATCAGGGCATTAACGAAGAGAAGGCTATTGGGCAGTTCGACGAAAGCCTGCAAGAGCTCTTCGTCCTGTTCAAGAGCAAGACCGAAGGGACATACGACTGGGATCAGATCCGGAAGGACGTGACCAGCCGGGTCTTTTTCCTGGCCGGCCCGTTGCTCACCGCCATCGAGCAGGAGAAGCGTTGTGTCCTTCTGATCGATGAAATTGACAAGGTCGACTATGCATTTGAAGCACTTCTGCTCGAGCTGCTTTCCGCGTGGACCCTCTCGATCCCTAAGATGGGCACAGTGAAAGCGATGACGGTGCCGTTCGTCTTCATGACGTCGAACCAGGAACGGCGCTTGGGCGATCCCCTTCGCCGCCGCAGCTTTTACCTAATCGTCGAGCACCCCACGGCGGAAAGGGAAGCGGCGATCGTCAAGAGCAAGACCCCGGCTGCGAATGCAGCGACGCACCGTTTCATCGCAGGGCTCGCCAAAGCTCTTCGAGCGTTCAATCTTGAGAAGCCGCCCAGCATCTCGGAGATGAACGATGTCGCGCAAGCCATGCAGCTCCTCAGCATGGACGAGATCCTTGCGGTGCACAAGGACATCATGCTGCCGCTGATCGTGAAGACGGAGGGTGACCGCAAGAGGATGCTGATGAAATAAGCATTCGAGGTCATCATTCATACAGCGCAGAAGAATGCTGATGCGATGGAAGCAAGAGAGGTCGAGGCCACCATTGCGGCCCTCGAGGTGACCGCATGAGAGTCATTCTGATTGCATCAGCGCTCGTTGCCATCACCGTTAGTGCTCCTGCCCACGGTATGACGCCCCCGGAGAGCAGAGTTCCGGAAGCCGTGTACTACGCGAACACGTACGCAGACCATTACCACATTTCAAGAGAGCTGGTTCACGCGATCATCGAGCAGGAATCTGGGTGGAATCAACAGGCGCTTTCGAATAAGGGCGCAATCGGACTGATGCAGCTGATGCCGTCGACCGCTGCTCACTTTTACGTGCGTAATCATACTTCGATCCAGGACAACATCGGTGGTGGCGTTCGTTACCTGGCCGCTCTGAATGATCTCTTTCATGGCGACCTCCGCATGGTCGTCGCGGCGTACTACTGTGGCGAGCACCACATCCTTGCCAGCGGCTTGCGATATCACAACGCCGAAGTGATCGCGTATGTCACCTCGGTCGAGAACAGGTATGAAAACGAATTACAGCGTCATCATCCCGTCAGCTTGAAAGGAACAACCAAATGACCTCTCGCAGACAGGTACTAGCGGTAATGACCGTTGCATTCGCAACAGCATCGGGAGTAGGCCAGCAGCGAAACTCCCAACCGATCGTCTCCGATGTCACCGTCTCGAAAGCTGCTCTGACTGACGTGCATTTGCGACCTCTGTTCACCACGACCATCCGGTTGCCGGAAGCAGTGAGCTCTGTGGCCGTGGGAGCGCCGACCCTCTTCGAGGCGGAGCATTCGGATCAGGAACCGCGGCTGGTCTACGTCAAACCCTCGACCAAGCAGCCTGCGGAGAGCAATCTCGTCATCACCATGCAGTCCGGCGAAACGATCAGCCTGCGGCTGATCGCTGACGGAAACACCACTCTGAATGCCCCAGTCGATTTCATCGTTGACTACAAGCCGCAAGACAGTTTCTTCGTTGGGTCCTCTGACCCAATGGTGAAACCAGCACAGCAGGCTGCTCCGGCCTGCTGCGACTGTTTGAGCACTTTGTCGCCGCAGGAACAGGTGGGGTGGCGTAATGGCGCTACGAGTGAGTCCGGTGTCGCGCAATCTGGCGTTGAAGGTGACGTTCATGTTTCTCGAGATCGAGGACATGCTCGCGCTGGGTTTCGCCTGTGCGGTTGCCATGATCGCCGGACAGTTCCTGTTCTCGGACCGTTACGTGTTCTCGATCCCGATGAACTGGTTCCTGGTGCTCGCTGTTCTAGGCCTGGGTGTGCCCGCCCTGACGCTGTTCAAGTACGGTAAACCAAGGAAGTACATGGTCGATCTTCTGGCCTGGTACAGCAAACCCCATAGCTATTGCGCCCTTGCACGAGACACGCAGTTGACAACGAGCTATCTGAAGGAGAAAGAGTAATGCCCAAGACCCGAGAAGCACACAAGCGATCCCTGCAGGACCCCGCCCTCTGCGAACTGCTGCCCATCCGGGACTTCCTCGACAACGTGATGATCCGCACCGATGGATGCTATGTCGCCGGCTTTCGCATGGCGGGAACACTCACCTATTTCGCCGATGACGACGGACGCAATGAGACGAAGGAGCTCGTGGAGTCTCTCCTGCGCACCGTACCGGAGCAGAGCATGCGGCTTCAGTTTCGCTACGAGGTCGTGGAGGGCCTGAATGGTCTGCTTACGCAGTACGACGACCATCGCCGGACGCGGAATACCGAGGCTTTGGTGCTCGAGCGGCATCGTGTGAAGCAGTGGAAAGAACGGGAGGAAGAGGGCGAATACCTCACACGGCTTGCGGCAGTGTACCTGATCTGGGACCCGGAGAAGCACCGGCGCTTGATGGCCGCCGCGGGCGGCCAGATGAAGAGGAGCAGCGATCGCAAGAGCGCTGAGAAGAAGCCGGGCTTCTCCTGTCGATGCGTAAGTGCATCGAACGATCGAAGAAGGAACACACGGACGCCCTGGCTGAGTTCGAATCGATCGTCAATGGCGTTGAGTCCTCCTTGAAGAGAGCGGCGATGGGTCCTGAGCGCATGACCCATGACGAGATGTTTCTCGAGATCAAGCGTGCCCTCGATCCGAACGCTGCCGATACAACGGTACTCTAGGAAAGCGAACTCACAGAGCGCTATGTGTCCGCGCGTGAGCAGGCCTCAACCGTCTCGATTCTTGGAGACGCCGAGAACTATATCAATGTCGACGGTGTGCTGTGGAGCTTTGTTTCTCTGAAGACGCCTCCCGATGGAACTTACCCCGGTATTCTCCGCAGTCTGCTGACGGTAGGTTTTCCTGTGGTCCTTTCCACCCAGGTCGTGATTCCAGATCAACGCGCCGTGCTCGACAAGTACAAGAAGCGGCTGAAGAAGATGCAGGCCGCGCAGATCGACTCGAAGGGCAGTCAGCGCGTCGACATCGAGGCCTAGGTAGCGACCCAGCAGTTGATGGACATTCAGGCCGAAATCTTGGCCAGCTCCGTGAAGACCGCCAAGGTCAGCCTGACCATCGCGGTGCGGACCTCGCATCCGGCTTTCAGCAGCCGCGAGTACGAAACGGCCGAGCGGGAGTTGTCGAACCGGCGGCAGCAGATCCTGCACATCGTCTCGCAGGTCAACGGCGCGCGGGCGTATGGCGAGTCGCTGGCACAGAGACGGCTGTTGATCTCGTCCATGCCGGGTATGGCGGACGAAGATCACCGCGATCACGACCTGTTGACCACGCACGCGGCTGATCTCATCCCGGTCGAAATGCCATGGGCCGGAACGCCGCGATCGCCTTTGATGTTGTTTGAGACGCCGTATCGCCAACTGATCCCTTTCTCTCCCTTCGACTCTGGCCTCGAAAATGCAAATGCGATCGTGGCCGCCACGTCTGGATCGGGAAAAAGTGTGGTCGTCGGCCGGATGGCCCTGACCTGCGGACGGCAGGATGTCCAGGTCTCGATCATCGAACGGGGCGACTCGTACCTGCCAGCTGTCACGTACATGGGGGGACGGATGATCTCCATGTCTCTCGACAGCACCGAGACGATCAACCCGTTCGATCTTGACGCAGGAGACCTGTTGCCTTCGAACGGTCATCTAGCATTTCTCAAGAATCTGATGCGTTTCATGATCGGGGACAGCGGATCGACGGATATCCTGATACCGCGCAGCTGACACCGACCAGTTGCCTGATCCATCGCGAAGGATCGCATCGTCGATCAGGACCGCCTTCTCATGCATTAATTCGTTCGTGCCTTTCACCCGGAGATGGATGTTCCTCTGGCTGGCCAGGATCTCTGCCACGGGAGATCGGCGCATCCGCTCCTGCTCGAATTGGTCGCGATCGCGATAGACCCAAACCTTGACTCCACGTGAGGCCTGCCGTGCCAGCGCCTCCGCGATATTTCTGTCGGTGAAGGCGTACATCGCGACCTTGATCGAAGAATGCGCATGCTCGATGAGGCCGACGTCGACGCGTTCAAGGTTCTGTGACGGGGAGAAAAAGATCTGTTCCCTTTCCTCTGCTGCGTGTGCGAGGTCTGTGCTTCCTCTACCCTGTGGCAGTAGAGTCTGGATCTGCTGGCCGGCTTGCGGTAGCGAAGCCTGAAGTTGTTCGCTGGCGGGATGGAGGACGGAAACGGCAGTTTGTTCAGGGGCATACGGATGCTCATTGTGATACCGGTAAGTCCACGCGATGGTTGCTCCTGCACAAAGCAGGAAGGTAGTTCGGAGAATGCGCATGTCGTAGCTCCTATTGCTCGCGCACGAGGCCCATAAAGCCGAACGCGGCGACGATGAACGAAAACTGATTGAGCAGGTTGATGTGCCGATACTTGGGTTCAAGCGCTTCGTCGGACTCATCGCCAGCAATGCTCAACTCGATCGTGAGGCGGGCAATCAGGCCGAGGCAGATGAGACCTCCTGCGAGGAGAATGCTTCTGTGCTCCTGCATATGCGCTGTCACACCGATCACCCCTGGAAGAACTCCCGATACCTGAAGTCTCTGACCGAAGCGGGGATGCTCCATGTTCATACTGTCACCATCGCTTCCTGACGCATGGAGCTGCCCACCTCAAGGAGGTGAGAATGTTTGCATCCAAGGCAGCACACTGCTTCGGTGACTTTGAGCAACGCATCGATGAAGGCGTGGGGCGGCAGCTCTTCTTCACCGTTCTTCTTGAAGAAGCGCGGTACCGCACCCCCACGAAAGGCAGAGTCCTTGCCCCACAACTCGGTGGCAAGCGCCCCTGCGCGACGAAAGAAGACGATGCTACTGTCGATCTGCGGCTTCGCCCCCTGTTGCAGGTTCGAGAGAGTGTGCTTCGTGATCAACACGTCATAGGTGTTTTCATAGCGAAACATCTCGACCCGACACAGCTCGGGCGCAATCACGACCGCATGGATACCGTTCGGCATGAAGTTCTGAATGCGCTGCATCCATGCCAGTGGCCGTCCGTCCACGCTGGTGAAGCCGACATAGTGACCGAGGCTCGCGACCACCCCGCCTGCCTCCTCTCCGCGAAGCGCCCATCGTTCGGACTGCTGCTGGTGAACAAGCTGGAGCGTAGCGCGGCTGAAGATACCGGTCCTGCGTATCTCCTTCCGCGTCGGCTCCGGCAGGGTAAGGCCGCGGTGAGCCATGGTCGCGAGCTTCGTATCCATAGGGTCTTCCTCTCCTTCGGGTTAGCATTGACGAATCGGGACGCCAAGCGCCTCCCGAATCATCTCCTTCGTGCAGCCTGCCCAGCACTTGTAAAAGCGCGGATCTCCAACCGAGATGGCGAGGTTATCGCCGCTCCGGTCGTGACCCTGCTTCGCGCAGGACGGGCATTGCGTCCACCAGTTGTTGCTTGCCTTCCGCTTGACCCGGACGTGCTCGAGAATCTGGAATCCCCGGGTTTGATCAAAGGGCATGGGGGGCTGCTCGACCTTGGGCCGCGACTGGAACTCCTCGGGGATGCTCAGCCCTTCGACGAAAGCCGCCAGTTCCTCCGCCGTGAGCCGCTTCACCCCGCGGAGGTAGGCGATTGCGACTGAAGGTCTGGAGCCGCCTCCTCGAACCAGTAGCGATGCATGTTCGCACGGTGTACCCCGAGCGGGCCCGCGGATGGCGTTGCCGAACTCTTCCACACGCAGCTCGTCCTGACGGGGGAAGATCTCGATGCCATCCAATTGGTTCAGCGTGCCTTTGATCGGCACTCCGAGCCGGAGCGCAAGATTGTAGATATAGACCCGACAATCTTTCGCCGGCAGCGGCTCCTTGCACAGAATCCAGAGGTGCGCCCCTCGTCGGGACATCTCGAGGGCGGCCTCGACGCCACCCGATCGTCAGAAGCAGGGCGAGGAATGGGTTGAGAAGACGGAGTGGCACAATCTGGTCGCTTTCCAGCGAACAGCGGAAGTCGTTCGCGACTACGTCAAGAAGGGTTCGCAGATCCTGATCGAGGGCAAGCTACAGACCAGCTCCTGGGACGACAAGGAGTCTGGGCAGAAGAAGTATCGCACCGAAATCATCATCAACGACCTCACGTTGCTTGGTGGCGGGAAGGGGCGCGAGAACGGTAATGAAGCGTCGGCGTCTTCACCCAAGACGAACGGCAAAACCGCAGGAGGCTACTCCACCTCCAGCAGCAATGGCTATGGACAATATCAATCCGACTACGGTGACGTTGGTATCACCGATGCGGACATCCCGTTCTGAGCGGATAACAGCAGCAGAGGCTGTTACTCGTAAATAGCTCAAAGTAGGTTACTAAGGCGCTCTTCGGAGCGCCTTTTGTATTTGCAGGAGCAAAAGCTTCCCTGTTCACAGCATCCCGCTTCAACTCTATTCCTGAAAGGACCTCTCCATGAACACTGCACTCTCGGCAGACCAGCAGGACTGCCTCAAGAAGCTCACCATTCCCTTCCATCCTGACGCGATCAGCTGGCGTGTCACCAACAAAAGCAAAGACGGCAAACGCGGCTGTGTCATTCCTTATGGCGATCAGCGCGCTTACACGGATCGTCTCAACGGCGTTTTCACCCCGGCCGGCTGGACTCGTGTTTACAACGTCACGACATTGTCTCCAGTCATACGCATGAAGCGGGATAAGGCCATCCAGACGGGTAAGGTAATCGTCACCTGCGTCGTGACGATTCACGCTCTTGGATCTCACAGTGGAAGCGGTGAGATGTGGGCCGACGATGACAATGCCATGACGCGTGCAGAGGCCCAGGCCTTTAAGCGTGCCTGCTCCTGCTTCGGGCTCGGCCGCTATTTCTACGAATTCGCTGAGATGTGGGTCGATCTCAATGAGTACGGCCAGCCGATTCGGTTTCCCGTACTGCCGAAGTGGGCGCTCCCTGCGGGTGTCGTTCCGACTACACAGGCTCCAACCGACCAGGCCGCAACGAAGCAGGCGGAGCCGGTGCGGAACGCTACGGAATCGCCAGAACAGCCGAAAGGTCCGACGGCGGTGCAGAAGGCACGTCCACAATCCGTAGTCCAGTTGGACCCCGCGTTGACACAACGAATCGAGACTTCTCGGCGAATTGTGGGCGATGCTCTTTACTTCGAGGTGTTCCGTCGAGGTGGCCCTGCACGCAATACCAGCGATCTGCCCGGTGTGGACGCCCAGAAGTGGATTCTTCAGCAGCTTGAGGTCATCGACCGCGGTATAAGCGCGTCCGCGTGCTTGCGGAGGAGGTGCATGAGAATGTCTTCTTTGGCGTCCTGGATGCATACAAGGTGTAGTCCATCGACAAAATTCCGTCCTTCGAGGCGTTGAAGGCGGTCGTCAACGATCCGCAGAGTGCCGCACAAGGCGTTGCTGCCTGATCCTCCCCTACATGCGCATATGGCGAACCATTGTTAGTCGCCGTATGCGCGTTCCCTAAAGGGATCCCCATGAGTGCGCAAACATACTCGCTCTGCAACCGTCCTGCTGTCTGGTCGATCCACAACGAACTGTTCTGCGAAGTAAACAAAGAAGGGGTCGTCGATCGATTCGAAATCGATCACTTCCCGATGTATCGCCTCTCCGAAGCCGAAGAACAGTTCATCGTTCGCGGTCGACATAGACATAAACAGCCCGTCCAATCCGTCCTTCCACCCGATCCAAAGAAGTCTCGTAACCCTAAAGCTAGGTAAGTCTCTGCGAGTTTACAGCCTCCTCTTTGAGGAGGCTCGAACTCGTGCGTTCGAAAGGTTCGCTCACCGCCTTTGAAGAAAGGAATCTCCATGTCTGATTTCAACGCGTCGTCCTGGCTCCGGTCGAGTTAGTTCCCATCCTCTCGTTTCGCTTCGTTCTTCGATGCGCTCTGTGTCTCGCTTTGACTGCCTTGAATGCTGGAGTGGTCGAGTATGCCGGTGCAGCGCTCTACCGCGCTACCGACGGTCACCCGCTGCAAATGGCTGCGGTGAGCTTGTTCTTCGCGGCTCTTCTCGGTTCGTTGGTGAGGGTCTGGATCGTCGCGTTCCGCGCACGCATCGCTTAGCGCTCTAGCCTACACAGTTCAATCAACCTTTTTCTTCACAAACATCACTTAAGGAGAACTCTCATGGCAATCTCTGCTCGTTCCCGTCGCGGCACCTCCGCCTCTTTTTGGCGCAACCACAATGCCATGCAGATGATGATGGCGCAGGCTTGCATGCCCTCCCTGCGGCCGCTTCCACCCGTGAAAGCCGATCGTACTCAACCGGTTGCGCCGGTCTGGTTTCCCACGCCGATGCAGCGCGAGCGGTATCAAGCGCGGAGCAACGGAGCTGTTAGCTTGTCGCCCGCACGCTAGTTCGGTCGCAGATCAATCACCTCGGAATGGACGTGCTTTGCGCGTTCCGTTCCGTGGTGAAACGCCTTCCAGCAAGCAAGGGAGCATTATGACTTTTCTGGGATACACGTAGGACGAACAGCGAGATACTCTCCGTCGTCGCCGCAAAGAACTGGAAGCCCAGCTCATGAATACAACCAGGTTCTCCGAGCAGTACAGCATCGCTCACCAATTCGGCGGGGTGTGCGAGGAGGACAGCGATGCTGCATGGCCGTGCATCTCGCACCCAGGCTGAGTGGATGGACTGACACCCTCTCCTTCTAATCGGAAACTCACAGGAGTGCACGATGGTTCTTTTCTTCCGATGTAGCTTCGGCGTGAAGCATCCGCTGCTGCTCAGGGACAGGCTCGGTCAGCGCGTCGAGATCGATGCTCTGGAGTTCATCAACGCCATTCCGATCGGGTGGAGACTGGTCTCTGACACCGAACCGACGGCTGGATGGCAGGAAAGTATTCTTGAGCGGAAATGCTTTGCCTTTCATGACTTCCAGGGCCTAATCGGCTCGGGGGAACACGCGGTATCCCCGGAGCCGGTGTCTGGCTTGAGACGCGCGGGATCGGGGACGGCATACTGGCGGTCTGGCTCCGGGATAGAACGTTCCAAGTGCCTGCTGGGCACTCTAAGTTGATCGGGCCGTCTAAATTATGACCATTCATCAGAACTCCTTGACCGGATTGCGTGGACTGGAACTGGCGCATAAACACAAGTGTATGGCGACCACTGCAGAGAGGCTTGAGCAACCACTCCAGCTTGCGATAGGGCATTCCCTGTGTCACATCATGCATGACTGGCCGATGTAAAAGGGTGTGGGTAGTGGAGCGGCACACAATGAATTGTGGGCCGCCTCATGGGTCATATTGCCGAGCGTAGCCGGAATGGCTACACTGAGTGCAGGAGGCAACATATGCGTCAAGTTTCGCTACGGGAGTTCCGGACTCGGGGCTCCAAGGCCTTGGAAGCTGTGCCGAATGGGGAGACGGTATTGCTGGCAGGTCAGAAGGGGCCGGCATATTTTCTGATTCCTGTACTCGGAGATGTCATCTTGGAAGACCTAGAACTTCGGAGGGCCATGGCGAAGGCAAGCCTGCGTAAGAACTGGCGCCTCGCGGAGGCGGCTGGTGGGGACCTGAGTGACGAGGAGATTGACCTGGAGATCAATCAGGTTCGTGTTGTCCGTCAACGCCGGAAGGCCAAATGAGGCTGGTTGTCCTCGACACCAACGTCATCGTATCCGCTGGTATCAAGCCGGGAAGCGCCCCTGCGAAGCTCGTCATGGATTGGGTACTGGAAGGACAGATCCAAGTGGTCACCAGTCCGTGGGTTGTTAGCGAGTATAGGGAGGTAGTCCGGCGTACCAAGTTCCGCCGCTACGGATTTCCTCCCCATTGGTTGGAGTTCCTGATTGAGGAAAGCATGCGCCTTCCAGACCCAGCAACTTGGGCTAAGCGAGGTCCGGATCCAAAGGATCTGCCATTCCTCGCTCTGGCCCATGTGGCAGGAGCATGGCTTGTGACAGGGAATCTCAAGCATTTTCCAGAGATCGTTAGGAACGGGGTCACCGTGCTCTCGCCTGCGGAGTACCTCGCACACCTCGGATGAAACGGATCGTAACTTCATAGCATGCGACGTTCCCGATCCGGCACGCCGCGATGGAGCTCATCTCGCATCAAGGAGCAACACTCGTTTGCAAAAAGGAGCTGCGGCGGTTACTTTGTCGCATCCAGCAAGACAACTCATGGGGCTTCTGGGGATACGGTGCGCGTTCGCGATCCAGAGTCAGACCTTCCGGGTACCGAGGTTTTGCTCGAAGTCTCGAAAGACAGGGCTTCCTTCGTCCCGGAGGAAGATGAGAGCAACCCAACTACGGCTCTGTCCTGTCAGCTCAACATCTCTGGCTCTGAAGGGGGCACGTCCTGAGCGGCGAGGTTCTCTGGGAAGGCGACGATTCCGCCGCCGCCTTTGTCTAGGTCACGGACAATCATGTCGAAGTCGTCGACCAACCCGATCTTTAGTGTCGGTCCAAGTAGAACTCCAAACCACGACGCCGATGACACCCTAAAACAAGCGATCCAGAGCCTTCTGGAATTAGCTGACAACACCGGCCGCTCGCCCGATCGAACTAATGGTGTAGGCGAGACCATACGCGTGCTCCTTCGGAGTTCTAGGAGCTAAACGGACGTCCGCTCGACGTCAGAGCGTTCCGGGCATTTGGCGGGATGATCGCCTCTGATAACACCACGATCGATAGCAATCGTCGCAGCGCAGAGCCCGGCACGTAGCCGGGCTCTGCTTCTTTGCGCTTCCGCCGAGCCGTATCGCCAAAGGAGGAGGAATCTATGGCAAACCTGAGGCTCCGTCACCACAACCACTGCCCTCGTTGTCCTGTCATCGGTGCCGAGGACGTTTCGGGCGAAGAGTATTACGAGATACTCGCCCTTCGATTCAACGTCCGCATCGCACGCGAACTCTCAAGAGGGCACGATCTCATTCGTGTGGAGCCGTTCGTTCTGGCTAAGTGGCTCAAACACGCGCGGGTGCTCGACAGTCACGTCGACCACGTTCCCTTGAATTCAGGTCACGGGATCATGGTGACACTTCCAGCCGGGTGCGGTATGCCCTTGATCGATGGGAATCATCGCGCCGTTCGCGCCTTGCGAGAGCAACGCCCCTTCTTCGATGCGGTCCTCGATGAAACGGAGACGCTCGAACTGTTGCGGGGAAGCATCGGAGCTGCCATCGCAGACCACTACTGGAAGCGCCTCAAGGCTTCTATCCCACACCCGAACGACAACTAAGAAGACATGGGACGATGAGCAGCTTGACCACTGATGCACTACGCAGAGATGAGGGCGATACTCTCGCTGCGGTTAGATAGGTTCTGCTTATCCGGTTGTTTCAGCTAACCACAACATTATGTGGTCAGTATTCGTCGTGTAGTTTGTCCACGTCCTTCGCGCCTCGTATCTGCTTATAGGGTACGGTTTGTGTCCGGCTCCAAGACCCAGCAATGTTTGAAAAGCGGCCATCGGATGCTCGCGCCGATTATGGCGAAAAACGAATTCATCGAGATAGACCTGCAGTTGATCGCGGCTCACGCCGTGATAGGTCCCAATGAGCCATTGCTGCAGGTTGCTAATGGCCCTGTCCGCTAATGGCACCACCGATTTTGCGCCTTTGCGAAGATCGCTTTGCAGGGGCTGGGTGCGTGAGCGGGCATCGCCTACAACGTGCGGTAGATGCGCTGGTTGGATCGCCCGAGCGATGCTTCACGCTGGTAGAGCTTGCTTGCCTTTGTAACTCCAGCGTTTTTCATTTTGCTCATTCCTTTAAAGCGCACGTGGGAATGGCACCCTTTGCCTTCCAAAGGCACCTTCGTATTCAAAAAGCTCGCGCGTTGCTCTCGAGGACAGACCTCACCATAGAGGAAATCGGTAACGCAGTGGGGTGTGAAAACGCGTCGAGCTTTTCTCGACTGTTTCGCAACGTGACAAGTCAGTCCCCAAGAGAGTTTCGCCGCCGCCACCGAGCGGAGCTGAAAGACCTCGTGTCGGGCAACATCGTTATCAATAGGTCCAACTCAAGTACTGCGCTTTCACTGCAACCGCTCTTGGGAACAGAGGATCAGCGGAATAGTGCAGATCTGAGAATTTCGCAAGGTATACCTTATTGCGGCGTAGCACGGAACCTCAAAACTGTGACCTTCAGAGCTATGTGGCGGGCTTTCTTCAGTGCTAACTGACGCCAAGAACAAGTGTACTTTTAGCGGCGTTGATCACATCATCTGTGATCACGCTCAGCTCGTTCACTCTGAGAACGCGTTTAATGTGCAGTATGAAGATCCCAGCGAGAGAGCATTGATAGTGCGAAGTCATTACGTCTGTCCGATATTTAGCTGGCAGAGTCAGGGAGAACGCGAACCGCGCTGAAGAACCAAAGCTTCGCATTGTGTCGGAATACTGCATCCTGCTCACTTTCAGAGAGGGCTGCCGTCAATACTTCATAAGCCCGGTAAGGCTCCGGGAAGGTCGTCGACAAGGTGCAAATGGGCCGGTGGCTACCAAACATAATCCTGTGCGGGCCAAAGGTCGCAAGTAGAGTATCGATCCATGGCTGTACGTAGGCAATTGACCAGTTCATACCAAACACACATTCGATAGCCGAGACCACTAGATGAACATTGGCGCAAGCACTGAGGGCAATCAAGTCCCGCTTCCATTGTGTAAACCCGAAGCTGTCGGCCTCCAGCGGCCAACCCATGACTGCGATCGAAAACTGAAGATTGGGATTGAGTTGGATTACTAGGAGCAGGTCCCCCAACTGTGGCGCAAACACTTCCAGAGAACACTTAAAGCGATATCTCGTCAGCATCTTCAGACCTTGGAGCCAGCGAGCATCCGTTAGCAAGTCTGATCGTTTCGCAAATCTACGCGAGGGGTTTGTCTCGTCCCAACCTAGATGTTCTCTCACCCCAGCCATGCTGGGACACCGAGAATAGATATCAAGTTTTTCTTCCAGATCCGGGGCGATAAAATCTACCAAGCCAACCAAAGCGATCGGAATCGGGTTAGTATCAGCGAGTTGTTGTGCCCACAAGACCTCCCTAACCGGGTCAGTGGAGAGGAACTCGGTCCATACGAGACCTTCTGACCTGCCCCCGGAAATCTCTACCAGTTGAAACTGGAGTTCTCTCGTAATCTGAGCGAGGGAGCTGACGATGAAGAAGAGCCGTTATACGGAAGAGCAGGTCATCGGGATACTGAAGCAGCATGAGGCTGGGATCAAGACGGCGGATGTGTGTCGCGAGCACGGGATCAGCGCGGCGACGTTCTATGGCTGGAAGCAGAAGTTCGGCGGTATGGATGTGAGCGAGGCACAGCGGTTGAAGGCGATGGAGGATGAGAACCGTCGCTTGAAGCTGCTGGTTGCGGAACTGAGTCTGCATGGCGAAGCGCTCAAGGCGGTGATCCGAAAAAACGGCTGGAGCTTGCCGGTCTAAGAGGAGACGTTGCGTTCGTCTCGTCGGAGTTCCGGCTGAGCGAACGCACGGCCTGCAAGCTGCTGAAGATGGAGCGGTCAAGCTATCGGTACGAGCCGAGACCGGACCGCAACGCCGGGTTGCGAGAAGCGCTGGTGATGCTAGCGCGGCAAAAGCCGCGCTATGGCTATCGTCGGCTGCATGCGCTTTTGAGCCGCAGGGGCTATGACGTGAACGTGAAGCGAGTCTATCGGCTGTATGTCGAAGAGCGGCTAATGGTGCGGCGCAAGAGATGCAAGCGTCTCGTCCGCGAACGCACAACGGAGCAGCGGCTGACTGGAGCGAACCAGGAGTGGGCGATGGACTTCATCGTCGACGGCCTGGCGACCGGGCGGATGGTGCGGATCCTCAGCGTGGTGGATGCGTACACGCGCGAGTGTCTTGCGCTTGAGGCTGACACCAGCCTCGGCAGTGGACGCGTCACGCGGGTGCTGGAGCGGTTGATCGGCGAGCGTGGCCGGCCTGAGAACGTGCGCTCAGACAATGGGCCGGAGTTCACCTCGCGCAGGATGCTCAGCTGGGCCGAGGACTGGAAGGTTGCACTGATCCACATCCAACCCGGCCGTCCGATGCAGAATGGACACGTCGAGAGCTTCCATGGCAGGCTGCGTGACGAATGCCTGAACACCAGCTGGTTCCGAACGCTCAACGATGTTCGGTGTACTCTGGCAGCCTGGCGGGAAGAGTACAACTGCGAGCGGCCGCATAGCTCCTTGGACTACCGCACGCCCCAGGAGTTCAAACTCGTCCTCGAAGGGATCCGGGCCATGGCCCGGATCCCTTCGCCAACCACAACCAACAACACAACTGAGAAACTCCAGTTATGAATGGTTGAGAAAAAGGGAGCAGGTCACCTCGACCGTATTCCTGGTTAGAAAGTCCGGGCGCTTGCGGAGCAACGGCCCGAGGACGGACAACGTTTGCCGGTCAATGAAGTTGATAACAGTGATGGTGAAGATCAGCGACAGGATGATCCAGTGCCGCTTGCTTCCTTCTTCTTTGCTCGCTGCTGATTCTGCGCTGATTTCCGTAGCCTGCAACAATCAGTGCTCACGTCCGGCTTTCCCGAGTTGATCGCCTCAGCGGAGGTGATACTGATGCAAGTCGCTCGTTACCCGCCGCTGCAGCGACTGGCTTGCAATATATTGATATCGATTGCAATATGTCAACGCGTTGAGCTATGCTCACTCCGCATAGCAGGATGGGCTAAGGAGCAAACATTGGACATAGGACTTACAAGAAGGCGATTTATGCAGCTTGCCGGTACGTTTGCGGCGGTGTCACAGACGGAAAGGCTCCTCGCGCTCGCCCCGGCGAGCCGTCCACGCGTGGGCTGTCAGGCAAATTCCTTCATTGCTCGGAATGGCGACTTCGCGCATCTGCTTCCCTTGCTTGAGAAGATTCATTCGCTAGGCTATGCCGGTTTCGAATGCAACAACCATCTGGTTGCAAGCGAGTTCGGAAATGCGTCTGAAACGCGCCGAAAGTTCGCCGCAGCAGACGTAGAGTTCATAGGTATGCACACATCCATGGATGAAGCAGAAAAGGGAGATTTCGCCGCAATGACGCGCGGTGGTGCTGCGCTCGGCTGCCATTACACCGTGATGAGTGGTGAGGGCCTTTCGCCCTCCGGGCAATTCACAGCGGATGCTCTTCAAGCAAAGGTGCAGCGTTTGGAGCGATTGGGCAAAATCTGCAAAGACAATGGCCTGACTCTCGCTTATCACAATCACACGCACGAGTTCGCCAATTACAATGCTGAGATGCAGGCGATTGCCGAGTATGCGGATCCCCACCTCGTCAGCTTTCTCATGGATGCCGGACACGGATACCAAGGCGGTGGCGATCCTGCGGAGTTCCTGCGTCGCAATCCACAGCGGCTGGTGGGCTGTCATCTGAAGACATTCAAGAACAATACTGTGCAGGTGCCACTGGGGCAGGGCGATTTTGGATTTGAGAATCTTGCTGCCGCCATCCGCAGCACTGGCTGGTCTGGCTGGATCATCGACGAAGAGGGTGGCACCTCGCAGGGATCATTTCCTGATGCGGTTGGTCCAGACCGCGAGTACATACGTAAGCTTTTCGGAGTATGAGCCGCTTCAGCTGTAACTAAATGCGGTGTGAGCCATGGATCGTCGTCAGTTTGTCTTCTCCTCTCTAGCCCTGGCGTCAGATAATGCATTGCCAAAAACCGAGCCGCGCTTCGCGCACCGTCAGGCGCAAATGGTTACAGCGCCGGGGAAGAGTGTATTTGAACTCGCCGCGAAAATCCCCGGCTTATCCGGAGTGCAGTTGCAGGTGATCTGGAAGGGCAACGACCTGGGCGAAAACGGCCTCGCCGCGGACTACAAACAGCAGGCGCGCAGCTATGGCATACAAACGCCATCTATCGCGGGTATCTGGCGACCGGGAGAAAACATTCTGCAACCTCAAGTCGCGGAGCGCGCCATTGCAAACGCAATACGCGTTGCTGCGACACTGGATGCTCGCGTGATCTTGGTGGTGATGTTCAACGAAAACTGTCCGAAGATGACAGACGAAGCAGCCTACGGCCCGGTCGTTTCGCTCCTGCTTAGAATGGCGCCGCAGGCGGCTGACCGGAATGTCAAACTTTGCCTTGAAACATCGCTGCTGCCAATCGAGGACCGCAAGCTCGTCGACCTGGTCGCCCATCCCAATGTGCGTGTTTACTATGACGCGCATAATGTGGAGAACTTCCATCCTGGCGAAGCACTCGTCGGCATTCCTTTGCTAAACGCTCGCATTGCGGAAGTTCATCTGAAGAACGAAAACAGGCTGCTCAATCAGCAACCCTCAAACCTGAACTGGGCTGCAGCCATACATGCCTATCGAGATACTCACTATTCCGGCTGGTTCTGTTTTGAGACAGAGCATGCTTCTCCAGACCGCTGCATCGC
Source organism: Edaphobacter sp. (assembly GCA_965277575.1). Lineage (GTDB taxonomy): Bacteria > Acidobacteriota > Terriglobia > Terriglobales > Acidobacteriaceae > Edaphobacter. The sequence goes on from CBDIDK010000002.1 coordinate 3,346,447, forward strand.
CGACACGCTCGCGAACATTGCGTTCGTCAGAGAAAATATTCGCTTCTGACTGCAGACACGTTTAGGTCTCATCCAGCAAACGGCTATGCACGCAGTCGTTACACGATCTATTGCAAATGATTGCGCACTGACACGTCGGCTCGTTATCATGTGCACATTTCTACGCTTAGCAAACCCTCGTTCTTGTGCCCCTCGCCTTTCCGGAGCGATTCTGTCGGTTCTGCTGATGGCATTCGTGGCGTTCTCACCGTCCCATTCATTTCAGGCAAGCGCACAATCGAAGGGAGCACCTCAGCCACCGCCGCTCCTGATCGGGTCGGCGTGGTACCCCGAGCAATGGCCGTAGCAGCGCTGGCTTGCCGATGTGGAACTGATGGAAAAGGCGCACCTGCATGAAGTGCGTATCGGTGAGCTCGCTTGGACGGCAATGTAGCCTTGAGAAGGTCACTATGACCTAGATTGGCTGGAACGCGCGGTTAATCTTGCCGGAAAGCACGGTCTATTCGTGGTTCTCGGAACGCCCTCGGCTGCGCCACCCGTGTGGTCGCAAGTCCTGCTTTCGATGCGGCTTCGAAACCCAATCACCCGAATTGGGCTTGTAGATTTTCTCGCGTTTGCCGCAACCAAAGACGGTGCAGGTAGCCCGCAGAAACCGCGTGTCTTCCTTGATGCAATCCTTTCCAGGGCCACATTACACACAACCGTTTCGAAGTTAACCACACGAACCGGGCGCTTTTGGATGTCGAGCTGAAACCTCGCGTAGTGCGTCATTTTGCAGCGTAGATCGGTGAAGAGGTGACTGAGGAGTATGGCCTAAGGCGCTGGAGCAATCCAGGTACTTCGAGTACCGTGGGTTCGAATCCCACCCTCTAACGCCACCTTCGGGTGGCGTCCTGCTTTGAGAGAATTTCAAACTGAGGCTCTAGCCAGATTCTTGGATGTTTACCGTTGCTGTCCGATCGTAGTAGTATTTCCCGTTGAATAGCTGCAATCAATTGAAATCGATTGCGCGTGCGTTTCCCTGTAAGTTCGGACGCAACACAGTGGCGGGGTGCTCTCATGAACCGAATTTGTAATGGTCTCTTCTCCAAGGTCTTGCTAGCGGCAACGGGCATGCTGTGTGCCGGTGCCACTGCTCAGACGGTGCAGCAGAACGCGTTGAACCTCGATATGAGCTTTAACGGTCCTTCTGTCCAGTTTCCGTATATGGACAGGTTCTACGCGGCATCGAATACCTTCTACCAGTCGATCGGTATGACGATGCCGGAACCGAAGGGTTGTCAGGCATACCTGTCATGGGACATTGCTGAACAGACACCCGGCTCCGGTGCCAGCGGGACGGAAGGGACGCGGTCTTGGTTCGAGAACTGGCTGGCGAACGCCGGCGGCCACTGCGACCAGCCGCTGATCACGTTCAAGTATCAGAGCGGTTCCACGATTCATGACGTAGGCTCCTATCCTTCCGCGTCGGATTTTGAAACGGCGATGGTGGCGTTTCTGAATACGGACTGGAGTTACGCGGGCTGGACCGGATCGCCCCTGACAACGTTTGCGTATCAGGCGTGGAACGAGCCGAACAACGGCGCAGGTTCGGGCGCCGGTCTGACGACTGCCGTGCCCGCTGAATTGGCGGCGGACTATTATCTGACGCTTCGCAAACACTGCACACCCGCGGACGGATGCACGGTGGCGGCGGAAAACTTCGGATCGAACGGAAACCTCAACACGACGTTCCCGTTAAACTGCCCAGACGGCGCCACGACGGTTTGCGGCAACGCAACGTACATGGATCAATACAAGATTTTTTTGACGCAGGACGCGCCGAACTATGGGTTTACGACGGCGTTCCGGCCGGAGACTGTTTCCTACCACGGATGGGACGACGTCAATAACTACATCAATGGAAACGCGGTGGGATGCCTCAGTGTCGACAATCCAGCCTGCACCGCGTATGTGTTTGTTGCGAGCAACTCGGGCTCATGGGGAAATTCGGTGCTGTGGGACAGCGAGGTGGCGGCTGGGCAGTCAGGCTCTTCAAGCCCAGGACCGTACATGCAGGGCTGCGCGGCGGCTCATCTGTTCAAGGTGACAGGAATCGCGAGCAATCGCTTCCAGCGCGTGTACTATACGCAGCCATATGTGAGCAACGGGCAATATTTCTCTCTGTTCACCAGTACGGGAGTTGAGAAGCCCGCGTTCGCGGTGGTCGCGGACCGGAGCATCTCATACTCGCCGGCGGACGGTTCGATCTGCTACAGCGACCAGAAGACAACGGCGCTGCAGCTGTCCGCAAATCCGGCTGCAACGTCGTATGGCAACCAGGTTACGCTGACCGCCACGCTGAGTCCGTACTCCGGCAACGCGAACGTGTATAACTCCGCGAACGTGAAAAGCGGTCAAACTGCAGCGAAACCGGCTACGGACCTGGAGACGCCCGTTGCGACCAATGGCGAGATAGTTACGTTCTCTGCCGGCGGCAAGGTGCTGGGCACAGGCACACTGAGCTCCGGTGTAGCCACGCTCAATCTGTCAACTCTGAGTGCAGGCAGTTATGGCGTTTCAGCGTCGTATGCAGGGGACACCTACTTCACCAGCGCGATCTCATCGTCCACGCCGGTTACGGAGGGAACGGTGCAACTGGTGGTGACCTCGGCCCTCAGCAAAGTGAGCGGCGGATACCAAGAGATTGTGACAGTAACGAACAGCGGAACGGGGCCAGCGGAGAACGTTGTGCTGTCGACGGCCACTCTGGGTTCGGCGAGCGGAGCGCCCCTGCCCGCGCAGCTGGGCGAGATCGCTGTCGGTGGCACGGCCTCGAAGACACTAACTTTCCCATCGTCAGCGGGAGCCGACAAGGCGGCCACGGTAGAGCGCTTCTCAGGGACATACACCGGCGGCAGTTTTAGCAGCACACTGCGCGCAACCCTTCCATAATCCTTCCCCGCTAACCGTCAATTTGCAAAAGGAGAATGCCTTGATGCGCTTCCTGAAGTTTACCTCTCTCGCGATGTCCTTTGCCCTCGTGGCAGCGACCGCAGCCCACGCGGACACGATTACATTGTCGCTTTCCACTCCGACCACAAGCTTTGCGGGTGGAACGGAAACGTTGACCTATGGAGGAACTATTACCGCCTCCTCGCTGAACGCAGGGAATGTCTATCTAAACGGGGACTCGCTGAACGTCCAGTCGCCGCTCACAGCCGACGATACTGACTTCTACCTAAACGTCCCTCAGTACCTGAGCGCCGGAGATGTCTTTACCGGCTACCTGTTCACGGCGACGGTGCCTTATGGAACGCCGTTGGGGAGCTATCTGGGATCGTTTGTGTTGCTAGGCGGGAGTGCTGGCGATTCGTCCGACACGCTGGTCACGGCTAACTTCCAGGTCTCGGCGACACCCGAACCTTCGAGCTTTTTGTTGCTCGGAACCGGTTTACTCGGTGTTGCTGGAAACCTGCGAAAAAACGCATCTCGTCGTAAAACGAATCCCGGCGCTCACCAGACGAGAATTGCAGAAGTTGAAGGAAATGAAAGTTAGACCAAAAGAAAAGCCCCAGCCGAAGCCGGGTCTTTCTGCACATTTGCGATCCCGGTTATAAACGCTTTCGCATCACACCAGCTATCCCCATTACGCCCGTGCCGAGCAGCGCGAGGCTGGAAGGTATCTGCCACGCTGTATGCCGCGGTGAGAAATGCACCTGTGGACTTCTCAGCTTCTCGACTAAATTCCGTCTGCCCTCTCCTCGATGCTTCTGGAGCCAGTGCCAGACACTGTTGAGCTACCCGCGATAACCCTGCTGTCTCAATTCTAGCCAAAGCTGGCTGACGTTTCGACAGCCTTGGAGCAGGCGTTTGTCGAGATAGCTGGCATAGGCGTTGACCGCGTGTGGGTAGCAACGAGGCGTCCTCTCAGGAAACACGCCAGCCTGCATCCATCGCTGCACCGTGCGAAGACTGATCCCGAGCTGGCGAGCAGCGTCGGATTGGCTCATACCACCATCGATCAAGAGTTCTACTTGTTGATAGGAGCCGTGTCTGCGCTTGCGATTCCTATCTTTTGCTGTTGGAGCCGGAGTGGCCATAACCTGATCTGTTGTAAGCGGCTCTCTCAAATCAACAGCCTGGCAGGCTCTGGCCGCTTGCGTCATGACGCGGCGATGAGGTTCGAGAGCGGTTCTCAGTGCCTCACTCAGGTTGCTCAACAGATGGCAGCGATCGGCGATCTGAACGGCTTTTGGAGCAGCTCTCCGTGCGGCCTCGGCGTAAGCGCTGGCCCGGTCGCAACTGATGATCCGCGCTCCCGGATGCTTTCTTAGCCATGTAGCCACCGTCTCTGACTCCCGGTCGGGAAGAAGGTCGATGACCCTGCTCGCTTCGAGATCGCAAAGAATGGTTCCGTAGCGATGACGTTTCTTCCATGCCCAATCATCGATGCCGAGAACGCGTGGAACGGAGGTGAGAGTTCGCTCAGGTTTACGCCTTACTTGGCGTAGCAGCGTCGATCCACTCGCCAGTAAGCCAAGGCGACCTGCGGGACGAGCACCTGCCTGACGGAGCGCAGGGCTTGCCGGTTGGCGAACCAGCCGCGCGGTACGCAGCGCTATCGTGCGATACGGCGTGAAGACGAAGATGCACTCACGCAAGCGATCATCCAGCTTGCCAGCCAGTACGGCCGTTATGGGTATCGCCGGATCACGGCGCTGCTCAAGCGAGCCGGCTGGCGAGTGGGCAAGGATCGCGTGGAGCGTATCTGGCGTCGCGAGGGGCTGAAGGTTCCACAGAAGCAGAAGCCGCGCGGCAGGCTGTGGCTCAACGATGGCTCGTGTGTGCGGCTCAGACCGACACATCGCAACCACGTGTGGAGCTACGACTTCGTCAGCGCGCGGACGCATGATGGTCGCAGCGTACGACTCCTTAACCTGATCGATGAACACACGCGAGAATGCCTGCTCGTACGTGCAGAACGCCGCTGGTCCAGCGCCAGGGTCATCTCTGCACTGGCTGATGTCATGGTGCTGAAAGGAGTGCCGAAACATCTTCGGTCGGACAATGGGCCGGAGTTCGTGGCTAAGGACCTACGGAAATGGCTGGCCAAGACAGGAGCAAAGACGCTGTACATCGAGCCCGGCTCTCCATGGGAAAACGGCTACTGCGAGAGCTTCAACTCCAAGCTGCGGGACGAGTTCCTCAACGGGGAGATCTTCTACTCGATGAAAGAACTGCGCGTGCTGGCCGAACGCTGGCGCGTCCACTACAACACGATCAGGCCACACTCCTCGCTGGGCTACAGATCACCGGCGCCGGAGGCATGGCTGACAAACAACACGGGGCGTGGAGAAGTGGAAACCGCTACGCGCTTCCCACTTCTCCACACCCCAGCCGGCGGCTACTTGAACTCAGAAATAGCTGCGTTACACTAACTCATCCATCGGCACAAAAGATCGGGCACTCCACAAGTCCGCAGACGATATCCTCAACGCACTCGCTAAATTGTGAACAACTAATGACTTAGGACACCAGGCCTGGGGGCAGAAACGACACTTTTGGGAACAATTTAGGAGCAAGTAGCTGTTCCTAGGGAGCGTTTAGGCTTTTTAGCGGGTGACAGAGGCCTTCAAACATCAAGAAGTTAGCGATTGTCCGAGAAATGGCATGATGACCTTATCGGTTCGATCCCGATCAGGTCCACCAATAACTCACTCAAGATGAGGTAGCTGCCGGGGTCAGCCGACATGCGCCAGTTTGCATAGGGGTGCGGAAGGGCGCGAAAATTTCTTCACTTCCAACGGGAGCATCATCTCAATCACCTTGAGTTCGCATCTCTCTTTGGTGGGAGACAGAGCGAGTGTAAATGTCGGGTGTTGTCCGGGCACCTCGCGTGGCGCATCGGTCGTGTCCTATTTGACTCCTCCGCGGAAGCGCGAGTGGCTCAATGGGCTGATCCAGACGATCCGTCTGCTGGCCGGATTTGACCGAAGAACAGGATAGCGGCATGCTGCTCGCAACGCCGAAGCCCCTGCTGGTCAGCTACGGATTGAAGAAGGAGGTGATCGAAAGACACAGACTGTTTGACGTTCAGCCACGAATCCTATCTGCCGTTTCGCTGCCAATAAGGATCTAGAGCAAATTCAGAGTGAGTATACCCGCTTAACAAGAAAACAAAGGCGAAATATGATTGCCAAATGAAACTATTCCAATCCATCTTGTGCATCCGCGGAGCCTATTGCCTTCATTGCCTTATCCGCTCTTATTCATCTTTCCGTCTTATCCGTGGTAAGCCTTCTGAAAGTTTTATTGATAATGACCTTCTCTGTGGCGTAACGCACGACTTAGCGAAAGATCTCTTTCATTTCGCGCATCACAAGCCTTGGCAGTCGGGACGATATTCCAGACTCCTCGTTAAAGCCGATGACCTGCGTTGTCTTCATCGCGATGAAACTCGGATCGAAGATGAAGAACACCATACGGACGGGACGATCACGATCCATATCCTGCAAGGGTAACTTTGCATTCGCGTACAGGAGAAGTCTTAGAATCTGCAAAGTGGACAGATTTTAACACTCGCACCTGGAATCAGGCACGATGTAGAAGCTCGCGAAGACTCGACCTTTTTTGGGGACGATCGCATGCCTATGAGCGAAACGTCGAAATCTCTTTCTCCCCGAGGCTATGGCTCTTGAATCGCCATCTTCGTGAGTTTGAAACTCCGGCAACCGCATTCTGATCCGGAACCCACGGCGCACAGCTCTTCTGTTTCGTTTGAGGCAAGTGTGCCCCAGCAGATTGCTCACCTCTTCCATCGGGATACCCTATGAACAGTATGTGAGCACGCACGCGCGAAGCCTTGGTGCGGGGAAACTCGTGGGGGATAACTCGCTAAGAGCACCGCAAGCGGAGCCGTACAGACGGAGTGTTGGGCCCTCGAAGCTCTTAATCAGTCGTTACAGAGGGACCGCCGAGAAGTAAGCTCTGGCTAGCGTGTACTCATCGCGCCATCGACCACCTTGGTTCCCCATGTTCCCACGACCAGCGCGTCAAGTCGGTCCTGCCTCGCCTTTACCCACTGTGCGTAGAACTTTTCAGTTGTTTTGATCGACGTGTGTCCTAGTAGCTTCGATACCTCTTCGAGGGGTACGCCCTGCTCCAAGAGCCGGACTGCAAACGTATCTCTAAGCTGGTGGGGATGCCCATCTGGTTGTTCGGCTCCTCTGAAGACCTGCCGTAAATCATGTTGCCAGTTGGTCACCGCTGTTTGCGGCTTACCAGTACCGGTGTTCCAAAAAATGTATCGCGGGCTGTCATTCAGGCCCATCGCGCCCTTGACCTCCTCCACTACATCTAGGGGGATTGGTACGCTCACGTGGGTGCCCGTTCTGACGGCTGGTGACGACCCGATGAAGTTTTGCGCTAGCGTCCCATTTCAGCTCGGTTCTCCCGAGGGTCACGGCATCCCGAATTGCCAGGCCGCTATACCGCATAAGCGCACGTACTCGTGAGGCCTTCGGAGTAGGGAACACGTCGGGGGCCACTTTCAGCAGCTTTTTATACTGGACGTCGGATAGGGGGAGTGTCGGGGCTTCGTCCACCTTGATCGGTGAGAGTTTTGGGACGCGGTCAATCATCTCAGATTCGTAACAGTAACGGATAAATGCCCTTAGGCGTTCCTGGACCTTTGCCCGTGTCGTCGAGGAGGGGTAGGCAGTTCTCCACGTTGCGCGAAACTCCGTAAGATCTTCAAGGCGGATTTCACGGGGGAAATGCCGTGACCGTCTTGCCATAAATCCGGTAAGTCGCCCTAGCTCCCGTTCGTACTTCTTCAGCACAGCAGTCTCGAGACCCTGAGATCTCTTGTCACTGAGGAAGAGTTCTACTGCGCGCTCCATGGTTGGGGCAGCCTTTGCTTCGAGCTTGAGGGCCTCCGCTGGTTTAGCTGGATCGCTCCCAGCAAACCGGCCTCGATCTCTCGCCGCCTCTCCTCTGCGATGGACCACGTCCGGGTCTTAGCTGCTTGCCGATATTGCTGTCCGTCACTCGACCAGCGGAGGTGCTTCGAGCACTTGCAGTTCTTGAAGAACTCGTCCCTCGCGCGGGGGCAATCAACCCGGTGCCGAACAAAACTGTAACGAAAGGAATAGGGACGACTTGCATCGTGCGGACGCTCATGACAAAGAAGCTAGCACAAAATTAGCGCAAAACTGAAGTTCCCAAATCTAAATTATTCATTATAAAGGAGTAAATTGTGGAGGCGCGGGTCGGGATCGAACCGACGCATAAAGGTTTTGCAGACCTCTCCCTTACCACTTGGGTACCGCGCCCCGGCTTTATCTTCTGCCCAGATCTCTTTTTCCCATTAATTGTAGGAGAAGTGTACCGGAGGCAGGTCTGTCTGGAGCGGGAGACCGGGGTCGAACCGGCGACATCTTCCTTGGCAAGGAAGCACTCTACCACTGAGCTACTCCCGCTCTTCCTCCCAAGTATAGCGGCCTGATTGTATGTGGTCAACGTTCCACGTGCTTAAGGGACTGTGCAATATCGGTTCCGTACCTAGACCGATGGCAGAACAGCTCGTCGTATCGGCCATTCACTTTGCTCTGTGCGCGAATCAGAAATGTTGCATCTGAATTGCTGAAGGGCCCGTACTTACGGGAGCGTGAATGGGGATCAGCAAAATGACCTTGCCGAGATTACAAGTGCACGAGCAGATGCAGCAGTGGCAGGCGCTGCTCGACTCGGCTGGCGAAGGCATCTGGGGGATCGACCTGGAAGGTAACTGCACTTTCGTCAACCGAGTCGCCACGGAAATGTTTGGCTTCGCTACCGAGGAGTTGGTGGGTAACAACATGCATGAGCTGGTGCATCACCATTACCCGAATGGGCAGCGCTTCCCACACGGGGAATGTCCCGTGCATGGGGTGCTTCGCAATAGTGAAGCGTTCCATCAAATGGCGGATACCATGTTCCGCAAGGACGGCAGCCTGCTTGTCGCAGTCGTGTCGGCACAGCCGGTTACGGTCGAAGGTCATGTAATCGGAGTCGTAGTGACGTTTCGCGAATCGGTCGGCCTGGAACAGCAACAGGAGAACCTCCGCTCAGTTCAGGAGCTTGAGGAACGGCAGCGCGCGCAGTTGGATGCCGTCATCGAGGGTATGCCGCACGGTGTGTACATCGCCATTCATGATGCTAAGCTGAGATCCAATCGCCGGGCCAAGGAGATGAGTGGCGACACGTTTCCTCCAGAGTTGAAAACGCTGGATCGCGCTCTCGCAGGCGAGCCGTCTAGCGAGACCGTGCGAACTGCGGATGGCTGGATTCATAGCGTAGCTGAGCCGATCTACCTCAAAGGAAAAATTTTTGGGGGAGTCGCGGTGAACACCGACGTGACTCAGGCGCGCTTGCAGGAGGACGCTCTACGCAAGCTGGAAAAGCTTGCCGCCGTAGGGCAACTGGCCTCCTCCATCGCTCACGAGATCAACAATCCTCTCGAGTCGATCACGAACCTGCTGTATCTGATCCAGCAAACTGAATCGATGGAAGATGTGCAGCAGTATGCGAGGATCGCGCAGGACGAGCTTTCGCGTGTGACCGAGATCACGCTTCAGACATTGCGATTCCACAGGCAGAACAGCAAGCCTGTCGAATTGGATCTGGCAGAGTTGTTGCGTGCGCTTATAGCCTTGTATGCGGGCCGGATGCTTGTGAGGCATATCACGTCCGAAATCAAGATAGTTGAATCACCCCCGATAATGGCTCTCGAAGGAGAGATTAGACAGGTAATCAATAACCTGGTCAGGAATGCGCTCGATGCGATGGGTACGGGAGGCTGCCTGAAGGTTCGTTTGCATCCTGAGCGCGATCCTCATAGTGGATCGCCCGGTGTGCGTTTGACCATCGCCGATACAGGCGCCGGAATCAGCCCGTCCATAAAAGCCCATCTCTTCGAACCGTTTCAGACCACCAAGGAGCTTACCGGAACCGGTCTCGGACTCTGGGTCAGCAAAGGAATTGTCGAGAAACATGGCGGCAGGATTCGCACCAAGACACGGGCCGGAGACCGGCATGGAACCGTATTTACCGTCTGGCTGCCGGTTCAAGGCGGTTCTAGTATGACTGCTCCGGCAGGTTGACTGCGATGCGAGGCCCAGCGGAGGCACTGGAACGGCGACGGGTAACATGGGGTGTAACCAGGAGAATCAGTTCACTGGAACTGGTATTCGCGATCCGGTCTGCAGTGGCAGCTTGAAAGCCGGGCAATTCACCCAGTCCCGGGGTCCCGCTCAGCGAAGCGGATTCAGAGCGGGTCAGCGTGCTCACCAGAAGAGCCGTCTCTCCGTCCGCAACAGAAACATCCGAAGCGAACTGTTGGCTATTAAGGACCGGAATATTATCGAGCGACCCACCACTCAGGGCTTCGATCTTGAGGTCGAGATGCATGGCGATCAATCCCGACTTCTGCACTGCGGGCGTTGCCTTCAAGGTCAGCCCTAGATCTTCATATTGAATCTGCGGAATGGTAAACGAATTCAGCGACGAATTGAGCAAACTCGACACGCTGACCCCGTTGATCGACACGCCCGCCAGTCCGGAGGTAGGCCCCGTGACTCCACTGGAGTACGTCGATGTCGTAATCGGGTAGCGCTCACCCACACGAAAGATCGCGGTCTGCCGGTCGCCGATGCGGACCTGCATGTCATCAAGGGCGCGGGTATCGCTCGCGTTCAGCGCCAGGTTAAAAGTAGGGTTCTGATTGCTCGTAATTCCAGTCTGCGAGATTCCCCCTCCGATAAAGCCGACGGTGCTCGAAAGGAGCGTGCTTTGGACCAGCCCCGAGGCGATAAGCGCCAGCGCGATGACGATGTTGCTCGCGTTCGCCGGAACAAGGCCTTGCGAGATCGCCTGGTTGACCAGCGCCTGGTTCGAACTGACGATGCTTTGTGCCGCGGCGGATACGCTGTAAATGCCGATCTGCTGCGGCAGTTGCGCTCCGATATTGCGTTGGTTGGTTCTGTCCGCGGTGTACAGCTTCAACTCGATCATCACCTGGCTGCCCCCGTCGATCAGGTCCGCCAGCGTCAGATTGACATAGGTCAAGGTGTCCTCCGGAGCACGCATGACCAGGTTCCCGGAGCTCTTCTCAACCGTGATCTGCTTGATGTCGAAGACGTTCCGAACGACGTTGCCAAGCTCGTCCATCTGCTCGTTAGTCATCCCGGGGATCGAGATTGTCTCCTCCAGCAGACGTTCCAGCCGCTGCCGGTTCTCCGGCGTGTCCTTGGCCACAAAGACGCTTCGCGAGTCGAGCGGCACCGCGAACAGGTGAACCATGCCGAGGAGAATCGGCGCCGCCTGCCGGTAAGGGGAGTCGTCGAGGTCGAAGCGAAGATCCTTCTTCTCGACGGAGTCGTCAAAAGTGGCTCGCAACCCGTAGCCCGAGAAGACCGAAGCAATGACCTCCCGCTGATCCCCATGAAGATGGAAGCTCTTCAGGCCGGAGTTCGGCATCAGCGTGACTGGCCCGGCCAGCGATGGGCCTTCCTTCAACCAGGGACCAATCTCCGTCCGAAGCAACTTCGGTGCTATGCCGGCGTCGCTATGTTGCGAGTCAACGTTGTTCTGTGGATCGAGCAGCCTGGCTTCGGCCAGCAGGGTGTCTGCCTTCTCGTTCTGTCCCAGCAGACGCGCCTTCCCGGCCTGCTGTATCAGTCCAGCCACATGCCGCCGATGCGTGAGCGACAGGGCCAGCGCATAGTCGCGATTACCCGGCGCGAGCCTGACCGCCTTGGTAAACTCCCTCTCCGCCCCGCCAAGGTCTTTCCGGTCCAGCAGACGCGCCCCCGAAAGGTACGCCGTCTCCGCCGCCCCTGCTTGGCGATTCGAAGGCTCGGCACCCGCCGCAGCTGAGCCGTAGGACGGAGAAGACTGTTGCGTCCCACCCGCTGTCTGCGGATTCCCGCCAGCCTGAAGCGGGGCTTGTGCCAGCGTCGTAGCGGAAAAGCTGGCCAGCGCCAACGCGGCGGTCCAACGCACGAGCGCGGGCGAACGAAAGTGAGCGGAGTGCTTCATCCTCTGCCGATTAGACGGACCAGGTCATCAACGGGCGCTGGCGATGCTCTGAATGCGCGGCCGTTCGCTGCTGGGTGGCCGCCGCATGCCGTTCCGTATCTGCGCCGTGTCCATGTCGAGTTCCGCAAGCGTGCGGCTCAGCGTATTGCGATGCATGCCGAGCTCTTCGGCCGCCTTGCACTGATTTCCCCTATGGTGCGCAAGCACTTCGAGGATATAGCGCTTCTTGAATTGACGAATAGCATCCGCATATGGGATACCGGCGCTGTGCATCTGCGTAATGAGTCCATCCAGTTCGCGCTTCAAGGTTAGTCCTCGCTTGCAATCTTCCTGAGACTGTCTTCCCAGTGTGACCTCATCGGGCCGGCTTGATCCAGTCGGGTGCATTGTGCTTGAGCCGCACCGCGCCATCCAGAATCTGCTGTCGAAGATCGTGAGGTACAACGAAGGATACCGCATGCGCCCCCCTAAGGAAATAGGGACTCATCTCAGAATGTGCCACCCAGTCGGATCGCGGCAGAAAAGCCGCCGCTGCCATCAAAATCGCCACCCCGACCAGGCTGCCGCGAGCAAAACCGAAGGCTGCTCCCAGAATTCGGTCGGGAAGACCCAGACCGATCGCATGCGCCGTCCCATGCAGAGCTTTGCCCAGCACTGCACTGAGCACCAGAGCCACACCCAGAATCAGCAGAAAAGCCATACTCTGGGTAATCGAGGCCCGGGCAGTAAACACGCGGCCGAGCTGAATCGCGAGCTTCTGATAGTTCCAGCTCGCCAGAAGAATCGCCGCGATTACCCCCAGAAGCGCAAGCAGCTCCCGGATAATCCCGCGAAAGAACGCCCTCACAGTCGAGTAAACCAGGATCGCGACAAGAGTCCAGTCCAAAGCGTTCATGCTGCTACACGTGCTTCGGGGCAAGACGGCCTGTGATCAGCCGAAAGGCTTCGAGGTACTTGTCGCGGGTGCGCGCTACCACCTCGTCCGGCAGCGCAGGTGCCGGAGCCTGTTTGTCCCAGCGGATCGACTCCAGGTAGTCCCGGACGTACTGTTTATCGAATGAAGCCTGCGCCCCTCCGGGCTTGTACGTCTCGGCCGGCCAGTACCGCGACGAGTCCGGCGTAAGCACCTCATCTGCCAGAATCACCCGTTCCTTTCCGTCCACACCGGTCACCAGGCCAAACTCGAACTTCGTGTCGGCCAGAATCAGCCCCTTGCTCGTCGCATGTCTGGCCGCCTTCTCATAGATTGCCAACGTGAGATCGCGCAGTTCGTTCGCGTATCGTTCTCCGACCGTAGCAACCATCTGCGCAAACGAGATGTTCTCATCGTGACCGACATTGTTCTTGGCGGCCGGCGTAAAGACGGGCTCGCGCAAACGGTCGGACTCACGAAGACCCGGGGGAAGTTCAATCCCGCACACCGCTCCCGTCTGCTGATAGTCCTTCCACCCCGAACCGGACAGATATCCGCGAACCACGCACTCCACCGGGAACATCTTCGCTCGCCGGACCACCATGCTGCGCCCCTCAAGCTGCGCAAGAAACGGCTGCAGCTCACTGGGGTAATCCGCGCTTGCCGCGGTGATCAGATGGTTCGGAACGCTGCTCGCCAGGAAGTCGAACCAGAAGAGCGAGAGCTGCGTCAGGATCTTGCCTTTATCGGGAATACCGCTGCCCAGGACGTGATCGAACGCCGAGATCCGGTCGGTTGCCACAAATAAAAGTTCGTCCTTCGACAGCGTGTAGATGTCCCGAACCTTGCCGCGAGCCGCGACAGGCAGGGAACCCAGATCGGTTTGGAGAAGTGCTGTTTGCATCACGTTGACGTTACCACCTCCAGTGCAAGGATTCGAACTCGACACAATCAATGCAGCGCGATCAGCCGTTCATCCATTCCGCCACCCTGTGCAGCGAAGCGCGGACAGCGGGCCAGCACCATCTTGCCTCCGGGCGGCAGCACGGCGAACGCCTTCTCCGCGTCGCACACCTGGTTGTTGAACGGATATCGCCGAAGCTCGTGCTGCAGGAACGGAACGGCCGGCGGCCGGTAATAGATGACGATATCGATCCCGGAGTTGACGGAATCTCCTTCCCCTCCCCAGGGAACGTTTTGATAGTAAAGATGATCTCCGATCGGCTCCATCTTGTACGTCCTATCGTCGAAGATGTGCGTGAGCGGCAATAGGATCGCTGCGGCAAAGAGTGGAATCAGCAGAATCAACCCGCAGATGGAGGTGAGCCATCGCGGACGCAGCCGGGTAAACAGCAGCAGCAGCAACATGAAACCGGCCATCGCCAGCCACTTGACCAGCACATTCAACCGGTCCGATACCGTTCCCCACTTCGTCGCCGTAAACATGAGGTGCAGCAGGACTAGAATGACAGCCGTCCGCACCAGGATAAGCCTCGCTCCTCCCGGAATGCGCAGCCAGTAGACCCTCAGCAGCACTGCGGTCAGTAGTAGAAGAGAGAGTGTTGCGATCGTGATCGGTAGATGCATGCTTTAGAGTTGTATTCCGCCGTGACTTTAATCTGAACTCTCTCAGCATACTCAAAGACACCTTAGGGAAGCTCTGATTAAGTCTGGGCTTTGAAGGGGCGCGGTTTCAGCCGCGCCGTAAGTCGGCTTTAGCCCCCGAGGGATAACCATCCGAAGCCAGAGCGCTTCTCCAACCGATGTACTCCAATCCCGACCAACCGGAGGGCCAGCGCAGCAGATGGTGTCAAGACCGGTATACAAGGCACGAAGTGCCCGCGCTCCGCGTAGGAGGCCCGTCCGGCAGGACAGCTTGCGGTGTATACCCATCCGAAATCCGCTTTAGCTTCCAGCCGATTGCGCACTCTGCACCTTCGGCCGCTCTCGCCTACGCCACAGCGCGCCGGTTCTCCGCGGAATCCCGCCGGCTCAGGTTGACGCTGACGATCTTCGAAACTCCCGGCTCCTGCATCGTGACCCCATAGATCACATCGGCCTGGGCCATGGTCCGCTTGCTATGCGTGATCACGACAAACTGTGTGGTCGCACTCATTTCGTGAATCAGCTTGGCGAAGCGGCCTACGTTCGTCTCGTCGAGCGGAGCGTCCACCTCGTCCAGGATGCAGAACGGCGCAGGCTGGAACTGGAAGATTCCGACCAGCAGCGAGAGTGCGGTCAAAGCCTTCTCTCCGCCCGAGAGCAGGAGAATGTTCTGCAGCTTCTTACCCGGCGGCGAAGCGACAATATCGATTCCGCTCTCATTCGAGTTCTCCGCGTCAGTCAGCTTCATAAACGCCTGACCGCCCCCGAAGAGTTTGGTAAACGTGACCGAGAAGTTATCGTTGATCGCCTTGAACGCCTCATCGAACTTCAACCGCGAGACATCGTCGATCTCCTTGATCGATGCCTGCGTATTCTCGATCGAGTCCAGCAGGTCCTTGCGTTGCGTCTCAAGAAAGGTGTGGCGGGTTGCCGTCTCGGTGTACTCTTCGAGCGCCATCATGTTCACCGGCCCCATTGCCTCCAGCTTCTGCTTCAGCGTCCGCGCCTCTTCCTCCTCATGATGAAGCTCGTCGCCTTCAATGCGGGTGATCGTGGCGTCCCCGCGCAGGCTTACCGGCTCCGCCCCGAGATCGTTCAGGCAGGTCGCGTCGATATGCTCGATGTCCGAGGCCAGCCTGGCCGCTCGGGCCGTTAGCACCGCGCGCTGCTCACGAAGAGCCTCCGTCTCATGGCGCAACGCGCGAAGTCGCTGGTCCAGTCCGGCCATTGCCGTCCGAAGCTCGGAGGCCGCAGCGCTAAGTCGTCCACCCTCGGCTACGGCAGTGGCGCGCAGCTCCGACAGTTCGCTGTGCTGGATCGCCAGTGCGGCAGTCTCTTCTTCGCGCCGCAGCTTCTCTGCTCCAGCCGCAGCCAGTTGCTGGTCCAACTGCTGGATGCGCTGGTTTTGCCCGTTGTACAGACGTGTCGTCTGCTCGAAGTTCGCCGCGGCATTCCGGCGGCGTTCCTCAAGCCCAGCCAGCGCTGCCGCCGCCGTTGCCGCCGCCTGTTGCAGCTCCTCACGCCGCCCGCGAAGCTCATCCAGTTGCTCCTGCAGAGCGACGAGACTTGCCTCCAGTGTCGTGCGCTCGTTCTCAAAGGCAGACGCCTCCTGCTGACGCCGTGCGATCAGTTCCGACTTCTGGTTGCGCGCATCGCGATTTCGTTCGTTCGTCAGCGCCCAGTCCTGCAGGCGGCTCTCGATCCGGGCCACCTCCGCCTCCATCTGCCGCAGCGCCGCGCCGGAGTTTGCAGACTCGCGCTCGGCATCCCGGCGCTCGTGCGTCTTACCTTCGGTGCTGGCATGGAGCGCCGCGATCTCATGCTGCAGCTCGGCCGTGCGCAGGTCGGTCTGAGCCAGCTCCTGCTCGGCCTGCTGGACCTTCTGTTGCACTTCGCTCAATTCACGCTTCAACGCCAGCGGGCCCTGCGTCCGTGGACGCCCCCCTGTGACCGTCACGTTGTGGAAGGTCTCGCCCGAGGGCGAAAGAAAAAAGGCCTGCGGATTCGACAGTGCCAGCGAGCGGGCCGTGTACGAGTCCGGCGCAACAAAGCCTTCGCGAAGCTTCGGCAGAATCACTTCGAGCGACCGGCCGAAGCCGTCGAGCACGCGAACGCAGTCCTTCAGCGGAACCACGCCTTCAATGCCCTGGATGCTGGTCTGTGCGGCGCTTTCCATTCCTCCCTGGAAGGGGAAGTTCGCCTGCGCATCGTTCGGATGCACCAGGAAAGTAGCCCGGCCCGAGACGTCGGTCTGGAGCAGGTGCATGCCCGCATCCGCCGCGTCCCAGCTCTTCACGACGATGTAGTTCAACTCGTCACGCAGAAACTCATCGACGACGCTCTCGTACTTGCCCTCAACTTCCAGAAAGTCGGCCAGCGTTCCCACTGCGGCCATTCCGTCGGCGTTCTGCTTGTAAGCGTTGGTCTTGAAGATATTGCGTACCGTATCGGTGGAGTAGCTGTGCTCGCGGATCAGCGATTCGAGCGAGGTGCGCCGTCCAGTCAGCGTCGCCACCTCGCCGCGCAGTTGGTCGCCCCGGCGCTTGGATTGCGACTCCTCACTGCGGCTCGCCTCGATCTGCAGTCTAAGCTCGGCGATCTCCGCCTCAAGACGCTTCAGGCGCTCCGTCACAGACTCAAACGACATCTTCACCTGGCCGCGTTGCAGGCCAAGCGTCTCCAGCTCCTGCTTTGCAATGCTGGACTCGGACAGCAGGCGCTCGGCTTCGCGCTCCAATCCCGCAAGCGCCGCCGCCGCCTGTGCTTCCTCGTTGCGGGTCTGCGCGGCGCGTTGGACCAGTTGCATGGTTGTGCGGCGGTTCTGTTCAGCCTGCTGCTCCGCGGAAGCAAGCGTCCGGACAGCCTCCTGGGCCTCGGCCTGATGCCTCTGCGCGGCCTCGCGGGAGCCGGTCGACTCGGCTGTCGCGTTCTCAAGAAAGCTGCGATGCTGTTCCAGTTCCCCAGCGAGCCCGGCGAGCTGCTCGCGCGCCTGGGCCAGATCGTCCGCACCCGTCGCGAGTCGATTTTCAAGTTCAGCTACCCGGTCCGCGTTTGCCGCTGTACGAGCGGTGATCCGCTCCAGTTCGACAGCGGACTGGTTGGCCTGCGCCCCCGCCTCGCGAATCTGCTGGTCCAGCGTGTAGCCGGTGCGTATGCCTTCGCTGTGTTCCGCGTCCATCGCCTCTACCGCTGCCGCCTGCGTGTCGATCTGGGCAGCCAGCACGGTGATCTTCTCCGTGGTTGCCGTCTGCTCGACGTCCAACTGCGACATCCGGCTGGCAAGCACAATCCGAAGCCGGGTTCGAAGCTCATCGCGCAGCGCGCCGTACCGCTCAGCCTTCGAGGCCTGACGCTTCAGCGTGGTCATCTGCCGGGCGACTTCGTCGAAGATGTCGTTGACCCGGGAGAGGTTCAGGCGGGCAGCCTCCAGCCGGAGTTCGGCCAGCCGCTTCTTCGTCTTGAACCGCGTAATCCCGGCAGCCTCTTCCAGGATCGAGCGCCGGTCGTGCGGCTTGGCCGAAAGAAGCTGCCCGATCCGCTCCTGTCCGATAATCGCGTAGGACTCGCCCCCCAGCCCCGTCCCCATAAAGATGTCCTGAATGTCGCGAAGCCGGCAGATTTTTCCGTTCAGCAGGTACTCGCTGTCTCCCGAACGAAAGAGGCGGCGCGTGATCGTCAGTTCACCGGCCCGGACCGGTGCGCGGCCGAACTTCCTGCGGCGAATCTTGAGCACGACTGCATTTGGATTTCCAGGCCCGGTTGCTGCATCGGCACCGGCTTCCCCGGGAGCCGGCATAATATGAGGGCCTTTGACGCCTCCATCCCGGGCTTCGCCTTCGATCACTGTGCCCGGCTGCGCCTCGGCCACCGCCTCCTCGGTCTCCTCCGCGTGCGTCTGTCGCAGTGCCGTCTCATCCCAGTCCGTGGGGCTGAGTTCATCGATCACAATCTCCGGTTCGGAATCCAGGCTGGAGCCGTCGTAAACCTCGGGATCGACCAGCGTCAGCGAGACCTCGGCCATGCCCGTGGGCTTCCGATCGCGCGTCCCTGCGAAGATCACATCTTCCATCTTGATGCCGCGCAGCGATTTGGCGGACTGCTCCCCCAGCACCCACGTGATTGCATCCGAGATGTTCGACTTGCCGCAGCCATTCGGACCTACAATGGCGGCAATCCCCTCACCGGAGAGCTGAACCTCAGTGCGATCGCAGAACGACTTGAAGCCAAGGATCTGAACTTTCTTAAGCTTGAGCAAAATGCGACCTCGAAGGACGAAGTTTGTTAATAACCAAATGCTACGGCGTCATGTTCAAACGCTGATTCCACTCTAGCCGCGGTTCGGGCCCGAATCAACGAGAACAACCCCATATAGTGTGGATAAGAAGTCCGTAACCCTACAAATAGACGGTCATCTCGAAAACGACACGTCTTTGGACTTCAGGCACTATCCTTCTATCCTTGCTTCCTTCAATACAAGATCGAGGTTCCGGCCGGCCGGCGAAATAAATCTGCCAGAGGTGGCGCACAATCCAGACGGCGAGGAGCGACAGTCAGTTGTCCATCTTTACCATGCAAAGGGCCACAAGTTGGCCACAAATCACCACGTCGAAACGCCGCAATTCCTAAAAACGCCTGCAAAAACATGCTTTCACCATGAGGCCGAAAAAGCGCAATAAACCGCCGCCAACTTTCCCCCTGGACTTGCCTTTCGTGCCGTCTGGTTTCTATAATCCTTAGTATCCATCCTAGTCATCCGGGCCTGCCGCCGGTCTGACCAATGACCGTCGATCCTGTGCTGATTATGCGTCTCGTTGCGATTCGTGGTATATCCAGAGTTACCCCGGAAGCTCGGTGGACATCTGATACAAGAGCTTTACTGAGGAGTGTGGAATGAAGAAGGTAGTCGTTGCGTCTCTCCTGGCTGTTGCTGGCATGGTAAGTATTGCGCAGACCGCGGTAGCGCAGGCCCAGCCGGATTCCGGCACCACCGCGCAGCCCGCAAGCGGCGGCGTCCAGATGTCTCCCGCGGAATATGCCGCATATAACAATGCCATCTCCCAAACCGCTCCCCCGGCCAAGGCAGCGGCTCTGGAAGCCTATCTGACGGCCTATCCGCAGTCTGCTGTTAAGGCTGATACCTTGCAGTTGCTGATGGCGACCTACAGCGCAATCCCGGATCCGGCAAAGACGCTCGATGCGGCAGACCGCCTGCTTCAGGTCGATCCCAACAACCTGCGCGCCCTGCTGCTCGAAGTCTATTTCCGCAAATCGACTGGCGACCAGGCGACCGATCCCGCCGCCAAACAGACCGCGTACGATGCCGCGTCAGGCTTCGCACAGAAGGGCCTCGCCGCAACCAAGTCGAAGGACATGAGCGACGCCGACTTCGCCAAGGTCAAAGCCGCTTCGGATCCCGTCTTTTATAGCGCGATCGCAACTGCCGCCCTGGCGAAGAAAGACGCAGCGACAGCCATCACCAATTTCAAATCCGAGTTGACTGCTGTTCCCGTGGCTAATACGCAGACGCCCGGCCCGTTGCTGCAGGACACCTACACTTTGGGCGAGGCCTACTACCAGTCCACCCCGCCGGACTATGTGAACTGCACCTGGTACACCTCGCGCGCTGCTGCGTTTGCGCCGGAGCCGTACAAATCACAGATGCTGCCGCTTGCGAAATACTGCTACAAGAAGTATCACGGCGGCGACGATGGTTACGATGCTGTCACGACCGCGGTGCAGACCAACCTGAATCCTCCCGCTGACTTTACGATCAAGCCAGCGCCATCGCCGGCCGATATCGTGGCTCAAGTGATCTCAAGCACGCCAGATCTGGCGACCTTGGCGGTCAGCGATAAGGAGTTCATTCTCGCTAACGGGAAGCCCGAGGACGCGGCCAAGGTCTGGGATACAGTCAAGGGCAAGTCAGTCGAATTCCCCGATGCAACCGTCATTTCAGTGAACGACACCACCTTGGCGGCTGCCGTATCTGACGATGCAGTTCAGTCGAAGACGGCAGACTTCACCTTCCAGCTGAAGGCGCCTTTGAAGACACCTCCAGCCGTAGGCGCAAAGGTGAACCTGACTGGAACGTATGCCTCGTACACGCCAAATCCTATCATGATCACAATGAGCGATGGTGCCATAGTGGAGGCGAAGAAGACTCCAGCAAGAGCACCGGTACACCATGCTCCGCGACACTAGTTTGTAACGCTAGGGCGACATGCCCCCGTTATCCGCTCTGAATGCTAAAAGAGAAAGCGCTCCTGCAAAGGGGCGCTTTCTCTTTTCTCGAAGATGAGGAACAAGCGACGCGAAGAGGTTCCAGGCGCAGCTGTCAATGTCCGGGGAGTACAGTGCCGGTCTGCAATTTGACCAGTTCGGGTTGAGCGATGCGGCTGGGACCGAGCACTGCGATTCTGGGCAAAGGGCCGCGCACCATGGCAACCTCGTCGCACGCATAAAGGCGGGGGCAGGTTTGGCAGTCCTTATAAATCTTGTCTGGCAGGGCAGTGCGGTCGACCACGCGGAAACCGAAGTGGAAGAAAAAATCGGGAATGCGAGTGAAGAGGCAGACGGCTGTGACCTTTTGTTCTTCAGCCTCGTTGAGGAGGGCGCTAAGAAGCCTTCCGCCGGCGCCCTGACCTTTAGCCTCCGGCTTTACCACAATGGAACGGACCTCGGCGAGGTGAGGGCCGTAGAGGTGGAGGGCGCCACAGCCGAGAAAGACGCCGGACTCGGATTCAGCGATGGCGAAGTCGCGGACGTTCTCGCAGATCTCCGCGTAATTGCGGCGGAGGAGGGTGCCGTCGTGCGAGAGGGAGTTGACGAGATCGAAGATGTTGACGGCGTCGGGGAGCTTGGCCTTGCGCACAGTTGCACCGCCTTCGCCACGGCGCGAGGAGGTGGTGGAGGTGGAGTCGCTGAGCGGGATGGAGGTGGTCGTCATGATTGCTGGTGGGCACCCCCCCCGGGGGTACTTATTGTGTCAAAGTCTTCAAACGAAAACGGTTAGGGGTGTACTTCTGTCATGTTCGCGGTGTGCGAACCTGTAGACTACGCTATGCAAATGTCACTGCTTAAATGGTACTCGGTTTGTATGGGGGAAGACGCCAAGTTTATCTCTCTAGCTTTCAGGTAGTTAGGTGCTTTTCGGGGTTGACAGGGGATGGCGGTTGCGAACTTCGGCGAGGGCTTTAGCTACGCGGTGGCGGGCGGTGCCGCCGATGACGTCGTGGCAGTCGAGGGTGGCTTCGAGGGTGATGGCGGCGAAGAAGTCTTCGGCGAAGGCGTCGGAGAGGGTGCGGAGTTCGTCGAGGGTAAGGGCGTTGAGTTCGCGGTTGGTTTCGATGCCAAGGCGGACGGCGTTGCCGATGATCTCGTGGGCCTTGCGGAAGGCAACGCCTTTGTTCGAGAGATAGGTGGCGGCGGCCATGGCGTTGAGGTAGCCGCTTTCGGCGGCGGTCTTCATGCGGTCGTAGCGGAACTTGAGGGCGCGAGTGAAGGCGGGTAGGACGCTCAGGATGCCTGCGATGGTATCGGCTGCGTCGAAGACTGGCTCTTGGCCTTCTTGTAGGTCTTTGTTGTAGGCGAGGGGTAGACCTTTGATGAGTGTGGCGAGGGTTGTGGCTGCGCCGAGGAGGCGTCCGGATTTGCCGCGGATGAGTTCGGTGAGGTCCGGATTTTTCTTTTGCGGCATTGCGCTGGAGCCGGTAGAGAAGCGCTCGGGGAGGTCTGAGAATCCAAATTCCGCCGTCGAGTACAAAGTGAGCTCTTCAGCGAAGCGGGAGATGTGGATGCCGAGGGTGGCGATGGCTTGGGTGAATTCGAGGGCGAAGTCGCGGTCGGAGGTTGCGTCCATGCTGTTGGGTGTGGGGGCGTCGAAGCTGAGGGCTCGGGCGGCGATGGTGCGGTCGAGGGCGAGGGTTGCTCCTGCTACTGCGCCGGAGCCGAGGGGGCAGAGGTTCATGCGCCTGCGTGCGTCGGTGAGCCGGCTGGCGTCGCGTTCGATCATCGTCACATAAGCTAAGAGCCAATGGGCTATTAAGACTGGCTCGGCGCGCTGGAGGTGGGTGTAGGAGGGCATGGTGGCTTCGCCTGCTGATTCGGCGAGTTCGATGAGGCGGGAGCGCCATGCGGTGAGGCCTTCGAGGGTGTTGTCGATGGCTGCGCGGACGAAGAGGCGCATGTCAGTGGCGATCTGCTCGTTGCGGCTGCGACCGGTGTGGAGCTTGAGGGCTAGGTCGCCGATCTTTTTTGTTAGCTGGAGTTCGACGTAGTGATGGATGTCTTCGGCTTGTGGGTTGGCGGCGACTTTGGACTCGTCGAATCCGTCGGCGGCGATGGCGCGCAGGCCTTCGATGGTGAGGAGGAGTTCTTCGCTGGTGAGGATGCTTGCGGCTTCGATGGCGCGGGCGTGCGCGATGCTGGCTTCTACTTCGTGGGGGAGGAGACGCCAGTCGAAGGGGAGGGAGCGCTGCCAGGATTCGAAGGTTGGGTCGAGTGGTTCGCGGAAGCGGCCGGACCACATCTTCGAACTAGATGACTCGGGCGGGGTTGACACTGTTTCCTCTTCCTCATCGTTAACTTCGCCTCGATTATCAAAGCAAAGTAGATTCTTGTTGTTCGGGCAATTTGAACAGCTAATTGCTGTAAGTTAACTGATACGCTTTCACAGAATTTAATACGCTTTGCTCTAGCGGGTAAGCGAGTGCTAGATCGAGCTGGCGTCTACCTTCTTCACTCAGTCCCATCTCGATCAAGGAAAAGCCTTGGCGAGCTATATTTTCGCCTAGAATATCGCTCGCTGATTCTCCAGCAACTCTCGCGTATGCCTCACCACGGGCAGCAGCCTTGTAGGCTTCTTGAAATCTTTGCACCTGATGCAATGACTGCGAAAGGACAGCCTGAAAAAGTGCACCAGTGATTGGGTCTATCTTCTCCAGGTCTGCGGATTCAAGACACAAGAGAGCACTCTCCGGTGCTTGCATTCGAAGGTAACAAGTAGCACGTCCAAGAGCCAGTATTGCTTGCTGCTCCTTCGTCAGACTGTAAGTCGAGAGTTGATCGTAGTTCCGCTGACTTAAGTCAAAACGATGCTCCTCTTCTGCCGCCTTACTGATGTTGATCTTTTCTTGAAACAGGGAGTAGTCCATAAAGCTAATCCTTGTCGATGCCGCTGTTGAGTTGGGGCATCTCGGAGCCTTTGCTTAATGTGATTAGGCCGGTTTGGGCGTAGGTTAGGAGCTTTGCGCGGGTGTCGGTGATGTCGAGATTGCGCATGGTGAGCTGGCCTATGCGGTCTCGTGGGGAGAAGGTGGACTCGCCCTTTTCCATGGTGAGGCGCTCGGGGTGGAAGGTGAGGTTAGGCGAGGTGGTGTTGAGGATTGAGTAGTCGTTGCCGCGGCGTAGTTCGAGGGTGACTTCGCCGGTGATGGGCTTGGCGACCCAGCGCTGGGCGGCTTCGCGGAGCATGATGGCCTGGGGATCGAACCAGCGGCCCTGATAGAGAAGGCGGCCAAGTTTGCGGCCGTTGTCGCGGTACTGCTCGATGGTGTCCTCGTTGTGGATGCCGGTGATGAGGCGCTCGTAGGCGATGAATAAGAGAGCCAGACCGGGGGACTCATAGATGCCGCGGCTCTTGGCTTCGATGATGCGGTTTTCGATCTGGTCGCTCATGCCGAGGCCGTGGCGGCCACCGATACGGTTGGCTTCGAGCATCATGGCTACGGGGTCGAGGAATTCTTTGCCGTTGAGGGCGACGGGGAAGCCTTCTTCGAAGCGGATGGTGATCTCTTCGCGCTTGACCTCAACGTCGTCGCGCCAGAAGGCGGTGCCCATGATGGGAGCGACGATCTTCATGCTGGTTGTGAGCAACTCAAGGTCCTTGGCTTCGTGGGTTGCACCGAGGATGTTGGAGTCGGTCGAATATGCCTTCTCGGCGGACATCTTGTAGCCGAAGCCGGCCCTGGTCATGAAGGCGGACATCTCGGCACGGCCGCCGAGCTCATCGATGAATGCGGCGTCGAGCCAGGGCTTGTAGACCTTGAGGTCCGGGTTGACGAGCAGGCCGTAGCGATAGAAGCGCTCGATGTCGTTGCCCTTAAAGGTCGAGCCGTCACCCCAGATGTTGACGTCGTCTTCCTTCATCGCCGTCACTAACATTGTCCCAGTCACAGCGCGGCCGATGGGTGTGGTGTTGAAGTAGGTGACGCCGGCTGTGGTGATGTGGAATGCGCCGGACTGGAGCGCTGCGATGCCTTCGCGAACGAGCGGGCCGCGGCAGTCGATGAGACGGGCTTTTTCGGCGCCGTACTCGAGCGCTTTGCGCGGGATTTCGTCGTAGTCGGCTTCGTCGGGCTGGCCGAGGTTGGCGGTGTAGGCGTAGGGGAGCGCACCCTTCTGCTTCATCCAGTGAAGCGCGGCGCTGGTGTCCAGCCCGCCGGAGAAGGCAATGCCGACCTTTTGGCCGAGGGGAAGGGATTCGAGGATTACGGACATAGTGATGCAGACCTCAATGATGGAGCAGATACGCCGGAGGGCGATACATCGAAAAATTAGGCGTTGGTATGCTTCCGCGCCTGGATGCCTCGGCTGCGGCTGTTGGAGATGCGCTTGGCTCCTCCGAGGAGCATAAGAAGAATAGCTTTTTGCGCGTGCATGCGGTTCTCTGCCTGGTCGAAGACAACCGACTGCGGGCCGTCGAGCACGGTGTCGGTGACCTCGGCGTTACGATGCGCGGGAAGGCAGTGCATGAAGACGGCGTCTGGCTGGGCGTGGGCCATGAGTGCTTCGTTGACCTGGTAGGGCTTGAAGATTGGGGCGCGCTTGGTCGCTTCGTGCTCAGCGCCCATGCTGGTGCAGACGTCGGTGTAGACGGCGTCGGCACCCGTGACAGCCTTGATGGGGTCGCTCAAGAGGGTGAGACTGCCGCCGGTAGATTCTGCGATCTCGATGGCCTTGTGGATGATCTCGAGTTTGGGAGCGAAGCCTTTCGGCGAGGCTACGCTGCAGTGAACGCCAAGCTGGGCTGCGGTGAGCATGAGGGAGTGGCAGACGTTGTTGCCGTCGCCGACGTAGGCGAAGTGAAGACCTTCGGCCGAGCCGAAGCGCTCTTCCAAAGTGAAGAAGTCGGCGATGGCCTGGCAAGGGTGCTCAAGGTCGGAGAGCGCGTTGATGACGGGAATCTTCGAGCAAGCTGCCATCTCGGTGATCGTCTCGTGGGAGTAGGTGCGGAGGACCATGATGGACATCCAGCGCTCGATATTGTGGGCCATGTCGGCGAGGGATTCGCGCTCACCAAGAGGGGACTGGGTCTGGTCGACGAAGATGGCGTTGCCGCCCAGCGTGTTGATGGCGGCTTCGAAGGTGAGGCGGGTGCGAAGGGAGGCCTTCTCGAAGAAGAGGACCATCTGACGGGCGTCGAGGGCGTGACGGAAGTCTTCCGGGTGGGTTTTGACCGCATGGGCCAGCTCCATGATGGCGGCCATCTCCTGCACGCTGAGGTCGGCGATCGAGCAGAGATCGCGACCGCAGAGACGTTTGGAGGCTTCGCTGAAGATGGTATCAGACTGAATCCCAAGGGCTGCCAGTCTGCCCGTGGAGGACTCTTCGGCCGGATTTTCCGGCTTTAAGTTCATCATTACGGTCTTGCTTCCCATATTAGCTATTCTCCTGCCGGCGTGACGCCAGCGTATGCTGCAGAATCGGTCTTCAGTGTGAACAGGATGTCGTCGAGAGCGTTGATGGCGATATCGACGTGCCTGCGTTCGAGGATGTACGGCGGCAGGAATCGCAGGACGGTCTCGCTGGTCCGGTTGAGTAGGATGCGGCGCTCCATCATCCCGGCGGTGACCTGTTGCGCCAGTTCAGCTGAGTTCAGCTCTACGCCCAACATCAGGCCGCGGCCTCGGACATCGACGATACATTCGTGGCGGGCTGCGAGACGGCTGAGTTCAGCGTGGAAAAATTCTCCAACGGCCTGTATATGAGAGAGCAGCTTGTCGCGTTTAATTGTATCGATGACGGCGATGGCGACGGCGCAGGCGAGCGGGCCACCGCCGAAGGTTGTACCATGCATGCCGGGAGTGAAGGCCAGAGCGGCGGAGTCGGTGCAGAGCATTGCGCCCATGGGGATGCCATTGGCGATGGGTTTGGCCAGAGTTGTGACATCCGGGAGGATGTTGTAGTGCTGGTAGGCGAACCACCTTCCGGTTCGTCCAAGGCCGCTTTGGATCTCGTCCGCGAGCAGCAGCGCGCCGGTGGAGTCGCAGAGCTCTCGCACAGTGGCAAAGAACCCTTGCGACACAGGATGAATGCCGCCTTCGCCCTGAATGGGTTCGATGCAGATGGCGCAGACCTCTGACGAAAATTTTGCGCGAAGATCGTCGACGTCGTTGAAGCGTACGAATTCAACATCGGGCATAATGGGCGCGAACGGTGTGCGGTACTGCTCCTTGTGCGTGGTTGCGACAGATCCCATAGACCGGCCGTGGAAGCTGTGCTCGAGCGCAAGAAATCTGGTGCCGAGATGCCGGCCCTCCGCACGAAGGCGGACTGCGTGAGCACGAGCGAGCTTCAGAGCAGCCTCCCACGCTTCGGTGCCGCTGTTGCAGAGGAAGATGCGGTCGAGACCGCTGATCTCAGTCAGCCGCAGCGCTAGTTCGGCAGTGCCCGGATGATAGAAAAGGTTCGAGGTGTGGATGAGGCGCTTACTTTGATCGTAAATCGCCGCTTCGACAGACGGATGTGCGTAACCTAGCGCAGAGACGCCGATTCCGCTCAGGAGATCGAGGTAATCATTGCCGTTCTCGTCACGCAGGTAAACTCCCTCGCCGCTGACGAACAGGTACGGATTTCGTTGATAGGTGTTGAGGAGCAGCTTGCTCTCCGCGGCTTGAATCGATTCCAGGTTCATGCGACCATCACCTCCGTTCCGTCATTAACCCTAGTAGAGCAGAGGTCTGGCAGCAGCCAGGCGGCCTCCGCTGGCAGAATGCGCACACGCTTGACTCCGTGGGTCAGGGCGGCGCGGCAGGCATTAAGTTTGGGCAGCATACCGCCGGATACGACCTGCTGCTGTTGCAGGGCGGGAATCTGCGCGAGGGTGAGCCAGCGCATCACATTGCCGTCCGCACCTTTGACTCCGGGAACGT
The DNA here is from genome assembly GCA_965277575.1 of Edaphobacter sp. Taxonomy (GTDB): domain Bacteria; phylum Acidobacteriota; class Terriglobia; order Terriglobales; family Acidobacteriaceae; genus Edaphobacter. The sequence continues at coordinate 3,374,176 of CBDIDK010000002.1, forward strand.
CGGTGAGGAAGACGAGCGCGTCGGCATGCGTGCAGATCGCACACGCGGCGGCCATCTCATCAGCGTTGATGTTGTAGTATTCGCCGTCGAAGCCGAGCGCGATGGAGGAGATGACGGGGACCGCTCCCATGGTCCAGATAGCTTCGAGCCAGCGTGGGTCGGTCGCGGCGATTTCTCCTACGAAGCCCAGGTCGGGTATGGTTTTCTTCTTGCGGGCGCGAAAGACGTGGCCATCTCCGCCGGAGAGCCCAACGGCAGCCTGGCCATGCGAGCCGATCGCCGCTACCAGCGATTTGTTCACGCGGCCGGCGAGCACCATCAGGGCGGCGTCGCGGGTCTCGGCATCGGTGACTCGCAGGCCGGAGATGAACTCGCTTTTCTTGCCCATTTGTTCCAGAGTACGGGTGAGTTGGACACCGCCGCCATGGACAACGGCCACCTGGTTTCCATCGGCAACCAGATCGGCAATAGCCTTGCCGCACACGTGCAGCACTTTCTGATCTTCCAGGGCAACACCGCCTAATTTGATGACGAATCTCACAGCAGTCCCTCCTCTTCATTCCAGCCGCACATCAGGTTCATGTTCTGTATGGCCTGACTGGCAGCGCCTTTTAGAAGATTATCGAGGCAGGAGACGATAATCAGCCGCTTGCCGTCCGGTGCCAGCGCAAAACCGAGGTCGCAGAAACTGGTACGGGCGACGTGTTGGATTTCGGGCAGTTGAGGTGAAGGCCGGAGGCGTACCAGGGGGCTGTTGTGATAGAACTCCTGGAGCAATAGGCCGATGGCGGCGGTCTCGGTCGGGTGCTTAAGGCGGACATAGATGGTGGACATAATTCCACGGGGTATGGGGAGGAGATGCGGCGTGAATTGGATCTGATTGGCTTCCAGATGAAGCTGCTCCAGCAGTTCACCGGTGTGGCGATGTCCAAAGACGGCGTATGCGGAGAGGTTATCGGCGGCGTACATAAAGTGCGTCTTCGCCGTAGGAGCTTTGCCTGCCCCGCTGACCCCGGATTTGGCATCGCAGACAATCCCGCAATCGAGATCGACGAGACCGGCTTGAAGCAGCGGTGCGAGCGCCAGGATGATGGAGGTGGCATAGCAGCCGGGGTTGGCGACCAGGCGTGCGCTTCGTATGGCATCGCGATGCAGCTCCGGACAGCCGTAGACTGCTTCTTCTTGAAGCGTTGCTGCCACCTCGGGGTCCGTATCGTGAAGCTGGTAGACCTCGCGGTTGCCAGCCTCCTGCAACCTCCAGGCACCGCTGAGGTCGATAACCTTTATACCGCGTTGAATAGCCTCGGGAACCCATTCACGCGACTGCTCATGCGGAGTGGCGAAGAATAGCACTTCAATGCCGTTGTCGGCGATGCGATCCCACGAAAACGGAAGCACCGGATTGGAATGGTTGCGGCTGGCCAGATATGGATGTAGATCCTCGATGAAGATCTGGTTGTGGAGACCGGCTTCGCCCCCACGGCCCAGGAAAAGGGGCGGCGTTTCGCGCAATTGCTTGTGGCTTAGCAGAAGACGCGCGAGTTCTCCACCAGCATAGCCGCTAACGCCCGCGACGGCGATATGGCAAGATGGCCGGCCCGTCTTCATGGATGAACCAGCCAATTCGAAACTAGGAAGCAAATTAGCCAAGATATTTCTCTATCCGTTCTCTTAGAAGCGCCGCCTGCTTCTCGTCGGCGCAGATGATCAGGACGGTGTCGTCGCCCGCAATGGTGCCTACGACTTCGGGCCAGTCTTCATAGTCGATGCCTGCTGCGATCGGCTGCGCCCCTCCGGTCCGGGTGATAAACACGAGCAGATTGAACGCTTGCCGCACTTCAAGTCCAAAGGATTCCAATACATCTCTTATACCCGGCAGCGTGTCCTCGCCTGCATCGTTTCCGCCGGGCAAAGAGTATCCGGAAGGTCCTTTGGACAGCCGCAGTTCATGAATGTCGCGAGACAGCGTGGCCTGAGTCACATGAAACCCGCGTCCGGCAAGTTTTTGCCGCAGATCATCCTGATTCATCACGGATGTCTTGACAAGCAGGTCGCGAATCTCGGTATGGCGCTGTTGTTTCATGGGGATGTTTACCTTGTCATTCTTGCCCGGTCTTGACAGAGCACTCAACTATGAGAGGCGCCTACGCTCTGGAAGGTCATCTTCCTATGGCCGTTCTTAATGTATAAATATACATCAAATATGGATATTTATGCAAAACCCAAAATCGTGGAAAAGAGTCAAAGATCTAGGCTCGGGTATTCTGTGTGGATGCGGGTTTCTGTGCTTTATTTTGGGATATTGAAGGATGTTGCCGGGCAGGGCAGCGCCACAATGGAGATTGCCGATGGTACCACCACGGGGGAGTTGGTCGCGATGCTTCGGGGGGCATTGGGAGCCGTTCTGGATTCCGCCGCTGTGGCTGTGAATCAGGAGTATGCGCGAGCCGGGGACGTGTTGAAGGATGGCGATGAGGTGGCGTTATTGCCGCCTGTGAGTGGCGGAAGAGCGTGGAGATGATCTTGAGAAGCGGGGAACGATGAAAGTTGAGATTACGGATGGGTCAATTGCGGCGGAGAAGATCGTTGCGGAGATGAAGGCCGGAGCCGACGGGGCGGTGTGTGTCTTCGACGGAATTGTGCGGGACAATACGCGGGGGCGGAGGACGCTGCATCTTGATTACGAAGCGTACCGGGAGATGGCGCTGGAGCAGATGCGCGGGCTGGCTGCGGAGGCGGTGGCGCGGTTTGGGGTGCGGGATGTGGCGCTGGTGCATCGGCTGGGCAGGCTGATGGTGGGGGAGACGAGTGTGCTGATTGTGGTGGCGTCGGCGCATCGTGGGGCGGCCTTTGATGCATGCCGGTGGCTGATCGACATGTTGAAGAAGACGGTGCCGATTTGGAAGAAGGAGCAGTTTGTGGATGGTGCGGTGTGGGCGGATGGGGAGGCATTTCCGGAGGGCATAGGTTTAGCTGGGACGGGGGAAGAGAGCGGTCGTGCTTCGCATGATGCCCACATCTCAGAATCGAGATATGGGGCATCCGGTTTTGTGGCGGGCGCGAACGTGGAGAGTAGCGAGTGAGGTGGATTGGCGTTGCGGCGATGATGCTAGGCATGCAGAGTGTGTGGGCGCAGGCGCCGGTGGAACGGCGCCCACCAGCAGTGAGAGGGGTTCAGGCTCCGCAGAGTAATGATGAGCAACCGGTGCCGACCATCAAGGTCGAGACGCGCCTGGTGAATGTGGCGCTGAATGTGACCGACCCTAAGGGCGCGCCCGTGGGTGGGCTGGGGCGGGACGATTTCGAGATTCTGGAGGATGGGAGGCCGCAGAAGATCGCGGTGTTCGAGAGGGAGTCCGCGACGCCGCTGTCGATTGTGCTGGCGATCGATGTGAGCGAGAGCGTACTGGCGAATGAGCGGCTGGAGAAGGAGGCGGCGAAGCACTTTGTGAATGCGCTGCTGCGGCCCCAGGACGAGCTGGATCTGATGGAGTTCTCGGATGTGGTGCGGGAGGTCGTGCCGTTTACCAATGACAAGAAACGGATTGAGAATGGAGTGAACGAGATTCGCCGTGGGGAGGCTACGGCACTGTATGACGCGGTGTACCTGGCGTCTCAGCGGCTGGCGGGGACGTCCGAGGCGAACGGACAGCGGCGGGTAATTGTGCTGATTACCGATGGCGGAGACACAATGAAGGGCTCCCGCTACATGCAGGCGTTGGAGCAGGCGCAGAGGGCTGGTGCGATGGTGTACTCATTGATTATTGTGCCGATCTATGCGGATGCGGGACGGAATACCGGCGGGGAACATGCTCTGATTCAGTTGTCGGACGACACCGGAGGGAAGTACTACTACGTGGTCGATCCGAAGGACCTGGAGCCGGCGTTTGCGCATGTGTCGGACGATCTGAGGACGCAGTATCTGCTGGGGTACTACGCTCCCAAGAAGGTGACGGATACTTCGTTTCGACAGATCAAAGTGCGCATGGCGGACGCCGGGCTGCGGGGGAAGTATGAGTTGCAGTATCGGAAAGGGTATTACGGGGATACTCCGTGAGTGCTTTCGACCGCGGATGTTCGCGGAGAGACGCGGATAAAGGCTTACCACCGCTTTTGGGCCTGTCATCAAACTCACCATATTCGAGGCTGACGCTCTGGGTAGCTTGTTGTTATGACGACGCGGCGGCATGGATCTCACCGGTGGCCAGGCGTGCGATCTGGAGGGTGCAGATGTCTTGCTGCCCCGGATCAAAGCAGACACGCTGCTGGCCGACAAGGGCTTCGATGCCGACCAGCGAGTGTCGAACCACTCGCCAAAGCGGGCAAAACTGCAGTGATTCCCGCCAAACGCAATCGAAAACAGCATCGAGACTATGACAAGGAACTCTACAAGCGCGACACTTGAGCGAGAGCTTCTTCGCCAAACTCAAACTCTCCCGATCGATTCGCAACCCGCTACGACAAAACAGCCAGAAACTTCCTCGAAGCCATTCACCGCGCAGCCACAATCATTTGGCTCATTTGATGACAGGACCCAAAATTTTAGTGCATTGCCTCGGGCGGCGCTTTCAAGGTGAAATCGACATATATCGTCGTGGCAACCTCCGCAGGCCGACCATCGACAGAGTACGGCTTATATTGCCAGCTGCGCACGGCCTCTGTCGCAGCGTTGCGTAAGAGTTGGGGTCCCTTGATGATGTGCAAGGTTTCAATCGATCCCATTTTTGAGATGGTGGCCTGCAGAACTACACTTCCCTCGATGTGGTCGATACGAGCGAGAGGTGGATATTCAGGTCTGGGTGCCGAGAGCAAATAGCCTTCCATCACATTGGCTGGGATATATCTGATTTTGGGACTGACGGGAATGGCTTGAGTGTCTGGTGAAATGTCGGCGGCGGCATTGGATGCCATCGAATGCATGGGTTCCGTTTCGGCTGAGCTTTTGGCATGGGGGGGCGGAACTGACGAAGGGAGCGTTGGCGTCTTTGCAGTCGATGCTGAAGGGGGCACCGATGTGGATGACACGCTTGCTGTGCGTGCGAAAGGGAGGGTTGCAGAGTCACTACTGAAGAGACTGCGGACGGCTTTGAGATGTGACATGCTGGCTTTTAGAATGTCATGGCCCGAGCCAGAGAGAGCGAAGAAGAGTGACAGAGCGACGATAATCAGGAGTGCAAGAAACGTTGCAATGGGAATGGTGTTTTTCCCTTTTTCGATGACATAAGTGAAGGCTGGAGACGGGACGCCGTTGGTCTTGGACTGCTGAGGCTGTTGAGAAAATACAGCTCGGCTACGGGTTGGCAGTTCTGCCCCAAATACGGGAATACTATCAGCGAGGGGTTGGGCGACCTCTCGACCAACGATGTCTGGAGAACTGGAATCAGGAAAGATAGCAGAAGGTGAAGATATTCGCGTGGAAAGACTATCTGGCGAAGGTTCTATTTTGTTAATCCGTTGTTCGATGGAATCGAGATGACGTTTGACGTGTTGTGTGTTGACCTCAATGCGAGTAAGCATCTGGCGGAGTTCGCTTGAGGAATCGAGCATGCCAGTTCGATTGCCGGGGTCTTTGCCATCTATAGACATATCAGGGGACATATCAGATCCGGCGGGAGTGAGTCGCATGTGGCGGGGTTCTTCCGTGCGGATAGGTAATCTGGGCGGTGGGCTTTCATCTTTGGAGATTGGAGGTGAAAATGAACCGAATTTTCTCCAGCAACCGGTGCCCAACAGGAACTCCATGAGAGTGTTGTTCGGTCTCGTGATGTCGGCAGGGGTGTCTGCAAATGACGCGCCACCAACCGAGGTAACGATGATGCTCAACATGTCGGTGAGTAGGATTTCTTCGCTCTTCTGCACGATGGATTTAACCATCGCCGAGAGGTCCATTCGAAAAGGGTTGTTGTCTTCCAGTGCTTTTGCGAATTCGAAGATGTTGTCGGGCGAGCCATGACCGACATGATTGGCATCGAACAACGAGCAGAACTCCAATATCTGTTTGCCGAAGCGCTCGGACGTTTCCCGCGTGTCTAGGAAAAATGGCATAGTCCATATGATGAATGCGGGTTTTACATAGGTTGTGTGCTAAAGAATGCGCTTCGCTCGCGCTGGAGGGGAAAAGCAGGGATAGGCGGCTCAAACCAGGCAAAGAACCTCGATTGTGATGCTTAGGACATGCCTATCGGCCTCACCCCTACACGGTACGAGTCCCCACCCATCTGAACAAGTTTACGTCCGACTGTTTCGGCGTCCCCACCCCACACGGATTGGAAGTTCTGGCTGGGTTTGTGGTATGCAAGTAGATGCAGCGTTGGCCGCGAGGCGACTGTTTTTAGCTACTAATTGTCATTCACTGTTGCTCGAGTGCGCAGGCCGCAAGGGCCTTCAGGAAGAGTGTCGCGTTTTGTTCGACCTCGAAGAGGCGCCGGCGAGAGGCCGTAACCGTGGTGATGAAGTAGGTCCGGAGTTCCTGTGGCACGAGTGGCATGGGCGGGATGAAGCTCCGGGACTATACAGCCGCGACAGAGATACGGTGATGCGGCTGAATTAAGGTTTGAGTCTGGTGAAGATGTTGAGTTTGGTGAGGTCGTTGAAGATGACGAAGGCGAAGAAGGCGAGCAGGCAGACGAAGGCGACCTGGTAGACGCGTTCCTTGAGCTGCTGGTTGACGTCGCGCCGCATGATGGTTTCGATGACGAGAAAGAGGATCATGCCGCCGTCAAGGATGGGGATGGGCAGGAGGTTGAAGATGCCGAGGTTCAGCGAGATGTAGGCCATCAGCCCGATCAGGGGCATCCAGCCGGGCATCTCGGCGGCCTGATGGATCTGCTGGCCGATGCCGATGGGGCTCTGCAGACTTTTGACCGAGACCTGCCGGGTGAAGAGGCGTTTGAGCACCTCGACGATCAGCAGCGAACCCTTTTTATTGAACTGCCAGGAAGCGATCATGGCCTTGCCGAGGGGCAGGCGCTCGACCTTGACGGGTGGCTGGACGGCTACGAAGCCGAGGCGATAATCTTTGGTGCCGTCGGGAGCGTCGGCCAACTGCGGGGTGATCTGGATGGGAAGGGTCTCCGTGGCTCCGCCGGGTGCGGTGCGGAGGACGGTGAGGGCAGCAGGTTTGCCGGCCTCGTCCTGCAGGTAGGTCAGCAGGGCGGGGACAGAGTGAAGCTGGAGACCGTCGATAGCCTGGATCTTGTCCCTGGGCTGGAGACCGGCGCGGGCTGCGGGCATGTTGGATTCGAGCGCCTGGACCTGGACGGGCGTGTTTTGCATCTTCGGGATGAGGCCGAGGACGTCGAGGGAGAAGTTATCGGGTCCGTTCTTCGATTCGACGAAGATTCTGGTATCGGTGCGCTTGCCATCGTGGACGAACGCGAAGGGAATTGTCTGGTTGAGGTTCAGCAGCGAGCGGATGGCGACCTGGTCCCAGGTGGGGTTCTCGATGGTGTCGTAGTGGACGATGGTGTCGCCGCTCTGGATGCCGGTGCGGGTCGCGGGCGTGTTGATGGGGATGTAGTCGGCGTGGGCGGGGCCGTCGATGTACTCCTGGACCTCGTTGTGCAGCATCGAGACGCCGGTCATCAGGCCGAGCGCGAGGATGAAGTTGGCGAACGGACCCGCGAGGGCGACGAGCATGCGCTGCCAGCGGGGGTGCGCGTTGAACTCGCCGGGGTCGCCCGTGGGAGCTTCGCCGGGGGTCTCGCCGGCCATTTTGACGTAGCCGCCCAGGGGGACGACTGCTATCTGGTACTCGGTGTCGCCGCGTTTGAAGCCGATGAGGCGTTTGCCGAAGCCGATAGAGAAGACCTCGACGCGGATGCCGCAGAGCTTGGCGACGGCGAAGTGGCCGAATTCGTGGACCAGGACCATGATGCCAAGGACGATGGCAAGTTGGATGATTGTCGACATTAGGGAGTTTGAGACCTCGTTGCTTGCGCAGCTCTCACTGCACCACTCTCTGTTGCGGCCGCTACCCTCGCACGCCGTTGGATTGGGCGGCAATCACCTCGCGCGCACACTCGCGAGCCGCTCGATCCGATTCGAGCACATCGTGGATAGACGCCGGGGGAGTGCCGGAGGTGAGCTGCAACACTGCCTCAATTGTACGCGGGATGCCCATAAAGGGGATACGACCTTCGAGGAATGCGGCGACGGCGATCTCGTCCGCGGCATTGAGCGCAATACAGGCCTGGCCGCCGGCTTCGGCTGCTTCGTAGGCCAAGCGTAGGCATGGGAAGCGGGCGAGATCGGGCTGGGAGAAGTCGAGCTGGCTGAGAGTAGCGAGGTCGAAGGTGAGGCTTTCCTTCTCTGCGACCGCGACGCGCTCGGGGTAGGCCAGGGCGTAGAGGATGGGGAGGCGCATGTCGGTGACGGAGAGCTGGGCGAGGATGCTGCCGTCGACGAACTCGACCAGCGAGTGAACCGTGGACTGGGGGTGGATCGTGGTGCGGACACGGGCTGGAGGCAGGTGGAAGAGGCGGCAGGCTTCGATGACCTCGAACCCCTTGTTCATCATGGTGGCGGAGTCGATAGTGATGCGCTGGCCCATGACCCAGGTCGGATGCTTCAGCGCCTGCTCGGGCGTGATGTGGTCGAACTCGGCGAGTGGCGTGTCGCGGAAGGGTCCGCCCGAGGCGGTAAGCCAGATCTGCCTGACCTCGGCTGGTGTGCCGCCGCGCATGCACTGATGGACGGCGTTGTGCTCGGAGTCGATGGGGAGGAGCGCCACATTGTGCTGCCTTGCTGCGGCAATGATGAGTTCGCCGGCCGCGACGAGGCACTCTTTATTGGCGAGGCCGATGGTCTTTCCCGCGCAGACGGCGGCGTAGGTGGCTTCCAGTCCGGCTACACCGACGATGGCAGAGACGACGAAGTCTACCTCGGGCAGGGTGGCGGCTCGAACGCTTCCGGCGGAGCCGTGGAGGACCGCAATGCCGGTGATACCTGCCTGCTTGAGGCGGCTGGCCAGGGTCGCCGCCAGCTCTTCGGTGGCGAGGGAGATGACCTTCGGGCGCCAGCGAAGGCACTGGGCGTAGGCCACATCGATGTTGCTGCCGGCGGCGAGGGAGACGACCTGATAGCGGTCAGGGAAGGACTCGCAGATAGATAAGGTGCTGTGACCGATGGAGCCGGTCGAGCCTAATATGGCTAACTTTTTCACTAATGCTATTTTCGCAGATGTGCGACTACTGCCGGGGGAGGCGGGCTTCGAGGGAGGCGAGACGCTCCCGAATTTCGATGGAGAAATCGAGCTTTTGAGATAGGTTTGCAATGGCTTGTGCGTTCCTGTCGTCTCCAGAGCGCACCAACTGTTCCATCTTCTCGTCGCGCAGCTTCATCTCTATGCGCATGGCTGCCATTTCGGTGTGCAATGAGTCTACCGAGACCTTGACGGCCTTGAGTTCAGGGACGAGGAGATCTTGAACAACATCACAGAATGACTCGATCACGTTCTTTGTACCGCTCTTTGGATCAGCATACAACACAGAGGTTAGAAGCGACCCAGTCCAAAGAAGTCCTTGATCAGCAGCACATACCAGAGCACCGGGGCCGCCAACAGCAGGGCATCGATGCGGTCGAGAATGCCGCCATGACCGGGAAGCATGGTGCCGGAGTCCTTGACGCCTGCTCCGCGCTTGACGGCGGATTCAAGCAGATCGCCAAGCTGGGCGGCAATGTTGAGCACGGCGGCGAGCAGAAGCGACTGCCAGAGCGGCTCCGAGATGTGCAGGAGCATGTTGTTTCTCGCGGTAAGCGCGTCAGAGGCGGCAATGACCAGTCCGGCGGCGATCATGCTGCCCGCGATTGAGGCGAGGGAGCCCTCCCAGGTCTTGCCGGGGCTCAGTCGCGGAGCAAGCTTGTGCTTGCCGAAGGCGCGGCCCACATATAACGCCGCAATGTCGCCAGCCCAGACGCAGACCATTAGGAAGAGAACCAGCGCGGGACCATCCTCCTGCTTCCACAGCAGGGGAATCATCGTGAGCGGGTAGGCGATGTAGATCAGCCCGAACAGGCCCTGCGCGGTGTCCGGCAGCACTTGGATGAGCGGTGCGCGAAAGCCGTTCCAGGCGAACAGGATCAGGGTCAGCGCGCTGAGGACGGGAAGCTGGTCTTCAACCGGGAAGTTGGGCAGCGTGACCACAAAGGCGAGCGCGGTGCCGAGCGCCATCCACCAGACCGGGATGCGAAGCTTCGCGCCATGCGTGTCCGCACCGACCGAGGCCAGCTTGAGGTACTCGTAGGCCGCAAGTTCGGCGACGATGGCCGCGAAGAGGGTGATCATCCAAAGCTGGCCGAAGAAGATAAGCGCAAGCACAGCAAGGATCAGGATCACGGCGGTGAGGATGCGTTTCATGCGGTCAGCAGTAAGGATACAGGGTTACAGGGAACCAGCCCTTGAAGAGCGATATGAGAGATTCGATGTCACTGGCGCGAAGCATCGTGATTTCGTCTTGCGCGACTGGGGAAACTCAATGCTGTTCTCCATCCGATGTACCCAAGTCTCGACCCGACCAACGGGAGGGCCAGCGCAGTAGATGGTGTCTAGACCGGGGTACAAGGCACGAAGTGGCCGCCCCACGCGGAGTGGGCCCGTCCGGCAGGACAGCTTTGCAGTGTATACCGATTCAAAATGTCATTTAGTGGCGGGACAACACCGGGTCGGGCTGCGGAATGAGGTGGTCCTTGATCTCCGCGGCGACGTCTTCAGCGGGCTCGAGGTTGTTGAGGTCCTCGTCGGTGAAGCTCTCGCCCAGACCGCCGAAGCGGCGTTCGCGTCGCTGGTAGGCGGCGATTGCTTCGAGCAGATGCAGCCCGTTGAAGTCCGGCCAGAGGCGGTCTGTGACCAGAATCTCCGAGTAGGCGATCTGCCACAGCAGGAAGTTAGAGATGCGCTGCTCGCCGGAGGTTCGGATGACGAGGTCCGGGTCGGGCATGTGAGCGGTGTAGAGGGCGCGGCCGATGCTGGATTCGTCGAGCGACTCCAGCGCGCCGGCGCCGAGCAGGTCGTCCACTGAGCAGCCGCGCGTATGGGCCTCCGTCGTGAGGTCGGTGAGGAGGGAGCGGACCGCATCGACGATCTCCGACCGGGCGCCGTAGTTAAGCGCAAGCGTGAGGGTCGTGCCGGTGTTCTTCGCGGTCGACTCCGACGCCCACTGCATCGTGTCCTGCACCTCGGCGGGCAGGTTGTGGGTGCGGCCGATGTAGGCCATGCGAACGTTGTTGTCGTTCATGCGCTTGACGTTGCCCACGAGGTAGCTCTTGAGCAGCTTCATCAGAAAGCTGACCTCGGACTTGGGCCGGCGCAGGTTATTCTCAAGCGAAAAGGCATAGAGCGTGAGCCAGGGGAGGTTGATACGGGAGGCCGTCTCGACGACGAACTGGACCGACTCCGCGCCCTTCTGGTGTCCCAGAAATCGCTTTAGCGCCCGTTTGCCTGCCCAGCGGCCGTTGCCGTCCATGATGATGGCGACATGTTCGGGAATTTTGGCGGGGTCGAGCTGCCGGTAGACGCCCTGCTCCTCGGCAGACAGTTCATGGACGCGGCTGGTGCCGGGCTGGGGGGTTGATGCGCGCAAAGCGACCTCGCAGATATTGACGCTAGCACACCGTTGGGGGGTGCGCAATGAACGTCTGGATCCGGCTGGCGGCGGAAGGCATTGCGACTTCGGGTCGTGTCGGAGAGGAGAGCGCCGGCGACGTGCCAACGCTCTCCATGGAGGACAAGGAGTGGAACCGAAGCCTGTCAGGCGCTGCGGCGGTGTCCGGCCGCAAGCTCTCGAACGTGATTGAGGAAGATGGACCGCTGCAGGGCGTCGAGTTGCGAGGTGTAGAGGGCAATCTCCGCGAGGAACGGATCGTTCATCAGAACCGCGGTCTCGTCCCGATGCCGGTTGTTGGCGTCCCGCAGCAGGGTGGAGATGTCCACCTGGAGCGCGCGCGCGAGCCGGTCGAGCGACGACAGGGTCGGCATCGCCTTCCCATTCTCGATCTTCGAGATGTACGTGCGGGGAACGCCCATCCTGGCTGCCAGCTGACGTTGCGACAGGTTGCGCACATGGCGCAGGTCGCGGACGGCTGTAGCTACCTGGATGCCGCCTTCCTGCGCGGCGGGTGGTGGAACCAGGGCTAACGGGGCTGGAGCCGGTTCCGGCTCTTCGACCTCGAGGCATTTGTGGCAGCGTCGGCACAGGGCGTTCGCTGTCCGGAACTGCACCAAACTGCAGTGGTCGCAACGCAGTACCTCACGTTGTTCGACGGGTGCCATCATGGTTGCCATAAGTTGTGTGTAGCGAAGGGACCCAGAGCAAGGACCCGGCACATGTCCGATAACGGAAGCATGTGATGTGCCTAGATTGACACTGGTATTCCTTGTGCGTCAAGAGGAAACCCGTTGATTATTACCTGAATGCCTGAAAAAACCGGAGAAGGAACCAAGTTGGTAACTTGTAAAGGTGGGGAACAGAGGCTAGAGCCACGAAAGAAGGAGGAACCAGTCACCATGAACGAGGGGCTTGGAAGAGAGCAGGCTCTGCGCTTGCTTCAGGAATGGACGCAGGGCGAAAGTCTGCGCAAACACGGTATGGCCGTCTCGGTCTGTACCGAGGCGTACGGCAGGCTGGAGGCCGAACGCCTTGAGCTAAGCGGTGCTGAGGCCGCCGCGTTTGTCGAACTATATGCCTGCGCGGGGTTGCTGCACGACTTGGACTACGAGCGGCACCCCACGCTCGATGAACATCCGTTTGTCGGTGTTGAGTATCTGCGAAAACAGGGCTGGCCGGAGCCCGTGCTGCACGCCATCCTCGCCCACGCGGACTACTCCGGAACGCCGCGCGAGTCGCATCTCGATAAAGCCCTGTTTGCCTGTGACGAGCTGGCTGGATTCCTGACTGCCTGCGCGCTGGTGAAGCCATCGAAGTCCATCCAAGAGGTCGAGGTCGCGGGAGTGCGGAAGAAGATGAAAGACAAGGCCTTCGCCCGCGCCGTGCTGCGAGAGGACATCCTCGGCGGCGCGGAGTTGCTGGGGTTGCCCGTAGATGAGCACGTAGGGAACTGTCTTGGTGCGATGCAGGCTCGTGCGGCGGAGCTTGGGCTGGCAGGAGTCACTGCTCCCGGCTAGTTGCAGCCCCGCATCCACGCAAGGTAAAGGACGGAGAGGATGATTGAGCCCGCGATGCCGATCGCGAAGAGTGGCGTACCTGACGTGGGCGATCCCGCAGTCTTGCTGTTTTGCTGTGGTGCAAGCGGGTTGTACGAAAGAAGGAAGGTCGCGCCCTGCTCGAGGTAAGCCGGCGAGGTGAACTGGCCGGTGTAGGTCTTGCCATGTGCGTAGTACGTGAAGGTGATCAGGAAACGACCGCCGCCGGTGGGGATGCCCAGCGTGAGCGTATTCATCCGCGCGAAGAGGTACTTGCAGCCGGTGACCTCGGCGCTGGTCTCAAGCCAGGGTGGCGCGGTGGACGCGCTGCTGTTTCTTTGATTCGTCTGATCCGTCTGATCCGTCTGATCTGTCGAGTGGTTATCGCCAGCCTTCATCTCACCTCATTCCACTTGTCGCCTTCATCTATAGAACCGGTAAAGTACGCTTGCCTATAGGATTCACCACTCTGGAGCAGACATCCGAAACGCACAAAGAGTGTTCCACGACTAAGATGCTAAGCTGACGAGTTTTCATGGATGGTGCGATGGCGGAGGAACTGAAGTTGGACAATGCGTTGGCGACGAAGCTGGATGGGAAGGCGGCGCGGTTTGTTGCAAATCGTGAGGCGTTGCGGGTTTTGATGGCAGCGCTGCGCGAGCAGGAGCAGACGATTCGGCAGGGCGGCGGCGCGAAGGCGGCCGAGGCGCAGCGCGCAAAGGGACGGCTGACCGTGCGCGAACGGCTCGCCCTGCTGCTCGATCCGGGAACGGAGCTGCTGGAGCTTGGCCTGTGGGCGGCGCATGGCATGTATGCCGAATACGGCGGCGCTCCCTCGGCAGGTGTCGTGACCGGGCTGGGCAGGGTGCAGGGCAGGCTATGCATGATTGTCGCTAATGATGCGACCGTGAAGGCTGGTGCTTTTTTCCCCATGACCGCCAAAAAGGTGCTCCGTGCGCAGACCATCGCGTTGGAGAACCGGATTCCCACGCTCTACCTGGTCGATTCATCCGGCGTCTTCCTTCCTCTGCAGGAGGACGTCTTCCCCGACACGGACGACTTCGGCAGGGTGTTTCGCAACAACGCCGTGATGAGCTCGCTCGGCATTCCGCAGATCACGGCCATCATGGGGATGTGCGTGGCGGGCGGGGCGTATCTGCCGGTCATGACGGATACGGTGCTGATGACCGAAGGCTCCGGGCTGTTTCTCGCGGGACCCTCGCTGGTGCAGGCGGCCATCGGCCAGAAGACCGGCGCGGAGGAGCTAGGCGGCGCGTCCATGCACGCGGAAATATCTGGCACGGTGGACTTTAAGGAGCCGAATGATCATCTGTGCCTCGCACGGTTACGTTCTCTGGTCGGGAAGATCGGTTCGCCCGCTAAGGCGCCGTTCAGTGTCGTACCGTATGACGCTGCGAAGGATGCCCCGAAGTTTGCGGCGGAAGAGCTGTACGGTTTGATCGATCCCGATCCCGCAAAGGCCGCGAGCAATGTGTATGACATGCGCGAGGTGATCGCACGCATCGTCGACCGCAGCGAATTCGACGAGTATAAAGCCGAGTTCGGCCGCACCCTGTTGTGCGGCTATGCGCGGATCGGCGGCCGTGCCGTTGGCATCGTGGCCAACCAGAAGATGCACCAGTCCCAGACGGTCGCCGTAGGCCCGCAGGCTGGCGAAAAGCGGACCGAGTTCGGCGGTGTAATCTACACCGAAAGCGCGCAGAAGGCAGCCCGCTTCATCATGGACTGCAACCAGAACCTGATTCCGCTGATCTTTCTCCACGACGTCAATGGCTTTATGGTCGGCAAGGATGCGGAGTGGAGCGGCATCATCCGCGCTGGTGCGAAGATGGTCTCGGCCGTCTCCACCAGTGTGGTCCCGAAGATTACTGTGATTGTCGGCGGCAGCTTTGGCGCAGGCCACTATGCGATGTGCGGTAAGGCGTATGACCCGCGCTTCCTCTTCGCGTGGCCCACGGCGCGGTATGCGGTGATGAGCGGGGCCTCAGCCGCGACGACGCTCGCCGAGGTGAGGGCGAAGCAGGTAGAGCGAGGAGGGAAGTCGCTCTCGCCGGAGGAAAAGAAGGCCATCTTCGATGAGATCAAGTCATCGTATGACGCGCAGGCCGATCCGAGGTACGGGGCTGCTCGCCTTTGGATCGACGCAATCATTGACCCGATAGAGACGCGGACTACATTGATGACTGCGCTGGAGGCGGCTAGTCTGAATCCGGAGGTGCCGAAATTCAATCCGGGGGTTTTGCAGACGTGATGATTCAATCTGCTGCAAGGAATGCCCAACACGGATAACCACCGAAAGAACGGAGCAGAAACAAACAACGGCTCAGAGCAGAGTTCGAGTCTTTACTTCGCTTAGAGCAACGGTTGTTTCAGGGGCCGAGAGAGAGCCAGACTTATGAGTGAGATGGTAAAAATTATCGAATGCCCGCGCGATGCATGGCAGGGTTTGCCGAAGAACATGCCAGCCGAGGTAAAAGCTGACTATCTGCGTGTACTGATCGCGGCTGGATTCAAGCATATCGATGCGGTCAGTTTTGTCTCACGGTCAGCGGTCCCGCAGATGGCCGACTCGGAGCTGGTGCTGGAGTATCTCGATCCGCCCGATGATGTCGAGATCATCGCCATCGTCGTCAATGCCAAGGGAGCCGAGCGTGCCATCAAGACAGGCAGTGTGCAGACGCTGGGCTTCCCGTACTCCATCTCGCCACAATTTTTGCAGCGCAATCAGAACCAGACGCCCGAAGAGTCGCTTGAATTGCTGGAGGCAATCGGCACGCTGGCATACAAGGCGGGTACGGACGTCGTCGCCTACATCTCCATGGCGTTCGGAAATCCGTACGGTGAGCCGTGGAACATCGACGAGGTAGTCGCTGCATGCGACCTACTGGCGGACAGCGGCGTGACGCAGATTTCGCTCGCCGACACGGTGGGACTGGCAACGCCGAAGCAGGTCGCCGATCTAGTTGCCGATGTTCTTGCGGTCCATGACACCATCGAGATCGGGGTGCATCTGCACGCCCGGCCGGACGAGGCGGCAGCGAAGATTCGCGCGGCCTACGAGGCCGGATGCAGGCGCTTCGACTCCGCGCTCGGCGGTCTGGGCGGGTGTCCATTTGCGCAGGACGCGCTCGTAGGCAACGTCGCTACGGAGGTTCTCCTCGCGGAGCTGGAAAAGCTCGGCGCGAAGGTAGAGCCGCTTCGTCCCCTGGATGGCCTGCTCGCCGCCAGCGCGGAGATCGCCCGAAAATACGGAGCGCATGTGCAGTAAAGAAGGGTCGCTTTTCATATCGGGAGAATACGTCGTGAATTACGCAACACTTTTAGTTACAGAAGAAGAGGAAGTCCGGACCATCACCCTCAACCGTCCTGAGCGACGCAACGCCATGACTCCCCAGATGCAGGACGAGCTGATCGCGGCGATGAACGAAGCCGTCGAGGGAGACTGCCGGGTGGTCGTCTT
Source organism: Edaphobacter sp. (assembly GCA_965277575.1). Classification (GTDB taxonomy): domain Bacteria; phylum Acidobacteriota; class Terriglobia; order Terriglobales; family Acidobacteriaceae; genus Edaphobacter. The sequence continues at coordinate 3,390,795 of CBDIDK010000002.1, forward strand.
CGCCGGGACAGGCGAATCGTTCTGTGCGGGCCTCGATCTCAGCGTCTTGCAGGGCATGAACGACAGGGCCGCAGCCGAGTACACCGCGGATGCCCAACGCGTAGCGCGGCTGTTCCGCACCTTGTACGAGCTGCCCAAACCCACCATCGCCGCGGTCCACGGAGCTGCTATCGCCGGTGGCACAGGGCTGGCGACGATCTGCGACTTTACGCTCGCAGTACCGGCGGCGAAGTTCTCCTACACCGAGGTGCGGATCGGCTTTATCCCGGCGCTCGTTTCGGTCTTTCTGACGTTGCAGCTCGGCGATAAGCGCGCAAGAGACCTGCTGCTCACGGGGCGGTTGTTCAACAGCGAAGAGGCGTACCGGCTCGGTCTCGTAAGCGAGGTCGTTGCTCCGGAGCAGCTTGCCGCGCGTACACGCGAGCTAGCGCAGGTGTTGAAGGCGAACAGTCCGCAGTCGATCGCCGCGACCAAGCGCCTGCTGGCCGCGCAGAATAAGGACCTGCTCGACGCGTCGATTACCGCAGCGCTAGCAGCGAACGCCGAGGCCCGCTCCACCCATGACTTCCGCGAGGGTGTCGCCTCCTTCCTTGAGAAGCGCAAGCCCGTATGGGCGAAGCCATAGCGCAGCGTCGCTCCATCGTCGGTATCTTCAGTAGACTGGTTGGATGAGCCAAACTGGGACAGAGAAGCCTGTGAGCGAGGCTCGGGTGCGGGTGCGTTACGCAGAAACCGATCAGATGGGAGTCGTCTATCATTCGAATTACCTCATCTGGTTTGAGGTTGGGCGCGTGGAGTTTATCCGGCAACTCGGGCTCGACTATAAGCGCATGGAAGCCGAAGAAGGCTGCGGGATCGCCGTCGTGGATGCTCATCTGCGCTACCGTGCACCTGCTCGATACGACGACGAACTGGTGATCCAGACCACTCTGCTGGCTGCTCGCGGCGCTGTCATCCGGTTTGGGTACAGAATACTTCGGGTTGAGGATAGCATCCTGCTGTGCGAAGGCGAGACCGTACATGTCGTCGTGGGTAAAGACATGAAAAAATGCTCGCTGCCGCCGAAATATGCGGAACGTTTCGCCTCCCACCTCATCTGATGGAGTGTTTGCAAATCGCAGCGAAGAGGTGAAGTCCCATGAGTTCTGAGACGAAGAAGATAGCCCTGATCACGGGCGGCAACAAAGGCATCGGTCTCGAAACCGCCCGCCAGTTGGGCAAGCTCGGCATAACGGTGCTCATCGGAGCCCGCGACGCGGTAAAGGGCGATGCAGCAGTCGCGGCGCTGAAGAAGGATGGCGTCGAGGCCCGAGCGGTAAAACTCGATGTCGATCAATCGGCCGATTATGCGGCTGTCGCCAAGCAGATCGAGAAGGACTTCGGCGTCCTCGATATTCTGATCAACAATGCCGGCATCATGATTGACAGCCGCAACGGCAACGAGACGACCACCACCTCCGACGAGGTCCTGCGCAAGACCTTTGACACCAACTTCTTCGCGGTGGTGGGCCTCACCCAGGCTTTGCTGCCGTTATTGCGCAAGAGCAACGCAGGGCGCATCGTCAATCTGTCCAGCATCCTCGGCTCGCAGACGCTTCATGCGACCAAGGGTTCGCCGGTCTACGACGCGAAGACCTTCGCCTACGATGCATCGAAGGCCGCGCTCAACTCCTTCACCATTCATCTCGCACATGAACTCGCCGGAACGAAGATCAAGGTGAACTCCGCGCATCCCGGCTGGGTCAAGACAGAGATGGGCGGCGAGGGTGCGATGCTCGAGATCGAGGACGGTGCGAAGACCTCCGTAGAGTTGGCGACGCTGCCGGACGACGGTCCCAGCGGCGGCTACTTCCATATGGGCAAGCCACTGCCCTGGTAGCTTTCACAGCTCAGAAGGTAAGCAGGCCGCGCGGTTTCACGTTCTCGCGGATAAACGCAATAGTCGTTTCAAGCGGTGTTCCCGGCCCGAAGATCGCCGAGACGCCGCTTTCCTTCAGCTTCGGCTGGTCATCGTCGGGAATCGTGCCGCCAAGCACGAGCAGAATATCTTCGGCGTGCTGCTCATGAAGAAGCGCGGCGATGCGGGGCACGATGACATTGTGCGCGCCCGAGAGAATCGACAGGCCGATGCAGTCAACATCCTCCTGGATCGCGGCGGTGACGATCATCTCTGGGGTCTGGCGCAGCCCGGTGTAGATGACCTCCATGCCGGCATCGCGAAGAGCGCGCGCGATGATCTTGGCTCCGCGATCGTGACCGTCGAGGCCGGGTTTCGCTACCAGAACGCGAATTGGAGGTTTTGCCATGCTGCGTGAGTATACGTGCTCACCGGCACTGCAGGGTAGCCCTTAGTCCAGCGCGGAGAACAGTTCAGGAAGGTCCAGGTAGATCGGCGAGTTGGGAATCGTCAGGCGCGGCGCATCTATCTTGCGCAGTCCCTCGCGGCTGTAGACGAAGGCGGTGCGCTCGACCGGGTCGATGATCCACAGATTTTCTACACCCATGTGGAGGTAGTCCTCCATGACGCGAATGGTGCGCGCCAGGCGGTCTTCGGGCGAGAGAATCTCGATGCAGAGAATCGGCGGCGTGACGCGAACAGCTTCGACCGGCCCTTCGTGAGGGATGACGCTGACATCGGGAATGCGAACGCGATCCGGGGACACGCGCGATCGCTGCTCGGTCAGTACGCGAATCCTCCATTCTGCGCGCCGGTTGAAGAACCATGCGCTGAGAGCCGCCTGTAAAGTGCTGTGCTCGTATTCGCCCATGTTGCGTTCCTCGAGTTCGCCGTCCACGAAGTCGCAGTCCGGGTGGTAGCTGGTGCGGAGGTACACGTCGATCGAGAGCTGTGCGGGAACGGTGCTGGACATGGCCGGTCTCCCCTCTGAGCTTATTATGCACCCGCCGTCCGGCTAGTCCATCTCCTCGTCATCGCCAATAGGCATCCCCGGGGGCGCCTCGATTGGCTTTGCGGGCACGAACTTCGCGGGATCGTTCTCGAACTGTTCGATGCGTCGCGCGAGATACGCGTCGGTCGTGGAGCCAGCGTTCGCCTGTTGCCGGATGGCGGTCAGCTTCGCGGACGCAACCGCGCGAGCCACTGAGGAGGCCTGCGGGTTGGCCGCAAGGGTCAGAAGCGCTTCAACCGTCCGGACATACACAGCGTTCTGCACGATTCCAGAGAGCGTCAGCCCCGGCAGGCCAGCCTGTGCATTAGTCGGCCTGGTAACGGCGAGCGTCTCGTCGATCACGTCAGCCAGCGTAGGCTCCTGCGCGTCGCGCGCGTGGTATTCCACCAGCCGCGAGGCACGCTCCGGGTTGAAGAGCAGCGCGAGGGTCAGGTCGGCGGAAGACTCCGCAGCGGCGACCGGGTCGAAGGTCAGCCCGGTCTGCGACGGAAACGACTCATGTGTCCTCTCCAGGCCGGGAGGCCGCGGAGGCAGCATCTGCAACAGCGGCTCGGGAAGCATGAGAACCTCCGGCGACAGCGTCTTCAGGACGGCCGTGAGCGCCTTGCGCTGGTCCTCCGGCGAGACGATCTTCGTCACAACCTGGCCATCGCCGCGCAATGCATATCGGTAATCGAGCCCTCCAATCTCCTTCGACGCGGCCTCGGTCTGGTAGCGTTCCAGCAGATAGAGCGGCACCAGCGTATCTTCAAGCTGCGCCATGGGCGTACCTGTGGTGATGGCGTTCTGGCCGAAGCGCTTCATGCCGGCGGCGCGGATGCCCAGGATGCGGTTCAACTCGTCGGCCGGATCGGCGCCATTGTCCCACAGATGAGAGTGCGGGTGTGCGCTGCCCAGCGGACGTGCATCCTCGTCGGTGATGTAGATCATGCCGGTCTTCTCCGAGGCTTGGAGAATCGCGTTCAGCGCGGCCGGATCTTCGGCCGGCTTGTGGCCGGAGTCGAACTCGCGATACCCATAGTCGATCGCAACCTTGTCCCACTCGCCGATGTTGACGCCATAGGCGTGGCTCAGGTCGGGTACGCCATTCTTGTCGAGCGTAATCCAGGGATGCGGGTAGTCCATCACCGAAACCGACTGCTCCGGCGTGTGGGGAAATGAGCTCGCGGCAAAGTTGTGGGCCAGTCCCAGCGTATGGCCCGTCTCATGCGCGGCGAGCTGCCGGGCGCGGGCCAGCACCATCTGCAGCATGGGGTCGTTCGCGAGCGGCAGCGGTTTGCCGTTCGCATAGGGCGCAAGCAGCGCCTCGGCGATCAGGTAGTCCTGACGCGAGCGCAGGGAACCCAGTGTGACATTCCCCTTGATGATCTCGCCCGTGCGCGGATCGGTCACGGCAGCGCCATAGCTCCAGCCGCGCGTGTAGCGGTGGACCCACTGGATGATGTTGTACCGCACGTCCATGGGGTCGGCGCCGGCCGGCAGGATATCCACGCGGAAGGTTCCCTTGGCCCAGCCCGCGGCCTGAAACGCCTGGTCCCACCAGCGCGCACCTTCCAGCAGCGCCGTGCGGATCGGCTCGGGAGCCCCATTGTCGACGTAATACTGAATCGGAGCCACAGCCTCGCACGCATTTTTGCAGCTTGGATCCTTCTTGATCAGGCGATGCCGGATGATGAACTGCTGATCGAGAGGTGCGCCAAGCGGAGCGTTGTAGTCCCGGTAGCTGGTCGGAAAGTAGCCGGCGCGCGGATCGAATCGGCGAGGCGTGAAGCCCGGCCCGGGAAGCTCGACAAAGGACTGGTGCTCGCGAATCGTAAGAGCGTGCGCGTCCGGAGTCACATCCCGCACAAACTCCCCGCGTGCAGGGCCGTCGGTCGTAAAGGTCAGGAGAGCCTCGACCTCGGTGTTCTTCGGGAACGCTTTCGTTGCGTCCAGCGCGATCGCGGAGCGGCTGGGGTCTATCTTGTACGCGCCCTGCTGAGCATGTGTCAGCACCTGGGCAACTTCGTGGGCATCGCGAAGATAGAAATCGGTGGCATCGACCAGCACCGCGCCGTTCGCGTCTTCGGCCTCCACCTTGAACCCGAAGAGCACGGACTCCGGGAAGGATTGGCGTACGGTCAGCCGCTCGGCAGGGTCGCTCGCGCTCGACCGGAAGCGCTGATTCGGCTCCACCAGCAAGACCTTGGGCCCGGTGCGCTCGAAACGAACGATCTGCCCCCACGAGGTCTGGCCGCGGTCCAGTCCAAGGTCGTTCGAGCCGGTCCCGTAGGGCAGCGAATGCGTATAGAGCAGGTCCGTATCGAGGTGAGGAATCTCCAGATACAGCTTGCCCGCTTTGGCGTCCCAGTCCAGCGGCAGCAGCCCATCCATGTGCTTCATGCCGGCGGTCTTGCTGGAGATTGTCTGCGCGGGCAGCATCGCGGAAGCGATTGTAAACAGCGCGGCGGGAACAAGCAGGCGAGCCAGGGCCAGACGTTTGGGCATGGCTCTGTTTTAGCACAGCTTCTCACCACCCAGGCGCTTTTCAGTCGATGGCTCAGGCGGGAGAACCCGTCTGCAGAACCTCTCAACCACACCATCACGCCATGACTCGCTGGATCGGGCAAGACAGCCAGAAGATCGATGGGCTCAGGGCAACGTTATGCCAGGGTCGTCGAGGTGCTCGCGAAGCAGCCGTTGGATCAGCGTCTTCAGGTCTTCGCCGGTCTTCGGAAGCTTGAATGCATGTCCGGACTCGGACCAGTCCAGCTTGTAGCTGGTCGCCTGAGCCGAGATCCAGACCTGCCGGATTGGAGTGTTCGGCGTAATGACGAACTTGCTGGAGCCGTTCTCGAAGATGATATTCATCACCCCGTTGTTGTCTTCGAACTCGAACGTGCCCTCGTCGTCCTCGCCGGCGATCAGGGACTGCTTGAGCGATTCGAGAGCGAGATCGGACTCGCGGCGGAAGGTAGCTTCGTCGATCATGGGCTTAGTGTAGCTGGAGCCGAACGCTTTGGTTTGAAGCTGGATGAGAATCCGGCCGGTTTGTCATCCAACGGGTCCGGCCACGCTTTTTCTCCTCCGGCACGTATATCTCCCATTTGGGAGATATACGTGTCACAGCCTTCTCGGCTATTCTGTCCGTGACATTGGGTCTGGCTTTCGGATGGTCCCAGTCAATCGACGAGCGCCTTTTCGCTACGGGAGAAGCGGGAAGGCGCTCGAATCTTGCGCCAGGCCACGCCTTCCACCCCAAGCGCGCTTCTCCCGGAGACCTGTCCCTGAACCGGCAGCCCGCCGTCCGCCATCTCCCATCTAGAAAGGGATGTCGTCGTCGGTAATGCCGACATCGGCATAGTCGGGCTGGCTGGCTGGCGGCCGCTGCTCATAGCTTGCCGTGTTGGTTTTATTGTATCCACCGCCAGAGCTGCCTTCACCACCGGGCTTGCTGCCCAGCAGGGTAAGCTCGTTGACCAGTATTTCGGTCTTGTACTTCTTCTCGCCGCTGGTCTTGTCGTCCCAGGAGCGGGTCTGGATCTTGCCCTCGATGAAAAGCTGCGTGCCCTTCTTCACGTAATCGCGGACGATCTCCGCGGTGCGCTGAAAACAGACCAGATTATGCCACTCGGTCTTATCGGTCCAGTTGCCCTGCGCATCCTTCTGGCGGTCGGCTGTGGCCAGCGAAAAACTCGCAACCGTCATGCCCCCAGCGGTAGAACGAATCTCAGGGTCCTTGCCGACGTTGCCGAGAAGAAGAACTTTATTGACGCCTTTTGCCATTGCGATGCTCCGATTCTGTGCAGGTTTTAGAGGTTGAGAATAGCAGATGAGGGCCGCGGCAGGACAGTTTCAGCGGCGGCGCTCGCCGAGCAGCTTCAGCCCCGCCAGGAGCAACGTCAGAAATCCCGTCGGCAGGCAGCCCATCGCCAGCATCAGCGACAGCCAGCCCAGATTAGTGTGCGGCCCCTGGCGGTTGGTGATGCCGCCGAAGGCCGTAAACATCAATAAAACCGAGACGGCCCCGGTGCCGAAGATCATGAGGCCAGTGGCGAGAAGTCTGCGTGTGTCCTGCTGCATAATGTGGTGCTTGACCGTCTGTGCTGGGTTGAAGAAGTTGACTGAACGTTTAGGGAAGGCCTGATTAACTTGCGGTTTTGAAAGGGCGCGGCTTCAGCCGCGCCGTAAGTCTAATTCAATGGGCTTTAGCCCCCGAGGGAATACTTATCCGAAGCCAGCACACTTATCAGACCCTTCTTTAGTGGATCAAAGCCTGCATGACGTAAACGATCACGCCCGTGATCGACACGTAAAGCCAGATCGGAAAGGTGTAACGAGCCAGCTTCTTATGCGATGGAAACCGGCCGGTAAGCGAAAGAAAAAAGGTAATCAGGATCATCGGCAGCGCCACGACCGAAAGCAGCACATGCGAAGCCAGCAGCTTCCAGTAGAACGGCCACCACACGCTCGCACGATTGAAGTACGTCTCCCCGTGAAGCGTGAAGTTGGTCAGATAAGACACCAGAAAAATTGATGAGAAAAAGAACGCCGTGAACATTGCCGCCCGGTGCTGCGGGATGCGCCGTACGCGGATATAGCCGAACCCGATCACCAGCGCGACCGTGCACAGCGCATTCAGCACCGCATTCAGCAGGGGCAGCGACCGCAGGTGGGTGCCCGTCACATCGAGCGGCGCATGAAAATAAACCAGGTAGCAGATCAGGGCGCTGGCAGCGGCGCTGACCAGGATAATCGTCGCGATGATCGACGGTGGCGTGCGAAGATTCGTGCTCCGTAACGTGGTTTGCGTGGGCATCAGAAGAAAAGCCGTCCTTTGGCGTCAAGCATCATCGCGGCCAGCAGCAGCGGAAGGTACATGACGGAGATTCGCAGCAGATGGCGGGCGGGAAGCAGGGAAGCGTCCGAGTCGGGATTGCGCAGGATGCGCGCGAAGCGAATCGTATACCAGAGGTATACCAGGCCAAGCGCGGCTGCGACCACAGGGTAGACGCTGCCGGTCACGTGCAGCGTCCAGGGCCACAGGCTCACCGGAATCATCAGCACGGCGTAGAAAAGGGCCTGCACTACCGTGCTCTGCGCGGCGCTTCGTGTGTCCGGCAGCGTGGCGCTCAACCGTATCCCCGCGCGCGCATAGTCCTCGCGGTACATCCAGCCGATCGACATGAAGTGCGGGAACTGCCACACAAACAGGATGGCGAACAGCGCAACTCCCGGCCATTCGATCATCCCTCGCGCCGCAGTCCACCCGATCAGCGGCGGCAGCGCCCCCGGAAACGCGCCGATAAACGTATTCAGTGTCGTGAAGCGCTTCAGCGGCGTGTAGACCGCCACATATCCGGCAGCAGTCAGCAGCGTCAGCGTTCCGGTGAGCAGGTTCGTCGTAAACGCCAGATAAAGCGCCCCTGCAAAGGTCGCCGCAAAGCCCAGCAAAAGGCCATGCGTCAGCGAGATGCGGCCCGCGGCCATCGGACGGTCGGTGGTGCGGCGCATCAGCCGGTCGGTATTCCGCTCCAGCACCTGGTTCAGCGCGCTCGAACCGCAGGTCACCACCGCAATTCCCAGCAGCGCCTCGATCCCGTCCAGGTGGAACGGACTGATGCCGCTCCGCAGACTCCCGAGATAGAACCCCGCCCCGGCCGTGATAATGACCATCGTCGAGATGCGTACCTTGAACAACGTCGCATAATCGGCCAGCAGCGAGTGTGACCTCGCAGGCGCGAGAAGTTGATCGGTAATTGCGGAGGTAGCCACACTCCAAGAATACCCCGTTTACCGCCGATAACGTGCTGCGCAGGCCGAAAGCTTCGCAGACGAGACCGGCCTTGGCAGGAAACCCGATTATCGGCTGCCCGCAGACATCTTGCCCTCGGCCAGCTCCAGCCGCAGCACGTCATACGCAACCCCGCTGGTCAGCCCACCCGCCGGAACGGTAAGCGTCAGCGTATTCTCTCCTGGCTTCAACAGCGAAGCATCGAAGGACAGATCCTTCTCCACCCACGAACCCTCCACCCCGTCGCGGTTGATCGTAGCGTTGTAGATCAGCCCATCGATCACCCCCGCATCCTTCCCGTTCACTCCAATCCCGATGCTGCGCGCACTCACGCCCGAGAGCCCAAGCCGAAGCACCCCATGGCCATCCAGCGCCGAGGATGCCGGCACATTGAAGTGGACCGTCCACGTAGTCGCCCGCCCTTTGCCCCGCCCCGTGCCATCGTCGTCGATCACATGCGGCACCTGGTAGATGAACCAGTCCTTCCGGTAGTCGCTCTTGCCCACCGTGTAGTTCACGTCGTTCGGGAACAGCTTCGAGTACTCTAGATACAGCCCCCAATGCCAGTGGTCGTCGCCCATCAAAAACTCCGAAGCCGAACGGTTCGGAATCCCGATCTGCCATAGCTGCTTCCCATACCGGACCGGCTGCCACACCAGCTTCCCCAGGTCGAGCGTCTGCCCCGGCCGCAGCGTAACGCTCGCCTTCGCATACTCCCCCAGAACCCCATCCGCAATGGCATGTAGCTCGTATGTCCCCGGCCGCACCTTCGGTATAGCAAAGCGGCCATCCGCCGAACCCTTCGCCCAGAACTCGTAGTGCGCGGCGTCGTTCTGCCACGTGATCGCCTGCCCGCCATACCCACGCTCTGCCGCCGGAACGTCGCCCGTCTGATCGGGATAAGCAAGCCCCACCATCAGGTTCGGCAGCATCGCCCCCGGAGCCTGCGGGTCATGCAACACAAGCTGTCCCGTCACCGTCCCGCGCTGCGCCGCCTGCGGATAGTCCACGCCCGCGACCCACGAATACGGCCACTTCGCCGTCTCCCGCACCGCCTGCGCCCGAGCCTCCCGGAACATTGCATCCGGCGTCTTCCCCGAGGCCAGGTAGATGAAGATCGGCCCCACCACCTTGTTCCACTCCTCCCCCGCGGCAATCGGCAGGCTGCTCCCGCCATAGTGCGTCCCCCGCCAGTAGTCGAGCAGCGTAGGATCGCCGCCATCCCCATCGTCCAGGTGCCCGGTCAGCTCAAAGTGGTCTGGCCCGCTCGAAAGATACTCCATCGACGGATTGATGAAATAAAGCCCCACACGCTCCTTCGTGCTCGACCACCCAAACGCCGGCGTATCGAACTGGTCGGCGCAGTAGTCGTACTTATGCTCGGCCTTCCCCTTCGCGACCCCGGTCGTCAAGCGCCGCGCCTCTTTCATGTTCAGGTCCGTCCCGTGGTCCCAGTCATAGCCGGTGGGCATCTGCAGATTGCGCTTCCCATCGACCGAGAGCCAGTCAAACACCTGGGCATTCAGCTTGAACCCATACCGGCTCTCTCCAATCTCCGTCGCCGGATAGCTAGCCGGATGCGTAAACACCGCATAGGTATATATGCCCTGATCCTCCCGCCCCAGCGTGTAGCGAATCTCCATATCTACGACCGTCCCCACGATCGCCCCCGGCCTCGGAGCCCTCGCCTGCCCCCTTCCAGACGCCTGCCCCGTATTCGTCCCCGCATTCGGCGCCCGCGTAGAACCCTTAGGCGGCCCAATCTCCCTTCCCTGCGTCTGCGTCGAAGCGATCTCGTTCACCGCTCCCGGATCAGGCCCACCCGGCCGCCCCGCCGACAACGACTTCCCATCCGCCCAGCCCTTGATCGACACCTCGCCGCGCTCCCCGCCATTCTTCGCCGGGTCGATCGTTACGCTCGCCGCCAGCCGTGCCGCGCGCGAAGGATTCTGCTCCCAGTACCCGGCATGGTGCCCGGAGACAAACCCCATCGTCTCCAGATTGTGATACTTCAGCGACACCATATCCCCGGTCGTCTTGCTGATCGTCGCCGTCAAATAAGCGTTCGTCAGCGTAAACGTAGCGCCGTTATCCGCAACCGAAACCGGCACCGAACCATGTGTATGTGCCGACTGCGCCCCTGCACCAGGCGCAAGCAGAAAAAAGACAGAAGACAGCAAACCCAACCAGCATCGTTGCATGGAATCCCTCCGGCCCACATCTACCGGGGCCGCGATCAGGGTACGTTCCACGCAACAGCGAAGACGCAACCATCCAGAAATAAATTCAAATGGTGAACAGCCAAAGAATATTACAGCCTCCATCCCGACCAACGGGAGGGCCAGCGCAGCAGATGGTGCCAAGACCGGTATACGCGCCACGAAGTGGCCGCCCTCCGCGCAGGAGGCCCGTCCGGCAGGACATTGTCCGGGGTACATCATCCGAATTCGCTCTAAGGCTTAGTTCGCAGCCGCGCCAGCAGAGCCTCCGCGCTCGGCAGCGTGTTCAGCACATCGTCCCTGCTCAGCCAAGCCCTCCGAAGCTGCGTAATCCCGTACCGCATCTGGTCCAGCTCTTCGGTGGCATGGGCGTCCGTATCGACCACAATCCCGCACCCAAGCTCCTTCGCCAGCTTCAGATTCAGGTCGTTCAGGTCCGACCGCGCCGGACTCGCATTGTGCTCCACCGCCACGCCCAGCTCCGCCGCCCGCCTCAGCACCGCGCCAATATCGAGCGCGTACGCCTCGCGCCGCAGCACCTTCCGCCCCGTAGGATGCCCCAGGATGCGCACATGCGGATTCTCGAGCGCACGCAGCACCCGCGCCGTCATCTCCTCCACCGGCTGCGCGAAGTGGCTATGCACACTCGCGACCACAATCTCCATCTCCGCCAGCGTCGAGTCGTCCAGGTCGATCGCCCCATCCGCCAGAATGTCCACCTCGATCCCGGCCAGCACGCGAATCCGTCCGCCATGCTCCTGCTGCATCTCCGCATCGACCTCGCGAATCCGCTTCACATGGGCCAGCGCCCGCGCATCGTCCAGCCCATTGGTCATCGCCAGGTTCTTCGAGTGGTCCGTAATCGCAATGTACGCCAGCCCCCGCGCCATCGCCGCCTCGGCCATCTGCCGAATCGTATCCCGCCCATCGGTCGCCTCGGTATGCATATGCAGGTCGCCGCGAATATCGCCGAGCGTAATCAACTCCGGCAACGTATGGCTCGCCGCCGCCTCCAGCTCGCCGCAGTTCTCCCGCAGCTCCGGCGGAATGTAGTCCAGCCCCAGCGCGTTATAGATCTCCGCCTCGGACGCAGCCGCCACAATCGCGTTATCCTCCAGCCGCAGCAGCGCATACTCGCTCAGCGTCAGCCCGCGCTTGATCGCCCTCTGCCGCAGCGCGACGTTGTGCATCTTGCTTCCGGTAAAGTACTGCAGCGCCGCTCCATAGCTCGCCCTCGGAAGCAGCCGGACATCCACCTGCAGATTATTCCGCAGCGTAAAGCTGACCTTGTTCTGCCCCTTCGCCAGAAGCTTGTCGATCAGGGGCAGCGCCGCAACATGCTCCACCGCCGCGCTCACCACATCCGCCTCGCACGCCGGCCCCGTCACCAGCAGGTCCAGGTCGCCCACCGTCTCCCGTCCCCGCCGCAGACTGCCCGCCGGCGTAATCTCGTCGATCCCCGGAAACTCCCGGATCAGCGCGCCAATCCGCTCCGCCTGCGCCAGTGCCTGGTCAATCCGGAACCGGCTCGAATTCTTCCTGTGGTCCTCGATCCCCTTCAGCAGCTTCACGACGAACTTCTCGCCCATCCGCGGCAGCTTCGTCAGGTGCCCCGCCTTCGCCGCCGCCTCCAGACCATCGATATCGCACACATCCAGCGCCGACCACACCAGCGCCACCGTCTTCGGTCCCATCCCCGGCAGGCGCAGCAGCTCCAGCATGGTCGGCCGGTACTTCAGCAACAGCTCTTCGCGCAGGGGCATCGTCCCGGTGGTCAGCAGCGCGGCAACGTTCGCGGCCATGCCTTTCCCGATGCCGGGAATAGCCAGCAGTTGTTTCGGGTCGTCAGCCAGGGTAGCCAGTTGCGTCGTCTGCTGCTCCACCGCCTCGGCCGCCCGCCGGTACGAGCGAACCCGGAACGGATCGGCCGCATCGATCTCCAGCAGTGCAGCCGTCTCATCCAGCAGACGCGCGATTGTTATGTTGTCCATGCGTACGAAGGGGTCCATCTGAGAATCGATCTGCGAATCGAAACCCAATCCACTCAGTGTAGTACGCAGCCATCCGTGTTGCACCTTGGGAGAAGCGTTGCGACCCTACAGATACCAAGGGCTTCTACAAGCGCGGAGAGGGTACATCCAACCCAAACTGCCACGCCCAGCGGCCCCACCGACCATCTTCAGGCGCAGCACACGATTCAGCTTGCCGCCGCCATCTCCTTCAATCGAGCCACCTGGTCCGCCTGCGGCCCCTTCGAGCCCTGAATGATATCGAACTCCACCTCGTCGCCTTCCTTCAGGCTCTTGTAACCTTCCCTCTGGATAGAACTGTAGTGACAGAACACATCCGGGCCTCCATCGCGACCCAGAAACCCATAGCCCTTAGCGTTGTTGAACCATTTCACCGTTCCTGTATATTGTGCCACCGCAGTCACTCCTTTTCGCGTGTCGATCGACCGCTCGCGCCTCTGCAATCCAGTGCGCGACTTGCCAGTTGTGACGCAAAACGGCGGAAAGAAGTTTTCTTTTCGTTACGAACTTCACGGAGTGGCCCTCAAAGTGCCATTCCGGTTGCCGACTTAGCGGAAACCTCGCCAGCGGAACACTTACCTGCCATCTCCAGCCTGACCCGACAACTGCATTCCTGGCTTCATTCAAAGCCTGGGATTCGCCCTTGCGCGGGTCCCCATATCTCGATTCTGAGATGTGGGCATTCGCGGAAGCGAACCGCTCTCCTCCCCCGGCCTTGGAACCGGGTGCCCCATATCTCGATTCTGAGATGTGGGCATCGTGCGAAAGCACGACCGCATTCCCTTACCGGGCCATTCCAATAAAGGCAGCATCAGCGTTTCCGCAGGTTCCTCACAGTCGCCCGGCACGCCGCCCCGCATCGTAAAGCATCAGCCCGATCAGCGTCTTTCCGTCGTGGATCTTGTTCTCCGCGATCATCCCCAGCGCCTCCGACAGCGGCACGCGGAAGATCTCGATATGCTCATCCCGCTCCGGCGCGGCCTTTCCTTCCCGGATATCCCGCGCCAGGTAGATCTGCATCCACTCTCCCAAAAACCCCGGGCTGGCGAAGTATTTCGTCAGCAGCGTCCACCGCTTCGCCCGGTAGCCGGTCTCTTCGATCATCTCGCGCCTGGCCGCCGCCAATGTGGCTTCCCCCGCCTCTACCTTGCCCGCTGGCAGCTCGAACAGGAACTGCCCTGCTGCATGGCGGTACTGCCGCTCAAGGATAATCTCGGGATCCTTCGAATTCTTCGAGTCATCCACCGCCAGGATCACCACCGAGCCGTTGTGCCGGACTACCTCGCGGATATGGATATGGCCGCCCGGCTCCTCCACCTTATCCGCGAAGACCGAAAATACCTTCCCCTCGTAGGCCAGCTTCGAGGAAATCAGCTTCGACTTCGCAGACGGCGTCTTCTTCTTTGCAATCGACTTCTTTGCAACCGACTCCAGCTTCGACTGCTTCAACCTGGGCGAACTTGACTTGGCGGACGTGGGCTTCGGTGCGGTGGGATTCTTTCTTTGGACAGGCATAGGGCTAACCTATCATCTGCATCTACACCCGGGTGGCGGGCATCCAAACGAATGCATGAAAAAATCGCATTCGCATTCTCTGCACGTAGAATCGGACACGCCGCCACTGTTTTGTTGAGGATAAGTCTCCGATGAGCGTCGAGTGTTTCCCCATCACGGTCCTGCCGCATGTGTCGCAGCTCTATCGCGACTACCTTGCGCTGGCCGAAACCTCCGAGGACGCCCCCGTTCGCCGCTGGTATGGCGCGGAGCCCTTCGCGGGAAGATGGGCACGAACCATATCGTCCGGCGTAAACGATGCGAATCCTGCCCACGCCGTACAAAACAGAAACACGCTCGCCGATCTCCTGGACCGGCAGGCCGAAGAGTTCAGGGCGAGCGACTCCGCGAAAGCCAACATCGCAAAGCTGCGCAATGGCGTACGCGCCGTCGTCACCGGCCAGCAGGTCGCTCTCTTCGGCGGTCCGTTGATGACCCTTCTCAAGGCCACAACCGCCGTCACCCGGGCGAAAGAGGCGACAGCAGCCACCGGCATCGATCACGTCCCAGTCTTCTGGCTCGCTACCGAAGACCACGACCTCGCTGAGGTCGACCAGGTCTCACTTCTCACCCGGTCGAGCGTAGAAACGCTTCATGCCCATCTGAAGGTCGCCCGTCCTGTTCCCGTAGGCGGGGTCACCCCCGGCCCCGAACTCGCCTCCGTCCTCGACCGCGCCGCAGAACTGCTCGAACACGCGCCCATCACCGATTGGCTCCGCGAGTCTTACCTCCCGCAAGGGGAGGAGCAACCCTCGCTCGGTCTCGCCTTCGGCCGTCTCATGGCCAAAATCTTCGCCGATCAGGGCCTCATCATCATGGATGCCTCCACGCGCGGCTTCCACGCACTCGGCTCCGCCACCTTGCGATACGCCATCGAGCACGCGGACGAGTTGCAGCAGGCTCTCCTCGCCCGATCCCAGGAGCTGGTCGACGCCGGATATCATGCCCAGGTCCTCGTCGCCGAAAATGCCTCGCTGCTCTTTATCCTCGACGAGTCCACCGGCGAACGCATTCCCTTGCGCCGGACAGGCCAGGACGATGCCACGTCCGAATGGAAGGCGGCCGCCCACCCCTACTCCACCGCCCAGCTTCTCGCCATCCTCGACTCCGCACCCGAGCGCCTCAGCCCCAACGCCCTCCTTCGCCCGGTCTTTCAGGACACCCTGCTCCCCACCGCTGCCTACATCGGCGGCCCAGCCGAGATCGCGTATTTCGCTCAGAGCGCCGTCCTCTACCAGGCCATCCTCGGCCGCATCACTCCCGTCCTGCCACGCTTGAGCGCCACCCTGCTCGAACCAGCCATCGCAACCGTAATGGACAAGGATGAAATCCAGCTCCCCGATGCCATGACAACCCCCGAAGCCCTCGCCCAGCGCCTCGGAGCCCGGGCCATGCCCATCGAAGCCAAGCGCCGGCTCGCAGCCAGCGGAAACGCCATGGAGACCGAACTCACCGCCCTCACCGCCTACCTCGCCGGAATGGATGCCTCCCTTGGCCGCGCCGCCGAGGTCTCCGGCTCCAAGATGCGCTATCAGATGAACCGCCTCCGCCGCATGGCCGCCACCTTCGAGCTGCAAAAAGAGGCCAGCCTTCGCAGACACGCCGAAGCCATCACCCTCAACGTCTTCCCGACCGGCCACCCCCAGGAACGCGTCCTCGCCGGAGTCTGGTTTCTGGCCCGCTACGGCGAAGGCCTGATCGACCGCCTCGTCGAGATCGCCGCCAACCAGTGCCCCGGCCACATCGTCGTCCGCCTCTAACCCCCCTCGCCACAAATCCGAGTGCCCATATCTCGATTCTGAGATTGGTACATCGCGCCGCAAACTGGGTGTCCCATATCTCGATTCTGAGATGTGGGCAACGCGCGAAGCGCGACCGCACTGCTTCGCACTAAAATAGACATGAGAGGTTTTCCATGGGCCTGAGCGACCAGCCATTCGAAGTGACATGTCCCGACTGCGGAGCCATGCTGAAGATCGACCCGGCCACGCGTTCCATCATCGCCCACACCTCCGCCCCCAAAAAGAAGATGTTCGAGGACTTCGGCGAAGCCGCCAGGGCACTGCGCGACGCCGACGCCCGCCGTGACTCCATCTTCCAGCAATCCGTCGATGCCCAGAAGAACAAGGACGACGTGATGGCCAAGAAGTTCGCCGAAGCCGTCAAGAAGGCCAAGGAGACCCCCCTCACCGAACGCCCCCTCCGCGACTTCGACCTCGACTGAAGGCAGCGCCGCCCACGCAGGCCGGAGGCCGAAAATAAAGTCCAAAACTGTGGCGCACTTTCAGCCGCCGCAAACCAGTGATTCCGATGACCGTCTTTATCCGGCAAAGCGGCCACAACTTACCACGTTTTCACCACGTCTGCGCACCGCGTTTCTCTGAAAACCCCAGCAAAAACACCACTCCACCACAACCGATAAAAGCGCGCCGAAGTCGCAGTGCAGCCTCCCTGTAAACTGAAGAGATGCCACCAATCCTCAATGCGCAGGGCCTGACCAAAGCATTCGGCGCAACCCCTTTGTTTCAAGAGATATCCTTCACCGTCTCAGACGGCGACCGCATCGGCCTTATCGGCCCGAATGGCGCAGGCAAGAGCACCCTTCTCAAAATCCTCGCCGGCGACGAGGACGCAGACGCCGGCGACGTGGCCATCCGCAAACGCGCCCGCGTGGGCTATGTACAACAGGAATCGACCTTTAGCCCCGGCGTCACCGTCCGCGCCCTCCTCGAAGCCGCCCTCGTCCGAGCCAAAGTCGCGGAGGGCGAGCACGAAGGCCGCCTCCGCGAAACCTCCGGCCGCACCGGCTTCCCCGACCTCGCCGCCGAGGCCGCCAAGCTCTCCGGAGGCTGGCGCAAACGCCTCGCCATCGCCGAAGCAGTCGTCACTCACCCTGACGTCCTGCTGCTCGACGAACCCACAAACCACCTGGATTTAGCGGGTATTTCATGGCTGGAGGAGCTTCTCAATGAGGGTAGTTTTGCTTGTGTTCTTATCAGCCATGATCGTTATTTTCTTGAGAATGTTGCGACAGAGATAGTCGAACTCAACCGCGTCTACGCCGACGGACTCCTTCGCGTAAAAGGCACTTACTCCAAGTTCATCGAAGGCAAGCAGTTCTACATGGAAGCCCAGTCCAAGCTCCAGGACGCTCTCAAAAATCGCGTCAAAATCGAGGTCGACTGGCTCCGCCGTGGCCCCAAGGCCCGCAGCACCAAGGCAAAAGCACGCATCGACAACGCCCAGGAACTCATCGGCCAGCTCAAGGAGGTCAACTCCCGCGTCCAGACCTCCAGCGCCGGAATCGACTTCGCCGCAACCGACCGCCAGACCAAGCGCCTCGTCGAATTCGAGGATGTCAGTGTAGTCCTCGGCGACCGCAAGATCGTCGAAGGCCTCAACTTCCTCATCACCTCCGGCATGCGCGTCGGCCTGGTCGGCCCCAACGGCAGCGGTAAAACCACCCTCTTGCGCCTCCTCACCGGCGAACTCGAACCCACGGCAGGCATCATAAAGAAGGCGTCTTCGCTCAAGATCGTCTACTTCAGCCAGATGCGCGAACTCGAAGAGGGCGTCACCCTCCGCCGCGCACTCGCCCCCGACTCCGACTCCGTCGTCTACCAGGGCCGCGTCGTCCACGTCGCCAGCTACGCCACCAAATTCCTCTTCACCAGCGAGCAGCTCAACCAGCCCGTCGAGCGCCTCAGTGGCGGCGAGCGTGCCCGAGTCCTCATCGCCAAGCTGATGCTCGAACCCGCCGACCTCCTCCTCCTCGACGAGCCCACCAACGACCTCGACATCGCCACGCTCGAAATCCTCGAAGAGAGCCTGCTCGAATACGCCGGCGCTTTGGTCCTCGTCACCCACGACCGTTACATGCTCGATCGGGTCTCAACCATCGTTCTCGGTCTCGACGGCCGAGGCGGCGCCGAACGCTTCTCCGACTACTCGCAATGGGAACAGTGGCGCGGCGTAAAGGTGGAAGAGGCCATCGCTCCAGGAGCGGCCGGTGTCGCCGTTTCACTGCCTGCTCCAGCCCCTCCGTCGAACGCAAGCTCAACCGGAAAGAAAAAGCTCTCCTACCTCGAAGCGCGTGAGTTCGCCAGTATCGAGGTCGCAGTCGACACCGCGGAGGAGCGCCTTCAGGCCGCGCGCGAAGCCATCGACGACCCCGCCGTCGCTATCGATTCCGTGCGACTCACCGAAGCTCTGGCAGAGATGGAGACCGCGCAGGAAGCCGCAGACAACCTCTATGCACGTTGGGCCGAACTGACCGAGAAGGCCGGATAGTCGAGGTACATCAGCGAACGCTCCGGCTTACTTCTGATGCGCGCTGTTCGCCGTATGCGGCTTCTTCCCAAGCTCCTGCCAGTGGGTCTCCGCCATCTCCACGCCATAGTGCTTTGCGGCAGCTTTGATGTTCGCAAAGGCCTGCTCCCGCTCATGATCGGACACATCCTTTACCTGATCGAAACGAGCGATCGCGTTGCGCACATGCGACGCAGTCGTGAGCGGCTCCTTGCGCTTCTCAGGAAACGCGTAGACGTAATCGGGCAGGCTCTCCCTCTCCTTCGGATCTAGCGGCTTGTTGTCTTTATGGTGCTTCCAGGTCGCGTTCATAGCACTCCAATCTCGTGTTCCTCTGCGCTGAAAACGCAGCGCGCGATAAGGGAAATTGGATGATACCCGGCCGGCACGCGTTGTGAGCAGAGTCCAGGCCGGAGGTTTCACGATATGCTTTTGGAACGATGAAAAATCTTGCTTTTGGACTTGTGATAGGTTTAGCGGCGGCATCCTGCATGGGGCAGGAAACAACTCCCGCCAGCCACGCTGTCGTGCTTCATGCAGCTAGAATGCTCGACGTAGCCGCCGGGCGAATCGTCACCCCTGGCGAAGTCCTGGTCCAGGGCGACCGCATCGTCGCCGCGGGCACCCGCATTGACCGCCCAGCCGGAGCCCAGATCATCGATCTCGGCGACACCACGCTGATGCCCGGCCTGATCGACGCCCACGTCCACCTCTTCCTCCACCCCGGCGCGGAAGACCTCCAGACCGTGCAGGAGAGCGTTCCAGAGCGCACCCTCATCGCTGCCGATGCCGCAAAGGCCGACCTGATGGCGGGCTTCACCGCCGAGCGTGACATGGGCACCGAAGGCGCTCAGGCGGCTGACTCCGCGGTGCGCAACGCCATCAACTCCGGCATGATTCCAGGCCCGCGTATGCGCGTCAGCGGCAATGCCATCTCCATCACCGGAGGTCACGAAGACGCTATCGGCTACAACCCCGACCAGCACGTGCTTTCAAACGCCACCTACGCCGACAACGCCCAGGAGATCGTGAAGGTCATCCGGGAGCAGCTCAAGCTCGGCGCCGACTTCATCAAGATGTACGAGACCGGACGCGATTCGTACAAGGATGGCATCTTCAAAACCCCCTACCAATACACCGAAGCTGAGCTGGCGGCGGCCGTAGCCGAGACCGCCCGCATGGGCACCCGGGTCGGGGTCCATTGCACAGGAGAACCCGGCGCAAGCTACGCCGCCGAAGCCGGAGTAGAGTCCATCGACCACGCCGACCAGCTCAGCGATGCGACCATGCGGATGATGAAGGAGAAGCAGATCTACGCCGTGCCCACCTTCGCCATCGCGGAGTACTTCGCCGACCACGCCGCAACGCCGGCGAGAGCAGCGAGCGAACGCGCCCAGCAGGCGTTCCACGCGGCCGAGTTCAAGAAGCAGCTTGCCGCCGGCGTTCCCATGGCCGTAGGCAGCGACGTCGGCCCCTTCCCGCACGGCACCCAGGCCCACGAATTGGAGCTGATGGTCCTCTATGGCATGAAGCCTCCGGCCGTCCTCCAGGCCGACCTGCTCAACGGTGCGAAGCTGCTGGGCTGGGCCGGACAGATCGGCCAACTCAAGCCCGGCTTCTACGCCGATATCATCGCCGTCCCCGGTAATCCGCTCGACGATATATCCGCCGTGACCAAGGTGAAATTCGTCATGAAAGGCGGCAAGGTCTACAAACAATAATGGGTAACAAGCGAGAATGCGTGTGCCCCATGTCTCGTTTTTGCGACACGGGTTTCAACCACGCCTCCAATCTACAAACCAGAGCAGCGCTGCTCTACCCGCTCGCAACCATCTCATCCGCTGACGGACCATAGGTCGCGGGCACTGGAACCTCGTTCAATCGTAAATACACCCCAAGCTGCGCGCGATGGTGGATCATGTGGTTGAAGAACATGCTGCGGATTGCGTGATACCGCGAGCCGTCATAGATGGACCTGCCCCCGGCGAAAAGCTTCCAGTTCTCGTGCATCGCACGGTCGCTTGCCTCTTCCAGCAAAGCATGGGCCTCGGCGCTCAGCTTGTCGAACGTGGCAAGCAATTGCGCGCGCGACTGCATCACCAGAGGCTTCCTCTCGGATTTTGCGAAGTCGAACTCCGGCGTGCTCAGCATTACTGCAAGCAGCCAGGGTAACTGGGCCGTATGGGCGGCGAGCTTCGCCAGCGTCATGGACTTCTCATGTGGCTTGTAGTCGTGCTTGTCCAGCGTGTCGGGGATGCGTTCCAGCACAGCGCGTGTCCTGCGAAGCTCCCCGTCGAACTCGGGTAGAAGTAGATCCTTGATGGGCATGAACTGGTGTCTTCCTTTTGACTACATGGGTAACTGTCAGGCAGACCATTGCTCGTCGGCGGAGGGGCCGTAGAGCGCGGGGACGGGGATATCGTTGAGTCGGAGATAGACGCCTAGCTGCGCGACGTGGTGGATCATGTGATTGAAGAACATCTCACGGAAGCAGAAGGCGCGAGGCGATTTGGAGATCACCTGCTCGCCCCAGGTAAACGGCCATATCTTTTGGAGGTGTTCGTCGCTGGCGCCCGCCAGGGAGGCCCGGCACTTTGCGGCACACTCGTCCAAACGCGCCAGAGCAGCGTCGCGCGACTCGAAGACCAGAGAGTCGTGTGGGCGCGTGGGCGCGGCGAGGTCCATGCCTTCATCTTCGATAATGTAGTAGCCGAACATCGGCAGCGTGGCGCAGTGCATGGCGAGCTTGCCGAGGAGCATCGATTTGTCGTGACACTTGAAATCGTTCTTTCCCTCGGGAACGCGCTCAAGAGTGCGGCGGGTATTCGAAATTTCGGTGTCGTAGCCCTGGAGGAGGATCTCTGCGATCGTCATAGCCGCTTTTCCTTTCTTGTGATTTGTTGCTGCTGTTGCTTGTCCTTTATCTGTCATCCCGCAGGAATTTGCTTTTGCTCTTTCCGTGGCAAGTTCCCTATCGGTGTCATTGGCGAAGATCGGTGTAAGGCCTTCGGTTTTGGGCAGATCCTTACAGCCCGGTGATGTTATAGCCGCAATCGACGAACGTAGTCTCGCCGGTGATCCCACTGGCGAGATCACTCGCGAGGAAGAGTGCGGCGTTCCCCACCTCCAGCGCGTCGACGTTGCGGTGGAGCGGCGCGCGCTCTTCGACGGCGTTGAGAATCTTAGTGAAGTCGCCAATGCCCCGCGCGGCCAGCGTCTTGATGGGGCCGGCGGAGATCGCGTTGACGCGGATCTTCTTTACGCCCAGGTCGGCGGCGAGATAGCGGACGGCGGCTTCGAGCGCGGCCTTGGCGACGCCCATGATGTTGTAGTTGGGGAAGACCTTCGTCGAACCATAGTAGGTCAGGGTGAGGATGGAGCCGCCCTCGGTCATCAGGGGCTCCGCGCCGCGTGCGAGGGCGATCAGGGAGTACGCGCTGACGTCGTGCGCGATGCGGAAGTCCTCGCGGGCGGTGTGGAGGACGTCATTCTTGATGTTGGGTGCGAAGCCGATGGAGTGGACCAGGATGTCCAGCCTGCCATAGGTGGACTTGAACTGCTCGAAGACGTTGTCGATGTCGGCGTCGATCGATACGTCGCAGCGAAAGGTCTTCGCGTCGGGCAGGTCGGCGGCGAGCTCTTCTGCGTCGCGCTGCAGCCTTTCGTTCTGATAGCAGATGGCGAGTGTCGCGCCGGCTTCGGAGAGCTTCTGCGCGATCCCCCAGGCGATGCTGCGTTTGTTGGCGAGGCCGAAGACGACGGCGACTTTGCCCTTCAGGTCAATCATATTCGTGGTGTCTCCTGTTCAATGACGCAGAAGACAGGATATCAGCGGAGGCCAGACCTCGTGGCGGCGGTGATTCTTCAGGGCCTGCAGTCGAACCAGGCCGGCTGGGGTTCAGGCGGAGAGGTCGCGGGTCACGAGGTATGGCCGGGAGCTGGTGGCGTTTTCACTGCCATGCAGGACGATACGGGTGCAATTGCGGCCGGCGTGTTTGGCCTGGTACAGCGCTTGATCGGCGCGGGCGAGCAGAAATGCCGGTTCTTCGTCGGGTATGGCTTCGCTTAGGCCGATGCTGAGGGTGAGGGCGGCGCCTCCGTCGACGGCCGAGAAGGAGCGTGCGGCATTCCCGATGCGTTCCGCCACGGTAGCGGCGTCGGCACAGCAGGTATGCGGCAGGATCAGCAGGAACTCGTCTCCACCGTAACGTCCGACAAAGTCGGACGCGCGAACCTGGCCTGAGATCGCGCTGACGACCTTGCGAAGTGCGTTGTCTCCGGCGGCATGGCCTTCGGTGTCGTTGATCGCTTTGAAGTAGTCGATGTCGATGAGGGCGACCGAAAGCCTCTGGCCGGTGCGCTCGATCCGCTTGATCTCAGTGGAGAGCTTCTGCTCGATGCCTCGGCGATTGAGGGTCCCGGAGAGCGGGTCCTGTTCGGATTGGCTCTGGACCCGGGCCAGCACCTCGCCGTTGATCATGGTGTAGAAGAACAGGCCCGTCACGCAGAGATAGATCAGATCTCCGGCCATGGCGAGCGTCTGGAAGGGGCTGTTCTGCATGTAGTTCGAGGGAGCGCCATTCAGGGAGCAGATAAGAGCCCGGCTAAAGCTCATCACGGTGAAGATTGTCATGGCATAGCCGAAGAGGAGCATATGCGTGCGACCCGTGGCGTGGCGGAGCAGTTCGAGCGTAATGAGACCTCGTATGACGCCTATCGTTATGGATGCAGCAATGATGCGGGGAACGATGTTGTGCTGCACCTGGCTGTAGTAGAAGACGACCAGAAGCGTTGCGGCGTTCAACGCCCAGACAGAATATATAGAGCGGCTGACGTCCAGGAAGCGGAGAACAGCGCGATATTGCAACGTGAAGGCGATGAGGACGAGAGCGTTCGCCACCGTCATCGACAGGAAATCGGGGATGGAGCCTCGCAGGAAGAGCAGCAGAATGCCCGGTGCGCCGAAGAGGAAGCTGAGCGTGATCGATCGGAGGCCGCGCAAGTTGGGATTGGCGCGGCGCATTCCCAGGAAAACAATGGAAAACACCACATCCAGAAGCAACTGGCAGGAGAACAGGGTCCGGCTATCAAACCATGACAGAAAGGACATTCGAGATAGGCCTCGTAACGAAAGTGTAGAGGCAAAGCTCTGGAAAGCGAAGACCTTTTAGTTGTAGTCGTTTAGCCCTTGCCGGTTGGGTCCGGGGATGTGAGCCAATCGTACTGCGCGGCGGTGAGAGGGACGACCGAAAGGCGGAACTGGCGAAAGAGGATCGAATCCTCGAAGACAGCGGCTGCGCGAATCTCCGCGAGGGTCTTCTCCTGCTTGAGGCGCTTGACCGGCTTGACCAGAACCTTCGGGTTCCTGGTGTCGGTCGCGTCGACCGAGACGACCTTTGCGGTCCCGACGGCAGCCTTGCCGATGTTCGAGTGATAGATAACCAGCTTTTCACCCTTCTTCATGCCGCGGAGGTAGAGCAGGGCCTGGTTGTTGGCGATGCCGTCCCACGTGGTCTCGCCATCGCGCTCGAGATCGTCGAAGGAATATTTGTCCGGTTCGGTCTTTAGAAGGTAAGGCATCGCGGCTCCAGTATCTGGGAGTTCGAGGTACCCCCCCTCCCCCCCCGTTTTGTGTCAAAGTCTTCAAAACATTCTACTTAGGTTGGGACTTGCAGCGTGGCCGTCCAAAAGTGGAGATCCTGAACCTGCCTTGCAATCCGTCTAGAAGTTACATCGAAGAAGGGACATCTGCGCCAGGCCAGAACAAGCAAGGACAACTGCGGGGGCCCTTCGGCAGGCTCAGGGCAGGCTCTTCACTGCGTTCAGGATGACGACAAAGACAACACAACTGGCAAATATCATTTCGAATCAAGTTTTAGACACGTTCTTACATGTCCAGGTGGGCAGCATGGTTGGTTTCCCCGGACAAGACTTCGTCCTGTTACCAGTATAGGCGGCGTGAGTAGGGCGATGCGCCACATCCATCTTGTTGCAGGCAGAGGGCTTGCTACGTTTGCCACTTGACAGGCTTTAGCCTCCCAGGTCGACCAGGCTTACCTTCGAGACCGGCTGGCCGAGAAAACTGGAGCCGAGGCGCTGGAATTTCTCTATCGAGTCGGTGGCGTAAAAGGTGCAGGTTGGCGGCGCAGAGCCTGCCAGTTCTGGACGATGCCGGGCAATGAGGGCTGCGGCGGCGCGGGCGGTGGCATCGGCGGAGTCGATGAGGACGAGAGGGTGGTCCAGGGCCACGAGGGTACGTTGAATGGCGTTGGTAAGCAGAGGGTAATGGGTGCAGCCGAGCAGCAGGGTGCGGGCAGAGGGAGCTTCGGCAAGGGCTTCGGTCAGGTAGATCTTCAGGACGTCGTCGGTAACGGGGTGGCTGGTCCAGCCCTCTTCGACGAGCGGAACGAGCAGCGGGCAGGCCTTCTCGAACGCTCCTAACCCCAATGCCTTGAGCGCATGAGTGTAGGCATGGGACTGGACGGTGGCGGCGGTCGCGAGAACCAGGACCTGGGGGCCGGCGGCAGGGCCGCTCTGGCCCGGGTCAATCACAGCGCTGGATCGGGCGAGAGCGGCCTGCGCTCCGGGCTCGACCACGCCGATGACCGGGATGGGGAGAGCCTGCTGGATGTCTTCGAGCGCGAGCGCGGTGGCGGTGTTGCAGGCGACCACCAGGACCTCGGCCCCCTGCTCGTGGAGAAACTTTGCGCTGGAGACGGCATAGCGGGCGATGGTCTCGTGCGACTTCGACCCATACGGCAGGCGCGCGGTGTCGCCGAGATATATATAGTGAGCGCCCGGAATGAGCGGGAGCAGGGCGCGCAGGACGGTGAGGCCGCCGAAGCCGGAGTCGAAGACCCCGATGGTGAGCCCTTTGGGCGAGTTGGAAGCAGGCGTTGGGATCATGGCTGTGTACTGTCCTGCGCGTTCTCCGGCACCTCGGGTGGGGTGGGGTGGGTGGTTGTATCGACGGCGGGATAGGTGCGGAGCAGATCGATGTGGCCAGCGAGGGTGTCGTGAGGCTGTCCGTCCACGAGGAAGCGGACCTGGGTGACTTGGGGAACGGCCGCGTGGATGGTGCCGATGATTGATTGAAGCGTCAGGGATTCGACCAGGATGCCGGACGGGTGATGGTCGAGGAATGAGCCGCGAAGGTTGACAATGGCGAGCTGGCCATCGGGCTGCAAGGCTGAAGCAGGGTCGTCTTTATTCGCGGGCAGGTTGACCAGGAAGACATCGTCCACAGCGGGACCGCTCTGCAGCGGGTGAGTAGAGTCTGGCAGCGCATAGCCGGAGAGGAGATGCTCGAGCAGCGCGCGTATGCGGAGGGTGGGCTCCTGGGGTAGTGCGAGCTGCTCGGTGGTGGGGGTGATGGAGGCGTCGGCGTCATTGGCGAGGAAGAGCGTGAAATCTTCTTTGCTGGCGGTGGTGGGTGCGGCGATGGGGCTGGCGTCGTTCAACGCGGTAAGGCGTTTATGGGCCTGCTGGCAGCCGTGGAGCAGGAAGGCGGCCATGAGGAGGATGCCACCGCACAGGCTCCAGAAGACAATGCGCTGGTAGCGGGGGATCATCGGGCGCTTCCCGACGGGATAGTGTGGAGGCGCCAGGAGGTCAGGCCCGCTGCGATGGACTGGGCGATCGTCTGCTGATAGTTGGCGTCGTCGACCGGCGTGAGGCCGCCTTTACGGGGGAGCGGCGCGATCTCGATGGCGACGGCGGGGCAGGTCAGGTTATCGAGCGGAGGAAGCGAGGCCCGGGTGAGAATAACCGGAACCCTGGCATTCACAAGGGCTACGCCAAGCTCATTTGCCAGCCGAAGGCTTTGTGGAAGAGAGGCGGTCTGGGCGCGGTCCCAGGGCACGATGAGGTGTGGCGTGTCTGTGTCGTAGATGTCGTCTGGCGGCAGGGCAGAGGCGATGACGTGGATGCCAGTGCCGGAGGAGGTCGCGTGCAGGATGACGCAGGCGGCTGGGCGGGCGTGATTGGCGATATCGGCGCGCTGGTCTGTGGTGAAGGGAACGGCAGGGTCGGAATCTCGTGTGGAGATGACAGTGAATCCGGCCGTGGCGAGGGTGGCGCGGAGCCGGGCGGCAAAGGCCAGGGTGAGATCTTTTTCGAGGAGGTTATCGCCGAGGTGGGCTCCTGTATCGGCTCCTCCATGGGCGGGGTCGAGCAGGACCACGGTGCGGGGGAGCGGCTGCTGGGCGCGCAGGCAGGCGGGGAGCAGGCTCGCCAGAAGGGCAAGCGTCAGGCGCGCGGCGATGGGTCGGTGGGGGGTGGTCAAAGCGTTGAATGGCTGCGTGCTTGATTGTAAATGGATGGGAAGATGGGGGCGGCTGACCACCGATCCGCGCCGATGACACTGATTGTTCGTAGAACTTCCTAAGACTGCAGCAATAAAGGATGTTCAGGAAGGAGCAGAACAAGACAACAGCAAATACAGGTGTCTCTTCGACAAGCTCTCTAATCCAGCGCGTAGATGGCCAGCCCGCTGAGCAGCTTGGGGTAGAAGTCGGTCGATTTTTGCGGCATCACTTCGCCGGAGAGGGAGATATCGCGGAGCTGGTCGAGGGTGACGGGCTTGATGAGGAAGGCTATGTTGGCTTCGCCGGATTGGACGAGGGCCGTGGCTTCGGCGGCGTCGCGGAGGTACTGGATGTTGCCTGTGGCGCGGATGCGGTCTTCGGTGAGGCCGAGGAGGTTGCCGAGGATGACGGTGTGGAGTTGAGCGACTTCGAGCTGACGTTGGCGGGGGGGCAGGCCGGTGAGCAGAGGGGCGATCGCATCGGGTTTGGGGGTGAGGAGGTAGTTGCCGTCGCCGGTGACGGCTATGCAGGCGGCGTTTGATGCCGCGTTGAGACGGGGAATGAGGTCGGCGCCTGGGGTGGAGCCGGGGAGTTCGTCGTGAATCTCGTCGGCGAGTTCTTCGACGGTGTAGAAGGCGCTGGCACGGGTGATGAAGTCGGGGGAGGAGAAGTCTTCGATGCCCTGGACGACGCGGTGGGTGGGCAGGATGGTGATGCCGGGCGCGTCCATGTTGACGAAGGTCATCATCATGGCGGCCTCCGGGAAGGCAGGCTGGGGCAGGTGGCTGGGGCTGAGCTTTTCGTCTTCGTCACGGGGTTGGTTGAGCGGCAGCCTGAGCTGGGCGGAGCGCTCCCTGGCGTAGGCGACCGAGGTCTCGTAGCGGTGGTGGCCGTCGGCGATGATGAGCTTCTTGTCGGCCATGGCGGTCAGCAGCAGGTTGATCAGGGTGGGGTCGGTGAGCTTCCAGAGGCGGTGCACGACGTTGTACTCGTCAGTGATGGCGAGGTCGGGGGGAGCTGTGTCGGCCCCGTTATTTGGGGCGCCGTCCTTGCCGGTTCCGAAGATGAGCTTTTCGGCGCTGAAGGCGGGGTCGGAGTAGAGCATGTAGATCTGCTCGCAGTAGGCGCGGGTGGCTTTGAAGAGGGCCATGCGGTCGGATTTGTGTTTGGGGAAGGTCTGCTCGTGGCGATAGACGACCTTGTCGGCGTAGTCGTAGAGGTGGCCGAGGGCGATGAAGCCGCGGCGCTCGCGGATTTCCGGACCTCCGGCGGCGGCGCTTGTTCCGGGGACGATGTAGGTCTGCGAGTAGCCGTAGAGGGCGGGTTCGGCCTCTTCGGCGAGGATGCGCGCCTGGCGCCACTCGCGGAGACTCTCGGCGGCGCGGGTGTAGACATTGTCCTGCTCGTTGTCCGAAGGGAAGTGCTTGCCGAGGATGACGCGGACCAGGTTGTAGGGGCTGGCGTCGTAGTAGCGCTGCTGCATGGCCGGGGTGATCTTGTCGTAGGGCTGGGTGACGACGTCCTCCATGTTGACGCGGGCGGGGTCGTAACGGAGGGCGCGGAAGGGGTAGATGCGGGCCATGCTTTGGGTCTCTCCAGGAAATCGGGCTGCATCGATTGTACGGGGCGGGGGTTACAGCAGCGTCACGGGAGGCGATGTCACGGATACTGCAGGTGCGCCGATGTTTCATCCTGCCGTTTCCGTCCTGCCGTTTCCATCCTGCCAAAAAATCGGCGGCAAGGAATCCGTAAGAGGTCTATCATCTTGTCCATCTCCTGGACCATGGGTGTCGTGATGCGAGATAGAGCGGCTAAACAGAAGGCACGGCCGGCGAGGCGCAAGAGACTGGTTGTATGCTGTCTGGCGCTGTGCGGGATCTGGGCGGCTGGGACCGCTCGCGCGCAGGAGAATCCGCTGGGACAGGTGCATACGCCGGCCCCGGCTCCGGCCCATAAGTCAGGCGAGGCGGCCAAGCCGGTGATTGAGGGGGCGAACAATGCGGCGGCGCTGGCGACCTCGCGGCGGGATGCGCGGATCCGCGTGGACGTCAACCTGGTGCTGGTTCCGGCGACCGTGACCGATCCGATGAACCGGCTGGTGACCGGGCTCGAACGCGACAACTTCCAGGTGTTCGACAACAACACGGGGCAGGTGATCAAAAGCTTTTCGACCGAAGATGCGCCGGTCACGATCGGCATCGTCTTCGACCTGAGCGGCAGCATGACCTCGAAGTTCATTCGGGCGCGTAAGGCGCTGAGCGAGTTTCTGCGCACTTCGAATCCGCAGGACGAGTTTTTCGTGGTGGGCTTCAACGACAAACCCGCGGTGATTGTGGACTACACCTCGGATGTGGAGGATGTCGAAGCCCGGATGGTGATGCTGCGGCCGGAGAACCGGACGGCGCTGATCGACGCGGTTTACCTGGGTGTGAGCAAGCTGCGGCAGGCAAAGTATGAGCGCAAGGCGCTGCTGATCGTCTCCGATGGAGGCGACAACCGCAGCCGGTATACCGAAGGCGAGCTGCGGCGTGTGGTGCGCGAGAGCGATGTGCAGATCTACTCGATCGGGATCTTCGACCAGTATGCGCCGACGACCGAGGAGCAGTTGGGGCCGGTCCTGCTGACCGATATATGCGAGATGACGGGCGGGAGGATGTTCCGGGTCGCCGATGTGTCGGATATGGGGGACATTGCCACGCGGATCAGCGCCGAGCTTCGCAACGAGTATGTGATCGGCTACAGGCCGTCCGAGGTGAAGCAGGACGGGAACTGGCGTAAATTGAAGATACGACTTGTGCCGCCGCCGGGGCTCCCTCCGCTGACGGTGCACAATCGCCAGGGGTACTATGCACCGTCGCAGTAAACGTATTTGGTCATGGGTGGGTGCGGCAGTCTGGTTGACGATGGCTTGCGGACCGGTGAGCGGATGGGCTCAGCAGACGGCGTCTCCGCAGGTTCCGGCGAAGCAGCAGCCATCGTTGACGGTGGACCGGGATCCGGTGGCATCGCCGGATATCGACGGGCCAACGCCGGCAGCCACCGAGGCGCCGCAAGGGGTTGCGGGGAGCATTGTGAAGGAGGGTGGCAAGTACACCCTGCGAACGGATGCCTTTGAGGTGCGCCTGAATGCAACGGTGCTCGATGGCAGCGGCCGCTCGGTGCAGACGCTGGGCAAGGATGCATTTCACGTCTATGAAGACGGTGTGCCGCAGACGATCGCTTCGTTCCGCCATGAGGACCTGCCGGTGTCGCTGGGGCTGCTGATCGACAGCTCGGGTTCGATGTACGACAAGCGCGTGGCGGTGGACAAGGCTTCGGTGGACTTTGTGAAGCTGTCGAACCCGCAGGATGAGGAGTTCCTGGTGGACTTCTCTTGGGAGGCGTTCATCGATCAGGACTTTACGAACAATATAGACAAGCTGCAGCAGGGGCTGGGCTACATCAAGTCCAGCGGCGGGACGGCGATCTACGATGCGCTGGTGGCTTCGGCGGATTATCTTTCGAAGAACGCGAAGCATCCCAAGCAGGTGCTGCTGGTGATTACGGACGGCGAGGACAATGCTTCGAGCGCGACGCTGGAACAGACGATCCGCAGAATTCAGGATCTCGACGGGCCGGTGATCTACTGCGTGGGCCTGCTGTTTGGCGACGATACGGACAAGCGCGAATCGCGCCATGCACGCAGGGTTCTGGAGACGCTCGCGGAGCAGACCGGCGGGGCCGCGTACTTTCCCAAGTCGGTGAAAGATGTGGACGAGATCGCGGCGGAGGTAGCGCAGGATATCCGGACGCAATACACAATCTCTTATCATTCGACCAAGTCGCCGACGCTTGGCGGATATCGCGAGGTACACGTGGACGCGAAGGAGAAGGGCTTTGGAAAGCTGTCGGTAAGGACCCGGAGCGGGTATTATCCGAGGGTTGCGGACTCGTCCAAATCCGGCGATACAGGCCAGAGCGGCTCTGGAAGCGGCGCGGCGGCCAAACCTTGAGCATGACGCAAGCGCTCCGCTGAAGCCGCGGTCCGGCTAAACCCATTCTGCCTGCCCGTGGCGAAGATAACGCAGGTGAATGCGCTGAAATTTTGTGCCGGAACGATGGAGTCCGTTTTTACAGGTGATTGCGAGGTGGTTGTGCAAAGGTTCGGTCGATGAGGGTTGTAGAGAACGTACTCGATCTCGTGGGACAGACGCCGATGGTGCGTCTGCGACATATCGAACAGGCGAACGGCTCTGAAGGCTGCGCTGAGATATGGGTAAAGCTGGAGTTTCTGAACCCGGGCGGCAGTATCAAAGACCGGGCGGCGCTTGGGATTGTGCTGGATGCGGAGCGCCGCGGAGTCTTGCAGCCCGGCGGCACGATCGTCGAAGCGACGGCAGGCAATACTGGAATCGGACTGGCACTGATCGGCGTCAACCGGGGCTACAAGGTAATGCTGTTTGTGCCGGAGGGATTCGCCGAGGAGAAGTGCATCCTGATGCGCGGACTCGGCGCAACGGTGGTGCGAACTCCCGAAGCGGAGGGTATGGCAGGCGCGATTCGGCGGACGCTGCAATTTGAACGAGAGACGCCGGGTACATTCGCTGCGCTCCAGTTTGAGAACCCGGCGAACCCGGACTTCCATGAACAGACCACGGCGGTGGAGATCTGGGAGCAGATGGAAGGCCGGGTAGACGCGTGGGTCGCCGGGGTGGGTTCGGCGGGAACATTCAGTGGGATCGCACGGTTCTTCAAGAAGAAGAGCGCCGGAATCTTGACGGTCGCAGTGGAGCCGCAGGGGAGCGTATTGCAGGGCGGAGAGCCGGGGCCGCACCGGGTGGAAGGTATCGGCGTCTCGTTCATTCCCGCTACCTTCGACCGCTGCGTCTGCGACCGCGTGATCAAGGTGATGGATGAGCCGGCATTCGCGATGGTCAAGCGGCTGGCGGCGGAGGAGGGCGTCTTCGCTGGGTCGAGCGCCGGCGCAATGGTGTGCGCGGCGGTGGATGTGGCGCGGAAACTCGGCGCCGGCAAGCGCGTCGTGACCCTGATCCCGGACTCGGCCGAACGATACCTGTCCAAGGGTCTGTTCGACTAAATCCATCCCAGACATATTTGTAATATCAGGAGTTACATATGAGCGATTCGAAGAAGAGACGTGGGTTTGCGACGCGGGCGATCCACGTTGGACAGGCTCCGGATGAGTTGACCGGCGCCGTGAATGTGCCGATCTATCTGACCTCGACCTACCAGCAGGAGGAGATCGGTAAGAACAAGGGGCACGAGTACGCCCGGCTGACGAACCCGACTCGCGATGCGCTGGAGGAGAGTCTGTGCTCGCTCGAAGGGGGCACCAGCGCGCATGTGTTCGGCAGCGGGATGGCCGCGATTACCGCGCTCTGCACGATGATGAAGTCGGGCGACCACGTGGTGTGCTCGGATAACGTGTATGGGGGCACCGGGCGGCTGTTCGACAAGGTGCTGACCAACTACGGGCTTACCTTCACGTATGTCGACACGAGTGTCTCGGAGAATGTTGCCTCGGCGATTACGCCGGCGACGAAGCTGGTGCACATCGAGACCCCGACCAATCCGATGATGTCGCTCACCGATATCGCAGCCGTGGCCAGGATTTGCCATGCAAAGGGCGTCGAACTGAGTGTCGACAATACCTTCCTTTCACCTTATCTGCAGCAGCCGATAGCGTTGGGCGCGGACATCGTGATGCACTCGACGACGAAGTTCCTGAACGGCCACTCGGATGGCCTTGGCGGCGTGCTGGTCTGCACGAAGCCCGAAGACGCGGAGCGGTTCCGGTTTGTGCAGAAGTGCACGGGAGGGATACTTTCGCCATTCGAAAGCTATCTGCTGCTGCGCGGCGTGAAGACCCTGGCGGTGCGGATGAAGCAGCACGACGCCAACGGCCGGGTGGTTGCAAATTTTCTCCACGGCCATGCGAAGGTGCAGCAGGTGTTCTATCCGGGCCTCCAAGAGCACCCGCAGCATGAACTTGCGATTCGTCAGCAGCACGGCTTCGGCTCGATGATTTCGATGGAGCTTGGAACGCTCGAGCGTGCCAACACATTTGCGAAGTCCCTGCGGCTCGGACTGCTGGCGGAGTCGCTTGGCGGAGTGGAGACGCTGATCTGTCATCCGGCCAGCATGACCCACGCTGCGGTCGGGGCAGAGGGCCGGGCGCGGCTTGGCATCACCGATGGACTGATGCGCGTCTCGGTCGGCATCGAGGATGTGGAGGATATCGTGGCGGACCTGGGACAGGCGTTGGATCGCATTTAGGCCGATGCCAATTTGCGGGAGGAGGGTGCAGGCAGCGCTGCCTGCACTTTTTCTTTGCGTAGGGAACCGTCCGGACTATGCATGAACGTGATAGATGTATTAGCCTTGGTTATGAAGTAGGTGGAGGATGCGATGGCGGGATTCGATTTTGGGTTGAGTGAAGAGCAGAGACAGTTGCAGAGTGCGGTGCGGGCGTTCGCAGAGCGCGAGGTAGCGCCGCACGTCAGCGAATGGGATGAGAAGAGCGAGTTTCCCCACGAGGTGGTGAAGAAGCTCGGCGAGATGGGACTGCTGGGCGTGATCTTCCCGGAGTCGCTCGGCGGAGCGGGCATGGGATACGTCGAGTACGTGCTGGCCATCGAGGAGCTGTCGCGCGTGGACGGCAGCGTCGGCATCATCGTTGCTGCGCACAATTCGCTTTGCACCAACCACATAATGCTTGGCGGCAACGACGAGCAGCGGAAGCGCTGGATCCCGAAGCTTGCAAGCGGCGAGTGGCTGGGCGCATGGGGCCTGACGGAGCCGGGTTCGGGTTCGGATGCGGGTGGCGCACGGACGACGGCGGTGAAGCGCGGCGACACCTGGGTGCTGAATGGGAGCAAGACGTTCATCACCAACGGAACCTATGCGAACTGCGCTGTCATTCTGGCTGTGACGGACCGCGAAAAGGGTACCAAGGGCATTTCGGCCTTCGTCGTCGAGCGTGGGACGAAGGGCTTTCGCTCCGGACGCAAGGAGAACAAGCTGGGGTTGCGGGCGAGCGACACGGCAGAGTTGATCTTCGAGGACTGCGAGATCCCGGCGGAGAACCTGATCGGCAAGGAAGGCGACGGCTTCAAGGATGCCATGCGGGTGCTGGACGGCGGCAGGATTTCGATCGCGGCGCTGAGCCTCGGGATGGCGCGAGGCGCGCTCGACGCGGCGATGAAGTATGCGCAGGAGCGGCGGCAGTTCGGCAAGGCGATCAGCGAGTTTCAGGCGATCCAGTTCAAGCTGGCCGATATGGCTACCGAGCTCGATGCGGCGTGGCTGCTGACGATGCGCGCGGCGCAGATGAAGGACGCGGGCAAGAAGGTGACGCTGGAATCTGCCATGGCCAAGCTCTATGCAAGCGAGGCAGCATGCAGGATCTGCGACGAAGGCGTGCAGATTCACGGGGGCTACGGCTTCATCAAAGATTATCCGGCGGAGAAGTTCTACCGCGATGTGCGGCTGTGTCCGATCGGCGAGGGAACCAGCGAGATTCAGCGCATGGTGATTGCGCGCGAGCTGCTGGGAAGAAGTCCTTCGCGGGGCTGATGCCGGTTTGTGCTTCTCCGAATACCTTTACCTGCTCTTGATCAGGTGGGGGTTCGGAGAAGCAGGTAAGCGCCCGTGATGCCGAACACCAGATCGGGCGTCCACGCGGCCAGCACTGGCGGCAGAGTGTTGACGTTGCCGAGCGACTCGAAGATCAGAGCGACGACCCAGTATGTGATCGCAAGCCCGATTGCGGTGGCGATGCCGGCGAGAGAGCCTTTCTTGCCCATCGAAATTGCGAATGGAACCGCAAGGATCGCCATGACCAGCGTGATCAGTGGATAGGCGATCTTCTTATCCAACTGAACACGAAGGCGAACGGTGTCGAAGCCGGATTGTTTCAGGTCGGTGATGTAGCGCGATAGCTCGTTGTAGTTCATCTCCTGCGAGGGAACGTACTCTTTCTTGAAATAGCCGGGCTGCTCCCTGATCTCGGGAAATGTGGCCACGGTGAAGGTCTTGTAGCTGGCTATGGTCTCGCCTGAGAAGGTTCTCTGCCAGCCGTTATCGAAGATCCAGTTATTAACCTGGGAGTCCCAACGGGCCGAGGCGGCGAAGATGCGGCGCTGGAGGGTGAAGGTGGCGGGGTCGAATTCGAAGACGGTGATGTTGGCGAACTTGTCTGTCTCGGCGTTGAAGAACTGGTAGTAGAAGATGCGCGAAGGTTCGCCGGCCCGATCGGTCTGGCCGGAGATCCACTCCCGGTCTGGCCGCAGGAAGGTCTGGGCGGGCTTGTCCTTGATGACCGAAAGCAGCGCCTCCTGGCGGCGGTTGGCGGAGGGCAGATAGAACTCGTCGAACGCGAAGAGCCCGGCGGAGATCAGCAGGGTCACGATCAGCACGGGGGTAACGATTCGATAGAGGCTGAAGCCGCTCGATTTCATTGCCGTCAGCTCGGAGGTTCGATTGAGCGCACCGAAGGTCACCAGGACCGCGACCAGCGCACAGAGCGGCGTCACGTTGTAAAGAATGTATGGGATGAGATTGATAAGATATTCGCCGACCGTAACCAGCGGCGTGCGATTGCGGAAGATTGCGCCGATCAGCTCGAAGAAGGTGAAGATGAGGAAGACGGTGGAAAAAGAGAATAGCACAAGGCTGAAGTTTGTGGCGTACTCGCGCATGATGTAGTCGTCGAGCAGCAGGGGAAACTGAATATGGGAGGCGCTGCGGAACCTGCGGAGGAGCGTTGCGTTGTCGTGCTCGGCGCGCGTGCTGGTTGCGTGACCGTTGTTGCTGGTGAGGCGCGTGACGAGTTTGCCGAGGAAGACTCCGGCGGTGGAGAATACACTCAGTGCGATTCCGCCGCGCGACATCTGGTAGAGCAGGATCGCGCCTGCAGCCGCGAAGGTGAGGTTCGCTCCCCAGACGCCGAGGAAGGGCGAAAGCCTGCCGGATTGGGCGAAGGCGACGCCGACCGACGAGAAGAAGTAGTAGACGAAGACCAGGAGAATGGTGAGGACGAATGCGGTGGATTTGCCCCCGCGCTTGGAGGACATACCGAGCGGCACACCGACGAGCATGAGAACGAGACAGGCGAAGGGGTATGAGAAGCGCTTGTTGAGCTCGATGCGATAGAGCGATGCGGCTCTTCCGCCGGTCTTTCCCACAGCGTTGCCGCGGCGCCAGAGTTCGTGGAGCCCAAGCGCGAGAGTGGGGGTGTTGACGCGTCCCAGGTGAGTGTCTTCCTGCGCTTCGGTCTCGATGGGAATGTCGGTGGTGGCGAAGGTGGAGATGTTGTACTGATTTGGATCTGCTGAAGATGTCTCGTGAACGCCTCCGTTGCGCAGATGGAGACGAATCGTCTGCGCGTCAGAACTGTTGGGTGCGCCGTTGACCACAATCGCGCTTTCGGCCGTGGTGATATGCGGGTTTGCGGGCTCGGTCAGATCGGCGAGGAAGACGTGATGCCAGAGCGAAGCTCCCGCTGCGGGGCTGACGTCCTGAATGTAGAGAACTCGATTCTTGAACTCTTCGTAGAAGACCCGTGGCTGAATCTCGAACGATGCCTGCGAGGATTTCAGCGATTCACCGAGGGCAAGCAGGCTGGCTGCGGCACGCGGCGCAAGATACAGGGAGTTGAAGAGCCCGAGCGCGAGCGCTACCGTAGAGACAACGGATACGATGCGCACGAAGTCGAGCGCGCCCATGCCGCTGGCGCGCATCGCCGTAATTTCGCTGTCGGCTGCCAAGCGGCTGAGACCGAGGAGAATGCCAACCAGCACCGCCATGGGAATGGTGAAGCTGAGCGCGTTAGGAAGGGTGTAGAGGACGATCCGTGCCACGTCGGAGAAAGAGGCGGAGTCCCGCACGAAGATCTCGAGAATTTTGCCGAGGTCATGTGTGAAGAGGATGAAGGTGAAAAGAGCACCGCCAAGCAGGGCGTGAGAGGTGACTTCGCGGAGGATGTAGCGTGTGATGATGCGCATAATCTGGTGCTTGGATTAGTGTAGCGCGCGGTGGCAGGACGGCAGGTTGGCGCGGCGGCCCGGTGGCGTGAGATGGCGTCAGGAACAGAAGCGATTCAAGGCAACTCCATGGAGGCTTACGCAGTCCATCTGTCTTGGGCCAAGGTGATGGCCAACGACGCGATTCGAGTCTCAGAGCGGTAAAGGATATCGGCGATGAGTCGATCGCGATTCCTATTGAGTTAAGAGCAGAATGGAAGTAGTGTGAACCACTTTATGCAGAATGATCTAATGGCGCCGCTCGATGTTCACGGCTTACACCATGAGCATCCACAAAGCACTATTCTTTTGGTGGACGACGATCCCGATATTCGTTCCCTGACACGGACATTTCTCGAACATGAAGGCTACCGCGTCTTCAGCTCCGGCGATGCGGAGCGTGCGGCTCAGATATTTTCGAGCGTGCCCAGGACCGATTTGCTGATCACGGACCTGTATATGCCGCGGCGCTCGGGAATGGAACTCGCGTTCGAACTGAAGCTGCTTCAGGCGGAGCTGCCCGTCCTGATGATCTCCGGAGGGTTGCTCGACGTCGCACAACGAACGCAGCTTCAGCAGGAAGGGTGGCGCTTTCTCGCCAAGCCGTTCCTGCTGCCGGAACTTCTGTCTACGGTTCACGTCATGCTCGCGTCTGGTGAAAACGGGAATAGCCGGCGGCTATAAGTACAGTCCGGCTGGTGTGTTAGTGGAGCTCAGGCTTGAGAGGAGCCGATCTGCGGTTCGTGGTTTGAACGGTGACGCGGGTATCGTGCGCGAAAGTGACCTGTTTGCCATGCGCGATAAAGCGGTCGTACATGGTCAGGGCGGTGCCGTAGAAGCCGATACCCGCCGCGAAGTAGGGAGATTGGCCGGCAGCACCCAGAACGACGCCGACCAGTCCAAAGCCGTTGGCCCCCACCGCGTTCTTTCCAAATTGAGCGCCGTCTCCCCCGTCCGTGTCCAGAGAGTGGGCGGCGAGTACCGCCAGGATGAGCGGAACAATCACATTGTTGTTGGCAGCCGGTTTGAACTGGCCCTCGGAGTCAAGCGCGATCTTGCCTGGCGCATCGACGCCAACCAGGGTCGTCTGCACGCTGTGTGGCGCGCCCTGAGGAAGCGTGAGTTGGTTGAAGTCGAACCGGAGCGTACCGCTGCGTCCGAAGGATCGAGCCGGCTTCGCAGCAACTAACGTGCCGGTCAATACAGAGCCGACGGGCACCGCTACAGTCTTATCTTTATTGAATACCGGCTGGGCGACTTCGGCATGAATGATCTCACCGATCTTCGCCGTGGACGAGTCGAGCGGCTCCGTCAGGAAAGCCTGCAGGATCCAGGTGGGAGGACCTTCTTCTATCGGAGTAGGCGCCTCGACTTTCTTCTTTTTTTTCTTCGTTGCAGCGACCTCCGGGTCGGGCAGGACAAGCGGCGTGGCAGCGGGCGGAAGCGTGAACGCTGCAGTGGTCTCGAAGCTCCAGGCCGTGTTCTTTTCAACCCGCTGCGGATGATAGGGCAGGTTCATATAGAGCGCCTGGAGAGCGCGGTCGCCCTTGTCCGGCGCCGTGACGATCTGGATCTGGTCCTGCGCAGCCTGCTTGGCGCGTTCGAAGGTCTGTTTGACGATGCCGCCGGTGTTTGGCGGAGGCGGAACGATACGCAGGTAAGGCGCGCCGTCGGTCGCATCGCCGATGGAGATAGGAGCCGTCCGGCCATCGGTCAGCGCGACACTGCTAAAGTGAACGACCGGCGTGCGGAACGGTGTAAAGTCGCCCCGAAGCCTGGAGTGCAGGCGCCGTTTCTTGTCTGGCGTAAGCGCAACGATGGTGCCTTCGAGAACCGTGCGTTGCGGGAGCAGTTCGGTTTCACCCGAGTAGACAGGGTAGAGCAGCGCGCCGCGGATCGGTTGGCCGACCTTCATTGGCAGGTGGTTGTCGATCGTGACGGCGAGCGGCGTCTTCGCGGGGAGAGTACGGCTCTCAGTCTGCGCGACGCCGGGGAGGAGACCAAGGACTGGTGTACATAGGAACGCAAGCAGCAGTGCGGGTCTGCGAATCATCTGCCTTTATGTTACAGGGAATCGCAAAGCCCTGGCCGTAAGGCGCGGATTGCCGATGCACCGTCGCGTTCCTGCGAAGTCGAAATGCGGTTGGACGACTGAAGGCGAAGCGGCGTCAGTCGATGGAGATCTTGCGGAGCAGCTTGAAGTCCGAGAGCATTTTGCCTGTGCCGAGGACGACGGAGGCCAGCGGGTCGTCGGCGATCGAGACCGGGAGGCCCGTCTCTTCGCGGATGCGCTTGTCGAGGTTTTTGATAAGCGCGCCACCGCCGGTAAGGACGATGCCGCGGTCGGAGATGTCGGCCGAAAGCTCGGGCGGGGTGCGCTCGAGGGCTACGCGGATGGCGTTGATAATGGTGGCGATGGACTCGGAGAGCGCCTCGCGGATCTCGGAGTCCTCGATGGTAATGGTCTTGGGGACGCCTTCGATGAGGTTGCGGCCTTTGACCTCCATCTGGATAGGCTTGTCGAGCGGGTAGGCGGACCCAAGGGAGATCTTGATCTGCTCGGCGGTGCGCTCGCCGATGAGCAGGTTGTACTTGCGCTTGAGGTAAGTCATGACGGCTTCATCCATCTGGTTGCCGGCCATGCGGACGGAACGCGAGTAGACGATGCCCGCGAGCGAGATGACGGCAATATCGGTGGTGCCTCCGCCGATGTCGACGACCATGTTGCCGCCGGGCTCTGTGATGGGCAGGCCTGCGCCGATGGCGGCTACCATGGCCTGCTCTACCAGATGCACTTCAGAGGCTTTCGCCCTGTAAGCGGAGTCCATGACGGCGCGCTTTTCTACCTGGGTAATCTCCGACGGGACCCCGATGACGATGCGCGGATGGACCATCATCTTGCGGTTGTGG
The DNA here is from genome assembly GCA_965277575.1 of Edaphobacter sp. Taxonomy (GTDB): domain Bacteria; phylum Acidobacteriota; class Terriglobia; order Terriglobales; family Acidobacteriaceae; genus Edaphobacter. Next base: position 3,430,826 of record CBDIDK010000002.1, read on the forward strand.
GCCTTCTGGATGAAGTAGTTCAACATCTTTTCAGTGTGGCGGAAATCGGCGATGACGCCGTCCTTCATGGGCTTGATGGCGACGATGTTGCCGGGGGTTCGGCCAAGCATCTCCTTGGCTTCCTTGCCCACGGCCTCGACCTCATTGGTGATCTTGTTGACCGCGATGATCGAGGGCTCGTTGACGATAATGCCTTTGCCGTGCGCGAAGACGAGCGTGTTCGCCGTTCCCAGGTCGATGGCGAGGTCGCTGGAGAAGAGGCTGAACAGGGACCGCATGTTGTGAATGCGGGAGTAACGCATCTGAAAAGAGTTTGAGGACATGGCGTTGAAGTCTTTTCCTGAAAAGAGGCTTGCAATAGTGTAACTCTCGAAGACAGAGGCGTTGCCCTGATTGTGCCGGAGCATTGAGTCATGCGCCCGGCAGCGCTGCGGAGACCGGCGCGGCGTGAGCCAAAATGCACAAGTTCAGTAAACTTGCCCGGACAAATGCCGTCAATGCAACCCTTGTGTCATATGCACCGGCGTGACTGGAATGGGATTTTGCTATTCGGGCAGTTCGTCGCCGGCATCAAGGAAGCGGATGGATTTCAGGCCGTCCCCATCCGGCCGATACACGCGGCGAGGCCGTTGCCGTGCGACAGATTCGGGGCGCCCGCCCGACCAGGCAGCGGGCGGCTGCGGTAGTAAGTGCCGCAGAGACCCGATTGGTTCACACGTTCACAAGTAGATACAATCGAAACGATATACGCGGAGATAGAATGATTATCGGAGTTCCCAGGGAAGTAAAGGACCATGAAAGCCGTGTCGGGGTGACCCCGGCCGGCGTAAAAGCGCTGGTGGAGGCCGGACACAAGGTGCTGGTGGAGCAGAAGGCCGGCGTCCTGTCGGCGATGCCGGATGACGAATACCAGGCGGCGGGGGCGGAGATCGTTGGATCGGCGCATGATGTATGGCGGCTGGCCGATATGATCGTCAAAGTGAAGGAGCCGGTCGAGAAGGAGTATAGGCACTTTCGTGAAGGGCTGGTGCTGTTCACGTATCTGCATCTTGCGCCGCTGACGGACCTGACCGATGCCCTGCTGAACTCGAAGGTCACCGGCGTTGCCTATGAGACGGTTCGGGATCGCACTGGAGCCCTGCCGCTGCTGACCCCCATGAGCGAGGTTGCGGGGCGCATGAGCGTGCAGGTGGGCGCGGCATATCTCGAAAAAGAGCATGGCGGGCGCGGTGTGCTGCTGGGTGGGGTGCCCGGGGTAGCGCCGGGAAACGTCTGTGTGATCGGCGGCGGGATTGTGGGGACGAATGCGGCGAAGATCGCGCTGGGCATGGGCGCGAAGGTGACGCTGATCGACCTGAACCTGAACCGGCTGCGGGAGCTGGACGACATCTTCGGCGGACGGGTCTTCACGGTAGCGTCGAACAGCTACAACATTGAACACGCCGTCCGCGAGGCCGACCTGGTCATCGGCGGGGTGCTGATTCCGGGTGCGGCTGCGCCGAAGATCGTGACCCGGGCGATGGTAGAGAAGATGAAGAAGGGCGCGGTCATCGTGGATGTGGCTATCGACCAGGGTGGATGCATTGAAACGGCCCACCCGACCACGCACTCCGACCCCTCGTACGAGGTCAACGGCGTCGTGCATTATTGCGTGACCAACATGCCGGCAGCAGTGCCATATACGTCCACTCTGGCCCTGACGAATGCGACGTTTCCTTATGTGCTGAAGCTGGCACGGCTTGGAGCGAACGCAGCCATACGTGAGGACGAAGGCATTGCGGAGGGTGTAAACACGTTCGACGGCACGCTGACCTATGGCGCAGTGGCAGCAGCACAGAGCCGCGAGTGGAAGGCTGTGACGGAGCTGGTATAGGGGCTTGATGCGATGGCGGTTCGCGGACCAGCGAGGTCGCCTCCGCGAGACGGCTTATATGACTTGTAAGAGGGGCTGAACCATGGGCACAACGGCGAGCCGTCGGAAGATGTTCATCCTCGGGCTCGGCATGTGCCTGCTGGTGCTGTTTGCGATCTTTGCGGCGCTGAATGCGTTCAACATGGGGGTTCCGAACCCGACGACGACGCAGCAGTTCTTTGTGTTCACAGGGCTGTCGATCGTGGCGTTTCTGCTGTTCGTCGCGGTGCTGCTTCTGCTGGTGCGCAATGTGCTGAAGCTGTACGCCGACCAGCGCAGCCGGGTGATGGGAACGAGGCTGCGCACGCGGATGCTGTGGGGCGCGGTGCTGGTAAGCCTGATCCCCGTCGTGTTCATGTATCTGTTCAGCTATGGGTTGATGAACCGCGCCGTGGACCGGTGGTTCTCGCAGCCGGTGACGGAGATGCGGGACGACAGCAATCACATGGCGCTGGAACTGGCGCAGTACACGACAGCGAACGCACGGGCGGAGGCGAGCTCGATTGGGTCGAGCCTGGCTGAGCTTCCGGCAACCACGGCCGGCGCTGCGAATGTCTCCGGGGCTGCAGGTGCGGCTCATCGGGAGTTGCATGACGGAGGACGTGGTAGCTCGCATAGCCGAAACCGTGAGCCGTCGCGGAGCCCGGCGCACAGTCCAGCGCGGAGCCCGGCGCACAAGCCTGCGAGTAAAACTTCTGCGACGGCTTCTCGGCCGAACCGGGAGGCGATAGTCAGGGTGCTCCGGCAGCACGATACTACGTTGCAGAACGGCTTCGCGGTGGTGTATCGCGAAGGCCGTGTCATCGCCGGGTTTCACATGCCGCAGCGGATTGGCGCTACGGCGGAGGTGAAGACGTGGCTGCCGGACCAGAGCGGCGAAGAGGGCGATCAAACCGTGCAGGAGGCAGTCGCCGCACGAACCGCCACCGAGGCCACCGATGCGGCTCTGCTTGCGGCTGCGCAACGGAGCGACGACCCTGTATTCTCGCTGGGGTCCGCGGACTATGCGCTTGGTGCGGCGGCGATCAAGCAAGGCAGCACGGTTGTTGTCGGGCTTCCGATGCCGGAGGGAATGACGGCGACGATGGGCAGGCTGCGCAAGAATGCCGATGCGTACTGGGCGCTGTACCGCGAGCGGCGGCAGATCCGCGACCTCTATATGCTGCTGCTGCTGATGATGACCAGTCTGGCCTTATTCGCTTCAAGCTGGCTCGCGCTGCATCTGTCGAAGCAGGTGACCAAGCCGGTCGAGGCGCTGGCCGACGCGATGGAGGCGATCGCCTCGGGAGACTATGCCCATCGGGTAGGAGAGAGCGCCACGGAGGAGTTGGGGGAGCTGGTGCGAAGCTTCAACCACATGGCCGCCGACCTTGAAGGAAGCCGGAGGGCGGTCGAGCATTCGACGGTGCAGTTGAGCGCGGCTAATTCTGCGTTGGAGGCCCGCCGCGGGGAGCTCGAGACGATGCTCGAAACGATTCCGAACGGGGTTGCGACGCTCGATGTCGATCGGCGAATCGTACTGGCGAACCGGGCGTTGACTGAGATGATGGACCCTGGCGGGCAGCGGCCTTTTTACGGGCAGGTGATGGAGGAGGTCTTTCCGGCGGAGGTTTCGGAGGTGCTGGACCGGCTGATCAAGCGGAGTCACCGGATGGGGTCGGCTTCGAGCGAAATTGAGCTGACGCCTGCTCCTCAAGCATCCGGCGGCAGGTTTGGCGGGACGATGAACCTGCTGGCGACCGTGGCGCTGCTGGAGATGCCCTCGGCCACCGACCGGCTGCGGCGGGAGCATCAGGGCTATGTGCTGGTCCTCGAAAATGCGACGGAGTTGCTTCGGGCGCAGAAGCAGTCCGCGTGGAAAGAGGTGGCGCGGCGGGTCGCGCATGAGATCAAGAATCCGCTTACACCGATCAGCTTGAGCGCGGAGCAGGTACGGCGGCACATTGACCGTCTGGCGCATGCGGCGTCTGGGGAGGATGGCCTGGAATCGCCTTCGATTGCGGTCATCCGGCGGTGCAGCGAGGTGATCACAAGCTCGGTGGAGAGCATGCGCAGTCTGGTTGACCAGTTCGCCGCACTCGCTGAGTTTCCGACCGCACGGCCGAAGCCTGCCGATCTGAATACGATTGTCGAGAACTCGCTGGCGTTGTTTGCCGGACGTATGCAGAACATACGGATCGTACGCAAGATGAGCACGGAGCTGCCGCTTGTGATGGCGGACCCCGAGGCGCTAAAGCGTGCGCTTGGCAACCTGATCGATAACGCCGCGGAGGCGATGCAGCACAGTCTGCTGCGGGAGTTGTTTGTGTGTACGAGTCTGCTGGAGAACGGAATGATTGAGTTGACGATCGCCGATACGGGATCGGGCCTCACCGACCAGATGCGGGAGCGGCTGTTTCTGCCTTACTTTTCGACGAAGCAGCGGGGGACGGGGTTGGGGCTGGCGATTGCCGCAAAGATCATTCAGGAGCACCAGGGGACCATCCGGGCAGAGAAGAACGAGCCCGCAGGGGCAAGATTTATTGTGGAGTTGAGGGCGGCCATGAGTATGGATGGGGAGCTTGAAATGCCGCTTGCTTCGGGTGCTTTTTCCGTGGACGAGCCGGGGCGGATCGTGCAGTACGCCGGTACGCCACCTGCCGTGGGGGATGGTGCAGTTCCAGTGGATGCTGGCGATGTGGTCTCTCCTGCTTCGGTGCGAGGCGGCGAATGAATCATGTGCTGATCGTGGACGATGAGGCGGAGATTCGGGAGTCGCTGGAGAGCATTCTGCGCGAGGAGGATTATCTGGTCACGACCGCCGCTACGGCTGCGGAGGCGCTGGAGTTGCTGCGCGACGCAGCCTACGATGTGGTGCTGCTCGATATCTGGCTGCCGGACCGGGATGGGCTGGATGCGCTGGCCGAGATACGCGAGATGGAGCGTGCGAATGTTCCAGAGGTCGTCATCATCAGCGGGCACGGAACCATCGAGGCGGCGGTGCGGGCGACCAAGCTGGGGGCGTACGACTTCCTGGAGAAGCCGCTGTCGCTGGAGCGGACGCTGATCGTGCTGAAGAATGCGATGAAGGCGCGCCAGATGCGCGAGGACAACAAGGAGTTCTCGCGTCAACTGACGAAGGGGACCGTGACCGGGCAGAGTGTGCCGATGAAGGCGTTGCGACAGCAGATCAAGCTGATGGCCCCAACCAACGGGCGTGTGTTGATTTATGGCGAGTCGGGCGCGGGCAAGGAGCTGGTGGGGCGTGCGATGCACGCGGAGAGTCTGCGCAAGGACCGGCCGTTTGTGGAGCTGAACTGTGCGGCGATTCCGGAGGACTACATCGAATCGGAGCTGTTTGGGTATCGGCATGGCGCGGTGCCGGGTGGGCCGACAGAGAAGCGTGGGACGTTCGAGAGAGCCGATGGGGGTACGCTGTTTCTCGACGAGGTTGGGGACATGAGCCTGAAGACGCAGGCCAAGGTGTTGCGGGCGCTCGATGAGCAGCGGTTTCTGCCGGTTGGGGCTTCACACCCGGTGCATGTGGATGTGCGGGTGATCGCGGCCACCAACAAAGACCTTGAGGAAGAGATTGCGCGCGGTAACTTTCGCGAGGACCTGTTCTACCGGCTGAACGTGATTCCGTTCTTTGTGCCGCCCCTTCGTGATCGCAAGGAAGATATCCCTCTGCTGGTGAAGGAGTTTCTGCAGCAGTTTGGCGCGGAATACGGACGGCCTCATGTGGAGATGACCGAAGATGCGCTGACGGCACTGAAGCAGTACCACTGGCCGGGGAATGTTCGCGAGCTGCGCAATCTGGTCGAACGTGTGCTGATTCTCAATCCGAAGACGCAGCGCCTGGAGCGGAAGCATCTGCCGATGCTGGTGTATCGCGGGGCGGGGAAGACGGCGGATTCGGGGCGAAATGTCAGTACGCGGGGCGAGGAGTTTTCATCGCTGGTAGAGGCTCGGGAGGCTTATGAGCGGGATTACATTCTGAAGAAGCTGGATGAGTTTCATGGGAATGTGAGCCGCGCGGCGGAGGGATTGGGGCTGGAGCGGAGTCATTTGTACCGCAAGATGAAGGCGCTGGGGGTTAGCGTTAAAGAGTAGCTAAGCGCCCTCCAGAATCTGAGTGTGTTAGGAGGGGGGTTTGTTTAGTCTTTCTCAGCCTGCTGCTTATCCGCAATTTGTTCAAGCTGGCGGCGCCAATCAAGGTCTTCGACGAAGCCTCGGCTGGAGCGCCATTCTTCCTGGACTTTGACGAAGAGCTCGAGGAAGACGCGGGTGCCTAGCAGGGATTCGATGTCCTTGCGGGCGGCGGTGCCGATGCGTTTGAGCATCTCGCCCTGTTTGCCGATGAGGATGGCCTTCTGCCCGGTGCGCTCGCAGAAGATCGCGGCGGAGATCCTGGTTACCGGGAGTTTGCCGTCCTTCAGCTTCTTCATGGAGGCGGGTTCTTCGTACTTCTCGATGACGACGGCGGTGGCGTAGGGGACCTCTTCGCCGGTGAGCAGGAGGATCTTCTCCCGGATCATCTCGGCGACGAGGAAGCGCTCGGGCTGATCGGTGAGCTGGTGTTTGGGGAAGTAGCGCTGGCCCTCCTTGAGCTGGCCGACGATCTTTTCGAGCAGGAGTTCGAGGCCCTCTTTTTTGCGGGCGGAGATGGGGATTACGTCCGCGAAGGGGTGCAGGGCGGACCAGTGGGCCATCAGGGGGAGGAGGTCTTTTTTCGGAATGGCGTCCATCTTGTTGAGGACGAGGATGACGGGGCACTCGAGCTTCTTGATCAGCGACAGGGCGAAGTCGTCCTCGGATGCGCTCAGGGCCATGCGGCCGGTGGTCTTGAAGCTTCCAGGCTTTGCGGCTTCCACCGCCGCTTCGGTGGTCTGGACGCGCGGCAGGCGGTGGGTCACATCGACGAGGAAGAGGACGGCGTCGCGGGATTCCAGAGCGTCGTGTACCTCCTGCATCATGCGCCGGTCGAGCTGAGTGTCGGGCTTGTGGACCCCGGGGGTGTCGACCAGGACGACCTGGGCCGGGGGGTGGCCGGGTTCACCCTTGGCCTTCTTCTTGAGCGGAACTTCGAGCACACCGTGGATGCGGGTGCGCGTCGTCTGGGGCTTGTGCGTGACGATGGCGAGCTTTTGCCCGAGCAGCGCGTTGAGCAGGGTGGACTTGCCCGCGTTGGGGCGACCGATGATTGAGACGAAACCGGAGCGAAAGGCCATTCTGTTTATTATGCGCCGTACCTTCCTGAAGGCGGAGGACATGCCGATAATGCAGATTGTGCCGCATGGCGGGTGCGCGTGACTAGCGAGGCAGAACCGCCTCGTCCGAGATCACGCCGCTTCTCTTTTCAAGAAATCTTCATGGTGCATCCGCGGCGTCACCTGCATCAATGCGGCACGTGGCGGATAATCGCCGATAATCATTGATATCGCATGGAATCCTTCTTCACACGTTTCAAGAACGTTCTGGTCCTGGTGGTGATCCTGCTGGCTCAGACCATCGGGCTCGCCATCCAGGTTCGGCGGCCTGTGGAATCGGGCGCGCCGGATGGGACTAAGGTGACAGTCCTGCGGTATTGGGTGATCTCGATCGTCAGCCCATTCGAGCGGTTCTTCCATGGGATCGGGTCGAGTGTGCGGGGCGGATGGGCCAATTATGTAGACCTTCGTCACACGCGTCAGCAGAATTACGACCTGCAGCAGCAGATTGCGCGGCTTCGCCTCGAGCAGGCGGCCTTTGCCGAAGACGCGATCGAAGGGCGGCGGCTGCAGGCGCTGCTCAATTTTCAGCAACACTATGTCGCCTCCACGGTGGCGGCGCAGGTGATCGGAACCAGCGGAAGCGAACTCTCTCGCGTCATCTATATCGACAAGGGCCTGAACGATGGACTCAAGCCGGATCAGGCGGTGATGACGCCCGATGGGATCGTAGGCAAGCTGCGGGATGTCTTTCCCCACACGTCGCAGGTGCTGCTAATTAACGATCAGACCTCGGGTGCGGGCGTCCTGCTGGCGACGACACGCATTCGAGCCATTCTGCGGGGTTCGACGGCCGGACGCATCCTGATCAACAACCTGACGCCGGATGCGCGCATCAAGCCCGGCGAGCAGGTGCTGACCTCGGGAGGCGACCAGGTCTATCCGCGCGGACTTCCCGTGGGCACGATCGAGAGCATCGCTCCGGACCCGGACCACCAGCCCTACACAACCATTCGTCTGCGGCCTGCGGCCAATCTCGATCGGCTGGAGGAGGTTCTCATCATCACCGGAACGCAGGCCGCACTCCCGCTGGAAGCTCAGAAGGATCTGGCGAAGGGAGCCGCCACGGCGGAGGCCAGGGCTGCCGCTCAAGCCGCCGCCGATGCGCTGGCTGCCGAGGCTGCCGCCCGTTCCGCGGCCCAGATTGTCGCCGACCGTTTGCCGAGCCTGCATGATCCGGACCAGCCGGAGACGAGCGGTGAAGCCACTGCGCCGGTCGCGCCGTCGGCTACGACACCAGGGGGTGTTGTTCCCCATCCTCTCCCCACCCTCCATTCCGACCGGTTTACTCCCGGAACAACGCCTCCTGCCGCGGATTTGAAACCTGGCGGAGGCGAAAACCAGCCCACTGGGACGATTCCAACGCCAGCTACGGCGAAGCCAGCGGCTGCTTCAGACAAACCCCCGACCTCCCCCGAAAAGAAAAAACCCAGGCTGCAGCCCCAACCCGACTCTCCACCCAGGGCAAGTCCTCAGCCGTAGCAAACCCTCTGCAGCAGCTAGTCTCTGAAATCGAAATACGGAACCGGAAACGAAAAAGCCTTATGGCCACACGCAGCTATACATCCCGCCGGGAGCTTGAGCAGCACACCTTTCCGGCTGCCGTCGCTCTGCTCGTTCCGCTCGGCGCGGTTCTGCTTCAGGCGCTGCTGCCAAAGCCGTTTCCCAGGCTTGCCATCCTCGATCTCCCGCTGATCGTCACTATTTTTTTTGCGGTCTCACGTCGCAATCCTGTTGCCGGAACGCTGACCGGCGCCGCCATCGGGCTGCTGCAGGATGCCTTGACGAACCAGCCGATCGGCGTGAACGGCATGGCAAAGTCGGTGATCGGCTATATCGCGGCCAGTATTGGCATTCAGGTGGATGTCGAGAGCCTGACGACTCGCATCGTCATGAACTTCGGTTTTTTTCTGCTCAACAGCTTCCTGCTCTTTCTCATCGATCACCGTCTGCTTGGGATCGTGGACTTCCGCATCCTCTGGGTCCATGAGCTTATTCGCGCCGCAATCAACACCGCCGTGGCGCTGCCGATCTTTTTCCTGCTCGATCATACGAAGCGCAACGATTGACGCTGCCCTTAAGTGGGAATCGACGTTATTCCCATGCTGAAGTCGTAGACTGAGAGAACGCCATGGAACCATCGCTCCACTCCGACCAGGCCTCGATCGGGCCGAACGGCAAGGCCGAGAAGCTGCCCGCAGGCAAGCTTCACTCCGCCCAATATCTGGTTGCCCTTATCCTTGCTGTCCTCATCACAGGATTGTGGCGGCTCCAGGTGCTCAATGCCGAAAGCTTCCGTTCTCTGGCCGAGGCGAACCGCATCCGCAAGGTGCCCATTCTCGCTCCACGCGGACGGCTCTTCGACCGCGAGGGCCGGCTGCTCGTGGACAATTATCCCTCGGTGTCCTGTTACCTTCTCCGCGAGCAGATGAAGGATCTCGAAGCCGATCTGCCGCTCATCTCAAAGGGCCTCCACATGCCGGTGGACCAGATTCTGGCCACGCTGCGGCACTACCAGAGCGCGCCCAAATACGCACCTATTCCGTTGAAGCAGGACATCAGCCCGGACGAACAGGCCTTTATCGCAGCCCACCGGGACGAACTGCCGGAGCTTGAAACTCTCGATGAGCAACGGCGCCTCTACCCCAGGGACGGCTTTGCGGCACATCTGATCGGATACGTCGGCGAGGTCTCCGAGCAGATGCTCGACGATCCCCGCTACGCGTTCTACTCGCCTGGCGATGTCGTCGGCCGGTCGGGAGTGGAGCAGACCTACGACTCACTGCTGCGCGGCATCGATGGCAGCCGCGACATTATTGTCAACAGCCATGGCAAGGAACTCGGACGCCTCGGCGAGACGCTCGCCACTCCGGGCAAAGACCTGCGCCTTACCATCGACCTCGATGTCCAGATGGCCGCCGAAAAGGCGCTTGAGGGAAAAATAGGCGCCATCGTCGCGATGGACCCGCATACGGGAGAGATTCTCGCCATGGCCTCCCGCCCTACCTTCGACCCCAACCAGTTTGCGGTGCGCCTGACCAGGAGTTATTGGAGCGAGATCCTCAACAACCCCGACCACCCGCTCCTGAACAAGACCATACAGGCGCAGCTTGCGCCCGGGAGCACCTTCAAGATCATCATGTCGGTTGCGGGCCTGCAGGAGAATGTTGCACAGACCATGCATGTCGAATGCAACGGCGGAGCCACCTTCTACGGCCATTTCTATGCGTGTGACAGGCATCACGGCATGGTGAACATCGAGAACGCCATTCCTTATTCGTGCGACACCTTTTACTACACGCTGGCGAACCGGCTGGGCATCGACACTATTGCGCGGTATGCGACTTCGCTTGGGTTCTCGCAGAAGACCGGCATCGACCTGCCGGATGAGGTTTCGGGAACCATGCCGTCCACGATGTGGAAGATGAAGACCCAGCATGCACCCTGGTACGCCGGTGAGACGATCTCGGTCGGTATCGGGCAAGGGGCCGTGACGGCGACTCCGCTGCAGCTTGCACGTGCGCTGAGCGGCATCGCCTCGGGTGGAGTCCTGCGGCGGCCGCATGTCGTCTTCCCGGACGAGGTGCCTCCCGACCAGCTTGAGGCTATCCACGAGAGCTTCCCCGGCTCGGGCGATAAGACGATCCCATTAACGCCCGAGAACTGGCAGATCATCACGGATGCCATGGCGAACGTGACCGGCAGTCCCATCGGTACAGCCTATGTGGCGCACCTCGATGGCGTGGATTTTGCCGGCAAGACCGGAACGGCCCAGGTCATGGGGCACGACGCTCTTTCGCGCACCAGCAAGGGGCACAATACCGAGCCCAACGCCTGGTTTGTCGGGATGGCTCCGCGGCGTAATCCGGATATCGTCGTGGCGGTGCTCTGGGAGCATGGCAACTGGGGCAACAACTCCGCCAAACTGGCGGCCCAGGTCATCGATGCCTACGTCAATAAGCAGCGCAAGCGAGACAACAATGTCCGCATCGCGGCTGTGCCCGCACCGGCCAAACCCGAAACTGCGCCGACACCCCAGACCCATCCGGTGGCACGGATTCCGAGCGCGGAATAGGAGAGATCAGCCCGAATGCCTCGCCTCTCTTCGTATCGCGACTTCGACTGGGTTCTTCTGGGCTTCGTGCTCGTGCTTTCGGTCATCTCGGTCCTCGAAATCAAGTCGGCCACCCTGCACACCAAGTTCCACGGCTTCGACCACAAGCAGATCGGGTTCCTGGCAATCGGGCTGGTGCTGATGTTTCTTATCTCGCTCGTCGATTACCATCGCCTCATCGACGCGGCTCACTGGGCCTACGGGATCAGCCTTGTCTCCCTGGTCGCGGTGCTGGCCGTCGGGACCAAGGTGCTCGGCGGCCGGCGCTGGATCAAGTTTCCCGGGGGCATTCACTTTCAGCCGTCCGAGTGGGTGAAGCTGGTTCTCATTGTTTCGGTCGCGCGCTATTTCTGGGGGCTTGCGGGCAAGGAATTGAACTGGCGCGATATCGGCAAGGCCTTCGCGATGGTCTGCGTCCCCATGCTCCTGGTGCTGAAGCAGCCTGACCTCGGTACGTCGCTCACCTACCTGCCCATTCTGGTCTGCGGCTTGTATTTGGGCGGCATCCGTGTCAAGCAGGCGGCGATCATCGTGCTTGTGCTTGCGGTGCTTGGCGGCGTGGTGTGGAAGACCGGCAAGGTGCTGAAGCCCTACCAGAAGGCGCGTCTGACCAGCTTCATGGACCCGGATGCCGATCCGCGCGGCTCGGGCTATCAGATTCGCCAGTCCCTCATCGCCGTGGGTGCGGGTGGCATCTGGGGCAAGGGCGCCAACAAAGGAACACAGACGCAGGGTGATTTCCTGCCCATCCCGTACACCGACTTCATCTTCGCCGCCTTCTGCGAGGAGCACGGATTCGTGGGGGCAGTCGGTGTGCTGCTTCTCTACTTCCTTATTTTAATGCGCCTGATCCAGAACGCGCAGACGGCGTCAGACCTTCCGGGCAGCTTCATCATCATGGGGGTGGTCGCGGTGATCATATTCCAGATCGCCGTGAATATCGGGATGGTCGTGGGGCTGATGCCCGTCACGGGGATTCCGCTGCCGCTGCTGAGCTACGGGGGGTCGTCCATTCTGTTTACCTTTCTGGCGCTCGGGATCGTGATGAACATCCGGATGAGCCGATTCGTCAACTGACGGCCCCTTGTCGGCTCTCTTGAACGGGCGCGCTTCCCGGCACAGGTAGGTTGTGTGTCCCGTTAGGCTCTGGTTTTCGACCCGCTCCGGATTCGGTTTCGCTTCCCAGCGGCTTTAGTGCAATACTATTAACAATCTTCTGCACGGCTGTAGATGCCGATCGGAATTTTAGGTTTCATCCCGCTGCTTAGGGCGCAAGGTCGCCAACATGCGGTATTCATAATGACTTTTCTAGAAGAAAAGGCCGGCCAGACGAGAGACATCGATCCGTTGGCCGGACAGGTTTCAGGGAATGATTGCATCCGGATGGCGAACGGCCCCGTCTCAGAATATCGATTCTGACACTGTTTTGGTCACAAACTCCGCATGCCTGCTGTCGCTCGAAGCATCACCTCGTGTTCCCGATTTATCCGGTAAGGTCCGTCACGCGTTCTGCTGGAGCGCACCTGCGGCTGAGCTGTCTCGACATCTCGCACCGGCCATCGAGTTTCGTTCACGCGCTTCCGCACCCCCCACCCTGTCCGCCCCCGCGGTGAGTTGAACCTGGCTTTTCCAGGGTCAGCTCCCGGTTGTTCTCTGTCTCGCCTGCCGCTCGCCTCCACCCGGAGCGGGCAGAAAGAGCACAGCGAATGTCGAAAGAAATTTACATCTCCAGTACCCCTCACGAGACCCGTCTCGCCATCGTCGAAAACGACGCCCTGACGGAGATCTACTACGAACGCGAGAACGAATACACCCTCGCGGGCTCCATCTACAACGGCAAGGTGACGCGTGTGCTCCCCGGCATGCAGTCGTCCTTTGTCGACATTGGCCTCGAGCGCGATGCCTTTCTCTATATCACTGATTTCATGGAGGAAGCGGGCGATTCCGCGGACTTCGACAGCCATGCCGACAGCGGCCGCGCACCCCGCACCGAAAGCCGCCGCGAAGGCCGGGACGCCCGTGAAAACCGAGGCGCTCCGCCGACCCTTGAGGGAGCCATCGCCAGCCCTCCCGATCGCCTCGACCAGACCACCGACTCCGGCCTTCGGTCCTCGGAAGGGACGGAGCGGACGGATCGTAACGACCGCGGCGACCGCGGCGGCAGAGGAGATCGTGGCCGCCGTGGACGTCGCGACCGAAGCGGCAACCGCGATCGCCAACCGACCTCCGAGGGCGCTTCGTCCGTGGACGCCGGTAGTTTTGCGCCACCGGTTGCCCGTACACCGGACCAAACCGACTCGGAGCGCCCGGTCTCCTTCACACCCGTTCCCGGCAGCACGCCCGTCGATGGAGCCGAACTTGGCGAGGGAGCGCCCGGTGCCGATGGAAGCCGCCGTTGGCGCGGTCGACGCGGACGCCGTCGCAGCCGTGGAGCCGGAGAGCGTGACCAAGTGCCGCAATCCCCGGTTGGCGATGCGCTTGGCCCGAACGACCTCGTAGGCAATTCTCGCAGCGGCGTAATAGAGCCCCGTGACGATAACTCCTACGACGACTCACACGATGCATACGATTCGCTGAATCTGGATGCATCGGCCGCCCCTCCCGCAGCCCCTCGCAACTCCGCTCCCATCGAGTCCGCCTATCCGGCGCCCGATGAGACGCAGGAGAGAGGCGGCCGCAACAACGACCGCGCTGGCCGGAGCGACCGGAACGATCGAAATGACCGCGGCGGACGTGGTGATCGTGGTGGCAGTCAAGGAGAGCGGGGCGGACGCGACCGCGAACCTCGCGTTCCCCGGGGCTTTGCGCCCAAGGCCCCGCTCCACGGCGTCGACAACGCGCCCGCATATGACTCACCCGCTGAGGCGCACGAGCCGATTGTGCTTCCGGGCGAATCGCTCTCGAAGTACCGAAAGGGCGGCGACGAACCGTCGGCGGTGCCAAAGCCGGCCGACTCGAATCTCGTCGTTCCCGCCGCTCCGGGCTTTTCCATCCCCGCTGGCTGGGACGGGGGCGCCACGCTTCCCGGCGAATCGCTCTCCCGCCATCGCCGCTCCGAGCCCCGGGCCGAGCACCGTCAGGACAACGTAGCCCCCTCCCGCAGCAGCCCCCGGATCGCGGAGCAGGCGCGCACACCTGTGCATCAGGAGGCGACTCGACCGTCCGTTGTCGAGAGCCCGGTCTCCGAGAGCGGTGCGGATCGACCGACCTTCCAGGCGGCGCATTCAGGACCCGCTTCGCCTGTTACTCAGGAGTCCGCCGAGTACGAGCCGACCGACGCCTCCGCCTCCTACCGAGTCGATCCTGTCGCTCCAAGCGAGTACCGCCAGAGCGGCTCTACTCTCGAACCTGCAATACCCGAAGCTCAGACACCCGACGTACAGATCGAGCAGCACGCGAGCGAGAGTGAGCCCGAACCGCAGGAGCCCACCTCCGCAGTCGAGTACCACTCCGAGTACAACCCGGAGCACAGTCCCGTCCACACCATTACTCCGGGCCCCGCCGACCACGTCACACCCGTAGCGACGTCCGAGGCCGCGCCTGTTCAAGATGAGCACCAGTCAATTCATCCCACGACTCATCCCACGACAAGCGCCTCCCATGAGCGGTTCGACTGGCAGACAGAACCGGTCCCCGTCCATCCTCCGGAGACGCAAGATGTCTCCCACGAACTCACCAGTATCCACGCGACCGGCGACATGTCTACCGAAGCGCCGATCGCCGCCTTCGTCCCAGAGCACGCGGCGGAGACCGCAGACCCGATCCGGCACGAGACCGCCGTCGTGAGCTCTGCGGAGAACACGGCCGAGATCAGCAGTACGCCGCCGCACTTTGCTCCAAGCCCCGGCGAACTGGAAGAAGAGACGCTCGACGATGAGGACTACACCACCACCCTCCACGCCTCGTCGATCGAAGAGATGGAGGACTTCGAGGAAGAGGAGACGCTCGAAGGCGCTGCCGATCTTGGCACCATGATTCGCGAGATGTCGATCGATGAGATCACGCGCTCCAGTCATGACGACGACGGAGAAGAGGACGACCTCGAAGAAGAAGACTCCGTCTACGATCCTCTCAACGGGGATGGAGAGCAAGGCGACGAGGAGGACATTGACGAAGCCGACAGTGAAGAAGATGTGATTCACGAAGACTTCTCCCAGGATGGCGAAGCGGCGGCGTTCAGCGGCATGGATCAAACACACGCTTCTCCTGCCTCGCCCTCGCCTGATCGCAATCGTGACCAGGTTCGCGACCAGGACCGTGGCCGCGGACGGCGCGATGGACGCCGTGGAGACCGCAGCAGCCGCGATCGCTTCGAGCGGCCGCGCAACACCGGCGGCGCAGGAGACCGCGAGCGTTCGAACGTCGGAGGGCGCGACCGTCGCGGCGGCCGTAGCTCGATGCAGTCCACCAATCTGCCGGCCATCAGCGAACTGCTGAAGCCCGGCCAGGAGATCCTCGTCCAGATCGCAAAGGAGCCGATCGCCAAGAAGGGTGCGCGCATCACCTCGCACATCGCCCTTCCCGGCCGCTTTCTCGTCTTCATGCCGACCGTCAACCACACCGGCGTCTCGCGCAAGATTGACTCCGACCAGGAGCGTCGCCGCTTGAAGGAGATTCTGCTCAGCGAAAAAGGCGAGGCCGCGGGCGGTTTCATCGTCCGCACCGCTGCCGATGGAGCCAGCGAAGAAGAGCTGCGCAGCGATCTTCGCTTTCTCCTCAACCTGTGGGCCGACATCAAGCAGCGGTCGGAGTCCAGCAAATCGCCCGCGCTGATCTATCACGATCTCAACCTCGTCGAGCGAATCCTGCGCGACCAGGTCACCGACAACTTCTCCGCCATCTGGGTCGATACCGAGACCGAGTACGAGCGTGTGTTGCGCTTCCTGCAGCGGTTTCAGCCGTCGTTGATCCGCCGCGTGAAGCTCTACACCAAGGACACGCCGCTGTTCGAGCAGTTCGGCATCACCGAGGAGATCAACAAGGCGCTGCGCTCCAAGGTGTGGCTCAAGTCCGGCGGATCGATTGTCATCAACCAGACCGAGGCTCTGGTCGCCATCGACATCAACACCGGCAAGTTCGTCGGCAAGACTGCCCGGCTCGAAGACACCATCGTCAAGACCAACCTCGACGCCATCCCAGAGATCGTTCGTCAGATTCGCCTTCGAGACCTCGGCGGCATCATCATTATCGACTTCATCGATATGGATGAGCGCAAGAACCGCAACAAGGTCATGGCCGCGCTCGAGGAAGAGCTCAAGAGCGACCGCGCTCCTTCAAAGGTTCTGCAGTTCAACGACTTCGGCCTGGTCGCCATCACACGCAAGCGCGTCAAGCAGTCGCTCGAACGGACGCTATCCACAACCTGCAATGTCTGCGTCGGCACAGGCATGGTCAAGTCACCCGTCACGGTGTGCAACGACATCTATGTCGAGATGCGCAAGATGCACAAGCACCTAGACCGCGGCGACGTCATGCTTCGCGTACACCCCGAGGTGGTCAAGCAGTTGAAGACCACCGGTGGCAGATGGCTGCAGGAGATGGAAGAGATGGCCGGCAAGACCATTCTCGTCAAATCCGATCCCAGCCTTCACCCGGAGCAGTTCGACATCCACTAAACCTCGAAGACCTGCCTGGCCGGGCGTCCTGCGTGTGCAGTACGCCCAGTCTTTTGCAGGCTACGCCTATCCCTTGCTGGGACAACACAAAACTGCATCCAAACGCATACTTTATGCGTCTTACACAACAAGCACGACGCAGTCGGGTTTACCCCGTACGAAGGACCTAAAGCAACCAAGGGAGCTACAAACAGATGCGCACCCCGATCACCACAACTCGCCTGGCCAACCTCGTTGGCCGCACCGCAGCCGTCTCATTTCTTGCCGCCGCAGGAACGGTTTGCCTGCATGCTCAGCAGTCCGCTGGCCCTGTCCGAATCTTCTCAGCCCCCAGCCTGAAGGCGAGTCTCGCCGCTCCTCTGCTTCTTTCCACCCCGGACGATCTCAACTACAGCAGCAGCACCGGCACCACTGAGACCGCAAACGCCGAGTTATTGAGCTTTGGCGGCAGCGCCGAACAGCCGCCTCCCCGCCGCCGCTATGGGCGTCCGAACTACACCGATAGCCACACCAACCCGGACGGCTCTCGCAAATACGACTTTTTCGCGGGCGGCGGCTTCGGCGTACCGACGCAGGGAACGCATAACGATCTCGCGACAGGCTGGGGATTCCAGGTTGGCGGCGGCCGCAACTTCAACAAGAAGATCGCGGTCAACGTGCAGTTCGACTACGACCACTTCGGATTTCAGACCAACACCTTGAACAACCTGCTGGGGATCTACAACAGCCTCGGCGCGTCCGACCAGAACGGCAACGCTTTGTCGCAACTCGGCGGCAGCAGTCATGTGTGGTCGTTCACCATCGATCCGAAATATACCTTTTACGATAGCGATAAGTACGGCGCCTATGTCGTCGCTGGCGTGGGCTTCTATCATAAGACCGCCAACTTCACGATCCCCTCCATCGGCCAGTACTTCGACCCCTACTATGGGCCCGTGCAATACCAGGCTAACCAGACCATCGACAAGTACACAAGCAATGCGCCCGGCGTCAGCGTAGGTATCGGGGCCACGTACAAGTTCTCCCGCTTTGCCTCAGAGAGGTTCTATGCGGAGGCGCGCTATGTGTACGTCGCCAACCAGTCTCGCCCGTTCGGAGACAGCAGCACCAGCCCGTACTTCAATGTCTTTCCGCAGAACAGCGCAACGACGACTTATATTCCGGTCAAGTTCGGCATCCAGTTCTAACCCTCGAAGCCCATCACACACTTTACGTGCAGAAAGGCCCGCTCATCCTGCGGGCCTTTCTGCATGGGCGCAGCGCCCTCACTTGAGCCGCAGCATGAGTCCCAAGGCAACTCCCGCAACCGACAGAAGGGTTATCCCGAGCTGATATACGATCCCGCGTTGACGCATCTCCCAGCTATTGGTCCAGGCCACAAGGATAAGAGCCGCCGCGAGCAGCATGACCGAGAGCCATGCATGCGCCTTTCCCGCAACGGTAGCCATTACGTATCCACCGGCGGTCGCGCAGGCAAGCCATGCAATCGCTTCGACCAGCTTGTATCGCTTGCGAATGCGATACTCTTTGACAACGAACCTTGGCGCACGCGACGTAATCATGAAGGTCGCCGCCATCAACAGGCCCACCGACACCACATATCCCAGGATCAAAGCAGTTGCAAGCAAAACAGCATTAATCATCATGCCCGTTCTAACCGCCTCAGGTGCCTTCAAGGCAACTGCGTGGTGCGCGCTGAGGCTTCAGTCTAGCAGTTTCACATCGCGGGTCAGTCGAAACGCAACCTTAAACTCCGACCGGGTAGGGCTTCTCGTGCATCTGCTGGCCGGCGTCTCCACTCCGTTCGAACCTTCCCTGCAACAGGCTCAGCAGGCCGGTGTACCAGTACCCGAATACAAACAGCAGCAGAAACGGCACGGTGAAAAAGTTCTCTGTCGAGAGCGCATAGTAGACCGTCCACGCGAAGTAGCAGCCGATAGCAAGCTCGATCCACGGAACGATGCCGAGCCGCTTCCGGTACACCTTCGCCTGGCTTCTCTCGCCTTTTTTCTTCACGCTGTATTTCGGCGTGCGGGCGAATGCGCTCTTGATTCCGAGGAGCGCTTCCATCACCGCCTTTGTATTCGTGATCGTCAGCCCAACGCCGCCCAGCGCCATGACAAACGGCACGTAGATAATCGATTTGTACCAGCTTTTGGGGTACAGCTCCTTCTGGCTGACCAGGTAAAACGTGGAGACTGACATGGTGCTCGCGATGAACAGCGGAAAATCGATCAGAAACATCTGGATGTAGCCCTGCCAACTGCGGATAATCATCGCGGGCATCAGCAGCACGCTGAGCACGATCATCAACGGATAGCTGATGTTTGCCGTCAGGTGATACCACGCTTCGAGCTTCGTGTGCCACGACGCATTGCTGTTCAACACGCGCGGAAGAATCTTCTTTCCCGTCTGGATCAGGCCCTTCGCCCACCGGGCCTGCTGCGTCTTGAACGCCGTCATCTCGATCGGCAGCTCCGCCGGACATTCGACATCCTGCAGGTACTTGAACCTCCATCCCGCAAGCTGCGCCCGATAGCTCAGGTCGGTGTCTTCGGTCAGGGTGTCGTGCTGCCAGCCGCCTGCGGTCGTGATGGTCTCGCGCCGCCACATCCCGGCGGTGCCATTGAAATTGAAAAACACGCCCGCGCGGCTGCGTCCGCCGTGTTCCAGAACGAAATGACCGTCGAGTAGAATCGCCTCGACCTGCGTGAGAAAGCTGTAGTTACGGTTCAGGTGCGTCCAGCGCGTCTGCACCATCCCGATCTCCGGCTCGGCGAAGTGATGGACCACCTGCATCACCCACTGCGGCGGCGGCACAAAGTCCGCGTCGAAGATTGCGATAAGCTGCCCTCGCGCCACATCCAGTCCCTTGTCGAGCGCGCCTGCCTTATATCCATGACGGTTGCTGCGGTGAAGATAGACGATCGGCTGCGGCTCCATCCCGGAGAATCCCTGCGCATATCGTTCGACGATTTCGCGGGCCACGCCCGTGGTCTCGTCGGTCGAATCGTCGAGCACCTGGATCTCGAAACGATCCCTCGGGTAGTCCAGCCTGCAGACCGCTTCGATAAGGCGATCGATGACAAACTGCTCGTTGAAGATGGGGAGCTGGATGGTGACGAACGGAAGCTCGCCCTCCGCGAATCGCATGGGAGTATCGCTCCACTTCGCCGCATTCTTCTTGTTCCTGAAGTACAACCACACCAGTTGATAGCGATGCACGCCATAGAACGCCAGGATGACCATGACGACGAAATACGGAATCAGGAGAGCCGTATCGAAGGCATTCCACCGGTACAGATGCTCGAACGTCTTGTCCGCATAGTGCGTCTTCCAATAGTGACCCAGGCCTTTTGGGGCAAAGAGTATCCCGAGGAGCGAGGTCAAAGATTGGGTGAGAACAGGCAGGTCGTTGCTCCGGCGGTAGGGTCAGCTATCCACCGATTCTACGCGATACGGATGCCGGCCGTTGACGCGGACGCAGCAGCCATCCGCCTTCCACGACCAACCTACACGACCAACCTATCAGACGTATCAGGCGAGGAACATCGTACGGTAAAGGGCGTCGCGCTCGACCGGCCTAAAGCCGCCGTCGCGGATCACCTGCCGCACCTGCTCCTCCGTGGCGGCGTTGGCGCCCTGGGCGAACAGGATGCTGCCTGCGTCATTGGCTCCAAAGCGCAGACTGACCTGTAGAACCTTGAGGCCCTGGGTGTCGAGGCTGGACTGCATGTTTGCGATGCTGTCGAGAAACATGCGCGAAGTCGCCAGCGTCTTCAGGTACTCCACGGCGGTGGCTTCCTCGAATCCGGGGATCGCTCGAACCCGCGGGGTGAAGCTGCGCACGGTGAACGACGTGAAGCCGCCCGTCTCTTCCTGAAGCTGGAAGATTGATTCCAGATGGTTTAGCCGCTGCTCCAACGTCTCACCGGAGCCGAAGACGATGCTGGCGGTGGTCTGCATCCCGAGCCCGTGGGCGGCGCGATGCACGGCCAGCCAATCTTCCGCCGTGCAGTGGCTTCGGGTGTCTTGGGGCTGGACCGCGTCGTCAAGAATACCCGCGTCGTTGCCGGGGATCGAGTCGAGGCCGGCGTCGCGCAGGCGAGCCAGGGTGTCGCGCACGGGCATGGCGGAGTGCTGGGCGAGAATGAGGATCTCGGAGGCCGAGAGGGAGTGCAGCCAGAGAGCGGGGAAGCGCTGCTTGATGCCGCGAAAGAGGGCTTCGAACCACGCGATGTCGTGGGCGGAGGAGGCTTCGCCCTGCATGGTGACGGAGGTCACGCCGTCCTCGATGGCATCCTCTATCTCATTGCAAAAGCGAGTGATACGAGGTTCAGCAGAAGCCTCCGCCGGGCTGGAATAGTCGATTGCAACGTCGAGCGTGTAGGTGACGACGCCTTCAGGATGCAGGCGCCGTCGGATCGCGTCGGCTTCCATGCCGAGTCCGATCAGATCGTCGCTGCGAAAGCAGTCCAGAGCTTCTTTGCGGGAGATTCCCATGGCCTGATTCTACGTTTTCCGGCGAAAAGATTCCCGCATGGTGAGGTGCGGCTTTTAGTGGGGATTTCAGCAGACCTTGCACATTAAACGCGGTTAAGATTGTGCAACTCGTGGCCATTTGCGTGGCTAATGCGGTGATCGGGATGGCGGCTTTCGAGACGACGAACTACGCCACGTTTCCGAACTTTATTTTCAGGTTGACGCTCAACGTCCGCGGAGCAGCAGGGAAAGCAGCACAAGGATGACCACGGAGAGGATGGCGAGCAGGCTCACGCCGACCCTGACCCACCAGCCCAGCGAGTCCACCTCCCGGGTCAGGGCCTGCACATGGCGTTCGTGCTGCTCGATAGCAACGCGGGCGCTCTTGACCTCTTCGGAGACTCCGGCGATCCGGGCACTCTGGTCCTGCAACTGCCGGATGAGGCCGCCGTGGGATTCGGTGATCTGGCCTGTGACCTGTCCCAATGCAGCCTCGTTCGCCTTCTCGGAGGCGACCTTCGAGTTGAGAAACCTGTCCGCCAACGGCACAAGGCGCGAGACGTGGGGCAGCAGTTCAAACAGTTGAGCGATGACTTTGGGCCACATGGGTTCATCCTAGAACGAATTCAGGGTGGGGTAACGGTAAAGTTGGTCGCGGGTGCTTGGCCGGGATGACGTGGGAAGGGTTGAGGAGAGCGGTTCGCTTACGCGAATGCCCACCTTAGCCGCAAAAGACGCGGCGAAGATGGGGCACCCGGCCTTATCCCATGGGTAGAGCGTGGCGAGGTCTTTGCCGCCATCGCATGACCAGCGCACCGATAGTCAACAGCAGGATGGCAGTCACGATCCCCTGGGACCACAGGCAGTAGATACACCACTTCTGCAGCACGAAAGCTTCGAGATAGCTGAGGAAGGCGGCGCAGAAGAAGCCGATCTGCGCGAACTCGAAGACCAGCCACCAGCGGCCTAGAAGCGCGAGGACACCGATCAGCGCGTAGCCCGCGATCCCGATCGTGGCCACAGGAATGTGAAACGCGCCGGGCTTTTCGTCGAACGTCCGGGCCGGGAAGACCGCGAAGCGGCTGTGGTTGACGGCGCCGCAGTCGAACCGCTCCGTGACCGCGCAGGGAGGAGCGAGGCCGGGGTCCATGTAGTGGACGTGCAGGGCCATGGTCGAGACGACAATGCCGGCAACCGCAAGCAACGCAATCAGATACTTCATAGCGTTATTTTACTTCGTCTCCCCGCATCGACAGCGCTTGCAGAGAGTCCCCTAGCTCTCCCAGGTCATTGCCGGATCGAGCGGATTGACGTCTTTCCCCAGTAAGGACCGCTGTTTGAGCATCTCCAGCGTGAGCCTGCGGCTTTGCTTCAGGTCGTCGAAAAAGTCCGCGTCGATCACTCCGGCGAGCTCCCGGTCCAGCGTCGCCAGATTGACCTCGTCGTTCAGCGCGAAGGAGCGATGGTCGAAGTTGGTGGACCCCACTACGCTCCATTGCCCGTCGACCGTCATCAGCTTCGCGTGGATCATCGATGGCTGGTACTCGAAGATTTCGGCGCCTGCTTCGACGAGGTGGCGGCTGCTGTGCTGGCTCAGCCTCCTGATCGCGGGGTGGTCGATACGCGGGCCCGCGGTAAGGATCTGGACCTTCACGCCGCGCTCCCGGACGGCTTCGATCAGGGCGCGCCGTGCGCTCCGGTCCGGCAGGAAGTAAGGTGTGGTGATGCGGATGGTCTCGCGCGCGCTCTTGATCAGCGATTGAAAGAGAATGCGCGCCCGCGTGCCGCCGCCGTGGGGTGTGCTGGAGACGACGAAGCTGGTAGCTCCGCCGGGCGGCGCCTGGAAGCGGAACTGCGCGGGCCCGGAGAGAATCTCGCCCGAGGCTTCGAGCCAGTTTTCAGAGAAGGTGGAGATCAGTCCCGCGACCGCCTCGCCTTCGACGCGGAAGACGGTGTCCCGCCATACCGGACCCTTCGAGGTGGCGTGCAGCCAGTGGTCGGCTATCCCGGCTCCTCCAATAAAACCGGTCTCGCCATCGACCACCATCAGCTTGCGGTGGGTCCGGTTGTTGGCATGCTGCCAGGTGTCCCAGCGGATGGGGTGATACCAGTGCATCTGGCCGCCGGCAGCCTTCAGCCGGTCGAAGTATGCCGACGGCGTGCCGAAGCTGCCCACTGCATCGACAATGACGCGGACCTCGACCCCGGCTTCGGCGCGTTCGGTCAGCGCCGCGAGCATCTCTCCGCTCACGCTGCCTTGCTGAAACTCGTAGTATTCGAGCGCAATGGCGTGCCTGGCGCTGCGGATCGCGGCGAGCTCCGCGGGATAGAACTCCGCTCCATTCTTGAGCCGGGTGATCCGGGAGTGGCGGACCGTGCCGTCGGTGACGATGGTGAGGAACTGGAGAAATTCCTCGGAGTCGAGCGCGCAGCCGGCGTCTTCGCGCATGGTGTAGGGAATGACCGGCCCGAAGAAGTCCAGCAGAACGCGGGAGCCGTACAGGACGATTGCACCGGCCCCGATGGCGGCTAGGGTGCGGGTGGCGGTGTGGGCGCGAGTCTTTGGGTTCGAAGGAGCCATGCTTCGAAAGGGTACATGAGGGAAGGCCTAACACCGATTTCCACCGATGAGACCGATCAAAAGCGATAAAGGCCGACCACGGATTGGCGCGGAGGAACACGGATGAAAGGGCAGGCGGCTGCCTGCAGACAGAAATACAGGGTCGGCGGGTTCAGCCTCAAAAGGTGCGCCTTCGGTCGAGATGACGTGTGTTTGAGGTGGGTACAACAATTCTGGCTTGGTATAGCCTGTGGCGATCATGGCGTGGCGTTATCGGCGTTATCATGGGGCCGTGAATACGCAGAGTCGCAGGCATTTTCTCGGTCTACTCGGGGCGACAGGGCTCTCCGCGGCGTTTTCGCCTTCAGCCTTTGCCGCCGCTGGGATCGCTCCTGTCTTTCCTCATGCTTCGCCCCATGCGCAGGAGCCGTTTACATTTCTCTTCCTCACGGATGCGCACCTGGAGCCGGAGCTGAATGGCGTGATCGGGACGGACATGGCCTTCAAAAAGGCGCGCGGCATCAAGGCCGACTTCGCCATCAACGGCGGAGACCATGTCTTCGACGCGCTCGGCGTGCCCACGGCCCGTGCGCTTACGCTCTTCGACATGTACGACAAGACCGAGCAGGACCTTGGCCTGAAGCTGCATCACACGATCGGCAATCACGATGTGTGCGGAGTGTATCCGGCGAGCGGCGTCAGCGAGAGCGATCCGCTGTACGGGAAGAAGCTGTTCGAGCAGCGGTTTGGGAAGCTCTACTATTCGTTCGACCATAAGGGCCACCATTTCGTCGTGCTGGACTCGATCGGCATTACCTCGGACCGGGCGTATGAAGGACGTGTGGACGAGGCGCAACTGAAGTGGCTGGCCGCGGACCTGGCTGCGCTTCCGGCCGGGATGCCGGTGATCGTGGCGGTGCATATTCCACTGGTTACGGCCTACATGGCGTATATGCCGGAGATGCCTTTGCCTCCGCCGCACCACAGCCTGAGCGTTGCGAATGCGAGTGAGGTGCTCGATCTGTTTGCGGGGCACAACGTCATCGGGGTCCTCCAGGGCCATACGCACGTCAACGAGCTCGTCGTGTGGAAGGGCGTTCCGTATGTGACCAGCGGCGCGGTGTGCGGAAACTGGTGGCATGGCACACATCTGGGCACGCCGGAGGGCTTCACGGTCGTGACGGTGGCGAATGGGAAGATGGCGACGCGCTATGAGACGTATGGCTTCAAGAGCGTGGCGCCGCAGAACACCTGATCGAGAAGCTGCGAAGCTCATCGGTACGTAGATCCGGCTTAACGAAGATCCGGCGTAAGAAAAACTTCGCCCTCGCTTGTCAGGGGAGTTCGGGCTGCATGTGGAGGCGTTTCTCCATGATCGCGACCGCCGCCGGATTTTCATCGACCAGGAGGAAGCTCCGGCCATTGCGCGCGGCGGCCTCGCCCGTGGTCCCGCTGCCCGCGAAGAAGTCGAGGACCAGGTCGCCGGGGTTGGAGTGGACCCGAACGATGCGCTCTAAAATCCCGAGCGGCTTCTGGGTCGCGTAGCCCGTCTTCTCCTTGCCCGTGGGCGAGACGATGGTGTGCCACCAGACGTCGGTAGGGGTCTTGCCGCGGGCGGTCTTTTCGGGGCCGACAAGCGCAGGCGCCATGTAGGGAATGCGGTCGGTGGCTTCGAGGTTGAAGGTGTACTGCGTGGGGTGGCGGGTGTACCACAGGATGTTGTCGTGCTTGGCGGGCCAGCGTTTGGTCGAGCGGGCGCCGTAGTCGTAGGCCCAGATGATCTCGTTCTGAAAGCAGGCGCGGCTGAAGATCTCATCGAGCAGGACCTTGCAGTAGTGGACCTCGCGGTAGTCGATGTGGAAGAAGAGCGAACCCGTGGCGGCGAGGACGCGGTGGGCTTCGACGAGGCGGGGGCGGAGAAAGGCGAGGAAGTCGTCGAAGCTGTCGTGATACCCGCTGGCCGTGGTGTCCTCGACGGTCTTGGCGGCTTCGGTGCGATAGCGGCGGCCGCCGAATCCGGTGCGGTCGCCTGCTTCGTCGCGAACCGTTTTGATGCGCGCGCGGGCCTGGCGTCTGCCGGTATTGAACGGCGGGTCGATATAGATCAGGTCGATGGAAGCGGCGGCCAGGGACTTGAGTACAGTGAGGTTGTCCCCATGGACGATGCGGTTCATGAAACGTTCTCCCGCACCTTACACTAACGTAACCTTTGTCGCGGGCGCTTCAGCGTGTATCGTTTGGTCTGATCGTCTTCACGCCTGCGGGATGCCCTCGAACCAGCTTATCTACGCCATGCTCACTCACCAAGGCCGTGTCAGGCAAGGGAACGAGGATACGTGCGCGGCAGTGCCCGAGGCCGGCGTCTATGTGGTGTGCGACGGGATGGGAGGGGCGGCAGGAGGCGAGATCGCAAGCAACCTGGCCGCGGATACCTTCCTCGCGTATCTCCGTCCCGCTGGAGTCAACGCGGGAGCCGCGAAAGACGGGCGCGGGCAACCGGCTGACAAGGCGCCGGAGCGGCTGAACGCCGCGGTGCAGGCGGCCAATGCGGCGGTTTACCGGCATTCGCGCAGCTCGGCGAAGCTGGCCGGCATGGGGACGACGCTGGTCGCGCTGCTGCATGCTCCGATCGTCGACAGAGACAGCGGATGGGCTGAGAATGGAAACGCGGCTGCGAACCATCTGCATTCGCGATCGTCCGATCCGGCGACCCTGTGGCTCGCGCATGTGGGGGACAGCCGCTGCTACCGGCTCCGGCGCGGCAGGCTGGAGCAGTTGACCGGCGACCATTCCCTCGTCGAGGAGCAGCTTCGCGCGGGACAGATTACGCCAGCCCAGGCGGCCGCGTCGCCGATGCGGAATCTGATTACACGTGCCGTCGGTTCGCAGGAGACGGTGGAGGTGGATATTCAAAGCCATCATCCGCAACGGGGAGACCTGTACCTGCTTGCCTCGGACGGCCTGACCCACGAGGTAAGCGACGAGGAGATCGCGGTCATCCTGGAGGCGAGTACGTTGCCGCCGAGAGATGCCCCGCCCAATACGCCGCCCAACGCGGAGCTGACCAGGGCGTGCGAAGAGTTGATCAAGGCGGCCAATCGCAACGGAGGCAGCGACAACATCACCGTTCTGCTGGTGGCGGTCGCTCCGGCGTGAAGGATAAAGCCCTGGGCAGAATGAAGCTGCTACACTGCAAAGTTCGAAGTCGACCGGAAGACCTTATGGAAGATATGAAACCTATGGAGACGATTAACACGATTGGAGTGCTGGGCGCAGGCACGATGGGCAACGGCATCGCCCATGTCTGCGCGCGGGCCGGGTATGACGTTGTGCTGTACGACCTGGAGCAGGGATTCCTGGATCGCGGCCTCGCGTCTGTCGAGAAGAACCTCGCGCGCGAAGTGGCCAAGGGCAAGCAGACCGAGGACCAGGCCAGGGCAGCGAAGGGGCGCATCCGCACGACGCTCGACCGCGATGAACTTGGCGGCTGCGGGCTCGCCATCGAGGCTGCTACAGAGCGGTTCGCCGTCAAGGCGGAGATCTTCCGGGATCTCGACCGGATCCTTCCGGCGGACGCGGTGCTGGCCTCGAACACATCGAGCATCTCGATCACCAGGCTTGCCGCGCAGACCAGGCGGCCGGAGCAGGTCATCGGGATGCACTTCTTCAATCCCGTGCCGGTCATGCAACTGGTCGAGGTCATCCGCGGACTGCAGACGTCGCAGGAGACCTTCGATGCGGTGCATGGCCTCGCCAAAAAGCTGGGCAAGACGCCGGTCGAGGTCAACGATGCCGCAGGCTTTATCTCCAATCGCGTCTTGATGCCTCTGATCAACGAGGCCATCTTCGCGGTGATGGAAGGGGTGGCCACGGCCGAGGCGGTCGATCAGGTGTTTGTGCTTGGTATGGCCCACCCGATGGGTCCGCTCACGCTCGCGGACTTTATCGGTCTCGATGTGTGCGTGGACATCATGCGTGTGCTGTCGGAGGGGCTTGGCAATCAGAAGTACAACCCCTGCCCCCTGCTGCTGCGCATGGTCGATGCGGGTTGGCTGGGGCGGAAGTCCGGGCGCGGCTTCTACAGCTATCCGGCCAAATGAGGCTGCTGGCCGCCTGGATGCCAAACGCTGCTCCGGGCCTTTACACTTGTCAGGCCGGGTTGAGCAGGGACAGAAATTGAAGGTAAGGGAAGAGGAGAACAGATGCCGCAGGAGTTTTATTTCGAGGATTTTTATGTAGGCCAGAGATTCCAGTCGCTCGGCCAGGCCAAGGTGACCGCCGAAGAGATCAAGGAGTTCGGCAGCAAGTACGACCCCCAACCCTTCCACCTGGACGAGGCCGCGGGGGAGAACTCGTTCTTCAAGGGGCTCGCCGCCTCCGGCTGGCTGACCGCGGCCATCGTCATGCGGCTGCGGGTGCAGTCGATCACCGTAGCCGGCGGCATGATCGGCGCGGGCGTCGAGGAGATGCGCTGGACGCTGCCCGTGCGCCCGGGCGACTCACTCCGCACCGAGATCGAGGTGATGGGCGTCCGCCACTCCAACTCGCGCAAGGAGTTTGGCGTCGTGCGGACACGTACCCTCGCCTACAACCAGCGCAACGAGATCGTCATGCGTTCCACCGTGAACTTCCTTGCCCCTGTAAAGACAGCCGCGAAAGACACCCGCGTAACCCCATCATGATGCCCTGACGATCTGGCGCTCCTGAAGTCACAGTGCGGAAGCAGGTTGCTAACTAATCCATTAGTTGTCCGTCTGATGGATTAGAGAGTATGCCGCCGAAGAAGTCCATTACGCTGACCGAAGCAGAGCTCAGGCTGATGAAGCTGTTGTGGGAGCGCGGGGAATCGGCTGTGGGCGAGCTGGTGGCGGCGATGCCGGATGGGAATACGCTCGCATATAACTCCGTACTGACGACGATCCGGGTGCTGGAACAGAAGGGGTATGTGCAGCACCGGCAGGAGGGCAGGGCGTTCCTGTACGTGCCTTGTGTGGCCGAGCATGAGGCCGGCCGGTCCGAGGTTCGTCATATGATGCAGCGGTTCTTTGGGAACTCGCGGGAGCGGCTGCTGCTCGCGCTGCTGGGCGACGATGAGATTACGCCGGCGGAGTTGCAGCGTCTGAAGGATGCGATCGCCAATGCGGCCGATGACGGCACGGAGGGTGCATGAGCGTCATGGAGCCGGTTCTTGTGCATCTTGTCGAAGGCGGGGTGAGGGTTGCCGCCAGCGCTTTTGTGTCGGGCCTGTGGCAGGGGCTGGTACTGGTTGCCTGCGTTGCCGTGTGTCTGCGCCTGCTGCCGAAGACGACGGCGGCGATTCGTTTCCTGGTCTGGGGCCTGGTGTTCGCGGTCCTGATGCTGCTTCCCGTACTTCGCAGTCAGGGGGTCGGGGCAGGTGGGGTCAAGGCCGGTGGGGTGGAGGCCGGGCACACGTCCATGGTTCACGCCTTGCACGTGGATGTGCGCTGGACCTTCGCAATTGCGGGACTTTGGCTTGTGTTGTCGATGCTCCGGGCGGGCGGCCTGGCGCTCAGCGGGCTTCGGCTGCGCGGAGTGTGGAAGAGGGCGACACCGGTCGAAATGGAGCTGGCGGGTGAACTGCTGCGGGTCGGCCGGGGACGCCGCGCGGTGGAGCTATGCACCTCTGACGATGTGGACTGCCCCAGTGTGATCGGATTTTTTTCGCCTCGTGTGCTCATCCCGGCCGGGATGTTCGCGCAGTTGACGGCGGCGGAGCTGGAGCAGATCGTGCTGCATGAGATGGGCCATCTGAAGCGAGGGGATGACTGGATCAATCTGCTGCAGAAGATCGGGCTGGTGGTGTTTCCTCTTAATCCGGCCCTGGTGTGGATCGAACGGCGGCTCTGCTTCGAGCGCGAACTGGCCTGCGACGATGACGTCCTGCGTTCGACCAAGGCACCGAAGGCTTATGCCACCTGCCTGACCACGCTGGCGGAACGCCGGCTTATGGTTCGCGCGATGCCGCTTTCGCTGGGCGCATGGGAGCGCCAGTCGGAGCTGTCGCGGAGGGTGTACAGCATTCTCCGCCGAAGCGAAGGGATGAGCAGGAGGCAGACGGGCTTTGTCCTGGGCGCGCTGATGCTGGCGGTCACGGGTGGCGCAGCCGGGTTTTCGCGGTGTCCGCAGCTGGTGTCGTTTTCGCGCGCGGCATCACCGGTTTCGGCAGTGGCGCAGAGCCTGCCCGCAGGAGGGTATAGCCCTGTCTTGTTCCATGGCGCGGGAGCGGCGCATGAGACGTTGCTGAAGGCTTCGATGCCGGCTCGCAGGCAAGACGTCCGCCAAGCTCCCGGGATGCTTTCAGGCCAGCGGTTGAGCGCGGTTGCGCGGGAGCGGAGTCGCGGCGCTCATCAGCCATCGGTCCAGCGCGCACCGGTCCAGCGCGCGATCAGGGCTCGCCGCGGAAGGTCGCAGCAGTGGGTCGTGCTTACGTCGTGGGACGAGCCGGCCGGTGCAAAGATGGTCCTGGCCGTCTCTGCCTCCTCTGTCGCCTCTCAGGATCAGGAATCTTCGCCGCAGGTTTTTTCTACTTCGTATGCAGCCGTGCGCACCGTTGGCGGCTGGCTGGTCTTCCAACTCTAACCATCAACTTCAACTGTTTTCAGAGGGCTTGTCATGTTCGGTTCAACTAATAAATTAGTCGGTAGGGCGGGGCGGTTCGGCATCCCCGTTGGCGCTGCGCTGGCTGTCGTGCTCGCAGCTACGTTTTCCTTTCATCACAATGGAGTCCATGCGGCGATGATCTCGTCGCCTTCTCCGCTGGACGACAACAGTGTGTCTTCGCTGGTCGCTTTGGACAACGCCGTCGAGTCGGTGGCGGCGCGGGTTGAGCCGGCGGTGGTGAACGTTGCGGTGACCTCGCGCGGCGCGGAGCATGACACCGGTCAGGAGCAGGACCAGATGCAGCAGGGCCAGGGTCAGCAGGGCCAGATGCAGGGGCTGCCTCCGGGATTCGCCCAGTTCTTTGGCCAGGGTGGTCCTTCAGGACCGGGCGGGGGGATGCAGCAGCCGCAGCAGCAGATTGAGCATGGCATAGGCAGCGGCATCATCATCTCGCCGGACGGCTACATCGTGACGAACAACCATGTTATCGATGGCGCGATGCAGATTCGCGTGACGCTGCACGACCGGCGGGTGCTGAATGCGAAGCTCGTCGGTGCGGATAAGCTGACCGACCTCGCGGTGATCAAAGTGGATGCGCACGATCTGCCGAGCATTGCCTGGGGCGACTCGGCAAAGCTGAAGCCGGGTCAGACGGTGCTGGCGTTCGGCAGTCCGTTCGGGTACTTCGAAGATTCGGTGACCCGCGGCATTGTGAGCGCGGTAAACCGGCAGAATCCGTATTCGCGTGACGCACGCAAGCCGGGCGGCTTTATCCAGACGGATGCGGCGATCAATCCGGGCAACTCGGGTGGAGCGCTGGTGAATGCGCACGGCGAACTGGTGGGAATCAATACGTTCATCATCTCGGACAGCGGTTCGTTCGCGGGCGCCGGATTTGCGATTCCGTCGCAGATTGTGCGGGCGACGGCGGAGCAGTTGATCAAAACCGGCGTGGTGCATCATGGGTATCTGGGCATCAGCATGAACGATGTGACGCCGGCGAATGCAAGCTTCTTCAACCTGAAGGATGCGACCGGCGCGATCGTGTCGCAGGTCACTCCGGACTCTCCGGCCGCACGCGCAGGGCTGAAGAATGGCGATGTCATCGACCAGTTGAATGGGCGCAAGGTATTGAATGGAGGCGCTTTGCAGGTTGAAGTGAGTGAAGACATGCCGGGGACGACGATCGCTCTGGGCATTCTCCGCAACGGAAATCCGCAGACTTTGAACGTGAAGGTCGGGGAGTACCACAAGGATACGGAGGTGGCGACCGATAGCGGCGCGGCAGGTCCGCAGAAGGCAAAGCTGGGACTTGCGGTGAGTGAGTTGACGCCGGATGTGCGGCAGCAACTGCATATCCCTGCGCAGGTGCACGGCGTGGCGGTCGAGAGTGTACGTCCGGCCAGTCCGGCGGAGGATGCGGGGCTCACCCCCGGAGACGTGATCCTGGAGGTGGACCGCAAGCCGGTGACTTCGGCGCAGCAGTTCGTCGAGGATGCGCATGCCAGTCCGGCGGGGAAGGACCTTCTGCTTCTGGTCTGGTCGCAGGGCGGCGCGAGCTACAGGGTCGTGCATCCTGACTCGGCTAACCAGAGTGGTTTGTGAAAGATAGAAGCAGGAACGGAGCCGCCGCGGAAGACCTGCGGCGGCTCCGTTTTGGTTTAAAGCGTAACGGTGATGAGGGGATAGAGGAGGGTCAGTAAGGATGAAGGCGGCGGATCGCCATGCTCACTTGTGATGGTCGGGGCGAGAGGATTCGAACCTCCGACCCCCTGGTCCCGAACCAGGTGCGCTACCAGACTGCGCTACGCCCCGAATGCTGCCGCGGTGAGATTGCCGGTGAAGAGACGTTCCGTGAGGCTCAAGCGCACGGGTGGGCTTGCTGGATCGCTGTACCGACACGCTTAGTTTAGCAGAGATCGGCGAGGCATTTTGCGGGGGTTTTTTCGGTTGTGGTGAGAAGGGCGTTTTTACTGGGGGTTTCAGGTTTTGAGGCACGAAAACGTGGTGCTTTGCGTGGTGAATGTGGACAGAGCATGGACGTTTGTGCGGCTGGAGATGAAGCCTTGTCCGGTGACGAAAATCACGCCATTCTCCGGAGGAATATTTGCGGGCGGAAGGACGGCCTGTGCTCCGGAGATGGAATAAGCTTCAGGAAGGCGGGTTTTGCGATGAGGGAGCGGCGGCAGATTGTCCGGTTGTGGCGGAGGGGCGGCGCGGCTGCGCTGGTGACGCTGGTGCAGGCTGCGGGGTCGAGCTATCGGCGGCCCGGTGCTCGGTTGCTGCTGGAGGCCGATGGCGGCTATGCCGGAACCATCAGCGGCGGGTGCCTGGAGGCCGAGGTGGTCCGCAAGGCAGCGTGGATGGTGCGGGAGGGCGCGGTGGTGGAGCGCTACTCGACCATGTTCGACGATACGGCCGAGGTGCCGTTCGGGCTGGGGTGCGGCGGAGTGGTGGACCTGCTGCTGGAGCCGGTGGATACGCCGGAGTGCGGAGCGTTGATCGAAGCGATGGAGCGAGCGCTTTCGGGTGAGGAGTCCACGGTGGTGACGTGGTTGCCGAGCGGGTTGCCGGGAGAAGGCCGGGGTCTGCGCCGGGCCGTCTTTGGGGCAGGCGGCAGGGTGGCGTTTGCCAGTGCGGGGCTGGGCGAGGCGAAGATCGACTGTGCGCGGGCGCTGAGGAGCGCCGAGGCATACGAGGGCCGGTTTGTGGAGCGGATGGAGGCTCCGCAGCGGCTTTTCGTGCTGGGCGCGGGAGACGATGCGAAGCCGCTGGTGAGCATGGCCGCGCTGCTGGGGTGGAATGTGACGGTGGCCGATGGGCGTGCGCAGATGGCTCGGCCGGAGCGCTTTCCGGAGGCGGAGCGCGTGGTGGTGCTGGCCGGTACGGAAGGGGTCGATGTTCGCGAGCGGGACGCGGTGGTGTTGATGACGCACGGCTATGAGCAGGACCGTGCGCTGCTTGCGAAGGTGCTTCCGGTCGCTCCCAGATATCTGGGTCTGCTGGGCGCGCGGCACCGCAGTTCGCTGCTGGTGAGCGAGGCGGCGGCCATGATCGGCATGAGCGTTGCGGAGTGCTGCGCGCGGCTGTATGCGCCCGTGGGTCTGGACCTGGGAGGCGACGGGCCGGAGGCTATTGCGCTGGCGGTGATCGCGGAGGCGCAGGCGTGCTGCATGGGCAAGCTGGGAGCGTCAAGGAGGCTGTCGGCGGAGGACGTGGAGCGCAATGTGAGCGAGGGCGGAGGAGAGCGTTATCTGCAGGCGCAATGCGCTCTGGATGTTGCCTTGTGAAGGTTGCGGCGGTCGTGCTGGCGGCGGGCGGATCGAGCCGGATGGGTTCGCCGAAGCAGATGGCCGCGGTTGGCGGGGAGACCTTGCTGGAGCGCGCGGTGCGTGTGGCCCGCGAGGCCGGGTGTTCGCCGGTGGTGGTGGTGCTCGGGGCAAAGTATGTGGAGGTGCTGGCGCGCAGCTCGTTGGGCGATGCGGTGCCGGTGATCAACGACAGGTGGAAGGACGGGCTGGCGGGTTCGATCCAGCTTGGCGTACGCGCCCTGGAGTATGCGGGTAAGGGAGCGGATGGGGTTGTGTTGTTGACCTGCGACCAGCCTGCGGTGACGCCGGAGCACCTGCGCGAGCTCATGGCAGGCGATGAGGTGCGGGCTTCGCGCTATGCGTGCAGGAATGGAGTGCCGGCGTTCTTCCCGGCGCGATGCTTTGAGGATCTGACGAAGTTGCAGGGCGATGCGGGAGCGCGCGAGATGCTTGCGGCGGCGGAGTTTCAGGTGCTGGAGAACGGAGAGTTGGACGTCGATACGGTGGAGGATCTGGAGCGGGCCAGGGAGATGTTCGACTCCTGACCCGCCCTCACGATGCGCACCCGCTGCTTCGGGTAAGGCATACACGGCGAAGCTGTCCTGCCGGACGGGCCCACTGCGCGTGGTGCGGGCACTTCGTGCCTTGTATACCGGTCTTGACTACATCTACTGCGCTGGCCCTCCCGTTGGTCGGGATTAAGAATAGAGTGCATCGGTTGGAGAACCGCTGCCTGCATGTGTGTGCTGGGTGGCTTTAGACGTTATGCGTGTGTGAAATCTCCATGGGTGGGATGAGAATTAACACTTCGGTAACAGGGTGAAGCATCTGTGGGAATAGGTTCAAGCTTGTTATTTCTTCCCACCACTTCTAACTGCTTCGGAGGTTTCACCATGTCTGTAACGATGTCTGTGATTTCGACTTCGCGCAACGTTCTGGTTGTGTCGGCCGCACTTCTGCTTGGCACAGTGCCGGTGTCTGGCCAGGCCAATGCGCCCACGCCTGTGAAGGGCTATACGCTCAGCGTCTTCGCTACCGGAGTTGTGGGGCACTACACTGCGCCCGACTCGATTGCGGTTTATCAGGATCACGTCTATATCGCGTATGGCGACGGCAACGACCCGACGGGCGCGGATGGCAAGACGAACATGGTGATTGAATACACGCGGGCGGGACAGAAGGTGTACAGCTTTACGGTGAAGGGCCACAACGACGGCATGAAGCTGAACCCGTACACGCACAAGCTGTGGGTGATGCAGAACGAGGACGCGAACCCGAGCCTGGTGGTGTTCGACCCCGAGACGCGCGAGAAGACGCTGTATACCTTTGCGGCGGCTCCGACGGCGGGCGGCGGATATGACGATATCGCGTTTCGCAACGGCAACGCCTACCTGAGCGCATCGAACCCGGCGAAGAGTCCGAATACGGGGTCGGCCATTGTGGAGGCGAAGCTGGAGGGCAGGCAGGTGGTGGTGACGCCGGTGCTGGCGGGCAACGCGCAGGCGACGAA
Organism: Edaphobacter sp.; assembly: GCA_965277575.1. GTDB lineage: Bacteria > Acidobacteriota > Terriglobia > Terriglobales > Acidobacteriaceae > Edaphobacter. The sequence goes on from CBDIDK010000002.1 coordinate 3,466,200, forward strand.
CATCCTGACCGGACAGCAGGTGACGTTGAACCTGCAAGACCCGGATTCGATGACGACTACCGCGGGTGGAGAGCTGGTGCTGGACCGCCAGGGCGATTCGGAGCTGGTGATGGTGCGGCGGCCGGGTACGAAGCAGCAGAGTGTGCTGCAGATTCCGCTGAGCTCGCCGTACGGCCAGCCACAGGTGGACGACACATTGTTTACGCCTGCCGGCGACGGATTCCTGCTGGTGACCGATACGGCGGCAAACATTACGTACAAGATCGGCAAGACGGTGTTTGTGCCGGGTGTGGCCTACTCAGCTGGGGTTGCGGGCACAAGCTCGGCTGCTGGATTTGTGGGGCGGCTGGATGTGTCGTTTGGGCAGTTGACGCCGATCGTCAGCGGGATGCAGAGTCCGCATGGACTGGCGTTTGTGAAGACCGGGAACCAGGATGACTCGCTGCGGGAGGATTTGAAGGACGCCTGCGAGAATCTGTTTCCGAACCAGTAGGCCGGGGACGGGCGGGCGGGAGGCCACCTTTGCCGGTGGCCTCCTTTTTCAGTAGACCGAGACTATGTTTTTAGTTGATCGAGACTATGCCTTGCGTGCCATGGAGGCCGTGACCTTGCGCTTCGTCGTGGCGAGCAACCCAATCAGACCTGTGCCCAGCAACATCAATGAGCCCGGCTCCGGGACTGGAGAGACGCCTCCGGTGACGGGTATGCCAGGATCCGAGTTGCCGAGCTTGACTCCGGCCAACGAATCGCCAACCATGTTACCGCCCAGTGCGCCCTGGCTCCACAGGTCGGCGGTGTATCCCCCGGCGATGCTGAATGCCATGCCGTAGATGTCGAACGGGCCGCCGGAAAACGCCGGGGCATCGACGCATACGGCGGGCGAGTTTCCATCCGGATAGAACAGATTGTCATACGAGAATCCAGCGTCGGTAAAAGCGGGAGCGCTGAAGTAGGTAGAACCGGGGGTGCGGGTGGGAAGCGGGGCGAAGTCCAAGCCGGTGATCGCACCGGAAAACCCGGCGTTCGCGTCCGAGAAGGTGCCGCTGATGCCGGTGATTTGATAAGCGCCGGGGTAGGTTGTCGCCGTGGCGTCGATGATGCCGGAGGTGTTGATGCCATTGCCGCTGAAAGAGAACGTGTAGGAGCCGGCCCTTGCCGCCGGCGTGAGGGCAACGATTGCCGCCAATGCGAGTAGAGCAGACAGACTACCCCTGGAATACAACCTCGTTCGAACAGGCGATGCGTTTTCGGGTTTGCAGGACATCGCGCGCGACGGCACGCATTTACGGAATGTAGTTTTCATTCGTTTCCCCTCCTTGGGGACACAGCGGGGCCTGGGGTTTGGGGGAGGAATTCCAAGAGTACCATGCTGCAGCTGGCGAGCTGATGGAGATGATTTATGGGATGTATCCGGCCCGCGCTTTGCCGGCAGTCAGGTTAAAAAGGAAACCCACGCAGCGCGGTGGGGGCTGTTGCGTGGGTATTCCGGTAAAGCAACGAAGTGGGTGGACTTCGTTATGACCGACTCAACCCGAAGGGAGTCTCGCCACTCCTTAAAACTATAGCGAAAGCGGGTTGGAGTCAATAGCGATTTCGGGGCATAGGGCAGCATGGAACGGCTTCACCCCTGACGGGCCTGCCGGACCATCTCCACCAGAACGGCGCGGGCTTCGCCGGCGCTGGCTGCCTCGCGGGGGAAGGCGATCCGCGCCCCTTTCATCCCGGCAGCCGTCTTGACCCGCACTCCGAACCCGAGGCGATCCACCGAGGTCATGGTCGCGGTCTCCGGCTCCAGCCCCGCATGAGTCCGAGCCAGCAGCATCAGCGAGTCCGCGTGATCGGCGTTCATGTGGTCGAGGATTCCCTGGGCGACCGTCGCTAGCGGATCGGGTGCGGCTGCCGCATAGTCCGGAGCCGTAACCCACCCCATCACGCCGAAGCCGCCCACGTAGTAGATGTCGACCGGGTCGAGCCGGAAGAAGGCAAAGTCGGTGAAGTCTACCCAGTACTGCGAATTGGGGTGTGCCTTCAGGTAAAGCTCCCGGACTCCGGGCTTCTCCTCTTCACCGATCTGGACGACGTTGCCCACTAGGGTGACGCGCGCTGCACCCAGGACGTCTCCATCCGGAGCTGCCTGGGTGACGAACAGGCTCGCCCGCGGATCGGCCTTGATGTTCTGCGTGTGCATGGCCATGGTGCTGATCAGGAATACGGGCCGTCCGGCGTTATCGAGCGCATATGGCATCAGCGAGCCGAACGGGAAGCCCGGCTGCCGGCGCGAGAGTGTGGAAAGGGTCGCCACGCTCGAGTGCTGGAGCAGGGTGCGGCAGCGCTCGGCGTGAGATGGTTCCGGGACGGGGGGTTGAGGATTGGGATCGAAGGGTGCTGCGTGCTGATTGGACATGAACTCCTTGTGATGCTCAGGGCAGGGTGCGTCTGGTCGTCCCGTCTTTGCGTCTTCGGGTCTTCTGGCCTTCGCCCGCAGCAAAATAAATCTCAAAAATGTGGCGCATTTTTCAGAGACGAAAAGGCGCCACGCCCAGCCACCGATATGTCCACGCCATGTTCACGTTTACCACGCAGGAACACCACGTTTGCACACCCGGATTCTCAAAAACCCCTGCAAAACACCAATCCACCGCACCCATAAAAAGCCTACAGGCGGCAGATCAAAAGCTCCCGTTCATAGATCATCTCAGGCGGCAGATGGTCGTGCAGTGCGAGGAACAGCTCCTCGTGCCCCATCACCTCCTGCTTCCATTGCGCGCGGTCGACGGTCTGGAGCTCGTCGAAGGTCGAGCGAGGGAAGTCCAGGCCCTCCCAGTTGATGTCCTCGTAGTGCGGAGTCCAGCCGATCGGCGTCTCCTTGCCCAGCGCCCTTCCTCGGACGCGATCGACGATCCAATTGAGAACACGCATGTTCTCGCTGTATCCGGGCCATAGAAACTTGCCGTCGGGACCCTTGCGGAACCAGTTGACGTGGAAGACGCGCGGCGTGGAAGAGAGGTTACGCTGCATCTTCAACCAGTGCCGGAAGTAGTCGCCCATGTGGTAGCCGCAGAAGGGCAGCATGGCCATGGGGTCGCGCCGCACCTTGCCCGTCGCGCCGGCGGCGGCCGCCGTGGTCTCGGAGCCCATGGTGGCGCCGATATACACGCCCGCCGACCAGTTGAATGCCTGATAAACAAGGGGCATTGTGGTAGGCCGCCGTCCCCCGAAGATGAATGCGCTGATGGGAACGCCGTTCGGATTTTCCCAGTCGGGATCGATGGTCGGACACTGGCTGGCGGGGGCGGTGAAGCGTCCATTGGGATGCGCGGCCGTGCCTCCCGTGGCCCTGGCGATCTCGGGTGTCCACCTGTTGCCGCGCCAGTCGATCAGTTCGGGCGGGGCGGTATCGGTCATGCCCTCCCACCACACGCCGCCCTCTGGGGTAAGCGCGACGTTGGTGAAGATGGTGTTTCTGGAGAGCGTCGCCATGGCGTTGGGGTTGGTCTTCTCGCTGGTGCCGGGGGCTACGCCGAAGAAGCCGTACTCGGGGTTGATGGCGCAAAGCTGGCCTGTGGCGTCGGGTTTGATCCACGCGATGTCGTCGCCTACGGTCCAGACCTTCCATCCTTCGAAGCCGGCGGGAGGAATCATCATCGCGAAGTTGGTCTTGCCGCAGGCCGAAGGGAAGGCAGCCGCGACGTAAGTCTTCTCGTGCGTGGGGGATTCGACGCCGACGATCAGCATGTGCTCGGCCATCCAGCCTTCGTCGCGGGCGATGTTCGAGGCGATGCGAAGGGCGAAGCACTTTTTCCCCAGCAGCGCGTTGCCGCCGTACCCGCTGCCGTAGCTCCAGATCTCGCGGGTTTCGGGGAAGTGAACGATGTATTTGGTGTCGTTGCAGGGCCAGGGAACATCCTGCTCCCCCGGTGCGAGCGGGGCGCCGACAGAGTGCATGCAGGGGACGACGCGCTTCTCATCTTTATCGATTTCGGCGAAGACGGGGGCGCCGATACGGGCCATGATGCGCATGTTGACGACGGCATATGCGGAGTCGGTGAGCTGGACGCCAATCTGCGACATGGGCGAGCCGATGGGGCCCATGCTGAACGGCAGAACATACATGGTGCGTCCGCGCATGGCGCCGCGAAAGAGCTGCTTGAGCTTCTTGCGCATGACGTACGGGTCTTCCCAGTTGTTGGTTGGGCCAGCGGTGTCTTTCGAGAGCGAGCAGATGAAGGTGCGGTCTTCGACCCGAGCCACGTCGTTGGGTGCGGAGCGGGCAAGGAAGCAGCCGGGCCACAGCTCTTCGTTGAGCCTGGTGAATGTGCTGGCTTTGACGAGCTGGTCACAGAGGAAGTCGTACTCAGCCTGGGAGCCGTCGATCCAGTGGATACGGTCGGGCTGGCATAGGTCGGCCATTTTTTCGACCCAGCGGATGAGGTGTTTGTTCGTGGTGGGCGGCGCGGCGATGGCGGCTTCGGCGATTGCTGTCTTCATGGTTAGGCGCAATTCCTTCTCTACAAGTCTTCGCCTCCGGGCAGGTGCTGTCAACCCTGTAGAAGATTGTGAGCAGTAATTCATGTGGGCTTCAGGGATGTGAATTCAGCCCTGGGATAGCGCCCCGTCTCGTCCGACATGAATCGCAACATCTGAGGAGGAGCACGTTTTCCGAGGCTGTTCGGGGTAGCATGACTTAATAATCTATGAACGATGTACGGGTTCTCTCTCCCCAGATTCTGCTGCACCTTGCCCAAACTCTTAACCTTCCGATGCATGGTCTTGTGGCGGTGATTACGTTGCTCGACGAGGGCGGAACTGTGCCCTTCATCGCGCGGTATCGAAAGGAGGCCACGGGCAATCTGGACGAGGTACAGATTCGCGAAGTCGAGGAGAAGCTCGCTTACTTTCGCGACCTGGCTGCCAGGAGGGAGACAATTCTGGCCACGATCGCGGAGCAGGGCAAGCTGAGCGATGAGTTGAAGGCGCGGATTGAAGCGACGCTGGATAAGAGCGAGCTGGAAGACCTGTATCTGCCGTACCGGCCCAAACGCAGGACGAAGGCTACGATTGCGCGGGAGAAAGGACTGGAGCCGCTGGCGCTCTATCTCTGGGAGCAGAAGAAGGCTGGCGAGCCGCTGAGTGCGATGGCGCAGGGTTTCGTCGACGCAGATAAAGGCGTCGCTACGGTGGAGGAGGCGCTGGAGGGTGCGCGGCATATTGTTGCGGAGATAATCAGCGAGAGTGCGGACCTGCGGAAGGCTGCGCGGGGGCTGATGTTCGATGAGGGCGTGGTGGTGAGCCGCAAGGCGATGGATGCCGTCGATGAGCAGGAGAAGTTCAAGATGTACTACGAGTATCGCGAGCCGGTGAAGGCGATTCCGTCGCACCGGATGCTGGCCATCCGGCGGGGTGAGAGCGAGAACGTACTCTACTTCCTGATTGAGCTGGAGGCGACGCGTGCGGTAGGCGTGTTGCGGCGCGGCGTGCTGCGGGAGCAGGGCGACTGGACGCCGCAGCTTGAGCTGGCGATCGAGGATTGCTGGACGCGATTGCTGAACTCTTCGATCCAGGGGGAGCTGCGGCTGGAGTTGAAGAAGCGCTCGGACCTGGATGCGATTCAGGTGTTCCGGGAGAACCTGCATCATCTTCTGCTCGCGCCTCCGGCGGGGCCGATCTCGGTGCTGGGGATCGATCCGGGACAGAGGACGGGGTGCAAGGTTGCGGTGGTGGACGAGACGGGCAAGTTTCTGGCGAACGATGTGCTGTATCTGCATACGTCGAAGGGGGCTGCGGAGGCTGCCGGGAAGACGCTCGAAGCGCTGGTGGTGAAGCACCAAGTGCGGGCGATTGCGATCGGGAACGGGACGGCGTCGCGGGAGACGGATGCTTTCGTGCGGGAGTTTCTGAGGGAGCGCGGGCTGGAGAAGATCTTCTCGGTGATGGTGAGCGAGTCGGGCGCGAGTATCTATTCGGCATCGGATGTGGCGCGGCAGGAGTTTCCGGATCTCGACCTGACGGTGCGGGGCGCGATCTCGATTGCGAGGCGATTGCAGGATCCGCTGTCGGAGCTGGTGAAGGTCGATCCGAAGTCGATTGGGGTAGGGCAGTATCAGCATGATGTCGACCAGAGGCAGTTGCAACAAGGGCTGGAGACGGTGATCGAGAGCTGCGTGAACCGGGTGGGCGTGGATTTGAATACGTCGTCGTGGACGCTGCTGCGCTATGTCTCCGGCGTGACGGAGCGGACGGCGCTGAACATTGTGAGCTATCGGAATGAGCATGGGCGGTTTCGCTCGCGCACGCAGTTGAAGGAGGTGCCGGGGATCGGGGCGAAGACGTTCGAGCAGGCGGCGGGATTTCTGCGGATTCGCGGGGGAGAAAATGCGCTGGATGGGACGGCGGTGCATCCGGAGTCGTATGCGGTGGTGGAGCAGATTGCAGCGTCGCTGAAGGCTCCGGTCTCTGACCTGATTACGAGGCCGGAGCTATTGGAGAGAGTGGATAAGAGCGCGGTGTCGGCGGGGAGCTTTACGCTGAACGACATTCTGGAGGAGCTGCGCAAGCCGGGACGCGATCCGCGGGACAAGTTTGTTGCGCCAAGCTTCAACGAGAGCGTGCGGGAGCTGGCGGATGTAGTGCCGGATATGGTGCTCGAAGGCGTGGTGACCAATGTGACGAAGTTTGGCGCGTTCGTGGATATCGGCGTGCATCAGGATGGACTGGTCCACATCAGTGAGCTGTCGGTGAAGTACATCAAAGACCCTTCGGAGGCAGTGAAGGCGGGGCAGATCGTGAAGGTGAAGGTGTTGAGCGCGGATGCGAAGACGAAGCGGATTGCGCTGTCGATCAAGGCGCTGCATGAGGCGGGGCCAAGAGGGGGGAAGCAGGGCGCATCTTCTTCGGCTGCTTCGCCTAAGGTGCAGGAACGGGTTTCGAGGAGGGTGCAGGTGAAGATGCAGGCTCCCGTGAAAGCGGCTGCTCCGGTATCGTTCGATGACAAGCTGGCGATGCTGTCTTCGAAGTGGAAGGGACGATAGGGCCGGAATCTTTCTGCGGCCGTCAATCCGGCGATCTCAGAATCGGGGCATTGAAGTCAAATTATTAGCAATGGTGCGAACTTTCGCGCTCTGAACTCCGGTGGAGGAAAAGCTTCGGCTCTATCAAGAGGAGGGCCGGGATGAAGATAGAGACATCTGCTACGACGCGAAGCATCCGCGGGAATCGAATATGGGAACCTGGCTATACTGTGGGTAGTCAGGAGGCGTGTGATGGCGAGTTCCGTGGCATTAAATGAGGCACGAGAGCACCTGGGGGAGTTGCTGGACAGGGCGGAGAGCGGAGAAGAGATACTGATCGAGCGGGAAGGCCGGCCGGCAATGAAGCTGGTTCGGGTGGAAGGCGTGGCGATCCGGGCGGAACGAATTGGTGGGCAAAACCTGCTTGGGATTGCGTATATTGCGCCTGACTTCGATGCACCGATGACGGCGGAAGAGTTGAAGGCGTGGGGATCGTAACGGATGCGACTCTTGCTGGATTCACATATTCTTCTGCGGTGGGACCACGACATTGGAAGGTTGTCGGGGGCGCAGCGGGATGCAATTGCCGATCGCGTAAACGAGGTGTTTGTCAGTGCAGCGGCTGCGTGGGAGTTGGGAATCAAGCGGGCCAAGGGCAAGCTGAAGTTTTCGGGATCGGTCGGGGGCGGCTTGGTTTCACGGAACTGCCGATCTCAATGGCACACGCCGAGGAGGCAGCGAGGCTGCCTTTTCTTCACAACGATCCATTTGATCGGATTCTGGTAGCTCAAGCGCGAGTGGAAGGGCTGACGCTGGTGACTGCGGATGCGGCTATTCGGAAATATGCGGTGGCTTGCTTGTAGTGGCTTTGATCCGGTGTCAATTTACGCGTTCGGATAAGTGATGGCAATCAATTAGATGTCCATGGCAAACTGCTGTGCGGGGTCGTAGATGTTCAATTTGGGCTCGGTGGAGAGGTCGAGGATGAGGCGTTCGAGGACGAGGAGCTTGTTGGCGGGCGAGCTGCGGAGTTCGAGGTCGGCGCGGGCGACGAGGCGAATGGCGCGGGTGAGTTCGCGGCGCGATTTGTAGCGGCGGGCTTGCCTGATGAGGTCGTCGGCGGCGAAGGGCGGCATGCGGAAGCCCTGCCACAGGACCTGCCAGATTGCGCGGCTGTCGCGCACGTTTTTTTCCGAAATGATGAGCATCTGGCGGAAGGTGCGGGCGAGCATATAGAGGTGGCCGATGGCCGAGTCTTCGCCACCGTCCGAGGCGTTGAGCAGGCCGTGGAGGAGGAGCAGAGCGCGCGGGCGGTCCTTGGCGGAGATGGCGTCGGTGAGCTCGTAGAGGCTGCGCTGCTTAGCGGCGAGGACCATGGTTTCGACGTCGCCGAGGGTGACACGATTTCTCGCTGCTGCAGGTCCGGCGGCGGTGACGTAGAGGAGGAGCTTTTCGAACTCGCTGGCGACGAGCATCATGTCGGCGCCGAGGGAGTCGACGAGCTCGCGGGCGGCGTCGGGGTCGAACTTTACGCTGCGGGATTCGGCGTTGGTAGTGACCCACTTGATGGCATCGGATTCTTCGACGCGGGCGAGTTCGACGAAGCCGCACCAGTCGCCAAGGGTCTCGCGGATCTTTTCGTAACGCTCCTTGTCCTGGTAGTCCATCGTGCGGAGGTCGGTGGGAATGCGCAGGTGGTCGGCTACGAAGAGGATCAGGGCCTGCGGATTGGGGGAGCGGAAGTAAGCGTCGATGGCGGCGAACTCCTCCTTTTTGCTGCCGCGGCCGTAGAGGGTCTTGAGGTTGCGGACGAAGATGACCTGGAAGGGCGCCATGAGGGATGGGGTCTGGGCGCGGTCAAGGACCTCGAAGATGCTGATCTCGGCGAGGTCGAGGTCAGGGAGGCAGAAGTCGCGGGTGTCTTCGAGCGCGAGGGTGGCGAGGACGGCTTTGCGGCAGCGGTCGTAGAGGAAGACCTCGTCGCCGATCAGAACGTAGCCGGGGCGCAGGGTAGACGGGGACGCGATCTCCGAGATAAAGCGATCGGTCGAGGCGAAGCTGCGGAGAGAGGTCATCAGAAGGACTCCAGCATATCGCTTGCGATAGCCTGGGCGAAGTCTCTTGCGACGCGGTGGACGGCGTATCCGTCCTCCTGGATGAAGCCGCTGAGGTCCTGGGTGGACTGGTACTGCTCGCGGTAGAGGATGGCGTCGTTGCGATAGAGGACGTGGCCGTTGCGGGCGGTGAGGACGATGCGGGCGGTGATGGTGACGAGATAGCTGGAGGACTGTCCGCTGGAGGCGTCGTAGGTGAGGGGGGCGACGGTCTGGCTGAGGATGGTGCCGTGCAGGGTGGCGTCGGCCGAGTCGGACTCTGTATTGATAATGCGGTATTTCGTGCGCGTGTTCAGTTCGCGGATGACCGCTTCGGTCAGGGCTACTTCACTGTGGTAGGCCTGCGCGCGCGTAGCGAAGATCGGGACCGACAAGGTGCGCACGTCTGCGGGAATGTGAGTGGCGGAGCCTGCCTGGTGGTAGCCGCAGCCTGCGAGCATGATCATGAGGCCGCCAAGCGCCGCGCAGCAAAGAGCAACGCTGCGTGACACGGTAATGGATGTGAAGGACGGACGGCGCATGCCAGGTAGTTTTATTGTCGCACCGATGGCCGATACGGCGGCGATAGCTGTTCTTGTCCGCGAGGTTTTGCATCCTAGAGGAAGAAGCCGGAACGGAGAACGTAATCTGAGAAATTGAGGTTTTTTGCTATGTATCACCACGTTAAGAAGTTGATGTATACGGTCAATATCGGGGAACCGGATGTGCGGTTCGGAAACATGTTGCTGGAGCAGTTTGGCGGGGCGAACGGGGAGCTTGCCGCTGCGATGCAATACACCATTCAAGGTTGGAACTGTGTCGACGATCTGGGGCGGCGGGACCTGCTGCTGGATATCGGGACGGAAGAACTGAGCCACCTGGAGGTCGTGGGGGCGCTGATTCGGATGCACTTGAAGCCGATGAAGACGAATCGCGAGGCGGCCGAAGCCGATCCGCTGGTCACGATTGCGGGCGGCGGCGGCGTGGGCCTCTTCGATTCCATGGGGAACGCCTGGACGGCTAACTACCTGAAGGTGACCGGCGAGCTGGATGTGGACCTGCGCAGCAATATCGCGGCGGAGGGAAGGGCAAAGATTGTGTATGAACGGCTGATCAACCATACGGACGATCCGGGCTCAATCGACACGCTGCAGTTCCTGATGACGCGCGAGATTACGCATATGAAGTCGTTTCAGGCGGCGCTGGACAGCATGGAGAAATCGCCCTTCTCGGTTGGTATGCTGAAGCCGACACCGGGCATTGTGGATGAGTATTTCAATGCATCTACCGGCGCGGGTAACGAGGGCGACACGGATATGCGCGGGCCGTGGACCTCTTCCTTTGGTTTGCACGTCGTAGATTCGCAGATTACCGGTGGCAAAGGGCTGTCGGTGGGCGACATCAACGGAAAGATCGAGGGCGAGGACCGCGGGAAGCAGGATTCGGCGGAAAAGGCGACTACGTCGGCAGCCAAGCAGGCGACAGGTTTAAAGGACGGGAATGGAAAGAAGTCGATGAAGCATGCGGGGGGAAAGGCAGGAGTGCATTAGACAGGATCGTGAGAGAAGGAGGTTCCTGCCGATGTGAAGGCTGGCGGGTGTCTCATGTATCCCTAGTTCTGTTTTTTCGTGATTGAAATGAAAAGGGCAGCCGGCGACGGCTGCCCTTTCTTATTCTCTGCAAATGCTTAGGTTTAGGCGGGGGAGGGCTGGCCTTCACCGAACCCGGGCTTGCGGTTTTCTGGCTTCAAGACCTTCTGTGGCTCGCCGGTGTTGGGGTCGGCAAAGGCAAGGGGCGACTTGAAGGGAGGGAGCTCTTTGCCTGCGATGATGAGATCGATCTCAGACTTGTCGAGGGTCTCACGCTCCAGCAAGGCGGTTGCCATGCGGTGCATGATGTCGGCATTCTGTTCGAGGATCTCATAAGCCGACTTGTAGCCCTCGTCGACAAAGGCGCGAACCGCAACGTCGATCTGCCTGGCGGTATCGTCGGAGTAGTCGCGGGCCTGGCCGATGTCGCGGCCGAGGAATACCTCCTGCTCCTTCTTGCCGTAGGTAAGGGGCCCAAGATCGCTCATACCATATTCGCAGACCATCTTGCGGGCGAGTTCCGTGGCGCGGACGATGTCGTTGCCGGCGCCGGTGGTCTTGCGGCCCATGAAGATCTCTTCGGCGCAGCGTCCGCCCATGAGGATGGCGAGCTGGGTGTCGAGATAGTCCTTGCTGACGGTGTGCTTGTCCTCTTCGGGCAGGTGCATGGTGACGCCGAGCGCCATGCGCGGGGGATGATGGTGACCTTGTGGAGCGGGTCGGAGTGCTTGCGCTTGGCGGCGACCAGGACGTGGCCAGCCTCGTGATAGGCGGTGTCCTTCTTGTCGTCGTCGGAGAGGAGCATGGACTTGCGCTCGGCTCCCATCATGACCTTGTCCTTGGCGACTTCGAAGTCGTACATATGGACGGCCTTGCGATTGAAGCGGGCGGCGGTGAGGGCTGCCTCGTTGACCATGTTGGCGAGGTCCGCGCCGCTGAAGCCCGGTGTGCCGCGGGCCAGGATATTCAGGTTGACATCCTCCGACATGGGAACTTTTTTGGAGTGAACGCGCAGCACTTCTTCGCGGCCCTTGATATCGGGACGGTCTACGATGACGCGGCGATCGAAGCGGCCGGGGCGGAGAAGAGCCGGGTCGAGCACATCGGGACGATTGGTAGCGGCAATGAGGATGACGCCGTCGTTGGATTCGAAGCCGTCCATCTCGACCAGCAACTGGTTGAGGGTCTGTTCGCGCTCGTCGTGTCCACCGCCGAGGCCTGCGCCGCGGTGACGGCCGACTGCGTCGATTTCGTCGATGAAGATGATGCAGGGAGCATTCTTCTTGCCCTGCTCGAACAGGTCGCGGACGCGGGATGCGCCAACTCCGACGAACATCTCGACGAAGTCCGATCCCGAGATCGAGAAGAAAGGCACATTGGCTTCGCCGGCAACCGCGCGGGCCAGGAGAGTCTTGCCGGTTCCGGGAGGTCCGACGAGGAGAACACCTTTGGGAATGCGTCCGCCGAGCTTCTGGAACTTCTGCGCTTCACGGAGGAACTCGATGATCTCTTTGAGCTCTTCCTTGGCTTCGTCGACGCCGGCTACATCCTTGAAGGTGATCTTCTTCTGCTGCATGGAGAGCAGGCGGGCGCGCGATTTGCCGAAGCTCATCGCCTTGTTGCCGCCGGACTGCATCTGGCGCAGGAGGAAGAACCAGAGGCCGAGGAGCAGCGCGAAGGGCGCGATGGAGATCAGCAGGTTGAGCCACTGATTGGGGCTCTGGTCCTTGATGGTGATGTTGACGCCGTGGTCGCGCAGCGTCTTGTACATATCGGGATAGTTGCCCGGGATGGTGGTGTGGAAGAGGGTCTTCGCGTCTTCGCGATAGTGGCCCGTGACCTCGGCGCCATTGACGATGACGTCATTGATCTTGCCCTGGTCGGCATCGTTGAGCAGTTGGGTGAGGCTGATGTTCTTTTCCTGACCCGCGCCTGTGCTCTTGACGACGAACTGCCAGAGGACGAAGAGGCACGTAGCCATGAAGACCCAGATCAGAATTTGTTTGACGGTCGAGTTCAAGCGAATTTCCTCATTTTCCGGCCTGCAGCAGCCCTGGAGTCGCGCTGGCGCTTGTCAGACCCGGCTGCCGTTACGCCGAAGCGTCCGGAGGCCCACCTCGTTAGACGGTTGTTGCCAGGGAAGGTGCTGAGATGCTGATGGGGTTGAATCCCATCTCTCAGCGACAGTCCAACCACCGTCAGGTAGTTAGATTCTACTCTTGGATATTGGATTCAGGGCGGAAATGCAGGACCTTTTCTGTGACTAACGGGTTATCGGAGGGGCTGGGTCTTTGTGGGGGGAAAGGTGGAGGAAAAGGCGGAGCTCGCGGGGAGAGCGCTCGGCGCGGAGGCTGCTGGAAAGGTGCAGGACGGTGCCGGTGCGGGCGGCTACGGTCGGAAGGTTCAGAAACCCGCAGAGGGCGAGCAGGCGGGTGGTCTCGTCGAAGCTGAGACGAGCGCCAAGGCTGCGGGCTGCCGCACGGAGGACGCGGCGGCGGAGGGCGGGGTCGAGGGAGCGGAGGCGGTCGAGTTCGATGGCCACTTCAGAATGGGACTGGCCGGGTGCGGTGCTGACCGCGCGGCCTCCGCCACGGACGGGCTTGCCGGGGAGAAGAAGCTGGGGCAGCAGGCGGCTGAGTTCGGTCTGCCAGCGGGCCTCTTCTTCGCGGGCCAGTTCGGCCAGATTGGCGAGGGTCTGATCGATGTTCGGATTGTAGGCGCGGAGTTGCGGGAGGAGCTCGTGGCGGATTTTATTGCGGGTGAAGGACGGGTCGGCGTTGGTGGAATCTTCGCGCCAGGGTTGGTTATTCTGCTGCAGGAAGGCTTCGATTTCGGAGCGGCGGGTGGTGAGAAAGGGGCGTAGAATTCTGCCGGAGCGCTGGCCGGGAGGGTTGACCAGGACGTTGGGGTGGATGGCGCTGAGGCCTTCGGTCCAGGCGCCGCGGAGGAGCTTCATGAGGACGGTTTCGGCCTGGTCGTCGAGGGTGTGGGCGGTGAGGACGGCGTCGGTGTGGTTGGCGGCGATGAGGGCGGTGAAGTAATCGTAGCGTATGACTCTGGCCGCTTCCTCAATGGTTTCATGGGTTTGGGCGATGCGGTCGGGGACGCTGGCATGATGGAGGTGAAGGGGGATGTCGAGGCGGGCGCAGAGGACTTGGACGAAGCGCTGGTCGGCGTCGGCTTCTTCGCCGCGCAGGCCGTGGTGTACGTGGACGGCACTAAGTCCAATGCCTAGAGCATCGTGGGGAGCCTGGTTGGCGGTCTGAAGGGTGAGAAGGAGGGCTACGGAGTCGGCTCCGCCGGAGACGGCTGCGCAGAGGCGGTCGCCGGGTTTGATATCGGAGCGGACGAAGGGCAGGGGGGTGGGCATGAGGGTTTATCTTATCGTCCACGCTGGCCTGATCGGGATTTTGCGGTTTTGATGGACTTGTATTGCTGGAATTTTCAAGATTTCCGGCTGCAGCGAAGTGATAAATCGTGGTGGGTTTGTGGTGGATTGCGTGGCAAAGGTGGTTGAATGGCCATTCATTTTTGTGGTTTATGGATGTGGCGGAAAGTGCGCCACGTTTTGAACTTTATTTCTGGGGGAGTCATGCTGGGTGTCGCTTGGGCAGAGCGGTCGTGCGTCGCACGATGCCCACCTTAGCCGCAAAAAGCGCGTCGAAGATGGGGCACCCGATTCTGGCCGTGGCGATGATGCGGGACCCGGCGGAGAGGAGGCTTAGGCGTGTCCGTTCGAAAGAGCGGCCACTGCGGCGGGGGCGGTTTGTACCTGGTGAGCCGGCAGCGAGTGGTCCCCGTCGCTGCCGGCTGGCGGCTGGATGAGGGACGGGCCGCCTTGCTGCGGGAGATAGATGGAGAAGGCAGTGCCAAGCCGGGAGCCGGCGGTGGCGGAGCGGACCTGCAGGGTTCCGCCGTGCTTGTGGACGAGTTGGCGGCAGACCCAGAGGCCGAGGCCGGTTCCGGTGTCCTTCTTGGTGGTGAAGAAGGGCTCGAAGATGCTTTCGAGGTGCTTGCTCTCGATGCCGCAGCCGTTGTCGGCGACGGTGATGCGGACGCCGGTGCGCGTGGGGTTACGAGGGTCGATGGCGGAGTTGGCTTCGACGCGGATAGAGGCTCCGCGGGGACAGGCGTCGAGCGAGTTGGCGACTAGGTTGGAGAGGATCTGGCGCAGCTCGCCGGAGATGCCGACGACCTGGGTTTCGGTATTGATGTTGACGCGCAGGGCGATGCCCTGGTTTTCGGCGCGGCGGGAGTAGAAGTCGGTAACTTCGCGGACGACGCTGGTGGGCCGGAAGAGGGCCGGACTGGAGGCTTCGCGGTAGAAGCCGAGGGACTGGCGGGTGATGTGGGCGATGCGCCCGAGCTCTCCTTCGGCCTGGCTGAGGAGCTGCCGGACCTCCGCGAAATCTTCCGAGTGGCGTGCGATATAGACGAGATTGGTGAGGCCTTCGAGGGGGTTATTGACCTCGTGGGCGACGGAGGCAGCCATGCGCCCGGCGGTGGCGAGCTTTTCGGCGCGCATCAGGGCGCTTTCGGAGATGCGGCGGTCGCTGATGTCGCGGAAGACGAGGACAATGCCGATCATGCGGCCGTCGCTGCTGCGGATGGGCGCGCCGCTGTCGTCGATGTGGATCTCCTTGCCGTTCTTGGAGACGAGGAAGGTGTGGTTGGCGAGGCCTACGATAGTTCCGAGGCGGCGGACCTTGTCGACTGGGTTTTCGACCGCGGCGCGGGTCTCTTCGTTGAAGATGGGAAAGATTTCGTGGAGCGAGCGGCCGTGGGCCTCGTCTTCGGACCAGCCGGTGAGCTGTTCGGCGACGCGGTTCATGAAGGAGACATGGCCCTCGGCGTCGCAGGCGATGACGGCGTCGCCGATGCTGCGGATGGTGGTGTTGAGCCATTGCTCGCGGGCGTAGGACTCATCTGCACGGAATTTGACTTCGCCGAGTTGACGGTTATAGACGACGGTGAGTGCGTGGAAGTGTCTTCGCGTCTCCCACACGAGCAGGGCTGCGACCAGGGCGGCGAGGCCGACGAGAGCGAAGACGCTGGTCCGGTCGAGCCGGCGGACGATGGCCTGGCGCCCGTCGCGGAGATTCTCTTCGACCTGGAGAAAGGCGGCGGTCTGGGCTCTTAGGTCGTCCATGCTCTGCTTTTGCTCGAGCATGTGCGCGCGGAGCTGTGCTGGGCTGGGCGGGGCTGCGATATCCCGGTTCGCCTCCTGCTGCCAGTATCGATGAGCGGCCTGGAGGGTCTCGAGCCTGGAGACCTGGCCGGGCTTGTCCTGGACCAGGGAGGTGAGGGCCGCGAAGCCGGGGTCGATCTGCTGGTTGGCTTCCTGGAAGGGCTGCAGAAAGACGGGATCCCTGGTGAGGACGAAGCCGCGAAGCCCGGTCTCCTCGTCCACCATGAGCTTGACGAGATGATTGGCGCCGGCGATGACGAGGTCGGCGTGATCGACCGAGCGAGCGCTGCGTTGGAGGTCCTGCAGGCCGAAGCCGAGGATGAGAGCGAGAGCGGCAAGGGCAGCGACGGGCAGGGTAAAAAGGCGGATCAGGAGTCGGTTGTATTGCCTTGGATCCACGGAGAGATCTCTTTCCATTCGAGTCGATCGGAGTGTCGGGCGACGAAAAAATCGAAAGTTGTTCGCGCAACTTATTTTACTCAAAGATCGATTTTTTCCACGATTGTTTGTTGCGCGCGGGGTAACCCGGGCGGGGGATTGACAAAGTAATTTCCGTGGTGGCGGACGGGGATTGGGTGGGCGGCGGAGGAGAGCGGTTCGCTTCGCGAATGCCTGCCGAAGCTTACCCCACCAGCAAGCCGGCGACCCTCGATTAGCCGCAAAGTGCGTGGCGAAGATGGAGCACCCGGTTCCGGCGGGGGGAGAGCGCATTGGGATACACGGTATACTTCGCTGGTTATGCGAGTCTTTGTGATTCTTCCGGCAGCGGGTATTGGGACGCGGATGGCCGCGAGTGTGGGCTCTCCTGCGCGGGCAAAGCAGTTCCTCAAAATTGCGGGCGTGCCGGTGCTGGTGCGTTCGGTGCGGGCGTTCCTGGCGGTTCCCCGGGTGACGGCGGTGTGCCTTGCGGTGCGGGCGCAGGAGCGCGAGCGCATGGAGACGATGATGCTGGAGCACACGCTGGGGCCGCGGGTGCATATGGTCGAGGGCGGCGAGAACCGGCAGGGTTCGGTGGCGAATGCGATGGCGGCGCTGGAGTGCGATGAGGACGATGTGGTGCTGGTACACGATGCGGTGCGGCCGCTGATCGACCCGGCGACGATCGAGCGGACGATCGATGCGGTGGTGAAGCATGGCGCGGCGATTGTGGGGCTGCCGGCGGTGGACACGATCAAACAGGTGGAGCGGACGGCGGATGGGGCAATTATTACGTCGACCATTCCGAGGGAGCGGGTGGTGCTGGCGCAGACTCCGCAGGGGGCACGGTTCGGGCTGCTGCGGCGAGCGTTTTTGGAGGCGGAGGCGGATGGGTTTGCCGGGACGGATGAGGCCAGTCTGCTGGAGCGGGCAGGGGTGGAGGTGGCGGTAGTGGCAGGGTCGGCGAGGAACTTCAAAATTACGCAGACGGGAGATATTGAGCTGGCGGAGTTTTATCTGAGTGAGGGAAGAAGGCTTACCACCGATGAAAAGCCATGACACCGATCAAGGTCAAGAGCGTGGAAAGCATGATGGGCTTACGGAGAAGGTGATTGGCGTTTTCTTTGATGTTTACAACGAGCTGGGGTGTGGGTTTCTGGAGTCTGTCTATCGAGAGGCCATGCGGATGGCTTTGATGCAGGCTGGCTTGAGGGTGAAGACGGAGGTTCCTGTTCCGGTCAGCTTTCGTGGAGTTGTGATTGGGATGTTTCGAGCCGATTTGATCGTAGATGACGTTGTGCTCGTTGAACTGAAGGCCGCTGATCAGATCGTCAGCCAGCACGAATCGCAGATCATCCACTATCTGCGGGCTACGCCAATTGAGGTCGGCCTGCTTATGAACTTCGGGCCGAAGCCGCGCTTCAGGAGATTCGTAATGGACAATGAACTGAAGAAGCAGAGACACAAATCGGTAGAATCGGTGACAATCGGTGTTAAGCCTTCTTTGGCTCCTGAGATGATTTCATGATGAGGATTGGGTATGGGTTTGATTCGCATGCGTTCCAGGCGGGTGTGCCGCTGGTGATTGGCGGCCTTGCGATTGAGCATTCGGAGGGGCTGGCCGGCCACTCGGATGGCGATGTGCTGCTGCATGCGATTACCGATGCGCTGCTGGGGGCGGTAAGCGCGGGGGATATCGGGACGTTCTTTCCGCCGAGCGATCCGCGGTGGAAGGGGGCGGCGTCGAGTTTGTTTCTGAAGACCGCGCTCGAAGAGGTGGCTACGGCGGGGTACAAGATCGTCAATATCGATACCGTGCTGGTGATGGCGAGACCGAAGATTGTGCCGATTGCCGGGGAGCTGCGGGAGCGTGTGGCGGAGCTGCTGGGCGTGCAGCCGGGCGAGGTGGGGATCAAGGCGAAGACGCCGGAGGGGTTGAACCAGGACCATGTCGCGGTGGCTCATGCGACGGTGCTGCTGGAAAGTATTGGCTTGTCGGAGCCGGTGGGTGCGATGGTGGCGACGGCGGATGTGGAGAACGAGATCGATATGGTGGTGAAGACGCTGGTGGGGGACTCGCGGGATGTGTCGGCGCTGGGACGGAAGATGCCTGCGTTCGATACGGATGATTTGACGTGAGATTTACAAGATGAAAAGCCGACCACGGATTGGCGCGGAGAAACGCGGATAAAGTGCAACGGCGGATTTTTTTGAAGGGTGTGGTGTATGCGCTTGATGTCTTATTGGGCCCTGACGATCTGGGCTATTGGATGTAGTGCGGCTTTGGCGCAGACGGTGGGAGATGCGAGCTTGCAGCCGCGGGTGGTGGGGGCTTGTGTGGCGGTGGGGGATGCGGCGTGGCTTACACCGGGGGAGAAGACGTGCTATGCGACTACTCCGGACTATGCGGCGACGATGGCTTATCTGCGGCGGGTGCAGGCGGCGGCTCAGGGGCAGGTGAAGATCGAGGCGTTTGGGAAGACGGGTGAGGGCAGGGAACTGGATATAGTGATCGCTTCGCGGGACGGAGTGTTCGATCCGGCGGCAATCCATGCGGCCAAGAGGCCGATTGTGCTGGTCCAGAATGCAATTCATGCAGGCGAGATGGACGGCAAGGATGCGTGTCTCGCGCTGCTGCGGGATATGGTGATCTCGAAGACGCAGGCGAAGCTGCTGGAGCGCGCGGTGTTTGTGTTTATCCCGATGTACAACGCCGATGGGCATGAGCGGCGGAGCGCGTATAACCGCATCAACCAGGATGGGCCGGCGGAGATGGGGTGGCGGGGTAATGGGACGAATCTGAACCTGAACCGCGATTATCTGAAGGCGGATACGCCGGAGACGCGGGCGTTTATGGCGATGTTTCATCACTGGCTGCCGGACTTTTTTGTGGACGACCATGTGACCGATGGGGCGGACTATCAGTATGACGTCACCTTCACCATTGACGATGGGCCGGATGTGCCGCGGGGGACGGCTAAGTGGGTGGATGAAGAGGCCACGCCGTGGTTGGAGAAGTATGTGGATGGGCATGGGCATCTGGCTGCGCCGACCTACATCACGTTGGTGAACGATAACGACCCGGCGGAGGGGCTGGGATTCAATGACGATCCGCCGCGGTTTTCGACGGGGTACGTGGTGCTGGAGGGGCGGCCGGGGATGCTGGTCGAGCTGCACATGTTGAAGGACTACAAGGCGCGGGTGACGGGGAACTACGAGATTCTGGCGGGGCTGATGGAGTTGATGAACCGCGATGCGGATACGGTGATTGCGCTGAATGCGGCGGCGGATAAGGAGGCCGAGGGGCTGGGGGCGCATCCGCTCAGCGATGTGGAGTTTCCGCTGGCGCTGGGATGGGGCGGGAAGACGACGCCGTTTCTGTTTCGGGGATTTAAGTACACGCGGGAGTTGAGTGCGGTGTCGGGAGCGATGCGGGTGGAGTATTCGCATGAGCCGTGGAATGTGCCGCTGCCTATGCAGACGGGGTTCAAGGTGACGGCGGAGGCAACGCTGCCGGCAGCCTACATCGTTCCGGTCCAGTGGACGCATGTGATCGATGTGCTGGCGGCGCACCAGGTGGAGATGGCGCGGACGACGGCGGCGTGGACGGGCGAGGTGGAGACGTATCGGTGTGGCGGGATGACGTGGCAGGAGCCGCCGTTCGAGGGCAGGCATCCGACGTTCAACGGGGAGGCGATGCGGTCGCCGGGAAAGTTTGGGAGCTGCTTGAAGGTGCGGGAGAGGATGAGTTTTCCGGCAGGCTCGGCGGTGGTGCGACTGAATCAGCGGCTGAGCAAGGTGGCGGTGCAGTGGCTGGAGCCGGCGGGGCCCGACTCGGCGCTGCAGTGGGGGTTGTTCGATGCGATCTTCGAGCAGAAGGAGACTGGCGAAGGGTATGTGCTGGAGTCGCTGGCGCGGGAGATGATGGCGAAGGACCCGAAGCTCAAGGCGGAGTTCGAGAAGAAGGTGGCGAGCGATCCTGTGTTTGCCGGGAGTGCGGCGGCGCGCCTCGAGTTTTTTTATGAGCGATCGCTGTGGTTCGCGGCGAACCGGGTGGGGATGTATCCGGTGGGGCGGCTGCTGAGTCTGGACGGGTTCCGGTGCGGTAGTCAGTCGCTGAGCGGCATGGGTGCCAGTTTGCGCGGTAATCGCGCTTGCTTCACGAATTTCGCACAAAGGAATTGTGGGTCGTTGTCGGGCGATGCTACAGTTTGGCATCCGGGCGAGGCTGCGTGTGCGTTCGAGAGAATGAGGGTGGGCGGATGGCGATGATTACGACGGTGCAGCAGCACATTCTGCAACAGCAGCAGGAGATGCTGCGGTCGACGGGGCGCGAGGCGACGGGAACCTTTAGCTGGTTGCTGAGCGGGATAACGCTGGCGGCGAAGATGGTGGAGGCGAAGATTCGGTCGGCTGGATTGAGCGATGTGCTGGGTGCGTTCGGCGCGGAGAACGTGCAGGGCGAGCAGCAGCAGAAGCTCGATGTGTATGCGAACCAGGCGCTGCTGCACTGCCTTGGACTGCGCGACAGCGTGGCTGCGCTGGTGAGCGAAGAAGACGAGGAGCCGGTGCGGTTCAACCGCGATCCGGAGACGGGGAAGTACATTATCGTGTTCGATCCGCTGGATGGGTCGAGCAACATCGATGTGAATGTGAATGTGGGGACGATCTTCAGCGTGCTGCGCCGGATGCCGGTGGAGATCGGGACGCTGGAGGAGTCGATTCTGCAGCAGGGGTTTCGGCAGGTGGCGGCGGGATATGTGGTGTATGGGCCTTCGACGGTGCTGGTGTATACGACCGGCAACGGGGTGCATGGGTTTACGCTCGACCCGACGATCGGCGCGTTCGTGCTGAGCAACGAGCGGATGACGATGCCGGAGCAGGGAAGCTACTACTCGGTGAACGAGGCCCATGCGGCGGGCTGGCCGGAGGAGTATCGCGGATACGTCGAGATGCTTCGCGCGGGCGGCCTGGAGCGGGAGTACAGCTCGCGGTATATCGGGAGCCTGGTGGCGGACTTTCATCGGACGCTGTTGAAGGGCGGCGTGTTTCTGTATCCGCCTACGGTGAAGCAGCCGAAGGGGAAGCTGCGGCTGTTGTATGAGGCGAATCCGCTGGCGTTTATCGCAGAGCAGGCGGGCGGCATGGCGACCAATGGGGTAGGGCGGGTGCTGGATATTCGCCCGGAGGGGATTCATCAGCGGACGCCGTTCTGCGTGGGGAGCCGGCGCGAGATGGAGGCTCTGGTAAAGGCGGTGCGGGGGTGAGCGAGTTTACCGCGGTGGTGACGGATATCCGGGAGGAGTCGCGGGTGGCGGGGCGGCAGCGGTGGCAGATGGCGCTGGACCGGACGGAGTTCGGTGCGGGCGCAGTGGGCGTGCTGGAGGCAGAGGCGCGCAGTGGAGCGCGGCTGGTGGTTCCCGTTCTGACGACGATGGTCGATGCGGTGGGCGAGGTGTGGCATGTGGTGGAGAAGCCGCTGGCCGCCGGGACTGCGGTGACGGGACGGGTGGATCTGGACACGTGATTCGGGTTGGAGCCGGGGCTCGCTTGCTGGTACACTCGCAAGAGGTCGTTCGACGGCGGTGTGCCTGCGGAAGCGGTGTGCGGCGCGTGTCTGGTGGGGGCTGTAGCTCAGTTGGGAGAGCGCCTCGTTCGCAACGAGGAGGTCAGCGGTTCGATCCCGCTCAGCTCCACCAAAGAATCAACTTCTTAGCTGATGAATCTGGGTCCAATAGGAAGAGAAAACAGACGCGGGTCCGATAGGGCCCACTAAGTGGCTCTCTCGTCTCCCATCACAAGTGCAGCGACTCCGCCACCTGCATCACGCTTCTCATCTCCTACCGCTTATACGATGTCCCGAATGCCTTTAAGGCGTAGCCAGGCACGAGTTTTCGCTCAGCCTGAGCGTGCCATTCTCAGGCTCTCTTGACTATGCTGTATCGCTCGACGGACCGCCTCTGTCGTAGTAGCGCTCCGGTGGAATGGCGCCCCGGTGAAGAACCTGCCCCAGAGTGCCTCCTTCTCTTCACCAGAAAAGTATCCACCATCAAACGCCGGGACCATACACCTACGTCTCCGCTCGGCCTGACGCAAACCGGGCATCCACTCTCCATTCGCCTCCCCGGTGTTAAGCTTCTGTACATGCTCAGGCCCCGCCGTCTCTCTCTCGTATCAGCGGCCATACTCTTCGCCGTCTTCTTTCTGGTTCACGTCGCGCCGGCACAAACCCAGCCGTCCTCCACTCCCGACGCTCCCCCGCAGACCTCCGCCGCCGCATCTGTCCCGCTCAACCCCGCGCTCCCCACGCTCTTCATCGTCGGCGACTCCACCGCCCGCAACCAGGCCGACCTCGGCTGGGGCGACCACCTCGCCCACTACTTCGACACCTCGCGCATCAACGTCGCCAACCGCGCCCACGCCGGCCGCAGCAGCCGCACCTTCATCAACGAAGGCTCCTGGGACAAGGTCCTGGCCGAGATGAAGCCCGGCGACTTCGTCCTCCTCCAGATGGGCCACAACGACGGCGGCGACCTCGGCGGAGCGAAACCCCGCGGCTCCATCAAAGGTCTCGGCGACCAATCGCAGGACGTCACCCTGCCCGACGGCCATCACGAGCTCGTCCACACCTACGGCTGGTACATGCGCAAATACATCGCCGACACTCGTGCCAGGCAGGCCACGCCCATGCTCCTCTCCCTCACCGTGCGCAATATCTGGAAGCCCGGCTCCGACGGCAAGCCCGCCATCGAGCGCGACATGGGCTACGACGCCCAGATCCAACAGCTCGCAGACGACCAGCACGTCCCCTATATCGATATGGCCAAGGTAGAAGGCGACCGCCTCCAGGCCCTCGGCCCCGAAAAGACCGCGCCGCTCTTTCCCGTCGACCACACCCACACCAGCGCCGAAGGTGCGGAACGCAACGCCGAATCCGTCGTCATCGCCCTCCGCAACGCTCACTCGCCCCTCACTGCCTACCTCAAGCAGCAATAGGCTTAGCTAGGCCGTACACCACTCTTTATCCCGACCAACGGGAGGGCTTGGGCAGTCGGCGTGGTCAAGACCGGTATACATGGCACGAAGTGCCCGCACCACGCGGAGTGGGCCCGTCCGGCAGGACAGCTCCTTATGGAAAATTGTGGAAAACAGAAAAAAACATCCGTCGGCAAAGCCACGCAACCTGCATCCAACGGACTGCGGGTACGACCCACCAAGGGTGTGAGCTACGGGTATCGACCCGAAAGCCAACCCTCCGTACGCCTCCCAGCGCTCCGCACGCTTTAGCTCCCCAGCATCCTTTAAAGAGGTTTTTATGGCACAGACACAGACCGCAACCGGAACCATCGCCGGTTACTTCGAAGACAATTCAGACGCCGGGAAGGCCGTAGAAGCCCTCCGCGATGCCGGTTTCACCTCGGCTCACATTGGGGTCGCCCATCGCGGCGCCTTCGCGACCTCATCCGGATCTACCTCCCACACCGCCGCTGAAGCCGGCCATAAAGCTGGCGAGAAGGCCGCCGGAGCCTGGGAGTCCATCAAACACTTCTTCGGCA
The DNA here is from genome assembly GCA_965277575.1 of Edaphobacter sp. GTDB lineage: Bacteria > Acidobacteriota > Terriglobia > Terriglobales > Acidobacteriaceae > Edaphobacter. The sequence continues at coordinate 3,490,050 of CBDIDK010000002.1, forward strand.
GCGATGATGCCGAGCCCTACGCCGACGAGCGCACCCAGGGCGACCTCGCCAACCGCGAAGTAACCCAGAACCCCGCCGACGCCAGCCGCTACGCAGACCAGTACGATCCCTCCGACCTGCACCAGTCGTTCACCGGCCTCTCCGTGCCGGAAGACCGCTCCCGCTACCTTGGCCACCGCTTCGACAACAGCGAAAAGGGCGCAGTCGTGACCGTCAAGGCCGGCGATCGCGCTGCCGAAGCCGAAGCCATCCTCACCCGCTACGGCGCCGACCTCGGGAACGACTCCGCCAACTACGACTACTCCCAGGACTATTCCCGGAAATCCGGCGAACAGGCCCAGTCGCAGCCTCTCAACGACGCTCAGAACAACATCCAGCTCCTCGGCGAGGTTCTCCGCGTTCACAAAGAGCGCATCAGCCGCGGCGAAGTCGTGCTCCGCAAGGAGACCATCACCGAGACCCAGAACGTCCAGGTCCCGGTCTCCCGTGAAGAGCTCGTCATCGAGCGTCGCATGGTGGACGGCAACACCCCTGCCTCCGGCTCCATCGGCGACAACTCCGAGATTCGCATTCCTCTCACCGAGGAGCGCGCATCCGTCGACAAGTCCACGGTGGTCCGCGAAGAGGTTGCGGTCGGCAAAAAGTCCGTCGAACAGGTCCGCGACCTCTCCGGCGATGTCCGCCACGAGGAGCTCATCGTCGACGACGAAACCCGGAACGACCAGAACAGAAAGGCCGGCTAAAGGGAGTCGCGCTACTTACCCTGAAAGAGCCCCGGGCTTTCTCTTCGCGGGCCACGGCCTGACTTTTTCAGCAATCTGAAGCAATCAGAAAGGAGCACCGCTCAACCGGGTGCTCCTTTTTTGCATCCTTCTCTTCCTGCGTGCACTTCCTGCGTGGCCATTCGACGGGAACCGGCCCCAGGCGCTCCGCTCCGCCTCATCTCTCTCACCGCCTCATCTCTCTCACCGCCACGTCCGAACATCGCGTAAACTTGTACTTGGGTCAATATCTCCCCGCACGATCTAAGGACACCAGTTTTGTTCAACTCAGTCGTATCCAAGGTTTTTGGCACCAGCAACGAGCGCGCCGTCAAGCGCCTCATGCCCACCGTCGCGCGGATCAACGCCCTCGAACCTGAGATCCAGGCGCGCTCCGACGAAGAGCTTCGCAATAAGACGGCCGAGTTCCGCCAGCGCATTGCCGCCGCCGTCGCCCCCATCGAAGACACACCCGACAACGCCGAAGACCGCTACGCCGCCGAAAAGGCCGCCCTCGACGCCATCCTGCCCGAGGCCTTCGCCGTCGTCCGCGAAGCCGGCAAGCGCGCCGTCGGCATGCGCCACTTCGACGTCCAACTGGTCGGCGGCATGGTCCTCCACCAGGGCAAAATCGCCGAGATGAAGACCGGCGAAGGCAAGACCCTCGTCGCCACCCTGCCCTGCTACCTCAACGCCCTCGCCGGCCGCGGCGTCCACGTCGTCACCGTCAACGACTACCTCGCCAAACGCGACGCGGAGTGGATGGGCAAGATCTACGGCTTCCTCGGCCTGACGGTCGGCGTCATCGTCCACGACCTCTCCGACGAGCAGCGCCGCGAGGCCTACGGCTCCGACATCACCTACGGCACCAACAACGAGTTCGGCTTCGACTACCTCCGCGACAACATGAAGTTCGAGCTCGCCGACATGGTCCAGCGCGGCCAGTACTACTGCATCGTCGACGAGGTGGACTCCATCCTCATCGACGAGGCCCGTACCCCGCTCATCATCAGCGGCCCCACCGACCAGACCACCGACAAGTACGCCCGCGTCAACCTCATCATTCCCAAGCTCGAACTCGGCGAACTCATCGAGACCCTCGAGACCAAGACCTGGTCCGGCGACTTCGTCATCGACGAAAAAGCCCGCGCCATCACCGTCACCGACGAGGGCTGGGAGAAGATCGAAGGTCTGCTCGGCATCGGCAACATCGCCGACCCCGAGAACTGGGACCTCAAGCATCACGTCGAAGTCGCCATCAAGGCCCACAACCTCTACAAGCGCGACGTCGAGTACGTCGTCAAAGAGGGCGAGGTCATCATCGTCGACGAGTTCACCGGCCGCCTTATGCCCGGCCGCCGCTGGTCCGACGGGCTCCACCAGGCCGTAGAAGCCAAGGAAGGCGTGGCCATCCGCAAGGAAGACCAGACGCTCGCCACCATCACCTTCCAGAACTACTTCCGCATGTACAAGAAGCTCTCCGGCATGACCGGCACCGCCGAGACCGAAGCCGCCGAATTCGACAGCATCTACAAGCTCGAAATCGTCGTCACCCCCACCAACCGGGTGCTGCAGCGCATTGAAAACGCCGATGTCGTCTACCGCACCGCGCAGGAGAAATACTTCGCCGTCGCCGACGAGATCGCCCGCCTCCACGCCGACAAACAGCCCGTCCTGGTCGGCACCACAAGCATCGAGAAGTCCGAGCTCCTCTCCGAAATCCTTAAGCGCAAGGCCGTCCGTCACGTCGTCCTTAACGCCAAGTTCCACGAGAAGGAAGCCGAAATCGTCGCCCAGGCAGGCCGCCTCGGCATGGTCACCATCGCCACCAACATGGCCGGCCGAGGCACCGACATTCTGCTCGGCGGCAACTCCGACTTCATGGCCCGTCAGGACCTCGTCCGCAAGCAGCAGGCCCGCGCCGTCTCCGCCGCCGAAGGCGCCATCTCGCCCGTCGCCGGCCCCGGCATGTTCCGCTTCTACTACTCCGGCCAGGAGTTCGAAACCACCCAGGCCCAGTGGGACGCCGCAGTCGCTTCCCACGAAGCCGCCGCCAAAACCGAGCACGACGCCGTCATCGCCGCCGGCGGTCTCCACATCCTCGGTACAGAGCGCCACGAGTCCCGCCGCGTCGACAACCAGCTCCGTGGCCGCGCCGGACGTCAGGGCGACCCCGGCTCCTCACGCTTCTTCCTCTCGCTCGAAGACGACCTCATGCGCATCTTCGCCCGCGAGTGGGTCTCGACCCTGCTCCAGCGGCTCGGCATGGAAGAGGGCGTCCCCATCGAATCCGGCATGATCTCCCGCCGCATCGAGGCCGCCCAGAAGGCCGTCGAAAGCCAGAATTTCGAGTCCCGCAAGCACGTCCTCGAGTACGACGACGTCATGAACAAGCAGCGCGAAGCCGTCTACGGCCTGCGCAAGCAGCTCATGGAAGGCGTCGACCAGAAGCAGCTCATCACCGACGACTACGTCTCCACCATCCTCTCGAATGTCCTTGACGAGCACGCTCCCGAGAAGGCCCACGTCGACGAGTGGAAGCTCGAACCCCTCTTCTCCCAGCTCTACGACCTCTTCGGCGCGCACCTCGAGTCCGAGATCGACACCACCGAGCTCAACCGCCACGAGCTCGGCGAAACCATCTTCGAAAAACTCCGCGCCCGCTACGACGTAAAGGAGCAGATCCTCGGCGCCCCCGCCATGCGCTACCACGAGCGCATCGTCATGCTCAGTGTCCTCGACGGCCTCTGGAAGGATCACCTCCTCGCCATGGACCACCTTAAGGAGGGCATCGGCCTCCGTGGCTACGCGCAACAAGATCCCCTGGTCGCCTACAAAAAGGAGTCCTTCGATATGTTCGAAGGCATGATGCTCCGCTTCCAGGAGGACACCGCCCGCCACCTCTTCCGCATGCAGATCATCGGCCCCGACGGCACCCCCATCGAGACTGCCGACCAGCTCGCCCAGGCTCAGGCCCACGCGCAACTCCTCGCCGAATCCCAGTCCCAAGCCCAGGCATTCGCTCAAGCACAATCCAGCCCCCAGCAGCACCTGCCCGGCAGCAATGGCAACAACGCCCTGCCGTCCTCGTCTCCCCCCCAGCACACCAACGCGGTCGCCGCCCGCCAGTCGCCTCCCGCACCCAGCCGCGCTCCCTCCACCACCATCGACGCTCTCGAGCGCGAGTTCCAGAAAAAGAAGCAGCGCGAACTCCAGCAGGCCCGCTCCGTAGGCGCCGCCACAGCCGACAGCAACGGTTCCACCCCCCGACGCGCCGGCGAAAAGGTAGGCCGCAACGACGAGTGCCCCTGCGGCTCCGGCAAGAAGTATAAAAAATGCCACGGAGCAGAAGCGTAAGGCTCAGCAACGCAGCACAGTTCTCCAACCGATATACTCTGTCCTCGATCCCGACCAACGGGAGGGCCAGCGCAGCAAAGGTTGTCAAGACCGGTATACACGGCACGAAGTGTCCGCCGAATCGGGTCCCCGCAAACAGGTCTTCGTTTGTGGGGTGACTGAGCGAAGTGGGCACGTCCGGCAGGACACCGCTACTTCTCCAAATCGTCCAACAACAACTTCGCCTTGGTCGCCAGCGTCTTAGCCCCCTCCGCATCCCCCGACTTCAACGCATTCTGTGCATCCCGCCAGAAGTTCCTCACCTTGCTGATCTGCGCCTTCTCCTGCTCCTGTATCTGTGCAGGCAGCGCGTTCAGCCGCTTTTCGATCGAGGCCAGCAGATCGCCCGCCTCCTGTTTGGTCTGCGGAGTCGCCTCTCCTCCCGCTGTCAGCGCGCCAATCGCCGTAACGTCGGCGGAGGGCGTCGTACCCACCGCCTGGGCCGGAGGGGCCGGCGCTGCAGGAACCGGCGCCGGCGCAACCTTCGAAGCGGACCTCTTCCGCTCACGTTTCGGCTTCGCGGCCGCCGCCGCAATCGGCGCGGTCGTCAGCTTCTCCGGCGTCGCCTCCACCGACGGCAGGTTCTCAGGCCGCGGAATATCCAACAGATCCACCGGAGTCCGCACGGGAACGGGAAGCACCACACGCGTCTTATGCCGGCACCCGCCCAGTCCGAGCATCAAGACCCCGACCCCCGCCCAGGCCCCAACCCAGACCCCGGCCCGGCCCAGAGCACAGCCCAGCCCGGCGCACACTCCACTGCCCGCTGTCCGTCCGCTCCCCCCCTGCCGCCTCACGCCTGCTCTCCCATGGCCTTGCGATCCGCTCCCGTCAACGCTGTCTTCCGCACCTCTCCGGCAGATCCTCCCGCAAGCGGCAGCCGAAACGTAAACGTCGTCCCGCGCTCCGGCGAACCCGCATCGGCATTCGACCGAACCTCCATGGCCCCGCCATGCAACTGCAGTATCCGGTACGTCATGGCCAGGCCAATCCCGCTGCCCTTCGGTTTCGTCGTGAAGTACAACTCGAAGATACGCGGTAGCAGCTCCGCCGGTATACCTTCTCCTTCGTCGATCACCTCCACGACGCCAAATAGATACTCCCGCCGCATCACCACCCGCATCGTACCGCCCTGCGTCATCGCCTGCATCCCGTTCAGCAGCAGGTTCAGCATCGCCTGCTGCATCAACTCCGCGTCCACCCGAACCATCATCGGCTCCGGCGGCGCCTGCACGATCACTCGGACCCCGTTCTCCTGCATCTCCGCCCCGGTCAGGTCCATCACCACGCCCACCACCTGCCGCAGGTCCTGCTCGCGCAGATGCAGCTCCATCGGACGCGAAAAATCCGCCAGCGTCTGCACCACCCGGTCCAGCCGTTGCATCTCGCCGGCCAGAATATCCACATGCCGCCGTGCCCCGCCAAACGCCTCCGCCCCCCCGGGCGCAAGCTTTCCCCGCAGTAGCTCCAGATGCACCACCATCGCGTTGATCGGGTTTTTTACCTCGTGCCCAACGCCCGCCGTCAGACGTCCAATCGCCGCCAGCCGCCTCGCCACCTCCAGCTCCTGCCCCAGTTGCGCCACCGACTCCATATCGCGCAGCGTCAGCAGCGTACCTAAATTCGCGCCGCTTCCGGTTCCATCATCGATCCGGTCCAGCGAGAACTGCACCTGCCGCCCATCTTCCAGCGTCAACACATGCGCGCTCACCTGGACTTCCGCGCCGAACGCCTCCATCACCGCCGCGCCCAGGATACTGTCCGGCGTAAATAGCTCCTCCAACCGCTTCCCAACCAGCTCCTGATGCCGGCCCTCATCGGACGGCTCCCGAAAGTAAGCCACCGCATCCGACACCATCACCGCCCGCCGGTCCGCCGTAAACAACAGAACCCCATCGCGCAGCGTATCCAGCATCTGGTTCAGGTTCGCCTGCAGCGCCGTATACCCGGCCTCCTGGGTCCGCATCTGCTCACCCAGCCGGTCCAGCGTCTGGGTCACCCGCACCACCGCATCGCTCTTCACCCCGGTCTCCAGCAGCCTGTTCGTAGCGTCGCCCGGAGGCAGCGTCAAGCTCTCCAGCCGCTCCCCAATCTGTTCTATCGGCCGCAGCGCCGAGTTCGCCATCAACCCCGCCGCCACCATCGACGCCAGCCCCGCCAGCATCGCAAAGATCACCGCGGCCTTCAACCACGGCGCATACGAGTTCTTCAAAAACGTCGACCGCACCCCCACATGCACAATCAGGAATGGCAGCCCATTCCGCTGCAGCGACTGCGCGATATCCAGCACCCGCGGCTTGCCAAACACCTCCCGCGTCTGAAACGCCAGCCCGCCGTGCTCCACCGTCGTCAGGCTCGTCCGGAACGGCGCACGCTGATTCAGGGCATCCGGATCCGTGCTCAGCAGCGTCGTCCCATACGCATCCGTCACGCTCACGTCCTGCACCGTAGGCGAGTAGCGGACGATCGCGTTCATCACATCCATCAGCGCCGGCTGGCTCCGCAGCGCATCCGTCACCGACGCCCGCAGCGCCTCGTCGCTCCTGTCCGCCGGAGGACGCGCCCGCAGCCCAAGCTCCACCGCCTGCCGCGTCATCAGCAGGACCTCGTGCGCCAGCACATCGTTGGTCGCCGCCGTCTGCTCGATGCGCTGCCGCAGCAGCTCGCCCACAAACAGCGACGACAGCAGCAGCACGATCGCAAACATCAGCGCCGTAATCGACACGACCAGCTTGGTCTTCAGCCGCACCTGAACCTCTTGAAACGGAGAAACCGTCTTGGAATCTCTCTTGCCGCTGCCCGTTTTACGTCGTCATCCTCGCCCTCAAGCGTAGTCGAACCGGAACGCACCCTGCATCTCGTATTTGCTGTATCCGTTCTTATCGGTGTACGCGGTGTACGCGCTGCAAATCGGCGGTAAGCCCTCGCGCCAACCCAGGTTCTTACTCCGTCACCGAAGCCGCGGCATTCGAGTATTCCTTCAACTTGTTCTGCAGCGTCTTCGAGCTGATCCCCAGTATCTCCGCCGCCTTCGTCTTGTTGTTGTGCGTAGAGATCAGCGTCTTCAGAATCAGCTTTCTCTCCGCCTCATCCACCGTCGTCCCCACCTCCACCCGCACCGAGTTCGCCTCATCCAGATACCGCTTCAACTCACCCGGCTGCCCCCCACCCATGTCACCCGAAGCTGCCATGTGAGACCCAGCCATTCCTCCAGTCCGGGTAGGCGGAGGCGCAAACCCCGGCTCCCCGAAGTGCGGCGGCAGATGCTCCACCCCCAGCATTCCCGACCCCGCCAGAATCACCGCCCGTTCAATCGTATTGCGCAGCTCCCTCACATTGCCCGGCCACTTGTAAGTCTCCAGCCGGGTCATCAGCGAGTCCTTCACCCCCGCCACCGTGCAGTGGTGCCGTTCATTCATGTCGTCGATCATCTTCTCCGCAATCGCCGATACATCCATCAAATGCTCCCGCAGCGGAGGCATCTGGATATTGAACACATTCAACCGGTAGTAGAGATCCCCGCGCAGCTCCCCGCTCGCCACCGCCGCCTGCGGGTCTTTATTGGTGGCCGCGACCACGCGCACATCCACCGGCGTCTCCACCTTGCTCCCCAGCCTGCGCAGCTTCCTGTCTTCGAGCACACGCAGCAGCTTCGCCTGCGTTGCCGCCGGCATCTCGCCAATCTCATCCAGCAGCAGCGTCCCCTCTTCAGCCAGTTCGAAGCACCCCGCCCGCCGCTCCAGCGCGCCGGTAAACGCGCCCTTCTCGTGCCCGAAGATCTCGCTCTCGATCAGCGTCTCCGGAATCGCCGCGCAGTTCACTGCCACAAACGGCTTCAGCCGCCGCGCGCTCAGGTCATGCAGCGCACGCGCCACCAGCTCCTTGCCCGTCCCGCTCTCGCCCGTCACCAGCACAGACACATTCGACGGCGCCACTCGCTCGATCAGCGTAAAGATATCCTTCATCTGCGGCGAAGACCCCACCAGCGGCCCCAGCACACCCGTATCCCGCAACTGCCGCCGCGTCGCCTCCAGCTCTACATCGGCCTCCCGCTGGCGGCTCGCATTATGCAGAATCGTCCGCAGCCGCACCGGGTCCACCGGCTTCGGGATATAGTCGTACGCGCCCATCCGCATCGCGTCGACCGCCGACCCGATCGACCCCTGCGCCGTCAGCATCACCACCGCGATCCTCTGCGGCAGCTCCCCAATCCGGTTCAGCAGCTCCATCCCATCCATCCGCGGCATCTTCAGGTCGGTCACGACAATCGCGGGAGCCCACGCAATCGCCTTCTCCAGGCCCTCCAGCCCATCGGCCGCGCACTCCGCCCGGTAGCCCCAGCTCTCCACCAGCTCCGTCAACCCGCTTCGCGCATGGATCTCATCTTCAACGATCAGTACTTTTTCCAAGGCAATCACCATTTCTTCAAACCATCAGGCAGTATTTCATTGTGATGCAGTAATTCTTACTTACCGTTCCTGCTCCCTCGTGTCATCCGGCGGGAACCTGCGACGATATCTCCTGCAACTCCCATTCTCTGATCTTATTCCGACTGGTCAGACCGCCACCAGATCACACGGTCATTCTGCACCTGAGCCGAGTCGAACGGCAAGAAGCCGGAGCCGTTGCCTGTTTTAGATCGGTCTCATCGGCGTTATCGGTGGTAAGCCTTCATCAGGATAACGATAAAAGGTCCTCAGCACAGGATATCCTGAGAACATGCCAGAGCCCGAGATATCCGTCGAAGCATTCGCCGCGCAGCGCCGGCAACCCGATGCCACTGTCCTGCTCGACGTACGCGAACCGTGGGAGTTCCAGACCGCCAGCCTCCCCGGCTCGCTCCTCATTCCGATGGGCGAGATCCCCGCCCGCGCCCACACCGAGCTCGACCCCGACGCCCCCATCGTCGTCCTCTGCCACCACGGAGCCCGCTCGCTCTCGGTCACCATGTGGCTCCGCAACCAGGGCTTCGACCACGCCCAATCCCTCGCCGGCGGCATCGACGCCTGGTCCCGCACCATCGACCCTACCATCCCCCGCTATTAGAGAACCTGTCTAAGAACTGGATGGGTATACACCGCAAGCTGTCCTGCCGGACGGGCCCACTTCGCGTGGGGCGGGCACTTCGTGCCTTGTATACCGGTCTTGACTACATCTACTGCGCTGGCCCTCCCGTTGGTCGGGATCGGAGTACCTAACGCCCCAAAAGCCGGGTGCCCCATATCTCGATCTTGAGATGTGGGCATCGTGCGGAGCACGACCGGGCTTCCCTTCGGAGCGGCGAGTTATTCAGAGCATCGCCCTTCGCTCAGGCGTGCGGCTGAGACGGCTGCGCTGGCGTCGGCTGCGCCGGTCCCGGAGCATCCTGAATCCGCGGCGGCTCCTGTCCCGGCTGCACCGGCTGTCCAAACGTGCCCGGTGCCGCGCCCGTCTCGCCCGGTCCCGGTGCATCCTGGATGCGCGGCTCCGCCTGTTGCTCCTGCTGGATCTGCACACTCCGCTCCACGTCGCTGTTCAACTCCTGCTGCTGCCTCTGCGAAGCCGCCTCCTGCCGCTGCGTCAACCTCGCGTCCTGCCGCCTCTGTTGCGCGGCCTCGGCCGCCCCTTGGCGCCGCTCGATAGGGGCCGGAGCAGGCTGGACAACCGCTCGCCTCGGGCGAAACTGGCTTCCCGTGTCCCCGGCAGGCGTCGACTCGTCGATCGGCAACGGCTCATCCAGCGGCGTTCTCGCAGCGCGCGGAACAGGCGCCTTCACCGCCCCATGTGTCTGTGGAGGAGGGGGAGGCCGCTTGCATCCCTGCTCCAGCATCGCCGCCAAACCAACCACCGCCGCCAGAAATCCCCTTACCCAGACACTGCCCGTCCCGTTTCTTCGCATCCCGATCACCTTCGGCCATCCGCTGCCATCAGCTCAACTATATTGGATGCACGTCCCAACCCAGATGCGCCAGAACTGGATCGGTGTCCCTGGGGAACATCGGAGAGCTTTCCGCCGCTGAACATATCCAAAATAAAGTTCAAAATTGTGGCGCAATTTTAGCCGCCGCAAGACAGCCATTCCGGCGTCCACGTTTGCCATGCTTACCACCACGAAAAGCACAAAAAAACCACGCCGAAACACCGCCGAATCCCAATACCCCCAGCAAAAACGCCCCTCCACCACGCCCAATAAAAGTCCTGCCGAGCACCTACTTCGCCCGCGGATGGGTCTCGTCATACACCCGCTGCACCTGACCCACCGTCAACTGCGTATATCGTTGCGTCGTCGACAGCCGCTCATGCCCCAGCATCTCCTGGATCGCCCGCAGATCCGCCCCTTCCTCCAGCATGTGCGTCCCAAATGCGTGCCGCAGCGTATGCGGATGCACATCCGCCGCCAGCCCCCGGCTCAGCGCGATCGCCTTCACAATCCGGCCCACACTGCGCGTCGTCAACCGGCAATCCCCGCGCATCCGCAGGTTCGTCAGCAGCGGTCCGTCATGCACCAGAACCCCTTTGCCTGCCGCAGATAGCTTCGCCTCCCGAACCGGCAGAAACGCCCGCAGCGCAACCGCAGCCTCGTCTCCCAGCGGGACCAGCCGCTCCTTCTTTCCCTTTCCCCGCACCAGCACCGCGTCGTCCCGCCATCTCACGCTGTCCATATTCAGGCCCACCAGCTCGGAGTTCCGTATCCCGCACCCATACAGCAGCTCGAAGATCACCCTGTCCCGCTCCGGCCACGCCGCCGCCTCTACCCCGTCTTTCTTCCCCGCGCCGCCCTCCAGCGAGTTCAAAACACGGTTCACCTCCTCCATGCTGGGCACCCGCGGCAGATGCAGCGGCCGCTTCGGCGTACTCACCAGCAGCGCCGGGTTCTGCGTCACCTTGCCCTCCTTCGCCAGCCATTTGAACCAGCTCCTCACCGCCGCCAGCGCCCGCGCCGCACTCGCCCTGGTCAATCCCCGCTCGTACAGTACCCCCAGATAAGCCCTGATATGCAGATGCTCCACCCCTTTAACCCGGGCTCCATCTCCCATTATTTCTGCTATATAGGCGGCAAACCCACGCACCTCCCGCGCATACGCCCGCACCGTATGGGCAGACGCCCCGCGCTCATTGGCGAGCATCGCCAGAAACGCCTCCACCAACCTGTCGATCTCACTCATGACACCTCAGTTGCAAAGAACTCAACAAACCCTGCGCTGCCAACCGTTCGTAGGCCGATCATTAACCCGCCACAGCCCGCCGCTTCCCCCGCGGATGATGCTCCCGATGCACCTGCTTCAAATGCCCCAGCGCCACATGGGTATATACCTGCGTCGTGGCGATATCGGCATGTCCCAGCAACGTCTGCACACTCCTCAGATCGGCCCCATGTTCCACCATATGAGTCGCGCAGCTATGCCGCAGTTTGTGCGGGCTCGCCTGCCGGTTCGTCGAACGGACCATCTCCCAGATCCACTGCCGCGTCAGCGCATTCCCTCTCATGCTTAAAAACAACGCCCTCTGCACCCCAGCCTTCACCAGACCGGGCCTGCCAATCGCCAGATATCTCTCCAGCGCCTCCACCGCCGACCGCCCCACCGGCACGATCCGCTCCTTGTCTCCCTTGCCCCGGACCTGCGCCCGCGCCTGGTCCAGATGCAGGTCTTCCACCCGCAGCGCAACGATCTCCCCCACCCGCAACCCACCCGCATACAGTAGTTCCAGGATGGCGTGATCCCGCAGCGCCAAACCATCCGCATCCGCGCTCCGGGCCGCTACCCCGGTCCGCTCCAGCATCTCCGCCACCTCGCTTTCGGCCAGCGACTTCGGCAGCACCTTCCAGCTGGCAGGCGACTCCACATTCACCGTCGGATCGTGCCCGATCTGCTTATCCATCAACAGCCAGCGATAAAACCCTCGCAGGCAGCTCAGCTTCCGCGCAATCGACCGCGAATCCACCCCATGCCCGCGCAATCCCCGCATAAATTCGCTCACATCCGCCTGCGTGGCTCCCGTCAGCAGTCCGTCCCGTTTTTCCATATGCTCCGCAAACTGCTCCAGATCCGTCCGATAAGCCTCGCAACTGGCCGGTCTCAACCCCTTTTCGACACGCAGATACGTCACAAACCCCATCACCGTGAGCGCGTTCCCGCCAACCTGCCCGCTGCTTTGCATAGACCTCGATTATCCCCGCCGACCCCCCTCATAAGCCGTCCATCTCAGCCGCAGAACCCACCTAGCCAAGCACCAAGTCCGCCACTTGCACTCTGCTCGGTCGCAGCCAGCCTACTCCCGCCGCAGCGCCTCGATCGGGTCCAGCCGAGCCGCCCTCATCGCCGGCACCAGCCCCGAAACCACCCCCACCACCCCCAGGATGGCGAAGGAGATAATCATCACCCCCGGCGAAGCCCGCAGCACGATGTCCCCCTCATGGTTCGCCGTCTTGTAAATGTCCGAATACAAAGGCATTGCGGGCACCAGGTGCGCCACCACCACCGCCGCCGCCATACCGATCGCACCCGCCAGAAACGTCAGCGTAAACGACTCCAGCAGAAACTGCTTCAGGATGTCCCATCGCCGCGCTCCCAGCGCCTTCAGCAGTCCGATCTCCTTCGTCCGTTCCGTCACCGATACCAGCATGATGTTCATCACGCCCACCCCGCCCACCCCCAGCGTCATCGCCCCGATCACGCCCAGCAGCACCTCCAGCGCCAGCGAGAACTGCATGATCTGCTTCGAGTCCTCCACCGTGTCCCACGACTGCAAAGCCTTCTCATCCCGCGGGTCGAAGTGATGCCTCTGCGCCAGCACCGTCCTCACCGCCTGGATCGCGCGCAGATGCTCCGCCGGCACCGACGGCTCAAACACAATCGAGTCCGGGTCCCGCTTCTGCCGCAACTCCCGGATCGTCGAAAACGGAAGGAAGGCATTCTCATTGTCCGGCCCATTGTTCGACGAGTCCTGAATCTTGTTCCGCAGCACCCCGATCACCTCGAAGACCTGCCCCTCGATCTCCACCGTCTCGCCCACCGGTGGATACCCGTTGAACAGCTTCATCGCCGCATGTGGCCCAAAGATCACGACATTCCTGTGATCGCTAAAATCCGAAGCCTCGAAGAATCTCCCCTGATCCACCACCAGCCGCCGCATCTCGCCATACGGCAGCTCTATAAACTTCGATTGAATGTTCACCACCTTCGGGCCATATTGAAAGGAAAAGCCGTCGTCGGTCTCGGCCGAAACAGCCTTCAGAAACGGCACCGAATCCCGCACCGCCTCCACATCGCCATCCAGCAGCTTCACCTTCTGCCCCGACCGTTCCCCGCCCGCCTGCATCGAGGTCTGCCCGCCCCACAGCATGATCACGTTATTCCCAATCCCCATAAACCCGTTCAGCACCTCTTTGCCCACGCTCTGCCCGTAGCTCAGCAGCAGCACCACCGTCACCAGCCCCCACGCAATCCCCAGCATCGTCAGCCCCGACCGCAGCCGGTTCCGCAACAGCGACTGCACGCTTTGACTCACCACCTCAACCAGGTTCACAGGTTCCTCTCCATCAATCCGTCCGCAGACATTCCATCGGCGTCAGCGCCGCCGCCCGCATCGCCGGATATGTCCCGGCCGAAAACGTGATCGCCGCCAACGTCCCCAGCGAAGCTGTCACGGCAACCAGCGAGATCGCAGGCGCAGGCATAAAGTCCGGCATGGGCACCAGCCGCAGCAGCAGGCACACCCCAACCCCAAGCGCCAGTCCGGCCACGCCGCTCACCAGCGTGATAATCGCGCTCTCGGCCAGGAACTGCCTGCGTATATCCGCTGCCGTAGCCCCCAGCGCCTTCCGCACGCCGATCTCGCGCGTCCTCTCGCTCACCGCGACCAGCATGATGTTCATCACGCCGATACCGCCCAGCGCCAGCGTCAGCAGCGCCACCGCACCGAAGAACAGCGTCATCGTCGCAAAGATCCGTTCCGTAAACTTAGCCCCCTCCAGCGTGTCCCATATCCACACGGCATCCTTGTCTGCCGGGTCGAAGTGGTGCCGCTCCGCGAGGATCCGCATCACCTCCTCCAGCGCCCTCACATGCACATCCGCCGACACCGGCTGCACCACGATATTGTTGATCCACCCCGGAAACACCCCCGGCTGCTCCGTCGGCGGAAAGTCCCTCGCCATTGCCGAATACGGCACAAACAACTGCGTATTGTCCGGTCCCGACCCATAGCTGCCATTCTGCTTCTTCTTCTCAAGCACCCCGATCACCTCGTACGGATACCCTGCGATCATCAGAGCCTGCCCAATCACCACCTTGCCCGGATACAGTTGCCGGTTCGACTCCGCACCCAGCAGCACCACGCGCCGCCTCTCGTCCTCATCCGCCTGCGTAAACAGCCTGCCCTGCTCCACCGTCAGCGACCGAAAGTTCTGATACTCCGGCCACACCCCCCGCACCGCCCGGCTCGACGCGTTCCACTGGCTCACCTCCGACACCGTCCGACGCAGCTCCGGCGACACATGCAGTACCAGCGGAGCCTCGCGCTTGATCGCAATCACATCGTCGATCGTTAGCCGAATATTCCTTCCCGCCGCATATCCTCCAGAAGGCATCCCCGTCTTGCCCGCAAACAGGATTGCAATGTCAGTTCCAATGGTCTTCAACTGCTTTCGCTGCTGTATGTTGAACCCGATCCCCAATCCCACCAGCAGAATCACCGACGTGATCCCCCACACGATCCCGAACATCGTCAGAAAGCTCCGCAGCTTGTTCTCCCAAAGTGCTGCGATCGTCTGAACAAGAATCTCTCGAAAGGGCATAGGCAGGCTCGCTCGTCTCTGCAATCACCATACGCACGGGCAGCTTAGATCGTTCCCCAACGCACTCGACTGCGGGAAAACGCCCACTGATAAACTCGAATCAGCCATGTTTGAAAACCTCAGCGACAAGCTCCAGCGTTCCTTCAAGAACCTCCGCGGCCAGGGCACCATCTCCGACGAGAACATCTCCGACGCCCTCCACGAGATCCGCCTCGCCCTCCTCGAATCCGACGTCAACCTCACCGTCGTCAACGAGCTGGTCGAGCACATCCGCACCCGCGCCCTAGGCGAAAAGGTCGTCACCGCGCTCAGCCCCTCCGAGCAGATCGTCAAGATCGTCCACGACGAGCTCATCAACCTCCTCGGCCGCGACACCGCCCGCTTCCAGAAGTCCTCCCAGCCCCCATCCGTCATCCTCATGGCCGGGCTACAGGGTTCGGGTAAAACGACGACCAGCGGCAAGCTCGCCCAGTGGCTCAAAAAGGCAGGCCACCGCCCCATGCTGGTCTCGGTCGACGTCTACCGTCCCGCCGCCCGCGAGCAATTGAAGGTGGTCGCCACGTCAATCTCAGCCCAGCTCTACGAGGGCAAAGTCTCGGAAGAAAAACCCGGCACCGACGCCGTCCTCCGCCTCGCCAGGGAAGCAAAGCGCGAAGCCGCCAACTTCGGCTGCGACATGCTCATCGTCGACACCGCGGGACGCAACCAGATCGACGCCGCATTGATGCAGGAGATGTCCGAGCTCAAAAAGCTCCTCAACCCGAGCGAGATCCTCTTCGTCGCCGACGCCATGACTGGCCAGGACGCCGTCAACTCCGCCAAGGCCTTCAACGACCTCCTCACCATCACCGGCGCCATCCTCACCAAGATGGACGGCGACGCCCGCGGCGGCGCAGCCCTCTCCATCCGCCACGTCACCGGAGCACCCATCAAGTTCCTCGGCACCGGCGAAAAGCCCGACGCCTTCGAGCCCTTCCATCCCGACCGCATCGTCTCCCGCATCATGGGCCACGGCGATATCGCCACCCTGCTCGAACGCGCCGAATCCACCCTCGACCGCGGCAAAGCCGAGCAGTTCGCCAAGAAGGCCCTCGCCGGCGACGGCTTCTCGCTCGAAGACTTCCGCGACCAGCTCCGCCAGATCAAGAAGATGGGCAGCATGAAGTCGATCCTGAAGATGCTTCCCTCGGTCGGCCCCTTCGCCGGCATGCAGCAGGCGGTCGAAAACGTAGACGAGGGCCAGTTCACCCGCGTCGAATCCATCATCAACTCGATGACCCAAAAAGAGCGCCTCGACCACGAGATCATCAACGGCAATCGCCGCAAGCGCATAGCCCGCGGCAGCGGCACCACCGTACAAGACGTAAACAACCTCCTCCGCCAGTACGCCCAGATGCGCAAGATGTTCAAAACCATGGGCGGAGGCGGCGGCATCAAAGCCCAGCAACGCATGATGAGCCAGATGCAAGGCAAACAAAAATTCGGCAGGTAATCAGTACTCTTCGCCCAGTAGAACGGCGATTGGCTTGTGGAGAAGAGATGTGACCTAAGCAAGGTCCGTTTAAACCTCTTGCGGTCATGATTGGTAGCTGCTACGCTCCACCCCCCGGGCCAAATCCTACTGTGGAGTGCTGAATTGCTCAATCCGAATAGCATCTTTAAATCGTGGGTCACCTACTTAGAGGTAACTCTATACATAGCACTCTTTTGTCTCGTCCTTCCTGCGCGGCTGATGGCAGACCCGGTGACGTGGTCTACAGCTTCTCGGATCGATCCATACCCGCTATCAAGTGGCCCCCAGTATTTTGGCGTATTCAATACGGCTGTGAACGGGCCCACAACTGCCAATTATGCAGGGACTAACAGTTTTAACGGATCGACGCTGTCCTACAGTGCGGCAGCGGCTGCAGAACGTGGGGTACTGCACTCATCAGCCTCATTCAGCCTAACGCCGTCTCTGATTCCTTCTAACCCAGCAGAGACTACATGGGGCATCTCGTCGCTTAGTACGTGGAGCGAATATGGAGTACACGCAGTTACGACCGGGCCTCAAGATCTGCTTTCCGGCATAACCGCTTATAAGTTCACATTCAACACTGATGGAGTGATCAACGGTGGCTACCGCGATATTGCCGTTCTTAATGACTCCATCACTCAGTTGGGAGTGACTACGGTTGCCGGAGAAATCTTCCGTGCCCCACCTGTAGGACCGACCTCCTTCTATCTGCAACCCTCACATCTCCTGTCATCGTTCGACTTCACTTTTGACCTATTTGCTGATGCTCTATCGGACTCGGGCGGTCCGCTCTCTGGTTCAGTCAACTTCTTCAACACGGCAACGCTAAGTTCCGTTGAGGCAATCGACGCCGACGGCAATGTGATACCGCAAGTAGACCTGGAGCTTGGAGACGGTACGTTGGTCGGGGTTGATGGATTTACCTCGCTTGCCTCTGCACCGGCCCCCGAGCCATCAACTTTGGTATTACTCGGGACAGGCATTGTTGCCTTCGTAGGCGCGGTCAGGCGTCGACGGACACACGGAAAGGAACCTATGGCAGCGATAGTTGGGCGGATGACCCACATCTAAACCTCTCCTAAAAGCCTGGGTGCCCCTTATCTCGATTCTGAGATGTGGGCACTCGCGCCCCGCGCGAACCCGATACCCTAAAACATCCCATGCCGTTCGGCCTCAGGCGATACCAACAAGAAGGCGACCACCACTTCATCACCTTCAGTTGCCACAACCGCAAACCCTACCTCAACACCCCAATCTCAAGAGACATCTTCCTCGCCTCCCTCGAACGTACCCGAGACCGTTACAAATTCCAAGTCCTCGGCTACGTCGTCATGCCGGAACACGTTCACCTCCTCCTAAGCGAACCTCCCGACGACCCTCTCTCTAAAGCCATTCAAGCTCTGAAAATATCCGTCTCCAGACGTCTAACGGAACGTCCCTTCTGGCAGACCCGCTACTACGACTTCAACGTCTTCACCCACAACAAGCGGGTCGAAAAGCTAAAGTATATGCACCGCAATCCGGTCGCGCGCAGCCTCGTCACCAAACCGGAAGATTGGCCGTGGTCAACCTATCGCCACTATCTCCTGAATGAACCCACGCCCGTCCTGGTTGGCCAACCCTAATCGTCCGGAGAATCGGGTGCCCCATATCTCGATTCTGAGATGTGGGCATTCGCGCCCCACGCGAACCTCTTCACCCGCCGTAAACCTCGCTTCGATGCCGAATCCGCATTACCGAAATAAGCTGCTTCTCATCATCAATCGTATAAACCACCCGATAATCTCCCACCCGAATCCGCCACTCGCGCTGCCCACCCTTCAGCTTCTTGCAACCCGCCGGACGCGGCTCCGAAGCCAGCCCCTCCAACTTCGGAAAGATTCTTTCAATCAGTTTCGCCGGAAGCCTCTCCAGTTCTTTCCGAGCACTCGGCTTCAACTCAACCGTATATCTATCCACGCAGCTTGCCGCGTGCAACGAGGGCCGCTTTCACTTTATCGAGAGAGACGCCTTTCTCATGCCGGCGTGACTTGGAAACCAGAACGTCCTGAATGTCTTCCCAAAGTCCTTTGTGCTTCTTCAAATCAATCACCGCAGCCGTCTTGTGCCCCTTCTCGTCAGTCAAAAACTGTATCCCACCCATCGCCGCATCCTCCAATCTTCAAATCCAGTATGCCATCTGCCGTACATCGACGGATTCAACAACACCCTCGTCTCCGCCGTCGATCTAACCACGGACACTCCAGAGCCAGCAGCTTGGTCCTTCTCGGCACCGGCTGCCTCTCCCTGCTCGGTGCAACACGACGCTTCGCCCAAAAAGCTTGATACGCCTGATAAACACAAGTCGTCCCATAAATGAGAGGCTCGGCACATGCCGGGCTTTTCCTATGCACATGACAGCATTCAAGGTTCGAGGCTAAAGCGCCTGTTTATAATACTTTAGTAGGGAGGGGGGGCGATCAGTGCATGTCCAACCAAGGCAAGACCACAGACCATGACCTCCACCCTTCTACACAGTTGAAGCTATCGCGATCAAGAAACTCGGTTCAAGTAAAATTGACGGAGCTATAACAAAGTAGCCACAATCTGCATCACACCAGCAGCAGGCGAAATTTCGCCCGAACGGAGAAAGACAAAGATGCTGATTCTTCTGATCGTCCTGATTCTGGTGTTTGGCTTTGGTGGCTATCGCATGGGTCCTGGAATCGGATACTACGGCGGCGGTGGACTAAGCCTTATCCTTCTGATTGTTCTTGTCCTGCTCTTACTCAAGGTCATCTAATACAGGCAAGCCCATTCTTTCGTTCGTCGCGTTCCTCGCGTTCCTCGCGTTCCTCGAAGGGATGGGCTTCTCAGTTATCAACGCTGGCCGATGATCGCCTTCCTTTACCATCCGGACCACACCTATCGCCTCGCCGGCGCCAACCGCCATGTTGAAGCTCTCCATCTTCCGATACCCCTTCAAGGTATAGAGCGCCACCCCGGTCAGCGTACTGCCCATCTCAAACTTTCGAAAACCGGCCGCCATCGCAGCTTCCTCCGCAGCCGCCAGGATTAAGCTTCCCAACCCCTGTCTCGCAGAATCAGGATGCACGAAGATTGCCCGAATCTTCGCGGCATCCGTCGCCGGGTCCAGCGTCTCCGGAGCAGCCTTGTCGATTCGATGATCCCCGCCACACAGCGTCTTCCGAAAGCTCCACCCGCCGCATCCGGCCAGCACGTCATCCACTGAATGCGCAACGAAGTACGTCTGGTCCGCGATCAATTGGCTGTCCACGGTAAACGCTGTAGCCAGCGCCCCTTCCCTCTGCGCCCGCGTGTAGTCCTTGTCCTGCAACCCACGCACCGAAGCCGCAATCAGCCTCCGAATCCCGGGCACATCCTCTGGCGTCGCAATCCGCAGGCGAAAGCTCATCGTGCTCCAAGTATAAGTGCCTGTCTAAAAGCTTGCTTTGAGATGCTGTTTGAAAGCAGTTTCGTCTTTTGTCGTCATCCTGCCCCTTGAACGTAGCGAAGGGGAAGAGCCCCCGCAGTTGTCCTTGCTTGTTCCGGCCTAACGCAGGTGCTCCTTCTTCGGGATAGTTTTTAGACAGTCTCTCAATCTACCACTCAACCCTTGCGGCATGTTCTTCCGCGCACTACACTTCTCCCCTATGATGTTCACGACGTTCACTATGCCGCGCCCCCTCAAGCTCCTCGCCGCTTTTACTCTGCTTCCCCTTGCTACCCTCTCCATACACGCGCAGGACTGGGCCAAAACTCGCCTCGACGCCTCGCCACGCCACCACGAATACGTCCCCCTCAAGCACAACGGCCGCACCGTCCAGGCCTTCGTCGTCTATCCCGAGGTGAAGGGCAAAGCTCCCGTCGTCATCCTCATCCACGAGATCTTCGGCCTCAGCGACTGGGCCAAGGAGATGGCCGACGAGCTGGCCGCGCAAGGCTTCATCGTCGTCGCCCCCGACCTCCTCACCGGCTTCGGCCCCAACGGTGGCGGCTCCAGCGAGTTTCCCAGCCAGGACGCCACCGTCAAAGCCGTCTCCGCCCTCGACCCCGCCGTCGTCACCGCCGATCTCGATGCCGCCGCCGACTATGGCAAGCATCTCCCCGCAGCCAACGGCAAGATCGCCAGCGTCGGCTTCTGCTGGGGCGGCGGCAAATCCTTCGCCTTCGCCACCCACCGCAAAGACCTCGCCGCCTCCTTCGTCTTCTACGGCCCCGCCCCCTCTGACGTGTCTACGATCAACGCCCCCGTCTACGGCTTCTACGCCGGCAACGACGCCCGAATCAGCGCCACCGTCCCCGCTACCATCTCAGCCATGAAGGCCGCGAACAAGAAGTACGAGCCCGTCACCTACGACGGCGCAGGCCACGGCTTCATGCGCGCCGGCGAAGATCCCACCAACACCGTCCCCGGCAACAAGACCGCCCGCGAAGAAGGCTTCCAGCGCCTCGTGACCCTCCTCCGCGACATGAAGACGGTCAATTAGCCAGCAACGCCAGCCACACCACGCGCCCGGCGAGAACAACAGAGCGCCCCATTGTCTGCCACGCAGCAAGCAGGTAGTGGGTCAGTTTGAAACCACAGCCCTTGAATCCCTCAGTGCTTTGCTTTCACGCATGAGAAAGGACATTATCATGCGTGACATTCAGGTGTGGGATCGCTACTGGCATCTCGACTTCTTGCCACCATTTACGGAATGTTCGGAACTTGGCGAGACTGGAACACGTACTTGTGTTTATGGCCAGTGCAAGCGTCGAACGCCCAGATAATTCGAGTCTCAAGTCCGCTCTATGGCTTGCGGTCGTCTTTTCGAGCACTAAACTGCTGCTTACCTTCGCCCTCACGCTGTACACGCAGCACATCGGCTACAGCTACTTCCGCGACGAGTTCTACTACATTGCTTGCGGACGGCATATGGACTGGGGCTATGTAGACCACGGGCCGGTGGTCGCAATGCAGGCGCGCCTAGGCGAGGTACTGTTCGGTGACTCGCTCTTTGCCATACGCATTTTATCGGCGGTCGCGGGCGCGGTGATGGTCTTTCTAGGCGGCTTGGTGACTTGGGCCTTCGCTGGCCGCCGGTCTGCGCAAGCCCTGGCCATGCTTGGGCTGATCTGCTGCCCTCAGTACATCGGCACCGACAGCTTCCTCTCGATGAACTCATTCGAGCCGATCTTCTGGACGTTTTGCGTGCTGGCGCTTGTTCTGATGCTCAATGGGTATCCGGAGCGCTTTTGGTGGCCCTTGCTTGGCCTTGCCGCTGGCATCGGAATTCTCAACAAACCCTCCATGCCGATTTTTCTTGTTGCGCTGCTGCTGGGACTGTTGTGCACGCCGGAGCGGCGCGTGCTGTTCTCGCGCTGGGCCGTGCTCGGCATCCTCCTGATGCTTGTCATCCCGCTGCCCTATGTCGCATGGCAGTTCCGAAACCATTGGCCGATGGCTGAATTCCTGCACAACGGCGCGGTCTACCATAAGAATATTCAGCTTGGGCCCCTGGCATTCTTTCTGGCGCAGTTTGCCAACATGCAGCCGGTTAATGCGCTGCTGTGGATCACGGGTGTCATCGCACTTCTGCGCGGCAGGTCCATTCAACGCGGCCATTGGCTTGGGATCGCGTTTATTTTGTTCTTCGCGATGGCCTTCTTCAGCCATGCGAAGGACTACTATCTTGCCCCGGTGTATCCCGCGTTCTTTGCTGCTGGCGCCGTCGCCTGGGAACACCGCTTCGCCGCTTCTCGACTCGTACAGAGTGCGTATATTTTTGCGTTTCCTCTCTTTGAAGCATCACTGGCTGTCACCACGGCCATTCTTTTACCCATGGCCTCGCCAGTACTGAAGCCGGACACCTGGGTCCGTTACACCACAGCCCTGCATCTCCCTCACGACAATACGGAGAGGGCTACAACCGGCCCCTTGCCGCAGTTCTTTGCCGACCGCTTCGGATGGCAGGAGGAGGCCAACATCGTCATCACCGGCTACCATTCTCTCTCGCCACAGGAGAGGCAGCACGTATGCATCTTCGGCAACAACTATGGCGAAGCAGCCTCCATCGATTTCTTTAATCATCTGCAGCATGCAGATCTCCCGTCGGCGATCAGCGGCCACAACACCTACTATCTCTGGGGACCCCATGATTGCGATCCCAACGTAAGCATCGCCGTCATATCCGACACCCTTTCGGAGATCGGTGCTAAATACTCCAGCGTCACGGTCCTTGGCCACCTCAACAATCCCTACGCGCGATGCCTTACGAACATAAGAACATTTACCTCCTCCGAAACCGCCGCGCCGACGCTCCATTCCTCTGGTCTGACGAAAAGCACTACGACTAGGTGGCAGAGGAAGTCGGCTTATCTCAGTAATTCAAGCGAGGAGCGCTCTTTGGGTTCATAACCCAAAGGTCGTAGGTTCAAATCCTACCCCCGCAACCAAAGAATCAATAAGTTACAGACGCCGATTTCCCAAACAAGTCTCCGTTATCCCCAAATCGGAAATGGCCCCTCCTGACAGTCCTTCATCATTGAAGGGACTGTGGTGTTTAACTCCCCCTTTCTGCCGTGCAATGTTTCGCCAAACACTAACCCGACAACTTGGCTGTTAGCTTTGCGCTTCGAGTCTGTCATCGCCCTTCCGTAGACGTTCATCGTCGTCTGGATAGAGGCGTGTCGCATCAACTCCTGTTGCACCTTCATGGGAGCGCCCGTCTCATCGAGCCAGGAACGGTAGGTATGACGAAAGGTATGCCACCCTATCCCGTCTGGAAGACCGATGAGTTCGGCGACCCTGCGAAGCTGGCGCTTTTTGAGGCTCTCCTGGTGGTACGGCTTTCCTGTCTGCGGATTGGCGAATACCCAATCCCCATCCTTGGAAAACGTGCTGAAGCTCCGCCACCGAAGCAGCAGTTCTTCAAGACGCGAGTCAAGCGGAACATAGTCTTTCGAGTATTCCGTCTTGGCCTCGTCTATCCGCCCACCCACTGAGCTGCGCTGAACCAGAAAGGTGTGATCTTCAAAATTGAAGTCACCCCACTGCAGGCCCAGGATTTCGCTGATGCGAAGTCCCGTGCATTGGGCCACCATCACCATCGTGCGATATGGTTCTTCGAGATGCTTGAGCATCTCGAAGAACTGTCCCACTTCGAGGATTTGAGGCCGTTTCAGTCGCTTGCTTGCATTCTTGACGCGCACCAGAGTGACAGAGTTCTTGCCGATCTCAATTACTCCCCATCGTTCCGCGCACTTCATCACCAAGTGCATCAAGCTTCGGTTGTGAACCTTCGACTTGGGTGCCAGCGGCAGATCGCGCAGCCACTGTTCCATCGCCATCGGTTTCATCCTGTTGATCGGTTGATCGCTCCAACGCGGCCTGATGTGTTTCCGAATGTTCGAGAGATGCGACCTCTGTGTCGAGTGTCGCTCTGGCAACTCATGCTCGATATACCTATCGAGCAGAGCCCCGAACGTCGGAGCTTCCATCTCAGCGCGTGGAGCTTCGTCGTTGAGCCGCATGAGAAGAGCTTGCGTTGCCTTCCGTGCGTCGGCCTCGGTCCGGTAGAGAGCTTGATCCCCAAGGATGACGCTCTGCCTGATCCGTTTGCCAACCGGGCTGGTCTCGTAATAACGAAACTCCCACACGTCAGAACCTCGCTCGCGCTTCCGTAGCCGCAGACTGCCATATTGAAATCGTGTCCGAACAAACATGGATATCCTCCTGTTAGTTGCGGACACAAGTGGTACTTAAAGCGTAACGCTCGGCAGTGTCGGAGTCGAGTGTGGAAGAGAAGCTATCGTGGCGACCTTCGAGGTCGGAGGCGTGAAAACGCCACAGCTTCCCGACGCGGTAGCCGGTGACACGACCGCACCGCGCGAGGCGTTGAAGGGTCTTGGGATGAATGCGAAGGATAGCGGCGGCTTGATCGCTATCCAGGAACGGTTCAGAAACAAGCTTGAATTCGGACATGACTCGTACGCCTCCTGAACACACGATGGAACATGCGTTTGGGTTTGTCTATGGGCCGACAAGGCAGTTACGGCAGAGGTCTTTGGCGCTCTGGAGTCGTTACAGTCGCTACAGTGTCTTCTAAGGAATTCATGGGAACTCTGCGGACACAATTAGCCTGTGGAAAACTGACAAAATATTCTTTACTGCTCCTCTGGAGTGATGGTCAAGGGCCGTGATTTTAGGGTGGTTCGCTAGGTCACGTAAACTTAGTTCTCAATGCTCCTGACAGTCTCCACCACGCACCAGCCGGCAACCGATCTCGGCTATCTGCTCCACAAGAACCCGGCACGTCTCCAGACGGAAGAGCTTTCGTTTGGAAAGGCTTATGTTTTCTATCCCGACGCCTCTGTTGAGCTTTGCACTGCGGCTTTGTTGATCGAAATCGATCCGGTGGCGCTGGTACGCGGTCGTGGACCAGCCGGTGAGGGCGGTCAGTTGGAGCAGTACGTGAACGACCGTCCGTATGCCGCCAACTCGTTCCTGAGCGTTGCATTGGGGCGGATATTGAGCACAGCAATGAGCGGGCGGAGCAAGGATCGACCCGAACTTGCCGAGACGGCAATTCCGTTGTCCGCTCATCTACCGGTCATTGCAGCCCGTGGCGGTGAAGATTTGGTCAAGCGTCTGTTCGAGCCGCTGGGCTACTCCGTCGAAATGCGGGGCTCGCAGCTTGACGACAAGTTCCCCGAATGGGGTGCGTCCCCCTAAGTCGCATTGACCATCGCGGGTACTGTTCGGCTACAGGATTTGCTGACACACCTCTATGTGCTGATTCCAGTCCTGGACAATGAGAAGCATTACTGGGTAGCCAACGACGAGATCGAGAAGCTGCTGAAGCGTGGTGAAGGATGGCTTGGCAGCCATCCCGAAAAAGACCTCATCCTCTTGACCTGCCCCCGGAAATCTCTACCAGTTGAAACTGGAGTTCTCTCGTAATCTGAGCGAGGGAGCTGACGATGAAGAAGAGCCGTTATACGGAAGAGCAGGTCATCGGGATACTGAAGCAGCATGAGGCTGGGATCAAGACGGCGGATGTGTGTCGCGAGCACGGGATCAGCGCGGCGACGTTCTATGGCTGGAAGCAGAAGTTCGGCGGTATGGATGTGAGCGAGGCACAGCGGTTGAAGGCGATGGAGGATGAGAACCGTCGCTTGAAGCTGCTGGTTGCGGAACTGAGTCTGCATGGCGAAGCGCTCAAGGCGGTGATCCGAAAAAACGGCTGGAGCTTGCCGGTCTAAGAGGAGACGTTGCGTTCGTCTCGTCGGAGTTCCGGCTGAGCGAACGCACGGCCTGCAAGCTGCTGAAGATGGAGCGGTCAAGCTATCGGTACGAGCCGAGACCGGACCGCAACGCCGGGTTGCGAGAAGCGCTGGTGATGCTAGCGCGGCAAAAGCCGCGCTATGGCTATCGTCGGCTGCATGCGCTTTTGAGCCGCAGGGGCTATGACGTGAACGTGAAGCGAGTCTATCGGCTGTATGTCGAAGAGCGGCTAATGGTGCGGCGCAAGAGATGCAAGCGTCTCGTCCGCGAACGCACAACGGAGCAGCGGCTGACTGGAGCGAACCAGGAGTGGGCGATGGACTTCATCGTCGACGGCCTGGCGACCGGGCGGATGGTGCGGATCCTCAGCGTGGTGGATGCGTACACGCGCGAGTGTCTTGCGCTTGAGGCTGACACCAGCCTCGGCAGTGGACGCGTCACGCGGGTGCTGGAGCGGTTGATCGGCGAGCGTGGCCGGCCTGAGAACGTGCGCTCAGACAATGGGCCGGAGTTCACCTCGCGCAGGATGCTCAGCTGGGCCGAGGACTGGAAGGTTGCACTGATCCACATCCAACCCGGCCGTCCGATGCAGAATGGACACGTCGAGAGCTTCCATGGCAGGCTGCGTGACGAATGCCTGAACACCAGCTGGTTCCGAACGCTCAACGATGTTCGGTGTACTCTGGCAGCCTGGCGGGAAGAGTACAACTGCGAGCGGCCGCATAGCTCCTTGGACTACCGCACGCCCCAGGAGTTCAAACTCGTCCTCGAAGGGATCCGGGCCATGGCCCGGATCCCTTCGCCAACCACAACCAACAACACAACTGAGAAACTCCAGTTATGAATGGTTGAGAAAAAGGGGGCAGGTCAAGTGCAGCGTGGGAACGTGAGCCTGAGCAACCTTCAAGTGCTCAACGCAGTGCTGTATGTGGCCGAGCAGGGCTGTAAATGGCGTGGTCTTCCGAAACGTTTTGGCCGCTGGCACACCGTTTATATGCGGATGAGCCGCTGTCCAAGGCCGGCGTCCTTGACCGTGTGTTCGAGAAGTTGCAGGTTGAGCAGATCGTCCGCATCAAACTCGAAGTAGTATCTCTGGACTCGACCTCGATCAAGGTCCATCCTGACGGAACCGGCGCTCTAAAAAAAACGGACCCCAGGCCATCGGCAAAAGCCGCGGCGGATGGAACACCAAGGTGCATATGGTTGCCGCGGATGCTCGAACGGCCATAGCGTTCGCTCTGTCCCCGGGCAACGCGCACGATGCTCCCGAAGGACGCGAGTTGCTGTGGGAGTTGCCGAGGATGCCGGAAGGCCTGCCCCTGCTGATGGATCGCGCCTATGAAGGCAATGAGACGCGGCAACTGGTGCTCGATCTAGGCATGGTTCCAGTGGTTCCGCCGAAGTCCAATCGCATCGAACCCTGGGAGTACGACCGCGCCCTCTACAGGAAACGCAACGAAATCGAACGGCTGTTCCGAAGGCTCAAGGGCTTCCGCAGAATCTTCTCCCGCTTCGAGAAGCTCGACGTGCTCTTCATCGGCTTCCTCAACTTCGCCCTCATCGTCGAAGCCCTCAGATAGTGTGAACAGGCCCTAATGCAGTCGCTCGGACTGCGGCGTGGACCACGGGGCATTCTCGATAGGAAATTACTTGTCGACATGCTGATCTCTCTTTGAAGAGCTTCCGTTCGTGCGTTGTCCGTGAGCTTTGACTGTGGGTGCTGCAACTGAGGTCGGAGTAGAGGGTGTAAAGGACGACATTGGCGACTGATCCACAGTCGCAGGTCCCGAGTCGCGACACCCTTGTATTTCCATCCCTCCAAAGAGTCCGATGAGAAGCGTCGCCGAAGTTGCAAGAGGAATCCAGATGCGGAGCAAGTCCGTTTTGAATTCGTGTAAAAGCTCATCCAGAGCCTTCGTTCGGCGTTCCAATGATTGAACGACATGGCGATTTGCGGATTCGACTTTACCCGCAACTCCGCTGTCTCTGTCCATGAGTTCACGTAGGACTCCGCTCAGTTGCTTCTGGACGTTTCCCATGGCAGCGGTCGTCGCTTGCAGTCCAGCGACGGCATCTGGGACGCCGGATTGCACAAAGTGCTGACGCAGGCTCTCGCCTAGAATCTTGGCGATCTGCTGAGGATCGAGGCCCACTTCAATTTCGGAAGGTAGCTCAGACAAACGGCCTTCGATCAAATGGACGTATCTCAACATCTTCTGTTGCGATTCGTCGGAGAACTGAAGATGAAGATCCAACATCTCCTAAATGCGCTCACGCTCATCGGCGATGTCTTTTGGAGTGTGCCGAGTCAGAAGCGCCAGGACACCCATCGCTTCGAGGATGCGAAGCATCTCGTCATCCGGGCCGAGCGTGTGCGTATGCGCGAGAACGCGGTAGTACGCCGTCTGTAGTTCGGGCGGCACAAGGCGGGCGAGAGAGTCGAATAGGCTCGACTCTCCCGCTTCCGCTTTTTCCAGTTGTAGCAATGCCGGTGAGGTGCTCATGGGAGGAAGACCTCCTTTGTCCGGTCAAATTCCGAGAAAAGGCGACGACGATAGCTTTGCGCCCGCATGATGAGCGATGCTCTTTTCAGTTCGGCAACCGACGACTTCCGATCCGCCACATCACCCAGCTTGATGCCATGCTGGCGCACGGGATTCTCCAACTCTGCTAGCCGGAACTCCATCTGCAGGACTGTCGGGGAGAAAGCGTCTCGGAACTTCTTCGCCTGTTCGGTTGACCTCCAATAAGTGAAGTCGGAGAGAGTGCTCGTGGCATTCTCTACAACCACGTACTCCACACGGTCCTGAAGCCGGTTTGCCCAGGCAAGGATGCTCTCCACACTAGCCGGATCAGGTGTGACCACACCAACCGCCGTGAAACTGACACCCGTTGCGGCCACGTCCTCATACATCGACTCGAACCAATCGGCGGCAACCTGCCCAGCGCCCGCACCCATATCGGCCAGGATGATCTCCGAGCCGCTATCGAGATGATCGACGAAGGCGTCGAGCCCAGCAGGCGTATGGATGTTCACCTTAGTGACCGTGCCATTGAAGAAATGCTTGAGTGAGCCACGAGCTTTGTTTTCGGTGTCGAGGTCGAGCAGAGTAACCGGGATCTCGTTTGCCTCAAACCATTCGGCGAGGGCGACCATGACGCCAGTCTTGCCAACGCCGCCTTTGCCGCCCATAGTGAAAACGACGCGTTTGGAATTCGTCATTGAGCACCTCCCTGAGTGCTGAGGGTGAGAGGTTCGTTTTCCCGGAAGACGAAGCGGGACCGCTTCTCTTCCTGAACTGTGGGCTTCGCCTTGAAGGCCGCCATACGACTGTTCGGTGTTGGCACTATTTCGCGTGCGACATCCGCCGGTGGAAGCTCAAACTGAACTTGCTTGCGATGACGGGCGCGGACCTTGACGAAGGAGTGCAGCGTGCTCGGAGCGACGTGGAAGCCCACTCGCTCCTCAAACAGCCGAGCGACTTCACGGTACGCGCGACCCTTGCGGCGGAGTTCCCGGATCAGTTCGCGGTGCGGTTCGAGCTTTGAGCGTGGAGGCTTGGGTGGAAGACTGGCGAGTTCGAGCAACAGACTCGTTGGCTCACAAAGTGTATTGGGGTATGAATTCATGGCGGCTCCGGGCGCGGGATGACTTTCGCGCGGGCTAAGACGACGGCAACTATGTCGTCAAAAACGGCCTTTGGGCAGGAATAGGGGTCTTTGGGCGTCGGACCGTTGGGAAATAGGCCCAACGCCAAAAGCTGAAGGAAGATTCTTGAGATTGGCCGACTTCTGGCATTCTTTAAGTCCCCAATGGGGATCTAAACGCCATTTGGGCACGGGAATGTTAAGTCCCCGTTAAGTCCCCATTGACCCACTCCCGAGAGTTCCTATTTGTTCCTAAACCTTTCCAAATGTGCCAGTTAGAGCCATTCCCGATTGTGCCTATGGGTTACCACTTGTGTCCATTGTTTTCTATGACTTACAGGTGTTTTCGTCGTCTCTCCACCCAAAGGCCGCATACATTTGCGCAGACTTGCCTCCTCGACCAAACTTTTCCCTTGCAGTCCCGCGGCCCTCAGGAGTTCCTGGACCTTTGCCCGTGTCGTCGAGGAAGGGTAGTGCTATTGAGTGTTGCTTCGGAGCACTCAAAGCGGAACTATGCCAAAGCACTTGATGAGGTCTTTGCGCTTGCGAGCTGCGACAACAGCCGCAAATTCGCTATTTATTTTGGCTACCAGCGCGCCAACATGGGCTTCAACCAAAATTTGCTGCCGCCAAGCGCAATCTCCATTTCTAGAAACACGCATTGGCCTGATATCGCCAGTTAAGATAGAGCTCTTCTTATGGAGCAGATATGGCTGTGCCCTGCGATGAAGCTAGTCGGCCCGCTTGCTGCTTACTCGCCGGGGATTTAGCTTGCTCTTGCCCTTAAAATTGAGCGCCACTGCAGCGCGGATGAGATCCTTCAAGGCCACCTCCTCGACCTTGTCGCCTTCATGGATGTCGATGGCGCGCCTGGCATTCCCGTCGAGGCTGGAGTTGAATAGACCTGAAGGGTCCTTCAACGCATCTCCCTTGGCAAGGGTCATCTTGACGACGTTCTTGTACGTCTCTCCAGTGCAGACGATGCCGCCGTGGGACCAGACGGAAGTCCCCATCCACTTCCAATCTTCGACGATCTCAGGGTCTGCCTCGTGTATGGTTCCGCGCACTTTCGCGAGCGTCTTCCCGCGCAAGTCCCCAAGTTCCTTGATCTTCTCGTCGATTAATGCAGAGGCAGATTGCGCCGGGACGGGCCTTTCCATGTACATGATTCAATTCTCCCACCTATTTTCGCTGCGCTCAGCGTAACCTGCAACCTCCGCAAGTGAAAACCTTTTCTGGTTCGCCGGTCGCTCATGTCAACGAGCGCATGATCGCCGAGTCACTCAGCGAGCTGCGCAGGAAGCTCAATTCTTACGCATGATAATCATCGATGGCCGCGATGCGGCCGCACCTGAGGATGAGAAGGTTTCCCGTTGACCTGAAGCGTCATTGCAGTGGAGACTTCAGGTGCGAACAGGTAAAGGGTCGCGGACTTATTGGTGGTTCGACCCCGAATGATAATCTGACCCGCTAGCGGCTCACGTACACCTGACTGGTGCCTCTTCTGAGCCCGTAGAACAATATGCCCAACTCATGGCGCATACGACTTGCCCATTCGTGTCAGAAGTTTAGCCGGGTGCCGAACTGAAAGGCTCGTGCCATGGTGGTCGCATTGGGCTGACCGAAGTTGGTTGCTCCGAATGCGGTCCCGAAACCGGTAAAGCGATGTCTATTGAAGACGTTGAAGGCTTGTGCGTAGAAGGACCATAGAATGCGCTCACCGAGTTGTGTCCCCTTGCTGGCCTGTAGGTCCTCTGCCAGGACTGGATAGTTGCGAAGATTCGAGAAGGTGGGCGCAGCGTTGCCGAAGCTGTTGTTGCCGGGAGCAGCGAAAGCAGCCATGTTGAAACGATTGCTGCCCTTGGCTGGATTGAACTGGCCGTTCGGCGTATGGGTGGAAGGATCGACGCCTGGGACTATGTTGGGACGCTGATAGCTATTGAAGATAGAGAGGGCGTTGCTGTTCATCAGGATAGAAAGCGGAAAGCCGCTCTGGTATCGCTGAATCGCTGAAAGGGTCCAGCCGCCTGCGAGGGCATTTCCGATTGCGCTATGACTTAGAAGCGCCCGGTTGCGGCCGATGGGCAGTTCGTAGGCGTAGTTCAGGACCAGCGCGTGTCGCACATCTTGCGGCAGAATGGTGTAATCAGCCCGCGGGTTGTAGGCGTTCTGCACAGTATTTTCCGTGCCCGTATTGCCCTCCAGGGTCGCGTCCGGGTAGCCCATGATCTTCGAATAGACATAGTTCGCGTTGAAGGTAAGGCCGCGAGAAGAGCGGATACGGTAGATGATCTGTCCCGCGTTGTAGACCGATGCACCGACCTTCGCGGCTTGGGATGTAAGCGTGCTGTACTGTGGATATGGCCGGAGAGCCTGTGCGATGGTTCCTGAAAAACCTGCGTACGGCAGGCTGATTCCGGCCTTTGCGAGGTTGGCCGCTGTCGCAGGCGAGGTCAGCAGGGCAGTGCCCAGTCCGAGATAGGAAGGGTTCACCTGGTTGATATTGACCATGTTCGCCGCGACCTGCCGGGTGTTGTGGACCCCGACATAAGCCAGCTCAAGCGCTGAATTCTTAGTTACCTGCTGCTGCACCGTCAGGCTCCAGTTCTGGGTGCGGGGCATCGCTCCAACGTTCCCACCATAGTATGTGCCGGTCGAGCCGTTCAGCGCAGTGGGAGAGATCGTCTGTGTGGCCGTATAGCTGGGGACCCCCGAAGCCAGTGTGAACACCGGAGAGACGCTGCCGGTCGTATTCGAAAAGATTCCCTTGGCCGTATAGCCTGAGTTCACGATATCCGTGTTCGGCAAATAGTCGGAGTAATAGACGCCGTAGCCTGCGCGGATCACGGTGCTCGGACGAAGCTGATAAGCCAGACCCACTCTCGGCCCGACGGCACTATAGTCCGTTGAAAAAAGGGTTGAGGACCCTACGCCGCTAGGCCCGCTGCCTGCGAAGACAAGAGCGCCGGGCAGATTGCCTGCTCCCGGGTTCGGCGTGGTCAGGCTGACGATGCTTTGATGGTTCTGCGCCTCGCGCGGCGCTCCCTGCCATTCGAAGCGTAGTCCCAGGTTTAAAGTTAGATTGGGCAGCAGCTTCCAATCGTCCTGAAAAAAGAAGCCGGTGTAGTTCTTGCGCGTCAACAACGGGAAGGGAACTGTTGCAGTTGCGGTATCGACCTGCCCTAGCAGAAAGCTGGCAAAGGCATTTCCGGTGCCGGTTGGAGACTGTGGATTCCCCGTCTCGTTTGTCTTGAAGCTAAACGCACCGGTAGTAGAAGCCGGGCTGTAGTCGTTGTACTGAATCGCACGATATTCGCCCCCGAAACGCAGGTTGTGCTTTCCCGCAGTCCAGAAAATACTGTCTCGATAGTAGAAGTCGTTTTCGGTCTTGTTAGCGCTGGTTATATCGCCGAAGGTCGTGTACCCCGAGGGTGCGAACGTTGGGAAAAGGCCTCCCGCCAGACCATTCAAGCCGAGAAGGCCAGGATAGTTGGCGGCGGTTCCTGTAGGTGTTTGCGGATTGGTGAACCGGTTATAGCCCAATGACAACGAGTTCACCAGCAAAGGCGAGATCGTCGAGTTCAAATTGATCCGGCCTATCGTGCCGGATACGTTCTGGTGGTAACCCGATGCCAGCGGGATCGGCAAAGCGCTACTCAGGTTAACGCGCGGAATGTCCGTCTTGATCAATGTTGCGCTGATTCTCTCGTTTGGGTTGAAGATGTGGTCGACCTTCGCGGTATAAGAATCGGGACGAAGAACGGTGTCGCCGGTAAAGCCGCCGATGGTCGTCTTGCCCGCCTGCGGCTTTGGAAAGTACGCTAGGACATTTTTGGCGACTGGATCGATTGCGCTTGCCGGGATCAGGTTGCCGGCGAACTTGGTGCGCACAAACCCGGAACCGGCCGAATTGATCTTCGTGGTGGATGGATCGTAGATAGGCGTAGAGACATCGCTGAAGTCGTAGAACCCGGCGCTGTTTACCGTCAACTCCTTCAAAGAAGGAACGGTAGAGGTCGTATAAGCGGTGGCGCCGCTGAAGCGCGAGCCGCCGTAAGCGAAAAAGAAGAAGGTCCGGTTGGTTCCGTTGTAGAGATGAGGAATGCGAACCGGGCCGCCGACCGTCGCTCCGAACTCGTTCTGGTGATCCGGCGGATTCGTCAGAATTGAGCCCTGGTTTTTGGCGTACCAATTCGAAGCGTTCAGGGACGTGTTGCGAAAGTATTCATAGACGGACCCGTGAAGCTGATCGGTGCCTGACTTGATGCCGAAGCTGCCTACGGCGAATCCTGTGTGGCCGTAGTCCGCGGGAAGCAGCGTGGTGGTGATCTTGAATTCACTTACGGCGTCCACCGTAGGAGAGCTTTCGGTCAGGTTGCCGTTGTAGCGCGTCCCCCCAGCAGGGAGCCCTTCCACGATCAGCTCCGTGGTCCAGATCGGGCTTCCATTCACCGAGATGACGTTGGTGGCGCCGGTATACTCATTGCCGTCAAGGCGAATATTGCCTTGGACACCCGGCGCAAGATACACAAACGAGCTTGGATTGCGGACCCGGTTGCTCTGGATAAGAGGCAATTCATCGTACTGTTTGCTCGTAATGTCTGTGGCTAGCTCCGCATTGTTTGGCTGAAGCTGGTTAACATCCGAGTTGACCTGAACCGTCTCCGTCTGCTGCCCAACGGCAAGGCTCATGTCGAGTCGCGTGATGGTGTCCACGCTAAGTGTAATGCCGTCCCGTTCGAGCGACTGGAAACCTGGCTGCTCCACATGCACGGCATACGTGCCAGGGCTCAAGGCGGGCGCGGTATATTCGCCATTGCCATTGCTCTTGATGCTCAGGGTTACTTTGGTCTTGACGTTCTGCACGTCGATGCTGACGCTGGGGACCGAAGCTCCGGTGCTATCCGCGATCCTCCCGGTAAGTGTAGCGGTCTGCGCCCAAAGAGGTCCTGCGCAGACGCCCATCAGTGCGCCGAGTGGCAGAAGGAATGCCGCGATCGACTGGACCTGGCGCAAGCAGTTAGAGCGATGGTTCGTCTCGCACGAGATCAACTGGCCTTCTTGAGTCATCTTCGCTTCCCTATCGATCTTCTTCGAGTTCATTGCTGGCTCCCGGCCGGAACTGTTGTAGAGCGGTGTTGTTGTTCAGCTTCAAAGTTTCAAAGCGGTGTGGCGAGTTGTTCTTGAGTCTTGTCTCTGCCGGCTCTGAGCGGCAGGATACTCACAACAGAATTCGCATATTTCGACTTCGTCCCAGGCTGCGGACAGGCAGGATGCCAGGGCGGTCAGCAACTGGAAACTCCATGCTCGCGCAGGAAGATCCCACTGACCATCTGCCTCCCGTCCCTGGAGAGGTCACGTGCTCTCTCCAGGGATGACGCGATTGGTTAGTTCGCTCGTCCCTGTAGCGAAATGGATGCCGGCGACGAAGGTGCATTGCTGACGATGTTGAGAGTAGCGGTTCCTCCACTCAGATCGTAGGAAGTAAAGCTCACGTTGATGGAACAACTCGCACCGGCAGCCAAGGTCGTAACGCAGTTGTCGCTCTCGTTGAAGTCCCCAGGATCGTCGCCGCCGATATTGAGGCTCGAAATGATCAAGGATGCGCCTCCGCTATTGGTCAAAGTCACGGCCTGTGAAGGAGCCGTCTGTGGCGTTGGCGATGCCTGGACCTGATATGCCAGGCTGGTAGTGGATAGTGCCACCTGTGGACTTGGAGGAGTGACAAAGGTAAAGGGAGAGGCGAGAGAGCTACAAGGCGTATTGATCGTAATCGGCCCACTCTCCGCAGCCGCCGGCCGCTGTAGAAAACGCCCGGAGTCGCATGGATATGAGTACCCATACCCATTGGGTGATCCCGAAACATTGCTGTCCGTGATAGAGGCGCTCACATGGGAAGGGACCCCTGGATTGCCGCCCGTCGCAAGCTGCATATTTTGCATATATAGAGCGAACATTGCGCCCAAGCCAAGCGGCTGCTTGTAGAGGATAGATTGATTCATATATGGGTTTGAATATCCATGGTTCCATGAGGCAGGAAAAGGCTTGCCATCATTCGTAGCAGCGTCGTAATAGCTGAACGCAAGATTCTCCCCGGCGCCCAGGAGGGTCTTGGACTGATTTCCTACAGCGCCGCTATAGAGCGCCGATGCTCCTTGCTCGAGTACCGATTCGTTCCAGTCAAACTGCAGCCCAGGGGATTTGCGGTTCGGGTTGTAGTTGAAGACGTCGAGCTTTACGCGGCCATCTGGCAAAACTGTGAGAAAGATGTGATACCACGTATAGGGAGCATACGATCCAAGTTTCTGTAAATAAGTCGGAACTACAGGATCCCAGAAGTATTGCGAATAAGCGACTGGACTGCTTGCGGGCGTATTCGCCAGTCGCGTATCCAGGCGAAAGTGCGATCCATCATTCACCAGCGCCAGGAGAGGACCCGATTTGTCGCCGGAGACGGACACAATAAGATCGCTGTTGTAACCTACCTGGTCAAATCGATAAAGCACATAAACGGTAAAGCCCTTCGCGATATCCATAGGCAACTGCACGCTCCGGTTCGGTGCAGGCACAAGAAGCGCCGAAACCGGTCCCTTGCCATCTTCTGCAACGCTCCCCCGCCAGGAATCCGTTTGAACGGGGTATTTTCCCGTCGTATCGTAGAAGTGATACCCGGCTCCATAACACGCCGCGTAGGTTTGAAGCGGGATATAGACGCTCGCGTCAATGGGCGCTGCCGTTGCGCCGCCTCCGTAGTAACATGTGCCCGGAGAATAAAGTGTAATCGGGACGACAGTTAGATTTTTCAGCTCCGCAGTACAGTCTCCCGTCAGTGAGGAGCAGTCACCCGCGCCGATCGGCGGCTTGGCGGCCTCAGCCGGAGGAAGCTGCGCATGGACAGTATGCGACAGGTCGATGACCGCGAGTAAGAAGAGAGCGAATATCAAGGACAACTTTGTCGGTCTCATGCTGGATCTCCTTGCGAATATTGGTTGGTTCCATCTGTCTTTTTACCGGCATTCGAAGCTGCGCCCAATAAGAACGAGCGATTCGGAATCTTGTCCGATGGGGTGTGGTCACTGTGAGATCAATGCGGTGTTCCGCTGTCCACGACCGATGAGATATGCGGAGATATCGGGCACATGATCGCCGCTGATCCAGTTATATCCACCGTAGAAGTACACATAGTCAGGGTCGCCGGTGTATTGGACAGGCCCCTGACCTGCAGGCGGCGTCGGCAGCGTGGGTGGCAATTTATCAATTGGAAATGGCAGCGAGTAACGATAGCGGCAGCAATCGGCGGTCGCCTGGCTCATTCCCTCCGCCCAGTCGGATGCAGGGACAAAGGAAGTAACATTCTGTCCCGAGGTCTGAAGATATGCCACCAGCGTAGGATTGAGCACGCTGCCCGGTGTGTTGACCGATACCTCGGGATTCCATAGGTATCCTGTCGCTACGACTGGAGACGCGATGCCACAGGTTGTATTGGTTCCGCCCAGGTAGTTGTTGTACGTACACAGCGTAGCCGAGACGGATGACGGATCGTTGCTGTACCAGATAGGAACCAGGCTGAAGTCTGAATTAGCCGCGGTCAGCACGCCATTGTTAACTCCTTGACCCGCAGCGATAGGACATGGAGGCGGCGGAGGAGGGGGAGCAACTGAACCTGTGCTCGTGCCTGCGGTTCCCAAGGCGGTCTGTTTCGCTTGAGAGGTTGTCGAGATCTGCTGTGTGCTCTTACTGCAGAAACCCATATCACTGTTGAGTTGGTTCGGGTCTGCAGGTATCTCGTTGATGCGCATCTTCCAGATAATGCGATTTCTTACAAAGGTAGAGTTGCGAATCTCCCACGTCTTGATGTCGCTCCAAGCCGCCAACATGGTCTGATAACTTGTAGGAGCGGAGCCAACGTAGGGCCCTTGATCCTTCGCATCGATCACAACGATTAAATTCGGGTCACTTAACATGATATGAAGAAAATCGTCGAGACTCTGCACAGGAACGGGCTGCTTGGTGCTCGGATCCAAATAGGTCTGCGAGTGGCGATCCTTAAAAGAGAGGCTCGCATAGGCGTTGGTAGAGACGCCTGAACACAAAGACCCAACGTTCTGGTAGCAGAGGTCGTTGATATAGCCCACCCCGGTTGTCGTACGCTCGACCGAGACATCGTGTTGCAGTACCGGCTCCTTATCTTTGGTCAGCCGAACATCGATCTCCGACATCTCAATGCACGCATTGACGGCTGCCTGCACCGCCATGGTCGAGTTCTCGGGTACGAACTCCCAATATCCGCGGTGTGCAGAGATGACGGTTATTCCAGCAGTCGGAACTCGTGCCGCGGAGATGACCTTCGCAGCGCTGAAGTTGGGACAGCTCGGCGCGGATTGGGCTACGCCTGCGGTTGTGATTGCGAGACACACTAAAAACAGCAACTTTTTCATAAATCAACTCCGTGAAGTCTGGCTGGATGACGCTTGGATTGAATCACTGATAAACAAAGAGAGGAATTTTGCAATTTATGACGGAGGAAGATGAATTTACCGGTCCGCGATTTACTAATTCTCCCGAGCCGAGACTGATCCTCACTGAAACCTCGAAATCCAACATGCGTTCCAATTGGTTGCTTCCACCCGGTCCGCGACATGTCAAAATTAGCGTCTTTTTGTGAACGGCGATAGGTATTTCCAAGGTGAATCACGGGGGGTCACGGCTCATTTTGCATCGGAACTAGTGCATTTGTAACCTTGTTGTCTCATAAGCCGCCAGGTCGTCTACCATCCCCAGGCTGCATTCATCGAATTGTCACATCGCATGG
Organism: Edaphobacter sp.; assembly: GCA_965277575.1. Classification (GTDB taxonomy): domain Bacteria; phylum Acidobacteriota; class Terriglobia; order Terriglobales; family Acidobacteriaceae; genus Edaphobacter. The sequence continues at coordinate 3,528,228 of CBDIDK010000002.1, forward strand.
CTAGCATCAGTGTGACTCCAGCTACTGAGCTTTAGAATCGGGCTGACCCACCGGAGCTATAGCCTTCGAATACTCCCTAAGGCGTGAATAGCGTTCTGAATGGGATGGGAAGCACCAATGGAAAAACTACTGGAGCACCCACTCTCTAGTGAACTCGCAAACGACCCAAGATGGGAGGCGCTTCTCCGCATTACGCAATCGGACAGCCTCGGCAAAGCCAACCGGCTCTGTCAATTCCTGATCTATATCGGCGAACGTGCCCTCACCCGTCGTACCGACGAGATCACCGAACAGCAGATTGGCGTCAACGTTTTCAATAAATCGCCAACTTATAATCCAAGCGATGACACCATCGTTCGCGTGACTGCGCGCCAGCTTCGGCAGCGGCTCGCCGTCTACTATCAAGAGGAAGGCCACGATGCACAGGTGATTGTCACCATCCCTCGAGGCGGCTACATCCCTGTGTTCGAGATGCGTGCAGGTAGCCAACCGGCGATCGAGCCGATTACGAAAGACGAGAGGCCCGGAATGCCGGAGATCGTCAATCCAACTCTGCCGATCACATCGAACATCTCCGGTATCACCGCTCACTCCGGCAAGAGTGTCTGGCTGGGGATCGTAATGGGCCTGCTGCTTGCGAGCATCGGCTACATCTCGAAAAATGTGTACAAGCAATCTACAGGAGCTTCCCATGTGCTATGGACGACTCTTTTTTCGAAGGACCGAGACACCTTGATCGTAGCTGGGGATGCGGGACTGAACATATTTGCGAACTTGGCTCGGCATGAAGTAGAACTCAATGAATACATCTCTCGTTCATATCTCTCGAGTCCTTTTGCGCAAACGCCAGTTGGATATACTTGGGATCCTCTTTCGACGCGCACTTATACGACGGTGCAGGATTTGAGACTGTCGACCCGGCTAGTCCAGTTACCGAATTTAAATATGGGCCGAGTTCGCCTCAGGTATGCTCGCGAGATCAGCATGGAAGACCTGAAGGATTCGAACGCTATTCTTCTGGGCGCGCCCATGTACGACCCTTGGGAGCAGCTATTCCAGAAAAACACGAACTTCAGCATGCACTACGACGGCTTGACAAACTCCATCGCGATTGACAACAAGGCACCGAAAAAGGGCGAGCAGCTCACTTACAAATGGGTGCCGGGGGGAGCGGTGCAACGAGGCTTCGCCCTGATCACGCTCACGAAGAATCTGAATGGAGATGGTCGCATCCTGATGGTCCAGGGCACGACAGCGTCCGGCAATGACGCCGCAGGCGACTTTTTGATGAATGATAAAAGTTTCATGACATTTCTGAGTGTTGACGCATCTCGAAACGGCAAACTGGCCGATTTTCAAATTGTTCTTGAAATTACGATGACGGGCGGAGGTGGTAGTGTCACGCGCACCATTGCGACCCGTATCGACAATCGCTAAACGCAGCTAGATCAGAGCGAAAACATCGCGTCAAGCTGCGCTGTAAACGAATGGCTTCCTATTTTCATTTAGAGTTGGCTCGGAGGGAACATTCATGTCCAGAGCCGCAAAGTAGGGATGTTGGCCGTGCAATTCAGACTGTCAGGCCTCGGTGGGTGTTGGCAGACATCTCTGGTGGCGCGCGTTGGCGGTTTTTGCCGAGAGCTTCTCCGAATCGAACTGTTTCCGGCCCGTTCGCGCATGTCGCGGTGCTGTTTGTGCCTCGACAACCTGATCTGGACTTGCTGGTGAGTCCCGTTACACCATCTCCACCTACCCCTCGTACACCCAATTCATCATCAACGACCAAAGGTCCAATCGGTTCTCTTTCCAAACCGTTTTTTCTATCGGCAACGAACCCAACATTGACCTGCCCCCGGAAATCTCTACCAGTTGAAACTGGAGTTCTCTCGTAATCTGAGCGAGGGAGCTGACGATGAAGAAGAGCCGTTATACGGAAGAGCAGGTCATCGGGATACTGAAGCAGCATGAGGCTGGGATTAAGACGGCGGATGTGTGTCGCGAGCACGGGATCAGCGCGGCGACGTTCTATGGCTGGAAGCAGAAGTTCGGCGGTATGGATGTGAGCGAGGCACAGCGGTTGAAGGCGATGGAGGATGAGAACCGTCGCTTGAAGCTGCTGGTTGCGGAACTGAGTCTGCATGGCGAAGCGCTCAAGGCGGTGATCCGAAAAAACGGCTGGAGCTTGCCGGTCTAAGAGGAGACGTTGCGTTCGTCTCGTCGGAGTTCCGGCTGAGCGAACGCACGGCCTGCAAGCTGCTGAAGATGGAGCGGTCAAGCTATCGGTACGAGCCGAGACCGGACCGCAACGCCGGGTTGCGAGAAGCGCTGGTGATGCTAGCGCGGCAAAAGCCGCGCTATGGCTATCGTCGGCTGCATGCGCTTTTGAGCCGCAGGGGCTATGACGTGAACGTGAAGCGAGTCTATCGGCTGTATGTCGAAGAGCGGCTAATGGTGCGGCGCAAGAGATGCAAGCGTCTCGTCCGCGAACGCACAACGGAGCAGCGGCTGACTGGAGCGAACCAGGAGTGGGCGATGGACTTCATCGTCGACGGCCTGGCGACCGGGCGGATGGTGCGGATCCTCAGCGTGGTGGATGCATACACGCGCGAGTGTCTTGCGCTTGAGGCTGACACCAGCCTCGGCAGTGGACGCGTCACGCGGGTGCTGGAGCGGTTGATCGGCGAGCGTGGCCGGCCTGAGAACGTGCGCTCAGACAATGGGCCGGAGTTCACCTCGCGCAGGATGCTCAGCTGGGCCGAGGACTGGAAGGTTGCACTGATCCACATCCAACCCGGCCGTCCGATGCAGAATGGACACGTCGAGAGCTTCCATGGCAGGCTGCGTGACGAATGCCTGAACACCAGCTGGTTCCGAACGCTCAACGATGTTCGGTGTACTCTGGCAGCCTGGCGGGAAGAGTACAACTGCGAGCGGCCGCATAGCTCCTTGGACTACCGCACGCCCCAGGAGTTCAAACTCGTCCTCGAAGGGATCCGGGCCATGGCCCGGATCCCTTCGCCAACCACAACCAACAACACAACTGAGAAACTCCAGTTATGAATGGTTGAGAAAAAGGGGGCAGGTCAAGCCCGCATTTAGTACGATTCTAATTTCGCGTCCACAGGCGTTTCGCTTTGACGCTCGCTTGGTGCCCCGACGATAGTTGAGGCCCTTTAGTAAAGATTTTCTCGAGAGAATGAGGGGACATCGAGAATCTCTATTGTCCGATAGAGTGTTGATGTCCACGAATTACCGAAGCCATCAGCCACTTTGTTCAGGGATTTCAGGGTGCGTTGCACACCTTTGACGTGCTGGGTGAAGATCTCTTGGATGAACAGTAGTATGCCAGCCGCGCAGTTGGCCTCTGCCTCTGGGTCGATGTGATACCCCTCAACCAAGGTGAGCGAGTCATCTCCAAAAGTAAAGTCGCGATGCCAGTCCAGTCTTGTGCTAATCAGTGTTTCGTCATTGCCGAGCACCCAGCCCTTAAGCTCGATGAGTGCGTTGGCGATTATGCGCTCGCGCAGAAAGGAATTCAGCCCAGCCAGCCTGGTGGGAATGGAGAGCCATCGTCCTGAGGACTCCGCCGGTAGAATTGCAGGCATGTTGATTGATAACGTTCTGAATCTTTGGAAGAAGAACCTCGGGACTGTTCCCGGCGAGATTTGATTGATGCCGGTATCACGGTGTTGATTCTAGCTGACAATGCTCTGAGCGAGATTCCCCCGAGGATCGGCGAATTGCAGCACCTCAGATTAGGGATTCGCGCAAGGTTGGCGAAGATCCTTCAACATTGTCCCTCTACGCTCCGGCCCGCTTCGATTGTAGGCCCGCTAAGTGTCAGCCGATGGAGAATCGCGGATCTCCCTCCGTCGCTTGTGCACTCATCTTCGGCAAGTCTCCGCCTTTCCACAGTGGAGTTGAAAAGAGGGCTCGGTAGAGCACGCTTCCACCGTCGGCAGTACCGCTACGTTCCAGCGGTCGGGGGATACATACAAACTCTGTCTTGAGGTGTGTGGCGGTCGCATGGACGATGGCATACCCGTGGCCGCCCATATCGACAAACCTGAGGTGTGGAGAAAGCTGAGGGTTGGAGAGTGCCCGCGCCTTCTGCATGTCACCGCTGTTCTGATATTCGAGGCAGGAGCGGACACCGTGGCGTAAGAGCAGGTTCACTGTGGGCTGCGGTCGTGCGTCTGCAATCGACTGTCCGAGGTCAAGCGCACGAAGCGGGTGGGCTTTCGGAAAGACGTGCTCTAAAGCCTCAAGGAGTCCCGGAGCCGATATGGATCCGACCACGAACGCGATGCCTACTGGCTGGAATAACCGCGGAGGCCACGACTTCGCGGCAACGCCCGCCCAGAAGCTGTGGCGATCCCCGGCAACAGTCGCGAAGCAGGTGATGCCATGGTTTTGCACGAAGTCGTAGATTTCGCCGCGCTCCGCGAGAGCTGTGCTATGGTCACCGCTGGCGGACCCGGCGTACGCTGCGCCGGGCCACGGCATGGTTAGTCCGGAGGGGAGGTTCTGGAGATCGGCCCGCATTTCAAGGGTAGCCGTGGTGTTGCCCCAGATCTTCCACGTAGCGCTGGAGCTCCGCAGCCGCTCCAAAAACCACTTCTTCTGTTCCGCGCCAAGGATAGTCTGGGTGGGCTCATGTTTGCGATAGTTTGGAACGGCGATCTTGCCGAACGCAATCGTTTCAGGAGGGTGGCCATCGTTGTAGTCTCGTCCTGCATCGAGAATCTCAATGACTTCCTCGGGCACAAACTCTGGAAAAGCCTTATTGTCAAACGCATCGGCTTCCACGCGGTCGAGAGGCTCTTCTGACCGATAGCTGCGCTGATCGGTGATGATCAACTCGACGTTGCGGCCCCATCGGAGTGCGCGGTATCCTCTCAGGCTATTGATAGCAGCCAGGTTGTTTGGCTCGTTGCCAAGCCCGTGATTGTCGAATGTCTTGATAGGGGCATCGATGACATGCGGCCCATCGAAACGATCGAGGGTTGGCCCGCTTGGTTTGGAGATGCGCGCAGGCTGGAACTCGAAAAACGCCTGGTTGGCTGCGACCTTGCGTGTTTGAGCAGAACGAGTCATGTCACCGAACTTCTGCAAGCCCTGCCAGCCGCGCCAACTGAACTCGTGATTGTCCCACATGCTGACAAATGGCCACCGGGCTCTCGCATCCTGAAGATCGGGTCATGCAGGTAGGCCCTGTATATGGCGCGATAATCGTCGACATCGGTCGGGATATGAAAGTCACTGATCTCTCGCCATGGGCGTAGCGGACGATGTCCCCCAGGCGGCGGTCGTACATCCCCTGCTGCCTGTCCTCCGGATACCAAACAATCTCATAAATGAAGTCTCCAAGGTGGAGCACGAAGTCGAGCTGCTCTTCCACAGGAGCGCTCATCGTCGAAGATCATGCGTCGATACGCATTCTGCGCACCTTGGTTCGCATTCTGGCAACTCACAAAAGCGAAGCGCGTCAGATGATCATCTCGATCTAAAGGTGCCGTTTTGGTGCGTCCTAGACGGCTGCCGTGTCCGTCTGCATCGATGAAGCGGTACCAATATACTGTGGACGGTCTAAGGCCGCCGACAAGCACGCGGCAGGTCCAGTCGGCCTCGCGCAAAACGTTCGCTCTTGCCGTCGCGACTACTCGCCGAAACATGGCGTCTTCAGCCACCTCCACCCGCAACAATTCTCGCTCTCTTCCACTGCTGGAAGGTCGCCGCGTCCAAAGAAACACACTTGTCGAGTCCGGGTCACCGGATGCGACGCCCTCTGAAAATACCTCGCGAACTTCTCGCCATATCAGTGTTGAGGGCTTTGTTTCCGGGGTCGCCCAAGCCGGAGCCGCTGCAAACGCAACCGCTGTTTGGATGAAAGCGCGGCGACTGATGGCTTTATCTTCACTCGACATGTGCTCCATACTCCTCCTATAACTTGATGCACCCCTATGCAAGATAATTCTGCTAACCCCAGCCGAAGGCCGCTATGTCCTGAAGCGTTATCCTCTTCGCCGCGAAAACATGGATCAAAGATTCGCTCGATCTGTTTCGCTCCCAAGCTCTTACATTCTCAGCATTTCAAAAGTTCAGGAAGAAGCACCATCGGACGTTACGCTCGCAAACTTGTAGCAAGTCTACGAACGCCTGCTCGGATATTTGCGACGCTGCTGCCTGCATAGCCCAGCACAAAGCCACATTTGGGAGGTGTCCCGAAATAGCAGGTGGACAAAGGCAGCACTGGAATCCCGTTTTTCGCAGCCTTTTTCGCGAGTGCACAATCATCGCTTCCCTCAGGCAGCAAAACAACGACGTGCATTCCCCCATCTGCAACCATCATCTTGAGCGAGTTGCCGAAGTTTTTGGAGAGCGCGCTGGCAAGAACATTCCGCCGTTCCATGTAAAGCATTCGCATTTTGCGTACATGGCGGCCGAAGTGACCTTCGTTGATGAAATCTGTGAGCACCCTCTGATAAAGGGTCGATGAGAAGATATCCGTCGCGTGCCGGACCTCTATAAAAGCCGCGATCAGATCCTTAGGAACTATCACATAGCCGATCCGCAGAGCCGGAAACAACACCTTACTGAAGGTTCCAACGTAGATCACTCTCGCGTCCGTATCCAGACCTTGCAAGGATGCAAGCGGCCGACTCTCAAACCGATACTCGCTGTCATAGTCATCTTCGATGATCCAGGAACCATTACTCGTAGCCCAATCCAGGAGAAGCATTCGACGCGTAGCGCTCAATTTCATACCGAGAGGATATTGATGCGAGGGCGTGACATAGGCAACTCGTGCCGTCGGCGAGCGGCGAATTCCTTGAGCGACGTCCAGACCCTCGTCGTCTACAGGAATAGATACGAAAGTGGCCCCGGTTGTTGACAGAGCTTGTCGTGCGCCGATATATCCCGGCTCCTCCATCCACACACGGTCGCCTGGGTCCAGCAACACCCTTCCGGCGATCTGTAAGGCTTGTTGCGAGCCGGTCGTCATCACTACCTGCGACGCCTCGCATCGTACACCGCGTACAGTGCCAAGATATTCGACAATTGACTCGCGCAACGGAAGGTATCCAGCCGGATCGCTGTATTCCATAGACGTCGTTGTTTCCGCCTTGGCATGCCGTGTTACGAGTTTTGCCCATATTTCAGAAGGAAACCGGTCCAAAGCCGGCTGACTGACCCGAAAGGGCCCGCGGTTCTCCCACTGCGATCGCTCTCTCATGTCAAGAAAGGCCTTAGCGAATCGCGAAACCATCCTGTGACCGCCAACTCGAATAGGTTGGCGTTGAATTGGGCTCAGAGTCCATGTCTTATCCGGAATGGATCTAGTCACAAAGGTTCCGGATCCCACGATGGTTTCGAGGTAACCTTCGGCGAACAACTGCTCAAATGCCGCGAGGACAGAGACTCTTGAAATGGCAAGCTCCGCTGCAAGACTTCTTGTGGACGGGATTCGTTGACTCGGCGTTAATTGACCTTTGATGATCGCAGCTCGAAACCAATCATAAAGCTGACGGTAAAGCGGAATCCCCCTGTTGCGGTCAAGTTGAATAGGAAGCAAGTCAAAGCGAAGAGATTTCATTTTTCGGGTCATCAAAGTGGTCTTATCGTATCGGGTACAAGTGGTCATTGTCCATCACCACTTTTAGAGCTACTGTAATTTACAGCATGGGCACATCCACTGCTGCATCGCAGGGTGAGCTCAACGTTTTTTCCAGTCGGATATACAAATTGCATGGGAGATTTATGGCGTCGCTCAAAGGCTTGATCGCATCTGAAAACGGGGGGAGTCTAGAACCTAAGCAGCTCTTTCGGCAGCGGATTTGTGTGAAGACCAATGGAAGGATTGTTTTTGTTGACATGAAGTCAATCTGTTGGATCGAAAGCGCGGGCAATTATGTGCAAATCAGGCTTGATCGTCCTTCCGCAAGCGAATTTCTTGTGCGGGATACCTTACAGTCTTTCGAGCAGCAGCTAGATGGGAGATATTTTGTTCGGATACATCGCTCCATAATCGTGAATTCCTCAAGAATCAAGGAACTTAAGCCGTGGTACACCGGCGAGTACATCGTTACGCTGGATAACGGTAAGGAACTTACCTTAAGCCGAACCTATCGGATCAATCTGAGGCGACTGCTGAGAACGGTAGCTGCTTCGTAGGTCTCACCTGGGTCTGTGGGTGCCAGGCTGCCTCGGTGCTTCAACAAGCAATCCCAATTCTTGGACAATTAGCATCATCGTTGAAGAAGAAGCACTCACAGTTCTTCTTCAAGGTGTTGGCTTCTCCTTTCAGGCGCATTGTTGGTCAGAGGTCAATATACCCTGAGCGACTGGCGCAGATTGTCACTTCGTCGTGTCCCGCTTCATAGCAGCTGGCGCCATTCGAAGTGACGGCGCGCCGCGAGCGCCGGTCAAATGCACGCCCGCACGCTCTGTGCCGACTCCATCATTCAGCGCCCACCAAGCTTCTTCACCTCTCGTTCCTACCCTTATGGCTTCTGCATACTGACCAAATGGACGAGCGTAATTCACCGTCATCCCGGCGAATCCTGTTCTGTCGTTTTCTATCATCTCTACAGCGTCCTGGTTTTGCCTGTCCAGCGAAATCACTGAACGACCGATGTCGAAATTTGAGATACCGCCGCGTTCCTGGCCAGTTTGATCGTGAATCAACATGCCGTAGGCAGCGCCAATGCGGGGGTAGGGCTTACCGGCGATTAGCGGATTTGGCTCTTCACCGACGATCACTCGATCCTGCCCTTGTGGACCCAGGACGACGATCGATGCCGTCTGCGCGTCGATCCGCTTGCGGCCGCCGATTTCGGGAGGCGCCCCGATCAGAATGCGAGGTTTGCCGGATTCATCAACAATTGTCACACCACGAACCTGCAGATACTGACGGCCTACCAGGGCAGTTGTCGTAGCCGCACAAAGGAGTAAACCTAAGGCGCCACAAACCAACTGTAGCCAGCGGATCTGTCGTTGCAGCGCTCTAAATCGTTGGTCCATGGTAAGGGACGCCCTTTCATGGTGCATTTTTAACTCTATTCCTTTCCGCTTTTGGCAGAAAACATCCAATGCCTTTCAACTCGCCGACATCCTGATTGGTATGGTCTTCTTTGATGCCGCCGAGGTAACCACCACCAGCCAGACGAGCAGTCCGAGCGCAACCGATGCCGCGTTGCTTCCGAGATGACAGATATCTGTATACGCGGCTGCTCGATGGATGTTCAACCTTCTAAAAAGACGCAGACACTATGTGGGATCATCACCAATGCTGCGCAGGTCATGAGGTTTCGGCTGACCGCCAGTCGGAGACCTTCATGCACTCACATCTACTTGCCTCGACCTAGGGACCATTTGTTGACGTTGATAATTCGTTTATGGTCGAAATATGAGCGTAAATGAAGAACTCGATTTTGCTGTGGCACGAATCACCGCCGGCACGATCGGAGAGCCGGCGAGAACCCGTATGCTCTTTTGTCTCATCGACGGGCGAGCGCGTACGGGTACAGAACTGGCCACCGTTGCGTAGATTAGTCCGTCGACCGCAAGCGCTCACCTCAATCGTTTGCAAGCAGATTCCCTCATCCGCCCTCAGGTTCAGGGAAGACACCGTTACTACACACTTTCGGGCTCAGTCGTCGCCAACGCCCTGGAGAGTTTGGCCGTGCTTGCGAGCGGTCGTCGCGACATTTTCATCCCCTCAACCTCGACTCAGTTGCGTCTCGCCAGAACATGCTACGGCCATCTCGCAGGCTTCGCCGGGGTTTCGCTTCACGAGCACTTTCTGTCGACAAGATGGATAGTGCCCATAAAGGTAGACACTGGATCGTACGAAGTCGACGACCGTGCAAGCGGCTTCTTTGGGCGGCTGGGGATCAATATCGCCGCCTTAAGGGCGCTTCGCCGTCGGCTCACTTATCCTTGCTTGGATTGGAGCGAACGAAGGCCACATCTCGGAGGGGCTCTGGCAGCCGAACTTCTAAGGGTGGCAATGGAACAAAAGTTGGTTATCAAAGATCCTTTGGGGCGCGCGTTGCACCTTACACCTACTGGCAGGCGGTCGATGAGTAAAGAGTTCGGGATTCAGATCATCGGCTGAAACGCCCACAGCAAAGAGCGATTTACCCGAGGTATGAACCAGCATGAGGAGAATAGTAGATTGCCGGTGCAGTGAAGTGCCAGATATTTTCGCTACTCCGCTGTGGTTTTGCGATGAAGCGTGCCTTCTATGAGCCGAACCGACTGATGGTCGCTTCGAAGCAAAGGTAGAATTGTGACGTCCGTTGATCGAAGCAGGTTCACGCTTTCATTTTGGCCCCTGCAATCAGGAGGCTGGCTCCTGTACGCGATCGGGATTGCGACATCGAACCTGCCGCTTCGCCATGAAAAAGATTTGGTTGCCTTTCGGATAAGTTTCATGCTGTCTGCTTACATTGCTAGTTTCGGAATGTACGCAACCTGTAGAAGCTTATGGAGGCGGAGCGTCTCGCTTTTTGCAACATTGGTGCTGTGCATTCTGGCTTGTTCGATCCTTGGGCTTGCCTGTTCGTCTGTTGCTGTATGGTCTGAGATCCGCTTTGGTTGAAGTACTGGGTCATTCTCCTGGAGGACTGCGCTCTCCGGTTTGACTGGGGGCGCGTTCGTTCTTGTGGCGTGGAGTGCTATTTACTTTTGCATCAAACAGTATGAGGCCCTCGAGGTAGAGAAGCGCCTGCTGCGTGCCTCTGAGGCCAGTGCGCGCGACGCACAGCTGCTGGCATTACGCTACCAGTTGCAGCCTCACTTCCTCTTCAATACTCTGAATGCTATCTCTTCTCTTGTAGTCGAAGAGAAGCCTCAATTAGCGACCCAAATGACCTCAAGGCTTGCGGAACTTCTTCGCAGCACGCTCGATGCTTCGGAGACTCATTTTGTGACGTTCGCTGATGAACTCGTTATCGTGAGGGAATATCTTTCGATCGAAGAGGTACGCTTTGGACCGAGACTGCGGGTCTCATTCTGCACTCCGGCCGACGCTCTTTCGATTCAAGTACCACGTTTCCTGCCGCAGTCTTTAATCGAAAATGCGATTCGACACAGCATCTCCCATCTACCTGCAGGAGGCTCAATCGTCCTTACGGCAACGAAGAAAGTCGACCAACTTCAACTGCGAATCGAGAATGACGTAGCCCTCCTGCCGAGACGAGAAAATGACCGTCCGGGTTGGGCCTCGCGAATACTCGCCAGCGGACTCAGCAGATTTACGGAGCACGCGGTACGCTCACCGTTATCTCCAGCCACCCGCGATTGTTTATTGTAAATCTCACCATTCCGGCGGTAACCGCAACAAACGGAGCCACCCTCGCTGGGGTCTTGGTGCTCCCATGAGTATCCGTGTCTTGGTCGTGGATGGCGAACCCTTAGCACGACTACCTGCCCACGCGGACATGACGGCCGTAGGGGAGTGCAGTTCTGGAGAAGAAGCGCTCGCGTCGACGACGAGACTGAAGCCGGACCTGTTGTTCCCGGACATCCAGATGTCGGGAATTTCGGGGCTGCACGTTCTTAAAGACCTACCGAAAGACCAGCGACCCATCATCATCTTTCTCAAGGCTCATGACGACTATTATGCGGTTGAGGCCTTCGGCGTGTAGGCACTCGACTATCTGTTGAAACCAGTGGATGATATGCGCTTCGATGATCCCCTCGATCGCGCAAGGCGTTTATGGACGATGAAGCAGCAAGAATCCGTCTATGACAGCTTTTAAGCGCATTCTTGTCGCAAATTGCACGCAAAACGCCACCAAATACCATCCTGTTTCGAGCTTGAAAAACAGGCCACTTTTCTAAGATTTATTTGGGTGGCGTTGGGAAAGCCAGAATAGATATTGTTGCGGGCTCAGAAGATGAGCTTGATTGCTCCCTGGATCTGCCGGGCTCCGGTCGTCGCGTCGTTTTGACCGATTTGGGATTGTGAGACCCCAAAGGTCGGCGAGGCGATTGAGAGTGAGGATGCGCTCGGAGCGGCGAGGTTGGCGTGGTTGAGAACGTTGTAGCTCTCGGCGCGGAAGACGAGCTTGACCTGTTCATAGAGAGTCTGCGACTTTTGGAAAACTACGTCGGTGTTGACGAAGCTGGGACCGTAGAAGGTATTGCGGCGAACGGAGATGCTCTGTCCGTAGGGTGCGTTGGCGAAGGCGGCGCGTGAAGGGCCGACAATCTTGCCACCTGCAGCGACAATCGTGCCCCGCTTCGAAGGATAGGGATTGCCGATGAGCTGCGGCCGATCGGTGAGGCCGGTGTGGAGGTTGTCGCGGGTGCCCCGCAGGTCGAAGGGCAGGCCACTCTGCACCTGCTGGATGCCGGAGATCTGAATTCCTTCGAAGACGTGGCCGAGCAAGCTGTGGTTGAGGGTGGCGCTGCCGATTCCTATGGGGAGGTTATAGCTCGTCCCCACGGTGCCACGATTTCGGACGTCGAAGGGTGAGTTGCCATATTCGGGTCCGAGGTCGAAGCTGTTTCGAGGTAGACCGGCATCGCCAGCGCCTGGTTTGAGCGAATCGCCGCCGTTGTCGAGGGAATGGCCAAATGTATAACTGGCGGTCATCGTCAGGCCGCCGAGCTGGCCCTGCAACCTAGTCTGAAGGGCGTTGTAGTTGCCGCTGACGATCGAAGTCTGGAAGAGCTCGTGCAGGAAAGCAGTGTTGTTGACCGAGGGACCGAAACTGTTGCCGTTGGCATCGGTGCCGCCGGTATAAAGGTTGGTGCGCTGCAGGGCCGAAGGAAGAATGCCTGCGGCGAGTGCAGCCTGAACGAGTGCGGGTTGCGGCGGCGCACCGTCGATCTCTCGAAGGCTGTGGGTGCTGTGGCTACCGACGTAGTTGACTTCCAAGGTGAATTGACGGGTCAGCTGGTGCTGGATACCGATGTTGTAGCTCTGGCTGGTGGGTATCTTAAGGTTAGGATCGATGACGACCGGGCCAACGAGATCTCCATCCGTGTAGCCAGGCGCCGGAGTGAGCGACCCGGGGAAGCCGATGTTGGTGACCGTAGGAGGCGGCGCGGCTCCCTGGGTTAGGAAGTCGTTCAGCGTCGCCTGGAAGGGCGGGTTGGAACGTCCATTGCCAAAGAGGTTATCGAAGATACGGTCGTGGAATATGCCGTAACCGCCGCGGATTGCGGTCTTGCCATCACCGTGGACATCGTAGGCGAAGCCGATACGGGGCTCAACGAGCTTCCAGCTGTCGGCATAGAGCTGATGTCCTGTACCTGGACCGACGGGAGTGAAGTTGAAGTAGCCGCTAGGCGGCAGGGCCGCGGAGGCGTTGCCGTAGAAGTTGGAGAAGTTTCCGTCCTTTTCGTAGGGGACGCCATTGAAGGCATAGCGGAGACCGGCGATGACGGTGAAGCGGCTGGTCGCTTTCCAGGTGTCCTGTGCGAATGCGGCCCACTCGTGCTGGCGGAAGCGGGAGTAGTCGGAGCCGCGGCGAACGCCCTGACGAGTGAAGAATTGATTTTCGTTCGTGTTCGCTACACCGCCCTGCGCTCCCCAGACGAGGTCTTCGAAAGGCTGGACGGTGGGCGAGTTGGGGTCTCCGGCAAAGTTCCACGAAGGAGCTCCGAAGTCAAAGTAGTTATTGAGCGAGAGCAGATTGCGGGAGGAGAAGTTGTTGTAGTCGTTATCCTTCACGCTTCGGAATTCGCCGCCGAATTTGACGGAGTGGCGACCGCGTGTGACCGAGAACGTATCTGCCAGGAGCAGCGTGGAGCTGAGACGCGCCTGGGCGTTGCTGTCGCCGAGGTCATAGCAGCCGAAGGGATTGCCGTTGAAGAAGTAGGGAATATTGATGTCGCGGCCGTTGCCAAAGCTGTCAATGCCGAGCAGCGCATCGAAGCCGGCGTGATTGCAGAAGAATCCTGCTTTATTGAGATTGAAGCCCGCGCGGAAGAGGTTGGTGGACGAGGAGGAGAGCGAGGAGGCAAGAGAGATGGCGCCGTTGTGATTGGTGGCGATGACAGCGGTCTGGCCCAGTCCGGGGAGAGTCTCGTCATGGAAGGGATTGCCATCTGCGGAGTGACCGTAGACGTAGCGGACGGTGAGCTGGTGCTTGTCAGAGAGTTTCTGATCGAAGCGACCGGTGAGGGTATAGGAGTTCAGAGGGTCGGGCGAAGCGTACTGGTAGGTGGTGCTGACGCCGTCTCCATTATCCTGCTGGCCCACCGGAGTTGCGGCGAAGATCTTCGCGATGGTGGGGTCTTGGAGGAATCCGGACAGGTTATTGGGGTTGGCCGGATTGGTGAGGTCGACCGGCGTCTGTCTGCCGTCAACGGGATCGATGAAGGTGAACTTCCCGGTTTTGACGGCTGCGGTGGGCGTCGTCTGCTGGTTGGTGCGGGTAGTGCGGAAGCGCTGGACCTCGCCGTTAAGGAAGAAGAAGGTGTGATCTTTCCAGATGGGGCCGCCGACGGAGGCTCCGAAATCATTGCGGACGTAAGGGTCTTGCTTGTTGCCTTTCTGGTTGAAGAAGTCGCGGGCTCCGAGGGCGCTGTAACGGCCGAATTCGTAGGCATCGCCGTGGAAGCTGTTGGAGCCGCCGCGGGTGATTACGTCGATGATGGCTCCTGTATTGCGTCCAAACTCAGCGTCGAAGTTGTTGGTGATGATGCGGAACTCTTGGGTGGAGTCGGGATTAGCGGAGGAGACGCCACCCTGGCCGCCGGGGACTGAGCTGTCGTTGTTGTCCGCTCCGTCGAGCATGAAGTTGTTATTGCGTTCGCGCTGGCCGTTGACCGAAAACCCGCCGAGGGTGTTGCTGGAGGTGACCACGCCCGGGGAGAGCAGGACGAGCTGGTAGGGGTCGCGCAGAATGAGCGGCAGGTCGTTGATCTGCTTCGAGTTGATAACGGTGGAGAGCTGGAAGCTGTCGGTCTCGATCGGCGCGGTGGCAACATCCTGCACTTCGACGGTGGTGGAGGCTCCGGCGACGGAGAGCGTGAAGTTTACCGGCAGGGTTGCGGCTACGTTGAGAATGACTTCTTTGCGAACCTCCGTCTGAAAGCCGGGGGAGGTTACCGTAACGGTGTACACGGAGGGGGCCAGGGCGGCGAAGTTGTAGATGCCGGCGGAGCTGGAGGAGACGGTTCGGGTGACGCCTGTAGACTCGGAGGTGGCGGTGACCTGGGCGTTGGTGACTGCGGCGCCTCCGGGGTCGAGCACCTGCCCGGTGATGCTTCCGGTCTGGGCATGGAGCAGGGTTGCTGAGAGCAGGAAGACGACCAAGGTGGAAAGCAAATTTCTGAAACGCATGAATGACCCCCAAGACTGTGTAATTGATTCGTGTGCCCGAGCATTTCGGTTCTGCGTATTCCAGCTGCGAGTATTGATCTCCATGCACATATCGCACCACCTCGTTTATCGCCTCAGATTAATCAACAGGCAAATAAAGTGGGCGTGTGGCGATGACAGCACCCGAGAGATCCGTGATTGTGTTTTTAATTCGCTCATTCAATTCACTGCATGAAGGCAGATAGTCGAAAAGATCAAGTGACGCAACGGCCAACTGACGCACAACATGTATTTTCTCGTGGACCGATCTATCTATCGTTTGTAGCGTGTAATCACTGGTTGGCTTACGAACCCTCCGCGAAAGATAATACGGAGGAGACTGATCTGGGGTTGAAGACTTAGAGGGTGAGCGCGATTCCTTCAGTATGAGTCCGTGTTTGGAGTCAGTATCATCATCCAGACGTCATCTGCCGGTGCGTAAGCTTCTACATCGGACGAAATCGCACTCCACTATCATCACTGCCTCAGCAAATACTATGCGAGGACCACTAGTCATCTGACACATGCTTTAGCGACATGGATTATTCAATCCAGAGCCATCCTGCACTGTAATTTAGTTAGCACTCGTATTGCCATCCGCAACTATCCTTCGAACAATGGGATAGTCCTACGATAAATAGGGATGGACATACAACTAGTGACTCAACTTGCATGGCAGGGTGAGCGCAGTTCAGATATTCAATACAGAAAGCCATATTTTATTGGCATTCGCATTGTAGAAACCGGAAACTACGACGAATGGAACGTTTATGGGGACGAACGTGCTGTTAGTGATGACGTACAACGGATTCTTTAGATCAAAGCAAGAGCTCACATCCTGATTTCAGGATTTCTGATCAAGAAAGCTATCGTTTTCATATTTCGTTAATTGGCCCGATCACAATGATCTCTGGTCGATGCTAGATATCTGAAAGCATCGGATGCGTGACCTATAAAGATCAATGCTTCAGACAAGAGAGCACGTTACAGAAAACACAGGGGTTCTCCCCAATGACGGACATGGTTGATCCATCACCAGGGGAGCGGGCCAGCTCGTTCCATCATCTACGCTATTCAAAACTCGACTGGTAAGATTGGAATTCGTTGAAATCCGCCGAACCCCGAATGATGTATTTCTGACACCAGTTAGCGTAGTCTCATCATTGATCACAACGGGCAGAAGCACAAATCGGGGAAGCACGCCGTTATTGATAATCGCCTACGCACGAGAGCAGTTCGCTCGGCCGCCGGCGGAAACTCTCACGTAATGGTCCTGTACGGTCGCCCCAAATTCCATCGCTTCATCCCACATGAAGATCCTGACAAGTATTTGGCACACGAGTTGCTCCCAACTAGTGCTTCAGCAGAATGCATCTTGTTGAGATCACCGTCACGCTGTGGCTCTGGTGACCCAAATTCTGGGAAGGCCTGTAATCGAATCTTCCCTTGCAACAAGCCGCGGCTTGCTTCAGTTACTCACTCTCAGTTTCGGCTATTTCCGGCGGCTGAACTGGTCACTGGCCGGGTTTCGGCTCGTGCGCTTGCGGTGTCAAATTGCAAAGTAATGGGTCAGATCAGGATCACTCGGTGGACCGCAGATGCCGGGCACACAGAATGAGCGCTGAAGTCCTAACGCAAATGGAGGGAGTCAACGTGCTCAAAGAGATTGTACCAACCGACGCCTTCCAAAGTCGGCCACCTAGAGCTCCACCCTTCAGGGCAAGTTTTGTCCTGAAGACACACGTGTCCTAAAAACTCATGTGACGAGAGGCGCATTCATTTTGGGCTGAGCTCACTCGATGGCCGTTTCAAGGTGATCACGTGCGGCAGCATTACATTTTTGACATTGGGATCACCTGCTGTCGCGAGAATCCTGCCCATGAGTTTTCCCTCGTGTGGGAGCAGCTTAATCTTAAGCGTCTTTGCTCCGGTGCGCAGCACGTCAGGGAGTCGATCAAACCTGCCGACACATCCGTGAAAGCCACTCCTTCTGACTGCATCCCGGTAATTCTCTCCGCTGGTTTGTCACTAAGTGCCAGCGTGGCCGAGTCGCTGGAGTCTATGTTCAACTCGACCTGCATCTTCGCGCCGCATTTGCCAGTGTTCCCTGCCAACGACCGCCGAAGCTTGGTGTGACTACGAATGGACATGGGGACGGTCCGGCTGTTTCATCAGGCTGCTGTCATGCCGGCAAGTAATTGGCGAGTAGTCGGTTGCGCGCTGCGCAGCATAGTTCTCTTCCATCCGGTTGGTCCAGACCGGGCATGCGAGGTTTTCCGACAGGAGCATATAGGGACAGTCGCGACACCTGGCTGACCGCCATTCTTGAGATGACTGGAACTCCGGACTTCAGATGCGCTGTAAACCAGCTGAAGGTCGTAGCGACGCCAGAAGGGCCGACAAAAACCGGTTTGTGGAGTTCGTCGACCCGTCGGTCGTCCAGAATTGGCGCTTGGCCCTGAACGTGGTTTTTCATGTTGAACATCGCAAAGTGCGCGAGGTCGTGAGCGCTGGCATAGAGCTCTCCCAATGCAGGAGTGGATGTCGTGTAGTACGGGATTGCATTGCCCGAGGGATCGTATCGCGCGGCACTCGTTGGAAGGCGCGCAACACTGGTGTCGAAGAAGCTGTCGTGAAGGCGAAGTGGTGTGAGAACCCTCTGTGTCATGAGAGTTCCGAAGTCCGTTCCCGTCAGGTTCGACGCGATGGCGGCCAATGCAGCAAAACCGACATTGCTATATTCGTAACAGGACCCGGGCGCGTACGCGAGCCTGCCGTAGTTCATGAGGAGCGCGTCCGGACTGAGGGCTGCCATGGCTTCGTGCTGATCGTATCCCTCGTACATGGTTGGCAGACCGCTGACATGCGCACCCAGGAGACGGACAGTTGCCTTGTCCGCATTTCCATTCGCACCTTCGATCCTGCCGTTCGTAACGTACTCGTTCGCGGAGTCGTCCAAAGAGAGTTTGATACTTGGCCCCTGAAACGTCTCTCATGGCGAGCTGTTGTAATCGCGAGGAGGAGATGGTGATGGAGAAGTTGAGGCGGCGGCGGTATACGTTGGAGTACAAGCAGGAGGCGGTTCGGCTGGTGGCCTCTGGGCAGAAGGTGTCGGCGGCAGCGAAGGTGCTCGGCATCTTGGAACAGACCTTGTCGAACTGGGTGAAGGCGGACAAGGCTTGCCAATTGAGTGGCGTGCCGAGCGAGCAGGTGAGCGCGGAGCGGATCGAGAACAACCGTCTGCGGGCGGAGCTGGCATGTGTGACGATGGAGCCCGACATATTGGGAAAAGCCACGGCGTACTTCGCGAAGGTGCAGCGATGAAATACGCCCGGATCGAGAAGAACAAGCTGCTGTGGCCGGTGTGCATGCAGTGCCGGGTTCTGGGCGTGAGTGCGTCGGGATATCGGCAGCACCGGGCGCGGCGGAAGAAGATCCTCACGCGCCGCCATCTGAGCGAGACGACCTTGCTGTTCGAAATACGCGCGGTCTACACCGAGGCGCACGGGGCCTATGGATGGCCCTGCGTGCGGCGGCAACTGTAGGCAAGCGGCGTCGCGTAGGCAAGCACCGGGTCCAGCTCCGATGCGGCAGAACGGCCTATGGGGCCGTGGTAAGCGGCGTTTTCGCGTGGTCACCACCGACAGCAACCATGCTCTGCCGATCGCGCCGAACCTGCTCGCGCGCAACTTCACCGTGGCCGCGGCGAACACCGTCTGGGCTGGCGACATGACCTATATTCCCACCCGCGAAGGCTGTTTATATCTGGCCATGGTGCTGGACCTGTTCAGCCGCCGCATCGTGGGCTGCTCGCTGGGGCCGGCGATTACGGCGGAGCTGGCCCGTGGTACAGCCGGTTGCCCGGCAAGGACTCTGGCCTGATCTTCCATAGCGATCGCGGCAGCCAGTATGCAAGCCGTTGCTACACGGACCTTCTCGCCAGCCATGGAATAAGAGCTTCCATGAGTCGCAAGGGAAACTGCTGGGACCACGCCTGCTCGTAGACGCTAGCGGCTGCACGGCATGGAGTTCCACAGCCTTAGGGAGGGAAAGGACGCGGGCATCCAGTGGCTGCTCTGGTAACTCGGATCGAGGATGCACTCGACTTTGAACTACCTCAGCCCGGCTGAGTTCGAGCAGCAAGCCAACGCTCGAAAACCCGCCCTCGCAGCCTGAACGCGAAGGTGCAACCGAAACCGGACGAAAGTTCAAAACCAGTCCGCCTATGTGCGACGCGTTCTGAGGGCAAGGTCATTTAGCACCCTCCCATCCAAAGCCCTACCACCTTCGTATCAAAACTAGACTCGATGAAGTGCCCCCACCGCGGATATACTTGGTTTAAGAGACGCGACCCCGCCGTCTACCCCCACCGGGATAACCCCAGCAGCCTCATCAGCTTCAAACCACCATATCTATAGAGGAGATCTTTCATGAAGCTTAAAGGACAAAAGGCAGTAGTCTGCGGAGCCGGTGGTTTTATCGGTGGCCACCTCGTGCAGAGCCTGCTCAACAACGGCATTGAAGTCGTTCGCGCCGTGGACATCAAACCGCTCGACGAGTGGTATCAGGTCTCCAAAGACGTCGAAAGCCTCTCCCTCGACCTCAAGGACAAGGAAAGCTGCCTCAAAACTGCCCAGAGCGCAAGCGTCGTCTTCCAGCTCGCCGCAGACATGGGCGGCATGGGCTTCATTGAAAACAATAAAGCGCTCTGCATGTTAAGCGTCCTTACCAACACCCACATGCTTATGGCAGCCCGCGAAAAGGGTGTCGAGCGCTTCTTCTACTCTTCCTCGGCCTGCGTCTACAACGCTGAAAAGCAGACCAACCCGGATGTCGTCGCGCTCAAAGAGGAGGATGCCTACCCCGCGCTCCCCGAAGACGGCTACGGCTGGGAGAAGCTCTTCTCCGAACGCATGTGCCGCCACTTCGAGGAGGACTACGGCCTCCAGACCCGCGTCGCCCGCTACCACAATGTCTACGGCCCGCTCGGTACCTGGACCGGAGGCCGCGAAAAGGCCCCCGCCGCCGTCTGCCGCAAGGTCATCGAGGCCAAGGCCACCGGCAAGCACGAGATCGAGATCTGGGGTGACGGGAAACAGACCCGTTCCTTCATGTACATCGACGACTGCACCAAAGGCACCCAGATGATCGCCCAAAGCGACATCCATGAGCCCCTCAACCTCGGATCTGACGAACTCGTCACCATCGATCAGCTCGTCGATATCGCCGAGGACATCGCCGGCATCAAGCTCAAGCGCAACTACAACCTCAGCGCCCCCAAAGGCGTCAACGGACGCAACAGCGACAACACCCTCATCCAGGAAAAACTCAACTGGGCGCCTTCCATCAAGCTCCGCGAAGGCCTCGCCAAGACCTACGCCTGGATCGAAGGCGAGATGAGCCATGTGCTCGTAGGAGCCACCAAGTAAAGGAAGGCCGGATGCCCCATGTCCGGATCATCGGACGCGGGGCTCATTCTGCCTTACCACTCCCTGCGTCACCTTACCCCTCGTCGTCTTCTAATCCTTTGTCTTGCTAATCCGTCCCTCGTCCTATCTAACTGCCTGCCCATCGTCTTACTACTCCGCTCCGTCATTCTGAGCGAAGCCAAGAACCCCCACCTGCAGCCGTTCTCATCATGACCCTCGAAACAGGCACCCACCACCACCGCATCCTGGGCATCGACTTCTTCGACGGCTCCGCACAATCTGCCATCGCAATCATGCGGAGCGGCGGCCTGCTCGTCGTTCCGGCAGCCCCGGCCCTCAAAGATCTCGACCGCAATCTCGCATACCGCGAATCCCTCCTCAACGCGGACCTCGCCATCACCGACTCCGCCTTCATGGTTCTCGTCTGGAACCGCCTCCAGCCCATTCCCATCCAGCGTCTCTCCGGCCTCGAATACCTCCGCGAGCTGCTCCTCGAAGCCGATGTCCGGCAGCCCGGCAACACCCTCTGGATCATGGCCAGCCCGGCCAGCGCAAAACGCAATCTGGCATGGCTGGCGGGGCAGGGAATCGCAATTCCCCAGGATTACGTTTACATGGCGCCCATCTACGGTGAGTCCATCCTCTCCGACGCCGTACTGCTCGAACGCCTCGACAAGCTGCGCCCGCAGCACATCATCGTAACCGTCGGCGGCGGCACGCAGGAGCGCCTCGGACTCTACCTCAAGCTCAACTTAAACTATCACCCCGCAATTCATTGCATTGGTGCGGCCATCGCATTCCTCAGCGGCGATCAGGTTCACATCCCCGTCTGGGCCGACAGGTTATACCTCGGCTGGCTCTTCCGCTCCTTCTCCGAACCGAAACGCTATATCCCCCGCTACTGGGCCGCCCGCAAGCTTCTGGCGCTCATGCTTCGCAACCGCAGCCGCCTGCCGCCCCTCCAAAGCTGATCGACAGAGCGCCAACTCCGAAAATAACTTCAAAAACATGGCGCGATTTCAAAACCTGAAATCCTGTGTAATCCGCTGTCCATGTTTACCACGCATTTCACCACAATTCACCACGAATCAACCATCGCCTGCACCGCCAAAGCGCCAAATATCCCAGCAAAAACAGCACCCCACCACACCCAGGGCGCCGGGCCAAAAAAGCGTGGAATTAGGAACAGGCAACCTCTCAACTTTCCCTTGGCTCCATCCGATAAGAGGGGAAGAGGCCGCCATGCTGACTCGAAAGTGCTATCCCTTTCCCCGCAGTGGGAACCCTAGAATCGTTTCCATGCAGTCCCCCCGCATATTCGTCAGAAGTCCCGATCGTTCAGCTCTGGCTAAAGTCTTTAAAAACCGCTACTTACCATCGGCATCCGCTATTGCGATCTTCGTAATTCTGCTGCTCACCATCCCTTCCGGACTCCACGGCCAGAGGTCTTCGCGGTCCGCTCAACCGGCAGAAGCTTCGCTGACCGTCGCCGAGCAATATCTCCTCGCCGCCGCTAACCAGGACCGCGCCAACCAAGGGCTTCCCGCACTTCGCCTCGATCCTGTTCTTACCCGGGCCTCCGCCTTCCACGCCCGTGAAATGGCCGTCCACGAATCCATATCCCACCAGTTCCCCGGCGAGCCCGAACTGGCCGATCGCGGTTCAAATGCGGGCGAACACTTCAGCTTAATCGCCGAAAACGTAGGCGAGGCCCCTACCTCCGTCATCATTCACGACATGTGGATGCACTCCCCCGGACACCGCGCTAACCTGCTTGATCCCAACGTCAACGCCGTCGGAATCGCCATTGTCACCCGCGACAACCAGCTTTACGCCGTCGAAGACTTTGTCAGCACTGTCGAGCCGCTCACCCTCATCCAGCAGGAGCAGACCGTCGCTGCGATCCTGGCCCAATCTGGTATGCAGGTCGTCGGCATCACACCGGGCATCACCTCCAACGCCCGTGCAACTTGCACAATGTCAGTAGGTTACGTTGGTTCACGACGCCCTTGGTACATCATGCGCTATACAGCATCCGCACTTGACGAGATTCCCATCCAGCTCAAAGCGCGACTCACCTCCGGCAAGTACCACCAGGCGGTTGTAGGAGCCTGCTCGCCCAACACCGGCAGCCCCTTTGCTTCTTACAATATAGCCGTTCTTCTCTATCCCTGAGCTTCACCGCCGGCTCCGACACTGAGACCTATGGTCGCTAACTCATCAGGGGTCCGCATGTTGTGTCGTCTCCATCTCCAGCAAGTCGTTGAACCGGTTGAAGTAGTTGAACAGTCCAATGGGTGCCATTAGTTCGACAACTTCTCCCTCGGCAAAAAATTCGTAAGTCGTCACCTCTTCCAGATGAATTGCAACTAAGGGGTGCCTGGATGCGAGATATTACGTAAGGCTGGTCAGATGACGGCGAGTTCGGGTTCTGTGGTGGGCTGCTGCCGGGCCATCTGCTGGATGGATTCGATATAGGGAGCGCGCAGGACGCCGCGCTCGGTGATGATAGCGGTGATGTATTTTGCTGGGGTGACGTCGAAGGCGGGATTCTCGATGGCGACGCCGTGAGGGGTCATCTGCTTGCCGTTGGAGTGGGTGACCTCGGTGGGGGAGCGCTGCTCGATGGGGATGAGGTCGCCGGTGGGGGTTTGGAGGTCGAGGGTGGCCCAGGGGGCGGCGACGTAGAAGGGGATTCCGTGCTCTCTGGCGAGGATGGAGACGCCGTAGGTGCCGATCTTGTTGGCGGTGTCTCCGTTGGCGGCGATGCGGTCCGCGCCGACGATGACGGCCTGGATGCGGCCCTTGGACATGAGGTGCGCGGCCATGTTGTCGCAGAGGACGGTGGTGGGGATGTTGTCCTTCATGAGCTCCCAGGCGGTGAGGCGGGCTCCCTGGAGGAAGGGACGGGTCTCGTCGGCGAAGACGTCGATCTTGTGGCCACGCTCGATTGCAGCGCGGATGACGCCAAGGGCCGAGCCGTAGCCGCAGGTGGCGAGGGCTCCGGCGTTGCAGTGGGTGAGGACGGTGCCTTCGCGGGGGAGGAGCGAGGCACCGTGGGCGCCCATCTGCTTGCAGGCGGCGATGTCTTCGTCGTACATACGGCGGGCTTTGGCGACGACGGCGGACTTGATCTCGGGGATAAGGGTGTTCTTCGCGGCCAGCTGGTTGTAGAGGCTGCGGATCTCGTCGATGCCCCAGAAGAGGTTGACGGCGGTGGGGCGGGTCTCGGCGAGGGTCTTCGCGATGACGGCTACTTCGGCTGTGAGGGCGGGCAAGGTTGTGGCGGAGCTGCGTTCGATGCCGATGGCCATGCCCATGGCGGCGGAGACTCCGATGGCAGGCGCTCCGCGGACGATCATGTCGCGGATGGCGGCGGCGACCTGCCTGTAGTCGGTGGCGAGGACGTAGGTCTCTTCGAGGGGGAGTTTGGTCTGGTCGAGGAAATTAACGCCGGTGGAGAGCCATTCGAGGGTGGGGATCATGTCGATTTCAGTTTACTAAACTCTTTACAGGGCAGGGCATTAGGATATGGAGTGAGTTCTTTACGCTTTGAAGGAGTTCGCTTTTCCGCTTATTTGAACGATCATGCTCCGCCGCATGTTCACGGAAAATATGGAAGGACGTATTGCGATTCTAAGAGAAGAGGTCCAGGGGCTGAAGACAGCTCCCCGAGTAAGGTATCGGACGTGGAGATCGAGAACTTTGGGACGGCGCTGCATTGGCCGCAGCTCGATCTTGATCTTTCCGTTGAGGGGCTTGTAAAGGGGATCACAGGGACGAAGCGATGGATGCGTGAGTTGGCGTGGCAGCGAGCGCATGGCGATATGAAGAAGGCCAATACAGGATTATTGAAGACCGGCATTCTGGCGCGCAGGTAATTTAAGGGGGATATGGGCGGCGCGTACGTCGTTAGCGGTGAAGACAGAGAGGAAGGGGACGCGGGGGGCCGCGGCGTGGATGTTGGCGCGGCCGCCTTGTTCGCGGTCGACCAGGCAGAGGACGGCGATGACGTTCATGCCGGCCTCGCGAGTGGCTTCGATGGCTTCGATAGTGGAGCCGCCGGTGGTGCAGACGTCGTCGACGATGACGACGTGGGCGCCGAGTTGGCAGAAGCCTTCGATGCGGCGGCCGGTGCCGTGGGTCTTCTCGAATTTGCGGACGAGGAAGCCGTGGATGAGGGTGGGCGGGGGGCCTTCGTCGCTGAGTTCTTCGTTGTCGAGTTCGAGGGTGTGGGATAGCTCGAGGATTTCGTTGTAGTCGGCGAGGGCCCAGGCGCTGGCGGAGGCGGTGTTGGAGACGAGGGGGTCGGCGCCCAGGGTGAGGCCGCCTACGGCTTCGGCGTGGGGGACGCGCTCGCGGATGAGGTCGTAGAGGACCAGGCCCGAGAGGCGGCCGCCCTCGGCGTGGAGGGTGGTGGTGCGGCAGTCGATGTAGTAATCGGACTTCTGGCCGCTGGCAAGGGTGAAGTCGCCCAGCTTGAAGGAGTGGGTGGCAATGAGGTCGAGGAGGGCGGCGCGGGCGTCGGTCGGCATGGCTGACCTGATTGTAGATGTTCGGCTGCTGCGGCTGCCTCAATGAATGATTTTTCTCACGGGATGAGATGGGCGAGCGGATTGCGGCGAGTAAAGGAACGTTGTGGGGCGGCTATGCGTATGGTGTGAATATCAGGAGCGAGGGTTCGATGAACTTATCTGTGGTCTGGCCGACGCTTTACTGGACGTGGATTGCGTCCGAGGTGGTGGTGGCTGTCGTGACGATGACCGGGCGGCGCGGCGGCGCGTTGCGGGATCGCGGGTCGCTGCCGATTTTGTGGATCGTGATTTTCGCATCGATATGGGCCGGGAGCTGGTTCGCAGAGACGCACACGCACACGTTCTTTGGGGGAGTGAGGTGGGTGCGGACGGCGAGCGTGGGGGTGTTCGCTTTGGGGCTTGCGATTCGGTGGACGGCCATTCTCTCGCTGGGCAGGTCGTTCAGTGTGAACGTGGCGATTCATGCTACGCAGACGGTGCATAAGACAGGGCTGTTCCGGTATGTGCGGCACCCGTCGTATCTGGGGATGATGCTGATCTTCGTTGCGATCGGGCTGCGGACGCGCAACTGGGTGGCGATGGCGATTCTGCTGGTTCCGATCGGCGCGGCGATGCTGTATCGGATTCACGTGGAAGAGCGGGCGCTGCGGGAGGCGTTTGGGGATGAGTATGAGGTGTATAGCAGGACGACGAAGCGGCTTCTGCCGGGCTTGTTCTGAGGTCCATGACACGGTGCGGGCGTGAAGTTATCTGCCCGGCAGGATTAGCCTGGAGGAGCGGTGGGTGAGGGACAGGATGTTCTCGATGACGGCGAGACGAACCTCATGGTTATTTACGTCGCGTGAGAGTTCCTTGACCTCGGTGGAAAGCCGTGTCAGCTCTTCACTGACGAGAAAGATCTTCTTGATGATGGAGCCGACTTCGCTGGCTACGCTCATGCCTTACCGCCGCCCCGGATCTTTCTGATTTCGGCGATGTTTTCGGCTACCTCAAGGCGCGCCGAGCGAACCGATAGCAGAGCTTTATCGAGTGCTTCGTTCATCTCGGCGAGAGCCGTTCTCGTCTCTTCCTCTTCCTGGCCAACTTTCTGAGACTTCGAGGTATAGGTATGCAAGGAACGGCGTACGATCTCGCTGGATGAGACGTGCTCTTCGCGGGCGAGCTTCTGGAGCCGCTTCTTCTCGCTCGGCTTGAGCAAGACGACGAGACGGGAGGTAATTTTATCTTCGGTGGCTGTTGCCATACCGTCATTGTCACACATGTGCGTGACATGTGCATGTGCTTCAGTGGGAGAGTTTGTCGAGGTGGCGGTAGCCGCCGGTGGCGATGAAGGCGGTGAGAAAGATGGTGAAGTTGTAGCTGGCGTGGACCAGGGCGGAGGCGAGGACCGAACGCAGGCGCAGGCGGACGAAGGTGAGAACAAGGGAGACGCAGAAGAGGAGGATGAGGACAGGCCACGCGTAGGCGACCTGCTGGCCGTGAAGGGCGGTAAAGAAGATGCTGGTGAGAACGGCGGAGAAAATGAGGGCGGGCAGGGTGATCTTGTTGGTGGAGTTCCAGAGGTCGCGGGCGGCGGGGGTGCGGGGGAGCGAGAGCCAGTCGTAGGCGATGGCGAAGGCGGGGAGGAGGAAGCCGCGGAAGAGGACCTCTTCAAAAAGTGGCGCGAGGAGGACGCCAAAGAGGGTGATGATCCAGACGTCGGAGGGGGAGCGGAAGAAGTCGTCCATGGGGATGTTCTTCGGCATGGTGGCGAGGGAGGAGACGGCCTGGACGGTGAAGGACAGGGCGAGGCCGATGGGGATGAGCCTGAAGGCGTTGCGGCGGGCGGCGTCGGGATTGGCTTCGATGCCGCTGGGGAAGCTGCGCTTCCAGAGGAGGGGGAAGAGGAACCAGGAGGCGGCGAGGGTGGCGAGGTAGGTGATGGCCTCGGAGGCGACGAGGAGTTTGGGCGAGACATTGGCCTGGAGGATGGCGGGGGCGGTGTGGGTGGCGCCGAGCAGGGCAAGTTGGGTGAAGAGGAGGAGCAGACCGGCGATGGCGACGAAGAGGAGAGCGTGGCCGAGGTGGGGAATGCGGTGGGGCGCGTCTTCGGGGGCTTCGTTGGGCGTGTTGTCCATTGGAGGCTGAAGGATGGCTTCGCCTTCGGGGAGGAGGGGAAGAACGGAAGGGATTTCCTGCCTGCTGAGGCCTTGAAACCTCTCGGCGTTCTGGGCGGAGGAGAAAAATGCGGTCGTGCTTTGCATGATGCCCACCTTAGCCCACCGCGCCAGGAAAGACGACTGGCGGGGACCCCGGTTAGCCGCAAAAAGCGCGGCGAAGATGGGGCACCCGGATCTCCGGCTGTTGGGGGGACGGTTCATTTCGCCACCTTTTTCGGGGGTGATTTCTTTGCTGCGTTCTTCTTTGCTGTCTTCGGCGATCGGCCTTCTTCGGGTTTGGTGGCGCTGGCTTTGGCGCGGCCGGTCTTCTTTTCGGGAGCAGTGAATTTGCCGCGGGCTTCTTTCTTCTTGTCGGGTGCGGCGAGGTGGAAGGGCTGCGGGCCGGCGTGGCTAGCGCCGTTGCGGCTGGCGAAGGTCCGGTCTGCGGGCGACGGGGCGTGCGCGGTATAGTGGCGGGCGAGGAAGCTGCCGGTGTGGGATTCGGCTACGGTGGCGATCTGCTCGGGTGTGCCGTGGGCGACGATGCGGCCGCCGCCTTCGCCGCCCTCGGGGCCCATGTCGAGGATGTAGTCGGCGTTGCGGATGATATCGAGATTGTGCTCGATGATGATGACGGTGTTGCCGAGGTCGGTGAGGCGGTGGAGGACTTCGAGGAGCTTGCGTACATCGTCGAAGTGGAGGCCGGTGGTGGGTTCGTCTAGAAGGTATAAGGTGCGGCCGGTCTGACGCTTGGAGAGTTCGCGGGCTAGCTTCATGCGCTGGGCTTCGCCGCCGGAGAGGGTGGTGGCGGACTGGCCGAGATGGATGTAGCCGAGGCCGACGTCAACTAGGGTTTGGAGCTTGTTGTTGACGGTGGGGATGTCTTTGAGGATGGGGACGGCGTCGGCGATGGGGAGGTCGAGGAGGTCGGCGATACTGTAGCCGTTGAACTTGACGGAGAGAGTCTCCTGATTGTAACGGCGTCCGTTACATATTTCGCAGAGGACGTAGACGTCGGGGAGGAAGTTCATCTCGATGCGGCGCTGGCCTTCGCCCTGGCAGGCCTCGCAGCGTCCTCCCTGGACGTTGAAAGAGAAGCGGCCCGGCTTGTAGCCGCGCTCGCGGGATTCGGGAAGCATGGCGAAGAGGTCGCGCATGGCGGTGAAGACGCCGGTGTAGGTGGCGGGGTTCGAGCGCGGAGTGCGGCCTATGGGGGACTGGTCGATCTGGATGACCTTGTCGAGCTGGTCGATGCCGATGACCTTGCCGTGCTGGCCGGGTTCTTCGCGGCTTCCATATAGATTTTTGGCTAACTCGCGGTAGAGGATGTCGTTGACGAGGGTGGATTTGCCGCTGCCGCTGACGCCGGTGATGACGGTCATGACGCCGAGAGGGAAGTGAGCGGTGACGTTCTGGAGGTTGTGGGAGTGGGCGTCTTCGACGGTGATCCAGTTGCCGGTGAGTTCGCGCGGGTTGGCGCGCGCGACGATTTCGATCTTGCCAGCGAGGTACTTGCCGGTGATGGACGCTGGGTTATCCATGATCTGCTGCGGGGTGCCGTCGGCGATGAGGTGGCCGCCGTTCTTGCCGGCTCCGGGGCCTAGGTCGAGGACGTAGTCGGCCTTGCGAATGGTGTCCTCGTCGTGCTCGACGACGAGGACGGTGTTGCCGAGGTCGCGGAGGTCTTCAAGGGCGGTGATGAGGCGCTGGTTGTCGCGCTGGTGGAGGCCGATGGAGGGCTCGTCTAAGACATAAAGCACACCCCGCAACCGGGAGCCGATCTGGGTGGCGAGGCGGATGCGCTGGCCTTCGCCTCCGGAGAGGGTTGCGGCGGAGCGGTCGAGCGCGAGGTAGCCGAGGCCTACGGCGTTGAGGAATTCGAGGCGTTCGATGATCTCGCGCTGGAGGCGGTCGGCGATGATGCGGTCGCGGCCGGTGAATTGCATGTTGCGGGCTGAGGTGAGGGCGCGTTCGAGGGGAAGGGCGGTGAAGTCGGCGATGGAGACTTCGTGGGGGGGGGTGGGGTCTGGGGAGGCCGGCGAACCGACCTTAGCCGACGATACGACCGTCGGCGAAGATGGGGCACCGGGATTTTTGGTGGTTTTGGAATTTGGGATTGGGATGGTGACGGCGATGGACTCGGGGCGGAGGCGCTTGCCGTGGCAGCGGGGGCAGATGGTGGCGGACATGTACTGCATCATGTACTCGCGGTAGCCCTCGGATTTGGTGTCTTCGAGGTTGCTGCGGAGGTAGTTGAAGATGCCGTGGAAGCCGGTGCGGCTGGCCTCGCTGCGCGGGGGGCCGTAGAGGAAGAGGTGTTGCTGGTCGGGGGTGAGGTCTTCGAAGGGCTGCTTGATGTTGATCTTGTTCTTGTCGGCGAACAGCTTGATGAGGCGGAGGAGGTAGGCCGAGCCGCTGCCGGGGCCCATGGCGCCGTCGAGCAGGGGCTTGGACCAGTCGGCGATGGTCTTGGCGGGGTCGAAGTCATAGATGCTGCCGAGGCCATGGCACTCTGGGCAGGCTCCGTAGTTCGAGTTGAAGGAGAAGCTGCGGGGTTCGAGGCGGGGGACGTTGATGCCGCAGTCGGGGCAGGCCATGGAGGAGGAGTAGAGGGTCTCGTCCATGCCGTGGATGGCGACGAGGACGAGGCCGTTGGCCATCTGGAGGGCTTTGGAGACGGAGGTTTCGAGACGGCGAAGGTCGTACTTGGGCGCGGCGTTGGCGAGAGCGGCGGTGGTGTTCTCCGGTTGCGCGGGCTTGAGGATGATGCGGTCGACCACGGCTTCGATGGTATGGTTCTTGCGCTTTTCGAGGCGCATGCCTTCGGTTAGCTCGGTCATCTCGCCGTCGATGCGGGCGCGGAAGCCTTGCTGGTCGAGGGCTTCGAGCTCTTCGCGGAACTCGCCCTTGCGGCCGCGGACGATGGGGGCATAGACGGTGATGCGCTCGCCGGGGGAGAGGCTGGCGATACGCTCTACGATCTGCTCGGCGGACTGGCGGGTGATGGGGCGGTGGCAGTTGGGGCAGTGGGGCTGGCCTACGGAGGCCCAGAGGAGGCGGAGATAGTCGTAGATTTCGGTGATGGTGCCGACGGTGGAACGGGGGCTGCGGGAGGTGGTCTTCTGCTCGATGGAGATGGCGGGGGAGAGGCCGTCGATGGCGTCGACGTCGGGGCGCTCCATCTGATCCAGGAATTGCCGGGCGTATGCCGATAAGGTTTCTACGTAGCGGCGCTGGCCTTCGGCGTAGATGGTATCGAAGGCGAGGGAGGACTTGCCGGAGCCGGAGAGGCCGGTGACCACGGTGAGGGTGTTTCGCGGGATGCTGACGTTGACGTTGCGCAGGTTATGCTGGCGCGCGCCGCGGACGGTGATGTGTGTGATGCCCATGGAAGAGGTAAGGCGGTGTTCGGCCAAGTCTTAGAATACGGCATTCGGTGGTTCGACGTGGGAATGAGGGGCTAGGTGGCCAGCCCTCAGGTAGAAGGGAAAGGTATCCGATGATGCACTACAGGTTTAACATTTGGGATATTGTATTCTGCGTCGTGTTTGTAACAATAACTACGTTGTGAGGCGCGGTGCTTGAAGAAGCGGACCGGCGTTGATGGCGGCTGATGAGGGTGGGGGAGTGGTTGTGATTTTGTCGATTGTCTTGATTTGCGCGGTGTTGGCGTCGTTGGCCGTGGGGGTGCTGATGGCTTACGGTATATGTCTGGCGATGTTTGGGATGTTTCGGATGCATGTGCGGCAGGTGGCTGAGAGCGCGGCGCGGCGTGTGGTGGCTCCGGCGCGGGCGGTTCGAGGATAGATTTAATCGATACAGCGATTTGGCAGACCGACTACGCGAATTATTGCGGTTTCGGTGGGGTCTGCTGCTGGCGAAGAAGTTGCAACTGCTCGTAGATCTGCTGGGGCGTTTTGACGCCGTTTGGCGACTCTGGCTGAGTGGCGCCAGCGGGTCCGGAGCCTGGCGTCGTGGCAGGGGTGGCCGGCAGGTTGCTTCCGGGGCGGTACTGACCGGGTGCGGACTGGGGCGCGGGGTTGGGTTGGGCGGGTTGAGTGGCCGGCGCATTGGCGTCCTCGGCGGCATCGTCGGAGGCGGACACGTTGGGATTGGGCGGAGTGGGTCCGCCCTGACGCGGGGTGAGGATGAGTTCGCCTGGACTCTGGGCGTCGGTGTGGACGAGAAGCATGTTGCTGCCGGTGCCGTCAAGCAGGACTGCAAGGATTTTGTCCGGGGTGTCTGGGCCGTAGTGTCCGAAGACGCGCTCGTCGGCGACGCCGCCGGAGATGTGGATGCCGGTCTCGCGCGAGATATCTCGAAGGATCTGGTTGAGGCTGGAGTCGCTGGCGGAGACCGAGAGCGCGCCGGAGGTGTAGGTGACGAGGGCGTGATGGGGATGAGGCTCTTCGGAGGGTATTGCGGCTTGCGTCGATTGCGTTGCCGGGAGGCTGGAGGGGATGGCGGCGCTGGGTTTGGTTTGCGCGGCGGGAGGCGACTGGGCTGCGAGCAATGCGCATAAGGCGAAGCTGAGGGCAGCGGCTAGCCGGATTGGTGCGGCGCTTGGCATGGGTTTGTAGGACTCTTCAGTGTTGAGGAAGGTCATCCGTTTGCGTAAACAGCCTGTCGACACCAGTCTAACGCGGTTCAGCATGACTGGAGCCACTGGGCAAGAACAAACCAAAGCAACTGCGGGGATCCTTCCCGTTCGCTATGGGTATTGGAATGCTGAATTCGCACTAACCTCGGACGTTGGCGCGTCGAGTGGGTTTACTGCTTGTAAACTGGCAGGGGCTTTGTATAGCTCAGGCAGGCAGTAGAGGGCTGGGACGGGCGTGATGATGAGACTTGGGATCGGATTGCTGGCAGCAGGGATGATCGCGGGTGGCGCTATGGCCTCGGCGGAGGTGTGTACGACGCAGTCGCAGATGGAGGCGGCGGACAGGGATGCGCTGTCGGCGGCGGCGCTGGGACTGGCGCAGAAGGTGGAGGTCGGCGATGTGAACGGACTGCGGGCGGCGACTGTGCCGGAGTATGCGAAGGACTTCAGCGGGATCGGCAACGTGGTGGGCGCGACGGCGGCGCGGGTGAAGGGCGGTACGCCGGTGGTGGATCAGGTGTATCTGCTGGATGGGACGCAGTTGAAGCCTGGGCAGGATGGGGCGGCGGCGGATGCGCAGTTCTTCTGCTCGCTGAACAAGTCGGTGGCGGAGGCGGATTTTCTGATTCCGGGATTGCTGCCCGGGCGGTATGGATTTGCAATTGTGGATGTGCCGAACGGTGCGGCCCCGTGGCGGCTCTCGTTTTTGTTGCGGCAGGAGCAGGGACGATGGGAGATGGCGGGGTTTTATCCGAAGGCGATGTCGGCGGCGGGCCACGATGGCGTCTGGTATTGGACCCAGGCGCGGATGATGATGGCGCAGAAGGAGCGCTGGAACGCGTGGCTGTACTACCAGGAGGCGGAGAACCTGCTGCTTCCGGCGAGTTTTGTCCAGAGCACCCACTCGGAGAAGCTGAAGACGGAGCAGAGTGCGGCTGCGCCTCCGGCGTTGTCGGACGGAGTGAGTGCGGAGGCTCCTCTGGTGGTGAAAGCTGCCGATGGGACGGAGTATCACTTCGTCGGCCTGGGCGTAGACGACTCGCTGGGGAGGGACAAGATCGATGTGATTGCGCATCTGAAGGTGGATACGGTTGGCGATGCGGCGGCGGCCAGCAAGCGGAATGACGATGCGATGGCAGCGTTGCTGGCGGCGTATCCCGAGATGCGCAAGCCGTTCCATGGAGTGTGGATGTTTGCCGAGGCTCCAGGGCAGAGCCCGTTTGCCACGGAGCAGGCGATGAGCGCGATTCACTAAGTATCGGGTTGAACGTGCAGGATTTTGCACGGGGCTTTGATGCTGTGGTGCTATCGTTAGAATCGTTTTGGCAGATGAACGAGCAGTGCTGACTTCCCAGGCCGGAACTGGCATTCTATGAGTTAGAGAAAGAGAACGATGACAAAGATGAAGAAGACGTTGAGCCAGGCGATCCATGAGCGGAGGGCGACACCGAGCTTCGACGGGACGCCGATTCCGACAGAGGATCTGCGGCAGATTCTGGATGCGGGGCTGCACGCGCCGAGCGGACACAACATGCAGCCGTGGCGGTTTGTGGTGGTGCAGACGGCGGAGCAAAAGAAGAAGCTGCGTGCGGCGAGCTTCAACCAGGGGAAGGTGGAGGAGGCATCCGCGGTGATTGTGGCGTGCGGCGATGCGGATGGGTGGCGGAGGGATCTCGACCTGATGCTGGAGCAGGGGCGCAGGGGCGGGATGCCGGAGAGCTATGCGGCGCAGGCCCAGAACAGTGTACCGAACTATCTTTCGAGCTTCAGCAGCGGACAGATGCAGACGTGGCTGACCAAACAGGTGACGCTGGCGTTTACGCACATGATGCTGATGGCCGAGGTGATGGGGTATGACACCGCTCCAATGGAGGGGTTTGAGCAGGAGAAGGTGCATGAGGCGCTGCGGCTGCCGCTGAGCTACTGGGTGGTGGCGCTGCTGGCGATTGGGCATGGGCAGGGCGCGGACAAGTTCGACGGCGGGCGCTTCGATATCGGCCATACGGTGTTTGGGGAAGAGTTTGGCAAGCCGTTGAAGTAAATGTCTGGGAGGTTTGCCGGATACGTTTCCAGAGAAGAGACGACATGAAGCTGGCCGTGCGGGTGATTGCCGTTGTGCTTGTGCTCGCGCTGATTGGCGGAGTAGGTTTTTACTTTCATCCGCTTTGGGTTGCGGACCATCAGATCAGGTTTCAGCTCTGGCGCGAAGGTGTCCGCAGCGAGTATGCGATGGTGGACGGCTACCGGATCCACTACTTCGAGGCTTTGCCGCCGAAGGGGGTGGCTGGTGCTGGGACGCCTTTAGTACTGGTGCATGGGCTGGGCGCCCGGGGTGAGGACTGGGGGGCGATGATTCCGGCGCTTGCCGCGCAGGGGTTTCATGTCTATGCGCCGGACCTGCTGGGGTATGGGCGTTCGCCGCGGCCGGATGTGAGCTATTCGATCTCGATGCAGGAGGCGCTGGTGGTCGAGTTTATGCAGACCATGCACCTGGCGCGGGCGGACGTGGGCGGCTGGTCGATGGGCGGCTGGATCGCGATGAAGCTGGCGCTGGATCATCCGGAAATGGTGGACCGGCTGATGGTGTATGACAGCGCGGGAATCTACTTTCCGGCTACGTTTGAGCCGGACCTGTTTACGCCAGGGGATCTCGCTGGAGTTAGGAAATTGATGGGGATGCTTACACCGAAGCCGCCGAACTTGCCGGAGTTTGCGGCGAAGGACGTGCTGCGACGGCTCAGGAAGAATGCCTGGGTGCTGAACCGGAGTACGAAGGCGATGCTCAGCGGGCGGGATCTGCTGGATTTCCGGCTGCACAATCTTCGGCAGCCGATGCTGATTGTGTGGGGCGCACAGGATGAGCTAATCCCGCTGGCGACGGGAGAGGCAATTCACAACAGCGTTCCGCAATCGGTGCTGGATGTTGTGGACGGCTGCGGGCATTTGGCTCCGGCGGAGTGCTCGAAGCCTGTGATCGAAGGTACGGTGGAGTTTCTGAAGGCTCAGCCGCCGATGCGGGGTGGGGAGAGGACGTTTCCGGCTGGGCGGTAGATGGCTCAGGACCGACCGAGGATGCCGCGGAGAAACGGCTGAAAGGCGCAACGGTGATGAGAGGGATAAGGGCGGATTAGAGCGGATTGACTATGGCTGCTGCTGGCGCAGGGCGTAGGCGATGAGGGTTTGACCGTGGAGGTTGTGGGCTGCGTTGAAGGCCTGGTTGCTGATTTCTTCCTGCGCGGGGAGGGTGGGGTCGAGTTCACAGGCGGCGATCTGTTCGGTGGTGGCGTGGATGAAGCAGAGCTCGCAGGTGGCCAGGTTGACTTCTCCCTCATCGCCGGCGGTGCGCATGGGTGGGCCGAAGGTGCGGCAGAGGATGGGGCGGTGTTCGTATAGGTCGCAGGTGCCGTGGTCGGGGTCGAGGATGGGGCAGGGCTCGTCGTTGGCGAACTTTTCGAAGAGGATGGCGGCTTCGTCGTCCTCGAAGAGGATGCCGGTGGTGAGGTCGCTGGGGAACCAGAGATCGAGGCGGGTCAGAGATCCGGCTACACGGGTGCGGATTCTTGCTGCGCGTTCAGGGTCTGTCTGGGTGAGGGTTTCGAGACCTTCGCGGAGGCGGGCGGCGTCTTCGTGGGCAATTGGGAAGACGCCGATGCAGCATTGGGAGCAGCCGGGATGGCAGACGAGGTGGGGGCTGCCGCGGTGGTAGGCGTCGGCTACGGCGGTGTCTACGATTTGGATCAGGGTTTGCGACACGACGATTTTGTGGAAGGGTCGCGCTTCGCGTGATGCCCACATCTCAAAATCGAGATACGGGGCACCCGGCACTGCGCACCCGACTAGACGGCTTTGCGCTGGAAGGTCGTCTTCTTGGTGCCGGCGAAGGAGTCTTTCGCCTTGACTGAGGTTGCGGATGATCCTGCGAGTTGGTTTCCGCTGCCATTTGCTTTAGCGGATTTTTTGCGGGCTGCCTGGAGTTTCTGCGCTGCGCGGCCTAGTCCGCGTGTCTTGATGTCGGCTGCTTTAGGGATGAAATCACTCATAGGGAAATCCTCTCATGCGTCGAGCATTTGGAACAAGGCCGTGTCGTAGAGTCAGACTACCGTGGCGAATTTTCGAGGACACGGGTGAAGATGGCATCTACGTTGGCTAGCTGACGGTGGTAGTCGAAGGCTCGGACTAGTTTTTCGGGGGAGAGGCGAGAGGTGATCTCGGGGACTTTGGCGATTTCGTCGCGGAAGATCAGGTCTTCTTTCCAACTGCGCATGGCATGGGACTGGACTAAGCGGTAGGCGTCTTCGCGGGACATGCCGGATTCGGCGAGGTCGAGCAGGAGCTGGCCGGAGAAGATGAGGCCGCCGGTGGATTCGAGGTTCTTCAACATGCGGGCGGGATAAACGAGGAGTTTGGCGATGAGGTTTTCGGTTTTGGCGAGGAGGTAATCGGCGAGGATGGTGGAGTCGGGGAGGATGACGCGCTCGGCGGAGGAGTGGGAGATGTCGCGCTCGTGCCAGAGGGCGACGTTTTCGAAGGCGGTTTGGGCGTTGGAGCGGATTACGCGGGCGAGGCCTGAGATTTGCTCCGAGGTGATGGGGTTGCGTTTGTGGGGCATGGCGCTGGAGCCCTTTTGTTTTTCGCTGAAGAACTCTTCAACTTCGCGGACTTCGGTGCGCTGGAGGTGGCGGATTTCGGTGGCGATCTTGTCGAGCGTGCTGGCGAGGACGGCGAGGGTAGAGATGTAGGCGGCATGGCGGTCGCGCTGGACGACCTGGGTTGCGATGGCGACGGGGGTGAGCCCGAGTTGGGCGCATATGGCTTCTTCGTGCTCGGGCTTGAGGTGGCCGAAGGTGCCGACGGCTCCGGAGAGCTTGCCTACGCGGAGGTCTTCGGCAGCGGCGTCGAAGCGGGTGAGATTGCGCTGCATCTCGGAGTACCAGAGGAGCAGCTTGAGGCCGAAGGTGCTGGGTTCGGCGTGGATGCCGTGGGTGCGGCCGATGATGGGGGTGTGCTTGAACTCGATGGCGCGCTTTTTGAGGGTTTCCGACAGAGCGATGATGCCGGCTCGGATGATCGCGGAGGCTTCCTTGAGCTGGAGGGATTGGGCGGTATCGACCACGTCGGTGCTGGTGAGTCCGTAGTGGAGCCAGCGGGAGGCTTCGGGGTCTGCGATGTGCTCGGCGACGGTGGTGGTGAAGGCGATGACGTCGTGGCGGACTTCGGCTTCGATCTCGTTGATGCGGTCTACGGTGAAGGCGCCCTTGTCGCGGATGGTGTCGGCGGCGGACTGGGGGACGAGGCCGAATCCGGCGAGGGCCTGAGAGGCGGCGACCTCAACAGTGAGCCAGCAGCGGTATTTGTTTTCATCGGACCAGATGCGGCCCATAGCGGGGCGAGTGTACCGGGCAATCATGAGGCTTTCCTTATTTTGGGTTTAGCGGCTTCCGCGCGATGGCGAGTGTACTGGGGAATCGTGGATGCTCTCTGAAGTATGTTCCAAGTTTACAGGTTGCACCCCATTGCTCTCGATTGCGGTGTTATCTCGAGAGGTCAATATCATCATGCTGTTTGCTCCGAACTTTTGTGTAGGCAGGATTTGGCGAATCTTCCAGGCGCAGCTCTGGGCCTATGTCGATGTGTTGCGCTACTTCCCGCTGCTCTGCGCGTTCTGCGTTCCTGCTGAAAAATCCGAAGCATGGCGGGGGGAGGAAGGCCTAGGTGTGAGGTTTCAATAGGTTGTTGTCCATTCGATCGAGAACTGTGAAGCTGAAGTTGCGAAGCAGCAACAGCACAGGAGATCGAATGGACTATCACCATCATGCTCGACTGACGATTGTACGTCGAGAGGAGCTTGCAAGAAGAGTGTTGGAAGGCCGGTTGAGCTTGAAGGAGGCCGAGGCCGAGTTCAAGCTCAGCCGGCAGAGCGCGGCCAAGTGGGTCAAGCGGTATCGCGAGCAGGGCGTGGCCGGTCTGAGGGACCGTAGTTCACGACCGCACCGTTCGCCACGCGGTATCACCGGGGAGAGGATCGTGGAGATCGAACGACTCAGACGACAGCGTTGGACCGGCGTGCGGATCGCGCAGCAACTCGGTCTGAGCGCGGCCCCGGTCAGCCGCGTTCTTCGCCGGCTGAAGCTGAATCGTATCCGCGACCTGGAGCCGAAGCTGCCGCCCAACCGCTACGAACACGCCGCTCCAGGCGACATGGTGCACTTCGACATCAAGCGTCTGGTGCGTATCGCGCGGCCATCGCACCGGGTTACGGGCGACCGTCGCGACCGCGTCCA
The DNA here is from genome assembly GCA_965277575.1 of Edaphobacter sp. Lineage (GTDB taxonomy): Bacteria > Acidobacteriota > Terriglobia > Terriglobales > Acidobacteriaceae > Edaphobacter. The sequence goes on from CBDIDK010000002.1 coordinate 3,566,536, forward strand.
AGGCATCGGTGCCGAGTTCCTGCATGTGGCCATCGTACTTAGCCTGCCCTGAGCGTAGTCGAAGGGACCACTCGCGGCTTGCCTTCACCGCCATGTATCCGGACCAGAAGGAGGCGTCCGCGAGCCACTTCCTGGCCGCTGCTACGGCTTGGTTCGAGCGCCACGGTATCCGCACCCGGCGCATCCTGACCGACAAGGGACCCTGCTACAGGGCCCACCGCTTCGCTCACGCCTGCCGCCAGCTTGGCCTGACACAGCGCCACACCCGGCCCTGCACCCCACGCACCAACGGCAAGGCCGAGCGCTTCATCAAAACCGCCATCAACGAATGGGCCTACGCCCAAACCTTCCAGAACTCAAACGAACGAACCGCTTCGCTGCCGATCTGGACCCACCAATACAACTGGCATCGACCCCACGCCAGCATCAACCAACTTCCGCCCATCAGCAGAGTCCCGCTCGATGACAACAACCTCTTGACTCATCACACCTAGGCCTTCCTCGATTCCTTCCTCAGTTTTTGGACAGACTCTTAGAGAGTCGCTGGCGATTCGGGACTGGCCAGGGGGAGGGTGATGGTGATGGTGGTGCCGAGGCCGGGGCCTGGGCTGCTGGCAGTGGCGTTGCCTCCGTGCTGGCGGGCGATGTTGCGGACGAGGAACAGGCCGAGGCCGGTGCCTTTGATCTTGGCCATGGCGCGGCCGGGCGCCCGGTAGAAGCGGTTGAAGATGCGCTTGAGCTGGTTGGCGGGAAGGCCGACGCCGGTGTCGGTAACGCGGAGGGCAATCGTAGTGTACCGCTGGATGGCGAGCGAGCAGCGGACGCGGACGCCTTCGGGGGAGTATTTGACCGCGTTGTCGAGGACGTTGATGACGGCGGTGCGGAGGTCTTCGGGGATACCGGAGGCGTAGAGGTTGACGGCGCCGGAAACGGGTTCGAGAACGATGCTCTCCGGCGAAAGATGGTGGCGCTGGAGAGTGATGGCGATGCAGTCGGCCAGGAGCGATTCGAGGTTGACGGGAGTGCGGTTCTGCTGGCGCTGCCGTTGGCCTAGCTGGCCGGCTTTGAGGACCTGCTCGACGGTGGCGAGGAGGCGGTCGGAGTCCGAGAGCATGATGGTGTAGAACTGCTGCTTCTGGGCTTCGTCGAGCGAGGCGGACCTGCGCTGGAGGGTTTCGAGGTAGAGGCGGATGCTGGCGATGGGGGTCTTGAGCTCGTGGGTGACGGCGTTGAGGAAGGAGTCCTGGCGCTCGTTGCGGCGGATCTCGCGGACGAGGAAGACGGTGTTGAGGACGACGCCGGCGATGAGTGCTCCGAAGAGAATGATGCCGAGGACGGCGAGGGCGAAGGTGCGGCCGTTGAGGATGACCCAACTGATATTGAGGGCGAGGGCGAGGCCGACGGTGAGGACGCCGAGGGTGACGAAGGTGGCGATGGCTCCGCGGCGTCGGGTGATGTTCATGGGCTGGTGGAAGTATAGCGGGAGGGGATTGTTGCCCGGGCCAAGCGTGGGATTGTCCGGCTGGATTTATACGTCCGGAGTTGTCCGCTGCGAGTACGGTTGGCGGTATGATGGCTGGCATGAATCGACGTGCGATGTTGCAGATGATGGGAGCGGCCGCGATTGTGCCGCTTGCGGGTGGGTCCGGACTCATAGCCCAGGCTGGGGATGCTGAAGCGGGGACGGTATACGAGCTGCGGATATACCACACCTACGAAGGCAAGCTGGAGCCTTTGCTGAAGCGCTTCCGGAAGAAGGAGACGGCGATCTTCGCACGGCTGGGGATGCATGGGGTGGGGTACTGGACGGCGGTGGATGAGCCGCTGAAGGACCGGACGCTGATCTACATGCTGAGACACAAGAGCCGGGCTGCGGCGACGGAGAGCTGGGCGAAGTTCGGCAAGGACCCGGAGTGGTTGAAGGTTAAGGCGGAGTCGGAGGCGAATGGGCCGTTTGTCGAAAAGCACGAGTCGACGTTCATGACGCTGACGGACTTTTCTCCAATGGCTTGAGCGTTGGTTGCGAGGCGCGAGGAGCCGACCGGTCAGCCCCGGCCGGTCAGAGACAGCGGAGGCGAACTGCGCGGCGACTGCAGCATGGACGATGGGTGCGGGTCGGGTCTCTTCGGCAGAATCTTCCTGCCTCGCTGGTGGACGATGAAGACGATACAGGCGAGGATCACAAACAGAGCGCAGACTGCTGCGATGACGACGGGCAGGAAGCGGGAGTCGCCCTTTCGGGGCTGGTCGGACGTATCGGGTCGGGTCGGGTTAGCCATGCGAGTTGGATGCAGCCGGGATGGTCAGGAGTATGCCAGGGTATTTAGCGGCATGGCCGAACTCCACACCTTGCTGTGAGTGCGATGGCCCTGTTGCCGGTCAACGGTTCGGGATTGGGGCGCTGCTTGAGGCCGGAGAAGGTTTGGTCGGGGTGGGGGCCGCTGCCCGGGGATGCATCATCAGCAGAAGGTACATGATGAGCAGGGCGATCAGGACGAGGCCGCCGACGAAGATGTGCGGCCGGAAGCCGAGCATGGTCCGGTGGCGGGGAAGGTCGGGCGCGGGGATGTGTCCGTTGGGGTCGTGGTGTTGATGCATGGACCAAGCCTACGGTAAGTGGAACCGGATGCGGCGCGGGAGATCGAAAAATCCATTGGGGGGAGCACGTTGGCTATTCGTCGCGGCCGGGACGGCTCATCAGTTCGCGGATGGCTTCCTTGGGACTTTTGTTGCGGTGCAGAATTGCGTCCATCTGCTCTGTGATGGGCATTTCGACCCCGTAGCGTGCGGCGAGGCCGAGGGCAGCGGCGGTGCTTTGGACGCCCTCGGCGACCTTGCCGTTGAGCCCGGCGATGATGTCGGCCAGACGCCGGCCGCGGCCAAGCTCGATGCCGACTGCGCGGTTGCGTGAGAGGGAGCCGGTGCAGGTGAGGACCAGGTCTCCGATCCCGGAGAGACCGGCGAGGGTCTGGCGGCGCCCTCCACAGGCTACGGCGAGACGGGTGATCTCCGCGATACCACGTGTGATGAGAGCAGCCGAGGAGTTGTGGCCCAGATTGAGGCCCGTGGCGACGCCGGCAGCAAGGGCTATCACGTTCTTGAGCGAGCCGCCTAGTTCGACGCCTGGGACATCGTCGTTGGTGTAGATGCGCAGACAGGTGGACGAGAAATCGCGCTGGATGGTGTGGGCGACCTGGGTGAAGACAGAGGCGGCGACGAGAGCGGTCGGAATTCCGGCGGCGACCTCCTGCGCGAACGACGGGCCGCTGAGCACGCCGCAGGGGTTGTCGGAGACCGAGGCGATGACCTGGCTCATGCGCAAAAAACTGGCCTCCTCGATACCTTTGCTGGCACTGACGATGATCTGGTTTTTCGTCAGCATGGAGGCGATGTGGGTGATGACTGCGCGCAGATGCTGAGACGGCGTGACGCAGAGGAGGATGTCGGCCTCGAAGATGGCGCGGGGGAGGTCGGAGGTGACCTGAATGTCGGCGGGGAGAATAAAGCCTGGAAGGTATGGGAGGTTCTCACCGGCATCGGTCAGTTGTTCGGCCAGCGGTGCCGAGTGCGACCAGAGGCAGAGATGATGTCCCCCTCGCCGGGCCAGTGCGATGGCCAGCGCCGTTCCCCAGGCTCCGGCGCCCAGAACCGTGATTCGGCTCATGCCATGACCTTTTTAACGCCAAAGCGGCTCTCGGTTCCGGCCAGGAGGCGGCGAATATTCTGCCGGTGTTTGAGGATGAGCAGCAGAGGTATGAAGAGGAAGCCCGCGATGACGACAGGCGTTCGGACTGGGAAAAAATGCAGGCCGAAGAGAGGAAAGGTAGCCGAGCCGATGATCGAGGCCAAAGAGACGTAGCGGGTGATCGCAAAGACGATCAAAAAGATTGCGAAGGTGCAGGCTGCGGAGATGGGTGTAAGGGCAAGGAAGACACCGAGTGCGCTGGCTACGCCTTTGCCGCCGCGGAAGCCCAGCCAGACGGGGAAGACATGGCCGAGGATTGCAGCGACAGCCGCTACGACGGCAAGGTCGTAGTTTCCGGGCGCGAGGTGCTGGGCCAGCTTGACGGCGAGAAAGGCTTTGCCTAAATCGAGCAGGAGGGTGGCGATGCCGAGACCTTTGGCGCCGGAACGAGCTACATTGGTCGCGCCTATGTTTCCGCTGCCGGTGGAGCGAATGTCCTGATGAAGGAAGAGTTTGACCAGGATGTAGCCGAACGGGATGGAGCCGAGCAGGTAGGCGATCGGAATGGAGAGGAGCCAGGAGTTCATTGTCGTCTGGATGAGTCTACCAAGGGCAACTGAGGATGTTCCGGACAAACAGATTGCGATTCGGCTACGGCGCGCCTCGCAAAACTGAATGAGGAGCGCCGGAAGGAGGTTGGTGGGACGGGCGCCTGAAGGCGGCTGGTGGCAGACTAGATCAGGTGGCGACGAATCATCTCGAGCGTGTGCTGGGTGGCCCACCAGCGGATGCGCTCGCGGTCACCGGGAAGGTTAAGTTCTGTGACTGTGGTGGATTGAGCGTCCGCCAGCGCTATATAGACGCGGCCGACCGGCTTGGCCTCGTCGGGTCCGGGTGGGCCTCCGCCGGGCCCGGCAAGCCCTGTGACGCCGATGCCGATGGAGGAGTTGGTGCGGCGGCGAATGCCTTCGGCAAGATCGCGGGCTGTCTGTTCGCTTACGGAGCCTTCGGCTTCGATGGTCTGCCTGGGAACGCCGGCGAAGAGGGTTTTGAGCTCGGTGGTGTAGACGACGGCTCCGCCCAGGAAGGTGCGAGAGCTGTTGGGAACGGCGGTGAGGCGCTGGGCGAGAAGACCTCCGGTGCAGCTCTCGGCAGAGGCGAGGGTGAGGTGGCGCATGCCGAGGAGCAGGTGGACGACCTCTTCGAGGGACTCGCCGTGGGAGGAGAAGATGAACTCCTCCATCTCGGCTTCGATCCTTCCGGCGAGTTCGTCGACGCGCTGCCGGGCTTCGGCCAGAGTTGGCCTGGCGCAGAGAAAATGAAGCTGGATCTCGCCGGAGTGCGCAAGGATGGTGGTTTCGACGTCGGCGTACTGCTTGTAAAACGGAGCGCTACGTGCGTCGACGAGAGACTCCGGGACGAGCGCCATGCGCAACACGCGCCGGGCAAGATGCCGGGGCGGCAGGGCTTGCGCCAGCAGGGGACGGCACTGCTCGTCGAAGAGCGGCTTCAGCTCTTTGGGAGGGCCGGGGAGGAGGATGACGATCTTGCGCTGGAGCGCGCCGACGGAGTCGAGCCGGGTGGTATCGAGGTACTGGCCGGGGGCGCTGCCGTTCCTGTTTTCGAGCAGAGTGGCTCCGTCGAGAACTTCGGCCTGCCTGGCATTGTTGGGCGGCATCACCATCTGGCGAGCGGCGAAGCGTTTGTAGAGTTGAGTGAGGATGGCAGGGTCGGGGTGGAGTTCGAGCCCGAGCGCGGCGGCGGCGGCTTCGCGGGTCAGGTCGTCTTCGGTGGGACCGAGGCCGCCTGAGAAGATGACGATATCGGCACGCGAGAGAGCGATGGCTGCCGCGCTGGTGAGGTGGGCGAGGTTGTCGCCGACGATGGTCTTGAAGGCGACCTGGACGCCAAGGTCGTTCAGCTCGGCGGTGAGAAAGAGGGAGTTGGTGTCCTGCCGGAAGGGCGTGAGCATCTCGGAGCCGGCGGCGATGATTTCAGCGATCATGGATGAAGGAGACCAGGGTGCAGCAGGGCGTTGGGTGGTTCGATTACGCTGTTACGGTTGGATGCTTGGATTTGCGGGATGCCGGTCGCTCTAATTCGGTCGCTCTACGATGATAGTGGTTTTGCGGAAGTGCGTGATGCGGATCGACACTGGGCCTTTGGAGCTACTGCTCGATCCGTTGCGGAGGTGAGCATTGCATCTGGCGCACCTCTGCCATACACTGGGCTTGGTTCGAAGAGACGCGACGGGCGGTTAGCTCAGCTGGTTAGAGCGCCTGCCTTACAAGCAGGATGTCGGGGGTTCGAATCCCTCACTGCCCACCAACCGTTTTATCAATTCGTTTATAATCGCAGTAAATGCCATAAAATGAGGCACTTATACCGTACGGACAATGTACCGTCTGTACCGCCCTTTATCGTCCCAATAGACTGTTTTTGGTACAAAATAACATTCTTGATACAAAGGGTTCCCCCCTAGCCCCGTCCAGACCAAGAAAGCCCTCGGGCATCGCTGACCGGGGGCTTTCGTTTGTCGATCCACAGGCAGCCCGAAGGCTGCCTGCATGATGAAATGTCTCTAAATCTTAGGAGCGCTTGGCTTCAACGACGACAATGGCAGTGAAGCCCAACCATGTCTCAATGGATATCGACCCGTGGGAGGATGATCTGTGAACGAAGTCCACCAATCTCGCTCCCGAACTCCGTACGCAGGCCGCCTAACTCATTCCTAATCTCTGTGGGCAGCGAAATGGCAACCTGCAGATATAGCAAGATGCCGATGAGAACGGCAAAGGCGATTCAAACTCAATCCAACCCATCTAACTGTGGAACTAAACAGCTAGCCGCCATTGCGGAACAAGGTAACGTTGTCGCTGTAGTGCCATCGAAGTGGGGTGGCAATCAACGTACCGCCGAAAGAAATTTGGTCAGGTTTTGGAAATTGAAACCTACAGAGCAAACGTCCTGGAATCGTAATCTGCTTGGCTATCTTGACTATAAAGCGGAGTAAAGTGGTGGACGCGGTAGGGATCGAACCTACGACCAGTCGATTAAGAGTCGAATGCTCTACCAACTGAGCTACGCGTCCAGATTTTCCTCAATCATGGAGGAGAGATGTCCACCCGTTCGACACGCCCTGGAACCAGCCTGCCTTCGCTTAGCGAACTAGTTTAAGATACCACAGCCTGCCGGGAAATTTGGCCGCCAGGCCGCATTATCTACCCCACAAAATCCGTGTTCGCACGCATTGGGATGATACCTCGCTCAAAGCCCATATCGAGCAGCTTCCTAATAGCTTCCCGCCCGTCGTCACCATAGTTCAGGGTGCGTTCGTTTACATACATCCCGACAAAGCGGTTCGCCAGCGCCGGGTCAAGGTCGCGTGCGAACTGCATCGCATACTCCAGGGCCTCGTCACGATGATCGAGAGCGTGCTGAATACTGCTGCGCAGTGCATTCGTCGTGGTCAACATCGTCGCCTCACCCAGCGAACGGCGTATCGCATTGCCCCCAAGAGGGAGCGGAAGTCCAGTCTGCTCGCGCCACCATTGGCCAAGGTCGAGCAGTTTCACCAGCCCATCCTTTGCATAAGTAAGCTGTCCCTCGTGGATGATCAAGCCGGCGTCGAACTCTCCCGATACTACCGCTGGCATGATCTTGTCGAAGGGCACCGCTACCGTCTCTACATCGGGCGCGAAGAGCTTCAATGTCAGATAGGCGGTCGTCAGCGTTCCCGGAATCGCGATTCGCGTCTTCTTCACCTCATCCAGCGTGAGCTTCCTCGTTGAGACGATCATCGGACCGTAGCCTTCGCCAACGCTGCCGCCACAGGCCATCAGCGTGTACTTCTCCTGAAGGTAAGGATATGCATGGAAGGAGATCGCCGTCACATCGTAGAAGGCTTCCTCGATTGCGCGCTGGTTCAGCGTCTCAATGTCTGTCAAGGTGTGGGTAAATTTGAAACCCGGTACTCGGACCTTGTTGGTAGCCAACCCGTAAAACATGAAAGCGTCATCGGAATCAGGGCTGTGGGCAATGCTTATCTCTTGAATGGCGGTGCTGGAAACTGTCATGATCCGGGAGTCCTTGGGAGTCGAAAAGAGATTGAAGAGGAGGTAAATGGAACAAAGCATCCGACCGCCGGTGGGCGATTCGGCTTTCGAAAGAGAGCGCCATGCGGCCGACGGCTCAGGAGCGCCGCCACCGCTGGAGGGTGCTGAAGAGACCAGCCGCAGCCGTGACCTTTACAATCTCTCCTACCAGAAAAGGAGCTACGGCGAGCGTCCATGTCGTAGTGCCGCTGAGGTGCAGCAGATGTCCAAGCCAGCCTGCTCCCATCGCAAAGATAGGAATACTGGCGGCAATGCTCGCGACCAGCGCAGAACGGAAACGCGATGTCACACGCTGCAGCGCGCTCACCACCCAACCGGCAACGGCCGCCGCCAGCGGGTAGGAGAATAGATAGCCTGCATTCGGACCAAGAAGGTGCGCGACGCCACCGACGCTGTGCGGTGTGAACACGGGCATCCCAATGGCCCCTTCTGCCAGGTACAGAACCATTGCGGAGAAGCCAGCCACTGGCCCAAGCATCATGCCGACCACGATCACCGCGAAGTTCTGCAGTGTGATCGGAACAGGCGTGAAGGGAAGCGGGACCGATAAATGAGCACACGCCGCCACAAAAAGGCTCGCGCCCACGACGAGAGCTGTCTTGCGCGGAATGGAATCGTGTCGCAGCAACGCGGGAGCATGAAGAGGTACAGATTCGACAGGGAGAGCGGATTGCATGGCAAAACGTCCTTTCGCTATTAGCGCCTTGATGAAGTACGGGAATCGACGCGTATGCGCGGAGTCTCATACGGATCGGTCAGGTCGCCCAGATCCTTGTTGAAGTAAGCCCGATCAAGCCGCTCCAGCCCACCTTCATGCGAGTTCCTGAGCGACTTTCGAGTTCCCTGCAAGCCCTGGCCAGTCTTCCCGCTGGCATCATGCCGCACCCAGGCGCTGGGCAGGATCGTTACCAATTCTGGAGGTCGATTCCAACTCTTTCTCGCGGCAACATCCTTCACGGTCTGTCGCGGAGCGCTTCGAGGCACAAGGAAGCCCTCATCCGCGGCGGCAGCGACGAGGTATTGCGCGAAGTCGCGCCGGTCGTAAGCCAGCTTTTCGTCCAGGACCCGGCCCGAGCGGATGTGCCGGGCTACCGTCATCCAGGCGCCGACGAGCGCCGTCAGGCAAACCATCGAAATGGCGAAAAGGGTATGCATCGGCCACGAGAAGAATACCAAGCCCCAGAGACTTCGTGCAGGCAAATCGATGTTTCCTGTAGTTTTACGAACGATCTCCCGGAATTCAGGGACGCTGCGATACCGATCCCCGCGCTTGTCGCTGTCTCCCAGGCCTCCCCGCAGGCTGTTCCGGTACGATCTTGGTTCGTTTCTGAAGCGCCTTCGTTTTCCACTTGACGAAATCCACCCGAAAATCTGTACTGGAGCTTGTCGTGACCCCTTCCACTCCAGTGCGCAATCATCCCAGCCCGCAGAAGCCGAGGCACGTTTTGCGACGGATAGCCGAACGAACCCGGCTCAGTTGGCGGAAGCTCGCAACCGGTGCTGCGGCAGTCCTCGCGCTCGCAATGGGATATCACGTCATCTTCGGCCAGAACGGCCTGACAGCCTACCAGGCCAAGCGCCAGGAGACTCAGACCCTGGACAGCCAGTTGCACAGCCTGCAACGCGAGAATGAACTCCTCAAAGGCCATGTCGACCGTCTTCAGAGCGACCCAAACGCGATCGAACATCAGGCCCGCGAGGAGCTCCATTACACACGTCCCGGTGAGGTCATCTACACCTTGCCTGCAAGCCCCGCCCCGCCGCCTGCAAGCTCTTTCGCGCCGGCAACGCGATAGATTCCCGTCGTTCATCCGCTTCCTTCAGCACCTCCCGGCAATTGGCGCAGGCCGCAATCCACCAGCATCACAGCTCCGTGGAGCGTACATGAACATCTTAACGAGCGCCGCTCCGCCCGCTGAAGCTCGAATTCACTACGGTCCAGACAAATCTCAGTTTGGCGATCTGAGGTTGCCGCCAACTCCGCTGAAGCGGCTGGTACCTCTTGTGGTCTTCCTCCACGGCGGCTGGTGGCAATCTCAATACGATCTCGAATATGCCGGTCATCTTTGCGCCGCCCTCAAGACACTTGGGATAGCGAGTTGGTCCATCGAATACCGTCGGGTCGGCTCCTCCGGTGGCGGCTGGCCGGCGACCTTGCAGGACGCAGCCGCCGGCTTCGACTACGTAGCCACCCTCGCCCGCAGCTATCCCGTCGATCTCAGCCGGGTTGTCGCGATCGGGCATTCCGCGGGCGCGCACCTTGCGTTCTGGTTGGCCGGTCGATACCACATTCCAGAGTCGAGCCCCATCTTTCTCCCTCAGCCTGCGGTCCCACTTCACGGGCTGCTCTCCCTTGCCGGTGCCGTGGACTTGCGCCTCACCTGTGACCTCGCTGGATATTTCACCTTCGCCCACGACAAGCACGAAGTCTACTCACTCATGGGCGGCCCACCCTCTGAGTTTGAGGACCGTTATCGCGCCGGAAACCCAGGCGATCTCCTCCCTTTGAATGTCCCGCAGATCCTCATCCAAGGCATAGACGATAGCCAGATTCCGCCTCAACTGCCCTCGCGCTGGGCAGATATGGCACAGCGCTGCGGCGACCATGTCACGGTTAAGTTAATCCCAGGAGCAGATCACTTTGATGTCGTGGACCCGCAGAGCAGCGCATGGCCGGTGGTGCAGGCTGCTGTACTTAAGCTGGTGCACGAGTGAAGAATCGCTCGAATCCGCCTCACCCCCAGCCTATAGGATAGGCTGCTTGAGAGGGAGCAGTCCATGAACTTCGATTTAGCTAAATCCAAGGGGCGCGAGACCTACAACCTGCTCATCGGTCTCGTCGCGCCGCGGCCCATCGCATGGGTCACCAGCATGAACGAAGACGGCAGGCTCAACGCAGCGCCCTTCAGCGCCTACAACTATCTCTGTACCGACCCGCCCATCGTCGCCATGGGGGTGAACGATCGTCCAACCGGCGACTTCGTTCCCAAAGATACCGCCCGGAATATCCGCCGCACCGGCGAGTTTGTCATCAATGTTGTCACCGAAGACCTCGCTCACCAGATGAACATCTGTGCGACCGATTTCCCGCCGGAGATCGACGAAATTGAGATGGCAGGCCTCGCCACCACACCCTCCCAGCTCGTAAAAGTCCCGCGCATCCAGCAGGCCCACGCCGCCCTGGAGTGCAGGGAGTACACCACCATGGAGATCGGCCGGTCGCGAATCATCCTGGGTCAGGTCGTGGCGATTTACATCGAAGACAGATTTGTGAATCCCGCTGGTCCCTATGTCCTCACGGAAGAACTGCACGCCATCGGCCGAATGAACGGCCTCGGCTCCTATGTCAAGACCCGGGATTCCTTCCTGACCATGCCACGCATCTCGTACAATGATTGGAAAGATGGGAAGCGCTGACCACCCTACGACAGGTAGTCCTTCAGCCACGGGTCGGTCGAGTGAACCAGCCCTTCCGTCTCCCCGTCGAAGACCACCTTGCCCTCATTCAACACCAGAAATTTTGTACTGTTGTCGATCCCGTCATCGGGGATCGGTTCGACCTTTCCGGTCTGACTGTTGAAGCAGTGTCGCGCCAGAAAGAACGCGTCCTGTAGCCGGTGCGTGATCATCAGCGCCGTGGTGTGCGACACGTCACGCTGTTTCACCACAAGCTCCACAATGGTGGTCGACGTAATCGGGTCAAGGCCGCCCGTCGGAGAATCGTAGAGAATCAGGTCCGGACTCGAAATGATCGCTCGCGCAATCGAGACTCGGCGCCGCATCCCGCCGGATAGCTCAGAAGGAAACTTGGAGATTGTCTGCTCCAGTTCCACAAACCGCAGCGCCTCCATTACCCGCTTGTGCGCTTCCTCGTCCGGCACCTGGTCTTCGTGCAAGCGGTAGGCGACATTGTCTTCCACCGAAAGCGAATCGAAGAGCGCCGACTCCTGGAACACCATGCCGATCCGTCCGCGCAGCTTGAACAGATCGGTTTCCCGCATCTTCGTCACATCCTCACCGAAGACGCGGATCACGCCGGAGTCGGGTCGGATCAGCCCATCCACCAGCTTCATCAACACTGATTTACCCCCACCGGCTGGGCCAAGGATGATGCGGGTCTCGCCACGCTGCACAGTGAACGAGATATTCTGCAGCACAGGTTTTACATCGAACGTGATCGAAACATCTTCAAACACGACAACCGGTTGTGTGGGGTCAGCGTCCCCCCGGTCCGTCGAAACATCGCTATGTGCAGGCTCTTCAGGCATCGTCCGGGTCACCTGCCAAAAATCCCAATCATCCCGCGGCTCACAATAAAGTCGACGATGATGATGAACACAGAGGAAACCACCACTGCTTGCGTTGTCGCCTTACCCACGCCCTGCGTTCCGCCCTTCGTGTTCATGCCGAAGTAGCAGCCCACTGTCGCGATAATGAACCCGGAGAACAAAGGTTTCGTCAGCCCCTGGACAACGTCGCCGTACTGCAGCGCACGATACGAGTTATGAAAGTAGGACGACGCGTTAAGCCCAAGCAGCGTCACGCTCACCAGCGCGCCGCCGGCGATACCGACCGCGTCCGACAGGATCGTCAGGAAGAAGAGCATGAAGATCGTCGCATACAGCCGCGGCGTTACCAGCTTTCGCAACGGATCGGTACCCAGCGCGCGCATCGCATCGATCTGCTCGGTTACCTTCATCGACCCCAGCTCCGATGCCATCCCCGATGCGTTCCGCCCCGAAACCATCAATCCCGTCAGCACCGGTCCCAGCTCCTTCACCATCGAAAGCGCTACCAGATTGCCGGTCAGGCTTACCGACCCGAACTGCTGCAGTGAGGTTGCCGACTGCAGTGCAAGCACGCAGCCGGTGAAGAAGCCGGTCAGCACCACGATCGGCATCGAACCCACGCCGATCGAGTCCATCTGGGTGTAAATATCCGCCCAGTAGCGCGGTGCCGAAAAAAGATTCACGATCGCGTGCCACGACAGAACCGAGTAGTCCTGGATGGCGGCTATCTGCTGCTTGGCGAAGCTCTCTGGAGAGACGAAGGGCATGTCGTTATCTGGCTCAGACTATCAGATGCGGAGCCTCTGCACCCGATTCCATCGTCCTCATGAATCATAGAACCCACGTGCAACCACATGCCTCAAAATGAGAAGATAGAGCAGATATGGCTCACATGACCGCAGCGGTATTGCACGGAAAGGAAGATCTTCGGCTGGAGCGAGTGCCCCTGCCTCACGCCGGTCCCGGAGAACTGCTGGTGCGCGTCGGCGCCGCTCTCACCTGTGGGACCGACCTCAAGGTGTACCGCCGCGGTTACCATGCCATGATGCTGACCCCGCCCATCCCGTTCGGCCACGAGCTCGCCGGTCTAGTCGCCGAAACCGGCGCAGGCGTGACCGGCTTCCACACCGGAGACCGCGTTGTACCTCTCAACTCCGCCCCCTGCGATGCCTGCTTCTTCTGCCTCCATGGCCAGCAGAACCTCTGCGAAAATCTCCTCTTCAACAACGGTGCGTATGCAGAATTCATCAAAATCCCTGCCCGCATCGTCGAAAAGAACACCCTGCCGATCCCCGCAGGCGTCCCCTTCGAGCACGCAGCCCTTACTGAGCCCCTCGCCTGTGTCATCCGCGGCCTGGAAGAGAGCGGAGCCCAGCCCGGCGACACCATGGTTGTCATCGGCGCCGGTCCCATCGGTCTCATGTTCATGCACGCGGCGCAGCTATCCGGGGTCGATGTCATCGCTGTCGTCAAGCGCCAGGACCAGATCGCCGCTGCAAAGGTGTTTGGCGCCGCCCAAGTCGTTCATCTCGCCGAAGTTGACGATGCGGTCGCCGCCGCGAGGGCCCTCACCCCCGCCGGGCGCGGCGCGGATATCGTCATTGAAGCCGTGGCCACGCCGCTCACCTGGGAGTGGGCCGTGAACATTGTGCGCAAGGGAGGTGTGGTCAACTTCTTTGGCGGACCGCCGTCGGGGACCGTAGTGCAGCTCGACACCAACCGCCTGCACTATGGGGACATCACCCTCAAGGCCAGCTTTCACCACACTCCCGGCGCCTGCCGGAGAGCCTTCGAGCTCATCACGAGCGGGCGTTTCAAGTGCGCCCAATACATCACGAGCCGCGTTGGGCTCGATGCCGTCCCCGCAGTATTTGCGGCCATGATGACCCGGGCCGGATCCGCTCAAGTTGCTCCTGACATCAAAACCGCGGTCTTCACGGCAGGCCTGCCCCAGTGAACCAAAAGACCGCCACTCCGCACACCCTCCTCGGCGCACCGCCCGAGTACCTCACGCCGATCGAGCGTCCGACCCTCGCCGAAGCTCAGGCCTGGTGCCACGATCTCGCCACGTCGCACTACGAAAACTTCCACGTTGCAACCTTTTTCCTGCCCCGCAAAGTTCGCCCTCACTTCGAAAGCATCTACGCCTACTGCCGGGTAGCCGACGACCTGGGCGACGAAGTAGCCGATCCAGCCGTCGCCACCCGCCTCCTCGACACCTGGCTCTCCATGTTGGACGAGTGTTACGACACGCCGGCGCGCTCCGTTCATCCCGTCTTCGTCGCCCTGCACGAGACGATTCGCGAAACGGCCGTCCCTCGCCAACTCTTCGCCGATCTCGTCCACGCCTTCAAAATGGACCAAGTCAGGCTCACCCACAATAGCTGGGACGAGCTCCTCGAATACTCCCATTACTCCGCCAACCCCGTAGGCCGCCTCGTCCTCTGGGTCTGCGGGTACGAACAGGAGTCCCTCGCCCTGCTCTCCGACAAGGTCTGCACCGCCCTGCAGCTCGCCAACTTTTGGCAGGACGTTGTCGAAGATGCCGAGCGCGGCCGCCGCTACATCCCGACCGAAGACATGCTGTATTTCGGCATCGAGGAAGGCCAGATCGAAGGCCGTGTCTTTACCCCGCAATTCCGAGCCATGATTGAAGGCCTCGTGCTGCGCACCCGTGCCATGCTGCGCGAAGGCGGCGCAATCAGCTCCCATGTAGACAGGGATCTCGCCATTACCCTCAACCTCTTTCGCAAAGGCGGCGACGCCATCCTCGACGGCATCACCTCGCAGAACTTCGACGTTCTCCGTGGCAGGCCAGTCGTCTCCCGAATGAAGAAAGTCTCCCTTCTGGCAGGCGCTCTCGTGGCCAGGTTCGCTCTGCTGATAAACAGAAAACCGGGTGCGGGGCTATCCCGATGACCGTCATGACCTCCGCCGAAGCCTACGCCGTCTGCCGGACCATCGCCAGACGCGAGGCCAAAAACTTCTACTATTCCTTCCGCGTCCTGCCGTCGCACAAACGCGACGCCATATGCGCCGTCTATGCGTTTATGCGTCGAGCCGACGACCTCGCCGACGACGAGTCCATGCCCATCGCCCAACGCAGACAGGCAATGGCCGAGTGGGTTGAATCCTGGCGCATCGCGCGCGCTACCGGCAGCTCCGGCGACCCTATCTTTCTCGCCCTCAACGATACTCAGAGGAGGTTCGCCATCCCCGACGCACTCCTCGAAGAGCTCGTGCAGGGAACCACTATGGACCTCGAACCTCTCCCCGGGTCCGGCAAACCGTTCCAGACCTTCGCCGCCTTCGAAGACCTCTACCGGTACTGTTATCTCGTCGCCTCCGTCGTGGGTCTGGTCTGCATCAAGATCTTCGGATACACCGACCCAGAAGCAGAGAAGCTCGCCGAAGAGACCGGTGTCGCCTTTCAACTCACGAACATCCTGCGCGATGTCAAAGAGGACGCCGAGCGCGGCCGCATCTATCTCCCGCTCGACCTCCTGCAAGAGTGCGGCGTCAGCCTCGACCGCATCCAGGCGCTTACCGCCGGCGCTACCCTCCACCCGAACGAGCGCGCCATGCTCCAGACCCTGGGCTCAAGAGCGGAGCAGTACTACGCCTCTGCCAACCGCCTCCTGCCTTTGATCGACTCCGACAGCCGCGCCGCCCTTTGGGTCCTCGTCGCCATCTACCACCGGCTGCTTCTGAAGATCGAGAGAGCCGGCAGCGATGTCTTCACCCAACGCATCAGTGTATCCACCCCGGCCAAGCTGACCATGCTCGCCCAGGGCGCATGGATGACGCTACGCAACCGGACCGTTTCGTGACTGCGGCCGGCCACACTGACGTCCTCGTCGTAGGCGCAGGCGCTGCCGGCCTCGCCGCCGCTGCCGCGCTCGCCAGGGCAGGGAAGAGCGTCGTCCTCCTGGAGCGCAAGCCCTACATCGGCGGCCGGGCCTGCTCCTACGAGCATCCCGTGTTGCACGAGGTCGTCGACTCTCAGCATGTCCTTCTGGGCTGTTGCAACAACCTCATCGACCTCTGCCAGCAGTCCGGCAGCGCGGACAAGATCCGTTGGTACGATAAACAGACCTTCCTTCAGCCCAACGGCCGTTCCAGCACAATCTCCACCAGTAGTCTGCCAGCGCCCTTCCATTACGCTCCCAGCTTTCTTGCCATGTCCATGCTCAGTTGGAAGGACAAACTCGGAATGGCGCGCGGCCTAACCGAGTTCTTTCACGGCTATCCCGCCGCCGATAACGAGAGTGTCGAGCACTGGCTCAAGCGGACATGTCAGACGCCGCAGTCGATCCGCCACTTCTGGAACCCCATCCTCACGGCGACGCTCAACGATAGCGCAGCCAACTGCTCTACCCGCTACGCCGGTAAGGTCTTCCACGAGCTCTTCATCCGCTCCTCGACCGGTGGACGCCTCGGCATCCCTACCGTTCCATTGAGCGACTTCTACCTCGGCGCTGCCCGCCTTATCGAGTCCTGCGGCGGAGCCGTTCATATCCGCGCCAGCGTCGAAGCCATCTCCCAGCAGCCCGATGGACGCTGGCGCGCCACCACCACCTCGACCGAATACACCGCAGACTCCGTCATCCTCGCCCTGCCCTTCGAGCAGACCCAGAAACTGCTCCCTGCGATCCATCCGAATGACTCAAACACCAGTCACCCCGCAGACATCGCAGCCCAGCTTGAACTGAACATGTCGAAGTTCATCCACTCGCCATTCACCTCGATCCTCCTCTGGTACGACCGCCAGATCACCGACCTCGACCATGCCTGGCTGCTCGACACCACTATCGAGTGGTTCTTTCACAAATCCCGCATCCGCCGCTACGCCCCGGAGCGCGGCAGCTACGTCGAACTTGTCATCGCCGGATCACGGGCGCAACTGAGCAGGCCCCGCGAACAGATCCTTTCTTCCGCCCTCAAGGAGCTGGAACTGTTCTTCCCCGAAGTCAAGCACGCAAAGCTGATCAAGAGCGCCGTCTTCAAGGAAGCCCGGGCGACCTTTTCCGTCACCCCTGATCTCGACCGCTTTCGTCCACCTCAAACCACCGGCTGGCCTGGCCTCTTCCTCGCGGGCGACTGGACCGCCACCGGCTGGCCCGCCACCATGGAGGGTGCCGTCCGCAGCGGAAGACTGGCCGCCGGAGCTGTGCTGGGCGACCCCAACCGCCTTCTAGTCCCCGACCCCCCACCCACAGGCTTGATGCGCTGGATCGCCAACCGCCAGCCCTGATTCACGAAGCTCCACGGCAGGGAGATCCAAAGCCCAACCGTACGTTACTTCGTCAGCAGCACAACTCCAGCGCACACAAAAATTGCCGCCAGCCACCGCCGCCGATTCACATTCTCTTTCAAAAAAAACTTCGCAGCCGCGGCATTCCCGATAAACGTCAACGAAGCGCTCGCCGGGGCAGCCAATGACACCTCGACAACACTCAACGTAAACAGCAGCGCAAAAAAGCTCACCGCCATCGACGCCACCCCCAGCAGGAACATCCCGCTACCCGCTACCGCCTTGATCGCTCCAGCCAGCCCCGACCTAGCCCGAATCGCATCCAGGTCCCCAATCTGCCGCATCGCGCCCGCAGTCAGCACATCCCCGGCGATTGCTGTGCTCGCAACGGCAACGATGGTCATCCAGGTCTCGACCGGCCCAGCCTGGGTCATAGAGCCTCGCTGACTGGCACGGCATGTTCGGTGAGAGGCGGCCCGTTCGCCACAAACCCCACCCCGCAGACGATCAGGATGATGCCCAGCCAGCGGTAAAAGGAGATCTGCTCGTGCAGCCAGAAGTGCGAGAGCAGTGCCACGATGACATAGCTGAACGACGTCGACGGCAGCACAAAGGTCAGGTCCGCCCAACTCAGCGCGGTCAGGTAGCTCGCAAAAAAACCGATCAGCAGAAACACCCCCAGGACGACCCAGGGGTTCTTCAGAGCGACGAGCAGCATCCCAAGATGACCAAGAGTGACCGGCCCCACTTGCTTCATACCATGGGATAACAGCGTATCTCCAAACGAAGCCGTGAAGACGACGGCCACCAGGATTAGATACTTCTTTGGGGTAAGAGAATGTTTCATAGATAATGCTGGCTGTGATGCACATTTGCGATACGAACGGTTCGCAGAAAATAAAAAAGCGGTCAGCGATTGCGTAGCTGACCGCTTCATTTCAAAGCATCGCCTCAGGCGTTCATGCTGACGGATTCCTGCGCCTTCAACGCATTCTCTTCCTTCGCCTTGCGCGAAGCCTTGTTCCGCTGCGAGCGCAGCTTCATAAACGCCTTCGCCTCGACATATAGACGGGGAACATCGCGGTTCACCACCGCCTTCCACACCACCCGGAACGCAGCCTTAGGACGGAAGTAGTATTCGTCATAGAACTTATGCACCATCTCCATGACATACTCCACAGGCAGGCCGGGATATTCGATGTGCGCCATCTGGTGTCCGCCGCCATCCTCCATCTTTTCGTTCGTGATGAACCCGTTCTTGTGCGCGAAGTCGTAGAACTCTGTACCCGGATAGGCGTGCGCGATCGAGACCTGGATCGTCTCGCAGTCGAGAGTCTTTGCGAAATCGATCGTGTTGCGAATCGACTGCTTTGTCTCGCCCGGCAGACCGAGAATAAAGTCGGCATGAATCACCAGCCCAAGATCGTGACAGTCCTTCACAAAGTCCCGCGCCCGCTCCACCGTAGCGCCCTTCTTGATGTTCTTCAGAATCTGCGGATCGCCCGATTCGAAGCCCACGATCAGCAGCCTGCAGCCGGCGTCTTTCATGGCCTTCAACGTGTCGCGATCGGTCGTCACCCGCGAGGTGCAGGACCACGTAAGCTCCAGCGGCTTCAGCTTCTCGCAGAGTTCGATCGTCCGCGCCTTCTGGATATTGAACGTATCGTCGTCGAAGAAGAACTCCTTCACATGCGGAAACAGCTCCTTCGCATGCTTCATCTCGGCGGCTACGTCGTCGGTCGACCGCTTGCGCCAAGCATGGCCCGAGAGCGTCTGGGGCCACAGGCAGAACGTGCATTGCGCCGGGCAGCCGCGCGTCGAGTAAAGCGAAACATAAGGATGCAGCAGGAACGGAACATTATATCGCGTCACGTCCATATCGCGCGCGTAGATATCCGTTACCCACGGCATCGCATCGAGGTCTTCCACCTGCGGCCGGTCCGGATTGTGCTGAATGACGCCGTTCGCATCCTTGTAGCTGATGCCCAGAATCTCATTCAGCGGCTTGCCGTTCGCATACTCCACCACGGAGAAATCGAACTCGCGGCGACACACGAAATCGATCACGGAACACTCGTTCAACGCGCGCTCCGGGTCGGTCGTCACCGGCGGCCCGACAAACGCAATCTTGATCGTAGGAT
Source organism: Edaphobacter sp. (assembly GCA_965277575.1). Lineage (GTDB taxonomy): Bacteria > Acidobacteriota > Terriglobia > Terriglobales > Acidobacteriaceae > Edaphobacter. The sequence continues at coordinate 3,586,020 of CBDIDK010000002.1, forward strand.
TCGCGCGCCTCACCGCCTCCGCCAGAGCGTGGTCGCCTGTCCAGCCCACCGTCGAGGTAAACAGCACAAGAAACTCATAGCTCTTGGCAATCTCGATCGTCTGGTCCGCCGAAACATGGTGCGGCGGTGCATCGAGCAGCTTCGACCCCTCCAGCATGCCCGCCGGATAGGCTAGCCATACCGGGTACCAGTACGATTCAATCTCGCGGGTAGCGGGCCAGCGAGAGCTGGCACCACCGTCAAAGTTCTCGAAGGATGGCGGATTTAGAAATAATGTCTTAAGAGGCATAAGAATAATTCTATTTTACCATTCAGTTACTGGTTTAAGGAGCTTTTCTGGGGCATGCCCTTGGTTCATTGAGGAGTAAGGCCTTCGTTATCAATCAAAACGATTAGACGATGCAAAATCATTCTGGATGAGACACCGTGACTGACTCCGGCCGCTTGGCCGACGCGGCTGAGTCGATCCATGCACTGAGTCCGCCCGTCTGCCGCAACAGGCTGATCTGCGCCTGCCGCATCTGGAACTTCGCATCGAGCACAGCCAGAAATCTCTCCCGCTCTGCAATGCGCGACATCTGTTCGTCCTTCGGAGACATCTGCACTCCCGATGCATTGCCCGTTCCTGCCTTCAGCTGGACCAGCAAAATATCCAACTGCTGCTGTGCGAGCTGTTGATCGAGGCCCGCAACCTCTGCTCGCGCCGCCAGCTCCGCCACCGAATGACGAACCCGCATCCGGCTCTCGACAAACTGATCCCGCGTCACATCGGCTTCATGCTCCGCATGTGCCGCGTCCGCCGCCGAAATGCGCGCCTTGGCTGCATGAGCCTTATCGAAGAGCGGAATGGATATCTGCACACCCACGCCGGCGTTGTTCTGCTGAAAGTGCAGATAGTAATCCTGATAGTTGTTGAATTGCGCAAAGCGCTCATATTGTCCTGCAAAGCTGACCTGCGGCCGGTACAGATAGCGCGCATCGCCGAACGCGATCTCACGTTTTGCGCGGGCACTCGCATAGGCAGACTCAACCGCCGGGCTGCTGGCCTGTGGCGCACCGGGCAACTCCGGCTCAGGTGCGGCGAAGGCCGGAATGCTGTCGCCCAGGATGCCAAGCCCCTGCGCGGGCAGCCCCATCAGCAACGCCAGATGAGCCCGTTCCGTGGCCGTGTCGTCCTCTGCGCGAAGCCTAGCCAGCCGGATCTGAGCGTCGGTAAGGCGCGCGGTGGTCAGGTTGATGGCGCTATCCTGTCCGGCATCCAGTCGAGTCTGAACGATCGTTACCAGACGGCTCCCAAACCCTGCCTCTTCACCTAGAGCCGCCTCGCGTTGCATGTCCCGATCCAGCGCAATGCAGGTAAGCGCCGTGTCCTCAGCAACTGCCTGACGCGCATCGGTAAGGGCCAGATTCGACGCATCCAGGGCTGCACGCGCCGAACGAATGTAGTCCCGCTGCGAATAACTGAAGACAAGGGATTGTGCCGTGAGGGTAAAGATCGAAGGCTGTCCCAGCGGGAAACCATACGATGGAGGTCCCAGACCGGACCCTCCCACGATCGTAGGAATATACGCATCCCGCAACTCCTGCAGCGCGGCCTGCGCCTTATCTACGTCTGCCTTCGCCATCAGAACCTTCGCGCTGCTCTTCAGTGAAAGAGCAACCGCTGTCGCAAACGATACTTGCGCCACGGCAGGCGTGACTGCGCACGATAACGCAAGGGACGCAACAAGTGGGCGAAGAAGACGAGTCATACGTCCGGACGATTTCCTTTTAAATCGGCTACTCACCATGCTAACCGCTTTTCCTCGCATCCCGTCCTCTACGCCGCCTGCATCGCTTTGCGGGCAGGTGCATAGTTTGGTGCAAGAGCAAACGCGGCCGCAAACCCGCATTGAGCCCCGGCAGAATCCCCTCCCTGTGCCAGCAGTTGCCAAAGCTGCAAATGCACCTTGAACGCGGGCGCATCGTCGGACTTCGCCGGGGAAGGTGCGTTCATGACCGCCAGTTCGCACTCCCTACTGCAGCATCGGCCATCTCCTGAGAATAGAAAACTCTACAGAGAAGCTGGTGAGCCAAAGCATCGCCCGAGTCCACCGAAAGCGTCTGCCGGAGCATCGTGGTCGCCTCTTCCACACGCCTCTGCTGCAGCAGCGAATTTGCCTGCCGGTCCTCTGCCAGCATCTCGCGCGAGCCATGGAAGAGAAGCAAAAACAGGGCAACCCAGACGCTTCTCAGTCGCTTGGTGGGGCACATAGCTATTCGGCGATCTTCACGGCTAGTCCGTTGGCCAGTTCACGGTTGCTTGTGGCGCTCAACGCAACCGTGTCCTTCTCGCTCAGTCCGCTCACGATCTCCACTCGGGTAAGGTTCACCACACCCACCTGTACCGGCGTACGCACAAGTTTCCCGCTGACCACCCGGTAGACGTAATTCCCTCCATCCGTATGGAGAGCCTCGCGCGGAATGCTGAGCACATTGAAGCGCTGCGAGGTCGTTACCGTTACCGTTACATTGGTGTTCGGCAGCAGGTCGCCGCGTGCGTCATCCACCGTGATAATGCATTCGCCTACATTCCTCGTTCCATAGGTGATAACGGTCGTCGGTGCGCGGCTTATATGCCCATGCCAGGTCTGTTGCGGCTTGGCATCCCATACGATCTTCACCGCCTGGCCGATTGCCAGCTTGCCGATCTCCGGCTCATCGAAATACGCCCGGACCTGAATGCGGTTCAGGTCCGCCACATCCAGCAGGTTCTCGCCCGCAGGCACAAAGTCGTAGGTCGAGACCGGAATCGAGTACACCGTGCCTGCAAGGGGGGCTCGTATATTGTCACCCGCGTAACCGTTCTCAGCCGCCAGAACTGCTGCCTTCGCGTCTGCCAGTTGAGCCTCGGAACGACTCCGGTCTGTCGCGCTATACCGGTCGGTCCTGCGCATCTCGATGCCTTGGACCGTGCTGGCCGCCACCTGCAACCGCTGTTCCGCCGCGGCAACCTCGCTCGGAGAAGCAGCTCCCTTCTGCTGCAACTGCTTCAGCGCCGCCAAGTCGCTCGCATCCTGTTGTTGTTGCAATCGTGCGCGGCTCAAATCTCCCGTCAGGCCATTCCGCTCATCCTGGGTTCCGCCCTGGGTCACATCCTGTAGAGTCGCCTTCGCGGACTGCAGCGTCGCATTCGCCGTCGCGACCCGAGCCACCGCATCCGCATCGTCCATCTTGATCAGGCGGTCGCCAACCTTCACCTTCTGTCCTACCTCCACATACACCTTTGCCACCACGCCAGGCGCGGGGGCATACGCCTGAAACTCCTCGATTGGCTCAACCTTGCCATTGGTCGAAACCAGGCTCAACAGATTCTGATGATCGACCGCCGCTACCCGAACCTCGACCAGATCCCGGTTGAAGAAGCGCGCGGCCAGAACCGCCAGCACAAGAACTGCGAGAAAAACGCCCCACAGTAGAACCGGATTCACTCGTCTTATCTCTGTAGTGGGCATCGTTTGGAAGATTCAGTATATAAGACGCCTTTGCACCGAAAACGAAGCGCAACTTTTCCGCAGCCTGCTTCCGGCAGCTCGCAGACGCCGTGTTCTCTCATTTCCGCCGCACCCGAAACCAGCCTCACCCCGTATCCGTTCCCAAACCTGCTCCCGGCGCCGAGGAAGACAGCCGAAGGTCCACCAGCTCCAGTTCAAGACCGGGAAACTGCGGATTCGACCTCTCCTTCAGCCGGTAAGCCACGTCGATACACGCTCCCTCTTGCAGGTTCAGGTCCCCGCACCGCACAGGCCAGTCCACGCCTCGGCTCCAGCCCAGAATGCTCATCCTCAAGGACTCCCCGGCACTCTGCACCTGGAGGCAGATGTGCCTCTCCTTGATCAGGCGCACTGGCGCGGTCAGCGTCAGTCCGCGCGTCATCAGCACCGGCTCGCGGTTGCCGACACCAAACGGACCGCACAGCATCAGCCATTCAAAAAATTCCCGGGTCAACTCGCACAACGCAATCTCAATATCGCACTCGAGCGCCGGGCAAAGTATGGCCCCGGTTAATCTCTCAACTCCATAGCTCCGCATCCTGCTCCGCAGCAGCCCCAGCCGCGCCGTCGGCAGCGAGAACCCAACCGCATGAGCGTGGCCTCCAAACCGCGTGAACAAAGCCTCGGCCACCACAGCCCCAGCCGCGTCCCCGGATACGCTGGCCCCGGATACGCTGGCCCCGGATACGTCATGGATCGCGGTCAAAGCATCCAGCAGGTGAAATCCCTCGATCGACCGTCCCGACCCATGCGCCTGTCCATCTTCATGCGTAAGCACCAGCGCCGGCCGGCCGGTACGTTCCACCACCCGCGAGGCGAGAATCCCCAGCACACCACGATGCCAGCCCACATCGTCCAGCACGATGCACTCCGCCGCGAACTCCCCGGCAGTCCCGCGCATCGCCTCCAACTCGATCTCGATCGCCTGCAACGCGCTATTCTCCGTCGCTCGCCGCTCGTCATTCAGCCGGTTCAGCTTCTCCGCCAGCTCCTCCGCGCGTGCCGGCTCCCGGGTCAGGAAAAGCTCCACTACATCGCTTGCCACGTCCATCCGCCCCGCCGCATTGATCCGCGGAGCCAGCCTGAATCCGATCTCCTTCGCCGTCGGAGCGCGATCCACCGGTATCTCCGCCACCTTCATGAGCGCCCGCAACCCTGGCTGAACCGGGTTCCGCAGCTCCTTCAACCCCAGCGCGGCGATCACGCGATTCTCCCCCTCCAGCGGCACCGAATCCGCAATCGTCGCAATCGCCACCAGCTTTAGAAAAGAGGGAAGCAGCACCCGCGTCAGCCGAACCCGCTCCTCCTCCGTGGTCATCGAAGCCAGCAGAAGAGCGTGCGCCAGCTTGAACGCGACCCCCGCCCCGCATAGATGCTTGAACGGATACAAACACCCAGGCTGAGCCGGGTTCAGCACGCATACCGCCTCCGGAACCCCGATCGCGTTGTCCGGCAGATGATGGTCCGTCACAATCAGGTCGAGCCCCAGCGCCTTCGCCTCGACCGCCGCGGCAAACGCCCGAATTCCCGTGTCCACGCTGATCACCAGCCGGACACCCGCCGCTGCCGCCTCCCCGAGCACACCCGTCTGCATTCCGTAGCCTTCGCGCAGCCGGTGCGGCACATGGCAGGTCACCTTCGCAGGCGTGGCCTTCGCAGCACTGCGTTCGATCGCCGTCTTCAGCAGTACGGTTGCGGTTGTGCCGTCTACGTCATAGTCGCCATAGATCAGGATCGGCTCGTCCGCCTCCACAGCCTGCCGGATGCGAGCTACGGCGATATCCATGCCAAGCATTCGCAGCGGGTCGATTAGGTCGTCAATGGTTGGGTTGAAGAACCGTCGCGCCGCGGCGGCCTCGCCGATACCCCGCGCCACCAGCATCTCCGCGACTGGACGCGGACACCCCAGATCACGCGCCAGATTTCGTCCGGCCACGCTATCCGCTGCGCGAACCGTCCATTCCCGCACCCCGACCTGGGCAGAAAACATGGACGAATCTACTCGTCGCTCTCGCGGTCGTCCGCCATCATGCCACCCAACTCAACGAAGGTATCCATCAGGTCCTGGAAGCTGTCGTACCAGTCGGTCGCAATCTCGAACACGAACATCACTCCCTGGTGCGCGAAGCCCAGCTGCAGGTAGCCCACCTTGCCCACATGGTTCACAAGGTACTCCGCATCTTCCAGCTCCTCCGCCGCACCGGCGGGAAACGCCTGTTCGCGAATCTGATCCAGCAGCAGAGCGACGTCTTCCTTCTCCAGCACCACCTCGCTCATCGTCACAAACGCCGCGCCGGCGGCCTTGGCATGTTCGACGAAATCCTTCCATCCATCGGGGTTTTCCTCTTCGAAGACCACCGTGGGAACCTCTTCGGTTACAAAGCCGTTCAGCCGTCGCATGCCGTGGCCCGCGATAAAGGCCACCATATCGTCTTTCAGCGAGATAAGATTGTCAGGTTTCATCGTCTCGTATTGTCTCAGATAAGCCTGCGCCCCGCACGCCGGCCGCGCATCCGCCGTCTCGAAAGCACATGATATATTTGAAGGAAATTCAATGATTTTTTCTAGAGATTACGTAGGATATCTGGCGCGCCAGACCGTCAAGCACCTCATCGCCGAGAAGATGATCCATACCGACAAGCCCGCCCTGGTCAACGAGCGCGTCGCCGCCCAGATGATCGATGAACTCGCCCTCGAAGATCGCATCAACGACGAGGTCCGCGTCATCCTCGAAGCTTTTCAGGACGATATGCGCAAGACCGGCGCCAGCTATCCCGAGATGTTCAAAAAGGTGAAGAACGAGCTCGCCCGCAAGTACAAGGCGGTGCTGTGAGAATCTCGCGCGACAAGCTCAACAAGCTGGCCCACACCGTAGCCGACACCCTCGCCGAAATCCCCGAGGTGGACTTCCTGGAAGACCGCAACACCATCCGCCAGGAGGCCCGCAAGGCTCTCGAAAAGCTCCTCCTCGAAGAGACCAGGCTCGACGCCGCCGCCCGCCTGAAGATCGCCTCCCAACGCAAGATCATCGTCGAAGGCTCGCAGGAGTGGGACATCCTCTACCGCAAGTACTACAACGACGAGGTCAAAAAGCTGGGCCTTTGAGGTTTCGTCAAATACCCACCTCCCCCCGTCAAAAGTGCGCAAAGTCTTCTAAACAGATACGTTAGGCTTGGACCTCCGGTTTGGGCGGACTTCTGGCCTTGCGCCCTGCGACGACCTGGGGGTCTTCCGGGAGCGCAGTTTTGTCAAGTCGCTTGTCTTTATGGCACCGGCCCCGATGAGAGCTTTCGCAAGCTCCACAAGATGAGATGACGGCGTAAGACAGACCGGAAGAATAAATCGACAGATCAACGACTCGGGACGCTAGACTGGACGGACTCCCCAGCTTCCCTTGTATCCCGGCTGTTCGGGCACCGGTGGGAAGACGCGCAAGGAAATGCTTGGCCTCCGCTGATCTTCAGGGCAAACTCGAGTTGATGCCTGGTGGGGATGAGGGCGGCCGCGTGCCTCTGCCTCGGCTGCTGCGAATTTTCTGGGCGGCCTCGGCGGTTGCGTTCGGGTTGATGGTCCTGGTGGGGTATGTGGAGTTTCGGATGGGATTTCCGCCGCCACACTATAACCCGCTGGGCGGGTCGCGGTACGACGATCTGCTGGAGTACCGGGCGACGTTCCGGCTGCTGCATACGGCGGCTTTCTTTGGGAATCCGGTGACCTCTCCGGTGGCGTATCCACCGTTCGGAGCGGTTCTGTTTGCGTGGATGTACTCGTTTGGCAGGCCGGTGGCGGTTTATCTGGGGACGGCGGCGGTGTGGCTGGGTGCGGCGGTGTGGGGGGTGCGCCGGGCGCTGAGGAAGAGCGGCATCGATGGGGTGACGGCGACGCTGTTTCCGCTGACGATTGTGCTGGTGTCGTTTCCGATCGCGGGGTTGCTGCAACGGGGCAATATCGAACTGTATTTGTGGATCTTCGCGGCGCTGGGGTGCTGGGCGTTTCTGCGGGGCAAGGACGACGCGTCGGCGGTGCTGTGGGGGCTGGCGGCCGCGACGAAGCTGTATCCGGTGGTTTTTTTGCTACTGCTGCTGCCGCGGCGGAGGTATCGTGCGTTCGCGGTTGGCGTGGGGACGTCTGCGCTGGTGTCGGTGATTTCGATGAAGTACCTGGGGCCAAGCGTTGCGGTGGCGTGGAGGGGATCGCTTCGGAACGTCTTCGGATACCAGGGGGTGCGGGTGGGGGAGTGGAGTCTTCATGAGCTGGCGGCGAACCACTCGGTGTTCGGGCTGGCGAAGCTGGGGGCGATGGCGGCGGGGCTGCCGCTGGCGAAGTTGACGCTCCCTTACTATGCGGCGGGTGCGGTGGTGCTGGCGTGGGTGTTCTTCGGCAGAGTGGCGCGGATGCCCGTGGCGAACCAGTTGCTCGCGGTCAGCGTGTTTATGGTGATGCTGCCGCCGATCTCGTACTTCTATACGCTGGTCGATCTGTATGCGCCGTGGCTGGTGCTGGTGTTTGTGGCGATCGGCGCGGAGAGGGCGGGTGTGCGCATTCGGGGACTGAGGAGGACGATGCTTCTGTTTGTGCCGGTGTTCGGGTCGTTCATGCTGTTCACGTTTTCGAAGGCGATCTTGTTCGGCGGCCTGATTCAGGCGTGTCTGCTGGTGGCGCTGTTTGTTTGCGCGGCGCGGTTTCCATTTGCCGAGTCGCCGGCGTACGGGCAGCGTTTAGAATCAAGGAATTCTGATTAGATAAGGATTCGGGTGGAATGCGGGCGATCGCGGAGAAGAAGAAGGCGCTGACGTTTCAGGAGTTGTTGTTTACGCTGCAGCGGTTCTGGGCGGATCGGGGTTGCGTGTTGCAGCAGCCGTACGACGTGGAGGTGGGGGCGGGGACGATGTCGCCGGATACGTTTTTGCGTGTGCTGGGGCCCAAGCCGATGAGGATTGCGTATGCGCAGCCTTCGCGGAGGCCGGCGGATGGACGGTATGGGGAGAATCCCAACCGGCTGTTTCGGCATACGCAGTTGCAGGTGGTTCTGAAGCCGCCGCCGGTGAGGATCCAGGAGATGTATCTGGAGTCGCTGGTGGCGATTGGCATTGACCTGCGCGAGCACGACATCAAGTTCGAAGAAGACAACTGGGAGTGGCCGGTGGGCGGCGCGTGGGGCGTGGGTTGGCAGGTAATGCTGGATGGGTTGGAGATTACGCAGTTCACGTACTTTCAGCAGTGCGGGGGGATGGACCTCGACCCGATCTCGGGTGAGATTACGTATGGGCTGGAGCGGATCGCGGGTTTTCTGCAGGATGTGGATTCGATCTATGACATTGTGTGGGCGGTGGAGCCGGATACGGGACGCAAGGTGACGTATGGCGAGATGCGGCTGGCCGAGGAGGAGCAGTTTTCGGCGTACAGCTTCGACTATGCGGATGTGGGTTCGCTGTGGAAGCACCTGGAGCTGTATGAGGCGGAGTGCCTGGGATTGCTGGATGCGGCGAAGGGTTTGTTTGGGCGCGAGGCAGCGAGGCAGCGAGGCGAAGAGGCGGAGGATGCTCTGCGGGTGAAGCGGTTTCCGGTGCTTGGGGCGTATGAGCTGGCCTTGAAGTGCTCGCATCTATTCAACCTGCTGGATGCGCGGGGGGCGATCTCGGTGACGGAGCGGGTGGGTGTGATGGCGCGGATCAGGACGCTGGTGGTGGGGGTGGCGAAGGCGTATGCGGCGCAGGGACAGATCAGCGAGTTAGCGAGTTAGCAAGCCAGCGGATGCGGTGGCGAGATACGCACGGAGAAGAGATGGCTGAGTTTTTGATTGAGATTGGTTTGGAAGAGGTTCCGGCGCGGATGATTGCCGGGGCGCAGGCGGAGCTGGAACGGCGTGTGGTGGGGATGCTTCGTCGCGAAAATTTGCTGAGTTCGCAAGATGAGAAGCTAGCCGTCTCCTTTTCGACGCCGCGACGACTGGCTGTGCTCGTGCGCAATGTCTTTGATAAACAGAGCGACACCTCCGCGAAAATTCTAGGTCCTTCGGTAAATATCGCTTTTAAAGATGGCCAGCCAACGCCGGCTGCAGAATCGTTTGCGCGCAAGAATGGCGTGAGCGTGGCCGAGTTGAAAGTCGAAAGCACCTCGAAGGGGGATTACCTGCTTGCTGAGACACAGCGTAAAGGGCGTGGCGCGGCGGAGGTGATCGCGGCGGAACTGCCGAAGGAACTGGCGGCCATCTATTGGGCGAAGAATATGTACTGGCGGGCGGGGAGGCCGGAGCGGTTTGTGAGGCCGGTGCGGTGGCTGGTCGCGCTGCTGGATGGGGAGGTCGTGCCGGTGAGCTTTGGCGGATATGAGGCCGGGCGCGTGAGCTATGGACATCGGGTGCTGTTTGGGGATGAGGCGATTCCGCTGAGTGTGCCGGGGGAGTATGAAGAGGCTCTGCGGTGTGGGTTCGTGATCGCGGATGTGGAGGTGCGGCGGCAGAAGATTCGCAAGGCTCTGGACCATGTGACGAGGACCGTACCGGGGCTGCGATGGCGGGAGGACCATGAGCTTGTGGACAAGCTGACTCATCTGACAGAGTGGCCTTCGGTGCTGATGGGCGGCTTCGAGGAGGAGTATCTTGCGCTGCCGGAGGAGGTGCTGGTTACGGTGATGCGGGACCACCAGAGTTATTTCGCTGTTGAGGATAAGAGTGGGCGGCTGGCTCCGCACTTTCTGGCGGTGCTGAATACCGAGGCGGATGAGGCCGGGATGGCGGTGATCCGGCATGGGAATGAGCGTGTGCTGCGGGCGCGGTTCAATGATGCGCGGTTCTTCTGGGAGTTCGATCAGAGGCTGCCGCTGGTGGAGCGGGTCGGGCTGCTGGAGCATGTCACGTTTCAGAAGGATCTGGGGAGTTATGCGGCGAAGACGGAGCGGGTTCGTGCCCTGGCGGCGAGGCTTGCGGGTTTGGTGGCGGGGCGTGGGGTTGCGGTAGATACTGGCGCTCTGGATACTGCGGCGCGTTTGGCCAAGACCGATTTGACGGCTGAGCTGGTGAAGGAGTTTACGGAGCTGCAGGGTGTGGTGGGTGGGTTGTATGCGCGGGCGCAGGGGTTTCCGGCGACGGTGGGCGATGCGATCTATGACCAGTACAAGCCGGTGTCGATGGAGGATGGTGTGCCTCGAACGGTGGAGGGAGCGCTGCTGGCGATTGCGGACAAGGCGGATACGATTGCGGGGATGTTCGGACTGGGGCTGGAACCTACGGGGTCGAAGGACCCGTTCGCGCTACGAAGGGCAGCGAATGGAGTGGTGAAGATTCTGGCGGAGGGTGGGGTTGCGCTGCCGCTTACCCTGGGGGACGTGGCGGACGCGGCTTCGGTGGATGAAGCTGTGCGGCTGCGGGTTGAGGTATTCTTCGCCGAACGGCTGGAGTTCTACCTGCGCGAGGCGAAGGGACAGGCGTACGACGTGGTGAAAGCGGTGCTGGCCGTCGGCGCAAACGATGTTCGCGATGCGGTGGCGCGGGCCGAAGCGCTGACGGCGGTACGTGGATCGGACGATTTTGCGGCGGTGAGCGCGGCGTTCAAGCGTATGAGCAATATTCTGGCGCAGGCGAAGGAGAAGGGGATTGTGGCGGCCCAGACGGTCGATGCGGCGCTGCTGACGGAGCCGACTGAGAAGGCGCTGGCGGTGCGGTCGGCGGAGTTGGCGGAGCAGGTTACTTCGCTGCGGGAGCACAAGAGCTATGCGGCGGCGCTGGAGCAGATCGCCACGTTAAGGCCGCAGGTGGACGCGTTCTTCGATGCGGTAATGGTGATGGCGCCGGAGGCCGAAGTGCGGGGGAATCGTCTGGCTTTGCTGGAGAAGGTGCTGGCAGATTTCTCGGGCATAGCGGATTTTTCGGAGATTGTGGTGGCGGGGTAGGGTTTCGGCTCGCGTGGAGATGGGCGGGAGCGGACGTGCTTCGCTGCCCACATCTCAGAATCGAGATATGGGGCAGCCGGGAGCGGCTATAACGGATTCCGAATCGGTATATACCGCAAGGCTGTCCTGCCGGACGGGCCCACTCCGCTCAGCCACCCCACAAGCGAAGACCTGTTTGCGGGGGCCCCGATTCGCGCCGGGTGTACCGGTTTTGACCACATTCACTGCCCCGCTCCTTCCGTTGGTCGGGAGAGAGACCGGAGCACCTCTGATCGAAACCGCACTAACTGGGAGTTGCAACGAGGGCGGCGGAGGCGGCTTCGACGCGGTTTCGGCCCTGGTATTTGGCGCGGTAGAGGGCCTGGTCGGCAAGGGTGAGGAGCGAGCGGGGGGAGTCTCCGAGGGTGGGAATCGCCGTGGCGGCTCCGATGCTGATGGTCTGGACGCCGTGGGGGTTGCCGGGGTGGGGAAGGCTCATGGCGGCTACGGCGTGGCGGATGTTTTCGGCGACGATCAGGGCTCCGGGGAGCTGGGTGGCGGGCAGAAGGACGGCAAACTCTTCTCCTCCGAAGCGGGAGGCTCGGTCTGAACTGCGCTGGAGGGTCTGGGCGATGACGCCGGCGATGCAGCGGAGGCACTCGTCACCGCCGATGTGGCCGTAGATGTCGTTGTAGGACTTGAAGCAATCGAAGTCGATGAGGAGGATGGCGAGATGCTGGCCGGTGCGCAGGGCGCGCTGCCATTCGGCTTCGAGCTGCTCGTCGAAGCCGCGGCGGTTGGCCAGTCCGGTAAGGGAGTCGGCGTTGGCGAGTTCGCGGTAACGCTGTTCGCTGCGCTGGAGGGAGAGCTCGAGGGCTTTTCGCTCTTCGAGCACGGCGGCGACCGGAAAGGTCGTGAAGAGCGCGACGGCGACGAAGACCTGCTCGATTACGATACGGTGCAACATGCTGGAGTCCGCGATCAGCATGAGCGGTCCGCGGCCGTCGACGGTGAAGGCAATGGAGATGCAGGCGACGACCGCGATGGCGAGGACGGTTCCGGGTAGATTGAGACGGAAGACGACAAGCAGAAGCGCCGGAAAGATGAGGAAGATGAGCGGGTCGGCGCTGTGGTTGAAGACCATCGTAGTGACGAGCGCGGGAACGGAGAGCAGGAGGAGGGTGTTTGGAAGTTGCTTGCGGTGCAGCATCGCGAAGAAGCCGGGCCGCTGCAGGATGAAGACGAGTGGGGCGATGATGGCCATGCCGAGGATGTCGCCCAGGTACCAGGTGCGGAAGAGGCGCCACCAGGGGCCGGCGTTGACGAAAAGCAGGGTCCAGGATGCCCCCAGGGCGCTGGTGAGGGCAGTGGCTCCGATGACGGCTACCCCGAGGAAGCCGACCAGAGGTCTGCGCTTGGAGAGGTCGAAGGGTCTGCCGAACCAATGGGTGAGCAGGAGGCAGGAGGAGATGACTTCGACGGAGTTGGCCAGCGCGACGCCGATGGAGAGGCGAAGCGGGTCGCCGTAGATCACGTCGGCCAGGGTATCGGCGGCGAAGCCGATGAGGAAGTAGCGTACCCAGACGCTGCGTGGCCTGGTGATGACGATCGCGAAGAGCATGCCGTTGGTGAGCCAGATGGTGGCGACGCCTTCGGACTGGCGCGAGAGGACAATGCCGAGCCAGGAGCAGAGGAGAAGAAGCAGGAAGGTAAGCAGGAAGCGGAGTTTCGAGTCCGGCTGGGACGCGAGCCGGCGGCCAGCACCGGAGGAGGCAGTATGGAGTGAGGTGCCCTTTTCTTGAAGGATATCCGTCATTCGGTCGCGCCTTCTCTTCACGTGTAGCTTTCGGGGAAGATACCACTATAACGAGTCGGCGGGTCTGGCGGGTTACTATTCGTGATCCAGGTGATGGCGATACGGTGGATTGCTTGGGGCGACCGCGTTAGCTCGGTTCTCCAACCGATGGACTCTATTCTTGATCCCGACCAACGGGAGGGCCATGGCAGCAGATGGTATCAAGACCGGTATACAAGGCACGAAGTGCCCGCCCCACGCGCAGTGGGCTCGTCCGGCAGGACAGCTTTGCGGTGTATACCGATTCGAAATTCGCTCTAGTTGACGCGCTGGAGGCGGTCGATGAGCTTCTGGGCGAGGGGTTCGCCGGATTCAGTCCACAGGAGGCGGCTGCTGACACCGCAGTTTTTTTCAACCGAAAGGGTGAAGGCCAGGAGCATTTCGACGTTCTGCTGGATGTGTCTGGTGGCGTCCTCGTCGAGGTCCTCGTCGGCCAGGTTTTCGGCTAACCAGGGGGTGTCGAGGCCGAAGTCGATGCGGATGTGGCCATTCTGCTCGAAGCTGGCGTCGTCGAACTGGGGACCGAGCCCGAGGAAGCGGACGGTGGAGGACTGAAGCTTCCAGAGGGTGTCGAGACGTCCGAACTCCCTTTGGGATTCTAGGTCCGGGGCGATGTCCAGACGATTGTGGAAGTCGTCGTCGGCGATCGGGGACCAGAGCTGCCAGCGCATTTCGAACTCGTAGGCCATGTCGTCGTGGAGCTGCTCGGTGGCCTCGGCGACTGCGGTTTCGATGATGGAGGCGGAGGTGTCCTGGTTCTCCTCGGCGCGGTCGTCGTTGACGTAGATGCGCTGGTAGGTGGGAGCTTCGGTGAAGCTGATGGGGTAGACGGTGGCGGCGGCGACACGCTTTTCTTCGGAGCGTTTGGCGATGAGCGCGAACTGGCGCATGACCGAGACCAGGCTAGCAGGGAGAGTATCGAAGCGGAAGTTGGGGAACCAGAGACTCAGGTAGAGCTGATCGGCCATGAGGCTAGTTTAGACCGTTCGCAGGAGCTTGCGGAGCCGTGAGGGAGGGGCTTACCGCTGATTTTTCACCCATGACACCTCTCGACGACCCGATGACGCCTATCGATAGCATCGAAGCGCGATTTGCCGGATCAGTGGCGCACGACGGGACCTCGCCGGATGCTTCGGGTGAGAAGATGGTGGGGGATGAGTGTTTCGGTTGAGCGGCTGCGGGTGGGGTTGGTGGCGGGCGCGGGCCTGCTGGTGCTGATCGTTGCCGCGTTTCTGGGGTATGCACACTACCGGGCCCATCGTCTTCTGACGGGGCTGCCGGCCAGGCTGGGCATCGATGTGCGGCAGGAGACCAACGGCTATACCTATTCGCAGACGGTGGGCTCGAAGACGATCTATACGGTTCATGCGGCGAAGTCGGTGCAGCACAGGGATGGCAAGTACACCTTGAAGGACGTGGGGATTGTGGTGTACGGGAAGAAGCAGGACAGGGCCGACCGGATCTATGGAAGCGAGTTCGAACTGGACCAGGCGGCGGGGGTGATCCGGGCCATGGGCGAGGTCTTCATCGATTTGCAGGCGCCGGAGGCCAGGGACGCGAACGAGAAGATGGACTTCGCGGCTGGGAACGACCTGCGCGGGTCTGGTGAGGCGGCCGCGGGCAAGGGGGCGGCTGCGAACGGCGCGGCGGCCGCGAAGCTGATTCATATCAGGACGAGCGGGCTGGTTTACCTGCAGAAGCTGGGAGTGGCGGCGACGGACAAGGAGATCGAATTCACGAGCGGGGGGGTGGTGGGCCACGCGGTAGGGGCGGACTACAACTCCGATACCGGGATAGTGATCCTGCATTCGTCGGTGAAGGTGACGGGGGTGGAGCATGACCGGCCGGTGGTGCTGACGGCGTCCGAGGCGGAGCTGGACCGGCAGAACCAGACGGCGGCGCTGCGGGATGCCAAGTATATGGCGGTTGGAGAGCGAGCCGGCGGTAAGGGTGTGGGAGAGACGGCAGAGGCCCGGCATGTGGTGGTGTACCTGCGGAAGGATGGGTCGGCGGAGCGGGTACAGGCCGATGGAGAGGTGACGCTGACGGATGGGCTGGGGGGAAGGGTGACGGCTCCGCGGGGAGAGATGAGACTGGGCGAGGAGAATCATCCTCAGTCGGCAGTGCTGGTGGGTGGCGTGAGATATGCGGAGGATGGGCAGTTGCGGCAGGCGCAGGGGGAAGCAGCGGAGGGACGGGCCGTGTTCGACCGGGCGGGGCGGGTGGAGCATGTGGCGATGAAGGGTGCGGTTCATTTGAAAGAGCGGGTGAGGGTGTCTGAGGCGACGGGCGATCCGTGGGGCGAGCGTGAGCTTGGCGGCGATACGGTGGAGCTTGCGATGGCAACCGATGGGGGAAGGACGGAGCTTCGGGATGCCAAGGCTACTGGAGCGGCTCGTTTGAACGTGGAGAATCCCGCCAGCAAGGGAGTTGGGGCCGGAGCGGCGGCGTCGAAGCGGTCGGGAGGGGCGACGAGTTCGGCGTTGTCGGGAGACGTGCTGACGGCACACTTTGTGACGATGAATGGGGCTTCGCGGCTATCGGAGATGCAGGGTGCGGGCCATACCCTGCTGCGGCGGGTGGGAGCTAACGGGGTGGTAAATACGAGTTCGGGGGATTCGCTGGTGGCGAGATTTCGGCCGGTCTCGGGCGGCGATCCGCATCGGCGGCAGGGCTCGGATGAGATTGCCTCCGCAGTGGAGCAGGGTCATGTGGTGATGACGCAGACGCCGGTGCGGAAGCCGGGAGATTCCACCGCGCCGCAGCAGGAGCGGGCTACGGCGGAGCGGGCGGTGTACGACGGCGGCCTGGAGCAAATGACGCTGACCGGCGATGTGCAGGTGAACGATGGTACGAGCGTGCTGTGGGCGGACTGTGTGGTGACCGAACAAGGAGCAGGGAACGGGATGGGCGATGCGACGGCGGATGGCTCCGTGAAGGCGAGCTACAGGGAGGCGGGCAGTTCGGACGAGCCGGTGCATGTACTCGCGGCGCGGGCGGAGCTAAAGCGTGATGCGCAGAAGGCGATCTTTTATGGAGATGCGGGCAGGCCGGCGCGGCTGTGGCAGGCGGGCTCGCAGGTAGAGGCTCCGGTGCTGGAGTTTGAACAGAAGCAGGGCAGGCTGCTGGCGCATGGGGAGGGGCAGGGTGGGGGGATGGCCGTGCATACGGTCCTGGTCAGCACCGGGAATGGGAACGGGAACGGAAAGAAGGGGGCTGGAGGCGTCGCTGCGGGCGGTGTCAGGCCGGGAAAAGAAGCTGGGATGGCCGCCGGGAATTCCGCGAAGACAGAGGTGGTTCGGGTGGCGAGTGGCGCGCTGAACTATTCGGATGAGGCGCGGAAGGCAGAGTTTACCGGCGGAGTGCAGGTGGAGAGCGCGGATGGCAACATGCGCGCGCAGCAGGCGGTGGTGTATCTGCAGGCGGCTCCGGCTGGAACTCGCGTGGTGCAGGGGATTGCTTCGCGCAAGGAAGGCGCTGGAGAGACGGGTGTGGGGGAGAGCAAGCCGGCGCAGAGTGGCGGGCAAAGCGGCGGATTGATGGGAGGAGGTGTGGATCGGATCGTTGCGACGGACGGGATTGCAATAGAGCAGCCGGGGCGGCGGGCTACAGGCGAGCAGGTGGTGTATACGGCTAAAGATGGGATGTTCGTGCTGACGGGAACCGTCGCGGCGCCGCCCAGGGTAGTAGACCAGCGGCAGGGGACCGTGACAGGCGCGTCGCTGCGCTTCCATTCGGGCGACGACGATATCGTGGTTTCTAATGGAGGAGAGAAGGGGCAGCGGGTTCGGACGGAGACGCGGGTGAAGAGCAGGAAATGAAGACGTTATCGACAGAGGAGATCAGCAAATCGTACGGCGGGCGCCAGGTGGTCAAGGGAGTCAGCCTGACCATCGAACAAGGCGAGGTGGTGGGGCTGCTGGGGCCGAACGGTGCGGGCAAGACGACGAGCTTCTACATGATCGTGGGCCTGGTGCGTCCGGACGGCGGCCGGGTGCTGGCGGACGGACACGACATCAGCCGGTTGCCGATGTATCTGCGGGCGCGGAACTATGGCATCAGCTACCTGCCGCAGGAGCCGTCGGTGTTTCGCAAGTTGACGGTGCAGGACAATATCCTCGCGGTGCTGGAGGCGCAGGAGCAGTTGAGCTGGGAGAGCCGCCGCAACCGGACGGAGAAGCTGATCGAGAAGTTGAACCTGGGGCATGTGCGCAAGACGCGCGGCTATGCGCTGAGCGGCGGGGAGCGGCGCCGGGTGGAGATTGCGCGATGCCTGGCGATAGAGCCCGCCTTCATTCTGCTGGATGAGCCGTTCTCGGGCATCGACCCGATTGCAGTTCTCGACCTGCAGGAGATTATCTTCGGGTTGAAGAAGAGCGGGATCGGCGTGCTGATTACGGACCACAATGTGCGGGAGACGTTGTCGGTGACGGATCGCGCGTACATCATCGCCGAGGGCAGCATCTTCAAGACGGGCACGCCGGGTGAGCTGGGGCGTGATCCCGAGGTGCGGCGAATCTATCTGGGTGAGAATTTTTCGATGGACTGAGCGATCCATGCGAAGAAAATTCTGCAGGTGAAGTCCGTGTGCGCAGACGGTACAACTTCGGTTGTAACCCGGGGCCGCTATCGATGCAGATGACGCGGACATTGTACGGGTTAGACTTGCAGCGAGACGACGGGCTGAAGGCGTAGACTGTGGCCAAGCCGAACATCTGGTTGTTTCACCCTGGCGCCGGATGGGGCTGAACGCATACGGATGTATCCGGGGATATGGGAGGCGCTCAACGCCTCCGCTGAAGAGCAGTTTTTCGATGTGATTGAAGTAGGAGAGGGTATACGTGCTGCTGCAACCTAAACTGAACATGAAAGTCTCGCAACGGCAGGTGCTGACGCCTGGACTGGTGCAGATGGTCAGTGTGCTGGCGCTGAACAAGCTTGAGCTGAAGGAGATGATCAACACGGAGATGGTGGAGAATCCCGTGCTGGAGGAGCTGGACGAGTCTACGGTTTCGCTCGAGGAGCGGTGTGGGCTGGAGGGCGACCGGGAGCGGTCCGCCGAGGAGGTCGCGGCGGAGACGGCCCGTGTGGAGAAGGATCCGTTCGAGGAGATCGATTTTGGAAGCTACTTCCAGGACTATCTGGATCCGGGGTTCAAGACGGCGTCGAACTTCGAGGAGTACGACAAGCCGTCGTTTGAGAACTTCCTCTCGCAGCCGGGTTCGCTGAGCGACCACCTTTTGTGGCAACTGGGCTCGCTGACGTTGACGCCGGAGGTGCGGGAGGCGGCGGAGCTGGTGGTGGGGAACCTGGACGAGACGGGCTACCTGACGGCGAGCGATGAAGAGATGGTGGACTCGTTGATGCAGTTTCGCGGACCGGCGCGGTCGGAGCCGATACCTTTCGAACGGGGAGCGAAGGTAAGGATCGCGCACCGTATCTGGGGAAAGCCGCTGCCGGAACAGAACGATGGAGCGGGCGAGGCGGACGGACTGGAGCTTGCGGCGGAGGCCGATGAAGACAGGGCTGCGTTGCTGGCGTCGGTGGCGCAGGCGCGGACGGTCGTGAACTATCTTGACCCGGTGGGCGTGGGGGCGAGGGACCTGCGGGAGTGTCTGCTGATCCAGATCTGCGCGCAACAGGCAGAGGCCGAGCTGGTTTTGCGGCGGCGACACGTGTCTGCTGCGGTTGCCGGCCCGGTTAATGGCGCGAGTCGCGATGAGGATTATGGCGATGTCGAATATGCGTCCGCGCCAGTGAATGGGGCCGATCGGACGGACATCTTCAGCATTGCGACGCACGTGGTGACGCATTGCCTGCCGCTGTTGCAGAAGAAGGACATGCGCGAGTTGACGCGAAGCTGCGGACGGACAGCGGAAGAGGTGAATGCGGCGGTGGAGTTTATCCGGACGCTCGATCCCAGGCCCGGCCAACGCTACAACCAGAGCGAGACACGGCTGATCGAGCCGGATGTGGCCTTCGTGAAGCGCGACGATGTCTATGTCGTCCTGATGAATGAGGAAGACCTGCCTACGCTGCGGTTGAACCAGGGCTACCGCAAGATGCTGCAGTTGAAGCAGACCGAGAAGGAAGTGAAGGAGTACGTGAAGGAGCGGTACAAGTCGGCGATTCAACTGCTGCGGAACATCGAGCAGCGGAAGAACACGATTGTGCGGACGTGCGAGGTGATCGTGCGGCGGCAGACGGAGTTTCTGGAGCACGGCGTGAATGCCCTGAAGCCGATGATGATCAAGGAAGTCGCGGAGGAGATTGGCGTCCATCCTTCGACGGTGAGCCGGGCCGTGGCGAACAAGTACGTGCATACGTCGCAGGGCGTCTTCGAGCTGCGGTTCTTCTTCTCCGAGGGCGTGAACGGGCCGGAGGGCGGCGACCTGCCGCTGGTGCTGCTGAAGCGCAAGGTGAAGAAGCTGATCGAGGAGGAAGACGAGCGGAAGCCATTGACCGATGACCAGTTGGCGGCGGAGCTGCAGCGGCAGGGAATCCAGGTAACGCGGCGAACCGTCGCGAAGTACCGGGAGGATATGCAGATTCCAAGCACCCACCAACGTCGTGTACGCTGATCGTCTGCGGATTCGTTTTTCTATCGCGGGGACGAGGTGAACAGGATGGATGTTGAATACACCGGCAGACAGACGAGCGTTACCAGGAAGTTCAAACTGCAGACAGAGGCGGGGCTCGCGCGGATCGCGAAGATCGTGGGTACCTCCGGCAGTGTGCATGTAATTCTGACCACGGACAAGTACCGGCAGATTGCCGAGGTGACGGTGCAGACCAGGCATCAGAAGCTGGTGGCGCGGTGCGAGGCGACCGAGATGGAGACCGCGCTGCACGATGCGCTGGCGAAGATCGAGAAGCAGGCGATCCGGCATAAAAAGAAGTCGGCGACGATCAAGCGGCATCCGAAGGAAGATGTGAAGGGAGCGCCCGCGATAACGGCGGCTCCTGCGGCGAAGAGGGCCGTAGCGCTGAAGGTGGCGGCGAAGAGCAGCGTGGGGCGCAAGGCTGTGCCGATGCTGGTGCATTCGTTTCCTTCGCAGTCGCCGCTTGCGGAGCCGCACGTGTCGCGGTCGAACGATGGGGTCGCGCTGCGTCCGATGTCGCTCGAAGAGGCGGTGAAGGAGGCCGCGTTCCGTGACCGCGATGTGTTTGTGTTTCGCGACCATGCGGGCAAGGCGATGGTGCTCTACCGGAAGCGGGATGGGAAGATGGAGTTGATCGAGGTTCCGTAGAAGCTAAAAGCCTAACGCCGATTTGGCACCGATGACACCGATTTCGGAACACCGATGGACGCTCGATCCGACGGGCTGATGCTAGGATTTCCCCATGCCACGCAGCGATGGTACGAAGGCAGTGAAGAAGTCCGCCCCGAAGAAAAGGGCGGTGAACAAGGTTGCGGCGAAGCAGGGGAAGGTGGCTTCGCACTTCGAGAAGAAAAACGAGCTGGTGATCCTGACTGGACTTTCGGGGTCGGGGAAGCTGTCGGCGCTGAAGGCGTTTGAGGACCTGGGGTACTATTCGGTCGATAATCTGCCGCTGCAACTGGTGCCTCGTTTTGCGGACCTGGTGCGACAGTCGGCGGAGATCGAACGGGCCGCGCTGGTAGTGGATGTGCGCGAGGGGATGCGGCTCGAGGAGTTCCCGTCAATTCTGGAGACGGTGCGGCGGGCGCTGCCGACCCGCGTGTTGTTTCTGGAGGCGAGTGAGGACGCGCTGATTCGGCGCTTCTCGGAGACGCGGCGTCCGCATCCGATGGGCCGCAGCGATACCGTGGTGAAGTCCATCCGGGCGGAGCGGAAGCGGCTGGACCCGATCCGCAACGTTGCCGATATCGTGCTGGATACGACGAAGTTCAACGTGCACGAACTGCGGGCGCACATCAACTCGCAGTTTGAACGCGGTGAGAGCGACCGCGGGCTGATGATCTCTTCGAACAGCTTCGGGTTCAAGAACGGAGTGCCGACCGAAGCCGACCTGGTGTTCGATGTTCGGTTTCTCCCCAATCCACATTTTGTGCCGGAGTTTCGCAAGCTGACAGGACGGCATCCCAAGGTGGCGAAGTATGTGCGCGACTTTCCGCAGACGGCGGAGTTTCTGGATAAGACGACCGAAATGCTCAAGTTCCTTTTGCCGCACTACATCAAGGAAGGCAAGAGCTATCTGACGGTGGCGTTCGGGTGTACGGGCGGGCAGCACCGGTCGGTCTTTATCGCGGAGGAGATGAAGAAGCGGATGGCTGCGGAAGGGTACCGGGTGAAGACGACCCACCGGGACATGCCGAAGTAGAGATACGGGCGAATGGGACGCGCAATAGAATGGTCAGATGCGCAGGGCATTGAGCACGAACGGGAGAGTGGCGGATTGAGGCGCATCTGGCGGCTGCTGCTGTATGTCCGGCCGTATGCGCTGTACTCCCTGATCTCCGTGGCGCTGATGGCGATTGTGGGCGCGATGGCGGCGTTCCGCATTCTGCTGGTGAAGCCGATCTTCGACAATGTGTTGAGCCCGGATGCGCCGCCGGGCCTGGTGCTGGTCTTCCGCATTCCGCATACGGCGCATGTCGTCAACCTGCAGCGGCTTCTGCCGAGCTACTTTCACAACGCCTGGACGGTGGTGGCTGTGGCGCTGGTGGGGTCGGCATTTTTGAAGTCGATCTGCGACTACTCCGGCACGTACCTGGTGAACCGTGCCGGATTCGGCATGATCACCGACCTGCGGAACGACCTGTACAACGCGGTGCTGCGGCGGTCGGTGGGGTTCTTCCAGAAGCATACGACGGGTACGCTGCTGTCGACGCTGATCAACGACATCGAGAAGGTTCAGTTTGCGATGTCGAGCGTGCTGAGCGATTTTCTGCAGCAGCTCTTCACGCTGGTCTTTACGGCGATCGCGGTGGTGATCGTCGGGGGCAAGCTGGCCTGGGTATTGCTGCTGTTTTTGCCTGTGGTTATCCTGTCGGCCCGGCGCATCGGACGGCGGGTGCGGCAGACGACGCGCAAGGGACAGGACAAGCTCGCGGAGATCCAGGACATTCTGCACGAGACGATTACGGGAAACCGCATCGTGAAGGCGTTCGGGATGGAGTTGTGGGAGATGAACCGGTTTCGCCGGGCGGCCCGAAGGCTGCTCCATGCGAATCTGAAGTCGGTGAGCGTGCAGGCGATCAGTTCGCCCCTGATGGACCTGATCGCCTCGATCGCGATCGCACTGCTGCTTCTGCTGGGACGGGTGAGCATCCAGCACAAGGAGATGACGGCGGGATCGTTCATCACCTTTCTGATTGCGGTGTTCACGTTGTACGATCCGGTGCGCAAGTTTGCCGGGTTCTACAACAGCTTTCAGCAGGCGCTGGGCGCAAGCGAAGATATCTTCAGGTTCATGGATGCTGTCGACGACGTACAGGAGAAGAAGCGGGCCTATGTGCTGAAGGGGTTCAGCGAAGGCATTCGGTTTGAGGGCGTGGGCTTTGCGTATGCCAGTGAGGACGGGGAGACCAGGCAGGTGCTGCGTTGCATCGACCTGACGGTCGAACCGGGCGAGGTGATTGCCTTTGTGGGGCCGAGCGGGGCGGGGAAGTCCTCGCTGGTGAATCTGATTCCGCGGTTCTTCGACGTGAATGAGGGGCGGATCCTGATCGATGGACATGACCTGCGCGATGTGACGATCGCTTCGCTGCGGGCCCAGATCGGCAAGGTGACTCAGGAGACGGTGCTGTTCAACGACACGGTGCGGAACAACATCGCATATGGGCAGCCGGATGTTCCGATGAGCAGGGTGGAAGAGGCCGCGCGGATGGCGCTGGCGCATGACTTTATCGTGCAGATGCCGGACGGCTACAACACAAAGATCGGCGAAAAAGGTACGCGGCTGAGTGGGGGCGAACGGCAGCGGCTGGCGATCGCGCGGGCTATCTTGAAGAATGCTCCGATCTTGATTCTGGATGAAGCGACTTCGGCGCTGGATATGGAGAGCGAACAGTTTGTGCAGGCGGCGCTCGCGAACCTGATGCAGGGGCGGACGGTGTTCGTGATTGCGCATCGGCTTTCGACGGTGCGGCGGGCGACAAGGATTGCTGTGATCGAGAGCGGGCAGATCACGGAGATGGGGACCCACGAGGAGCTGATGCAGCACTCAGGAACCTACCGGAGGCTATACAAGATGCAGTTCAGCGAGGACGATCTGATGGCGGCTGGTATGGATGCGCCGCTGGTGGCCGGTATGGAGGGGATTGCTTGAGCGTGATCTATTCGATGACCGGGTATGCCGGCCTGCGCGGAGTTCTGCGCGATGGCGGCGGGTTCACGCTGGCGATCAAGAGCGTGAACCATCGTTTTCTGGATTTGAGCCTGCGTCTGCCATCGAACTGCGATGGGCTGGAGATGCAGATGCGGAGGATGCTGAAGGAGCGTCTGCGGCGCGGGCATGTGGAGGTGACGCTGCAACTGGAGCGGCGAGCGAATACCGAGATTCAGTTGAATGCCGTTTTGCTCAATGCCTATATGGCGGCTTACCGGAGGGCGGCGGACACGCATGGTCTGGCATATGAGCCGGATGTGAATGCGATGCTGCGGATTCCCGGAGTAATGAGTGCGGAGAGTGGCGTCAGCGTGGAGGAGATTCCGGGGCTCGAAGGTACGGTGCTGTCGGAGGTGGCGGAGTTGGTGGGGAGGTTGAACGAGGCTCGGGCGCAGGAGGGCGCGGCGCTGGGAGTGGAGCTGCGCCGATCGATGATGCGGCTGCGCGAGCTTGCGGACGAGATGACCGCGCTTCGGAGCGGTGTGCGGGAGGCGCAGTTCGAGCGGCTGCGGAGCAGGTTGATGGAGTTGACGCAAGGGGTTCCGGTGGCCGAGGAACGGGTGATGGCCGAGGCTGCGGTGCTGGCGGAGAAGAGCGATATCGAGGAAGAGGCTGTACGGCTGCGGACGCACGTGGAGCGTTTTGTGGCGATGCTCGATGAGGGCGGCGAGGTGGGCAAGCGGATGGATTTTCTCTTGCAGGAGTTGAACCGGGAGGCGAATACGATGCTGTCGAAGACCAGTGGGGCCGCGGGTGGGAGCAGCCTTCGGATTACGAAACTGGGGCTGGAGATGAAGGCGGAGATTGAAAAAGCGCGGGAGCAGGTTCAGAACCTGGAGTAAGACGGGGGGACGCGGTTGTTACACTGGGGCGGGATTTCAAGCAGGTGATCGAGGCGCATGGCAGGCATACTTTTTATTATCTCGGCGCCGTCCGGATCGGGTAAATCGACACTAGTGAGTCAGCTCAGGACGCTGGTCGAGGGTCTGGATTTTTCCATCTCGTACACTACGCGGGCGCCGCGAGGTTCGGAGGAGGATGGGCGTGAGTATCACTTTACGACCCGGGATGAGTTCGAACGAATGATTGCGGCGGGAGACTTCCTGGAGTGGGCGGAGGTCTTCGGGAACTACTATGGCACGGCGGTATCGGCGCTGGCCCATGCGGGGAACGCGGGCAAGGATCTGCTGCTGGATATCGATGTGCAAGGCGCGGTGCAGGTGATGAAAAAGCGCCGCGAGGCAGTCTCGATCTTCATCATGCCGCCGAGCCCGCAGGTACTGGAGATGCGGCTACGGAACCGCAGCGAGGCGGAGCATGTGACCTCTGAGGTAGTGATTCAGAGCCGCCTGGCGGAGGCGCGGAACGAGTTGAAAGAGATTTGGGACTACAAGTATGCGCTGGTGAACGACGTGCTCGACCAGGCGGTGACTGAGATGCGGGCGATTGTGCTATGCGAGCGCGGGGTGCGGGATGGGGTGCAGGCGGCGGCTTCGAATTGCAGGACGGATGCGGCTTCGTCGCGGTTGAAAGCGGCGTTGAGCACATTTTCGGCATAAGTATGGGTTCCCTACTGCGATTTATGTAGGGCATTCAGCCGGGTTGAGATATAACTTGGATATCAACTTCAGACATCAGGGGTGAAACGCATGACGATCGATAATGCATTCCACAACAAATACAGTCTGGTCAAGGGTGCGGCGCGCCGGGCACGGCAGTTGCAGTCGGGTGCTTCGCCGCTGATCGTTGCGAAGTCGATGAAGGCCTGCCGGGTAGCGCAGGATGAGATCAAGCAGGGGCATGTGAAGTTTATCCTGACGCAACGCGTAGCGCCTCCCGCCATCGACACGTTGCTGCAGTAAGCCGCGATACCATAAGGCTATGGCAGTGGATGTAAAGGCAGCAGATGCGGCGCAGCAGCTGCGGGCATACGTCGAGTATCTGCGCAATATGGGCATCCACGACTTCTACCGGCAGGGTGAGCCCGTGTTCGTCGGCGAGGATGCGGCGGATTCGGTCGCTCCAATCGTTCTGGTAGCTGAAGTCGCTCCAATCGCTCCGGTAGCTGAAATTGTGGCGGGCGCTGCTGTGCAGACCGGTGCGTCTCCTGCGAGGGCCGTGGCGGCTGATGCCCGGCAAACTCCTGATCTTTCGAACCGGCCTGAATCTCTGGAGCCTGCCATTCCGAAGCCGGTGAGTTTTGACGATCTCGCGCCCTTGCCTGAGAGTCGGGTGGCCGCAGCGCATCGGTCGGATGCATTGCTTGCTATTCAAAAGGAGATAGGCGACTGCACGCGCTGTCCGCTGGCGTATGCGGGACGCCGCACCATTGTCTTCGGCGATGGCGATGCCAAGGCGCGGCTGATGTTTGTCGGCGAGGGGCCGGGGGCGGATGAGGATGCCTCGGGGGTGCCGTTTGTCGGCAAGGCGGGGCAGTTGCTGAACAACATGATCCAGGCGATGGGGCTCAGGCGGGAAGACGTCTACATCGCCAACATCGTGAAGTGCAGGCCGCCGGCCAACCGGGTGCCGGAGCCGTTGGAGGCCAACACCTGCGACCAGTTTCTGCTGCGGCAGATGGATGTGGTGCAGCCGCAGGTGGTGGTGGCTCTGGGGGCGACGGCCGCGATGTATCTGCTCGGGGTGAAGCAGTCTCTAAGCTCGCTGCGGGGCAGGTGGCATAGCTGCCGCGGGGCGAAGCTGGTGGTGACTTATCATCCGGCGTTTCTGCTGCGCGACCCGCGGCAGAAGGGCGAGGCCTGGAAGGACCTGCAAATGGTCATGAGGGAGCTGGGCCTGAAAGCTCCTGCAAGGGGCTAGATCGCCTTTACCTGCCGATCGCCTCTTCCTGCCATAAAGACACGCCGCCAATCACCTATGCCCGTCAAGAAGAACTACGTGGTCAGCGGAGTAGTGCAAAGTTCTTGCATAAACAGGAAAATATTTTCCACTTTAATGGCTTATTGACCAAAGCTGCCCGTAAACCTGCATCGAATCGGGAGACGGGCCGCTGAAAACAAGGATTGTTGGGGTTTCCGTTCGAGCCGGGATGGCGGACGGGTCTGGCAGATAACGTGCAACTACCTACACGTAGCAAGTTCTCAATCTCTGGCGAAAAGAAATGAGGCAAGTATGGCAGCAACGTCGATATTCACATGTTTATGCGGAGTGCAGAAGAAAACGAGCAACCATTGGGTTCTGGCCAAGGTCACAAGGCTCGGTATCGGCTTTATGCCCTGGGACTCAAATATTGCCCTCAAGAATGACATCATCGTTCTCTGCGGCGAGGGCTGCGCCGCTGCATTGCTGAGCCGCTCTCTCGGAGAATGGAAGCAGAACGTTCCGAACAGCACTTCCATGGAGCACGAATTTGCCTCGATCTAACAGAAGTACATGCGAATTGAACTATTGCTTCTTTTGCAAAGACTGCCGCGGTTCCCTTGATGAACCACATAGTTTTGGTTCACATGGTTAGTTCTCAAAGTTGAGCGACACCCGCACCTGCGGCGATAGCTGTTTCTACTCCATCGTTTCGTAAAATGCAGGACGGCTGCGATGGCCTGCAGCCGGGTGCATGGGAGCGCCTTCGCTATCCACTACTGAATCGGTTGGCCGTTGACGGTCATCTGGCTCAGGGTCTGCTGATCGTACTGTTTGACTCCGTCAGGAAGAGGAGCGTAGTTGAGGCCAGCTGCCACCGATTGTCCGTCGCTGATGATGTACTGCACGAATCCTTTGAGAGCGGCACGTTTTGCCTGGTCTGCGCCATCCTTGGGGATGATCAGGAAGGTGAGTGTGGAAATCGGGTACGCGTCCGGGGCGGAGGCGGGCGGATTGACGATCAGTGTTCGAGGATCTTTGCTCAACTGGTCGGCGTAGGCGGCGATAGCTGCGGTGGTGCTGGCTGTGTCCGGCTCAATGTATTTTCCTGCCAGGTTGCGGACGCGGGCGATGGCCAGTTTGTTCTGCTGGGCGTAGATGAGCTCGACGTAGCCGATGCCGCCGGGAGACTGGCGGACTTGCTCAGTGACGCCCTCCGACCCCTTGCCGCCAATTCCGACCGGCCACGAGACCGCATTGCCCTTGCCGATCTTCGACTGCCACTCAGGCGAGACCGCGGAGAGGTAGCTGGTGAAGGCGGCGGTAGTGCCCGAGCCATCGGTGCGGTGAGCGATAGCAACCTTGATGTTGGGAAGCTTCACGCCAGGGTTATCTTTCTTGATGATCGGATCCTGCCAGCTTGTAATCTTGCCGAGGAACATGCCTGCGATGGCTTCGGCGGAGAGCTGGAGCGGCTGGGTGACGCCCGGAAGATTGTAGGTGATGCAGACGGGGCCGGCGGTCTCGGGAATCTGGAGCATCGGTTTCATCGTGCCGAGGGCTTTGTCGTCGAGTGGATTGTCTGAGGCGCCGAAGTCGACAGTGCCCGATTTGACCTGCTGGACGCCGCCACCGGAGCCGATCGACTGGTAATTTATCTGCGTGCCGTTGTGTTTGGAGCTGTAGTCCTGAGTCCAGCGCGACATGACGGGATAGACGAAGGTGCTGCCGGCGCCGTTCAGCGTTACGCTTTCGCTCGCGCCGTTGCCGCTGGACTTGCAGGCAGTCAGGCTGACAACCAGGAGCGTCGAGGCAAGTAGGATGCTGCCTTTGCAGCTACTGGAGCAAGTGGCAAGTCGGCGTTTCGTTATGTGCATTCATACCCTCCGGAGGTCGGCTAACCCTATGAAAGCATTTACAGAGCCGGTGGATGTCCGAATTCTGCCGATTCATGCGAATTTCACACAGTCCAGTCCATGCACTTCGCAGCTGAGGTATTGTCCTCTCGCACAACGGCAAGCAATCTTCAGCACCACCGAAATTCTAAAGACGTCGAAGACGCGGAAGTGAGGGGTAACAAGGGAAGCGGTCGCGATGTGGTCGCCTTCCGTCTTGCGAGGTTCATTGAGATCAGTGCAGGATTGGCCGATTGGCTGGAACAGGGCAAGCGGCTAAGCTGAAGGAATGCCTTGGTTCTGCGATGTTGCGTTGCCGGTGCCGCTCGACCAGGCGTTTACCTATGCGGTAGATGGCGCTCTACCTGCCGTTGGGGCGCGGGTCCTGGTGCCGTTTGGCGGCCAGAAGCTGATGGGTGTGGTGGTGCGTGTGCATCAGGATGCGCCGGCGGAGGGGTTTGAGGTGAAGGCGGTGCAGCAGGTGCTCGATGAGGCTGCGCTGCTGTCGGACGAGTTGATGAAGCTTGGGGGCTGGATCGCGCAATACTACGTTGCGCCGCTGGGCGAGGTGCTCCGTGGGATGCTGCCGCTCGGAGCCGAGGTGAAGCGGCGGGTGCTCTACAGGATTGCCGACCCGGGACGGCGTGTGCTATACGAGGGCGCGGCGAAGGGGTCTTCGCGGCGGTCGAAGCTGGCGCCCGAGGAGCAGAACCGGGAGTACGCGGTGCTGAATTACCTGGAGGGCGGGGAGGCGGCGGCGCTGGGAGCGCTGCGGTCGGCCACGGGAGCGGGCAAGGGCCTGCTGGAGGGAATGGTTCGCAAGAAGTGGCTGGTGAGGGAGGCGGTGGCGGAGGAGAGGGATGCGAGACGGCTGGAGAAGGTCGCCGTGCTGAGTACAGGGAACAGGGAAGAGGGAATAGGCAGTAGCGAACCACGACAGGACGGAGGCGGGCGTCTGCCTCGGTTGAATGAGAACCAGTTGGCGGCGATGGCGGAGCTCGCCTCCGTGGGCGGGAAGATGCGTCTGCGGGAGCTGCGTCTGAGCCTGGTGAGGGCGGGGGTGCCCGAGTCTACGCTGGCGACGCTGGTGAAGCGCGGGCTGGTCACGGTGGAGGAGGTTGCGGAGGAGTTTCATCTGGGCGGCGTGTCGGCGCAGGGGAAGAAACATGCGCACGAACATGCCCTGAACGAGGCCCAGCTGGAGGCACTGGGAACGATCGTGGCGGCGATGGAGAAGGGCGGCTTTCGTCCGCATCTGCTGTATGGGGTTACAGGCTCAGGGAAGACGGCGGTCTATTTTGCCGCGATGCAGAGGGCTTTGGACAAAGGGCATTCGGCTCTGCTGCTGGTGCCGGAGATCGGGCTGACCCCGGCGATGACGGCACAGATGGTGGCGGCGTTTGGCGGCGAGGTGGCACTCCTGCATTCTCAATTGACGCCGGATGAGAGGGCGGAGCAGTGGCATCGGATTCGCCGGGGCGAGGCGCGGATTGTGGTGGGGACGCGGTCCGCGGTGTTTGCGCCGATGGTCAAGCTGGGGCTGATTATCGTCGATGAGGAGCACGATTCGAGCTACAAGCAGGAGGAGACGCCGCGCTACCATGGCCGCGATGTGGCGGTGATGCGGGCGAAGTTGACTGGATCGGGAGAGGGGGCGGTGGTGGTGCTGGGATCGGCGACGCCATCGCTGGAGAGCTGGGCCAATGCGCAGAGGGGACGGTATGGGCTGGTGGAGATGCGGCAGCGGGTGATGGATCGTCCGCTGCCGGCGGTGGAGCTGGTGGATATGCGGAACGAGTTCCGCGAGACCGGGCAGGAGCAGATTTTCTCGCGGCGGCTGGTCGAGGAGACGCAATTTACGCTCGACCGGGGGGAGCAGGTCATTTTGCTGCTGAACCGGCGGGGGTATTCTTCTTCGGTGATGTGCCGGAGCTGCGGCGAGAAGATCGAATGCGAGAACTGCGCGATCTCGGTGACGTATCACAAGGCGATTTCAAACGGGGACGACATTGCGCAGCCCGGCCAGCGGCTGGAATGTCACTACTGTGGTTACAGAAGGACGGTGCCCAAGAGCTGCCCGAAGTGCGCGAGCGAGCACCTTTACTTTCTGGGGGCGGGATCGCAGCAGGGCGAGGAACGGCTGCAGGAGCTCTTTCCGGCGGCGCGGATCGGGCGGATGGACCGGGATACGGTGCGTGGGCGCTCGGACATGGAAAGGCTGCTGGCGCGACTGCATGGGGGGGAGATCAACCTGCTGGTCGGGACGCAGATGATTGCGAAGGGCCACGACATCCACGGGGTGACGCTGGTGGGCGTGGTGGGGGCGGACTTTGCATTGGGGCTGCCGGACTTTCGCGCGGCGGAGCGGGTCTTTCAATTGCTGACGCAGGTTTCGGGACGGGCGGGGCGGGGCGACCTGCCGGGAAAGGTGCTGGTGCAGACCTATCACCCGGACCACTACGCGATTGAGTTCGCGGCGCAGCACGACTATCCGGGGTTTGTGGCGAAGGAGATGCAGTACCGGCGATGGATGCACTATCCTCCGTTCGCGGTGTTGGCAAACGTGCTGATCCAAAGTGAAAAACTGGAGGAGGCTACGGCGTGGTCCGCAACGCTGGGCAGGTGGTTTCAGCAGGCGCGGATGGACAAGGTGCGGGTGCTGGGGCCGGCGGCTGCGCCGATTGTCAGGCTCAAGCGCATCTACCGGTATCACTTTGTGCTGAAGGCGGAGCGGCGGCAGGCGCTGGGTGAGACGTTGCGGCGGATGCTGGCGTTCGCGGATACGCAGGGAATCGCGCGCCGCAACCTGGTGGTCGACGTGGATGCAGTGCATCTGATGTGACCCGGTACGGGCTTAGTCGAGGAGGTGCAGCTCTTTGCCCGGCTTGAAGCGGACTGCCTTGCCGGGGGCGATGGTTACTTCAGCGCCGGTTCTGGGATTGCGGCCGATGCCGGTCTTGCGCGGTTTGACAGTGAAGACGCCGAAGCCCCGGAGCTCGATTCGGTCGCCGGCGATCAGGGTCTGCTTCATGCTTTCGAAGATGGCATCGACTGCGGACTCTGCTTTGGTCCTTGGCAGGCCGGTACGCTCGACCACCCGCTGTATTAGATCCTGCTTGATCATCTGGGCCGCCGTCCTTGGGCTCTAATTTGGAGAAACGTTGTACTGACCTGGATTAGTACCGTGATGGTATGAACTCATAAGGAGATTGTCAACGAAAGAACGCTGCCGTAAGATGAAGAATCTAATGAGTCGGTGATTGGCAGTCGTTACGACCGTAGCCAATTTACACCTTTTCCGTCGCTTGCAGAACGGAAACATGGAAAAACAGCGAACGAAGGGATAAACACCAGAGTGGCTATCAAGAGCGACCGTTGGATCCGTCAGCAGGCAACGGAAAATGGGATGATTGCGCCGTTCAGCGAAAAGCAGGTCAAGGATGGCGTGATCTCCTATGGGCTTTCGTCATACGGGTACGACCTGCGGGTCTCGGATGAGTTCAAGATCTTTACCAATGTCAACAGTGCGATTATCGATCCAAAAGCGTTCGATGAGCGATCGTTTGTGACCGTCCAGGCGGCGAGCGTGATTGTGCCGCCCAACTCGTTCGCGCTGGCGAGGTCGATCGAATACTTCAAAATCCCGCGAGACGTGCTGACGATCTGCGTAGGCAAATCGACCTACGCGCGCTGCGGGATCATCGTGAATGTAACCCCGTTCGAGCCGGAGTGGGAGGGTTTTGTGACCTTGGAGATCTCGAACACGACGCCTCTGCCGGCGCGCATCTACGCCAACGAGGGGCTGTGCCAGATCCTCTTCTTCCAGTCCGACGAGGTGTGCGAGGTGAGCTACGCGGACCGCAAGGGAAAGTACCAGAACCAGCAGGGCATCGTTCTGCCAAAACTTTAACTCTGGCGCACCATGCGCTTTCAATGGGCTTTCGACGCGCTGCACCGGCCTGTTCCTTTTGAGGATTCCGAGTAAAAGAGGCTGCGCACCATGAACGACAAGAAGCCACAGGGGCCTTTGCGGATGGGTCTGGTCGCAACGGACCCGCTGCGAGTTCTTGGGTTGCAGACGATCTTCGCTGCCGGGGGAACGGTCGAGCTGGTTCCGCTGTCGGTTCCGGGAGCCCTCGATTCGTCTGGCGTTTCGCTCATTCTGGTCGACGCCGCATGCACGGAGTACATCTTCGAGCTGCTGAGCGTCTTCCACCGAACGCGTCCGCATCTTCGCATCATTGTCCTCGGGCTGGAGGAGGATCACGACTTTATTCAGCGAATCATCGGCGCCGGGGCGAAGGGCTACCTTGCTCATTCGGCGTCGGCGAGTGAAGTCCGGCTGGCCATCGAAATCGTGCAGGATGGGTCTGCATGGGCGCCGCGTAAGGTCCTGGCCAGGCTTCTGGAGGCCACCTCCGAGGCGACACGGAGCAAGAGTGCGGCCGAGCCGAAGTTTACCGGGCGCGAGCGGGAGGTGCTGCGCCTGCTGGTGGCGGGCCAGCCGAACCGGATGATCGCGCAGGAGCTGGGAATCGATCTCATTACCGTGAAGGCGCATGTGGGTCGCCTGATGCGGAAGGTCGGTGTGGAGAACCGAATCGCGCTATCGGTCCAGACGGTAAATCGTAATCTGCTCTCTTGATGAGGCTCCAAGTATTAACTCAATGATAACTAAAGCTGCTCAAAGGTATGCATACCTTCGTACCGTTGTGCAGGAGCAGTGGTGTAGCGCAAAGTAATTTGTGTAACAGACCTGGGAGAGGGGTTGTAGAGAAAGGGCCGGAACGCTCTGGCTTTTTCTCTACAACCCCCATTTTTTCGGGGCGCATACCTGTGCGGTACAACTCCCTTCTTGCTTTATCCATCGAACTACTATTCTATTAAATGAGCTTGTCAGCCTTGGGCCCAAAATTTCTGCTCCTGAAAGTGAAGGAAATACCTATGATGAAGAAGATGTCGGTGATTGTGTGCGGTTTGGCCATGGTGGCCGGTTCTCTGGCAGCCCATGCGGAGAGCGATAAGGCTAAGGTCGCGCAGCGGCTTACGGATGCGAGCGCGGTCATCCAGCAGATCATGGCTACGCCGGACAAGTCGATCCCGAGTAGCATTCTCGCCGGCGCATCGTGCGTCGTCGTTGTTCCCAGCTACAAAAAGGCCGCGTTCCTGGTTGGCGGCCAGTACGGCCAGGGCGTCGCAACCTGCCGCACGCAGAATGGCAAGTGGAGCGCTCCGGTGTGTGTGCAGATGGCGGGCGGAAGCTTCGGCTTTCAGATTGGCGGCCAGTCGACGGATCTGGTCATGATTGCGATGAACCGCCAGGGACTTCAGGACATGCTGAAGAACAAGTTCAAGCTGGGCGCGGATGCCGCGGCTTCGGCCGGTCCGGTGGGTCGCAACGCAGCTGCAGGCACGGATTGGAAGCTGAATGCCGAATTCCTGACCTATTCACGCAGCAAGGGCCTCTTTGCCGGGATCAACCTGGACGGCACAGTCGTGTCGCAGAACCAGAGCGATACTCGTACGCTCTATGGCTCCGATCTTCCCTTCGAGACGGTGCTGAAGGGTGGACAGCCGACTCCTCCCGAGGCGCGGCCGTTCGTTCGCACCGTGGCACGGTACTTCGTCATTGCCAAAAATCAATAACCAAACCACTGTTGAAGGCGACGGGCGGCCCAATCGGGTCGCCTGTTCCTTTTGGAGAGGGACGAAGTTGCAGAACCCGGTAGACTGGATGCTTGAGCGAAGCTCCCCAGGACAAGATGGTACAGGAGACGGCCAGCCCTCGAGAACGCCTTGAATTCTGCGTCGTGTGGCTCTTCGTTCATGGTGTGCGGCTGCTTCCCAGGACTGCGGCGCGGGCGGTTGGCGCCGCCATCGGTGCGGGCGCCTTCCACGCCCTTGGACGCCTGCGCAAGGTCGGTGTCCAGAATCTGAAGTTAGCCTTCCCAGAGCAGACGGACGCCCATCGCCTGAAAATCCTTCGCTCTGTGTACAGAAACCTCGGATATCTGCTGGCGGAGTTCTGCAAGATGGCGGATTACACCCAGCATGAGGCCAGCCGCTTTATTCGCTACGAGGGGTTGGAGAATTACCTCCGCGCGCGGGACCGGGGCAAGGGAGTTCTTGTCCTGACCGGCCATCTTGGCGCGTGGGAGCTGTCTAGCTTTTATCACTCGCTGATGGGGATGCCGATGGGCATGGTGATCCGACGGCTGGACAATCCGCTGGTGGACCGCTTCGTGAACCGCATCCGCTGCCTGCACGGCAATCGCGTGATCCACAAGGACGACTTCGCGCGGGGCTTGATTGCGTCCATGCGGGCCGGCGAGACGGTGGGCATCCTGATGGATACGAACATGACCCCGCCCCAGGGCGTCTTTGTGCCGTTCTTCGGGGTCCAGGCCTGCACCGCCTCGGGGATGGCGCGCATCGCGGCAAGGACCGAAGCGGCCGTCGTCCCGGGCTTTCTCCTCTGGGAGAACAGTGAGCACAGGTATGTCTTGCGCTTCGGGGAGCCGCTGGAAGTAGCTCATACAGGTAGCCCGGATGAGGACGCCCTGGTGAATACGGCGCACTTCACGGCGGTCATCGAAGACTACGTGCGGCATTATCCTGAGCAGTGGCTCTGGATGCACCGGCGATGGAAGACCCGGCCGCCGGGCGAGAAGGGAATCTACTGATGGCGAAGATGGGAGAGATCGCGGCATGGCTCGGAGTGGACCTGACTGGGCTCGACGTGAGCGCGGCTGGGCAGGATGCAGACATCACGGAGGTATCGGCCACCGGCGGTGCCGCTCGGCATTCGCTTGTGTTTGCTGTCGACGGTCCAGCTCTCGGCAACGCTCTGGATTCGAACGCCGGGGTGATTCTGGCGAACCGTCGCCTGGAAGTGGCCGGGCAGCCTCGCGACCCCAGAATCCTGTGGGTCGAGGACGCGCGCTACGCATTCGCCCTGGTTGCGCAAAGGCTGCGCGGGGCGTGCTTGCGGGGGGACATCCATCCTTCGGCGGTGGTGGCAGATGGGGTGAGTATCGGCGATGGCACCAGCGTGGGTCCTGGGGTCGTACTCGAAGCTGGAGTGGTGGTTGGGAGAGACTGCACGCTCCTGGCCCGTGTGACCGTGCATCAGGGAACGGTGCTGGGCGACCGCGTTGTGGTGCAGGCGGGCGCGGTGCTGGGCTCGACCGGCTTCGGCTACGCGCGCAACCCGGCCACCGGCGAGTACGTTCTCTTTCCCCAACAGGGGCGGCTGGTCGTCGAGGACGACGTCGACATTGGAGCGAATACGACGATCGATCGCGGCGCCCTGGGAGAGACCAGGATCGGGAAGGGCACCAAGATCGATAATTTGGTTCATATCGGGCATAACTGCATCATAGGAAGGAATGTCATTATCGCGGCGCAGACGGGAATTTCGGGATCGAGCGTCGTCGAGGACGGCGCCATTCTGGGTGGCCAGGTCGGCATCGGGGAACATGCCACCGTGGGTGCGGGAGTGATCCTGGGGGGTGGTGCCGGGGTGCTGAGCGGAAAGAAGATGCGCGGCGCTGGACAGGTGTTCTGGGGCCGCCCGGCGAGGCCCCTGCGGCAGTACCTGCAGGACCTCGCACGGTTGAAGAGGCGATAATAGAAGCGGGCTGCCGGACAGCTCAGGTTGTTTCATGGTGAGCTATGGCGATTGTGGTGGTTGGCGGGCACACGAGAAACATCGGCAAGACCAGCGTGATGGAGGGCCTTATCGCGGCCATGCCGAAGATGCATTGGACCGCCTTCAAGGTGACCCAGTTCGGGCATGGGATGTGTTCGGCCAATGGGGAGCCCTGCGATTGCGAGACCGCGGAGCATACCGTTGCCGTCAGTGAGGAGCGGCTCGATGGCGCACGACCTGCCACCGGCTCCGACTCCGCGCGGTACCTGACCGCGGGAGCAGTGCGGTCCTTCTGGGTGCGCACACGCATGGGAGACCTGGCAGAGGCGATGCCGCGGATTCGCAAGGAGCTTGCGCTCTCTGAAAACGCCATCATCGAATCCAACAGCATCCTGCGGTTCCTGCGCCCGGATGTGTACCTGAGTGTGCTCGATCCCGGCACGGCGGATTTCAAGGAGTCGGCGCGCTACTTTCTGGACCGGGCGGATGCTGTGCTTGTGCCGGAGGGAGACCTGGGCCGGCCCGAGTGGAAGGGCGTTTCATTGAGGCTGGTGGAAGGCACGCCGGTGCTGGCAACACGGCCGCCCGTCTATGTCACCGATGAGGTGGTGAGCTTTGTAGGCAACCGGGTGCGGGCTGCGGCACATGGAGGAGATGCAGCGTAGGGC
Organism: Edaphobacter sp.; assembly: GCA_965277575.1. GTDB lineage: Bacteria > Acidobacteriota > Terriglobia > Terriglobales > Acidobacteriaceae > Edaphobacter. Next base: position 3,622,625 of record CBDIDK010000002.1, read on the forward strand.
GCGTCGAATACGGTCGTAAGCATGGGCATAGAGCTTCTCTCCTTCGCGAACGATGATCGTTTTCCAGTAGTGGCCAGGTACGGAGTCGCTGCGGATAACTATTTCTCGGAGGCATAGAAGAGCATGATGGCGAACGTGTTTTCTCCACCGTATGGTCGATTGCCGGAACGCCGGTCTCTAGTAAAAGAACAGTCTCTCGTAAAGCTGTCCGATCGTGCCGCAAAGCGCGTGGCCCCCATGGGTGATATGGGTCCATGCCGGACCGGGGCTGTGGCATGGTAGAGTTCGCGGGCGTGGCCATGACGGACTGGGCGCATGTCGTGGACGTTCGCACGCTGGCGGGGATGAACATCCTGCTCTACGTGCTCTATGCGGGCGCGATGCTGGTGAACGCGCGGACCAGCGGAGCTTCGCGGGGGGTGGGGTGGTTCGCGGGGGCCAACCTGAGTCGGGCGGCGGCTCTGCTTCTGGTGGGCTGCGGCCCCTGGCTGCCCATTCCGCACCAGTTTGTCGAGGCCATGGCGGACGTTCTGGCAGTCGTCGGCGTGACCATGCTGTACCGGAGCTTCACCGACCTGCTGGAGCGCGGGCCTCTGCTGCAATGGCTGCAGTATCTGTTGCTGGTCCTGATGACCGCGGGAGCCGTCTACATCATGCTGGCTCCGCGCACCTTTCCGGCGGCGCTGTTTCTGGTCAGCCTGACGATGGGTGTGCAGATGGCGCTGATTGCGTCGGTGGTCTTCCGGTTTTCCGGCGAAGATGTTCGTTTGGCGGGATCGCTGACCGGGGCGGCCCTCTCGCTGGATGCATTGATCATGTTGATGATCGCGATCGTAACCCTGCGCTACCGGTCGCCCGAGTATCCCCAGGCGGCGGCGGAGATGCAGGAGTGGTGGATGGCGGGAGGAATCCTGGCCAACGCCGCGGTGGCGTTCGGGTTCATGTTCCTTTCCACCGCCAAGCTGCGCGTGGAGCTGATGTGGCGCGCGCAGGTTGACGAACTCACCGGCCTGCTGAACCGGTGGGCTTTGAAGCGGCTGGCGGTGAAGGAGATCGTGCGTTCCAGGCGCAGGAAGACGTCGCTCGCGGTTGTCATGATGGATCTGGACGGCATGAAGGCGGTGAACGACGAGATGGGGCATGCCTGCGGAGATGCCGTCCTGCAGGCTGTGGCGGGTGTGCTGCAGGAGACGTTGCGGGAGCGGGACGCAGTAGCGCGGATGGGCGGGGACGAGTTCTGCGTGCTGCTGCCGGATACGGAGCTGCCCGAGGCGATGGGCGTGGCGGAGCGGCTGCGATCGCAGGTGCGTGCCCTTAAGGTCAGGTTTCGGGGCAAAACCGTGAGCGTGGGAACAAGCCTTGGAGTGGCTTCGTCGGAGACATGCGGTTGGAGCTGGCAGCATCTGCTGGACGAAAGCGACGCGGCGCTCTACCAGGCCAAGCGCGAAGGGAAAAATCGAGTCGTCGCGGCGGAGGGAGTCGGAGTGATGCAGGAAGTCGAGCGCGACAGTGGCAGTCGCATGGTGGAGCGCAGGCGGTGAGTCGGTTTTAAGACGCGCTGCCGATCGCGCCTGAGGCGGTTCTCTAACCGATGTACTCTATTCTCGATCCCGACCAACGGGACGGCCAGCGCAGCAGATGGTGTCAAGACCGGTATACAAAGGCACGAAGTGCCCGCACCACGCGAAGTGGGCCCGTCCGGCAGGACAGCCCTGCGGTGTATACCCTTCGAAAACAGCTTTAAGGTGGGTCATTGAGCGAAAGCTCGACCGTTTCCCTACTCAGCCGCACCATGCGCCAACATCCAATCCGCTCTGGTGTTTCGATCAGGCCGAGACCTCAAATGACAACCAAATTTGGAGATTGATGCGGAGACCGATGCGCAAAAGAAGAGGCCTCCGGCAGATGCGCCGGAGACCTCTTGGCTGAGTAAAAGCAGACTTACTTGATGAGACCGTTAAGGCCCGCGGGGAAGAACAATCCTGCGTGGACCGACGCGGTGGGTGCGGTATTGGTGACGATGGCAAGCACCTGCTGCGGCGTTCTGCCGAAGGTGATGCTGTTGCTATCTGCATCGAGGATGGTGGTGGAAGTAAAGGTCGCGGACGTTCCCTGAAGAGCGACCTTCTGCGAGTTGTCGATACCCTGATCGTCTGCCTTGAGGCCGCCGTTGGTCAAGAAGGGCGTTCCCGAAGGTGGTGGTGTTGGATTGGCGAGCGTGGAACGGAGGGCGGAGATCTTCTGGGTATAGCCCGTCAGAGTGCCGCTTCCCGCATCGATCGCGTTGATGGAGGTACGGACCAGACCTGCGTGGTAGGCCTCTACTGCGAGGATGCCTGCCGCGTAGCCAAGAATCTGGGCGCTGCTGATCGATCCCGCTGCTCCGTGGTAAGCCGTGACGCCTACGTCCTCAAAGATGTAAGCGCCGATGAGGAAGTTTGCATCGCTGGCGAAGGGATCGAACGTTGCGCCAATCCCTGCTGCCATCGAGAGAGCGTTGAAAGAGGCGACCAGATCGATCTGGGGCTGAGCGACGGCGAGTTTGGCGAGAGCCGTCTGGAGGAAGGTAACATGCTTGCCTTCTTCCGTGGCGGTCTCCGCAGCATAGGCCGCGATGTTGGGGTTGCTGAAGGGAACCTTGGCGAAGTTGGGCTTGGTTACCACGCTGCCCTGAGTTCCCACGCCGCCGCCTGTGATGGAGATAGGTGTGGGGAGCTTGTCGATGGTGACGCCGCTGACGGCAAGGCTGTAGAAGTTGGCCTCGAGGTATTCGAGGTTGAGGGCGAAGTTGAGGATGTCGTTATCGGTAATGGCGGTCTGCGCGTCTGCTTTTCCGGTCGCAACGCCGGAGAAGACCAGACCTGCAAGCGCTGTGGTGCCAAGAGAGAGCATCTTGCGACGGCTCTTGACGATGATTTCATCTAACTGCTGTGTCTCTTGAGTTGCCATGATGTCCCGTCCTTAGGATGCTGTCGTTTTGATGTTGCCGTTGAGGCCGTTGGGGAAGAAACCGCCCTTGGCCACGCCTACGCCTGCAGTGCCGCCATAGACGATGTGCAGGACCTGATCGGTCGTGCGCGCGAAGGCGATGGCATTGGTGGTGTCGGCTGCCACGATGCTGCTGATGCTCACCATGGTCTCGGCTGCCAGCTTATTGCCGCTTTGCGCGCTGATGGTTCCGCGCAATGTGGAGATAAGGTTGACATTGGTGAGTGCGGCAGTCTGGGCGGCGGTTGCCGTCTTGGAGGCTGCCTGGCCGGCGATAATGGTGCGGATCTCAGCGGCGTGGTAGGCCTCGGTTCCCATGATGCCTGCGGCGGCTCCGAGGTAAGAAGCCTTGTTGGTGATGAGCGGGGCTGCGCCGAGATAGGCGGTGACACCGACATCCTCAAACACAAAGGCGCCCGTCAGGAAGGCGTTCTCATCGGTGAAGGGGTTGAAGGTGCCTGAGATCTTCGCTGCGGTCGCAAGACCGGCGAAGAAGGTCAGGTCGATGGCGGGGCGGGACTGGACAGTCGCACCGGCCGCAGCGAGAGCGGAACGGAGGAAGCGGACGTGGTTGAGTTCGTCCTGTGCGATCTCGTTGGCGTACTGCTGAATGGACGGCGTGGCAAACACGACCTTCGTGGTCGTCGGGACGATGGTGGTGCCAGCTCCGGAGCCTGCATCGGTCGCGGAGAGACCGGAACCGGTGGCCGCGTAGAGGTAGTATTCAGCCTCGAGGTATTCGAGGTTCAGCGCGAAGGTGAGGATGTCGGCGTCGGTGACGGCGGCGGAAGTCGGTGTGGGGGTGGGTGTCGGTGTGGTGGTGGGTGCCGGGCTACTGTTATTGCATCCGACAACCAGTGCGGCCGCGGCAGCAGTGCCTGCTCCTGCCATGAACTTTCGGCGGGATAGGGCCTTATCTATAAGGTCATTCAGTTTTTTTTCCACGATTGTGCCTCTCCTTGTTGCAGCTTACTGACTAATCCATCATCTTACTCACGCTAACGGAGCCAGTTTGGATTCAGATGCAGCACAAGAATATTTAGATGGATTGCACAGGAAGGTACATCAGGTCGTCGACCAGGCCGATCTCCTTCTGGATGAACGGCTCCGCGTAACGGACCCCGGCCAGCAGACCATAGTGCCGCGCCATGGCGAAGGTGCGCTCGCGAATCTCTTCCTCGGGGACGAAGAGGCCGGCACCCTGACTCTGAGTTCCATATTGGGAACGGTACGCGAGCAGCGACTGGAGGCGTTGCTCTACGAACGGCGTGATATCGACGGCGAAGGTGGGGCGCACATCCGCGTAAAGGCTGGCGTAGAGAATTTTGAAGGGCCGGTGCGGCTCGGCCTTCGACTGGTCCTCTTTATCCTTCGTGATGGATGAGATATCCAGCCTGGCCAGGCCGCTGACGAAACATGCCTCGTACCCGAGCGTTGCGGTGGTGTAGTGGTCGGGATGCCGTCCCTGCCAGTACGGCAGAATGACGACCCGCGGTCTAAGGCGACGCAGGACCGCGGCAATCTTCAGGCGGTTGGGGTGGGTGTTCTCCACATTGCCGTCCGGCAGATCGAGCGCCTCGCGGTGAGCCACCTTCAGGATAGCGGCGGCGGCGTTGGCCTCGGCTTCACGCTCCGGCGCAGTGCCCCGGGTGCCGGATTCGCCCCGTGTGAGATCGAGGATTCCCGTACGCCATCCGCGCGCCTGCATGGCCAGTAGAGTGCCCCCGCAGGTCTGTTCCACATCGTCGCGGTGAGCGGCAATAGCGAGTATATCGATAAGGCCGGGAGTAGGGGGCAGGGAATTGGGAGTAGAAGGCATGGTCGCCATTAGAGTTCTGCCAGGAGGGCGTTGGAAAGCTCGTCGTCGCACGATAGATGACGAGAGTCGTTCCGATGGCACGTTGCCATACTTTGAGATTGCGATAGGACTTCGCCATCGCAGCTTCCTACACTCTTATCCTTGAACTTAGTTGTCGGCATCCGTAACAGAATCAAGATACGCCACATCGAGCGCCGTTCCCTGAACCGTGATGTTGACATTATTGATCTCTGAACCGTCGGCCGTATTGAAAGCATGCACCTGGCCGCCATAGGCGGTGTACACCTTATTGTAGTTCTGCACCCAGCACAGGCCCGTGAGGTCGCCGTAATAGAACTGGTTCTGATTGGTATTGGGGAACGAGACCGCCGTGCTGGTGTTCTGGTTCACAGCGGGAACGATGGACGCAGTCAGGGCTCCGCGATCGAACCGGGACAGGCAGTTGTAGTTTGCGGCCTGTGTGGTGTTGCCCGAGGACGCCAGGTGCGCGCGTTCGCCGGTGGCGCAGAACTGCGACCCGATCCAAAGCGTGTTGTTGTCGGCAAAGAGCATCTTCGTATGGGTGCCGTCGGAGATCGAATACTTGCCTGTAACCGCGGTCGCGGGGCTGGTGGCCGCCGTAGCGAGGTTGATCGCGGACAGGTTGCCGGCGAAGAGCCCGTCGGGCTGGAGCTGCTGGCCCGAGATGTAGAGCGTCGTTCCATCCGAGAGCGCCATCGTCGCACCCCCGGGTACAGGAACATTCGAGGTGAACGTGTTGGCGTTCGGCACCGTGCCCACTGAGAACGAGTTCACATTCAGCGCGGACTGCTGCAGGAACGTCACGCTGGAGTTGGTCCCTCCACACTCCGGGCCGCAGTTCAGGACATACGCCGTCGTGCCGTCGAGCGAGAAGTAAGCCCCGATGGGTCGGTCGAACGGCCTGGCTACGCTGCCGGTGTTGACCGGGACGGCGCAGTACACCGGCGAATTCTGGGGCTCGCAATCGACGGCGCCGGTAGCCACTATCGCAGCGGACGCGGTGGGATACTGATTGTTATTCAGCTTGATCACCCGGTACACCGCATCCGAGTTGCGCACCATGGCCAGCACGACCGTATCGCCTTGGTTGACGGCCACCTGGTAGACGTCGGGAATATTCAGGATGTAGCCGCCGGCCGTCGTCGTGTTGTCATTTATTACAAGCTGGCCGCTGGACGGGATCGCAGCATAGATATGCCCGAAGGTCGCAGGAATCGCGACGGAGTTGGCGCCTGGATAAGTGCCCGCCGACCCGGTAGAGGCCTCGGTGCCATAGTTGATCTTGTTGAGGGTGCCTCCGGTGCTCGAGAATATGTAACCCAGAACCTCGGAGGGAAAGTTCAGAATCTGGTTCGGAAAAGCTCCCACCGTCCCGGAGATGCTGAAAGACATGATCGTGTTCTCGACGTTGCTGCGGATGTCCCGTTTGCCGTCGAGGATCTGCAACGTTCCGGCGGCCCCATTGGTGGAAACCGCGACCATCACGCGTTCCGCCAGCAGGCTCGGCGGGATAGGCCGGTTGGCGAAGGTGAACTCCGGGAAGTGGTACGCGTAGTAGTTGGCGCTATGGCAGGAGGTAAGGCCCGCGGCTGCGAAGGCGAGAAGAAGGCTGCAGAAGACCTGCGCGCGGACAGACTTGATGAGGGAACGACGATTCTTCAACGGTAACAAACTCCAACCTGCGCGCGGCATATTCTGGCGGCCGCTGCTCCGCTGAGTATAACAAAGGACTGCGGCCAAAGCGGGTGGGACGCCTATCGCCGGGGTCTCCGCAAGGAACGGTCGGGACCGGCCGGGCAGCCCGGACAAGCCGCTCCACTCCGATCGCCCCCCAACCCCCTGCCTCTCTGCTCACTCCCCCTCCGGCGCCCACCACGCCAGCCGCGCCAGCATCGGATAGTACAGCCCCAGCCGCAGCCCCCTCGCCCCGGCCCCGCCATGCATTTCGCCCCGCATCACACGCGCATACGTCTCCATCTGCGGTCCATACTTCACCCGCTCCGCCGCCAGAAACTCTTCGACGCCCGCGCGCCCATGAGCCGCCGTCTTATAGTCCACAATCCACAGGTAGTCGTCTCCCGAGGCCAGAGGCTCCCCGCCCGCGCGAAAGATCCGATCCAGCCGGACGCTGCTCCGCTTCTCTCCTGACCTGCCCCCCCACGAAGTAAGCGCGTACTCGCTCCTTGCCCAGCCATGGCCGCCCAGCACCCACAGGCCCTCGGCATCCTGCAGCATAGTGCGTAGCGCCGTCCTCACCTGCGCCGACAGCCGGTCGACCGAATCCGGCGCCAGGCCCTCTCCCCGAAGCACCGCCGCGATGCGAGCTCCCCACGCCGGAATCTCCTCGCGCAGCGCCTCCGCCTTCATCCCGCCTTCCAGACGCTTCGTCAGCACCTCCAGAAACGCATGAATCGCATTGCCCAGCGCACGCGCCTCGAACGAACCCTCCGGACGCGAGAAGCGCGCCGCCCCGGTATCAGCCTCCGCGCCAGCCTCCGCATCCTCATAAGGCAGGCGCTTCACTGCCTTCAAACGCGCCCGTGGGTCGAACCCAAGCGGCAGCCGCTGCAGCTTCGCCGGCCGCGAACGCTCGTCTTCCGCCACAGCCGCCAAATCCCCGGCAAACTCCTCCTCCATCAAACCACTTACTGGCGAACCTGGCATGGCCAGGACCATAGGCGCCCCAGCAAAGTGCCTCTCCGCCGCCGGCCAGGCCGTGGCCAGCAGGCTTCCGGCTGCCCGGCTGATCTCCCCATTCGTCTTCGCCTCGGGCGCCGCAAACAGGTGCAGCTCCTCGCGCGCCCGCGTACACGCCACATAGAACAGCCGCTTCCTCTCCGCTGCCTCCCGAGCCCGTTCGATCCCTCGAAGCCACGCATTCAACTCCTGCGACGGCTGGCCTTTGCTCGCAATCGGAGCCAGCACGAACCGCGCCGCCGCCTCATCCCCCGGCACAATCTCGTTCCAGTTCAGCAATCGCTCGCGACTCGCATTGGCTTTCTTTTCCAGCCCCGGCACCATCACCACGTCCCACTCCAGCCCCTTCGCCCCATGGATCGTCATCAGGTCCACCGCGCCCGCGCTCGCCGTCGACTCCGCATACAGCCGGTCGATCTTGCGTTGCAGCAGGTTCAGGTCCAGCATCCCCGCCTCTTCTTCCACCTCATCCAGCAGCCGCATGTAGCGCCGCGCGTTCTCCCTCTCGTCAGCCGTCAGCCACGCATCGCCGCCCAACGACCGCCACGTCCGCTCCACCCACTGCGCCGTGGTCATCCTGGCCCGCTGGTCGGCCGCCGCGCGCAGCACCGGCCACACCCGGGCCAGCCGGGCGCAACTGTCTTCGGTCAACAGGTCCGCGCGTTCGTCGATCACGTCCTGCATGGACCGCTCCGCCCACGCCGGGTCGTCTCCGCCCACCAGCACATGCAGCTCCGCCAGCCCCAGCCCGCACCACGGCGCATGAAGCACAGCCAGCCACGCCACCCGGTCCGCCGGATGCAGCAGCGCCCGCGTCAATCCCAGAAGATCCAGCACCTCCTGCCGGTCCTTCAGGGGCTCAATCTCCACGGCCCGAAAGGGAATCGCACCCTCGCCGTCGTCCAGCTTCAAAGCCTCCACACTATCCAGCAGATGCCCGCGGCTTCGCACCAGCACAGCTATCTTCCAGGGCTCGCTTCTGCCTTCAGGCAAGGGCCGCTCCCGCCACTGTCGCGCGATCGCCCTCACCTCCTCGGCATCTTTCTTTGACTGCCGCCGCTTTCTGCTCTTCGTCTCGCCGGGCTCCTGCGCCGGAGAAACGACATGCGCGTGCCACACCACACCCAGACCCTCATTGCGCGTCGGCCCATTCACCGCCTCCGCCGCAACGTACGCGACCTCCTCGGGGTTGGCCTCGCTTACCTCCCTGGGAAACAGCAGCGAGAAGTCCTCGTTGAACGCTTCCACCAGACCACTCTGCGAGCGAAAATTCGCGGTCAGCCGAAGCACCCCCAGCGGCAGATCGCCCATCCGCCCATTCTGCATCGTCCTCACAAACCGCTCCACCCGCGCCTGCCGGAACAGATAGATCGACTGCTTCGGATCGCCCACCAGAAACACCGTCTGGCTATGCCCATCCCACTGCCGCGTCAGCAGCCGCAGCAACTCATACTGGCTCGTCGAGGTGTCCTGCATCTCGTCCACCAGCAGATGCTGCAGCTTCATCCCCAGCGCCTCGTTCAGGTCCTCGACCGCGCCCTCCCGCCGAAGCGCACCCTTGGCCAGCAGCCCAGGCTCCGCAAAGTCGCACTCGCCACGCTGCGCAAACACCACCTGCAGCTCAGCCCACGCCCGGCTCAACACCCGGAACAGGGCCTTCGCCACCACCCATTGCTCCTGAGGATATATCGCTGGCGGCAGCCGGTTCACCCGCTCGATCGACACCAGCAGGTCATCCCGATGCGCGATCTCCTCAAGCAGCGCCTTCAGCATCTTCTTCTGGTTCGGCGTCGTCTCGAAGCCCATCGTGTTCTTCGCAAAGCTCTTCCTCCACGTCCCGCCCGAAGGCGTCACCAGCAGATGCAGCAGCGCCCGCCAGTGCTCCAGGTTCGCCGCATCGGTCCCCGGCAGCCCCACCTTTCCCGCACACACCGCAATCGGCGACCTCTCCCTCTCATACGGCTCAATGCCGGCCAGCGAAGAGGCTAGCCGGCATAACGTCTCCAGAAAATCCCGAGGCGCCGCCTCCGCAAACGCCGTTAAACCCGCGCACACCGCCTGCTCCAGCGCAAGCTGCAGCCTGGGCAGCACCGTCCCGTCCAGCTCCGCGTCATCCAGAGTGCGCCCCAGCGGAACCAGCTCGTTCCACTGATCCCGCCACTCCAGCATGTTCGCGATCAGCAGCTCACACTCCGCCAGATTGCCATCGCGATGCAGCAGCACCAGACGCAGCGCCTCATCCAGCGCGGAATCCTCCCCGCCAAGCTGCATCAGCGTCTGCCGCGCCGCCTCGCGATAGAGCAGGGAAGCGTCAAGCACCGGAGCCAGACCGCCGCCACCTCCCGACAACACCGGCAGCGACCGCGCAATCTCCGCGCACACCGAATCGATCGTCCGCACATTCAAACGCCGCGGATGCTCCAGCAGCTTCCAGCCCTGCAGCTCATCGCGCCGCAGCACCGCCTCCGCCAGCGCCCTGGTCGCCGCTTCGAAGTCATTGCCCCGCTTCACCGGCTCTCCGCGCGCAGCCTTCTCCAACTGCGCCACCACGCGCTCCCGAATCTCCGTCGTCGCCTTCACCGTAAACGTAATCGCGAGCACCTGCCCCGGCTCGGTGACGCTCTCATCGCCCAGCAATTTCAGATACCGCTGGATCAGCAGCCCAGTCTTCCCCGACCCCGCCGGAGCCTCGACAATCCACGACCGCCGCACATCGAGCGCCCTCTCCCGCTCCTGCCAGTCCGGAGGAAGCCCGCCAGCCGCAGTCTCCTCGCGCTCAGGCTTACCCGGCATGACAAACACATCAGCCACGCCCCACCTCCGCATCGTCATCGCCCTCATCGTTCGCATCGTCGAGCAGCGACACATCCAGCCGGCACAGAATCCTCTGCGCGCACCGCTCGCACGTAGCCGGATACCGGTTCGGAGCAACCCGCGCCTCACCCGAGGCGAACTCCTCCGCCAGCCGCTCCAGCACGCGTCGCCAGTCCTCCACCTGCGCCTCCAGGCTGGGGAACTTCATCCGCGTCACCTTCGGCAGCACACCCTCACTGGCCGCATACCCCTTCAACTCCCGGCCCTCGCCGGCCCGCACCAGCCCGAACGCCACCCCCTGCAAAAGCTTCGGGTCCGACAGAATCGCATACAGCGGAAGCTGCGGAGCATTCGGCCGCTCCGTCAGCCAGTCGCCCGGCGAGGCCATGCCCGTCTTGTAGTCGATCAACACCTCGCCGCCCTCCACCACATCCACTCGGTCCATCCGCACGCTCAGCCGCAACGGCCCAACCCGCACCTCGCCGAACTCCTCCTCCTGCCCCTTCACCTCAAACGGCGCACGCTCCAGCTCCAGCTCCAGCCATCCGCCCACCAGCCTGCGCAGCCTCTCGCGCTGCATGTTCAGGTAAGCCGCGTCCCACACCGTCCCGTTCAACCGCGCACTCTTCTCGAGCGCCCGCCCAATGCACCCATCGAGCAGCTCCGCCCGCTCCGCCAGTGTCATCGCCCGCAAAGCGTCCTGAGTCTTCACCTCGCTCCAGAAGAACTCCAGCACCCGATGCACCGCCGTCCCGCTCTCCCGCGCATCCATCCCCAGCCCGGCCGCCTCCGGCTCAGTCGCCCACAGCCTCTGCTCCGCAAACGCCCGAAACCCGCACGCCGCCTGCAGCTCCAGAATCCGCGCCCCCCCGTGAATCACCTGGTCCGGCAGCGCCCGCACCCGTGCCGCATCCTCCACCTCTTCCATCTCCACCTGCTCCCGCTCCACCCTCAAGCCCACCCAGTCCGCCGCCTCAACCTCCTCAAGCCCCAGCCCCGCCAGCACAGCCGAAGGCCTCTGCCTCCCCTCCGCCGTCTCCCGCGCATAGCTGAAGACCACCCTCCCCGCGCTCTCCGCAATCCTCTCCGTCACCCGCCGCGCCGCTTCCGTGTCCCGCGCCACATCCACCCCGGGCATCCCCAATTCGCTCTGCATCTGCCACGACAGCAGGGGATCGCTCCCCACCCCCACCGGCCACGACAGATCGCCACCCCGCAGAAACCACACCGCATCGAAGCTCCCGCCCGCAGCCTCCAACGGCCCCATCACCTGAACTGGAGCTCCTCGCGACTCCGGCGCAAAGATCGCCCTCTGCGCAATCCGCTCCACCGCTCCGAGCGCCTGCTCGAACTCGACCCGCTGCGCATCGAAGTCCAGCGTCGCCAGCTCATCCAGCGCACTCTCCCAGCGCCGCCGCGTCTGGAACTCAACGCTGTCCTCGCCCTCGCCCGCCCCCCACGCGGCCGCCTCCAGCAGCTCCCGCATCCTCTCGGCCCACTCCGCATGGCTGCGCCGGTCGCCGCCACGAAGCCGAGCCGCCACCACCCGCCGCATCGCCCGCAGAGCCTCCGGCAGCCGTCCAAGCCTCGCCCTCCGCCTCGATCCATCCACCATCGCGCTCAGCCACTCCAGCGACACCTCTGGCCGCAGCATCCGCGCCCGCCGCAGCTCGAACGCATCGAACTCCGCCCGCGCCCCCGGCTCCCCTCGATTTCCCCGCCCCACCCGATCCCGCCTCATGCAGAAGTATGGCGACAGCATCAGCGAACTCACGCGACCCGTCGGCAACGGCCCAACCGCCCACCGCAGCAGGTCCAGAGCCGCCCCCACCAGCCCCGTTCGGGCCAACGGCACCCCCAGCGAGAATTCGTAAGGCCCACCCGCACACCGCGCCTCGATATCCTCCAGCTCCGGCGCCAGCACCTCCCGAAACACCCGGTCGATCTCCGCCCGCTGCCCCTCCAGCCCCGGCACGATCACCGCCACCCTCGCCTCCGGCCTCTCCTCCAGCACCCCCCGAACCCACCGCGCCGCCGACGCCCGCTCCTCCGCCTCATCCGCCGCGACCGCCAGCACCCGCCTCTCTACCGGCACCGCACCCCGCAGCTCCTCGACCCCACCCCCCGCCGCCCGCCACGCATCCAGAAACGTCCTCCGCGCAGGCCAAAAAGCATCGAACCCCACCAGCACAACCCCGCCCAGCCCCACCCACCCGGCCTGCACCGCCGCACCCAGCGTCAACTCCAGCTGCGCCTGCGTCAAAAAACCCTCCGCCCTGCACGTCCGCTCGAACACCTGCGCCCACCGCTGAAACGCCCGCGTATCCGAACTCCCCCCACCCCGCCTCAACCACCCCTGCCCGCCATACTGCCACACTCCCCGCCACGCCTCCGCCGCCATCTCGGCCAGCGAGTCCACCGTTCTCAAGCTCGCCAGCTCCTCATCCGCTTCAAGCACCGCCCGCCACACCGCATGTTCCTGCGCCGGATTCAGCAGCGCCTGCGAAGCATTTCCTTCCATCAGCAACCCACGCCAAAGCCCAGCCGTCCAGGCGTCCCAGGCCAATATCGCCGGCGCCCCCCAGCTTCCAAGCCCCAGGCCCCGGTTCCGCCGGTCGATCTCCCGCCGCAAGCTCCGCGCCGCCCGCTGATTTCCCGTAACCACCGTAGCGCCCCGCCCCAGCGCCTCCACAACCCCGTCCAGCAGCCCCGTCCCACCGTCCATATCTCGTTTATACGCTCCCAGCCAATGGAAAAAGCCGCCCACCTCCACCCTGCCGCGCCAGCCGCTATCATTACCTCAGGAGCTCCGCCGTGCCTCGCAAACCCATCCTCCTCTGCCTCTCCCTCGCCGTCCTGACCGGATGCCGCCCGCCGTCCACACCGCCCGCCGCCACAACCGCCGCCGCCCACCAGAAGACCTTCCACATCCGCGGCAAAATCGTCTCGACCGCACCCACCCCCACCCCCAAAGTCACCCTCGACGGCGACAACGTCCCCGGCTTCATGGCCCCCATGACCATGGACTACAAGCTCAAAGACCCCAGCGTCCTCAGCGAGCTCCACCCCGGCGACCTCATCTCCGCCACCATCCTCGTCCACCAGAGCCCCGAAGGCTACAGCGACCCCCAGCTCGACAACATCGTCATCGTCGGCCAGGCTCGCCCCGACTACAACCCCGCCGTCCACTACCACGTCCCCGCCCCCGGCGACACCGTCCCCGATTTCAAGCTCCTCAACCAGAGCGGCCGCACCATCCACCTCGACCAGTTCCGCGGCAAGGTCCTCCTCATGACCTTCATCTACACCCGCTGCCAGCTCGCCGACTTCTGCCCCCGCATGTCCCACAACTTCGCCCGCATCGACCACGCCCTCGCCGCCGACCCCGTCCTCTACAACCAGACCCACCTCCTCTCCGTCAGCTTCGACCCCGCCTACGACACCCCCCAGGTCCTCCGCAGCTACGGCGGCGCTTACACCGGCAACTACACCAACGAAAGATTCCTCCATTGGGACTTCGCCGCCCCACCCGAAAAAGAGCTCCCCGCCCTCACCCAGTTCTTCAACGTAGGCGTCACCCCGGGCGACAGCAAATCCCTCACCCACTCCCTCTCGACCATCCTCATCGGCAAAGACGGCAAAATCATCGCCTGGTATCCCACCAACGACTGGAGTCCCGCCACCGTCCTCGCCGCAATAAAAAATGCGGCTGCAGTTTAAATCCAGCTGACTCTCTTGCCCGGCATCTAATTGCAAAGCTTCAGCGTAGCTCAAAGAGAACACGCACCCGTGTTTCGTACGTTGTGAACTCTTTTTCGCCGTCCCGCCCCGCAGCGAGCGCCGCCGCCAGCAGATTGGCCGGCGACTTTCCACTTTTTAGCCTACCTGTCTGGAGTTCTATGCCCTTTCCGCGCCTTCGCTTCATCCTGCCGCTGCTCTTCGTGACGGCATCCGCCCTGGCCCAGGCCAAAATCGATCCCTCTCTCCCCGAGGCCCCGCTCCCCCACCGTCGCGTCTTATTCGTGTTTCCCGGCTACGAGACCGTGCAGGATCCCGATACCCCCTTACCCCCGCTTCGTACAAAGCAGAAATTCGAGATGGCTTACAAGAAGATCGTCGATCCCTCCTTTCTCATCGAATCCGCCATCTTCGCCGGCTTCGATCAGGTCTCGGGCTACGGCCCCGACTACGGCTCCGGAGCGGGACCCTTCGCCCAGCGTTTTGGCTACAACGCCGCCAACATAGGCTCCACCTACCTGTTCACCGACGCTCTGCTTCCCACCCTCTTCCACCAGGACCCGCGCTACTTCCGCAAAGGCCACGGTTCGATCCAATCGAGGTTGTGGTGGACGGTTCGCAGCCAGGTCGTCGCCTACAGCGATCGGGGCACAGAGATGCCGAACTACGCCAGCATGTTGGGCTTTGGCATGTCCACGGCCCTCAGCAACGCCTACTCCCCGCCCAGCAGCATCACTCTTTCGAAGACCCTCGAACGCTATGGCGTCAAGGAAGGCGTCAGCGTAGGTCTCAATCTGTTACGTGAGTTCGGCGGCCTCAGCAAGTCGGAAAAACACCAGTAGCAGCTCTTCCCGCAGCCGCGCCCGCCCCCAGGCTCGGCTTACGGCCTGTCAACCCCATTCCATCGCTATCCTACACATATACAGGAACTTAGCGGTGGCGTAGAAGTTCTCTTGACTCCTCTATACTTAGAACAGACACCACACAGCCCGGCAAACCGCCGGGCTTTTCCTTTTAACGCCTTAACTTCGGCTCAGCCCAGGTCCGAAGGCAAGCCTCATCGTTTCAAGACTTTGACACAAAATCGCACCAGGGGGCTACACCCATGTCAGATACCGCCACACGCCTGCAGTGCCGCCACATCTTCGCCGGCGGCCAACGCTGCGACAGTCCCAGCCTGCGTCACGAAGAGTTCTGCTACTACCACCACACCACCCGCCGCCCGGTCGAAAACCCTCGCCAGCGTCGCAGCCGCCAGGCCAGCTTCAACATCGCCATGCCGGAGGACCGCACCGCCATCCAATGCTCCATCGGCGAGGTCCTCTCCCGCATCGCCCGCAACGAGATCGACCCCAAGCGCGCCGGCCTGCTCCTCTACGGCCTCCAGATCGCCAGCTCCAACCTCCCCCGCACCCCGCCAAAGCCCAGGTACTCCGAGTACTCCGAGGTGGAGTTGGTGGATGAGATCGTCGCCGACCCCGTCCTCGGCAATCTCGCTCCCCGCGCCGAAGTTCCACCCCCGCGCCGCAGCAGGGTCGGCCTCCTCCTGGACAGGTTCGCTCAGATGGACGACGATCCGTCCGCCGAGCCGGACCATTCCAGAAGAGAATCTGCCTGCCTTCCCGATCTCGAGGCATGCGCCGCATCCTGTCCCGTCGCAGCACTATCGGACCCGGCAGCAAACCCTTCGCCCCTGCCGTCTGCGCCGACACCGCGTATCCTGACTACAGGCTCAACGGAGAACCCTCTTGAACATGGCAAAACTCACCATCGTCTTCGGCATCCTGCTCATCCTGCTTGGCGCGGGCGCCTTCGTCGTCCTGGGACATCATCCCCACACCCTCATCCCCGTCGCCTTCGGTCTTCTCCTGGCCATCTTCGGCGCCCTGGCCAACACCTCCGACTCGAAGCGCCGGATGCTCTTCATGCACATCGCGGTCACGGTCGGTCTGCTCGGCTTCCTCGGCACCATCCCGGGCATCATCGGGATCATCCGCATGATGAGCGGACATGCCGTGGCGCGTCCCGATGCGGCCCGGCTTCAGGCCATGATGGGCGCTCTCTGCCTCATCTTCGTTCTGCTCTGCGTGCGCTCCTTCATCTCCGCGCGCCGCGCCCGTCTCGCCTAAGCAAGCGCCTCGATCCCGACCACCGGGAGGGCCAGCGCTGCATATCCTGGAGAGGAAGGTATACCCGCCACGAAGTGGCCGCACCACGTGTAGTGGGCTCGTCCGGCAGGACAAGTCATCCACACCCGAGCGATATCAAACCTTAGCGGTCACGCCCTCTTCCATCCTGTCGCCTTCTCCGGGAGCAAGAAACAGGTTCGTCTCCAGCCCGTGCTGGCGGGTATACAGATCGTAGTACCTGCCATGCAGTTCATACAGCGTTTCGTGAGTCCCGCGCTCGACGATCCTGCCTTGCTCGATGACTAGAATCTGTTCGGCGCGCCGAATCGTCGAGAGCCGGTGGGCGATCACAAACGTCGTCCGGCCTTGCATCAGGTAGCTGAGGCCGCTCTGGATCAGCGCTTCAGACTCCGAATCGAGCGAGCTTGTCGCCTCATCGAGGATCAGGATGCGAGGGTCCGCAAGAATCGCCCGTGCAATCGAGATGCGCTGCCGCTGCCCACCCGAGAGCTTCACCCCGCGTTCGCCCACGATGGTGTCGTACCGCTCGGGGAACCGCTCGGCAAACTCGTCCACACGCGCAATCCGGCAGGCTTCCATCAGCTGCTGGTCCGTCGCATTGGGACGGCTGAACAGGATATTCTCGCGGATCGTGCCGTCGAACAGGAACGTCTCCTGCAGCACCACGCCGAGCTGCTGGCGGTAGCTGCTGAGCCGGATCGTGGCAAGGTCGATGCCGTCGATCAGCACGCCTCCGGCGGTCGCCGTGTGGAAGCCGCAGATCAGCGAAATGATGGTCGACTTGCCGGAGCCCGAGGAGCCAACCAGAGCGGTGACAGTGCCGGGCCGCGAGTCGAAGCTGATGCCGTGCAGGACCGGTTTACCGGGTTGATACGCGAAGCTGACGTCCTCGAAGGCGACTTCGCCGCGGATGCTGGCCAGGTTGTGGGTGCGGCCCGGTTCGGAATCTTCTTCGCCCTCGTTCAGGATCTCGGTGGTGCGGTCGAGCCCGGCCAGCGCCTCGGTCAACTGGGTCCCGATGCCGACAAGCTGGACGATCGGAGCGATCATGAAGGCGAGGAACATCACATACGTCACATAGCCGCCCGTCGTGAGTCGGCCAGCCACCACCTGGTGCGCGCCCAGGTACATGACCAGCGCGCCCACGACGCCGAGGACTGCGGTAGAGGCAAGCGCCATCAGCGACTGCGCGGTCAGCGACGAGATCACGTTCTGTAGAAGGCGGTTCGCGCCGCTCGCGAAGACGTTCGCTTCGCTCTGCTCGGCGTGGTAGCCCTTGACCACGCGGACGCCGCCCAGCGACTCGGTCAGCCGTCCGGTAACCTCGGCGTTGATCTTGGCGCGCTCGCGGAAGATCGGGCGGATCGTCTTGAAGGCGCGTTGCAGAATCGCCCCGAAGAGGACCAGGATGACAAAGGTGACCAGGGTCATCTGTACGCTGAGCTTGAGCAGGTAGCCGAGCGCGAACAGCGCGGTAAGAATGCCGCCGCAGAAGTCGATCACGCCGGTGCCGATCAGGTTGCGGACGCCTTCGACGTCGGTCATGATCCGCGCCACCAGGGTGCCCGTCCGGTTCTCGTCATAGAAGGCCACCGGCAGGCGTCCAATGTGCGACTGAACCTTCATGCGAAGCTCGGCAATAAGGCGCTGGCCTTCTTTCGAGAGGAGTTGCGTGAGCGTATACGAGGTGATGCCTTGCACAATCGTTGCGGTCACGACAATCCCGACGATGATCGGCAGCAGATGAAGCTGGTGCTTGCCCATCACATTGTCGATCAGGTACTTGGTCGAAGCAGGCAGGATCAGGCCGCTGGCGCGATTGACCACCATCAGCAGGAAGCTGCCGGCCAGCAGCCAGCGCCGCGGCCTGATCAGCTGCCAGACCTCGGGGAGCACCTTCTTGAGCTTCGGCTTGGGACGCGAGGCTGTCAGATCGGCGGTGGTCGCCTTGCCGGTGCCGCGTGACGGACGATCCGCTGACTTCATGCCGGTACCGAAGCCGGTGGAGTTGAACGAAGAAGACATAGGCAGACTTCAGTTTACGCCAGCAGATTCAAACCGCCCTGGCGATCCTGGGTGATCCTGTTAGATCAACGTCAGATCGAAGCCTCTACCGGCCGGTTCAGACGCAGCGCCAGCAGCTTCGCCGCCACCCGGTCGTAGTCGTGCCGAAGCACATCGCCCTCGTGCATAAAGTTCCCCGTCACCGGCTCGACCCCCAGCGCCCGTATCGCCTCCAGGTCCGCCTCGATCGGCTGCTGCCCCTCGCGCGCATACTGCTCCAGGCGAGCCGGCGAAATAGGTCCTGTGTTGATCAGCGCATAGTCGAAGATGGGCGACGATGCGCCGCCCGAATGCTGCATGATCTTTTCGATGTGCTGCGAAGCCGTCATGCCCAGCGATTCGTTCGCCTGCGTCATCAGGTTGCAGACCAGCACCCTGGTCGCCCGCGAAGCCGCCAGCGCCTCGGGAATACCCCGCACCAGCAGATTGGTGATCAGGGAGGTATACAGCGAACCCGGGCCCAGGGTGATCAGGTCGGCCTGCGCGATCGCGCCCAGGGTCTCCGGCAGCGGATCGGCCGTCGCCGGCTCCAGCATCAGCTCGACGATGCTTTGCTTGCTCGCCGTGATGTTGGTCTCGCCCCGTACCAGCGAGCCGTCGTCCATCAACGCCGCCAGCGTCACATTCGTATTCGTGGCAGGGAAGATGTTGCCCCGCGTCGCCAGAATCTGCGACGACATCTGCACCGCCTGCGCGAAGTCTCCTGTAATGTGCGAGAGCGCCGCGACGAACAGGTTGCCGAA
The DNA here is from genome assembly GCA_965277575.1 of Edaphobacter sp. Lineage (GTDB taxonomy): Bacteria > Acidobacteriota > Terriglobia > Terriglobales > Acidobacteriaceae > Edaphobacter. Next base: position 3,641,659 of record CBDIDK010000002.1, read on the forward strand.
GCTGTGTCCCAGCAGCTCGCCCTGCTCGAAGCGGAACTGAAACAGCTTGGAAAGGAGATGCTCGTCCTCGGACAAGGCGACCATGCAGTTGCGAACGTCCCCCGGCGGCAGCATCTTGAAGTCCTCCCGCAGCCGCCCCGACGACCCGCCATCGTCGGTCACCGTCACCACCGCCGAGAGCTCGCGGATCAGGCACGGAAGCTCCGGACACGGAGGCGAAGCAGGAGCTTCGTCCTTTGACGCGCGGTTCAGCCGGATGCCTCTCCTTCGGTCCGGCGTGGCGACATACCGCTTCAGTCCGCGCAGCAACGTCGAAAGACCGGTGCCGCCCCCGATCGCTACGACGCGAAGCGCCTTTTCGCCGGCTCCAGCCTCATTCAGCAGCGGCATCAACGCACCTTCCGGTTCTCAAATGAATGCATGAGTCCATCTTAGCCAAGGTAGATTGCTGAAGATAGTCCTGGCGCCCGAGATACCCGCAATTGAGAAGGCGTGCCCCTGCTAACTTTCCGGGTACAGCAACTCCGTAAAACGGGGGTCGTCCGCCATATCCTGAAAGTCCGAATCCGCCCGCGCCTGGATCCGGTTGCGTGGATTCTGCCGGATGGCCTCGGTAAGGTGTTCCAGGCACGTATGCGAGTCGCCCGTCATGCTCGCCAGCACCGCCAGTCCGTAGAATGCGTAATCTGCCTTGTCGTTCGCCTTCAAGATCTGCTGAAACTGTTCGCGGGCGTCTTCATAGTGACCGTCGTTCAGCAGCGAGATGGCGTAGTCGTAGTGCTCTTCGTGGCTGCTGAAGCTGGTCGTTCCCTTCGCAACCTGCAACAGGCAAGCGTTGATGTACATCCGCACCCGGTCCCCCAGCTCACCCGGCCCCGCCGCCAGCATCTCGTCGAACGCCGCATGTGCCTTCTCGTACTTGCCCTGCTGCATCAGCCGCAGGGCCGCCTCGTAGTGAGTCAGCATCGCGGCCCTGACATGATCGATCGATACCGGAACCGTTCCAGCAAGTGTCTTCGCGGTACGTTTTGTCGCAGCAACTGGGGTCTTTGTCTGAGCCATGATCGATCCTGTCACGTGAGGCGTTCTGAGCTTCCCATTCTAACGTTGCCAATGAGCGTTTTGTTCTTGTCTCGGTTTTATACGCAGACCGGCCCGCAAGGTCAACTCCGCACCATTCAGCCATGCTGTTTTCTAGCTCCCGCCTGCCTTTGCCCTTCGCGCATACACAGCCGGATTCAACTCAGGATCGTTGTACATCTTCAACTGAAGATATAGCTTAAACCTCCTCGTCCCTTCCAGAACCTCCGCCCACAGCGTATCCAGACACCCCGCCAGATCGCCGCGCTGCTCCTCCAGCAGGACAAGCCGCTTCCCATTCGCCAGCCGGTGTCCATCCGTCGCGCTCGAACGGCGGGTCTCCTCCGCCGTGTGATATATCTTCAACGCGAGGATGGAGAGCCGGTCGATCATCAACCCCGGCGTCTCGGAGTGCAGCGGTGCCCGCCCATTCTGCTCCAGTCCCTCCATCAGCCAAAGATCGATCTTCTCCACCAGATCGTTCCGCCTCTGGTTCAGCCCGTCGATCGCATGCTTTACCCGCGCAATCTCTGCGTCCGCCGCTTCAGGAGCCCGGGCCTTGTCCTCCTCATGCCACAGGTCGAAGTTCGCCCGATGCTGCTCCACCACAAGTTTCATCAGGCTGTCCGAATGGATTACTGGCCGACCCGCATTCCCCTCCGCGTGCAGGGCCACTGTACCCTCATCCTGCATACGGGCTATCGAAGCGGCGTCTAACATGATTCCCGTCCATTCTCCCTGGTTCCACTCCGTGTATCTGAATCGCCATCGCGCGTCACCAGCAGATCAGGAGCAGGCTGCTCTTGGCCCGCGTCCTCTTCTAGAACGATCGTATAGTCGTCTTCCTCCAGCCGCCCCTGGACCTTGCTCAGCCACCCGCTCGACCGGCTCACCGGCCACACCGTCCACGAAGCTGGAATGGTCCCCGATTCGAACTCGCAGAACAGGGCGAGCTGTGCCTGATCCTGCTGCAACCCGTCTAGTTGCTCCCTGAAGACCTCCCTGCGATATATCTCGGTGCCGGCCTCATCGTTCACCCCGACATACCAGAAGATCGCATCCTCGAACGCCCCCTGCGGCAGTGCGGCCCGATCCAGATTGATACGCACCATCCATGTGAAGATTCTTCCAGCCCAATCGGCGGGAGCCTCCGGATTAGGCGGCTCCTCGCAGCGGATCGTATAATCCTGAGCTTTACGCAGGCGAAACGAAAGCCCGGCGTACTCCTCATATTCCTGCAGGGTACGCACGGTGCCCAGTCCGTAGCTCTCCACAACTTCCCCTGCAAGCAGGCGCTTTACCCTGGCCTTGCTGACCATATCGAGTTCATGCCACTTCCGTGCGGCGTTGTTCGCTTCGGTGTGGTCGTCCCAGTGCTTGGTGGCGTCTGCCCTCACGTAGTCGTGCCAGACGACCGGCTCGCAGGGATGGAACAGATCGTAGCCGCCGGTGAATGCCCGCAGCGTCATCGTAGCTTCCTCACCCAGGAAGTAAAGCTCAGGGTCGTAGGCCACCTCCTCGACAAAGCTGCCCGGTGCAAAGAGAAAACCCGCCGCAAGAAACCTGGCCCGCAACGGAGCACTCCGGCTCCTCCAGTCCTGAATGGCCACTGGCTTCATATGCGGTATTCCATCCTCGGTAAAGCCTTGGAAGCCCATCTGCAGCGGCGTCTCCTCCAGTACCTCCTCGCCTCCGGGGATAAAGGCCGTCGCATACGTACTCAGCACAGGCTTCATGCTGCCTGTCTGTTCCATGCCGCGAAGCAGTCGCTCATCCCAGCCAGGCGCGAAACGGCAGTGCGAATCAACTTGCAGGAACCATGACTCGCCACGCCACAGCTTCATCACCTCGGCTCGAGCCCAGCAGGCGCCCTTACTGTCGCGCCAGTCCACGTCCAGGATACGGAAGCACTCGTCATTGCGATACGGCAGAGGATCGTCGCCCGCACCGTGTTGCCAACAGATCCCGAACCGCAGGCGATAGGGATCTGCTGCCTTCGCGATGCAGTCTTCAATCGTGGGGCCAAGCTGCCGGTCGCGATACGCGGCGATAGAGATAAAGATCAGGTTATTGCCGTGGTCCACAGCCGGCCCTCGCCGCTCTCAGGTGAGCAGGTGAAGTCATCTTATCAATCCGCACTCCCAATTACCGGATTGGTTTGAAGGTTGCTCGAAGTCGCAGAAGCAGGCAGACTGAAGCAGGCTATGGCAACGAAATCGATAAAAAGAGTCCTGATCTATCGCCTGGGCAGCCTGGGCGATACCCTCATCGCACTCCCCGCGCTGCACCTGATCGCTCGCGCTTTTCCTAATGCCGAACGGCGTATGTTGACGAACTTTCCGGTAAATGTGAAAGCTCCCCCTGCCGCAGCCATTCTCGAAAATACCGGACTCGTCCACGGCTACCTGAGCTATGCGGTCGGGACCCGCAGCCCGCGCGAGCTCGCAGCGTTGTGGTGGCAAATCCTTCGTTGGCGACCGCAGGTTCTCGTCTATTGCGGTGTAAACCGCGGCATCGACTCTGCTCGCCGCGACGCCCGGTTCTTTCGGCTCTGCGGCATTCCGCGGCTCGTCGGAGTTCCTCTCACAGACGATATGCAGCAGAATCGCTACGACCAGGACGCAAACCTCTTTGAGCCGGAGGCGGCACGGATTGCCCGTAACCTCCGCGAGCTGGGCGACGCTCACCTGGAGCGTCCCGAGAGCTGGCACCTGCACCTCACCGCCACAGAGCGCGAGCGTGCTGCTGCGGCGCTGACCGTTACGGCCGGACGTCCGCTTCTCGCTGTGAGCGTAGGGACGAAAGGGCAGGCAAGGGACTGGGGACGGGAGAACTGGCGGGCGCTGCTGGCGCGGCTCGCGGCCCTTTATCCTGAGTACGCCCTTGTGCTCAGCGGGGCTCCCGAGGAGAACGAAGCCAGTCAGTTCGCGGCGGAAGGCTGGAAGAGCGTTTCGACCTCGCCAGTCGTCAATCTATGCGGGTTGATGACCCCTCGTGAGACTGCGGCGGTCTTTGCACAGGCGCGCGCCTTCGTCGGACATGACAGCGGGCCAATGCACCTCGCCGCATCGGTGCAGACCCCGTGCGTTGCTCTCTTCGCCGCGCGCAACAAGCCTGGCGTCTGGTTTCCCTACGGCACGCAGCATCACGTCATCTATCACCAGACCGACTGCTGGGGATGTGGTCTCGACACTTGCATCATCGAGCGGAAGAGGTGCCTGCTTTCGATCTCCGTCGAAGAGGCTGCGGGAGAGGTCCGGAAGGTCCTTGGCTAACCGCCTTCAAACTCAACAATGCGATGATGGTTCCGAGGAGACTTTCGCCCATGCTGCCGGAATTACATTCGATCCTGAACCTGCTTGAGGGCGGCTTCAGTCAGCTCAAGGTACTCGTCGTCGGCGACATCATGCTCGACCGCTACATCCATGGCGAGGTGGAGAGAATCTCTCCCGAAGCTCCAGTCCCCGTGATCCGACATGCGCAACGTTATGAAAGGGCCGGGGGAGCTGCCAACGTCGCCATGAACCTCGCCGGCCTGGGCTGCCAGCCGTTCCTGAGCGGCTTCTGGGGCAACGATCCGGAGCAGTCCGAACTTGCCGTCATTCTCGAGCGCGCCAAAGTGAATACGGTGGGCGTCGTCTCGAGCTCGCTTCCTACCATCTCCAAGACGCGCATCATCGGTCGCACGCAGCAGTTGCTTCGTCTGGACATCGAAAGCAACGACGCACCGCCGGCCATCGAGGCGCAGCGCCTGCTCGAACGGGCCACCGAGCTTGCGACGAAGGTCCATGCGGTCATCCTCTCGGATTACGCGAAGGGCGTATTGTCCGAAGCGCTCTGCGCCGCGGTGATCCATGCTGCGAGAGCTGCTGGCATTCCTGTGTTTGCCGATCCCAAAACCCCGGACTTCGGCAAGTACGCGGGCGCGACCAGTGTCTGTCCCAATCTCGGCGAGCTCGCACAGGCAACCGGCGTTCCCGCCCGCCAGACTGAAGCTTTGCTCGCCGCCGGCCAGGCGCTTGTCACCAGGCATCGATTGGACTTCGTGACCGTCACGATGAGCGAGAAGGGAATCAGCGTGCTTCGTCCTGCCTCCGCATCCGGGTCCGGTATCTATCACTCGCCTGCACGCGCCCGCGAGGTATACGATGTATCGGGTGCGGGAGATACAGTCATCGCCACGTTGGCCGCCGGGCTCGCCGGGGGATTGCAGATCGAGACCGCCGTCGAACTCGCCAATCTCGCGGCAGGCATTGTGGTCGGCAAGGTGGGTACCGTTCCCATCGCACGCCACGAGCTGGTTGCGGTGCTGACCCCCAGCTCCGGGCTGAGCGCAGGGGAGAAGATTCTCGATCTCGACCGGATCAAGCTGCGCGTTGCGGAGTGGCGTGCTTCGGGCGAGACGATCGTCTTCACCAATGGCTGCTTCGATCTCCTGCACGTCGGCCACATCACACTGCTCGAACAATGCCGCCGGTTCGGATCCAAGCTCGTGCTCGGACTGAACGCCGACGAATCCGTATGCCGTTTGAAAGGGCCAACGCGTCCGATCGTCTCCGAACGGGAACGTGCCCGTGTCATGGCTGCTCTGGCGGCGGTTGATGCCGTCGTGCTCTTCGCCGAGGATACGCCGCTGGAGTTGATCCGCGCACTGCGGCCCAACGTGTTAGTCAAAGGTGGCGACTATACGGCGGAGACCGTCGTGGGCCATGATGATGTGATCGCCGCCGGTGGCCGGGTCGAGATCGTGCCCACCGTAGAAGGCTTCTCGACAACAAACATAGTGGAGAAGCTTACAGCGCCGCCGCCAGCTTCAAGGAAATTGGAACAACCTGCTCAATAGACTCGGCGAGGGCCCGACCGGCCAAGGAGGCAATGTGACCAGCGAGCGCCAGAAACCCACGATACTGTGTATCAGCACCTACGAAAAAGGTCAGCAGTTCATCGAAGAAGCGGCGCGCCTCGGCTGCGACGTCGTGCTCCTGACGCTTGAAAAGCATGAGCACGCCGACTGGCCCCTAGGCTCGCTGAAACGGCTGATCACAATGCCCTCGGACCTCACGCCGGAGCAGGTACTGAACACCGTGAGCTATCACGCGCGCGAGCAGCAATTCGATCGCATTGTCCCGTTGGATGAATTCGACCTGGAGATTGCGGCTCTGGTCCGCGAACACCTGCGTCTGCCTGGAATGGGCGAATCGGAGACACGCTACTTCCGTGACAAGCTGGCAATGCGGCAGCGTGCGCAGGCCAGAGGCGTCCCGGTGCCGGAGTTTACTTCGGTGTTTCACTACCCCGATGTGCGCGACTTTCTGGATTCGGTCCAGGGGCCGTGGCTGCTGAAGCCGCGTACCAGCGCATCCGCGTTAGGCATCCGCAAGTTCGAGTCGCCGGAGCAGATCTGGCCGACACTCGATCAACTGGGGGATCTGCAGTCGCATTACCTATTGGAGCGGTTTGTGCCGGGCGAGATATTCCACGTCGAAGGCATTACCTGGAACTGCGAGACCGTCTTCGCGGCGCCTTACAAATACGGCAAACCGCCGTTGCAAACCATGCACCACGGCGGCGTGTTCAGTACACGGGCACTGAAAAAAGATTCGAATGATGCGCGCGAACTCGAGGCCATCCACCTTCATCTGCTTCAAGCGCTTGGAATGGTATCCGGGGTGACCCATTCGGAGTTCATCAAGGCGGACGCGGACGGCAAATTTTACTTTCTTGAGACTGCGGCGCGGGTAGGCGGGGCGCATATTGCGGATGTGGTTGAGCTGGCCAACGGGATCAATCCCTGGGTGGAGTGGGCGCGGATCGAGGTTGCGGCGCTGCTGGGCCGGGGCTACAGGCTGCCACCGGTACGGCCGCTCTTTGCGGGCAGCGTCATCTCCCTTGCGCGGCAGGAGCGGCCCGACCTCAGCGGCTTCGACGCGCCGGAGGTGGTGCGCCGCTTGGAGAAGTATCACCATGCGGGTCTGCTTTTACAGGCGGATTCAGCCGAGCGGATCGAGATGCTGGTGGAGCAGTACAGCCAGCGTTTTCTGGACGAGTTCTGCGCCTTTCAACCCCCGCCGGACAAACCGACCGAGTAGGAACCGGGTTTTGCCGCCCCTGACGCCGAGCAAGCCGGATATCTGGCGTGAACATGAGCGACCGGTTTATGCGCAAAAAAAAGCCGCCGAATCATGGCGTCCGGCGGTCGCTATATCGAATTCGTTAAAGGGGGCGATGGTGAGAGCGCTGGGGCTCGAACCCAGGACCAACGCCTTAAAAGGGCGATGCTCTACCAACTGAGCTACGCTCTCAGACCACACTATCAAGTTAGCACATTCGTCCGGCCGATTCCGTGGCCGGTTGCAGCCAATACCAGTGGGCGTGCGGCCAGCGGCAGACATGTTTAACCGGTTCTAAGGTCGCCCGGGCTTTCCGATTCCCGCGCGCGTCTTCACCAGGTACGTCCGTCACACTTAAGTCGCACGTCCGGTTCATTGACTTGGGGTAAACCCCACAGTAGCCTCATCCTAGCGCATAACAACCAGGTTCGACTCGCTCTTGAGCTGGTAGGCGAAGCAGTTCAGACACAACCTATTGTCGTGAAGACACGGCACGAAAACCAGGAACCATGGACTCTCAGGGCACAGACAGGACCGATGAGTTGGCAACAGGCGAGACGCCGGAAGATGTGGCCGTTCTTTACTCCTGGGCTAATCTGCACGGCGCCAAATACCGCGACTTCTCCGCATCCCGGCGCGAGTACCGCGCTCAGTTGCGGCAGCGCGCGGCGCAGCAGGTGAGGGAACAGGCCCTGCTTGCCCAGGCAGAGGCCGAGGCCGCGGCAACTGCTGCCGACTCAGCCGGGCACCGCGCGGTAGAGGCTGCGCACAGCCACCGGCCCGGCGATTCGGACGCCTCCACGCAACGGTCTCTGCTTCAGGCAGAGGAGGCAGCCCGCACCGCCGCCGCCGAGCGCGTCGAAGCTGCTCGCCGCGCCGAGGTCGCCGCTGTTGCCGAAGCCGCCGCCCGCCGTGAAGAGCGCGAGATAGCCGAGGCGCACGTCTCCGCACAGAGACAGGCGGCGCGCTATGCCGACTCCGAAATGCGCCGCAGGACAGCACCCGGTTCGGACAATCGTCTCTCCGAAGTTCCCGGCGAGATCTCGGACCCATACGTCGCCCATCCGGAGCCGGCCGTTCCTTTTCAATCGCAATCGCAGTTAAATCCCCAGCAGCAATCGAGATTTCACCCGCAGTCTCACCTTCAGCCCCACTACCCGGCCCGGCCTTACCGGTCGGCAGACTCGGTTTCGCAACAGGCCGCAGCCCCCGTGCAGGAGCTGCGCTCGAACGGCGTTCGCGTCAGTCCCGAACCGGCTGGCTATTCACCTGTCCCGATTCTTCCGGAGGAACGCGTCCCGGTACAGCAGCTCAGTCAGCGACGCCCGCAGGGCTATCGTCCCGACGATGCTTCCGGCGTCCGGCAGATCTATCGCGGCCCCGACCCGGACGCGCTCCTGATCGAGCGCACCGCGGCACAGCCATCACGAAAGCATGTTCCCGTTCAAGGTGACTTTCAGTCCGGGGTGGCCCAGGAAATGACGCAGACAGCCGAACAGCCGATCCAGGCGCAAAGTTTCTCTTCTACCGTAGACGACACTCAAGGGCCGGCTGGTCCCGACCTGCGTACGCAGGAGTACGGAAGCAGGCCAAAGCCCGGGCTGCCTTCCTCCTCCTTCGCAGGTGCCGCGCCAGCCGAGGACCGCATCAGGGCTACCGCCGAGCCGGTTTTTATGGTCAGTGAACCGGCTGAGGATCCCCTGCGACATCCGATTTCCGATCCTTTGCCCTTTTCTTCTCCCGCGGTTCGGCAGCCCACGCAACGCTTCGCAGCGCCTGTTCCGCCGGTCGGCCCACGAACCGTATCTCCCTTTTCGCAGGCTCTGGTTCCCTCTGACTCCACGCGGGGCCGCCGCGCCCACGACGAGTTCGACTACCAGCAGGCCCAGGGCTCTTCAGACCGCGAGCGCCGCGATGCATCGGAGCCAACATCCGACACACCTGCCCCACGCCCCAATGCTGGGTCAGCTCCGAGCGCCAGTCCGGCCTACAGCGCCGACGCAGCCGGTCCCGCCTGGCTCTATGCTCCGCCCGCTCCTCCGGCACAGCAAAAGCCGATAAGCTTCCAACCGGCGGAGCCACAATCCTCCGTTGCCGACACCCTGCAGCACTCGCGGGAACGCGTCGCCGCCCGCTGGTTCGCTCTCAAGGGCGTCTTCGAGCAGCCCGGCCAGGAGCAGCCCGAGGCCGCGCCGGTGCGTCAGAAGGAGACTCGCACTCCTGTCCTGGCCGTCTTTTCGCTGGCCGGCGGAGTCGGCAAGACCAGCCTTGTCGCCACCGTCGGCCGCTCACTCTCTTCCATGGGTGAGAAGGTCCTGCTGACCGACACCACATCGCACGGGCTGCTGCCGTTCTACTTCGGCGCAAGCGAGCTCCGGCAGGGCGCCGTTCGCACGTTCTCCCCGCCAAGCGGCAGTACCGATGCTCCGATCTACCTGGTCAGCTACGACGTGGATCAGACTGCAAAGGACGACGCCGCTCAGGATCTGCTCGCCGAAGAGATCATCAACAACAGCCGGGGCACGCATCGCATTCTGTTCGACCTTACCCCCGCCTCGAGTTGGATCGTCCGCCGCATGTTCCGTATGAACCCGACCGTGCTGGTTCCGGTCGCCCCCGATATGAACTCCGTCATCAGCCTGCAGACGGTTGAAAAGTTCTTCCACGGCATCAATGACGGTGACGGGCGGCCGCTGCAGCCGTTCTATGTGCTCAACCAGTTCGACACGTCGCTTCCCCTGCACCTGGATGTACGTGAAGTGCTGCGCCGCAAGCTCGGAGATCGCCTGCTGCCGTTCGTCATCCGCCGCGCGCCTTCGGTCAGCGAAGCTCTCGCGGAAGGCATGACCGTCGTCGACTACGCGCCCGACGCGCCCGTCGCGGAGGACTACCTGAACGTGGCCACCTGGCTCCGCACCGTCGCCGCCCCCGCCACGGCAGGTTTCCGCAACGTGCGCTGGAGTGAACGATGACGAACTCTCCCCTGTGGGGAAAGTTCCAGTCCGGTGACGCACTCTTCTTCAAACTACTCCGTATCGTGGTCCTCGTAAGCGGCATCTTCCTGCTCGGGTTCACCGGAATCCTGGAGTTGACCTGGCCCCAGCAGACCGTGTTGGGAGTGATGATGGTGCTGCTCACCATCTGGCTCGACCGCAGCTCGAGCTCCTATCTCATCACCCTTACTCTGATGCTGGTCTCTATGTTTTCCACCTTCCGTTACGGCTTCTGGAGGCTCGCCACCACAGTCAAGTTCTTCCTCGATCCCGGTTCCGTCTGGAGCCTCCTCGACGCCTTTTTCATCTGCCTCCTGGTGCTGGCCGAAACCTACGCCTTCATTGTTCTCTTCCTCGGCTACTTCCAGACCCTCTGGCCTCTGCGCCGCACGCCCGTGCCGCTGCCGGACGATCTGGAGCGCTGGCCCTCTATCGACCTTCTGATCCCGACTTATAACGAGCCCCTCAGTGTCGTGAAGTACACCGCTCTCGCCGCCATGAACATCGACTGGCCCGCCGAAAAGCTCAACGTCTACGTCCTGGACGACGGCAAGCGGGAGGAGTTCCGCAAATTCGCCGAAGAGGCCGGCGTCGGCTACATGACGCGCGACGACAACGAACACGCCAAGGCCGGCAATATCAATCGCGCCTTGAAACAGCTCGACTCGCCCTTTGTTGCCATCTTCGACTGCGACCACGTTCCTACGCGCAGCTTCATGCAGGTCACCATGGGCTGGTTCCTGCGCGACAGCAAGCTGGGCATGCTCCAGACCCCGCATCACTTCTATTCGCCCGACCCCTTCGAGCGCAATCTCGACCAGTTCCGCACCATCCCCAACGACGGCGAGCTCTTCTACGGCGTCGTGCAGGATGGCAACGACTTCTGGAACGCGACCTTTTTCTGCGGCTCCTGTGCCGTGCTCCGCCGCACCGCGCTCGACGAGATCGGCGGCATCGCGGTCGAGACCGTCACCGAGGACGCCCACACCTCGCTGCGCATGCAGATCAACGGCTGGAACACCGCGTACATCAACATCCCCCAGGCCGCCGGTCTTGCCACCGAACGCCTGAGCGGACACATTAAGCAGCGTATCCGCTGGGCGCGCGGCATGGTCCAGATCATGCGGACCGACAACCCGCTCTTTGCCAAGGGTCTCAGCGCGGCCCAGCGGCTCTGCTACTTCAACGCGATGACCCACTTCCTCTACGCGCTCCCCAGGCTGATCTTCCTTACCGCGCCGCTGATCTATCTCATCTTTGGGCATGTCAATGTGCCAGGCTACTGGGCTGCCATCCTGGCGTACGCGTTCCCGCATCTGGTGCTTTCGAACATCACCAACTCGCGCATCCAGGGCGAGCATCGCCACTCCTTCTGGAACGAAATCTACGAGACCGTGCTTGCGCCCTACATCTTTCTCCCCACCATGCTTGCCTTGGTGAACCCAAAGTTCGGCAGCTTCGAGGTGACCGCGAAGGGCGGCGTGGTGAATCGAAGATTCTTCGATTCACGCATCGCCCAGCCCTTCATGTTCATGATTGCGATCAATTTCCTCGGTCTGCTGTGCGCCATCCCGAGGTTCTTCCACTTTCCCGGCGCCAGCATGATCTCCCCCTTGAACGTGCTGGCCGCAATGTACGACGGCACCCACGTAGGCACCATCGTGATGAACCTGATCTGGGCCTGCTTCAACCTCGTCATCCTCGGGGTGGCCACTTCGGTCGCCTGGGAGAGCCAGCAGCGGCGGCAAGCCGTACGCGTCGCCATGTCGGTTCCTGCCGACGTCGAGCTCGCCAACGGTTCCATCATCCACGGCGTCACGACCGACATGTCCAGTGGAGGCGTGATGGTCCGCATGGAACGCGACTTCACCGCCACCATCGGAGAGTCCGTCAAGCTGACCCTGCCCGTGCTGGATGGCGATGCGGTTTTTCCGGCCACCCTGGCCGGCGTTGACGGCAATGTGCTCCGGGTACAGTTCGATCCGCTCAACCTGCAGGAGGAGGAGGCCCTCACCATGGTGCTCTACTCCCGTGCCGATACGTGGCTGGGGTGGGGAGACAAGCGTGAACCGGATAAGCCGCTGCGCAGCCTCGGGCGCATCTTCCTGCTCGCAATCCACGGATTCAGGCAGACGATACGAGGGTTGATGAACAAGAAGCAGGCTCCGCCGAAGTCCCGACTCGCCGCCGGCATAGCTCCCATCTTCTTGCTGCTTGGGCTCCTTGGAGGATGCACTCTGAGAGCCCAGTATTGTCCTCGGGCCCAATCCCCGGCTGGTTCCAGACCAGGTCCTCAGCGCGCATCGCAGGCCACGCCGCTCGCACGGGAGCTCCGGCAGAACGGAGCCTCCTTATCCGCACCGCCGCTCATCGGCGACACCTCCGCACAGCCTCTCTCGCAAACCTCCGCACAGCCGGAGCCCGCAATCCACGCCACGCCCGGCAGCTTCGATACCACCTTCTCCCTCGCCGACATTGGCGTTCCCGAGACCATCGTCCTGCGCGGCGCCGACGCCTACGACCGCATCCGCTTCTCGCTCCCCCAGACCGAGATCGTCAAGACCGCGAACATGAAGCTGCGCTACCACTTTTCACCCGGCTTGATTCCATCCCTCAGCCATCTCAAGGTAAGCCTCAACGGCGCCCTCGTCGCAACTCTTGCCGTCGACCCTCCTGCGGCCGGGCCGAACACCTCCATCACGCGCGACCAGAACGGCTCGCTCCTGCAGGCCAACCTCACCCTGCCTGCCGAGATGCTCGCCCACGACAACGAGCTCACCTTTGAGTTCATCGGCCACTACACGCTGAAGTGCGAAGACCCGTCCTACTCCACCCTCTGGAGCCAGGTCGAAACGTCTTCCACCATCGAACTCTCAGGCTCGCTGCTCCCCCTGCACAACGATCTCAAGCTGCTTCCGCTGCCGTTCTACGATGTCGCCGTCAATCTTCATCCTGTCATTCCCATCGCCTTCCTCTCGCAGCCCTCGCCCAAAGCCCTGCAGGCGGCGGGTATCGTGGCCTCCTGGTTCGGCATTCTCACCGACTCGCGTCCCGTGCGCTTTCCCGTTACAGTCGGCGCCATCCCCGCAGGCAACGCGATCGTCATCAGCGAAAATGCCGCATCGCTCCCGGCTTCACTCCAGATGACCGCAACTTCAGGCCCCAGTATCGCCATGCGCACCAATCCCTCGGACCCCTACTCCAAGGTGCTCGTGCTCACCGGCGATACCGCGGACAATCTCCTCAAGGCTGCAATGGCCCTCACTCTCCAGCGCGATCTCCTGCAAGGCGACCAGGTGCGCATCCCATCGCTTAAGATGCCCGCGCCCCGCGAGCCGGACGATGCCCCGCGATGGCTCAGCACGGAGAAGATTACCCGCATCGGCGATCTCAACCAGTCCACGGAGCTCCAGACCGACGGCTCCGGCCCAGTCGCGGTTTACATGCGGCTTCCGCCCGACCTCTACTATGGAGCCCGGCAGAACCTCGGCTTCCACATGGGCTATCGCTACAACGCCATTCCCATCTCGAATGACAGCACCCTACAGGTGTACCTCAACAACTCCTACGTCAGCTCCACGCCCATGCCCCACACCGGCAACGCCTCCGCGCAACTCGATATCATCGTGCCCGTTCCCGTGTCGGACATGCGGCCGTTCTCGAACTCCATGCTGATGCGGTTCATCTTTCTGCTGGCGAAGAAGGGACCCTGCCAGGACACGTCGCCCTACAACCTCCAGGGGGCCATCCTCAAGGACTCGTACCTTGACATCCACGGCATTCCGCATTGGGCAGTCCTTCCCAACCTCGAAATCTTCGCCAATGCCGGCTATCCCTTCACCCGCAAGGCCGACCTCGCCGACACCGCAGTCGTTCTGCCCGATGCAGCCGCACCGGAAGAGATCGAAATGTTCCTCACCCTCATGGGACACTTCGGCGCACAGACCGGATATCCCGTGCTCAACGTCACCGTCACCAACTCCGAGGGCATGAAGACCGACAGCCGCAAGGATTACCTGGTGCTTGGCACGGTGGACGATCAACCCGCCATCAGACGTCTGAACCCATCGCTTCCCGTCATGGTGGACGGCAGCGGCCTGCACATCCAGGACACCCAGGGCTTCTTCGCCTCGTCACAGCATGCCTGGTGGAAGGTTCGCAGCTCCGACCGTGTTCAGTCGGGCCAGCTTGAGACCGCCGGCGGTCTCCCCGATGCGCTCATCGAAGGTATCGAGTGGCCCACCGGATCCAACCGTTCCGTCGTCGTCGTCACCCTGCGAGACCGGACCGTGGTGCCGAACTTCCTCTCCGTCTTCCTCAAGACCTCGCAGTCCTCTGACGTCGCGCAATCGGTCAGCGTCCTGCACGGCTCGCGTTTCGTCTCCTACCGCATCGGCAACGACGTCTACCGCGTCGGGTCGCTTTCGCTTTGGATCCAGCTCAACATGCTCTTCTCCGAATACCAGTGGCTGATGGTCGTCTCCACGATGTTCTTCTGCTTCCTCATGGCGGCCATCATTCGGGCCATGCTGCGGCGCCACGCCCGGGCTCGACTGCAAGGCAATAGCTGAGCTCAACAAACAGGCGAGCCGGAGCAACCGGCGGAGGGATCGAACGAACATGACCCGCACCTCTGGCCTGCATCTCCTTAGCGCTTCTCTGGTGGGTGGCCCGCTTACCCTCGCCGCCCCTTTTCTGCACGCCCAGTGGACCCCGCCCACTCCCGAAGAACTCTCCATGACCTCTCAGCCCGAGGTCCCCGGCGCTCCCGCGGTCTACCTCTTCCGCGAAGAGACCACCGACGACAGACTCCACGTCTTCACCATCTATATCCGCCTCAAGGTCCTCACCGAAGGCGGCAAGGAGTTCGCCAACGTCGAGTTGCCTTACAGCACAGGCGCAGGCAGCAGGTCCGTCCAGGACATCCAGGGCAGGACCATTCATCCCGACGGCGCCATCCTCCCATTCACCGGAAAACCGTACCAGAAGCTGATCCAGAAGACACGCAACTACAGCTTCATGGCCTTGCCTGACGTCCAGGTCGGCAGCATCATCGAGTATCGTTACACGCTCCGCTACAACGACAACATTCTCTATTCACCGCAGTGGTATGTCCAGTCCGACCTCTGGACCCGCAAGGGCCACTACCTCTGGACGCCGATCGATCTCAACGGCAACATCAATGTCACCGGAGACCACGGCAGTCGCAGCAGCACCATCTCGTGGACGCCCATCCTGCCCGCCGGCAGCGAGGTCAAACAGACCCGCCTGCCCGCCACGAACTACGCCCGGGATGGCCAGATCCAGCTCGAACTCAACGTGCATGACATTCCTCCGGCTCCCAGCGAAGACTTCATGCCGCCCGTCCTGAGCTTCACGTACCGCGTCCTCTTCTACTACTCCGCATACCGCACTCCCGACGAGTTCTGGAAAAACGAAGGAAAGTTCTGGTCGAAGACCGCCGACAAATTCATCGGCCCCGGGCCCGGCGTCGCTGCTGCGGTAAGCGAAATCACCTCCCCGGCCGAAACCCAGGAACAGAAGCTCCGCAAGATCTATGCCGCTGTCATGCAGCTTGAAAACACCAGCTTCACCCGTCAACACAGCAGCTCGGAGGAGAAGGCGCAGGGCTTCAACGAGGTCCGCATCACCGACGACATCTGGGCCCGCAAGCGCGGCTCCAGCGACCAGTTGGCCGGGCTCTTCGTCGCCCTGGCCCGCGCCGCCGGCATGAAGGCCTATCTCATCGAGGTGACCGACCGTGATCGTCACCTGTTCTTCAAGAACTATCTCAGCCTGGGCCAGCTCGACGACGATCTTGCCATCGTCAACGTCGATGGCAAAGAGCAGTTCTTCGATCCTGGCACCCGCTTCTGTCCTTACCAGCACCTCGCCTGGGCTCACTCGATGGTGCAGGGCCTGCGCCAGACCGACGCCGGCTCGGAGATCGCCCAGACACCCCGCGAGCTCTATACCTTCTCCCGCACCCAGCGGGTCGCCAACCTCACCATGGACCAGCAGGGCGCCGTTACCGGAACCATCAGGATGACCTACACGGGCGCACCCGCCATGCAGTGGCGCCAGCGCTCCATTGCCGGCGACACTACCAGCCTCGACCGCGAGCTGCGCACCAGTGTGGAACGCCTCGTCCCCCGGGGCATGCAGGTCAAGCTCGGCTCGATCGAAAAACTCGCGGACTACGAGCAGCCCCTCACCGTCGACTTCGAGGTCAAAGGAGAGCTCGGCTCCTCCACCGGCAAGCGCCTCCTCCTGCCCGCCGATATCTTCGAAGCCAACGCAAAGACCACCTTCCCTCACGAAAAGCGGGACATCCCCGTAGCCTTTTCCTACCCGTCCACCTTCCAGGACGCAGTCCGCATCAACTTCCCCGCCACCCTCAATGTCGAGTCGCTCCCCGCCAGCGACAAGATCATGCTGCATAATCTCGCCATGTACAACCTGACCACCAGCTCCACTCCCACCAGCTTCACCGCGCGCCGCGACTATGTTCTCGGTGAAATCATCTTCATGCCAGCCGAATACCCCGAACTGCGCAGCTTTTATTCCAAAATGGAGACCAAAGACCAGGAGAGCGTCGTCCTCACCTCTGCACCCGTCAGCAGGCCGGAAACAGGGAACTAGGCTATGGCAGGCGGCAAACCTTCACGGCAGCATTCGCATAGTCGCACCGGAATCCCGTCTTCGAACGCGAATTCATGACCACCCACCCCACCCCCAGCGGCTTCAGCGCCGCCACCCGCACCCTGTCCGGCTCCGTATTGAGATTCGCCTGCGCAACCTGCCCTTCCATCCACTCCCCGCTCAGCCACGGCTTGTTCGCCACCACCCCGCCGTCCTTGGAATAATCCGGCAGCACGCTGCGCTCGGCAATCGCACGAAATCCCTGTGCATCCTCACCGGCCGACGTGATGTAGTGGGCGTCGATCGCAAACAGCGCATCCTCCGGCGTATTCCTTCTGATCCATGCAAACGCCTGCTCCCACGCGTTCTCCCGCAGAGAATCGCCCCCCCAGGCCCACGGCAACTCAACCCGAGCCGACGCAGGATAGATCCTCCTCTCCGAAACCACCATCACGGCCGCCAGAAGCGAGAAGGTCACAACCCACCGGGCCACCGATCGCCGCAGCAAACGTTCCGCAACTGCCGCGCCCACCACCAGGATCATGACCACATACACCACCTGGAACACCCGCAACGGTTGCAGTCGCGCCACCTCATGCGTTGTCAGCCCCTCCCGCGCAAACAGTCCCGCAACCGCCAGCGCGGTCAGTCCCACGGCGAACGCCATCTGCGTCAGCCCTACCCGAGCCGCGCATCCCGCATCCGGCTGGCCCCGGCCGCGCCGTCGAAACGCAACCGCCCCCACGATTCCAAGCGGCGCCACCAGCCCCATCAATTCGTACCAGTGCCACTGGCTCAAAAACCAGTAGTACCGCGTCAGCGCCACGCTCCGATACGCCGCATTCTCCGGCACGCCCGACATCTGCAAGACCCCCGCTCCAACCACCGCTGACACCACCAGCCCCACCGTGCTCCACACCCGCACTCCGCCATCACGGCCCAGCACGCACCCCAGCACCATCACGCACCCCAGCCCATACACCCCCATCAGCGGATGCATCGCCCCGCCCAGCGCCAGCGCACCCCCGCAAAGCAAAAGCCCGCGCCCGCGCTCCTCGCGCCGTCCAGCTTCGTCGTCCTCACGCTGAGGCAGCAGAAATCCCAACGCCCCGACCAGGGCCAGCAGCGTACACGGTGTGGAAAAACTTCTCGCCGTCACATACGGATCCATCAGCATCAGCGAAGTCCCCGCAATCGGCAGCGTCATCCAAACCGCCAGCAGCGATACGGCCCCCAGCCTCGCCTCGCGCGTCTCGAAGCATCGCGCAGCCAGCAGCCACGCCGCATACAGCGTCATCCAGAAGCTCCCCACATGCACCAGCAGCAGCGCCGTTCCCAGCCGCAGGTGCGACCACCGCACCAGCCCGGCCATCACCGGCGCGAAGATCGAGAAGCGCAGATGCTCCACCACAAACTCCGCCCCCCACGGATACATCTCCGGGTGCAGCAGCCGCTTGATCTCCGGCAGATACAGTCCGCCATCCTCCGCATAGGGATGGTACCCATGCACCACCACCGCCAGCAGCGTCAGTCCGGTCACCACCCACGCCGCAAAGCGCCGCTCCCGCCTGTATCTGTCTCGTTCAACCGCCGCTTCAGACAGCGGAGATGCTAAAGAAGTCGCCAAATACCTGTCACTCCATTCTCCGCAATCTCCTGCAGCGTCATACGCTTCCTGTCGCTGTCGTTAGACGCGCAATCCTGCTTCCAGTCTCTCCCAGAACCGCCGGAGAAGAAACCCTGCGCATTCCCCTCACACGATTCCGAAACAGAACTGCCGCTCATCTGGCCGCTTCCCCAGGCGCGCGAAGTTACAATAAGCAGGCATGACTTATTGCCTCTTTTCTCCACATCGTCCCCGGGCGCCGAAGCTCCGCGCAACACCACGGCGCTCATTCCCGCCGGTCACTTCCATATGACGCCGCCGCCCGCCGGCAGGAACAGCCGCAATCTCCTCAAAACCCTACCCGGCCTGCTCATCAGCGCCTTCTTCCTCTGGTACACCTTCCGCGGCATCTCCTTCGCGCAGATCCGGGCCCTCCGCCTCGTCCATCCCGCCTGGCTCCTCGGCGTCCTCGGCTTCACCCTCGCCGGATACACCCTGCGCTGCGTCCGCTGGACCCAGATGATGCCCCGCGGCGACCGCTCAATGCGTGCCCACTTCGCCGTCTGCGCCCGCGTCCTGATGACCTCGCTCGCCGCCAACAACATCCTCCCCCTGCGCATCGGCGACGTCATGCGCATCTTCACCTATGCGGACGACCTCGGAACCTCGCCTTCAGTCACCCTCAGCACAGTCATCCTCGAAAAGTTCCTCGACATCTTCGTCCTGGTCCTCCTCTTTGTCTCGACCGTAGGCAGCATCGCCACACCGCGCCTGCGCCTCATCGCCAATGTCTCGCTCACCATCTCGACCATCGGCCTGCTGGTTTTACTCGTTGGCGCACGCACCTTGCAGCCCATCGTCCAGCGCATGTTCACGCGGCTGCCCGCAAACCCAAAGCTCGCAAAACTGGAACACTGGATCACCCTCGCCCTCGAAGCCACCGGGCGCCTCGGCATCACCGGCTCCTTACTACTCCTCCTCCAATCGATCGTCATCTGGACCTGCGAAGGCATGATCTTCGTCTCCGCGCTCTTCCTGGTCGCCATTCCGGTCGACCGCATCGGGCCTTGGCTCGCCGTCTCCTTCGCCAACCTCTCCTACCTTGTTCCCAGCTCTCCCGGAGCCATCGGGCCCTTCGAACTCGCCGTCAAAACCTCACTCGCCAGCCACGGCGCATCTCTCGGCCAGGCCGCCGTCTTCGGCCTCGCGATCCACGCCTGGATGCTCGTCTCCGTCACAGGCGCGGGAGGCATCATCTTCCTGCTGCATCGCTTTCGCATCGACAACCACAAACCCCTGCTCACCGAAATCGAAAATTTACCCGCCGACTTCCCATATCTCCATGAAAAAGGCGTGCCAGTGACCAAAGAGATAAATACGGATCAAAAGGATAAGGACTGATTGAGTAAAGCAAATCCTCAAGCCCTCGCTTGTCTCTTATCCGCCTTTATCATTCCGATCATCATTACGCCTTTCCGCCGATCACCGAGTAAACTGACCAGGACTGTCGCCAGCCTCCCAAACCCTCGCAACGCGGTAAATTAAAAGCATGTATCGCACAATCCAGCAATCTCTCCTGGCCCGCATTCAGGCCATCCTTCTGGCCAAATACGACCTCACCCTCGCGAACCTCATCGTCGAGCAGCCGCCCGGCATTGCACTCGGCGAGCTCGCCCTGCCTGTCGCCTTCGAGCTAGCCAAGCGCCTCCGCAAAGCCCCCCGCGCCATCGCAACCGAACTAGCCGCTGAACTGACCGCAGCCCTCCCCGATCTCGAAGGTGTATCCAGCGTAGAAGTCGCCGGGGCAGGCTATCTCAACATCCGCCTCGACCGCGCCGCTGCCGTCCGCCGCATCGCAGCCGGCCAGCACGCCGACATCGGCGGCCCCGGCTTCCGCCTCGTCGAGCACACCAGCATCAACCCCAACAAAGCCGCGCACATCGGCCACCTCCGCAACGCCATCCTCGGCGATACCTTCCAGCGCCTTCTCCGGCCCGACAGCTACAAGCGTGGCTACGAGGTCGGCGTCCAGAACTACATCGACAACACCGGCGTCCAGGTCGCGGACGTGGTCGTCGGCCTCGTCCACCTCGAAGGCAAGACCCTCGACACCACACACGAGCTCCTCACTGAGCTCATGGAGACCAACCAGCTCATCGACTTCTACTGCTGGGACCTCTACGCCCGCGTATCCCAGTGGTACACCGGTGCTGGTTCGCAGCAGGCGCTCGACCCCGACCAGCTAGCGGCCCGCAAACAGATCCGCCTCGACACCCTCCACGCCCTCGAGACCGGAGGTAACGACACCGCCGAGATCGCCGACCTCATCTCCACCGCCGTCCTCCGCCGCCACCTCGAAACCATGCAGCGTCTCAACATCGAGTACGACTTCCTCCCCCGCGAAAGCGAGATCCTCGCCCTCCATTTCTGGGACGCCGCCCGCGCCCTCATGCTCGAAAAAGGCGTTCTTTACCTCGAAACCGCCGGCAAAAACAAGGGCTGCTACGTCATGCGCCGCGCCGGCACAGAACCGGGTGCCCCACATCTCGATTCTGAGATGTTGGCATTGAGCGCAGCGGGACCGTCTTCTTCCACTCCGGTGCCCCCCGCGCCCGACGAAGACGCCAAGGTTATCGTCCGCTCCAACGGCACCGTCACCTACGTCGGCAAGGACATCGCCTACCACCTCTGGAAGTTCGGCCTCCTCCCGGGCAAGGACTTCGGCTATGCGAAATTCCACGTGTACCCAACCCACACCTGCTGGATCTCCACCGTAGACGGCGAGACCCCGCACCCCGCCTTCGGCCACGCCGACGCCATCTACAACGTCATCGACTCCCGCCAGAACGATCCCCAGAACAACGTCATCGCGGCCCTGCGCGGCATGGGCTACACCGAAGCCGCAGACCGCTACACCCACTTCAGCTACGAGATAGTCGCCCTCACCCCGCGCTGCGCCATGGAACTCGGCTACACCATCAGCGACGAAGACCGCGCAAGATCTTACATCGAAGTCAGCGGCCGCAAGGGCTTCGGCGTCAAGGCCGACGACCTCCTCGACCGCCTCATTGCCGCCGCCAGGGCTGAGGTCGACACCCGCCACCCCGAGATCGCCGCCCCCGAACGCCTCGCCATCGCCACCCAGATCGCCGTCGGAGCCCTCCGCTACTTCATGCTCCGCTTCACCCGCAACACCGTCATCGCCTTCGACTTCAAGGACGCCCTCAGCTTCGAAGGCGAGACTGGCCCTTACGTCCAGTACGCCATCGTCCGCGCCGCGAACATCTTCCGCAAGGCCAACACCACCGAAGCCGCCTCCCTCGCCGCCATCGCCACGCTCGATCTCGCCAACATCCTCGACACCGAAGAGGGAAGCAGCCTCTGGGAGACCTGGCTCCTCGCCTCCAAGCTCACCCTGCTCATCGAACAATCCATCGCCACCGCCGAGCCCGCCTACCTCGCCAAATACGCCTTCCAGCTAGCCCAGCAGTTCAACAACTTCTACCACCGCCACCACGTCCTCAACGAAACCGACCCCACACGCAAAGCCCTCCTCCTCGCCACCGCCGCCGTAGCCCAGCGCGAAATGACCCGCGCCCTCGGCTACCTTGGCATCGAAGCCCCGCCCGTCATGTAACTGACGGCTTGAGGCTGTGATGAGCAATTTATTCGGCCATTGTCTGACCTACTCCGCGCTGGCGGGAGCCGCAACTTCACATCAGGCCACGACAAGGCCGGGGCAAGCGCAAACGCTAGTCCGTGCTGGTTTTCTTCGGTTTGGCAGGCAGTTTGAATGGACTCTTTGCAGGATTGGGGGTTGGCGGAGTTTCTTCATGCCTTCCGCGATCTCTTTAGTGCTTCTGGACCTTCGTGGTATTCGGGTTTCATATAAACCTACTTCTCAGGAAGGAATCTCGTCCCAATCGCTATGTAAATATCAGGCATCACATCGCTCCTATCAACTGGGTAAGACTTCCCATGAACAACAATTCCAGATGGACTAAAATTTGCTGGTCCTTCTGTGCAAGGAAATTCCGATGCACTTAGGATACGTTTTACGGTTTGAGCGATTTGGCTTGGATGTTCTCTATCAGGCGTCTGGCAGCTAATCCCTTCTCCATGTGACACTGTCTCATTTATTGCACTTATCGAATCCCTCGAAGGCCGGTCAATGAAAAGAGTGTTAGTTTCCGGGAAAAGGCCTATGACTTGGTTTGCGAAGGAAGTGATTTCTGCTGAGTTACCTATCACTGCAAAACGAATCTTTGCGCTCGGAGGCAAGGTTTTTAGTATTCCTTTTGTAGCCTCGATGCCGCTCGCTGTTAGAACTCGATTTGGAGGGTCAAGTTTCCCTATTACGGTGAGATTACCTTCGGCCTGCATTCCCCCCGGCGATTCTGTCATGATTTGAACGTGTTGATTGTTCTCTGTACCTACTTGCTGAGCTGCTGCCGTGGGGAGAAGCTCAGCTTGTGGGACATCCGTCCTTGGCTTCTTGACTGTAGGTCGTGGGGAAGGGTGCAACACTGCTGTCGAGGCCGTTGGCTTCACGACTAGCGGTGCAACAGGCGGTTGAACAGCAGTTTGTACCGGAGCCAGCGGCTCCGGTTTATGCACGAGCACCAGAATCCCTGCAATGATCAGGGCAAAGGATAAGACAACATAAATCCACCAACGTCTTTGAGTGTTCATGCTTCCACCCAATCCGGAATTCGACTGAGAGACCCGCCTATCCATAAGTTGGAGGATTGCAAGATAGCTTGCGGGTAACGCAAAAACAAGGCAGATGATGCCGATGATCGTAGTAGCCATGCGCCATCATCCTCCCGGGACGCCTTGTGTGCCAAGTATGTAACTGCCGTAATTTGCCTTTGTTTTTATCCGTATCGATCCGCGTAAATCCGCGGTCGGCCCTTGTTCTTAGTAACTCCGCACCCACTCCAACACCGACCGCACCGCAATCCCCGTAGGCCCGTTCGCAATCCACGGCTTATTTTCATCGTTCCAAGCACACGCCGCGATATCCAGGTGAACCCACGGCGTCTCGCCCACAAACTCCTTCAGGAACATCGCCGCCGAGGTCGCCCCGCCGTACCGCGTCTTGCCTGTATTCATGATGTCGGCAATCTTGCTCGTAATCTGCTCTTTATAGTCGTCGGTGCAGGGAAGCCGCCAGAACTTCTCGCCCGAAATCTTCGTCGCTTCCTGAAATTTATCGGACGTCGCCTCATCGTTCGTAAACAGCCCGGCATTCAGCATTCCCAGCGCGACCGCCACGGCCCCAGTCAGCGTCGCAGCATTGATTAAATGCGTACACCCCAGGGTCTTCGCATAGTGCAGCCCATCGGCCAGCACCAGCCTTCCCTCCGCATCCGTGTTTACAATCTCGATCGTCTTACCCGACATCGCCGTTACCACATCGCCCGGTTTGAACGCCTTCCCATCCGGCATATTCTCCGCCGAACAGACCACGCCAATCACCTTCACCTTCGGCTTCAACTGCGCAATCGCCCGCATCGCGCCGATCATCGCGCCCGCGCCCGCCATGTCGTACTTCATCTTCTCCATGCCGTCCGCCGGCTTGATCGAGATCCCGCCCGTATCGAACGTAATCCCTTTCCCCACCAGCCCCAGCACGGGTGCATCCTTGTCCGCCGCCTGTCCCTTCTTCAACTGCGGCTCATAGGTCATCACAATCAGCGCCGGAGGCTCCGCCGAACCCTGCGCCACCGCCCAGAACGCTCCCATCTTCAGCTCGTGCAGCTTCTCGGTCGAATACACCTCGCACGCCAGTCCCATCTCGTCGCACATCGCCTTCGCGCGCTGGCCCAGCACCGTCGGAGTCAGCACATTGCCCGGCTCATTCACCAGCGCCCGCGTAAAGTTCTGCGCCGCACTCACAATCAGCCCTTCATCGAACCCCTTCTGAATCTCCGCGCGCGTCGCCTTCTCCGACTCCTTCGCAACCACCGACAGCGCGTGAATCGACAAGTCCTTCCGCTCGCTCCGGTACGTGTCGTAGTCCACCTCGGCCAGCGCAGCGCCTTCGACCAGCGCCCGCGCGGTCAACTCGCACGGCAGATTGTCCAGGTGCTCGTCCGAGAGCGCATGGTCCTCCGGAAACGCAATCGCCATCTCGCGTATTCCCCGCGGCTTGGCAAACCGCACCGCCGTTCCCGCACCCTTGCGCAGCTCATCCACCGACAGCGTCTTCGCCTTCCCGATCCCCACGATCAGCAACCGCTCCGCCTTCAACCCGCCCGGCCCATGCAGCAGCAGCGTCTCGCCCGGCTTGGCCGCGAACTCACCCGACGCCAGCGCCTTCGCCGCCGCATTGGTCACCGCATCCGACGTAGCCAGCAACGCCGGCAGAGGCTCCGCATCCTTGCCCGAGGCAATATCCACCGCAAAGACAGCCAGCATCGGTGTCTGAAGTCCAGCCGCATCCTGAAAAAGAAGCTTCGTATCCATAGCCTCTATCGTAGCGCGACTGAAACGCGGTCGCCCCACAAAGTCCTACAACCAAAGCGTATATTCCCCACTCATATCCCGGGTGTCCCATCGTCGCTAAGCCGGGGTGGTATGGTGGGCCTTCGCGAAGCGAACCGTCCTCACCCACAACCCGCAACCAAAGCCCCGCCTACCGCCGCTGACTCCGCGCCACCGCCGCCTTTGCCTCGCTATCGGCCTCGCGCTTCCGCTCCGTGGCGCGCTTGTCCCACTCCTGTTTGCCCTTGGCCAGCGCGATCTCGCACTTCACCCGGCCATTCCGGAAATAAAGCCGCGTCGGGATCAGCGTAAATCCCTTCTGCTTCGTCATCCCTTCGAGCTTCCGCACCTCGCTCTTGTGCAGCAGCAGCTTGCGCGTCCGCAGGGATTCATGGTTCATCGCATTCCCATGCGAGAACGGCCCGATGTGCGCATTCAGCAGAAAGCACTCGCCATCCTTCAGCAGCCCATACGCGTCCTTCAGATTCGCCTTGCCCTCGCGGATCGACTTCACCTCGGTCCCGCGCAGCGCAACCCCCGCCTCGAACTTGTCCGACAGAAAATAATTGAAGCTCGCCGACCGGTTATACGCCGCATCCCTGTGTCCCGCCGCCACCGGATCGCGGTCTTTCTCCTTCACCACCACCTTCACCTGATGCGCGACTGTCGGGTTGGAGAGCGAGCGCGGCATGACAAGCCCCTACTTTAACACGCCGGTAATCTCACGGGTGATTCGCCCGACCGTCTAACGAATACCCTGATTCATGAGTCGATACACCACGCACTGACACACGCTCCAGCCGCGAGCCGCCACCAAAGCCACCGCGGAGTACCAACCCGGTGCAATCACATGAGGTCCAGAACAGCCCGAATGCTATACTCACCCGAGCGTCACAGCCTGGCAGTCACCGGCCCAACAGGCATCTCCATCACGGGGAAGGTCTCAGCAGGAAAAGCCCGGCCCGAGATCACCTTCAGGACAGGCATCTCCTCCAGCCGGCGGCACACTCTTCAAGGTGCAAAGGACGCAAACGGAAGCAGCATGGCTCGCGGTCACATATCACACCCATCCATACCGGCAATCGCACTCCGCGCAGTTCTCCTCCTGGTCTGCATCGCGGGCCTCGGCACCCTCACGTCGCAAGCCCAGTCTGCCGCCAAATGGGACAAGCGCGGCCAGGCCGCCGAAGCCCGCCAGGACTACGACACCGCCCTCGACGCCTACCACCAGGCCCTGCTCAAAAAGCCCAACGAGGTCCTCTACAAATCCCGTTATGAGCGCATGAGGTTCCTCGCCGCCGTCTCCCATATCGACCGCGGCCGCGTCCTCAAGCAAAGCGGAGACCTGGCCGGAGCCTTCAACGAGTTCACCCGCGCCGCCGAGATCGATCCCGGCAATCAGACAGCCCAGCAGGAACTCCAGATCCTGCAGAACGAGCAGCAGCAATCCGTTCCCGGCGCGCCGCCCGCCCCCAGTGAGCAGGTCGCCCACCAGAACGAGACCCTCAACGCTATCGGCTCCATGGCAGGCCCCGTCCAGCTCAAGCCCGTCTCGAACGACCCCATCACCCTGCACATGGTCGAAGACGTCAAGGTCATCTACGAGGCCATCGGCAAGGCAGCCGGACTCAACGTCCTCTTCGATCCCGACTACACCTCCAAGCGCATTCCCATCGATCTCACCAACGTCACCCTCTCGGACGCCCTCCGTATCGTCGGCACCGTCTCCGGAACCTTCTTCAAGCCCGTCACCAGCAACACCATCTTCGTCGCCCAGAACACCCGCGTAAAGCGCACCGACCTCGACGAGCAGGCCATCCAGACCTTCTATCTCACCAACGTCAGCCAGCAGAACGACGCCAATGAGGTCGTCGTCGGCATCCGCAACCTGCTCGATCCCAGCGTCAAGATCTACCTCGTTCCCAGCCAGAACGCCATCGTTATGCGCGCTACGCCGGACCAGCTCCTGCTCGCCGAAAAGCTCATCAACGACCTCGACCGCGCCCGTCCTGAAGTCGTCGTCGATGTCGCTATTCTGGAAGTCAACCGCGACAAGGTCCGCACCCTCGGCATCACGCTGCCCCAGTCCATTACCCTCACCCCGCAGGCCAATCCCAACGCCGCGGTCCCGGCCAGCGGCACCTCCACCAACGGGACGACAACCTCTTCCAACTTCACCCTCAACTCGCTCGCCCACCTCAACGCCAACAACTTCGGCGTAGGCATCACCGGCGGCACTCTCAACGCACTGCTCACCGACGCCGACACCCACATCCTCCAGAACCCGCGGATCCGTGCCACCGACGGCCAGCGCGCCACACTCAAGATCGGTACGAAGGTCCCCATCGCGACCGGCTCTTACAATGCCGGCGTCTCCACCGGCGTCGCCAGCATCGGCGTCCAGACGCAGTTCACCTACGTCGACGTCGGCGTCAATATCGATATGACCCCGACGGTCCACTACGACCACGAGGTCAGCCTCAAGATGAAGATCGAGGTCTCCACCGAGCAGGCGCCGGTCACCATCTCGGGCGTGCAGGAGCCGGTCTTCGGTCAGCGTGTCAGCGAGCAGACCATTCAACTCCAGGAGGGCGAGCCTGCCATCCTCTCAGGTCTCATTCAAAGGTCGAACAACCTCAGTGTCAGCGGAACTCCCGGTCTCGGCGAGCTCCCCACCTTCTTCAAGTACTTCTTCTCCTCGCAAAGCAGAGAAGTCATCAATAATGAAATCGTCTTCATCCTCATCCCGCACATCGTTCGCGAATCCGTCCTCACCCGCATGAACACCCGCGCCATCGACACCGGCACAGGCCAGTCCATCGAGCTGCGCCGCGACCCGGCCCTCGAAGATCAGATCACCCAGCGCATCAACGCGCAGGCCCGGCCCCAGGCCACCGGCCCCGCAACCTCCGCCGCCAACGCCGCCGCCGCCATGGTGCACCAGCTCAGCCAGCAGGCCCAGCCCATCAATCCGCCCGCCGTCCCTCCCCTCAACGGACCGGCAAACAACCAGGCGCCCGCAGCCGTCCCCACCGGACCGCCCATCAGCTTCACCGTCGTCCCACCGGCCGGCACGCAAGCCGTAGGCAGCACCTTCCAGGTCGCTGTCAACCTCGCCAACGGCTGCGATGTCTTCTCCGTGCCCTTGCAGATGCAGTTCAACCCCGCCGTCCTCCAGCTCGTCAACGTAGACTCCGGCGACTTCCTCGGCCGCGACGGGCAGGCGGTCGTCCTCGCCCACCGTGACGAAGGCAACGGCCTCGTCGCCATCTCCTCCGAACGTCCCCCCAACTCTGCCGGCGTCAGCGGCCAGGGAAGCATCTGCACCCTCACCTTCAAGGCCATCGCACCCGGCGACTCCAATCTCGCCCTCGTCAAAGTCGGAGCACGCAACAGCGCCCAGGCCAGTCTTCCGGCCGTCGGCTCCCAGGCCGTGGTCCATGTGAAGTGACCTGTATGAGTGCGCCTCAAACTCGCCGTCATCCTGAGCGAAGCGGTCCGCCCCAAACTCTTCGTCATCCTGGACCAGGTGCGCCATCCAACAACCGCCGTCATCCTGAGCGAAGTGGTTCGCGCACTTTGCGAACCACGCAGTCGAAGGACCCCTGTATTTCGCCGTTGCGGTTGCCTGTTCTCTTCAACCCCGACCCGGAACATCGTGAGCCACCCCACCCCGAATCCGGCCTCACCCTCATCGAACTCATCATCGTCGTCGCCATCATCTCCATTCTTGCCAGCGCCGCTATCCCCATCGCCCGATTTCAGGTCAAACGTGTCAAGGAGCGCGAACTTCGCCGCGACCTCTGGGAGATGCGCGATGCCATCGACCGCTACAAGGACGCCGCCGACAAAGGCGCCTTCATCACCAAAGCCGACAGCATGGGATATCCACCCGACCTCGACACCCTCGTCAACGGCGTCGAAGTCCAGGACAAGAAGGTCAAATTCCTCCGCCGCATCCCCGTCGATCCCATGACCGGCACCACCGACTGGGGCCTCCGCTCCAACCAGGACGACGCCGACTCCGACTCCTTCGGCGGCCAGAATGTCTTCGATGTCCACACCAAAAGCCAGGACACCGCCCTCGACGGGACAAAATACTCCACATGGTAAACCCCCTCCGATCCCGCGCCTTTCTCTCTCGCTCCCCACTCCGACCGGAGCCGGCGCAGCCGCCTCTGCCTTCTATTCCCAACTCCCTACCCCCTGGTCCCTGTTCTTCCGGCTTCACCCTGCTCGAGCTGATGATCGTCATGGTCGTCATCGGCATCCTCGCCGCCATCGCCATCCCCTCCTACACCAACGCCGTCCGCAGCGCCAAAGAGGCCGACCTCCGCGAAGACCTCCACGTCATGCGCGCCGCCATCGACTCCTACACGGTCGACAAGTCCAAAGCCCCCCAGACCCTCGACGATATCGTCCAGGCGGGCTACCTCAAGGTCATGCCCGTCGACCCCTTTACCCTCCGCTCCGACACCTGGGTCCCCGTCCAGGAGGACTCCCTCATGAGCCTCGACCAGACCCAGCCCGGCATCGACGACGTCCACAGCGGAGCCCAGATGACCGCCTCCGACGGTACCTCCTACTCCACCTGGTGAGATCCTCTTTTATCCCGACCAACGCGAGGGCTTGCGCCGTACATGTAGTCAAGACCGGTATACAAGTCACGAAGTGACCGCGCTCCGCGCAGGAGGCCCGTCCGGCAGTACGCATTGCGGTCTAACTCACAGCACGTTGCTCAAAGCTCTCCAATTGGCGCATACTTACGTCAAAAGCATGTCGAGCTGCGCCCAGTCAGCAGGGAAGCGGCCCGCCAGGAGACTCCCCCATGCGTTCCCTTACGCACCTCGGCTTAGCCGCCCTACTCACAATCCCCGTAGCCGCGCTCTCCCAGACCTCGACGCCCGCTCAGGCCCCCGCTTCGCCTCCGCCCCCTGCGACAGCGCCTGCATCCCCCACTCCCCAGACGACCCCCACAGCTCCCCAGCCAACTCCGACAACCCAGCCAACTCCGACAGCATCCCAAGCTCCCATAGGCGTTCCAACCGAAGAGCCCATCCCTGGCAAACCCACCGCGACCCCCGCCGAAAATAAAGCCGCCACAGCCAAAGCCAAAGCCGAAGCGAAGTCCGACGTTCTCCCGTCTCCCGGCGAGGACCTGAACACCCACATCAAGTCCGGCAGCGAAGACGACGTGGCCGCCATCGGCACGCGCAACATCGGCGGCCGAGGCATGGGCAACTGGTACTCCACCGACTGGGAGATCCGCAACGGCAAGCAATACTCCATGGAGATCGAGAAATCGGCCCACATGGTCACCGACCCCGTCGTCGTCGAATACGTCAACCGCGTCGGCCAGAATATCGTCAAGAACTCCGACTGCAAAGTTCCCTTCACCATCAAGATCATCGACTCCGACGAGATCAACGCCATGGCCCTCCCCGGCGGCTTCTTCTACGTCAACTCCGGCCTCATCATGGCTGCTGACGAAGAGGCCGAGCTCGCCGGCGTCATGGCCCACGAGATCGCCCACGTCTGCGCCCACCACGCCGCTCGCCAGATGACCAAGATGAACTACGCCCAGATCGGCTCCATCCCGCTCATCATCATGACCTCCGGCTCCTACACCGGCTACGGCATCTACGAGGCCACCCAGCTCGCCATTCCCATGACCTTCCTCAAGTTCTCCCGCATGGACGAGGCCGAGGCCGACTGGCTCGGCGTCCAATACATGTACAAGGCCGGCTACGATCCCCAGGCCTTCATCCAGTTCTTCGAGAAGCTCGACGCCCTCGAAAAGCACAAGCCCGGCACCCTCGCCAAGGTCTTCTCCGACCACCCCCAGACCCCCGACCGCATCGGCCACTCCGAGGAAGAGATCGCCACCATCCTCCCCTCCCGGCCCGATTACGTCGTCACCACCTCCGAGTTCGACGACGTCAAGGCCCGTCTCGCCCGCATCGAAAACAAGCGTAAGATCATCGACGGCAAGGACGGCAACAAGCCCACCCTCCGCCGCACCAGCGCCAGCACCGGCAACAACGATCCCAACAACCCCGCTAACTCCACCGACGACCGCCCCACCCTCGGCCGCCGCAACTAGCGCGGTAATGTACGCCATCCTCTATCCCGACCAACGGGAGGGCCAGCGTAGCAGAGGCTGTCAAGACCGGTAGACAAGTCACGAAGTGACCGCGGAATCGGGGTCGGCGGATTCAAAGTCCAAATGCGACATTTACTTTCTTAGAACCTATCTAAAAACTGACACTGTAGGCTTTCTCTGCTGTTGTTTGTTTTTCGCCGTCATCCTGAACGCAGTGAAGAGCCTGCCCTGAGCTTGCCGAAGGGACCGCTGTATTTCGCCTTTTTGGTCTTTGCCTGTTCTCAAATCCAACTATCCGTGCAAATCCGTGGCCGAATCCTTCAGTTTTTACAGAGCTTTTTATAGAGACCGCCGCAGCCGTGCCGTGGGAAAGTGGGAAACGCCCTTTGTTTTCCATCTTTTCCATGGCCGTCTTCCTGTCATCTTCTGGCCTGACTTGAGGATGCAATGTTGCACTTGGACCTTGAATTCGCCGGCCCCGCAAACAGGTCTTCGTTTGTGGGGTGACTGAGCGTAGGAGGCCCGTCCGGCAGGACAGCTTTGCCGTTTATACCCCTTCGAAATTACCTTTACGACCGGGGTCCCGTATTGATGTGGAGCGCGGGCGTGTGAGAGAAGCTCGCAACGGCGCACGTCCCCTTCTTTAACCGGCCGCCATCTGCTCCGGCCACACCACCGTAGCCGCCAGCGTCACCAGGGCCACCCAGTACAGGTCCGCCCCAAGTAAGTGCAGTATCTGCATCCACACCGGAGCCAGCAGCAGCACATCCGCCACGCCCAGCGCAAACTGAAGTCCCAGCAGCGCCACGACCAGCCCAGCCAATCGCCGCGCACCGGCACGGCGCCCCTGCGCCACCAGCCACATCACAAACCCAGCCGCAATCAAAGCGCTGGCCGGATGCACGCCGCGCAGCCGCAACAGCCACGGCGAACCCGCCGCAATGTCCTGCGCAAACGCCGCCCGCAGCGAAGAAGCAGGGAACAGCGTATCCCCCAGCGCCGCCAGCGACCCGCTCACACCAACCACGATCGTCGCCGCCAGGCCCACCAGCGTCCACAACGTTTGCCCCTGCCGCGCGTGCAACTCGCGCCACATCTGCCCGGTCCCCAGCAGCAGCGCCGTCAAAGTCAGCGCAGCCAGCAGCAGCAACGTATTGCTCAGATGCACCGACAGCACCACCACCCGTCCCACCGACTGGTTCCCCGTTACATACCCCAGCTTCACCAGCAGCGCGCCCAGGAACGCCTCGTTCAGCAGCAGCGCCATCGACGCTACCGCCAGCACCCGCGCCGCCTGTCCCTTCACCGTCCCTCGAAACGTCCAAACCAGCAGCCCGATCACAAGAAACGTAGACCCGCCCGTCATACACCGGTGGGTAAACTCGATCACCGTATCCGCCCGCGGCGACAGCGGGATGACCTGCCCGTTACAAAGCGGCCAGTGATTTCCACATCCGGCGCCAGAGCCCGTGGCCCGCACCAGCGCCCCCCACAGGATCACCAGCACGTTGTACCCCACCACCGCCCAGGCAAAACGCACCAGGCCGATGGATACGCGCTTCACCCGGACTGCGGCAACAGAAGCCATACTCCAGATTCTACGGGAGCGGACCTCACCTGGGCAGCTCCCCTGCGCTGTCAAGCCCGAAACCCGCAAAACCCGCGCCCAGCAGTCAAATTCGCGTGGCGTACCAGTTAGCTCCAACCCCTATCATTAATAGAGAGGATGGCCCTGCCAGGCGCCCTGACCGAATAAGAATTTTCGTTATTCTGAGCGCAGCGAAGAACCTCCGCAGTTCGCACTTGCAATCGCCTGTTCCTGAATCGATCACGCCTGTTCCTGAATCACGACGTCTGTGGAATAGGTGGCAGGTCATTGCCATCCCAGGCACCTGCATTCTGCATGAAGTCCGGACTTAACCCACATCGTTCGAATACTTTGCGCAACTTATGGGGGAGGGAGGGGGGTACTACACGCTGGCCGGTTCGCCCTCCGGGTCGCCCGTTTTACCGTCTTTGCTGTTCATTCCCGCAGGGCTGTACGATCCAATATCTTCTGCGCCGCGATCCACATGTCGACACGCTGCTCCAGGACGTCCATCGGCAGCGCGCCCGAGTCCAGCACCTCATCGTGGAACGCCCTGATGTCGAACTTGGGCCCAAGGGCCGTCTTGGCCCGGTCTCTCAGCTCCAGAATCTTCAACTGCCCCATCTTGTACCCCAAAGCCTGCCCCGGCCACGCGATATAGCGATCCACCTCCGCCTGGATGTTGGTGTCGTCCATAGCGGTATGGTCGTGGAAGAAGTCCACCATCTGCTGCCGCGTCCAATGCTGCGAGTGGACCCCGGTATCCACCACCAGCCGGATCGCCCTCCATATATCCGCCTCCAGCCGCCCGTAGTCGCTATATGGGTCCTGATAGAACCCAATGTCCTTGCCCAGCCGCTCGCTGTACAGTCCCCAGCCCTCGGTATAAGCGGTAAAGTACGTGAACTTGCGAAACTCCGGCAGTCCGGTAAGCTCCTGGGAGATCGAGATCTGCAGGTGGTGTCCCGGCAGCCCCTCGTGGTACGACACCGCCTCCACCGATGCCAGCGAGCGCTCGGCAAAGTTGTACGTATTCACATACACCCGCCCCGGTCTGCTCCCATCCGGCGTCCCATTATCGTAGTAAGCCTCCGACTGATCTTTTTCCATGTACGCCGGCACCGGCACCACCTCCAGCGGAGCCTTCGGCAACCGCCCGAACAGCTCTGGCAGCCTCGGCTTCATCCCCGCAATATAGGCCCTGTACGCCCCCACCAGTGCCTCTGCCGACACCGGGTGTTCCTTCGGATTCGCCTTCAACGCCGCGCTGAAGCTCTTCAAATCCGCAAATCCCAGCTTGTGCACGATCGCCAGCATCTCCGTCTCGTCCCGCTTGACCTCGTCCAGCCCGATCTGGTGAATCTCCGCGGCAGACTTGTTCAGCGTCGTGCTCTGCCGTATGCGGTAGGCGTAATACGCATCGCCATCCGGCAGCGCCCATACCCCCGGCTCCTTCCGTCCCTTCGGCACAGCCTCAACCTGCAGGAACTTGGCAAACCGTTGATACGCCGGCAGCACCTCGGTCGAGATCGCCTCCAGCATCTCACCCGTGATCCTCTTCTGGTCCTCAGCGCCGATCGACTTCGGAAACTTCTTCAGCGGCAGTGCAAACGGACTCCCCTCCGGCCTCTGAGCCGCCAGTGTCTGGGTCTGCACCAGAACCTTCTCCAACAGGTACTGGGGCTGCACGCGCCCATCCTCGATCCCCAGCTCCATGTTCGTCATGATCTGCGAGAACGCCTTGGGAATCTTGTTCAGCCGCGCGATGTAGTCGTCGTAGTCCTTTACCGTGTCGAACTCCGTGCGGTTGGGAAGCTGAGGAAGATCGGTATGGAAGCCGCTGAACTGGTTCACCGGCATCTCCCACTCCTTGAACTTCGCACCCTCCTGCTGATCGATCAGCGAGCGAAGCATCAACTCCGCCGAAAGCCGCTCTTGCTCCGGCAGCCCCGTCGTGTCGATCTCGCTGAGCCGCTGAATATAGCCGCGCCCCCGCGCCAGGTCGGCGTTCACAGCCTGCGTCGAGTAGTCGCTGAGCTGATCGTTGTAGCGCTTGTCCCCAAGCGAAGAGGCGAACTCCGGCGAGTGCTTCAGCTGGTCTTCCCATATCTCGGAAAACAAAGCGGAGAGTGCCTTGCTTCGCGCCGCCACTGAGTCCGCCGAAGCGACCGTCGCCCGCGCCTGCGCTGTCGCTGTCGCGGGAAGAACATTCATGCCGGTAAAGCTGAATCCACTGGCCAGACCCAGTACCAAACCCAATGCAATCTTCGTCATTCGATTCCTCAACCACTACCACCCAGTGTAATGCCCATCGTCGTCCTGCTAAGAGATTCTGAGCCCGCAGGCTACGAACGAGACTCAAGCATCCGGTACAGTGTCGAGCGGCTGATCCCCAGCAGTTCGGCCGCTCGCAGCTTGTTTCCGGCACAGTTCTTCAGTACCCGAAGCACATGATGATCGATCACATCCTGCAAGCGTTCCGTCCGAAGCGAATCGAAGGTCGAGGGCCGCTCCGCGCCGAAGCGTGCAAGCTCAGGCAAATCGGATGCTTCCAGCACCACTCCCTTACACCGCAGTACGGCCTGGTGAAGAACGCTCTCCAGTTCCCGTACATTCCCGGGCCAATCGTAGGCCTCAAGGCGCGCGAATGCATCTCCGGCAATCGTCTCAACGTCCTTTCCGCGTGCCAGCGCCAATCGCCGGAGCAAAT
This sequence comes from Edaphobacter sp., assembly GCA_965277575.1. Classification (GTDB taxonomy): domain Bacteria; phylum Acidobacteriota; class Terriglobia; order Terriglobales; family Acidobacteriaceae; genus Edaphobacter. Next base: position 3,676,980 of record CBDIDK010000002.1, read on the forward strand.
ACATGGCCAGTTGCGGAATATCCTCGCGGCGCTCCCGCAACGGTGGAAGGGCGATCTCCACGACAGTCAGCCGGTGGTGAAGTTCCTGCGGAAACCGGCCGGTTAGCGCACGCAACTTCAAGTCCTCACGAGTCGAAGCTATGACGCGGAGGCCTATCCCCTTGGTCGATTTCCCGGAGCATTCCTGTCGCCGAAGTATCTGCAGCAACTGCTCCTGCGCCTCCACCGGCATCTCGTCCACGTATTTGAGGAACAGCGTCCCGCCCTGTGCCATCTTCACCAGGCGATCAAGCCGGGATGACCAGCCGCCAGCTCCATTCCCGCTGCCAGAGCAGGCGGAGAAATCCTCGCTTCCGTCGCAGACCATAAACGGGCCGGTTGATCCATAGCTCGCATCGTGCAGCCATCGCGCGACCAACTCTTTACCTGTACCGGCTTCACCCCTCACCAGCACCATTCGGAAGTGCGGTCCAAGACGGACGATCCGCAGCCGGACGCGTGTCATCGCGGAACTATCTCCCACCATTTCGGAGCCAGCTTTATGCGGGCAGGAGCCGGACGTCGCGCAATGGTCCCCCGTCGATCCTGCTGCAGGTTCGGCCCCATGGATTGCAACTATGTCCGGGCATTCAGGTAGGATCGCCATTCTTGTCTCTATCGGCCGAAATCGTCACATGATGAGCCGCATGGCGAAGATCCCAGGGCAAGGGCGAGCTTAAGAAGAAATAGCCGGGCGCGCATAGCAACAGCGCGTCTCCGGCTTCGGTCTTCCACCCTCTTCCGTCGAGGTCTTACGCAGGGGTCGTTGCGCAGTACGTGTCGAAGGCCCGAGTCAGTTCCTGGGCGATCGCCGGTGCCGTCGATGTCTCAATGGCCGATCGCTGCATCAGATACACCAACTGCCCGTCACGCAAAATTGCAATTGCGGGCGAAGTCGGCGGGTGGCCGCCAAAATAGCTCCGTGCGCGTTCGGTGGCCTCGCGATCCTGACCGGCGAATACCGTGACCGAGTGGTCCGGCTTCGCCCCATGCTGCATCGCCAAGCGAACGCCGGGGCGCATCTTGCCCGCTGCGCAACCGCAGATGGAGTTCACCACTAACATCGTCGTCCCCGGCTGCGACACCGCGGCATCGACATCGGCGGCGTTGTGAGCTTCTGTCAAACCGGCGCGAGTAAGCTCTTCGCGCATAGGAATCACCATAATCTCTGGATACATGAGCATCTCCTTTGAACCACAACCTGAAAACGTCTACCTCGAAGCTGGGAATTCTGAATAACAGGTCGGGCAGCTTCTAGCTAGTCTAACTGATTGTACGGTCTCGAACCGCTCTTATCAAAACGCAGGTTTCTGTAGCCCTGAAGCGGACTCTGCTGGCAGCGCAGACGATGTTGCGGAAAAACGTTGTCTGCTTGCGCCGTAGACAGATTTCTCAACACTCGATGATGTTCAGGGCCAGGCCGGCCAGAGATGTTTCCTTATAGCGGGATTGCATGTCGAGACCGGTCTGGTACATGGTGGCGATGACCTGGTCGAGCGAGAGTTTGTGGTCTCCGGTCTCGTGCATGGCCATGCGAGCCGCATTAATGGCCTTGACCGCCCCCATTCCGTTGCGTTCGATACAGGGGATCTGGACGAGGCCGCCAATGGGGTCGCAGGTCATTCCGAGGTTGTGCTCCATGGCGATCTCGGCGGCGTGTTCGATCTGGGCGTTGGTGCCGTTCAGTGCGGCGACTAATCCGCCGGCGGCCATCGAACACGCTACGCCGACCTCTCCCTGGCAGCCTACCTCGGCGCCGGAGATGCTGGCGTTCTCCTTGTAGAGGATGCCGATTGCGGCGGCGGTGAGGAAGTAGCGGAGCAGCCCTTCCTGCTTTTCTTCCTCAGTTCCTTCTATGAAACGCATGTAATAGTGGCCGAGGGCGGGGATGACACCGGCGGCTCCGTTGGTGGGTGCGGTAACGACTCTGCCTCCCGCGGCATTCTCTTCGTTCACCGCCATGGCATATACGGTGACCCAGTCAATGGGGGCGAGAGGATCTTTTGAGCCTATGGTCTGGAGCCGTTCGGCGAGGCGGTGGGCGCGGCGGCGTACGTTGAGGCCTCCGGGCAGAATGCCTTCGGTCGCGATGCCGCGCGCGGTGCACTGCTGCATCACCTCCCACAAGGCAAGAATGCTGGCGCGGATACTCTGCTGTGGTGATGCCGACTGTGAATGAGGACTTGCAGGTTGCGGCCGATTGATGCAGACGTTGGGATCGTCGAGTAGGGCGACTTCGTTGGCGAGGAGCAACTCGGCGATAGTGAGGTTGTGCTGCCCAGCGGTGGTGAGCAGGCTGGCGGCGCTGCGGAACGGATAGGGCAGTGTCCGGGTGCTGGAAAGGCTTTCCGCCGTTCGTTCGGCTTCGGAGACGATAAAGCCGCCACCGATCGAATAGAAGACCTCATTGGCCAGCGTGTGGCCGTCGCTGTCGAGTGCGGTGAAGCGCATGCCATTGGGGTGCGAGACGACTGCGGGATCGGGGTACATCTGATTGCGGCGCAGATGAAGGTTTGCAGCCTCGGTGAACGGGATGGAGTAGGCGCCCCCAAGCACGAGAATTCCCGTTGTGCGGAGATCTGCGATCTTCGCTTCGACGGTGGCGGGATCTACAATGTCGGGGGCTTCGCCCAGCAGTCCAAGGAGAATGGCACGATCGGTTCCATGGCCGATGCCTGTGAGGGCGAGAGAGCCGTAGAGGTCCACGTCTACGTAGGCGATGCACGGCAGCAGCTCCTTCGCTTGGAGAAAACGCGAAAAGCGGAGAGCGGCGCGCATCGGCCCGACGGTATGCGAACTGGAAGGGCCGATGCCGATCTTGAAGAGTTCGAAGAGACTGGTGTTCACGATGGTCCGCCAGGGCTAATTGTACCGGGATATGCTATCGAACACTTTTCTGCTGCGGTTTCCGACCAGCGGCAGACCGTGTGCAACGGAGGTAAGCGGCGGCTGCCACGGTGAGCGAGCCGCACCGGTCGCTTGGAATCGTCAAAGAGCGGAAGCAGAGCATTGGCGATCTGCTTCTCATGGCAGTCGCCAAGGACCTTTGCTGCGGCTGCGCGGATAGGAGCGGTCCTCTATTGGGCGTTGGTTTCGATAGCGATGACGGCCACAAAAATGTCCTCGCCCGAATGATCGTTGAGCTTCCAAAATAGGGTGGCGGCGGTGAAGGCGACCTGGCGCTCTGGATCGTTGAGCATGGCGCGAAGAGCGCCGAAAAGGGCATGATTCCTCGTCTAACCGGCAGAGAGCACCGCGGCGGTACGCACGTTAACCTCGGGGTCTTTCGTGGCAGCGGCGATCAGCGCGGCACTGCGTGCGTTGGCGCCGAGGGTTCCGAGGGCGCCCAGCGCCCTGGATCCGCACATCGGGGTGTTTAACATTCGGAGCGAGTCGGTGAGCTTACTCTACGCCTCTTGTATGTTCTGGGCTATAGTGCTGTGAAGGCGGTCTGCCTGACTACGCTCCGCTTTGGTATTAGTGTCATTCAAAGTGTAGTTGACGCTGACCGGACTTGTGGCGGAATGTCCTGAGCGCGAACTGCCATGGCGAGGCTCAGGGACAGAAGAGCGTTCGATAAGACGGCCAGCGCAGTCAAGCGAAGGCGATTGGTGTAAATCCATGATTTGCTGGCTCGATAGGGCAAAATCTGCCGCTATCTCCTTTATATCCGGCGGAGTGCTATACTCGGCGAAAATTCACTGCCTCACGGTTGCACCAGGCTCAAACCATGCTTTTCAAGGCTCGCAGCGCTGCAGTATATGGAATTGACGCCCACATCATCGATGTTGAAGTCGACTTCTCTGGAATTAAGTTAGATAAAGAACAGTTCAGCACGGTCGGGCTGCCCGATGCGGCGGTGCGGGAGAGCCGCGACCGGGTACGATCTGCTATTAAGAACTCTGGCTTCGAGATTCCGACGACGCGAATCACCATCAACCTGGCTCCAGCCGACCTGAAAAAGGAAGGCTCGGGGTTCGATCTGCCAATTGCGATTGGAATTCTAGGAGCTTACGGTGCGCTGCATATCAAGGATATGAGCGATTACCTGCTTGTGGGCGAACTCGGCCTTGACGGCAGTCTGCGGGCGGTACAGGGTATGCTGCCGATTGCTGTCGCGGCGCGGGCGAAAGGGATCAAGAACCTGATTATCCCAGCCAGCAATGCACGCGAGGCGGCTGTGGTCGACGGGGTGAACGTCTACCCTGTGAAGTCGCTGCTGGAGGTACGGGAGCTGCTCAATTCTGCTGCTTTGGGAGCGATTACGGCGGTGCCGTTGAAGGTCGAGACGTCCAACCTGCTAAACGAGATGCAGCACTTTCCGTTTGATTTTAAGGATGTGCGGGGGCAGCACGTCGCCAAACGGGCGCTCGAGGTTGCGGCGGCAGGCGGACACAATATTCTGATGATCGGCCCTCCTGGGTCGGGTAAGACGATGCTCGCCAAGCGGTTGCCTTCGATTTTGGCTCCACTACGCTTTGAGGAGGCGCTGGAGACGACGAAGATTCACTCGGTGGCGGGGGTTCTGGACGCGGAGCAGGGGCTAGTGACGCATCGGCCATTCCGGTCGCCGCATCATACGATTTCTGATGCCGGCCTGATCGGTGGGGGGGTGATGCCGCGGCCCGGCGAGGTGTCGCTGGCACATAACGGACTGCTGTTTCTGGATGAGTTGCCGGAGTTTCCGAGGAACGTGCTGGAGGTGCTTCGGCAGCCGCTGGAGGACGGGCATGTGACGATCGCTCGCGCGGCGATGAGTTTAAGTTTTCCGGCGCGGTTCATGCTCGCGGCAGCGATGAACCCGTGTCCGTGCGGTTATTTCAATGACAAGTCACGGGAATGCATGTGTACGCCGCCGATGATTCAGCGTTATGTCTCGAAGGTCTCTGGTCCGCTGCTGGACAGGATCGATATCCATATCGAAGTTCCCGCAGTGCAATACAAGGAATTGCGGGGGAGATCTGCAGCTGAAGGCTCGGAGGAGATTCGTGCGCGGGTGTTGGCGGCACGAGAGCGGCAGCAGGCGCGTTTCGTGGGAGAACGCACGAAGGGTTCGGCCAAGGGGGTCTCGCGTCAGATCTTTGCGAATTGCCAGATGAATACGCAGCAGATACGTCTTTTCTGTGAGTTGTCCTCGGAGGCGGAGCGGCTGCTGGAACGCGCAATGCAGCAGCAGGGTCTAAGCGCGAGGGCGCACGATCGGATACTGAAGGTGGCGCGCACGATTGCCGATCTAGGGGCAGAGGAGGATATTATGGTAAAACATATCGCCGAGGCCATTCAGTACCGCACCCTCGATCGAAGTTACTGGTCCTAAACGGTTTCTCGGTGAAGGTCCAGAGGTAAAACATCTCGTGGTCACCGTTCGCTCATCCCATTTCTAAGATATTGTTATTCAAATACTTCCAAAATAAGTATTGACCTTTGGTTTCAGAACCGTTACTTTCCATAAGTGTCGAAGTTCCTCCGTATCAAAAGAATCGACAACAAGGCATGGGGGATGGCTTTCCGAGAGCTATTGCTGCCGCTATCCTGGCACAATCTGTCCCACACCTTGATCGTATCGAGCGTTGAAGTCTACGGCAAAAGAGAAGACATACAAAGCCCTCCGGAACACGCGAGGCATCGTTCAAGCCGTGCAATTTCAGCGAATGAATAATGCCTTGAGAAGCACACACGCTTTCTGGAGTCGTACGGTTTGTTTTTGCGTCTAACGAGTGTTGCTGCTGTCGGCAAACGTACTTTCAATTGTAAAAACTGGGGCGGCTGGCTCTAAGCTTGGCCCCGAAGAAAGAGGAGAAATATGCGTTCGGATCTTATTTTTGGAGCACTTACGCACGTGAACAACCGCTACGAGCTTTGTCAGTTGGCCTCCAAGGCTACGCGTAAGCTGCACAAACCAAACACTCGTCTCCAAGACACCACAAACGAGGTTCTGGATCGTTTTAAGGATACCGTTCCGATGGACGACTCCGGCGAACCGGTGGTAGAGAAGGTACAATTGCAAGAACGCCGCGCAGCTTAACGCGCGGCAGCTTCACCCCCTCCGCTTTCTTCTTCCTATTTGGCCTGTAATACAACTCCATCCTCGCTACGAGTTCCTTGCATTACTTTCTGGCCTTCCGCACGACCCCCTCGTCAAGCAGATCCCGCCTCAGTTCCAAACTCCCTCCCAAATCAATCCCAGGTAAAATCATGACTATTTCTGAGTTAAAAGAGCATAATATCGCGGAGCTGAGCAAACTCGCGCGCGGGCTTGACATAGCCGGCACCAGCGGGCTCCGCAAACAGGACCTCATCTTCAAGATTCTTCAGGCACAGAGTGAGAAGGAAGGACATATCTTCGCTGAAGGGGTGCTCGAGATTCTGCCTGACGGCTATGGCTTTCTTCGTTCGCCTGACTACAACTATCTGCCCGGCCCCGATGACATCTACGTTTCACCCTCCCAAATCCGCAAGTTCGACTTGAAAACAGGCGACACCATTAGCGGGAATGTCCGGCCTCCACATGAGGGTGAAAAATACTTTGCGCTGGTAAAGATTGAAGCCATCAATTTCGAGTCGCCCGAAGAGACGCGCAACAAGATTCTGTTCGACAACCTGACGCCGCTCTATGCCCAGGAGCGGGTTAAGATGGAGACGGTCCGCGAGCACATCTCGGGCCGCGTGATGGACCTGCTGACGCCCGTGGGCAAGGGGCAGCGCGGGTTGATCGTAGCTCCGCCGCGCACCGGTAAGACGATGCTGCTGCAGTCGATCGCGAACAGCATTACGGCGAACCATCCCGAGGTCGTGCTGATCGTTCTGCTGATCGACGAGCGCCCGGAAGAGGTAACGGACATGCAGCGCAGCGTCAAAGGGGAAGTGATCAGCTCCACTTTCGACGAGCCGGCGGCGCGCCACGTACAGGTCGCCGAGATGGTGATCGAAAAGGCTAAGCGCCTCGTCGAGCATAAGCGCGACGTGGTCATCCTGCTCGACTCGATTACGCGTCTGGCGCGTGCCTACAACACCATCGTTCCGCCGTCAGGCAAGGTGCTCTCAGGCGGTGTGGACTCGAATGCTCTGCAGAGGCCGAAGCGGTTCTTCGGTGCCGCCCGCAATATCGAAGAGGGCGGTTCGCTCACCATCATCGCGACGGCGCTGGTGGATACCGGTTCGCGCATGGACGAGGTCATATTCGAAGAGTTCAAGGGTACGGGCAACATGGAAGTCATTCTGGATCGCAAGCTGGTCGACAAGCGTGTATTCCCGGCGATCGACATCCAACGTTCCGGTACGCGTAAGGAAGAGCTGCTGATCCCGAAAGAAGACCTGCAGCGGACCTGGATTCTGCGCAAGGTGCTGAATCCTCTGTCGCCGGTTGAGGCGATGGAACTGCTGACCGATAAGCTGGCAAAGACCCGCAACAATCAGGAATTCCTGCACAACATGAGCTCGATCTGATCGGAGTTGTAAGGATATGAAGCAGCGCAGCCCTTCGGCTGCGCTTTTTCGCGTTTGCGGGCGAGATTCATCTCAGGACTTTCCAGATACTGCCGATGAGGGGAACAGTTTGAATGTTTTTCTCGAGGATGAGTCGAGGACGATACGTCTGGCTTGGCTCGATACACGTTCCTTATCCGGCCGCTCCCTGCACTTTTACGCTACGAGGTTCCGTTCTGATGCATGGCTCTTACAACCTGTTCCTGGTAATGCTGTCGCTTCTGGTGGCCATGCTGGCGTCTTATACGACGCTTGATCTGACTGGACGTATTCGTACGCTCGAGACGACCGGCTGGCGGCGGTTTTACTGGCTGTTGGGCGGAGCGGTCGTGATGGGAGCCGGGATCTGGTCGATGCACTTTATCGGAATGCTGGCGTTGCGCCTGCCGATGGCGATGGGATACGACGTATCGATCACGGGATTATCGTTGCTGATAGCGGTTGTTATCTCGGGCTTTGCGCTGCATGTGGTGACGGCCAGCGAGTTGAGCCGCCGCCGGCTTGTCGTCGGCGGCGTGATGATGGGGCTGGGCGTGGCGGCGATGCACTACACGGGCATGGCGGCCATGCGGATGGAGCCTGCGATTAAGTACACGCCGGGATTGTTTGTGCTGTCCTTCGTGATTGCGATTACGGCGTCATGGGCGGCGTTATGGATCGCCTTTACGCTGCGCGACGGCACCCAGCGTCATGTGCTGCTGAAGCGGTTTGGAGCGGGTCTGGTCATGGGCCTGGCGATTGCCGGGATGCACTACACGGGGATGAGCGCGGCGGTCATCCGGGCGGACGCTGTCTGCAGGAATATGAACGGGGTGAACGCGAACTGGCTTGCTTTCGCGGTCACGGCCACGACGCTCTTCCTTCTGGCTCTGGCTTTGCTCGTCTCGGCTCTGGACACAAGGCTCGATGAGCGGACGTCACAGATGAGCGACTCTATCGAGCAGGCGAACAGGCAACTGCTGTTGCTGGCAAGAGCGGATGCGCTGACTGGGATTCCCAATCGCAGCGCCTTCCTGGAGCATGTCGAGAGCGCGATCAAGCAGTGCAGGCCAAGTGAACGGGCCTTCACGATCCTGTTCATGGACCTGGACGGATTCAAGACGATCAACGATTCGCTGGGCCACTCTTCCGGAGACAAGTTGCTGCAGGCGTTCTCGCATCATCTGATCCAGTGTGTTCGTCGCGAGGATGTGGTGGCAAGGCTGGGAGGCGATGAGTTTGTGATGCTGCTGGATGGGATGGGAGACCGGGATGCGGTCGAACGGATTGCGCAGGGCGTTCTGGTGCGGATGCAGGAGGACTTCTGCATTGACGGGGTGTCGCTGCGAGTGACGGCTTCGATCGGTATTGCGATCTATCCGCGAGACGGCGACACCGCTGAGTCGCTGTTGAAGGGGGCGGACCTGGCGATGTATGAGGCTAAGGAGAGGGGCCGGAACACCTATCGCTTCTTTGAGGCGACGATGAGCGAGGCGGCGTCGCGGAGGCTGCAAATCTATCGAGATCTGGGCGTGGCGCTTGAGCGGGGGCAGCTCTCGCTGGCCTTTCAACCTAAGTTTGGCATGAGCCGTGAACTTGTGGGGGCGGAGGCTCTGATTCGCTGGATGCATCCGGAGATTGGGAATATTCCGCCGCTGGACTTTATCTCCATCGCCGAACGGACGGGACAGATCATGCAGATCTCGGACTGGACACTCCACGAGGTCTGCCGCCAGGTAAAGCTGTGGGACGCGGCTGGGCTGGCTCCGGTGAAGATTGCCATCAACCTGTCGCCTGAGCAACTGCGACAACAGGACTTTGTCGAACATGTGAAAAAAATTCTGAAGGATGCGGCTGTTGGGTCGGAGAGGATCATGTTCGAGATCACCGAGACGATGGCGATGCAGGATGCCGAGGTGGTGGCCGAAGTGATTCACCAGTTTCAGGAGGCAGGGTTCGACATCGCCATCGACGACTTCGGGACAGGATACTCAAGCATGGCGTACCTGCAGCAGTTTCGGGTGAAGCAGTTGAAGATCGATCGGTTCTTTATCTCGGGGTTGGACAGCAATGGCTTCGAGGGCGAGACGATCGTCTCGAAGATTATCGAGTTGGCCCATTCGCTGGGGATGGTGGTGGTGGCCGAGGGGGTAGAGACGACTTCTCAGTTCGACAAGCTGAAGGAGCTGGGTTGCGATGAGATTCAAGGCTATCTGATGGCACGGCCTTTGACGCCAGGCGACTTCGAGGAGTTTGTCCAGGGGCAGACGCGGTCGGTGAGGAAGGCTGGGGTGACGAAGATGAGATTGCCTGCGCTAGGGGTTGTTGTGAGGGCTTGAGGCTTATTGCGGGTGCTTCAATAGCCATTGGCTATGAGGTACTGCTCGGTAAGGCGGAATTTTTCTGAGGCATCTTGCTGGCGTTCGGTGTACTTGCTGAGGATGTCGACCTCGATGTTGAGTGGGGTGCCGGGGGGGAGGGTGTGGAGGCTGGTGGCGGCGTAGGTGTGGGGGATGATGGCTACTTCGACCTCGTTGCCGAGGATGGAGGCTACGGTGAGACTGATGCCCTCTATCGTGATGGAGCCCTGGGGGACGACGTAGCGGGTGAGGGCTTCGGGAAGTTGCAGGCGGAGGCGCCAGTCCGTTTCGGATGCGGTTGGGGTGATTGCGGTCAATGCCAGTAGGGTGGCGGTGCCGTCGACGTGGCCTTGGACTACGTGGCCTCCGAGGGGCGATCCGGCTGGGGTGGGGAGCTCGAGGTTGACGATGGATTCGGGGCGCAGGCGGGCGAGGGTGGTGCGGGCGATGGTCTCGGCGGCGAGGTCGGCGGAGAAGCGCGGGGGGAAGGCGTTGGGCTCGATGCTCAGGGCGGTGAGACAGACTCCGTTTACGGCGATGCTATCGCCCGTCTGCAGACGACCGGCGAGAGATGGAGAGGCAATGGTGATGCGGGTTGTGCCTGCGGTCGGTGTGACGGCGAGCAGGGTTCCGGTGGTTTCGATCAGTCCGGTGAACATAAGAACAGGGTATAGGGAATAGGGAGCAGGGAGTAGAAGGCAAGACTAGATTTTTGGCCAGGGGTCGTGGAGGTAGCCGGTGATGCAGGCGTCGGGGCCGTAGGGGGTGCGGGTGACGCGGGTGAGGGACTGCTCGAAGAGATGCGGAGAGGATATGCCCTGGGCGAAGGGGATTGCGTGATCGCCCAGTTCGGTGTCTGCGTAGATGAGGATGGCTTTGTCTACGAGGCTCTGCCGGAGGAAGGAGCCGTTGAGGTGGGAGCCGCATTCGAGGAGCAGGCTGAGCATGTTTCGTTCGACGAGAGTGGCGAGCGCGGCGGGGAGGCTGAGGCGTCCGGCGTGTTCGGGGAGGGGTTCGACTTCGACGCCCTGGGCTTCGAGGGCGCGGATTTTTTCCGGGGGGGCATGGGTTCCGCAGAGGATCAGAAGGTCGCCGGCGGCGGACCTAACCAGTTGAGAGCTGAGCGGGGTGCGGAGGTGAGTGTCGAGGATGACGCGGAGGAGAGGGCGGCGGCGGGGCAGGGCATTGGGACCTAAGAGTCCGCTGCGGACTGGATTTTGCATTCCGCTGCGGGCTGGATTTTGCATTCGGCTGCGGGCTGGATTTAGCATTCCGCTGCGGTCGGTGAGGAGGGGGTCGTCGGCGAGGACCGTGCCGATGCCGGTTAGGATGGCGTCGGAGGCGTGGCGGAGGAGTTGAACCTGATGCCGGGCGGCGGGGCTGGTGAGCCAGTGGGGTTGATGCGGGGTGCGGGTTGCAGGGGGTGGAGCGAGCTTGCCGTCGGCTGAGAGGGCGGCCTTGAGGGTGACGAACGGGGTTCGGTGCTGGATGACGTGGGCGAAGGCGTCGTTGAGATCGCGGGCTTGCTGCTGGAGGACGCCGAGGGTGACTTCGATGCCGGCAGAGCGGAGTTTTGCGATGCCCTGGCCGCTTACAAGGGGGTTGGGGTCAGTTGTCGCGATGACGCAGCGGGAGATGCCGGCGGCGATGAGGGCGTCGGCGCAGGGGGCGGTGCGGCCGTGGTGGCTGCAGGGTTCGAGCGTGACGTAGGCGGTGGCTCCAGCGGTGGAGAGTCCTCGGGCGGAGGCTTGCTTGAGGGCGACGATCTCGGCGTGGTCGCGGTTGTCGTAGACGTGGGCGCCTTCGCCGATAACCTTACCCTTCCGGATGAGGATGCAGCCCACCTGGGGGTTGGGCGAGGCGAGGGCGGTGGTCTCGGCGGCGAGGTCGAGGGCTCGCTTCATGAGGCTTTCGTCCTGCAGCATGCAGTACCCCCTCCCCCTCCCCTAAAACTGCGCAAAGTCTTCGAATCAGGGACTTTAAGGCCGGACTTGCAGAATCAGCAGGGTAGATTTAAGTCCGGTGTATCGGGTCCAAAACGACTAAATCAGTGCATCCCTAAAGAAAGCAAGAACAAGATACGCTTATGGCGAGAGATTTGCTGCTTAACTTGATTATAGCCGCTTGCTGAAACTTAGACGCCATCCATAAACTATATGGTTTGTGTTAGTTAGAGGGTCCGGGTGCTTGACAAGGAGACGGAGCCGATGTGGCGGGTTGGCGAGCGAATTCGATGGCGGAGCGGTTGCCGAGGCGGTAGTCGAAGGGGGCGGGTGGGAGGTTGCAGGCCAGCTTGGCGGTGGTTGCAGGCTGATGCAGTACGGGATTGGGCTAGGAGGGCGGTCTCGCTGCGCTCGATACCCACATCTCAGAATCGAGATATGGGGCACCCGGCACCCGGCTGGCATTGGACACCCACATCTGGTAATTGGGATATGGGGCACCCGGCTGGGTATTGGATACCCACATCTAGGAATCGGGATATGGGGCGCTCGGTATGTGGGCGCTTTTTCAGTCGAGTAGGGAGTCGATGAAGGCGGCGCTGTCGAAGGGGATGATGTCTTCGAGTTTTTCGCCGATGCCGGCGTAGAGGACGGGGAGCTTGAGTTCGGTGGCGATGGCGAGGACGATTCCGCCCTTGGCGGTACCGTCGAGCTTGGTGAGGACGATGCCGGTGACACGTGCGGCTTCGGTGAAGAGGCGGGCTTGCGTCAGGCCGTTTTGGCCTGTTGTCGCGTCCATGACGAGGAGGGTCTGGTGGGGGGCGCCGGGCACCAGTTTTTCGGCTGTGCGGCGCATCTTGTCGAGCTCTTTCATGAGGTCGGTCTTGGTGTGGAGGCGGCCGGCGGTGTCGACGATGAGGATCTGGATGCCTCGGGCCTTGGCCGCGGCGCAGGCGTCGTAGAGGGCGGCTGAGGGGTCGCCGCCCTGTCTGGTCTTGATGATCTGGACGCCGGAGCGGTCGGCCCAGACTTCGAGCTGCTCGATGGCGGCGGCGCGGAAGGTGTCGGCGGCGCAGAGGAGCACGGACCGTGGGGGCCCCGCTTTTCCGGAGGTAAAGAAAGCAGCGAGCTTGCCCGTGCTGGTGGTCTTGCCGGTGCCGTTGACCCCGACCATCATGATGACCTCGGGCGCGGTGGCTGGGTGACGGATGGGATGAGCTACGCCGTCGAGGATCTGCTTGAGTTCGGACTTGAGGAGCTGCTTGAGCTGGTCGCCACCCTGGATGCCGGTGCGGAGGGCGCGCTGGCGGAGGTTTTCGAGGACGAGAGAGGTGGTGGCGGAGCCGAGGTCGGCGGAGAGGAGTATGGGTTCGAGGCCGGTGAGGGTGGTCTCATCGACCTCGCGGGTAAGGGCGACGACGGAGCTGATGGACTCGGAGAGCGACTCGCGGGTGCGGGTGACCGCCTGCTTCATGCGGTCGAAGAAGCCGCGACGCTGCTCTGGCTGTTCCGGAGCGGATGGGGTGGCGGGCTGCTGGTCGGGTTGCTGGTTGCGTTTGCCGAAGAGGGAGAAGGCCATGCTGAAGCTAGTTTAGCGGATGTGGCGGGTCAAGACGCATGGGGGCGGATGGTGGCGGATGGTAGGTCGGGAGGGTCCGGGATTCCGAGCCAGCGGTTTAGAGGCTGGCGACGGTTCGAGAGTCTGGCGCGTGGGGTTCACTCTCGCGTGAGGCGGGAGAGGCCTGCCGGTCCCGAATCTCTGCCGCGTATTGCAGTTCACCTTCGCGGAGCAGAGGGCGGCGGGTGGGGAGGGTATCGGAGGGAAGGGTAGTGTTGACGGGCGGCCGCGGAAGCTCCACGCGGACGGAGGTGCCATGGCCTTCGGAGCTGTGGATGGTGACGGTGGCTCCGTGGGCGTGGCAGATGGCCTGAACGATGGAGAGGCCGAGACCAGTGCCTCCCGATCCGCGGGAGCGCGCTTTATCGGAGCGATAGAACCTTTGGAAGACGTTGGGCAGGGATTCCTGCGGAATACCGATGCCGGTGTCGCTGACCTCGAGAACGGCGACCTTTTGAGAGATGCTGACGGAGACGCCGACCTCTCCTCCGTCCGGGGTGTACTTGATTGCGTTGTCGAGCAGATTGACGATGACCTGTTTGACGCGCGCGGGATCGGCGAGGATGATGGCGCTCTCGGTGTGGGTGCAACGCATTGCGATCTGCTTCTCTTCCGCGATGAGATGCATCTGATCGACGGTCCACTGGGCGAGCTGGCCGAGATCCACGTACTGGCAGTCCATGAGATCCGTGCCGGAGTCGAGGCGGGCGATGGCAAGAAGGTTTTCGACGATCTTCGCCATCCGATCGATCTCTTCGAGCGCGCTGCCGATGGACTCGCGGGTCTGGGCCGGAACGGGGGAGGTTTGCAGCACCTGCTCCAATTCACCACGCAGGATGGTGAGGGGGGTCCTGAGCTCGTGAGAGACATCGGCGGAAAAACGCCGGTTGTGGCTGAGCGAGTCTTCCAGCCGGCTGATCATTCGGTTCAGCGACAGAGACAGCCTCTCCATCTCATCGCCTGTAGCGATCACGGGCAGCCGTTCTCCTAACTCGTGGGTGCCGATACGCTCCGCCTGTTTGGTCAAGGCGACGAGGGGGCGGAGAGGCCGGGACATGAGGAAGTGACCGCCTAATGCGGCTGCAAGGAGGATCAACGGGGTTATCAGAACCAGTATCTTCAGGAGGCTATGAAGGACGCGTTCGATGGGAGTAAGCGACGTCCCGATTTCGATCAGATAACGAGTTCCAGAGGAGGAGGTGTAGGACATGGCATAGAGCATCAGGTGCTGGTTGCCGTTTTGTGTCTCCTCGTGGAAGGTATCGATGCTATCGGTAAGTTCGGGTCGGGGGACATGCCGCGTATCGATATGCGGATCGCGGGTATCCCCGGACTGATACAAGATCGTGCCGTCCTGGCGAGTTATGCGGATGAATCGGCCGCTTTGTTCGGGAGCGTACGCTTCGATGATCTCGCCTGCCATCCAGGAGACGCCTTTTTCTTCCTCGAAGGAGAGAAAACTGGTGGCGATGGCTCTTGCTTCTCCGGAGAGGGAACGTTCCACGCCTGTTCGGAGGTAGTCCTGAACGGCGAAGTAGAGAATTGCACCGAAGACGATCAAGGCGGTAGCCAGTAGACCGACGTACCAGGTCGTCACACGGGTTCGCAGGGAGCCGAGGCTCATTGCTCACCGCCGGCGCGGATCATGTATCCGGCGCCGCGCACGGTGCGGATGAGCTTGCCCTCGTGGCCGTCGTCTACTTTGGAGCGGAGATGACGGACGTAGACATCGACGATGTTGGTGATGCCGTCGAAGCTCTGGTCCCAGACGTGTTCGATGATCATGTTGCGGGAGAGCACGCGCTCGACGTTCTGCATGAGGTATTCGAGGAGGGAGTATTCCTTGGCTGTGAGCTCGATCCGTTTGCCGCCGCGTTTGACCTGCTGGGTGAGGCGGTCCAGCTCGAGGTCGCCGACCATCAGGGTGCTCGACCGGTTGACGGGACCTCTTCGGAGCAGCGCCTTGGCACGGACGAGCAACTCGGCGAAGGCGAACGGCTTGGTGAGGTAGTCGTCGGCGCCGCTTTCGAAGAGGCGCACTTTGTCCTCGACGGTGTCTCTCGCGGTGAGCACGAGGACGGGAACGCAGGTATCGTTGCGGCGTATGCGCTGGAGGACCTCGCGGCCGTCCATGCGGGGGAGCATCAGGTCGAGGATGATGAGGTCGTAGGGGTAGGTCTGTGCCATTTCGAGGCCATCGCGGCCGTCGGCGACAACGTCGATCGCGTACCGTTCGGCGATCAGACCGCGCTCGACGAATCCGGATACCTTCGGCTCATCTTCAACCAGCAGAATTCTCATTACAAGGACCTCAGTTCTCCCGAATCGTGGCCAGAATGAATGCAGAGGTGAGGCTCGGCATGAAGGCATGTTCGCAAGTATAAGAACGATAAGCTCAGGGGAGTAGACTACGCAACGTCCGTATGTGGATGGAGCGGCGCTGAGGGGGGAAGATTTATCGTTTCGATGTTTTTGTAGCCGGCGCGGCCTTCTTCACGCCGGCCTGCTTCGCCCGGCGCTTCACCTCGGCCTCGCTGAACATGGTTCCGCGACAGTGCTTCGCGCCGCAGTAGCAGTCGCCCTCGGCGTCGTCGCTGTCGTAGAGGTTGTACTCGTAGGTCAACTCCTCGCCGGGCTCGATGTCACGGATGGCTACGACAAAGATCCGGCCATCCACATCCTCGGTCTCGCAGTTGGGGTCGCAGGAGTGGTTGATGAACATCGCCGTGCCGAAGCCATCGATGACCATGCCCTCGTCACCGCAACTGAACAGATAGGTGATGGCGCGGTCTTTATACCGCTCGTCGGCCTCGTCCTTGGTGAAGCGGGGGCCTTCATACTCGCAGACCCGCTGTTTTTTTTTGAGCGCCCGAGTGGTATAGCATCCCGCGGCATGGATGGAGGAAGAGCGAATGATGAGGCCGTTGGCCATCGTGAGGGTTTCGTCCATGGGTTGAGATGCAGGCAGACGAATAGAATATATGTAGACGAAGTTTGCCGGGGCTATCAGGGCCGACGATAACAACAAAATCGCCTGCTGGCGCGTCAAAAGACTGGAAGAGAGCTTTACGGAATGGTTATTCGCCCTCAATACTGTGCATCGCTTGCCCTGTTTGCACTGGCGAGCGTCGGCTCTGGCCAGGTGGCGCCCGCGCCGACACCGTGTCCAACGGCGCGACAGGCGCAGACCGCACAGGGGACGGCGCCCGCTCCTTGTAAACCATCCGCGGATACGAGCAAACCTTCCACCGCTCAGCAGTTTCCGTTCCCCGGCGAACCTGCGAGGCCTGCTGCCGAGCCTTCCGCCCCGGCTTCCGCGCAGCCGAAGGGTTCAGCCGCGACCGAACACCCGTTCCCGACGACTTCACCGCCCAGGCTGCCCGATGCCGACTCGAGCGGCAGTTCTAGCAGTTCGAGCGGTTCCAGCAGCGACGATCCCAATGCCGCTCCGGACTCCGGCCCTCCGCTGAGCGGCGAGGGAAGCTCCACGCATCGCCGGCTGCCCAAAGTAAAGCGTGTGCAGACGGACGATGAGCGGGTGGATGAAGACCTCAACGTGGCAAAGTTCTATATGGGCGATGAGAACTTCCAGGGAGCCTATCTGAGGGCGAAAGAGGCGGTAAAGATTCAGCCCGACTACTCCGCGGCTCACTTTACGCTCGGTCAGGTGGCTGAAAAGATGAAGAAGAAGGATGAGGCCATCGTGGAATATAAGACGTACCTGAAGCTGGACCCCGACGGCGAACAGGCAAAACAGGCGAAGAGGGCGCTTGCCGAGCTGCAATAGGGATGATCTGATTACGTGTCGCCCTTCAAATACATCCTGGGCTAAAGCCTCAGTTTTTTGGCCGGACTGAAGCCCGGCCTTAATTCAAACGGCTATATCAGAGCATTCATAGCTCGAGAGAAGGCCGGCGGGAATCGGCATCAGGGTGATTTCGTGTAAGGTCATCTTGGGTTATCTCGGGTCTATGAACTCCGGTCTACGTCATCTCGAAGGTGAACTCGCGCACTGCCTCCACGGTCTCGCTGCGGGGGAGGCCCAGCTTCGGCCGCGCGGACGGCCACAGAAGTGGAGCATTCAGCAGATAGTAGAACATCTGCTTCTGAGCTACGACGCTACGGACGCGGCGATCAACGCCCGCATCGCGAAGCAATCGCCGACGCGGGCGCGACCGAGCATTTCACAATGGGTTGCGCAATACACGGTGATTCGGCTTGGATATTTTCCGGCAGGACGTAAAGCTCCTCCACTGGTGACTCCGGCGGCGACAGCTCTCTCGCTCTCGGGGGAAGAGTTGACTCACGCGGTTGCCGAACACCTCTCGCGTCTGGATCTGCTGTTCGATGAAGCCGAGAGGATGTTCGGCGGCTCTGTCCGCTCGGCCAGCCATATGATTCTCGGGCCGCTGAGCATCGAACAGTGGCGATGGTTCCATGTCATCCACGGACGCCATCATGTGAAACAGATACTGGCTATCCGCAAGGGAAACGACGTGCCGGTCATGGCCGGCACGTCGTGAAGGTCCATTCGGTGCGGATGGTTTGTCGTGAAAGGGTTGGCTTAGGGGAAAGCGGTCGAGCTTTCGCTCGATGACCCACCTTAGGCGCAAGAAGCGCGCCGAAGATGGGGCACCCACTGTGCCATACCGAATTCGGGCTAGTCTGTGTCCTAGTCTGTGTCCTAGTCTGTGTCGTCCAATTCTGTGTCGTCCGGTTCTTCCGCCGCGTACACCGGGGCAGGGGCCTCGGTCTCCAAATCATCTTCGACTCGCAGGAAGCGGCGCATGTAGCGCAACGGCTCATCTGCGGCCGCCATCTCTTTCAGGTGGTAGAGCCAGGCGTCCCCACGTGCGCTTCTGCGCGTGTAAGCCTTTCGGTTAACGGTACCTATGGTGCCATCCTTCATCTTGCGCATGAAGGAGCGGGTGGGCACCTGGAAGGTCATGATTTCGCCTGCTTTCCAGAAGTTCGAGGCGAACTCGTGGGAAAACAGCAAGGCGTAGTATCTGCGTTCGGCGGCTAGCGTTTCCATTGCCGATCGAGCGTTTTGCCACGGAAGGCCCAGCTTGCCGACGTACCACCTGCGAAACTCGAACCCGTTGCTTCGTGCCTGGCCGACCAACAACTGCAGCAACTCAAACCTGGTCATACGAGTCCATCCGATTCCGAAGCAGACCTGGCGGACGGCGGTAAACGCCAGTGCCCAAGGGTATAGTTTACGGTGACGTACGTCCAATACACAGGCGAAGACATACCCAGGCGAACACAGTAGCATAGCCACCCTGCTCTCCCTGTTAAAGGAATTGTTTAAAGATGATGGCGCAGAGGTCTGGAAAAGCGAACCCAAATCCAAGCAGATCCAATAGATCGATCAGGAATCAAGGCGCGAGATTATCAGGCAGCCTGCTGATTATGGCGCTGCTTTGCGCGCCCGTCTATGGGCAGCCAGCCCATACCGACCCTGTGAACCTTACGCCTCAGGTTCGCGAGGCACACCGGCGCTTCTACAACCTGGATTACGATGGCGCTCTCGCCCGCTTCGAAGCCATCCAGCACGCCAATCCGGAGAGCGCGATCGCCCTGGATTATGTGCAGATGACGCTGATCTTCCGCGAGCTCTACAGGCAGGACCTGCTGGACACCACCTACTATGCGCACGACAGCTTTCTTAGCTCGAAGCGCAGTGTTCTTGTGGACCAGGCGACGCGCGACCGCATCGAACTGCTCACGAACTCCGCTATCGCGATGTGCGACCGCCAGATCAAGCAGGACCCGGAGGACGCGAACGCCTATTTCGCGCGGGGGTATGCGAGGGGCATGCACGCGGCCTTCATTACGCTGGTGGACCACAGCTTTGTCGCGGCCGCGCGGCAGGGGCTGGCATCGCGCGGGGACAGCGAGCAGGTGCTGAAGCTCGATCCCGAGTACGCGGATGCGAAGATGGCGATTGGAATCCAGCAGTTTGCCGTTGCCAGCCTGCCGCGGCTGCTGCGCATCATGGTCGGCATCGCCGGGGTGGGGGGAAATAAGGAGAAGGGACTGGAGCTGCTTCGGGAGTCCGCCGCCCACGGCATCGTGACGCCGATCGAATCGCGCACGGCGCTCTCGCTGTTTCTTCGCCACGATGCGCGGTATCCCGAGGCCCTGGCGGTTCAAAAGGGACTCGCAGATCAGTTTCCGCACGACTATCTCTTCCGCCTGGAGGTGGCCAACCTCGTCAAGGACTCGGGGAACGGCCCGGGTGCTATCGCTGCTTATCGGACGATCCTTGCCGACGCACGCAAGCCCGGCTACTTTACGGAGCCTCGGCTGCACATGACCTACTTCGGGCTGGCGGATACCCAGCGGGGGCAGAACCAGATCGCCGAGGCGGCGCAGAGCTACCTCAATGCGGCGGCGCAACCTGGCTGCAGCGACTGGATCCGACGCCGTGCGGAGCTGAATGCCGGAGAGATGTTGGACCTGCTGCACAGACGCGAGGAAGGTATCAAGCAATATCAGCTCGCCAGCGCGGGCGGCGGCGACCAGTCCCAGGCCGATGCCGCACGCCGTTATCTCAAATCGCCGTACACTGGCAGGTAACGACACTCACCTATGCCCAAACGCGCCATCATTGCACTCAAAGTCCTGGTTCACCTTCTCTGTCTCGCTCCCGCGGCGTGGCTGCTGCATTTTTACACGTCAGGCGCTCTCGCGCTGAACGCCGACCCGGTGAACTACATTACCCATTTCACGGGCGACTGGACCATTTACATCCTGCTCGCCTCGCTGGCCGTTACTCCCATCCGGCGCATCTCGCCGAAGATTGCGTTCCTGATTCGCTTTCGCCGGATGATTGGCCTGTACGCTTTCTTTTACGCATGTCTGCATCTGGCTACCTACATCTTTCTGTTCTCGGGCTACGACGTGGCGGCGGCTCTCACGGGCCTTCGGTCAGGACATCCGGGCGCCCTTGTTGCACAGTGGAAGCTGGTCTGGCCGGGTATTCTGGACGACCTGGCGAAGCGCCGTTTTATCCAGGTCGGCTTGTTTGCGTGGGTCATCCTGCTGGCGCTTGCGTGTACCTCGCCGGCTTTCATGCTGCGGGCGATGGGAGGCAAGAACTGGGGGCGCCTGCACCGGCTAGTCTATGTCGCTGCAATAGCCGGGGTCATTCACTTCTGGTGGCTGGTCAAGGCCGGGGTCCGCACGCCGTGGAAGGATACGGCGGTCCTCGCGATCCTGCTGCTCGCCAGGGTGGTGTATCGCGTTATCGAACGCCGCAGGAAATCTCCGCCGGTGCCGCTTCGCTCCAGCTCGGTTCCTTCTTGAGCTGCCGAGTGCGGTTTCCTGCGGGTATCCGGTGCGCGGGATGGGGAAGACCTGGCAGACCGCACGATGCATCACATTCAATGTGGCAGGAGCGAAATTGGCAACGAAAGAACGTTTGCAAGTGCCGGGCGAGGATTGCACCGGGTTCTCCTACCGCCTGACGCACTCGATGAGAGCGGTCCTGATAGCGGGAGCATTGGGGTGTCTGCTCGGTTCGGATAGAGCGCTGGCGCAGGTCCCGGGGTCTGCGAAGGCGACGGTAGCGGCGATGCTGACGCGTGAAGATTACGAGGCGGCTCACCGGGGCCACTACATGTATGTTTCCAAGGAGCGGTCTGACCGGACGGGAGGTCATCTGTGGACGGAGGACGTGATCGAGACGACGGCGGGCAAGCTCCGGATGCTTGTGGCGGAGGACGGCCAGCCATTGGACGCTCAGCGTTCGGCGGCAGAGAAGGGCCGCCTGGAGGAGATCGCGGCAGACCCTGAGGCGTTCCAGAAGCAGGAGCAGACGCGCAAGAATGACGAACAGCACGCGAAAGAGATGCTGGACCTGCTACCCAAGGCATTTCTCTTTTCGGACGAGCGGCGGGACGGGAGCTCCGTGAGGATCGATTTCAAGCCGAATCCCGACTACACGCCGCAATCGATGGAGGAGAGGGTGTTGCATGGGATGACGGGTTCGGTGCTGGTGGATACCCGGTCGATGCGGCTGCACGAACTGGAAGCGAGGCTGCCGGAGGATGTGAACATCGGCTTTGGTTTGCTGGCTACGATCCATGCGGGAAGCAGCTTTTCCACGACGAGACAGCCGGTGCCCGGAGATGAGTGGAAGACGGCTGTGATCGATACCGACATCAACGGCAGAGCGATCTTCTTCAAGACGATCGGGAAAAGGGAGCACGTGGAGCACGGGGATTTCAAACAGGTCCCGATGGATCTGACGGTGACGCAGGCCGTGGCGATGCTGCGAAAGCAGGCTTCGAAGGCGAATTGAGAATGGCATCGTCACCGGCTCCGAGGGCTTCTGTTGAACCCGCCGAAAAGCGGGATGCTGACGAAGCCGGGAACGCATCCAAGCGTGAGGAGACCAGGGTCCTATGCGCCGCACCGAACTTCCCGAGCTGCACGATCACACGTGGTTTCCTGGATTTTTGAGGGACCTGGTCACCGATGCTCTCCAGGCTCTATGGCGATTCGGTAATTCGTATCGTCCGATCCTGCCGCGACTTTCCTGCTGCATCAAAGAGAGCTCTACCGGCAAACCGGCGGAGGTATTGGACCTGTGTTCAGGTGGCGGCGGCCCGTGGTTTGCCCTGGCGCATCAGCTTGAGTGCGACTACAGCCTCTCTGTGGCTGTGTGCCTGACCGACAAGTACCCGAATCGTGAGGCGAGCGAAGACTCCGATGTTCACGGGAATCGGGGTGTCGAATCGCACCTGACAAGGAGCACAGGATCGCGCGTCAGCTTCAACGAAGACATGGTGGATGCAACCCGGGTTCCGGCATCGCTCTGCGGCTTCCGGACGATGTTTTCCTCGTTTCACCACTTCGGGCCGGAGGACGCGAGAGAGGTGCTCCGCAGCGCTGCCAAAGCCAATGCGGGTATCGGGATCTTCGAGGTTGCAGAGCGCGGCATGAAGACGATGCTGGTGCTCTGCGTCACCCCGTTCCTGGTGCTGCTGCTCACGCCGTGGATTCGTCCGTTCCGCTGGTCGCGTATCTTCTGGACGTATCTTGTGCCCGTCGTTCCGTTCGTGATCTGGTTCGATGGATGGGTCTCGTGCCTGCGAGCTTACTCGTTGCAGGAGCTTCAGGAGATGATCGACGAGATGGAACAGCAAACGCCGCTGGAGAGGGAGTATCGCTGGCAGTTCGGCGTGGAGCGTACCGGATTGATCCCGGTTACGTATCTACTGGGGTCTCCAGGCAACTCCCGGACTTCCTTGGACGGCAGAGTCCATTCGTAGCTGCCGCGCAGATTACCGGGGCGGATGCTGAGCGCTTCGGTTCGCGGCAGCCTGGTTGCTTGAGTGGGTGAGCAGGTCGTTCATCCGCAGGTATACGCCGTTGGTCCAGCCGAAGCCCACGACATTGCTTTTGTAACCGGCCGCGATCTTGACGTTGGCGGAGCCGCTGACGACGTTGTATTTTTCGCGGATGGTGCCGTCGCGCAGGAAGTTCTGCAGGACTGTGGCGGTGAACCCGGTTGCGATGCGGGCGGCGTCGACGCCGAAGCTGTAGTGTGCGAGACCTTCGGTTGCAAGCCAGTTGGTGGGAGCCCAGCCGAAGGGGTAGTCCCATTGGGTGCCTGAGTTGGTGTCGCTCATGGCGAGGCCACCTTCGTGCTCGAAGAGGGGAAGGTTGTGTTCTAGCGCGGCTGCCTGTTGCGTGGTTGCGAGACCGGCCCACAGGGGATAGAACGTTGTGATGTAGTTATAGGTTGAGGGCTGCCGGGTAACGAAATCGTAGTCGTAGAACAGACCCTTTTGGGGGTTCCAGAGGAACTTGTCAATGGCGGCTTGCCTGGTGGCGGCGCGGTGGCGCCATTGCGCGGCCTCGGCAGGACGGCCCAGCAGGGTGGCGAAGTGGGCCAAGTCGAGCTCATATTTGTAGAGCAGGCTATTGAGGCAGACCGGGGCGTAGTCTTCCGTGGACCCGCTGAAGGGGCCGAAGCGGAAGCTGGTGTCGAAGCCGGATTCGCGCATGGCCCGGTCGCCTCGGTAGAAGGCGCTGGAGAGTCGATGGCCGTCGAGTTGAGCATGAGCGCAGACTTTGGAGAGCGCGATATCGCAACTGGTCTTTGCCAGGCCGGCGGCCTGTGCCGGGGTTGGATCGTCGGGCGCATCGACTAGATAAGCGGTATGTACGTCGGGGTGTGCGAGAATCCAGCGGATGACGTCGGGGTAGTAATTGCTGTCGTCGGCCATCTCGGGGACGGGGCCTTCGCCGATGTCGTGGTAGCGGGCGAGGCCGGTGTCGCCGGCGCGATGCGATGCGGAGTCCCAGAGCGCATGGTCGCGCTCGGCGTAGGCGTAGGCGCGGGCGAGCCAGGCTTTGGATAGCTGCTGGTCGGGCTGCCGGTCTGGATGCTGGTTTGGGGGGTGCTCGTAGAGCTCGCGGATCATGGACGAGAGCAGGGGCGGCTGGGAGCGGGTGAAGAAGTAGGTGCGGTTGGCGTTGAGAATGGCTCCGTAGTTTTCGATTTCGTAGAAGAAGTTTTCGACCATGCCGCGGGCGAGGTCGGCGCGCTGGTCCTGCAAGAGGCCAAGGATGATGAAGTAACTGTCCCAACCGTACATCTCGTTGAACCGGCCACCGGGAACGACGTAGCGGTTGGGAAGGTAGAGCAGGCCTTCGGCGGGGATTTCAGCGACTCGCACGTCGCCCATGTGGACGATCCTGCGAGGCAGATGCCGCACCTCGACGTTGCACTGCCGGTGCGCCAGGACTACGGCGGGCGGTATGGGCGCGCCGTAGGGCAGATAGAGGATCGGCGGCGTGACGACCTTGGGATCGACCAGCGACTTACATTCGCTCATGGAACGTGAGAGGGTGTTCCAGCCGCTGTCGATGTACGCGAGGATGTTCCGGTCTGTGCTGGCCTGCCGATGCGAAGGCTGGGCGTTTGCCAGGAATGCGGACGACGCCAGCAGGACGAACAAGGACAGGCGTATGCAGAGGGGTGATTTCATGGTGTCGCACCAAGTATAGGTAATTCGCGAAGCCGCTGCTTTATTGAACGCCCCGGCCTGAATATGGACTGAGGTGAGTGGGTCGTGGTCAGCGCGGCGCGTTGTGTACGATGCTTACTGGGTTGCTGTTGGGTGCGAGATGTAAGCATCCGGCTCATACTCGACCGGCAATCAGACATGATTCGAGGGAATTGGACGAATGAAAGCTTCAGAGATGCGCATCGGTATCGATCTTGGCGGGACGAAGATCGAGGCGCTGGCTATCGATCGACAGGGAACTGAGCTGGCTCGGCACCGCATCGAGGCTCCGCGGGAGGACTATGACGGCACGGTGAGGGCGATCGCAGGGCTGGTCGAGCGGCTGGAGCAGGAGATTGGGCGAGTGGGCAGCGTGGGGGCGGGCGTTCCCGGCAGTGTCTCCAGCGTTACGGGGCTGATCAAGAACTCGAACTCGACCTGGCTGAACGGGCGGGCGCTGCATCGCGACCTGACGACTGCGCTTGGCAGGGAGGTGCGTGTCGCTAACGATGCGAATTGCCTTGCCGTTTCAGAGGCGACCGACGGCGCGGCTGCGGGCAGGGGTGTCGTATTTGGCGTGATTCTGGGAACGGGGTGCGGCGGCGGCGTGGCGCTTCATGGTGAGGTGCATGCGGGGCCGAATGGGGTAGCGGGAGAATGGGGTCATATGCCATTGCCGTGGCCAAGGCCGGAAGAGTATCCGGGGCCGGCCTGCTATTGCGGCAAGCGGGGATGCATGGAGATGTGGGTCTCGGGTACAGGGATCGCGCTGGATTATAAGAATGCGACTGGCGGGAATCGGACTGCGAAAGAGATACTGGCGGACTTCGCGGATGGCGATCCGGAGGCTGCGGCGGCCGTCGAACGCTTCGAAGACCGGCTGGCGCGGGGTCTGGCGCAGGTGATCAACATACTCGATCCGGAGGTCATTGTGGTGGGTGGGGGTGTGTCGCGGGCGCAGCATCTTTACACGTCGGTACCGCCGAGGTTGGCGGCTTATGTCTTCGGCGGCGAGGCGTCTACTCCCGTTTTGCAGGCGGCGCATGGGGATGCAAGCGGAGTTCGAGGCGCGGCCTGGCTGTGGCCCAGTCAGGTCTAGGTGGAATAGTCCGCGTTGATTCGGACGTACTCTTCGGTGAGGTCGCAGGTGAGGAAACTGCATTCGGCCTGTCCTTGCGCTAAATCGAGGTGAATGGTGTACTCCCGATCGAGCATGGCGGTGTGTGCGGCTGCCTTGTCGAACGCCGGCGACCGGACTCCACGCTCGAAGACGGGCTGGGAGCCGATCCAGATGGATACGGACGCAGGATCGAACGCCACGCCGCTGTACCCGGCGGCGGCAAGCAGTCGCCCCCAGTTCGGATCGGCGCTCGACCAGGCGGTTTTGCAGAGCGGAGAATGAGCGATTGACTTCGCCACCTGCTTTGCCTCGGCCTCGGTCCGTGCTCCGGTGATGTGCAGCGTTACGACGTGTCCTACGCCCTCGCCATCATCGACAATCTGGTGCGCGAGCGAAGCGCAGACCAGCGTGAGCGCGTTGGCGAATGCCTCGTTGATCCGCTCGTCGAGCCTGACGCCGCTGGCTCCGCTTGCCAGCAGCAGCACGGTGTCGTTGGTCGAGGTGTCGCCATCGATGGAGATGCTGTTGAA
This sequence comes from Edaphobacter sp., assembly GCA_965277575.1. Lineage (GTDB taxonomy): Bacteria > Acidobacteriota > Terriglobia > Terriglobales > Acidobacteriaceae > Edaphobacter. The sequence goes on from CBDIDK010000002.1 coordinate 3,703,081, forward strand.
GCTGCGCTCGACCGCGGGTTGGAGCAGACGGCTGAGTTCTTCGCTCTCGGCCGCGAGGTCGGTGAAGAGATAGACCAGCATGGTTGCGTGGGGCGGCCCCGACACTGCGGCGAGCTGCGGATGGATCATACCCGCGCCTTTGGCCGCACCGAAGATGCGCACTTCCGTGCCATCGACGTCGACGATCGCCCGGGCCACTTTGATTTTGGTGTCTGTGGTCATGATGGCTGTGGCAAACATCTCTGCATGAGCTGGGGTGTCGCCAAGGACGGCCTGGAGAGCGGGCAATGCGGCGATCACCTTTTCGACTGGGAAGGGAACGCCGATAATGCCGGTGGAGGAAGGCAGGACCTCATCGAAGATGAAGTTGAAGGTCTCCGCGGCCGCGACGCAGGTCTGGACGCAGGCGTCGATGCCGGGCTGGCCGGTGGCGCAGTTGGCATTACCGGCATTGACCAGCACCGCGCCGACGCGCCCGCCGGTTGCCAGCAGATGTCGTCGTCCCACTTCGACTGGAGCCGCAACTACCTGATTCTTTGTGTACATCGCTGCCGCGCTAGAGACTTTTGGCGCGATGGCCACGGCTACATCGAGGTTTCCGCTGGCCTTTATTCCGGCTTTCACTGCGCCCCATTGAAACCCGCGCGGCAGTGCCTGACCCTTTACGCTGTGTTCCTTCGTCATGCCATTCACTTTATCAAGCAAGGCGTGTGTCCGGGTGCTTCGCTGCATAGGGTCGTCTAAGCTGTATACCGATACACATTAATATGTCTGTATTTATGGAGTTGAGCGATGCTTTTGAAAGAGTTGCGAACATCGGTGCTGGAGGCCAATCTGGAGCTGGTCAGGCGGGGGCTGGTTCTATATACGTTTGGCAATGCGAGCGGGGCCGATCGGGAGCGCGGGCTGGTTGTGATTAAGCCGTCCGGCGTCGATTATGAAGAACTTAGGCCAGAGCATATGGTCGTGACGGATATGGACGGGAAGATTGAGGATGGGGAGCTGAGGCCATCGTCGGACCTGGAGACGCATCTGCTGCTGTACCGGGAGTTTGCGGGGATCGGCGGGGTGGTTCATACGCACTCGGAGTATGCGACGAGCTTCGCGCAGGCGGGGATGGCAATTCCGGCGCTGGGAACGACCCATGCGGACTACTTTCATGGGCCTGTGCCGGTGACCGAAGTCCTTTCGGATGAGGCAATTGGCGGGCGTTATGTGCATGAGACGGGGGTGGCCATCGTGAAGAGGTTCGAAGGGATGGACCCGCTGGCTGTGCCGGGGGTGCTGGTGGCCGGACATGCGCCCTTTTGCTGGGGAAGAACGGCGGGGGAGGCGGCGCACAACGCGGTGGTGCTGGAGGCGGTAGCGCGGATGGCCTACCGGACGCTTACGCTTCGGGCGGAGTGCGAGGGGGTGTCGCAGGCGCTGCTGGACCGGCACTACTTTCGTAAGCATGGAGCGGCTGCGACGTATGGGCAGCCGGGGTAGACGAACGCTTTTTTTGCCTGCGGTGGAGGTGTGGTTTTTGCCGGGGTTTTGGCGGAAACGGTGTGCTCGGCGTGGTAAATTTTGTGCAATGTGTGGTGGTATGCGTGGCAAAGATGGACATCGCGCAACGGGCAGAATGACGGTGGGAATTGCGCCACCTTTTTCGATTTTATTTCGAAGCTGATTTCTGGATGGGGAAACACCGCCAAGCTGTCCTGCCGGACGGGCCCACTTCGCGTGGAGCGGGCACTTCGTGCCTTGTATGCCGGTCTTGACACCATCTACTGCGCCGGCCCTTCCGTTGGTCGGGATCAGGAAGAAAGTACATCGGTGGAGACCGCTCCTGGCCTTCAGAACTCGATGGGCAGGGTTCGCTGCTCGTGGCTGCTTCGGCGGGCCAGTTCGAGGAGTTTGATGACGCAGTAGCCGTCCTCGGGCGTGACGGCAAGATCGGCGCGGCCGTCGATGGCGTCGCGGACGTTGGCGTAGTAGAGGCGGTAGTCGCCGGGTTCGGTCTTGACCTGGGTGCGGGTGAGGGTGGCGGGGTCGGCGGGGTTGGGGGCCAGGGTGAGGGTGCCCCAGTGGTCTTCGGACTCCTGGAGCCAAGGGCTGCCTGCGGGATCTTCGCCTGTGCGGGGGACCCTGGCTCCGGCTACGAGGGCGGGCTCCTGGGGGTCGAGGCCGAACTTCCTGAAGCTGCCGTGGGTGCCGTGCAGGAGGAAGCGCGGGGCGGCGTCGCAGGCGATCATGCTGGAGCGGCAGTGGGCACGCAGGCGAGGGTAGTCGAGGGTGATGTCGAAGGCGTCCTCGATCTGGGTTGCGTCGCGGTCCCTGCGGACGCTGGCAGTGATGCCGACGGGTGCGCCGAAGAGGGCGAGGGCCTGGTCGACGAGGTGGGGGCCAAGGTCGAAGAGGAGGCCGTTGGCGGGGTCGTCACCCTCCTTCCAGGTGTTTTCGCGGGGGATGGGGCGGAAGCGGTCGAAGTGGGACTCGAAGGTGACGAGACGGCCTACGGCGTTGTCTGCGAGCAGACGCTGGACGGTGAGGAAGTCGCCGTCCCAGCGGCGGTTGTGGAAGGGCGCGAGGACGACGCGCTTTTGCTCCGCAAGCTGCCAGAGCTCTTTGGCCTGGGCGCTGGTGGCGGCGAAGGGCTTGTCGATGACGACGTGTTTGCCGGCCTGGAGGGCCTGCCGGGCGAGGTCGAAGTGGGTCTCGTTAGGCGTGGCGATGACGATGAGCTGGATGGCGGGGTCGCGGAGGGCCTGGTCGAGGGAGCGGAGAATCCTGGTTTGGGGGTAAGCGTGAGCGGCTTCGTCGCCTTTGCGCTGCACGATCGCTTCGAGTCTGAGGCCGGGAACTGCGCTTACGAAGGGGGCGTGAAAGACCCGGCCCGCGAGTCCGAACCCGATTACCGCTACGCCGATTTCAGCCTTTTCCATGCTCATCTCCAGGTTTATTGAATTCTTTGCATTCTATGGTACCGGTCATGTGAATCGGCAATACATGACTTGGCTAGTCCGCGACCAGCCATTAATCAAAGGCAGGGCGGGGCCGATGCGGCGGTGGCGTCGTTTGCGCTTTCTCCTATGGCTTCAAGTGAGAGCCACCCGCGGCATTTACATAGAGCGTTAGGAATTTTGGCTGCGGCAGCTTCGATCTTCTCTTTCTTGATGCGAAAGTCCTTTCTATGTCGCTTGCCATCCGGATGAAGTCCTGTTTCACTTCTAGTCGAGATCAATCACACATTTATTTGCGTTAGCCCTGACCTGTCTTCCCGTTCCGTTGTCACCGAAGGAGAGTATTGATGAAGCTCTGGCGTAAGTGTTTCCTGATGTTGGTTTTGTGCAGTCTGACCATGGTTTCGCAGGGACAGAGCGGGCAGGGGATGGACCCTGATTACGCTTCGTCGGTGAAGGAGTGGACGACCCGGCCCGAGTTTATGAGTCCGCTGGTGGACCATCTGCCGAAGTCGGCGACGGTTCCATCGCCGAAGGATGTGCTGGGGTACTACATCGGGGCTCCGAAGAAGCTGACCTACTATGCGGATATTTCGAAGTACTACCATGCGCTGGCGGCGAAGTCTCCGCGGGTGAAGGTGGTGGATCTGGGGAAGACGGAAGAGGGCCGGGAGTCGATGATCGTGTTTGTCGGTTCGGAGGACTCGATCAAGAACCTGGACGTGTACCGGAAGAACCTGGCTCGGCTGGCGGACCCGCGCGGTCTGTCGGACGCGGAGGCGCACCAGATCATTGCGCAGACCAAGCCGATCTACACGGTGATGGGAGGGTTGCACAGCGCCGAGCTTGGGCCGCCGGAGATGCTGATGGAGCTTGCGTACCGGCTGGCGACCGAGGACACGCCGTTGATCCAGAAGATTCGCTCGGAGGTGGTGGTGGCGATCTACCCGGTGGCGGACCCGGACGGGCGCGACCGCAACATCGACTGGTACAACCGCTACATGATCGACCGCACGGACACGAATGGGACCTTCGAGGGCGGCGTGCCGTACTGGGGCAAGTACTTCAAGCATGACGACAATCGGGATATCAACTATGCCGGTCTGGCCAACCAGAATTACCTGAAGTGGTACCTGGAGTGGCATCCACCGATTATTCATGAACTGCACGAATCGATTGCGTTTATGTACACGTACAGCGGCAATGCGCCGCAGAATACACAGTTCGACCCGATCCTTTGGGGAGAACTGCCGTGGTACTCGAACTTCGAGGTGTCGCAGATGGCGAAGTACGGGATGCCGGGGGTCTGGACGCATGGGTTTATGGATGGGTGGTCGCCGGGCTATGTCGGCATCATGGCGGCCAACCACAATGGCATGATGCGCATGTATGAGATCTTCGGCAATGCCGGCGCTACGACGATGAAGCGGACCTTTCCGAAGGCGGACCCGGTGATCAAAGGGGGACGGGAGGCGGCGGGGGATGTGACCAAGCGTGAGTGGTTCCGCCCGTGGCCGCCTTATAAGGAAGTGATGTGGTCGATGCGGAACAACACGAACTACTCGGAGACGGGAGTGTTGACTGCGCTGCAATTGACGGCGGCGTTTCCGGAGGTGGTTCTGGAGAACTTCTATACGAAGAGCCGGAACTCGGTTCATTCGGGAGAGACGGAGGCGCCGTATGCGTTCGTGATCCCGAGCGACCAGGCGGACATGACGAAGGTATCCTTCGTGGTTCATGAGTTGCGCGAGCAGGGCATCGAGGTTGGCCGGGCCACCGGCGAGATCAAGCTGAAGGACGGAACGTTTCCTGCCGGATCGCTGGTGGTGAAGAGCAATCAGCCCTATGGCCGTCTGGCGAAGACGCTGCTGGGCAAGCAGGTGGACCCGGACCCGGAGCTTGCCACCTATGACGACAGCGGCTGGACGATGGGCATGATGACGCACACGACGATCAAGCCGGTCGACGATGTGGCGGTGCTGCAGACGCCGGTCGAGCCGGTGGAGGAGTTCAAGCCGGCCGGGAAGGTGGCGTCGGCTTCGGGCGCCGTGGCGTATGCGGTGCTCGATCACGGCTCGCCGAACCTGATCACGCTGCGTTACCAACTGAAGGGCGCGAATGTGAAGATCGCCGAGGCGGCGTTCCAGGCAGGTGGAGTGACGATTCCTGCGGGCTCGTTCCTGGTGCCCGCGTCGGCGTTCGACAAACTCAAGGCTGCGGCCGTCCCGCTGGGATTGGATACGGTCGCCTTGACCGCACAGCCAACGGTGGCCAGCCACGAGGCCGGGATGCCGCGGATCGCGATGTACAGCACATGGGGTTCGACGCAGAACGTCGGCTGGGTGCGGTACACCTTCGAGCAGTACAAGATTCCCTACGACCTGATCTACAAGGAACAGGTTCTGAAGGGCAATCTGAAGGGGCAGTATGACATTATCCTGATTCCCGACCAGACACGCACGGCCAAGCAACTGGTGGACGACATCCCCAGGGAGAAGACGCCGCTGGCCTATACCAAGACCGCGAAGTACAAGTTCCTGGGAGATTATGGAAGCTCCGAGGACATCACCGGCGGCATGGGAGCCGCGGGCGTGGTGGAGCTTCAGAAGTTCGTCGATGAGGGCGGACTGATGGTAACGCTGGGCACCTCAAGCGCCTTCCCGCCCAGTTATGGGATCACGCCGAAGGTCGATTCGGGTACGACGACGCCGAAGTTCTACGCGCCCGGGCCGATCGTGCAGGTAGAGATCACCAAGCCGGACGATCCTATTTTCTATGGCTACACGGATAAGACGATGCCGGTGCGCTGGGCCAACGGGCCGCTGTTCCGTCTGGATGCGGACGCGAATAAACAGGAGGTGTTGATGCGTTATCCGGGAGGGAAGGACAGCGTGCTGAGCGGCCTGATGCGGGAGCCGGACGAGATCAAGGACCGTGCGGCGCTGGTCAAGATGCCCGTAGGGAAGGGCGAGGTCGTCATGTTCACGACCAATCCCATCTGGAGATGGCAGAACCTGGGCGAGTACAAGCTGGTGTTCAATACGCTTCTGAATTTCCAGAACCTTGGTAAGTAAATACGAAACTCCGGTGCGGCTCAAAAGCCTGCACCGTAGTTTTTCTTTTAAGCTGATTTCAGATCGGGAAGATTTCCTGCCGGACGGCCTCCTGCGCTCTGTCACCCCCCAAACGAAGACCTGTTTGCGGGAACGGCGATTTCGGCGGGCACTTCGTGCCTTGTATACCGGTGTTGCCAACATCTACTGCACAGGCCCTCCCGTTGGTCGGGATAAAGCTGGACTGCATCGGGTTCGAGAACCGCTCTTTAAGAAGCCGATCTGCTGGCGGTGAACGGCCGGCGGTCTATCGGGATGCGAGATACCGTCGAAGCGCCTCAAGCCCCTTTTCCACCGTCTCCAGCTCGACCGCGAATCCGAAGCGAAGATGGCCTTCGCCGTGGGGACCGAAGACGGACCCGGGGATTGTCGCTATGCTGGCGTGCTCCAGGAGCAGGTCGGCTACCTTGCGGCTGTCGGGGTCGATTCGATCGACGCTTGGGAAGGCGTAGAAGGTGCCGCCCGGCAGCTCCGTGCTCAGACCGAGCTCGTTCAAGCCGGCGATCAACAGGTCGCGTCGCTTGCGGTACAGCTCGCGCTTCTCGGCGAAGAACTCCGGGTTGATCTCCATCGCGGCGATGGCGGCCCACTGGATGGGTGTGGGGACGCCGTTGGTGGTGTAGAGAATTACCTTTTGCAGGCTGCTCATGAAGATGTCGGGAGCGACCAGATAGCCGATGCGCCAACCTGTCATTCCATAGCTTTTGGACAGGGTGAACGTGGTGATGGTACGTCCGGCCATGCCGGGCAGCGTCGCGATGGAGACATGCTCTCCGTCGTAGACGATGTCTTCATAGGCTTCATCGGCGATGACGGTGAGGTTATTCTGGATGGCAAACTTCGCTACCTCCTCCGCATCTTCGCGATAGAAGACATGCCCTGTGGGATTTGCGGGCGTGTTGTAGTAGATAGCCCGGGTGGCCGGAGTGAGATGGCGCTTGAGCACCTGCTGAATGCCGCTCCGCTGCAACTCCTCCACGGGAACCAGGATGGAGTTGGCTCCTACCATGGCGATCATGTCGCCGATAGGAGTCCAGTAGGGTGAGAAGACGAGGATATCGTCGCCGGGGTCGAGCGTCGCTTCAAAAGCAGCTTCGAGGCCCTGGATGCCGCCCACGGTGATCAGGACGTTGTTGGAAGTGACATCCATTCTATTGAACGTGCGGAGCTTCCGGGCGATCGCTTCGCGCAGGGGCGCTATTCCGGAGGACGGGGCGTAGTGCGTCTTGTTTTCGCGCAGGGCGGCCGCCATCGCGGCCTTGATGGAGTCGGGGGTGTTGAAGTCCGGCTCGCCACCGTGGAAGCCGTATACGGGCTTGCCCGCGGAACGTAGAGCCATGACCTTATTACGGATGTGAACGATGTCGGAAAAACCGACGGCGTCCAGATGCGTCGCCACACGAGGTGGAGTGTTTGTCTTGGGGGAGAGCATATTCGTGATGGAGGACACGTGGATGTTCCTTTTCGGCTGTCTCACCGATTCTTCTTCGTGCAGGTCGTGACCAGGAGGCGAGAGTTCGCCCTTTTCCCCAATGGAGTTTAGAAGTTCAGCTTCAGAGCCAACTGAATGTCGCGGGGATCGAGCGCGGAGCTGATGGTGCCGAAGGGGGCAGTTCCGAAGGTGGCATTCGGCAGGCCGAAGTTGGGATGATTGAAGACGTTGAAGAACTCCGCGCGAAACTGGAGCCCCATTTCATGGGGGAGAAGGAAGTTTCGCGCAAGGTTCATATCGGCGTTCCGGTAAGCGGGACTGGCGATCGATCCGCGGCGGGCGGTGCCATAGGTCGATGCAGCGGGGAGGGTAAAGGCACTGGTGTTGACCCAGGTGGAGTTCGATGCAACCGACTTTGGCCCGCTGTTCGGATTTCCAACCATGTTTGGCCGATCGCCGGTCGTCTTGCCGTTGTTGCTGACGTTAGAGCCCAGAATGGGAGTTACCGGGGTTCCGGTCTGTAAGGCGATGTTTGCGGCCAGCTCCCATCCTCCGACGATGCGCGATGCGAAGCCGCTTTTGCCGAAGGGCAGCTTGTAGACCGGGCTGGCGACGAAGCGGTGGCGGACATCGAATGAGGACAGACCCTTCTCTGCGCTCAGGTTGTAGTAGTCCTGCGGGGTGCTGGTCGCATTATCCAGCGACTTGCTCCAAGTGTACGCAACCAGAAAGGTCAAGCCATGGCTCATACGCTCTTCCAGCTTGGCGTACAAGGCGTTATAGCTCGAGTGCGAGAACGGTTGAATGTAAGTCACCGTGTTGTAGGCCTTGTAGGGCCGCGCCGCGATACCTGCGGCGTTGGTCGCTTGTGGAGTGAGCGCCTGGTTGATATTGGGGGCGTCTGTAATATACGAGGTCTCCGATCCCTGGTAGGAGAGGTCCATCACCGTGCTCGTGCTGAGTTGCTGCTGCACGCCAAAGCTGTAAGCGATGTTCATCGGCGGTTTGAAGTTGGGATTGATGCCCTGCGGAGCGATGGCCGGTTGTCCATTTCCGGCGAAGGGATTGGGGAAGCTGAGCGGCGCGGTGGCTGTTCCCTGGAAGGTCTGGGACAGGCGCAGTGGATACGCTGTAAGCAAACCGGTGAAGCCGTTGAGAACGACGGGAGCGTCGTAGGTGATGCCGAAGCCGCCGTGGATCACCGTGTTGTCGCTGTTGAATGGCTGGTAGTTCAAGCCCAGGCGCGGACCGAATGCCTTGTTGTAGGCATGGTAGAGGTGCGTTGGCTGGCCATTGACACCCGACTGGACGGTGGTCTGGGTTGGCAGGTCGAACGAGACCATCTGGTTGTTGCCATCGGTGACCGGCGTATAGGTCTCCCATCGCACGCCATAGTTCAACGTCAGGTTACGGGCGACCTTCCAGGTGTCCTGGGCGAAACCGGCGATGTAGGTGTAGCGTGCGTGGTAATACGAAGCTGTAGGTGCGCGGCTCGCGGTCGTGGGGAGTCCTAACAGCGCGTCTGCGAGAGGATTGCCGGTGTAGGTTCCCTGGAAGACGAACTGCCCTCTTCCGGAGTTGACGATCAAGGCATTGGCCAGGGTGCGGGTGTATTCCACGCCGGCCTTGATGCTGTGCGCTCCATGAGAATAAAGCACAGTATCGCCGTAGTCGTAGGTGCCGTCCGCACGATCCTGGGGAAGGTTTGTCGGACCGCCGTAGGTGGCGTAGCCGGTGATATTGGCGAAGGGAACACCCTGATTGTTGGGCAGGCTCGGGTTGAAGAAGGCCGGGATGCCATAGGTAGCGTCAAAGGGGATATTGGCATCGAGGGAGATGCGCGGTTGACGCAGCCTCTGGTAGCCACCGCGAACCGTGTTGATGACATTCGGGGTGAAGATGTGGGTCCAGCCGCCGCCGTAGAGCTGGGTGGTCAATCCCACATAGCACCCGAAGCCTGGAATCAGGGCTCCGGAACATAATGGATTGTTCGGCGTGGTTGTTGGATCGTTGAAGTAGTTCAGGGTGGCGTAGACGCTGTTGCTTGCGTTGATCGTGTCGTCGAGATGGAGCGCGTACTGGTTAGAGTTTTCGCTGTTGACGGCGCTGAAGGTGTAGTTGTTCGCGCCGCCGGTGGTAACCGCGGGGTAAAAAGCGAGCAGGGCCTTGCCTACCGTGTAGGCCTGCAACTGCGCGGCGGTCATAAATTGTGGATTGATGACGTTTCCCTGAACTACGCGCGGGTCGTATCCGGCAGGCGTCCGCAGCGCCGCAGCGCCGGTGAAGTTGCCGCCCAGAAGAGTCGTCGTGGGCACGGTGGATTGAGACGTAAACTGGTTGCGCAGCCGCAGCCCTTCGTAGTTGAAGAAGAAGAATATTTTGTCGTGCTTGATGGGGCCGCCGAAGGTGCCGCCGAACTGATTGCGTTTCAGGCTGGGTTTGAATCCCTTGGGCGTGAAGTAATTGACGGCATCGAACATCTGGTTGCGGATGAACTCATACACGTTGCCGTGGTAGGAGTTGGTGCCGGATTTGGTGGTCACGACCAGTTGGCCGCCGACTCCATGGCCGAACTCCGCCTCGTAGGTTCCTGTATAGATCTTGAACTCCTGGATGTCGTCGATCGAAGGACGGACGGAAGGGGCCGAGACGCCGGCGTCCATGTTGTTGAATCCGTCGAGCGTTGCGTAGTTGGCGGTTTCGATCTGGCCGGCTACGTTGAATCCTCCGCGAAAGCTCAATCCGCTGTTCTGCACGGGCGGCATGACGCCGGGAACAAGAACGGCGAGGTTGTAAAACTGCCGCCCATTGAGGGGAATTTCGATGACCTTCTCATTATCGATGACGGTGCCGACTGCCGCAGACTCGGTTGCGGTCAGGGGCTCCTGTGAGGTCACGGAGATGGTTTCGCTGGCGGAGCCTACCGTGAGCTGGAAGTTCAGGTCGAGGCTTTGGCCGATCTGCAGAACGATTCCTGTGCGCAGCTCTTTCTTGAAATTGGGCGTTGCCACCGAGATGGTATAGCTGCCGGGAGGAAGCAGCGGAACCGTATAGAGTCCATCGGCGTTGCTGGTCGCCGGGTGCGCGATATTCGTGCTTTCATTGGTCACCGTGATACTGGCGGCCCGGATCACGGCGCCCTGGGGATCTGTGACACGGCCCTCGATTGTCCCTGTAGGGGTCTGGGCGGCGACATAGGAGACCAGCAGCATGAGGGAGAAAACGACCGAGAAACACTTACGGTATCGAACCATACAGTCTCCAATGGAAGTGCGATTTCAGTTAGGAATACCGCGGTCAATCCTTGTTGCGATGGCAAAGGGAATGTTCATTTATACTACTGGGGACTCATGGTAATGTGAATTGCATATGAACGTAAAAACAATGTTTCTTCTTAAGAAAAGCAGCTTTCAGCGCTCACGTTAATAACGGAGGTATGCCGTGTCCAGCACAGCGAAACTCGATCAGATTTCGTGGCATATTCTTGAAACGCTGCAGACCGATGCACGTCTGTCGTTTGCCGAGCTGGGCAGAAGAGTAGGGCTTTCTACGCCGGCGGTCGCGGAACGGGTGAGAAAGCTGGAGGACATGGGTGTCATCCTCGGCTACCATGCACTGATCGATCCTTCCAAGGTGGGCGTTTCCATGCAGGTGATCGTCCGTCTGACGATTGACGGCGGCGAGCAGGTCGTAAGGCGGTTGATGAAGGAAGTCCAGGAGATGCGCGAGATCGTCCAATGTTATCGCGTTACCGGGAGCGACAGCTTTATTATCAAGGCCGATGTGATGTCGATCAAACATCTGGACCGGTTGATCGAGCAACTGTACCGCTTTGGACAGACCTCAACCACCACCGTGCTCTCCACTCCCGTCATGCGCCGGAACTACATGATCCACGATCTTGAGGCGCTCAGCCGCGAGGCCTGATCGAGAATATCGCGCGATCCATTCGTTGTAGAGGAAATCACCAACCGTCCTTCGTTAAAGCTCTTACCCTCCTCCAAACGACGCGTGGGAATCTTGCGCTTCATCGGGCAGATAATCCGGGCTGCCTGCTAAAACTACATCTGGGAGGAGTTCGATTCTTTTGCGCTGTAGGTGAGCGCTAGAATCGATGGTGCGCCCGGAAGGATTCGAACCTCCGACCCTTTGGTTCGTAGCCAAATGCTCTATCCAACTGAGCTACGGGCGCACATTGCGGGGGATGCAACCTTCTTAAGATATCGGAGTTTGAGGCCCAGAGCAAGCTCACGTGTGGTTCCTGCCTGTGGGGCAGCCGCTGCTCCAGAACTACGGCTCGGTGTAGCTGTGTTATGCGATGTCGATGCGCTATTTAGTGTGACAGGCCTCGACTTGGGTGGTGTTGTACTGGGGTTCGGGCTTGCCCATGAGGTAGAGATCGAACCAGTTGGTTATGTTTTCGAGGCGCTCGACGCGGTGCCAGGGCTCGCCGGAGCGGCTGAGCTCATGGCTCTCGCGGGGGAAGCGGACCATTACAGTAGGGATGCATTTGTATTTGAGAGCGCGGAAGAAGATTTCGCCGCCGGAGGTGGGTGGAGTGCGGTAGTCGGCGTCGCCGAGGATGAACATCATGGGCGTCTTGATGTTGTTGACGAAGGTGAGGGGCGAGTGGGCCTTGTATAGATCGACGTGGTCGAACGGCGGTGAGGCCGGATAGAAGGACTGGTGGAAGCCGGCGGCGTCGGCTGTGTACCACCATCCGGCCCAGTCGACGATGTCGCGCTGGGCGACGGCGGCCTTGAAGCGGTTGGTCTGGGTGACGGTCCAGTCGGTGAGGAGGCCGCCGCCGGAGCCGCCGGTGACGCCGAGCTTGTTTGGATCGGCGTAGCCCAGCTTGATGGCCTCATCGACGGTGTCCATGAGGTCGTGGAAGTCGTCGCCGGGGTAGTTGTTCATGATGATGTTGGCGAAGTTGTTGCCGTAGGTGGTGCTGCCGCGCGGATTGGGGTAGATGACGGCGTAGCCCTTGCCGGCCATGTAGAGCATCTCCTGGTCGAAGACCCAGCCGTAGGCGGAGTGGGGGCCGCCGTGGATGTTGAGGATGGCGGGGTATGGAGAGGCGGGCTTGCCGGAGGATGGCGCGCCGGGCGGAAGCATGATGAAGGTGTCGATGTCTTCGCCGTGGAGCGCAGCGGCGGCGTGGGTGGGCTTGACCTGGAGGTCGAGCGGCATGGCGAGATCGAGTTGTGAGAAGAGCGGTTCGTTGACGCGGGTGAGCTGGGTCTGAGTTTTTCCGGAGCCTATGGTGAAGAGGTCGCCGATGAGGATGGGGTTGGAGATGAGCGCGATGGTCGTCGATCCGGTGGATGAGGCTGCGAAGCTGAGGACGGCCTGGTGGGGTTTGGTGAGCTCCGTGACTGAGCCGGCGGCGGTGTCGATGGAGACCAAGAGGGCGCTGCCTTTGGAGCCGGCGAGGTCGAGCAGGTGGGTGGAGTCGGGGGTCCAGGTGAGGCCGTCGCGTCCGCCGCCCCGGGGTGCGGTATTGTCGCCTCCGACGCCTGACCCCATCTCATAGGCGAGTTTGGCGGTGAGGTTGCGAGGGGTGCCGGTGACGGTGGGGGTGGCTCCGGACCAGGTGAGGTCAAGGGTCCAGAGGTCGGTCTGCTGGTGCGAGACGCCGTCTTTGGCGGAGGCGGGGAGTTCGTCGGCGTGGAAGGCGAAGTGGTTGGCGTCGGGCGAGAGGGCGAGATCGCCGGCGCGGAGCTTGAGGTCGGCAGTGAAGGCGGTCGCGGGAAGGTCTTTCGAGTGAGAGGACGGGGATGGAACGGGAAAGCCGTAGATGGAGTTGTGCGGGTCCTTGTCGTAGATGGGTTCGTCTTCGTGAGTGGAGGTGTAGAAGATCCAGTTCTTCGCGGGCGACCAGATGTAGCCGGAGACGCCGTAGCGGCCGCCGGTGAGCTGGGTAGCGGGGTCCTGTGTGCCGTCGGGTTTGGGCAGGGAGATGAGGTAGAGCTGGGGGACGAAGGTGGGGTCGAGGAAGCCTTCGCCGTTGAAGCGATAGCTGGCGCGGTCGATGATGCGGACATCGGAGACGTGGGCTTCGTCGCCGGTGGCGCGGGCTCGCCGGGCGGCTTCGAGTTTGGCTTTGGGCTGGTCCTGGGGGGTGCCGGACTCGATGACGAGAGACTGCCCGTCGGGCGCCCAATGTGGGGAGGATGCGCCCTTGGGAAGGTCGGAGAGACGGATGGGGCTGGCTCCGGGGGTGGAGGCCATCATGTAAAGCTGCGGAGGGGTGGGCTTGCCGTCGTGTTCGACCGAGCGCAGGAAGGCGATGCGGGTACCGTCGGGCGACCACCGGGGCGAGGAGTCGTGGGTGGCGTTCGGGGTGAGGCGGACGGGGTCGGTGCCGGGAGCGGAGGTGTCGAAGAGGTAGAGGGAGGTCTCGTAGCCATCATGCGACGGGGCGACGGAGGCCTGGACGAAGACGACTTTGGTGGAGACGGGCGAGAGCTGGGTGTCGCCGATCCAGTGGAAGTCGAAGAGGTCTTTAGCGGTGATGGGGCGCTTCTGTGCTGCACCGAAGACAGAGGCACAGAAGACAGGGGCACAGAAGAGGGGGAGCAGCAGCAAGACGGCCAGATGGGGTTGGCGACGCATGAAACCTCCGTTGCGGATGTGAAACCCACCATAACACCTTGTGAACCATGCAGCGGAACGGAAGGCGTGCGCGGACGAGGGCAACGGACGGAAGGTTACAAAGATGGTTCAAATGCGTCATAAACATAGTAGGCTGTGGGACGGAGCAGGCTGCAGAAGTCCGAGTCTGCGAACGGGATCTGCTTGCAGGATGGAGCTGGAGCACACAATGATTGAGAACCGCATGAACCAGTATTCGACGATTATCGACATGCCACGGGAAGAGACTGCTTCGCTGCTTGCGAAGGTGCTTGCGATTACGTCGCTGGGCTTCTTTGTCACGGCGTTTGGGGTGGCTTCCGCTCCTCCCTGGAGCACGCTTCCGGGGCTGATTGCGGTGTTTGCGCTGATCTTCGCGATCAACTATGCGCGGCGTTCGAGTGCGCAGCTTGCGCTGGGTCTGTTCTTGCTGCTGACGTACTTCATGGGCTGGGAGATCGGGCCGCTGGTTCACCGGTACATTCAAAGCTTCGGCTCGGGCCTGGTCTTTCAAGCGGCCGCGACTACGGGCCTGGGAATGGCGGCCATGGGCAGCGTGGCTTACCTGTTCCAGATCAACTATCGCCGGATCGCAGGCATCGGCTTCGCGGCGCTGCTTGTACTGATTCTTCTCGGCATCGCCAGCATCTTCCTGCACTTCATGACGCCGAGCACGTACTCGTGGCTGACGCTCGGGGTCTTCACGCTCTTGACCGTGGGTGACTTTGCCCGCATTCGCGCCGGTGGCGATGGGCAGCCGGCGGTCTCGCTCGCCCTTTCGATTTACCTGGATGGGATCAACATCTTTGTTGCGGCGCTTCAGCTTTTGAGCGGACGGCGCAGGAACTGAGGCGAATCGCGGCTGGCCGGGGGGCGAACGCGGTCGTCAGGCGAGTGCCCGCAGGGAGGATGGGCAGTGCGTTCTATCCGGGTGTTGAGCTGGACGTTGCTGTACGTGATGGCAATACCGGGTCTGTCGATTGTGCGAGGCGCACAGGCCCAGGGACAACGGGCACCCTCTGAGGCGTCGACGCTCAGGGTGACGTCGCGTCTGGTGTTCCTCGATGTCACGGTGCTGGATAAAAAGGGACGCCCCGTGGTGAAGGGGCTGACCAAAGACGACTTCACCATCACAGACGACAAGAAGCCGCAACGGATCTTCTCCTTCGAGGCGCCGGAGACGCATGTAACCGATGCGAATGCCGCAGACGGCAACACGGCGGGGAAGGCTCCGGTTACGATCTTTGTGCTGGATCTACTCAACTCGGACTTTGAGGACTTCGCATACATACGCTTCATGGTGCACAGATACCTGGCGGGAGAACCGAAGCAGTTGAACTCGCCTGCCGAACTGATGGTGCTGGGTAACAAGTCTCTGGAGATGGTGCAGGGGTATACGCGGAGCAAGGCGGATCTGCTCTACGCGCTGGATCATGTTCCGGCTGCGCTGCCGTACAAGATGATGAACGGTTCTTTCTACGCAGAACGGTTTGCTCAATCGATCGATGCGCTACAGCAAATTGCACTACAAAACAGTGGGGTGCCGGGACGGAAAAATATCGTCTGGGTTGGACATGGCGGCCCGAGCATATACACGGTGAATCTGCCGGACAACACGGTCGAGAAGCTGAACGGGTATGTGCACGATACGACCAACCTGCTGGTGGACGCGCGGGCGAGCCTGTTCGTCATCTATCCGGGATTGAAGGTGAACGGCCCGGGCGCAACCATGAGCGAGCTGGCAGCAGGCATAGACATCGGCGACGATGGCGATCCTTTTGCGGGAGATATCAACTTTGGGGTGTTTGTCAACGAGACCGGGGGCAACCTCTTTTATAACCGGAACGATATCGATCACGAGATCAAGCGTTCGGAGGAGCTTGGATCGGAGTACTACACGTTGACGTATCAGCCGCAGGAGGGCGATTCCAACGGCAAGTTCCGGCGGATCCGCGTAACGCTGCGCGATCCCGATCTGCGTGTGGTGACGAAGGCAGGGTACTTTTCGCTGGATAAGAGTGTGCCTGTAGATCCTCGCCGGGACGCGATGGTGAAGATCGCCGAGGCTGCGCGGTCGACCATACCGTTCGACTCGCTGAGTCTTTCGCTCGAAGGGCTGGTTCGCCATCCGGATAGCGGCACGGCGTCGTTTACCGTGGTGCTCAAACCGCTGAATCTCGATTGGCGGGCGGTTGACAATGGCAGGAGCAGTGTCGAGCTGATGCTCGCAGCGGCGAGCCTGAGCGGGCGCAGAGACATTCTGGCTTCAAAGCTGGAGGGCCTTACGGCTTCGGCGGATAACCAGGATGCGGCACGGCTGGCGAGGACGGTGACGCGCCTGCCGGTGACCATCCGGGTTCCACGCAAGACACAGAGCGTGCGCGTTGTGATTCAGACCTCGGAGACTGGAAGAATCGGCACGGTGGAACTGGATTGCAAGACATTGGACGCGGCACCCGAGGCGCCGACGCCCGAGCCGAAGCTGATTCCTCATCCTCCGGGGCAGGGGGTTCCTGCGGCTCCGGTGAAGCCGTAGAGCAGTTTTGGTGGGAAGCTGCACGGCGGAGAGTGGAGATATTTGTGGTGCGCCCGGAGAGATTCGAACTCCCGACCCTTTGGTTCGAAGCCAAATGCTCTATCCAACTGAGCTACGGGCGCGGAAAAACAGGGAAGTGCTTATTCACCAACATAGCGAAAGACGGAGTTGACGGCAACTAGAGCGAATTTTCGAATCGGTATACACCGCAAAGTTGTCCTGCCGGACGGGCCCACTTCGCGTGGAGCGGACACTTCGTGCCTTGTATACCGGTCTTGACTGCATGTACTACGCTGGCCCTCCCGTTGGTCGGGATCAAGAATAGAGTACAGCGGTTGGAGAACCGAGCTAGGTTGCTGCGACGGGTTCTGGCGACGGGGTGGGCGGGGTGAACATGGGCACCGTCTCGACAATGTCGAGGCCGGCGCGGCGGAGCAACTGGTGGATAACGGGTGCGGTGAGGCGGCTGGCATCGTATTCAACCCGGACGGTTTTCTTCGCTTCGTCCACTTCCATGCGGCGCACCCCGTAGACCTCGCGAACCTTGGCCATGGCCAGGATGGCCGATTCGGACGGGGGTAAGCCGTAACGGTAGAGAATATCGAGCTGGGTCATGGAACGATCATAGCAGCGGGGTGGGCCGCGCCTATGGGGCTTCGGTTGCTACAGGCTGGACAGGTAAGCGACGATCTCCGGGCTGGTCCAGTCCTGGGCGCTGACGAACTTGCGCCGCAGGATGCCTTTGCGGTCGATGATGTAGGTTTCGGGTATCTGTACGGTTCCGTAGAGGTTGTCTACCTTCATGGAGGGATCGCGGAGGGTGAGGAGGTCTACGTGGTGTTGGGCCAGGAAGCGCCGGTAGGCGCCGGCATCTTCGTCGCGGCTGACGGCTACGATGGCGAGCTGCGGCATCTGCCTTTGGAGAGCGAGCAGGCTGGGGAGCTCTTCGACGCAGGGAGCGCACCAGGTCGCCCACAGGTTGAGCACGACGACCCGGCCGCGCAGCTTGCTGAGGTCGACGGTCTTCGCTCCGTCGTTCAGGACGAACTGCGGGGCGGGCTTGTCGATGTTTCCCGGATGGCTTCCACGGTCGCACCCTGCTGCTAGCAGCAGGAAGAGCGCCAGGGTTGTCCAGGTCCTCCTATTGGCGAGTTTCCTTGCGACTTTAGGCACGTTACGCTCCAGTTTCTATAATACGAAGTTGTGAACTCCACACCCACACCTGCCGCGCGGGATTCCGGAGAGCTGCCCGATCTGGAGCTTTCGATAATTCTTCCAGCACGCAATGAGGAGCGGTCGTTGCAGGCGTGCCTCGACTCGCTGACCGGCCAGTCGGAGCCGGACTTTGCGCTCGGCGCTGAATGGGAGTTGATCGTGGTCGATGACGACTCGACCGACCGCACATGCGAGATTGCCGCCGGTGTTGCCTCGACATACCCGGGCATTGTGGTACTGGATGCTCCGCCCCTGGATCTCGGCCCGCTTGGAGGATTTACCGGCAAGACGAACGCCTGCTGGGCTGGAGCACAGAGCGCGCGCGGGAGGTATCTTCTGTTTACCGACGCGGACACCGTGCATGAGCCCGGAGGGTTGTTGCGTGCGTTGCGCGAGATGAAGAAGCACAAGGCGGCTCTGCTCTCGTATTCGCCGCGCCAGATCGTCAGCGGCTTCTGGCAGCATACCGTGATGCCGCTGGTGTTCTCGGAGCTGGCGGCGGTGTACCCGCCGAAGCAGGTGAGCGACCCGGCCCGCAGTATTGCCGCCGCGAACGGGCAGTTTCTGCTGGTGGAGCATGACGCGTACTTCTCCGTGGGCGGGCATCGCGCCGTCGGCAGGTCGGTGCTGGAGGATGTGGCGCTGGCGCGGAATATCAAGCGCGGTCCCCGCGTGATTCGCTTTCGCTATGCGCCGGAGGCTCTCTCGACGCGCATGTACCGGACGACCCCGGAGATGATCGAGGGCTGGACGAAGAATCTGGCGCTGCTGCTGCCGCAGCCGCTTGCGCTGGCGTTTTGGAGGGTGCTCGACCTGCTGCTGTTCTTCGGGCTTCCGGCGTTGGCGGTTGGACTGTACTGGCTTGTGCCATGGCAGCGCACCGTTATTCTGCTGCTCTGGGTGCGTACCCTGTGGCGGTTCTACGCGCATGTGGCGCGGTCTTCGTTTCCGGCCAGGGATGTGGCGCTATCTATTTTGGGGCTGCCGCTTTTTGTGTACCTGCTGCTGCGCAGTGTGATTCAGCACCGGGTGAAGAAGTCTGTGGTTTGGAAGGGCCGCAGCTACGATCCGACTCCGCAGCCTTGAGGGTTGAATCCACCCTGTATCCCAGTACGTCTAAATAGAGAGAAAACGATGATATTTTTGACACGCAAGGCCGAATTTTCCTCCGCGCATTTTTATTGGAACGACTCCTGGTCCAAAGAGGAGAATGAGAGGATCTTCGGCAGATGCGCCAATCGTAACGGCCACGGGCACAACTATACGCTCGAGGTCACGGTTGCAGGCGAGGTCGATCCGGTCTCCGGATTTGTTGTCGATCTGAAGGAGCTGAAAGACATCCTGGAGCGCGAGGTGGTGAGCGTGTACGACCACCGGCATCTTAACCTGGAAGTGCCGGAGTTCAAGACCGCCGTTCCTACGAGCGAGAATATTGCGATTGCGATCTGGCACCGGCTGGACGGCAAGATTCCGCATGCCAGGCTCTATCGCGTCCGCATATACGAGACGCCCGACTTGTTCGCGGACTACTATGGTGAACGATGAAAGCGCATCTCTCTCGCCGCTATCATTTCAGCGCTTCGCATCGGCTGCACACCGACATCTACGACGCTGCGCGTAATGCGGAAGTGTTCGGCAAATGCAATAATCCGCACGGTCACGGGCATAATTACACCGTGCAGGTTACGTTGAGCGGGCAGGTGGACCCCGAGACCGGCATGGTGTGCAATCTTGCGGAGCTGGATGATTTTGCGCGAACAAATCTGCTGGCGCGGTTCGACCACACCAATCTGAATATGCTTTCTTACTTTGAAAATAAGGTCTCGACGACAGAGAATCTAAGTATCGAGATATATCGCATCTTCCAGCGCTTTACCGCAGCCCGCCTGGAGCGAGTTCACGTGGAGGAGACGAGCAACAACTCGTTCGACCATGTGGGCGACGCCAACGTCCCGCCGGGCAAGATTTAAGAAAGGCTACAAATATGGCAAGCACGTCGGTCACACTCGACGCACCTTCACTTGATGCTGTCTCGACCCAGGACCTCTACCGGGAGCTGCTGACGCGAATGGGCGAAGACCCCGACCGCGACGGGCTGCTGCGCACGCCGGAGCGCATGGAGAAGTCCATGGCCTTTCTGACCCGCGGCTACACCATGGACGTGACCGAGGTGCTGCACGGAGCGCTCTTCGATGTGGACTATGACGAGATGGTGATAGTGAAGGATATCGAGTTCTTTTCGCAGTGCGAGCACCATCTGCTGCCGTTCTTCGGGAAGGCGCACATCGCCTACGTTCCCAATGGAAAGGTTATCGGGTTGAGCAAGATTCCCCGGCTGGTCGATGTCTTTGCGCGGCGGCTGCAGGTGCAGGAGCGGCTGACGCGCCAGATCGGCGATGCGATCACAGAAGCGATCAATCCGCAGGGCGTTGCGGTGATCCTCGAAGCGCAGCACCTGTGCATGATGATGCGCGGGGTGGAGAAGCAGCACTCCTCGACGGTTACTTCGGCGATGCTTGGCGTCTTCAAGACGCAGCTTCAGACGCGCAACGAGTTCCTCTCGCTGGTGCGGCACAAGGGCAGCAGCTCCTAGCCGCTACACTGGAGAGGATGAATGGTCTTCTTGTACTCGACAAGCCGTCTGGCATGACTTCGCACGACGTAGTCTCGATCGTCCGGCGTGCGACTGGCGAGAAATCGATCGGCCACCTGGGAACGCTGGACCCCATGGCGACGGGTGTGCTGCCCCTTCTACTGGGCAAGTACACGAGGCTCGCGCAGTTCTTCGGGCAGGCGGAGAAACACTATACGGGGCATATCCGATTCGGTTTCGCCACCGATACTTTCGACGCCGAAGGTGTTGCAGACGCCGAGCCTAGAGCTCTGTCTCAATCGCTTGCGGAGCTTCGTGAGTTGAGCCGCGGCTTCAGGGGCGAGCTCGACCAGATGCCGCCTATCTACTCTGCTAAAAAGATCAATGGCGTTGCCGCACATAAGCTGGCGCGGGCCGGGGCGGAGGTTGCTGTAAAGCCGGCGCGGGTCACGATCTACGCCTTCGAGCTCCTATCGCTTGAAGAGGGCACCGCGGCCTTCCGGATGGAGATCTCGGCGGGCGGCTATGTCCGGTCGGTCGCGCACGAACTGGGGCAGATGGCGGGATGCGGAGCGCATCTGTCTAGCCTTCGGCGGACCCGGGCGGGCGCATTCATGCTGGACCATGCGATCACGGTCGATGAGCTCAAACAGATTCCCGCAGCAGAGCTTCCGGACCTGCTTCCCCATCCGCGTACTCTGCTGCCCGAGATGCCTTCGGTGACGGTGGACGAACAACTGGCGGGGCGGCTGCGCAATGGCATGCAGGTGAACATCCCGGAATTTTCGCAGGCGCCGCTGGTTAAAATATTCACCACGCCGACGGAGCTGCTGGCGGTCGCGCGGCGCATCGCAGGGACGCTGGTGCAGCCGATCGTGGTGTTGGGGTAGGCGATGGGCAGGCCTATTTCTTCAGCAATGGAAGCACTAAAGGAAGGATGTTTTTCGCGACGATTTTATTGCCGTTTGCGGTGGCGTGTGTACGGTCGGCCTGCATCATGCCGTCCACTCCGAAGACGCCCTGGAGCAGGAAGGGAAGTACGGGCACCTGATACTTCTTTGCGATAAGGGCGTAGGTTGCGTCGAACTGGCGGATGTAATCGGGACCGTAGTCCGGCGGGAGGGTGATTCCGGCGAGGACCACCCTGGTTCCGCTTGCCTTCAGGGTTGCCACGATCCTGTCGAGGTTGGCGCGTGAATCTTCGATGGGCAGACCGCGCAGGCCGTCGTTGCCGCCAAACTCCACCACGACCACCGCAGGCTTCAACGCGACGATGCTGTTGAGCCGCTCGACGCCGTCCTTGGTTGTGTTGCCGCTGATGCCCTCGTTGAGAACGCGGTATCGATAGCCCAGTGCGTTGAGGCTGGCCTGCAGGTAGTCGGGATAACTCTGGCCGGGATCGGCTCCATAGCCCGCTGTGAGGCTGTCGCCGAAGCAGACGACGAGAGGCCGCGAATCGTGCGCCGCGGTTGGCTGCGTCGTTTCGGTAATGTTGGGAGCGGAGGCAGAACCGTCGGCGGCTTCGGGCTGAGGAGTGTCGGAGGAACGGGCATCCATGGTGGAAGAGCGCCGCGATGCGCGATCCGCCCGGCAGCCGCCCAGGATCAACGCCACACCCGCTACTATAAGAAGGAATCTGTATCGCCGCATGGGTATGACTCTAACAAACCGGCTGGCGCAGCCAAAGGAACAACAGGTGATTGAAGCCGGACCGATGATTACCGTAGAAGGCCTTCACAAATCCATCCGCAACGGCAGCCGCAACGTCGACATTTTGAAAGGCCTGGACTTTGCTATACCGAAGGGCCAGTTCGTCGCGATCATGGGGGCGAGCGGAAGCGGGAAATCGACACTGCTGGGCTTGCTGGCTGGGCTGGATACGCCGAGCGTGGGGAACGTGCACCTCAACGGCACGGCGATCAGTTATCTGCCGGAGGACAAGCTTGCGCAGGTGCGCGGAAGGACGATCGGCTTTGTCTTTCAGTCCTACCAACTGATCCCGACTCTGACTGCGCTTGAGAATGTGCTTTTACCGCATGAGTTGAACGCGGACTCGAAAGAGGACGGTCTGGGGCGCGCGCGCGATCTGCTCCGCAGTGTGGGCCTCGGCGACCGCATGGATCACTATCCGGTGCAACTCTCCGGCGGCGAGCAGCAGCGTGTCGCGCTGGCGCGGGCGTTCATCCTGCGGCCTCCCATCGTGCTGGCGGACGAGCCGACTGGCAATCTCGATACCGCCAACGGGGCGCACGTTCTCGAGCTGCTGTTGAATCTGAATCGCAGCCAGGGAACCACGCTGGTGCTGGTTACTCACGACCCGGTTTTGGCCAGCTATGCGAATCGCCGCATCGTGCTGAGCGACGGATTGATCGTCTCCGATGAGATGAACGCGAGCCCTGCCCGCCTGCCGGTGGCGATTACGGCGGAACAGTAATGGCAGCGTTGAGCTTTCGTTCCGCAGCGAAGATCGCTGCACGCGAGATGAGCTCCTCGCGGGGCAAATTCTTCTTTGTCGTATTGTCGGTCGCAATCGGGGTCGCCGCACTGACCGGCGTCCGGGGCTTCTCGTCTTCCTTTCGCAGCGCGCTGCTGAACCGGGCGCGCAGCATCATGGCGGCTGACCTTTCGGCGCGCATGTTTCAGCAGCCTACGCCGGAGGAGCAGAAGGGGCTCGACGAGATTGCCGCGAGTGGGGTGGAGATTACGCCGGTGACGGAGCTGCTCTCGATGGCCTCCGCGGCGAAGACTCTCGATCCGCTGCTCATCTCGCTGAAGGCTGTCGATCCTGCGATGTATCCCTTTTACGGGGCGGTGGACCTGGCTCCGGCGGGTGCGCTTCGAAGTGCCCTGACGCCCGATACCGTGGTTGTGGCGGATGATCTGCTGGTGCGGCTCCATCTGAAGATTGGGGACCAGCTCAAAATTGGCACACAGGTGTTCCGGATAGCGTCGGTGGTGGTGAATGAACCGGATCGGCTGTCCGGAAACTTCGCTGCGGGACCGCGCGTCTTCATCTCCCGCGAAGGACTGGCTGCGAGCGGTTTGCTGGCTCCGGGAAGCCATGCCGGACAGCGGTATTTGTTCCGAGTTCCAAAGCCGGCGAGCGGCGCGCCCATCTCCGACCAGGCGGTCGCGGATCTAAAGGCACGTTTAGAGAAGATGCTTCCGCAGGCCCAGGTCATCGACTACCGCGAGACCAATCCCGCGCTGACCCAGGGGCTGGACAGGGCTACGAGCCTGTTGTCCCTGATGAGCCTGGTGGCTCTTGTGCTGGGTGCGGTGGGGGTGGCGATGGCGATGCGAGCCCATCTCCAGCAGCGGCTGGACACGATCGCGATCATGAAGTCGCTTGGCGCACGGTCCGGCCAGGTGATCAAGATTTATCTGTTGCAGACGCTTTTACTGGGTCTGGCCGGAGGTGTGCTCGGAGTCGCACTTGGCGTTGGGGTGCAGCTTGCTTTTCCGTATCTGCTGGCGAAGCTGATTCACGTGGACACGAGCTTGCACATTCAGATCGGCACCGTCGTAACAGGCCTTGCGACGGGCATTCTGACGACGCTGCTGTTCACGTTGCCGCCGCTGCTCGACATACGCGCGGTGCGTCCGATCCTCATCCTGCGGCGTGCGGTGGAGGACAGCGAAGATCCGTTCGCGACGGCGATCTGGCGGAAGATCAGGAAGAACGTCGCTCAGATCGGCTCCGCTCTCCTGATTCTGGGCGGACTGGCTGCGATTGCAACGACCCTGAGCGATTCGGTCGAGGTGGGGAAGGTGTTTTCGCTCGGGCTAGTCGCGGTGCTTGTGGTCCTGCTTGCCGCGTCCGCGCTGGTACTCTCCGGCCTCAAACTGTTTCTGGCGAAGACGCGGTTGCATCTGCCTTCCACGGTTCGGCATGGGCTGGCGAACCTGTATCGTCCCGGAAATCCATCGGCGGCGTTGCTGGCTGCACTGGGCCTGGGCGTGATGCAGATCATGTCGGTCTATCTGGTGCAACAGGCGGTCGTCTCGGAGCTGCATATGTCGAGCGCGCCCAACCTGCCGAATGTTTTTCTGATCGATATCACCAGCGACGAGGTGGGCGGAATACGCACCCTGCTGAAGGGGCAGCGCAGCGTCACTGCCTCGCCTGAGCTGCTTCCGGTCGTCTCTTCGCGCATTATCGACATCAACGGGCTGCCCGCGAATCAGGCCAAGCTGAAGAACTTCCCGAAGCGGATGCTGCAGTCCATCAGTTTGACATGGTCTGACGCGGCGCCGCCTGGCACGAGCGTGGTGGACGGCAGATGGTGGGGGTCGAACGAGAAGAGCGCGGTCGTCGCGATCGATGAGCGTCCTGCCGGGCGGTTAGGGCTCAAGGTGGGGTCCAGCGTCACATTTGCCGCTCAGGATGCGAAGATCGTGGCGACAGTGGTTGCGCTTACCAAGGCGGACGGCCAGCATGCGTATTCGCGGGCCGAGTTCATCTTGCCGCAGCACGCTCTTTCCGGTCTGCCGGTGGTCTGGTATGGCGGCGTGCATGTCGATCCAGCTAATGTGGGCGAGTTGCAGCGTGCGCTCTATAACGCGTTTCCCACGGTGACGGTCATCAACGTGGCGCAGGCGCTCGAGACGGTGCGCTCGGTGGTGATCCAGATCACCTATGTCATTCAATTCCTGGCAGCGTTTTCGATCTTCGCCGGGATTATCATCCTCGCCAGCAGCATTGCGGGAACACGATATCGCAGAATTCGCGAGGTCGTGGTGTTGAAGACGCTGGGCGCGACCAGGGCTCACATTGCAGCGGTGTTCTCGATCGAGTTCGCGGTGCTGGGGCTGGTCGCGGGGTTGGTCGGTGTGGGCTTTGCGAACGTGATCGCACGCGTGCTGCTGACTCACCTGACCGTCGCCTACCGCTTTCAGTGGGGGTGGACCTTCGGCGCGCTGGTGGGCACCGCTGCGCTTACGGTAGCGACAGGCTGGCTTGCGAGCTACCGAATTCTGAGTCAGAAGCCTCTGGAGATTCTCCGCGAGGAGTAGCAGGGCCAGCCAGGAAAAGAGAGATGAGGAGGGAGGCCCCCTTCTCGCGACGGCGCGTAGCCCGGTCAGGCGGCACATAGGAAGTTTCCGTGAAAACCTCTGGAGGCGCAGAGCACGGTCCGGCTGGCCAGCTTACAGGGATGGAAGTGATAGATTCATAAGCGGAAATTATTCTTCTATTGACATGTGTTTCTCCGCTCCCGTACATTGCGGTTCGCGACTGAATATCAATTAGCTGGTCGAACCAGTGGTTGAGAGGCAGGGTGAAAACATATTGGCGAACTTTGGGAGAGCTGGGATGCTAAGGAATATCGAATGGGCCGGGGATGTATGTGGTGTGGTCAGGGCTGAAGTAATCAAGTTGGGCAGTTGGTTTGTGGTAGCGATGCTGCTGTGCGTGGGACCGATGCTCGCTCCGGCTGGGGCACAGACCGGTGGGCAGGGCGCAATTGAGGGCACGGTGACCGACCCAAGCGGCGCGGTCGTCCCGAATGCGACCGTAACGGTGACGGACCAGGCGAGCGGCGTGTCTACGACTCGCATCACTTCGTCGGCAGGTCTCTACACGGTGACGCCACTCATTCCGGACAAGTACACGGTGACCGTCACGGCGAAGGGCTTTCAGGCCGCGAAGCAGCAGAACATCGTGGTCAACGGCCTGAACGTGACCGGCTACAACGCCACGCTGACGGTGGGCAGCGCCGACCAGACGGTAACGGTGAGTGAGGCTCCGCCGGCTTTGGATACCACCAACGCCCAGCTTGGCACGGTCATCGACAACCGGACTTACGAGAGTCTGCCAATCCTGATGAGCGGCCAGCAGCGCGACCCGACGTCCTTCGCTTCACTCGCGCCAGGAGCGCAGAGCGGTGCACGTGCACCCATTATCGGCGGCACAGGAAACTACCTCGCCGAGGTGTATGTGGACGGTATCCCCACCACGACATCGAACCAGCAGGGAGATAACCGGGTGGTCTCGAACTCCATTCCGGTTGAGGCGATCGATCAGTTGCAGGTTGTTACCAGCAGTCCTTCGGCAGAGTATCAGGGCGCAGGCGCGATTAACTTCACTACCAAATCGGGCGGCAATGAATACCACGGGACAGTGGCGGACTTTGTGCGTAATACCATCTTCGACACGTGGGGTTTCGTTCCACCGGCGGCAACCAAGCCGGGTCCGAATGGAACGACAGTACCCGCAGGCAAACCTGTCGAACATCAGAACGAACTGGTGGTGTCGGCCGGCGGCCCGGTGCCGTTTACGCGGCATAAAGGTTTTGTGTTTGCGACCTATGACAAGTACCACGGCCGCAATGGGGTGAATCCCGCACAACAGACGGTGGCGACGACGCTGATGACGCAGGGCAACTTCAGCGAGCTGCTTTCCACCGACCCGAAGACAGGCGTGGTGAGCGGTCAAATCTACGATCCTTTATCGCAGGCCAGTTGTACCGCACACAACACCAATGGGGCCCTATGCCGGTATCAATACGGCTATGGTCCTGGGCCAGGCATCGGTGCGAACGGCAATCCCGTGTTGATAGGCAGTCCCAACGTAATTCCTGCGAGCGAGATTTCGCCGATCTCGCAGTATGAACAGAAATTTCTGCCTGCTCCAACCAGTCCCGGGATCGCGAACAATTATCTGGCCGGCCAAGGTGTTTCGGGTTACGACAACTGGGAGTTCGCCGGCAAGGCGGACTACGATCTGACGCCATCACAGCGACTTTCCTTTGTGTTTACGCATGGCGTTCGGCAGTCTGTTGGATATGGCGCCACGCTGCCGCAGCCGTATACGACGGGAGCTACCTCGAGCATTTCGCCGACCATCATGATCCTGGAGCATTCGATCGTGATTACGCCGCACATCGTCAACCAGTTCAAGTACGGCTTCTCCCGCTTTCCTCAGCCTGTGTCCAGCCCAACCTTCAACCTGGCGCCTTACCGCGCAACCGATGCGGGGATTACGGGCTTACCCGCCGGACAGGCTGCGAGTTCATTTCCCGGGACGAAGTTCAGTGCGAGTACGCTGTTCGCAAACGCTTTGACGAACTGGACTGAAGCGGGAGCTTCGGACGCCACCCACAACGTCGTGCCAAACGCCTTTACCCTGGTGGATAACCTGCAATGGAACAAAGGACGGCACGCGATGACCTTCGGTATCCAGATGCAGTGGCTGCAGGACAACACCTCGAGCCAGAGCGGACCATCCGGCATCTACACGCAGACGTTCTCACCTGGGGATACGTCAGATTTTGTGGGCAGCACACTCAACAGCACCACCAACGGATACGCCTACGCGAGTTTTCTGCTGGGAGCGGTGAATAGCGGGGCAACTGGCATCCAGGCGTTCGACGAGACTGGCGGCCGGTATCATCCCATTTCGCCGTACTTCCAGGACGACTTCAAGGTGACCCCCAACCTGACGGTCAACCTCGGGCTTCGCTATGACTACCTGCCGCCTTACCATGAGGTTCTGGACCGGTTCAGCTTCTTCAATCCGAACGCAACCAACTCCATCACGGGTACGCCTGGTCAACTGGAGTTTGCGGGCAACCGAGGCGCTGACATCAGTTGCCAGTGCCGGACACCGGTACAGACGTATTGGAAGAACTGGGGTCCTCGTCTGGGATTTGCGTACTCCATCAACGACAAGACCGTCGTCCGTGGCGGCTATGCTCTCGCGTATTCGCGCGCAGGCGGCGTAGGAGGCCGCGGCGGCGACTCGACCGGAACCGGACAGAACGGTTTTACGGCTAACCTCATCCTGCCATCTGCGATCAGCAGCGGAGCGGGCGCCGCGCCGTCTTATTACCTGAACAACAGCTCGGCTTTTCAGGCCGCGGGTTTGGCGAATACTACATTCGGCGGGCCTGGGTTTGTGCTGCCGGCACCCGCCACTCCAAATGCTTCGGCGTTGAATAACGGAGTTGGAAATTACGTGAGCAACGGCAAGTACGTATCGGCTGGCGGCGCACCTGGGTACGCCGATCCCTACTTGTCGGGACGCGCACCTGAGTTCAGCTTCTATAACATCGGCGTTCAGCGGGCGATCACGAACAACATCACCATCACGGTCAACTACGCCGGAAGCCAGTCTCACTTTGTGGGAACCTCAGCTGTCACGGGTGGCCCCGCCGCACACGGCGAAGCAGGCTTCTGGTCGGGTGAGATCGACCCTGTGCATGTGGCGGCGCTCGGTTCGGTCCTCGCGACCGATCATGCAACCAACATTCTGAACGCGCAGGCAACACCGGCTAACATCGCCATTGCCAAAGCTGCGGATCCGTCGATCAATATTCCTGCGTTCTTTGCGGCTGCAGGCGCGATCAGCACCGTCCCGACGATTGGCCGGGCGCTTCGTCCGTATCCGCAATACTCCGCCCCGCCAAGCCCAACCTGGGACAACGTGGCGAACATCAACTACCATTCGCTCCAGATCACGCTGGCTCAGCGCACATGGAAGGGGTTGAGCTACACCCTGAACTACACCTACTCGAAGAATATCGGTGATGATGGAACCGCTCGCAGCGCCTTTCCCATTCCCGCCGCAGCTTCTTCCAGCGGAACGGCCATCGAGGGCAACTTCCGCAGCGATCGCAACTTGACAACGACGGACACACCCCAGAACCTGCACATCTACGGCGTCGACGAGCTTCCGTTCGGAAGGGGCCATATGGGCGGCGACAACTTCTTCGTTCGCAACCTTATTGGCGGATGGGCAGTATCCGGTATCTTCAGCTACACTTCAGGCACTCCGCTGTTCATCACCGGTACCGGCTGCACCACGCCCTCTGCCGGCACGTGTATGCCCGATCTCAACCCGAACTTCTCCGGTCCCCTCCGGATGAACGGAAGCTTCGGCAAGGGGCTGCAGGCCAACAACCTCAATGCAATTCAATACCTGAACCCCGACGCGTTCCAGTTGCCCGGTGTCTTCCCGCTACCGGCAAATGCGACTGCGAAAGCGGTGCCGATCACCAAGTTCGGCAACGCCCCCCGCAGCGCTGCCCTGAATGCATGGAACCCCAGCAACTACGGGCTCGACATGAGCCTTCGCCGGAGCTTCAACGTCACGCCGGAACGGGTCAAATTCATCTTCCAGGTGGATTGCACAGACGTGACCAACAAGGTCCGCTTCGGTGGAATCAATACCACCTGGTCGCCGGGATCCAAAGTGTTTGGCCAGGTCACCTCTGCAAGCGGCAATCGCGACTTCCAGTTCTCCGGACGCGTCAACTTCTAGCTTTACTTCAACCTGGGGCGGGCAGATGGCGATTGCGACCATCTGCCCGCATTTCTACGAATCAAGGGCATAGGAGGAGCGGTGGTCTCTAGCGATTGGATTCGGCGGGCGGCTGTATCGCTGCTGTGTGTGAGTTTTGGATTGCAGGCAGACGCGCAGCAGGTCTCTTATGCGAACGCCACGCCGCAGCAGTTAGCGGGGATTGCGAAGGACAACTCGCGGCACTTCGGAGATGACCCTGACAATCCCGGTCCTCTTGCGACGGACCTTGCGGGGTCGACGAACCGGGCTGACGTGGAGAAGGCGATGCGGAAGGTGGCGGACTGGCAGCTTGCGCGGTCCCAGCCCTACTTCGATCGCATCTGGACCTGGAGTGTGCTGTACAGCGGCTTTATGGCGGCATCGGATTCGCTGGGCGACCCGAAGTATCGCGACGCCATGGAGGCTATGGGGAAGAAGTTCGATTGGCAGTTGCGCTCGCATCTGCCGGATGCCGACGATCAGAGTGTGGGGCAGACCTATCTTGAGCTTTACCTGCTGAAGAAGGATCCCGCGATGATGAACCCTACGCGCGTGGAGCTTGATGCGCTGCTCGCCGCGCCGCGTGTCTCCAAAAAAGCCGGTAAGACGATCCCGTGGTGGTGGTGCGATGCGCTCTTCATGGCGCCCCCTGTGTGGTCGCGCATGTATGCGGCAACGGGCGATATGAAATACATCGCCTATCTTGACGAGGAGTGGGCGAAGACCTCGAACCTGCTGTATGACAAGCAGGAGCATCTCTTCGCGCGCGACGCCGACTATCTGACCCGGACCGAGGCTAACGGGAAGAAGATGTTCTGGGCACGCGGCAATGGCTGGGTGATGGGCGGCCTGGTGCGGACGCTCGAGTTCTTGCCGAAGAACGATCCGGCGCGTGCGGGATACATCACGCAGTTGCAGGAGATGGCCGCGCGCGTGGCCTCGCTGCAAGGGCAGGATGGGTTGTGGCGCTCGGGTATGCTCGACCAGGTAAACTATTCCGAACCGGAGATATCGGGATCGGCATTGTTCACCTATGCGTTGGCGTGGGGGGTAAACCACGGAATGCTCGATGGAAAGGTGTATCGTCCCGTAGTCGCGAAGGCCTGGGCCGGTATGTTGCGGCATGTGTACGCGGACGGGCGGCTCGGGTGCATTCAGCAGACCGGCGCGGAACCGGCGCCGTTCAAGCCCAGCGCCAGCTACACCTATGGAGTGGGCGCTTTTCTGCTGGCAGGCAGCGAGGTTCAACAGATCGATACGCATGCTCACGCAACAGTAAACAGGCGGCACAAAGCCGGTTAACCGAGGCGGGTTGTAGGATGGTTCTGTCTTGCGATTCCAGGCATGTGGGTGGATGATGAAGGTGAGTGAAGAAGACGCGCTGCGTGTGCATCGGCAGCGTTATGGGCAGGAGGGCCGTTTGTCCGCCGCTCCTGCCAGGGTAAACCTGATCGGGGAACACACCGACTATACGGGCGGCCTGGTGATGCCCATGGCGATCGGTTTTCATACGCTCGCCGTGGTAAGCCCGCGCGATGACGGGCGAGCGGTTTTTTACTCAGCGAACTACGACGAAGAGGTTGGGTTCGAGATTGCTTCGTCCGGGCGTGAGCCCCAGGGGCGATGGAGCGACTATCCGGCGGGAGTGCTCTGGGCGCTGCGGCAGCAAGGCGTCGAGGTCGGCGGCTTCAGCCTGAGCGTGGCCGGTGATGTGCCGGTGGGAGCGGGTCTCAGTTCTTCGGCCTCGATTGAAGTCGCTACAGCGATTGCTCTGCTTGCGCTGGCTGGGGCGACGCTGCCGCTGAAGACCATCGCCACGCTATGCCGCCGAGCCGAGAATGAGTACGTCGGCGCGAAGAGCGGCATCATGGATCAGTTCGTCGTAGCCGGTGCGGTGGTGAATCGAGCGATGCTCATCGACTGCCGTTCGCTCGATTTCGAGCTGCTGCCGCTGCCGGATGCGGTGCGAGTCGTGATCTGCAACTCCATGGTGAAGCACGAAGTAGCGACCGGCGAGTACGGCAACCGGAGGGACGAGGTCGAAGCTGGCCAGGCGGTTTTGCGGAAGCTCCGGCCAGGAATTGAGCTGTTGCGCGATGCCACGCTGGCCGTTCTCGAGGCATGCAAGGACAAGATGCCGGAGGCGAGCTTTCTGCGGTGTCGCCACATCATCACGGAAAACGGGCGCGTGATCGAGGCGCGGGATGCGCTTCTGCGGGGCGACATGGTGTGTTTTGGACAACTGCTGGTCGAAGCTCATGCGAGCTTCAGGGACGATTTCGCGGCGAGCAGCGTCGAGGTAGATGAACTCGTCGAGATTGCCATGCGCCAGCCGGGGTGCTTTGGCGCTCGCATCACAGGCGGCGGGTTTGGTGGATGCACGGTGAACATCGTGGCTTCGGACAAGGCGGAGAGCTTTGTGAAGGCGGTGCGGCAGGAATATCAGCAGCACAGGGGGATTGCGGCGGAGTGCTTCGTCTGCGAGGCTACCGATGGCGCGCTGGCGATCTCAGAAAAGGGTGCTTTGCGATGAACATACTTACACAGCAGAACCCTCATCGGCGGTTCAACCCTTTGAACCGGGAGTGGGTTCTGGTCTCTCCGAACCGTACCGAGCGGCCCTGGCAGGGGCAGATGGAGAAGCCGGCTGTAGCGGCTGCGCTGGCCTACGATCCTAATTGCTATCTTTGCCCCGGAAACATGCGGGCGGGTGGAAAGCGGACCGACAAGTATACGAGCACGTATGTGTTCGAGAATGATTTTGCCGCTTTGAAGGTTGACGCTCCGCGATTCTCAAGCGACGAGGGCGGCAAGGGGTTGCTGGTCGCGGAGGGCGAGAGCGGTGTGTGCCGCGTCATCTGCTTTTCGCCGCGGCACGATCTTACTCTGGCCACGCTGCCGGTGGAGCAGATCCGGGCGGTTGTGGATGTGTGGGCCGAGCAGTATGTCGAACTGGGTTCGCGAGACGACATTGGCTACGTGCAGGTCTTTGAGAACCGCGGGGCGATGATGGGCGCCAGCAACCCCCATCCGCATGGGCAGATCTGGGCGACCAGGTCTGTTACCAATGATGTGATGGCGGAGCTGGAGGGGCAGAAAGAGTACCTGCGCGCGCACGGGTGCTGCCTGCTTTGCGAGTACAGGGCGACGGAGATAGCGCTTGGGGAGCGGGTGGTGGCTGCGAACGAAAGCTTCGTGGCACTGGTTCCGTTCTGGGCGGTGTGGCCGTTCGAGGTGATAGTTCTGCCGATGCGGCATGTGGGCCGCCTGGAGGAGATGACGGACCCGGAGCGGGACGGTTTAGCGGACATTCTAAAGCGTGTGACGAGTACCTACGACGAGGTCTTCGATACGCCGTTCCCGTATTCGATGGGCTTCCATCCCGCGCCGTGCGATGGAGAGGAGCATCCGGAGTGGCACTTCCACGGTCATTTTTATCCTCCTTTGCTGCGTTCGGCCACGATACGGAAGTTCATGGTCGGGTTCGAGCTGCTGGGCGGTCCGCAACGGGACATTACCCCGGAATCGGCGGCTGAGACGCTGCGGCAGGCGGCTACGCGCTAGCTCCTGCGGTTGATGCAAGGGAAATTTATCTATCGCGGTAGACGGGTGTCTCTCTGGATCGGGAGCGGCGCCTGGACGGTAGAGGTCGTTATTCCTGTTTCGTTTGCCTTGAGGTAGTTGCCGTAGCCCACGACGACGGTGGAGCCGACCAGAAGTAACAGCCCTGTCGCGACCAGCACCTTGGTGCGGCGGCTGGTGCCTCGCCATTCTTTCAAGGCGAGTCCCCACAGCGTGGCGAAGATGATGATCGACGCCATGTGAAGCGTCCAACTGGAGAAGTCGTACTTGCCCATCTTGGTCTGGCCCATAGAGTAGAAGAAGAACTGGAAGTACCAGATGACGCCAGCCAGCGCCGCGAAGAAATAGTTGGAAACCAGGGTGCTGGGCGCGAGACGGTCGTAGGTGGAAGGGTCGAGCGGGTCGAAGTCGACCAGGGTCTGGCCGGAGGTCTGCGAGGCGCGCATCGGGTTCAGGCCAGGCTCGCCCGCGAACTGGCGGATGGAGCGATTCTTGACGATCAGAACGACCGACCAGATGAAGTTGGTGAGGAAGCCTCCCCAAAGGACGACGATGAGAACTGGAAGGTTCTGCCACAGGTCGAGGCGGTGGTGGGCCAGCAACTCCGTCTTTGCGATGGCTCCAATCGGTGCGCCGGCCTTCAGCCCGAAGGCGAAAAAAGAGCTCATGATGCCGGCGAAGATGGCTACTGCGAGTCCCTTGCCGAACGAAAAGTCCGTCTCGCCCGCTTCGGCCTTCTCTTCGGGTGTAACTTCTTTTTCTTTCGACAGGCCGGCGGCTCCGTTGACTGCGACGGCGACCAGGCAGAGGAGTACGCCCGCTAAGATGATCTGGCCGGAGGTCTCGTGCAGGATGGTATGGATGGAGCCGTCGTAGATGGGCGGGATCAGCGTCCCAAAGGCGGTGCAGAGGCCCAGGGCGATGGCGTACCCGAGCGCGATGCCGAGATAGCGAATTGCCAGGCCGAAGGTGAGGCCCCCGACGCCCCAGAGCACTCCCCAGAGCAGGGCATACTGGATGCTCGACCGCGGCGCAGCGTGGAGAATGCCGAACAGGTTGGGAACGAGCAGACCGGCAAGCACGAGCGGCGCGACAATCCATGCGGCAAAACCCTGGATGAGCCAGTAGATCTCCCACGACCAGCGCTTGATGCCGCGGAACGGGATGAAGTTTGTAGCGGAGGCAAATCCGCCGATCCAGTGGTAGATGACGCCGATGAATGGATTTGTTCCCACAGGGCCTCGTTCGGTTTTCGAGAGATGGTACTTCTTATTTAAGAGCGCGTACTATCGTACCTGAAGCATATTATGTAGAGAAATATGCTCCCTATTGAATCTCGCCCGGATGTTCTTTCGGGAGGCCGCTCTTGACTGGAGGTTGCTCTGCTAGTTGCGCTGTTTATCACCTGTTACAACGACACCCTGTTTCCTGAGACCGGAAAGGCCGTGGTCAGGGTGCTGGAGCGGCTCGGCCACACGGTGGCCTTCCCGGCGGGGCAGACCTGCTGCGGCCAGATGCACTACAACACCGGTTATCAGGCGGAGGCGATGCCTTTGCTGGAGCGTTTTGTGTCTCAGTTCAGGGGTGCGGAGGCAGTAGTGGTGCCGTCGTCTTCCTGCGTCGCGATGATGCGCGATCACTACCCCAAGATGGCGCTGGAGATCGGCGACAGGGAGTTGACCGCCCAGGTGGAGATGCTGCTGCTTAGGGTATTCGAATTTTCGGAGTTCCTGACCGGGAGGCTGGGGCTTGAGGACGTGGGGGCCTACTACCCTCACCGGGTGACCTACCACGCAAGCTGCCACGGGTTGCGCAACCTCGGCCTGGGCGACGGACCCATGCGGTTGCTGAAAGCGGTGCGTGGGATCGACCTGGTGGAGATTGCCGGCCTGGAGCAGTGCTGCGGCTTCGGGGGCACCTTCGCGGTGAAGAACGCCGATGTCTCCGGTGCGATGTTGGAAGAAAAAATAACCGCCGTTTTGGACACCGGAGCCGAGGCTTGTACGGCGTGCGACAACAGTTGCCTCATGCACATTCAGGGCGGGCTGCACCGGCAACGGACCGGAGTCAAGACACTGCATCTCGCGGAGATTCTGGCGTCCGATGAGGCGGTGACCGCATGAGTGCAACGGCGCTGGATCCGAAGACCGCTCCGGCCTTTCCGATGGCCGCGAAGACGGCGATGGCCGATCCCCAGATGCGCAAGAATGTGCGCCATGCTACCGAGGTCATCCAGGCGAAGCGCGCCCGGGTGGTCGGCGAGATGCCGGACTGGCAGGAGTTGCGCGAAGCTGGCAAGCAGATCCGTCAGCACACGATGGAGCATCTGGACTTCTACCTGCAGGAGTTTGAGGCCAACTGCACGCGGGTTGGCGGGGTCGTCCATTGGGCGAAGGATGCGGAGGCGGCGCGACGGATTGTCGTCGGGCTGGTGAAGGCATCGGGATCCGATGAGGTCATCAAGATCAAGTCGATGACCACCGAGGAGATTCAGCTGAACCCGGCACTTGAGGCGGCGGGCATTCATCCGATCGAGACGGACCTGGCGGAGTTGATTATTCAAATGGGGCACGATCAGCCCTCGCATATCGTTGTCCCTGCGTTGCACAAGAACCGCCGGCAGATCAGGGAGATCTTCCAGAGAAACATGAATCTGCCGGATCTCGGAGACCAGCCGCAGGACCTGGCCGATGCCGCGCGGGTGTTTCTGCGGGAGAAGTTTCTTCGAGTGAGGACGGGTGTCAGCGGAGCGAACTTCCTGATCGCGGAGACCGGCGGCGTCTGCGTGGTGGAGAGCGAAGGCAATGGCCGGATGTGCCTTACGCTGCCTGAGACGTTGATCACGATTGTAGGCATCGACAAGGTGCTGCCGCGCTTTGAGGACCTCGAAGTGATGCTGCAGTTGCTGCCGCGCTCGGCCACCGGCGAGAGGATGAATCCGTATAACTCGATCTGGACCGGGGTCCATCCAGGGGACGGTCCGAGCGCTTTCCACGTCGTGCTGTTGGACAACGCGCGCACGAGCGTTCTTGCCGACGCCGAAGGACGCCAAACGTTGAACTGTATTCGCTGTGCCGCATGCCAGAATGCCTGCCCGGTCTACCGGCAGACCGGCGGACATGCCTATGGCAGCGTCTATGCAGGCCCCATCGGGGCGATCCTGACGCCGCAGTTGCAGCAGATGCACCATGCCCAGAGCCTGCCGTATGCCTCCTCGCTCTGCGGAGCGTGTTACGAGGTCTGTCCCGTGAAGATCAACATTCCCGAGGTGCTGATTCATCTGCGGAACAAGGTTGTGAAGCAGAATACAGCCGGTGTGGCGGGGTTGTTCGATGTAGAAGCGGGAGCCATGAAGGCGATGGCGATGATCTTTCGCAGCGAGCGCAGGTTCCGCGCGGCGCAGCGGTTCGGTCGCGTGGCTGAGACTCCGCTGGTGAGGAAAGACGGGTGGATTGGGTGGCTGCCGGGAATGTTGGGCGGTTGGACGCAGGCGCGGGACCTGCGCGAGATGCCGAAGGAGACCTTTCGCGACTGGTGGGAGAAGCGAGACGCACATGGCCGATGAGATAACGTCACGCGAAGAGATACTGGGGCGGGTACGAACTGCAATCGGCGGTACATCGACCGAGAATGCAGCGCGCACGGGTTGGAGTGCGGTTCCTCGGGACTACAAGCGCAAGGGAACGCTTGGGCGGGAGGGGCTGCTGGCGTTGCTCGAAGACCGCCTGCGCGACTATGACGCGACCGTGATTCGGTGTGGCGATGCCGAGGTCGGCCGGTGCATCGCTGCCCGACTCTCCGAGCGTGGGAAGCGGCGACTGGTCGTTCCAAAAGGCTCGCCGGCAGAGTGGTTGCCGAACGGCTTCGAATTCGTGGTGGATGATGACTTGACGGCAACGACGCTGGACCGATTCGACGGAGTTGTGACGGGCTCGACTGTGGCAGTTGCGGAGACGGGAACAGTGGTGCTGCAAAACGTGCCTGGGCAGGGCAGGCGGGCGATCACACTGGTGCCGGACTACCACTTGTGCCTGGTGCGCGCAGAGGACGTCGTGGAAACTGTGCCTGAGGCCATGGACCGTCTGCAAGGGACAGCAAGCGCGCCAACGACACTCGTCTCCGGACCCTCGGCTACGGCGGACATCGAGATGACTCGTATTAAAGGCGTGCATGGTCCGCGGTTTCTGGACGTGCTCCTGATCGTGTGAGAAATAAGTTTTGACAACAGCCTGTGGAATGGTGCAACCTTCTAGTTTCAATAGAGAGCATATTTCAAACGGTTCCTTGGAACGATGAGACCAGGCTCTTTGGGGATGAAACGATGACGATGAATGGTGCGGGCGCTGCGGCGCGCGATGCGGAGAAGGTCTGGAGCGCACTGGATGAGTTTCGGATCGAGGTACCGTCGTGGGGCTTCGCGAACACCGGAACCCGGTTTGGGAAGTTCGTCCAGGCTGGCGCCGCAACCACCATCGAGGAGAAGTTTAGCGATGCCGCGCAGGTCAATGCGCTTACCGGTGCGAGTCCCACGGTGGCGCTGCATGTGCTTTGGGACCTGCCGGGGGGCAAGTCGGACGTGCCTGCTATCCGGGCGCTTGAGGCCAGGTATGGCGTGAAGGCGGGGTCCATCAACCCGAACCTGTTTCAGGAGGCCGAGTACAAATTTGGATCGATTGCGAACCCGAGCGCTGAGATTCGCGGCAAAGCGCTGCGCCACCTGCTCGATTCCGTAGCGATTGGGCGGGAGCTGGGATCGAAGGATGTCTCGCTGTGGATCGCCGACGGATCGAATTATCCGGGAACCCAGAGTATGCGCAAGCGCATCGGCTGGATGGAAGAAATTCTGGCGGCAACCCACGCGGCTCTGGGCAACGATCAGCGGATGCTGGTGGAGTACAAGCCGTTTGAGCCCGCCTTCTACCACACCGATATTGCCGACTGGGGAATGGCGCTCGAACTTGCGCGGCGGGCCGGCCCGAAGGCCAAGGTGCTCGTCGATACCGGGCATCACTACCAGGGAACCAACATCGAGCAGATCGTCGCCTGGCTGCTGCACCTTGGGGCGCTCGGAGGTTTTCACTTCAATGACCGCAAGTACGCTGACGACGACCTGACGCTGGGGTCTATCGACCCCTACCAGGTATTTCGTATCTTTCATGAGCTGTTGAGCGTAGGTTCGCACGAGCGCAAGGACGTCGAGTTCATGATCGATCAGAGCCATAATCTAAAAGGCAAGATGGAGGCGATGGTCCAGACGGTGGTCGCGGCGCAGGAGCTGTACGCGAAGGCTGTCCTGGTGGATCGAGAGCGGCTCGCGGCGTTGCAGCAGGATTGCCGTCTGGTCGAGGCGGAGGAGTGCTTCCGCAGCGCCTTCTGGCAGGACGTGCGGCCCATCGTGCGCGAGTGGCGCGTCGCGAAGGGATTGCCGGCCGAGCCTTTGGAAGCGCTGGCGGAAAGCGGATACGTCGAGAGGGCGGAACGGGAGCGCGGAAGCCGGAACGCCAACAGCGTCTCCAGCTATGCCTGAGTGATTGGCCGGTGCTTCGAATCACGATTCCATTAGCGAAACATCCCGGATTGTCGCATAATGGAGCGGCTGAGTGCTTATTCCTCAACGGGAGCCTATGGCGGTTCGCAAGACGACAAAAAGGTTGTACTTGATTCCGGTTCTGTCCAAAGCTCTGGATATTCTCGAGCTGCTGCAGGCTGAAAACCAGCCGATGACGCTGGAGGCGATACACCGCCAGACGCGCATCTCGAAGACGACCGTGTACCGCGTGCTGAAGACATTTGTGCATCGCGGGTATCTGTCACAGTCGCCGGACGGCTTATACCGGCAGGTGACGCGCCCCAAGAAAATGCGGTTTGGCTTTGCCGGTCAGAGCGCGGACATGCCCTTTTCGGTGGAGGTGACGGAGAGCCTGAAGGATGCTGCCTCCATGGTCGGGGTCGATCTGCTGATTCTCGACAACCGCTATGATGCGGCGACCGCGGTTAGAAACGCGGAGGAATTTATCAGCAGCAAGGTGGACCTGGTCATCGAGTTCCAGGTGGAGCAGGAGGTCGCGCCGGTGATTGGGGACAAGATCGCCGGGGCGAAGATTCCGCTGATCGCTATCGACATTCCGCACCCCCACGCGACCTACTTCGGCGTGGACAACTACCGCGTGGGCATTGAAGCGGGAGAGGCTCTGGCGGCCCATGCCTCGGCGAACTGGGACGGCAAGGTGGATTGGGTAATCGGACTGGATCTTCCTGAGGCCGGGCAGTTGGTGCAGAGCAGAATTACCGGTGCATTCGAAGGCATTCGGACGGGACATCCCGAATTGCCGGTGGAGCTGTTCGTGCGGATTGACGGACGCGGGCTGCGGGACCAGAGCAGGAAGCTGGTGTCGGACTTTCTCCAGCGCCATCCCAGGGACCGGCACATCCTGATCGCAGCCGCAACCGATTCGAGCGCGCTCGGGGCGGTCGATGCCGTACGAGAGCATAAGCGCGAAAAACATGTGGCAATCGTCGGGCAGGACTGTATCGCTGAAGCCATTGCGGAGATGCGCAACCACAAATCGCCGCTGATCGGTTCGGTCTCGCACGAGACCAGTTCGTATGGCCCAAGTCTGATCCACCTTGGCCTTCAGCTCCTGCGCGGTCAGACGGTTCCGCCCTATAACTATGTGACTCACAGGATGGTGACGCGCGGGTCGTTGCAGTAGGGGACGCACCTCCGAAGCGTATTCGTGCGATTGACGCATCCATGCGGCAGACTCTTAAGCCACGCCTTGATTTTCACATGAGAAATAGTTGCCGTATTGACTCGCATTGTGGAATGATGGTCGGGGCAACTTTGGGCGGCCCGACAGAGGACATCGATGACAACAAAGAGTGAGCTTCGTTTTCTGGAAGATCGTTGGGATGACGCGGTCGCGTCGAGGCTGGATGCGCCGGAACTGCTGCAATACCGGTCCAACCTTCTGGGATCCGACCTGCGGATCACAAACTTTGGCGGCGGCAATACCAGTTCGAAGCTGGAGCAGATCGATCCTCTGGACGGACAGACGAAGCGGATTCTCTGGGTGAAGGGAAGCGGCGGCGACCTGGGCAGCATCAAGCGCACGGGGTTTGCCACGCTCTATCTGGACAAACTGCTGGCGCTTGAGAAGGTTTATCGCGGCGTCGATCTTGAAGACGAGATGGTGGACATGTATCCGCTGTGCACGTTCGGCAGCAATCCGGTAGCCGCGTCCATCGATACGCCTCTGCATGGCTTTCTGCCCTTCCCGCATGTGGACCATCTGCACCCGGACTGGGGGATCGCCTTGGCGGCTTCGGCCAACGGGAAGATCAAGATGGAGGAGTTCAACAATGAGTTTGGGCACAAGCTGGCGTGGCTGCCGTGGCAGCGGCCCGGCTTCGAGCTTGGCATGATGCTGAAGAGGATCGTCGAAGAGACACCCGGGTGCGACGGCGTCGTGCTCGGCGGCCACGGGCTGTTCACCTGGGGCAACACCCAGCGTGAGAGCTACCTGAACACGATCACGATCGTCGACCAGTTGGGTCAGTTCATCGAGCGCCATGGCACGGTTTCGGGGCACAAGCACTTCGGCGGAGCGAAGGTGAAATCTTGCGAGGATCGTGCTGCAATCGCTGCCTCGATGATGCCGTATCTGCGTGGTGCCATCTCTCGGAAGCAACGTAGGATCGGAAGCTACTCGGACTCGCAGCAGGTGCTGGACTTTGTGAACTCGGAGAGCGCGGAGAAGCTCGCGCACCTCGGAACCAGTTGTCCCGACCACTTCATCCGCACCAAGATCAGGCCGATGTTCATCAAGTGGAATCCGGCGGGTGAGCCGGCAGAGTTGAAGGAGTTGATCGAAACTGCGCTCGATACCTATCGCGCCGAGTATGCCGAGTATTACAACCGACATGCTGTTAAGGATTCTCCCGCTGTGCGCGATGCCAGCCCGACCGTAGTTCTCATCCCCGGAGTCGGCATGTTCAGCTTCGGCAAGAATAAGACGGAGTCGCGAATCACCGGCGAGTTCTATATCAACGCGATCGGAGTCATGCAGGGCGCGGGTGCTCTAGGGGCTGGGGTCACGTGTGATGACATTCCCCAGGCTGGCCCCGCGGCTTCGGCGGACCAGTTCACCATGCATCAGAACTATGTTGCGCTTCCGCCAAGCGAGGCCTTCCGGATCGAATATTGGAAGCTCGAAGAGGCAAAGATCCGCCGCCAGCCTCCGGAGAAGGAGTTGAGCCGCCGCATCGTTCTCGTTGTCGGTGGAGGCAGTGGCATCGGCCGCGAGGTCGTGTTACTGGCAGCAGAGCGCGGAGCCCATGTGGTCGTCGCGGACCGGGACGTGAAGGGCGCGGAAGCGGTAGCTGGGGAGACCAGTGCAATTTCCGGGAAAGAGGCCGTCACCTGGACGAGCATCGATATCCGGGACCGGAAGGCGATCAAGGCTGCCCTCGAAGCGACCATCAAGCAGTTTGGCGGACTCGACATCCTGATTAACACCGCAGCGTTGTTTCCTTCCTCGCCGGATGGCGTCATAACGGATGCGCAGTGGGCGTTGACGTTGGAGGTGAACGTTACCGCCAACTATCTGCTGACCGACGAGGCTGCCAAAGTCTTCGCTGAGCAGGGAATTGACGGCAGTATCGTTCTCACCAGTTCGGCCAACGCTGTTGTTGCCAAGCGCGGCAGCGAGGCCTACGACGTCAGCAAGGCCGCGCTGAGCCATCTGGTACGGGAGCTCGCCGTCACGCTCTCCCCGAAGG
The DNA here is from genome assembly GCA_965277575.1 of Edaphobacter sp. Classification (GTDB taxonomy): domain Bacteria; phylum Acidobacteriota; class Terriglobia; order Terriglobales; family Acidobacteriaceae; genus Edaphobacter. Next base: position 3,745,197 of record CBDIDK010000002.1, read on the forward strand.
TACGGGTGAATGGGATTAGCCCGGCCACGGTGGTCAAGGGATCGACGATGTTCCCGCGCGACCGCGTTATCGCCTCGCTGAAGAAGTACAAGCTGCCGTTCGACGAAGCCGATACCGACGACGGACTGCGCAACGTGCTCGCTCAGTTCTACGCGACGCGGACCTTGACGCATCAGCCGATCGATCCGAAGGACTGCGCACAGGCGATCCTGTTCCTCGCCGGGCCGCTGGCTCGCTGCACTACCGGACATCTGATTCCAGTCGACGGCGGACTTACCGAAGCCTATCTCCGGTAGACATCATGGCCAAGAGTAGAGAGTGATGAGGAGAGACCTGCGATGAGGCCTATGGCAGATACGACCCTGATGCCTGTAGACAAACGGGCTTCGATCGCCGTGGACCTCGGGGCGGAGAGCTGCCGGGTGACCCTGCTGCGCTGGATCGCCGGTAAACCGGCCATCATTGTGGTCCATCGTTTTCCCAATGCTCCCCGCGAGTCAGATGGCGGTCTTCGCTGGGACCTTACGGCCATTGAAGCAGGGTTGGAGCACGGTCTGCGTCAATGTGCGGCGATCGCAGAGGAGGGTGTCCGCTCGATCGCGGTGGACGGCTGGGCAGTGGACTATGTGCGTCTCGACCCCGTTGGGAACGCATTGGCCGACCCCTTCTGCTATCGCGACCAGCGGACCGTAAAGGCTGAGCGCTCGCTTCACCGGATGATCAGTCCTGACAGGCTGCGCGAGCTGACGGGCATTCAGCTACTGCGGATCAATACGCTCTATCAGCTCCATGCCGATTCGCTGCAGGGGCTGCCGGAGGGCAGGCAGTGGTTGAATCTTCCGGAGTATATCCTTTCGCGCTGGGGCGGCGCGCGGGTGGCCGAACACACCAACGCTACCCATACCCAGATGGTCGAGCTCTACAACCGGCAGTGGTGCCGGGAGATCTTTCGGGCAGCCCGCCTGGACCTCGCGGCCGCAGCGAAGATCGTGCCTCCTGGCACCGAAATCGGTAGACTGACCGGCCCGCTGGCAGAGCTGCGGGCCTTCCAAGATACGGTGCTGATCGCGCCTGCCTGTCACGATACGGCGTCAGCCATTGCCGGTATTCCAGCGACAGGAAACGATTGGGCCTATATCAGCTCCGGCACCTGGTCCCTTGTGGGAACGCTGCTTGAACAGCCCAGAAATGGCGAAGCGGCGCGCGAGGAGAACTTTACGAATCTGGGTGCGGTGGGCGGCCTGATCTGCTTTCACAAAAATGTGAACGGCATGTGGCTGCTGCGCCAGTGTATCGAGCACTGGGCCGCGCACGGCCAATCCTGGACGGTGCAGGAACTGGCTGCTGCCGCCGAGACGATCCCCAGGCCCAATGGCATACTCGACGTGGACGACCCCGATCTGCTGCTTGCCGGACGAATGCCGCAACGCATCAATGCACAGCGCGTGCGCAAGGGACTTGATGCGTTGAACGAAGACCCCGCCAACGCACCGGAGTTCGCCAGCCTTATCTTTCGCAGTCTTGCCGCGCGATACGCCAAGGTGCTTCAGAGGGTGGCATTTCATAGCGGCAAAAAGTTGAAGCGACTCTTCATCGTGGGCGGTGCGAGCCAGAACGATTTTATTAACAGGCTCACCGCGGAGGCAACCGGGCTCGAGATCTTTCGCGGATCGCCGGAGAGCTCGACGGTGGGGAATCTTGCCGTCCAACTCGCCGTGCTTGAAGGCAGCCGCGACGCGGTGACAGGTGCCTATGCCGAGCAGGTGTCGCGCTGGGCCGCACTGCTTGTCGCAGCAATGGAGTAGCTCAAACGCCGGCGTGGGCCGTCTGATCTTCCCGTCTACTTCGGCTCGCCATAGGGAATATCCTTTCCGTTGGCAGGACCGGTGGTATTCGTAAAGGTGACCTTGGAGCTGTCGGCCGTTTTGATGGTGTTGTCCGTCATGGTCCAGTCTTTTGCGTTCGTGATCGTGCCCGCAGTCAGCGCGTCGATCTCCAGATGATCGAGCCGAAAGTTATCGAGCGTGGCGTTCGGATAGGCGCTGACGTTGAAGGCCTGCTTCGCTCCCGTCGCTTTGATGTTCCAGATGTGTACATCCGAGAAATGGGGCAGTCCCTGCTCGTCCGGAACCTTGGTCGTCAGGACAACCCAGTACGGTGGCGGGTTTTTTACGTCAGCGGGCAGCGTGGCATAGCTGTAGCTCGGGTTCCAGTTCATCGTGATGTGGATCGGGATTGCGACACCCTCGAGCGTCAGGTCGTGAATGCGTATGTCCTTGGCATAACCTCCGCGCGTATGTGCGGACTTGAACAGGACACCCGAGGGCACTCCAGCAAGCGCCGTAATGTTGTAGGCCTCGATATTGCGGAAGCCGCCGGAGGTCTCGCTTCCAATCGTGATCGCGGCGGCTCCGTGGCGGATAATCGAGTCCCGGAGCACGATGTCTTCCGTCGGTCGATTGACACGCAGGCCGTCCGAGTCGCGGCCCGCCTTCAGGCACAGGGCGTCGTCGTTCACGTCGATGTCCGCGTGCTCGACCAGGACCTTCCGCGACGAGTCGATGTCGATGCCGTCGGTGCTGGGGCCCTTGCCGCCTTCGTTGTTGCGGATCGTGACACCGTCGATGATGATGTCGTGGGAGTAGAGCACCTGAACCGTCCAGAAGCCGGAGCGTTTCAACAGGACACCCCCGCCGACGTGGATGGCTGAGGAGTTCTGCAGCAGAATCAGGCGCGGCCGCTGGGCATCATAGTCGGAGGCCCACCGCAGTCCCCGCGGCTCGTAGGACTTGCGCAGGTCCCAGTACGACTTCCACCAGATCGGGCCATCGCCATCGATGGTTCCCTTGCCGGTGATCGTGACGTCGTGCTGATCGCGTACGTTGATCAATGCCGCGGGCCAGTTCATCTCGATACCGGCGATACGCGTGGGGAGAACGGGGTAGTCGGCAAGCTTCTCCGACCCGATGAGGGTGACCCCTTCCGGCACATCGAACGTAACCCCCGACTTCAGGAACAGCGATCCTGTCAGATAGGTGCCTGGCCGGAGCGTGACGGTCGCGCCGGACTGCCTGGACTGCGCTGCGGCATCGATGGCCTTCTGAATCGCCGCGGTTTCAAGCGTCGTACCATCGCCCTTCGCGCCATAGTCATTCGCGACGAACTGCTTCGGCGCGGCCACTGCGACGGCGGTTGACGCGAGCAGCAGAGCGCATGGCAGCGCCAGCCGACCCGCCTTCATTTGCCCTCCTGCGAAATCAAGTGGATGGAGCCCAGGATGCCTGAGGGAAGGGGCACCACCTTGTTGAGATCCTGCATCTGGAAGCGGTCGCCGTACTTCGCGATCAGCGGCTTGTAGTCGTGCGGCGGCAACGCGGACCAGGCGTTCAGGGCGGTGTTGTAGACGCGAATCTCAATCCGGTTCTCGCCAGGCCGCAGATAGGGTGACACGTCCAACCGGTACGGCGGATGCCACAGCGACCCTGCGCGCTTGCCGTTGATCAGGACGATCGCGGCCTCTCGGATCGGCGGGTCGTAATGGGCGGACATGCCGGGGCCTGTGCGTGTGACTCGTGGATCGGGCATTCCGTTCGGCAGCATGGGATGTGCGACCCCGTCGCGGCTCACGGCAGGATTCACCGGCGCGCCCCCATTCACCTGAAGGTAAGTAGAATTCTTTGGAACTGAGGCAAGATTGAAGGTGTGCTGGTAGATTCCCTCGCCGGAGTAGAACCGTGTGCCGGGAGTGGAGGCCCAGTCGCTCGGGAGTGCTGCGGACTCTGTCTTGCCAGTGCCTGCGAAGCGGAGCTGCCATCCGGCGCTCAGGTCCGCGAGTTGGTGGTCCGGTCCGATGGCTGGAGCCTTGGCCTTCGGATCGATGTCGCTGAAGACGAAGACCCGGGACTCATACGGCGCCAGTTTCAACTCGGCCTCTCGCACAGATGCACTGGTCGCGTCGCCATTGTCGGTGTTCCACTGCTCACCGAACTTGTGCGCGGTGCCGAAGCTCACCTTCGCCTCGACAGGCTGGTTGCCGGTATTGGTCACGAAGTAGATGTCGGAGCCAGCCAGACGACGACGAATAAACCCCACCCGCGATGTGGCTCCGGAATCGGGCGAGGTCAGGTCGAAATCCGGCCTCTGAGCCTCGCGGAGAGCAGATTCCAGCGCCGAGGTATCAGCGACAAAGCTCTTCCTTCCGGCATCGAAGAGCTGCTGCGACAATCCCGTGATCTCCGGGCTGGCTTTGCTCTCCGGAGAGAGCGACGGCGCGCGCCCTACCGAAATCACCTTGCCGCCCTGTGCCACATACTGCTCAATCCTGCGCAGCGTAACGAGCGGGATGCGATCGGTTGGCGGAATGACCAGGATGGGGTGGTTGATACCCACTCGGTCGATCGCGTCGGCGTCGATAAAGTCCACGTTGTAGCCCGCAGACAGGATCGACGACATCAGCTCTGGCGTGATCAGGTGCGCCAGCTCGCCCGTCACGGTTACCTTACCCGGAGAAAAGTTCGACCACGCATCGTCAGTCGGGAGTAGAAGCGCAACCTGATTCGCCGGTTTGCCTTGACGCAGCAGGAAGCTCATGCGCTCGATATAGCGAGCCACGTCCGGCATGACCGGGTGCCATGGGTTGTGATCGTTGAAGACCGCCGCGGCGTAGAGGCTCCAGCCGGGCTCACCCGCCTGCGTGGGCGAGTACGGCCAGCCATGACAGATGATCTGGTTCTCGCCCATGACGAAGTCGATATCCGCCTCGGCCTTCATGTCCAGCGGTGTCGCACGAAATACTGGCGAATGCAGCCACGTAAACGTCTCGCCGGACGTGACCGTATTGCCGAAGACATGGTTGGCTGAAGTCGCCCACCGCAGAGTCGAGAAAGCGCGCCACTGTGGACCTTCTCCTTCGGCCAGCGAGACGAGACGTTGGCTCGAAAAAGAAACCGCTGGTTCCCCATAGGTCTGCGAACGAAACTTCGTGTGATGCGCGAGAGCCCACCGATTGATCTGGACGAGATAATTTTCATCAACTAGCTCGGTGAGGGTCTTGCCCCAATCATGGCGAACTTTCTCCGCCTCCGGTGTGCCGCCGGCAACGAGTTCGGGAAGGTGAGGCAGCAGATCGTACCCGCGACGCTTCAAAAACTCGGACGGAAGCGCCGGTGTCCAGTCGGCCCCATATGCCTCAAGGGAATCGGAGAAGACAGCGTAAGGTGGAGCGGTGCCGAAGGCCTTGACGAGCGAGTCGCCCACCGCTTTCAGATGCGTCTCGACGGCCTTATGGCTGAACGGATCGAGCACCCAGCCCTCGGCTCCCAAAGCAGCACGCTTGACCTGCTGGTGGGTGTGGCTCGATATAAAGAAGAGCACCGTGCGCGGCGTACCCGCGGGTGAGATTGCGACAGGATCACCGACGATCCTGATGGGTTGCCTGGAGGCAGCATCCCAGTGCTTCGGCCCCCCGTTGACAATCGAGGCGCAGAGGAACGATTCGCCTTCAGCCAGCTTCGGCGCCGCAACCGAGCCAGTGCCTGGTGCGATGGCCACCTCGGCCACACGAAGGCGCTCCGCTGCCTCTTCGAGCGTAGTGGCCGGACCGCCATAAGGCCATCCGCTGCCCAGCGTAATATCTACACGCAGCCCGAGCTTGCGGCCCTCTGCCTGGGCATAATGCACGTCATCCAGGAACGCAGGCGACAGAAACGGCAGGTTGACCAGACCTTTCGCAGGGTCGTCGACAACCTCCGGATAGACGAACGCCATCTCGACGCCGCCGATGTTGTCGGCCTTCATCTGCTGCAGTTCGCGGAGAATCTCCGGCTTCTCCACCGCCGCTCCGAACCACCACCACCGCACCATTGGCTTCGCTCCGTCGGGAGGATTTAGAAACTGCTGCCGGAGGGACTGTGCCGAAGCCGTCGAGATAAAGAGGCTCGCCAGCGCAAAGGCGACCGGCGCGGCAAAGTGTCTGAACCTGGCGGATGACTGCGGCAATTTCGAGGGAAGACCTGACATTCTACCTACCTGCTTCATGGCGTGGATTTGAACTGCGCGTCAAGCACAGGACCTTGGCTCCGTGAATGGAGAAATAAGAGTGACGCAGCCACGTTAGTTCATTTGAGAGAATGTTTCAACTGTGAACTTGACGGTCCACAGCTCCGGTACCGCCAAGGATTGCTTAGCTGTCGCCCGCCTCGCGCTTGTAGGGCTTCTGCATTAGCGCTCTCGCCTCGTTCACCGCGCCTTGCGTGTTGTCGTTGGTTTGGACCGCGAGGCGGTATTCGTTTACCGCGCGATCGCGTTGGCCTGTCACGTCGAAGATGCGGCCAAGCTCGATATGGCTCCAGACCTCGACCCACTTGGGATCGCCGTCCCCGCGCAAAGCATCACGGAACGAGTTCGCCGCCGACTGGTAGTTCCGCTGCATGAAGAAGATCTCTCCGATCCGGTAGGTGGCCAGTGAGCTGTTCTTATTCGAGTCCAGCGCCTTCTGATATTCGACCAGCGCACCGGTCAGGTCACCCTGTGCGACCAACTGCTGTCCCCGGAGCACGGCCACCCGAACCGCCAGGTCAGGTGTACTCTTCAGCAGCCAGTTCTGCGGGTCGATGGTGATGCGCCTCGGCCGGCCAAAGGTCTCCACGGAATAGGGGGAGTCGGTGCCGCTGACATCCACACGCCGAATCTCCGTCTTGCCATCCGTCTCGATGCGCAGTTCAACCGGCATCCGGAAGAGATCGAGGTCCTGCGTGATCGCGCCGAGAGTACGGAAACCTTTGTTATCGCCCAGCCGGAAAACAGTGTACTTGTCATTGAAGCTCGGCGCTCCCGTGCCATTCAGCCATTGCGCGAAGAACGGTTCGAGTTGCAGATTCGACTGCGCCTCCGCGGCGGTCTGGATGTTGGCGCTGCGGATCGACTTATCGGTATATTGCGACAGCAAACCGCGCAGGAACTTGATGAAGACGTCATCGCCCATCTCCCACCGCAGCATGTGGAAGACCATTGCGCCTTTTTCAAGTGTCATGGACTGGAACTGCGGCGAGAAGGGGTCGAGGCGGCCGATGGTCGTCAGGGGTTCGGTGTCATAGGCAAGCGCTCCGGCGGAGACATCGGTAATCGCCGCTTCGAAGGCATTCTTGCCGGCGGAGTCTTCGAGGTACATCAGTTCGGCGTAGCGCGACATGCCATTCGTAATCCAGGCATCGTTCAACGTGGCGGGCGAAACCTGGCTTCCCCACCACTGGTGTGCGAGCGTATTCGAGAGCAGGCGCTGCTCATTGCGCGCGGCGATGCGGTTTCCAGCAATCCCTGCGATCTCCGGCGCCCAGGTTGCCGAGACAGCGTCATCGGGCAGCTCGACAAGGTTCATCAGGGTGGATTCAGGCTGGCCGAAGGTGCCGGACATGTATAGGTATTCGCGCTCGGCCTGACTAACGAAGTCCTGGGCGTACTCCTTGCGCTTTTCAGTGATGTAGACGCGCATGTTTCCTGTGGCGATGGGAGCGAGGAACTTGCCCGCGATGATGGTTCCGGGGAAGCCGGGTTTGGCCCACTTGAAGGTGTACTCGGTGCGATTGCCCGGAAGGCTCTTCGGTGCGGCCACACCGCTGCCGCTTCCGATCACGCGCTCATCCGAGGGGACGCGGATGTGCATCTCGGCGGTGAATCGGTCGGTATACAGCCCCGTCATCGGAAACCACGCGCCCGGATAAAGCAAGATGCTGATCGGGTCGGCTACCGCGGCCATCTTGATTCCTTCGACCGGGCTGGTGTCGGCATCCTTCAACGTACCGGCATATTCGAAGTGGAACGTAGTGCTGGTGCCCTTGGGAATGGGATTGGCAAGATTGAACCGCACGGTGCTGTTGCTGGTCAGTCGTTCGGACTCCAGCGGCTGGTTCTTCGCGTCCGTCACCCTGGTGAGCTGCAGGCCATTGTTGAGCTCGAAGCTGGGGTTCGAAAGATCTTCGAGCGCCGTGAACGTCACGTCGGCCGTCGCGGTCAGGCGGTTCACGGCGGGATCGAGATCGGCGCTGATGACATAGCCGGTGATCTGAAGCTGGGGACGTACCGGCGCGGCCCATACGGTCACGGTAAGCAGGCACAAAGGAAGAGCCGCCGAGACCGGGGTGCGAAGGATTCCAGGGATGCGAGAAAGAGCTGACATGCAGGCCAAAGTTCCTCAGAACATCATGGTACAGCGATCAGCCTGTTAGACGCTGGCCGAAGCTTTTCGGCGGGCGGTCCGGGGCGTCCGCGGCCAGGAGTACCTCGATCGCATTGCAAACACTCTGAATCGAACCGGAACCAGACGCTGGAACGAGCATTCGGCGAACCTCGGCAAGGCCGGTGATCATCAGGTCGCGCTCCGGGCCGTCGGCGAGCAGGGGAGTGAGCGAGCTGATGAGATTTCGCGCGGTGAATTCCTGCTGAACGAGTTCGGGAATGATGCGGCGTCCCGCTATCAGGTTCACCATCGCGATGGGCAGGTTGCCGTGAGCGTCGGCCTGTGCAGGAATCTCTCCGGGGTAGCGGATGAGGCGCTTGGCGAGGTGAAAGGTCAGGTGCGAGACGCGATAGACCACCACAAACGGGTTTCCGATCATCGCGGCCTGCACCGTAGCGGTGCCGCTGGCGACAACGCTGGCCCGGGCATGGTGGAGCGCCTCTCGAGCCTCTGGAACCAGATGGATCGTTGTCGAGCTTGAAGTCGAGGGCTGGCCGAGCGACTGTCTCCAGAACTTGGTCCGTGTTGCAACGAAATCTGCGAGCCGAGCCGAATCGATGGTGGAAGCGACGGGAAGAATGTACTCGTAGTCAGCCGGGAACCGGTGGGCCAGTTCAACCATGGTGTCAAGGTTCGCCGTCACCTCCCTCCAGCGGCTGCCTGGCAGCAATGCAATCCACGGTTTGCCACGACTGAGGCCGTGCTCGACCGCATAATCTTCCCGCGAGCCTGTTGGCAGCGGCACCTCCGCAAGGGGGTGTCCCACAAACTCCGCCTCCACACCGCGCGCTCGGTAAAAGCGCTCCTCGAACGGAAAGATGACCATCATGCGGCTGACGCGCTCCTGCACCCAACGCAGTCTCCGCCGCTTCCAGGCCCAGAGCTGCGGGCTTACAAAGTAGATCACCGGAATGCTCAGTCTCTTCAGCTCGCGAGCCAGGCGGAAGTTTACGTCGGGGAAATCGATGAGGATCGCTGCGTCTGGTCTTTCATCGCGAATGCTCCGGACGAGCTTGCGGTAGCTCGCATAGACACGAGGAGCGTGGCGAAGGACCTCCGTTATTCCCATGTGAGCCACGTCTTCGGCACGGACGACACGCTGCTGACCGGCAGCCTCCATCTCAAGGCCTCCCAGCCCAAAGCAGGTGAAATTGGGGTTTCGTGAGCGCAACTCCGCAATGATCTGTGCGCCATAGTGATCACCGCTCGCCTCGCCAGCGGAGAGGAAGATGTGCGGATTGGAAGGAGTACCGATGTGCTCAGTTTAGCCGCGCGAGGCCATATTCGTCCCGGTTCAGACCGCATCACTGAGAGTTGGGGCAAATGCGTTATCCGCCCCAGGTTCCTGGTCGCGATATTGAAGCTGGTACAGCTTCCAGTAGAGCCCGCGCTGCGTAAGCAGTTCCTGATGGGTGCCCTGCTCCCTCAACTGTCCCTTGTGCATCACCAGGATCATGTCGGCACGTTGGATCGTCGAAAGCCGGTGCGCGATCAGAATCGAAGTGCGCCCTGTAATCATCCGCGAGAGCGCCAGCCGAACGCGGAGCTCGGTATCCGTATCGACCGAGGAGGTGGCCTCGTCGAGAATCAGGATGCCCGGGTCATGCGCAAGTGCGCGAGCAAAGCTGATGAGCTGCTTCTGACCTGTGGAGAGAGTAGCGCCGCGCTCGCGTACAGGCTCGGCAAACTGAAGCGGCAACGAGCGGATGAAGTCGCCCACATTCACCTCGTCGGCAGCACGCTCCAGACGTTCATCCGTAATCCAAGAAGACCCGAGCCGAATGTTGTCCGCTACAGTGCCGGTAAACAGGAACGGATCCTGAAGCACCACGCCGAAGCGCCGCCGCAGCTCATGCAGGTCCTGCTCGCGCACATCCACCCCATCCACCAGGATGCTTCCGCGCTGGATGTCATAGAACCGCATCATCAGACCCATGATGGTCGTCTTGCCCGCGCCCGTGTGGCCCACAATCGCGGCAGTCTCGTCCGGGTTCACGATAAAGCTGACTCCACACAGGATCCACTCGATATCCGCATAGGTCCGCAGGTCCTCGTCGGTCGCCGTGGCAATGCGGGCGAGTTGAGCATCGTCAAGTTTCTGATAGGTGAACCAGACGTTGCGGAACTCGACCCGGCCCGACGCATCGCCCGAGACAGGCGAAGCAGGCGAGACAATCTCCGGCTCCGTATCGATCAACTTGAACACCCGTTCGCTTGCTGCCATCGCGGCCTGCAGAATGTTGTACTTTTCGCTGAGGTCCTGGATCGGCCGGAAGAAGCGCTGCGCATACTGCATGAAAGCGATGAGGATTCCGAGCGTCACCGTGCCGTGCAGAACGCTTGCGCCTCCTCGCCAGATGACCAGCGCAATCGCGACGGAGCTCAGCAGCTCCACCGCCGGATAGTAGAGCGCATAGGCGAAGATCGCGTCCTTGAACGCGTCCATGTGCAGGCGGTTCACGGCGGAGAAGTCGTCGAAGGCGCGGCGCTCGCGGTTGAACAGTTGCACGATCGCCATCCCGCTGACGTGCTCCTGCATATAGCTGTTGATCCGCGCAATAGCCGAGCGGATGCGCCGGTAGCTCTCGCGCACATGCCTGCGGAAGATCCCTGTGATGTAGAGGATCACCGGCAGCACCGCCAGCGTCAGCAACGCCAGAGCCCAGTTCATCCGCAGCATGATCAGGACGATAAAGCTCAGGACGAACACATCCTCGAAGATGGCGAGCACACCCGAGGTGAACATCTCGTTCAAAGCATCGACGTCCGATGTAACGCGCGTCACCAGTTGGCCGACCGGATGGTGGTCGAAGAAGGCAGGAGACATTCGCTGCAGATGCCGGAAGATCTGGCTCCGCATATCGAACATGATCTTCTGCCCGGTCCACTGCATCAGATACGTCTGCATGAACTCCAGAACATAGGTCACGAGCAGCGAAGCGAGGTACAGCACACCCAGTTGCGTGATGCCCGTCATCGGCCGGGGGCTGAGATGCCGGGCCAGCCAGGAGAGCCGTGCCGGTACAGGCCCCGACATGTAATTATCGACGGCGACCTTGACGAAGTACGGTCCCAGTACGTCGCTCGCGGCCTTGAACACGATAGCCACCGCAGACAACGCGGTCTGCAGCTTGTACGGGCGTAGATACGTAAGCAGACGACGCATCAACCGGCCGTCGTAGGCCTTACCCACCACGTCATCGGTCGCAGCCGGTTTCTTGCCGCCCTCTTCTCTGGCGGTCTTCGATCTCTGTTCGTCTGCCATCAGCTCACTTATTCTAGATGCTCACGGCAGACTCAGGATTCCAATTCCATCGGTAGCTCTCTTGGGTGGGAGCAGGACACCCTGAACTCCCCTCCCGTGAAACAATTGGAGCGAGGCGCTTCTAACGCATGTCCGGCTCCGTCGGCATCTACATCTCGGTTCCGTTCTGCAAGGCGAAGTGTACCTTCTGCAACTTCGCATCGGATGTCTTTGCTCCGGACCGAATGCAGGCCTACGTGCAGCGGGTCTGCGAAGAGATTCAGGAAGCAAACGCCAGGGCACACAGCCTCGCAGCGCATCTCCCGCGCACTGCCGATACCATCTACTTCGGCGGCGGAACGCCCAGTCTCCTTTCCGCGGCGCAGTTTTCCGAAATCTTCAACTCTCTGCGCTGCGAGTTCAACATTGAGACCGATGCCGAGATCACCCTGGAGTGCGCGCCCGGCCAGCTCTCCGATGCAACCTTAGCCGAACTCCTGAAGCAGCGTATGAACCGGATCAGCTTCGGGGTTCAGTCTTTCGTCGATCGCGAAACCGCGGCCGTGGGCAGGCTGCACACCCGGCAGCAGTGCGAGGCAGAGATAGCCCGGGTACGCGCTGCCGGACTGGCCGAGATCAACCTCGACCTCATTGCAGGCCTTCCGCACCAGACCGCGCAAAGCTGGCAATCGTCGGTCGAGCAGGCTATCGCCAGCGGCGTGCCCCACGTCAGCGTCTACATGCTGGAGGTGGACGAGGACTCCCGCCTTGGCAGGGAGATGCTGGAGCAGGGAAGCCGTTATCACGTCCCGGCGGTTCCAGCCGAGGATGACGTGGCCGACTGGTACCAGCAGGCATGCTCGACGCTGTCCGCCGCCAGTCTGCATCAATATGAGATCTCCAACTTTGCCCGCGAAGGCCACCAGTCTCGCCACAATCTCAAATACTGGCAACGGCAGCCGTACCTCGGCTTCGGACTCGACGCGCATTCAATGTTGCACACCGATACCGGCGCCGTGCGCTTCGCCAACTCCAGTGATCTGGACGACTACATGGAACTCAATCAGCCCAGCCAATCAGCCTTGCCGCAACTGATCGTGCTTGCACAAGATAGCGAGGCCCCCCATCTCGATCACCAGCCGGACAGGATCGGCACTGTCGAGGCTTTCGAAGAATCTCTTTTCCTTGGTCTGCGTCTGAACGACGGCATCGATCTCGGTCAGTTGCGCACCGGATTTGGCGAATCCATGGTGCAGCAGGCGATGCCTTCGCTGCTCGAACTCCGCGATGCCGGCCTGCTTGAACCCAACCTCCATCGGCTGCGGTTGACCGCGCGTGGCCGTCTCGTCTCGAATGAAGTATTCAGCCGCCTTTTGATCACCGCGACAAACTCAGTGGCATAACCTATTCCATCTCACAGGGAGCAAGAACAAGAATGATCGATCTACGCAGCGACACCGTCACCCGCCCGACCCCAGCCATGCGCGAGGCAATGGCCTCCGCTGAGGTCGGCGACGACGTCTACTCCGAAGACCCCACGATCAACCGTCTGGAACGTGACGCCGCCGAAGTCTTCGGCAAAGAGGCCTCCATCTTCGTTCCCACCGGCACGATGGGAAACCAGATCGCCATCCGCCTCCATACGCAGCATGGCCAGGAGGTCATCTGCGAGGCCAGGTCGCATATCCTTGACTGGGAGATGGCAATGACCGCCGCCTTCTCCGGCTGCCAGGCACGCACCGTAGCCGCGGAACGAGGCATCCTCACCTGGGCTCACATCCAGCCGGCAATCGGTGCCAAAATCTATTACCGAGCCCAGACGGCCCTGATCTGCCTCGAAAACTCCCACAACATGGCCGGCGGAACCGTCACACCGCTCCCCGTCCTCGAAGAAATATGGCAGGGCGCGCGCGCAGCGGGGCTTCCAGTGCATCTCGACGGCGCACGGGTCTTCAACGCGGCTGCCGCCCTTGGCCTCAGTGTTGATAAGCTCACCAGCGGCTTCGATACCGTCATGTTCTGCCTCTCCAAAGGCCTGGGAGCACCCGTAGGCTCCATGGTGGTCGGCACCCACAAAGCCATCGAGCAAGCGCGCATTCATCGTAAGGCATTGGGCGGCGGAATGCGGCAGGCCGGCATCCTGGCCGCGGCCGGGCTCATCGCGCTGCACGAGATGCCGAAGCGTCTAGGAGAGGATCACGCCAACGCACGTCTGCTAGCAGAAGCTGTTGCAGCGCAACCGGAGGTTGCCGAAATCGACATGGCCGGCGTCCAGACCAACATCGTCATCTTCAACCTGCGCAACAACGGCGATGCTGCTGCATTCACTTCCGCACTTAAGCAGAAGGGCGTACTGGCCAGCGCCATCGGGCCTCACGCAGTCCGCTTCGTCACGCATTACGACGCCGGTCGTGACGCCTGCACCCAGGCGGCGGCAATCCTCTCCAAACAGCTACGCGCTCTCTGACCGAACGCGCTGCTAACCAAGAATCTGCTTGGCTTGGGGCTTCTATTGCCTTCGACTGGCGTGCATCTGTGTGAAGCCGTAAACCTAAACTAGATGCTTGCGGTGAGGAGGTCCTCGATGCGCACGGGCAGATTCCGTACGCGCACGCCGGTCGCGTGGTAGACGGCTGCTGTGATGGCCGGAGCTACGCCCGCGAGGCCGATTTCTCCGATGCCGCGGGCGCCGTAGGCACCCATCATTGGGTCGGGAATGTCGAGGAAGGATACGTCGATGTCGGGTGAATCGGCGCTGGTGGGGACGAGATAGTCGGCGTAGTTGTCGTTGATGGGGTGGCCGTTGCGGAGGTCGTAGACGGTGTGCTCCAGCAGGCCCATGCCGATGCCCATGACGATGGCTCCGGCTACCTGGTTGGTCGCGGTCTTCTTGTTGATGATGCGGCCGCCATCGATGACGCAGACCGAGCGTGAGACGCGGAGTCTGGCGATCCCTGGGTCCCACTCGACTTCGACGAACTGCGCGCCGAACGAGTGGGTAGAGTAGTCGTGGGCTTTGGTGTCGGAGCCTAAGCCTGCGGTGCGGCCGTCGCCGGCGGCATATCCGACCTTGGCCATCTTCAAGATGTCCTGGTAGGCCAGGCCGCTGCCGGGGTCCTGCGATTTGGCGTGGATGCGCCCGGAGGACATGGTCAGAGTTTCGGGGTCCTTTTGCAGGAAGGGTGAGCCTTTGGTTTTGACGGCCAGGGTGATGACGGATTTGATAGCGTCGTCGGCGGCTGCGGAGACGGAGGGGAGGACGGAGGCGGTCGCGGTGGAGCCTCCGGACATGGGGCCGGGGCTGAGGGAACTGTCGCCGAGGACGACGTCGATCTTCGCGACGGGGATGCCGGTGCGGTCGCTGACGACCTGGGCGAAGACGGTGTAGGTGCCGGTGCCGATATCCTGGGTGGCGCTGCTGACGTAGGCGGTGCCGTCGTCTTTGAGGGTGAGGCTGGTGTCGCAGGCTCCGCGACCCGCTCCCCAGGAGGCCGCAGCCATGCCCCAGCCGAGGATGAGATCGCCTTTGCGCATGGAGCCGACGGCGGGTGTGCGGCGCGACCAGCCGAACTTCTCCGCGCCGACGGTGTAGCACTGCTTGAGGTTGCGGGAGGAGAAGGGCTTCTTCTTTTCTTCGTCGATGAGGGTGTCGTTGCGGAGGCGGAGCTCGAGAGGGTCCATCTGGAGCTTGATGGCGAGCTCGTCCATGGCTGACTCGAGGGCGAACAGGCCGGGGACGGCTCCGGGACCACGCATGGGGGTTGGCGTGCCGACGTTGCGCCGGACCAGGGCGGAGGTGACCTGGAGGTTGGCGACGCTGTAGAGGAACGGAGTTGCTTCGCCGCAGTTCTCCCGGATGTCGTCGGTCATGGAGGTGTGATTGCGGTAGTTCTGTTCGAGCGATAGGAGTTTGCCGTCGCGGGTGGCGGCGAGGCGCATGCGCTGCTGGGTGCGGGGACGGTGACCGACGTCGGAGAACATCATGCTGCGGGAGAGGGTGAGCTTGACGGGGCGATTGAGGCGGCGGGAGGCGGTTGCGGCGAGCGCGGAGTGGGGCCAGGGAAAGAGCTTGCCTCCGAAGCCGGAGCCGATGAAGCGGGAGATGATCTGAATGCTTTCTCTCTGAACTCCGAGAATCTGGGCCATGACGCTGAGGTGGTTGACGACGCCCTGGGTGGATTCGTAGAGGGTGAATTTTTTGCCGTTCCACACGGCTACCGTGGCGTGCATCTCCATGGGGTTGTGGGTTTCGACAGGGGTTGTGTAGGTCTGGTCGAGTTGGACGGGGGCTGATTGGAAGGCCGCTTCGGTATCTCCGCGTTTGCTTTCGGTGTGGGGCGCAGCGGCCAGGGTGTCATTGAGTTCGGAGGAGACGTTCGGCTTGTCTGCATCGTACTGGACGCGTACGGCAGCGGCGGCAGCCTGGGCCTGCTGGAAGGTTTCGGCTACGGCACAGGCGACGTACTGGCCCCAGTAGGAGATGACCTCGTCTTCGAAGGGCGGCCGGTTTTCGCTGTTGCGGCCGTGGCCGGCGATGCGGAAGAGGGGGTCGATGTTGCCGTGGTGGAGGATGAGGAGCACCCCGGGCATCTTCTCGGCGGCGGAGGTGTCGAGCGAGCGGATACGGCCGTTCGCGATGGTGCTGCAGACCGGGACGGCGTAGACCATGCGGGGGAAGTTGTAGTCGGAGGCGTAGAGTGCGGTGCCTGTCGTCTTCAGGGGGCCGTCGACGCGGGGTAGCGCGGCTCCGATGATTTTGGAGATAGGCTGCGAAGGTTGTGCTGCGGAGTCGGTGGTCTGGCTGGACATGATCGATTGCTCCCTGCTGCGTTGTACGGGTCTGCTATGCGGTTTTGGTGGCCATGGTGAGGGCGCGGACGAGGCAGCGTTTGGCGAGCTCTACCTTGAAGCCATTTTCGCTGGCGGGGCGAGCTTCCTTGAGGGCTGCTTCGGCTGCGGCGCGGAAGGTTGCGGCGCTGACGTCCTTGCCTTCGAGAGCGCGCTCTGCTTCGAGAGATCGCCAGGGCCGGGTACCGACGCCTCCGAGGGCTACGCGTACATGGCGGACGCGGCTGCCGTCCACGCTCATAACGATGGCTGCGGAGACGAGCGCGAACTCGTAGGCGGCGCGGTCGCGTAGTTTGAGGTAGAGCGAGCGTGCTCCGGGGGCGGGGGTGGCGAGGGTTACGGAGGTGATGAGGTCGCCGGGTTCGAGGACGGTTTCGTGGTTTGGCGTCTTGCCGGGGAGCAGGTAGAAGTCCTTGATGGGGACGCTGCGGGGCCCTTTGGCTCCCTGGATGTTGATGGCGGCTTCGAGAGCGGTGAGGGCCACGTTCATGTCGGAGGGGTTGCTGGCAATGCAGTCTTCGCTGGTTCCGAGGATGGCGAGCGAGCGGTTGAACCCGCCGATGGCAGAGCAGCCCGTTCCGGGGTCGCGCTTGTTGCAGGCATGGGCGGTATCGCGGAAGTAGACGCAGCGCGTCCTTTGCAGGAGGTTGCCGCTGGTGGTCGCCATGTTGCGCAACTGCGGAGACGCGCCGGAGAGCAGCGCCTGCGAGAGGACAGTGTAGTTCTGCATGACCGTGGGATGGTGGGCGAGGTCGGAGTTGCGAACGAGGGCTCCGATTCGTAGGCCGCCGTTCGGCAGGGCTTCGATCTTGTCGAGGGGGAGGGCGTTGATGTCGACTACGACCTGGGGGCGTTCGACGTTCAGCTTCATCAGATCGACGAGGTTGGTGCCACCGGCGATGAAGCGGGTGGTCGCTCCGAGCTGCGCGGTGGGAGACTTTGCTCCGAGCTCGACGGCCTGCGAGGAGTTCTTCGCGCTGGTAAACCGAAATGCATCCATGTTTCATCACTCCCGCTGGGTTGGTGTTTCTTATGCCTGCCTGCGTACCTGTTGAACGGCGGCGACGATGTTTGGGTATGCGCCGCAGCGGCAGATGTTGCCGTACATGCCCTGCTTGACGTCTTCGTCCGATGGGCCACACGGCTCTTTCAGCAGCGCGACCGCAGACATGATCTGGCCGGAGGTGCAGTAACCGCACTGGTAGCCGTCGTGCTCGACGAAGGCGGCCTGCATGGGGTGAAGATGGTCGGGTTGGCCGAGGCCTTCGATGGTGGTGATTTTGTCGCCGGCGTGCATCATGGCGAAGGAGAGGCAGGAGTTGACCCGGCGGCCGTTGACGTGGACCGTGCAGGCGCCGCACTGGCCGTGATCGCATCCCTTCTTGGTGCCGGGGAGGTTGAGGTTTTCGCGGAGGCAGTCGAGCAAAGTGACGCGGGGTTCGATCTGGAGGCGGTGGTCTTTGCCGTTGATGTTCAGGGTGATCGGCATCGCGCCGGTTACGGGCGCACTCTCATCCGGCGAAATAGAAGCCGGAGCAGGCTGGGTTGCGGCGAGCAGCGGGGTGGCCGTGGCTGCTACGCCCGCAGCGCCAAGATGCGAAAGGAACGATCTGCGGCTGACACGGCTCAGAAGGGGTTGCTTCTCTTCGGCGGAAGAGACCGATTCCGCGGGTTTATGGACGTGCTCGGGCCGGGTGGGGTCGTTGGGCTTGGACATAGGTAGGAAAACCTTTCGAGGAGCCTGACTGGTCTGACCTGATATCTATTCTCGGCTTATACGATAGCTCCGCGCAAGTGAACGGGGCGAACCTGCGATTGGAGCAGGAGGTAAACCAGGATCGACGGGTGCGATTCGCCCGGCCGGATAGCCTGGGCAGCCCGAGGGGTTAAAATACGAAGCTGCGGTGTCGTTCGATCCGATTGGCGGATCGCGTCGCTGAAGTCTGCAACAGGAAAGGCACCCTCCGTGAAGGCATTGGTAAAAAGCCGCGAAGAACGCGGTCTCTGGCTTGAGGACGTACCTGAGCCCGAGATGGGCATTAACGATGTAACGATTCGCGTTCTGGCGACGGGTATCTGCGGCACCGACCTGCATATTTATGAATGGGACGCGTGGGCGCGCTCGACGATCAAAAAGGGTCTGACGATCGGCCATGAGTTTGTGGGCGAGGTGGTCGCGGTGGGCTCGAACGTGAACGATATTCCTGTCGGTCAGCTTGTGAGCGGCGAGGGTCATGTGGTGTGCGGGCGGTGCAGGAACTGTCTGGCGGGACGGCGGCATCTGTGTGCGCACACCTTGGGGGTTGGGGTGAACCGCAATGGGGCATTCGCGGAGTTTGTGGTGCTCCCCATGTCGAACATCTGGATCCATGCTGCGGGTGTGCCGCTGGAGATTGCGGCGATCTTCGATCCGCTGGGCAATGCGGTGCATACGGCGCTCGCATTTCCGGTGCTGGGCGAAGATGTGCTGGTGACCGGGGCGGGGCCGATCGGGATTATGGCTGCCGCGGTGGCGCGTCACGCGGGTGCGCGGCACGTCGTGATCTCCGACCCGAATGAGTACCGGCGGGCGCTGGCGGAGAAAGTTGGCGTTACGTTGGCGGTCGATCCGCGGGCTGGTTCGCTCAAGGACACGCAGCAGAAGCTGCACATGCAGGAAGGGTTCGACGTAGGGCTGGAGATGTCCGGCAATCCCAGTGCGTTTCGCGACATGCTGGCGAATATGAGCCATGGAGCGAAGATTGCAATGCTGGGAATTCCTTCGGAGGAGATCGCGATCGACTGGAACCAGGTGGTGTTCAACCAGCTTACGATTCGCGGGATTTACGGGCGGGAGATGTATGAGACCTGGTACAAGATGACGGTGATGCTGGAGAGCGGGCTGGATATCTCTGGCGTGATTACGCACCGGATGAACTGGCGCGATTATGAAGAGGGGTTTGCGGCGATGCGGTCCGGGAACTCGGGCAAGGTGATTCTGGACTGGCGGGATGTAAGTTAAGTTGCTGACGAAGGAAGAAACCGACCGCGGATGACCCAGATAAGAGCGGATTGAAGACAATGCCTGGTTTTGATCCGTGTTTATCCTTGTAAATTTGTGGTCGGCTTTCGATTAGCTCTTTTCTTGGAGGAAATTCATGCAGAACCGTATTCTTGGCACGACAATGCCGGTGTTGGAGTTTGCGCTGGGTCACGATGATGCTGTGATCTCGGAGGCCGGCGAGTTGTCGTGGATGACTGCGTCGATCCAGATGACGACGCATACGCAGCACGCTGGTGGTGGAGGCTTCTTCGGGGCAATCAAGCGGGTTGCGGGAGGCGGTTCACTGTTCATGACAGAGTATCGCGCGGTGGGCGCTCCGGGTGAGGTTGCGTTCGCTACGCGGGTTCCGGGACATATCGTGCCTGTGGAGGTTGGTCCGGGGCATGAGTACATGGTGCATCGGCATGGGTTTCTTTGCGCAACCGCGAACATTGCGCTGGGCGTCGGATTTCAACAGTCGCTGGGAGCGGGAATCTTTGGCGGGGATGGCTTTCTGCTGCAGAAGATCAGCGGGCAGGGAATTGCGTGGCTGGAGCTGTCGGGAGAGCTTGTGGTCAAGGATCTGGCTGCGGGCGAGACGCTGCGTGTTCATCCCGGCCATGTGGGTGCGTTTCAGTCGAGCGTGGCGTTCCAGATCCAGCGGGTGCCGGGGATCAGGAACATGATCTTCGGTGGAGACGGCATCTTTCTTGCTGCGCTGACCGGACCGGGCCGTATATGGCTGCAGACATTGCCGATCTCGCGGCTTGCGCACCAGATTCAGGAGTATCTTCCGAACCATCGGACGGAGCAGGCGGCTGAGGGGGGAGTTGTGGGTGGGATCGTTGGGTCGATTCTGAAGGGGATGTAAGTTTGGCTAACAAATCAGTGCAGAGACGTTTAGGGCGCGAAGCCGCTTCAAGTTGGGGAGCTAGACTGTAGCTGAGGTTCGCATGACCGCAGTGGCACTGGACGTTCATCCAGGTAGAAGCAACGACTACCCTGCGGGACCGCCTTTCCTGACGCGTCTTGTATCGGGCCGGATGTTTCGCCAGAATGCAATTGAGTCGATGGCCGAGTCTGCGGCGCTCTACGGCGACTTTGTGCATTACACCGTGTTTGGGCGGCACATCTACCAGTTAAACCATCCTGAGTTGATTGAGGATTTTTTCCTCAAGGATGCCGGGAAGCATCATCGCGGCATTGTGATGCAACGGGCCAAGGTGGTGCTTGGCGAAGGCCTGTTGACGAGCGAAGAGCCGCTGCATATGCGGCAACGACGGCTGGCGCAGCCGGCATTTCTGCGCCAGCGTATTGCGGCTTACGGAGAGGTGATCGGCCAGAATGCGGAGGCGATCTCGCAGGATTGGGAGAGCGGCGCGGTTCGAGACCTGCACGAGGACATGCTGGAGCTTGCGCTGAGGATCGTGGGCAAATGCCTCTTCGACCTGGACGTGCAGTCGCGCGACGAGGTGAAGAAGATCTCCGCGGCGGTGGACGCGTTCATGGGATTTCTGCCGCTGGCGATTCTGCCATTCTCCGAGCAGATCCAGCGACTGCCGCTGCCCGCGATGAAGCGCATTCGGAAGGGACAGGCCGATCTGGATGCGGTCATCTACAGAATGATCGCGGAACGCAGACAGTCTCCTGGCGACCGCGGCGACCTGCTCTCGATGCTGCTCGATGCGGTGGATACGGAAGAGGCGACGGGTACGATGTCCGATCGGCAGATTCACGATGAGTGCCTGACGATCATGCTGGCGGGGCATGAGACGACCGCGAACGCGCTGAGCTTTGCGCTCTGGCTGATTGCGAAGCAACCAGAGGTGCAGGCGCGCATGCACGAGGAGGCGGTGGCCGTAATCGGAGGGCGGGTTGCCGATGCGGACGATTATGCTCGGCTGCCGTATGCGACACAGGTCTTCTCGGAGGCGCTGCGGCTGTATCCGCCGGTGTGGGTGACGGCCCGGAGCTGCGTGCGGCCCTATGAGATTGCGGGGTATCTGGTGAGGCCGGGAAGTATTCTGCTGGCTCCGCAATTTGTGGTGCAACGGGACGCGCGCTTCTATCCTGACCCGCTGCGCTTCGATCCGGAGCGCTTTGCGGCGGACAAGAAGGACGGTGCAAAGGCTCGTCCTCGGTTTGCGTTCTTTCCGTTTGCGGCGGGAAGCCGGCAGTGCATTGGCGAAGGGCTGGCGTGGATGGAGGGCGTGCTCTCGCTTGCGACGATGGTGCGCGACTGGCGCCTGATCCTGCCGGCGGGTGCGCCCGCGGAGATTGCAATGAATCCCGCGATCAGCCTGCGCCCGAAGCATGGCGTTCCTCTACTGGTGGAGCGGCGCGGGTAGACGGGGCTTAGGCGGCGCGCTGCATCCAGGCGTCTGCGGACCAGCCGTTATAACGCCGCAGGAACAGCAGTGCGGCGTAGACCGCTGCGTAAGTCAGTTGCGTTCCAGCGGCTGTCCAGTCCTGCACGAGCGAGGAGCCGAAGGTGAGGACGAGGAGGAGCACAGTTGCGGCGACCAGGGTGGCACGCGTTCGCAGGCCAATCAGCAGGAGCAGGCCGAGCAATCCTTCGATCGAAGGCAGTACAAGGCCAAAGGCCCAGACACTCCACGCGGGTAGAGGAGCGTGTGCGAACTGTGTAACCAGCCTGGCTGCGAACTCGCCTGGACCGGCGACCATGCGGCTGATGCCGTGCATCATCAGGTTGGTTCCTGCGACGATTCGCAGCAGGGCATAGGCCAGGCGTTCGTCGCTTGTCTCGATTCGCGTTCGCATCATCTCTCCCGGTGCGGCATTCCATCTATTCTAGGAGGTGAGATGCCTCCTTTTCTGGAATTAGCTCACGTCAACGTTGCACGCGGAGACAATGTCGTTCTCCACGACATCAGTCTCGCGGTGAATACCGGCGAACATATCGTGATCCTTGGCCCGAACGGCTGCGGCAAATCGACGCTAATCAAGACAATTACATGTGAGTGCTATCCGCTGGTCTCGGTGGAGGGACAGCCCGAGACGAGGGTCAGGATATTCGGCAGAGAGCGCTGGGACCTTACGGAGCTGAAGAAGCGGCTGGGTGTCGTGTCGGCTGAGTTGCCGGGAAAGCCGATGCTGCAGACTACGGGGCGCGACGCGGTGCTTACGGGGTTCTTTTCGAGCAGTACGCTATGGCCGAATCTCACTGTCACAGAGGCGATGCGGGAACGGGCAGATGAGGTGCTGGAACAGATCGATGCTGTCGGGTTGGGGGCTAAACCGGTTGGCGAAATGTCGGCTGGCCAGCAGCGGCGCATCATGATTGGACGTGCGCTGGTGGCATCGTCGCAGATGCTTCTGCTGGATGAGCCTTCGAATGCGCTCGATCTTGCGGCGCAGGCGGACCTGCGAGACCTGCTACAGAGGCTGGCTCAGCAGGGGACTGGAATTCTGCTCATCACACATCACATTGCAGATATTCTGCCTGAGATCGATCGTGTGTTGATGATGAGAGAAGGTCGCATCGTTGCAGATGGCTCCAAGACGGATCTTCTGACCGCGGCGAAGCTTAGCGATCTCTTCGACGCTGAGGTTCACCTGATGGAGCGGGACGGGTTCTATCATGCGTGGTGAAGGGCGCGAAACGGGTTGGTGTGCCTTGCGGTCAGTCCCACCGAGTCGCTCTAGTTGCGCGGAAGTTGTTTTACGTCCCAACCTCCACCCAGCGCCATCTGCAACTGCGCACTGGCTACGACACGTCTCGCAACCAGGGACGCGACAGTGCGCTCGTCCGTCAGTTGGATGGTTTGGTTGGTTAGCACCTCAAGGTACTGAGCGAGTCCGCGCTTGTAGCGCATCGTGGAGAGCTCGGTGCTTCGCGTGGCCGCCTGCACGGCTCGCTGCTGGACAACAGACTCCTGCTCCAGCACACGAAGAGCGGAGAGTTGGTCTTCCACGTCTCGAAAGGCCGAGAGCACCTGCTGCCGATAGAGAGCGGTGGCCTGTTCACGCTGAGCGACGGCGTAGTCGACCTGGGCTCTTCTCCGTCCGCCATCGAACAGCAGCTCGCTGGCACCCGGCCCGGCGTTCCATTGCGTGCTGCCGGCGCTGAAGAGTTGACCGATAAGGCCGCTTTCGATACCGCCGGTCGCCCCCAGCGTGATAGTCGGGTAATAGGCGGATTTGGCGACACCGATCTGCGCGTTGGCCGCTTTTACACGCCGCTCCGCCGCCGCGATGTCCGGTCGTCGCTCGAGTAACTGAGAGGGAATCCCCGTCGGCACGCTGGGGGGATCACCCGCGAGCGGCCGTTCGGAGATGCTGAATCCTGTCGCCGGCGCTCCGACAAGCACGGCGATGGTGTGCTCGTATTGCGCGCGCTGCACACCCAGGTCGATGAGTTGCCCTCGTGTATTCTCCAGTTGGGCCTTCGCCTGCTCGACATCGCTTTCGGTGCTCAAGCCGCCCTTTAGACGAATCTCCGTTAGTTGTAGCGTCTGGGTGTAGAAGTCGAGTGTGGTGCGGAGCAGCTGCGCCTGGAGGTCGAGGCCGCGCAATTGCAGATAGCTGACCGCCAGCTCTCCCTGCAGGCTCAGCCGAACGTTCGCGAGATCTGCCGCGGAGGCTTGCGCGTTGGCCGAACTGGATTCAATTTGCCTCCGAATGCTGCCCCAGAGGTCCGGCTCCCAGGAGACATTGAGCGGGATGAGGAAGTCCCAGTAGTATTGCGGGGCGTTGCTGGGCCGAAAGGGACGATTATTCGACACGCGATTGCGGTTTGCGGAGGCTCCGATCGAAACGGTTGGATAGAGCTCGGAGCGATTCTCCCGTACGAGATCGTGCGCCTGCTCATACGCATGGAGCGATGCAATAATGTTCTGGTTCGCCGTCGCGCAGCGTTGTTCGAGGCCGGTCAGTTCTCGGTCGTTGTAGACCTCCCACCAGGCGCCTCGGTCGGCTCCGTCGGCCGGCTGGGCCTCGCTCCAATTGCCGTTGTGGCCATCTTCTGTGAAGGCGGGTGGGGCTGGCGCGGGAGGCGCCTTGTAGTTGGGCCCGACCTTGCATCCAGCAAGCATGAGGACAGCAAGCAGCGCCGCCGCGGCAGGTGTGTTGTGCACGCTCATTGGTTGGCCTCCGTTGGAGGGGCACGCTTTTCGGTGTTGTTGACGACGCGAACCACCTCGCCGTCGGTCAGCGAATCTGGAGGGTTGGCAATTATTTTTTGCCTCGGCTGCAACCCGCTTAGTATCTCGATGTCCGAGCCGTAGTCGCGGCCCGGCGTTACCCGGATGATATGAGCGTGTTGGCTTTGGTCCACGACTGCCAGGCGAAGACCATCCGGTTCGAGAATCAAGGCGCTTACCGGCACGATCAAAGCAGAGCCCGACGTGGAGACCTTGAGATGCACCTCGGTGTAGCTGCCCGGCAGCAGAGCGCCCGACCGGTTGTCGACATCTATCTCGGCCAGCAGGGTCCGCGTCGCGGGGTCTACGGCATCGGAGGACCGCACGAGCTTTCCTGCGAAGCTGCGTCCGGGATACTGCGGGAGCGTCAACATGGCGATGGCGCCATTTCTGGCATCGGGTACGTTGATCTGCGGCACATTGATGAAGACGCGCAGCGTGCGGATGGCGGAGACGTCGAAGACTTCCTTGTTGCCTGCGATTGTTCCGGCACCGGCTGTGGTTGTGCTTCCGGATGATGTGATCAACTGGCCAATATCGATATTGCGAGCAGTCACGACGCCGTCGAAGGGCGCTTCGATTCGCTCGAACGAGACCAGTTCCTCCAGCCTGCGCACGTTTGCCTCAGCGGAGTGTACCTGGGTGTAGCGCGCCTCCAATGCGTTCACCGCGTTATCTGTATCCTGCTGCGAGACGGCATTTTCGCCAATCAGATCCTGATAACGATTGGCCGTCGTCTTTGCCAGCCCTGCGTTGGTCTGCGCTGTGGCGAGGTCCGCTTTGGCCTGTGCGAGCTGCTGGTCCAGCTCCGGCGTTTCGATCACCGCCAGTAACTCGCCCTTGCGCACATGGCTCCCGATATCGTGATACCACGCCTTCACATAACCGGTAGTTCGGGCGTAAATAGGCGCGAGGGTAAATGCCTGCATGTTGCCGGGAAGTACGATCTCGCGACCATTCTGCTGCATTTCCGGCAGCGCCAGATTTACCGGCGGGGCGGCGTTGGCATCGGTGTACGTCGCCAGCTCCGCGCCCTTGTGCCTGCGCCGCAGAATACCGAAGATTCCCAGCGCCACCGCAATAACCAGTACGATGATGACAATCGTCAGAAGAGATCCACGCGACACCTGTTTGTGCTCGTTCTTTTGCTGACTGGAGTCATGTGCCGGTGCCGACTTGCCGGGTTCGCCCCGATCGTTTTCGGAGCTTTTCTGGTCGGCTGCTGAACCGCTTGGCTCGTCTTCTGAACTTCTTTCGCCGCTCATCGCCTTCTCTTCCTGGCTGCGCTCCGCATGGGGCTTCGTGCCGCGTTCTTCAGGCTTCATCTGGCTTTCGTCGCTCATGCGTGGGCCTCCTGCTGCCGATCGTCCTTCGGTTCCTGCTTGCCGGGAGGGTCCTTGCGATGCATCAGCGAAAAGAAGACAGGCACAAAGGTCAGCGTACCGAAGGTTGCAAGAAGCAGGCCCCCGATAACAGAACGCCCGAGAGGCGCATTCTGCTCGCCGCCGTCGCCCAGGCCGAGCGCCATTGGGACCATGCCGATAATCATGGCCAACGCCGTCATCACCACGGGACGAAAACGGGTGAAGCCAGCCGAAAGCGCCGCCTCCGCTGCGTTCATTCCAAGATCCATCTGTTCCTTGGCGAAGCTGACGACCAGGATGGAGTTGGCGGTGGCCACGCCGACGCACATGATTGCGCCGGTCAGGGCGGGAACGCTGATGTGGGTTCCTGTTACAAACAGCATCCAGACGATGCCCGCCAGCGCGCCCGGCAGCCCGGCGATGATGATGAAGGGATCCAGCCAGCTTTGGAAGTTGACGACGATCAGGGCGTAGACCAGCACGATGGAGAACAGGAGCCCGAAAATGAGCCCTCGGAACGAGCTTTGCATCGTCTGGATCTGGCCACGTACTTCAATCTGAGAGCCGCGGGGCAGCTTCGCTTTACCGTCCTTCACAATCTGCTCAATCTTGCGGGCTACGCTGGCGAGGTCCGTTCCTTCAACTGACCCATAGATGTCGATCGTAGGGCGGGCGTTATAGTGGCTGACTGTACCCTGCTCGACGCCTCGATCGATAGACGCCAGATTCCCGAGAATCTGCGGCTGCTGCGATCCGCCGTTATTCGCGACGGGGAAGTTCTTGAGCGCCTGCAGACTCTCGACGTTATATTGCGGCGTCTGCACTGCGATGTTGTAGCTGACATGATTCTGTGGATTCAGGTAAAAGGTCGGCGACGTCTGGAAGCTGCCGCTCAGCCCTACCAGAACGCTTTGCGCGATATCGCGCTGGGTGTACCCGACCTGTTGCGCGCGGGTGCGATCGACATTTACCGTCCACTTAGGAAGGTTGAATGGCTGCTGGATTCTGAGGTCCGTGGTGCCGGAGACGCGGCTGATCTGTTGCATCATGTGCTCCGCAAAATCATGGTTTTGCTCCAGCGCCTGGCCAACGATCTGCACGTCGATCTGGGCGGGCAGACCGAAATTGAGAATCTGGCTTACCATGTCCGTCGGAAGATAGTAGAACTCCGTACCCGGAAACTGTGTGGTCAACTTATCGCGCAGGGCATGGGTGTACTCGCTGGTCGGCCGGTGCTTCGTGGCAAGCGAGACCAGGATGTCGGCATCCGCTGTGCCCACAGGAGCGGAATTCGAGTAGGAGAGGTTCAGGCCGGAGTAGGGAACGCCGATATTGTCGATGATGGTACCGAGTTGCGCGGCGGGAATCTCCTGCCGGATGACATTATCGACCGCGTCGCAGAGGCGCGCCGTGTCCTCGATACGAGTGCCCGTATGCGCTCGCACATGAAGCTTGAACTGTCCGCCGTCGACCGAGGGGAAGAAATCCTGCCCCAGCCACGGATACAGCAGACCGATCGATAGCAGCCAGAACCCGACGATCGCAAGCAGGAATACTGCACGATGTTCCAGGCAAAAGCTGAGCAAGCCGTGATACCAGTCGCGCAGCTTTTCGAAATAATGCTCGAAGGCGAGCTGGAAACGGGTTAATGGGTTGCGGCTCGACTTTGCCTGCTGTTCGCGGTCGTGCTCATGGCCCTTCAAGAGATACTTTGCCATGGTGGGAACGATGGTCCGCGAGAGGAAGTAGGAAGCCAGCATGGCGAAGACGACGGCCTCCGCCAGCGGGACGAAGAGGTAGCGCGCGACGCCGCCAAGGAAGAACATCGGCACAAAGACAATGCATATCGAAAGGGTGGAGACGAAGGCAGGCACCGCGATCTGCGCGGCTCCGTCCAGGATCGCCTGTTGCACCTCCTTGCCTTCCTCGATATTACGATTGATGTTCTCGATCTCGACCGTGGCGTCGTCGACGAGAATGCCGACCGCAAGCGCCAGTCCGCCGAGCGTCATGATGTTGATGGTTTCGCCCAATGCCGCCAGCATGAGGAGCGAGCAGACGATCGAAAGCGGGATGGAGACGGCGATGATGAGGGTGGAACGCCAGCTCCCGAGGAAAATCAGGATCATCGCCGCAGTCAGGCACGCCGCAATTAGTGCCTCGCGCACTACACCGCTGATTGCGCCACGGACAAAGACGGACTGATCGGCGATGGGTTTGATCCGCAGGGCCGGCGGCAACTGGGCCAGAATCATCGGCAGCTGTGCCCGCACATTTGCGATGATGTCCAGGGTGGAAGCGTTCCCCGTCTTCTGAATCGTCAGCAGCGAAGCACGCTGTCCATCCACTCGCAGGATGTTCGTTTGCGGCGGAAAGCCGTCGCGCACGTTGCCGATATCGCGGATGTACACGGTCGCCCCGTTGACGGTCTTGATCGGCAGGTAGTTCAGCGCCGAAATGGAGTCAGGCGCGCTGTTCGTCTCGACCTGGTAGTCGATATGCCCAATCTTGACGTCGCCAGCCGGCAGAATGATGTTCTGAACGCCGAGAGCGTTGACGACGTCCGCCGCGGAGAGCCCATGAGCCTGTAGCTTCTGGGTGTCGATATCGACCTGTATCTGGCGCTGTTTACCGCCGTACGGGAAGGGCATGGAGGCACCCTGGACGGTGGATAGCTGTGTACGCACGAAATTTACGCCGAAGTCGTTCAACTGCTGCTCAGTGAGGCCATTTCCGGAAAGACCAAGCTGCAGGACCGGCACACTGGAGGCGCTGTACTGAATGACCAGCGGGGGGGTCGTCCCCTGGGGATATTGCCGGAGTGCCGTCTGCGCAATCGCGGTTACCTGTGCGACCGCCTGCGAAATGTTTACCGTAGGCCGGAAATAAATCTTGATCACCGAGATGCCGGCCAAGGTCTGCGACTCGGTATGCTCGATGTCGTTGACCGTCGTCGTCAGGCTTCGTTCAAACGGCAGCACAATCCGGTTGCCCAGCTCTTCAGGTGACATCCCTGCGTAATTCCAAATTACCGAAACGACGGGGATGTCGATGTTCGGGAAGATATCGACTGGAGTGCGCAGCATGACCACAGGGCCCACGATGAACAGCAGCAGCGACAACACTACGAATGTGTAGGGTCTCCTGAGTGCGAGACGGACGATCCACATCGAGGCTCCTTTAGCTGACCCGGCGAAGGCACGGGCGAATCTCGCACCCACCTGAACCCATATACGTATCTACGGCAGGTATTGACTCAGTATGCACAAGCGAAAACAGATAGTAAACCTATCGTTTAGAAATAGATGAACGTGCTGCGTGTCACGACTCAATTATGTCTTTGGCCTGGAAGAGATCTGCGGTTCCTTTTCACCTCTGAGGCCGGAAGATATCCGGAGCGCCGCAGACCACCGAATACCGCCCGGACCATGGCCTCGCTCTCCGTAGCCGTCAGTGAGCCGTGCCCGGCCAGGAGACGGAAGATGGTTGGCCCGTAGATCAGGTCGAGAACGAGTTCACTGTCGACCTCTTCGCGAATCTCTCCGCGCTCTACCCCGCGTCGCCACATAATGCGGGCGGAATCGCGTCGTGCGTACAGGATCCGCTCGCGAAAGAGCTGCAGAAATTCAGGATCGCTTTGCCCCTCTGCAATGAACTGGCAGAATATCCTTCCAAGCGAGGAGGTATAGAAGGCGGTCAGCGATTGCAGTTGCAAGGTGAAGTCGAGTTCGGCGGAGCCTGTATCCGGAATGGCGACGTTCTCGGTCATGCTCGCGAGGTAGGCATCGAGCGCGACCAGATTTTTGTGGGGCCACCACTTGTAGATTGTTGCCTTGCTTACGCCGGCGCGCTGTGCGATGGCATCCGCGGTCACGTTGCGGAGCGGCTTGCGTTCGAGCAGGTAGAGCGTGGCTTTGAGAATAGATGTTTCTGCTTCGAGGCTCCGATGTCTTCCTCGCGGCTTTGCGGACGGCGGAGTAGATATCTCCAGTACTTCCTGCATGTAGCTGCTCCTGGCGGATAGACGATCCGCAATTCTTTTGTCTCTATTCCGAAGATTCGAGCCTTTTTAGCAGCGTGTTTTGCGCTTATCGCCAGCTATTCTCCCAGCATGATGCGTTGGATATGGTGGGCTCGGCCGGTGGCTCCGTCGCAGGAGATCAGTGTGGCACACATCTTCGGATTGCCTTTGGCGGGCTCGAATTTGCCGGGCATTCCCGTCAGAAAGCGGGCCAGGACAAGCTCCTTTTCTACGCCGATCACCGAATCGTAAGGGCCGGACATGCCGACATCGGTCTGGTAGGCGGTGCCTCCCGGGAGGATGCGCTCATCGGCCGTGGGGATGTGAGTGTGGGTGCCGAGCAGGGCGGTGATGCGGCCGTCGAGATACCAGCCCAGGGCAACTTTTTCGCTTGTGGCTTCGCCGTGGAGGTCGAGCAGGATCACCTTTGCAGTGAGTGACTTGAGGAGCTCGTCGGCCTTGCGGAAGGGGTCGTCGCAACTGGACATGAAGACGCGGCATTGCAGGTTGATGACGGCGTAGGGCTGGCCTGTGCCGAGTTCGCCCTGGTAGATGCCGAAGCCTGGAGTACCGACGGCGTAGTTGGCGGGGCGCAGGACGCGGCGGCCTCGGACGTGTGAGTCGGCGGGGACGGTCATGTACTCGAAGATTTCGCGCTTGTCCCAGATATGGTTGCCGGTGGTGATGACGTGGGCGCCGAGATCGAAGAACTCCTCGGCGATGGAGGGGGTGATGCCGAAGCCGCCGGCGGCGTTTTCGCCGTTCAGGACGAGGAGGTCGACGGCATTGGTTTCAACGACATGCGGCAGATGTTCACGGACGATGTGGCGGCCGGCGGACCCGAAGACGTCGCCGACGAAGAGGATATTCACTTGAAAAGTTTACATGGTGGGCTGGGGAAGAGCTGCGGAGTATGGGTGTGGTAGCTTTTTGTGCATGGCACAAAGTGGGCGATTTCAGTTGAGTTTGCGGGTATTGGCGGTGCTGGCGGGGGAGCCGGAGGCGATGCATACGTCGGCGGCGATTGCGGAGACGCTGGGGGAGAGCGCGGTGATGGTGCGGCGGACGTTTCTGCTGCTGCATAAAGCGGGGCTGATCGAGCAGCGCAAGGGGCCTCGGGGTGGGGCGCGGCTGAAGCTGGCGGCGAAGCAGATTGGGCTGGGGGATGTGTTCGAGGCTACGGCTGGAGACTGGCTCAATGTTGAAGGCAAAGCGGTTGCGGGGCTGATGAAGAAGGTGCGGGGAGATGCGGTCGCGGCGATGAATGAGCACACGCTGGCTGGGGTGGTGAAGCGGTTGAAGAAGAGCTCGTAGCGGGTAGATTTGCGCAGAAAAAGTCGGGGTGTGGTGGGGGAGCCGGTTTTTGCTGTTTTGCTGCGTTTTTGAGGGTGGTTTTGGGAAAAGTGCGTGTTGCGGTTGTGCAATCGTGGACGTTTTGGGGTGCTTTGCGTGGCAAACGTGGACGGCGGAAGGACGCTGTTTCTTTGCCGAAGATTGCGCCACGGTCTTCGGATTTATTTTCGGCGTGACGTGTTTCTGTCATTCCCCCGGATTGGATTGCCTGGGCTGGGGACGGAGGAGGGGGAAGAGGATGACGTCGCGGATGGATTTGGAGTTGGTGAGGAGCATGGTGAGGCGGTCGATGCCTATGCCTTCGCCGGCGGTGGGGGGTAGGCCGTAGCTTAGGGCTCGGACGTAGTCCTCGTCCATCTGGTGGGCTTCGGTGTCGCCTCGTTCTTTTTCTGTCATTTGTTGCTCGAAGCGGGCGCGCTGGTCGTCGGGGTCGTTTAGCTCGGAGAAGGCGTTGCCCAGCTCGAAGCCGCCGATGTAGAACTCGAAGCGCTCGACCCAGTCGGGTTCGTCGGGCTTTTTCTTGGATAGTGGCGAGACGGCCAGGGGGAAGTCGTA
Source organism: Edaphobacter sp. (assembly GCA_965277575.1). Taxonomy (GTDB): domain Bacteria; phylum Acidobacteriota; class Terriglobia; order Terriglobales; family Acidobacteriaceae; genus Edaphobacter. The sequence goes on from CBDIDK010000002.1 coordinate 3,776,999, forward strand.
GATGATGGTGGGTTGGATGAGGTGCTCTTCGGCCGCTATTTCAAAGAGGCCGGCGATAGAACTGCCTAAAAGAGCACCTTTCAAACTTTCTCTCATCAACTCATTCAGTGCACGGTTCTTAGCGATCAGGTTGCGCTCTTCGGATGTCTGTAAGTAAGTTCCAAATGGGGCTGCCGGATCGTAAGGTGTCTTTTCGGGGAAGGCAACAAGGTGTGATTCTTTTACTGCCTGAGCCAACAGCAGATTAAATGTTTCTGAGCTGATGAAGGTCTCAGGTTGAGGAACGGCGCCAAAAGCCTTCGGCCAGAACTTGATGATGGCTTCGCGCATTGAGAGTCTGGTCCATTGGCTTAGGTCGATTTCGCGGCCGTTGAAGTTGGTGATTAGGGTGCCGTTGACCTCCTGGGCTACGAAGGTGATGAGTTCTTCGGTGAGGCGCATCAGGTCTTCGTAGTTGGCGTAGGCCTGGTAGAACTCGAGCATGGTGAACTCGGGGTTGTGGCGGGTGCTGATGCCTTCGTTGCGGAAGTTGCGGTTGATCTCGTAGACGCGGTCGAGGCCTCCTACTACTAACCTCTTCAAGTACAGCTCGGGGGCTATGCGGAGGAAGAGGTCGAGGTCGAGCGCGTTGTGGTGGGTGGTGAAGGGCTGGGCGGCTGCTCCGCCGGCTACCTGGTGCATCATGGGGGTTTCTACTTCTAGATAGCCGAGATCGTCGAAGAAGGTGCGGATGGCGCGGAGGATGGCGGCGCGTTTGACGAAGACCTCGCGGACGTTGGGGGTTTCGGGTTCGGCGGGTGGTGGGGGCTGCGCGGAGGATGGTGGCGATGCGAGCGAAATACAGGGGTCCTTCGCTTCGCTCAGGATGACGGCATCTTTATTTGGGGCTTGGTTCAGGACGGCGGCATCTTTATCTGGGGGTTCGCTCAGAGTGACGGCATCTTTATTGATGGCGGGTAGATCGCTGGCTTTGGTTGGCGTGGTGGCAGCTGCGAGCGAAATACAGGGGTCCTTCGCTTCGCTCAGGATGACGGCATCTTTATCTGGGGCTTGGCTCAGGATGGCGGCATCTTCACTTGGGGCTTGGCTCAGAGTGACGTTCGTTTGCGGGGCGGCTGAGTGCGTCGTCTGCTCCGCGGCTAAGGGTGGAAGGCTTGCGGACTTGATGGCGCCGGTGTTCATGAAGAGGTCGACGTAGCGCTGGCGGTAGCGGAGTTCGGTGTCTTCGAGGCCGTGGTACTTGTCGGGCAGGGCGAGCATGGCCTTGGCGAGGAAGGTGAGGGCGGGAAGGTGGTCGTAGCTGGCGACGTGGACGGTGAGCTCACCGGTGCGGGTGCGGAAGAGATGGCCGCGGACGCCGATGTGGTCGCCGAGGTCGAGGAGCCTGTAAAGGGCGAATGCGTTGTCGCCTGCCTCGTCCTTACGGACGTAGATCTGGAAGCGCTGGCCGCCCTGCTGGAGCTGGGCGAAGCCGGCTTTGCCCTGGACCCGAATGGCCATGATGCGGCCCGCGATGGAGACATGGATGGGGTCGGCTTCGAGCTGTTCGGCGGTGAGTGGCTCGTAGGCGGCGCGGAGCTCGGGGATTGTGTGGCTGAAGGCATAGCTGTTGGGGTAGGTGGCTTCGGCGTAGGTAAGACCGCTGAGCTGGCCCAATGCGGCGATCTGCTGGAGCTTGTCGCGGCGCTGCTGGTATAAGTTTTCTTCGAACTTCGACTCGTACACTCTGGTTCCTTTGGCTTGGTGACTGGAGGTTCCAGTATAACGACGGACTGGTCGTGGTTCGGGAGAAGGCTTACCACCGATCTGCACCGATGACATCGATTTAAGAGCAGATAAAGCCGGAGACAACTCCCGAGGGTGCTGTGTTTGTCTCCCGAAGTCGATAGGACAATGGGAGCGTGAAAGCTGGGGGAACCTGATCTTCCGTGATGTAATGGGGTGCTATGGCGGATGATGGGAAGAAATCCGGAGCGCTGGGCGAGCTGGTCAAGGCCGAGTCGATGGTTCAACTGGCGATTGCGCTGCCGGCGGGCTGCGTGATCGGGTGGCTGATTGGGAGTGGGCTGGATAAGCACTTTCACCAGGGGTGGATGTCGATTGTGGGGATTCTGCTGGGGGCGGCGGCGGGGTTTATCCAGATATTCCGGACCGCTTCGAAGTATCTGAAGGACGACCGCTCGTGATGGCGGCTGCGTCAGCGGTGGGGAGCGTGGGGTTTTGAAGACGTTCGAGGGATTCAGCGACGCGGATTTTCGGCGGACGATGCTGAGTGCGCTGCGGCTGCTGGGGTTGATTACGGTGGTGGCGGCTCCGCTGGTGTGGTGGAAGCTGGGATGGCAGAGTGCGGCGCTGCTGCTGGTGGGGGCGTTGATCTCGGGGACGGGGCTGTGGGAGTGGCTGCGGCTGATGACGGCGGTGATGGTGCGGATGGACGGGGGAGGGAAGGCGCGGCCGATGGGGCTGGTGCTGTTCGGTTTCTTCGCGCGGCTGGGGCTGACCGTGGCGCTGCTTTATGGTAGCCTTAAGTTTCTAAATGGTTCGGTATATGCGCTTGCCGCTGGCCTCGCCCTGGGTGTGTTCGCACTAACGGTGGAAGGGTTGAGGCTGATGAAGGCGTGGACGGTCTAGGCCGGGTTTTGGAATGTGCCGGGTTTTGGAATTTGAAAGACAAGAGCTGCGATTCGAAGTACAAAAACAAACGATTTCTCTGATTTTTTTATATGCCAACTCAAACTCTGCTTGCCCAATTCTTGAATGAGCACTTCGGTGCGTTGACGACCTCGTTTCTTCATGCGCTGCATGTGCAGCCGGCGTATCCGCAGGCTCCGATTTCGGATGCATTTGCGATGGAACTGCTGGTGTTTGCGGTGCTCGTGGCGTACTTCATCCTGGTGCGGGCGACGCTGAGCGTGGAGAAGCCGGCAGCGGCGCAGCACCTGGCCGAGATGACGCATGAGTTTGTGTCGGAGCAGGGCGAGCAGATTATCGGGCATGGCTCGGAGCGATTTGTCAGCTACCTGACGGCGCTGCTGCTGTTTATCCTGCTGGCGAACCTGATGGGGATCGTGCCGGGGCTGAAGTCGCCTACGGCCAATGTGGTGGTGCCGCTGGGATTTGCGCTGGTCACGTTTGTTTACTACCACTACCACGGGATCCGGGAGAATGGCTGGGCGTACATCAAGCAGTTCCTGGGGCCGGTGTGGTGGATCTCGTGGCTGCTGTTTCCGATCGAGATCATCTCGCACTGCGCGCGTGTGCTTTCGCTGACGGTCCGGTTGTATGCGAATATCTTTGCCGGCGACCTGGTGACGCTTGCGTTCTTCTCGCTGGTTCCCCTGGGAATTCCGCTGGTCTTTCTGGGGCTGCATATGTTTGTGGCGATCGTGCAGGCGTATGTGTTCTTTCTGCTGGGCGCGGTGTATCTCTCGATGGCCGTGGCGCACGATCATTAGAGATTTGGGGTGGAAGAATGAAGGCATACCCCAGGGGCTAAAGCACCGCTTTTTGGCGCACGAATGCCAAGGCTAAGCCTTGGCCTACCTTAGAAGCAAAGGCAAGGGTTGGAATTTTTTTTGCTGTATAAGTTCAAGTTTCGCTGCGTTGGGGCCTCCTCTCGCAGTGCGCAACAACGCCGTACAGCGTGAGGGTGCCAGCACGGTGAGCATCAACCACCCACTGGCGGCGTATCCGACGGAGGCAGGAGCAATACGATGAAGAAGCTGCAATATCTGTTTATGTCGTTGGCCGCGATGCTGCTTGCAACGCCGGCTTTTGCGCAGGGTGGCGATGCTGCCAGCCAGTGGGTTCCTTTGGCTGCGGGTCTGGGCATGGCGCTGGCTGCGGGTCTTTGCGGTCTGGGTCAGGGTAAAGCTACGGCTTCGGCGACCGAGGCGCTGGCGCGTAACCCGGGCGCCCGGCCTGGAATCTTTATCTTCCTGATTCTTGGACTGGCGTTTATCGAGTCGCTGGCGCTGTTTACGTTCGTGATCATCTTCCTGAAGGTTAAGTAAGAGCTTTCGGATTGATAGAGGAAAGGCCTCCGCTGATGGTGGGGGCCTTTTTTATGTCTTTGCTATGTTTTTGCTATGAAATATGTGTCCTGCCGGACGGGCCCGCTGCGCGCGGCGCGGGCACTTCGTGCCTTGTATATCCCTTCGGCTGGCGCTCCCGTTGGTCGCGATCAACAATATTGTCGACCAACGGGAGGCCCAGCCGGAGGGGTATCCGCGCCGAAGTGGCTACTTCTGGTCGAACTGGAGCTGGAGATGACAGTTGCCGGGAGAGGCGGCGCACTCCTGGCGGCCCTGTTCGATGAGGGTGGAGTGGCTGGCGTACTCGGCGAAGGAGACCGCGCCGTTGGGCAGGATGCCGAGGATGAGGGTGGCGATCGCGGCGAGGCCGAGACCTACGGCGGCAGGGACGCTGATGCGGCGAAGCTGGTTGAGGCGGGTGCTCTCCGAGCCGGGTTTGGTGTAGACCGCGGCGAGCAGGCGCAGGTAATAGAAGCAGGCTACGCCGCTGTTGAGCAGGCCGATGACGGCGAGCCAGATATTGCCGCCGTGGATGGCGGCGGAGAAGACGTAGAACTTGCCGAAGAAGCCGCCGGTGAAGGGGATGCCGATCAGCGAGAGAAGGAAGAAGGCGAGCAGGGCGGCGAGGTACGGGCGCTTGCTGCCGAGGCCGGTGAAGTCGTCCAGGGTGCGGGCGCGCTCGTCGTAGCCGGCGACCTGGGTGAGGACGGCGAAGGCTCCGACCTGCATGGCGGCGTAGGCGGCGGTGTAAAAGCAGGCGGCGGCGATGCCGTCGAAGGGGAAGGCCGTGAAGGCGACGAGAAGATAGCCGGCGTGGGCGATCGAGGAGTAGGCGAGCATGCGCTTGACGTCGCGCTGGAGCAGAGCGCCGAGGTTGCCGACGGTCATCGAGAGCGCGGCGAGTATCCACATGAGGACGGACCAGCGGTGCTGCATGGCAGGAAAGCCGGTGAAGGTGATGCGGAGCAGGACGGCGAAGGCCGCGGCCTTGGGGGCGGTGGACATAAGGCCGACGACCGGTGCGGGGGCGCCCTGGTAGACGTCGGGGGTCCAGACATGGAAGGGGGCGGCGGAGACCTTGAAGCCGAGGCCGATGAGGATGAGCGCGAGGGCGGTGAAGGCGAGGTAGGGGGTGGCGGTGGTCTGGAGGCCGTGGGCGATGGCGTAGATGTTGGTCGAGCCGGTGGCTCCGAAGGCCAGGGCGACGCCGTAGAGGAAGAAGGCGGTGGCGAAGGAGCCGAGGAGGAAGTACTTGATGGAGGACTCGGAGCCGGTGGCCTGGCCTTTGCGGAAGCCGCAGAGGATGTAGGTGGAGATGGAGGAGATTTCGAGGCCGATGAAGATCATGAGCAGCTCGACCGAGCAGGTCATGAGCATCATGCCGACGGCGCCGAAGCAGAGCAGGGCGAAGTACTCGCCGGCGTGGGAGGCGTTGCCTTCGAAATAATCGAGCGAGCAGAGGAGGGTGACGAGGACGACGGCGGCGATGACGAGGTGGAAGAGGACGGAGAAGGCGTCGACCTGGATGGTGCCGGAGAAGGCGTGGAGGGTGCCGAGGGATATCTGGTACCAGCTTGCCGCGCCGGAGAGGACGGTGCCGGCGATGGCGAGCCAGCCGAGGGGCTTGCGGCTGGAGGCGGGGGCGAGGCAGGGCTCGGCCAGCATGATGAGGACGCCGGTGAGGGTGAGGATGAGCTCGGGAAGGAGGGCCAGGATGTTGGGGGACATTTACTTCTTGGCCTCCTGGATGGCGGGGGTCTGAGGTTGTCGGACGTTGGCGGCGGCTTCGGAGGCTGCGGGTTCCTGCGCGAGGACGGTGCCGGCGGTGTCGATGGCGCGCATCCAGATGGGGGAGGCGATGCCCATCAGGAGCATGAGGGCGACCATGGGCCAGAGGGCGAGGTGCTCGCGGGGGCTGAGGTCGGTGGAGGGAGTGTCGGCGGTGTTGAAGTTGAGGCCGCCGTAGAAGACGCGCTGGATCATCCAGAGCATGTAGGAGGCGGTGAGGATGACGCCGGTGGTGGCGAGGACGGTCCAGCCGGTGTGGTGGGCGACGGCGGATTGCATGGCTCCGGTGAGCGAGAGGAACTCGCCGACGAAGCCATTGAGCATGGGCAGGCCGACGACGGACATGGCGGTGATGACGAAGAAGGTGACCATCCAGGGGAGCTTCGCGGCGAGACCGCCGTAGTCGCGGATGTCGTAGGTGCCGTAGCGCTCGTAGAGGATGCCGAGGAGCATGAAGAGAGCGCCGCCGCCGATGCCTTCGTTGAGGGTGGCGTAGATGCCGCCGTCGATGCCGGCGATGGTGAAGGCGAAGATGCCCAGGATGACGACGCTGACGTGGCCGAGGGTGCCATAGGCGGCTAGCTGCTTGAGGTCTTTCTGCACCAATGCGATTAAAGCCCCGTAGACGATGCCGATGGCTCCGAGGGCGATCATGAGGGGTGCGATGTGGCGGGACTGGTCGGGGAAGATGGTGAAGGAGAAGCGCAGGATGGAGTAGAGGCCGAGTTTTCCTGCGAGGATCATGACCGCGGCGGTGGGGGCTTCGGCGACGGCGTCCGAGAGCCAGCCGTGGAGGGGGAAGACGGGGACTTTGACGGCGAAGGCAATTAGGAAGGCGAGCGAGGCCAGCCAGAGGGCGGCGTTGTTGCCGGAGATGCTGTGGGTGGCGGCTAGCTGCGCGAGGTCGGGGAGCTGGAAGGTGCCGGTGCGGGCGTAGACCCAGAGCATGCCGACCAGCAGGATGGCCGAGGGGATGAAGGTGTAGAGGAAGTATTTGATGGCGGCGCGGCGGCGGTTGGCGGTGCGGCCGAAGGTGGCGATGAGCAGCGTCATCGGGATTAGTGAGAGCTCCCAGAAGGCGTAGTAGAGGAAGAGGTCGAGCGACACGAAGATGCCGAGCATCGCGACCTGCTGGAGCAGGAAGAGGGTGTAGAAGAGCTTCTTGCGCTCGGAGATGGCGTTCCAGGAGATGAGGACGCCGAGCGGGGCGAGGAAGCCGGTGAGGACGACCAGCCACATGGAGAGGCCGTCGACGCCGAGGTGGTAGCGGATGGAGGGGGAGTTGATCCACGCGTGATTCTGGGTGAACTGGAACGAGCCTGCGGCGGCGGTGTAGTCGTAGTGGAAGGGAAGATGCAGGGTGAGGGCGAAGGTAATGAGGGTGACGATGAGCGCGCCCCACTGCATCAGTTTGCCTTTGTCGGGCAGGAGCGCCAGCAGGACCGCGCCCGCGAGGGGGACGAAGGTGATGACGGTCAGGATGGTGTGGTCTATGTTCATCGGTTCCTTGATGGGCAGGTGCTGGTGCCAGGTGCGGGACAGACAGAGAAACAAGCAACGGCAAATACAGGGGTCCTTCGCTTCGCTCAGGATGACGACGTAAAACTTACAACGACAAACGCAACAGCAACGACAACTGCAACAGCAACGACAACTACAACAGCAACTGCAACAGCAACTACAAACAACTGCAACAGCAACTACAAACAACTGCAACAGCAACTACAAACAACTGCAACAGCAACAGCAAGAAACAGCAACGACAAATGCAACAGCAGGTGCGACAGGCGCTTTAGTGCGGCCAGATGGAGCGGCCGAAGATCATGACGAGCAGGACGGCGGCTGCTCCGAGGGCTAGCCAGCCGGCGTAGGAGCGGATGTTGCCGGATTGAACGCGGCGGACGAGCGAGCTGAAGCCGCGGGTGGTTGCGCCGGCGGCGGCACCGGAGCCGTTGACGATTGCGCCGTCCACGCCGAGCTCGAGGAAGATGCGGGTGAACATGAGCAGAGGCGTGATGAGGGCCGCATGGTAGATCTCGTCGATGTAGAACTTGTCTTCGACGAGGCGGTAGAGGGCGGGGGCGCGCTGGGCCAGGGCTGAGGCTGTGCCGGGCTTCTTGTAGTAGAAGATGTAGGCGATGAAGAGGCCGGAAAGTGCGGTGAGGACGGAGATTGCGGCCAGCCCGAGCTCAAGTCCGTGGCTGACCCGATCGGCGTTGAGTGCGCTTGCGGATATGGCGGTCGAGGCAAAAACCGGGTCGAGGAAGTGCTCGATCTGGTTGTGGCCGCCGAGGGCCGCGGGAATGCCGACCCAGCCGCCGATGAGGGACAGGATGGCCAGGACGGCGAGGGGGAAGAGCATGACCCAGGGGGATTCGTGGACGCCGTGCGGATGGGCTGCCTGAGCCTCGTCGTGCTCGTCTTCGATGACGAGGGTGGTGTGGGAGCTGGCGTGGACGGGCGCGCCGTGGTCGTGCAGTGCGGACTGCTCGTTGAAGCGCTCGGGGCCGAAGAAGGTCTTGAACCAGAGGCGGAACATGTAGAACGAGGTCATGCCGGCGGTGACGAGGCCGATGAGCCAGAGGAGTTTGCCGAGTGGGTTGGGCGAGGCGAAGGTCTGGTAGAGGATCTCGTCTTTGGAGAAGAAGCCGGCGAAGGGCGGGATGCCGGCGATGGCGAAGACGCCTGCTGTCATGGTCCAGAAGGTGATGGGAATGCGTTTGCGGAGGCCACCCATGTTGCGCATGTCCTGTTCGCCGGAGAGGGCGTGGATGACGGAACCGGCGGCGAGGAAGAGCAGCGCCTTGAAGAAGGCGTGGGTGAGGAGATGGAAGATGCCTGCGGCGTAGGCTCCGACTCCGCAGGCGAGGAACATATATCCCAACTGTGAAACGGTTGAGTACGCTAAGACGCGCTTGATGTCGTGCTGGACCATTCCGATGCAGGCCGCGAAGATGGCCGTCGCGGCTCCGATAATGGCTACTACGGCTAGAGCGTAGGGGCTGCGGTCGAAGAGGACGTGGCAGCGGGCGACCATGTAGATGCCCGCGGTGACCATGGTGGCCGCGTGGATGAGGGCGGAGACCGGGGTGGGGCCTTCCATCGCGTCGGGGAGCCAGACGTAGAGAGGAATCTGCGCGGATTTGCCGGCGGCTCCGAGGACAAGCAGCAGGGCGATGGCTGTGAGAACGCCGCCGTGCCATTCGGGGTTGACGGCGATGGCGTTGAAGACGTGGGTGAAGTCGAGCGAGCCGAACTCACGGACGATGAGGAACATGGCCAGCAGGAAGCCGAAGTCGCCGATGCGGTTAACGATGAACGCTTTTTTGCCTGCATTGGCGGCGGAGTCCTTCTTGAAGTAGAAGCCGATGAGCAGGTAGGAGGCGAGGCCAACGCCCTCCCAGCCGACGAAGAGCAGGAGGAAGCTTTCGGCAAGGACCAGGACGGACATGAAGAACATGAAAAGGTTCAGGTAGGCGAAGAAGCGCCAGTAGCCGTCTTCGTGGGCCATGTAGCCGGCGGAGTAGAGATGAATGAGGAAGCCGACGCCGGTGACGACACCGAGCATGATGAGGGTGAGGTGGTCGACGGTGAGGGCGAAGTCGATTTGAAGACCGGTGATGCTGATCCAGGGACCGCTGACGACCTGGATGGCCTCGGGTGCGCCTGTAGCGTTCATCGTGGCCCAGAGCCAGGCGACGATGAGGGCGGGGATCGCGGTGCAGATGAGGGCGACCGCGGTGACGAGGGTGCGGGGCAGCTTGCGGCCGAGGGTTCCGTTGATGAGGAAGCCGGCGAAGGGAAGCAGCGGGATTAGCCAGAGATACGAAGTAGGCATCTAGTAGGTCTCGAAGCTAGCTTTCTAAAAACGGGGCTGGTGAGGGTTGCACATGCGGACAAGTTTGAGAAACAAACAACGACGAAATACAGCGGTCCCTTCGGCAAGCTCAGGGCAGGCTCTTCACTCCGTTCAGGATGACGACGTAAAACTAATACTTCGTTCAGGTGACGACGTAAACAAACGCTTCGTTCAGGGTGACGACGTAAAACAAACGCTTCGTTCGGGTTGACGCTGTAAACAAACGCTTCGTTCACGATGGCAGAGTAAAACAAGTAACAACGAGTTGACATTCAGGCATAGAGGTCATGATTTCATTAGGTCGATCTGATCGACGTTGAGCGTCTGGCGGGTGCGGAAGATGGCGATGATGATGGCGAGGCCGACTGCGGCTTCGGCGGCGGCGACGACCATGACGAAGAAGACGAAGATCTGGCCGGAGACCTGGTGCCACATGTGGCTGAAGGCGACGAAGGTGAGGTTGACGGCGTTGAGCATCAGCTCAATCGACATGAAGACGGTGATGAGGTTGCGCTTGATGAGGAAGGCAGCGACGCCGGTGGAGAAGAGGATGGCGGCGAGGATGAGATACCAGGCGGTGGGGACCATTATTCAACTCCCCGGAAGCGGCGCGAAAAGTCGAGGAGGTCCTGGTAAAGGCTGCTGACGACCCTGTAGATCCCATAGAGCGCCGCCATGATTGTCGTGACGACGAGCAAGCCGAAGAGGAAGACGGGAAGATCGAAGTGATCCATGGTCTATTGCTCCTTTCGCGCGAGCACAACGGCTCCGAGGATGGCGACGAGGATGAGGACGGAGGTGACTTCGAAGGGGAGCAGGAGTTTGGTGAAGAGGACGGTGCTGATCTCGGAGATGTTGCTGGTGAAGTTGTTGAGATAGCCGCCGATGTTGGAGGCGCCGAGGGCATGGCGCTCCGAGAGAAAGACGAAGCTGAGCAGGCAGAAGATGGCCGCGGCGCCCGGGAAGCCGACGATGTAGGCGGCGCGGCTGCCGGTGGTTCGTTCCTCTTCGCCCGCGTTGAGCAGCATGATGACGAAGACGAAGAAGACCATGATGGCGCCGGAGTAGACGATGACCTGGGCGGCGGCTAGGAACTCCGCACCGAGGGACCAGTAGAGAACGGCGAGGGACATCATGACGACGACCAGCGACAGGGCGGAGTTGATGGGGTGGCGCTGCAGGAGAAGGTTGAGTGCTCCTGCGACGGCCAGCGCGCCAAAGATGATGAAGAGTGCCAGTTGCATGATGTTCCGTCAGGTCCTTTTGAAACGCTTGAGGCGATTGAAACAGGGTAGAGGGCTTTCGTGGCTATCTGCTGATTGTAAAACAGCTTGCCTGGGTGCTTCGGCCGGGCGGAGCAAAATCACGGTGGTGATAACCGTTGAACTGGAACAAACAAAGACAAATACAGGGGTCCTTCGCTACGCTCGAGGGTCAGGATGACGACTTTAAAAGAATGATGCGGAGCTGTCGATGTTCTAACCATGCAGTGCAAGGACGAGGCTGGTGATGATGATGTTGGCCATGGCTACGGGCAGGAGGAACTTCCAGCCGAAGCTCATGAGTTGGTCGTAGCGAAAGCGGGGTAGCGTGCCGCGCACCCAGATAAAAAGCAGGAGGAAGGCGAGGACCTTGGCGACGAACCAGAGGATGGGAAAGATGGCGGCAAGAATATGTCCGCCGAAATTCGCGGGCAGGAGGTGGCCGAGGGGGCTGGAGGCTCCGCCGAAGAAGAGCAGGGCGGCGACGCAGCTTACGGTGATCATGTTGGCGTATTCGGCCATGAAGAACATGGCGAACTTCATGGAGGAGTACTCGGTGTGGTAGCCGGCGACGAGCTCGGATTCGGCCTCGGGGAGGTCGAAGGGGGCGCGGTTGGTCTCGGCGTAGGCGGCCATGATGTAGATGAAGAAGGCGACGAACTGGAAGCCGCCGAAGAAGTTCCAGGAGAGCAGGCCGTGGGCAGATTGGCTGTTGACGATGTCGCGCAGGGAGAGCGACTGGGCGCGGAGAACGACGCCGACGAGCGAGAGGCCGAGGGCTAGCTCGTAGGAGATCATCTGCGAGGTGGCGCGGAGGCTGCCCAGTAGAGCGAATTTGTTGTTCGAACTCCAGCCGGAGAGCGCGATGCCGTAGACGCCGATGGAGGTGATGCCGAGGATGACGAGGAGGCCGATGTTGAGGTCGGCGATGTTGAACATCTCGACGCCCTTTACGGTCTGCATGCCGCCGAAGGGGACGACCGAGATCGAGATGAGCGCGCAGGACAGCGCGATGATGGGGGCGATGATGAAGAGGGGGCGCTCGGCGGCGATGGGCATGAGGTCTTCCTTGAGGAAGAGCTTGATGCCGTCGGCGAGGGGCTGGAGCAGGCCGAAGGGTCCGACCCGGGAGGGTCCCCAGCGGTTCTGGATGCGGCCCAGGACCTTGCGCTCGAGCAGGACCGTGTAGGCGACCGCCGTCAGGGTGATGACGAGGACGACCACGACCTTGAGGATACTGAGCAGCAGGAATGTCTGAAACGGACTGAGGTGGATCATTGTCAGCTTTCAGCTCTGAGTTTAGAGCTTTGAGATTTAAGTGCTGCTTGTGTCGGTTTCGATATTCTAGTCAGCTGCGGCTTCGATCTGAGTGAGGCCGGAGGGTGGGCGGAGGCTCTCGTTGACCTGCAGGTCGGAGAGCATGGCGGAGTAACGACCGAGGGTGCCGGAGGTGAACAGGGAATCGTTCGCGGGCAGGACCAGGTCGCGGCGGGTGCCGATCTGGACGAGGCCGCTCGGGGTTACGGCCGGTTCGAGGTGCTGATCGTTGCCGGAGAGAAGCTGGAGGCGGAGGAGGTTGTAGCCGGGGACGAGGCGCTGGATCTCGTCCAGAATGGCGAAGGGATCGAAGGGGCTGAGGCGGGGTTCGAGGTTCTGTGCGGTGAGCCAGACAGAGTGGCGGTCGGCCTCGCCGGATTGGGCGCCGCGGGACTGGCCCATGTCTCCTTGTGTGCCAGCCGCGCGCGTGCCTTTGCCGAAGGGGACGAGCTGCTGCATGTTCGCGCCCATCTTGTCGGCGATGCGGACGATCATCTCGAAGTCGGAGCGGACGCCGGCACGGTCGCCGGCCTTGTTGACGAGCTGGAGGTCACCGTAGCTGTTGGTGATGGAGCCGGATTTTTCGTAGAGGTTGGCGGCGGGGAGGATGACGTTGGCTAGGGCGGCAGTCTCGGTGAGGAACATGTCTTGAACCACTACGAAGGTGTTGGCCAGCGAGGCGGGATCGACGCTGTAGCGGGAGATGGGATTGGAGCCGACGACGTAGAGGGCGGAGAGCTCGTTGCGGGCGGCGGCTTCGAACATCTCGAGCATGTCTAAGCCAGGAGAAACGAGACCGGCGGGCATGGGGGTGTTGTACTCGGCGAAGGTGGTGTTGTTGGCGAACGGGGTGTAGCCGGGGAGGAGGTCGGGGAGCAGGCCCATGTCGGCGGCGCCGCGGGAGTTTGCGTAGTCGGAGATGAGGGCGAACTTTGCGCCGGGGAGGGTGAGGCCGAAGTCGATGAGGGCCTTGAGGTCTTTGCCGCGCAGCTCGGAGCCGATGAGGATGAGGAGGTTTTCTTCGGCTTTGAGGGCTTCGCGGAAGGTCATCAGGGAGTTGGTGTCGGCTGCGGCTTCGTGGGCCGAGGCATCGTTGCCGCCGAGGTAGGAGACGAAGGCGCTGTAGCCGAAGGGGGCGAGGTGCAGGAAGGATTTGGCCTGGCGACGGAGTTTGATCTCGGCGGAGTTGGCGACGTAGAGACGGGCGCGGTTGTTGCGGACATTGGTGCGGATGTTCCACGCGGTGCCGGGGGCCTGGATGGTGGGGTCGCCGCCGATGACGAGGATGGCGGGGGCGGTGAGGTTGTCGCGCTGCGAGGCGGTTCGGTCTTTCTGGCCTGCGAGGGATTGCGCGAAGGAGGTGTAGTCGGCGGTGCGGTGGTGGTCGATGTTGTTGGTGCCGAGGACGGTGCGGGCGAACTTCTGGAGGAGGTAGGCCTCTTCGTTGGTGGTGCGGTTGGAGCCGATGACGCCGATGGACTGGCCGCCGCGGGTGTCGCGGAGCTCGCGGAACTTCTTGCCGACGTGGTCGAGGGCGGCCTCCCAGCTTACGGGCTTCAACTCGCCGTTGGGCTGGCGGACGAGCGGCTGGGTGATGCGGGTGTCGTTGTTGGCGAAGTCGAAGGCGTAGCGGCCCTTGTTGCAGAGGAAGTCGCCGTTTATGCCGGACTTGTCGCGGTTGTCGCCGCGAACTATTTCAGAGCCATCGGAGGTGGAGCGGACGCCGAGGGTGGTCTTGCATCCGTCGCCGCAGTGGGTGCAGATGGTGCCGACGTGGTTCATCTCCCAGGGGCGGGTCTTATATCTATAAGTACCTGAAGTCAGGGCTCCCACGGGGCAGGCGTCGATGCACATGCCGCACTGCTCGCAGTCGACGTGGGCGAGGTCGTCGGGGGACATGTGCGCGGGGACGTTGGGGGCGATAACCGAGGATGCGCCGCGGTTCTGGATGCCGAGCGCGAAGACGTCCATGCCTTCGCCGCACATGCGCACGCAGCGGTAGCAGAGGATGCAGCGGGGGCGGTCGAAGTAGACGACGGGGGACCACTTCTGCTCTTCGCGGTGGTTCTTGGGCTCGGCGTAGAAGCTGTCGGCGGCGCCGTATTTGAAGGTCATGTCCTGCAGCTCGCACTCGCCGCCGGCGTCGCAGACGGGGCAGTCGAGCGGGTGGTTGCCGAGGAGCAGTTGCAGGGTGGCCTTGCGGGCCTGGGCGATCTCGGCAGTCTCGGTCTGGACGACCATGCCCTCGGCTACGGGCGTGGTGCAGGCGGTCTGGAGCTTCGGCATCTTCTCGATTCGGACCACGCACATGCGGCAGGCGGCCTGGAGCGAGAGGCCGGGATAGTAGCAGAAGGCGGGGATCTCGATGCCGGCGGTCTTGCAGGCCTCGATGAGCAGGGTGCCGGCGGGGGCGGTGAGTTGTTTGCCGTCTACGGTGAATTTTACGTCTGGCATGGGATCCTTAGGCTGCCTGCATCACGCGGCGCTTGCTTACCGAGGTCTTGTTCGTCTGTTTGGTGGGCGTCTTCGCGCGGGGCATTTTGATAGGAAGATGCTCTACAACATAGGTCGTGTTGATGTCTGTCTCGCCCTCAATAGGGAGGGTAACGGTGCTGGTCGTTGGTTCGGGCAAGGCGTAGCCGAACTCTGCCGAGGCTTCCATATAAAGCTCGAGGGCTTCGCGGAGATTGGTGCGCATTTCGTCCAGCGTATCGCCGACCGAGCCGCAGCCGGGAACGTCGGGCGCGAAGCCGGAGTAGTTCTTCTTTCCCTTTTCGTAGACCACAAGAAACGTCTTTTTCATAGGAGACCTGCTGTCTTTAGAATCTGCCTTTCGGTTCCAATCTTCAAGTCACGTTTGTGCATTGGTACAACAACTAATCCTGGCATCGAATCGTGTTTGAAGACCCGATGGGAGCCGTTCTGGCGGACAAAGTACCAACCGGCGGCTTCAATCTTGCGGACGATTTCGCGTGTGGTCAGAGCTTGCCTCGATCGATTTTTCGGTCGTTTTCGGTGAGAGTTACGGCTGGCATATGAGTTCTCAGCTACTCTTTGTCTTTCTATCCCTGATCACCTTGAGTGAATGATTCAGTACTTCGGTGATAAGAGTCTTGTGTTCGGAAATATGGGATAGCGTCATGGGAGAAATTTTGTGCTTATGTTTATTGAAAAGACGTCTTGGATCTTCAGGGAATGGTTCAACCTTGAATTCTGCATCCTCAAGTCTCTTGATAAGTGTGAGGTCTTCTAGATAGAAGGATACGTGCTGAGAAAATTTCGGAATAATGATGGCATTCTTATTAGGGCGACTTCCAATGTCCAACGAGAAATAGCGTTTTGGATTTTGGTTGATCTCAACCCCAACTATCAGTGACGAAAGCGCCACGGCAATTGCCAGGCGATCCTCATATGCAGTTCGATTCATTGCAGCCACTCAGTGTCCTGCTCCCACTAATTGTTCGACGGTGATGATGGGGGTTCCGGCTTTGTTGCCTTCGATGTAGTCTTCGAACTCTTTTCGGAATTTTTTTACGAAGCCTAGGGTGGGCATGGCGGCTGCGTCGCCTAGCGGGCAGAAGGTACGGCCCATCATGTTTTCGGCGAGGTACTGGACGTTGTCTACGTCTTTTTTGCTGCCTCCTCCGTTATAAACCCGCGTCAGGGTCTTCTTGATCCAGTCCGTGCCCTCGCGGCAGGGGATGCACCAGCCGCAGGACTCGTGCTGGTAGAAGGCGATGGTGCGGAGGGCGAACTCGACGATGGAGACGGTTTCGTCGAGCACCACAATGCCGCCTGAGCCGAGCATGGTGCCGGCCTTGCCCATCTGGTCGAAGTCGAGGCCTACGTCGATCTCGTCGGCGGTGAGGACGGGGCAGCTTGCGCCGCCGGGGACCACGGCTTTGAGCTTCTTGCCGTCCTTGATGCCGCCGGCTACGTCGTAGATGGCTTTGCGGAGCGAGTAGCCCATCGGCAGCTCGTAGACGCCGGGGCGTTCGACGTGGCCGCTGATGCCGAAGAGCCGGGTGCCGCCGTTGCGTTCGCTGCCGAGCTTGGCGTAGGCCTCGCCGCCCATAAGCAGGATGTGCGGGGCGTTGGCGATGGTCTCGGCGTTGTTGATGACCGTCGGTCCGCCATACAGCCCGACGACCGCGGGGAAGGGCGGCTTGATGCGGGGGATGCCGCGCTTGCCTTCGAGCGACTCCATCAGGGCCGACTCTTCGCCGACCTCGTAGGCTCCCGCGCCGGTCTGGGTGATGATGTCGAAGTCGACGCCGGAGCCGAAGATGTTCTTGCCCAGGAAGCCCTTGGCGTAGGCGTCGGCGACGGCCTTTTCGACGATGTTGAGGAGGTAGCGGTACTCGCCGCGCAGGTAGATGAAGCCCATCTTGGAACCAATTGCCAAACCGGCGATCATGGTGCCTTCGATGACGGCGTGGGGGTCGTGCAGGAAGAGGACGTGGTCCTTGCAGGTGCCGGGCTCGGACTCGTCGCCGTTGACCAGGACGTACTTGGGTTTTTCGGACTGCTTGGGGACGAAGGACCACTTCATGCCGGTGGGGAAGCCGGCTCCGCCGCGCCCGCGCAGGCCCGAAGCCTTCATGGTGGTGACGATCCAGTTGGCCATCTCGGGGCCTTGCGCGAGGGCCTGCTGGACGGCCTTGTAGCCGTCGAGTTCGATGTATTTTTCGATGTCGGCTGCGCCCATGCCGAAGCGGCGGGAGACGACCTTGACTTCATCGGGATGGGATACGAGCGATGGCATTACTTCACATCCTTATCGGGAGTATCGACCGGCTCGTTTCGGCCCTGGCCGTCGCGGTACATCTGGAAGAGAACGTCGACTTTTTCGGGGGTGAGGTCTTCGTGGAAGTCGTAGTTGATCTGCATGGCGGGCGCCCAGCAGCAGGCTCCGATGCACTCGACCTCTTCGAGGGAGAAGACGCCGTCGGGTGTGACGCCTTTGTTCCCGATGCCGAGCTTGTGTTTGCAGTGGTCGAGGATCGCGTAGCCGCCGCGCAACATGCAGGAGATGTTGGTGCAGACCTGCACGTTGTACCTGCCGGCGGGCTTGGTGCGCAGCATGGAGTAGTAGCTTAGGACGTTGCGGACATCGAGTTCGAGGATGCCGATGCGCTCGGCGATCTCCGCGACTACGGCGTCGGAGACAAAGCCGACCTCGTCCTGCGCATAGAGCAGCATTGGGACGAGCGCGGAGCGGCGCAGCGGGTAGATGGTGACGAGATGGTCGAAGCGGGCGGCGAGTTCGGGCGAGAAGATCGTGTTGGCTACTGTGCTCATGCAGGTTGAATCCTTGGTGCTTCGCAGTTGCCTGCTTACTTGCGTGTCGGCGTGTGTTGCTTGTGTAGCAGCTTGTGGCCAGCGAGAGAACCGGACCGGCCGCTTACTTCTGTTTGGTCTCAACAACCGCCATGCGCTCATGTAGCGGGACTATATCGCTGTGAATCTCTCGGCGGAAGTCATTCATTTCAGCTCGGAGCAGTTCGCCATTCCGGTCAACCCTGTCCGCGAGCCGGTTGATCGAGATCGTATTGGAAGCCCACGTCAGAATCACCAAGAAGCTTGGCACGCCGATGGCCAGATAAAGCTGTGTGTTGTTCATTCTCCAGTGCTCCCGTCTCTAGGATGAGCCTGACTCATTGTTGCATCATCTCCCGCGCCAGCCGTTCTGCGGCAAGGTCCATTTCTTCAGCGATACCGTTCAGTTTAACAGTTCCGTCTTCCTGAAGGCTGAAGGCGGATTGATTGCCATCGCTCTCTTGCATGGCTTCGTGGGTGAAGCGAAGCCAGCGGTTGGCTACGCGGAGTGTGATTTCGTCTGCGCCGACTTCGACGACTGCGTGGTGTCGGCTGTTGAGTCCGTGGGCGGCGGCGTAAGAGCGGAGCAGTGATGCCCAGGATGTCCAGAGTTCGGTGTGAAGTTGCCGGTACATTTAGATCGCAACTCAGTACAAAATGGCGATCAGTTGTTCCGCCATTTGGAATTCGGTGTATCTTTCGTTCTTGAGCGAGAATTGGTACCAGCTAAGCATCTTTCCCTTCGGATCGCGAACGTAAGTGACAACGAGGGGAGCTGGTAAAGGCGGCATTTTTGCAATTAGATACCCTTCGTTGAGATAGAAAATTACCCTATTATGTCCGCCTTTAGCTAAAACACCTCGCCCGTCAGTGAAGGTAAAGGTCGGTGGGTCATTCGATTCTTCGCGATCTCTTTGGGACATCGCCGTCTTCACGGCGATTACTAACGCTCCGAAAGCTTCTTCGTCAGAACGTCGCTCGTCTGGAGGGGCGGTAGCATAATGGATTGCCTCTCCCCGGCTCGATACTTCATCCATCTCGATCTCAAGTTTTGGGGTTCGCTGCGAATCGTTTTCGTCTATCATCGGTCGATTTCTCCGAGAACGATGTCGATAGAACCGATAACGGCTACAACGTCGGCAAGCAGTCGCCCTTTGCACATGGTTTCGAGGGCCTGCAGGGTTGCATAGGATGGGTTACGCATGTGGACGCGGTATGGCTTCGCGGTGCCGTCGGAGACGACGTAGTAGCCCATCTCGCCGCGCGGGGATTCGACGGCTTGATAGACCTCTCCGGCTGGTACGCCGAAGCCTTCGGTGACGATCTTGAAGTGATGGATGAGCGACTCCATCTCGGTCTTCATCTTTTCGCGGTCGGGCAGGATGATCTTGGGGGCGTCGGCGACGATGCGGCCTTCGGGGATGCCGTCGAGCGCCTGCTGGCAGATCTTGAGCGATTCGCGCATCTCCTGGATGCGGACGACGTAGCGCGCCCATACATCGCAGCCGTTCGAGACGGGCACGGCGAACTGGAACTTTTCGTAGCCGCTGTAGGGCATGTCGCGGCGGAGGTCCCAGTCGACACCGGAGGCGCGCAGGGGAGGCCCGGTGACGCCGAGCGCGATGGCGTCTGCGGCGGAGAGAATACCTACGCCCTTGAGGCGGTTCATCCAGATGGGGTTGCCGGTGAGGAGGTTCTCGTACTGGTCGATGCGCTCGGGCATCTTGGTGAGGAAGTCCTGGACCTGCTTGTAGAAGTCCAGCGGCGGTTCGAGCGCCAGTCCGCCGATGCGGAAGTAGCTTGTCATCATGCGCTGGCCGGAGACGTTCTCGTAGATGCGCATGATGTCTTCGCGCTCGCGCCAGCAGTAGAGGAAGATGGTGAGCGCGCCGATGTCCATCGCGTGGGTGCCAAGCCAGACGAGGTGCGACTGGATGCGGGTGAGCTCGTTGAGCAGGACGCGGAGGTACTGGGCGCGTTCGGGGATTTCGAGGCCTAACAACTTCTCGACCGCGAGGCAGTAGGCGAGGTTGTTGGTCATGGGGCAGAGATAGTCGATGCGGTCGGTGAGGGGGACGACCTGCTGATAGAACTTGGCCTCGCAGGTCTTCTCGATGCCGGTGTGGAGATAGCCGATGTCGGGGGAGAGCGAGACTACGGTTTCGCCGTCGATCTCAAGCACCAGACGGAGCACGCCGTGGGTGGACGGGTGCTGCGGGCCCATGTTGATGACCATGGTCTGGTCTTTGCCGTCGGTATTCTGCCGGTTGCGGGCGGAGTTGGCGACTACATCTTCGACGCCGGGGTCGAGGGCGGCGCGGCCGGTAATATCTTCTACATCAATGTCATGAGCAGGATCGTAAACTGGGGGAGTCATCAGCGGTAGCCCTCCACGGGGTAGTCCTTGCGCAGGGGATTGCCCTGCCAGTCCTCGGGCATCATGATGCGCTTCAGGTTGGGATGGCCGCCAAAGTGGACGCCGAAGAGGTCGAAGACTTCGCGCTCGTAGAAGTTGGCCGACGGCCAGACGCCTGTGATGCTGTCGATGGCGGCGGAGTCGCTGTCGAGCCGGACGATCAGGCGAATGCGCTGTTTCATCGACATGGAGAGGATGTGGTAGACGATCTGGAAGCGCGGCTCGGAGGGGTACCAGTCTACGGCGGTCACGTCTTCGAGGAACTCGTATCCGGCCTGCTGCACGGCCTTGCACGCGGCGATGATGTTCTCGCGGGCGATGGTGACGGTCAGCTCGGCGCGGTCGTATCTGGCGTCGATGGCGAGAGCGGTGAGAGCTTTGACGGCGGCGTTCTCAGGGTGCGCCTCGAAGACGGCCTGCGTTCCTTTGAGCGCGGAGGAGGGATCGTACATTTAGAGGTCTCCCTTGTCGTTCGCCCAGTCCAGAATGCCTTTCTTCCAGACGTAGAAGAGGCCGACGGCGACGAAGCCGAGATAGACGAGCATCTCGTAGAAGCCGAACATGCGCGAGCCGGTGAGGGCGGGTAGGCGGCGGAAGATGACGGCCCAGGGGAGCATGAAGACGGCTTCGACATCGAACAGAATGAACAGCATGGCGACCATGTAGAAGCGGACAGTAAAACGTCCTCGGGCGTCGCCGATGGGGTCCATACCGCACTCGTAGGCGCCGGCCTTGGTGCGTGAATTTTTATGCTTGCCGATGAGGAACGAGGCTCCCACCATACCGAGGGCGAGGGCAAGGGCAAACACGACCTGAAGCACGAGTGGAACGTAATTCCAGATGTAGGGGTAACTGTGCATGGCCATCTTCGACTCTAGAATTGCGGCTGGCAAGTGTCAAGCGAACGACGGACGGCATGTGCGGTTAACGAAGCAATGCTGTGTACATTTCGATGAGGCGATACCCGAACTGCGCGGCGACCAATCCGCCGAGGGCGAGGAAGCTGCCGAAGGCGAGTTTTGACGCTGCTCCAGCCTTGCCGCGAAGCAGAAGCGCGATGGCATAGGCGGTCGCGGCGAGGACTCCGAAAAAGAGCGCGAGGAGTGCGGGCCAGAAGCCGAGGAATGCCGCGATCATGGCGAGCAGCTTTACGTCGCCCAAGCCCATGCCTTCGCGGTGGCGGAGCGCCTGGTAGAGCCAGCGGACGAGCAGGAGGATGAGAGCCGCTCCGCAGATGGCGGCGATGCGGCCAAGGATGAGGGCCTCCGGGCCGGTCATGAAGACGTTGCCATTATCGACGACGCCGCCGGGGCTGGTGAGGCTGATGTGATGGTTGCTGAGGATGACCTGGTCTTCGATGGGGCCCAGGAAGGCAGCACGGATGAAGACCAGAAGAAGCCCGATGGCGATGCCGCTGAGCGTGAAGGCGTCGGGCAGGAGCATGGTCTGCCAGTCTGTCACGATCAGGCCGATGAGAAGGAAGCCGAGGATCGCGACGCCTGTGCCGGCCAGGATGAGAGCGGCGTGAGCCTCTGTTGCGAGTTGAATGGATGCACTGGGCCATGAGAGGAAGCAGCGGGAAGCGACCTCGGCGAACCATGCGCCTGTCGCAAGCTCGACCAGCGGGTAGCGCCAGGAGATGGCCTGGCGGCAGTCGCGGCAACGGCCTCGCAGGATGAGCCAGCTCAGGATCGGAATGTTGTCGTACCAGCGGATGTTCGCTCTGCATTCAGGACAGCGCGAGCGTGGATGGACGACGGATTCGTGTCGAGGAAGGCGCGAGATGCAGACGTTCAGGAAGCTGCCGAAGAGAAGGCCGAGGATAAAGATGGCAACTTCGGAAAAGACGAGCGCGGTCACAGAAGAAGTATACGGCGGGAGTCCTGGCGGACGGGCCGCCTGCGCGGCGGGCGGTCACTTCGTGACGTGTGTACCTTTTCTCGGTTGGGTGGGTGTATTGGACCTCGCGTTGCTCGGCTTTCGATTACAGCCGTCGTGCTCGTCCGGGATACAGGCTCTAGAAGTCGACGTGCATCCGGACCGATTCGACGAGCGCCGGGCCGCGGTCCTGGTTATAGCCGGGGTGCGTGAGGTATTGCAGGTCGAGCGCGTAGTAGATTCCTCGCCAGGTGTGGACATTGTAATAACTTTCAAGGATGTCTTCGCGCGCGTAGTTGAGCTTGCCGTCGCCAAGCAGGAAGCCTAACCCGCCGAGTTTGAGGTAGGCCTGATGGTCGCGCTTGATTGCGTTCGAGACGAAGGTCAGGCCGAGCTTGTCGTTGGGCCGCGACCAGGGATGGCCCGCGTAGTCGCCCCCGATCTCGATGGTCTGATCGACCTCGGTGTAGGCAAAGGACTCATGCTGACCTTCGTTCCAGCCGAAGCGGCCGAAGACGCGAAGGTCCTGTGTCAGCTCCTGTTCGGCGTTGAGGCCGAAGCCGTACTTTACCGCGCCGTTGCGCTCGGACAGGAGGATGTTCGGCCGCGTGCCGATGCCGTTGAGATAGGCGGCGTTCGATTCGCGGTAGTCTCCCATGTGGGCGTGGTTGACGTAGCTGAGGACGCGGACGACGCCTTTGCGCTTCGGGTCGAGCAGGCTGCCGAGCAGCGGCTTTCGGAGCTCGAACTCCATATTCTGGCCGCTGGCGCGACGCAGGTTCCAATCGAGGTCGATGCCGTTGGCGATGGTCGGCATCAGGGCGATGGCATAGCGTGCCGTCCAGTTTTTATCGACGTATTCGGTGACGACGCCGTAGGTGTAGCCGCGGGTATCGGCCGCGTAGTCCCATGCGCCGTTGTTGTCGATGGTCCAGTTCATGAACTGAAGATGGCTGTCGCTTCCGATGGAGTTGATGTCGAGGAAGTCGGGCAGGGTCAGCTTGCCAATGTGCAACTCGATGCGGCGCTCGGGGACCTTTGTTGCCAGCGAGTAGGGTGTCCTTTGTGCGTCGATAAGGGTGTTGCTCAGGCCAATAGTTTGATGGAGCTGGACGCGGGCGATGTAGGGAGTCGAGCCGAGATTTGGGTTGCGGACCACGTCGAGATTCGTGAAGCCGGCAAGGCCGAGCGCCTCGCTGTCGCCGCGTCCGCCGGCAGATTCGAGATTGAAGATGCCGTCCAGATTGAACTTCGGGTTGCGGATGAGCTGCGCCCCGAGGTAGAGCGTTCCGAGCAGGGAGGTCTTGTACTCGCCGTGGGAGAGGAAGCTGTTGATTCCTTCGTAGGGCGAGTGGAATGGCCCGTGAGCCTGGAAGATGATGTTCGCCTGACCTGCGAGGAGGTAACGCGAGCCGTTGGAATGAGGAAACATGGTTGGCGCGACGATATCGGCGCCTTCAGTAGGCGCATTGGGAGCAGATGGGAGCGGGCCCTTCTGGCTTTCTGTATGACGTTGAGCCACGGCCGGGCAAAGTGTGGCAAGGTACAGAAAAGACAGACAGGCGAGCAGGTATCTCTGAACATGGTTTGGAGTCATCGAAATCCCCATTTTCTTCTCTGCCTGTGAATAGAGTGCGAATGACGGAGAGCCTGCGCTCGCCCATGCTGATAGTATACCCCCATTGGGTATTACGGAGGAAAGAGAATGTCGCATACCGAGAGAGACAGGGCGAAGCTGCTGAATCGGGTCAAGCGCATTCGCGGGCAGATCGACTCGATCGAACGCACGCTGGCCAAGGAGGGTCATGCGTGCGCGGATGTGTTGATGCTGCTTGCGGCGGTGCGCGGGGGGATCAATGCGCTGATGGCTGAGGTCCTGGAGGATCATATCCGTCTGCACTTGCTAAAGGACGGGCATGCACCGCTGACGCCAGACCTGGGCGAAGAGTTGATCGACCTGGTTCGCGCGTATCTCAAATAGACAATCAACTGGCAGGCAATAAACTGGTCGGAAAGCGCCGGGCGGAACGGCGATTCTGCGTGCACGGGGCAGGCGGGCGCGGAGCGCGGTCGGTACGGCGGGGACTGCCTGATGGGGTACACATACGCGTGGTGCGAGAAAGCTGCAACCGTATTCTGATAAACTTGAGTCTAAGTGGGTAAGAGATCAGGAAGAGGACGCTGCGAATGACAGGGAAGCGCACAGACAGCTCGCCATCGAGAGCCGCGCAGCTTCTGTTTGTCCTTCTGGCTGTCTCCGTCTTTACGTGGGGGCTGCAGTATAAGCTCTCGCTATACCATGCATCCAGTTCGGTCGAGCCCGCGGTGAAGCTGCTCTCGTGCCGGGAGCTTCCAGTGTGGAGCTCCGGGCAGGATCTTGCGACCACGCCGCCACTTCCCATTGTGCCTGTGTCGCCGCCTGCCTCGATGAGCAGGAGAATTCTTTTCGCATGCACGGGCAGTTGTACGGATCTGGTCGCTCCTCAGATCAGGGCTCTCAAGCGGCTGCAGTTCCTACATGCGATCTCTTCCCGGCCCCCACCCCAGAGTTGCTAGCGAGTACCGTTCGGTACGTTCGAAGTAACGACGCAGACACGTGCCTTGTACAACGCTGAAACCTTTGTGTCTTGAACGCGATAGGTGGTTTCATGTATCGAAAGCGCTCCCTTTGGGTCGTAGCAATCCTCTGTATTCTTCTCTTGCTCTGGTTTGTTCTTGTACGCGGGCGGCACGAAAAAGTTGAGCCCGAAGCCGCGAAGGCTGCCGCCGTTGTGGACGTGACGCAGGGCCAGATCGCCAGTTCCATCACCGTCGCAGGCCAGTTCCAGCCATATCAGGATGTGGATCTTCACGCGAAGGTATCGGGGTATATCCGGAAGATCTCGGTAGACATCGGCGATCGGGTCCGGAAGGGTCAGGTGCTGGCCGTGCTGGAGGTCCCGGAGCTTGCCGATCAGCTTCAGGAGACGCACGCGCAGGTTCGGCTCAGCCAGTCGGAGATTGGCCGCGCGAAGAGTGAGATCACGAGTGCAGAGTCGACACATATCGCGGTCCATGCGGCATACACGCGTCTGGCCCAGGCTTCAAAGGAAAGACCGGGCCTGATCGCGGAGCAGGAACTCGACAACTCACGCGCGAAGGATCAGGAATCGGAGGCGCAGGTCGAGGTGGCCAAGGCAGCCTTCGATGCGGCACAACAACAGTTCGGGGTCTCGACGGCCAACAGCAACCGGGTTCAGTCGCTGTCGAACTACACCTCGATCATCGCTCCGTTCAACGGGGTGGTGACGATGCGGTACGCCGATACAGGTTCCCTGATCCAGGCAGGCACCACGTCGGATACGCAATCGGAGCCGGTGGTGCGGGTTGCGCAGAGCGATCTGCTTCGGCTGCGCACTCCTATCCCGGAGGCGGATGTGCCCTACATCGATGCAGGCGGCCCGGTTCAGATTCATGTGGGAGCAACTGGTCGAAGTTTCACCGGCAAGATTGTTCGCTTCACGCGTGCGCTCGATCCGAAGACCCGAACCATGCTGGTGGAGGTGGATGTTCCGAATCCCGACCTTGCTCTCACGACGGGAATGTACGCGGACACGACGTTCCGGTTGAGACAGAGGATGGATGCCTTGACCGTACCCACCCAGGCGGTTGTGCAGAGCGGCGGCCAGCCCTATGTGTTGGTGGTGAACAGCAGCAATCACGTGGAGCAGAGAACCGTAACGCTTGGCATCGAGACGGCGAACCGCGTTGAACTGACGGGCGGCGTGAGGCTTGGCGAGCGGGTGATCGCCTCCGGTCAAACTGGGTATCAGAACGGCGAACTTGTCACCCCTCATCCGGCCTTCATCCCGACCGAGAAGGAAGAGGTGGCCGAATAATGTCTTCCTTCGCCATCAAATATCCCTTTTTCATCCTTATGTTCTGCCTCATGGTCATGGTGGTCGGCACCTCGACCGTGGCGCGCATGCCGGTCGATTTGTTTCCCGAGATCAACATCCCTGTGGTTGTGGTCGCAACGTTCTATGCCGGTATGCCTCCGCAGCAGATCGAAGCCGACATTACCGACAGCTACGAGCGCTTCTTCACGCTGGGCAGCGGCATCAACCATATCGAATCGCGCTCGCTCACCGGCGTCAGCCTGATCAAGATTTACTTCCAGCCCGGCACGGACGCGAACGCCGCGGTCAGCAACATCTCGAACCTGGCAATGGCGAACCTCAGGCGGCTTCCACCGGGCACGCTGCCGCCGGTCGTGCTCAAGTTTGACGCATCGAACCTGCCGGTGTGCCTGATCACGCTGAAAGGTCAGGGCTTCAACCAGACGCAACTCAAGGACCTGGCGCAGTTCTCCGTTCGCAATCAGGTGGCAAACGTCCCCGGCGCCTCGGTGCCGCAGCCCTACGGCGGCAAATACAGGCAGATCCAGGTGTATGTCGATCCGGTGAAGCTCGAAGCCCATGAGCTTTCCGTGATGGATGTGGTTCACGCCGTCAACGCGTCCAACCTGATCCTGCCGGCGGGCGACGTCCGCATCGGCGCCAAGGACTACAACATCTATGCCAACAGCCAGGTTCCTGTCGTGGACCAGATCAATGCGATGCCCATCAAAACGGCGAGCGGGGCGAACGTGTTTGTCGGCGACGTCGGCAAGGCGGAGGACGCGGGGCAGCTTCAAACCAACATCGTTCGTGTCGATGGGCAGCACTCGGTCTACATCCCGGTTCTCAAGCAGGGCGGGGGGTCGAACACGATCGCCATCGTCAACGGGATTCGCGCGGCGACCAAGCACCTGCTCGATGTGCCGCAAGCCCTGAAGACAAACGTCGTATTCGACCAATCGGTTTTTGTGAAGATCGCGGTCAAGAACGTGATCAACGAAGGCACGATCGGCCTCTGTCTGACGGCGCTGATGATCCTGCTTTTCCTGGGTAATGTCAGGGCCACGATCTCGGTAATGCTCTCCATTCCGATCTCATGTCTCACGGCGTTTATCGCGCTCAATCTGGGCGCCAGCACCATCAATACCATGGTGCTGGGCGGTATTGCGCTTGCGCTCTCCCGGCTTATCGATAACTCCGTTGTGGTGCTGGAAAATATCTTTCGGCATATGGAGATGGGCGAACCGCCGGTGGAGGCGGCCGTCAATGGGGGCAAGGAGGTGCAGCTCGCCGTCCTTGCAGCAACCTGCAGTACAAGCATCGTCTTCTTTCCCGTCATCCTGCTGACAGGGGTCAGCAAGTATCTCTTCACGGCGCTGGCCCTGGCGGTGGTGCTTGCCCTGTTCGCGTCGTATGTCGTGGCGATGACGGTCGTGCCGCTCTTCTGCGCCCGCTTCATCAAGCTCGAAGGTCATGGCGAACAGGGTGCGGAGGCGGTCGAAGAAGGCATTCCTTCCGCAGAGCATGCGCGTCTGCATCCCGCAAAGCGCCCCAACCTCTTTCGCCGTATCGTAGTCGGCTTCAATCATCTCTTCGAACGTCTGCTGCACGCATACGAAAAGGCGATCGCCGTCTGCCTTGAACGGCCGGTTCTGGTGGTCAGCGGCTTTGCTCTCTTCGTTCTTGTCAGCTTCGGTCTGTTCCCGTTCCTCGGCATCGCGTTCTTTCCCCGAACCGATCCGGGGCAATTTGTCGTCGATGTCAAAGTGCCGCCCGGGACGCGGCTCGAGGTGACGGACGTCTACGTCGCGAAGATGGAGAAGGAGATTCGCGATGTCGTCGCGCCGTACGACATGAACATGATCGTATCGAATATCGGGGTTACGCCGGACCTTTCGGCGATCTACACAAGCAACTCGGGAATGCATACGGGATTCATCCAGGTCAGCTTGAAGGAAGACCATAAGACCAGCAGCTTTGTCTACATGCAGCGGCTGCGGGAAAAGTTTGCGAACGACTTTCCGGAGGTCCAGACCTACTTCCAGACCGGCGGACTCGTCGACTCGGTCGTCAATCAGGGCCAGCCGGCCCCAATCGATATTCGCGTCGGTGGCAGCGACCTCAATCAAGCGTTCGACTACGCGACGGCCATAGCGAACAAGGTGAAGGCGCTGCCTTCGGTCGACGACGTTCTGATTCCGCAGGACCTCGACTATCCGGGACTGGAGCTGAACATCGATCGAGAACATGCGGCTCTGCTCGGCATCTCGCCGCAGGACGCGATCGATAATGTCATCACGGCATTGACCTCAGACTCCATGATCTCGCCCAGCTTCTGGGTCGATCCCAAGACGGGCAACAACTACATGCTGACGGTGCAGTATCGCGATAACCAGATCAAGACGCTGACGGACTTCAAGCAGATTCCGCTTCGCGCACCGGGAGCGAAGGAGACGACGCCGCTTGAATCGCTGGCTTCGATCCAGCAGATCAATACGCCGACCGAGGTGGATCACTACCAGCTCCGCCGCAGCTTCGATGTGTATGTCATGCCGAAGAGCGAAGATCTAGGAGCAGTCGGCAAGGACGTGAACCATGTTCTCGCAGGCCTTCCTCATCCATTCGGAGTGACGGTGAAGCTGGGGGGAGCCATCAACGATATGCATGACGCCTTCTCCAGTTTCGGCACGGGTCTCGTGCTCGCGGTCGTCCTCGTCTATCTCATCCTGATGGCGCAGTTCGCCTCCTTTTCCGACCCGTTCATCATCCTGCTTGCTATTCCGCCCGGGTTGTCCGGAGTCATTCTGTTCCTCCTGGTCACCGGAACCACGCTTAACGTCATGTCTCTGATGGGAGTAATTATGATGACCGGCATCGCGGTATCGGACAGCATTCTGATCGTCGAGTTTGTCGGCACGCTGCGGGCCCAAGGGCATCCGATCAAGGAGGCGCTGGCCGAGGCCTGCAAGGTCCGTCTTCGCCCCATCCTGATGACGACCCTCGCCACGATCCTGGGGCTGATTCCGATGGCCCTGGCGATTGAGCCCGGGAGCGAACAGTATGCGCCACTTGCGCGCGCCATCCTTGGCGGTCTCACGGTATCCGGTATCGTGACGGTGTTTCTGGTGCCTACCGCGTATCTCCTCATCCATCGAGGAAAAGCTGGCCATGAGGTAGCGGCGGACCAGGAGGTGATGCATGCGTAAACGGGCCTCCTGTGTGTCGCTTGTTCCCGCGCTTTTTCTCTGTCTTGCGGCGCACGGCCAGAAGCGCGTCGCGGGTCTTCCATCCGCGCCTGTCGCACCGCTGCTTCTGATCTCGCAATCCGGTACGAGCCAGACCGGAGCCGTTCCAACTGCGCCCATTGCGGATGGCGTAATCATGTTGTCTCGCCGGCAAGCCGAGGACCTGGCGTTGAAGAACAATCCTCGAATCAGCGTGGCCGCTCTTCTTGCGCTCGCGCAGAACCAGGTTGTCCGCGAGACGCGCGCGGGCGATCTGCCTACACTGAATGGCACGCTGACCGGCGTCGGAGCGCTTGAAGGATCGCGGCTGTCGTCAGGGGCGCTTACCGCATCACGCCTGCTCAATCACGCCGGTGGAGGGGTCGAGCTGAACCAGCTCATCACCGACTTCGGGCGCACGCACAACCTGATCGCTTCGTCCTCTTTGCAGGCCAAAGCCTCTGCTGCGAACGCACTGGCGACCCGCGAGGAGATCGTCCTCGCCACGGACCTCGCCTTCTACACCGCGCTGGAGGCCCACGCGACGGCACAGGTTGCACAGAGCACACAGGCCGCGCGGCAGTCGGTTACCGACCAGGTGACGGCGATGACGGCAAGCAAGCTGAAGTCGTCTCTCGACCAGAGCTTTGCCGACGTAAGCCTCTCCCAGGCAAAGCTGCTCGTCCTGAACACCGAGAATGAAGAGAACGCCGCGATGGCCAGGCTCATCGAAATTCTGGGTTCGACCTCGTTGCAGGACTATCACCTGGCAGACGACGACGCGCTGCCCACGCCGGAGCTGCCCGCGACCCCCGACCCGCTGATCGCGACCGCGCTGCAACAGAGGCCGGATCTCCAGGCGCTCGAACTCGGCCATCAGGCGGATCAGAAGTACAGCCGGGCCCAGCACGAGCAGATCCTTCCGACCCTCTCCGCGCTGGGCGTGGTCGGTGGCACGGCGTATGGCTCATCGACCTACTTCACCCAGAACTGGTACGGTGCCGGCGGCCTGAACCTGAGTGTGCCCATCTTCAATGGCTTCCGCTATCACGCCGAGGCGAGTGAAGCAGACCTCCGCGCCAAGGCCTCCGGGGAACGTTCGCGGGACCTTGAAAACCGCATCGTGCGCGACGTGCGGACCACATGGCTGACCGCCTCGACCGCGAAGCAGCGCATGGCGGTCACAAGCGATCTGCTGAAGCAGGCCAATACCGCGCTCGATCTTGCGAAGACCAGGTATCAACTGGGACTCAGTTCGATCGTCGAACTCAGCCAGGGCCAACTGCAGCAGACGCAGGCGCAGATCGAGGACGCCAACGCCAGGTTCGAGTACGAGGCCGATATGGCCACGCTGCGCTTCCAGACAGCCACACAACCGTAGACGGGAAAAGGTTCGAACATGTTGCAGGAACGCACGATTAAGCGGATTATTTTTGCCACTGATTTTTTCGAGAATTCACGGCTGGGGCTCGACTATGCCGTGGCGCTGGCTCACCACTTCCATGCGACGATCATCATGCTGCATGCAGTCGAGCTGCCGCAGGGAGCGAGTGAGGCGGAGACCTTCACGCACCGGCCAAGCCTGTCGCGAACGGAAGCTTCGGCTCGCCTCAACTCACTTGCTGCCGGTGTACGAAGGGCGGGGGTCGAGGTGGAGGCGGTGGTGCAGGATGGCATTCCGAGTGAAGTTATCCTGGCCGCTGTAAATACCCATCGAGCGGACCTTCTGGTGCTCGGCGTGTATGGTGTGCATCGTGGCCTGGATCATCTGGTGATCGGTTCTAACACTGAAAAAATCCTGCTTTCGGCAGAGTGCCCGACCGTGACGGTCGGCCCGCATGTCATGGCAGGCGTGGACCTGACGCTGCACCTGAAGGAGATCCTCTACTTCTACGACTTCACGCCGGAGGCCAATGCCGCTGCCCCCGTCGCGCTTATGCTCGGCCGGTCGTTCGGCGTGCCGGTGGATGTATGCCAATTGCTTCCGGGCAGTGCGGAGAACGACTCAAAGCTGCGCGAAGAACTTGCGGAGCAATACAGCGCCAGCCTGCGAGAGCTTTCGCATTCTGGCGAGTCCGGGCCCTTCCTGCCCCCGTTTCAGCTCGATCGCAGCACCGCGATCGAACAGATCATCGAGCGGGCAAAATCCCAGACCGCCGGGCTGGTCGTCCTCGGCGTTAAGGGACAGACGCATCTTGGACGGCATCTGCACACCAGCTTTGCCTACCAGTTGCTTGCGAAGGCGACTTGCCCGGTCGTGACTGTACGGGTCGATGTTTTCTAGCCCACATGGGGGCCGCCCCACGGGCAGGATCGGTGTTCCATTCCGCAGCACAGGCTACGCGCATCCCATGGTCAGGAGCTACACTCAGGAGGAAATATGCCAGTGAGCTGGGCGCATCTCGTGACATCGGTCGTCGCGTCTTTCCTCGCGTCCCTTGTCGAATGCGTCGAGGCGCTTACCGTAGTGCTTGCGGTGGGAAGCGTGCGGGGATGGCGATCCGCCGTGATGGGCAGCATGGCCGCGGTAGGCGTGTTGCTGGTGATCATCCTGACAGCCGGACGGGCGCTGCTGCGTGTTCCGCTGCATGTTATTCAACTCGCTGTCGGGGTACTGCTCGTGCTGTTCGGCCTGCGTTGGCTGCGCAAGGCTATCCTGCGGTCCGCCGGTCTGATTCCTCTGCACGACGAGGAGGCGGCTTTCTCGAAGAACGCGTCGAAGCTGCGAACCCTCTCCGCCCAATCCTCCGGATGGGACAAAGTGGCCTTCGCCACCTCGTTCAACATCACCATGCTCGAAGGCACCGAGGTTGTGTTCATCGTGATTGCGATCGGCGCGGGTAGCGCCGGAATGCTGCTTCCCGCCGGTCTGGGTGCGGTCGCCGCGCTTCTTGTGGTCATCGCCCTGGGCGTGATGTTGCATCGTCCCCTGGCGCGAGTGCCGGAGAATACGCTCAAGTTCATCGTCGGCGTTCTCCTCTCCGCCTTCGGAACATTCTGGGTCGGGGAAGGGATGCACCTCGGCTGGCCCGGCGCGGATTGGTCCATCCTGGGCCTTGTCGCCGCATACCTTGTCATCGCACTCGTTGCGGTTCCACTATGCCGCCGCCTCGCGTCCCATGCGCCGGCGGTTCTTTAGGAGAGACGAATGCATTGGATCAGGAATATAGCGCGCGAAGTGTTCGGCCTGTTTGTCGATGACGGCAGCTTCGCCATTGCGGTTCTTGCGTGGATCGCGGTCGTCTGGTTTGTGCTGGTCAGGATCAAGGCGCCCATGCCTGGCGGCATCATCCTGTTTCTTGGGCTGGGATTTATTCTCGTGGAAAGCGTGTCGCGTTTCTCAAGACGCACTCCAAAATATCCCCCAAAGCTTCAAAGCGACTGAAAACCCCAATGTATGATTTAGATATGGTCGTGCAGTTTTACCAGCATGAACGCAAGGGAATGAGGTCTCCCATAACCGCCCAGGATGAACAAGGGCTGATGACCTCTGCCGGCGCAAGGTAGCCATTTTTGAAAGCGAGGCAGAGCATGTCCTATCTCTGGGTCACCATCGGAAGCGCCATCGGCGGCCTTCTGCGGTACGTCCTTACCCGGCTTAGCCTGAGCCTGAGCACCGGGTTTCCTTACGGAACTATTCTCATCAACGTACTCGGATGCTTCGTGATCGGCTTCTTCGGGACGCTTACGCTGCAGAGCGGCAAGTACGCGGTATCGGACAACATACGGTTGTTCGTCATGGTGGGTCTCTGTGGCGGTTTTACGACCTTCTCTTCCTTCAGCCTCCAGACCTTCGATCTGCTTCGCTCCGGAATGTGGGCCAGGGCGCTCGCAAATGTCGTGCTCTCTGTCGTGCTCTGTTTCTTCTCCGTGGCGGCGGGTCACCTGCTCGCTCAGCGTTCCGTACCAGGCGTGTCGATCGCCCAGAATCCGACGGAAGAGTACACAGGCTGATCTTCCTTGTCTCTCACGACGAAAGGACACTTCGATGACAGCGAAGGCACAAACAGGCCTGACTCCACCGTTCACACGCGACACCGCCATTCTGAAGGTGCGCAAAGCGGAGGATAACTGGAACTCGCGCGATCCCCAAAAGGTCTCGCTCGGATACACCGTCGATAGCCGCTGGCGTAACCGCTCCGAATTTGTAACCGGAAGAGAACAGATCGTTGCATTCCTCACACGCAAATGGCAGCGTGAGCAGGAGTACCGCCTGATCAAGGAGTTGTGGACGTTCGATGGCGCAAGAATCGCCGTCCGTTTCGCCTACGAATGGCACGACGACACAGGAAACTGGTTTCGCTCCTACGGCAACGAAAATTGGGAGTTCGACCCTGAAGGTCTCATGCACCATCGGCATGCAAGCATCAACGACCTGCCGATCAAGGAACCCGAACGCCTCTTCCATTGGCCGCTCGGCCCTCGTCCTGCCGATCACAAGGGCCTGAGCGAGCTGGGACTATAGAGCAGTATTACAGTCACTATAAGTTTCTAACCATGTCCAGGTTGGCTTTTCCTGGCGAAAAAGCCAGCCGAGACCCATACTCCGAATTACACCTACTGTAATACTGCTTTAGTCCCGAGACCGGACTATAGCATCGACCGGCTGTTATGGAATGCGAAGCGTTCCCTTCAGCGCCGTATCGCTCGAAGACGCACCCGCCATCACCTTGTACTCGCCCGGCAGCAATTGCCAGCCATTCTTTCCCGTGTCGAAGACGGAAAGGTACAGCGGATTCAGCGCAAGCGTCACGTCCTTCGACTCGCCCGGCGCCAGCTTCACCCGCTGCCATGCGACCAGGCGCTTATAGCTCTCCTTGGCCGTCGCCGGGAGCGCCACGTACACCTCCGCGATCTCCGTTCCCACGCGAGTGCCCGTGTTGCGCACCGTGAAGTGTACCGTCCTCTGCGCATCGTCGACCGTCAGGCCCGAGTAGGCATAGCTCGTATACGACAAGCCGAAGCCGAACGGAAAAAGTGGTTGCTTGTGCGTCGCCTCGAACCACTTGTACCCGACCTCCGCGCCTTCGGTGTAGTTCAGGTCGAAGGGGGGGTGCCTGCCGTTTTCTTCCCTCACGTGAGCGCCCGGCTGCAACCCCGGAACTACCGGATGCGGCAGTTGCGCATCATCCTTGGCAAAGGTCACAGGCAGCTTGCCCGACGGGTTCACGTCGCCGAACAGAATATTGGCCAGCGCCTGAGCCCCGCCGATGCCCGGGTACCACATCTCCACCACGCCCTTCACCTTTCCGGCCCACGGCATGTCCACCGGGCCGCCAGTCTCAAGCATCACGATGGTGTTGGGGTTTGCGGCAGCGACCGCCTCGACCAGCGCATCCTGATTGTCCGGCAGCGAAAGGGTCGCGGCGTCCTGATCCTCCCGCATCGGCTGATTCACAAACACGATCGCCGTGTGCGACGACTTCGCAAGCGCGGCCGCCGCCGCCAGATCCTTGCCATCGTTATACTCGACCGTCGCCTGCGGAGACTTCTCGCGAATATACCGCAGCGGAGAAGAAGGGAAGTAGACCGGCACGCCCCAATGCGACCCGCCCGGCTTGGGATTGGCGGCATCGCCACCCGGTGCATCGACCTGCGCCGATCCCCCACCCGAAAGCACACCCACATCGGCATGCGATCCGATCAGTGCGATCGAACCTTCCTTCGACGCCTGCAGAGGCAGAACGGAATCGGAGTTCTTCAGCAGCACAATGCTCTCTTCTTCAATGTGCTGCGCATCGTCGCGGCCCTTGAACGGATCGACCACGGTCCGCACCGGCGGCAGGTCCACCACGCCCGCGGCAAACATGCTGCGCAAGATGCGATGCACCATATCGTCCAGCCGCGCCATTGGAACCTGTCCGCCCTCAACTGCCTTCTTGAGCGGGCCATTGAAGTAGTTATCATCCCCAGGCATCTCCTGGTCGAGCCCCGCAAGCGCCGCCTTCACCGTGCTGTGCGTCGCGCTCCAGTCCGACACCACCCAGCCCTTGAATTTGAAGTCCGTCTTCAGTAGTTCATTCAGCAGATAGTCGTTCTCGCAGGCGTGATCGCCCTCATACAGGTTGTACGAACACATCACCGCCGAAGGCTCGGAGATTCCGATCGCAATCTCAAACGCAAGCAGGTCCGACTCGCGCGCTGCCTTCTTCGCGAGCAGCACATTCACGACGGTGCGGCCGGTCTCCTGGTCGTTGAACGCAAAGTGTTTGATGTCGCTCATTACATGCTCGGAGAAGACGCCTTTTGCCAGGTTGCCGGTCATCGTTCCGGCCAGCACCGGGTCTTCGCCGGCATATTCGAAGTTCCGTCCGTTGCGTGGCTCGCGCGTGATGTTCACGCCTCCGCCGATCGACATGTTGAAGCCCTCTGCCCGCAGCTCGCGGCCGATCACAGCGCCGTACAGGAATGCCGCGTCCGGATTCCAGCTCGAAGCCGCGCCCAGCGTCGAAGGCAGCAGTGTGGCATAGCGGCTCTGATAGGCAGCCATCCTCACCCCCACTGCGGAGTCGGCCAGGTTGATATCCGGAATGCCCAGCCGGTCGATGCCAGCCATAAAGCCCGCGCCGAAGTTCGAGCGCGCGGGAAGCGGCGCACCCTCCCTCAACACGCCCCACCCCGCCCCGTGGACCATCTGGATCTTTTCGTCGAGCGTCATCTGGCGGAGGACCATATCGGCCCTTTCATCCGGCGCCAGCGCTTTATTCATCCAGGGCATCGAAGCCGATGTCTTCGAGCCGCCTGCCGCAGCCTGCGCACGCACCGCCGCCCCATCGATCGAAGCCAGAGTTGCTATAGCAAACAAGCAGAGGAACGTGACTCTCTGGGTGATCGTGCGTACCGGCATACGTGCTCCTTCATATCGTGCGCGACTTGCGGGATAGAAGCCCGAGGGACGACGGCACGCTGGCAGTTCGTTACAGAGTCTAAACGAACTAAATCGATATAGTAAAGAGGAAATGATGAGAGCGCCTGATCCGTGGCGCGGCTGAAGGATGGAGGGGCTCCTTATTTAGCGAACAGTTGACCCATATCGGCGAACGCCTTGAACTCCAGCGCGTTTCCAGCCGGATCGAGGAAGAACATCGTCGCCTGCTCGCCCACCTCACCCTTGAACCGCACATAAGGCTCGATGACGAACTCGATTCCCAACCCGCGCAACCGTCCGGCCAAAGCCTCCCAGTCGGCCATCGCGAGCACGACCCCGAAGTGCGGGACCGGCACGTCATGGCCATCCACCGGGTTGTGGTGCGCCTTGCTCTCTGCCGTCGAAGGCTTCAGATGCGCAACAATCTGGTGGCCGAAGAAGTCGAAGTCGATCCACTGCGAAGAACTGCGACCCTCCGCGCAACCCAGCGTGGTTCCGTAGAAGGTACGCGCAGCATCGAGATCGTCGACAGGGAAGGCAATATGGAACGGGGTAAGTGGCACGGGTATCTCCTCTTGCCCATCATATCCATGAGAAGACGCCGCTACCAATTCACGACCAATCTACGTCCGCTCCGCCGGCAAGCGCACCACAAACTCGGTATGTCCAGGCTCCGACGCAAAACGAATCGTGCCTCCATACTGATCCACGATACGTTGCACGATGCCCAGCCCAATACCCGTTCCAATCCCCACCGGCTTGGTCGTATAGAACGGCTCGAAGATGTGTACCTGGCTATCGAGCGGGATGCCGCTGCCGTTGTCGCTTACCCGGATGCAAAGCTCTATCCTGCCCCGCCCGGCCCCGTTGGTGGAGGTCTCCGCCCAGGTCCGGACTCCGATCCGCCCATGCTGCGGCACGGCATCGATCGCGTTGTCCAGCAGGTTCGTCCAGATCTGGTTCAACCCCGTGCATTCGCTCTGCAGCGACGGAAGATCGGGAGCAAAATCCTTCTCCATCTCGATCTCCTTCTCCCGCAGCTTGTGGCCCAGAATCACCAGCGTCGCGTGGATGCTGTTGTTCACGTCGATCGTCTGCTTTTGGCCCTTGCCCTCATAGGCGTACGACTTCACCGCGTGGACCAGGTCGGTCACTCGCCCGATGCTCTCTTCGATGGTCCCCACCAGTTGCGTGCTTGAGACCAGAGCCTCCAGCCAGCCCAGCGCGTCCGAGAGCAGTGGTCCCTGGAAGTCCCGGCTGATCCGCTCCAACTCCGCCTGATCCATGCCGATCGAGACCAGCACCGGCGCCATCTTCCACGCGCCTTCGATGCCAGCGGCCTCCATCCACCCGGCCAGCGCCTCTTCGGCATCGCTCTGCTCCAGCGAGTTCATCATCAGCGGCTGCTTCGCCGCAAGCGCCTGCTTTTGCAGCTCATGAAGCCGCAGCTTCTGGTCTTTCGTAAGGTCACATTCGGTAAATCCGGAAGAAATTTCATGCAGCCGCATCAGGTTGCCGCGCAGTTGCGAGGCAGCCCGCCGAGCCGCCGATCCAGGATTGTTCAACTCATGCATCAAGCCCGCGGCCAGCGTGCCCAGCGAGGCCATCTTCTCCTGCTGCACCGTCACGCTTTGCAGCTTCTGGAACCGGTAAGCCATGTTTCCCAAGATCGCCCGGCGCACCTGCGGGCAGCTTGTCATCAGCGCCCAGAACCGGTCTTCGTCGAACTGGAACAGCCGGCTGGGAACCGTCGCCACCATGCTCGCCGCATTGGGGATATTGGCCAGCAGCGGCAACTCCCCGAACGTGGTGCCCGCTTCGAGCTTGCCGAGCATGATCTCGTGGCCCTTCGTTACCATCTGGGTGATCCGAAGTTCGCCCTCAACGAGAATCCAGAAAAAATGTGCGGGGTCGCCCTGTCGCACCAGCACCGCATCGCGTTCCAGCCGCACCTCTTCAATGCCCTGCATGCAGTACAACTCATCATCCTTCAGAGAGGACAGAAGCGGCACCTTGCGAAGTTGGGCAAACAGCTCCTCGTCCATCTTTTCCGGTACGCCGTCCTGCACCACCTGGGTCTGTTCGATCTGTTCGTTCATTGGATTGCCGGGTTATCTCCCTTTCATAGCGTGGCTAGATACTGATGGACAAACTGAATCGCGATCGAGCCTTCGCCCACCGCCGAAGCACACCGCTTCACCGAGTTATGGCGTACATCGCCTGCCACGAAGATGCCTGGAACGCTTGTCTCCAGCAGATAAGGATCGCGTTGCAGCGTCCACGCTCCAGTCTGGGAGCCCTTCAGATCCGGTCCCGCCAGGATGAACCCCCTGCTGTCGCACGCAATGTCCCTGGGTAGCCAGTCCGTCTTGGGCGCCGCGCCGATAAAGATGAACAGCGAACTGGCATGACGCGCCTCGGTCCCCTGCGGCGTCGTCAGCGTCAGGCACTCCAGGTGTTTGTCGCCCGACATTCCCACAACCTCGGTCCCGGTCTCGACCGCGATATTCTCCGTCGCTTCGATCTGGTCGATCAGGTACTTCGACATGCTGCTCTCGAGCGACTTGCCGCGCACCAGCATATGCACCTTATCGGCGTAGCGCGAGAAGTGCATCGCAGCCTGCCCCGCCGAGTTCGCACCGCCGACGATGTACACCGTCTCCTCGCGGCACGACATCGCCTCAGTCAGCGCCGCGCCGTAGTACACCCCCGCACCGAAAAACTGGGTGGCTCCCGGCACGTCGAGCTTGCAGTAGTCCACGCCCGTTGCAATCAGGCATACGTGGCAGGTCACCTCGCGCCCGTCCTCCATCACGACGATGCGGTACTGGTTCTCCGACCGTATGCACTTCACCCGCTGCGTCAGAAACTCTGCGCCGAGCCGGTTCGCCTGAAGGAACGCGCGCTTGGCCAGCTCCTCGCCGCTCAGCCCCTCCGGGAAGCCAAGGTAGTTCTCGATTTTTGAGCTTGATCCCGCCTGTCCTCCAGGCGCCGCCGCCTCCACCACCAGCGTACGCAGCCCCTCGGAAGCGCCATAGACGCCCGCCGCCAGTCCCGCCGGCCCTGCGCCAATCACCACCACGTCGTAGAACTCCTGCTGCGCCTGCGTCCGCAGTCCCACCTTGTTCGCAATCTCCGTAGAGCTCGGCTGTACCAGCGCAGTTCCATCCCCAAACAGGATCACCGGCAGCTTCGTATCGTCGATGCCTTTTTCCTTCAGCAGATCCAGCGCCTCCGGGTTCCCCTCCGGGTTCAGCCACTGGTAGGGAATACGGTTCCTTGAAAGAAAGTCCCGCACCGCGTGGTCGGTCGCGGACCACCGCACTCCCACCACCCGTATCCCTTCGAACGGCGCCCTGTACCCCTCCTTCCAGCTCTGCAGCAAGTCGTCAAGCACCGGGTACAGCTTCTCCTCCGGCGGGTCCCAGGGCTTGTTCAGGTAATAGTGAATTTTGGCAGAATTGATCGCGCGAATCGCCGCCTCGGTATCCGCATACGCGGTCAGCAGCACCCGTTTCGCGTCGGGATAGATCGCGAGCGCCTTCTGCAGAAACTCGACCCCGGTCATCCCCGGCATCCTCTGGTCGGAGAGGAACAGCGCAACCGTGTCCTTGCGCTGTTTCAACTGGGTGCAGATGTCCAGCGCCGCTGCGCCAGAGGCTGCGCGCACGATCCTATAGTCCTGGCCGTAGTGGCGGCGCAGGTCCTGCACCACGGCTTCCAGAACGCTTGTATCGTCATCGATGGCGAGAAGAATAGGCTTCGGCATATGTCTTGTTATACTTCGCCCGCATTACGGCTGCGGGAATCCTATCTGATTGGACTATTTCAACCCGCGCCAGGGTTCAGAAACTCGCCTTGCTGAACTCCGGGGGTTCCGGTCCGGCATCCTCGACACTCTGTCCAGCTCGACCGGGTTCGAACTGCTCTAGCTCTCCACCCCAAGTTCTCGCAGGAGAAACGCGTAGTCGAATGCAATCTCCTTCAGGTAGTCGTACCGGCCGCTCGCCCCGCCATGCCCTGCGTCCATGTTGATGTGCAGCAGCAGAGGCGTATCGTTCGTCTTCAGCGTCCGCAGCTTGGCGACATATTTGGCTGGCTCCCAGTACATCACCTGTGAGTCGTTCAGGCTCGTCTTCACCAGCATCGCTGGATAGGCCCCGGCCTTCAGGTTGTCGTACGGCGAATACGACCGCATGGTCGCAAACGCCTCCGCCTCGTTCGGGTTACCCCATTCCTCGTACTCGGCCACCGTCAGGGGCAGGGAAGCGTCCAGCATCGTATTCATCACGTCCACGAATGGCACATGCGACAGCACCACACGGAACAGCTCCGGCCGCAGGTTCACGACCGCACCCATCAGCAGGCCGCCCGCGCTTCCACCCTCGATCGCAACCCGGTCCCGCGCTCCATAGCCCTTCGCCACAAGCTGCTCAGTCACTTCGATAAAGTCCGAGAACGTGTTGCGTTTCACCATCATCTTGCCGGCATCGTGCCACGAATCGCCCATCTCGCCACCGCCGCGAATATGCGCATACGCGATCACCACGCCGCGATCCAGCAGCGACAGCCTGCTCCCGCTGAACCCGATCGGAAGCGAATACCCATACGACCCATATCCGTAGATATAAAGCGGGTTGCGACCATCGCTCCGGAACGAATCCCGCCGATACACCACGGAGACCGGCACCTGCACGCCATCCTGCGCCTCCACCCACACCCGCTCGGAAGCGTAAAGTCCAGCGTCGAACCCGCCCGGAACCTCCTGCTGCTTCAACAGCTTCGAGCCGCCCGACCGGACATCATACTCATAGACGGAAGGCGGAGAGACCAGCGACATATAGCCGTATCGGAAGGCCGTCGTATCGAACTCCCGGTTCACATGCGCACCGGCGGAATAGACCGGCTCTGGGAAGGCGATCTCCGCCGATTCGCCCACCTTCGATTCGCCCACCTTGCCCACCGCCGATTCGCCCAACGCCCCATCCGCACCGAACTGTGTCACCGTCAACGTAGGAAGCCCCATGCGTCTCCTAGAACTAACGCAGAATGAGTCAAATAAGTCGAAATCTTCAAGTGGAGCATCAGGATCGAGCGGGATGAGCTCCGTCCAGAACTGCCGTCCCGAATCTCCGACCCTAGCCGTCACAACCCGGAAGTTCTTCCCAACATCGTTGGTTCGGATGTAGAAGAGCCCATGCCGATGATCGACCGAATACTCCTGTTCCTCGACTCTCGGCGCAACCGTCTGGAACTCTCCTTCCGGCACCTCCGCGGCCAGAAAGCGGTATTCGCTCGTAGTATGGCTTCCAGCTTCCATCAACAGGTATTTACCGTCGCGTGTCTTGCCGACCCCCAGATTGAAGCGTTCATCGCGCTCCTGGTACACGACAGCATCCTGCGCCGCTGCATCCCCCAGCCGATGCCGGAACAGGTGATCGTGACGCTTCGTCGCCTCATCCTCGGTTGTGTAGAAGAACATCTGCGAGTCGGCCGCCCAGGCAATCGACCCTACGCGCAACGCCGTATCCGGCAGATCGCTGCCCGTCTTCAGATCCCGAACGTGCAGCGTGTACTGCCGAAATCCGGTGTTATCGGTCGAATACGCCAGCTTGTCCCCATCCGGACTGACGTTCATCGCTCCGATCGACATGAAGGACTGCCCCTTTGCAAGCTCGTTCACATCGAGCAGAATCTCCTCCGGCTGTGACGCATCGAACCCATCCTCTGAAGCCCGCCTGCGACAGTGAATCGGATACTGGCTCCCTTCCACCGTCCGGACAGAGTAGAACCAGCCCCGGTTGCGGTACGGAACAGATTCGTCTGTCTCCTTGATGTGCGACAGCATCTCTGCGTAAAGCTTCGCCTGCAACGGCTCGCTGGGCGCCATCACCGCAAGCGTGTAGGCGTTCTCCGCCTCCAGATGAGCGACTACCTCCGGCGAAGACTTGTCGCGCATCCAGCGATAGTCATCCGCCAGGGTGTGTCCATGCAGCGTAGTCGGTGTGGGTTCCTGGCGGGCACTGGGCGGCGTAACGGCACTCTGGGTCTTCAATCGAACCTCCGGGGACAGGATACAGCCTTGCGCGCCTCGCCTTCCGCCTGCAATCCAGCCAGCTAACCGGCACGCGCCGCCAGGGTGTAGAGGCAACCATAAGCCCAATGCACACACCAAACGAAGCAGGACCACAGGTCGCTTACAAGGAGAATTCCAATGAAATTCGACACACTGCGAATCGCGATGCTGAGCACGGCGGTCATGCTTGCGCCTGTAGCTCTGCTGGCCCAGGACCCCATGGCCCCATCTACCGCAACCCAACCCAACCGACCAAATCAGCAGCAGCCCTCGACCACGGCCATGCAGGATTCAGGCAACAATGCCAACGAAGCCGGTCAGACCATGAAGGACAAGATGTTCCTGCGCAACGCCGCCGAGGGAGGCATGGCCGAGGTCAAGCTTGGTCAACTCGCCAGTCAGAAGGCAGGGAGTGAGGATGTGAAGGCATTCGGGCAGAAGATGATGGATGATCACGCTGCCCTGAACAATGAGATGGCGCCGATCGCCGACTCCATGGGCGTCCGTGCGCCAAAGGACCTCAGCAAAAAGGACCAGGACCTGTACGACCAGCTCAACGGGCTCTCGGGCACCGAATTCGACAACGCCTATCTCAGCGCGATGGTGAAGGATCACCGTAAGGACCTGCGGGACTTCCGGATGGAAGCCTCCACCACCCAGGATTCCACTCTCAAGGACGCGGTTGAAAAAGGTGAGAAGGTCATTCACGAGCACCTCATGATGGTCGAGAAGCTCGCCAAGGAAAAGGGAGTTGCCATGCCCGGCCGCAACGGGAAACAGGGGACACCCGGCATCTAAAGTCCGATCCTTTGCACGTGTTTACACGCGAGGGGATGCCTGGCAGCATGGGCATCCCTTTTTTACCGGGCTGGAACGCCCGCCCTCTCCCGCCGCTCACGTCCTCGGCAGCCGTCACACGGTAGAATAAGCCTCGATGAAGTATCTCACCCGCTGGCTGGCCGTCGTCGTTCTGCTGCTCGTGCCATCGATTCCGCTGGTTGCGGAGTCGGTCAGCAGCCTGCCTACTCCCACAGGCTATGTCAGCGACTTCGCCGGTGTCCTCTCCCCTTCAACCAGGCAAAGCGTAGAAGGCCTCTGCACTCAGGTCGACCGCCAGGCACACGCGCAGATCTCCGTCGTAACGATAAAGACGCTGGACGGTGATCAGTCGATCGAAGAGTTCGCGACCGCACTCGAAGACAAGTGGAAGGTCGGAGCCAAGGGAACCGACCGCGGCGTCCTGATGCTACTTGTCATGAACCCCCGTCGCGGACGCATCGAGGTGGGTTATGGCCTCGAAGGCATACTGAACGACGCCAAAGCAGGCGATATTCTGCGATCCATGATCCCCGCGACGCAGCAGGGAGACTACAACACTGCCGTTCCCGAG
This sequence comes from Edaphobacter sp., assembly GCA_965277575.1. Classification (GTDB taxonomy): domain Bacteria; phylum Acidobacteriota; class Terriglobia; order Terriglobales; family Acidobacteriaceae; genus Edaphobacter. The sequence goes on from CBDIDK010000002.1 coordinate 3,820,308, forward strand.
GGAGTAGACCAGCTTGCCCGGATCATCGCGCGCGACGCCGGCGTCACCCTCACCCCTGCTTCTTCCGCTCATCAATATCACCGTCAGCAGGCGCAGGTTCAACTGAGCCTTCCGGAGATACTCCTCGGCGGCGGCGCAATCCTGCTCATCCTCTTCTTCCTGGTCAAGACCGGCAATCTCGGCCTCATCTTCTTCCTGCTCGGAAACATCATGGGCGGCGGAGGGGGAGGATACCGCGGAGGCGGAGGCGACGGGGGAGGCGGGGGCTTTGGAGGCTTCGGCGGCGGCAGCTCCGGCGGCGGCGGCGCCAGCAGCGATATGTAATAAGACGACATGTGAGAGACCGCAGCAAAGATCAAGCCTGGCAAATTGCACGCGGGTGATACAGTACAGCCGGATAGACCAGTCTCAGATCGTGGCAGGGTAAGATCGAAGCCTGGAGCAAGGAAACCGAGGAAGATATGAAACCTTTATGGATCGTGCTTGGCGTGGTGGGGCTGATTATTGTTGTGCTCCTCTTTGTCGGCGGCAGCTATGTCGGCGCCAAGAACACGCTGGTGCAGAAGAACGAAGCAGTCAATCAGGCCTTCTCGCAGGTCAACGTTGTCCAGCAGCGCCGTCTTGACCTCATCCCCAACCTGGTCGCGTCGGTCAAAGGCTACGTCGCGGAAGAGTCCACCGTCCTGACCAACATCGCCAATGCCCGCGCCGGGGTACTCGCCGCGGGGAGCGACCACGCCAGCAACATCAACGCCAACAGCAAACTCGACGTGGCCCTCGGTCCGTTCTTCCGCCTGCAGGAGCAGTACCCCAACCTGAAAGGCAACGAACAGTTCACCCGCCTCACCGATGAGCTTGCCGGCACCGAGAACCGCATCGCCGTCGAGCGGCAGCGCTACAACCGGGTCCTTGAGGACTACAACGTCTACGTTCGCCAGTTCCCCAACAGCATCTGGGCGAACATGGCCGGCTTCCACTATCGTGATGAGTACTTCAAAGGAAATCCCGAAAACAGCGTAGCCCCGAAGGTCGACTTTTCGAAATAGATAAAGCGGTTCTCCAACCGATGTACTCTATTCCTGATCCCGACCAACGGAAGGGCCAGCGCAGTAGGTGTGGTCAAATCCGGTATAGAAGGCACGAAGTGCCCGCCCCACGCGAAGTGGGCCCGTCCGGCAGGACAGTGTTGCGTTACTGGCAAATCCAATCAAGCATAAAGAAAGGCCCTCGCAAAAACGAGGGCCTTTTTACTCCTGCTGCTTATTTAGTGAAGGAAGAGATTGCCGTTGCCTCGTCGTCCTTGACGTCGAAGACGGTATACAGCTTGGTGATCTGGAGCAGATCGTGGACCTTCTTGGTCAGGTTCAGCAGCTTCAGCTCTCCGCCGCTGTTCTTCACCGTCGTGAAGGCGCTGACCAGCTCTCCGATGCCGGAGCTGTCGATGTAGTTGACGTCGCCCAGGTTCAGCAGAATTTTGTTTGAACCCTTGGCCAGCACATCCCGCACCGCATCGCGGATGGTGACGCTACCTTCGCCGAGAGTGATGCGGCCGCTGAGATCCAGAATCGTGATGCCATCGACCTGGCGAGTCTTTACCTTCATGCTCATATCTGTGTTCTCCTTATGTCCCCGGTTGCGCCGGTGTTCTGTGTTTGATGAGTGTCAGTTCCGTGCCAGGATGAAGCTGCCGAAAGTTTACCTCATCCATAAACGCCCGTATTAGAAAGATGCCGCGGCCCGATCCCCGCAGAATATTCTCCGGTGCCAGCGGATCGGGAATCGTATCGGGGTCGAGCCCCGGGCCCTGGTCTGCAACCCGGACAATCAGCGAGTCGGTAGTCGTTTCAAACGACGCCGTGATGTGCTTCGACGGATCATACGAGTTGCCGTGCAATACCGCATTCACAGCCGCCTCCCGCACCGCCATCGCGATCTGCGGCACCGTGTCTTCATCGAAGCCCGCCCGCTCCGCGCACTGCTCCGCCAACTGCTCAACCTTATTGACGCTGTCGAGCGACGAGTCCAGTGTGTAGCTGACGCGGCTTGTCGTAGAATCGGCCAAAGCTGTCCTTGAAATACCTGTGTTCGAATCTTAAACGGCAGACCAACAGCGATGATGGCAGTGTGCTTGTGGATTTCGGGAAAGTCAAGGATTGCATGAAGGAAACAGGCCCCTGCTGTCCCGCAAAACACCAACACTCTCAACATCGGCCGGTTGCCGCAGGCCGCTCACTGCCCGCAGGGTGTCGCGGTAAGCTAACATGCGGTAGCCGCCTATGACCACTCACCTCCACCAGAAGACGAGCGTCTCTGCCATGATGGGCACTCCCGTGCTCGATGCGCAGGGTATGGCATTCGGCCATGTGCGCGAGGTCGCCGTCTCCCCCATCGACGATGCCGCCCACGTATATGGCATCGTCCTGAGGCTCACAGCGGCAAAACGAGGCGACCGCCCATCTCTCATCCCCATCACGGAACTGCAGTTCACCTCCGGCGGCCAGATACAGCTCCTCGCAACCGCAACCCCAACCCTTCTCGCCGACGATGAGACCTACCTGATGCTCGAGCGTGACCTTCTCGACCAGCAGATCATCGACATCAACGGCCACAAAGTCGTCCGCGTCAACGATGTCGATCTGGTCTGGGAGAGCGAGGGTAGCGATGCCGGCGCCGAGTTGACGCTACGAATCTGCGAGGTCGAGGTCGGTATGCGCGGCGCTGTTCGGCGGCTCCTCAAAGGTCTTCCCGCCAACTCCGTCAGCCGTATCGCCGGCCGCTTCGGTGCCAGCGCCATCCCATGGGACTTCGTCGATCTCATCGACCGCGACCCAGCCCGCCGCGTACGCCTCAAAATCGGCCAGGATCGCCTCTCTCAGATGCATCCCTCCGACATCGCCGACATTCTCGAGGAGCTCGCCCCAGCCGAGCGGAACGCCCTCTTTGTCTCCCTCGACGAGGAGGTCGCCGCCGAGGCCCTCGAAGAGGTCGATCCCAGGATGCAGCAGTCCCTCATCGAGTCGCTCGACTCCGAGCAGATCGCCGGCATCGTCGAAGAGATGGACCCCGGCGCCGCCGCCGACCTGCTATCGGAGCTCTCGGACGAACGATCCGAAGCCATTCTCGAGGAGATGGAGCCGGATGAGCGCCAGGAGGTAGAAGATCTCCTCGAATTTCACAGCGATTCGGCGGCGGGCCGCATGACGACCGACTACATCGCGCTCCCTCTCACCGCGCGAGTCGATGAGGCCATTCAAGCCCTGCGCGAATTCGAAGGCGACATCGAGACTCTCACCGACATCTACCTGCTCGACCCCGAGGAGCGGATCCAGGCTCTCATTCCTCTCGTCCAACTGCTTCTCGCGGCTCCTGAAAAGCAGCTTACCGAGCTGCCCGCCGGTCACATCGTCAGTTGCGACATGAATGCAAACGGCCGCAAAGTCGCTGAGCTGTTCGATAAGTACAACCTCCGCTCCCTGCCTGTGCTCGATCCTCAGAAGCGGCTCGTCGGCATCATCCATGCGGAACAGGTCATCGCGCTGCTCCGCGAAAGATAGCAGCCGGGCTTCATCCACGAAGTCGTTCCCACTCGCCAGACCCGAGCCAGCGGCGTCAGATGTTTAAACCCAAGGAACAGAAGCAACCGATGAAGATTCTTTACGCCTCCGGCCTCTCGCCCAACGACTCCTCCCAGTATCGGCTCTGGGCTTTGGAGCGGCTCGGACATCGGGTCGTGCCGCTCAACGCGTATGGCTACGAAGCCGGGAACCCCCTCGTCCGCAAGATCGCTCATCGTCTGGCGGCCGGGCCGGGTGTGAACCGTCTCAACCGGGACATCGTCGAGATCGCCGAGCGTGAGAAGCCCGACCTGCTCTGGGCCGACAAACTCCTTTGGATGCGCCCCCAGACGCTCGACCGGCTTCGCCACATGGGCATTGCCACGGTCAGCTACATGATCGACAACCCCTTCGGCCCCCGGCAGGACCCCGGCTGGCGCCTCTACATGAAGGACATCCCCCACTACGATCTGCATGTCGTCCAGCGCGACAAAAACATCCTCGACTACACCTCGCGCGGCGCCCGGGACGTGATCAAGATCCAAACCGCCTACGAACCCACCCTGCATTTCCCGCCGCCGCCCGGCTGGTCGGACGCGGATCGCGATCGCGCGGTCTCCTTCATCGGAACCCCCTACGACGACCGCGCCCGGACGCTCACCCGCCTCGCAACCGAGTGCCGCTTCCCGGTCGCAATCTCCGGCAACCCGAGGCAGTGGGGCCGCGCTCTCCCCGCCAAAGACTTCAAGGCGCTCTTCCGCGAAGGAGAGCTCTACCAGCAGCAATACCGCGAAGCCATCTGGCGGTCTCGCATCAACCTCAGCTTTCTCACCCACTCCAACCAGGACGAGTTCGTCCACAAGAGCTTTGAAATCGCGGGCTGCGGCGGCTTTCTGCTCGCGGAACGCTCCGAAGGCCATCTCCGGCGCTTCAAGGAGGATGAAGAGGCGGTCTTCTTCTCCGGCTTCGACGAACTCATCCAGAAAATCCAGCGCTATCTGCCCGACCAGCCTGCAAGGCAGCGCATCGCCGCCGCCGGCACCCTTCGCGCAGCCCGCGACGGCTACTACAACGACGTCCAGGTCGATCTCATCCTCCACCGGATTATCAGCCTCTTGCCTGCCGTAAAAGCCTCAGCCAACGCGCTTTCCCAGCCCTCTTTGAGTTAGCCTTGAGAGCGGCGAGCTGACACGTTCTCCTACCCAATAGAAAAGGAACACCCCATGTCGTCCTGGCGTCCGTGGAGAACCCGGCTCATCCTCTTCTTCGCCGTGCTCGGTCCCGGCTTCATCACTGCCAACGTCGATAACGACGCCGGAGGCATCCTCACCTACTCCGCCGCCGGAGCGCAGTTCGGCTACACCCTGCTCTGGACCATGATCCCCATCACCCTCGCACTCATCGTCGTGCAGGAGATGTGCGCCCGCATGGGAGCCGTCACCGGCAAGGGCCTCAGCGACCTGATCCGCGAGGAGTTCGGCCTGCGCATCACCTTCGTCATGATGATCCTGCTGGTCATCGTCAACTTCGGCAACGTCATCACCGAGTTCTCCGGCATCGCCGGCAGCATGCAGCTCTTCCACATCAGCAAGTACGCGAGCGTGCCCGTCTGCGCCTTCATCGTCTGGATCCTCGTCGTCAAGGGCGACTACAAAAGCGTCGAGAAGATCTTCCTCATCGCCAGCGTCTTCTACATCGCCTACATCATCACCGGGGTGCTCAGCGGCCCCGACTGGCACCTCGCCATGGTCGAGACCATCAAACTGCCCCCGCGCAGCGTCTGGAACGACAAGTCCTACGTCTACACCACCGTCGCCGTCATCGGCACTACCATCACGCCCTGGATGCAGTTCTACCTGCAGTCTTCCATCGTCGAGAAGGGCGTTAGCGTCCGCCAGTACAAGACCACGCGCCTGGATGTCATCATCGGGTCCATCTTCACCGATGTCGTCGCCTGGTTCATCGTCGTCGCCTGCGCCGCCACCCTCTACACCCATGGCATCCGCAACATCACCGACGCGTCCGACGCCGCCGGAGCCATGAAGCCGCTCGCCGGCCAGTACGCCTTCATCCTCTTTGCCGCCGGCCTCTTCAACGCATCGCTCTTCGCCGCCTCCATCCTGCCGCTCTCCACGGCCTACACCGTCTGCGAAGGGCTTGGATTCGAGAGCGGCCTCGACAAAAGCTTTCGCGAGGCCCGCTTCTTCTACTGGTTCTACAGCCTGCTCATCGTCGCCGGCGCGGCCATCGTCCTCATCCCCAACTTCCCGCTGGTCCAGTTCAGCATCCTCTCGCAGGTGCTCAACGGGATCCTCCTCCCCGTCGTCCTCATCTTCATGCTCAAGCTGATCAACAAGCACGATCTGATGGGCAAATATACAAACTCCCACTGGTTCAACGCCGTCGCATGGCTCACTGCGGTTATTGTGATCGGCCTGTCATTGACCCTGGTGTGGAACACCTTCCAAAGCCCCGCTACCGCGGAAACCAAGAAACCGGCGGAGCAGGCAAGCGCTACAGCAGTTTGCCTTCGGACAGGTCCCGAATCAGTCCCAGGTCCGCGGCCAGAAAATCGTACCCCGGCAGAGCTCCCAGCGGCGCCCACCGCATGTCGTTGAAGATACGGTTTTCCAGAGTCCCACCGAACTCACGCACCACAAAAAACTGGAGATCGATCGCCCCGCCATTCCTGTACTTATGCCGGATCCGCACCACCCTGCGCCCGATCACCGCCGAGATTCCAAGCTCCTCGTTCAGCTCCCGAACGAGCGCATCCTCGGAGCTCTCACCCGCCTCGATCTTGCCCCCCGGAAACTCCCACTTCAAGCTCATCGGCTGATCGGCCTTCCTCTGGCAGATCAGGACCTCAACCTCAGCGCCTCCATCCTCCACGCCCCCGCGCAGAATCAGGGCCGCCACCACCAGGCGAAGCGGCTTTTGCATCGAAGCGTCCAAGCATCCCTCGATATTGCGCTTTGAATCTTTCACCTACAGGTTAGACGATTTATCGCCGCGATTAGATTCTCACCCCATATTAACTGGCATCACCGAAGCGGGGTAGAAGACCGGCCAGCCCTCCTGCGCGCTCCGCTCCACCAGCGCGGGCGTCGGATTCACCGGAAACGCCCTCCGCGCAATCGCCAGCATGGCCGCATCGTGAACCGAATTGCCAAACACCGCATCCGGCGCAACGATCCCCACCCGCTCCAGCGCCGAGACCTTACCCGCGTCGGTCGGAACATCGACAATCGCATCCGTCACCACGCCGTCTTTCACCCGCACCCGCGCAGCCAGCACACGTTCCGCCGGAATTCCAAACCGCCGCACACCCTCTTCGATCACCCAGTTGTTGGTCGAGCTCACCGCCCATATCTCGACCCCCTTCCCACGCAGCTCCTCCACCAGCGCCAGCATCTCCGGAAAGATATGCCGCTCGATCACGCGCTCGAAGAAGGTCTTCGCCGCCCGCCGCATCTCGTCTTCCCGAAGCCGCTGATACATCTGCACCATCTCGCCGCAGATCGCCACCTCCGACACGTCGCCCTTCAGATACCCTCGGTACCGCCCGTCGATCCAGTCCGCCGCCTCCCGCGAGACCAGCCCCGTCTCCAGCGTCCAGGCCATGAACCCCGAACCCGCATCGCCCGACCACAGCGTTCCATCGCAATCGAACACCGCGACCGACGGAGACAAGGCACGGACCGCCGCATGAAACTCCGAAGTACTCAAACGCCCGGCCGATGCTACATCGTTCACCATAAAGCCCAACTTTTCCACGCCTTCGGGTCCGATCAGGCGTCTATCACATCCATACAGTGCTCCACCGATGGTACTACCTCTACCCAGGCGCGCCGGATCGCCACGCTTCGCAGGATGCTGTGTTCGCGATAATTTCACACGGCCAATCGCTCGAAAAAGCGCCGTGGCGCGCGGCTCGATTTGCGCATCCAAAAGAGCGAACATACAGGAGGCACAATGAGTGAGTTCAAGCAGCTAAGCGGCGCCGAAGGCCTCAAGAAGATCGGCTCCCTGATCGAAGACATCCACATCGCCGTCCTCGTCACCGCCGCCCCCGACGGCTCCTTCGACAGCCGCCCCATGGGTGTGCAGACCAAAGACTTCGACGGCAGCGTCTGGTTCCTCACACGCAACACCTCCGGCAAAGTCCACGAGATACAGGACGACAGCCACGCCACGCTTATCTTCGCCGACCCGGCCAACTCCAAGTATGTCTCCGCCAAGGGCCGTGCCCGCGTTCATCAGGACCGTGCCAGGATCCATGAGCTCTGGAGCCCTATGTACAAAGCCTGGTTCCCCGCCGGAGAAGACGATCCCCAGATCGCCGTCCTCCGCGTCGACATCTCTGAAGCCGAATACTGGGAGGCTTCATCGAGCAAACTCGTTCGCGGCGTCAAGTACCTCGCGGCAGCGGCAACCGGCGGCAAGGTAGATGTAGGCGAATCCGGCAAGGTCGTTATTCGATAATCTCGCAGCAGCGCGTTAAGCTGTCGCAGGCCAGCGCGGTAATCCCGACCAACGGGAGGGCCAGCACAGTAGATGGTGTCAAAACCGGTATACAAGGCACGAAGTGCCCGCCCCACGCGTAGTGGGCCCGTCCGGCAGGACAGCTTTGCTGCATATCTCCATCCAATTCGCTCTAAATCGGCGGCAGTCCATCCACCACAGCAACCCCGGCCGGCGGAACAAAGACGAAATCCCTATCCGTAACGGGCACATTCTCCTGCATACCGGAGAACGCAAACTCCGTCACCGCCCCATCCACCTCTTCCAGCCGCATCGTCTCGATCGCCCCCTGCGCCGACACCCCGAGGGTCAGAAGCTTCACCCGCTGCTCCATCCCCTTCGGCACACCCGTAATCCGAAACCCCGAACCCTCAGCCGTCACCTCCAGGCCGTCGAGCTCCTTCTTCAACTGCGTATGCCCCAGCAGAAACCGCAGCGGCGACCGTAGATCGTCCATCTGCTTCGCCGGCACGCGCGTCGCCTGGGCATCTCCCGGCGTATAGAACCACGCATACCTCCCATCCAGCACGAAGACCTTACCTACCGGCTCGGCGTAGCTCCACCGCATCCGCCCCGGCTTCTTCAGCAGCAGCGTGCCTTCCTCGGAGCGGTCCATCCCCATCCCGCTGTAGTGCTCGACATAGTGCGCCCGCAGGGAACCGAGGTGGTTATAGTGGTCATCCACCCTGCGCACAACCGCATCGCTCTCCTTCGGCAGCAAGCTCTGGGCCAGCAGGCCCGTCGGACAGCATAGAACGAGCAGCAAAGTCAGCTTGTGGCGCATCACTGAATAGGCTGTGTGCAGTTGGTCCCACCCGCAGGGTCGAACCGAATGATGTTGTTCGCATCCGAGCAGAACCCGCGATCGCCCGAGTTTCCGATCGACTGCGGCACCGCCGTAATCTCATAGGACGTATACATATCCTGGTTATTCACCGTCACCTTGGTGCAGTTGGTGATCGCAAACGAATAGCCCGCCTTCTGTCCCGCCGCCAGGCCGGTGTCCAGCAGTTGCGACGCTTGCGCGCTCGGCGCGCCCGACTTGGGATCGCCTCCCATCGCCGCCAGCGAACACGAAAACCCATTCGCCGGATACGCCGAGTTGTACTGCAGCTCCGCTTGCCCGATGGTCCGCACCGACTGGATCGCCGAGGTCTCATTCGCCTGTTTGCGCAGCTTCAGCAACTGCGGCACAGCCAGGGTCATCAGGATCAGCATCACCGACATCACGATCAGCAACTCGATCAGCGTAAAACCTTCGTCGTTGCTCCGTCTCGCTCGCAGCAGATCCATGGTCTTCGTCGTCCTCATCATCCCTCGGCAATCCTGTAGTTCAAATCCTAGCAGGCCAGATCGCCCCGCTCGACCTTCATCGCGCCAAGATTTCCCAGCAGTGTCAACGCCAGCGCCTCCGGCCGAAACAGCTCCTGCGCCAAAGCCTGAATATCCGCCGTCGTCACAGCCTGGATCTCCGCCATGATCTCATCCACGCCGAAAAACCGCCCAAAATACATCTGCTGCCGGGCCAGATTCGCCATCCGGCTGCCCGAGCTCTCCAAGCCAATCACCATATTGCTCTTCAACTGGTCCTTCGCCCGCTTCAACTCGACGTCGCTGGCTGTCTCTTCTTTCAGACGCCGCAGCTCCTGCAGGGTAAGCTGCAGCACCCTCTCCGTCTTGTCCACCGACGTCCCCGCGTACACGCACAGCGACCCGGTATCGCGGAACGGGCTCATCTCCGAGTAGATCGAGTACGCCAGCCCCTGGTCCTCGCGAATCGTCTGGAACAGCCGCGAGCTCATCCCGCCGCCCAACATCGTATTCAGCAGATACACCCCGTAGCGCCGCCCGTCGTTCACCGGCGGAGCCGGAACGCCCAGGCAGAACTGCACCTGCTCCAGCGACTTCTTCCGCTTCAACGTGATATGCGGTGTAGCAACCGGCGCGGCAATCTTGGCCGGAACACCACTCCCACTGGCAGCCAGCGAGCTGAACTCCCGCTCCACCTGCGCCACAAAGTCATCGTGATCCAGGTTGCCCGCGGCGGAAAAGACCATATTACGCGGCGTAAACTGTCCGGCATAGAAGTCGAACAGAACCTGCTGGTTGAACTTCGAAACCGTCTTCACCGTCCCCAGGATCGGCCGCCCCAGTGCATCGCCCTTCCAGAAGTTCTGCGTGAAGACCTCGTTCACCAGGTAGTCCGGGTTGTCCTCGTCCATCTTGATCTCTTCGAGGATCACCCCCTGCTCCCGGCTCAGGTCCGCAGGCGTAAACGTCGGGTGCAGCACCAGGTCGGCCAGCACGTCCAGCGCCGGCGGCACATTCTCATCCAGCACCTTGATGTTGAAGCAGACCATCTCCTTGCCGGTAAATGCATCCAGATTGCCGCCAATGGTGTCCACTTCGCGGGCAATCTGCTGGGCCGACCGCGAAGTCGTCCCCTTGAACACCATATGCTCGACAAAGTGCGAGATGCCGTTCACCTCGGCCGCCTCGTCGCGCGATCCCGAGCCGATCCAGGCCCCCATCGAGACGCTCCGCACATGCGACATGGCTTCGGTCAGCACCATCAGGCCGTTCGAAAGGACAGTTTTGCGGATATTGCGTGCGGCGGACTTCACCCCAGAGATTTCTTCAATCAACGTAGCAGACATGCGGCTCCTTGCCTCTATTCTTTCACAGCACCCACCCCGGCCCCTCCCGGCGGGTACCCCATATCTCGATTCTGAGAACCTGTCTAAAAACTGACACTCCGGGCTTTCTCTGCTGTTGTTTGTTTTTCGCCGTCATCCTGAACGGAGTGAAGGACCGCTGTATTTTGTCTTTTTGGTCTTTGCTTGTTCTCAAAATCCAACTTATCTGTGCAAATCCGTGGCCGAATCCTTCAGTTTTTAGACAGCTTCTGAGATGTGGGCATCGTGCGAAGCACGACCGCACTCCTCCCCTACCCGGGTCACCCCAGTGTCATTCCGAATAAAGCAGCACACAGCGTTGTTCTTCTTCTGCGATTCACCCGCAAATTCCAATTCTCTTCGATCCCGCTCCCCCCAACACTCCTGTCAAGCCCCCGCAAACCTCTGCCGCTTCCAACCTCGCAGCAACCTACACCGATTCAATCACTTGCGAGCTTTACTCGACGCGCCGAGCCGTGGCGCATCCGATCCCCGGAACCGGTAGAATGGAATTAAGAGAGAACTTCCATTGGAGAAGGGTAAATCGGCGAAAGGGCAATCGGCGTAAGGTACCTGGCCTGGCCTCGAAGTCCTGAGCTATCCCGTTTAGATCGAAGACTTTGTGCAAAATAGCAGGGGGGTGGGGGTACTATGGCCTGCCCGGACCCACCTGCCAGGACACGGAGAAAGGTGCCAGCCGCGATGTCGAACCTGCCCATCCCCATCGCCGAAGCGCCGCCCACCGCTCCCGCCGCGAAATCCCTCTTCGGCACGACCTTGCCGGAGCTGGCCAGCCTCATGCAGCAGCTTCACCAGCCCGCCTGGCGTGCCACCCAGCTCCACGACGCCCTCTACCGCCAGCGTGCCTGCTCCCTCGACGACATCACCACCCTCCCCGTAGCTCTGCGGAACGCAATGCAGGCCGAGGGTTACACCGTAGGTCTCCCCGAGATCGTCCAGACCGCCCGCTCGATCGACGGCACCGAACGCTACCTCATCCGCATGGCCGACGGCGAGACCGTCGAGACCGTCTGGATGCCCGGGGGCGACGGCGGCGAGCGCGGCGACGGAACCGAGGCCGCCGAAGAAGAAGAGCACCCCAGGCCGGAGGATGAGCCGTACAAGCGAGCCACCATCTGCGTCTCCAGCCAGGTGGGCTGCGCCGTCAATTGCCAGTTCTGCCTCACCGCCAAACTCGGAATCCGCCGCAATTTGACGGCTGGTGAGATCGCCGGCCAGGTCGCCGCAGTCCTGAGCCGCCACAACGTCGCGCTGGGCAGTAGACGTGGCAACAGCACCCCGGCGCGCATCAACCTCGTCTTCATGGGTATGGGCGAGCCCTTCCTCAACTACGCCGCCTTCATGGCCTCGGTCGGTCTGCTCAGCGGCCCCATGCGCATCCCCGAGTCGCGCATGACCGTCAGCACCTCCGGCATCCTCCCCGGCATCCTCGACTTCGCCCGCGAAACCGTCCGCCCCAAACTTGCAGTCAGCCTCAACGCCTCGAACGACACGGTCCGCGAATCCATCATGCCCATCACGCGCAAGTGGAATATTGCCGCGCTCCTCGAAGCCATCGCCGCCGTCCCCCTGCGCGCCCGCGAGCGCGTCACCTTCGAGTACGTCCTGCTGGGCGGCATCAACGACCAGCCGCACCATGCGGCGGAATTGATCGCCCTGTTGAAGGACCTGCGGGCGAAGATCAACCTGATTGTCTGGAACCCAGGCCCGGGTATGGCCTTCCACGAGCCTCATCCGCAGGATGTCGCCGCCTTCCAGAATCGCCTCCGCAATGCAGGCATTCCAGTCTTCATCCGCAGGCCGCGCGGACGCGACATCTACGCCGCCTGCGGCCAGCTGAAACGAACGATCGAAGAACCGGCTCCCGCTCTGATCGACATCGCACCCGCTCCACAGCTAGCCGGCCTCATCTACCGTGTCGTTGAATAGCGGCGCAGCTTGGGAAACCATGTGATCTGCGCCGCGCCGACCGTATCTCGCTGCAGCCCCGTCCGGTTCAGATCGACCCCATTGACCGGGACCGGCGCCTTCCACCCCTCATACTGCACCCAGGCATTCAGCTCGACGTCTTTGCTCAGCCGCTTGACGACGCTCACCTTGAATTCATTCTGTGTGGTGCCGCCCGGGATGAAGTCCTTCGGCGTCTTCTTGTTCAGGTACTCCAACTGGACCCACTCGTTTCCCGAGAGGTGATAGGTCAGCCATGCCTGGCCGCCTTTAGCCTCGCGCCCAATCCAGTCGCCGATGATGAAGCCCTTGTTGGTATAGCCTTGCCGCTGGACGATCTCGTAGTAGTTGAACTGGCCGCCCTGGCTTCGGGTAACTCCCGGGTCCGTCGTGACGCCTTCGACGCGGAGGTCGAGTTTATGCAGCTTGGGAAACTGCGAGATGAAGAGACCTGTCCGGTAGGCGGCACGTCGCGGCGCGCTGATCGGAGTGACGTCGTCGTGGGAGATCGAGTCGATGTAAAGAGTCGCATACTTGCGTACGAAGGGAAGACGGTATGAGAAGTTGAAGTCGCTGAATCGAGCTCCCGGGTCTTCGCGGGAGTATTTCTCCGACGCATTCGTATCGCTTGTGCTGAAGAAACCATTGAAGAAGGTGTGCAGCGTCACAGGCGTATGACCTTCTCCTCCCCAGATGATGGTCCTCTGGAATCCGAACTCGAAGTTGGAACTCGGGCGGAAGGAAAACATCTCCGAATGGATCCAGGGCGATCGTGGATAAGTGTGCCCCTTGAGACTGCCGACGAAGAAGTCGTATCGGAGAGGGCCCATGACCTTATCGAGGTACGGGATGTAGAGCGGCTCGACGCGGTTGACCCGGAACGAGTAGATGTTCTCCGCATTGTTGGACCACGCCATCGCGCCGCCTGCTCCCGGCCCAAGCCACGCATCGGTCTTGCCCCCGGAGATCTCATGACCGAGCAGGTGGGCCGAGAGCGACGCTTCGACGATGCGGAACGGGTTCTGCGCGGCGATGGGACCTTCAGGTATCGTCGGCTGCGGAGTATAGGGCGGAATATTGGGTATCTCATCCGGTGCTGACAGGACGTTCGCAAGCGCATTCGAATACCCGGTTGCGGATGGGGCATGCTGGTACTCTGCCCGCATGTAGAGCGAGAAGGGCCCCAGCTCGTCGGTTGTCGAAGCTCCAGCCAGGGCGTTGAAGCCAGTCTCGTAAGGCCGCCCGTAGTCGTTGTTGATCGTCTGCCCCAGGTGATAGCTGTCCCGCAGTATGGGACCGCCGATGCCCATCAATCTTGTATACGCCGACTCCAAACCGTAGACGGCCCCGCGCAGGTGGCTGCCGTCCGGAACCTCTGTGTCCAGTTCGATAAGCACCTTTGCCAGAATCTCCTGGGCCTCTTCATCGTTGCTGTTGACGATGGCGGCCTGTGAATGCTGCACCATATGAAGCACACTGCGCCGTGTCCACGGGCGCATACCCAGGAACATCGTGTCGACATAGCCCAGGCTGTACAAGCGCATCAACTCGGGATACATCCAGTTGTCCACCGGGATGTAGACGGAACCGGAGAAACGGTCGTACCCCTTCTTCACATCTGGCGGCCCATATGGCATGTAAGCCCGGAACGGAGTCTCCGGTGTGGCCACTGCGGGGGGCGCCACGGGCCGTTGAGCCGGCTGTGGAGTTGGCAGGGCCTTCTGATGGACCCCCCCGTAAGCCGGTTCCGACTGATAGGTGCTGTCCGGGGCGGCAGGGGGCTGAGCCGGTGGAGGAACAGGTTTCGACTCAGGCGCCTGCGACAAGCCTGCCGTAGCACAAAAGATTAGCGCCGCGTAAAAAAAGCAGTTCCTTGTCCGCACTCGTACCTCAAGTCAGTCTTAGATTACCTATCCAGTGTAGATGCCGCTAACCGGAAAGGGGTAGTCAACGTACTCTCAGACCTCCGGCTCTCAGACCTCCGGACCGGCTGAACGGTGTCAGCAGCTTCCTCCATCCGGGCGCGCAGCTTCATCTCGGTCCGCTGCATCCATGCTTCACTGCAGATCCCGCGGCCAAGCAGGTTGGCGCGCATCTGCCGTATCGGGTCGGCCTCTTCTTCCGCCGGTTTATTCGCGATGCGGTACGTCTGGCATTCGATCAAAACCGGGCCGCCCCCTCCGCGCATCCGTCCAATCGACTCCTGCGCGACTCTGTAGAGCGCCACCGCATCGCTGCCGTCTACCGGAATGCCCGGGACCCCGCAGCGTCGAGCCGTTTCACAAACGCTCAATCTCTGTTTGCCACGCGCTTTGCCCGATCCTTGCGGCAGGAGTACGAAGAGGATAGGCAGCTCCAGCTTACCGGCAATCCCGATCACCTGACGCCAGTCTCTGCTAGTCAGATCGCCATGCCGGACATAAGCAAGTACGAGGTTTGCCCGTCGCTGCGTCCTGAACGAGAGTGCCGCTCCCATGGCCATACGCAGCCGGTCTCCCACATCTTCAATCCATGGCAGTTGCCGGCTGGGCGCGCCATCTTCGGCGATGATGTCTTCCAGCTTCTTCGCACCCGAGTCGAATCCAGCCACCCGACGGAGCAGAGGAGCGGCCCCACTGCCGTTGAGAAGCGCTATCGAGACCCCAATGGCAGCGTCGCTGATGAGGTCGGCCGCCCCCAGCCCTATCGCCGTACTCACGCGGCAGGCCTCTTGCCCGCACGTTGCATCGAGGCGGAGGCGCGCTTTCACTCCACGCTGCAGTTCGGCGACTTTTTGATCCAACACCCTCATCTCAACCATCGAGACGAACATCTGCCGCAGCTTCTTGTTGGGTATCAAGGGATTCTCGTGCGGCGCTGGCTCACTCAAACAAACATCTCCGTATGGTTCCGTGTCCGAGTTCAAGGTTTTACGCACCTGGCTCTACGCATCGAGGAGACTGCCGGATCAGGCTACGCCCGGGCCGGATCGACAGCCTCAGTCTCCAACCCAAGCTCGCCCATGGCCTTCTGAGCGGCCTTGGGTTTGAACTTGCCGTCGCGCGCGAGTTTGGAGAGGGTAGCTCCGGCGATCGACTCCGCGCTTACCTCGAAGTGCCGCCGCAGATGTTCGCGATTGTCGCTGCGTCCGAAGCCGTCGGTGCCAAGCGAAACGAGACGCGACGGCAGCCACGGCGACAGCAGATCGGGGACCGACTTCATGTAGTCGCTCGTCGCGATGATCGGACCCTTGGCCGCGGCAAGCGCAGCTGTCAGGTAGGGGGTACGCTCCTTCTCGCCTGGGTGCAGGCGGTTCCAGCGCTCTACCGCCAGCGCTTCACGCCGCAACTCCGTATAGCTCGTCACGCTCCAAACGTCGGTATGCACGCCATACTTCGACGCCAGAATCTCCTGCGCCCGCAGCACCTCGTTGAGGATCGGACCGCTGCCGAATAACTGGGCCACTGCTTCACCGCTTGTCGCCGGCTTCAACTTATACATTCCACGCCGAATGCCTTCCGCCGCACCCTCCGGCATCGCCGGCATCGCATAGTCCTCGTTGTACATCGTGATGTAGTAGAAGACGTCCTCGCCTTTCTCGTACATGCGGCGGATCCCGTCCTGAATCACCACCGCCAATTCGTAGACATAGGCCGGATCGTAGGTCACACATGTAGGAACGGTGCTGGCCAGCACAATGCTGTGGCCATCCTGATGCTGCAGGCCCTCGCCAAGCATTGTCGTGCGGCCCGCCGTGCCTCCCATCAGAAACCCTTTGCCGCGTGAGTCCGCAAACGCCCAGACCATGTCCCCGATTCGTTGAAAACCGAACATGGAGTAGTACATGTAGAAGGGAATTGCCGGTACGCGATAGTTGACGTAAGCGGTGCCGGCAGCCGTGAACGAGGCCATCGACCCGGCCTCGGTAATTCCTTCTTCGAGTATCTGGCCGTCCTTATCCTCGCGGTAGTAGAGCAGCATATCAGCGTCGTGCGGGCTGTACTTCTGGCCCTCCGGCGCATAGATCCCTACCTGCCGGATGGCCGACTCCAGACCGAACGTGCGTCCTTCGTCAGGCACAATCGGCACCACCAGCTTGCCGATCGCAGGGTCCTTCATCAGGTGCCGCAGGATGCTGATAAAGCCCATGGTCGTCGAAACCGCACGGTTGTTCGAGCCTGCCGTCCACTCGCCGAAATAATCCAGAGCGGGAGCCTTGAAATTGCTCTTCGGCACCTCGCGCTTCGGAAGATATCCGCCCAACTCTCGCCTGCGCTCCTGCATGTACACGATCTCAGGGGCGTCCTGTGCAGGCCGGTATGGCGTTCCGTGTTTCGCAGCGTCCTCCGGGATGGGAATGTCGAAGCGCTTTTTAAACGCTGCCAGTCCATCGTCGGCCAGCTTCTTTTCAGAGTGCGTCGCATTGCGTGCCTGTGCCGAACCCAGCCCGTAGCCCTTTACCGTCTTCGCCAGGATCACGGTCGGGCCGCCCTTGTGCTCCACGGCCCGCTTGTAAGCGTTGTAGATCTTGGCCGGATCGTGTCCGCCGCGGTGCAAATCCCCAAGCTGCTGATCCGTCATGTCCTTTACCAGCTCCAGCAACTCCGGGTATTTTCCGAAGAAGTGCTCGCGCAGGTAGGCGCCGCCCTTGGCCTTGAAGGTCTGGTACTCGCCATCAACGCACTCTTCCATGCGGCGCAGCAACAGCCCTGTATGATCACGCTCAAAAAGAGCATCCCAGTCCGAGCCCCAGATTACTTTGATCACATTCCACCCTGCTCCGCGGAACATGCCTTCCAGCTCGTCGATAATCCGCTTGTTGCCGCGGACCGGTCCATCCAGCCGTTGCAGGTTGCAGTTCACGACGAAGATCAGGTTGTCGAGCTTCTCGCGCGACGCGACCGAAATTGCTCCGAGGCTGTCTACCTCGTCGGTCTCGCCGTCACCGACAAAGGCCCAGACCTTCCGTTCGGTGGCCTTGATCAGACCCCGGTTTTCGAGATAGCGCATGAAGCGGGCCTGATAAATGGCGTTGAGCGGCCCAATCCCCATCGAAACTGTGGGGAAGTTCCAGAACTCCGGCATCAGCCAGGGGTGCGGATACGACGACAGCCCTGGCGTGCCGCGCAGTTCATGGCGGAAGTTCTTCAGCCGGTCATCGTCGAAGCGCCCTTCGAGGTAAGCCCGCGCATATACACCCGGCGAGGCGTGCCCTTGGAAATAAATGAAGTCGCCCGGCTCTTCGCCATATTTCGCATGAAAGAAGTGGTTGAATCCGACTTCAAGCAGCGTGGCCAGCGAGGAATAGGTCGAAATGTGGCCGCCGATCCCGGGATCTTTCTTGTTCTGGCCGTGGACCATCGCCATCGCGTTCCATCGAATCAGCGCCTCGACCCTTCGCTCCAGACTGCGATCGCCGGGATACGGCACCTCATCGTGCTTTGGGATGGTGTTCCGATAGGGCGTCGTTAGCTCGCTCGGCGTCGGCACCCCCGCCTCGCGCGCGCGCTGCCGCAGAGCGCCCAGCAACTCCGCGCCGTGCTCCCAGTCGTTGGCAACAACATCGTCAAACGCCTCAATCCACTCCGATACCTCTTGGGTAAAGTCCTGCTTTGCGGCTTCTTCCAGTTTCGCGGTCATCATATCGTGTCAATGCTCCAGTCCGAGGGATCGCTGCAGAACACCGCAGGGCCGATGCTGTGGGCCAGACTTAACGATATAAGGCTTGCGCCGAAACGTCATCTAGGCAGCACCGGAACGAGGCTTTTACGCCCCTGCGAAACGGCGGTCCCGAGAAAAGGCCTGGTTGAGAACAGTCCGGACACGGCCGCATCTCACGGACGGAGCAGTCTATCGGTTCTGTTGCCTGCTCTGCCGGGCGGCCTCTTGCGCCGCTCGCCTTCCCTCTGCGGCGGCTTCCCGTGCTTGTTGCCTGGCATGGGCCACGGCCTCTCTGGCCTGCTGTCTGGCATCTTCGATGGACTGAAGCGCCTCTGGCGGAAGACCTGTGATCTTTGGCGGAGCGGGTGGCGTCGGCGG
This sequence comes from Edaphobacter sp., assembly GCA_965277575.1. GTDB lineage: Bacteria > Acidobacteriota > Terriglobia > Terriglobales > Acidobacteriaceae > Edaphobacter. The sequence goes on from CBDIDK010000002.1 coordinate 3,839,047, forward strand.
TAGTGGCGCGATGCTGCCCTTTCTCACTGAAAGATCGCCTTGGGTCGTGGCGATGTGCAGCAGAGGGCCGCCGTTGCCGACGGTTCCGCTGACAGTCTTCTTCTGGAGGCCGCCGGCAGGAATGTCGATCTGGGAGAAGCCGCTTTCGATATCGCCGTTGGTGGCCTCCAGTTGATAGGCGAAGCTGGACTGCTCGGGAATGGTCAGATCGACCGAGCCGTTGCGGTTTTCAATGGTGATGTTGCCGAGCGGAGGCGCGCTGGTGAGGTCGACCGAGCCGTTGCGGTTGGTGACGACGATGTCGCCGGCGATCCGTTCGAGGGTGATATTGCGGTTGGCGGTTGTGAGGGTGACGGGACCTACGGCCTCGCTGATGGAGAGGTCCGCGTTGTTGCTGATTTCGATCTCGCCATCAAGCCGCGTCAGTTGGAGATCGGTGCGGCTGGTGTGGAATTTGATGGGGCCGCGAATGTGCTCATAGTGTCCGGTGCCGAAGAAGTCGCCGGAGATGGTGACTGGTCCGCTGAGGTCGGAGAGGGTGGTATGGTCGCCGCGGCCTTCGATCATGAGCGCCCCTGTGATGCTGTGGGCGGAGACAGAAGAATCGCTGTTGTTGATGTGTGTAGAGACGTTGCCGGTAATGGCGCTCAGCTCGATATCGCCGTGGTTTGCGGTGGCCTGCACGTTGGACTTGAGAGCGCTGATGTGGATATCGCCGTGATTGGCCGTGACGGTCGTGGCAGCAACTGCGGGCAGGGTAATGGTAAGGTCGGCGCGGCCGCCATGGAGCGACGGGACAGACAGGGTCACGCCGTTGCCGCTGGTGACCAGATTTGGGCTGAAACGTTGCGCTTTATTGGCGGCCTCGGAGTCGGACCGGGTGTAGATCTCTTTATGCACCGCGATATGAATCTGATTGTCGTCGCTTGTGCCGGATATGGTGACGTCGCCGCGGGGATTGTCGACCATGAAGGAATCGCCGGCCGGGAAGGACTGAGCGAGTGACTGGTCGCTTTCGTGCTTATCACCCATGAATTCATCGAGATTGTCCTGGTTGAAGCTGAGACCAGGAAAGAGCTTGCTGCTGCCGCCCTGACGTATTCCGCTTAACACCAGTCCCGTGAAGCCCAGCACGATCAATAGAACGAAGACTCCTCCTCCGGCGCGCCGGCGGTATTGGGGCTGCGCCGTGTCGGATTGCATGTATTGGTCGACCGCCCACTCGAGAACCAGGATGATACCGGCGCCGACGAGCAGGAGCGGCCAGAAGCGGCTGTACCAGTCCCATAGGCGATGGCTTTCGAGGTGATTGGTCTGCACGAGCAGAAAAACTATGCCGAGCGCGATCAGCAGGATGGGACCGAGGATGGAGCTGCGCCGTTGGCCGCGTAGTTGGTAGCGGTAGGCGTCACGCTGTGCGCGAGCCTGCTGCTTCAGCACGCGGCGCTGATACTTCCAGTCACTGCCGTAGGGCGGCCCGGGTGGCGGATACGGTGGTGGAGGGTAGTTTCCCATGGTTATTTCCCTTCCTGATCGTTATGCATGGAGGGAACGATGGAGGTGCCGGGCTGCGCAGGCGGAGCAGGCTGCGAAGCTGTCTGGGGAGCGGCATATGGTGGCGCGTAGGGATATGCCGGGAAGCTGGCCGGTGTGTAGGAGGTCCTGCGGAAGATAGCCATCAGACCGGCCACGATAATGAAGAGGGGCCAACTGCGGGACCAGGAGAGGATGTCGAAGGAGTCCAGCAGGAAGAGCACGCCGACGAGGACAATCCAGGCCGAGCCGCGAAGGGCGCAGTAGAGTCGCTGCTGGTAAGCCGGGGTGCCGTCATTGGCGAGGCTGCCGCCCTGCTCGGTGAGTTTGTGGACGAAGAGCCAGACTCCGAGGCCGATGAGGAGGAAGGGAACGATCCTGTGGATAGGGAAGTGCTCGAATATGCCGGCGTTGCCGATGAGGAAAAGCATCCCCAGACCGATCAGACATATCGCTCCCGCGGGAAATCGGTTGCGGGTGGAGGAAAGGTTGGGGTCAGCCGGGTAGGCGGAAGGTGCGTAAGGAGGGGTCGGCGGGGCGAAGCTTTCTCCCCATGCGGAGGATGGCTGCGCCGTGTAGTTCGGATAACCGGCAGGCGGGGCGCCGTAGGTGCCCCCAGGAGGAGCATAGGCCGTGCCCGTGGGGGCCGCACCGGGGTGAGGGGTGGGGCTGAACGGAGTCGATCCGGGCCATGATCTGCCGAAGCCGAGACGCTCGCCAATGTCATTCAAGCCGAAGGGGTTGGGAAGCGGTGTGCCGTCGCGGCGGGCGCGTGCGGTGTGATGGGCTTCGATTACCTGATAGAAGACCCATCCGGCGATGAAGAGGCCGAAGATGCCGTTCTCGCCGGCGAGGCTGACGAGGATAGCGAAGACAATCAGGTGGACGACGCCCTTGGCGTACTGGCCGTTGTACATGGCGCCGACGCCGGGGATGAAGCCGAGCAGAGCGGCGAGACCGGGGTTTGGCGCGTCGGGTAACAACGGCGGGGGAATAGCTCCCGGCGCGGCATAGTTGGCCCCGGATTCGGGACCGGTGTAGTTATAGGGTCCCCCAGCAGGAGCGTTGACCGGGGGTGGGGCACCGCCGCCGCCGAGTCGGGCGGCAAGGCTTTCTTCGCAATAGACAGCGGAGCCAATGGTGCGGGTGCACTCCTGGCATAACGGTTTGCCGCAGTCCTGGCAAAAGGCGACGCGTTCACGGTCAGGATGGTTTGCGCAGTTCATACCAATCCCCCTTCCTGCTTGTAGATCTTGTAGATACTGGGTGGAAAGACAGCAAAGGCCTGCATTGGGGCTAAGGTCGAGCCGCGTCGTTGAGCGGTCTGTACGCGCAGGAGGTTGCCGACGGGAACTTCGCGGCGGCTGGAGCCCGGATTGGGGCGGGGCCTGGACTGCTTCTGATCGGGATGCCGTGTGTCAGGATTCTTGTCTGCGGGCTTCTGTGAGGCGGGCTGCTGCGTGGCGCCGGACTGTTGACCGGAACTGGTGGAGTTGTCGTCGTCGGGAGAGTGTTGCAGGTCGCGGACGCGGGATTCCAGCTCATAGACGACGCGCAGGTTGTCGGAATAGCGGACGACCCGCGCCTTGGTCGCATAACATGTGCGCAGGATGCTCGAGGGCTTGAGATCGCTGGCCCGCAGGCTGCTGAGGCGAACGCCGGTGAGATTCAGGGTGAGGGCAATGGAGAAGAAGGCCATTGCGGCGGTCATCGCCAGCCGCGGCTGCAGCATGGTGTGGCCAAGGGAGCGGAGACCGTGGGTGAAGCGGCTGCGGAAGGGCAGGACATTGGTGGCAAAGGCCGCCGTCTGCCTGGTGCCGGCGTAGGAGGGCGCCAGCATGGGGCTGCCCAGAAGTGTGTTCGGGTTGCGTACGGTGGCAGAAGCTGCTGGGACGGTGGAGGAAGATGCGCTCGTCCGGATTGCGGGCTGGCCGCTGGTCTCAGCCAGGATGCGCTCGATCAGGGCCAGGGGCGGCTCTGGCTGAGGAAACTTCAGCATCTCCAACCAGGCGGCGCCGCGCTGGGCGTCGGCAAGCATGGCGGCACAGGCGGAACAGCCGGCCATGTGGAGATCGAACATCGCCTGGTCCGCGTCGGAGAGGGTGCCGTCGAGCGCGTCGGCCAGCATCGCCTCACACTGGGCGCAGTGCTGAGGGTCGCCGGGAAGACCGGGTTTCGCGCTGCCGAATTGGTTGAAGTCTGCCACTTACATCACCTGTCTTTCTATACGTTGCAAAAGCCTTGCAAGTTCCCCGCGTCCGCGACTGATGCGGCTTTTGACGGTGCCCTCGGGGATGCGGAGTACCTGGGCGATCTCCTTGTAATCCATATCTTCCAGGTCGCGGAGGATGACAGCCTCGCGGAGTTCGGGGGAGAGCTGTTTGAGCGCCGCCTGGACCTTGACCTTGAGCTCGAGGCCGGCGACGTGGTGCTCCTGCGAGGGCCTCGGGTCGGCGAGACGGTCGGCCATGGTCGCGCCGTCCTCTTCACCGTCGAAGGGGGCATCGAGCGAATCGGAGGCGCGGTCGAGGCGGGTGCGGCGGAAGTGATCCACCAGAAGGTTGCGCGCCAGGGTCGTAATCCAGGTCTGGAAGCTGCCCTTCTGGGTGTCGAAGCTGGCGAGGTTCCTGTAAAGCTTCAGGAAGACCTCCTGCGTAAGGTCCTCGGCGTCGGTGCTGGAGCCCGTAAAACGGTAGCAGATGGCATAAATACGGCGATTTTGCGAGACCACAAGCTGCTGCCAGGCCTGCGCGTCACCGGCCATGCACTGGCGTACCAGTCTGGCGAGGGCTTCCTGGGCGGCTTCCTGTTCTGGCGTACGCTCCAACTTTGCCTCTAGAGGTTTCTGCGGTGGGAGCAGTGTACCGCGTGGAGTCGACGGCGAGGCATTTTGTTGGGGAGCCGGTACGCCGGAGTCGGCTCGGGCGATGGGACGGGGAGGAGCTTTCAGGCCCGGGAGTCTTCCCGCCGTTGGAACCGCAATGTGCAAGACGCCCATGCGTGAAGATACGCATGGGCGCTGCAGTTGGTTCAAAGTAGAGGCGAGCTCTGGAATACTGGTTTACAGGGCTCGACTAGGGGGTCGGGGCGGTGATGACACCGCAGGCAATACGGTTGCCCGAGTTGCCGGACGGGTCGGTCTTCATATCGTCGGCCTTCTCATGTACGACGATCGAGGTGCCGCCGTTAGCGACGATGCTGTTGGGCGAGGAGGGATCGAGTGAAAGGAAGGCGACCTTGAAGCTCGCCTGGCCTGTATGGCCTTCGCCGACGGTGACGTTTCCCGGCAGATCCCCCGCATGGTGGCCCATGGGGTTCAGCGAGCCATGCTGCTTGTTCTCGGGATTGAAGTGACCGCCGGCAGACTTGAAGTCGGGCGGGTCGCACGCGGGTTTGGCGTGGATATGAACGCCATGCTCGCCGACCGGGAGGTTCTTGAGGTCGAGCTTGACCGTGACATTGCCTTTTTTGCCTTCGTGGAAGGTAGCGGTGCCGGCATCCTCGCCGGTACTGGTCTTGAGCGGAATCACGAGAGCGTTGTGAGGGGTTTTCGCGAAGGCCGGAGCGGCCAGAAGACAAACTGCAAGGGTGGCGAGCGCTGTTCGCATGGGGCTGAATCTCCAATCGGCTACCGCATCAGGATACCTAACTATTTCCGAGCCAGCGTAGTACAGCGCGCGATGTATGTAAAATTCGGTTCATGATTCCAACGCAAACCCTCTCCTCCTCGAAGTTGCTGGTGTTGTCTTGCCTGGTCGCGGCTCCCATTGTGCTGGCCTCTCCAGCTTCAGCGCAGCGTGGGAGGCGTGCCGAACAGGAGGCTGCTCCTGCGGCCTCAGACGCACATCCGGGTACGCCGGATGCCAAGGCCGCAGCCCCGGCGACCACGATGCCTGCGACCCCGGGCCTTTCCACTACACTGCCGCCGCTTCCACCGGATGCTCACGTGGAACAGACGATCGAGATGAACGGCAAGCCGCTGCATTACACCGTGACCGTTGGAACGCTGGCGGTGCGCGACAGCAAGGGTATGTTGAGCGGTGAGGTGGTGTATACGGCCTACATCGTTGAAGGAAAAGACAGGCCGGTGACGTTTGCCTTCAACGGCGGTCCGGGTGCGGCGTCGGTGTATCTGAACCTCGGCGCGATCGGGCCGAAGAAGGTGGCGTTCGGCGCGGAGGGGCAGAGTCCTTCCGATCCGGCGACGCTGAGAGACAATCCGGGAACCTGGCTGGACTTCACGGACCTTGTCTTCATCGATCCGATCGGGACCGGATTTTCGCGTTCGCTGGTGCCGCTGGACGAGGCCAGGAAGCAGTTCTATGGGCCGGACCAGGACATCGCGTATCTCTCGAAGACGGTATATGACTGGCTGGTGAAGAACGGCCGGATGGAGTCTCGGAAGTATATTGTCGGCGAGAGCTACGGCGGGTATCGAGGGCCGCGGCTGACCGCTTACCTGCAGTCGCAGATCGGCGTGGCGGTGAACGGCCTGGTGCTGGTATCGCCCGCCCTTTCTCCGCAGGCAGGCTCGCCGGACATCTCGCCTGTTCCGTGGATGTTGACGCTGCCCTCGATCGTTGCGGCGAACTATGAGCGGCAGGGCAAGCTGACGAATGAGAACATGGCCGCGGTGATCGACTACACGCGTGGCGAGTATGCCGAAGATTTGATGAAGGGCACTAGCGATCCGGCGGCGACTCCGCGTCTGGTGAAGAAGGTGACTGAGCTGACGGGGCTGGATGCGACGTTTGTGCGGCAGTCCGGCGGACGGCTGGAGACGCAGGCATTTCTGCGCGAGGAGTTTCGCGAGACGGGCAAGCTGGGCAGCCGGTACGACCCGAATGTGACGGCGTACGACCCGTTTCCCTACAACCCGACCCAGGAGACCAACGACCCGATCCTGTTGAGCATTGTCGCGCCGACCACGACCGCGATGGTGGATTTTGTGACGCAGACGGTGGGCTGGAAGACCGATGCGCGCTACAACGCCCTGTCGGAGGAGGTGGCGCGGGCGTGGGACCGGACCTCGCGCAACGGCGCGTTTGCAGGCTCTGCGTCGGCGACCGACCTGCGGGTGGCGGTGGCGACGGACCCCAAGCTCCGCGTGGTGATCGCGCATGGCTGGGCGGACCTTTCGTGCCCGTTCATGGGGTCGGTCCTGACCGTGAGCCAGATCCCGATCATGGGCGATCCGACCCGGGTGCAGGTGCATGAGTATCCGGGAGGACACATGTACTACGCACGGACGGCGAGTTCGCTGGCGCTGCGGAAAGACGTGATGGAGATGGTGTCCAAGCACTGAGCTTTCTGACGTGGGCCGAAGGTTCCGGCTGCCCCGGGCGGACGGTGAATCGGCATGCTTTTTCCACCCACGGTAGAGTGCGGTTTTCGCTGGGGTTTTGGGAAATCGTGTGTGCAGAACGTGGCTTTCTGGTGGCAAGATGTGGTGGCTTGCGTGGCAAAGCCGGTGGCTAGCCACGCAGTTTTTCCTCGACATAAAGTACGCCACAATTTCGAACTTTATTTTCCTTCCAGGGTTGAGTACGGGCCGCCTCGGTGGTTTGTGTCCTGCGCAAGAGAATTTGCGGTTACTCCTTGACCGCCGCTGGTTCCGAAAGTAATATCCAGCAACCTGTACAAGCATTCCTTTTAGCGCTCCGACAGGTTTCTTGCTGCTTGCCGATTGCACCACCACTTCTTTCATCGAGGCCACTTTATGAATCGGAACTCTCTTCTCAGTACGTTGGCAACTTCCTTCTGTCTTGTGGCGGGCTCGGCGGTCGTATCGCCGGCGCATGCACAGGCACAGCTTCAGACAGCGCAAGCGGCCACGGTGATGGTGACGGCACCCGTGCAGGAGAACAGGACGGTGACACTGAGCGGTAACGTGCGCCGCGAGGCGAATGCGATCAACGACCGCGGTCCAGTGAGCGGCAGCGTGCGGCTGGACAACATGCTGCTGCAGTTGAAGCGGCCTGCGGAGCGGGAGGCGGCGCTGAACCAGGCAATCGAGAAGATGCATCGGCCTGGCAGTCCGGAGTTCCATCGTTGGCTGACGGCAGAGCAGCTCGGCCAGCAGTACGGGCCCAATCCGGCGGACATTGCGGCGGTGACGGACTGGCTGAATGGACACGGGTTCGAGATCAACAGCGTGGCGAAGAGCGGAATGGTCATTAACTTTTCGGGGAGCGCAGAGCAGGTCCGGGGGGCTTTCCGAACCGAGTTGCATGAGCTGAAGGTGAGGGGCGAACGCCACATGGCGAACATGCAGGATCCGCAGATTCCGGCTGCACTCGCCGGGGTTGTGGTTGGCGTTGCGTCTTTGAACGATTTCCGCCCGAAGCCTGCGAATACGGGAATCAGCGCGGCACGTATCGATGCGGCGTCGAAGGCAATCGTGCCACAGACACCTCTGTCCCAGACAGCATCGTCCCAGACCGCACCGTCCCAGACCGCACCGACGCAGGCTGCGGCACCGGATTACACGGTGTCCAGCACGACGCAGCTGGTTGTGCCGGACGACCTGCATACGATCTACAACTTCAATCCGGTGTACAAGAGCGGGGTGACGGGCAAGGGGCAGGAGCTTGTGGTCATCGAAAATACAGACGTGTACACGACCGCGGACTGGGATACCTTTCGCAAGGCGTTCGGTCTGGCGAAGTACGTCAAGGGCAGCTTCACGCAGGTTCATCCGGGCGGCTGCAAGGATCCCGGCGTGCTGGTAGGCAATGACGGCGAGGCGATTCTGGATGCGGAGTATGCGAGCGCATCGGCCCCGAACGCGAGCATCGTTCTTGCTTCGTGCGCGGATACAAAGACCACGTTCGGCGGGCTGCTGGCGATGCAGTCGCTGATCAACGATGTGCTGCCTCCGCCGATCATCAGCATCAGCTATGGGGAGTGCGAAGCGGGACTGGGCGCGGCGGGCAATGCGACGTACCTCTCGGCGTACCAGCAGGCCGCCGCCGAGGGCGTGTCGGTGTTTGTGTCGTCGGGCGATGAAGGCGCGGCGAGCTGCGATGCGAACCAGACGGCGGCAACCTCCGGGATTGCGGTGAGCGGATTTGCTTCGACGCCGTATAACGTTGCCGTGGGTGGAACGGACTTCGGCGACACGTATGCCGGTACCAACTCGCAGTACTGGAACGCGAAAAGCAATGCGACGTACGGCTCGGCCAAGTCGTATATCCCGGAGATTCCCTGGAACGACTCCTGCGCGAGCACGTTGATTACAAACCTGGTAGGGTACAACGTTCCTTACGGTGCGAACGGCTTCTGCAACTCGGCGGAGGGAGAGAAGTATTTCCTGACGACGGCGAGCGGCAGCGGCGGACCCAGCAACTGCGCGTACGGCAATACCTCGCCGCTGAACGGAACGCCGGCTAATAGCGGAACCTGCAAGGGCTACGCGAAGCCGAACTACCAGAGCGGCGTGTTCGGCAACCCGAGCGACGGGGTGCGGGACCTTCCGGATGTGTCGCTGTTCGCGGCGAACGGTGTTTTTGGCCATTACTACGTGTTCTGCTACAGCCAGCCGGCGAAGGGAAGTGGCGGAGCGCCTTGCACGGGCGATCCTGCGAACTGGTCCGGGGCAGGCGGCACGTCGTTCGCCGCGCCCATCGTGGCTGGCGTACAGGCGCTGGTGAACCAGTCGACGGGGACGCCGCAGGGAAACCCGAACTACGTCTACTATGCGCTGGCGAAGCAGGAGTACAGCGGGACGGGGAATAACTCGTGCAACTCAACGCTGGGGAACGGGATCGCCAACTCCTGCACCTTCAACGATGTGACCGAGGGCGATATGGACGTGAACTGCCTGGGAACGTTCAACTGCTACACGCCTTCGGGAACCAATGGGGTGCTGTCGGTCTCCAGCAAGGCGTATGAGAAGGCGTACAACACGCGGGCCGGATGGGACTTTGCTACCGGCATCGGCACGTTGAACGTGAACAACCTGGTAACGAACTGGAATAAGGCGTTTTGAACCTCGGGCTGGCGGTGTCTGCGGGCGCCGCCAGCCTGATTTGCCTTTGACCGGGAAGGCTTACCGCAGGGCTATAACGATGGCCCCAGCGATGACAGATCACGAGCCGGAACAAAGCCTTTCCAACGCGGATTTCCCGGCTAAGAACGAATGTCCTGGAACGAAAGATAACTCCCAGTTTCAGCCATTTGCGCGGCTAATGGCGAACAGGGACTATTCGGTTTGAACGAAAACGCGTATCGTCAATAAAATGAAACCATCTCGCGTCCTCCTCCCCCTCTCTTCGATGATCCTGTCCTGCGGCCTGATGATGCCGGCGGCTTTCGCCCAGACTGCCGGCCAGGATATGCACAACGCCGGGACCGACACCAAGAACGCAGCCCAGGACACCGGACATGCGGTCAAGCACACCTCCAAAAAGGCGTACCACAAGACCGCACATGCTACCTCGAACGCAACAGCCGACACCAAGAGCGGGACCTCCAAAGCGGTCGACAAGACCAAGGAGGGTGGAACGGTTGCAGCCGATAAGACCAAGGAGACCTCGGTCAAGGCATACGATCGCTCGAAGGAAGGCGTCCAGAAGGTATTCGATCCATCTGCCGAGCAGAAGAGCAAAGTAGTCGATCACAGCCGCGAAACAAGCATGAGCGCAAAGGACAACCTGCACCAGGACAAGCAGAAGATCAAAGACAGCAGCAATCCTAAGTAGACTTTATCCTGTGGGCAATGGAGGAGGAGACCCTGGGTGCGTCTTTTCTTCCGTTGCCATTCTTCTGTTGCCATACGGGGCAATCTCTCAATCAACCCATGTTGCTGGCCACAAGGAAGCCGCATCACTTAATGCGCTCCCACGTCTGCGAGCGACCTATCAGTGAGAAGCCCAAAAATCCTCGAACCACCAGTCTTCTGCCTTGGTCGGCAAGCCGGAACGTGCATTTGTAGATCGATCCCGTGTCTGGATCGAGGATGTCACCCCCGCGGTACTCACCGTTGTCGAGCTTCATGTTTCGCATGACGACAAGGCCAAGCACCTTCTTGTTTTTCCGGTCGTCCTTGCACTTGTCGCAGATGCTTGCTTCATCCGCGGCGTTGTAGACATGTTGTATCCGGCCGAAATACGTTCCGTTCTGCTCGTAGATGCGAACGTCGCTGCTCGCTTTGCCGGTCTTGTCATCGATCGTCTTCCAAACCCCCACAGGTGAATCCAGGCTCGAAGCCGGTACGGCAGTGGGGGCCGCCAGCAACGCGCTTGCTGAAAGGTATAACGCCAGGGTAAGCAAGCTGCTGATTCGGCGGTTCATCGGCTCTCCTCAATCGTTTCGTACAAAGCAATGTCGCGTAAAGGAATCGGTCTACACCGCCGCCGTAGCCAACTCCCCTTCCAGCCGCGTACGCAGCGCCGGCTCAAGATTTCCCCCGCTCAGCACCACTGCCACCTTCCTCGCCCGCGGCAACTCGTCTGCGTGGAATAAAGCCGCCGCCAGCGTCACCGCCCCGCTCGGCTCCGGCACCAGCTTCGTCGCCCCGAGCATCACGCGCATCGCCGCCAGAATCTCCTCCTCCGTCACGGCCACAATGCCGTCCACAAACCGCAGCACATGCGCGAAGTTCAACACACCCAGACTCTGCGTTCGCAATCCATCCCCAATCGTCCGCGTGGTCTTCTCCGCCGGCCACTCCACCAGCTTCTTCGAATAGAAGCTCTCCTTCGCGTCCGCCGCCAGCTCCGGCTCCGCCCCCCAGACCTTCACGCCGGATTCAGCCAGTCCGGCCTCCGCCGCCAGCTTCACCGCCGTCGCAATCCCGCTCAGCAAGCCACCACCGCTGACCGGCGCGATCACCAGCTCCACTCCCGGCAACTGCTCCACAATCTCCAGCCCGCATGTAGCCTGCCCGGCAATAATCTGCGGCGCGTCGTACGGCGGAATCATGGCATAGCCAAACTCCGCCACCAGCTCCTCCGCCTTCAACCGTCTCTCCGAACTGGCCGGCCCAACGAATACGACCTCCGCTCCCAGCGCCCGCGTCGCGGCAATCTTCACCTCCGGCGCATTGTCCGGCATCACGATCACCGCCTTCGCCCCCAGCGCCCGCGCCGCATACGCCACCCCTTGCGCGTGGTTGCCGCTCGAGTACGTAATCACCCCGCGCCGCAGAGTCTCAGGCGGCAACTGCGCCACCATGTTGTACGCTCCGCGCAGCTTAAAGCTCCCAATTGGCTGCTCGCTCTCCGCCTTGATGTACAGGTCGAACTCCGGCTCCGCGAACCGCCCCATGCGCAGGCGCGCCCGCTCCACGCGATAGAGCGGCGTCCGTACCGCAACTCCGGCGATCCGCTCCTTGGCCGCACGTATCTCATCCAGCGTCACAAACTCACTCATGGCACATCTCCTCAGCCATCTTAAAGCACTGAAAGAATTTCCACACTCTGTCATTTACATGGAATGCTCTGGGTTGTGTTCTCTTTGCGATTGCCGTTCTTCGCACTTCACTTGTCTGGGATACAAGCTTCCGGGACAAGCGATCGCCTACCATCAACTAGAATCTCCCCGCCACTGGTAAGCTCCATTAATGCGTGCAGTCCTTGACTCGTGGCAGCTCTCCGGGCTTCGCCTTTCCGGCTTTTACGTCTGCGATGTGCTGCTGTTGCAACATGAGCGTAGGCACGCAGAACTCAGCCCTGATGTTGTCCGGAACGATCTGCGAAGCGTATGGCTCGAGCGTCTGCTGATTGCTTAGATTCTTAAACTTCTCGATCACGTCCGGGTCGTGCTGATGCTCGAGGTAGTAGGCGAGATTTTCTCCATGATACTGAGTGCCGAAGACCTGCTTCTGGCCGATCTGCTGCAGGTAGCGGTCAAGGGTTGCGGCTGAAATCCACTTCGCGCGGCTGTAGCCAAGCGCCATGGCCTCCGTGGCGAGAATGTGGGCGAAGAGGTAGTCGTCGGCTTTCTGGCCGTGCTGGAACAGGTAGGCTGCGTAGTAGTACTCCTCCCCACTACGCCCGGGTTTTGCCAGAAGGGTGCGCGCCTGCTCGCGGCGAGCCTCGTCACGCTTCGGAACCTCCTTCTCCCAGTCGTATGAAGGAAGCTTGTCAGCCTGCTCCTTAGAAAGCATGCTGACGCCATCATCGGCGAGCGCTACGCCACGATCGCGCTGATCTTCGACATAGAGGGCACGAAGCGTCGACCCTCCCCCGAACTGTGCAAAGCACGTGGTCGCAAGAAGCAAAAGGCCTGCAAGAAGGGATCTCATATTGAAAACCATCTTAGGAAGTCGCCCCGCAAACAGCAAACACAGGTCCATAAAACGGGCTCCATCGTGCCTAAGACCAAAGCTCAGGAACCATCGGGATTCCAGCGTGCTGTAACGGATGTCTTTGGCCTGTTTTGTAACGCAAGCGCTAAGTACGCTCAGCTTCCTCGCCCCAACCATCCACCAGGGGTACCGTGTGGGCGACCTTGATCTTACTCTCCGCCGCTCCCGACCCACCCTTCCCGCTTCGCCATGTCATTTGTTGTTGCCGTCTATTTCACAATGGTTCGGCATCTCGATCGAGACTGCAGGGGGTCTCCAAACGAATTTCGTTGGAGTCAAAGGACGCGGAGAGCCTTCCGTGGGATGGAGTGTGCCTCGTCGAACTGGGCCACGCAAATAGAACTTCTCCCCCTCGCGCCGTCCCAAAGCTGTCGTCCCCGCGACAGCCGGCATCCAAGTATTCGAACCTGCACCAGGAAGCACCCACCGAAAGGAACACGGCACACAGATGACTCCTCAAGAACAGGACATGATCGGCGACCTGATCGATCGCATCCAGAAGACCAATCTCTCCGAAAAGGATCCGGACGCCGAGCAGATGCTCCAGCAGGGCCTTGGCCGCACCCCGGACGCTCTTTATATCCTCGCCCAGACCGTCCTTGTTCAGAAATACGCGCTCGACCAGGCGCAGACGCAGTTAGCCGCCGCCAAAGCCCAGATCGAGCAGCTTCACCAGCACCCGGAGCCGAAACACGCCTCCAGCTTCCTCGGCAACCTCCTCGGCCTCAACCAGGGTCCATCGCAGACGCCATCCCCGCAAGGCTACGCACCGCCACCGCCGCCACCCCCCTACGCTCCGGTCGGCGGCGGCTACAGCGCAGATCCCGGCGGCCCCTCCTACGGCGCCCCGCCAAGGATGGGTGGAGCGATGGGCGGCGGATTCCTCCAGAACGCCATGCAGACCGCAGCCGGGGTCGCAGCCGGAGCCCTCGCCTTCCAGGGTATAGAGTCCCTCATGCACGGCTTCGGCCACGCCGCCGGCTATGGCGGAGCGCCAGGTTTCGGCGGCATGGAGAGTGGCATGGGGGCTCAGGACCGCCCGGTAGAAAACATCACCAACAACTACTACGACGAGAACCGGGATGACCGCGGAGAACACGGAGCCCACGACGTCTCCGCCCCCGAACGCGAGATCGGCAACGACCCCGACCTCAATCAGAACACCGCAGATCAGAACACCGCAGACCAAAGCGACCGCGACACCCTCTACGGCTCGAACGACGACACCTCGAACGATACCGCCAACCTTGACGACTCATCCTTTGACGACAACAGCAGCAGCTTTGACGACGACTCCAGCAACAGCGGCGACGACACCAGCTTCTAAAGCTGATTTTCGAATAGGTATACAACGCGAAGCTGTCCTGCCGGACGGGCCTCCTGCGCGGAGGGCGGCCACTTCGTGGCGCGTATACCGGTCTCTACAACATGTGCTGCGCTGGCCCTTCCGTTGGTCGGGATCAAGAATAGATTACATCGCTTTAACAAAACAGCCGAACGTCCGCTCTTATCAGCCCTTATCCCTTCGATCACCGTTACGCCTTATCTCCGTTACAAACGAAAAAGCGCCCCACGAAAGGGGGCTTTCTTTCCAACCGAAGATAGAAGACCGACGACAGGAGACCTCAAATCTCCAGAATCACCGGCATAATCAAAGGCCGGCGGCTTGTACTCTTCTGGATATACCGCTTCAGGTCGTTGCGGATCTTCTCCTTGATCACGCCATAGTCCGCCTTCTCTTCAGCCGAAGACCCCTCCAGCGTCCGCTGCACCACTTGCCGAGCCCCGGCAATCATGCCCTCTTCAGGTGTGGTCATACCCCGCACCACGATCTCCGGCGCATTCTCGAGCCGCCCCGTCCGCTTGTTGATCGCAATAATCGGCAGCACAATCCCGTCTTCGCTCAGGTGCTTGCGGTCGCGAATCACCACATCCTCCACCACATCGGTCGAAGTTCCACCCGAATCGATACACACCCTGCCCACGGTTATCTTGCCCGTCTTCGTAGCCGAACCTTTATCCAGCTCCAGAACGTCGCCGTCCTCCAGCATAACCACCTTCTCGACAATCCCCATCGCCCCAGCCAACTCCGCATGACGCTTCAGGTGGCGATAGTCGCCGTGAATCGGAATGAAGAACTTCGGCCGAACCAGGTTGATCATCAACCGCAGCTCCTCCTGGCTTCCATGCCCGCTCACGTGGATCAGGCCCGACTGGCCATCGTCGTGGATCACCTTGGCATCGCGCCGCTCCAGGTGATCGATCATCCGGTAGATCGACTTCTCGTTGCCCGGGATCACGCGTGAGCTCAGCAGCACCGTATCGCCCGCATCGATGTGCGCGAACTTGTGATTGTTCACCGCGGCCCGGCTCAGCGCGCTCATCGGCTCGCCCTGCGTCCCGCTGATCATCACCAGCACCTTGTTCGCCGGCATGTCCCGAATCTGGCCCGGATTGATCACCAAGCCCTGCGGCAGGTCGAGATACCCGAGGTCCTGCGCAATCTCGGTCGAGTTATCGAGCGACCGCCCGATGATCGCAACCTTGCGCCCATGCTGTGCGGCAAGCTCCATCGCCAGCCGGATCCGGTGGATCGAAGAAGAGAAGCAACTGAAGAACAGCTTCTTCTTCGTCTGCGAAAAGATCTCGTCCAGCTTCGGACGTACTGCGCGTTCGCTGGGCGTATATCCGCTGCGGTCCACGTTGGTGGAGTCCTGGAGCAGCGCCAGCACGCCCTGTTTGCCCAGCTCGGCAAACGCGTGAAGATCGAACGGCTTGTTATCCGGCGGCGACAGGTCGATCTTGAAGTCGCCCGTATGCAGAATGACGCCCACCGGCGTGTGGATCGCCAGCGCCACGCAATCCACCAGCGAGTGCGTCACCCGGATCGGCATCACCGAAAACGGCCCCAGCGTAAACCGCTTGCCGGGGATCATCTCGATCAGATCGGCGTCGTCGAGCAGCCGGTGCTCTTCGAGCTTGCCCTCGACATAGGCCAGCGTGAACTCCGTCCCATACACCGGAACGTTCAGCTCGGACAAAATCCACGGCAGACCGCCGATGTGGTCTTCATGCCCATGAGTCAAAAGTATCGCGCGAACCTTCTCGCGGTTTTCAGTCAAATAGCTGATATCCGGGACAACAATGTCCACACCCAGCAACTCTTCTTCAGGAAACATCAGACCGGCATCGATGACGATAATGTCATCCTGCCAGCGGAGGGCCATGCAGTTCATGCCGAACTCGCCAAGGCCCCCCAAAGGGATCATCTTCAATTTATCTTGTGCCATCAACCACCCATCTTATCAGCCTGTCGCCGATCGCTGCCGGTACCCACTTCAAGAGGTGAAGAATTGTAAAAGCCGGGCGCCCCATATCTCGATTCTGAGATGTGGGCATTGTGCAGAGCACGACCGCTCTCCCCACGGGCGGCAAGGCAAGCCGGACAGGAGAGGTCTCGAAAATAAAGTTCAAATTAGTGGCGCAATTTCAACCTCGAAAGAAGCGTCCGCCCGCTCTCCACCTTCACCCCGCAAAGGACCACATCTTCACCGCAAATCACCACCCCGAATCACCGCAAAATATCCTCCAACACTAAAGAAAGCTCGGTTTTCTCGTCCCGGTATTTAACGATCACCGGAGCCGAAATACTCAAGCCCCACACCGCTCCCTTGCCCTTCGAAACCGCCCTCGACCCCGGCACCACCACCGCCCCCTCGGGAATCACCAGCGGCATCTCCGCCGTGGCCTTGTAGATCTCCCCGCGCACCATGTCATACACCGGCGTTCCCCGCGTCAGCACCGTTCCAGCCGCCAGCACCGCCCTGCTCCGCACCACCGTCCCCTCGTAAACCCCTGTATTTCCACCAATTAAGCAGTCGTCTTCGATAATCACAGGCGAAGCATTCACCGGTTCCAGCACCCCGCCAATCTGCGCCGCCGCACTCAGATGCACCCGCTTCCCAACCTGCGCGCAACTCCCCACCAGCGCATGCGAGTCCACCATCGTCCCCTCATCCACATAGGCTCCAACATTCACGTAGGCCGGCGGCATTATCACAACCCCTTTAGAAACATAGGCCCCTGCCCTTACACTCGACCCCCCCGGCACCACCCGGACACCCTCCCGCGCCGAAAACCGCCGCGCCGGATAGGTCCCCTTATCCACAAATGAAAGCCCATCGGCCGAACCCATTTCGATCGTCGAGCCCAACCGGAACCCGAGCAAAATACCCCGCTTCACCCACGCATTCACCCGCCAGCCCAGGGGCAGGGAAGCATCCGGCTCCGCGGCCCTCAACTCTCCAGCCTCCAGCTTCGCGCGCAATTCAAAAAACGCCGCCTCAGCCTCATCGTTTCCGAACGCCGCCGCGCCCTGCCCAAACCAATATTCCACCCGCTCTTCCAACGTACCGTTCGCCACGCATCCTCTTTCGTTGCAGCCCAATGAAGCAGTCTTTCAATCTAGTACATTCGGAGATCTTCAGCCGTCCCAGGAACCCCAACTAGCAGTCCCAACTCGCCCACCATTCGCTCAAGCCTCCTCCGCGTCGCCTCCGAGACCGGGACCATCGGCAGCCGCAGCACATCGTCACCCCGGCTCAGCATCGCCAGAACGGCCTTGACCGGAGCCGGACTCGCCTCCCAGAAGTGTGCCTGCATCAGCCCGAAAAAGCGCCGGTTGATCTTCCTGGCAGCAACCCAATCGTTCGCAAGCGCCGCCTGGATCATATGCGCCATCTGCCCCGGAATCGCATTCGAAGCCACCGAAATCAGCCCCGCCCCACCCAGCGCCAATACCGGCAGCGCCAGCGAATCGTCGCCTGCGAATACCTTGAAATCGTGCGGAGCCTGTGTCAGCAGTTCTGTAATTTGAGCCATATTTCCGCTCGACTCTTTGATCCCGATCACATTCTCCAACTCCGCCAGCCGCAGCACCGTCGCCGGTTCCAGATTGGCCCCCGTTCGCGGAGGAATGTTGTACAGCAGCAGCGGCAGCTCCGTCGCCTCCGCCAGTGCGCGAAAGTGCTGATACTGCCCCTCCTGCCCAGGCCGGTTGTAGAAGGGATTTGCCGATAAAATTCCCGTCAGCCCATGCAACCGCGACATCTTCTTCGCTCGCAACACCGCTTCATGGGTCGCGTTGTGCGTGCATCCCGCAAACACCGGAACCCGTCCCGCAGCCGCGGCCACAACCACTTCGATGACCCGCAGCCACTCTGCCTCGGTCAGCGTCGAAGCCTCGCCTGTCGTTCCGCACGGAACCAGAAAATCGATCCCGTTCTCAATCTGCCAGTTCACCAGCGAAAGCAGCGCCGGCTCGTCAACACCGCCGTCTCGCCGAAAGGGAGTCACCAGCGCCGTTCCACAACCCGTCAATTCCATAATGTAAGCAGTTTACCGCGTTGACCTTGTGGATGGCGCGCCGGGAGCCGCTAAACCCACTCCCCTCGGCGCATCAAAGGCTCCGCCGTTCCATCCCCGGCGATACCGTCCACATCCATCTCGCCCGACCCGATCATCCAGTCCACATGGATCAGGCTCGCATTCGCTCCCAGTCCTGCGAGCGCCTCCGCATCCATCGTCTCGCCGTCAATCAGACATGTCGAGTAAGCCTGCCCCAGTGCAAGATGACTTGCCGCATTCTCGTCGAACAGCGTGTTCCAGAACAGCACACCGCTCTGCGCAATCGGAGACGAATGAGGTACCAGCGCCACCTCGCCAAGCCGCCGCGCCCCGTCATCCGTGCCGATCAACCGGTTCAGAACGTCTTCCCCGGCCGTCGCCGTAGCTTCCACAATCCTTCCACCCTCAAATCGCACCGCAATATTCTCGATCAACGTGCCCTGGTGCGAGAGCGGCTTCGACGCCCGCACCGTCCCGTCCACCCGGTCTTTATGCGGCGTCGTAAAGCACTCCTCGGTAGGAATATTCGGCTGACAGTACACCCCGTTTCTGGCCGTCGTTCCTCCACCTGCCCACAGGTGCTCGTCCGCGAGGCCCACCGTCAGATCCGTGCCCGGACCCCGGAAACGCAGCGCCGAAAAGCGCTTGGCATTCAACAGATCCACGCGCTCCTTGAGCCGCGCCCCATGCTCCTCCCACTCCACGACCGGGTCGTCCACGGCTACGCGCGAGGCCAGGAAGATGGCCTCCCAAAGCTTCGCAACCGCAACCTTCTCAAGCTCCCCTGGGAAGACCAGTCTCGCCCACTCCGGCGTCGCACAGGCCACGATCGTCCAGTTGATCTCGTGCCGCGTTATCAACTCCATCGCGGCCTTGCCTGCCTTGGATGCCGCCACATTGGCTCGTGCCACCTTCGCCGGATCCTGGCTCGCCAGCAGCGCAGGGTTTGTGCCCGAGATGGCCAGCCGCGCCGCTCCACTCCTGAACCCCGCGGCGATTCCATCCTGCAGCCACGCCGGTGCATAGTCGAAGCTCGCGTCCGGAGCATGTGCGAAACGGGCCAGCACGCTTGCGTCGTCCGAGTAAAACGCCGTTACCAGCAGCGCGCCGGCTTTGTACGCGTGCTCGGTAATCCTGCGCACCAGCGGCACCGCCTCCATCGGAGCGGACATGATCAGCTCCTGACCTTCGCGCAGCCCAAGCCCAATCCGGACTGCCACCTCCGCCAGGCGGTCCAGCTTCTCATCGAAGGTCAGATCCGCAAACTTCGTGCCCGCGTCTTTCCTGTCCTCACGTGCTTCCGTCATGCTCAAAACCATGCTTTGCCGCCTCACCTACATCTCCGTATAGACATCCTGGAAGTCATAGCATCCGGTCCGCGTCGACAGCCACTCGGCCGCCCGCACCGCCCCTTCGGCAAACCCGCGCCGCGAGAATGCTTCGTGCGTCAGCACCAGCCGGTCTGCCGTACTGCGCGCCTCCAGCACATGCAACCCCATCACATCGCCCTCGCGCATAGCCTCGACCGGAACATCCCGCACACCCGCCGAGGCTTCAACGATCTTCGCCAGGCTGATCGCCGTCCCTGAAGGTGAATCCAGCTTGCTCGCATGGTGCGTCTCTTCGATCGCAAACCTGTAGCCTGCCTTCCCCAGCGCTGCGCCCATTGCAGCCGCCATCCGCAGCATCACCTGCACCGCAACGGAAAAGTTCGTCCCATACAGCAGCGCCCCCTGCTTGCGTTCGGCGAGCCCGCGCATATCCGGCAGCTTGCCATACCAGCCGGTCGTTCCAATCACCATCTTCGCCCCGGTCGCGAGACACGCGCGCATATTCTGAACCGCCGCCTCGGGCGTAGTAAAGTCGATCACCACATCGAACCCCGCCACAAACGGAGGCGTCAGCGCCGAGGCATTCGCATTCTCCTTCGCGTCCAATACATGCACGCTATGCCCGTGCTCCGCCGCAACCTCTGCCACCAGCCTGCCCGTCTTTCCAAGCCCCAAAACCAATACCCGCATCGTGTTCTTCCCCCGCTTCTTTTATCCGGCCTTGCCCGCAACCTGCACCCGCTCCGCCACATCGAACACCGTCTCGTCCGGGTCCGCAAAGAATACCCGATGCAGACTCCGCACTGCCTCGTCCACATCCTCCTCATCGATCATGAAGCTCAGATTGATCTCGCTCGCGCCCTGCGAAATCATGCGCACATTCACGTGGCTGATCGCGCTGAACACCCGTCCCGCAATCCCGTTGTGGCCGCGAATATCCTCCCCCACCAGGCAGACCAGCGCCTTGTGCCCCTCCAGCTTTACATCCGCGATCCTGCTCAGCTCCTCGCAGATCTCCGGCAGTTGCTGGTTGCTGTCCACCGTAAGCGAGATGCTCACCTCGCTGGTCGACACCATATCGATCGCGCACTTGTACTTGTCGAAGACATCGAAGACCGCCTTCAGGTATCCATGCGACATCAACATCCGGCTCGCCACCACGTCGATGATCGTCAGTCTCTTCTTCGCCGCGATACACTTGAAGGGACTCGCGCACTTCGCCGCCATCGCCGTGATCTTGGTGCCTCCATTCTCCGGATTCCGCGAGTTCAGCACCCACACCGGGATGCTCTTCTGCATCGCCGGCAGAATAGTCGCCGGATGCAGCACCTTCGCGCCAAAGTAGGCCAGCTCCGCCGCCTCTTCAAAGCTGATCGTCTTCACCCGCAGCGCATCCGGGCAGATCCTGGGGTCGGTGGTCATGATTCCGTCCACGTCCGTCCAGATCTCGATTGCGCCCGCGTGCATCGCGCCGCCCACCAGTGCAGCCGTGTAGTCGCTGCCGCCTCGCCCCAGCGTCGTCGTAATCCCGTCCGCCGTCGCGCCGATAAATCCAGCCATCACTGGCGTCCTTCCGGCTACGATCAACGGCAGTACGATCGCCACGAGCTTCGCTTCGATCGCATTCTCCTGCGGCACCGCCTTGCCATAGCTGGAGTCCGTGACGATGCAACTCCGCGCGTCCACATGCGCGCCCTCCAGCCCTCGCTCCTCGAATGCCTCCGCCACCATCCTGCTCGAAAGCCTCTCGCCGAAGCTAATCACCAGATCGTTGGTGCGCGGCGTCAGCTCTCCCACGGCAGAGATTCCCCGCAGCAGATCGTCCAGCGCATCGAACTCCTGGTGCAGAACCTGCTGGACCCGCGAAAAGCGCTCCGTATTGAGCAGCGCCGCCGCCGTATCGACATGCCGGTGCCGCAACCGCGCCGCGATCGCCAGCGCCCCTGTCTTGTCTCCCTTTCCCGCCGCCGCAGCGGCAGCCAGCAGCAGGTCCGTCACCTTCGCCATCGCCGAAACCACGACCACCGTCTCCAGGCCACGCTCTCGCCGCCCCCGCACGATCCCGGCCGTCCGCTCCATCGCCGCCGCGTCCTCCACCGAGGTCCCGCCGAACTTCATCACAACGAGCCGATCCCGTATCCCACTCAAACGGTCACCGCCCCCGCCCCAATCAAGCTCCCGATACCGGTCGTCGAAGCCGATCCCAGCTTATCCAGCTTGCCCAGCCGCGCCAGCACCTCCGCATTCAATACCGCCGCTCCCGCCGCGCCGCGAATCGTATTGTGCGACAGCACCACAAACTTCCAGTCCAGCAGGCTGCACTCTCGCAGCCGCCCAACCGTCGCCGCCATGCCATTGCCGCGCATCCTGTCCAGCCGAGGCTGCGGCCGGTCTACGCCCGCATCGTACTCCACCGGCTGGTCGGGAGCCGTCGGCAGATGCTGACCGCGAAGCGGAGCGAACTTGCTCCAGGCCGCCAGCACCTCCTCTCGCGTGGCCTTCTTTTTAAACTTGATACTCACGCACTCGGTATGCCCATCCTCTACCGCGACGCGATTGCAATGCGCGCTCACCTTGGCGTCGAGAACTTGAACGCCAGCTTCGGCGCCGTCGCTCTTGAGCCGCCCCAGCAGCTTGCCTACCTCTTCCTGCAGCTTCTCCTCTTCGTTCCTGATGAACGGCACCACATTGCCCAGAATGTCCAGCGAAGCCACCCCCGGGTACCCCGCCCCGCTCACCGCCTGCATGGTGCTCACGAAGAGGCTCTCGATCCCAAACCGCTCCTCCAGTGGCTTCAGCGCCATCACCAGCCCGATCGCGCAGCAGTTCGGGTTCGTCACGATGTAGCCGCCCAGCCCGCCATTCTGCTTCCGCCAGCTCTGCGCGCCAATCAGCGACAGATGGTCGGCATTCACCTCCGGCACCACCAGCGGAACGTCCGTGGCCATCCGGTAGGCGCTCGAGTTCGAGATCACCGCGCATCCCGCCGCCGCAAACTTCGGCTCCAGCTCCCGCGCCACATCCGCATCCAGCGCCGCGAAGATGATCTTCGGAATGGGCAGCTTTCCCGCGCAGGCCTCCGGCGTATTCGGCTGCACCATCATGGCGGCGATAGGAACGGGCAGGGGAGTGTCCAGCTTCCACCGGCAGGCCTCGCCATAGGTCTTGCCCGCGCTGCGTTCGCTCGCCGCCAGCCACGCAATCTCGAACCACGGGTGATTGCTCAACAACTGAATGAATCGCTGCCCGACCATGCCGGTCGCGCCTAGTATGCCAACCTTGCGCCGTTCCATATCTTCCAAGAATAACGCGCCGTCACCCCACCGTCACGGACACGGCAGTCAAAGCTAGTAATCGCCCCGCCGTCTGCGCCTTGAATGGTACCTTCCCGACCCGCCCCAAACCAGCAGCGCCACCACCAGGTGGATCACAAACCACAGGCTCAGCCCCTGGTCCACGTAGATCAGAAACAGCACCAGCACGCGAGGCAGAAGCAGCCAGAACAGCAGTGGAATCACACCCTGCAGGTGGAACGGCACCAGCACACCCTGAAACCACGCCACGATCAGCGACAGCCGAGGCAGAAAAAGCGCAAACACCAGGAACCAAAGCGGCAGCCGATGGACGACCAGCGTCAGGTCCAGTTGCGCCACATGCTGCATCATTGCCGCCAGTACCGCACCCATCGCCATCTCCTGTCAGTCCATTCCAGAGCTTTTATTTCCTGCTGAAGCTGTAGTCCGCCTTCGCGGTCTCATGTGGCTTCACTGTAACGTCGATGTCCTGCTCGCCCATCTTCTCGTGTACCGCGCCAAACACATAGTGGCCCGCCGGCAGACCCGTGATGCCAAAGTGCCCATCCGCGTCGGTCACCGCGAAGAACGGCGTCGGCGCCACATTGATAAAGGCGTTCATCCACGGGTGGTTGTTGCATCGCACCTCCATCATCACCTCGGGTTGCATGAGCCGCTTCACCACGGGTGCGCCCTTCGCTCCCTGCGACACATCGATGGTCTGGTTCCCGGCGGTCTCGGGCATCGTGTGGATGTTGTGCATCGTTCCATCGGAGTTGCGAAACTCCACCGACCCGCCGCGCATCACCGCGATCACATGCGGCACGTATTTGCAGCCCACCTGGTCCAGCACTACCGGCGCCGTCGTCTCGGCCGGAGCCGACATGGCCTCCGGCGGTCCGCTCTTCACATAGACATACACGTTCGCCAGCTTGCCGTCATGCACCATGTACTGCTCGGAAAAATTATCGCCGCCTGTAACCGAGCACACCGGGTCCTGGCTCATGTCGATCTTCACCCGCTCCGGCGCGTTGCCCGTAAACCGCACCGTACCGCTCACCATACCCGTCGTCTCCTCGTCGATAGGCGCACTCGGCGGATGCCTGGCAGCCCCGTCCGGCTGGGTTCCGTCGCCGATTGCCCGCGCGTGTTTCACTGCAGGGCTCGGCTTGCATCCCGCCAATCCGCCCAGTAATCCCGCGACAATAATCCCGGTCATCCAAACCTTCATCCGCCTCATGCAACCTCACTTCATCAAGAGCTACCCAGCCGTCATCCTGGCCCTGGGCGTAGTGGAACGGGGCAGGACCCCTGTATTTTTGCTTCTGATCCTGCACTGCATTGCTTTACGCCAACGGAGAAACCGCTTACGCCTGAGCCTGAGCCACCGGCGCGTCCATCGCCTCCAGCACCGCATCGGCAAATGCCCTGGTCCCGCTGGTGCCCCCAACATCCTTGGTCAAGGTCTTGCCTTCGCGGTACACCTGCTCCAGACCCGCCTGCACACGCTCCGCGGTCTCCGGTTCATCGATATGATGCAGCATCAGCACCGCGCTTTGCAGCAGAGCCGTGGGGTTCGCCAGGCCCTTGCCTGCAATGTCGGGCGCCGACCCATGCACCGCCTCGAAGATCGCGCATTCCGTTCCCAGGTTCGCTCCCGGAACCAGCCCCAGGCCGCCCACAAATGCGCTGCACAAGTCGCTCAAGATATCGCCATACAGGTTCTCCGTCAGCAGAATGTCGTACTGGTACGGGTTCATCACCAGTTGCATGCAGGTGTTGTCCACAATGTGCTCGTGGTAGGCAATCTCGGGAAAGCCCTCCCCCACCTTGCGGCAGCAGCGCAGGAACAAGCCATCCGAAAGCTTCATGATGTTCGCTTTGTGGATCGCATGAATCTTCCTGCGTCCCTGCTTACGCGCATACTCGAACGCAAACTTCGCGATCCGCGTCGAGCCCTTCTCGGTGATGATCTTGAAGGCCTGCACCACGCCCGGCACTACCTCATGCTCCAGGCCCGCGTACAGGTCCTCCATATTCTCCCGCACGATGATCAGGTCCAGTCCCGGATACCGCGTCTTCAACCCCGGCAGATTCTTTACCGGCCGAAAGTTCGCAAACAGCTCGAACATCTTCCGCAGCGTCACGTTGATCGAAGCAAACCCACCGCCGATCGGGGTCGTCACCGGCCCCTTCAGCGCCACCCGGTTCTGCTCGATCGAGTCGTAGAGCGCCTTCGGGATATACTCGCCGGTCTTTTCAAACGCATCCGCACCCGCATTGTGCTTATGCCAGTCGAACGCCACCCCCGTAGCCGCGCCGGCCGCCTCCAGAATGCTCACCACCGCCCCCGAAACCTCCGGCCCAATCCCGTCACCCGGAATCAACGTAATCCTGTGCGTCTTCTTCTCAGCCGCCATCCACTACCGCCTTTTCTTGAGATCTTTTCCGTTCAGCAACTCTTCCAACTCCGCCTTGAACTCGCGAACATCCTTGAAGTCGCGGTACACACTGGCAAACCGGATATAAGCTACCGTATCGATGTCCTTCAGCCGCGACATGATCAGTTCGCCGACCTCGCTGGTGGATCGCTCCCGCTCCGGCGAATCGACGACATACGCCTCCGTCTCATCCACAATCTGTTCCAGCTTCACCGCCGCGATAGGTCGCTTCTCGCAGGCATGCAGCAGTCCGCTCAGCACCTTCTGCCGGTCGAACTTCTCCCTCCGCCCATCTTTCTTGACCACCATGTACGGGATCTCATCGATCCGCTCATACGTCGTAAATCGCTTGTTGCAGCCTTCACATTCACGCCGCCGCCGGATCGAATCCGCATCCTTGCTCTCGCGTGAATCCACAACCCGGTCCTGGGCAAAACCACAATAGGGGCACTTCATCGGAATACGTCGATTCTAGCAGCGCATCTCAAAGGCACAATCCGGCAACACAAAACGGACTCTGCTCTTGTCCGCCTTATCCCTCTGCTCACCGTTACGCCTCAACCCCCGCCGCCTCACTCTCCTCCGCTACCTTCTTCAAACTCACCTGCTCCAAGCGCGAATACACCAGCCCCGTCGGGATGATGCACAGAAACGTCACCACCAGCAGCATCGCTCCGCACGCCGTAGCCGCCTCGACCGGCGCGCCGTAGAACGCGTGCATCGCGGCCGCCGTCACGGCAATCTGCGTGAACCACCCGATGATCGGCAGCTGCAGCAGCGATCCTCCGATGCTCGCCGCCATCAGCAGCATCGTCCGCGAAAACGTCAGGCCGGCCAGCTCCGGCGTCTGCACAAACGCATGCGCCGTCTGCACGTACGCGCAACCGATCATGCCCCACATCGCGAGCGACAGCAGCGTCACCACGCTGAAGTCCCTCGCCGACGACAGCGCATTCAGCCCATCGCGAAATCCGGCAATCTTCGTCGCAACACTCTCCCCCGCCGACTTCGACAGCCTGCCCACCCAAATCCGCGCAAACCCCGCCATCGCCCCACCCGCCATCCGCACCGCCGCCGCGAACAGCGCGATAGCCAGCGTCGCCGCCATGCTCAGCACCCCCGCTCGCACGAACACCTCATGGTGCGGCGAGCCCTTCGGCGTAAACGCGAGCGCGGACGAGAAGATCACCGCCGCCGCCCCCAGGTCGAACATCCGTTCAATCGTATACACCGCCACCTGCGAGCTCAGGGACAGCCCCACTCGCCTCGCAACCAGGTACGGCCGGGTCAAATCCGCCAGCCGTCCGAACAGCGCCACCGCTGTAAATCCAATAAACTGCGACCCCAGCAGGGAAGCCGCCGATACCTTCTTCGTGGGCGACACAAACACGGCCCACCGCACCGACCGCAGCCAGTACGTCGCATAGATCAGCGCAATAGCCGCCACAATGTGTCCAACGCTCACGCGCCGCAGTTGCTGCCAGAACATCGCCCAATCGAAGTGCACCTTGCCGCGAGACAGAAACACCACAACCGCAAGCACCGCAACCGCGACCACCCACAGCACTCCACTCCGCTTCTTCATCGCTTGCCCGATCCTTTGCTGTGCGTCCGAACCGCTATCGTGCCTGCGCGACCTGCAGCATCCGCTTGCGCCGGTTGAACTCGCGAATCACCCGAGCCACATACTCCCGCGTCTCGCGATACGGCGGCACGCCGTGATACCGGTCCACAGCCCCCGGCCCTGCGTTATAGGCCGCCAGCGCCAACGCCACGTTATCGTGATATCGCGTCAGCAGCGAATCCAGATACGCCGTCCCGCCCGCGATATTCTGCCTGGGCTGAAACGCGTCTTCCACCCCCAGTTCGCTTGCCGTTCCCGGCATCAACTGCATCAGCCCGCGCGCGCCGGTCCGCGAAACCGCCGTCACCCTGCCCGCGCTCTCCGCCCTTACTACGCTAGCCAGCAGGCCTTCGTCGATATGGTGAACCGCGCCTGCCTGTCCCAGCATGGCCTGTATCTCCACTCTTGTAGGCGGCGTCAACGCAGCAGCGGTCAACGCAGCAGCCGAATCCGGCGGCACAGCATCCGGGACACTCTCCACCCGCACCACCGCATCCTCCGCGACCTCAAGGTAGTTCGAGCCCGGCCCTGAGCCCGGCCCGGCAAAGTACAGCCGAACCTTATCTCCCACCATCACCCGGCGAGCGCAATCCAGCTCGAACCCGTTCTTCAACGTCACATGCTCAGCCGCGCGCGCCAGCGGACACACCGCCAGCACCACCCCCAGGCCAAACCGAACCGCTCTCAAACTCATCGCCACCATTCAAGGCTAACACCGGGTCAAGGCTAACACCGGCGATATGCAGATCGATCAGGTTAAACGACTCCACTACCGAGCTATCGACAGAGCCTCATGTGAGGAATCCAGGGGCTCCGCCGAATCCGAGCACCGGCCTTCAACCTGCGCCAGAACCGCCTCGATCACCTCCGCCACCCCATCCTCATCATGCCTCCGCCCCACAACCCAGCCGCGCCCTCCAGCCGCTGCCTTCAGATCCACCGGAGCATTCTCCATCAGCACCGCCCGCCCGGCCACCTCCAGCATCGAAACATCGTTCCAGTTATCCCCGATCGCCACAATCTCGCCTGCCGAAATCCCACGCTCCGCCGCCAGCCGCAACAGCGCCGTCCCCTTGCTGCACCCCGCCGGCAGAATATCCACAATGCTCAAATCCCGCTCCGCATATTCGGTCCGGTGCAGTGCCGCCGTCACCCCCGAAGCCCTCTCCTGCCCTTCAACCCCCCTTTCTACCCCGACCGCCGAAATCCCCGGATGCTCCAGCAGCCGAGCCTCCGCCCTGCGCATCCGCTCCACCGTCCCGCACAGCATCATCTGGATCGGCGCCTCCCCTTCGAGTGCCCTCTCGATCGGCGACACATGGGCGATATACGGCGCATTCGCCTCCATCCACTTGCCGATGCTCGCGTTCAGCACATCCATGTGCTCCACCACCAGCGCCCCTCGCTCATCGTCCC
This sequence comes from Edaphobacter sp., assembly GCA_965277575.1. GTDB lineage: Bacteria > Acidobacteriota > Terriglobia > Terriglobales > Acidobacteriaceae > Edaphobacter. The sequence goes on from CBDIDK010000002.1 coordinate 3,867,402, forward strand.
CATCCGCCCCCACCTTATCGAAGGTCACCACCAGCGCATTGCGAAACTCCGCCATGTGCCCGCACAGCCACCGCGCCGTATCGGTGGGGAGCAGCGTCCGGTCCAGAAGCCTCGCTCCAACCGTCCGCGTGACGGTCCCATTCGAACTGATCAGCGCACTCTCCTCCCGCAGCCCCAGATCCCGCAGCACCCGCATGGCATAGCAGTGCCGCCGCCCTGTCGCCACGACCACCTCCACGCCCGCCCGCTCCGCAGCCTTCACCGCCGCCAGGTTCCGAGCGCTCACCCGCCCATCCGCCCCCAGCAGCGTCCCATCCATATCCACCGCGATCATCCGCAATCCGCACCTCACATTTCATGCATATTCTCTCACTTGCATCGGATAAACATCCATAAACCATTCATCATCAAAGATTTACCGCAAATTCACTATACTTTCCCCTTCCCCGGATGCAAACTCAGTAGAGTCACCACAAAGGTTTGTTTATGTTTCACAAAAATGTACGACCCGCAGTAAACTCCCCAGCATCATCCGCCACACTCGAGACTCCCTCTCCTTCATCACGCCTCACCCTGGTTCCCTCAGGTGGCGGCGTCATCCCCCGGAAGAGCCCTTCCCCGCTCTTCGATCTGATCTCGATCTCGGCTCATCGCTGTTCCGCCTTCTTTGCCGAAGCCGCCGTGCTGGTCCTGGTGCTGGCCCTCCTCGACAGGTTCATGCTCAAAGGCCATTGGGAATCACGCTGGGTCCTCGGCGCATTTACGCTCAGCCTCATGCTGCTGGCCGCCAGCATCGCGACGGACTTCTACGCCCACCGCTGGCTCCAACACCACCAGGCAGCTTCCATGATGGATACAACGGCAAGCCCACCAGACGTAATCTATTCCTGATCCCGACCAACGGGAGGACCAGCGCAGCAAAGGTTGTCAAGACCGGTATACAAGGCACGAAGTGCCCGCCCCACGCGGAGTGGGCCCGTCCGGCAGGACAGCTTCGCGCTGTACATCCCCTTCCGTCTCGGTGGCGCTCAGGAGTTGGCATCTATGCAGATCGTTGTCAAACCGTCCCGCCCACGGATCCCGTAAGATCCCCATATGTCCGAACTAGCCCTCATCGAGTGCTCCCACTGCCACCAGCAGGTCCCGGCCGAAACCGCCCAAACCCTGTGTCCCCCTTGCGTCGCCGCCTCCCGCTCCAATCTCGACCCTCACGACCCTCACGAAGGACGCAACCGAAGAGCCAACCTCCCCACCAGCATGCCTGTAGGAGGCATCATCACACCGCAATAGCGTCGTCGCTGTCGTCGCTGTCGTCGCTGTCGTCACTGTCGTCACTGTCGTCACTGTCGTCACTGTCGTCACTGCAGAGTGGTCCTACACACTCGCCTCCGCCTCACCCACGGTGGGGAAGCTCGTGAGAATCTCCTTGACCTTCGTCATCTCCAGCAGCGCCATCACACGCTCATTCACCCCCGCCAGCAACAGCTTCCTGCCATGGTTCTGCGCCGACACATAGTAGTTCATGATCAGTCCCAGCCCGGCCGAATCCATATACGGCACCCCGGTCATATCCACCACTAGCACCTGCGGCGTCCTCGCCCGCAGCTCATCCTGAAATCCGAACATCGTCGACAGGGTCAACGGCCCATCCAGCTTCAGGATCGTCGTCCCATCGCTCCGGCCGGCAGCAAAGTTATAGCTCAAAGGTTCGTCGCGCATGACAGAAGTCTATGGAAGAACCCTTCGATCCATGTGAACGCTCTGTCAATGTCGCATGCTCCAGCTCCCCCTTGCTCCTGAATCACACTCACCCCACCCCGCATCCAACACCCTGACCGCCAACCCTCTCGGCCAAAGGACCTCACCATGGAATACAAGACCCTCGGCAACACCGGCCTCCTCGTCTCGACCCTCTGCTTCGGCACCATGACCTTTCACGGCGGCACGGGCATGTTCAAAGTCGTCGGCACAGTGGATCAGGCCGGCGCCGACAAGCTCATCGAAGCGTGCATCGAGGGCGGCATCAACTTCTTCGACACGGCCGACGTCTACTCCGAAGGCGAAAGCGAAAAGACCCTCGGCCAGTCCATTAAAAACCTGAACATCGCCCGCAAAGATATTGTTATCGCCACCAAGGTCTTCGGCCGCGTCGGTCCCGGCCGCAACGACGTAGGCGCCTCGCGCGGACACATTCTGGATGCCGTCGATGCCAGCCTCACCCGCCTCCAGACGGACTACATCGACCTCTACCAGATCCACGGCAACGACACCGTCACACCCGTCGAAGAGACCCTCCGGGCCTTGGACACGCTGGTCGCTTCAGGGAAAGTCCGTTACATCGGCGTCTCCAACTGGCAGGCCTGGAAGATTGCCAAAGCCCTCGGCATCTCCGAGTTCAAGAGCCTAGCCCGCTTCGACACCCTCCAGGCCTACTACTCCATCGCCGGCCGCGACCTCGAGCGCGACCTCGTCCCTCTCCTCGAAGCCGAAAAGACCGGCCTGCTCGTCTGGAGCCCGCTCGCCGGCGGCCTGCTCTCCGGCAAGTTCAGCCGCGAAAACCAGAAACCCGAAGGCTCCCGCCGCTCCGAGTTCGACTTTCCCCTCGTCGACAAGGAGCGCACCTGGAAGATCCTCGATGTCATGGCCCCCATCGCCAAAGCCCACGATTGCAGCCCCGCCCGCGTCTCCCTCGCCTGGTTGCTCACCAAACCCGTCGTCACCTCCATCATCATAGGAGCCAAGCGCCTCGATCAGCTCCAGGACAACCTCGCCGCCGTCGACCTCAAACTCACCTCGGACGAGGTCAAGCAGCTCGACGAAGTCAGCGCCCTGCCACCCGAGTACCCGGGCTGGATGCTGCCATTCCAAAGCGCCAATCGCCTCAAGCCGGCCCCTCGCCCTTGACCGGCAACCCAAAGCCCGGCAAGTAGAACTCAAATATCCGGCCACGCCTGTGTGGCTATTTATTGGGGTTTTTCGAAAAACCGGGTGGTTAAACGCGGTTTTGTTTGTGCTTATTGTGGACATTTGCATGGTAGAACATGGACGCCGGACAGACGCTTTTTCGAAGCGAAGAGTACGCCACGAAAACGGGACTTATTTTCGACGTCGGGCAGTCGGTCTAGCTGAGCCGCTATACTGGGTACAAGCATTGAAGAAGCTCCGGCGCCCCACCGGGGCTTTTCCTTTTAGAAGAAGCTAAGAACGTGTCGATACGTCAGCAAGTCCGGCCCATGCTCACGCTCGCCCTGCCGCTCATCCTCGCCGAAGTAGGGTGGATGGTCATGGGCATCGTGGACACCATGATGGTCGGGCATATGGCGAATCCCGCACTCGCCATCTCCGCAGCCGCCATCGGCCAGATCCTCTACAACACCATCGCCTTTGGCATCGCCGGAGTCCTCCTCGGCCTCGACACCTACCTCTCCCAATCCCATGGAGCCGGGAGCTTCGACGAGGCCAACCGCTGGCTCCTGCACGGCCTCATCCTGGCAGCCGGTCTTGCCGTTGCGCTCATCCTCATCGTCCTGCTCGCCCCGCCGCTCATGCTGCGCCTGCCGATCGACTCCGCCGTCCTCACCGGCGCCGTCGCCTTCCTGCGCGCCCTCAACTGGGGAACCCCGGCGCTCTTCCTCTACTTCACCCTCCGCCGCTACCTCCAGGCCTTCAACCATGTTCGCCCCATCGCGGTCGCGCTCGTCACCGCCAACCTCATCAACGCAGCCGGCAACTGGCTTCTCATCTATGGTCATGTGTGGGGAAACATCCACATCCCGGCGCTCGGCGTCACCGGCTCCGGCCTGGCAACGTCCATCTCCCGCTGCTACCTCGCCCTGGTCATGCTCGCTGCTCTCTGGCGTATCGACAGCCGCCACCACTACGGCCTCCGCACCATGCTCCTCCACTTCGAGCCCCAGCGTATCCGCCGTCTCATCCTCCTCGGAGCGCCCGCCGGAGGCCAGATCTTCGTCGAAATCTCCATCTTCGGCATGGTCACCTTTCTCATCGGCGTCATGGGCCGTCTTCCTCTCGCCGGGCACGAGATCGCCCTCAACTGCGCCAGCCTCACCTTCATGGTGCCCTTCGCCATCTCTGCCGCCGCCTCCGTCCGCGTCGGCCAGGCCATCGGCCGCAACGCCCCCGGCGAAGCCGCTTCCGCCGGCTGGACCGCCATTCTCCTCGGGGCAGGCTGCATGGCCGTCTTCTCCGCCGTCCTCCTGCTCTTTCCCCACGCTATCGCCGGCGCCTTTACCACCGACAGTGCCGTCATAGCCGCCACCGTACCCCTTCTCTTCGTCGCCGCCCTCTTCCAGTTCTTCGACGGCCTTCAGATCACCGCCACCGGCGCTCTCCGCGGCGCAGGCAACACCCATGCCGGCCTCATCGTCCAGATCGTCGGCTATTGGATCATCGGCCTGCCCATCGGCTACATCCTGGCCTTCCGGCTTCATCACGGAGCGGTCGGCCTCTGGCTTGGCCTCTGCGCCGGCCTCGTCGTCGCGGGCCTCACTCTCACCTTCATTTGGAAACGGACCACCAGCCACCTCGCGTCCGTCCACAAATCACCGCCGGCAATCCACCACATCAGCCGGAGCTGACCCAATCTTCCCGAACCCTGGTCTTCGATTGCGTCGTCAATGTAATCGCCGACGCCAGGATCAGCCCACCGCCAGCCCACGCGCTCGGCCCCAGCCGCTCCCCCAGCACAAACACTCCCAGCAGGCTCCCCATCAGCGGCTCCATATTCAACAGCACACCGGCCTGCGACGCCGGCACCTGCGTAATGCCCCAGTTCCAAAGCAGCGTCGTCGTCGCCGTACACAAAACACCGCTAGCCCCCAGCGCCATCCACGCCTTCAACGAAACTCCCGCCACCGGCGGCATCCCGTACCGCAGCGGAACCCACACCATCAACATAGCCGTCCCCAGCGCCAGCCCATACGCCGTAACCACCACATGCGAGTGCCGCTCCATCAGCCGCTTGTTCAGCAGAATCCAGAACAGCGCAATCAGCAGCGACACCACCACCAGCAGGTCGCCCTTCAGCGTCGGTCCGCCCGCTCCTCCACGCCCGCCCAACGCAATCAGCGCCGCTCCACCCGCCGACCCGGCCAGCGCCATCCACCCCACCCGGTCCATCCGCTCATGCGCAAACACCGCCGCCCCCACCGCCAGCAGCACCGGCATCGTCCCCACCATCAACGAAGCGTGGCTCACCGTCGTAATCGACAGCGCATAGAACTGAATCAAAAACTGCAGCGGCACACCTAAAAACGAGGCGGCCAGCAGCAACCCCCATTCCCCGCGATCGAGGTTGGGCCGATGGGTAAGGAGCAGAGGCAACAAAGGCAGAACACCGAACAGAAAGCGGTACAACACCATATGCGCGAAGCTCATCTCCACCAGCGCGATCTTCCCGAAGAAAAATCCGCATCCCCAGAATGCACTCGCCGCCGCACACGCCGCAAACCCCAGCGCCCGTCTCTTTGCCAAAACCGCCATAACTGCTTTTACCAGACGCGGCAGCTCTTCACCGGCACCATCGGCGAGCCCTTCTTACACCCGAATGCCGCCGCGAACCCCGGCTGATTCACGATCGCCCCATTCGCCCGGAAGTGGTCCGGCGAGTGCGGATCGCTCAGCACCTGCGCCCGCACCGACTCCGGCCGCGAGTTCTCGCACCAGTTCTGCGCATACCCGATGTAAAACCGCTGCGGCGCGGTGAACCCATCCTTCTTCGCAGCGAGATCGACACCTTCCTTCTTCGCCCGATCGAGATACGCCATATAAGCCAGCACCAGGCCGCCGTTATCCGCCGTATTCTCCCCCAGCGTCAGCTTGCCGTTCACCTTCAAATCATCGACCGCCGTAAACCCGCCATACTCGTTCATCAGGCAATCGGTCCGCCCGACGAAGTTCTTCGTGTCTTCCGGCGTCCACCAATCGTCCAGATTTCCCTTCGCGTCGAACTTCTTGCCTTCATCGTCGAAGCCATGCGTCAGCTCATGTCCAATCACTGCGCCGATATGGCCATAGTTCACGGCATCGTCCTGCGTCCGGTCATAGAACGAAGGCTGCAGAATGCCGGCAGGGAAGTTGATGTTGTTCATGCTCGGGTCGTAGTAGGCGTTTACCGTTGGCGGGGTCATCTCCCACTCGTTCCGGTCCACCGGCTTGCCGATCTTCCCAAGCTGCCGGTCGTTCTCGAACTCATCCGCGCGTATCTTGTTTCCCAGCGCATCGTCCGGCTTGATCTCCAGCTTGGTGTAATCTCGCCACTTGTCCGGATATCCGATCTTATTCGCGACCGCATGGAGCTTCTCTTTTGCGCGCACCTTGGTCGCGGGCGACATCCAGTCGATCTGGTCGATGTCGCGCCCCATCGCAGCCTCGATATCGCCGACCATCTGCAGCATCTTGGCCTTGCTGTCCCCGGCGAAATACTGTTCCACATAAACCTTCCCAAGTGCCTCGCCCAGGGCGCCATTGACCGAGTTCGAGCAGCGCTTCCACCTGGCCGCCTGCTCCGGCTGCCCATTCAGCTTGCGTCCATAGAAATCGAAGTTCTCGTCATCGACTCTCTTCGGCAATCGTCCGGCCGATGTCGTCAGCACCTGATATCGCATGTACGCCTTCAACGTCTCCAGATCGGTCGCCTGAATCTCCTTCAGCAGGGCAGGGAAGAACGCCGGCGTCGCATCGTTCAGCTCGCTCACCCGTGGAGAATGCACGGCATCCTCGAACGCGCCAAAATCCACTCCCGGCAGCGTCGCTTCAAACGTGTCGATCGACTTCAGATGATAAATATTCTCCGGATCACGCATATCGGTAACGCTCAGCGAAGCCTTGGCCAGCCCCGTCTCGAACGCCATAATAGCCGTTGCGTCCTTCTGCGCCTGCTCCGGCGGATCGCCTCCCAGGGTGAGCATCTTCGCGACATGAGCCACGTACTGCTCTCGAATGGTCTGGTCCTTCGCTCCCGTCCGCAGGTAATAGTCCTTCTCGGGCAGCCCCAGTCCACCCTGCGATACGCTGGCGATCTGCTTGGTCGCATCTTTAAAGTCCTGCTGCTCCCCGTAACCAAAGAACACGTTCACGCCCATCCGCTGCAGCTTGCCGATCAGCGCTGGCAACTGCGATTTGCTGCTGATGGCGTCGATCTCGCCCAGCAACGGCTCGACTGGCGCAAGACGCTTGGCCTCGATCGCGTCCGTATTCATGCACGCCTTATAGTAATCGCCGATCTTCTGCTCATCCGGCGATCGATCCGCGCCCCCCGCCTCAGCCTTCTTCAATATCCCGTCGAGCGCCTGCGTATTGACGTTGTACAACGCATAAAACTGGTCCACGCCAGCCTGGTCCGCCGGAATCGGATGGTTCGCCGCGAACTTCCCACAGGCAAACTTGTAAAAGTCATCGCACGGTTTGACCGAGGCGTCCAGCGACGTCGTATCGAAGCCCGGGATGGGTAGATAGACCTGCGGCTTCTTCTCGGCATCCGATGGAGCCTGCCCCTGCTGAGCGAGACCTGCCTGCCACGCTCCGGCTGTAACCGTGATAAGCGCAATTGCGCCTCCGACCCCGATCCGGCGCTTCGTCTTGCCCGCCGTCACTGCCATCCGCCCGCTCAACATGGTTTCTCCCTGTCAATTCCAAAAGTCACTCAGCCTTTGTATCATCTGCATCATCACCCGGTCGCAACCCATCCCCGGGCAGCAGCTTCGTTCAACCCCTTGGCGTCCATCGTCCGTCTGTGAAACAGTAGTGCTATTCGCTGTGCAGGCCGGGCAGATGACCGGCAGCGTATGCAGGTACACGCAGATGCTTCCAAACCCATCCAGACACTACGGATACGCGCCCCCTGCCATAATCGTTCCCTGTCGGATTCCGTCTTCCGGTCCACACCGTCTCCTGCGTGGGCTTGGCCTGTCGCTATTCCTTTCGCTTTGTGTCATGCCTCTGCAGGCCCGCGGGCCCGAGCCCCCCCGTCGCATTCCTCTCGAACCATTGGGTTTCCAGCCCCTCTCTACGCAGTTCCTTCTGGCCGGCAGCTCGCTCTTCACAGTCCACTATGTGGACGATACCCATCTCCTCCTCACCTTCACCGTCCGGCGACTCCTATCCCGCCTTCCCGATGAGCCCGAAGACGATCAGGATCGCAATGTCGACGCGCTTCTGCTCGATCTACCCACCGGTCACGTTCTCGCCCAAACCTCCTGGCGTTTGCACGACCATGGCCAATATCTCTGGAGCCTCGGCCACGGTCATTTCCTCCTGCGCATCCGCGACAGACTCACCACCTTCGCACCCCTCGCCCATGTCAAGACCGGCGTCCCATTCGACGAACGGCCCTTTCTCAACATCAGTGGCCGCCGCATCGGCGCCGTGCTCCTCTCGCCCGATGCCGACATGCTGGTCATCGAGAGCCTCCCGCGCACGCCGCCCGTGCCCCGGCCGAAGACCCCTCTCTTCGGCCCCACACCCGCCCCAATCGCTGAGCAGCCCGAGCCGGACTCCGTCCAGATCAACTTCTACCGCATCCCCAAACCGGACGATTCAGATGGTGAAATCCGGCCGCGCTCCGCGGGCGTAGTCCGCTCCAGCAGTCTCGGGAGCATTCCCATGGACACCGCAGGCTACATCGACGTCCTCGATCAGGGGCGGCAGCACTGGGCCTTCGACTTCGACTCCTATGCGGGCAAGAGCAGCGAACTCTCCGCCTTCGATTCCACCTGCCGCCCGGCCCCTGTCTTTGTCAGCCGCAGCGAGTTCATCGCCTTCGGCTGCCGCAGCGGCAATACACGACAACTGCTCGGCGGGTTCAATATGCGTGGCGAAGAGATGTGGGAGCAGAACCTCTACGGCGACTATCTTGCCCCATCCCTGGTCTTCGCCACCTCCAATGACCGCTTTGCCCTCGGCCGCGTGCTCGTGCGCTCCTCCGTGGTCGCGGACCAGCCACTCAGCTCCGACGAGCTCAGTTCACAGAATGTCGTCGTCTATCAGGCCGGCAGCGGCAAGCAGATCCTTCGTGCCGAGTGCTCCCCCATCGAGCGCGCCGGGCAGAACTTCGCCCTCTCTCCCGATGGACTAAGCCTCGCCGTTATCCATGCTGACGCCATCGAAATCTACAGCCTGCCGCCTCTCACGGACAAGGAAGAGGCCGATCTGAAATTGTCACAGGCCGCAGCCCCGGAAGACAACGAAGCGCCGGTCCACTTCAAGGCCGCGCATCAGTCGGTCGCCAGCGCCGAGGCCACCTCCTCCGACGAGACCGACAACCTTTCGGACGCCGCGCGGCAGGGGCAGCCTGCCGATCCGACCGGCACAGCAAACCAACAGCCTCACTCGTCCGCCGCCTCTGCCTCTACGCCGGCCGGCGACGCGGCACCCAATCAGCCCCGCAAACCGCCCACGCTTTACACCTTGCCGAGCGACCCGCCTCACAGTTCCACCAACGACAAGCCTCAACCGTAGTTTGGGCATTTCAGAGAAAAAGGGCTGGCCGATGAACTCCATCAGCCAGCCCCTTCTATGTAATGTTCTCTTTGATTTCTAGGCAGCCTGCTTCGGCGCAACAGCCTTGACACGCGCATTCAGGCGGCTCTTGTAGCGGCTCGCGGTGTTCTTGTGCAAAACACCCTTCTGCACACTCTTGTCGAGTATCGAAGCGGTCGCGCGGTACTGGGTCGTTGCGTCCGCGTGGTTGCCGGCGGCGATTGCCTCACGCAGCATACGCAGGGTGCCGCGCAGCTTGCTTTTATTCGAGCGGTTCACCGCAGTCTTTACTACGGTCTGACGTGCGCGCTTCAGCGACGAAACATGATTTGCCATAAACTCTCTTCTCTCGACCTGCATATGCAGGTAATGGATGCAGGCCATAAACTGGCGGACAAGACTGGCGCAACCCTGTATCGAGGCCGCAACCCGTCGTACTCCCTGCAGTTTCAGTCTACGGAACTCCCGCCCTCAGGTCAACCAATTCAGTCGCGCCAACATCCCACCAACCGAATGCAGACTCATCCCCCGGCTGCGATCGTCATTCCTGTCATACCAGGAAATTTGCCTCTTGACGCCGCCTCTCACACGTTCTACTCTTTGCCCATCTTCGACACAAGATCGGCACCTCCAGCCATCCCGGTCGCAGTTGGAAAGCGCAGTCGCCGCGCTATCCGGTCTCTTCCCCTCTCGCTCCTCCTCTTTCCCACTCCCAAGTCAATTGCTCCAGCAGTCAACCCAGCTTCCCCTGACGGAGGTCAGCACACTCTTTGATTAAAAAAACACTGGAAATCACCGCTGGCATTGAGCCCCTGTACGGGACCCGCGACGAAAACCTCCGCCTCCTCGAAGACAAGCTCGACGTCACCATCGATCTCCGTTCCGACGCCATCCACGTCACCGGCGAACCCGCACATGTAGCCCGCATCGAAGGCATCTTCAGCGACTTCGATACCCTCCGTAAATCCGGCGTCAGCCTCCACAACGGCGAGCTCAACGGCATATTGAAGCTCCTCGTCGCCGACCCTGCCGCAACCCTGCGCGGCATCGTCGAATCCGGCAAACAGCGCTCCGCCGGGGTCAAGCGCATGGTGCAGCCTCGCTCCCCCAACCAGCGCAAATATGTCGAAGCCATCGAACAGTCCGACATGACCTTCGGCCTTGGTCCCGCAGGAACAGGTAAAACCTATCTCGCCGTGGCCATGGCCGTCTCCGCCCTCATGGCAAAGAAGGTCAGCCGCATCATCCTCGTCCGCCCCGCCGTCGAAGCCGGGGAACGCCTCGGCTTCCTGCCCGGCAGCCTGCAGGAGAAGGTCGATCCCTACCTTCGCCCCTTGTACGACGCCCTCTACGACCTGCTCGACCAGGAAAAGGTCGACAAGCTCCTCGAACGCAACGTCATCGAAGTCGCTCCTCTCGCCTTCATGCGGGGCCGCACCCTGTCGGACGCCTTCATCATCATGGACGAGGCCCAGAACACCACCATGGAACAGATGAAGATGTTCGTCACCCGCCTGGGCAACGGCTCCAAGGCGGTCATCACCGGCGACCTCACCCAGACCGATCTCCCCAACCCGAAGAAGTCCGGCCTGCTCGAGGCGCTCCATGTCCTCGATGGCGTCGAAGGCATTCGCTTCTGCCACTTCGAAGATGTCGACGTGGTCCGCCACTCCCTGGTCCAGCGCATCGTGCGTGCGTACGACAGCTACGGCAAGGCGCAGCAGCAGTTGCCGCTCGCTCTAACCGAAACCGTCGTGCCCGGCTCAAACCTTGTCGAAACCGCCAAACCGGTCTCCAAGCCCCAGTGATCGAAACCCCATGCGATACCATCAAGGGAGGGCGGCCTTAGCTCTCCCTTGATTCTTACGAGCCCTCCTTTCACGATGATCACCATCGACCCCCCAAGTACCATCTCCATCTCGACGCTTTCCAGCTCCGGCTTGGCGCGCTTCCTCAACCGCGCCCGCCTCGCCGTCGGTCTCACGGGCGAAGTCGAGGTGCTGCTCACCGGCGACGCCACCCTCCGCCGCCTGAACAAGGGATTCCGCGGCAAGAACAAAGCCACCGACGTCCTCAGCTTTCCGGCACCCCCCGAAATTTCCCCGGTCCACGCCGGCGACCTCGCCATATCGCTCGAAACCGCGGCGCGTCAGGCCGCCACCTTCGGCCACAGCCTCCGCGACGAGGTGCGCATTCTCCTGCTTCACGGAATCCTGCATCTTGCGGGAGAGGACCACGAAACCGACCACGGCGAGATGGCCGCCCGCGAGACCCTGCTGCGCCGCGAGCTTCGCCTCCCAACCACCCTCATCGAGCGAGCCGCGGCAGCCGACATTCTGACGAAAAAACGCAACGCAAAATCCGCGGGCAGGGAAGCGGCGCCAGGCGGCACAGCCGGAAAGTCCCCCCGGGCAGCCAATGCGAAGACGATCGCAGTCAGGCGCACTGGAAGAAGGAAATGAGCTCGCCATATGCATACACCCTCGCGCTGGTGCTTCTGCTGGTTATCCTTGCGCTCGCCGCCTACGTAGACCGCGTCTACTCCGAGATGGGCAAATTCCTCGCCCGCGAGTACCAGGACAACATCGATGCCTGGGAAGAGGTCGTCGAGCCGCGCCTTCGCCTGGGACGCGAGTCCATCGCCCTCTCCGCCTCCGTGCTCCGCCAGCTCAGCCTCGCCGCCCTCGCGCTCTTCTCCGGCCTGCGACTCTACACCCACACCACGCTGCTGCCTTCGCTCGCCCGCACCCCCTCCACCTCGGAGATCGTTCGAGCCGCATTCGAGCTCATCCTCCTCATCCTGCTGTTTGACCGCCTCCTGCCGCAGTTGCTCTTCACCCGCACGCGCGGCCTTTGGATCGCGCGCATCACGCCTCTCCTGCAGGCGCTGTTTTACCTCATCCTTCCCGTCACGCTTCTGCTCGGCCTGCTGCTCTCGATCGCCGCCTTGGCCGAACCTGAAGACACCGCGGAGGACGACCATCCCTCCGAGGCCATGGACGCACTGCTCGAGGCCGGTGAAGAAGAGGGCATCCTCGAAGAATCCGACCGTGAACTCGTCCGGTCCGTAGTCGAGTTCGGCGACAAGGTGGTGCTTGAAGTGATGACGCCGCGACCCGAGATCTTCGCCGTATCTGGCGGCTTGACGCTGCACGAGTTCACGGCACAGATCAACGAGCATGCCTTTTCGCGGGTGCCGGTGTACGCCGGAAGCCTGGACAACGTAACCGGAATAGCATTCGCGCACGACCTGCTGAAGGTGTTGGATGCGGACGCGAATACACGCACCGTCGCCCAGATACAGCGGCCCGCGGCATTCGTTCCCGAGACCAAGAAGGTGGCAGAGCTGCTGCGTGAGATGCAGCGCGAAAAGCAGCATATGCGCCTCGTCATCGATGAGTACGGCAGCGTCGCCGGGCTGGTCACCATTGAAGATCTGCTGGAGGCCATCGTAGGCAACATCGCCGACGAGCATGACGTCTCCGAGGACGATGACATGCCCGTCCGGGAGCCTGATGGCGCCTATACCGTCTCGGGTTCGTTCGAGCTCTCGCGTCTGCGGGACCTCTTCGCCGATCAGTTCGAGCCGGCTTACCGGAACGCCCGTGCGCCCGACGCCGACATCCCGCACGACCTGCAATCGGAGCAGCTTGAGAGCCCGGGGAAAGAAAACCGCGATGTCCGTGAAGACCGCGAGGCTCGCGATACAAAGGACGAGCCGACCGCCGTTCGGCTTCCCGACCACTACGAATCGACCACGCTGGGCGGTCTGGTCTCCGAGCTCGCAGGACACATCCCCCTGCCCGGCGAGGTGGTCGAGGAGGAAGGCCTGCGACTCGAGGTGCTCGCCAGTACCGACCGCCGCATCGACCGCATCCGGGTCAGCCTCTCACATCCTGCGAACGCCGGTTGACTGCGCGGTGCCCATGCTCCGGAGACGCGGACATGGCGCACCGCCTGGAACGTATTTCAAATCTAGTTGTGTTCGACCTTGTCGTGCCACGAATGGGCCGCCTTCAGCGCATTGTTGACGTTGCTGATGTTCTCGACCCCCGTAGTATTGAGCCAGTCCTCGAATGCCTTCGCTCCCTGCTTGGCGTAAATGGCGATGCCGTCCTTCCAGGTAGCCCGGCCACACAGGACGCCGTTGAAGCTCGTGCCCGATTCGGCAGCGAGCTCCAGCGTCTCGATAAACACCGGGTTCGAGACCCCTGCGGACAGATAAATAAACGGCTTATGCGTCATCGTCGCAGAGTCGCGAAAATGCTGAAGCGCCTCGGAGCGGGTATAGGCCTTTTCGCCCTTGTAGGCGCGCGTGCCTTCGACAAACGACATCTCCACCGGCACTTCAACCTTCAGCACGTCCACGTTGTAGCGCGCCTTGCCGAACTCCGCCATCGAGCCCGATACGATCTCCGGCTTCTTCTTTGCGTAGGCAAGCGACTTCTCATCCCCGCCATCCGCAGCGTAGCCGACGAATTCAAGGAAGAAGGGAATGTCATGCGCGATGCACTCGTCGCCGATTCGCTCAATCCAGGCGTGCTTCAGGTCATTGATATGCGACTTCTCAAACGGCGTGTAGTAGAGCAGGATTTTGATGCAGTCCGCGCCAGCCTCCTTCAACCGCCGTACGCTCCATACATCGAGCAGGTCGGGCAGGCGGCCGGCCGTGTTCGAGTCGTAGCCGGTCTTCTCATACGCCAGCAGCAGGCCCTTGCCGTTGCGTTGCTTCGAGGCCCGCAGCCCGTACTCCGGGTCCAGCAGAATCGCCGACGCGTAGCGCGTCAGCACAGAAGTCACCAGCGTCTTGAACTCTTCCAGATCGTGTGCGTCCGAGGCGGCTCCGCGCTCCTTCGCCAGCGACTTCTGCAAGGAGCCGCGCTGGTCCATGGCTGCGGCGGCGATGACACCGCGATCGTCGGAGACGGCCTTCAGGCCAGCTAGTTTTCCAGGGGTCAACTTAATCATCGGTGCATGTCTCCTAAGGTGTCGAATAAGGTACGGAACAGGTGTGCTGCGACGACTGCTTCGCGCCGGTGTGCCTACACGCGGAATTTTACACGGCGGCGGCTACCTTCCGCATTTCAGCCGAATATCGTCGAACGGTAGATAGCTCTCGATCGAAACACCTGGGCAGTGCTGACCGGCCATTGACCGAATTACCCCCACCTCGTACACTCTAAAAGGCAGTCGGCGAGCACCCGTTCGCAACGCAAAGCGACCACCGCTAAGCACTTTGCCCCCTAGTTCAATGGTAGAACAGTCGGCTCTGAACCGATCAATCGGGGTTCGAATCCCTGGGGGGCAACCAACCATGATTTTTATGGTACTTCCTTACACTTCCCAGCACCTCCTGGCACTCAGCTACTTGCTTATGTATCAGCAAGTTAGCTGATTTTTCGTCCCAAGAGGTCCATTGCAGTTCCACGCAAGCCAGACATTTGTGTGGGTAACAATGTGGGTATAGCTTCCCGAAAATGTGGGTAACGGAATTACCCACCATTTGGAGGGAAAATCGCTATGGAACTGACGGTCAGGGCAATCGACACGGCAAAACCGAAGAGTAAGCAATACAAACTGACAGACGGCAGAGGCCTTTGCCTTCTCGTGATGCCCTCCGGGGCGAAGTACTGGCGTTGGCGCTATCGCTTCAAGGGCACGGAAAAGATGATGTCTTTAGGGGAGTATCCCGAGGTCGGTCTCAAGGAGGCCCGGGAACGCCATAGCGAAGCGCGCAAGCTGTGGTCCGGCGGCATCGATCCGTTGGCTGAGCGCAAGGCGGAAGCCGAGGCAAAGCAGAACGAAGAGCGGGAGCGGCAGCGTCAGACGGAGAACAGCTTCGAATCGGTCGCCCGCGCCTGGTGGAAGTGGTGGCTCGTTGGCAAGTCTCCGCGTCATGCAGAGACTGTCATGCTCCGTTTGGAAGCCGACGTATTTCCGGCCTATGGTCACAAAAACATGGAAAAGATTATCTCCATGGACATTCGTGACGTCATGCTGGCGGTCGAACGGCGCGGGTCAAGAGACGTGGCCAAACGCATCTATGAGACAACCGGGCAGATTTTCCGGTATGCCGTTGCCCATGGAAAGGCGACGCGTAATCCTGCTGCCGATTTCAAACCCAGAGACATCCTCCTCCAGGCAAACAGCGAGAATTTCGCCCGCGTGGATGTGAAAGATCTGCCCGAACTGCTGGCAAAAATGGACGACTATTGGGGGGATGCGATCACTCGCTTTGCACTAAAGCTCGTCTCGTACACCTTTGTGCGTACCAGCGAGCTAATCGAAGCGCCCTGGACCGAGTTCGATCTAGACAACGCCCTCTGGGTCATTCCACCAGAACGCATGAAGATGGGAACGGCGCATATCGTTCCATTGTCGCGGCAAGCGGTTGAGGTGCTGCGAGCTCTCAGATTGCTCACGGGGAACGGACGTCTGCTGTTTCCCGGAGCGATGGACAAAAGGAAGCCGATGAGCAACAACACCATCCTGGGTGCGCTCTACCGTCTCGGATACAAATACCGCATGACGGGCCACGGTTTCCGGGGACTTGCGTCAACGATTTTGAACGAGCACGACTTCGACGAAGCGCATGTAGAGATGCAACTAGCCCATTTGAAACGCAATAAAGTTGCAGCCGCCTACAACCATGCAAAGTACTTGAAACAGCGAATCATCATGATGCAATGGTGGGCTGACTACCTCGAAGCTCAGCTTGCACTCGGTCGACGGTCGTTGGCCGCATGAAGAGCAGTCAGTGAAGGCGCTGGAGCGATATGACCGTGTCTAAGGTGACGCTAGTTTACCTTGGTGCGCCAATCCTCTCCAGCGCCCATTGCCTGACCTCGGACCTGACCCAGGCCACGGCACGATTGCCAATCCTAACGGGTGCAGGAAAGCTCTTCTCCCGAATCAGCAGGTAAAGGCAGGACTTCGAAAGTCCTGTCATCTCCTTGACCCTCGACAGACGCAGGAAAACCGTGCCATTTAGATCATTTGAGGTCGCATTGTATCCCTTCTCAGCCGTTGAATCGCAATCCTCCGTGCTGACCGGCTGCGGGGACCGAACCAACATCGGCTGGATGTTGTTCTGACGGAGATCAAAATCAAGATTCGTCGCACTTCTTCTGTTGGCACTTGGCATTTCTCACCTCTACAAACAGGATTTTTACAGGTCGGATTTAGCAACAGTGGGCAGGTTTCTTGCGAGTCTGGGACTTTGCGCGTTATGAGCACGCGACGATCTCAATCTCAACGACATATGTATCGGTGATTGGAAATTCGGTCAAGTGAGGTAGAACCTCCCACAACTCCTTTGCTTTGAAGGGTTGCGAATCCTTCTGGGCGAATAACAATTTGGCTGCTCGCGCTTCTTACGTAGGGCGACAAAGGTTCTTTGTCCACCGGCGATTGCCGAACAGGGCTCTGTGGGAGCCAGGTAATTCGGCTGTACCCGGAGACAACACTTCTTAAGGCACACGCTATCGCGGGTACAAAACTCGGTCAAATTTAGAGTCTCCACATGTATCCGGCCTTCATGCTGGCTCGCAACGCGGCGCTGCGCGACTCGGAGATCAAGACGCTTACCTGGGGCCGGGTTAATCTGAAAGCGAAGATCCTTCAGGTGGGCAAGTCGAAGAGTGACACCGGCGAAGGCCGCATCATCCCCTTGAACTCAGATCTCTTCGACGCTTTGGCCGAACACGTGCCTGGTGTCAGGAGAGGTTCGAGGAGGTTCGATCGGAGTGGTATCTCTTTCCGTGGGGCAAGCCTACGCCCCAGGATCCAACCCGGTATGTGACGTCGCTCAAAACTGAATGGAAAATTATGCGTCGAAAAGCGGCGGTCACAGGACGCTGGCATGACAACCGGCACACCCTCATCACGGAGATGGCAGAGAGCGGGGCAGGGGACGAAACGATCATCTCTATCGCCGGCCACGTCGATCGACAGATGCTCCGCCACTATAGCCACATCCGTACGGAAGCCAAGAGAGATGAACTTCAAGCAGCATTGAACAACCGAAGCCCCTCGACGAGACAAATAGCAAAAGCCCAGAGATTTGACTGATCAGTGGTCCAAAGTACTTTGAGGTCGTTCGAGGGATGGTTACGAGTAGAGGAACCATGGAAACGCTTATCAACGAGAAGCAATTGTCGGAGAAGCTCCAACTGAGTCTTGCTTGCCTCCGACGGTGGCGACTTTGCGGAACAGGGCCACCTTATATTAAGGTTGGTCCTCTGGTCCGATATCGTCCGGAAGACATTGAAATCTGGATGGCAGATCTGCCTAGGGGCGGAGAAGGACGGAGACCAGTCGCTCGGGTGACGGTCCGCAAGAGCGCCCAGATTTCAGCATGATTCGGCGCACTGAGGGGAGTGGAGGCTATTCAGAAAAGAACTGAGAAGGAAAAGCCCCTTAGTGCCGATTCTAATGCTGAGGGGACAGCATCCGGCATACGTGAACTTGACCTTTCGCATCCGACAGGTCTGCCACCGACGCGTTCGATTTGCTGTCAGCTAGCCAAGGCGGTCTCCTCGACCAGTAGGCTTGATAAGCCAATCGTGCGGAGAGGACATGGTTGGTTGACCAGCGAGTTAAAGATGCTCAAAATGTTCTTGAGGCGGCACTCAAGGACCTCGGTCCCATGCTGAGGAGAATGCACCGTCTAAGGAGTTAACACAATGCGGAAACGAGTCATCCTTCTGACTTCCCTAGTGATGGTAGCCGCAGGTTGTAAGGTCAATCCGGCTCCTCCGTCAGTAGAGGATGCGACAGTCACATGGCACAACATCAACAAACAGATGGGCCTAGATGGGGATACGCAACTCGTTGACCTGAAAAAAACTGACGGTCAATTTGCCGAGGTGAATGGGGTGAAGGTCTACACGCTGTTCTATGAGGCGCGGAAGAGACACCTCACCAAAATGGGCCATTGGAATCCAGGGGATGTAGAGACGATTCGTTCGAACTACGGTTTCCAGAAGACCGAAAATGGATGGCAAGGTCCTGACGGAACCCATTTCAAAGAGTAACGGAGCCCTGAAAGTTGTCCGCATCTCCGGTTTGCGCCTTTTTGACCGAATTTGCGGTTCGTCCTAATCTGCCCCCGAGCTGATTCATTCAGTAGGGGGTAGGCAGGATGTTTGACTCACCTGAGCAAGCGCTGTCGGCATTGAACCGTGTGGGGTATTTCACCGACCAGAAGACCGCAACAACGGTGTACCTGGCGGGGCAAATCAATAAACCAATCATGCTGGAGGGGCCAGCTGGCGCCGGCAAGACCGAGTTGGCCCAGTCGGTTGCGCGTGCGGCGGGCGCTGATCTCCTTCGCCTTCAGTGTTATCAGGGCGTTAATGAAGAGAAGGCTATTGGGCAGTACGACAAAAGCCTGCAAGAGCTCTTCGTCCTGCTCAAGAGCAAGAGCGAAGGCACATACGACTGGGACCAGATCCAGAAGGACGTAACCAGCCGGGCCTTCTTCCTGGCCGGCCCTTTGCTCATGGCGATCGAGCAGGAGAAGCGCTGTGTCTTGCTTGTCGACGAAATCGATAAAGTAGATTATGCGTTTGAAGCGCTCCTGCTAGAGCTGCTCTCCGCGTGGACGCTCTCGATCCCGAAGATGGGCACAGTGAAAGCGACGACGGTTCCGTTGGTTTTCATGACGTCGAACCAGGAACGGCGCTTGGGCGATCCCCTTCGCCGCCGCAGCTTTTACCTGATCGTCGAGCACCCCACGGCGGAAAGGGAAGCGGCGATCGTCAAGAGCAAGACCCCGACTGCGAATGCAGCGACGCACCGTTTCATCGCAGGGTTCGCCAAAGCTCTTCGAGCGTTCAATCTCGAAAAGCCACCCAGTATCTCGGAGATGAACGATGTCGCGCAAGCCATGCAGCTCCTCAGCATGGACGAGATCCTTGCTGTGCACAAGGACATCATGCTGCCGCTGATCGTGAAGACGGAGGGCGACCGCAAGAGGATGCTGATGAAACAAGCATTCGAGGTCATCATCCATACAGCGCGGAAGAATGCTGACGCGATGGAAGCAAGAGAGGTCGAGGCCACCATTGCGGCGCTCGAAGTGACCGCATGAGAGTCATTCTGATTGCGTCAGCGCTCGTTGCCATCACCGTTAGTGCTCCCGCCAACGGCATGGCGTCCCTGGAGAGCAGGGCTCCGGAAGCCGTGTACTACGCGAACGCGTATGCAGACCACTACCACCTTCCTAGAGAACTGATCCACGCGATCATTGAGCAGGAATCGGGTTGGAATCAACGGGTGATTTCGAACAAGGGCGCAATCGGATTGATGCAGCTGATGCCGTCGACCGCTGCTCACTTCTCCGTGCGCAACCCTACTTCGATCCAGGACAACATCGGTGGCGGCGTTCGCTATCTGGCCTCCCTGAATGCTCTCTTCCATGGCGACCTCCGCATGGTGGTCGCGGCGTACTACTGTGGCGAGCACCATATCCTCACCAGCGGCTTGAGATACCACAACGCTGAAGTGATCGCATATGTCACCTCGGTCGACAGCAGGTACGAACACGAATTGAAGCTTCATCACCCCGGCAGTTTGAAAGGAACAATCAAATGACCTCTCGCATACAGGTACTAACGGTAATGACCGTTGCATTCGCAACAGCATCCGGAGTGGGCCAGCAGCGAAATTCCCAACCCATGGTCTCTGATGTCACCGTCTCGAAAGCTGACGTGACGGATTTACATTTGCGGCCTCTGTTTACCACGACGATCCGCTTGCCGGAAGCAGTGAGCTCCGTAGCCGTGGGAGCGCCGACCCTCTTCGAGGCGGAGCATTCGGATCAGGAGCCACGGCTGGTCTACATCAAGCCCTCGACCAAGCAGCCGGCGGAGAGCAATCTCGTCATCACAATGCAGTCCGGCGAAACGATCAGCATGCGGCTGATCTCTGACGGAAACACCACTTTAAACGCGCCAGTCGATTTCATCGTGGACTACAAGTCGCAAGACAGTTTCTTCGTTGGGTCCTCTGACCCGATGGTGAAACAAGGACAGGAGGCCGGAGTCTCAACCAAGCACATCGATCCCCTGGACAGCGCTCTTGAGGGCCAATCGCGAGTGGCTACGCCAGCTTGGCAGCAGGGCACCGCTCTCGAAGAGAAGGTCAAGAAGACCGGCCCTTCCCCCATCGTTGGCGCCTTAGGCGAGATTCGGGAGTCGAGCGGAAAGATGCTGGTCGCGTACTCCGTACGGAACCAGAGCAATTACTGGGTCGAGGTCCTTCCTCCACAGATCGAGGTGAGCAGTCCCGGTGATAAGAGCCAGATCAAAAAGAAGGACAGAAAACACCTCGTGGAGGCGGAGCAGGTTCCTGTGAGCAACTTCAAAGTCAACGGCTGCCGGCTAGCTCCAGGCCAACGAGCTGATGGAGTGGTGACGTTCAATCGCCCCGGCTTCAAGCAAAGCCAGGAGCGGCTCCTGCTTCAGTTGGCGTCTGCCAATTCGGTCGACAAGCCGCTGTTGCTTGCTGTGCCGTTTGTCGCCCCTGGAAATTAGTCCAGTCGCTTCATATCCGTCTATCAAGGAGAATATCGTCATGGCCACGCCCAATCCGCTACCCAACAGGGAAGAAGAGCTCGCTCCACACCTCAATGAAACCCGGTCCGCTTCCGCTGCTACGCCAACCGTCGAAAGCCGCCCCTTTGTGATGCCAAGTCGAGCGGGGGGGAGCGGCGGCAAAGATAAGACGAGCAAGATGTTAATGATTGCTGGAGCGATCCTGGTTCTGCTTGTCGTCTTCTTCGGATTCATTTCAACGAAAGGTACGAATAAGAAGGCCGGCGCGGACGCAGCAGGGAAGCCAAACCTCGGTCGTGTTGTTACCCCCAATGCGCCCGGCCAGCTCGTACCTACAGACAAGATGGCCGTCCAGAGTTCGACCGTTAAAACCGGATCGCTCGAAGCGAACGACATCGAGAAAACAAAGTCTCCGAAGCTCGGTGGTCTCGGAGCACCCGGTACGAGCTCATTGGCCGGGAAGGCTCCAGCCACCGGGAGCAGGACGCTGGCAGATGTAGCACCGTTTCAACAGCCGGACACCGACCCAGATCACCTGAAAAACTGGAGTCCCGAGGCGTACCCAGGCACAAGTCGCCCCACCAACGGGCAAGAGGTTCAAGTCGCACAGAAAGAGCAAGAGGAATACTCCAAACCGTCGATTATCTTTGTGGCTCATGAGACAAATGGACCGGCGAGAAGCAACCTGCAGCTTCACGCGGCACCTGACAACTTCGGCCTGGAGTCCGGCTATCACGTGGCTGCACGGCTCGAATCGATGGCGAGCACCGCGTTGCACGCGCCGGTCACGGCCGTGATCGAGTACAACTACGAACGTGATGGAAGAGTTCTGATTCCAGCGGGATCTCGCGCGGTCGGGAAGATCACCCAGGCGGATGCTTCGGGGATCATGAATATCGAGTTCAGTTCGGTCGAGCTGCCCGATAATGGCTCTCTTCCAATATCGGCAATCGCAGCAACGACTTCCCTTCAGGCCATCAAGGGGCAGGTAACCGGGAAGAACGCGGGCAAAAGCATAGCCGTTCGCTCGCTTGCGGGACTTGGGCAAGCTGGAGCGATGCTGGTCGGTCAAGGCAGCGTGAACGGAGCAGTCAGTGAGTCC